>CAWHSU010000010.1:0-24418 GCA_963832085.1 uncultured Actinomycetes bacterium | reverse complement strand
AATTGCTTGGCCTTCCTGCAGGGTGCGGGTTCCGCCGGGGCCGCTGACGATCATCGCCTGGCCGGTGCGGATCGCCAGCTCGCGGCCGAGCTCTCATGGCCTTCCAGGCGCTCGCTCGATCGCCCCGCCGGAGCCCCCTGCTCTTCGAGGTCTTCCTGCCATTCCCGCACGTTCAGCTCCTCGATCGCCGCCGGCGATCGAGTCCAGGTAGTCCTGATCGATCCCGAAGCGCTCGGCCTCGCCCTGGTTGCGGAAGAAGAGGTAGGTGTACTGCCAGCCGTACCCTGTTGGGCGGCGGCTTCGGCGCCGTAGAAGCCGAGCTCGCTGCGGGCTTGAGCGATCGAGTAGTGGCGGTAGAGCAGCTTCACGTCACCCGGCCGGGCGTAGTCTTCGACCAGGCGGGGATCGTGAGAGGAAGTCCTTGCGGCAGCCGCGCACTGCAGGTCGTTGAAGACCTGGATCGTCACCGGCGCATCCGAGGAGCCGAGCCGGTCGCCTTCCTGCGGCATGCCGCCGAAGAGTTCGCTGGGCGTCGGCGATGCCGTCGAGGTGGACGACCGTCGCCGCCCGCCTCCTGGGTCGAGATCGTGACGATCGTGTAGCCGAGCACGATCAGGGCAAGCGCCGAGCAGCGCGATGACCCCGAGCCTGCCCCGCCGGGGCAGCGGCTTTACAGCGGCTTCAGAGGACACTGGCCCGCCATTATCGCGCTTGACGCCGGGTCCGGCGCGCGGCAACGGTTGACACGTCCGGCTCGGGGTAAATATCGCCTACCCGATTTCAACGACCTGGGAGGTCATCCATGGCCAATCACCTGACGCCCGTCCGAGCTCGCCGACCAGATGCAGATGGAGCGACAGGAGGTGATCGGGAAATGCGTCGAGATGGGCGTTCCGATCTTCCACGGCCGGATCGACAAGACGCTGTTCGAGAGCTCCCTGCGCAGCATCGATTCCTCCCGGGGGAGTCAAGCCTCGCCCCAACGCGCCACTGAACTAGACTCCCCCGGCAGATGTCGCGGGAGAGGGACCAACTCGAAGACGATCGCTGACCTGCTGCCGAAGGCAGCGGAGCGATACGGTCCGCGCCCGCCGCCCGCTACAAGGAGGGCGACCAGTGGGTCGGCAACACCTTCACCGAGGTCGGTGAGATCGTCCGGCCACTCGCTTTCGGCCTGGTCACGCTGGGAGTCGAGAAAGGCGACCGCGTCGCGATCCTCGGCAACACCCGGCCGGAGTGGACCTACTTCGACTTCGCCGCGCTCTCGATCGGCGCCACGGTGGTCCCGATCTACCAGACCAACTCCCCCGAGGAGTGCCGCTACGTCCTCGAGAACTCCGACTCCAAGGTCGTCGTCGTCGAGGACGCCGAACAGCTGGAGAAGGTGCAGGCGGTCCGCGACCAGCTGCCGCAACTCGAGCAGATCGTGATGATGAGCGGCAGCGCTGAGGGCACCCTCTCGATGGACGAGCTCGCGGCCAAAGGTGGCGGTGGAGACGACGCGACCTGGAAGACGCTGTACGAGGCCGTCACCCCGGAGGACATCTGCACCTTCATCTACACCTCGGGTACGACCGGACCGCCGAAGGGCTGCGTCATCAGCCACGGCAACTACCGGGCGATGCTCGACATGGTCAACCAGACCAGCGTCATCGAAGAGGGCGACCTCACCTACCTCTACCTGCCGCTGGCCCACTCCTTCGCGCTGCTGATCCAGCTCGGCAGCTACGACCTCGGCACGGCGATCGCCTACTGGGAGCGGGACCCGCTGAAGATCCTGCCGAACCTGGCCGAACTGAAACCGTCCTACTTCCCCTCGGTGCCGCGGATCTTCGAGAAGATCTACACCGCCGCCACCAGCGCGATGGAGAAAGAGGGCGGCCTCAAAAAGGCGATCTTCGACTGGGCGATCAAGGTCGGCAAGAAGATGCGGGATACCGAACGCGCCGGCCGCAAGCCCGGCTTCCTCCTGCAGCGCCAGTACGCCTTCGCTGACAAAAAAGTGCTGTCGAAAATCCGCGGCCTCTTCGGCGGCAACATTCGCCTCGCCGTCTCCGGCGCCGCTCCGATCAATCCCGAGATCCTCAGTTTCTTCGACGCCGCCGGCGTCCTCGTGCTCGAGGGCTGGGGGATGACCGAGACCTCGACCGCGGCGACGATCTCCACCCCCGAGGACTTCAAGGTCGGGACGATCGGCAAACCGTTCCCCGGTTGCGAGGTGAAAATCGCCGACGACGGCGAGATCCTCGTCAAAGGCCCGAACGTCTTCCAGGGCTACCACAAAAACCCGGAGGCGACCGCGGAGACGATTGTCGACGGCTGGCTCCACACCGGCGACCTCGGCGAGATCGACTCCGACGGCTTCATCAAGATCACCGGCCGTAAAAAGGACATCATCATCACCGCCGGCGGCAAGAACATCACCCCTGCCAACCTCGAGGCCGACATCAAGCAGCATCCGCTCGTCTCCCAGTGCGTCGTCGTCGGCGACCGCCGCCCCTACCTGGTGGCGCTGGTCACCCTCGACCCCGAAGAGGCGGTCAAACACGCCCAGGAGCACGATCTCCCCGAGGACCCGGTCCATCTGGCCCAGGACGCCGACATCAAGGCCTCGATCGAGGCCCACGTCGAGAAGATCAACCAGAACTACGCCCGGGTCGAGCAGGTGAAGAAGATCGCCATCCTCCTTCAGGACCTTTCGCAGGAGTCCGGCGAGCTGACGCCGACCCTGAAGGTCAAGCGCGCCGTCGTCGCCCAGAAGCACGAGGGCGCGATCGAGCAGTTGTACGCGGCTTAGCTCTGTCTAGACAGAAGCTGGTCCGGTACAGGAGTCGGGTGACCCCCTTCACTCGCACTTCGTCGTCAATACGGCTTTAGCTGGCGCCCGAAGGAGCTCCCCTCCTCATGCGCAAAACGTTCAGGGGGTCACCCGACTCCTCCACCACAGTCTTGGGGCTAGGCAGAAACTGCCTGCGGGCTGAGAGGTCTTAAGAAGCTTCGCCGGACTGGCGGAGCAGGACCGAGGTGGTCTGCTCCAAGACCCGCTTCCAGGCCGAGGTCGGGCCGGGCTCTTCCTCGGAAGCTTTCTCGACCACTTTCCGCACACGTTTCTCGGAGATTTCCAGGCCGTGGCGTTCGGCGATCTCGTGGAAGTTGTCGTAGTCGCGGGCGAGGGCGGCGGTGACCGATTCGAAGCCGTGGCGGGCGATCTGCAGGCGGCGGGAGTAGTCCATGATCGGGGTGCCGAACATCAACTCGTCGTCGGGGTCGGGCTCGACCAGGATGATGTCGACGCCCGGATATTTCTCCTGCCACTGCTCGACCGCCTGGTGCAGGCGGGCATGGGCGATCAGGCGGAAGGTCTGGTTGGCGATCGCCGGCAGGCCCATGTCGGAGACCCGGCGCACGCGCGTCCCCAGCATCGTCGGGATCGTCTTCTCGAAGTCGTTGACGTAGGGAACGAGCGGGTTTACGACGACGATGAACTTCGCTCCCTTTTCGACCGCGATGTCGACGTTGGTGGTCGAGCGGATGCCGCCGTCGACGAACTGCCGGCCCTTGAGGTCGACCGGCTTGTAGACGATCGGCAACGCGGTCGAGCACTCCACCGCTTTGGAGATCGGCACGTCGGTCCAGCCCTCCTCGCCGAAGACGATCCGCTCGCAGGTGTCGAGGTCGGTCGCGGTCAGGTAGAGCTCGGGATCAAGCAGCCGGAAGTCGTTGGTCCTGCCGCCGTCGCCGAGCGCCTCGGCGACGTAATCGTTGACACCGCGTCCGGAATAGAGGCCGCTCGGCAGGTTCTCCGCCATCGCCACCCCGAAATCGATCGCCGAGACCTCGCGGAAGCGGATGATCGAGCGGGCAAGCTCGACGCTGCGCAGCGGCAGGGCTATCGTCTTCTGCAGGAAGCCGAGGTAGTTCAGCTTCAGCACCTTGTCGAGCTGCAAATCCTCGAGCTCGGTCTCCTCCTGGGTGTTGATCACCTGCATCATTTCCTCGGGGCTGACACCGTTGGCCAGCATCGAGGCGACGAAGGAGCCGGCGCTGGTGCCGACGTAGACGTCGAAGTTGTTGACCGTGCTGTTGACCGCGAGCAGGTCGAGGGCGCGGAGGGCGCCGATCTCGTAGACACCGCCGGTAAAGCCGCCTCCACCGAGGACCAGAGCCGTCTTCGAGGGCTTTTTACGTCGGCCCCGACGGCCAGTCTTGGACTCGATGTCTACGACTTTTCCCATGGGAACATCAAGTATTCCAGGGGAAGCGGTCGGGCATGCCCGCTACCTTCCACATTTCTCGTGTTTGGAAACCCAGTGAGACGCGTCGTCACCCTGCTTGCAGCCGCCGTTGCGGCCCTCCTGCTGGTGGCCTCGGCCGCCCAGGCGAGCCCCGGCTGCGACCGGATGCGCGCCTGGCTGAGCCAGGGAGGCGGCGGGGCGAGCGGGCTCCTCGTCGTCGACGCGGAGTCAGAGCAGGTGCTCTGCGCCAAGGCCCCGGGGCGCCCGCGGCCGCTCGCCTCAAACATGAAGCTGTTCACGACCGCGGCCGCGCTGGCGAAGCTCGGCCCGGAGTTTCGGATCCCGACCAAAGTCTTCCGCGACGGCCCGGTCGACGCCAAGGGCGTCCTCCACGGCAGCCTCTACCTGCAGGGCGGCGGCGACCCTGCCCTGGGAACGCCGAGCTTCTACAACGGCTACTTCGGCGGGCTCGGCACCAACCTCTTCGCGCTGACGCCGCAGGTCAAGGCGGCGGGGATCAGATCGATCACCGGCCGCCTCTATGCCGACGACACGATCTTCGACCGCCGCCGCGGCGTCGCCGACTCCGGCTACGCGACCAGCCCCTACATCGGCCCGCTCTCCGGCCTCGCCTTCAACTCGGGCTTCGCCGGCTCGACCAGCGCCAGCGGCTTCTCCTCCGACCCGGCGAAGCTGGCGGCAACGAAGCTGGTCCGCTCGCTGCAGGGGGCCGGCATCGGCCTGCCGCCGCAGTTCGCCCTGCGGCCGACGCCGCCGAACGCCGAGCGGGTGGCACTCGTCCAGTCGCCCGCCCTCGACCGGCTCGTCAACCTCACCGATGTCTACTCGAACAACTACTTCGCCGAGATGCTGATCAAGCTGCTCGGGGCTCGCTTCGGCGGCGCCGGCACCACCGCCGCGGGAGCGACTGTGGTCGAGAGCTTCGCCCGCTCCCACGGCTCCGTCGTCCAGGCGGTCGACGGCTCCGGGCTGACGCGCTCCAACCGCGCCAGCCCGCGCGAGGTGATCGACCTGCTGCTGGGGATGCAGGAGGAGGCGGCGGGCGAGGAGTTCATCCAGGATCTTGCTTTGACCGGCCAGGAGGGCACCGTCGCCAGCCGCATGGAGGGAACCGCCGCCTACGGTCGCTGCCGGACCAAGACCGGGACGATCAGCGGCGTCAGCAACCTCTCCGGCTACTGCTTCAACCGCAGCGGCCGGGTGATGGCCTTCTCGATCCTGATGGCGGGCGTCGGCAGCACCACGACCGCCCACCTCTACCAGGACCGGATCGCCGCGGCCGTCGCGGGTTACTGACCGACCAGCTTCCGCAGTCCGGCTTCGTCGAGGATCTCGGTGCCGAATTTCTCGGCTTTGGCGAGCTTCGATCCCGGGCTCTCACCGGCGACCACGTAGTCGGTTTTCTTCGAGACCGAGCTGGTCACCTTGCCGCCCGCGCTCTTGACCATCGCCGCGGCCTCGTCGCGGGTCAGCTCCGGCAGGGTGCCGGTGAGGACGACGGTCTTGCCTTCCAGCGGCCCACCCTGCTGCCGCCGTTCAGAGGGGGCAGCCTCCAGCCGCAGCCCCTTCTCGCGCAGCTTCTCGACCAATGCCCAGGTGGCCTCGTCGGTGATCGACTCGTTGATCTGCACGGCCATGATCGGCCCCACCCCCTCGACCTCCTCGATCGCCTCCGGATCGGCCGCGTGCAGGGCATCGATCGAGCCGAAGTGGTCGGCCAGCGCCTCCGCGGTGACAGAACCGACCCCGGGCAGGCCAAGTGCATAGAGGACGCGTTTGAAAGGCCGCTGCCGCGAAGCCTCGATCGAGGCGACGAGGTTGCGGGCGGAGGTCTCGCCGAAGCGCTCGAGCTCGACCAGCCGGGTCTCGGTGAGGTCGTAGATGCCGGCGACGTCGGCGATCAGCCCCTCTTGGAGGAAGCGCAGCGCCAGCTCTTCCCCCAGTCCCTCGATGTCCATCGCGCCCTTGCTGACGAAGTGTTTGACCTGCTGGAACGACTGCCCCGGGCAACCGGTCCGGTTGGGGCAGATCGTGAAAACCGAGTTCTCGGGCTTGACCGTCGGCGTCTTGCAAGCGGGGCACTTCTTCGGCGGCTTCGGTTTGCGGACCCTCGGGTTCTTGCGTGGCAGCTTCGGCGAGACGACCTGCGGGATCACGTCGCCGGCCCGCATCACCACCACCTCGTCGCCCTCGCGCACGTCCTTGCGGGCGAGGTCCTCCTCGTTATGGAGGGTGGCAGTGGTGACGGTGACGCCACCGACGTGGACCGCCTCCAGCATCGCGAACGGGACCAGGTGCCCGGTGCGGCCGACGTTCCAGACGACTTTGTTCAATTTAGTCGTCGCCGTCGTCGGCGGGAACTTCCAGGCGATCGCCCAGCGCGGCTCGCGTCCGACCACGCCCAGCTCCCGCCAGAGCGCCTTCTCGTCGACCTTGACGACGACGCCGTCGATCTCGTAGTCGAGCTCGTCGCGGCGCTCCTCCCACCAGTGACAGCGCTTGACGACACCCTCGACACCCTCGTGGTGCGCCGTGTCCGGGTTGACCTTGAAGCCGGCTTCGCGCAGCCACTCGATCTCCGCCATGTGGGTCGGGAGGTCGAGGCCGCGCACCGCGCCGATCCCGTAGAACCAGGCCGAGAGCGGGCGTTCGGCCGCCAGGGCGGGGTCGAGCTGGCGGATCGAGCCGGCGGCGGAGTTGCGGGGATTGGCGAAGGTCGGTTCGCCGGCCTCGGCCCGGCGCTCGTTCAGCGCTTTGAAGGCGGGTATCGGCAGATAGACCTCGCCCCGCACTTCGATCTGCTCCGGGACCCTCCCCTTGATCCGCAGCGGGATCGAGCCGATCGTGCGCAGGTTCTGGGTCACGTCCTCGCCGATGCGGCCGTCGCCGCGGGTGGCGCCGCGGACCAGCACCCCGTCCTCATAGGTGAGGGTGACGGCGAGGCCGTCGATCTTCGGCTCGGTCGTATAGCTGAACTGCGAAGCGGTGATGTCCATCCGCTTCAGGTAGTTGGCGATCCGGTTCTCCCAGGCCCGCAGCTCCTCCTCGTTGCGGGCGTTGCCCAGGGAGAGCATCTGCTCCAGGTGCTCGACCTGCTCGAAGCGGCCCAGCGGCGGCGCCCCGACCCGCTGCGTCGGCGAATCGGGCGTACGCAGCTCCGGATGCTCCTCCTCCAGCGCCCGCAGCTCGTTCAGCAGGGCGTCGTAGGCGTCGTCGCCGATCTCCGGGTCGTCGAGGACGTAGTAGAGGTGATTGTGGTGGGCGAGGAGCTCCCGCAGCTCCGCCGCACGCTGCTCGGGCGCTTTGCTCACGCGGCGGGGGCGGTCGCCGCCAGCATCTCCTCGAAGCCCCAGCCCTGCAGGCGCTCGATGCCGCCGTGGTCGGTGAGGTCGAAGTGAATCGGGGTAACAGCAATCCTTCCCTCCGCGACAGCGTTGAGGTCGGTCCCCTCGATCTCCTCGTAGCCCGGCTGCCAGCCGTAGATCTCGTAGTGCCGGCGCCCGTCGCTCTCCTTGACCAGCTTCAGCTCGTCGTTGTAGATCCGTTTTCCGAGCTTCGTCACCTCGATCCCCTTGGGCTCGCAGGAGGGGCAGTTGACGTTGATCAGGGTCGCCTCCGGCATCGACACCTCCCGCAGGCGGGCGACGAGCTGAGCGGTGAAGGCGGCGGCGACGGCGAAGTCGAACTTGCCGCTGACGTAGCCGAGGCCGCCGGCGGAGGACTGCTGGGAGAGCGCGATCGCCGGGATGCCGAGGATGATCCCCTCCAGCGCCGCCGCGACCGTCCCCGAGTAAGTGATGTCGTCGCCGAGGTTGGCGCCGTGGTTGATCCCGGAGACGATCAGGTCCGGCCGCCCCCCGACCAGGCCGAGCTCGGCGAAGCGGACGCAGTCGACCGGGGTGCCGTCGGTGGCGTAGCCGACCCGGCCGTCTTCGAAGGTGACCTCCTCGACGGTAAGAGGGGAGCGAGTGGTGATGCCGCGTCCGATCGCGCTGCGGTTGGAGTCGGGGGCGATGACGTCGACCTCGACGCCGTCGAGCTCGACCAGGGCCCGCCGGGCCGCCTGCAGCCCCGGGGCCGCGATGCCGTCGTCGTTGGTGAGGAGGATGCGCACGGTCCCGATTCTAGGTGGGCGCCGCGACGAGTCGGGTGTCGGAGATACTGCCGCCGTGCCCACCGTGCGGCTCGACATCGAATACGACGGCGCCGGCTTCCGCGGCTGGGCCAGGCAGCCCGGCCTGCGCACCGTTCAAGGGGAGGTGGAGGCGGCGCTGGCGACGGTCCTGCGCGAGCCGGTGGACCTGACCGTGGCCGGGCGGACCGACACCGGCGTCCATGCCCGGGGACAGGTGGCGAGCTTCCAGACCTCGGCGGACCCGCCGGAGGACCTGTCCCGCCGTCTCAACGGCATCGGCCCCGACGACGTCGTCGTCACCGCCGCAGCTGTGGCCACCGACGGGTTCGACGCCCGCCGCGACGCCAGGGCCCGCAGCTACCGCTACCGCCTGCTGGCGCGCTCCTCCCCCAACCCCTTCGAGCGTGGCCACGCGCTCTGGTGGCCGCACCGGGTCGACCGCCAGGCTCTGAATGCGTGCGCTGCGGCCCTCGTCGGCAGCCACGACTTCACCGCCTTCACCCCGACCCAGACCGACCACGTCCGCTTCGAGCGCGACGTCCTCGGCGCCAGCTGGGAGGAGGAAGGCGACGTCCTCTCGTTCCTGATCACCGCCGACGCCTTCATGCGCAACATGGTCCGCGCCCTGGTCGGCACCCAGCTGGAAGTCGCCAGCGGCCGCCGCAGCGTCGAGAACTTCACCCGCCTCCTGGAGGGCGCCCCTCGCTCCCAGGCAGGCGAGACGGCTCCGCCCCACGGCCTCTACCTGGAGTCGGTGACCTACGACTGAGCGGGGCTAGACCAGCTCGAGGTAGACCATCTCGGTGGAGTCGCTCCGCCGAGGGCCCAACTTGACGATGCGGGTGTACCCGCCCGGGCGCGTCGCGTAGCGCGGCGCCACCTCGTCGAACAGCTTGTGGACGATGAACTTGTCGTTGTGGAGGGTCGCCAGCGCCTGGCGCCTGGCGTGCAGGTCGCCGCGTTTGGCGAGGGTGATCAGTTTCTCGACCTCGGGCTTGACCGCCTTGGCCTTGGCCTGGCTGGTCTGGATCCTCTCGTGCTCGATCAGCTGTTTCGAGAGGTTCGAGAGCAACGCCTCACGGTGCGCGGAGTCGCGGCTGAGCTTGTTGCGCTTCTTTTTGTGCCGCACTTGATCCTCCGCTCCGCTTTCGCTCGTCCCGATTAGTCTGCCTGAAGATCCAGGCCGCGGGAGTGCAGGGTCTCGATTACTTCCTCGATCGACTTCTGGCCGAAGTTCGGGATCGCGTTCAGTTCCGCCCGCGACTTGCGCACGAGGTCGCCGACGGTCTGGACACCAGCCCGCTTCAGGCAGTTGTACGAACGCACGCCCAGTTCGAGCTCCTCGATCAGGATCTCGTCGAGGCCGTTGCTCGCGGCGCCGCCGTCACCGCCACCGGGGGACGAGAAACCGTCGCTTGGGATTACCGGCGCCGGTTCGCGCGCGGTCAGCTCCTCGACCCGGTCGGCGTCGGTGAAGATCGCCAGGCTCTTGATCAGGATCTCGGAGGCCTCGCGCAAAGCCGCCCCGGGCTCGATCGAACCGTCGGTCTCGAGGTCGAGGGTCAGTTTGTCGAAGTCGGTCCGCTGACCGACACGAGCCGCGGCAACCGAGTAGGAAGCGCGCCGGATCGGCGAGAAGATCGAGTCGATCGGAATCACGCCGATCGGCTGCTCGTCGGACTTGTTCTCTTCGGCCGGGGAATAGCCGCGGCCGCGGCCGATCGTCAGATAGACCTCGAGTTTGGTTTTTTTCTCGAGCGTCGCGATCGGCGCCTCCGGGTTGAGGATCTCGACGCCGGAGGGAAGATCGATGTCCTTGGCCTTCACCTCGCCGGGGCCGGTGGCGACCAAAGGTGCCTCGACCTCGTCAGCATCGGTATGCATGCGGACGACGAGATCCTTGAGGTTGAGGATGATGTCGGTGACGTCCTCTTTGACGCCAGGGACGGTGGAGAACTCGTGCGCCACGCCCTCGATGCGGACGCTGGTGATGGCGGCGCCGCCCAGCGAGGAGAGCAGGACGCGGCGAAGACTGTTGCCGAACGTGTAGCCGAAGCCCTTGTCCAGCGGCTCAATCGTAAAAGTGCCGCGACGGTCATCGACTTTCTCAGAGGTGATGCGGGGGACCTGGAAATCAGTGGTCATGAGTTCCTTGCGTATGCGTGTTCAGAAATCGTTCCGGACTACTTGGAGTACAGCTCGACGATCAGCTGCTCCTGGACCGGCGCCGAGATCTCGGAGCGCTCGGGGTAGCGCAGGACCTTGGCGGTGAGGGCATCGTGATCAGCCTGCAACCAGGCGGGAACCGTGGAGACGAGTTCCGTCGCCCGCTGGATCGTGTCGGTGGCGTTCGATCCGGACTTGATCGAGATGATGTCTTCGGGTCGTACCTGGTAAGAGGGAATGTTCACCCGGCGGCCATTGATCTGCCAGTGGCCGTGGGTGATCAGCTGGCGCGCCTGGCGCCGCGAGGCGGCGAAACCGAGGCGGACGAGCACGTTGTCGAAGCGAGACTCGAGCAGGCGCAGCAGGTTCTCGCCGGTGACGCCATCCTGGCGCGAAGCTTTGTCGTAGTAGGCGCGAAACTGTTTCTCCAGCACCTGGTAGTAGCGGCGGGTCTTCTGCTTCTCACGCAGCTGCACCCTGTACTCGGACTGGCGCAGGCGGCCGCGGCCATGCTCGCCGGGCGGGTAGGAGCGACGCTCGACGCCGCACTTGTCGGTGAAGCAACGCTCACCCTTGAGGAAGAGCTTCTGGCCCTCGCGACGGCACTGCTTGCACTGCGGAGCGGTATCGCGAGCCACTAGACCCTCCTCCGCTTCTTCGGGCGGCAGCCGTTGTGGGCCTGCGGCGAAACATCCTTGACGGTGGTGACGTCGAGCCCTGCGGCCTGCAGCGAGCGGATCGCGGTCTCGCGGCCCGAACCGGCGCCCTTGGCGAAGACTTCAACCCGCTCCAGCCCGTGTTCCATGCCCTTTTTCGCTGCTGCGTCGGCGGTCACCTGGGCGGCGAAGGGGGTTGACTTACGGGAGCCTTTGAATCCGGCCGAACCGGCCGACTCCCAGGCGATCACGTTGCCGTCGGTGTCGGTGAGGGTGACGATCGTGTTGTTGAAGGAAGTCTTGATGTGCGCCTGCCCGTAGGTGACGTTCTTTTTGACGCGGCGGCGGGTGCGTCCTTTCGAAGCTTTTTTCTCAGCCATGCCCTACCTATACCTTGCGCTTGCCGGCGACGCTGAGGCGACGCGGACCCTTGCGACCGCGAGCATTGGTCTTGGTCCGCTGGCCCCGGACAGGCAGGCCACGACGGTGGCGAAGCCCGCGGTAGGAGCCGATCTCCATCAGCCGTTTGACGTTCTGCGAGCGATCGCGCCGCAGGTCTCCCTCGACCTCGCGGTTCTCGACCGCCTCGCGCAGTTTCATCACCTCGTCCTCGGTCAGGTCCTTGACCTGGGTGTTCGGGTCGACGCCCGCCTCGGAGAGGATCTGCTTCGCCGTCGACTGGCCGATCCCGAAGATGTAGGTGAGCCCGATTTCAACCCGTTTGTTGACCGGGATGTTGATCCCTGCGATGCGCGCCATGGCTAGCCCTGCCTCTGCTTGTGGCGCGGGTTCTGGCAGATCACCAGGACCGCCCCATTTCGGCGGATTACCTTGCACTTCTCGCACATCGGCTTGACGGAAGCTCGAACCTTCATTGCTCCGGATCTCGTATCGACAACAGGATCCCCACACGCCCCATGAATCGGACGGCAGGATGAACCAACCGGCCAACAAGGCCGACGGAGAAAGATAGCAGGGGACGGGCCTCGGGGGCGTCTGGTCAAGCGCCCTCGACGAGGGCGATGAGGAAGCCGTCATAGCCCTTGACGCCGACGGTCTGGATCGTGGTGGCGCTGACGCGAGGCTCGTCGCGGAGCATCTCATGAAGACGGCGCTGCGCCCTGGTCGCCTCGTCGACGGCAGTGGCGTCGGCGAGGGTCCCGTCGCGGACCACGTTGTCGGCGATAATCAAGCCACCGGGGCGAGTGCGATCGAGCGCCCAGGTGAAGTAGTTGGGCGTGTTGACCTTGTCGGCGTCGATGAAGACGAGGTCGAAGGGGCCCTCCTCCACCAACCCGGGCAGGGCCTCCAATGCCGGCCCGACCCGTACCTCGACCCGCTCCCCCACCCCGGCCCGCCCGAGGCTTTGCCGCGCCACCTCCGCGTACTCCGACCTCGCCTCCAAGGTGATCAGGCGCCCGTCCTCGGGCAGCGCCCGCGCCATCAGGATCGCGCTGTAGCCACCGAGCGTGCCGAACTCGAGGATCTTCTTCCCCCCACGAGCCGCACCAGCAGCTGCAACAGCTTCCCCTGCGGCGGCGAGACCTGAATCGCCGGCAGCCCCGCAGTCCCGGCAGACTCCACCGCCAGCCTCAGCGCCTCATCCTCCTCGGCAATCGTTTCGCCGATGAACGCGTCTACAGCCGAGAAGACATCTTGGTCCATCCGCCGATCTTGACAGCCACGATCAAGCGGCTGCCCGGCCGCCAGAGGTCAATCCACCTCCACCCCGATCTTCGTTTCCGGGCTACCCGGGCTCTGGCCTGTCAATGTGGTCGCCGAGGAGGCGGTGAGAGTGCCGTCGGTTTTCGCCCCGGTGGCTTTGAAGGGGCAGAGAAAGCCGGCTTTCAAGACGGTGTAGGCGATGTTGGAGACTTCGGGGTCGAATGTGATGTCGGGTTTGGGCGTGGCTTCTGTGTCGTTTGCGAGCCCGACTCCGGTGAGGCCGCTTTGGGAGGCGATTTCGGCTTCGCAGGAAGGGTTGGTGGATATGACCCGGATCGCTTTGCCCGCTTCGCAGACCACGTCGAAGCTCGATTCGTATTTGTCTTCGGCGGTTTGTTTGAAGATGTGGAGGACAAATTTGCAGCCGGTGGCGGTGACGGTCGCGGGGATCGCTTCTCCCACTTGGCATCCGCTGTAGGTGGGGGCGAGGGAGAGTGTGGTCGAGGCTTTTTCGATCACCGCGTGATAGCCGGTGGTGGCGCACGTGACAGGGACGCCACCGAAGCCGAACTGCTCTGCTGCTTTGGTGGCCGAGCCGTGAATTGTCGCGGGATAGAAGCTGGCGTTGAAGGAGGGGGGTTCAGGCGGCGGCTCATCCACCTCCACCCCGATCTTCGTTTCCGGGCTACCCGGGCTCTGGCCTGTCAATGTGGTCGCCGAGGAGGCGGTGAGAGTGCCGTCGGTTTTCGCCCCGGTGGCTTTGAAGGGGCAGAGAAAGCCGGCTTTCAAGACGGTGTAGGCGATGTTGGAGACTTCGGGGTCGAATGTGATGTCGGGTTTGGGCGTGGCTTCTGTGTCGTTTGCGAGCCCGACTCCGGTGAGGCCGCTTTGGGAGGCGATTTCGGCTTCGCAGGAAGGGTTGGTGGATATGACCCGGATCGCTTTGCCCGCTTCGCAGACCACGTCGAAGCTCGATTCGTATTTGTCTTCGGCGGTTTGTTTGAAGATGTGGAGGACAAATTTGCAGCCGGTGGCGGTGACGGTCGCGGGGATCGCTTCTCCCACTTGGCATCCGCTGTAGGTGGGGGCGAGGGAGAGTGTGGTCGAGGCTTTTTCGATCACCGCGTGATAGCCGGTGGTGGCGCACGTGACAGGGACGCCACCGAAGCCGAACTGCTCTGCTGCTTTGGTGGCCGAGCCGTGAATTGTCGCGGGATAGAAGCTGGCGTTGAAGGAGGGGGGTTCAGGCGGCGGCTCATCCACCTCCACCCCGATCTTCGTTTCCGGGCTACCCGGGCTCTGGCCTGTCAATGTGGTCGCCGAGGAGGCGGTGAGAGTGCCGTCGGTTTTCGCCCCGGTGGCTTTGAAGGGGCAGAGAAAGCCGGCTTTCAAGACGGTGTAGGCGATGTTGGAGACTTCGGGGTCGAATGTGATGTCGGGTTTGGGCGTGGCTTCTGTGTCGTTTGCGAGCCCGACTCCGGTGAGGCCGCTTTGGGAGGCGATTTCGGCTTCGCAGGAAGGGTTGGTGGATATGACCCGGATCGCTTTGCCCGCTTCGCAGACCACGTCGAAGCTCGATTCGTATTTGTCTTCGGCGGTTTGTTTGAAGATGTGGAGGACAAATTTGCAGCCGGTGGCGGTGACGGTCGCGGGGATCGCTTCTCCCACTTGGCATCCGCTGTAGGTGGGGGCGAGGGAGAGTGTGGTCGAGGCTTTTTCGATCACCGCGTGATAGCCGGTGGTGGCGCACGTGACAGGGACGCCACCGAAGCCGAACTGCTCTGCTGCTTTGGTGGCCGAGCCGTGAATTGTCGCGGGATAGAAGCTGGCGTTGAAGGAGGGTGCTGCGGAAGCCTGGGCGGGGACCAGCGCCCAAATCGCCGTCAGCATTGCCGCAATCCACAAGAGCCTTCTCATGGACAGAAGCTCTACCCGCAACCAAGAGTGTGGTCAAGTCCACTAGTGCAAACACTTGGGTACGTAGATCTTCCCCTGCAAATTACGACCGGTTACTCGCCGCGTCCGCCGAATCACGCGCGCAGAGAACGGCCAAGCGGTTATTGGGCCCGGCTGGAGATGACCGCGACTTGTTCTCTCAGTCGGCCTCGTGCCACGGCGTGAAGATCTGCGACGCCCGTGTGATCGAGCGCCCAGGTGAAGTCGCCGAGCGTCCCGAACTCGAGGATCTCTTCGCCCCCACCAGCCGTGCGAGCAGCTGCAACAGCCTTCCTGCGGCGCGAGACCTGGATCGCCGGCAGCCCAGCGTCATCGGCAGCCTCGACAGCCGCCCGCAGCGCCTCATCCTCTGCGACGATCGTCTCGCCGATGAACTGGTCGATCTCGGAGAAGGTCTCCTGGTCCACCGCCCGATCTTCGCAGGCCCAGAAGTGGGGGTGTCAGCCCACTTCCACCGCAATCTTCGTTTCGGGGTCGCCCGAACTCTGCCCTGTCAATGTGGCGGCTGAGCCAGTGTAGATGCCGCCGGTTTTCGCTCCGGTGCCATTGAAGGGACAGAGGAAACCGTCTTCGGTGACGGTGTAGGCGAGACCGCCCACCGCCGGTTTGAATGTGATGTCCTTTTTCGGCGTCGCTTTTGTGTCGTTCGTAATCTCAGCGAGCAGCAGCGTGCTCTGGGCTTTGAATTCTGCTCTGCAGCCGGAGGTGACAACCTTGATCGCTTTGCCGGCATCGCAGGCGATGTCGAAGGTCGCCGGGTATTCGTCTTCGGCGTTCGGTTCGGAGACGTGGAGCAGGAACCTGCAGCCTTCGGGATTGACGGTGCCACTAAGGAAGCCGAGGGCTTTGCATTCGCTGAAGGTCGGGGCGAGGGAGAGTGTCGTCGAAGCTTCTTTGAGTTCGGCGTGGTAGCTGACCGCGCATTCGACTTTGCCGCCTTCGACGTTGATCACATGAGCGCCTCTGGCTGCCGAGCCGTGGATTGTCGTGGGGTAGCCAGCGGCTTTGAAGGAACCGACCGGCTCCGTCTCCCCCACTTCCACCGCAATCTTCGTTTCGGGGTCGCCCGAACTCTGCCCTGTCAATGTGGCGGCTGAGCCAGTGTAGATGCCGCCGGTTTTCGCTCCGGTGCCATTGAAGGGACAGAGGAAACCGTCTTCGGTGACGGTGTAGGCGAGACCGCCCACCGCCGGTTTGAATGTGATGTCCTTTTTCGGCGTCGCTTTTGTGTCGTTCGTAATCTCAGCGAGCAGCAGCGTGCTCTGGGCTTTGAATTCTGCTCTGCAGCCGGAGGTGACAACCTTGATCGCTTTGCCGGCATCGCAGGCGATGTCGAAGGTCGCCGGGTATTCGTCTTCGGCGTTCGGTTCGGAGACGTGGAGCAGGAACCTGCAGCCTTCGGGATTGACGGTGCCACTAAGGAAGCCGAGGGCTTTGCATTCGCTGAAGGTCGGGGCGAGGGAGAGTGTCGTCGAAGCTTCTTTGAGTTCGGCGTGGTAGCTGACCGCGCATTCGACTTTGCCGCCTTCGACGTTGATCACATGAGCGCCTCTGGCTGCCGAGCCGTGGATTGTCGTGGGGTAGCCAGCGGCTTTGAAGGAGGAAGCAGCCGAGGCCACTAGAGGTAGAAGTGCTCCTAGCACCGAGAGCACCAGTACTACAGCACTGATATGTCCAAAACGACGCATAAATTCACTCTCTCGGGAAGTGAATGATTAGTCAAGCAAGTTTTAGGTACTGCTTGGTGCCTCCTCGTGCCACGGAGTGAGAATCCGCGGCCCGTCCGGCGTCACCGCGACCGTGAACTCAAAGTGGGCGGCGAGGGAGTCGTCTTCGGAGTAGACCGACCAGCCGTCGTCGTCCATGCGGACCAGGGGACCGCCGGCGTTGACCATCGGCTCGATCGCCAGCACCATCCCCTCCTCCAGCTCCGGGCCCTTGCCGGGCTCGCCGAAATTCGGGACCTGAGGTTCCTCGTGCATGTCGCGGCCGATGCCGTGACCGACCAGGGTGCGGATGATCGAAAGGCCCTCGTCCTCGACGTGGCGCTGTATCGCCGCGGAGACGTCCCCGAGGTGGTTGCCGGGCCGCATCTGCTCCGTGCCGGCGAAGAGCGAGCCTTTGGTCACGTCGAGCAGCTTCTGCGCCCCCTGGCTGACAGGACCGACCGGGATCGTCATCGCCGCGTCGGAGACCCAGCCGTCCTTGATCACCCCGACGTCGATCGAGATCACGTCGCCACGCTTCAGCTCGTAGGAACCGGGGATCCCGTGGACCACCATCGAGTTCGGCGAGGCGCAGATCGACCCGGGAAAGCCACGGTAGCCCTTGAAGGCGGGCTCGGCACCCTGCGAACGGATGAACTTCTCCGCCGTCTCGTCCAGTTCCCCGGTCGTGATCCCGGGACGCACCTTCGAGGCGAGCATCTTCAGGCAGCGGACGAGGATCTCGCCGGAGGCGGCCATCTTCTCGACCTGCTCGGGGGTCTTCTTGATGATCATTCGATACACGCTAAAGGTCTCCGGCGCGGGGCTCCGGAACTGCTTCTAGACAGCCTCGTCCTGCTCCATCCGCAGCGTCGCCAGAGTGCGGCGGATCTGCTCCGCCACCTCTTCGGGCGCCGCCTCGCCGTCGATCCGGCGCAGGACGCTGCGGCTGTCGTAGTAGGAGACGAGGGGCTTGGTCTTCTCGTGGTAGGTCTCGAGCCGCTTTCGAATCACCTCGGGCTTGTCGTCGTCGCGGACGATCAGCTCCGAGCCGTCGATGTCGCAGACGCCCTCCTGGGCGGGGGGTTCGAACTCGACGTGGAAGACGTGCCCGTTTGCTTCGCAGGTGCGTCGGCCACCCAGGCGCCGCACCACCTCCTCGTCGGAGACGTCGATCAGCAGAACCGCCGTCACCGCGCGTCCGAGCTCGGTCAGCTTCGCGTCGAGCGCCTCCGCCTGCGGGGTCGTCCTGGGGAAGCCGTCGAGGATGAAGCCGTCCAGCGCCTCGCTGGAATCGATCCGCTCGGCTATCACGCCGACGATCACCTCGTCGGGTACGAGATCACCCCGGTCCATGTACTCCTTCGCGGTGCGCCCCAGCTCGGTTTCGTCCCGCACCGCGCCACGGAGGATGTCCCCGGTCGCGTAATAGGGCAACCTCAGGTCTTCGTTCAGCCGCTCCCCTTGGGTTCCCTTGCCGGAACCGGGAGGACCAAGAAGTACGAGATTCAGCTCAGACATTCAGTAGACCCTTCTGAAATTGAATTGAGGCGGATCCCGCACGGCCGCGCTCGAGGTTATTTAAGAAAACCCTCGTAGTTGCGCATCATCAGCTGTGCCTCCAGCTGCTTGACCGTGTCCAGCGCAACGCCGACCACGATCAGAATCGAGGTGCCGCCGAAGTAGAAGTTCGCAGCCGTCTGGCTGATCAGAATCGTTGGCAGTGCCGCAACCGCTCCCAGGTACAACGCGCCGGGGAAGGTGAGGCGGGAGAGGATCCGGTCTAGGTACTCGGCCGTCGGCCGGCCCGGACGCACCCCTGGAATGAAGCCGCCGTATTTCTTCAGGTTGTCGGCCTGGTCAACCGGGTTGAAGGTGACCGCCGTATAGAAGTAGGTGAAGAGGATGATGAAGATCACCTCGCCGACCACATAGGCCCAGCCGTTCGGTTCGAAGAAGGCGGCGAAGTCGAGCGCGGCAGGGGAGTTGATCAGCTGCCCGATCGTCGGCGGGAAAGCCATGATCGAGGCGGCGAAGATGACCGGGATGACACCCGCCATGTTGACCCGCAGCGGCAGGTAGGTCAACCCGCCCGAAGTCATTTTTCGGCCCACGACCCGTTTTGCGTACTGGACCGGGATCCGGCGCTGGCCCTCCTGGACGAAGACGATCGCGACGATCACAGCAAGGGCGACGAAGGGCATCATCACGACGAAGACCGCATCCGGGGTGTTCCACCATTTCGAGAGGCCGGGCACGAGTTCGGAGACGATCGAGGCGAAGATCATCAGCGAAATGCCGTTGCCGATCCCGCGCTGGGTGATCAACTCGCCCATCCACATCAGCAAGGTGCAGCCGGCGGTGAGGCACATCACGATCAGGAACAGCTTTGGGAAGGTGAGTTGGCCGACCACGCTGGTCCCGGCTTCGTTGCCGAAGGAGCGGAAGAGGAAGACGTAGCCAATCGACTGCCCGAAGGCGAGCCCGACGGTCAGGTAGCGCGTGTACTGGGTGATTTTCTGCTGCCCGACCTCCCCCTCTTTCTGCAGACGCTCGAGCGAGGGGACGACGACGGTCAACAGCTGCAGGATGATCGAGGCGGTGATGTAGGGCATGATCCCCAGCGCAAAGAGGCTGAGCCTCGAAAGCCCCCCTCCCGAAAAGAGGTCGAGGAAGCCGAGGACGCCGGAGCCGCCGAAGTTGTCCTGGATTTCTTTGACCGCCGCGGCATCGACTCCCGGAGCCGGAATGTAGGCGCCGAGCCGGTACAGCAGCAGGATCCCCGCCGTGAAGGCG
The DNA here is from genome assembly GCA_963832085.1 of uncultured Actinomycetes bacterium. Lineage (GTDB taxonomy): Bacteria > Actinomycetota > Thermoleophilia > Solirubrobacterales > 70-9 > VAYN01. Next base: position 5,082 of record CAWHSU010000010.1, on the reverse strand, counting down.
AGCTTCTTGCGGATGTCGGCAACGCTGAACGCGCTGAGAATAGTTCTGAGCATTACGGCTCCAGAGTGTGACAGGAACCGCCGGCCGCCTCGATCTTCTCTTTGGCAGCCGCGCTGAAGGCGTGCGCGTGGACCTCGAGCTTCTTCTCGATCTCACCGCGGGCGAGGACCTTGACCGGATCCTTCCGCGTCGCCAGCCCCTTCTCTTTGAGGCTCTCGGGGGTGACCTCGGCGCCGTTGTCAAAGCGCTCCTCGAGGTCTGCAAGGTTGACCGGCTGAGTCTTGGTGCGGAAGTTCTCAAAGGGCATGGATTGCTTTTTGTGCGGTCCGCGCAGCTTTCGCATCCGCATGTGGATCGGGTTCTGGCCGCCCTCGTAGCCAGCCTTTCGCTTCCTGCCCGAGCGGGAACCGGCACCCTTGTGGCCCCGGCCAGAGGTCTTGCCGAGACCGCTGCCCTCACCGCGGCCGATCCGCTTGCGCGGCTTTTTCGAGCCCGGCTTCGGCTTCAGGTTATGGAGGCCGATCTCCTCAGCGCGCGAGGTGTCCTTCTCAGATTTTTTCTCGGCTTTCTCAGCCACCGTTGACCTCCACGAGATGGGAGACGACCTTCAGCTGCCCCTGCAGCTGCTCGGAATCTTTCAACTCCACCGATTTGCCGATCCGTCCCAGCTTCAGCGCCTTCAAAGTCGCTTTCTGGTTCGGGTTCGTCCCGGCAGCCGACTTCACCTGCGAAATCTTCACTTTGCTCACGACCCGCTCTCCTGCTTCTCAGCCTCCGCACCCTCAGCAGCTTTCACCTCTGCGGCCTCGTCAGCCTGGTTCTCGTCAGCCGGAGACGCGTCTGCCGCGGGTGGCGTCGTAGGGGGGACCGTCTCCTGCTCGGCAGGAGACGGTGGGTCCCCTGCGGCGACAGGACCCGCGGCCCCGTTGCCCTTGTCCATGCCCAAAACCTGGGTGACGGTCAACCCGCGCAGCTCGGCAACCTCCTCCGGCCGACGCAGTCGAACCAAGCCGTCCATCGTCGCCTTCACCAGGTTGATCGGGTTCTGCGTCCCGATGCTCTTGGTCAGCACGTCGCGCACCCCACCCAGCTCGAGGACGGCGCGAACGCCGCCGCCGGCGATGACGCCGGTACCGGGGCTGGCCGGGCGGAGGACGACGTGACCGGCACCGAAGCGGCCGATGATGCGGTGGGTGATCGTGTTCCCGTATTTGGGCACCCGGATCAAGTTCTTGCGGGCGTCCTCGACGCCCTTCTGGATCGCCAGCGGGACCTCGCGCGCCTTCCCGTAGCCGATCCCGACCACGCCCTCCTCGTCGCCGACGGCGACGAGCGCGGTGAAGGAGAAGCGACGGCCTCCCTTGACCACCTTGGCGACGCGGTTGATCTCGATCACCCGCTCTTGGAGGTCAAGCCCGCGGGGGCTGACCGTCTCGACGTTTTTCGTATTCATGCCCTTCATAAGCAGCGGCCCACCGTAGCGAAACTACGGTTCTAGAAAGCCAGACCCCCCTCGCGCGCGCCTTCGGCCAGCGCCTTGACGCGGCCGTGGTACTGGTAGCCGCCGCGATCGAAGACGCAGGATTCGACACCGGCGCTCTTCGCGCGCTCGGCCAACAGTTCCCCTGCCTTCTTCGCCTGCTCGGAGGCGGTGAGCTTGCGCAGATCCGGCTCGATCCAGTTGACGGCGGCAAGCGTGCGGCCCTGCGTGTCGTCGATGAGCTGGGCAAAGACGCCCTTGTTGGAGCGGTAGACCGACAGGCGCGGCCGCTCTGCCGTGCCCTTGACGCGGGCGCGGACCCGGCGGCGGCGTTTGAGCCGGCGCTGGCGCTTGGTGAGGACGGTCATGCGCGCTTACCCACCTTCCGCAGAACCTGCTCGTCCTTGTAACGGATGCCCTTGCCCTTGTAGGGCTCCGGCGGCCGGCGCTTGCGGATGTCCGCCGCGACCTGGCCGACGAGCTGCTTGTCGATGCCTTTGATGATGACTTCGGTCGGCTGCGGAACTTCGAAATCGATTCCCTCGGGGGCGTCGATCGCGACCGGGTGCGAGTAGCCCAGAGCCAACTCCAGTTTTTTCCCTTTCAGAGCGGCGCGGTAGCCGACGCCCTGAATCTCGAGCCGCTTCTCGAAACCCTCGGTGACGCCCTCGACCATGTTTGCGATCAGGCTGCGGGTGAGGCCGTGCAGGGCCCGGTGCTCGCCGCGATCGGTGGGGCGGGTGACCGTGACCTCGCCGTCGTTCTGCTCGATCGCCATGTCCGGCGAGAGGGTCTGCTGCAACTCCCCTTTCGGCCCTTTGACGGCGATGTTGCCAGGGGCGATCTCCACCGTGACGGCGTCGGGAACTGGAACGGGCTTTCTTCCGATACGGCTCATCAGCTCACCAAACGTAGGCGACAACCTCGCCGCCGACACCCTTCGCGCGGGCTTCGTGTCCAGTCATCACGCCGATGGAGGTGCTGACGATCGCGGTCCCGGTTCCACCGTTAACGCGGGGGACGTTTTTGTGGTCGACGTAGCGGCGACGGCCCGGACGCGAGACCCGTTCGATCCCGAGGATCACCGGCTGGCGCTCCTCCGTGTACTTGAGCTCGACGTTGATCGACTCACCGACAGTGGCCGGCTTACGGTGGAAGTCCTTGATGTAGCCCTGCTCCTTGAGGATGCGGGACATCTCCAGCTTGAGGCCGTTGAGGGGAATCTCCACCTCGTCGTGCCCGGCGCGAATCGCGTTGCGGATCCGCGTCAGGTAATCGGCGATCGGGTCGGTGTGCATGCTTTGCGTCCTACCAGCTCGACTTGGTCATTCCGGGGATGTAGCCCTCGTGCGCGGCATTCCGCAGACAGATCCGGCAGAGGCCGAATTTGCGGAAGTAAGCGCGCGGGCGGCCGCAACGCCGGCAGCGGTTGTAGCTGCGGCTTTTGAACTTTGCCTTGCGGCCCTGCTTGACCTTCATTGAAGTCTTAGCCATTGTCCGAACTCTCCTCGGCCGGTTTCTCGGCCTCTTCGTCTCCGCCCTCGGCGGCGCCCTCGTCCTCGCCTTCCGGCTTGGCGTAGGCCTCGGGGTTCTCCTCTTTCAGCTGCTCGAGGGCCGCCTGCTCGACTTCAGCCTTCTGGCGGGCTTCCTCTTTGAGCTGCTCCTCTTCGGCTTCCTTTTCTTTCGCTTCACGCTCGGCCTGACCGGGGCGGCCCTCCTGGGCGAAAGGCATCCCCAGCCCGAGCAGAAGCTCAAAAGCCTCGAGGTCAGTTTTAGCGGAAGTCGTGATCGTGACGTCCAGACCCCGGACCACATCGACTGAGTCGTAGTCGATTTCGGGGAAGATCAGCTGCTCTTTGACGCCCATCGAATAGTTGCCGCGGCCGTCGAAGGAGCGCGGGTTGAGGCCGCGGAAGTCGCGGATCCGGGGCACCGCGATCGAGACCAGGCGGTCGAGGAACTCCCACATCCGGGCGCGGCGCAGGGTCACGGAAACGCCGACCGGCATCCCCTCGCGCAGCTTGAAGGACGCGACTGACTTGCGGGCGCGGCGCACATTCGGGTGCTGACCGGCGATCGTCGCCAGCTGCTCCTGGGCTGCTTCGAAGGAGCGTTTGTCCTGTTTCTCGGTGCCGAGGCCCATATTGAGCGTGATCTTGAGCAGGCGCGGGGCCTCCATCGGCGTCGAGTAGCCGAATTTGTCGGTCAGTGCCGGCAGCACGTCCTGCTCGTAGCGCTCGCGCAGACGCGGCGGCGGAGCGGCCTGGGAAGTAGGTGCCACGGTCGCCTCCATCAGCCGATCTCGTTTCCGGTCCGCTTGGAATAGCGCACGCGCTTGCCGCCTTTGTCGGGGCGGACGCCGATCCGGGTCGGCTTGTTGTCTTTGGGATCGAGCAGCATCACGTTGGAGGCGTCGATCGGACCCTCCTTCTCGACGATCCCACCCGCCTGCGGGTTTTTCAGGTCGGTCTGCGAGCGCGGTCGTTCGTGGCGTTTGATGATGTTCAGGTTCTCGACGTAGACGCGACGCCGTTTCGGATCGGTGCGGACGACGCGGCCGGTCTTGCCGGCGTCCTTGCCGGCGATGATGACCACTTGGTCGTCGGTGCGAATCCGCATGGACTTGGCCATGGCTAGAGCACCTCCGGCGCCAGCGAGATGATTTTCATGAAATTGCGATCGCGCAGTTCGCGCGCCACCGGGCCGAAGATGCGGGTCCCGCGGGGGTTGTTGCTGGCGGGGTCGATCAAGACGGCGGCGTTCTCGTCGAAGGAGATGTAGGTGCCGTCGGGGCGGCTGAGCGGCTTGCGGGTGCGGACGACGACAGCCTGCACGACCTCGCCCTTGCGGACGCCGCCCTGGGGGCTCGCCGATTTCACCGTCGCCGTGATCACGTCGCCGACGCTGGCGTAGCGGCGGTGGGAGCCGCCCTTGACCCTGATGCAGAGGATCTCGCGAGCACCCGAGTTGTCGGCGACCTTGAGCCTGGACTCCTGCTGGATCATCGCCCTATCTCGCCTTCTCGACGACGTCGACCAGACGCCAGCGCTTGGTCTTGGAGAGGGGACGGGTCTCGATCACGCGCACCACGTCGCCCTCGCCGGCCTCGTTGCGCTCGTCGTGCGCGTGCAACTTGGTCGAGCTGCGGACGATCTTCTCGTAGGTGCGGTGACGACGGGCGATATCGATGCGGACGGTGATCGATTTGTCGCCCTTGCTGGAGACGACGATCCCCTGCCGTAGCTTGGCCGCATTGGAATCGCGCTCGGCCGGCGGGGTGCCGGTGCCGGGCTGGCGCTCCGCCTTCGTGGCCTCACGCTGTTTGCGCCGCAGGTTCGCCCGGACTCGCCGTTCCTCGGCTCGCTTGGCTACACGCTCCTCGGTACTGAGCTGGGGACCGGTCTTGCTCGACCGACGCGATTTCTGCAGCCGGCGGCGCTCCTTCCAAGGAAGGTCGTCCTCAGGATTCGGCTCCGCCGCAGCCTCTTCCGCAACAGGGGCCTCCGCAGCCGGCTCTTCAGCCGGAGCGTCGTCAGCCGTCTCCTCGACCGGAGCCTCCTCAGCAGGCGTCTCCTCAGCTGCAGGGGTCTGCTCAGCCGTCT
>CAWHSU010000009.1:0-12646 GCA_963832085.1 uncultured Actinomycetes bacterium | reverse complement strand
TGAGCAGAGACCGCTTCGGCATCGCCAATGTTGAGGGCCTCGTAGTAAGCGCGAACGCGCTCCGCGCCAGTCATGACACGAAGTTGATGCTATAAATTTGCAGACAACGCATTTCTCTTGACATCTATCTCGGTAGCGTGGAAGGCATGAGGCGGAAGATGTGGACCGACGAGCGACTCAATGACCGATTCGACAGCCTGGACAGGGGTCTCGAAAGGGTTGATCGAGATGTCCGCGACTTCCGGACGCTGATGATCCAGCTCTGGGGCTCGACGATCATCGGTTCCATAGGTGTGATCGCCACGCTCGTAATGACGCGCTGACCTACAGCCCGTAGCTCCGCCCGATCACGTCGAGCATCACCTCGTCGGTCCCGGCGCCGATGCGGTTGAGGCGGACGTCGCGGTAGGCGCGCTCGATCTCGTACTCCTTCATGTAGCCGTAGCCGCCGAGGATCTGGATGCACTCGTCGGCGACCTCGCAGCCGACGCGGGAGGCGAAGAGCTTGGCCATCGTGATCTCGCGCACCGGGTACTCGCCGTTGGCGAAGCGCCAGGCGGTTGCGTAGGTGAACTGCTTCGCCGCCTCGGTTTTGGTCGCCATCTCGGCGAACTTGTGGCGGATCGCCTGGAACTTGCCGATCGGGCGGCCGAAGGCTTCACGGTCCTTGGCGTACTCGAGGGTCTTCTCGATCATCCGTTCACAGCCCGCGTGGGAGCCGGCGGCGGCGACCAGGCGCTCGCCCTGGAGCTCCCAGGCGATGTGGTAGAAGCCCTTGCCGACCTCGCCCAGCACGGCGTCGGCCGGGACGCGGACGTCGTCGAAGGCGAGTTCGCCGGTGTCGGAGGCGTGCATCCCCATCTTCTCCAGCTCGGCCGAGACGCTGAAGCCGGGCACCTTCTCGCCGTTCTCGTCGCGCAGGTCGACGATGAAGAGGGTGATGCCGGCGTGGCGCTCATCCGGGTCCGTCTTGCAGACCAAGACGATGAAGTCGGCCCGCGGGCCGTTGGTGATGAAGGTCTTGGAGCCGTTGATCACGTATTCGTCGCCGTCGCGGAGCGCGGTGGTGCGGATGCCGGCGACGTCGGAGCCGGCGCCGGGCTCGGTGATCCCGAGGGCGCCGACCTTTTCGCCTTTCAGGCCCGGCTCGAGGTACTTGCGCTTCTGCTCCTCGGTGCCGAGCAGGTGGATCGGGGGGAGGACCATGTCGCTCTGCACCGCGAAGCCCATGTTGGTGCCGCCGGAGCCGGAGTAGCTCATGCACTCGGCGCGGACCAGCGAGTAGAAGTAGTCGCCGCCCTGGCCGCCGTACTCCTCCGGGAAGCAGAGGCCGAGGAAGCCGAGCTCGCCCGCCCGTTCCATCGCCGAGGTCGGCCAGTAGGTGTCCTCCCACTCGTTGCGGTGGGGCCACAGCTCCTTTTTCACCCACGACTCCATCGACTCGCGCAGGTCTTCGTGCTCCTGGCTGAAGATGAAGTGCTTGCGCCCGGCTGCGTGGTCGGGCTTGATGACGCTGGAGCCGTTGGTTGCGGTCGCCACTGTCTTTTCTCCCTCTAGTAGTCCCCTCGTCTGCGAAGTGGACAGTAGCACTTCCTACTTTCAGCACTGCTAGTGTTCGGGCGGATGACCCAGGGCAACAACCGGTGGGCGGGCGAGAAGGTCGCCTACGAGGTGGCGGACGGCGTCGCCACGGTGACGCTGAACGACCCGGAGAAGCGCAACATGCTCTCCGGGCAGATGCTGCACGAGCTGGTCGAGGCGATGAAGCTGGCGAAAGCCTCAGACGAGGTCCGCGCCGTCGTCCTCACCGGTGCCGGTGACAAGGCGTTCTGCTCAGGCGCAGACCTCGGTGGCTTCGCCGCTGACATTCCGCTCGTCCACAAACACTTTGCAACTGATCTTTTCCTTGAATATTTCCGGCTGATGCCGCGACTCGGCAAGCCCTCGCTCTGCGCCGCCAACGGCCACGTGCTCGCCGGCGGCATGGGCCTCGCCCTCTCCTGCGACCTGGTGATCGCCAAAGAGGGAGCCACCTTCGGCACGCCGGAGATCAACGTCGGCGCCTTCCCCTACATGATCATGTCGATCATCTACCGCAACGTTCCGCGCAAGAAGGTCAACGAGATGATGCTGCTGGGCGAGCGGCTCTCGGCCGAGCAGGCGGTCGAGTACGGGCTCGCCAACAAGGTGGTCCCGGCGGTCGAGTTCGAGGCCGCGGTGGGGGAGTGGGCGACGAAGCTCGCCTCGAAGAGCCCGGTGCTGATGCGCCTCGGCCACGACGCGATGTACCGCCAGCAGGACATGGCGCTCGACGACGCGCTCGAGTTCCTCCGCTCCCAGCTCTCCCTCACCTTCACGACCGAGGACATCGTCGAGGGCGTCACCGCCTTCTTCGAGAAACGCGACCCGCAGTGGAAAGGACGTTAGTGGCGAGCACCGAGCAAGAGCCGCAGAACCTGCTGCCGGGGACGGCTCCCCTGGGCGAGCTGACCGAGCAACTGCACCGGCGCCGCGAGAAGGCGAAACTGGGCGGCGGCGAGGAGAAGATCGCCAAGCAGCACGACCGCGGCAAGCTCACCGCCCGCGAGCGGATCGACCTCCTGGTTGACGAGGGCAGCTTCGTCGAGATGGGGATCCATGGCCGCCCGCACTTCGCGCAGCGGGCGATGGACGGGGTCGAGGCGCCGGCCGACGGCGTCGTCACCGGCTGGGGAGACGTCGACGGCCGCCCGACCTGCATCGCCGCCTACGACTTCACGGTGATGGCCGGCTCGATGGGGATGACCGGCGAGCTCAAGGTCACCCGCCTGCGCGAGATGGCGATCTCCAAGCGGATGCCGTTCATCTGGCTGCTCGACTCCGCCGGCGCCCGCATCCAGGAGGCCTCCGGGTCGCTCTTCGCCGGCTCCGGCTTCCTCTTCCGCGAGGAGGTGGAAATGTCGGGCGTGGTCCCGATGGTGGCGGCGATGATGGGTCCCTGCGCCGCCGGCACCGCCTACATCCCGGCGCTCTCGGACTTCGTCCCGATGGTCTCGGGACAGGGGGCGATGGCACTCGCCGGCCCGCACCTGACCAAAGCCGTCACCGGCGAGGAGATCTCGATGGAGGACCTCGGCGGCGCCAAGGTCCACTGCCGCAAATCCGGCGTCGGCGACCTCGAGGTGGCCGACGACGAGGAATGCATCGCCGCGGTCAGGAAGTACCTCTCCTTCTTCCCCGCCAACTGCGACGAGAAGCCCGCGGTGCTGGAGACCGCCGACCTCGAGGAGCGGATGTCGGAGAAGCTGATGGAGATCGTCCCCGACTCCCCGCGGCAGCCGTACGACATGTACGACGTGATCCGCGAGATCGTCGACGACGGCGATTGGTTCGACCTCAAGCCGAAGTTCGCCAAGAACGTGATCACCTGCCTCGCCCGCTTCGGCGGCCAGCCGGCGGGGATCGTCGCCAACCAGCCCAAGCACCTGGCCGGGACCCTCGACAACGACTCCGCCGACAAGGCCGCCCGCTTCATCAACCTCTGCGACGCCTTCAACATCCCGCTCGTCTTCCTCCAGGACGTGCCCGGCTTCATGGTCGGCTCGAAGGTCGAGCACGCCGGGATCATCCGCCACGGCGCCAAGATGCTCTACGCGGTCAGCCGCGCCACCGTGCCGAAGGTGACCGTGGTCGTCCGCAAGGCCTACGGCGCCGGCTACTACGTGATGTGCGGCAAGGCCTACGAGCCCGACCTGATCGTCGCCTGGCCCGGAGCCGAGATCTCGGTGATGGGAGCCGAGGGGGCGGTCGAAATCATCGGTCGCTCGGCGATCGAGGCCTCCGAGGACCCCGACGCCACCCGCGAGGCGATGCTGAACGCGGTCCGCCAGCAGATCGACCCCTACATCGCCGCCGGCAACGCGGTGATCGACGACATCATCGACCCACGGGAGACGCGGCCGACGATCGTCAAGGCGTTGCGGATGGCGCGCAGCAAGCAGGTCGAGAAGCCGCGCAAACGACACGGCGTCATGCCGGTCTGAGGAGGCGAGATGAGCTCTTTCGAGGATCCGGTGATCATCAGCTGCTCGATCAGCGGCGTGATCGCCAACCGCGACCAGTGCCCGGCGATCCCCTACACGCCCGAGGAGTACGCGGCGGAGGCGCGGCGCGCGGTTGACGAGGGCGCCTCGCAGATCCACATCCACGCCCGCAAACCCGACGGCACCCCCTCTTACGAGGTCGAGGACTTCCAGGCGATCACCGCGGCGATCCTGGCCGAGGTCGGCGACGTGATCGTCAACTACTCGACCGGCGCGATCGGGATCTCAATGGAGAAGCGGATCGAGTACCTGCGCGCCTGCCGCCCCGACGTAGCCGCGCTGAACATGAGCTCGATGAACTACGCGAAGTACTCGAAGCGGCGCAAAGACTTCGTCTTCAAGGCGGTCTTCGAGAACAGCTTCGACACGATCATCGAGTTCCTGACGACGATGAAAGAGCTCGGGATCAAGCCCGAGCACGAGTGCTTCGACTCCGGCCACGTCGCCAACCTCGACCCGCTGATCGACATGGGCCTGCTGGAACCGCCGCTGCAGATCTCGCTGGTGATGGGGGTGACCGGCGGCATCCGCCCGACCCCGCGCAACGTCACCCTGATGTCGGACCAGATCCCCGGTGGCCCCGAGGGGCCGAACCAGTGGCAGGTGATCGGCATCTCCCGCGACCAGTGGAAGCTGCTCGCCGCCTCGCTGATCCTCGGCGGCAACGTCCGCGCCGGGGTCGAGGACAACCTCTACCTGCCGAGCGGCGAGATGTGCCGCTCCAACGGCGACTTGATCGCCAAGGCAAGGCAGATGGCCGAAGACATCGGCCGCCGCCCCGCCAGCGTCGCCGAGGCACGGGAGCTGCTGGGAGTGCCGAGGCGGGCCGAGGTCTAGAGCGATGGCGACCTCGATCCACCGTGCCGGTGTCTCCTGGGACGGTGGCGAGGCAGGGGACGTGCGGGCCCACGAGGTTCTGCTCGGCGCCCAGTCCCTGTCCAGCTCCTCGGCGCTCGAGTTCGGCGGCGACGATTCCAAGTCGAATCCCGAGGCGCTGCTGGTCGGTGCGCTCTCGAGCTGCCACATGCTCTGGTTCCTCGCCCTGGCGCGGAAAAAAGGCTTCGAGGTTGCCTCCTATGAAGACGACGCCGAAGGGGAGCTCGACGGCAAGCGCTTCATCTCGGTGACGCTGCGCCCGCTGGTGCGGTGGGTCGATGACCCGCCGGTCCCCGACGCGATTGAGGCCCTGCATCACCGCGCTCACCAGCTCTGCTTCATCGCCAACTCGGTCGACTTCCCCGTCGAGGTCGAGCCGGGATGAGCGACAACCTCCCCCTCGGCGACCTCAAGGTCCTCGATCTCACCCGCCTCCTGCCGGGCGGCTTCTGTTCGCTGCTTCTCGCCGACTTCGGCGCCGAGGTGCTGAAGGTCGAGGACACCGGGATGGGCGACTACATCCGCTGGGCGCCGCCCTACTACGGCTCAGACGAGCAGCAGGAGCTCGGCACCCGCTCCTCGCTCTACCTCTCGCTCAACCGCGGCAAGCGCTCGGTCCGACTCGACCTCAAGAGCGAGCGTGGGAAGGAGGCGCTGCTGCGGCTCGTGGCTTCCTACGACGTCGTCCTCGACGGCTTCCGCCCCGGCGTGCTCGACCGGCTCGGGGTCGGCTACGAGCGAATGCGCAGCGCCAACCCCGCGATCGTCTATTGCGCGATCACCGGCTACGGCCAGAACGGTCCCTACGCGCAGCGGGCTGGGCACGACATGAACTACCTGGGGCTGGTTGGCCTGCTGGGGATGACCGGCGGCAAGGACGGGCCGCCGGTGCAGTCGGCGGGCCAGATCGCCGACCTCGGCGGTGGCGCCCTGATGGCCGCCTTCGGGGTGATGGCGGCGCTGCACGAGCGCGAGCGTTCCGGCGAGGGGCAGATGGTCGACGTCTCGATGGCCGACGGCGCCCTCTCCTGGCTGGCGATGGTCGCCGGCCGTTACTTCTGCGACGGCGAGGTGCCGCGTCGCGGCGAGCAGCAGCTCGCCGGCGCCCTGCTCTGTTACCTGCCTTACGAGGCCGCCGACGGTTGGGTCACCTGCGGCGCCCTGGAGCCGAAGTTCTGGGCCGCCTTCTGCAACGGCGTCGAGCGCCCGGACTTGATCGAGAAGCAGTTCGAGGCGCCGGGCTCGGAGGCCTGGGGGGAGGTCGCCGCCGTCTTCCGCTCCCGCAGCCGCGACGAATGGCTCGCCTTCAACGACGAGCACGACTGCTGCATCGAGCCGGTCCTCGACCTCGACGAGGCGCTCGACTCCGAGCTGGTGCGGGCGCGCGGGATGGTCGTCGAGCTCGAGCAACCGCAGCTGGGCAGGGTCCGCCAGCTCGGCAACCCGGTGAAGATGAGCCGCACTCCCGCCGACCCCACCCGGCCGGCGCCGGCCTTCGGCGAGCACACCGACGAGGTCCTGCGCGAGGCCGGTTACTCCGACGAGGAGATCGCGGCGATGAAGGAGTCGGGAGCGGCGGCCGGTCCCAGCGGTGATCCCCAGGGGGAGTTCCGCGCATGAGCACTAACGGAACTGAGAACGGGCTGCTGCGGATGCGCGAGCTGGCGGAGGCCTCCGGCGTCCCGGCGCCGACGATCAAGCACTACCTGCGCGAGGGGCTTTTGCCGGAGCCGGTCAAGACCAGTCGCAACATGGCCTACTACCCGCCCGAGTTCGTCGACCGGATCAAGCTGATCAAGCGCCTGCAGGAGGAGCGGTTCCTGCCTCTGAAAGCGATCAAGACCGTGCTCGACGAGGATCCCGAGCGAGCCGAAGCGATGCTTGCGCTCGGCGACCAGATCCTCGACCGCGCCCTCGCCGGCGAGCGCTCCCGCACCAGCACCGCCGAGGTCCGCAAACGCTACGGCCTGCCGAAGGAGGTGCTCGACCGGCTCGCCGAGCTCGAGGTCCTCACCCCCAACAGCCGCGGCTACTCGCCTTCCGACGTGACGATCATCGAGGCGATCAGCCGCTTCCGCGCCGGCGGCTACGACGAGCAGATCGGCTTCACCGTCTACGACACGCTCCGCTACAAAGCGGCGCTGGAAGAGCTGGTCCGCCAGGAGGTCGACGTGGTGATGGAACGGCTGGCCGGCGAGGTGCCGCCGGAGCGGGTGGTGGAGATGCTGGAAGCCGGCGCCCAGCCGCTGAAGGACCTGATCGCGGCCCTGCACACGAAGCTGATGGTCGCCGAGCTCGAGAGGCGTAGTTGATTAGGAGGGACTAGCCGGCCGCCGAGACCAGCACGTCGCGCTCGGCTTCGATCTCGACGATGCAGGTGAGGGCGTTGGTCTGGTGGGCGACGTCGAGCGCTTCTTCGAGCGCCTCGGCGGTGCCGTCCTGGCCGGCGGCGTGACGGGCCCGGCCGAGCGCCAGCAGCGCGATCGGCAGCGACCAGCGCAGCCCGCGCTCGCGCGAGACCCGCACCGCCCATTCCGCCTCGGCGACCGCCTCTTCGGTGCGGCCGACGCCGATCAGCGCATTGGCGCGCAGTTGCGAGCGCCATCCCTCCATCTCGCCGCCGATCTTCATCGCCTCGCGGTAGATCGCGTCGGCTTCCTCGATCGAATCCAGCGCCTCCTGGTATTCCTCGGCCGCCAGCTGGGTCCAGGCGAGGTTGGCGAGCGAGAGGCTGCGGGAGAAGACGTCGCCGATCCGCTCGGTCAGCTCGCAGTTGCGCCGCGCCACCGCCAGCCCTCCCTCGACGTCGCCGCGCATCGCCATCAGGCCGGCCTGGTTGCTGCGCACCCAGCTCGCGGTCTCCGGATCGCCGGCGGCGGCGGCGATCTCCAGCGCCCGCTCGAAGTACGGATCGGCGCCCTCGAGGTCGTCCTGCTCGCGGCGGACCATCCCTTTGCCCATCTCCGCCCAGGCGAGCGGGGTGTTGAGGATGATCCCGGCTCCGACGGAGAGATCGCCGTCGGCGATCTCGATCAGCTCGTCGAGGGCGCGGTCGAAACCGGCGAAGTCGGCGGCGATCAGGTACGCGTAGGCACCGGCGGCGCGAATCGCGACCTGCAGGTGGGGATCGCCGGCCTGGTCGGCGAGCCGGTTCATCTCCTTCACCTGCTCCAGCCACTCGTCGGTGTGCAGCTGCAGGCCCGGGCGACCTGAGGCGGACATCTTCAGCAGCACGATCGAGTGAAGGTCGCCGCGGCGGTCGGCGATCTCCTCGGCCTCGTCCAGCAGCTGCGCCTGCTCCTCGAGGTCCATGCCGACGCGCCAGGCGAACTGGATCTGGGCGAGGCGGGAGGCGATCCCGAGTGCGTCGCTCTCCTCGTTCACCTCGAGCTCCCCGGCCAGCTCCATCGTCTCGTGCCAGAGGCGCATCGCGTCGCGCGGCCGGTTATGGCCGGCCCAGTGGGCGGCGCGGGCCGACCAGCGGGCGGCTTCGAGCGTCTCGCCCCCCTGCTTGAGATGGTCGGCGATCAGCGCCGCCCGCTCGTCGTGGCGTTCGGGCGGCTCGAGCTCGATCATCGCCCGCGCCGCCGCCGCATGGGTCGCTTCCCGCTGGCTTGCCAGCTGGGTTCCGTAGGCGACCTCGCGGGTCAGCGGGTGGCGGAAGGCGAGCACCCGCTCGGGGTAGATCTCGGCTTCGTAGAGGAAGCCGCCGTCGATCAGCTCGCGCAGCGCTGCCTCCATCGACCGGGCGTCGAGGCCGGCCGCCATTCCCAGCGCCTCGGCGCTGACCTCCTTGCCGAGCACGGAGGCGACCTGAAGGAGCTGCTTGGCGTCGGGGGCGAGGCGGTCGATCCGCGCCCCCAGCACCGCCTGGACGGTGACCGGCACGCCGGCGTCCTCGATCGGCCGGGCCAGCCGGTAGCCACCCCGCAGGCCCTCCAGATAGCCGGACTCCGCCAGCTCGCGGATGATCTCCTCGATAAAGAAGGGGTTGCCGCCGGTGCGCTCGTGGATCGGCTCGTCGATGCCGTCGAGCGAGGGGTCCTCGCCGGCGAGGTCGCGCAGCAGCTTCGCCGTGCACATGCGGTCGAGGGGCTGCAGGTCGATCGTCTCGTAGTGGGGCGATCCGGCCCACTGCGGCGAGTGCTCGGGGCGGTAGTTGACCAGGACCAGGGTCGGGGTCCCGGTCATTTCTTCGATCAGGCCGTGCAGCATCATCTGGCTGCCCTCGTCGATCCAGTGCAGGTCCTCGACGATCAGGACCAGCGTCTTGTGGCGGGCGGGGTTGCTGACCAGCCGGCAGAGGAAGTCGGCGAGGGCCCGTCCCCGCCCCTCCGGGTTCATCTTCGGAACCGGCCGCTCGGGATCGGGGACGCCGAGGAAGTCGAAGACCAGCGGCAGGTCGGCGGCGAAGCCGGGATCGAGGAGGAGGGAGCGGCCGGCGATCTTCTCCCGCGCCGTCTGCTCGGGATCCTGATCGCCGATCCCGTAGAAGGAGCGCAGCATCTGCAGGATCGGCATGAAGGGGATCGACTTGCCGTGCGCCTGCGCCTGAGCCTCGAAGACCTCCAGCCCCTCGGAGCGGCAGCGCTGGCTGAACTCGAGGCAGAGGCGGCTCTTGCCGATTCCGGGTTCGGCGACGACCCCGACCGCGGTCGCGCGGCCGTCCTTGGCGCGGCCGAGGGCGTCGTCGAGGCGGGCCAGCTCCTCCTCACGACCGACGAACCTGGAGAAGCCGCGCTCGCGGGCGAGGTCGAGGCGCGAGCGGGCGGCGCCGACGCCGGCCAGCTCAAAGACCTCGACGGGCCGGCTCGCGCCCTTGATCTCGAACTCGCCGAGGTCGCGCAGGTCGAGGTAGCCGCGGGCGAGCCCGGCGGTGTGTTCGGTCAGGTAGGCCTTGCCGGGCTCGGCCAGCGTCTCCATCCGCTGCGCCAGTCCGACGGTGTGGCCGATCGCCGTGTAGGCAGAGCCGCCACCGCCGCCGATCTCCCCGGCGACCACCTCACCGGAGTTGATCCCGATCCGGGTCGAGAAGTTGAGCCCCTTCGCCCGTCGCAGCTCGCCGGCGTACTCGGCGACGTCGTCGAGCATCTGCAGGGCGGCGTAACAGGCGCGCTGGGCGTGGTCCTCATGGGCGACCGGGGCGCCGAAGATCGCCATGATCCCGTCGCCGGTGAACTTGTCGACCGTGCCCTCCAACCGGGTCACAGTCGCCGCCAGCAGCGTGAAGAAGCGCTGCATGATCGCGCGCCACTCCTCCGGGTCCTCCTGCTCGGCGAGGTCCATCGAGCCGCTGACGTCGGCGAACAGGACCGTTACCTGCTTGCGCTCGGCCTCGTCCTTGATGGCTTCGTTCACGACAGGACAAGGTTACGCCCCCGGTAGCCTCACCTCCGTGAGATCCGTACTCGTCACCGGGGCCTCCACCGGCATCGGCCGCGCCACCGCCCTGCGGCTCGACGGCACCGGTTGGCAGGTCTTCGCCGGCGTTCGCAACCCTGATGACGCGGAGAGCTTGAGAGAAGCCGCTTCGCCGCGGCTCATTCCGGTCTTCCTCGACGTCACCGACCCCGAGCAGATCGCCTCCGCGGCCGAGCAGGTCGAGAGGGAGGGCGAGGGTGGTCTCTCCGGCCTCGTCAACAACGCCGGCGTCGCCATCCCCGGTCCGCTTGAGACGATCCCCCTCGAGGACTTCCGCCGTCAGATCGAGGTCAACCTCGTCGCCTACGTGGCGGTGACGCAGGCGCTCCTGCCGCAGGTCCGCCGGGCCGAGGGCCGGATCGTCTTCGTCAGCTCGATCGGGGGCCGGGTCGCCTTTCCCTTCGCCGGCGCCTACCACGCGGCAAAGTTCGGCACCGAGGCGGTCGGCGACGTCTTTCGCCAGGAGCTGCGCCCATGGGACCTCAAGGTCTCGATCGTCGAGCCCGGCTCGATCGACACCCCGATCTGGGAGCGCGGGCAGCGCAAGGGAGACGAGATCGAGGCGAAGACGCCGGAGACGAAGCTGCTCTACGGCAACGCGCTCGACAAGTTCCGCAAGCTGATCGAGGACACCGCCGAACGCGGCATTCCGCCGGAGAAGGTGGCGAAGGCGATCTCCCATGCGCTGGAATCGTCGCGGCCGAAGAGCCGTTACCTGGTCGGGCTCGACGCCAAGGTCCAGGCCCGGATCCAGCCGCTGATCCCGACGGCCCTCTTCGATTGGGTCGTCGCTCGCCAGATGAACCTCTAGAGCGCCAAGGCGCCCGGAGCGCTCATATACTGGAGGCGCCGATTGACTGGTCAATCAATGGAGGTCGCGGTGTGCGGGTAGCGGCGGTTCAGCTCAATTCGAACGAGGACAAGGCGCGGAACCTCACCGTGGCTGATCGCCTGGTGCGGGAAGCGGCCGCGGACGGCGCCGATCTCGTCGCCCTGCCGGAGAAGTGGAACCTGCTGGCGGCAGGCGAGCAACTGGCAGCGAGAGCCGAGCCGCTGGACGGTCCCAGCCTCAGCGCCGCCCGCGAGTGGGCGCGCGAGCTCGGCATTCACCTCCTTGCCGGCAGCATCTCCGAGCAGGGGAGCGAGGGAGAGAAGGCCTCGAACACTTCCGTCCTGATCGGCCCCGGGGGAGAAGATCTCGCCGTCTACCGCAAGATCCACCTCTTCGACGTCGACGCCGGCGGCGTCTCCTACCGCGAGTCGGAGTTCGAGCAGCCCGGGACCGAAACGGTCGCGACCGCGGTCGGGGACCTGACCGTCGGCATGACCGTCTGTTACGACCTCCGCTTTCCGGAGCTCTTCCGGATCCTCGCCCTGCGGGGCGCGCGGGTGATCGCGGTTCCCTCGGCGTTCACCCTCGCCACCGGGCGCGACCACTGGGAAGTCCTGCTGCGAGCGCGGGCGATCGAGAACCAGGTCTTCGTCCTCGCCCCCAATCAGGTCGGCGAAGCGCCGCCGCACTACAGCTCCTTCGGCCGCTCGATGATCGTCGACCCCTGGGGGCTGGTTCTGGCGACGGCGCCGGACGGGGAGTGCTTCGTCAGCGCCGACCTCGACCTCGAGGCGCAGGACAGCGTCCGCGAGTCGCTCCCCTCCCTCGCCAATCGCCAGCCCGCCGCCTACGTTTGGCCACAGCCGACGGAGAGCACCGCCTGATGGCGCAGGCACCGCCCGCAGACAAACGACGCCTGATCCTCGACGCCGCCATCCGCGTCTTCGCCCGCCAGGGCTTCCACGCCACCCGCGTCTCCGACATCGCCGACGAGGCAGGGGTCGCCTACGGCCTCGTCTACCACTACTTCAGCTCCAAGGACGAGGTCCTGAACGAACTCTTCATCGAGCGCTGGTCGCTGCTGCTGGCGGCGATCGAGGAGACCGACCGGACCGGGGTCGCCCCCCGCGAGAAGCTCGGTGCGGTTGCGACCTTCATCTTCGACTCCTACCGGCATGACCCGGAGCTGATGAAGGTGATCATCGTCGAGGTGACGAGGGCCGCCAACTCCTTCGGCCAGACCCACCTGGAGGAGATCCGCCGCGCCTATGAGTCGATCGCGAAGATCGTCGCCGACGGTCAGGCCAGCGGTGATTTCCGCGGCGACGTCGCCCCGCTGTTCGCCTCGATGTCGTTCTACGGAGCGATCGAGCAGCTGCTGTCCGGCTGGATCTTCGAAACCATCCCGGCCACGGACGCCGACTTCGATCAAGCA
>CAWHSU010000008.1:0-141124 GCA_963832085.1 uncultured Actinomycetes bacterium | reverse complement strand
TCGCGCTAGGCTGCCGAACTCTCCCAAGCACAAGGGAGAAAGCACCGTGCAGTGGCAGGGGGATAGATGCGTTTCGCCTACATGGACGAGGCCGGGAACACCGGCCGCAAGCTCGACGAGCTGGAGCAGCCCGTACACCTGATTCTCAGTCTCGTCGATCGACGAGGCAAAGATCGCCGCCGCCCACGAGCACGTGCGGGAGGTGGGCCGCAGGCACTGCCCAGATGTCTGCGATCGAGCTGCACTTCGAGTTCCACGGCAGCTGACCTGTTTGCGGCCCGAGGGCCATTTGAAAAGACGGCGCCTGCCCAGTCGCATCGAGATCTTCGACGACCTCCTCCAGGGCATCGCGCTCGCCGAAGCCGACGTCGTCATCCGCGGCGTGGAGAAGGCCGGTTTGGAACGTCGCTATCCGACGCCATACCACCCGCACGACATCGCTCTGATGTTCAGCATCGAGTCGATCGAGCGCCTGGCGCGCGAATGCGACTGCAGGGTCCTTCTCGTCGCTGACGAGGCAAAAGAGGTCGAGGACACCGCCCTGCGCGACCTCGCCAACTACCAGGAGCTCGGCACTTCCTGGGGCTGGAATCCGGAGCGGATCGATCAGATCGTCGACACCATCCACTTCGTCCCCTCCCACAGCAATGGCGCGATTCAGCTGGCCGACTGCGCCACCTACATCGCTGCGCGGGTTCGAAAGATCAAGGCCGGAATCGTGGCCGCAGGGCCATCCGCCGACGCGGTCGAACGGCTGTGGGAGACGCGGATCGAACCCCACATCGACACGGACGCAGTCTGGTATCCGAGTTGAAACAAAGGCCCCGCCGGGGCGGGGCCTGAAGAGTGTGCCGACCAAGGGGACTTTGCCTGAAGCTCGCTAGTGCGAACCTGCTCTCAGCCAGCCGTTCGAAGATAGCAGCGGGCTTGGACGGGCCTCTAGCCGCGCGGCGGGAAGGGGTCCCGACCGTAGCTGTCGCGCTGTCGGATGCGCCCGTCGCGGCCGTGGACAATGTGCTCGGACCGGTTGCCCCGGGCTAACTCGCGGCCGACTTCAATCGCTTCGCGCTGGGTGGTGAAATGGCTCGGTCCTCCCTCCGCCCTCGATCTCCACATCCCAGCCGCCATCGCCAGGAACGACGTGCACATTGTTCTTCATCTTCGCGTTCACCTTTCCTCCCTCCTAAGTCTGACAAGCGGCTCAAGACGGCCCCTCTTCTCGACCCGCTGGCCGGGGCCCAGCGCCTTTAGCGCCTCGGCGAGCCGGGTCCCGTCCGGCAGCGTCAGCCCCGGGTCGAGCTCCAGCAGCGGCACGAGGACGAAGCGGCGGGTCGTGACCTCACGATGGGGCAGGGTGAGGCGGTCGCTGCTGAGCTCGAGGTCGCCGAGCAGGAGCAGGTTGACGTCGAGTGGCCGGGGGCTGTGGCGGGGGGCGTCGAGGGAGCGGCCGCGCTCGGCCTCGACCCGCTTGCAGGCGTCGAGCAGTTGTTCGGGCTCCAGGTCGGTGCGGATGCGGACGGCGGCGTTGAGGAAGTCCGGCTGGTCGAGCACCTCGCCGACGGGCTCGGTGACATAAGCAGAGGAGACCGACTCGACCTCGATGCCCTCCGCTTCCAACAGCTCTACCGCGGCGAGGAGGTGCGCGGCCGGGTCGCCGACGTTGGAGCCGAGGCCGAGGTAGCCGGTCCGCTCCTCCGCGGCCACGGCTTAATCCTCGCCTTCGCCGTCTTCTTCGACCGCGCGTTCCTGAGTGACCTCAACGGCCACCTCCTGGATCGCCAGCGGCAGCGGCGGCTCCGGCTTCGCGGCTCTCACCCGGACCGATTCGCAGCCGTAGCGCTCCATCAGCCGCTCCCCCACCACCTGCGCCAGGCGCTCCAGGGTCTTGTAGCTGCGCTCGGTCGCGGCCAGGGTGACGATGTCGCAGACCTGGCCGTAGTCGACGGTGTCCTCGAGGCGGTCCGTCAGCACCGCGTCGCAGTCCGGGACGTCGAAGGAGATGTCGAACTCGAGCCGCTGCCCGACCTCCTGCTCGGCTTCGGAGACGCCGTGGTGGGTGTAGATCGAGAGTCCGCGCAGCTCGATTTCGGCGCTCGACTCGATCCCGTTCCCGTGCGACTCCATGGCAGGGAAGCTACCCGAGTATCGCCGTCGCCACGGCAAGCGCCTGGCCCACCTCGGCGACGTCGTGGACGCGCAGCACCTCCGCACCCTCGGCCGCGGCGAGGACCGAGGAGGCGATCGTCCCCCCCAGGCGCTCGTGCGCGGCGGAGCCGTCGACCCTGCCGATGAAGCTCTTGCGCGAGGTGCCGATCACCAGCGGCCGGCCGAGCTCGCGAAGCTCGCCGAGCCGGCGCAGCAGCTCCATGTTGTGAGCGGCGGTCTTGCCGAAGCCGATGCCGGGGTCGAGCCAGATCCGCTCCTCGGCGATGCCCGCCGCGGTCGCCGCCTCCAGCCGCTCGGCGAGGAAGGCCTTCACCTCGGCGACGACGTCGTCGTAGCGGGGGTCGTCCTGCATCGTCCGCGGCTCGCCCAGCATGTGCATGAGGACGACGGTGGCGTCGCGCTCGGCGCAGAGCGTCGCCATCCCCGGGTCCGCTCGCAGCGCGGTGACGTCGTTGACGATCTCCGCGCCGGCGTCGAGGGCAGCCGCGGCGATCTCCGCCTTGGAAGTGTCGACGGAGACGCGACAGTCGAGGTCGCCCAGCCCCCGGATGACGGGGACGACCCGCCGCAGCTCCTCCTTCGCGGCGACGGCCTCCGCCCCCGGCCGGGTCGATTCGCCGCCGACGTCGAGGATCTCCGCTCCGGCCGCCGCCAGCTCCCGCCCGTGCTGGACCGCCGCCTCCGGATCGAGGTACAGCCCCCCGTCGGAGAACGAGTCGGGCGTCACGTTGACGACGCCCATCAGCTTGGTCATGAGATCTCCGTCAGGAGGCGTCGCCGCCGGCGAACCCAGGCCTCGGCCGTGGGTTCGGGCGAGCGCCCTCGCGGGCGGCCTTTTCCGGCTCGGGAGTGGGCTCGGCCGGGGTCGAAGGCGGCTCCTCCTCGTCGACGAAGACCTCCTCCGCCGGCTTGCCTTCGAGCAGGGCGACGAACTGCTCGGCGTCGATCGTCTCCCGCTCCAGCAGCAGTTTCGAGACCCGCTCGAGGTCGTCGCGACGTTCGCTCAGCAGACTCTTCGCGCTTTGATGCGCGCTCTCGACGATGCGGCGGATCTCGTCGTCGATCTCACGTGCGATCTCGTCGGAGTAGTCGGGCTCGGAGTTGAACTCGCGACCGAGGAACGGCTGGCCGCGGTCGTGGCCGAAGACGCGGGGACCGAGGCGCTCGGACATCCCGAACCTCATCACCATCTGCTTCGCCGTCGCCGTCACCTTTTCGAGGTCGTTGGAGGCGCCGGTGGTGATCTCGCTGAAGACGATCTCCTCGGCGGCGCGGCCGCCCAGGGTCATCGCCATCGTGTCGGTCAACTCGGCGCGGGTGGTGAGGAACTTGTCCTCGGTGGGAAGGCTGATCGTGTAGCCGAGGGCCTGGCCGCGGCTGATGATCGAGATCTTGTGGACCGGGTCGGTGTGCTCGAGCAGCTGCCCGACGATCGCGTGCCCGACCTCGTGATAGGCGGTGACGAGCCGCTCCTTCTCGCTCATCACCCGGGTCTTCTTCTCGGGGCCGGCGATCACCCTCATGATCCCCTCCTCGAGCTCCTTCATCGTGATCTCGCGGTTGCCCGTGCGGGCGGTCAGCAGGGCCGCCTCGTTGATCAGGTTGGCGAGGTCGGCGCCGGTGAAGCCGGGGGTCTGGCCGGCGAGCGTGTCGAGGTCGATTTCGCGGCCCAACGGCTTGCCACGGGTGTGGACCTCGAGGATCTTCTTGCGGCCCTTGCGGTCGGGACGGTCGACGACGACCTGACGGTCGAAGCGGCCGGGCCGCAGCAGCGCCGGGTCGAGGATGTCGGGGCGGTTGGTGGCCGCGATCAAGATGATGTTGTCCTTCATCTCGAAGCCGTCCATCTCGACGAGGAGCTGGTTCAGGGTCTGCTCACGCTCGTCGTGACCGCCGCCCATGCCGGCGCCACGGTGGCGACCGACGGCGTCGATCTCGTCCATGAAGATGATGCAGGGCGAGTTCTGTTTCGCCTGCTCGAAGAGGTCGCGAACGCGGCTGGCGCCGACGCCGACGAACATCTCGACGAAGTCGGAGCCGGAGATCGAGAAGAACGGGACCCCCGCCTCGCCGGCGACGGCGCGCGCGAGCAGGGTCTTGCCGGTGCCGGGCGGTCCATATAGAAGGACGCCCTTCGGGATCCGGGCGCCGAGCGCCTGGAACTTCTTCGGGTTCTCGAGGAATTCTTTGATCTCCTCGAGCTCCTGCACCGCCTCGTCAACGCCGGCGACGTCGCGGAAGGTGATTTTCGGCGCGTCCACGGACATCCGTTTGGCTTTCGATTTGCCGAAGTTCATCACCCGGCTGCCGCCGCCCTGCATCTGGTTCATCAAGAAGATCCAGAAGGCGAAGAAGAGGATGAAAGGCAGGATCAGCGTCAGCAGCGAGAACAGGCTGGAGCTGCCGGAGCCGTGGACGTCGGTCTTGACTTCGCTTTTGTCCAGCAGCGCGACCAGGCCCTCTTCGCCGTCCGGCGGGTAGCCCATCGAGAAGTTTTCCCCGTTGGTCCGCTTGACGTCGATCGTGTTGTCCTTCGGATTGACGTCGACCTCTTCGATTTTCCCTTCGACGATCAGGCCCGATTTGGCGTTGACCAGCTGGTTGTACGGGGCGCCTCAGTGTCGTCGCCGCCACTGATGACTTTCTGGGCGATGAACGCCAAGATCACGACCAGAAGGATCGGAAATGCCGCGCTTTTGAAAAAACGCCTCAAGGGAAGAAATCAGCGTACCAGGGCGGAATTTCCGGTCTAGTCGGCCAGCGCAGCGACGAAATCCAGGTTTCGGTACTTCTGCGCATGGTCGAGGCCGTATCCGATCGCGAACTGGTTCGGAATCTCGAAGCCCACGTAGCGCGGCGGCTTCAGCTCGGCGCGGAGGCGCTCCGGCTTGGTCAACAGCGCGCAGGCCTGCAGGGAGGCCGGTTCGCGAGCGTTGAGATTGCGCATCAGATAGTGCAGGGTGAGTCCGGAGTCGACGATGTCCTCGACGATCAGGACGTCGCGATCCTTGATCGGAGAATCGAGGTCCTTGAGGATCCGGACGACCCCGGAGGAGTCGGTCAGCGAGCCGTAGCTGGAAACGGCCATGAAATCGATCTCGCAGGGAACCTCGATATGGCGCATCAGGTCGGCGAGGAAGAGGACGGCGCCCTTGAGCACGCCGACCATGATCAGCTCCCGATCCGCGTAGTCGCGGCTGATCTCCTCCCCCAGCTCCGCGATGCGGCGCCGCAGGTCCTCTTTGGCGACGAGGGTCTCGCCGATCGCGGGGTCCGACACGGCGCGCAGTCTAGATATAGGGAGCTACTGGCGCTCGGCGCGGAGGACGCCGCCCTCGAGAACGGCGCGAACGCCGCCGCCGAGGTCGAGTCTCGATCCCCCCGCGCCGCAGGCTCGCGACCTGCTCGGCGAAGCGGGCGGCGCCGGCGACGGGCCGGCCGGCCGCGTCGTCGGCAAGGCGCTGGAGGACCAGCCGGCGCAGCGCGGGGTGCAACTGGGCGAACCGCTCCCGGGAGATCTCGTTCCCGCCGCCAGCTCGGCGTCGACCAGCGAGTCGAGCAGCTCCGCCTCCTCCCGCAGCAGCGCCGCGGTGCGCAGCACGTTCTCCCGCGCCGCGGGATGGATCTTCGCCAGCTCCGGGATTACGTCCCGGCGCAGGAGGTTGCGCTTGTAGCCCGCCTCCTCGTTGCTGGCGTCGTCGCGCCACGGCAGTCCACGCTCTTCGCAGTAGGCGGTGGTCTCCTCGCGGGTCGTGGTGAGCAGCGGACGGACGAGCCGGCCGTCCACGGGGCGCATCCCCAGCAGGGCGCGGCGACTGGGAGAGGAGGCGAGCCGGTAGAGGATCGTCTCCACCTGGTCGTCCCCGGTATGGCCGGTGACGATGACCGAATCGAGCCTCTCCGCCAGCCCCGCCGCCGCTGCATAGCGCTGCTCGCGCGCCCAGGCCTGCAGGTTGCCAGAGCCCTCGGGCCGCCGCGGCCGCTCGACCTCCAGCACCACCCCGAGCCGCCGGCAGAGCTCAGCGCAATGCCGCTCGTCCGCGGCGGCCTCCCCCCGCAGTCGGTAGTTGACGTGAAGCGCCCGCACCTCGGCGGCCCCGCGCACCCGCAGCGCGAGGTCGAGCATGCAGACGGAGTCCCGGCCACCGGAGAGCATCGCCACCACCGGGGCCGGCGGTGCGATCAGGCCGCCGGCTTCGACCCGCTCCAGCAGCTCCTCGGCGATCATGCGGGCCGGACGACGAAGAGCGCAGTCGGCGTCGGAAACCCCTTCAGGCGAACCTCGCCGATCGGCTCGAAGTGGAGACTCTCCCTGCCGGCGATCGCGCCGCAGACCGAGTCGGTGACCAGCACCTCCCCGGCCAGGGCCCGGTTGACGACACGGTGGACGAGGTTGACCTGGCTGCCGAAGTAGTCGCCGTCGCGGTAGACGGCGTCGCCGTAGTGGATCCCGACCCGCGGCTGGGGACGCTGCGGGAAGCGGGCGAGGAAGTCCACCGCCCACTCGGTCAGCGAGGAGGGGTCGGGGGACACCACCATCACCTCGTCGCCGATCGTCTTCACGATCGTCGCCTCGCGGGGCATCGTCGCTTCGACCGTGGCGACGAAGTTCTCGACCACGTCGAGTGCCTCGATGTCCCCCTCCTCCTCGGTGTAGCGGGTGAACCCGGTGAGGTCGATGAAGCAGAGGGTGACGTTGACGTGCCCGAGCTCGATTTCGGCCGTGTCCATGGCGGAGTCGGCCTCCATGTGGCCGACCACGTCCTGTTCGACGAAGAAGCGCAGGTAGCGCTGGTGCAGGTATTCGGTCAGCGGCGCCGCCAGCGGCAGGATGTCACCCGCCAGCTCGCCCATCTCCTCGGCCATTTCCAGCTCCGGCACCGCGTCGCGGATCAACGGTTCGTGGACGTAGAGGTGGAACAGCCGCACCTCGGCGTCGGCGATCCGCCGCATCGACTGCGCGTAGACCCGGACCAGCTGCAGGAAGGCGACGAGCGGGAAGCCGGCGGCGAGGACGCGAGCGCAGTGCCGCAGTGCCGCCACGTCCTCGGGGCTGAGATCGCGCTGTCCTTTCGGGGTACCGAGGATGACGAGGATCCGCTCGAGCAGGTCCGGCTCGAGGCCGGTCTCCGCCGCGGCCTCCTCCACCGTGTAGGTCTCCTGGGAGTCCGAGAAGAGTTCCTCGGTGAAGCCGAAGGCGAGCCGCCCCTCGCGCCCGGCGCTCTTCAGGTCCTCGAGCGAGTATCCCCGCTCCCGCATCCGCGCCACCACTCGCGCCTGCGCCGCCGCTGCCGCGGTCCAGCGCCCTTTGCGCACCGGCACGATCTTCTCTTCGGCCCACCGTTTCAGCGTGCTCGCCGGCACCCCCGACCGCCGCGCCGCCTCGCTCAATGAAATCCGCTGATCGGCCATAGGGCGAGGCTAACCACCTATCTCTTCACAAGCCGACCGGGTCGCCCCATTGATGCGTGTCGTAGAGGAGGCGGGGGACCTCTTCCAGACACTCAACCGCGAGCCATAGCGAGCGGTGTCTGGAAGGGGTCCCCCGCCTCCTCCCACCACAAAAAAGCGGGGCGACCCGGAGGCCGCCCCGCTGGCTCTTGTTCCTGGGGGATGTGTCGGAGTGCCGTTAGGCGGTTAGGTAGGGATCTCCGACTCCTCGTGCAGCTGGAGGACGGACTGGCCGTCCTCGCCGGTGCGGATGCGAATCGCTTCCTCCACCGGCAGCACGAAGATCTTGCCGTCGCCGACCTCGCCCGTGCGGGCGTGCCTGAGAATCGTCTCGACGACGAGGTCCTTGTCTTTGTCCTCGACCACCACCTCCAGCTTCAGTTTCGGCCGGACGTTGACGGTGAGGGTCGAGCCTCGGTAGCGCTCGACGATGCCCTTCTGGCGACCCGAGCCCTTGGCCTCGATGATCGACAGGGAGGGGAACCCCTTGTCGAGCAACTCACCTCGGATCGGCTCGAACGCCTCGTGGCGGATGTACGCCTCTATCTTCTTCATGCGTTCGATCCTCCTAGTTGGTCTCGGTCGCGGTCATCTGAGCCGGGGCGGCCACGGGTCTGGCAACCCCGCCGTGCGATGCCGTGCTGGGCAGGCCGGTCGAGTACTCCGGCTGCGGGATGAACTGCTCCGGGTACCCGTACATGCCGTGCGAGCTGATGTCGAGGCCGGCGTCCTCCTCCTCGGCCGGAACCCGCAGGCCGATCGTCGCTTTGATCAGCGCGAAGGTCGCGATCGAGATCGCGAAGACGACCACGAAGGTAAACAGCACCGCCAGCCCTTGGACGCCGAGCTGACCGAAGGCCGAGCTGAGGGACGCGTCACCGAAGATCCCGTACCAGACCCCCGATCCGGCACCTTCGACGACCAGTCGCGGCGAGGCGAAGATGCCGACCGCGAGGGTGCCCCAGATTCCGGCCAGGCCGTGCGCGGAGAGGGCGCCGACCGGGTCATCGAGGAGCCGGTCGATCGACAGCACCGCGTAGACGACGATCAGGCCGGCGATGAAGCCGATGATCGGCGCCGCCCAGAACTCGACGAAGCCCGAGGGAGCGGTGATGCCGACGAGGCCGGCGATCGCGCCGTTGCCGGCCATGCCGACGTCGAGCGTCTTGCTCTTCATATAGACGGCGAGACTGGCGCCGATCACACCGGCCGCTGCGGCCAGCTGCGTGTTCAGCATCACCTCACCGAAGAACGAGGCGCTGGTTTCGAACGTCGAACCGCCGTTGAACCCGAACCAGCCGATCCAGAGGATGATCACGCCGAGGCCGACCAGCGGCATCGAGTGACCGGGGATCGCCCGGGGCTTGCCGTCGGCGTCGTACTTGCCGATCCGCGGGCCGAGCAGGAGCAGCGCCGCCAGCGCACCGACGGCACCGGTGAGATGCACCACCGAGGAGCCGGCGAAGTCCATCACCGGCTTGCCGCCGATGTCGGAGAGCAGGCCGCCCCCCAGACCGCGTGGGCGATCAGCGGGTAGATCACCGCACCGAAGACCGCGGCGTAGATCACGTAGGCGCCGAACTTGATCCGCTCCAGGGTGGTTCCCCAGACGATCGCCAGGGAGACCGCGCAGAACGCCAGGCCGTAGAGCATCAGCATCGCGTCGGAGCCGGCCACCTGGAACGCTTCTTCGCCGCTGCCGACCGTCTGGCCGAAGTGGAAGAAGAAACCACTGTCGCCGAAGATCTTGTTGCCGCCGCCTTCGGCGATCCCGTAGCCGACCGCCCACCAGGCAATCGTCACGATCGCGAGGTTGATGAGGATCTTGGCGACGCCGGTGCCGACGTTCTTCTGCCTGGAGAAACCGATCTCCAGGAACATGAACCCGGCCTGCATCAGGAACACCAATACGCAGGCCACGGCCACCCAGACCATGTCCAGCTCGATCGTCTTTTCGGCGAGCGTTTCCCCCACGGATGCCGCGGAGGCGGCTCCCGGCAAGACGAGCGAGGCAACCGCGGCCGTCAAGCCGGCGATCAAGAGCCTCTTTTTCATCGAATTCCTCCTTGCCCGCCGGGATTCACGGCCCCGCCGGTCGCGTTTGGATAACTGGGCTCGAAACTACGAGCGGGCTGGACAGGGGTCTTTAGACGGGTGGAGGAAATTCAGACCGGGGCGTTTCTCCCCAATGTCGCCGCCGTGCCTGAGAGGGACTAGATTCGACTCGCAGATGCCGGCCCGCCTGAGACCGACCGCCCCGATCGCCGCCGACGCGATCCTCGTCGGCGACCCTGGCCGGGCGCTGATGCTGGCCCAGGAGCTGCTGGAGCAACCGAAGATGAGCAACCACGCGCGCGGCCTCTGGGGCTATACCGGGAAGACCGCGACGGGCGAGGAGCTGACGATCCAGTCGACGGGGATGGGAGGCCCCAGCGCCGCGGTCGTGCTGGGGGACCTGGCGGAGCTCGGGGTGCGGAGGGCGATCCGGATCGGCACCTGCACATCGCTTGGAGACCTGGCGCCGGGGGAGCTACTGCTCGTCACCGAGGCGCGCACCCCTGGGAGAGAGGCGGCGGCGCCGGACGGCGGGTTGACCGCGGCGCTCGAGGAGATCCTGGAGGACGCTCACCGCGGAGTCGTGGTCAGCCTCGACAACCTGCACCGACCCGAGCGCGACCTCCCTTCACTGCTCGCCGAGGCGGCCGACATGCAGACGGCGGCGCTGCTGACAGCCGGCGCGGAGCACGGCGTGGCGATCGCGGCGCTGTTGATCGTCTTCGAGAAGAGCGACTCCGGTCAGCTTCGCGACGAGGAGTTGGCGGCAGTGGCGAAACAAGCCGGAACCGTCGTCACCACCATACTCTCTACCTAAGGTTTAGACTGAGCCTTGGGTTTTTTCGGGTCTTTTTTCGCTTTCTCGCGCCGCAACGCCCCCAACTCCCGGCTGAGGTCGTCGAGCGCCTCCTCGACGTCCTCCAGCCGTTGCGAAAACGAGCGCAACCGCCGCTCCAGGCGTTCGACGTCGGTCGCCGAGGGGAGGTTGAGGGCGCTCATCGCCGCCTGCTGGGCCTCCAGGGCCTTCTCCCGGGCCCCCAGAGCGGCCGTGATCGCGTTGTGCAGGGTGGGGTTGTCCACCAGCGCCTGCGCCAGCTCCCCGAGCGCCTGCTCGGAGCGGGCTCGAAGCCCATCCTGCTCGCCGTTTGGCTCGAATTCCTCGTAGGTCAAGACGCCCGCCTTTCCAGCTTGGTTGCCGGGCAGCTTAACGAGCGCATCCGGCCTGGCTGGCAGCCTTCCCGGCAAGCATGCAGGAGACGTTGATTAAGGACTTGTTGGGGGCGGCCGCTGCCGTTGCGGACGCCCGTACTAGTGGGTAGCTTGAAGTCCACTGCCCAGGGAGGGGTATCCGAGCGTGGGCAGACCTTTGGGATGAGAACTAAGTTCGCACTGATCCTCGCCTTCGCCAGCTTCCTGGTGGTCACCGCCTTGGGGACTGCGTTCGCGGGCGCCGAACCGCTCTCGGAGGGCTCCGCGGTCGATCCCTCGGCAGTGACGACCACGGCCATCCCCTCCCTGCAGGCTCCCGCCTGCGTCAACGGCTTCGACGACGACGGCGACGGCCTCCTCGACACCGAAGACGCGGATTGCGAATCCGCCGAGGACACGAGCGAGGCTCCCGCGGCCTCCGCCCCCGCGGAACCGACCGAAGGCGCGCCCACCCCCGCTCCCGCACCGGCACCCGCCCCGACCCCGGGCAAGGGATCCGGCGACGTCAAGCACGGCAGCGGGATCGGCGGCGGCGAAGCGGCCGGCAGCGACGACGTGAAGAGCAACGACGCCCTCGGCGACAGCAGCGGTGGCACCGGCAGCAGCGGTGGGGTCAACGCTCCGAGCGCCAACGGCGGCGGCGACCAGCCCCTGCCGAAAGGAACCGACGGCGGCTCCCAGTACGCCGACGGCGGCGCCCCCACCACCGTCAACCCGACGACCACGATCGCCCCCTTCGGGCCGGCGCCGATCGGGGTCCCGAACTTCGTCATCGACTCCTTCGAAATCCCGCCCTTTCTGCTGCCGATCTACCAGGCCTGCGGAACCGAATACGGGGTCCCCTGGGAGGTGCTGGCCTCGATCAACAAAATCGAGACCGGCTTCGGCACCAACCTCAACGTCTCCAGCGCCGGCGCCCTCGGCTGGATGCAGTTCCTGCCTTCGAGCTGGGAGGCCTTCGGGGTCGACGCCAACGGCGACGGCCGCAAAGACCCCTACAACCCGGTCGACGCGATCTGCGCCGCGGCGAACTACCTGAAGATCGCCGGCGCCCACGAGGACCTCTACCAGGCGATCTTCGCCTACAACCACGCCGACTGGTACGTGCAGGAGGTTCTCCTCTACGCCCGCGCCTACGGCCGCCTCCCCTCCGATCTCGTCGGCTCCCTCACCGGCCTCACCGAGGGCGCCCACTTCCCGATCGCCGCCGACGCCCGCTACGCCGACGACGTCGCCGCCCGCACGGCGCTGCGCAGCGGCGAGAGCGTCGACTACGGCAACGCGGCCGAAGTCATCTCCTCCTCCCCCACCGCGCGCGGGATCAACATCTTCAGCGAGGAGGGAGCGCCGGTCGTCGCCGTCAACGACGGGGTGATCCGCAAACTCGGCAGCTCCGAGCGGCTCGGCAACTTCGTCGTCCTCGAAGACACCTATGGCAACCGCTACACCTACGCCGAACTGGGCAATCTGGTCCGCGACCGCCGGCTGGTGGTGATGCCGACCGGCCAGGAGAAGCGGGTCCCGGTCGAAAGCGAGAACCTGCGGCCGCGGCTGCGGGCGCTGCCGCAGCGGACCGAGGGCGAGGAACGGAGCAGCGAGGCGATGCAGGCGGCGGTCGCCGCCAGCGCCGAGGGCTCGCTGCGGGTCGGCTCGAAGGTGATCGCCGGCACCGTCCTGGCCCGGATCGACGAGGGCGCCGACGGGATCGACCCCCACATCAACTTCTCGATCCGCCCGGCGGGCAAAGGCGCCCCGCGGATCGACCCGAAGCCGATCCTCGACGGCTGGAAGCTGCTCGAGGCGACGGCGATCTACCGCGCCAAAGGCAAGAGCCCCTTCGCCCATCTCAGCGGCGCCGGGGTGCTGCTGCTCTCCAAGGAGGCGCTGCAGAAACGGGTCCTCGCCAACAAGAGCCTCGAAATCTACGAATGCGGCCGCGAAGACATCGCCGGCGGCCGCATCGATCGCCGCATCCTCGCGGTGCTCGAGTACCTGAGCGTGAAGGGCTACGACCTCTCGGTCACCTCGCTGCAGTGCGGCCACGGTCTGCTGACCACCTCGGGCAACGTCTCCGAGCACACCACCGGCACCGCCGTCGACATCCCCGTGATCAACGGGGAGCCGGTCCTGGGGAACCAGGGTCCAGGATCTCCCACCGACGAACTGATCCGCACCGTCCTGCAGCTGCAGGGGACGATGCACCCCCACCAGGTGATCTCGCTCGAGGACCTGCCGGGTGAAACCAGCTTCGCGATGGCCGACCACGCCGATCACGTCCACGTCGGCTTCCACCCCCTCGCGACCAATGTGGAAGCCAAATTCGCCGCCCTGCTGAAACCGAACCAGTGGCAACGGTTGATCGACCGCCTCGGCGAAATCGAAAATCCCTCGGTCCCGGTCAACCCCTCGAAGTACGCGGTGCCGGACAAGACCAACGGCGGCGTCGCCGCGGGCACCGGCGACTGAGCTCGCCCCTGTCCCGCTGAGCGGCGAGAATCCGCCCCCTGTCCAAGCTATTCGGATTCGTGCAGTTCGATTTCGCCGGCCCGCTGCCGCTGGCCGACGGCCGCTACCTCGCCCGCTCCCTCGAGCCCGGCGCCGAGGAGAGTGTCCTCGTCCTGCAGACGACCGGCGCCCCCCGGGCGAAAGGGCGACGGCGGCGGCGGCCGAGCAAGGTGGAGGCGGGCGGCGAGCCAGCCGCCCTGACGCTGACCCGCGCCACCGCGATCCGCGCCTTCGCGCCCTTCGAGGACCCCGACGCCGCCGCCCGCTGGCTGGACGAGGCCTGCGAGGCGGAGGAGACGGTCGATCTCCTCGCGGCCGAAGGGCTGGCGCTCCTCAACCGCGCGCTCCATGCCCAGGCGGTGGCAGCCGCCAACCCTAACTCTAAGGTTCAGCTTGAGACTGAGGCGGCGGAGCGGATGCTCCTCGGCTTCGGCAGCGGCGAGGAGGTGGCCGCCAGCCGCTTCACCGAAGCCCGGGAGATCGACACCCGGCCACACGCCTCGCGACGGCGGCGGCGAGAGGAGGAGCTGCGCCCCCAGGAACGGGTCGCCGCCGTCCTCGGCGGCCGCGAACGGCTCGACGCCTGCGAGACCCTGCTGCTGCGAGCCCGCGCCGACCTCGACGCCGGCCGCACCCGCGAGGCGGCCCTGCAACTGCGGGTCGGCCTCGAGGCGCTGCTGGTCGAGCTGAAGGGAGCCCTGACCGACCCCGGCCACGAAGAGGACATGGGCACCCTCTCAGAGCGCCGGCCAGAGGCCGGCGAAGCCGCCAACACCGCCCTGCAAGGCGACCTGACCGCCGAGCAAAGCACCCAAGTCAAAGAACTCCTGCAGCTCAGCGAGCGAGTGCTCCGCAGGCGAAGAGTCTTGCGCGGCTAGAGGGGGGAGGGGAGGACCCGGAGGAACCTCCCAAATCGTGACGGAGGGTCCTCCCCTCCCCCCACTCGCCCCGTTACTCGAAGTCCTCCGCCTCAGCCACCTCGCGGATTTCGATCTCCCCCGGTTCGTTGTGGGGGTTGGGACAGCGCTTCATCCACTCCACAGCTTCCTCGAAGGAGTCGACCTGAAGCAGCCAGAAGCCGGCGATCAGCTCCTTGGTCTCGGCGAAGGGACCATCGGTCACGGTCCGCTCGCCGTCGCCGCCGAAGCTGACCCGGGCGCCCTTGGAGGAGGCTCGCAAACCCTCACCGGTGATCATCAGACCGGCCTCGGTCAGTTCTTCGTTGAACTTGCCCATCTCGCTGAGCAGCTCCTGGCTCGGCATCTTGCCGGCCTCGGAGTCCTCGCTTGCCTTGACGATCGCCATCACTCTCATCTCGGGGTCCTTTCACTTCGGTCTGCGGAAGCCGATCTTCCGCTTTTAACTACACGACGAACGGGGTTCGGAGAAATCGACACGCCCGCAAAAGAATTTCGCGAAAAGCTTCAGAAGGCGAGGCGCTGGGCGACGACAGCGTCCAGCAGCGACTCCGCCAGATGGTGCGCCTCCTCCAGGGCGATCCCCTCGATCGAGGGAATGCCGATCACCGTCAGCCCCGCCGCGCGGGCGGCGGCGACCCCGGTCGGCGAGTCCTCCAGCGCCACCACCGAGGGACCCGGCTCGACCCCCAGCCGCCGGCAGGCCTCGAGATAAGGGTCGGGCGCCGGCTTCGGCGCCGCCACCTCGTGGGCGCTGAGGATCACGTCGAAGTAGTCGCCGAAGCCGGCCAGCTCGATCGAGCGGCGGACGAACCGCAGCGGCGAGTTGGAGACGAGTCCGAGCGGCGTGCCCCGCTCGCGCAGGCGGTCGAGCAGCTCGCGCGCCCCGATCATCGTCTCGACCCCGTGCTCGAGCTCGGCGACGACCAGCGCGTTCAGCTCCTCGATCAGCTCCGCCGCCCGGCCCGGCTCGCCGAGGCGCCGCTCGAGGATTCCGCCGGCGATCTCGGCCGAGGTCCCGACCAACTCCCGCTTGTCGGCCGGCGTGAACTCCAGCCCGCGGCGCTCGAAGAGGTCTTCCTCGGCCCGGGTCCAGACCGACTCGGTGTCGAGCAGGAGGCCGTCGTTGTCGAAGACGACCGCCTCGGGGAGAGCGGCGGCCATCAGCCGAGCGCCGCCACGAGCGCCGCCAGCTCCTCGTCGACCTCGCCCTCGAGCTTCAGCTCGGCATCGCCGTCATACGGCGTCTCGCCCTTGGTGACGATCGCGACCCGACCTCCGCGGTCGAGGGTCAGCTGCGGCAGTCCGGCAACGGGGTAGACCGCCAGCGAGGAGCCGACGCAGAGCATCAGGTCGGCGCCCTCGGCCAGCGCGGTCGCCCGCTCGATCGCCTCGACCGGCAGCATCTCGCCGAAGAGGACGACATCGGGTTTGACCGCCTCGCCGCAGGCCGAGCAGATCGCCACCCCGCGCTCGTCGAAGAGCTCATCGACCTCCTCCAGCCCGAAGGAGGTGGCGCAGGCCCGGCAGCTCGAGGTCTCGATCGAGCCGTGGACCTCGATCACGTTCTCCGACCCCGCTGCCCGGTGCAGGCGGTCGATGTTCTGGGTGATCACGCCCTCGATCAGGCCGCGCCGCTCGAGCTCGGCCAGCGCCTCGTGGGCGCGGTTGGGCTCTTTGTCGCCGAGCGCCTGGAAGCGCGGCCGGTAGTAGGACCAGAAGCGCTCCGGCTCGCGCTCGAAGACGTCGATGTGGGCGACCTCCATCGGGTCAACCACCGCCCACAGACCAGTTCCAGGCGTGCGGAAGTCGGGGATCCCCGAGGGGACGGAGACGCCGGCGCCGGTGAGGGCGACGGCGCGGAGGGACTGGCCGAGCAGCTCGGCCAGTCGCTCCAGCTCGCGCGTCGCTACCTGCCGCTCCACTTCGGGCTGCGCTTGCCGAGGAAGGCGCCGATGCCCTCTTTGGCGTCCTCGCTGGCGAAGGCGGCGGCGAAGCCCTGCTTCTCGGCCTCGATGCCGGCGTCGATTTCGCCTTTGTGGGAGACGCTCTTGATCTGCTCGACTGCGACCGGCGCCTGGGCGGCGAGCTTGCGGCCCCACATCAGCGCCGTCTCGAACAGCTCGTGGTCGGGGACGACCCGGTTGACGAGGCCGAGCTCGACCGCCTCCTCGGAGAGGATCGCGTCGCCGACCAGGTTCAGCTCCAGGGCCTTGCTCGGACCGACCAGCCGGGCCAGGCGCTGGGTGCCGCCGAAGCCGGGGATGATCCCCAGTTTCACCTCGGGCTGACCGAAGACCGCGGCCTCGGCGCCGAGCCGGAAGTCGCAGGCCATCGCCAGCTCGCAACCGCCGCCGAAGGCGATCGAGTTGACCGCGGCGATGGTGACTACGCGGGCCTGGCCGAAGTCGCGGAAGAGCGCGTGCGCGCGGTTGATCAGGTCGGCCCCGCTCTGCTCGTCGAGGGTCGTGAACGCCTTGATGTCGGCACCGGCGGAGAAGACGACCGGAACCGAGGAGGCGATCACCATCGCCCCGATCGCGTCGTTCCCCTTGACCCGGTTCCAGACCGTCTCCAGGTCCTCGATCACCTGCGGCGAGAGCGAGTTCATCGGCAGGTTGGCGAGCCAGGCGATCGCGACGCCGTCGCGGGTCTCCAGCTTCACCGTCTCTGCCTGCTCCCCCTCGTCGGCCTGCGGGTAGGGGTAGAAGCCCTGGCCGCTGGAGAGGCCGTAGCGGCCTTGGGCGACGAGGCGCTTCAGGGTCACCGGCGGCGCGAAGCGGTCGCCGTGCTTCTCCTCCAGCTGCTCCATCCGCTCGAGGATCTTGTCGAGGCCCTCGACGTCGGCTTTCCAGAACGGCGGCAGCAGGCCTTTGCGCGGATCGAGCCCGGCCCCGGCCATCATCCCGAGGTCGATGTCCCGCACCGAGCAGACGCCTTCCTCGACCAGCAGGCAGGCCTCGATCAGGGCGCGGCAGCTGAACATCGCCACCAGCTCCTCGGTGTCGGGCTCGGCCTCGCCGGGGACGTTCTGCTCGCCCTCCTTGAAGAAGCCCTCGCCGCCGGTCTTCATCCCGAGCTTGCCTTCGCCGACCAGGCCCTGCAGGCCCTTGTGGACGTAGAAGCTCTCGCCGTAGGCGTCGTTGAGGTGCTCGGCGACGTGGAGGACGGTGTCCAGCCCGAGCAAATCGGTGAGGAAGAACGGGCCCATCGGGGCGAGTTTCGCCTCGGCGATCGCCGTGTCGATCGCCTTCAGCGAGAGCCCCTGCTCCTCCTGGGCACGCCAGATCTCGCCCATCGTCGCCATCAGGACTTTGTTGACGACGAAGCCGGGGACCTCGCCGCAGACGATCGGCTGCTTCTTGATCGCCTGGGCGAAGTTGTAGGCGGCGGTGGCGGTCTCCTGCGAGGTGTCCTCGCCGACGATCACCTCGACCAGCGGCATGATCGACGCCGGGTAGAAGAAGTGGAAGCCGACGACCTTGTCGGCGCGCAGCGTCGTCTCCCCCATCTCGGTGATCGAGAGCGAGGAGGTGTTGGAGGAGAGGATCGCGTGGCCCGGGGTGGCGGCGTCGATCTCGCGGAAGACGGCCTGCTTGATCTCCATCTTCTCCGGCACCGCCTCGATCACGAAGTCGACGTCGCCGAACTCCTCGTAGGAGGTGGTGCCGATGATGTTGCCCATCACCTCGGCGAGCCGGGCGTCGGCCTGCTCCTGGGTCAGCTTCTCCTTCTTGACCAGGCGGGCGAGCTGGCCCTCGGTGACGCCGCGGGCTTTGTCGAGGGCGGCGTCAACGAACTTCTGGTCGATGTCCTTGACGACGACGGGGATGTCGGAGGCGGCGATCGCCTGCGCGATCTCGCCCCCCATGGTGCCGCCGCCGACGACGGCGGCCTTGGAGACGAACATGAAGAGCGGTTCCTTCCGTTTTCGGCTTGATCGTGCGGCGCGGGCCGCGGGAACCGCAGGCTATAGAGAAGCCTGCGGCTCCCGCTCCTCGGCCTTACAGATAGACCTGCGACTCCTCCTCTCCGGCCTCTTCGACCGCCTTGTCCCCCTTCTCCGGCATGAACCGCTGGTAGGCGAAGGCGCCGATCAGCAGCAGCAGGCCGAGGGCGACGAAGGAGAGAGCCCGGGCGAGCTCTTCCAGCTCGGCGAGGTCATAGGTCCAGACCTTCGCGATCACCACCAGCAGCAGAGCCAGGCCGCCGAGGCGGACGTTGACCGACTTCCGCACCATGCCCCAGACGACCGCGCCGAGCCCGGTGGCGGCCCAGAAGGCCGAGAGCCAGGCCTGGCCGATCTCGCGAGCCTCGCCCGAATCGTTGGCACCGATCACGTCGATGATCAGGACCGAGCCGAGGTAGACGAGGGCGGCGGAGCCGATGAAGCCCGCCACCGTTGCCGCATACGGCTCGACCCGGCGACCGAAATGGTGGAACGCCAGGGCCGCGGCCGCGCAGCAGGCGATCGCCACCAACGAGCTGCCGAGATCCTCGACCCCGTTGGCGATCGCGGTCGGTGGCGCCTCGACGGCGAGCACGTGCAGGAGCGCGAGGCCGAGGAAGCCCCCCGCCGTGAACAACAGCCGCTCCGCGTTCGAGAGCGCCGGACTGGGCGTGGCGTCGACACGCGTCGCCAGAAAGGCGAGGGACGCGGCCGCCGCGGACCAGGCCGCCACCAGGGTCGGGCCGTCGAAGGCGTTGGCGGCGCCGAAGCTCGCGAGCCCGATCCCGCCCCCGATCAGGAGCGAACCGATTTCGCGGTGGACGCCGAAGCGCACAGCGGTGCCGCCGAGCAGCAGGTGGGCACCGGCGAAGCCAAAGATCCAGGCGTTCAACCCGATCTGATCGCCGGCCTGGTCGAGGACGTAGTAGCCGGCCCCGACGATCAGTGCGCTGCTGGCGAGCAGCAGGAACCAGGAAGCCGCGGCAAGCGCCCCCTTGGACCGGCTGCGCAGCTCATAGCCGAAAGAAGCGGCGACGTAGAGCATCCAGAACCCGACCAGGACCGCGAGGATCAGCAAGGTGGACTCCACGCCCTCGCTCTGCACGACCCAGTCGATCAGCTGGGGCGCCGAGACGGCGAAGGCGCCGAGCGCGAGCCAGCTCCAGCGCTGCCAGAGGAGGACGCCGACGCTGGCGGCAAGCGCGACGGCGACGAAGGCGATCGAGCTGCCGTCGGTCCCTGCTCCGACGAGCATTGGCGCCGCGAGAGCCCCAAGCACGCCGATGCCGGCGACGAGCATCGAGGACCAGCGCACGGCGATGAACACCCCGAGGACGCCGATCAAAGCCGCCGCCTCGAGCCCGAAGACCGGTGAGAACAACTCGTAGGTCTGGGTGGAGACGACGGCGGTCGCATACATCCCTGCGATTGCGGTCGCCACCGCTATCCGGGCGACCTCGACGTGGCCCCTGCGTTCGTGCAGCCAGACGCCGACGAGGAACAGCAGGAACGAGCCGAGCGCGGCCATCACGGTGCGGATCTCCTCGGTGAACCAGCTGCTGTCCACGGCGCTTCGCATGAAGAAGACGACGCCGAGGAGAACCGCGAGGCCGCCGATCCAGGCGAAGACGCGGCCCCCGAGCAGCTTCTCGAATTCAAACCGCGACATGTCCAACAACGGATCCGAGGACGACGGCGGCGCTGAGTGGTGTTTTTGCTCTTCCTGATTCATGAATCCCTCCTGGGGCTTGTTGACCATCGGTCAGCAAACCGTAACAAGTTTGTCAACCGTCGGTCAACAAGCGCGCTAGAATCCACCGGATGGGTGACCCGGCCTACCGCCGCCTGGACGTCGACGAGCGCCGCCAGCAACTGCTGGAGCGCGGCGCCGAGCTCTTCACCAGCCACCCCTACGACGAGCTCTCGATGAACAAGATCGCCGCCGAAGTCGGGATCTCGAAGGCCCTCCTCTACCACTACTTCCCCAGCAAGCAGGCCTATTTCGAGGCGACGTTGGGTGCCTGGGCCGAGGAGCTGCGGAAGCGGACCGAACCGGACCCGGACCTGCCGCCCGTCGAGCAGTTGCAGCGCAGCCTCGACGGTTTCCTGGAGCTGGTCGAGGAAAACGCCGTCGCCTACCGCAACCTGATGCAGAGCGCCACCGGGGTCCCCGCGATCCGTGACCTGATCGAAGAGGTGCGGCGGGTGACGGCGGAGCGGATCCTCGCCGGGATCTACCCGCAGGAGCCGCCGCCGAAGGCCCGGATCGCGGTCAGCGGCTGGCTCTGGTTGATGGACGGCGCCTGCCTCAACTGGATCGAGCACCGCGACGTCCCGCGCGAGGAGATGCGGGACCTGCTCCTCGGGGTGCTGGTGGGCGCGCTGATGGCGACCGGATCGCCGCCGGACCTGGCTCAAGTCTCCTGACGCCCGCGTCGATACAGCCTGTCGATGCTGAGGCAGGGGAAGCCGTACACGGTCTTGACCGCGCTGCTGCTTTGCGGCGCTCTCTACGGCACCGCGCCGGCCGGGGCCAAGGTGCCCGATGCCCGTTTGCTGCCCAATGGCCAGGCGGTGGCACCGCCCTCCGCCCCGCCCGCGGTGAAGGCGATGATCGAAGCCGCGAACCGGATCCACCACCGGCCTTACCACTGGGGCGGCGGCCACCGCAGCTGGAACTCCCGCGGCTATGACTGCTCCGGCTCGGTCAGCTACGTGATGCACGCCGCCGGTCTGCTCGAATCGCCGCTCGACTCGACCGGCTTCATGCGCTGGGGCGGCGGCGGCGCCGGGTCCTGGGTTCGCATCTACGCGAACAAGGAGCACGTCTTCGCGGTGATCGCCGGGCTGCGCTGGGACACCTCCTACGCGACCGACGGCGACCGCTCCGGCCCCGGCTGGTCCGAGGAGATGCGCTCGACCGGCGGCTTCCGCCTGCGGCACCCGCTCGGGCTGCTGCAGGCAAAGCCGATCTCCTAGTCGCCACCAGGGACAACCGCCTCCGCCGAAGCTTTGTACGGCGGTACAAAAGCGCGATCGGTCTGCCGCTATTAGGCTCTGTGATGCTCTTTTCGAGGGATCAAGACTTTCAATCGATCGCGCCGGGAGACCGAGCGCGCGCCTAGTGGGGGAGAACCCGGACCATGACTCGCATTCGCCAGCAAAACGTGACCGCCGCGCAGTGGAGCGCCAACGGAGGGGCTCTCGGCGCGCAGGACCTGACCCTGCCGGAGAACAACCCGTTCGGGCAGAACGTCTTCTCCGTCGCGGTGCAGCGCGAGCGGCTTCCCGAAGACGTATTCGAGAAGCTGCAGACGACGCTCGAGGGCGGTGAGGCGCTCGATCCCAGCCTCGCCGACGCCGTCGCCGAGGCGATGAAGGAGTGGGCGCTGGAGAACGGCGCCACCCACTACACCCATATGTTCCAGCCGCTGACCGGCTCGACCGCGGAGAAGCACGATTCCTTCTTCGAGCCCGGCGAGGAAGGCACGTCGCTGGCCGGCTTCTCCGGCAAGGAGCTGATCCAGGGCGAGCCCGACGCCTCCTCCTTCCCCACCGGCGGCGTCCGCGCCACCTTCGAGGCCCGCGGCTACACCGCCTGGGACCCGACCAGCCCCGCCTTCATCCTCGAGAACCCGAACGGGGCGCTGCTCTGCATCCCGACCGCGTTCGCCTCCTGGACCGGCGAGGCGCTGGACGCGAAGATCCCGCTGCTGCGCTCGATGGACGCGCTCTCGCGCTCGGCGATCAAAGCCCTGCGCCTGCTCGGCGACGAGGAGAGCCAGCGCGTCTTCACCACGGTCGGGCCCGAGCAGGAGTACTTCCTGATCGACGAGCAGTACTTCTTCGAGCGGCCCGACCTGATCGCGACCGGGCGCACCCTGTTCGGCGCCAAGCCGCCGAAGGGCCACGAGCTCGACGACCACTACTTCGGCTCGATCCCCGAGCGCGTGCTCGCCTTCATGCTCGATTCGGAGCTGGAGATGCGCAAGCTCGGGATCCCGGTCAAGACCCGCCACAACGAGGTGGCGCCGGCGCAGTACGAGATCGCGCCGATCTTCGAGAACTCGAACGTCGGCTCCGACCACCAGCAGCTGCTGATGCAGACGCTGGAGACCGTCGCCCGCCGCTACGGCCTCGTCTGCCTCCTGCACGAGAAGCCGTTCGCCGGCGTCAACGGCTCCGGCAAGCACAACAACTGGTCGATGGGGACCGACACCGGCGCCAACCTGCTCAACCCGGGCGAGACGCCGGCGGACAACATCCACTTCCTGTTCTTCTGCGCGGCGGTGATCCAGGCGGTCAACAAGCACCAGGGCCTGCTGCGGGCCTCGGTCGCCAACATCGGTCAGGACCACCGCCTCGGCGCCAACGAGGCGCCGCCGGCGATCATCTCGGTCTTCCTCGGCGCCGAGCTGGAAAAAGTGTTCGAGGCGATCGCCACCGGCGAAGGGGATCCCAATACGCCGGCCTCCTTCCTCGACCTCGGGACGCAGGTGCTGCCGCCGCTGCCGATGGACGGGGGCGACCGCAACCGGACCTCGCCGTTCGCCTTCACCGGCAACAAATTCGAGTTCCGGGCGCTGGGCTCGAGCATGTCGCTCGGCTTCCCGAACACGGTCCTCAACACGATCGCGGCCGAGGCGATCGACGAGCTCGCAGGCAGGCTGGAGGCGAAGCTGAGCGGCGGCGAGGAAATCCCGCAGGCCGTGATCGAGACCGTCAAAGAGAGCTACCTGGCGAACAAGCAGGTCTGCTTCAGCGGCGACAACTACTCCGAGGAGTGGCACCAGGAGGCCGAGCGGCGGGGGCTGAAGAACCTGCGGACGACCCCGGACGCGCTGCCCGAGGTTCTCGCCGGCAGCACCGTCGAGGCCTTCGAGCGCTACCACGTGCTCTCGAAGCCGGAGCTGGAGTCCCGCTACGAGGTCTGGGTCGAGCAGTACTGGCTCCGCGCCAACATCGAGGCGGAGACGGCCTTCTCGATGGCGAAGACGATCATCCTGCCGGCGGCCCTGCGCCACCTCTCGCTGATCGGCGCGGCCGGCGTTTCGGCCCTCGAGGGCGAGGTCCGCGGCCTCGTCGACGAGCTGGTCGCCGCCCTCGGCGAGCTGGAGGCGGCGAACGCCGATCCGGGCCTCGAGGGCCTGGAGATGGCGATCCACGCCCGCGACCAGCAGCTGGCGGCGATGGCCAAAGTCCGCGAAGCGGCCGACAAGCTCGAGCGCGTCGTCGCCGACGACCTCTGGCCGCTGCCGAAGTACGAGGAGATGCTGTTCATCAAGTAGGCGGTGCGAAGGCGAGGCGCTTGCTCGCTGCCACCGGCGTGTGGCCCTGCTGTTCCCAGTTGAAAATCAGGTTGACGGGGGCGCGGTGGTGGTTCCGGAGCTGGCGACGGATCCGTTTGCCGACCCGACCTTTTCCAGGCCACAGCTTCAGCTTCCAAATGAAGCTCCCACCCCGCCAGGAGGGTGGGGGCGTCCCCTTGTCGAGGGTCCAGCCGAGCTTCGGCGGCGAGGTGAGGACCAGCTCACCTCGTTCGGGGACGTAGATGGGAAGCTCGAGCAGGCGTCCCTCCTTCCTGCGTTTGATCTGGCCGAAGCGGATCGGCAGGGAGATCGGGGGCGGGCGCGGCTGGAACACCCGCGAGTCCAGGGCCAGCCCGCACATCGCCGCGTAGTGAGGCACGCCCACGAGTGGGCCCGCGCCGGAGCCGTCGAGGTTCGCCCGGCTGACGAAGGTGCCGGGTTCGACGAAGTTGGCCCAGTAGACGTGGGCGGCGTCGGCGGCGACGCCGCAGGGATGGCCGGCGAAGGGGATGAAGGCGCGATTGGCGTTGGCGCCGCTGAGCTCCGCCCGGCCGATCGTTCCGTCGGTATTTGCCCAGTAGAGGTGCGAAGCGTTGACGGCGATCCCACAGGGAAAGCCGGCTTCGGCAATGAATTCCGGTTCCACTTCGGTTCCGTCGAGCCTCGCCCGGCCGATCGTTTCGGTTTCGAGTTCCCCCCAGTAGATGTGCGCTCCGTCGACCGCCAGTCCGCAGGGAGATTTGACGTCGGTGATGAAGCTCCGGTCGGCGGCGCTGCCGTCGAGGTTGGAGCGCCCGATCGCCCCGGCGGTGCTCGCCCAGTAGAGGTGGGAGGAATCGACCGCGACTCCCCAAGGCCGCACCACGTTCGGCACCAGCGCCTCGTTCATCCAGACCCTCGGTTCGGTCAGGAGAGCGCGCCCGTCCGGGGTGCCGGGCAGCGCCATGGCGCCGATCGAGCCGCTGCTGTTGTCGCCCCAGAAGAGATGGGTGCCGTTGACGGCCACCCCGACGACGCTGCCGTCCGGCGGCAGGTTCGCCGCGCCATAGGGATAGCTGTCAATCAGCATTGAGCCGTCGGCGTTGGCGGCGCCGATCGAGCTGCCCGAGCCCCAGTAGAGGGCGGCGTCCGCCTGGGATGCCGGCAGCACCGCCAACAGCGCCGCCGCTGCGAGAAATCCCGATAGCCGAATTCGCCCCACCAAGGAGCAGGAGCTTACTTAGGAGCGGGGCAGGACCCGCATCTTCAGCCCTTCCCGGGGCGAGAGCGTCGGCATCTGACGGATCGTCATCGTCCGGCCGGGGAGCGCCTCGACGCGCAGGCGCTGCAGCAGCTTCGTCGCCACCAGCTTCACCTCGGTCTGGCCGAAGCGCTTGCCGATGCAGATGCGCGAGCCGCCGCCGAAGGGGACGTAGGCGCCGCGCGGGAGCGCCGCCTTGCGCTCGCGGGCAAAGCGCTCGGGGATGAACGCCTCCGGCTGCGGAAAGACCTCCGGCAGCCGGTGGCTGGCCCAGGAGCAGTAGTTGACGTAGGCGCCCTCGGGGACGGTGCAGCCGCCGAACTCGTACTCGCGGACGGCGCGGCGGGGGCCGATCCAGGCCGGCGGATAGAGGCGCAGGACCTCGTCGAGAACCATCTCCAGGTAGGGCATCTCCTTTTCCAGCTGCTGTGGGCCGGGGGTCTCCTCGCCGAGGATCCGGTCCTGCTCCTCGTGCAGGCGCCGGGTCGCCTCCGGGTGGCGAGCGAGCTCGTGCAGCATGAAGGTGAGGGTCGAGGTCGAGGTGTCGTGGCCGGCGAACATCAGGGTCATCACCTGGTCGCGGATCTCCTGGTCGGTGAAGGCCTCGCCGCCGGCGCCGCGGGCGGCGACCAGGAGGCTGAGAATGTCGTGCCGGGCGGAGTCGGGCTTGGCGCGGCGACGGGAGATCTCGGCGAAGACGATCTCGTCGAGCACCTGGCGCGAGGCGACCAGCTTGCGCCAGGGCGAGCCGGGTCCGCGCAGCAGCCGCAGGTGGTAGTCGATCCCGTAGTAGCCGAGGGCGCGCTCGAAGTGGTGCGCGGCCGCCGCCCCCTTGCCGGCCTCGTCGGGATCGAGCCCGAGCAGCGCCCGCATCGCGATCCGCATCGCCAGGTTCCGCATCCACTCGTAGACGTCGACCACCTCGCCGACCGGCAGAGCGTCGATCGCCTGGTCGGCCTCGATCGTCATCGCCTCGGTCGCGGCGACGATCTGCTCGCGGTGGAAGGCGGGCATCATGATCGCCCGCGCCCGGTCGTGGTAGTCGTCGTCGATCGTGAGGAGACCGTCGCCGAGCAGCGGGATCAGGTCGCCGAAGCTCGACTCGCGCCAGTGGAAGTTCTCCGGGTGGCCGACGGTGACGTAGTGGTTGGCCTCCGGGCCGAGCATGAAGACGGCCCGCGAGTGCAGCAGCCGCAGGCTGAAGATCGGCCCGTAGCGTTCATAGGCCTCGAGCAGGAGCGGCAGCGGGTCATGGGCGATCTGGTGGGTGCGCTCCCAGCTGAAGTCGGTGTCGCCGGGAGGGAACTTCCCCCTCCCCCGCCACTCGTCGACGAAATCGCCGACCAGCCGCCGCACCGGGTTTCCGGACATCTCCGGCGGGCGCGCGACGGGCGCCGTGGTCTCGACCGTGGCCATCCCGAGCATCGTAACTGGCTGACTGGCCAGTTCCGATCAGGAGTGATGAAAGGCGAGGGGTACGCACTCGTTCCGAATAAGCTGGACAGGTGGCCCGGGGACCAGTCACCGTCGGGGAGGGAGCGGCCGTCGCCGCTGCTCTCGCTCGCTACCGGGGCTTCGTCCTCCCCCGCGTGCGGCGGGAACTGGCTGAGTGGCGCGAAGTGGCGGAGCGGATCCCGGATCCCCTGCTGCGGCAGCAGGCACTGGAGGCGCTGACCGGGAAGGCCGGCAACGTCGAAGCAACCGCCGTCTTCGCGATCCTCACCCCGCGCAGGAGCCGCCCAGGCGTGATCAGGGCCTCGACCGCGCTGCAGGTTGCCGTCGACTACCTCGACAGCCTCGGCGAGCGCCCCGGGCCCGACCCGCTCCGCGACGGCCTGCAGCTGCACGGCGCGCTCGTCGCCGCGCTGGAACCCGACGGCGAGGCGAGGAACTGGTACGCCGCTCACCCCGAGCGGGAGGAC
This sequence comes from uncultured Actinomycetes bacterium, assembly GCA_963832085.1. Lineage (GTDB taxonomy): Bacteria > Actinomycetota > Thermoleophilia > Solirubrobacterales > 70-9 > VAYN01. The sequence goes on along the minus strand of CAWHSU010000008.1, from coordinate 114,401 downwards.
GGCGGCTATCTCGACCGGCTGGCCGACGTCTGCAGGCGGTCCGCAGCATCGCTCCCTGCGGCGGGCGCGATCCTCCCCCTCGCCCGCGAGGCGATCGCCCGCTGTGGGGAAGGCCAAAGCCATACGCACGCGGCCGCGGCGGGCTCGAGCGAGCCGTTGCGCCGCTGGGCGGAAAGCCTCGTGGCCCCGGCGGGCTATGAGTGGTGGGAGGTCGCCGCCGGCGCCAGCTCCTCGGTGGCGGCGCACGCGCTGCTGGCGCTCGCCGGCTCTCCCCGCGCGACCCGGAGGCGGGGGGAGCTGGTGGACGCCGCCTACTTTCCCTCGATCGGAGCGTTGACCGTGCTGCTCGACGACCTCGTCGACCGGGAGGCCGACCGGGCCGCCGGCGAGCACGACTACCTCCGGCACTACCCCGCCGACGCGGTGGCCGCCGAGCGGCTCGAAGCGCTCCAGGGGCTCGCCCGCCGCTCGCTTCCCCCCCTGCCCCGATCCGCTCTGCACGGGGCGATCCTCTCGGGGGTTCTCGCCTTCTACCTCAGCTCCCCCGGCGCCAGCGCGCCCGGCGCGCGCAGCATCCGCGACCGGTTGCTCGCTTCCTCCGGCCCGGTGGTCAGGCTCCTGACCCGAATCCTCGCCCGCCCGGCCGATGACTGACGCGACGCCGAGATACGTCGCGATCATCACCGACGGCAGCGGTCGCTGGGCACGACGGCGGGGACTGGAGGTTGGCGCCGGACACCGAGCCGGGGCCGAGACGGTTCGGGCCCGCCTGCGCGACGCGGTCGAGTTCGGCATCCGCGAGCTGACCATCTATGCCTTTTCGACCGAGAATTGGGGACGCTCCCCGCTCGAGGTCACGGGCCTGATGAACCTGATGGCGGAGTACATCGACAAGGTCACTCCGGAGCTGCACGAGGAGGGAGTCCAACTCCGCTTCATCGGCCGGCGCTCCGAGCCCGTCCCCCCCGACGTCGTCGAGAGGATGGAGTGGGCGGAAGAGATGACGGGAGAGAACCGGCGGATCACCTTCTTCGTCCCCTTCAACTACGGCGGCAGGTCCGAGATCCTCGATGCCGCGAGGTCCTTCTCGGGGACCACGGAGGAGGACTTCCGGCGACACCTCTACGCCCCGGACATGCACGAGCCGGAGCTGCTGATCCGCACCGGCGGGGAGCGCCGGCTGTCGAACTACCTGCTCTGGCAGGTCGCCTGCTCCGAGCTGGTCTTTCGCGAGGAGCTGTGGCCGGAATTCTCCCGGCCCTGCTTCGAGTCGGCGATCGGGGAGTTCAAGCGGCGGCAACGCAAACGGCCCGGGCGAACAGGGAGACCGCCCGGGCCTTGAGTGTTTGCGCTTTTGGGGAGGGTTCTCGCCTGGGGAAGGCGGAAACCCAGCGGGTCCGTTAGGGCCCGACGTCGCAAGCCGGGGAAGCCGGCGACGCTGTTTCGAATAAGAACAAAAACGGACCACCCTGTCAAACTGAGGGATTCGAACGGTCGACCCGATTCGCCCATAGCTGAGCTTCCGCAAAGCCGAGGTACGGCAGCAGCGTCAACAGCACGAGGTCAGCCCGGAGCTCGCTCAGTCGCTCATAGCGGCCGATCCGCAGATGATCGCCGACGAGACCGATCACGCCAGCCACCAAGGCCTCGTCGGTGGAGACGGGGAGTCTCCCCTTGATTGGCGCCTGTACCCGTAAAAATCCTGCAAAACGGCCTATCAAGAGTTCATATTGCTGCATTGCCTCCGGGCCGGGGAAGCGCTCGAAGGCGAGTGTCTCGACGATCTCCGGGTGAGCGATCGAGTAGTCGACGCCGGCGCAAATTCCAGCAGCGACCTGCGCCGGCCATTCCTCCTCGCTCGCGCAGGCGTCGAGCACGGCTACTTCCAGGTTCGCAAGCGCGAGCGGCAACCCCATCCAATTGGAACATTAACAGACCGGCACGCGGTTCTTTTATTCAGCGAGCGCGGCAGCTGCGGGCAATGCCGGTGCTGATGCGGCGCCCGTCCGCAATGGTGAGGCTCATCCTCGCGAGCGAGAAGAAGCCGGCCGTGTTCCGCCGGGGAATAGGGCAGGAGGCGCTCAGGTAGCTGCGCGGCGTCCCCCGGTAGGACCAGCGGCGGCCGAGCGTCATCTCGAAGTCGGCGAAGCGGGGCCATGGCCCCAGCGACCGGGGCAGATTCGCGGTCAGGACAAGGCCGAAACGACCAGGCTGGCGGCTCAGGTGGAAGGGGAGGACGACGACCGTCGGAGGGTTGGCGGCGTAGCCGTGCAGGATCACCAGCCGACGCCCCCCCTGGCGTCCGTTGAAGGCGAGCATCCGCGCGGAGATCGTGAAGGGCTCCTGGTGCGGGACGCGGATCTGGGCTCCCAGACGACCCCTCCCGATCAGCGCCTCGCGGCAGGCAGCCAGAGCTTCCGGCGGTTTCGCATCGCGCAGCCGCCGCTGGGAGCAGGTCGGCAGGCCCCGCGTGGACAGGACTCCCTGGGCAGGCAGGCCAAGCTCGATCCGGGTGACGCGAGGCAGCAGCCCACCCCCAACCTCGCGCAAGCCGCCCTCGAGGTGGATCGCGATCGGCGCCGGCCGCTCCCGCGGCAGCGCCAACGGCGAGATCTCGCCGTTGAGGGCGATGATCAGATCGCCCTTGCGGCTCCGCTCCCCCATCGCCAGGCCGGAACCGAGGGCAATCAAAAGAGCGGCGACCGCGAGCAGGCGCGGAAGGCTCAGGCGCCGCCGGAGTTGGAATATCTCCGGCTTCACCCGTACCTGGAGAACTTGAAGCTGCACCAGTCGAAGCCGAAGGCGAGGACGACGTTGTTGGCGAGGTTGCCGTTGTGGATGAAGCGTGCGGTCAGCCGCTGGGCCTTGATCGCGTGATCCTGCCGCAGCTGCTCGGTGATCTGGCGCAGGTAGAACTCCTGCCGCTTCAGGTAGGTGAACCACTTGCGCAGGCGGGCCGTGTCCGCCGTCGGACGGGGAGCGGCGGAGATCTCCTTCACCGTCGAGCCGAAGATCGAGGTCGCCTTGGCGAACTTCCTCGCGGCGGCGGCGAGCCGTTCGGCGCGGACGTCGGCCCGGGCGCCCTTCATCGCCCTCTGGGTGGCCTCGGCATCGGGTTTGCAGACGGCCTCCAGCCGGTCGACGTATTCGTCGCGCGTCGGCGCTTGGGCGGCCGGCGCGGGCGCGGCGGCGACAAGGGCCACCGCAAGAGTCAGGGTTGCGATCGATCTATGCACTCGTGGTCCTCGTTTCGGGTATCAGCACGTTTCGGCGGGGAAGGATGCGGTCGAGCAGCGGCGGTACCCGCCAGACCCGATCGCCGAGCAGCAGCATCAGGGCCGGCAGCAGGACGATCCGCACCAGCGTCGCGTCGAGCAGGATCGCCACCGTCAGCCCCACTCCCATCTGGCTCACGGTCGCGATCGGGGCGCCGGCGAAGGAGACGAAGACGGCGATCATGATCGCCGCCGCCCCGGTGATCACCCCGGCGGTCTTCTCCAGCCCGTAGGCGATCGCGGCGCGGTTGTCGCCGTCGACCTCGTAGCGCTCCCGCATCCGCGCGATCAGGAAGACCGCGTAGTCGATCGAGAGCCCGAAGGTGACGCCGAAGATCGCCCCGGCGCCGACGGTGTCGATGTAAGGGTGACCGCCGAGCGGGTAGCCCTCCGGGATCTGGCAGATCAGGGTCATCACCCCGATCGCCGCCGCGACCGAGGCAAGGTTGAGGCAGACGGTCAGCAGCGCCAGCAGCGGCGCCCGCAGGATCACGACCAGGGCCAGCAGGGTGAAGAGGACGAAGGCGCCGATCACCAGCGGCAGCCGCGCTTCGGTCGCTTCGCCGTAGGTGTTGAGGGTGGCGGCGCCGCCGGTGACGCCGGTGCGCAGGCCGCTCGCCGCCGCCAGCTCCCCGGCGTCGCTCTCGAGCCGCGCGCCGACCTCGCGCGAGCCCTCGGTGTTGAAGGCATAGGTGGGGATGACGAGCATCCGCGCCGCCTGGCCGCCGCCGTCGACGCTGATCGCCTCTGCCGCTTCCTCGCGCCGCGGCGACGGAGCGCCGTCGAGGGCGGAGAGGACGAAGTAGCCGGAGTCGAAGAGGCCGGGTGACTGCCGGCGCAGCTCCTCGGCGCCGAGCGCGAGCGGCGTCGCCACCGCGGTCACCCGCTCGCCGGCGGCGTCGAGCTTCGTCTGCAGGGGGTAAGCACGCTGGGAGCCCTCGGAGAGACCGGCTCTGCAGCGTTCCGGCCCCACCCTGCAGTTCGACCAGCCCGCCGGCGAGCCGTTCGGCGCCATTCCCGAGCCGGTCAAGACCGCTGCTGAGCCCGTCGGTCGCGTCGGCGAGCCTGCCCACCCCCGCCTCGAGGCGCTCGCCACCGGGAACGAGCAGGTTCATACCGCCGTTGACCTCCTGGGCGACGTCGCGCAGCCGCCGCACTTCGTTGCGGTTGGCGGCGACGGTACGGGCGAGGACCCGGGCCTGGTTGGCGAGCGGCCGCAGCGAGGGGTCCTCGGCGGCCGCCTGTTCCAGCTCGCGGGCGAGCCTGCGCGAGCGGGCCTGCTCGCCGCCGCGCAGGCGCGGCACCAGCGAGCGCAGGCCGAGGGTCAGGGCGAGGCTGCCGACCGAGACTTCGCGCTGGCCGCGGGAGAGTCGCCTGCTGCCGTCCTGGAGACGAGCGATTGCGCCAGTCGCTTCTTCGCCCTTATCTGCGGCGCGCTTCAGCTCGGAGGCGATCAGCGCGGCGCCGGCGCCGGCGCGCTCGGAGCCTTCGGCGAGAAGGCCGCTCCCGGCCGCGCCTTCGGCCAGGCCCGCGCGCAGCTCGCCCACGGCGGCGGCGGCGCGGCGCAGTCCGGGGCCGAGCTTCTCCAGCTGCTCCGGGCCGGCGGCGCCCTCGGCGGTGAGCCTGCTGCCGAGGTTCTGCAGCGGCGCGGTGCGGCGCGCGATCGGCCCCGGCCCGATCACCGTCCTCACCCCCGGCTGCGCGGCGATCCGCCGCTGCCAGCGGCCGAGCAGGGCGAGGTCCTCCCGGTTCGTGATCGGGCCCCGGTCGGTGGCGGCGACGAGGACGAACGGCGCCTCCCAGCCGGGCCCGACGGCGCGGTCGATCGTCTCGGCGCTCTGGCGGGCCTCGTTCGAGCTCGGCAACTCGTCGATCCCCGGTGCACCGGTGGTGAAGCCGAGGACCGGCAGGGTCAGCAGGATCAGCGGCACGGCGACTACGCAGGCGGCCAGGGCTGGGTTGCGCAGAGCCGCGCCCGCTGCGGCGGCGACCGTCGAGTCGCGCCCCGGCCGCGGGCGGGGGCCGATCCGCCCGGCGTTGATCCGCGGCCCGAGCAGACCCAGCAGGGCGGGGACGGCGACGGTTGAGATGACGACGCTGATCACGGTCACCACCGCGGTGGCGGTGGCGAGCGAGAGCAGCAGCGAGCCCGGCTGGAGGAAGGCGGAGAAGACGAGGGCGACGATCAGGGTGACGCCGGCGAAGAGCGTCGTGCGGCCGGCGCTGGCCCGGGTCGCCGCCGCCGCCCGCCAGGGATCCGGGTCGCGCTCGAGCTCCTCGCGGAAGCGGGAGACGATCAGCAGTGAGTAGTCGACTCCCAGCGCGAGTCCCATCATCGTGCAGACGACGAGCGCGAGCGCGTCGATCGTCATCGCCTCTGAGAGCAGCGCGAGGACGCCGCGCCCGGCGAGGACCGTCAGCGCGCCGAAGACGAGTGGGATCGCGGCAGCGACCACCGAACGGAAAACGAGCAGCAGGACCAGGATCAGCAGCGGCGCCGCCAGGATCTCGGCCCGCTCGGTCGAGCTCAGAGATTCCTCCTGCAGGGCCCGCGACACCGACGCGTAACCCGACTGCGTCGCCACCACGGGCGCGTGGACCCGCGCATTCAGCGTGCGTTCCAGAGAAGGAACCGTCTGCCGCATCGCCTCGTTTATTGGTACGTGGAAGTCAACTAGTACGAGGGCCTTGCTGGGCGCCGGTCGCAAGGCCGTGAGCGACCCTTGATCCCAGGGAGAGATGGTCGTTGCCGAACGGTCACGCCGCAGGGCTGCCACCAACCGCGGGCCCTGCCGGTCAACCTCACCAGCCGGGCCGCGCAACAGGACTATGAACGGCGAAGAGTCCCCGAAATGGCTCTGGGCCAGAGTTTCACCATTTGCTGCAACCGTCCCCGGCACCTTCAGCGACAGCGGCTCGAGCCGCTGCTCGACCCCGAGCCCGACCACGGCGAGCACGGCTCCGGCCAGGAGCACAGCGAAAAAGCCCGCGAGAGGCCGTGGGAACTGCACCAACCGCCAATCCCTCCCCATTGGACGCAGAGTCTACGTCAGAAGGGGGAGCAGCCGGTACGTCAATGTTTTTTTTGGCCCTCGCAGCCGGTCTGCACGACGGGGCGGAGCCGCAGCCCCTTTCCACTGTGCGCGCCAAAGACCGCCGCCACGCGCCGGTCCCCCTCGCAAAGCCCGCCGCTGTTGACGAGCAGGCTCTTCCTCCCCCCTTCATGGCGATGACCAGCTTGGAGAACGGCACGTCGGGCAGAGTTGGGAAGACGATTCGCAGACGACCGCCGACCGCCTCGACGTGCCCCGTGAGGTCGAGGTCGATCTGCCCGTCCAGGGAGACCGCGAGGTCGGGGAGCTCGTGGTCACCCGACCGCAGGTAGACCGGGCCCGCGAGGGGACGGTCGAGCAGCGGCGTCCAGGCCTTGACGTGACCGACGACGGCGCCGCGAGGACAGGCGGCCGCGGCGAACTCGGCCAAGGCGCAGACTTTGCCGATGTGACGGCTCTCCAGCAGCTGAGCGCCAGGCAGCGTCACCGCGGCGCGGCTGATGCCGGCGTCACCGGGACGGGAGAGGAGCACGGCGCGGAGCTTCGGGTGGCCGCCACGGTGAGTCGGGCCGAGGAGTCGCAGTCGCGCCCTGGGCCTGAATCCGAGGCGGGCGCAATCGCCGACCTGAAACCGCTCGAGGAGCCCCCTGCTTTGACCCACGACCGATTCCGCCTCGGCCACGACGGCGGTCGGCTTGCACCCGGTTGGGCTGCGGAGGAAGCCCGGCCGATCGAGCTTCAGCGCGATGCTCCGGACGTTCAGCGGAACGCCGCGGAGAATCGTCGGAAGCGGATCGGCGACAGCTTCGATCTGCGCCGTCTCCGAGTCGACGTGGAGGGCGGCCCTGACCAGAACCGTGCCGAGGTCGAACGGCCCGGCCAGGGCCGGAACGACCATGGCCAGCGAGACCGGGGCGCCCTTGTAGGGGCCGGCCAGATACGCACTCCCTTGGAGTTGGATGGGGAAGCTCCCAGCCCCGGCCCCGACGGTGACCGTGCCGACCTCACTTGCCTCCGAGCAGAGGCGGGAGCAGTAGGGGATCCCGGCGATCGCCGCAGTCAGTCCCGGCGGCAGGCGCACCCGAAACGCCGACAGCGGCTGTGAGCCGGCGGCTCGGCTCAGGTTGAGCGTGAAGGGGGTGCGGGCGCCCGCGATCGGGACAAGGGTTCCGGCCCGCAGCCGGGGCTCAAATGGACGATCCGAAACGTCGCGTGGACACTGACCGTCCGGGCTTGCCTCGGTGATCCGAAAGGAGCTGCTTGCCGTCACCGATCTGGCAGGGTCCGAGCGAGGAACCAGGTGAGTCGTCGCGATGTGGAGGCCGCAGCTCGCCGGCGTGGTCAACGGAGCCCGCTCGCCTTCGCGGAAGCGCAGTCTGAGGTGCCTGAAGGGGAACTGGGGAAGATCGGCCGCGGTCGCGACCAGCCGGCCGCTGGCAGGGTCCGCCTCGACCTCGACCGGCTGTTTGACAAGGACTCCGAGGCCGGCGTTACGCAGCACGACGTATAGGGCGAACAACGAGTCGAACGGATTCTCGCTCCCCCGAGCGAGGGTGAATGGATCGTCGGGTTGAGCGAGGAAGATCGACCCCTTCAGCGGCTCACCTAGCAGCACGCTGTCGGCTTCCGCCGTGCCGATCTTTGCCGCGTTCGGGCAGCCCTCCCCCGGAGCGCCGGCGAGGGTCTCGCGCTCCAGATCAGACGGGCTGCAGGCGCCGAGCCCCGCCGCAGCAGCGGCGTTGATCGAGATCCCCTGCGGCAGCGTAATCGTCGCCCTCTCGATATCGGACTGCGCCCGCCCGGCGGCGGAGGTGAGGCCCTCGTCTTCGACGTTGACGGCGACGGCGAGACCGGTCGGGCTTTCGGCAGAGTCGTTGGTCGGCTGGACGGAGGCGGCCGGCGAGAAGCCGAGGTCGGCGCAACCGCTGAGCCTGAGCGGTTGCGGGGGCGTGGCCCCGTCGTTAACCGTGGCTCTGCCGCTGAGAAAAGCGCCGGGATCCGACCAGGAGTCAAGCCTGTAGCCGGCTCCGAGGGTCCCCGAGCAGGTGCGGGGCAGGGTGAGGTAGGGATCGCCGCCGAGGTCGATCGAACAGACCTCGCCGGTGGTGTGGATCCCCTCGTCATCTCCTGCTCCCGCAAAGATGCAGCTGCCTCGTTCGCGGTCGTGCTCGGGATCCGACGGGTTGCCCCAGATGGTCAGCGCCGCGTCGTAGACCGGAACCGCCTGAGAGAGGTTCGAGATCGCGATGGCGATGTTATGGGGAGGGTCGGGATTGACCGTGAACCCCATCGCGACCGGTACCCCGTACACGGTGAAACCCATCTTCTGAACCATTCCCGGGGATGGGGTCAGGTTGAAGATCGGAGCGCTGACGAAGGTCGGCGGATCCGCGGGTCTGAGCAGGACCCTGATAGATGCGACCCCGAGCGCCGAGCTGTCAGGGCAATTGGGGAGCTTCGTATTCGAGTCCACGTCGAGAAAGGCATCTCCCGGGCAGCGCGGGACGGCATCGGGGTCGCCGATCAGGCCCGTGGGCAGAGCCAGCTCGAGATCTTTCGCGGCTCCGTCGGGCACGGCTCCGAAGGTCGGGTTGACCCTCTGCCGGAAGCTCAGCCGGGTGGCGATCGCGTACGGATGGCTGCCAGCCTCGACCGTCCCCCCCTCGGGACCCGCAACCGTCATCCCGAAATCCTCGAGGCCGAACTCGGCCGAAACGGAGGGGGCGATCGTCAGGCTTGCAGCAGCCAGCGCTCCGAGCAGCAGAGCGAGGCGCTTCACCAGCCGTCGTGCCTGGCTTTGGAGCGGTACGGCTTCACGAACTCCAGTGTATCTGGCGCCCAAGAGCAGCACCGCGGGCCGCGATCGCTCGCGGCCCGCGGTTCAAAACGGCTCCTTGACTACTCGTACCTGGAGCCCTGCAATTCAACGGTGCCGGTCAGTTTGCCGTTGGCGTAGGCACCCGCGGATCCGCAGATGGTGCCCGGCCCAGCGACCGTGTAGCTGAGCCCTTCGCCCGCCAGCGTGGCGATGATCCGCCCGGAGGCGTTTTCGTAGGCAACCGCCGCCAGCGTCTGCGGGGCGATGCTCACGCTGCAGTTGCCAGCCGGGACGCTGAGTTTGATCGCATCCCCCGGGGTCGAGCAGGCAACAGCCAGGCTCCCCGTATATGGCGACGCCGTGTCGGCGACGTTGAACACGTAGTTGCAGCTGTTCATGCTCCACGTCGCGCTCTGGCCGAACGCGGTGCATTCTTTGTGCACACCGCCGAGAGCCAGTGCCGCCGTCGGGCCCGAGGCTTCACCAGTGAGACCCAGGCCTTTGCATTTGACCGTCCCGCTGCTCGTCGTAAGGGTCAGCGTTTTGGTCTGCGTCCCGCCGACGGTCACGGGGTATTTTTCTGCTTCGAACATCGTCGGATTGCCGGCTTTCTTGGTGATGTGGAGGTTAACCGATTTCAGCGCGGCGACGTGCAATCCCGTCTGCGTGGTGTACGACTGGTTGGCGTAGCTCTTCAGCTCCCATTTGCCGGAGAACGATCCGTTGCTGTAGGAACCGACCCCACAGCCGCTGCGGGTGTATTTCAGACCGGTGGCTTCTGCCTGCACGATGACCGAGGCTTTATTGCCTTCGCCGATGTTGGTGAACTGGGCGGCAAGACCGGCCTGCGCCGGAATCGAGACCGAGCAACCATCGCTGGTGGTGATCGGGCCGCAACCCGCCGGACCGATGTCGAAGGTACCGGGGCCAGTGCCTTGAGCGCCCGGATGGAACTGGAACCCGCACCCGTTCATTTTCATCGGGCCGAGGCTGCACGAAGAGTCCGACACGTTGAACACTGGCGTTCCGTCGGCTCCCGCGACCGTTCCCGAGAGCGATTGGGAGTTGCATTTCACGGAGGCGCCCTGCGTACTCAACACAGACGACTGCAGTTGCGTACCGAGAACGTAGGCCGGGTACTGTTCGGACCTGAAACCTGGGTCAGAGGCCGAGGCGACCCCTACGGTAGCGGTAAGGGTCAGCGCCAGGACGGCGATGAACCCGAGAGTTCTTACTTTTTTCACTTATTCCTCCCTTTCGGTGTCATCGAGAGATGACACCGGGTGTGACAGGTGGCTATCTATCTCTAAACCCTCGTCGGTTGCCGCCTCTGTTGCCCTGGCCATATGGAAAAAAACAAGCAGTAAGATTTGACACCGGTCAAGACGTTGCTTCGCAATCGGGGGGAGAGCTGAGGCGGTCGAGTCGCAGCGCCGCCTCCAGCTCCATCGCAGCCATCGCCAGCGGTCGACCGATTCGCTCCTCGACGGCTCGCAGTCGGTTGTTGATGGTTTGCCGGCTGACTCCCAGCGCCGCGGCCGCAGAGGCGCCGTTTCGCTCCGCCTCGAAGTAGGCCCTCAGCGTCTGCCGCGCCACGGCACCGCCGTCGCGTTCGTCTTCCAGCGGCGTCAGGTAGAGCTCGCGTAACGAGGTGACGAGAAGGTCGTCACGCGCCATCGAGGCGATCAGAGCGACGTCGGCGTAGCGGACCATCCGCTCGCCACTGCGCAGCCCGATCTGCAGCGCCGCCCTCGCCTGACGGTGCGTGACACGCCAACCCCCGAGCCCCACCCCCGGCTCACCCGCCGCCGCCGTCACTCCGCCCGGCCAGACCCAATCGGCCAGCTGTTCGATCTCACCGGGTCCGAAAGCCCTCCGAGCTCCCAACCAAGCCCAGACGGCCCCGTCTTCGCGGCGGACTACGAGCAGACGACGATCATGGGCTTTGGCAAGCTCACCAAACGCCTCGGCTGCGCCCTCGCCGACGGCGATCATTCCGAGGTGGTGGCCCTCGAGCTCGTAGGTGATCTCCGGGGCATCCAGGAGCTCGCCGGCCAACAACCTTCGGATGCGCTCGGCCTGGCGGCTCTCGGGAGAGCTGAAGCGACTGCTGGCCTCGCGTCCGTACTCCTCGCTGACGGCGGCGATCAAGCGGTCGAAAGAGGAGGCCTGAAACCGCAGTAGGCGCTTTAGAGATGGGCCGTTGATCTGGCCGCCCCGTTCCGACTCCTCGATCAGAAAATCACCGAGCAGCGTGTACCCGGCAAGGTAGCGGCGCAGGACGGTGTCCAGATCGACCCCGTTCCGGGAGGCGAGGCGGGCTTGGGCGAGCAGTGCCGTCGGCATCGAGGGCGGTCGGTCCTCTCTGGCCTCCAGCGCCTCGATCCCGTATTCCAGTGCCGTGCTGACCGCGACCCGCAACCCCTCGCTGTATTCGGGGTCAGATGCCTGGGAAGGCTCGGAAACCGCATATACCCGCTCCAGAACAGCCTGTTCGATCTCGTCTCGGCGCTCCCGCAGGCGCCGAGCGAGACCGGAGCGGACCTCTTCGATGCGCATCGCGATCGGCACTCACCCTCCCATCCTCAGCGCCGGGCAGGGCTGAGGGCCTACCCCCCAGCCGGTACCTATCCCGCGCGCTTGGATCGACCCTCGCCCTTGGGCCGCTTTGCGCACTTCGCCTTCAGCGGCGTCCTGCCCCTGAGAGCCTTGCCGTTGTGGGCATGGAACTTGACGACGGCGTAGTGCCTGGCCCGACAGAGATTGGTGCTGTTCACCAGGAGGCTCTTCTTGCCACCCTGGAAGCTGACCACGACTTTGCTGATCGGCGCGTCGGGAACGAAGTCGAAGGTGTTGCGAATCCCTTCGTTGACCGAGTCGATTCGCCCGACCGCGTTGAAGTCGATCAGGCCGTGCATCGCCAGGACCAGGTCCGGCAGTGGGTTGTCCGACGACCGGAGGAAGATTGGACCTTCGAGCGGCTCGTCCAGGATCGGGCTGAACGCCCGCGCCCGGCCGTAAATCGCCCCTGCGGGGCACTCGGATCCGTTGCCCTGGCCGGCGTTGAACTGAACCCGGGTGCAGAGCGTGTTGATGTGGCCCTGTTCGAGGAACTGCGAGTGCGGCAGTGCAACCGAGATTCGCCTCGAGTTGGCGTCGCCCGCCCGCGGCCGCAATACGGCCCTCAGGGCCGGGTGCGCTCCGCGCTTGGTACCCCCCTTGAGGCTGAGCGACAACCTCGGCTTGAACCCGAGACCGGAGCAGTCGGCGGCCTGGAAGGGGCTGGTCACGGTCGCCGGGACATCGTCGAAGCCGGACCCGAAGTCGAGCCCCGAGCCGAAGACGGTGGAAGCCGTAGCGGTGCGCCGGCACGAGGTCGGGTTGAGGACGAAGTCCGGCCGGTTGACGTAGACGCGGATGTCGCGGGCGTGGACCGGGATGCCCTTGATGATGTGCGGGATCGGGTCCGATCCAGCCGGGTCGATGAAGACTTCGGCGGTCTCGGGATTGACCTTCAGCGCCTCGCGCACGACTACCGTGCCGAGATCGAAGGGCCCGACTTTGGCGGCGGTGATCGCCGCGATGCTGAGGGACGAACCGTTGTAGGGACCGGCGAGGTAGACCTTGCCCGAAGCGTAGGCGAGGCTGGGACCGACGCCCGCCCCTACCAGGGTCCTGCCGATCTCGGAGGCCGCCGGGCAGCTCGGGCGGTCGAGCTCTTCCTGACCGCCGTTGGGACCGGTCCGGGCTTTCGCCGCGGCGATCGCGGCGTCCGGGCAGAACGGGATCCCTGCCAGCTTGCCGGTGACCCCCGGCGGCAGCTTGATCGAGAAGCGGGTGAACTCCTGTTCGCCGTCGCGTCGGGAGAGCCGCAGGTAGAACGGCGAGTGCTGGCCGGCGGCGTTGTTCGTCGTCCCCGCTTCCAGTCCGGGATGGAAGGGGGTGGCGCCCGCTGGGCAGGGCCCGGCGGCCGGACCGGTGACGATCTCGAAGGCCGAGGTCGTGGTCACCGGGGCGCCTCCCGAGGAGGGGGTGAGAACCGCATTCGTCTCGTAGCTCCCGCAGCCGGGAGGAGTGACCAGCGGACTGCGGCTCCCCTCGCGGAAACGCAGCTTGAAGTGGGAGAAGGGAAGCTGCGGAAGATCCTCGGCGATCGTGGTGATGCGGCCGGTCGTCGGATCGGGCTCGACCTCGAGCGGCTGGCGGATGACGATCCCCAGGCTCGGGTTCTTGATCACCATGTAGAGCGCCAGCAGAGAGCCGAAGGGGTTCTCATACGGCTTGGCGATGAACAGGGCGCCGTTGACGCTCTCCTCCAGCAGCGGCGTCTCGACTTCGACGGTGCCGACCTTGGAGGCGTTGGGGCAACCCGCGCCGGGATCGGAGAACGGGGTCTCGCGAGCCAGGTCCGCTTCCGAGCAGGCACCCAGCCCTGCGGCGATCGAGGGGTTTGCCGAAAAACCCTCCGGCAGGGTGACGACCGCCTTCTCGACGTCGGCCTGGGCCAGCCCGGTCGGGCTGGCCAGCCCCTCGTCGTTCACGTCGAGGCTGAAGTCGAGGCCGGTCGGAGATTGGGCGGCCCTGGTAGTCGGCCGGGCGGCGATCGAGGGATTGAAGCCGAGCTTGCTGCACCCGGTCATGCCCTGCGGTTGGGGCGGGACGGAGTCATCGTGAGTGAGAACGCTGGCCAGAGGGGTGAAGGCGCCCGGGTTCTGCCAGGAGTCGGCCGTGTAGCTGGTCGCGAGGGGACCGTCGCAGGTCCGCGGCAGGGTGATGAAGGGCCTCTCCGCGACGTTGGACGGGCAGGTCTCGCCGGTGGTGTGGGTTCCGGGGGTCGTGGTGGGCTTGGCATAGATGCAGCCGCCGCGTTCGGAGTCGTGGACGGGGCTGGCCGGGTTGCCCCAGACGGTCAGCTCCGAGCCGTAGATCGAGAGCGGCTGGGCGGTGTCGGTCAGCTTCGCTTCGATGTTGTAAGGCGGGGTCGGGCTGAGGGTGAACTCGATCGCGACCGGGACGCCAAGAGCGATGAAGCCGAGCTTCTGCACGGCCCCGGGCGGCGGCACCAGGTTGTAGACCGGCGCGCTGAGGTACTGCATTGGTTCATCAACCCGGTAGAGGACCTTGACCGAGACGACTCCCACCGCGGAACCATCGGAGCAGTCGGGGATCTTGAATTCCGGATGGAAGTTGATGAAGTCGGCGCTGGCGCAGCGGGGAATCGCGCCAGGCTCGCCGACCAGGCCGGCGGGCAGCGACACCCTCAAGTCCTTCACGGCCCCGTCGGGGACCTCCCCAAGGGTGTAGAGGGGGCTCACCGTGGTGTTGAACTCGAGCAGGTTGTTGACGGCGAAGGGGTGGGAGCCGGCCTGAGTGAGTGACGAGCCCGCCTCGTCGGTGAAGGTCAGGTCGAAGTCCTTGATGCCGAAGGCGGCATGGGCAGAGGGGGCGATCGCGAGAACTGCCAACGCCACGGTGACGAAGATCAGGGCCAGGCGCTTCATCGGGCGGTCCTCCCGTTCTTGCCGGCTCGCTTGTTGCGAGCCTGGGTCTTGTTGCCTTTCTTGTGCTTCTTGACGCAGCGCCCTTTGCGCCGAACCTTGCCTTTCGGGCACGGTTTCGGTTTCGGTTTGACGTTGCCGCCGCCGTTGAAGGTCGCCGAGGCTGGAGTCGGGTCATTCGGCACCGAGACCGGCCCCTGGCAGGCTTCGCCTTCGCAGGCAGATGGGGGGCTGGGCGGCGCCGGATAGCCTCCCCCGGCGCGGGCGTCGTAGATATCGATCAGGCCAGGGTCCTGGGGCACGAGGCTCGAGGCGGTGGCGAAGAAGACGTCGCGCCCGTCGGCGGAGGCGTTGACGAACTCTGAGTCGGTGGAGCCTTCCCCGGAGGAGATCAAGCTGACGCAGCCCTCGTTGAGCGGACTGTAGGCGGAGGAAGACGCGGTGCAATCGCCCGAGCCCAGCGCCTCCCATTGGTATACGTCGCCCCTGCCGTTGGTGTCCCTGGAGACGAGCGGTTCATAGGCGTTGAAGTAGACCCGTTTGCCATCGTCGGAAATCACCCGCGAGCCGTAGAGCTCGGTCGCGTACCCCGGCACCATCGCCGCTGCCCAGACATTGGAGAAGTGGCCTTCGACCATCAGGTTGCGTCCCCGGGGGCGCTGCCCGGTCGGGTTGCAGGAGACGCAGCGCAGCCTGCCCTCTCCGCCGCCGGCAGTAGCGTCATAGGCGAAGACCTCGCCGATTGCCTCGCCGTTCTGCACGTCGGTGTTGTCGTAGCCCGTCAGCGGCGCGTTCGACATGAAAACGATCTGCCTCCCGTCTGGGCTCACTCGCGAGCTCTTCTTGAATGGCTCGTAGCTGAGGGCGGAGGGAACCGCCGTGGCCAACGTTCGCGCATCGTCTTTGGAGAGCGTCCCGATGAAGTGGAAACGCTCTCCATCGTCCGCACCGGCGTCGAAGAGATAGAGGTTGGGCTGACCCGGAGCGGGGGACGCTCCCTGGGCGTTGGGTTCGCTGGTCAGCACTTCTCCTGAGGCAAAAGTCACCCTCGCGGCGTCTTCACTCGCCCCGACCACGTCTATCACTTCACCCGCGATTAAATCCGTAGGCTGGATTTTGTCTTCGCGGTCGAACAGATACAAATTCCCGTCGAAGTCCGAGGTCGGGTTGACGATGCTGAATAGTGCCTTTGCTCCGTCCAGCGAAGCGCTCCAGAAATGGGCGGCGGCATTGTCAACCGTTCCCGAGACTTTGAGCGTGCACGCCTTGCCGGGTTCGGTGCATTTCCCCGCACTGACTTTGCTCTGCTCCTCCAGAGGGTTCTCACGCAGGAAAAGGGTTGCTGGGCCGAAGCCGCCATCGCTCCAATAGACCCGTGAGCCGTCAGCGGAGACCGCGCGAGTGGCAGACGCACTACGAAACCCGCTGCTGTCGTTGCCGGTTCCTACCGCCGCCGAGGCTTTGAACGGGTTGCCACTCGGGAGTACGCTGAGGAGGCGCGACTCACCCCCACAGGAGATGTATAGACCTTCGTTAGAGGTTACTAATTCGTTGGTTACGTAGACGGCACAGCGCCCGTCGGCGGAGAAGCCCTTGACCGTCGGCGTGGGCCACGGAAGGTCGGTCATCGCCGTATATCCCTCCTCCCCGCAGTTCTGGCGTCGGTAGATGTTGACCGCGCCTTGTGCTGCCCCGGGGGCAAGCAACAGATCGGTGTCGTGACGCAGCACGGCGCTGCAGAGATCGGCGGTGAAGGCGCGGAATTCGAGGTCCGCGCGCTGCCCGATCTCAATCGGGCTGAAGCCCTGGGGCGGGGTGATCCCGTGGCTTGACCAGCCGTTAGCCCCGCGGCTGGCGATGTACTGGGAGACATACGGGGTGCCCTGGGTATCGCCGAACCCCTGAGAGGTCGTGTAGGTGATCTTCCCGCCGTCCGGAGTGCCCTGGTTGAGCATCGCGAGGTTGCTCTGCACGTTGATCAGGCCGATGATGTCGGTGTTGTTTTTGTCCACCGGGGAGACCATCTCGTAGGCGCGGCAGTCAGGCAGGCCGGTCGCGGCGCCGAGCCGTAAAGCCTGGTTGAGGCAGGCGGTTGACCCGGTCGGCAGCACCCGCGTGGTGAAGCTCGCTTCGCCACCAGCCACAAAGGTAGGGTCCTGGCCAGTCCCAAAGACCGGCCCGCCGCCGCTGCTCTGGGCGACGAAGCGGTAGTTGTAGGTAGTGCCGGGAAGCAGGTCGGTGAGGGTGACGGGTTTGGTCGCGACCGCAGTACTCACCACGCCCGCTCCGAGCTGAGTGCCGGGCGGCGCGGGGACCTGAGTCGGGCACCCGCCTTGGGAGCAGACGCCGGTGCCGTATTCGAGGTAATAGGAGGTGTCCTGCCAGAAACGCGGGTTGATCTGCGCCCCGAGCGTCGCTGCGTCGGAATCGACCGCGTTCGCGTACTGGGCGGCGACGATCGGCGGGAACACTGGCGGCGGCCATTTGTCGGGAGCGGCTCCGTAGGCGCTGAGGAAAGTGGTGCCGGTGCCGCTGGTGCCGGTCACAAAGATGTCCGTGCCCCCAGCCGCGGTCACCGTGTTGGTGGCAAGGCCAAAAAGGCCGACGCCGCCATTCCCTACTCCTCCTGCCTGGGGAGCGAATCCAGAACCAGCCGGGATAACAACCTCTCCATCCGGGCCAAACTGGACAACCTCTCGACGCTCTTTATTTGGAGTCTGATCATCGGAGATCGCAAAGAGATTCCCGGTGGCATCAACGGCGATTGACCACGGATTGTTTACCAGGAAAGTGTGAAGGTGAGCTCCAGCGGGAGAGAGCTTCTCGACCGTGTCTTGGAGCCCCGCCCCTGAGAACACCGTAAGGTAGAGGTTTCCCGACTGATCGATTGCTATCTCTCGCGTCGGGGCGCCGGTCAAATCATCTTGGAGCTGGATCTGCCCCTTGAACATCCCATCGGCTTCGAACTCCTGGATGCGGCCTGAGCCGCCGACGAAGATCGAACCGCCGGGGCCAACCGCAATGGAGCCGCCCTCATTGTCGTGGTCAAACTGCCCCGGTCCGGATCCCGCAACACCGACACCGCAGGTATCCCCTTCGGCGAGATGAGCTGCCGTGCAGACGTCACCCGGATGATTCGGGCCCTGGTTCACTCCGCCTCCGAACATGAGCTGAAACTCACCGGCCGAATTGAACTTCTGGACCCGATGATTGATTGCGTCGGAAACATAGACATTGCCAGCGTCGTCGACCGCGATTTTCAGCAGGAAGACACCGAACTGGCCTACGCCACCGCCAGAAATTCCAGCCTCACAATCCGCGGTGGGGGGCATCGCCCCCGGTCCACACGTCTGCAACTCATCCGACCCGTCAGCAACTCCCCAGCCCCACGCCTTGACGAACTGACCAAAGGCGTCGAACTCACTGATGCGCGCGATGTCACCATCCGCGACGAAAACATGACCGGTGGTCGGATCCGCGGCAACATCAGACACGCTCCAGATCTGCCCGGCCCCCGTGCCGCGGTTGCCGTCGGGGGGCGTTTGCCACAAGTGCTGTGGGTTCGCACCTCTCGCCGGCGAGACAATGACGAACATGGCAAGTACTAGGAAAAGGAGGCCGAGTGGCCATCCTCGAGTAAGTCCATCGAAGATGCGAAAGTGACCAGTGGCCGCAAGCGTTCCAGGTTTCATCATCTCAGCGTCTTTGATCAACATCAGTCACCTCGCGAGTCATCGAATGCCATCTATGAGTGAGGGTTGGGATCCCTCCCCGGGCAGCATCGCTGCCCGGGGAGGGATCAGGATTGGCCTCAGAGTGCCTATTCGTGCGCCGTTACCGCCCAGGTTCCGCCCATCTGGCAGGTCCCGCTGCAGACAACGGCGAGAGTCGTACCGACGGGGGAGGCCCCTGGGCTCGTGGCCCATTCGTAGGGGGAGTTCGACCAGAGTTCGAACCCTCCCCAGAACTGGGGAGCCGGGCTGCCAAGGTTCGATTCTTCGTTCATCACGTAGACGCAAAGCACACCGGGTTCGGCTTCAGGGGAACCTCCATCAGGCCCTCGGCCAGGGCATTTGCCCGCAACTTCCTCTTCGCTGGTTTTGACCAACACCGGTTCCGGCGCCTCTTCGAGCGGGATCGGGAATGAGATCGGGTAATTGTTCTGACCCTGGTCGCCGCCGATCGCATCGCCCCAGACGCCGGTCAAGGTCGCTTCGGGCGGAAGGGTTCCGCCGCCGAAGGAGCCGTCTTCACCTGGAGGTCCCTGGGGACCGGGGTCGCCCTCGGGACCGGCGGGTCCCTGGGGGCCGGTGGCACCCGGAGCGCCGGCATCGCCCTTCGGACCCGCGGGTCCGGCTGGTCCGGCTGGACCGGCGGCGCCCTGGGCGCCAGGTTTGCCCGCGTACTGCTTGGCGATGTTCTTGACTTCTTTCTTCTGCTTGCCGGTGAGCGCGCCGCTGGCGGCGATGGCGCCACCGGCGAGTGCTGCAACGAGCGCGAAGATTGCGACGACAAGACCGGCGGTGCCGATCTGACTGCGTAGGCGCGAAAGCATTCAGTCTCCTCCTAGGTGCTGCCCCATGGCCTCTGCCTTCGTCCAGTCCGCATTTCGGGACTTTCCCTGGCCGAAGGCTGTCGGCCGGTTTATCTCTCCCCCGAAGCGGCGTCCCTGGGACGACTCGTTCCGGAGTGGGCGAAATAAGAACAGATACGGACCAGTTTGTCAAGAGAGGGATGCGGCCATTTGAAGGCCGATGTGGCGAAGAACTGGGTTTTCTGCTCTACAAAGGAGAGTAGAGCCAGTTTCAGGAGGCCGATAGAGTAAGACTATCCAGTCACTTTCGTACCACTTGAGAGTTCTCCGGTAATCGTCGTGGGTCGCCTGAGGGTCCCCGGATATGGTCCGCCTGCGATGGCCCAGACGCCGTGGGGGGATGCCAGTCAACTGCGCGAGAAAAAGCTCCGGCCGGGGCGGGGCACGCCGCGCGAGGAGGCCGAGCGCAACCAGCGCGAGCGGCTCTTCGCGGCGATGGTCGCGACGGTCGACGAGAAGGGCTACGAGGCGACCACGGTCGCCGATCTGGTCAAGCTCTCCGGCGTCTCGCGCAGCGCTTTCTACCGGCACTTCGAGGACAAGGAGGCCTGCTTCCTGGCCGCGGTCAGGCAGATGGTCGAGCCGACGCTGGTGAAACTCGCCGGCGACGAGAGTGCGCCGCCCGGGGTGGAGCGGGCGCGGCAGGCGTTCGAGGAGCTGATCCGGCTGATCGTCGAACAGCCGGCGGCGTCGAAGATGTGCATCGTCGAGGTCTACGCTGCGGGGCCGGAGGGTGCCGATCTGGTCGACCGTTCGATGGACCAGGCGACCGACTTGGCCTTCCAGATGCTCGCACAGGTCCCGGAGCGCGAGGGCCTGCCGCGGGAGCTGGTGCGGGCGATCGTCGGCGGCATCCAGAAGGTGATCCACAAGCGCCTCTACCGCGGCCAGGAGGAGGAGTTGCCGGACCTGGCGCCTCAGCTCTGGGAGTGGCTCTTCTCCTACCCCGTCCCCCCCGGGCCGCTGAAGGCGACGCGGCGGCGGACGGTGAAGGCGGTGCCCTTCGAGGAGCGCCAGGCGCAGTCGAGCCCGCCCGAGCGGCTGCTGCGGGCGCTGGCCGCGGTGGTCGCCGAGAAGGGCTACCCGGACACCACCGTGGCCGAGATCGTCGAGCGCGCCTCGACCTCGCAGCGGACCTTCTACGAACACTTCAAGAACAAGGAGGACGCGATGGTCGCCGCGCTCGACAGCGGCTCCGCCCACATGGTCGCCGCCGCCCTGCCGGCCTTCCGCCGCGCCCCCGACTGGCCGCACGCCGTCCACGACACCCAGGAAGCGATGTTCCGCTGGGGCGCCGAAGAGCCCGAGTACGCGCGCATGGGCGGCAAAGAGATGTACGCCGCGGGCAAGCGCGCCCTCGACCAGCGCGAGATGGTGACCGAAGGCTTCGAGGGTTTGCTGGCGCCGGGCTACGAGCTGAAGCCGGAGACGCCCCCGATCGCCGCCGAGGCGATCGGGGGTGCCCTCTACTCGCTCCTCTACGACCACGTCAACAAGAAGGGCCCGGAGACGCTGCCGGACCTGGTGCCGACGCTGGTCTACGTGACGCTGGCGCCGTTCCTCGAGGCCGAGGATGCCTACGAGGTGGCGGTGGGCTAGAGGCCCTGTAGCCCGGCCAGCGCGAGGAAGAGGGTCACGGTGAGGCCGCCGATCGCGAAGAAGCCGCGCATCATCGTCCGGTGCATCGCATCGAACCGGGCGTCGATCGACTTGATGTCGCCGCGAAGTTCACGAATGTCCCCGTCGACTCTCTTGAAACCCTCGGTCGTCCGCTTGTCGAGGGCTTCGATTTGCCCGTCTACCCGCTTGAAGCCTTCGGTCATCCGCTTATCGAGGTCTTTTATCTCCCCGTCGACGCGCTGGAAGCCTTCGGTCATCCGCTTGTCGAGGTCTTTTATCTCCCCGTCGACGCGCTGGAAGCCTTCGGTCATCCGCTTGTCGAGGCCGTCGATCTCCCGGTGGACGCGCTGGAAGCCTTCCGACATCCGGGCATTGAGGTCGTCGATCCTCTTGTCGGTCGATCTGCTCTCCATCTCCATCGTCGGCATGATCCTAGCGTAACGTTTCGTCTGCAACGGAACAGAACGCTATTGGAGAAATTACTGCCCGATTCTGTGACGGAATAGGGACTTACGCGGGACTCAGCCGGCCACCGCCGCCAGCTGGCCGCAGGCGGCGTCGATGTCGCGGCCGCGGGTGAGCCGGACGGTGGCGGTAATCCGGTGCTCGGCGAGGATCGCGCGGAAAGCCTCGATCCGCTCCGGCGAGGAGCCGTCGTAGGCGCCAGTCGGGTTGTAGGGGATCAGGTTGACCTTGTAGACGCGCGGGTCGAGCAGCGCGGCGAGTTCGCGGGCGTGCTCGGGATGGTCGTTGACGCCGTCGAGCATCACGTACTCGACGAAGACCTTGCGGCGGCGCTTGGCGCGGTAGCGGTCGCAGGCGGCCAGCACCTCGGCGATCGGGTAGCGCTCGTTCACCGGCATGATCTGCGAGCGCAGGCCGTCGTTGGGGGCGTGCAGGGAGAGGGCGAGGCTGACCGGCATCTCGCACTCGGCGAGGCGGTCGATCCCGGGAACCCAGCCGACGGTGGAGATCGCGGTGCGGCGGTGGGTGACGCCGAGGTCCGGCAGCCGCTCGCAGGCGGCGAGGACGTTGTCGATGTTCATCGTCGGCTCCCCCATTCCCATGAAGACGACGTGGTCGATCTCTTCGGTGCGGCGGAAGTGCAGCGCCTGGTCGAGGATCTCGTCGGCGCCGAGGTTGCGGCCGAACTTCATCTGCCCGGTGGCACAGAAGCTGCAGGTGAGCGGACAGCCCGACTGCGAGGAGACGCAGACCGAGCGGCGGCCGTCGCGGTAGCGCATCAACACCGCCTCGATCGGCCGTCCGTCGGCGGTGTGGAAGAGGGTCTTGACGGTGCCGTCGTCGGACTTCGCCTCGGTCGCGACGGTCAGGGTCGAGAGCGGCACCTCGGCCGCCAGCCGCTCGCGCAGCGCCGCCGGCAGGTTGGTCATCTCCTCATAGGAACGCACCCCACGCGTGACCCACTCCCACACCTGCCCGGCGCGGTATGAGGGCTCCCCCGCCTCGTCAAGGGCCATCTGCAACAGCTCGCGATCCATGCCGCGAGTGTACGGACGCAGTTGTCCCCGCATACCGGGGACAACTGCGTCCGGTCCCTACATCCCGGCCGCGTCGGCGAGGAGGTCGACCTGCTGCTCGCCGGTGGTGCCGGGCACTGCGTTGGGAAGACCGATCGCGACGTCCATCTCAGACGACCTACCCGTTTTCGCCGGGCAACTGAACCAGCAGGCGCTCGACCGCTTCGCGGGCGTAACCGAAGACCCGCCGATCGCCGCTGAGGCGAAAGCGGGCATTGGTCCCCATCACCAGCGAGAAGAGCTCGAAGGCGAAGCGCTCGGGGTGCTCGACCCCGGCGACCCGGGCCTGGCGCTCGAGCTCGCCCAGCCAGGCATCGAGGGCACCGACGATCGCGTCGCGGACCGGACCGGGCCGGTCGTCGTACTCGGCCGAGGTCGCCGCCCAGAAGCAGCCGCCTGAGTAGTCCTCAAGCCGGTCGAGGTAGCGCTCAGCCATCGCCCGCAGCCGCGGCGCCCCGTCGGGTAGCTCGAGGGCGGGGTCGATCACAGCGACTCTGAACCGTTCGGCGGCGGCGGCGATCGTCGCCAGCTGCAGCTCCTGCTTGGAGCCGAAATGGGCAAACAGACCGCTCTTGCTCATCTGCAGCTCCGCCGCCAGGCGGCCGATCGTCAGCCCCTCCAGGCCCTCGACCGAGGCCAGGTCGACGGCGCGATCAAGGATCGAGGCGCGGGTCTCGGTGCCCTTCTGGGTGACGGGAGTCACAGACAGAGGATATAAAAAAGCACGAACGTTCGTTCAGAAGCTTCCACGACCAAGCGGGACCAAGGAGAAGAAATGAGCGACTACACGGTGAAGAAGATCGACGAGATGGAGGCGGTGTTCCTCGGCGCCTTCAAACGAGCCCGGGCCGAGCTCGGGGTCGAATCCTTCGGGCTGCAGGTGATCGACATGCCGCCCAACTACGAGAACTACCCCGAGCACGACCACGCCGACGATGGCCAGGAGGAGGTCTTCATGGCGATGCGCGGCGACGGCGAGATCGAGATCGACGGCGAGCGCTTCCCGCTCGACCCCGACCACATGGTGCGGGTCGCCCCGGGAACGATGCGAAAGGTCTGGCCGGGACCGGAGGGGATCCGGATGGTGATCGTCGCCGGCGTTCCGGGCGGGGTCTACGAGGCGCCGGACGTGAGCAAGCTGGGGGAGCCGGACCCGATGCGAACCTGACCGGGAGATAGGCTGGCGCCTGATGCGGCGCTTCCTGCCACTCGTCGTCCTCGCCCTGCTCTGCGCCCTCGCCCTGCCGGCATCGGCCTTCGCAGTGGAGGCGGCAGACAACGAAGAGGACGCGATCGTCGTCATCTCCGGTGACGTCACCGTCCCGCGCGGGGAAACGGTCAACGCGATCGTCGTCGCCGACGGCGACGTGCGCTTGGCCGGCCACGCCGACGGCGACGTCGTCCTCTTCTCCGGAGACGCGATCGTCAGCGGCCGGATCGACGGTGACCTGATCACCTTCGGGGGCCGGGCGCGGCTGCTGCCGAGCGCCCACGTCACCGGCG
Organism: uncultured Actinomycetes bacterium; assembly: GCA_963832085.1. GTDB lineage: Bacteria > Actinomycetota > Thermoleophilia > Solirubrobacterales > 70-9 > VAYN01. The sequence goes on along the minus strand of CAWHSU010000008.1, from coordinate 90,499 downwards.
ACGTCCGCTACGGCGACGAGCGGCCGGTGGTCTCCGGCGACGCGATCGTCCGGGGCGACGTCACCAGCGAGGACTGGGACGACTCGCTCGAGTTCCTCCCCTTCATCGGCATCTTCGCGCTCTGGCTCGGGATCGGGATCTCGATGGCGATCCTCGGGATGCTGCTCCTGCTGGTCGCCCCCCGCGCCGCCGACGCGATCCAGGCGCGCTCGCGCGAACGGGTCGGCGTCGTCATCGCGATCGGGTTCGCGGTCGCGATCTGCCTGCCGCTGGCGGCGGGGATCGCGGCGATCACCCTGGTCGGCATCCCGCTGGCGTTCCTGCTCGCCCTGGCGCTGCTGCCGGCGGCGGCGCTCGCCTACGTCGCCGCGGCCTACGCGCTCGGGCGCCGGATCGTGGCGCCGCCGCGAAGCCGGATCTGGGCCTTCCTCGCCGGCCTCGCGATCCTGCGGGCGGCGGCGCTGATTCCGGTCCTCGGCTTCGTCGTCGGCCTCGCCGCGGTGGTCTTCGGCTTCGGCCTGATCGCGGCCGCTATCGGAGCCGCTCGGGAGCCGGAGGCGGCGCCGGCTCGAACCCCGGACAGCTGAGGACCGGCAGCCGCGGGTAGCGCGGGTAGGCCGGATCGGTGCGCGAGCGCTCGCAGAGGGAGAAGACCGAGCCGCGGGTGTTGGGCACCAGCCGCTGGTGCAGGCAGCGGTCGCAGAGACCGGCCGCTGGTCGCGAGGGCGCCATCGCCCGAACCTAGATCATCCCCGGGCCGGAAACTGCGGATTCGGCAATGGGGGGTCCCGCCTTCCGGGGGCCTAGCCTTGATGGACGATGCGAACGGCGACCCTCTTCGACTCCGACGCGGCCTCCTACAGCGGCACGGTCGAGGTGATCGGCGTCATCTACAAGGCCGACGACGACGGCTACGCGGTGCTCGAGGTGCAGGAGACGGAGTCCGGCGAAGGCTTCGCCCTGGTCGGCCCGGTCGCCCACCTCGACGCCGGCGACCGGGCCGAAGTCAGCGGCGAGTGGCAGACCCACAATCGCTACGGGCGCCAGCTGCGGGCCCAGGGGGCGCTGCCGCTCGACCCCGCCGACCGCGAGGGGCAGGTCGCCTACCTGACCTCGCTGCGCCACATCGGCCAGAAGCGGGCCGAGAAGCTCGTCGACGAGCACGGTGAGGGGGTGCTGCAGGCGATCGCCGCCGATCCGCAACGGGTCTTCGGCTCGCTGCGCGGGGTCAGCCCCGATCAGGCCGAGGCGGCCACCCAGTCGTGGTTCGCCAGCCGGGCGATCCGGGACCTCCACGTGCAGTTGGCGCCGCACGGGCTCGCCCACCTCGCCGCCCCGATCCACGCCCGTTACGGAGAGCGCTCGATGGCGATCCTCCACGAGGACCCCTACCGGCTGACCGAGGTGCCCGGGGTCGGCTTCGCCCGCGCCGACAAAATCGCCCTCGCCGCCGACGTGCCGCCGGAGTCGAGCCGCCGCGCCCAGGCCGCCGCCGTCTACGCGCTGATCGAGGCCGAGCAGCAGGGGAACAGCTACCTGCCGCTGGAGGAGCTGAGCCGGCGGACGGCGCGGCTGATCGGGCTCGGGGCCGACCCCGACGTGCTGCTCCAGGCACCGGGGCTGGTCGAGGACGAAGGGCGCCTCTACCGCGAAGGCACCCACGCCAGCGAGCTCGCCGTCGCCGCGACGCTGGCGGCGCGGGCGGCCGCTCCCCCCCACCTCGACCATGACCCCGGCGAAACGCCGCAGGACGACCTCACCGACGAGCAGTGGAGCGCCGTGCGGGGCGCCTTCGCGGCAAGAGTCTCCGTCCTCACCGGCGGACCCGGTGTCGGCAAGACCGTCTGCACCCGGGAGATCGTCGCCGCCGCCGAAGCCGCCAACGCGACGATCGCCCTCTGCGCCCCGACCGGCCGGGCGGCGCGGCGGATGGAGGAGGCGACCGGGCACGAGGCGAAGACGATCCACCGCCTGCTCGAGTGGATGCCGGGGCGTGAGCCCGCGTTTCGCCCCGGCCGGCCGCTCCCCGTCGACCTGGTGATCGTCGACGAGTCCTCGATGCTGAACCTGCGCCTCGCCGAGGTGCTGTTGGGCGGGCTCGCCGAAACCACCCACATCGTCTTCGTCGGCGACGCCGACCAGCTGCCGCCGATCGGCGCCGGCAAGCCGTTCGAGGACCTGATCGCCTCCGGGGCGGCGCCGGTCGTGCGGCTGACCCAGATCTTCCGCCAGGCGGCGCGGTCGATGATCACCACCGCCGCCCACGAGATCAACCACGGCCGCCAGCCCCACCTCGAGCCCGGCCCCGAGCAGGACCACGACTTCTTCTTCATCGAGCGCGGGACCCCGGAGCGGGCGCTGGAGACGGTGGTCGAGGTGGTGGCGGAGCGGGCGCCGGCCAAGTTCGGCGTCGATCCGATCCGCGAGGTCCAGGTGCTGGCGCCGATGTACCGAGGGGCGGTCGGGATCGACGCTCTCAACGAGCGCCTGCAGGCGGAGCTGAACCCGGACGGCAAGCCCGCCCTGAGCGAACGCTTCCGAGTCGGGGACCGTCTGATCCAGACCCGCAACTCGCACGAGCTGGGGCTGATGAACGGATCGATCGTCTTCCTCCGCGCCGACGATCCCGACGAGGAGACGATCGTCGTCGACACCGACGAGGGTGGCAGCCTCGTCATCCCCTACGGCGAGACCAACACCCTCCGCCTCGCCTACGCGATCTCCGTCCACAAGGCCCAGGGCTGCGAGGTGCCGGTGGTCGTCGGGGTCTGCCATCGCTCCCACTCGCGGATGCTCAACCGCCCGCTTCTCTACACCGCGATCACCCGCGCCCGCAACAGCTGCGTCCTCGTCGGCGACCAGGTCAGCCTCGCCTCGGCGGTGCGCCGCGACGACAGCGGCGGCCGCCACTCCGGCCTGGCCGAGCGCCTGCGCGGCTGAGCTGCATCCAGCCTAGGAGAGCAGGCCTCGCCGGCCCGCTTCTCTGGACCACGGTCCTCGGCTACCTCCCGGTCAGCCGGCGGCTTCGACCCGGAAGCTGAAGAGCGCCGGGGTCCGATCGAGCAGCCCGCTGGGGCTCTGGGCTTTGACCCGGAGGGTGTGGCGGCCGCCCGCGTAGCGGTGCAGGAAGCGGACCGGGCAGGGACGGAATGGGGAGCGGCCCACCTTGCAGAGGTAGGCGACGCCGGCCTGGTCTGAGCCGAAGCGGAAGGCGAGGCGGGCGCTGCCGCCTCGAACGCGGACCAGCTTCGGCGGGTGCCTGAGGATCTTCGTGTTCGGCGGCTGCGACCGGGGCGAGCCGGTTGGGGCCGTCGGTGGCGGCATCGCCACCTGCGCGGTGCCCCTGGTCGTCGGTTCGATCGGCGGCACCGATCCGCTCGGCCCGTCGCCGCCGGCGATCGGCCCCGGCAGGCTGCCGATCGCCGCGAAGGCGTCGACCAGACCCGCCCCGACCGACTCCGAGCTGAGGCCCCCGACCGGCGCCGCCGTCTCGGCCAGGACCTCCCGCACTTCCTCCTCGCCCAGCGACGGGTCCGCCTGCCGCAGCAGCGCCACCGCCGCGGCCGCGTGGGGCGCCGCCGCCGAGGTCCCGCAGAAGCGCCAGGTCGATCCCGTGAGGAAGGCGAAGAAGGTGGTGGCGCCGCAATCGGTGGCGGCGAGGTCGGGCTTGGCGATCGCCTGCGGCGCGCCGAGGGGATCGGCGGGAGCCATGCCTTCCACCGGCTCGAAGAGGTGGAGGACCGGGCCGCGGGAGGAGTAGGGCTCGACTTTGGCGCTGTTGTTGAAGGGGATCGCGGCGACCGAGACGGCGCTGGCGGCGCCGGCGTGGCCGTAGATCGCCGGCCCGACCACGTCGCCGCCCCCCGATTGCGGGTACTCGGTCGCGGTCACGCCGCCGCCATTCTGCAGGAGGATGAACTTGAGGCGCGGGATGGCGCCGGAGAAGCGGTTGATCGCCAGCTGCACGGTCTGCGCCGAGGTCGACTCGTTCTCCCACTGGACGATCTCGACCGGCCGCTGGGTGGCGCCGGGGTTGTCTTCGACCGAAGCGGTCAAGGGGAGACCGGCGGCAGAGAGCAGGAACGCGTCGAGGTCGGTCGCGACCCCGTTCCAGGGCTCCGCCCACTGCAGATCGACGGTCAGGGTTTCCCCGGCCGCGACGACGATCCCGAAGGTGCGGTCGGTCCCGGCGCCGGGGTTGAAGTCCATGCAGTGGGTGCCGTTGAATTCCAGCTGGGCGACGATCGCCGCCGGGCAGCCGCCGGAGTCGCGGAACGCGGGTGCTTCCCAGGAGGCGATTTCGTTGCCGCCGGAGTCGAAGAGGTTGTCGTTGCCGGCAGCGCTCAGGTAGCTGACGCCGTCGGCGGTCACCCGGTTGATCGCCGCCGCCACCGGCCCGTCCTGGAAGAAGGGCTCTTCGAACCAGGCGACGTCGTCGACGATCACGTCGGCGCCCGCCCCCCCGGCGGCCACCGGACGCGCCAGCCGTTCGATGTTCTGGGCAAACGATTCTTCGCTCTCGAAGGCGGTGGCGAAGGCGAGGGAAGCGTGGGGGGCGAGGTCGTGGACGATCTGCAGCATCGCCCGGCCCTCGTCGCCTTCTCCGTTCGGGCCCTCGTCGAGCACGTTGACCGGCAGTTGCTGCCCGGAGCAGCTACCCGCCGGGCCCGGGAGGTCGTTGCTGGCTTCGTCGTCCCCCGCGTCGGTGACCGGCGGTTCAGCCCCGGCCCTGGCGGTGTCGTAGGAGTCGGAGAGGACGCCGACGGTGAGCCCGCTGCCGCGGAGTTCGAATGCTTCCCGCGCCGCGCCGACTCGCAGTTGCGAGAGCCCCTCGGAGATCGCCGCTCCGCCCTCGCAGGGGCCGGTCGCGTAGAGGACCGGCTCTCGCACCGGCCAGATGCCCTCGAGGTTGGGGGCGGCGGCGAGCGCCGGCAGGTCCTCCGGCGCCGCGGCCAGGGTCAGGGTCTGGTTTTGGCGACTGGCGCTGACGATGCGAGCGCCGGCGCTCCGCAGGGTCTCGAACGCCGCGAGCGCGCCACGGCTGAAGCGGGTGGTGACGAGGACCCGCCCCTGCTCCTGGACGAGGCTGCCGGGGCCGCTGGCGGGGAGGCCGAGGCGCTCGGCCTGCACGATTGGGGGCCGGGTGGCGAGCGCGGGGTCGGCCAGATCTTCCAGCGTCGGCGAGAGCGGACCCTTCCCCTTCCCTCCCGGCAGCGCCGCCTGGGCAACCGCCGGGAACAGCCCGAGCGAGAGGAGCGCGACAGCGAGCAGTCGCGCCGCAAAACGGTTGAACCCAGGAGCCGTGACCATCGTCTACTTATTTATCGGCAGCGGAGGTCATCGTTTAAACCGCTCTGTGAGTGCGGCGACGGCGGCCGATCCTGCTACGGTCCCATCCGTTAGGGCCGGTTGTAACCGGCGAAAGTTGTGCGTAGCGCTCGCAGTCGTTGCTTCATCGCATCCTCCGCGTTCGCAGCACATGAAGTGGAGGCAATGCATGCCGACTGGAACTGTCAAGTGGTTCAGCGACGACAAGGGCTACGGGTTCATCACTCCCGATGACGGCTCGAAGGACGTTTTCGTCCATCACAGCGCGATCCTGGGCGAGGGCTTCAAGTCCTTGACCGAGGGCGCCAAAGTGAGCTACGAGTCCGAGGAAGGCCCGAAGGGCCCCGCCGCCGCGAGCGTTCAGCAGCAGTAATTTCGCTAAACGCTTCCAGCAGTTCGAAGCCCGCCGCAAGGCGGGCTTCGTCTTGGTTGGAGCCCGCCGACCTTCTCCCCTACTCTCCTCACTCGTTATGAGCACTGCCCGAGCAAACCTCCGGAACATCGCGATCATCGCCCACGTCGACCACGGCAAGACGACGCTTGTCGACGCGATGCTGTGGCAGACGGGCACCTTCCGCAAGGGCCAGGACGTCGCCGAGCGGGTGATGGACTCGATGGACCTGGAGAAGGAGAAGGGGATCACGATCCTCGCCAAGAACACCGCCGTCAATCGCGACGGCGTCAAGTTCAACATCGTTGACACGCCTGGGCACGCCGACTTCGGCGGCGAGGTCGAGCGGGCGCTGACGATGGTCGACGGAGCGCTGCTGCTGGTCGACGCCTCCGAGGGCCCGCTGCCGCAGACCCGTTTCGTCCTGCGCAAGGCGCTGGAGCGGAAGCTGCCGATCATCCTCGTCGTCAACAAGGTGGACCGGCCGGACGCGCGGATCGCCGAGGTCGTTGACGAGGTCTACGAACTCTTCATGGATCTCGACGCCGACTCCGAGCAGATCGACTTCCCGATCGTCTACACCAACGCCAAAGCCGGCTGGGCTTCGATGGAGGAGGGCGTCGAGGGGACCGATCTCTCTCCCCTGCTCGACCTGATGCTGGAGAAGATCCCGGCGCCCCAGTACGACCCGGAGGCGCCGCTGCAGGCGCACGTGACCAACCTCGATGCGTCCCCTTATGTGGGGCGGCTGGCGATCTGCCGGGTGCGTCAGGGGACGATCCGCTCCGGCCAGCAGATCGCCTGGTGCCGGGCGGACGGCAGTGTCGCGCGGGCTGCGGTCTCGGAGCTGTTCGTGACCGACGGTCTGGAGCGGGTGGCGGCCGAGGAGGCCGGCCCGGGCGAAATCATCGGCGTCGCCGGAATCGAAGAGGTGACGATCGGTGAGACGCTGGCCGACCCGGAGGACCCGCGACCGCTGCCGGTGATCACCGTCGACGAGCCTTCGCTTTCGGTCGTGGTCGGAATCAACACCTCACCGCTGGCGGGTAGCCAGGGCGGCAACAAACTGACCGCGCGCCAGATTCGGTCGCGACTCGACGCCGAGCTCGTCGGCAACGTCTCACTGCGGGTCAACGACACCGAGCGGCCGGACGCCTGGGAGGTGCAGGGGCGCGGCGAGCTGCAGCTGGTCGTGCTGCTGGAGATCATGCGGCGCGAGGGCTACGAGCTGACCGCCGGGCAGCCGCAGGTCGTGACCCGGGAGATCGAAGGGCGGATCCACGAGCCGGTCGAGCGGCTGGCGATCGACGTGCCCGAGGAGCACGTCGGCGACGTCACCCAGATGCTGGCCGGTCGCAAGGGCCGGCTCGAGCAGATGGTCAACCATTCGACCGGTTGGGTGCGGATGGAGTACCTGGTTCCCGCCCGCGGCCTGATCGGCTTCCGCACCGAGTTCCTCACGGTCACCCGCGGCAGCGGGCTGTTGCATCACGTCTTCGACCGCTGGGAGCCGTGGGCCGGCGAGCTGCGGACCCGGCAGACGGGGTCTCTGGTCGCGGACCGCCGTGGACAGACCGCGGGCTACTCGCTGCAGAGCCTCCAGGACCGCGGCAAACTCTTCGTCGGCTCCGGCGAGGAAGTCTATGAAGGGATGATCGTCGGCGAGAACTCTCGCTCCGACGATCTCGACGTCAACCCGACCAAGGCAAAGCAGCAAACCAACGTGCGAGCCGCCAGCGCCGACATCCTGGTGCGCTTGGCGCCGCCGACCCGGCTCTCCCTGGAAGGGGCCCTCGAGTTCGTCCGCGAGGACGAGTGCGTCGAAATCACTCCCGACGCGGTGCGCCTGCGCAAGGTTGAGCTCGACAAAGTCAAACGTCTGAAGGCGGCAAAGAAACGGGATACCGCGCCCGCTCGCTGAGCAGGCGCGCGATCCGCTCGATCACCTCCTCGGGTTCCCGTTCGAGACGGGGGCCGGTCACCCGGGTCATCGTGATCCCCGCCAAAAGCAAGTCCTCCTGCCGCTTGCGGTCCCGCTCGAAGGCAGCGCGAGTGCCGTGCGTCTCGAAGAGGTCGAGTTCGACCGCGAAGCGGTGCTCCGGCCAGTAACAGTCGAGCTCGAACCCGTGTTCCACGTAGTTCGTGTGCGGTTGGGGCAGGCCGGCCTCGATGAGCAACTCCAGGAATCGCTTCTCGAGACTTGAGCGAGTGAAGCTCGAGGGCTTGTAAAGCGCGATCGCGCGCCGCAGCCGGCCATGACCGTGGTGGCCCACCGTCCGCGCTAGCAGGTCTTCGACTTGACGCAGGTCGAAGAGGCCCAACTCTTCGGAGCGCTCAACCATCTTCTCCAGCCAGTCGAAGCGAACGGATGCCGCCAAGTCCAGGAGCGTTCGAGGAAGAGCAGTTACCGGAATTTCCCCTCGCAATGCTCGATCCTCTTGGGTCAGCCAGCGAGCCTCGTGGAGGCGGATCGGAGGTCGCGGCTTGCGGTGGATCGGAGTGGTCACAGAGACTGGAAGAGGAGAGGTCTTCGTGAGATCCCAAAGCCAGGCAGCCGATAGATGGCTGAGAACTGCGTTGGGTCCAGAAGCCAGAACAGCTCCCAGGCAATGACCGTAAAGAGAAAGACGGGCATGCCCAACCGCGAACACACCACGGTGAAGACGGTGCAGGCGGCCGGTTCGCACCGCGTGGTGGACCGCGCTGCGCGAGTACCCCAGCGGCCCAACCAGCTGACGGATCGAGACAACTCCGTGCTGACGCTCCGCGAGTTCCGCAAGACGCCGATGCGACACAGGGTCCGCCGGTCCTTTGTTCTGCATAGCGATTCAAAGGTCCGGCGGACTCTTTTTCTCCCCCTCCCGTCCGCTGTTAGGGCACAAAAAAGCCGCCGGCCCGAGGGCCGGCGGCTTCTGCGAAACGCTTGTGCGGCGGAGCTAGACCGTGGCGGCGGCCTGGTCGGACTGGCTCTGCTCGGAGGCCTTCGCGGCGGCGTCGGGGGCCGGCGCGTTTTCGGCCTGACGGGGGATCAGCACTTCTTTGGCGATAACGAGGCGCTGGATCTGGCTCGTCCCCTCGTAGAGCTGCATGATCTTCGCGTCGCGCATCAGTTTCTCCACCGGGTACTCCTTGATGAAGCCGTAACCGCCGTAGACCTGGACCGCGTCGGTGGTGACCTCCATCGCCGAGTCGGCGGCGAAGCGCTTCGCCATCGAGGAGATCTTCGAGTTGCGGACGCCCTGGTCGAGCAGGAACGCCGAGTTCCAGACCAGCAGACGGCCGGCCTCGACCTTGGTCGCCATGTCGGCGATCATGAACTGGATCGCCTGGTGCATCGCGATCGGGACGCCGAACTGAACTCTTTCTTTGGAGTAGTCGGTGGCGTACTCGAGGGCGGCGCGGGCGATGCCGACGGCCATCGCCGAGACGCCGGGACGGGTCCGGTCGAGGGTCATCATCGCCAGTTTGAAGCCCTTGTTTTCCTCGCCCAGCAGGTTCTCGGCCGGGATCTCGACTTCGTCGAAGGAGATGGTCGCGGTGTTGGACGCCCGCTGGCCCATCTTGTCCTCCTTCTTGTCGACGGAGACCCCGGGGAGGTCGGCGTCGACGACGAAGGCGCTGATCCCACGGTGACCGGCCTCAGGGTCGGTCTTGGCGAAAACCGTGAAGTAGTCGGCGTAGGTGCCGTTGGTGATGAAGCACTTGGAGCCGCTGATGACGTACTTGTCGCCCTTCTTCACGGCCTTGGTCTTCATCCCGCTGACGTCGGAGCCGGCGTCCGGCTCGGTGAGGCCGAAGGAGCAGAGCTTGGGGGCTTCGGTCAGCATCCCCAGGTACTTCTTCTTCGTCTCCTCGGAGCCGCCGAGGGTGATCGGGGCGGAGGCGAGGCCGTTGGCCGCCAGCGAGGTGCCGATGCCCGAACAGCCCCAGCCGAACTCCTCCTCGATCAGGCAGCCGGAGAGGTAGTCGAGGCCGGGACCGCCGTAGGCCTCGGGGACGTGGGTGTTCATCAACCCGACCTCCCAGGCCTTCTCGATCACGTCCTGGGGCCAGGTGCCGTCAACGTCGTACTCCCAGGCGACGTTGCGCATGTCTTTCTCGGCAAAGCTGTGGGCCAGCTCGCGCAGGTCTTTCTGCTCGTCAGTGAGGGTGAAGTCGACCACCGGTCGGGGCTCCTTTTCTTCGCGGTTCTTATGAAGTCTGCGGGAGCGCCGCCGGGAGGCAGACGTTCCACCGATTGACTGGTCAGTCAACCGGTCCACAAGGTTAGCGGACCCGAGCGGGGATTCGGCGTCTTTACCCTTGATCGATGGACTTTGCGCTGGCCCTGACCGCCACCCAGAAGGGCGCGATCCTGCTGGTCATCTCGGCTGTGGCGGCTCCGATCGCGGGCTATCTGTTCCATCGTTCGGCCGAGTCCTGGCGCTCCTTCGGCAAGGGAGCGTTCTCGATCGGCGACGAGATGCCGCCCCCACCTTCCGGCGCGCCGCCCACCCCGGTCGACCCGGCGGTGCAGGCGGCCGAGGTGCGCCAGATGCTGGAGGCGAAATCCCAGCGGCAGGTGCAGCGGGGCGAGGCGCCGCTCGACGTCGAGGCCGAGACCGAACGCCTGCTCGCCGAAGCCGAACGCCCCCGCGGCAGCGACGCGATCGACGCTGAGCTCCGCGCCGAGGTGCACCAGCTCGTCGTCGCCCGCAACGAACGGCGTCTGCGCGAAGGCCTGGCGCCGTTCGACGTCGAGGCGGAGGTCGAACGGCAGCTGGCCGATCTCATAGGATCGAATTGATGGCCACCTCCAACGGAGATCTCTACGAGGTTGAGGAGATGCTCAACCAGCCGGGGACCTACTTCAACCCCCAAACCGAGGTCGTCGTCATCGTCGACGACTCCGCCTCGCCGGACCAGGAGGTCTTCGACAACCTCGAGGGCTACGAAGGGACCGAGTGGGTGCGGGTGTCCGACGACGTCCCGGTCGACGAGGACGGCCGCGACCGCGCCCTCGAGAGCTTCGAAGCCACCAACCTCGGCGACTCCCTCGCCGGCGATGCGTTGGAAGCGACCGACGACGACCTCGAAGAAGACGAGGAACGCCCGCCGCCGGATCCTGATCCGGTCGAGGAGTAGCGAATGCTCTCCGAGGGCGACAAAGCGCCGAGCTTCACCCTGCCGGATCAGAACGGTGAGAAGGTCAAGCTCTCCGACCTGCGCGGGGAAACCGTCGTCCTCTACTTCTACCCGCGCGCCGATACCCCGGGCTGCACGACCCAGGCCTGCGGGGTTCGTGACCGCAGCGCCGACTACGCCGCCGCCGGAGCCCGGGTGATCGGCATCTCACCCGACGAGGTGAAGGCGGTCGACAAGTTCGCCGGCAAGTACGACCTCGACTTCACCCTGCTCGCCGACGCCGACCACGCGGTCGCCGAGAAGTACGGGACCTGGGTCGAGAAGTCGATGTACGGGAAGAAGTACATGGGCGTTCAGCGCGCGACCTTCATCATCGACCCGAAGGGCAGGATCGCCAGGGTCTTCCCCAAGGTCTCGCCGAAACAGCACGACGAGCTCGTGCTCAAAGCGCTCAGGCGCTGAGCGCCACGGCGACGATGAAGGACGCGTAGAGCACGAACCAGCCGATCACGGCGGGCAGTTTGAAGCGCCCGGATATGTGCAGGCTCTCGTAGGCCAGGAGACCACCGGCGACGCCGAGGCCGATCGAGAGGAGGGCGGTCCAGGTCAGATCCCAATCGGTGAAGATCATCCCGATCCCGACCGGGACCATCGACTGGAAGACCATCGCGCCGCTGATGTTCCCCAGCGCCAGGGCGTCCTTGCCTTCGCGCACCCAGAAGAAGCTGTTGACCTTCTCCGGCAGCTCGGTCGCCAGCGGCGCCAGGATCAGCGCCAGCACCAGCGCCTCCACCCCGATGTCCTCGGCGATGTGGAGGAGCTCCTCGACGAAGAGGTGGGCGCCACCGACCATCGCGCCCAGCCCGACCAGGAGCTGGATGATGCAGAGGGCGAGCGCCGGGTCTTCCCGCCGTTCGGTGCGGCGCTCGAAGATCAGCGGGTTGAGGGACTCTTCGGACTGCACCTCGCCGCCGCCGCGCAGGGTCAGCGCGATGTAGACGAAATAGGCGGCGATGAAGACGATTCCGACAGCCACCCGCACCCCCGTCGGCGGGCCCCAGGCCAGCAGGCCGCCGAGCGTGAAGAGGAAGAGGAAGAAGAGCAGGTCGCGCTCGAGCGTCGGCTTATGGGCCTTCAGCTCGACCCCCTGCTCCCGTTTCTCGCGGTAGAGGTAGGCGAAGAGACCCACCAGCCCCATCGCCAGCGTCGAAAGCAGGAACGGCGCCCCGACGATCGCCCCGATCGCCACGTCTTCGGATCCCTCCGAGACGCTGAGCAGCGCGACGATCGCAATCAGCGTCTCCGGCATCGCCGTCCCGACCGCGGCGAGGATGCTGCCCACCGCCCCCTCGCCGAGGCTCAGCTTGTGGCCGATCCACTCGACCGCGTTGGTGAACAGCAGCGCCCCGGCGAGGACGACGGCGAAGCTGAAGAGGAGGAGGAGCGCTTCCATCGACGCAGGCTATCCGTCTGGTGCCCTAGGCGAAGTAGAAGGCGAGACCGAGGAGGAAGTAGAGCGCGAGCAGCTGCACGCCCTCGAACCAGTTCGACTCGCCGTCGCTGGTCACCTGCTGACCGACCAGGATCGCCAGCAGGATCGCCCCCAGCTCGAACCCGTTGAAGACGAGGGCGAGCGGAAAGGGGCCGAGGAAGAAAGAGGCGAGCACGAGGACGGGGGCGACGAAGAGGGCGATCTGGGCGCTGGAGCCGATCGCGATGTTGACCGCCAGGTCCATCTTGTCTTTCTTCGCGACCAGGACCGCGACCCAGTGCTCGGCGGCGTTGCCGACGATCGCCACCACGATCACTCCGACGAAGAACTCGGAGAGGCCGATCGACTCCGAGGCCTCGCCGATCGAGCCGACCAGAACCTCCGACATCAGTCCCACCAGCACGCCGGCGACCGCCAGCGCGATCACCGAGGTGCGGACCGACCAGCCCCAGGTGTCCTCCTCCTCGTACTCGGGGTTGAAGAGGGCGCGGTGCGTCTTCATCGAAAAGAAGAGGCCGACCACGTAGGTGCCGATGAGGACGATCGCGACGGCGAGGGAGAGATGCTCGACGGTGCCGCCGTAGTTGACCGCCTCCGCCCCCGGGGAGGGAAGCCCCTTGCCCTCGACCAGCTCGAAGATCGCCGGCATCAGGAGCGCCCCGCCCGCCAGCATCAGCATCGTCGTCTGGACGCCGGCGCTGGTCCGGTTGAAGGTCTGTTTGTCGCGCCCGATCCCGCCGACCAGCATCGACACGCCGAGGACCAGCAGCATGTTGCCGAGGATGGAACCGACGAGCGAGGCCTTGACGACCTCCTGCAGCCCCTCGTTGAGAGCGAAGAGGGCGATGATCAGCTCCGGCGCGTTGCCGAAGGTGACGTTGAGAAAGCCGCCGATCCCTGGCCCGGACTTGGCCGCCAGCTCCTCCGTCGCCCGTCCCATCAGGGCCGCCGTCGGGATGATCCCCAGCGCCGCAGCGGCAAAGATCACCGTCGCCGAGGCGTGGGCGAGCTCGAGCGCGACCGCGACCGGAATCAGCGGCGCCAGCAGATAAGGCCAGCCGTGGGCCGACCTCAGGAACGACGCGTTCAGCCGCGGGGCGCCGGATTGCACGAGACCTGGCGGAGCCTGGCCGCTATTCGACCAGGCTCGCGCACTTCTGCAGATCAGCCGGCGTCTGCGCCTGTTTCAGGCACCGGAGGTATGCCTTCTGCCCAGGGATTTCGCCGGATTCGGAGCCCCCACCCGAGGAAGACCCCCCGGAGGAGGACCCACCCGAGGTAGACCCGCCGGTGATGCCTTCGAGCAGACCGCCGAGCCCGCCTTCGCTGCCCCCTTCCAGCAGCTCGAGCGGATTGACGCCGACTTCGTTGAAGAGGGCTTCAAGCGGTTTCGCGTCAGAGGGAGCGGAGAAGCTCTGCTCCTCGTTGACTCCGCTGAGTGAGATTTCCATCTCCAGCTCGACTTTTTCGTCCTCGGCTCCTTCCGGAGCGATGGTCAGTTCAGCGTCCATCCTGCGAACGATGTCGTCATCCCCGACATAGAGGTCCAGGTGGGCTTTTTCAATCGCCTCGGAGAGCTCGCCCTTGGCTTCTTCCAGTTCGCCGATCGGCAGCGGACCGGCCGCTTCCAGCTGTGAGCTGCAGGCGGGGTTTTCGGTCAGCGCAATCAGCGCGTCGATCGCCTTGGAGACGTTGAGGTCGCCGCTGACCTTGGTGGTTGAGGTGCCGGCGACGTCAGCACTTCCTTCGTCCTCGAGATTGTCGGCGAACTGGCTGAACTTGATCCCTTCCGCGGCTTCCTGGCAAGCGGTGAGACCTTCTTCGCCTCCCTGCTGCTGGGCCTGTTCGAGCGCCGCCTTGAGGAAGCCGAAGGTGGTCGGGTCGACTTCGTAGGCGGTCCCTTCATAGTCGATGAAGCCGCGATCGGTGAGGAGGGTGAGACCCCCGTCGAAGCTGATCTCTTCGCCCTCGGCAGACCCGTCTACCTTCGCTTCCAGCTCGACCTGGGGGAGTTCGGCTTTCGAGCCCAGTTCGAAGGGACCGGAGAGGCTGACGTCGATGTCGCCACCTTCGTCGCCTTCGGAGCTGACCTTCAGCGACATCTCGAGCTCGCCGCTTTTGACTCCTTCGAGGCTGGCGTTTTCGATCACCTGCTGCGGGTCGCCCCCGCTGCTGCTGTCGCCACCGTCGTCGTCGCCCCCACCACAGGCGGCGAAGACGGTCAGGGCGGCCAGGGTCGCGAACAGCGCAAAGATTCGGAAACGGCTCAAGGGATGGGGCTCCTCGTGATTGGAGAACAGGACCGAGCGGGGAGTTTAGGGCGGAGGCGGCGGCTCCTGCCCTGCGCGCCGCATTCCCTGCTCGATTTCTTCATTGACCAGCCGCACCACCTCGACCCGGGCGAAGCGCTTCGAGTCGCCGGCGACGACGTGCCAGGGAGCGTGCGCTTGGTCGGTGCGCTCGAGCATCTCCTCCACCGCCTCCACGTACTGCGGCCGCTTGTCGCGGTTGCGCCAGTCCTCGTCGGTCAGCTTCCAGGACTTCAGTGGGTCCCCGGCGCGCGCTTCGAACCGCTTCAGCTGCTCCTCCGGGGAGACGTGCAGCCAGAACTTGACGACGATCGCGCCCTCCTGGGCGAGGCTGCGCTCGAAGTCGTCGATCTCGCCGTAGGCGCGCCTCCACTCCTCCTCGCCGGCGAAGCCCTCGACCCGCTCGACCAGCACCCGTCCGTACCAGGAGCGGTCGAAGACGGTCATCCCGCCCCAGCCCGGCAGCGCCGGCCAGAAGCGGCCGAGGAAGTGGTGGCGCTTCTCGTCAGGCGTGGGAGCGGCGAACTGGGAGACGCGGACGTGGCGCGGGTCGAGCGGCGTCGTCAGCCGCTTGATCGCCCCGCCCTTGCCGGAGGCATCCCAGCCCTCGAAGACGACGACCAGCGGCGGTCCGACCTCGCAGTCGCCGATCAGCCCGCCGAGCGTCAGCCGCAGCTGCGCCAGGCGCTTTCCCTCGCGCTTCAGCCCCTGCTTTTCCTCCTCGCCGCTGAGGCTCTGCGTCAGATCGACTTCGTCGAGGCGTCCCACGCTTCCTCCCTACCCGTTTATTCCGCGTCCCCGCGGGATTCCTCGATCGGCGGGGGGCGATCGTCAGTGGTGACGTTCGCGAGCAGGGGGAAGAGAAGCGTCCCGAGGAAGATCAGGATCACCCCGGTGGCGACGAGCCAGCGGGCGCGGGTGAGGTGGCCGAGAATGCCGATCGCAAAGCCCACCAACATCATCGTGATGTAGGGCGTCGGGCTGGTCGGAAACAGCGCGGCGAGCGGCAGGGCGAGGTCGAGCACTGAGCGGGATTATCATCGGCGGCCATGGCAGACGGTTCCGTCGCAGAGGTGAAGCAGTCCCTGGCCGACGTCGGCTACCTCGCCGACGAGCCGGCGGCGCTGGTCTCCTTCCTCGCCCAGAAGCTCGGCAAGCCGGTCCTGGTCGAGGGCCCGGCGGGCGTCGGCAAGACCGAGCTGGCGAAGGCGCTCTCCCGCGCCAGCGGCCGCGAGCTGGTGCGCCTGCAGTGCTACGAGGGTCTCGACGAGGCGAAGGCGATGTACGAGTGGAACTACCGCAAGCAGCTGCTGCGGATCCAGGCCGGCGGCGAGGCCGGCTGGGACGACGTCCAGGACGACATCTTCAGCGCCGACTTCCTGCTCGAGCGACCGCTGATGCAGGCGATCGCCAGCCCCGAGCCGGTGGTGCTGCTGATCGACGAGATCGACAAGACCGACCAGGAGTTCGAGGCGATGCTGCTCGAGCTCCTCTCCGACTTCCAGATCACGATCCCCGAGCTCGGGCAGGTCTCGGCGACGACGATGCCGATCGTCGTCCTCACCTCGAACGACTCGCGCGAGCTGACCGAGGCGCTGAAGCGCCGCTGCCTCTACCTCTGGCTCGACTACCCCGACCTCGAGCGCGAGATGGAGATCGTCCGCCTCCACACGCCGGAGATCTCCGAAACGCTGGCCCGCAAGCTGGTCGAGGTGATCCGCATGGTCCGTTCGCTGGACCTGAAGAAGCCGCCCTCGATCGCCGAGTCGATCGACTGGGCGCGGACGCTGCTGCTGCTCGGTGCCGAGGACATCGACCGCGAGACCTTCACCCAGTCGATGTCGATCATCGTCAAGCACCGCACCGACATCGACCTGGTCGCCGAGCGGGTCGGGGTGAAACTTGCCGACCCCCTACGGACCGAAGGCTGACGCCGGGCCGCCGGGGATGGCGGCGAAGCTGCTCGGCTTCTGCGAGGAGCTGCGCGGCGAGGGGGTCGCGGTCGGGACCTCGGAGCTGCTCGACGCCTTCGAGGCCCTCGGCCACGTCGACTGGACCTCGCGCGCCGACTTCCGCGAGGCGCTGGCGACGACGATCGCCAAGTCCCAGGACGACCGCCGCGTCTTCGAGCTGCTCTTCGACCGCTACTTCTTCCGCACCGCCGAGGCCGAGGCGGTCCAGCGCGACGTCACCGAGCACGCCGAGGGCGGGCCGCCCGCCGGCGAAGGCGAGCGCTTCGACATGGACGAGCTCTCAGAGGCGATCCGCGAGGCGATGGCGGCCGGCGACGAGGACGCGATGCGGGACCTGGCGCGGCTGGCGATCGCCGCCTTCGGCCGCGCCGAGGGCTCCGGCGTGGTCGGCGTCGACGTGCAGCGGATCCGCCGCACCCTCGGCCTCACCGCCGGCACCCAGCCGCCGACCGCTGCCGGCGAGGAGCGCCCGCCGATCGACCGCGACCAGCTGACCGGCTTCGAGCGCCACCTGCGGCGCGAGCTCGAGCGCCACCTGATCGAGCGGACCGAGACCCTGCCCCCCTCACGGCCCCTGGCCGAGCTCGACCGGGCGCTGCCGACCAGCCCGACCCAGGACCTCGCCGCCGTCCACCGCGCCGTCTCGCAGATGAAGCGCCGCCTCGCCACCCTCGGCCACGAGCAGCGCGGCCGCCGCAAGGGCCGGACGGTCGACGTGCGGCGGACGATGCGCGCCTCGCTGGAGACCGGCGGGGTGCCGCTGCGGCTGAAATACCGGCCGAAACGGCCGCGGCGGCCGGAGATCTACGTCCTCTGCGACGTCTCCACCTCGGTCACCTCGGCCAGCGTCTTCTTCCTCTCGGTCCTCCACGCGCTCCACGACTCGTTCCGCAAGCTGCGCAGCTTCGTCTTCATCGAGCGGATCTCGGAGGTGACCGACGTCTTCGAGCACGAGCGCGACTTCGCCGTGATCGCCCAGAAGATCTCCAGTGAGGGTGGCGTCGCCGATGTCTCCGGGTACACCGACTACGGCCGCGTCTGGCTCGAGTTCCTGACCGAGATCTCCGAAGACCTCGACCCGCGCTCGACCGTGATCGTGCTCGGCGACGCCCGCACCAACGGCCGCGAGCCCCACGCCGAGGTCTTCGCCCAGGTCGCCGAGAAAGCGGGCCGCCTGTTCTGGCTCAACCCGGAGCCGAAGCTCTACTGGAACTACGGCGACTCGGTGATGGCCGCCTACGAGCGCTACTGCGACGGCGCCTTCGAGTGCTGGACCACCAAACACCTCGAGAACTTCGTCAACGTCGTCGCCGGCGCCGCCCCCACCGCCGAATGAGGGCGCTCCTCCTCCGCCACGGCGAGTCGGTCCACAACGCCAACCGCAGCGGCGAGCCGAAAGCCCATTCCGAGGGCGACCGACTGACCGAGAAGGGGGTCGAGCAGGCCCACGCGGCCGGCGCCGGCCTGCGGGAGCTGGGGGTGACGCGGCTGCTGAGCAGCCCCCTGCGGCGGGCCCGGGAAACGGCGCAGGCGGTGGGCGAGGCGCTCGGGCTCGAGGCCGAGGAGATCGACTACGTGGGCGAGCTGACCTCTGCCGAAACCTTCGAGGGGGCGATCGAGCGGGTGCGGCGCCTGAAGGCGGAGCTCGAGTCCGGCGCCGACGGCGAGCTGCCGCTGCTCGTCACCCACGGGATCTTCACCCGCTTCTTCCTTCTCGATTCGGTGCTGGGCGACCGCTTCGAGGCGGAGATGGCGGCCGGGATCTGGAACCTCGGCTCGCACAACTGCGGCCTCTCGGTCTTCGCCCACGGCGAGAGCCGCGACCCGATCGGGAAGGTCATCCCCGGCTGGACCTGCCTCACCTGGATGGAGCGGCCGTGGAGTCGCCCGTAGCGATCCGCACCACGTCGGGCGAGGCCTGCGACTGATCGGTGACGATCGCCCCCCCGGGAGGAGCCACCGGCCCCTCCAGCAGCGGATCCTCGGTCTCCCGCATCCAGGCCTCGAGCCGCTCCCGCATCTCCGCCAGCACCTCGGCATGGGCGGGGTCGACGGCGACGTTGCTGCCCTCCTGCGGGTCCAGCACCAAGTCGTAGAGCTGCTCCTCGGGCACCTCCTGCTCCCCCCACCCGGCCTCGACCAGGAGGTCCTTGGTATCGCTTTCGTCGCAGTTAGCGAGCACCGGATGCGGGTATTCGTCAAATCTCCTTATGTACTTCCAACGCTCGGTTCGGACCGCCCGATGAGGCTGGTAGGCAGCGTGGTAGGTCGTCTCGGTGAAGATCGCCTCGTGGAGGCGGTCGACCTCCCCCCGCACCAGCGGCATCAGCGAGGTCCCCTGCAGCCAGTCCGGCTCCTCGGTCCCAGCCAGCTCGCAGAGGGTCGGGAAGACGTCGAGGTGGCTGACCGGCGCGTCGACCACCTTGCCGCCGGTGAAGCCGGGCCCGCGCATGATCATCATCACTCCGGTGCCGCGGTCGAAGAGGGTGGCCTTGGCGCCGGGGAAGGCGATGCCGTGGTCGGTGGTGCAGATGACGAGGGTGTTCTCGACCAGCCCGTGGTCGTGCAGGGCGTGGAGGACGGCGCCGATCCCCTGGTCGAGCGAGCGGGCGCTGGCCTTGAAGGCGGCCATGTCGCGCCGGGTCGCGGGCGTGTCGGGCAGGTTGGCGGGCGGCTGCGAGTAGAGCGTGTCGCGGACCGAGGTCGGAGCCGAGAAGTCACGGTGGGTCTCGAAGAACCCGACCGACATGAACCACGGCTGGCTGGGGGCGTCGGCGAGGGCCTTGATCGTCAGCGGCGCGACGAAGGAGGCATGGGTGGAGTCGACCGGGACGATCTCGTCGTAGCCGATCACCGCCGGGTCGGCGGAGATGTGCTGCTCGCCGATCAAGGTCGAGTGATAGCCGGCCTTGCGCAGGGTGTGGACCCAGTGCTGTCCGTAGTCGTTCAGCTTCCAGCCGCGATGGGCGAGCCCGAGCATCCCGTTGTTGTGGCAGTAGAGCCCGGTGAGGAGGCTGGCGCGGCTGCCGGAGCAGGTCGGCGCGGCGCAGAAAGCCTCGCGGAACAGCACCCCCTGGTCGGCCAGCATCTGGATGTTCGGCGTCGGCACCTGGAAGCCGTAGGGCTGGACGTAGCGGCCGGTGTCGTGGGAGTGGATGTAGAGAATGTTCGGTGGCTGCACCGTCTTTCAGGTTATCGACCCCGCCCTGTTTACTCTTTTGTTGATAAGGATAGTTAGGAAAGACATGCAACCCGATCGCTCATATCTCGTCTGCGCCTCCCCCCGCAGCGGCAGCACCCTCGTCTGCCACGCCCTCGAGGAAACCGGGGTCGCCGGCCGCCCCGAGGAGTACTTCGAGGCGCTCCGCCACAGCGGCCGCCCCCGTCGTCCCGAGGAATACTTCCTCGGGGTCGAGGACCAGTCGATCCGCGACCACCTCGGCGAGCGCAGCGTCGGCTCCGACCCCCAGCCCCGCTCCCCCCTCTGGAGCCGCGCCGCCTACGACCGCTATCTCGAGTGGGTCTTCGAGACTGGCACCACCGACAACGGCGTCTTCGGGGCGAAGCTGATGTGGGGCTACTTCGGCGAGTTCGTCAGCCTCCTGCGCAACATCCCCGCCTACCGCGACGTGCCGCTGGCGGAGCTGATGCCGGCCGTCTTCCCCGACCTCACCTTCGTCCGCGTCGTCCGCGCCAACAAGGTCCGCCAGGCGGTCTCGCTGTGGAAGGCGGTGCAGACGGCCACCTGGCGCGAGGATCAGGCCAGCGCCAAGGCCGCCTCGGTCGAAGACGACGGCTCGCCCCCCTACCGCAGCTTCATCGAGGAGCACCGGCCGCAGCTGCGCTTCCACTACCGGGCGATCGACCACCTGCTCGAGCAGCTGCTGATCGAAGAGGCCTCCTGGGACGCCTTCTTCGAGCACTCCGGGATCAAGCCGATCCTCGTCCTCTACGAGAACTTCGCCGCCGACTACGAGACCAGCACCCTCAACCTGCTCGAGCGTCTCGACCTCTCCTGCGCCGAGGACTTCGAGTTCGAGCCGCGGATGAAGCGCCAGTCGGACCGAATCAACGACGACTGGACCAAGCGCTACAGCGAGCTGCGACTCGGCACCGACTTCGACCTGGTCCCGGTGCCGGTGGTGGAGAAGGCGCGCTCTTAGTTGCTATCGCGCAACCCAGGCGTCGGGGTCGGCGGTCAGATCGCCGACGACGCTGGGAAGTTCGCCGGAGACGAGGTCGGCGAGGGTGACCTCCTCGAGCACGGTGCGGAGGCTGGCGCGGACGGCGATCCAGACCTGCTGCAGGTGCTCGGAGTTGCCGCGGTACTCGATGTCCTCCGGCGGGGTCGACTGCACGTGGGCGATCGGGCCCTCGACGGCGCGGACGATCTCGGCGACCGTCACCTCGTTGGCCGGTTTGGCCAGCCAGTAGCCGCCCTTGGCGCCGCGGCGGGCGCGGACGATGCCGTGGTGCTTGAGCTCGAGCAGGATGTGCTCGAGGAACTGCAGGGGGATGTCCTGGGCGTCGGCGAGGCGCTCGCCCTTGACGGGCGCTTCCTCCTGCTGGGCGGCGGCAAGCTCGGCAGCGGCCCGCACCGCGTAGTCGGCCTTCGCGGAAACTCGCATGTGTCTAGTTAATCAGTCGGCAGGCAGCGTCCGCGCCAGTGCGGCCGATTGATCCGCCTCTTGCTGCAACTGCTGCTCCCGACGCCGGTTGATCCAGTGCGGCGCGTAGAGGATCGCCCCGAGGCCGATCGCGGCGACGGCGGCGGCGATCGGCCAGACGGACGGATCGCCCTTCTGCACGGTGACGAATCCGGAGCCGATCAGGACGAGGCCGAGCGAAGTCCGGAGCAGGCCCTGCGGGGCTTTGTCGGACAGGGCGGCGCCGATCACCACACCCGGCACGCTTCCGAGGAGGATGTTGGCGGCGAGGACGAAGTCGACGTTGCCGCCGACCCAGTGCGCGAGCCCGGCCGCCCAGAGCAGGATCGCCGCGTGGAAGACGTCGGTCCCGACCACCTTTTTCGGCGCCAGGCGGTAGACGGCGATCAGCAGGATCGCGATCACGGTGCCGGAGCCGGCGGAGGTGATCCCGATGACGAAACCGGTGGAGGCGCCGATCACGATCGCCGCCACTTTGTGGCGACGCTCGACCTCGAAACGGTCGCGCTCCTCGATCAGGCTGCGGAGGATCAGCGCCCGGGTCAAGGTGATCACCCCGACCATCAGCAGGGTTCCGCCGAGGACGGCGTAGACGAGTTCCTCAAGCCGCGCCTCCCCCACTCGACCCTGCAACCAGGAGACGAGGAAGACGCCGCCCACGGCCGAGGGGACGCTGCCCAGCGCCAGCCACTTGACCAGATCCATGTTGACCGTCTTCAGCTTCAGGTGGCGCCAGCCGCCCACCGTCTTGGTCACCGCGGCGTAGAAGATGTCGGTGCCGATCGCGGTCGTCGGCGAGATCCCGAAGAGCAGGATCAGCAGCGGCGTCATCAGCGAGCCTCCGCCCATGCCGGTCATACCGACGAGTACGCCGATCCCCAATCCGAAGAGGACTATTGCCGGGTCCATAGTTTTGGTTCTTGCTCCGCACGATGCTGATTTCGACTTTCCTGACCTTCTTGGTCAGGAGTGCGGAGTGCGCCAGGATACCAGGATGGAGCTCGAACTTGGGGGCGTCGCCCACTCCTACGGGAGCCTGCAGACGCTCGCCTCGATCGACTTGGAAGCCGCCTCCCACACGGTCGTCGGCCTGGTCGGTCCCTCGGGCTGCGGCAAGTCGACGCTGCTGGAGCTGATCTGCGGCCTGGCGGATCCGAGCGCGGGGACGATCGCGGTTGACGGTCGCGCGGCGGCGGGCGAGCGGCTCGCACACTGCGCCCTGATGCCGCAGCGAGACCTCCTCCTCCCCTGGTACTCGGCGATCGACAACGCCGCCCTGGCCCTGCGAAACCAGGGGATGCGGCGCGCAGAGGCGCGGGCCGCCACCGCGGCTCTCTTCGCCCGCTTTGGCCTAGCCGGCTTCGAGAGCGCCCGGCCCGACGAGCTCTCTGGAGGGATGCGGCAGCGGGTCGCCTTCCTGCGGACGCTGGCCGCCGGCAAGCCGGTCCTCGCCCTCGACGAGCCCTTCGCCGCGCTCGACGCGATCACCCGGGCGGAGATGCAGGAGTGGCTGGCGGCGACGCTGCGCGCCGACCCCCGCACCGTCGTCCTCGTCACCCACGACGTCGAGGAGGCGCTCTACCTCTGCGACCGGGTGGCGATCCTCTCCGCCCGCCCGGCAACGATCGTCGCCGAGCTCAGCCCTCCGACCCCGCGCGCGGCGGACCGCGACGGCGCCGTTACCGACCCCGGGTTCGTCGCCGCCCGCGAGGAAGCGTTGCGGGCGCTGCGGGAGGGGGCGGGTTGAGGCGCTGGCTGTTGCCGCTGGGGCTGATCGCGCTGCTGCTGGGGCTGTGGCAGATCGCCTGCTCGACCGGGACGATCGCCGACGCGCTCAGCCTCGAAGACTTCCTGGTGCCCTCGCCGGCGGAAATAGCCGAATCGCTCTGGGAGAACCGCGGCCTGCTCGCCGAGAACGCCTGGGTGACGCTGAGGGAGATCCTCCTGGGCATCCTCTGCGCGCTCGTCGTCGGAGTCGGCTTCGCGGTCCTGATGCACCGCTGGCAGCTGCTGAAGGATGCGGCATATCCCTTGATCGTCGCCTCCCAGACGATCCCCATCGTGGTCATCTCGCCGATCCTCCTGGTCTGGTTCGGCTACGGCATCGGGCCCAAGGTGGTGGTCATAGCCCTGATCTGCTTCTTCCCGATCACCGTCAACGCGCTCGACGGCCTGCGCTCCGTCGACCCCGACGCGGTGAAGATGATGCGCAGCCT
Source organism: uncultured Actinomycetes bacterium (assembly GCA_963832085.1). GTDB lineage: Bacteria > Actinomycetota > Thermoleophilia > Solirubrobacterales > 70-9 > VAYN01. The sequence continues at coordinate 66,999 of CAWHSU010000008.1, read as the reverse complement.
CGACGCCAGCCGCTGGCAGCGGTTCTGGCGGGTGGAAGCGCCGGCCGCCCTGCCCAGCCTGTTCACCGGGATCAAGATCGCCGTGGTCGTGGCGCCGATCGGCGCCGTCTTCGCCGAGTGGGTCGGCTCCAGCTCCGGGCTGGGCCACTTGATCCAGGCCGACACCGCCTACTACCAGGTCGCCCGCCAGTTCGCCTCGGTCGTCGTCCTCGCAGTCATGGCGCTGGCGCTGATCGGCCTCACCACCCTCGCGGAGCGACGCGTCGTCCGTTGGCGATAGAACTCAAGCGATGACGCGCCTCCGGATCCCGGCGATCGCCCTCCTCGTCCTCATCCTCTCCCTCGCGCTTGCCGCCTGCGGCGAGAAGTCGGAGGAGACCGGGTCCGAGCGCGAGAGCTTCACCCTGACGCTCGACTTCTACCCGAACCCCGATCACGCCGGGATCTACATGGCGCAGAAACTCGGCTACTTCGAGGAAGCCGGGCTGGACGTCAGCATCGAGACCCCCTCCGACCCCGCAGCGCCGCTGAAGCAGGTGGCCGCCGGCCGCTCCGACCTGGCGATCTCCTACGAGCCCGAGGTCGCGCTGGCCCGCGAGCAGGGGCTCGACGTCGTCGCCGTCGCCGCCCTGGTCAACCAGCCGCTCACTTCGATGATCTGGCTGCAGAAATCCGGGATCAAAGGCATCGCCGATCTCAAGGGCAAGACGATCGGCACCGCCGGCATTCCCTACCAGGACAAATTCCTCGAGACGATCCTCGCCCGGGTCAACCTCACCCCTGGGGACGTCAAAGCAGTCAACGTCGGCTTCGGCCTCCTCCCCGCCCTCCTCAGCGACTCGGCCCAGGCGACGCTCGGCGGCTTCAGCAACGTCGAGGGGGTCGACCTGCGCGAACGCGGCAAAGGCCCGGTCGTCACCCCGGTCGACCAGCTCGGCGTCCCCACCTACGACGAGCTGGTGCTGGTGGCGCGGCAGGGAAGCCTCGAAGAGGATCCGGACAAGTTCCGGCTCTTCCTCGCCGCCCTGGAGCGCGGGACCGAGGCGGCGGTGGCGCAGCCCGGCGCCGCGACCACCGCAATCACCGAAGCCAATCCGGATCTCGAACCGAAACTGGCCGCGGCCGAGGTGAAAGCGACGCTGCCGCTGCTCGGAGCGCGCACCTCCGGCCAGCCCTACGGCTACATGGACCCGAAAGAGTGGGCGACCTTCGCCGGCTGGATGCGGGACAACGGCTTGATCGAGTCCCTGCCGGAAGCGGGCGAACTGCTCGACAACGGCTACTTGCCGTCGGGCAAGATCCCCGAATAGCCAAGCGCGCCTTCGGCGATCAGGCGGCTGACCTCGCGCTCTGGCATCGCGGCGTGGAAGAGGTGCCCTTGCGCGTAGTCGCACTCGAGCCGGCGCAGCTCCCCGAGCTGGACCTCGTTCTCGACCCCCTCGGCAATGACCTCCAGCGAGAGGGCCCGCGCCATCCCGATGATCGCCTCGACGATCGCCGTCGCCTCCTGCTCGATCCCCAGCGCGTTGACGAAGGAGCAGTCGATCTTGAGGGCGTGGAAGGGGAAGCGGTTGAGGTAGGCGAGCGAGGAGTAGCCGGTGCCGAAGTCGTCGAGGACGAGCCGGACCCCGAGCTCGTTCAAAGCCTCCAGGGAGGAGATCGCCGTCGCCGACTCCTCGACGAGGACGCTCTCGGTGATCTCGAGGCGGAGGTTGACCGGATCGAGGCCGGTGCGGGCGATGATCTCCTCGATCGCCGCGGGCAGATCGCGGTGGGAGACCTGGCGAGCGGAGAGGTTGACGGCAACGTCGAGGGGGCGCGAGTCGGGGCGCAGCTGGTGCCACTCGACCGCCTGGCGGCAAGCCCGGTCCTGCACCCAGCGACCGATCGGCTCGATCAGGCCGCTGTCCTCGGCGATCTCGACGAACTCGGATGGGTCGAGGGTGCCGCGCTCGGGGTGGCGCCAGCGGACCAGGGCCTCGAGACCGGTGATCTCGCCGGAGCGGAGGTTGACGACCGGCTGGTAGTGCAGCGTCAGCTCGTCGCGGTCGAGGGCGTGGCGGAGCTCGCGTTCGACCTGCAGCCGCCGCATCGCCCCCGCCCGCATCTCGGCGTCGAAGAGGACGCAGCGAGAGCGGCCGTCCTCCTTGGCCCGGTACATCGCCGCGTCGGCGTCGCGGATCAGCAGCTCGGCGTTGACCGTCCGCTCTTCGGAAGAGCGCGAGACGGCGACGCCGATGCTGGCGCTGACGAAGTGGTCGACCCCGTCCAGAGAAAAGGGCTGGGTGAAGGCGTCCGCCACCCGGTCGGCGATCGCGACCGCCTCCGCCTCGTCGGCCAGGCGATCGATCAGAATCCCGAACTCGTCGCCGCCGAAGCGGGCGACGATGTCCCCCGGGCGCAGGTGCGAGCGCAGGCGCGGCGCCACCGCCCGCAGCAGGGCGTCGCCGGCGTGGTGGCCGAGGCTGTCGTTGATCAGCTTGAAATGGTCGAGGTCGAGGAAGAGGATCCCCACCGGCGAGCCCGAGATCGCCGCTTTCTGCAGGCTGTCGCCGAGCGCGTCGACGAAGCTGAGCCGGTTGGGCAGCCCGGTGAGGGAGTCGTGGAGGACGCGGTAGCGCAGCGCCTGGTCGGCAGCGTGGCGCTCGATTGCATCGGCGAGGACGTTGGCGGCCGCCTGGACGAAGGGAACGTCCTTGGCGGTGAACCGGTGGGGCTCGGTGGAATGGACGTCGAGCACCCCGAAGGGACGGTTCTTGCCGTCGATGACGACGGCGAGGCTGCTGGCGGCGCCGAAGACGCGCAGCACCGGCGGCATCGTATGGCGCGTCTCCTGCTCCCAGTCGGCGACGATCGCGTGGGTGCCCGAATCGAGCGCGGCGCCGGCGTGGGAATCGCGGGAGGCGGAGACCCTGCGGCCGGCGCCCAGCACCGCATCCTCGAGGCCGGCGCGAAGGTTGAGGCGGCGACCGTCCCGGCCGAGCTCCCAGATGCAGGCGCTGTGGACGCCGTCGACTTTCCCGATCAGCTCGGCGGCAGCCTCCATCAGCTCCTGAGGCTCGCTGTTCTGCAGCGCCCGCTCGCCGAGCCGGGCGACCACCGCCTGCTGGGAGAGCGCCCGCTGCAGCTCCTCCTCGGTCTCCTTGCGGCCGCTGACGTCGTAGAGGACGCCGTGCCAGATCGGGATCCCGTCCTCGCCCGCTTCCAGCACCGCCTCGTCCTGCATCCAGACGACTTTGCCCTCGCGGGTGTGCATCCGGTATTCGACCGGGGTCGTATCGCGGTTGCCCAGGTGCTCGTCGGTCTCGACCGCGATCGCCCGCTGGCGGTCCTCCGGGTGGACGAGGCTGATCCACAGGCCAGGATCGCGGATGAAGTCCTCGGGGCGGTAACCGAGGATCTCCTCGACCTGGGGGCTGACGTAGCGCCAGCGGCCCCGCTCCCCGAGCTCCGCCGTGTAGACGATCACCGGCAGCTGCTCGATCAAGCGTTGGAAGTCCTGGCCGCCCGCGGAAAGCTGGTCGAGGAAGCGTTTGACCTCGTGCTCGGACCAGTTCCTATCGCCAGGGTCGCGCATCTCCTCGCTTATCGGCTGCACGCGATTGGCCTTGAGTCATGAGGCGACGCTAAGCAGCGAGGCGCATCGGCGGGCCCTGGGAGACGATCCGGTGCAAGCCCGACAGCGTCAGGGCGCCGACCAGCCCCCGGTAAGGCTCATAGGGCGCGTAGAACTCTTCGACCTCGGGGATCGTGGCTCGTCTCCCTTCGCCCTTGAGCCGGCCGACGAGCTTGATGTAACCGAGGTCGCCGGCGGGAAGCGAGTCGAGTTCGCCGCGGCCGAAGAGGCCGAGGCACTGCACCGTCCAGGGGCCGATCTGCGGCAGCGCCAGCAGCCGCCGATCGCCTGCCGGGTCCTCGATCCGGCAGCGCCCGGCGGCGACGTCGCGGGCGAGCCGGCGCAGCGCCGCCGCCCGTTTCCCGACCAGGTCCATCTGCTCGAATTCGGCCGGCGCCCGGCCGGCGATCGCGGCCGGCCCCGGGACGTCGCGGAGGGCGTTCCGCCCCTCCCCCAGGCACGCCCCCCAGCGGCCGGCGATGCGGCGCTCGATCAGCGCCGCCCGCTGCGCCTCGATCAGCTGCCCGACCACCGCCGCGGCGAGGGCCTCCCACGGCCACGGCCTGCCCTGCGGGCGAAAGCCGGGACGACGGCGGATCAGCGGGCCGACCAGGGGGTCGCGGCGGAAGCGGCGGTAGAAGTCGGAGAGGTCGACGTCGACCCAGAGGGCGCAGCGCATCCGCTCGATCGCCTGCTCGAGCTGCTCCCGCCCGGCCGGGCCCCCGCACGGCCGCATCGCGATCGAGGGACGCGAAACGCGCTCCGGCTCGATTGCCTCGGCGTGAAACCGGACCCTGTCCCGAGCCGGCTGCCAGGCGCGGACGAGGACGGGGCTGCCGTTGACGTGGAGGAGTCGGGTGGCGACCCCGCCGCGCACACGCAAGGTGCGGTCGGCGCTGCCGCGTGGCATCCGGTACGGCGAAGGCGGCCGAACTTCGGCTTCAGCGACCGAGGAGATGCACATCGACCAAAAACGAACGGCTGGCGACGACGTTCTGGCGCTCGCGACGGCGACGCGACAGGCGCGACGGACGGGCCTTGGCGGCGGCATGGCTGACCACTCTCACCGCGGCCACGGTGGCGGCGCCGGCGAGGACCCCACCGGCGGCGGCGATCGCGGCGGTACGGACCTCCGGACGCAGCACCGGCAACGAAGACCCCGAAGAGGCCTCGTAGCTCGCAGGCAGGGGACGAACAGGGTCGGTCACGGCCCTCGGCCCCGCGTCTTCTTCGGCGATCACCTCGCCGTCTACCTGCAGCTCGTCCACCCTCGCGACTCTAGCGCGGGCCGGGGTCGGCCCCTGCGAGAGGTCGCTCGTAAAGACGGTACTTCTTGACGATCTTGCCGCCCATGCCCTCCATCGCGCGGTTCATCGGCTTGTTGGTCTCGAGGATCCAGCCCATCTCGCCCCAGTGGATCTTGTCCGGCAGCGCCGCCATCTTGATGTGCTCGAGGTAGAGACCGGCGGCGACCCCGGTGTGGCGGTAGTCGTGCTTGACGCCCAGCGCGAACACCCGCAGGCGATCGATCTTGCGCCGGCCGAGCAGGAACTTCGCCCAGCCGAACGGCAGCAGCCGGCCGTCAAGCTTGGCGAGAACCTGGTTGACGTCCGGCAGGGTGAGCGCGGCCCCCACCACCTCGCCGTCTTTTTCGGCCATGAAGGTCCACTCCTCGTCGAGCACCTGCTTCAGGTTCTTGGCCTGGAACTCGACCTCGGCGTCGGTAATCGGAACGAAGCCCCAGTTGTCTCCCCAGGCCTCGTTGTAGACATCCATGAAGCGGCGCACCTCGGCGGCCATTTCGCGCCTGCGCATGTTGCGGATCGTGATTCCTTCGTCGTGCAGCGCTTTCTCCGCCGCCTCGTGGATCGAGGGGTCGAACTTCTCGCCCTCTTTCAGCTCGCCCATCCGCAGCTCCCACATCAGCACGTCCATCGCCTTGGTGAAGCCCTCGGCCTCGATCAGCCGCTGGTAGTAGGGCGGGTGCCAGGGCTCGAGGATCATCGGACGGCGCTCGAAGCCCTCGATCAGGATTCCGATCTCGTCGTTGGTGGTGAAGTCCATCGGCCCGAGAATCCGCTCGCGCCCGCGCTCGGCGGCCCACTCGGTGGCGGCGGCGAACAGCGCCTGCGCGACCTCGGGGTCCTCGGCCGTCTCGAAGAATCCGAACATCGCGTCTTTACCGCCCTGGTAGGAGTCCCAGCGGCTGTCGACGTGGGCGGTGATGCGCCCGACCGGCTCGCCGTCGCGCTCGGCGAGGAAGTACTCGGCCTCGCCGTGCTCGAACCACGGGTTCCTCTTGCGGTCGAGGAACTGCATCCGCTCGAAGACCAGTGGCGGCACCCACTGCTCGCTGTCGCGATGCAGGCTGAACGGAACCTTTACGAAGCGCTTGAGCTCGCGCCGGGTCCGCACCGGCCGGATCGTCAGGCTTCCCATCGAGCCGCAACCTACACTCTGAGGCGATGAGCGAGACCGCGAAGGCTCCGGTCGACGTCTTCGAGAAGGCGCGCAACCACGAGCGCCTCGAGCAGCTCGAAGCCGCCAAGGAGCACGACCTCCTCCCCTACTTCCGCCTCCTGACCTCCCAGGCCGGTCCCGTGGTCGAGATGGAGGGGCGGGAGACGATCATGCTCGGCTCCAACAACTACCTGGGGCTGACCGGCGACGAACGGGTGAAGGGAGCGGCGCGCGAGGCGCTGGAGACCTACGGCACCGGCGTCACCGGCTCGCGGCTGCTCAACGGCACCACCCCCCTGCACCTCGACCTCGAGCGCGAGTTGGCGGAGTGGATGCGGACCGAGGACGCGATCGTCTACACCACCGGCTACCAGTCGAACGTCGGCTGCATCGGCACGATCCTCGGCCCCGGCGACACGGTGATCTGCGACTCCGGCGACCACGCCTCGATCCTCGACGGCTGCCGTCTCTCCGGCGCCAAGCTGCGCCCCTTCCGGCACAACCGCATGGACAAGCTGGAGAAGATGCTGCAGCGAGCCGCTGCCGACGGCGGCGGCGTCCTCGTCATCGTCGACGGCGTCTTCTCGATGGAGGGCGACGTCTGTGACCTGCCTCGCATCGTCGAGCTCTGCCGGGCCTACGGAGCCCGCCTGATGGTCGACGAGGCGCACGGCGCCGGCGTCCTCGGCGCTCGCGGCGCCGGCGCCAGCGAGCTCTTCGGCCTCGAGGACGAGGTCGACCTGCGGATGGGGACCTTCTCCAAGAGCCTCGCCTCCTGCGGTGGCTTCATCGCCGGCCCCGCCGACGTGATCGAGTACCTGCGGATCTCCTCCCGCTCCTTCATCTTCAGCGCCTCCGCGGTGCCGGCGGCGGTGGGAGCGGCGCTGGCGGCGCTGCGGGTGATCCGCGAGGACGGGCCGGCCCTGTTCGGGCAGCTGCTCGCCAATGCCGAGTACCTGCGCGAGGGCCTACGCCACCTGGGGCTGAGGGTGATCGAGCCGGGAACCCTGCCGGACGGCAGGGTCGCCACGACCCCGGTGGTGCCGGTGATGGTGGGCGACGACTGGCAGGCGGTCCTGCTCTGGAAGGCCCTCTTCGAGGCCGGTGTCTACACCAACGTCGCGATTCACCCGGCGGTCCCGCCCGGCGGAGCGCTGTTGCGGACGAGCCTGATGGCCACCCACGAGCGCGAGCACCTCGACGGCGCTCTCGGCACCATCGCCAGGGTCATCCAGGACTTCCCGGACCTTCCGCGGAACTGACCTTTTTGGTCACAAATTCTTGACATCCCCCGGCAGGGGGAGTTTCAGCCTTGTCCAGAATCGGACAAGCAGGCTGAGAGGCCGAAATTGTTGCTCTTAGCGAATGGGTCGGACGTCATTCCGGTGCTTGCGGGTTGACGGCATGCACTCCGAAGACGTAGCTTGGCCTCCTCGCCGAACAACCCAGGCGGGACGTTCGGGAAGAGTGAGTCAGTCCGGTAGGGCAAGCCCCCCTCGGTGGGCATGGCCGCCGGCCGGACGCGACAGATCCTGTAAACCGATTCCTAAGGGAGGAGTCCAGTGGAAGCTGCCTCAACGGCACCACCATCGACCATCGCAACTTCAGCAGAGGCACCGCAGCACATGAGGGCCCTGGAGCGAGCCAACATGGTGAGACTTGCTCGTGCAGAGCTGAAGCGTGCGATCGCGCGAGGAGACATGGATGCCGCGGAGGTGGTTCGCGACTGCCCGTGGGAGACCGAGAGCATGACCATCGCCGAGCTGCTGACCAGCCAGCGGCGCTGGGGCCGCACCCGTGCCCGCAAGTTCCTCATGCCCCTGTCCCTGAATGAGAACAAGCAGCTCGGGACGCTCACCTCCCGGCAACGCCGCCTGCTCGCCACCGAGCTGGCCACGCGCGGCGTGGGACGGGAGACCGTCGCCGCCTAGCGCCCCGGCGGGTCAGCCGCGCATTCCACCGATCCGGTAGCTGAGGCCACCGGAAGCGCGCTGGAATGCGCGGCGGGCCAGGTAGAAAACGATCGCGAAGGCCACGGCCCCGAACGCCAGCGCCACCGCGAGGATCTGGTCGGCGACGTAGAAGACCAGGCCCGTGGTGAAGACGAATGCCGCTCCCGCCAGCAGGGTCGTGTGGGAGCGATAGCCGGCGAAATGCTCGCGGACCGAGACCTCGAGGCCGCCCAGCCCGGCCAGCGCCACCCCGACTCCGATCGCGGTCGGGCTTCCCCCAACCACCCCGATCACAAGCGCGACGATGCCGGCGAGGATGACCAGCTCGGCGAGGGGCACGTTCCCCCAGGGGGCCGGCGGTCTCTCGTCTGGTGCTGAAACCCGCTTAGAGGGCTTCCCGGCGGTCTTGGTCTTTGCGCTCAACGGCCGCAAGCCGCCCGGGTAACGGGCATCCGGAGGAGATCTTGACCCGCCACCAGCCCATCAGCATCCCCAGGGGGCCGAGCCGCGGTTTCGAGTGCCAGTGCCCACAGCCGGGCAACCCCAGGTCTTCCCTGGAGACGCGAACCCACTTGAAGTCCCGCGGAGCGGCGAGCATCCTCTGGACGAGCTCGTGGTTCTCGTCCTCGACCCGCTTGCGCTCCACCAAGGCGTGCCGCGCCTCTGCGACGCGATTGGCAAGCCGATCCCGAACCGCCTCCAGCTCACCGAGGTCGAGCACTCGCGGCGTGGAGGCGACGGCCTCGACGCGGTGCGGGACCTGCGTGTGGCCGAACCCCTCGCCGACGAGGCCGGCGAGCTCGGCCTCGAGGCGGGCGATCTGCCGGCGCAGCTGCAGCCGCGCCTCCCGCTCGTCGACCGCCGCGCCCAACCCAGCGAACTCATCATGTTTCAGCAGAGCAGGCATCTCCTCAAAGTGTAGGCGAGGACTCAAGCGGCCTCCAGAGTCTCCGCGGCCATCCACAACGCCTCCTCGACGGCGATCTGCGGCACTCCCTTGACCTGGATCGCGGCGATCGCGATGCGGCGGCTCCCAGACTCGACGGCGAAGCCCGCGGCGGTCGCCCCAAACAGCAGTCCGATCGGCTGCGAGTCATCGGCGATAGCCAGGGTCCCCTTCGCCATCTCGCCAGGCTGGCCCGCCAGGGACTCGCCGGGGGCGGAGTCGCGGATGCAGAGCCTGCCCTCGACACGGTCGGCATCGAAAGCCCGCAGCGCCACGCCGGTCTCCACGATCGCGATGTCGAGCGCGTCGGCGGGGAGTCCGTTGCTGCGGAAGCCGCCGTCGTGGAGTCGGTCGAGGCTGAGCTGCTCGACCGGGGTGCGGGTGCGATCGGGGTCGAGCCCGATCTGACGGTAGAAGACCCGGTAGGCCCAGGGAATCGGCCGTTCGCGCAGGCGGATCGCCTGGGCGCCGTAGGTCCGGTCGGAGAGATCGCGGAGGCGACCGCGCACCGGCTCCGGGCTGCGGCCCGACTTCGCCTCCACCTCGACCCAGGCGATGCCGAGGCCGGGGAACTCCGAGGCGATGTGGGGGGAGACCCATCCCTGCTGGGGCGGCGGCACCCGCCCCATCTGTCGATTGGCGGCTCCGGCGTCCACTCAGCCGGCTTCCGCCGTCGCGGTGGCCCTGAGCAGACGATCGACGCGGCCGGCCAGCTGCGACTCGGTCAGCTCGCCGATGCTGGCGCTCTGCAGCGTCCCCCCCGGGTAGACGTAGGCGAAGGTGGGACAGCCGCCGACACCGTAGAGGCTGGCGACGGCACCGTCACGGTCGAAGCCGACCGGCATCGTCCAGCCGCGCTGCTCGATCAGGTCCCGCAGGGTGCCACGCTCATCGCGGATGTCGAGCGAGAGAAATCCCACCTCTCCACGGTAGCGCCGGTAGACCCGCTCGACCAGGTCCTGCTGCTCGATGCAGCTGTCGCCTTTGGAGAACCAGAACGAGATCACCAGTGGCCGATCGAAGAAGTCGCAGATCCTGATCGCTTCGGCGGGATCGACCCGGCAGGCGGGGGTGCGGCGGGCGTCCCCGGGGCAGGGAATCGACGAGGTTTCGCAGTCGTCCTGGGACACGTTCGCATCCCCTTCGAGCTCACCGTCGCCCTCCGGGACCGCGAACTGCGGCAGCGGCCAGCGCGGCGGCAGTCGATCGAGCCCGAGCGTTTCCCCTCCGCCGCCGTCGCGGACGGTGTTGATGGTGGCGACCGCGATCACCGCGAGGAAGATCAGCCCGACGACGATCGAGTACCGGTCTTTCATTCCCGCTCCAGCAGGAGCAGCGAGGCGGGGAGGACCAGCAGCACCCCGACCAGCGCCGCGGTGAGGTCGACGACGGTGACGAGTCCGAAGTCACGCAGCATCTGGACGTCGCTGGCGACGAGGACCGCGAAGCCGGCGATCGCGGTGACGCCCGAGGCGAGGACCGCGGCCCCGGTCCGCGAGTAAGCGCCCTGCAGCGCCTCCTCGACCCCCGCCCCGCTTCGGCGCTCCTCGTGGAAACGCCCCACCAGCAGGACCCCGAACTCGGTCGCGATCGCGATCGTCAACGCCCCCAGCGCGGCCGACATCGGGTTGAGCGGGATGCCGGTGATCCACAGCAAGAGGGAGGCCCAGCCGGTGGCGAGGACCGTCGGGACCAGCGGGATCATCGCCCGTCGCCAGGAGCGGTAGATCAGGAGCAGAGCCAACCCCACCGCCATCAGCCCTGCCAACGTCAGCCAGTAGCGGCTACTCGAAAGGTCACCAGCCGATTCCGCGGCGATCACGGAGAGACCCGACAGCTCCACCTCAACCCCCTCCGGCGGCTCGCCGATCTGATCCCGCACCCGCTCGACCAGGTCCTGCTGGTCCTCCAGCGACTGCGCCCTGATCCCGAACGAGATCAACGCCTTGTTTCCGATCTCGCCGGTCTCGGGGTCCAGGGGCGCCACCTGCCGCAAGGCATAGGGCGAGAGCGCCGCCAGCGTAGCTTCGATCCGCTCTTTCGTCGGCTGCTCTTCACCGCGGATGAGGAAGTCCGACAGCGCCGGCCCGGGGCAGATGTCCGCCTGCAGACAGCTCGGATTTTCGCCGCCGAATCCACCGCTCTCCAGCACCCGCCGCTTGAACCCCGCCATCCATTCGATCGTTTCGGGATCGGTGAAGTCAGGGGCGCTGATGCTGACGTCCAGCTCACCAGACACCCCGGTCGTCTCCTGCAGCTCGTTCAGCCCTTCAACCGCCTCGATGTTCTGCGGCGCCAGCTCGCGAACGTCCGACACGGTCTCGACCCTGGTGCCGGCTGCCCACCCGATCACGGCCAGGCCCACACCAACGCCCAGGACCGCCACCGGATACGTCCGCGCCACGGACAAGAACCACTCCAGAGGCCGATGGCCTCCTGCAGCGAGAGGACCCGCCCGCCGGAGCGACAGCGTCCCCAGCCCGGTAGTAAGCGCCAGTCCAAACGCGATCGCGATCCCGATGATGAGGACCCAGCCGAACTCCCGCACCATCGGGACCGGCGACAACTGCAGAGCCAGAAAGCCGGCAGCCGTCGCCAAACAGGCGGCCGCGATCGTCGGACCGCCCCGCACCGCCGCGTCCTCAGCCGACTCCGTCTCGTCGAACCGTGCCTGGAACTGGATCGCATAGTCCACCCCGAGGCCGATCAGGATCGGGAGGGCGGCAATCGAGGCCATGGTGAGAGAGCCGCCTACGAGGGCGAGCAGCCCGAAGGTGATCCCGGCGGCCGCGAGCGCGATCCCGAGCGGCAGCAGCGGCCAGCGCGAGCGGAAGACGAGCAGCAGAACGAAAGCCATCACCGCGACCGCGAGCACGAAGAGGACGAGCAGGGCGTCCCTGAGGGCGCGGGAGACGCCGTCGATCACGACCGGCGCGCCCGAGACGACGTAGCTGCCGCCTTCGAGCTCGAAGCAGGGCGCCGGTTTCCCCTCCTCTTTGCATTGCTTCCGGGGCGTGGTGTCCTCGACCACGTCCTCGATCAGCTCGATCGCCCGCTGCCGCTCCGCCTGGCTCAGATCCGGCTTGAGACGGAGGACGACCTGGGCCGAGCGGGCGTTGGGGAAGAGGTAGGCCAGCCGCGCCTTCGGGGTCCCGCGCGGGCGGGCGAGATCGAAGATGACGGTAGCGACGAATTCTTCGTTGGTGATGCTGGGGATGCTGGTGATCCCGTACCTGGTCGCGACCGCGAGCAGGTATTCGCGGAATCGCTCGGCCGGCACGTTTTCGGCCAGACGCCGCAGCTGGTTGTCGATCTGCACCACCGACTCGTTGAGGAAGGTGGCGGGCCCGGTGAGGAACTCGACGGCTTCGAGCTCAGCCAGCTCGGCGCAGGGACCAGGGATCGGCTCCGCCTTCTCCGGAACCTTGCCCGAGAGGCACCCCTCCAGCCGCAGCAGCCGGAAGAGGTTGTCGGTCAGGACCAGCTGTGGCAGTTCCCCCTTGACGAGGACGACCACCGGTTCTTCGCCGAAGTCCTCGCGCACCGCTTCGGTCGCCTCGGCGGTCGGCGAATCGGCATCGACGAGCGTGTCCACCCCCGCATCGGTCGGAAGCCGGCTGGCCCCGAGGGCGGCGAGCACCGCGAGGACGACGCTGAGAGCCAGGAGCGGCCGGGCGTGCCTGGACGCCCACGCCGCGACGCGCCCGAACCGGGTGCCGGCGCTCAAGCTCTAATCCATCGAGAGCGGCCCGCTGACGTCAGCGTTGAGGAACTGGCTGACGAACGGGTTGCTCGAGTCGAACAGCTCCTCTTTGGGGCCGGACTCGACGATCTTGCCGCTCCAGAGGACGGCGATGAAGTCGGCGATGCGACGGGCGGTGCCAAGGTCGTGGCTGATCACCAGGTAGCAGCCGCCGTTCTCGGCGTGGACCTCGCGGATCAGCTCGCAGAGCAGCGCCGTTCGCACCGGATCGAGACCGGAGTCGGGCTCGTCGAACATCACGATCGCCGGTTCCAGCACCAGCGCCCGGGCGAAGCCGGCACGCTTGCGCATCCCGCCCGAGAGCTCGTTCGGCATCTTGTAGGTGGCCTCGGTGAGACCGACCTCTTTCAACCGGCGGTTGACGATCTCGCCGATCTCCTCCTCGCCTTTGTCGGTGTGCTGCCGCAGCGGGAAGGCGACGTTGTCGTAGATGTTCATCGAGCCGAACAGGGCCCCGTCCTGGAACAGCAGACCGAACTTTTTCCGCACCTCGAAGAGTTCGTCGTCGGTCATGTTGGGGATCGACTCCCCGTGCACCAGCACGTCGCCCGAATCCGGGTAGAGCAGGCCGACGATGTGCTTGATCAGCACGCTCTTGCCGGTACCGGAGGGACCGAGGACCATTGAGACCTGATCCTCGGGCAGCCCCAGGTTGAGCCCGTTGAGGATGCGGGCGCGGCCGAACTGCTTGACCAGGTCGATGATCTCGATCGCGTCCTCGCCGCCGTGGTCGCGCTTGACGCCGGTGTGGAATTTGTAGGGGTTGTGATCGCGCGGGTTGACCCCGGGGATGACGAAGTCGCGGCCCATCGTCGCCCCGTCCTCGCTTACGTAAGGGCCCTCGCTCGTGGCGCTTTCAGGATGCCCGGGGGTCTCGCCGTCAGAGACGACCTCCGGCGGCGCTTCGGCGCTCGAGCTTGCCTCGTCCTGAAGTTCCTGTTCTTCGAGCCGATTCTCGTCTTCTGCGAAGCGGTTCTCTTCCTCGATCGACAACTCAGCCTCCTATTGGCGCACGTGGGTTGGCTCCCCAGAAGACCAGGGTTCCAAGCATCCCGATGATGTGGACTAGGACGATGTTGAGGACCATCGATTTCGCCGTCGCGGTCCCGACGCCCACGGGTCCGCCGGAGGCGGTGTACCCGTAGTAGCACCCGACCAGCACGATCGCCGTCGCCATGACCATGCCCTTGATCAGGCTGAAGATGAGGTCGGGTGGGTTCTGGAACATCCAGAAGATCAGCAGGTAGCCGCCGGAGGAGACGTCGCCGATCTGCTCGACCACCGCCAGGTAGCTGGCCAGGTACATGATCCCGATCCCGGCCAGGTACATGAACGGGAAGGAGATCCAGGCGGCGAGGAGGCGGGTGGCGCAGAGGAAGGTGACCGGCGGTACCCCCATCACCTCGAGCGCGTCGATCTCGTCGGAGATCCGCATCGCCCCGAGCTCGGCGACGATCCCGGTCCCGACCTTGGCCGCGAGCATGTAGCCGAAGGCGTAGGGCATGATCTCCCGCAGGTCGCACCAGGCCGAGAAGACTCCGGCGTAGGCCGGCGCGCCCTGGGCACGGAGCAGGTAGGCGCCCTCGATCCCGCACTGCAGGCCAAGGGTGAAGACCAGCCCCCAGATGATCAGCGCCGAGCCGAGAATGAGGATGCCGGCCTGGCGCAGGCTCTCGCCGAAGAAGCGCAGGACCCGGCCCGAATAGACGAGACCGGCGACGCGCGCGGCGAAGCGGGCGATCTCCCCCGCCGAGTCGAGCCAGCCGCGCGGCACCTCGAGCCAGGCGTTCATCGGATCGTCTGCAGCTCCGGGTTGGTGGCGAGCAGAGTCTGCGTGAAGACATAGTTGAAGGCGAAGACGCCCATGAAGGAGATGACCACGGCCTCGTTGACGGCGCGGCCGACGCCGGCGGCGCCGCCGGAGGCGGTCATCCCTTTGTAGGAGCAGACGACGGCGATCAACGCTCCGAAGAGGGTGCACTTGATCACCGAGCCCCAGAGGTCGGTGATCGAGGCGTTGGAGAAGAGGGTCGCGAAGAAGCCGCCGAGCGGCTGGTTGTAGAGGATCTCGGTGAGGATGCCGCCGCTGATCCCGAAGACCAGGGCGTAGATGTCGAGCAGGCCGGTGATCAGCATCAGCGAGAGGAAGCGCGGCACGACCAGGTTCTTGATCGGGTCGACGCCGAGCACCTGCAGGGCGTCGAGCTCCTCGCGGATCTTCCGGGCTCCCAGATCCGCGGTGATCGCGGTGCCGGCGACGCCGGCAACAACCACCGCGGTCACGAACGGGGCGAACTCGCGGATCGAGGCGAGGACGAAGAAGCCGCCGAGACGGTCGAGGGCACCGAAGAGCGAGAGAAAGTTCGCCGCCTGCAGGCCGGGGGCACCGAACCCGAAGGCCACCGTCGAGACCAGCAGCGGGAACCAGCAGAGCTGCAGGGCGAAGAGAAACTGGCCGATGAACTCCTCGCCGTAGGGGTACGGAGGTTTGATCGCCGAGACGATGGTTCGCGCGGTGAGGATCATCATCTCCCCCACCACTTCGAACAGCGACTTGGCGGGCAAGAACGCCCTGTTGACCGCGGATCCGACCATCTGCTCCTCCTCCCGAGCCGTGCCGCACGCGCGCGGCAACCCCCTCGGTGGGCAGGAGTCTAGGGGATGGCAATGCCCCAACCGTTAGCCGCGTGTTGAGATCCGGCTAACCGATCCCCAGGGCTGGAAATGCCTGCGAAAGCCGCCAAACCCCGTGCTATGTTCGGGCCGCTTTGCGGGGGACCGGACGACATTCCCGGAACACCCGCCTCCAAGCCATCGCGACCGGGTTTGCCGCGCTGGCGGTGGCGGCGTTGCTTGGCGCCTGCGGTGGCGGCGATGACTCTTCCGCCAGTGCCGAGGAACCGAAGGGCACCTTCCAGGTGAAAGTGACCGACGCGCAGTTCCCAGCCCTGCAGCGACTCGGCCAGACCTCCCTGCTGCGGTTGGGGATCCGCAACACCGGCGACCGAACCGTGCCGGGGCTGAGCGTGACCTTCACGATCGCCGGCGAGCGGGGCGAATCCTCTCCGCTGCCGTTCGGCGTCAACGACCCGCAGCCGGAACTCGCCCAGCCGGAACGGCCGGTCTGGGTGCTGGCCGCGACCTACCCGCGCCTGGACGGCTCCTCCGCCCCCGGCGGCTCCTCGACCTCGAGCCGGAAGACCTTCTCGTTCGGTTCTCTGAAACCGGGTGAGACCACCAAAGCCATCTGGAAGCTGAGCGCGGTGCGGGTTGGCAAGTACACCCTCCTCTACAGCGTCAACGCGGGTCTTGGCGGAGACGCGAAGGCGGAGACGGACGGCGGCGTCGCCCCCGGCGGATCCTTCTCGACCGAGATCACCGATCGACTGCCCGAAACCGAAGTCACCGACGACGGTGAGATCGTTGAGATCGAAAAAGGCAAGTAGGGCTTCGACAATCGCAGCCGTCCTGGCGGCCGCGATGACTTTGGCCCTGCCCGCCTGTGGCTCGGCGAACGAGGGAGAGCAGACGACGTCGGAGCGGGCGACGGCGAGCGCCAAAGATGGCGTCGGCCTGAAGCGGATCGGCTCCTTCGACGCCCCCGTCTACCTCACCGGCGCTCCCGGCTTTCCGAAGCTTCTCTTCGTCGTCGAGCAGCCCGGTCGGATCCAGGTGCTGCAGGGCGGCCGACCGCGGACCTTCCTCGACCTCCGCGGCATCGTCAGCTACGGCGGCGAGCGGGGGCTGCTCTCGGTCGCCTTCCCGCCCGACTACGCACGCAGCAAGCGCTTCTACGTCTATTACACGGACGACGAGGGGGCGATCCGCGTCGACGAGTTCCGCCGCCGCACCCCGACGCGAGCCTCCTTCGGCTCCCGCCGGGAAGTGATCCGCATCCCCCACTCCGAAAACAGCAACCACAACGGCGGTCAGCTGCAGTTCCTCGGCGACCTCCTCTACTTCGCGACCGGCGACGGCGGCTCCGGCGGCGACCCGCCCAACAACGCCCAGAACAAGAACGTGCTGTTGGGGAAGCTGCTGCGGATCGACCCGCGGGCTTCCGGTGACCGGCCCTACTCGGTCCCGAACAGCAACCCCTTCGTCGGCCAGGGCGGCGCGGACGAGATCTACAGCTACGGCCTGCGCAACCCCTTCCGCTTCTCCTTCGACACGACCCGCAAGCAGCCGCGAATCGCGATCGGCGACGTCGGCCAGAATCGCTTCGAGGAGCTCGACTACCTCACTGTCGGCAGGGCGAACGGAGCCAACTTCGGCTGGGACGCCTTCGAGGGCTTCTCCAAGTACGACGAAGAAAGCGGCGACACCCCCGATCCGGGTGGGACGGTGAAACCGATCTTCGCCTACGGGCGCGCTCGCGGTGGCAGCAGTTGCACGATCATCGGCGGCTACGTGGTCCGCGACCGGCGGCTGAAGGGATTGCGGGGGCGCTACGTCTACGCCGACCTCTGCGAGGGACAGCTGCGATCGCTCGTCCCCCACCTGAAACGGGCGAGCGGCGATCGCAGGCTCGGGCTGCGGGTCGAGAGCCCCAGCTCCTTCGGCGAAGACCAGCAGGGCCGCCTCTACGTGACCTCGCTCGAAGGTCCCGTTTTCAGGCTCGTTCCGCGCTAGAGAATTTACGTTCCGCGTGCCTTTCGCGCACCACACGTTGCATCTTTTTGTCTACACTTGCTTTCATGCACGTGATGGCAAGAGAAGCCTGGACCGATGAGCGCCTCGACGACCTGACGAAACACATGGACGAGAACTTTCGTGAGCTGCGCGCCGATCTCCGTCAGCAGCGCGAGGAAATGGCCCGGCAGAAAGACATGGACGCCAGGTTCGATGCCCTTAACCGCACGATGCAGATCGGGTTCAGCGTGATTGGCGGCACGTTGGCTGTCATCGGCGCGGTTCTGGTCGGCTTGATCGGCCTGATCGCCACCCAGCTCTGATTCGCCGCTAGAGTTTGGCTGACCAGCCAAACGGGCGAAGGGAGCAGTGGTGGAGAGCGGAACGGCGGCGAGGAGCACCGAGAGCAACGGAGCGTCGGTCCCTGCGGGCGACTCGATCGAGGTCCACAACCCGGCCACGGGGAGATTGATCGAGACCCTTCCCGTCGACTCGCCCGAGGCCGTGGCCGAGACCGTGGCCCGGGTCCGCGGAAACCAGCCCGAGTGGGAGGCGATGGGGATCGAGGGTCGCTACCACTGGCTCGGCAAGCTGCGCGACTGGCTGCTGGACAACCAGGAGCGGGTGCTCGACACGATGGTGGCCGAGACCGGCAAGGTCCGCGCCGACGCGACCAACGAGCCCGGCTACCTGGCCGACCTGATCAACTTCTACGGCACCAGGGCCGCTCGCTTCATCGGCGAGGAGAGCGTCCGCCCCCACTCCCCTCTCCTTGCCTCCAAGAAGCTGCGGATCCAGTACCGACCGCATCCGGTCGTCGGCATCATCAGCCCCTGGAACTTCCCGCTGATCCTCTCTCTCGGCGACGCGATCCCGGCGCTGCAGGCCGGCTGCGCCGTCGTCGTCAAGCCCTCCGAGTTCACCCCGCTCGGGCTGGCCGAGGTGGTCGAAGCGTGGAAGCGTGAGATCGGCGGTCCCGACGTCTTCGACTGCGTGAACGGAACCGGCGAGACCGGCGGTGCCCTGGTCGACGCGGTCGACTTCATCCAGTTCACCGGCTCCGATCGCACCGGGCGCAAGGTGATGGCGCGGGCGGCCGAGACCCTCACCCCCGTCAGCCTCGAGCTCGGCGGCAAGGATCCGATGATCGTCCTCGCCGACGCCGACCTCGACCGCGCCGCCAACGCCGCCGCCTGGGGCGGGATGATGAACTCGGGTCAGATCTGCATGTCGGTTGAGCGGATCTATGTCGAGGAGCCGGCCTACGACAAGTTCGTCAGCAAGCTGACGGCAGAGGTCGGGCGACTGCGCCAGGGCGCCGACGACGCCAAGAACCCCAAGGACGTCGGGGCGATGACTTCTCCCAACCAGACGGCGATCGTCGAGGACCACGTCTCCGACGCCCTCGCCGCCGGCGCCAAGGCACTGACCGGCGGCAAGCGCGTCGAGGGTCCCGGCGACTACTTCGAGCCGACGGTCCTGGTCGACGTTGACCACTCGATGAAGGTGATGAAGGACGAGACCTTCGGTCCCGTGGTCGGGGTGATGAAGGTGAGCGACGCCGAGGAGGCGATCCGGCTCGCCAACGACAGCCCCTACGGCCTCTCCGGCTCCGTCTTCGGTGAGCGCGAGCACGCCGAGCAGGTCGCCCGCCGGGTCGAGTGCGGAGCGATCAACGTCAACGACGTCCTCATCAACTACTTCGCGATGGACGTGCCGATGGGTGGCTGGAAGCAGTCCGGGATCGGCTACCGCCACGGCGAACCGGGGATCAAGAAGTACTGCCGCGGCGAGTCCCTGGTGATCACCCGCTTCGGCGGCAAGCGCGAGCCCACCTGGTACCCCTACACCAAGTCCCGCCGCGCCCTGCTCGCTCCGATCTCCCGCTTCTTCGGGGCGCGCGACTGGCGCCGCAAATTGGGACTTCGTAGCCGCTAAAAGGGAGGGTGCCGACACCCCTCTCCGCGGGAATTGCGCGGCACGCCGCTTCGCGGCTTAGCCGCAATCAGTGAGCGCGGCTTCGCCGCGCAAGAACCAGATTGCATATCGCCGAACATTCCCGCCTCGGGGGTGTCGGCACCCTCCTACGAGCGAGCTCCGATAGTTCAGCTGCCCGTCCATCGGGCTTGTTGGAGAGGAGTCGGGTGCTCCTCGCAGCGACCGGCGTCCTGATTCTCGCACTGCCTACTCAGCGAGAGCTGTGGAGTTAACGGCGAAAATCCCAGGAAGCGAGAGGGGCACCCGACTCCTTACCGATAAGCAGCCTCGGTAGCCTCTTTGAGTTCATGGCTGAACGTGACTACATAGCTGCGACGCGCGAGCGGGTCGTCGTCTTCGACGGCGGCATGGGTGCGACGCTGGAGCAGTTCGACCTGACGCAGAAGGACTACGGCGGGCTCGAGGGGAAATGCCATGAGGCCCTTGTCCTGAATCGACCGGACGTGATCGAGGGGGTTCATGCCTCGATGCTGGAAGCGGGCGCCGAAGTGGTCGAGACCGACAGCTTCCAGGGCTCGCGGCTGAAGCTCGAGGAGTGGGGCTTGGGCGAGCACACGCTCGAGATCAACACGAAGGCGGCGGAGATCGCCCGCCGCGCCGCCGGCGAAGACCGCTTCGTCGCCGGCTCGATCGGGCCGACCGGGTTCCTTCCCGCCTCCACCGACCCGACCCTGGGCGACATCTCCTTCGGGCGCCTGGTCGAGGTCTTCGCCGAACAGGCGCAGGGGCTGGTCGAAGGCGGCGCCGACCTGATCATGATCGAGACGGCGCAGGACATCCTCGAGGTCAAGGCGGCGATCTTCGGCGCCCGCGAGGCATTCGCCAAGATCGGTCGCAAGCTGCCGATCCAGTGCAGCGTCTCGCTGCTGCCCAACGGCGGCAAGATGCTCCTCGGCACCGACATCCGCTCGGTATTGACGACGTTGACCGCGCTCGAGGTCGACGTGATCGGCCTCAACTGCTCGACCGGGCCGGAGGACATGCGCGATGCGATCCGCTTCCTCGGCGAGACCTGCCCGCTGCCGGTCCACTGCATCCCCAACGCCGGCCTGCCGCTGCAGGGCCCGGACGGGGAGACGATCTTCCCCGAAGAGCCGGAGCCGCTGGCGGCGACGCTGGCGGAGTTCGTCGAGCGCTACGGCGTCGGCATCGTCGGCGGCTGCTGCGGCACCACCCCCGAGCACATCGCCGCGATCCACGCGCGCGTCCAGGGCAAGGTGCCCGGCGAGCGACCGGCTCCGGGCCCGATCGAAGTCTCCTCGATGATGACCTCGACCACGCTGGTGCAGGAGCCGCGCCCGACCCTGGTCGGCGAGCGGGTCAACTCACAGGGCTCGAAAAAGGCGAAGGAACTGCTGCTGGCCGACGACTACGACGGCCTCGTCCAGGTTGCCGAAGACCAGGTCGAAGGCGGCGCCCACGTGCTCGACACTTGCGTCGCCCTGACCGAGCGCCAGGACGAGGACGAGCAGATGAGCGCGGTCGTGAAGCGGATCTCGCTCACCCAGCCGGCGCCGATCCAGGTCGACTCGACCGAGCCCGAGGTGATCAAAGCCGCGCTGGAGACGATCCCGGGGCGGGCGATCGTCAACTCGATCAACCTCGAGGCGGGCCGCGACAAGGCCGACGTCGTGATCCCGCTGGCGAAGGCGCACGGGGCGGCGCTGATCGCGCTGACGATCGACGAGATCGGGATGGCGAAGACGGCCGAGCGCAAGGTCGAGATCGCCGAACGCATCCGCGACATCGCCTGCGGGGAGCACGGCCTCGATCCCGAGGCGCTGATCTTCGACGCCCTCACCTTCACCCTGACCACCGGTGACGAGGAGTGGAAACCCTCGGCGGTGGAGACGATCGAGGGCATCCGCCGGATCAAGGCGGAGATCCCCGGCGTCAAGACCTCACTCGGCGTCTCCAACGTCTCCTTCGGCGTCTCCCCCCGCCCCCGCGCCGTCCTCAACTCGGTCTTCCTCCACCACTGCGTCGAGGCCGGGCTCGACCTGGCGATGGTCAACCCCAACCACATCACCCCCTATGGCGAGATCTCCGAGGAGGAGCGCGAGCTGACCGACGACCTCGTCTTCAACCGCCGCGACGACGCGCTGGAGCGCTTCATCTCCCACTTCGAGTCCAAGGGCGAGGAGGCGGAGGCCGAGGTCGCCGATCCGACCGCCGGGATGGAGCCCGAGGAGGCGCTGCACTGGCACATCCTGCGTCGCAAGAAGGACGGGGTCGAGGACCAGATCGAGCGCTCGGTCGAGAAGATCGGCGCCGTCCCGACCCTGAACGAGGTGCTGCTGCCGGCGATGAAGGAGGTGGGCGACAAATTCGGCGCCGGCGAACTGATCCTCCCCTTCGTCCTGCAGTCGGCCGAAGTGATGAAGCGCGCCGTGGCGCAGCTGGAGAACCACCTCGACCGGATCGACGGGCACACCAAGGGCAAAGTCGTGATCGCCACCGTCTTCGGCGACGTCCACGACATCGGCAAGTCGCTCGTCAACACGATCCTCACCAACAACGGCTACACCGTGATCGACCTCGGCAAGCAGGTCCCGGTCGACACGATCATCGAGGCCGCGGTGGAAAACGAGGCCGACGCGATCGGCCTCTCCGCCCTGCTGGTCTCCACCTCGAAGCAGATGCCGACCTGCATCGCCGAGCTGCACCAGCGGGGCCTCGACTTCCCGGTCCTGATCGGCGGCGCCGCGATCAACCGCGACTTCGGCCGACGCACGCTCTACCCCAAGGGCAAAGAGTCCGACGAGGTCTACGAGCCCGGCGTCTTCTACTGCAAGGACGCTTTCCAGGGGCTCGACACGATGGACGCGATCGTCGATGACGAGGCGCGGGCGGCGCTGGTGGAGCGGATCAAGAACGAGGCGCAGCAGCTGCGCGAGAAGCCGGTCGTGGTCGACGACAGCCCGCCCACCACCGACGCCAGCGTCCGCTCCAGCGCCAGCACCGACGTGCGGATCCCCGAGCCGCCGTATTGGGGCGTGCAGGAGGTCCCGGTCGACCTGGAAGACGTCTTCCCCTACCTCGACCGTCACGTGCTCTTCAAGCTGCACTGGGGCGGGCGCGGCGTCAAGGGCGAGGCCTGGCGGGACCTGGTCGAGGGAACCGCCGAGGAGGAGGGTTTTGCGCCGCGGCTGGAGCGGATGTGGCAGGAACAGGACTACCTCCGCCCGCAGGCACGGCTCGGCTACTTCCCCTGCAACTCCGAGGGCAACGAGCTGATCCTCTTCGACCCCGAGGATCCCGAGCGGGAGATCGAGCGCCTCGTCTTTCCCCGCCAGCCCAAGCACGACCGCATCTGCCTCGCCGACTTCTACCGGCCGCTCGAGTCAGGGGAACGCGACGTGGTCGCCCTCCAGGGCGTCACCGTCGGCCCCGAGGTGACCGAGCTGATCGAAAAGCTCGAGCGCGAAGGCGAGTTCGCCGAACAGCTCTACGTGCACGGGCTCGGGGTCCAGTCAGCCGAGGGTCTGGCGGAGTGGCTGCACTCCGAGGCGCGCCGGCAGCTCGGCATCGACCTCGACCAGGGCCGCCGCTACTCCTGGGGCTACCCCGCCTGCCCCAACCAGTCAGAGCACGAGAAGGTCTGGCGGCTGCTCGAGCTCGAAAGGATCGGGATGACCCTGTCGGGCGGGTACGCGGTGATGCCCGAGCAGTCGACCGTTGCGATCATCGCCCACCACCCCCAAGCCGTTTACTTCGGGATGAAGTCCGGCTTCATCCCCGAGGACAAGACCCCGGACGAGCTGATCGCCGGCACCGCCCGCGGGGGCGAGCTGCCGCCGGAGTCCGACCCGGACTCCGGCGAAGAGGGCGAGGGCTCCGAGTCGACCCCCGCCCCCGAGCTCAGCCGCTGAAGCGGCCCGGCACCTCCGCCGGGTGCAGCGCCGGGCGCTGCCAGTTCCGGCCTTCGTAGGCCTCTTCGAAGCCTGCCCGCTTGAGGTTGCGGCAGACCGCCGACCAAGAGCCGAGATCGCATTCGCCGACCTCGACGAAGACGGTGTGGCATCCCGCCTCATGGGCGTCGACCAGGCGCCGGTGCAGGAGGGCGGCGTTGCAGCCGCGCCCCCGAGCATGCGCAAGCGTCGTTCCGGCTCCGAGCTGGGCAACCCCGTCGGTGATCAGCATCGAACCGGTGGCGACAGGCACCTCTTCGGGCCCGAGCGCGGCCGTGTAGCAGCGCCAGCCATTGCGCTGCGGCAGGGAGAAGAACAGCGTCCCCGCCACCAACGGCATCTCCAGCGCTTCCGCCGCGATCGTGCTCAGCCCTTCGCCTTCGGCTTCGTCTTCCCCCAGCCTGTAGACGACGATGCCGGGATCGGCGTAGAAGTCGGGCAGAGAGCCGTCGCGGACCAGTTTGATCCAGCCCGCCCCGCGCTCGTAGCCCCGCTCCCCCAACCAGCCTTCCGCATCCACCGCTCCCGGCCTGCCACCGGCCACCGGGATCCGGTAATCGACTTCGCGCGCCCGCATCCATTCGATCGCCGCGGCCAGATGACCGCCCGCGATCGCATCGGGCTCCGCCGCCCCCTGGATCTGTTGCAGCAGGTGGACCTCAGGCAGATCGCCAAAGGCGGTCGCCTGCACCGGTCCGAACCTCTCCACTTCGACCCCCGATTCGGAGATCGCTTCCGGAACTACCGAGTCCCACATGTCGCGACGGAAGCGTTGCGCGACGCTCTCCAAGACTGCTGAGTCATATCTCACGGTTCCCCATTCCCCAATTCGCGTGAGTTTCTGGCCGATTGCTCGACTCTATGCACTTTACTGTGGAGCCGTCAAGGAATCTTGTCGATCCGGCTATGAAGACGTGCGAAAAGGCGGTCCGACTGCCTAAACGAGGCGGTTCGGCTCACTCGGCCGCGCTCGCGGCTTCGACTCAAGCCTGACCGGAGCGGTCGAAACCGCCTGCACCCGCAGGTCGCTCCAGGTCAATCCCTCGCGGACCAGAGCGGGAAGACCGAGCGCGACCGCGGTGGCGATCTCGACCGCCTGCAGGATCACTCCGTAAGCGAGGGCATCGGGGGTGCTGATGTCGAACCCGCTGTGCAGGACGCTGATCACCGCCAATTGGAAAACACCGATGTTCGAAGGCGTCGCGGGTACGACGGCGGTCACGTTGACGGCGAAGAGCACCGCCGCGGCGGCGCCGATCCCCGCCTTTCCGTCAAGGCCCAGGGCGTAGAGGAGAGCCCAGCAGGCGGCGAGTTGAATCGCCCACGCACCGAGCTGGGCCGCAGCTGCCGCCGGGCCATAACGGGGATCGCGGAAAACGACGAGACCGGCCCTGACCTGGACCAGCGCCCGGTGAACGGTCGCCCCCAGGCGCGCCAGACGACCGTTGCCGTTGCGCCGCATCAACAGCGGCGCGACCAGAAGCACGAGGAGGAGGAGCAGGGGGAGCAGGCTGAAGGCGAAGATCTGCTTCGTCCCGGAGTGGAAGAGCGGCGTGGTCGAGATGATGATCACCCCGAGCAGGGCGAGAGCGATGAGGTTGAGCATCGTCTGCGAGACCAGCGTTCCCAGCAGGACGGGGAAGGTTTCCCGCATCCGCCCGGTGCGTCTGGCGAGGGTCAGGGCACGGGCCGGCTCCCCCAGACGGGCGGGCAGCGTTGCCGACATCAGCACCCCGATCATCGTCGCCGAGGTGACGTCGCGCCGTCGCACGGGCCGGTTCGGCAGAGCCGCGCGGGCGATCCAGTACCAGGAAGCGGCGCGGAAGAAAAGCGAGCTCGCCATCAGCGCGCAAGCGATCAGGACCCAGGTCAGGTTGGAGCGAACGATGCTCTGGACGACCTTGTCGATGCCGATTTTCTCGGCCGCGATCCAGGTCAGCCCCACCCCCAGGGCAGCGGCGACCACCAAGCCGAGGCGACGGGCTACGGCGCGACCCTTGCTCCCCGCCTGGGCCAGGGGCGGATCGAGCGAGGGGAGCCGCTCCGCCGGGCGCTTCGGGCCGCCGTCGGCCGGCCTGAAGCCAGCCCAGTGCGCCACCTTCTCCCCGGCGGTGACCGGCCTGGGAGCCTCGATCGCCCGCTCGTAGACGCTCGCCACCTGGTCGGCGACCCGCGGCCAGGCGTAGCGCTGGGCGCTGCGGCGAGCCGCCTCCCCCATCTCCCGCAGTCGCTCCGGCTCATGGTGGATCCGCTGCAGCTCCTCGGCCAACCGCTGCGGGTCGCCGGGCGGGACCAGGAGACCGTCGATCCCGTTGCTGACCACGTCGCTGTAGCCGGCGATCGCCGAGGCGATCACCGGGGTGCCCGCCGCGAAGGCCTCGGTCAGGACCATCCCGAAGCTCTCGCCGGAGAGCGAGGGGGCGCAGAGGACGTCGGCGCGGTGGAGCTCCTCCCAGAGCTTTTCGCCGGAGACGCGGCCGCGGATGTCGATCCATTTCAGGAGGTCGGGGTCGGCGACGTAACGGAGAACGTCCTCGCGCTCGGCCCCGATCACGGTCAGGCGGCAGGGCACGTGCTCGACCAGGGCGTTGAAGGCGGTGAGCAGGATCGGCAGTCCCTTGCGCTCCTCGGGGCGGCCGACGAAGAGGATCTCGAGGTCGGCGCCGGCGGCCTTCGGACCGCTCGGGGCGGCGTCGACGTTGACGCCGTTGGGGATGATCGTGTACTCGCCCCCGAACCAGCGCCTTCCAGTCCAGGCCGCGGCCTCGGAAACGGCGATCCGGGCCGAGAGCCGATTGAAGAGCCGGCGGGCGCCGACGGCGTTGGCGACGTGGTTCGGCAGCGCCTTCGTCGCGTAGGCATGGAAGGTGCCGATCACCGGATCGCGGGCGCCGAGCGTCGCGTTCCAGCCGACCAGCGGGACCAGCGGCTCGTGGACGTGGATGACGTCGAATTCCCCCGCCCGCACGAGTCGGCGCGGCGCGGCCACGCCTCCCATCGGGAAGGGGGCGAGGTTGGAGACGGACCCGTTGGCGCCGAATCCCATCGTGCGCCCCAGCGGCGTCAGGTATTCGGGCAGCTCCACCCGTTCGGCAGATGCCCGGTGCAGGACACGGCTGACCCTCCCGGGTGGGTCGAAGGGAGCGAGCACGCGGACGTCGTGGCCTCGCCGGAGAAACTCCTCGGCGAGAGCCTCGACGTGCCGGTTCACGCCCCCCTGGTAGGACCAGGAATATGGCGAGACGAGACCTATGCGCACGGACGGTTAAGGGTAGGGCATCGTCCGGCACCGGCATGTCGGCTGGACCTGCTGTCTACGGCTAGAGCTGAGTGCCGATCAGGCCGAGCATGCCGACGACGAGGGTGCCGATGAGACCACCGCCGATCTGGATCATGGTGCGCTTGAGGGCCCCGACTTCACCGCGCAGATCCCGAATGTCGTCGCGCACTTCGCTGACTCGACCGTTGAGGTCGTCGAGGCGGGAATCAGTCCAGGTCGATCTCATTGCCTCCATGTCTCCAGGGTAGAGGGCAAATTCACATATTTGGCGCACGTAAGTGTAACTTTTCGTCTGAGTCACTGTCTTTACCGGAGTTTCCGCCGCTTTCGGCCCAAGCAAAGCCGGTGAAGACCAGGAGATAGGCCGCGCCAATCTCGAGCAGGAGAGCGCCGGAGTCGTTGGCGAGGGTGCCGATCAGAGTGGCGGCAAGGGCACCGAACAGACCTGCTCGCATCGCCGGCACGCCGTCCAGCCAGGCCTGCAGCCGATCTCGCCGCAGATACGCCAGCAGCGCACAGGCAAAGACAACCGGGAGAAAGGCGAGCAGCACCGGCCGGCCGAAGCTGCGGGCGGAGAGCTGGAGCCGTCGCTGAGCGACGTCCGCCAGGTCCCCCAGGCCGCCGGCGTCGAGAACCGAGCGGGTGAGATGGGCGTTGGCGCCGCTGAGCAGGTCGATCAGGGCGAGCAGAGCGAGGACGACGACGGGGGCTGCCACCACTGCCAGCGCAACCGACCGCCTGCCGCGACCGGCGATCAGGAGGGCGGCCACTGCAGCTCCGATCGGGAAGACGATCGCGGCCCCGACGTCGGCGCCGAAGCGACCGGCGGCAAAGACAAAGGCAGCCAGAAGCCCCAGAGCGATGAAAATAAGCGCAGATGCCCGCCGCGAGGCCCCTGCCGCGAATGCCGTCAAGCCCGCCCCCGTGCCGGCGACGACCAAAACGGCCAGCAGCGCCTCGAGCTCGTTGCCGATCCCGTAGAAGCGGACCCCCAGCCCCGGGTTCGGGCCGAGCAGAGAAAGCGAGGTGAGCGGCGAGCCCGCGATCACGTCGACCGTGTAGGCGAGAACGGTCGCTCCCGAGGCGACGGCAAGCGCCCGGTAGCCGCCGAGCAGGGCCAGGGTGAGGACCCCCAGGATCGGGGCTCCGACCCCGACGAGGAGCGCTTCGACCGTCTCGCTCGGCTCCAGCGCAGATCCGAGCAGAAGCAGGAGGGGCAGGTAGACGACGCTCAGCCCGAGCAGCCGCACCGCCCCCCGCGCGACGCTGCCACGGGTCGCGAGGACGACCACCGCGGTCACGAGCAGCCAGGCGAGGATGCCGAGCCCGATCACCGAGCCGCGGCGCGATGAGATCACTCCCATCCGAGCCCCCAGCGATTCGATCGCAGCGGGATCGACCGCTCCCTCCGCGCGGATCGGTTGCCCCGTCATCTCCGACGGGGTCGAGATCCCGAACCAGTCCAGAATCGTCGGCGCCACATCGGTCGAGAGCACATAACCGTCCATCCGGGTGCTGTCGGAGGTGAGGTTGCCGTCGAAGCCCCGTCCCCTGATCCCGATCGGCAGAGGATAGTCAGAGTTGCCGGTGGGTCTGGCGACCGCGATCACCAAGTCTCCCCCTTGCGGAGGCGACAGCCCTTTCAGCCCCCCTTTTCGAATCTCGTAGCTGCCGGGAACGTCAGCCGCCGCCAGGGTTGAAGAGAGAAGCCCCGGAACGATCTCCGCAGGAACGGATTCGGCCCGCTCGACCACCGCCTCCCACCAACCACCGCGCTCTCCGCGCTCGGGCAGCGGGCCCTCGTAGAGGGAGTCGAAGACGCGGTTTCCCTGGCCGATGTCGAGGTAGGTCTGTGCGGGAGGGACGGTTCCCAGTCCAGCGCTCATCAGGCCAGGCGAGAAGCCGGCGGCGGCCAGATCGTCGACCCTGGTCTGCGGCGGCAGCAGGAGCAGATCGACTTGCGACGCATCCTTCGCTGCGGCCGCGGGCGCCAAAGCCAGGAGCAGCACGAGCGCTATCGTGGCGCCGATGGCCGATCGCACGTTCGCCAAGTTCTCGTTTTTCAAGATCGATCCAGCCTGGCGCCGTCGGGACCCGGAGCTTCGCGCAACCGACAAGCAGGAGTTTCTCGCCGCCTGCGAGGACTTTGCGGTCGACCGCTCTTTGCGCGCCTACTCAACCATAGGCACGCGGGGCGACGTCGACCTGGTCCTGCTCAGCCAGAGCCCCAACCTCGACGACATCCACACCTTCCACGTCGTGCTCGGCCAGAGCGGCCTGGCGAAATGGACGAGCACCCCCCACTCCTTCCTCTCGATCACCAAACGCTCGCCCTACTCCGAGGAGCAGGCGCGGCCGGAGATCTGCACCACCGAGCGCAAGTACCTCTTCCTCTACCCGATGGTCAAGCAGCGCCGCTGGTACGGCCTGCCGCCGGAGGAGCGCGGCCGGATCATGAAAAGCCACATCGAAGTTGGCCGCCGCTACCCGGAGATCACGATCAACACGACCTACTCCTACGGGATCGACGACCAGGAGTTCGTCGTCTGCTTCGAGGGCGACGACCCGGGGGAATTCCTCGACCTCGTCAACGAGCTGCGACCGACCGAGTCGAGCGAGTACACCGAGCGCGAGACGCCGATCTTCACCTGCGTGTCGATGTCTGTCGCCAAGGCCCTGGATGCCCTCGACGGGACCCCGAGTGCCGTCGGCGCGAACGCGCCAGCGGTCGGCTGAAGTCGCGACTCCCGTATTCTTTCGCGCTCCCATGAGCAAGATCGGAACTGAAGAGACCCCCCTGCGCGTCGCCATCGTCGGCGCCGGCCCCTCCGGCTTCTACGCCGCTGAGCACATCCTCAAAGACGGTGACCTGCACGCCCAGGTCGATCTGTTCGACCGCCTGCCGACCCCGTTTGGGCTGGTCCGCGGCGGGGTTGCCCCCGACCACCCGAAGATCAAGTCGGTCATCCGGGTCTACGAAAAAACGGCCGCCCGCGAGGGTTTCCGCTTCTTCGGCAACGTCAAGGTGGGCCACGACATCGAGGTCGAGGACCTGGAGAGGCTCTACCACGCGATCGTCTTCACGGTCGGCTGCGAGACCGACCGCCAGCTCGGGATCCCCGGCGAGGACCTGCCCGGCAGCCACGCCGCCACCGCCTTCGTCGGCTGGTACAACGCCCATCCCGACTACGCCGACAGGGAGTTCGACCTCTCCTGCGAGCGCGCCGTCGTGATCGGCAACGGCAACGTCGCGATGGACGTCGCGCGGATGCTCGCCCTCACCGACCACGAGCTGCGCCAGACCGACACCGCCGACCACGCGATCGAGGCCCTCGACCGCAAGCAGATCCGCGAGATCGTCGTCCTCGGCCGCCGCGGCCCGGTCCAGGCCGCCTTCACCAACCCGGAGATCAAAGAGCTCGGGGAGATGGAGGACGCCGACGTCGTCGTTGACCCCCAGGAGGTCGAGCTCGACCCGGCCAGCGCCGCCTATCTCGAGTCCGACGAGGTCGACAAGACGACCCGGGTCAACGTCGAAACGCTGAAGGAGTTCTCGCAGCGCCAGCCGGAGGGCAAGGAGCAGCGCATCGTCCTTCGCTTCCTCTCCTCCCCGGTGGAGATCAAAGGCGACGGCAAGGTCGAATCGATCGTGATCGGCCGCAACGAGCTGGTGGAGGAAGGTGGCACGCTGCGCGCCAAGGACACCGGCGAGCGCGAAGAGCTCGAGTGTGGCCTGGTCCTGCGCTCCGTCGGCTACACCGGCGTGCCGATCGAGGGCGTCCCCTTCGACGAGAAGCGCGGGCTGATCCTCAACCAGGGCGGCCGCATCCTCGACTCCCACGACGCCGGGCACAAGGTCGGCCACTACACCGCCGGCTGGATCAAGCGCGGTCCTTCGGGCGTAATCGGGACCAACAAGAAAGACGCCCTGGAGACGGTCCAGAACCTCTTCGAGGACGTCGAGACCCAGGCGCTGCTGAGCCCTGAGAACCCGGACCCGGTCGCAGTCGAGGACCTGCTGCGCGAGCGCAGCATCCGCTTCGTCAGCTTCGAGGACTGGCAGGCAATCAACCAGGCCGAGGTCGGCCGCGGCGAGCCGCACGGCCGTCCGCGGGTCAAGTTCGTCCGGGTCGAGGAGATGCTCGAGACCCTCGGCGAGCCCTCGCCGACCAACTAGTGGCCGCCGACCTGGCAGAACTGCAGGGAATGATCGAGGCCGCCCTCCCGGGCGCCGAGGTCGAGGTGATCGACGAAACCGGCACCGGCGATCACCTGCGAGCCACGGTCAGCGCTCCGCAGTTCGAGGGCCTTTCCCGGATCGACCAGCACCGCCTGGTCAAGGCGGCGGTCAAAGAGCGCTTCGACGACGGCACGATCCACGCGCTCTCGGTGAAGACCAGCGTTACAGGCTAGACACACTTTCGCGGACAAAAAGTTACACTTACGTGCGCCACACGTGAGACCTTTTCTTCTAGCCTGGAGGCATGGAGGCAATGAGATCCACCTGGACCGATTCGCGGCTCGACGACCTAAATGGTCGAGTCAGCGAGCTCAGCGGAAGGGTGACGGAGCTTGACGCCCGCCTGACGGGTCGCATCGACAACCTCCAGCACTCGATGGTTCAAGGCTTCATCGCCTTGGTGGTCATCATGGCGACCGGCTTCATGGGTCTCGCTGGTCTGATCATCACTCAGTCCTAAGGCCGAGCGCTTCGTCTCCCTACAATGCCCCCATGGCCGACCCAGAGCTGAAATCCAAAATCGAAGAGTTGATTGCCGCCAACCCGGTCCTGTTGTTCATGAAAGGGACCCCGGACATGCCGCGCTGCGGCTTCTCGATGCGGGTCGTGCAGGTGCTCGACCAGGTCGACGTCGACTACGGCGCGATCGACGTCCTCCCGGCGCTGCAGCCGCTGCGCGAAGTGACGGCCGAGATCGCCGACTGGCAGACCTTCCCCCAGCTCTACGTCAACGGCGAGCTGTTGGGCGGCTGCGACATCATCGAGGAGATGTTCGAGTCCGGCGAGCTGGCCGAGGCCCTCGGTGTCGAGCAGCCGCAGAACGCAGAGGCCCCGCAGGCACAGCAGAGCGTTCCGCAGCAGTCCCCGCCGCTGCAGATCGAATAGCTAGACGGCGGCTTGTTCCGCCGCGTCCTCTTTCACCTGGAAAGAGGAACCGCAGCCGCAGGCGGCAACAACGTTCGGGTTGTTGACCTGGAAGCCGGCGCCTTGGAGCCCTTCGACGTAGTCGACCTCGGAACCGAAGACGAACTGCATGCTGACTTTGTCGACGACGACGGCGACGCCGTTGACCTCGAAGACGTTGTCGTCGTCCTTGGCCTTGTCGAAGGCGAGCGCGTACTGGAAGCCGGAGCAGCCGCCACCGCGAACGGCGACCCTTAGCGCCTGTTCGGCGCCATCGGCCTGAGAGCCGAGCAGCTCGCCGATCTTCTCGACGGCCTTGTCGCTGAGGGTGATCGCTGCTTGAGGCGTATCAGTCACTTCACAAAGTGTAGCGGGAGCGGTCCTGGGTACTGGGTCAGTTTGAAATGACGGCCATAGCGGCCTAAATCAGCGGTACCTTCGCCTGCGACAACTGAAGAAGTGGCGGGGGCGCTGGTGGAACAGCCCCCCGCCTGGCACCGAAAGGCGGAACCTTCCGATGCAAGAGAAAGGTAATCCCTCGATCACCGAGGAAGACCAGCGGGTGGAGCGGGCGGTTATGCGCCTGCTCCTGGAGGACCGGGGGCTGTTCACCTTCGGCGAGGTCAACAAGAACGCTGGGGGCAGCGTGGTCCTGACCGCAGACGCCCTTAACCGGCTCAAGCAGGGCGGGATGATCCACGACTTCGCCGGGTTCGTCTTCGCCTCCAGGGCGGCCGTGGTCAGCGCCGACCTCTGGGACGATGGCTGCTAGCCGGCGCCACTGGCCCGCTGATCGCATCCCGCTTCAGCGTGCCGTCATGGCCTTGGCGCTGGAGGTCTACCCCCAGTGGTGCACGATCCCCGAACTGGCTCGGGAGATTGGCTCCTCTGGGGCTCTGACGCGGGCAGTCCTGGAGTTGATCGGGCTGGGCTTGCTGGAAAACCACGGCTCGGCTGTTCGCCCCACCAAACCCATCGCTCATCTTGAACGGCTAAAGCTGCCGTGACTCAGTTGGAGATGGACGAGGATCAGCGGGGCGACAAGGCAATCCAGCGGGCGATCCTCACCTTCCTCATGGGGGAGTTCCCAGCGCGACATAGCGAGGCGAGCCTGTGGTGGATGGGCCTCGGCGACACCGATGCTCTGGATGAGGCGATCAAGATGCTGGATCTCGTCGGCCTGATCTGGCGCGACGGGAGCGCCTTGGTGCCGACCGCAGCGGCTCGGCACTTTGAATGGCTGGAGCTTTCGTGACGCCTTCCCACGCCGCTACGCTCTGACTATGGCGAAGCAGTCGAAGAAGCCAGCCGATCTCAACCGCCTCGCTGCCGCCATCGTGGATCACGCGACCACCGAAGAGGGCGAGCAGGAGAGTCAGCAAAAGCAGGCCGGACGGGCTGGGGGACGGAAGGGTGGAAAGGTTCGCGCCGAACGCATGACTCCCGAGGAACGCTCAGAGGCAGCTCGGCGAGCAGCGAAAGCCCGGTGGGGCTGACTCCACTAGTTCAGCCAGTTGGGAGGGTCAGCTGCTCCTCGTTACGCACGATTCTGAACGGGTCGCGTTCCTCGCGTGGTGCCCTTCGACCTCGGATCTCTTCGCGGATAGCTTTGAGCTCGTCACTCGCTAGATAGTGGCGGCTGCGCCTCTCTCCGACTGGCAGCAGCAAACCCTTCTGGACCATCGCTTTGAGGTCCCGAGATGCGGTCACGTCCGGCACCTCTTCGCCCCACGAAAGGTTGGCTGCATGCTGGTAGCTGCTGCGTCTAACTCGGAGGCCGTAGGCAGCGTCCATGAGAGCAGCGGTACAGCGCTCGGCCAGCCTGTGTTTCTCGACCAGGCCGAAGCAGGCGAGCCACACCGCCTCAATCTCTTCCCGACGCTGAAGGAGCGTTCGGGCCTGTAGGAAGTGCGCCCGCAGGCAGAAGCGAACCCAAGGGCGCGCATCGTTCCCTGGATTCCAAGAGCCCTGTCCCACATCTCCCAGCACCTCGTAGTAGGTCTGGGTATTGCGGCCCAAGAACTCCTCGATGCTGGAAAAGACAGGAACGACGATCTTGTCGCGAGCTAGAACAAGGGTTTGCAGACACCGCGCCATCCGTCCGTTTCCATCGCTGAACGGGTGGATCATCACCAAGTTCAGGTGCGCCATGGCGGCCTTGACGATGACGTGACAGTCGTCCTCGCGTAGCTGCTTAAGCATCTCTTCGATAAGCCCCGGAACCAGCTCAGCATCTGGACCCTCATAGACGATGTCCCCCGTTGCTTCGCGACGGACGTAGATCGAGCCAGGGCGCCAACGGCCTGGGTTTTTGTTCAGGTCGTGCTTGAGCATCATGAACTGCAAGCCCTTCAGTAGACCCTCATCAATGCTCATGGTCTCGTCGTCGGCGATCTGGAGGACGTAGGTCATCGCGTCCCTGTAGCCGACTAGGGCTTTCTCGGTCTCGGCATCGGCTCCCACCGTTGGCTCGCCATCGACCGCTGCAACCACGTCATCCAGGGAGGCGTCGTAACCCTCGATGCTGTTCGATCCCTGAACGGCCTTCGCGAAGCTCATGCGGCGCAAGCTGCCATTCCAGCGCCGCGGCTCAGCAACCCGATCGCGCAGCTCGTCGCGCAGCTTTTCGATCAGTTCAAGGACGCCCCGCTCATCGGTACTGAGTTCTGGTGCCTGGTAGACGCTCATGACACATAGATATATACCATTGACTCATCGTCCGCCTAGGCGGTACCAAGATAAAAGGGCAGTCTAGAGCCGAATGAACAACGACTCATTGCTTTGTATCAATGAGTCAACCATCCTCTGCCCAGCAGAAAAGGCCGTCCGACCGCTTACGCATAATGGTCAGTATGAACAGGCTGAACACCGAGAAACGCGCCCAGATCATCGGATGCCTCGTAGAGGGCAACAGCATCCGTGCCACCGTGCGGATGACGGGGGCAGCCAAGAACACGATCACCAAACTGCTGGCCGACCTCGGCGAAGCCTGCGCCGAGTACCAGGACGGCGTCTTTCAAGACCTCCCCTGCCAGGTGGTCGAGGCCGACGAGATCTGGAGCTACTGCTACGCGAAGGCCAAGAACGTGCCCGAGCAGTTCAAAGGAACGCCTGGCTACGGCGACGTGTGGACCTTCACGGCGATCTGCGCCGACACGAAGCTCGCGCCCTCATGGCTGGTTGGTGAGCGAACGAAGTACGACGCCGCCGTCTTCCTCGAAGACTTGGCGAGCCGGATGGCGGGGCGCATCCAGCTCTCGACGGACGGGCACCCGATGTACGAATCGTCGGTCTACCAGGCGTTCGGCGGCAACGTCGATTGGGCCGTGATTCAGAAGACCTATGCCTCAGACCCGAACCAGGGCGGCAAATACAGCCCGCCCATCTGCACGGGGACGAAGACAAAGGTTCTCAAGGGCGATCCCGATCCGGCCCGGATCTCAACCAGCTACGTGGAGCGCCAGAACTTGACGATGCGGATGGGGATGCGGCGCTTCACGCGGCTGACCAACGGCTTCAGTCGAAAAGTGGAGAACCTCTCTCACGCGGTCAGCCTCCACTTCATGCACTACAACTTTGCCCGCCCGCACAGGACGCTGAAGGAGCGCTACCCGCGTACGCCGGCAATGGCGGCGGGGGTTGCGGATCACATCTGGACGCTGGAGGAGATCGCGGCCCTGCTGGACTAAAGCGAAGGGCTCGCCAGAAGCGAGCCCTTCGCCAATTCGCTTAGGAGCTGACTGCCATTTCGTAGTCCCTCCATGCGTCGGGAACACGGTCCGGCTCAGTCCGACAGCGCAATTGGCCGCTGAGGGCATAGTTGCGTGTTTCTGCCAATCGGTCAAGGCTTGTGGCAGATTGATACAAAGTGCCCATTCCGCACCTTGGAGCTTCTATGTGCCCCCGCCGGGATTCGAACCCGGGACCTATTGGTTAGCGGCCAATTGCTCTATCCAGACTGAGCTACGGGGGCTTCCCACTTCCTCTCACAGGAAGCTCTTCAAGGTGTAGCAGGAAAGACCGTTTGTAGCCAAGGGTTTGCCGTGCAAATCCCGCAAATTTGCGGGCGTAAAGCACCCTTGACGGTCAATAGCTCAGTCTGCTAGCTCAAACTGACCCAGTACCCGGGCGGCAGTGGGTCAGTTTGAAGGTCAGGCGGGGATGACGGCGGTAGATTTCCCTTCCGCATGGTCTCCCGCTTGCGCGAGCTGCTTCAACTGGCCGGGAAGTTCGCTCTGGGCCAGGGTCTGGTGGGCATCGTGCTGAACGGATACGGCGCCTTCGTCCTCATTGGGGACTCCCATAACAGCGGCTGGTTCTGGCTATTCATCGGAACCGCCTTTCTTGCCGCCGCGTTCTTTTCGGTCGCCTATTCCGCGCTGAGCGCCCGTGATCGTCTTCAAACGGAACGAGATGAAGCCAAGAGCGCTGCCAGCAGGCCCCAGATCAAGGCCGGCGTCTACAGCGAGGCAAGCGAGGGGAGTATCGGCATTACCGGACCCGTACACGGCGAGATACACGAATCCGACTAGCAGCGTCGCACCCTCTGGCTATCTTCTGAAGCCATGAACGAGAATGACAAAAAGAAATCGGAAGACGATCTCAGCGACCTCATCCCGCGCAACGCCAACATCGGCATCGTCGCGATAGCGAACGGCGGTGGCATAGGGATGATGGCGACCTCGGATAGCCCCATCGTCGCCATTGCGACCTCTGGAGGACCCGCCCCCGACGTGAGGGTGGAGCCTGACGAGGACTCGGGCGAGGCCGACGAGAATTAGTCCAACAGCGCCGCAATCTCTTCTAGAGACCAGATGTGATCAGCAACCCCAGGTTCTCGACTTTGCGGCTGAAACCGTTCGTCAACCGCGTGAAGCGCCACATCCCCATCCGCATCGTCAGGTTCTGCCGCTCCACGTAGCTGGTTGAGATGCAACCCGGGTCCGGGTCTCCCTTCATCGCCCGCCGCTTCGTGCCATCGGTCGATAGTTGGATGCGATTGGCCATGCGGCCCGCCAGGTCTTCGAGGAAGACGGCTGGGTCCTGGGTCGGTTGAGCGGAAGTATCGGCATGCCAGCCCGACCCCTCCCGCTCAATTCGTTAGGACGTCTTACCGATGTTGATCGCTGGGATCGTCACTTGGGCTTTACTCACCTTCACGCAGCTCACCCCCTCCGGGTTGGCGGAATACTTCGAATGATCCAGAGTAAAGCCCCGGTCAGCCCAGCAGCGCCGCGATCTCTTCCAGGGACCAGACGTGGTCCACGACCCCCGCGGCCATCGCAGGAGTGCGCGGGTAGCGCTCTTTTTGAGGCCGCTATGGCCGCCATTTCAAACTGACCCAGTACCGGGGGCGGCGGCTCACTTGGTCTCCGTGTCTAGAATCGCCTTTGTGAGCTCGCCTGCCGAGACCGCGGTCGTCTGCGACACGACCGCCTACCTCCCGACCGACCTGCTGGCGGCGCGAGACATCAAGACGATCAGCCTCTATGTCGCCGTTGACGGCGAGCAGCAGAAGGAGTCGGAGATCACCGACTTCGACGAGTTCTACGAGCGGCTGCGAGCATCGGAAAGCGGCGCGACCACCTCCCAGCCCTCGATCGGCGACTTCCTCGCGGTCTACGAACCGCTGCTGGCGGAAGGGAGGGAGGTCGTCTCGATCCACATCTCGGCCGGGATCTCAGGCACCTTCGAGGCCGCCGGGCAGGCTCGCGAGCGGCTGATCGAGGAAGACAAGGGCGGCGAGCGCCTCCACCTGATGGACTCGCGCACCGCCGCCGGGGGCATGGGCCTGTGCGCGCTGGGAGCGGCCACGGCCGCCGACGCTGGAGCCGATGCGCAGACGGTGATCGCCCAGGCGGAGGAGACCCGCAACGACCTGAAGATGTGGTTTGCGATCGACACCCTCGAGTACCTGCGCCGCGGCGGCCGCATCGGCGGTGCCCGCGCCTGGATCGGCGGCGCTTTGAAGATCAAGCCGATCCTCACCCTCGAGGAGGAAATCACCCCGGTCGAGCGGGTCCGCACCCGCGCCCGCTCACTTGAGCGCCTGCGCGGCTATGCGCGGCAGCGCCACGACTCCGGCCGCGACGGCTGGGTCGTCCAGTACATCCAGGACAAAGAGACTGCCGACTCGCTGGTCGAAGACTGCTACGAGATCTTCGGCGGCGACCCCGCCTTCATCTCCGAGGTGGGCCCGGTCCTCGGCGCCCACGTCGGCCCCGGCCTGCTCGGGGTCGGCAGCGTCCGGACCGAGCTGGTCGTCTAACCGCTAGTCGCGGCGACGGCGGCGCAGCATCGCGCGGGCGCCGACCAGGAAGCCAACCGCAGCGGCGCCGACGATCAGCTGCTGTTTGTGCTCCTCGACCTGGCGCCGCCAATCGGTCAGCTCGTTGACGCGGCCGCGCAGGACCTCGACGGAGCTGCCGAGCTGCCGCCGCTTGAGCTCGATGTCGCGGCGGATCTCAGCCGGGGAACGGCCTGGCGCACCAGTGGTCATGAAGTCTCCCTTTCGAGCATCTCCTTGGTCAGCTTCGCCTCTTCGATCGCCTGCTCGGGCAGCGGCGGCGCTCCTTGCTTGAGCGCCTTCGAGGCGATGAAGCCGGCGAGGGCGGCGATCAGCAGGAAGACGGCCGCCTCGACGAAGAATCCGGGCCAGGCCTTGCCGTCGAAGAGCTCTTCGCTCAGCAGCCAGGCGATCCCGTGCATGATCAGGATCAGGGCGAGGAAGGCGAAGACACCGGCGGCGATCCCGACCACCGAGCCGCGGAGAATCTTGCTGACTTTCTCGGAGACCTCCGCCTTCGCCAGCTCGATCTCCTCGCGCACCAGCGTCGAGGCGTTTTCGCTGACCTCGACGACGAGATCGCCGATCGGTCGCTGGCTGGGCGGGGGTGGGGTCCCGGGTGGCGGCGACGGGGGTGGATTCTGCGGCGGCTCTTGCATCGCTCGCTCCTAGTCCGGTGGGTCTTCGTTGTAGATCCGCCGGTAGAGCAGCGACGCGACCCGGGCGGCGGCAATGCTCGCGAGCGCGCCGGTGCCGGCCAGGAGGCCGCTCCAGACGAGACGCTTGACCAGCTCGTTATCCACTTAGCTCAAACCTTTCCCCATGCGAAGTCGGCAGTAAACCATCTCAGCGCGGCTCGAGGCCGTCGCAGATGGTGGTGACAAGAAGATCACGGCGCGCGCGCGCAAAGGTCCAGACATTTTAGGTGGTGGTCGAAAACTGCGCGACATTTTCGTGGGAATCGGCCGAGTGCCCGGCAGTCGCATACCGCCTTTTCCGCGCTTTTTCACAACGCGGCACGATGGCACCGCCGTTGCTCCATCGCCAGGGATGCGCAACATGAGCGACACGGCGCGCGTCTGATGTTCCGTTTCAGCTGCCGAGACTTTTGCGGGCCATCGATGCTCAACATGATCAAGAGATCGCTGAACGTCTTCTTGCTGACCACGACGCTCGGAGCATGGGCGACCGTCGCGGGGGCTCAGCAACCGGCGCCCGCTTCGGCGCAGACAGCACAGCCCCCGGTGCCAAGGCCGGCGCCGGTGCCGGTGACGTCTGCGCAACGATTGCCTGACTGGCTGCGAGTCGGCATCGAACACCGCGGCCGCGCCGAAGGGCCGATGAACGTCGGGTTCAACAGCTCGAGAAACGACGCGTACTGGCTGAACCGGTTTCGCTTCGACGTGCGCGTGAAGCCGTCGCGGCTGCTGTCCTTTCAAGTGCAGGCGCAGGACGCACAGGTCTTCGGACGCAACGTCAAACCTGACGCACCGCCTTTTCGAAGACACCCTGGATCTGAGGATGGCGTTCGCCGACATCGGTCAGACAGGCAAGAGCCCCGTGCTGTTCAGAGCCGGCCGTCAGGAGCTGGCATTCGGCGAGCAGCGTCTGGTCGGCCACGTGAGTTGGACGAACACGGGACGCACCTTCGATGCCGCGAGCTGACCCTCGCACGGAAGGCGTACAAATCGAGGCGTTCGCGAGCTCGGTCGTGGCCACGCAGGACGGCGACTTCAATCGCAGTGGCCAGGGGGAGGCGTTTCACGGCGTCTACGCCTCACTTCCGACTCCGGTACCCGAGCTCGACGGTCGAGCCATTTGCGCTTGTGAGAACGTTCTGCACGGCAAGTCTCGGAGGCTGGCGAACGCGGCCATCTCGATCCACGACGCTCGGCGCGAGGCTCTTGGCAAGCTTGCCGGCCGGCTTCGACTACAACACTGAAATGGCGCTCCAGCGCGGATCGCTGGCCTCCGACGATATCGCGCGTGGGCGGGCCACTGGTGTCGGTCGCACGCTTGTGCCTCGCACGGCGCTGCGGGTATTCGGGGAATACAACTGCGCTCAGGCGACCCCGACCCCGAGGACGGCAATCGCAATACGTTCGATCAGCTGTATCCGACTGCACACGACAAGTATGGCCTCGCCGATCAGATTGGCTGGCGGAACATGCACCATGCCCGCGCCGGTCTCGAGCTGAAGCCGACATCGCGGCTGGCGGTGAGCGGCGGCTACCATTCCTGGTGGCGGGCGAGCACCACGGATAACGTCTATGCCGCAAGCAGCGCGGTCCTCGTCAGACCACTCCCCGGCTTCTCCGCAAAGCACATCGGTCAGGAACTGGATGTGCAGGCGACCTACACGGTATCGCCGCGGGTTCAGGTGCACGGCGGCTACGCGTACATCATCCCAGGCGCCTTTCTGAAGCCGCGACGCCCGGCACGGGCTACAGCTTTCCCTTTCTCATGGTGACCTCCGCGATTCTGAAAGGCGATCGATGACGATTCGGCGTAGAACGTTTCTGAAAAGATCGGCGTTGGCCAGCCTGATGGCCGGCCTGCCGGCGGGATGGGCTGGGCGCCGCCTACGCCGACGATTCGCCGGAAACGCCGACGATCCGGTTCGGCATGATCGCGCTCACCGATTGCGCGCCGATCGTGATGGCGCACGAGCTGGGCTACTTCAAGAAGTTCGGCATCAAGTCGATCATCTCGAAGGAAGCGTCGTGGGCGGTCATCCGCGACAAGCTGTCGCTCGGCGAAAACCAGGCGACGCACATGCTGATCGGCATGCCGTTCGCCTCGACGATGGGGCTGGCCGGATCGCCGGTGAAGCCGATGGTCATTCCGTGGCTGCTCAATCGCAACGGCCAGGCGATCACGCTCAACAACAAGCTGAAGACAGGCCGGCGTCAGGACGCCAAAAGCGCTGAAGCCGCTGGCCGACAAGGCGAAGGCGGCCGGCGATCCGCTGACCTTCGCGATGACGTTTCCGCCGGGCACGCACGCCATGTGGATGCGCTACTGGCTGGCCTCGGGCGGCATCCATCCCGACAAGGACGTCAGCCTCATCACGATTCCGCCGCCGCAGATGGTCGCCAACATGAAGGTCGACAAGATGGACGGCTTCTGCGTCGGCGAGCCGTGGAACAACCGCGCGATCGCCGACGGCATCGGCTTCACCGCGATCACGACGCAGCAGATGTGGAAGGACCATCCGGAAAAGGTCTGCGCGTTCACCGAGGAGTTCGCCGCCGAAGAACCCGAAGACGGTGAAGGCGATCCTGAAGGCGCTGCACCTGGCGAGCGTGCACCTCGACAAGATGGAGAACCGTGCCAGGCGCGGCGGAGATCATCGCGCGGCCGACCTACATCAACTGTCCGCCGGAGATCATCCTCGAGCGGCTGCATGGGCAAGTACGACTACGGCGACGGCCGCATGGAGCAGGATCCGAACTACATGATCTTCTCGCGATCGGCAGTGCAACTACCCGCAGCCGCGTCTCGGCATCTGGTGGCTGACCCAGTTCCGCCGCTGGGGCATGGTCAAGGGCGCGCCGGACTACGCAGGGCGTCGCGAAGCGGGTGTTGCGGCCGGACCTCTATCTCG
Source organism: uncultured Actinomycetes bacterium (assembly GCA_963832085.1). GTDB lineage: Bacteria > Actinomycetota > Thermoleophilia > Solirubrobacterales > 70-9 > VAYN01. The sequence goes on along the minus strand of CAWHSU010000008.1, from coordinate 25,405 downwards.
AAGCGATGAAGGAGATGGGCGTCGACGCCCAAGGTCGCCGAGCTGCAGAAGATCACGCTCTTCGACGGCGACCGTTCGACGGCGCGGATCCCGGAGAAGTACGCGCAGTCGTTCCCGTCAACAGCCTGGCGAGGTAGTCACGACAGGGTGGCTCGGACAGGACATGGAGATCGCGTGCATGACAACGACTGCTGCACGTTGCTGCTGCCGCTCGTGCGGCATCGGGCTGGCGCTGCTCGCCTGGTGGGCGGCCAGCCTGGCGGTCGCCGATCTGCCGTCGCCGCTGAAGACGTGGCAGGAGAGCAAGCTCTACATCCTGGAGCCGTTCGAGAAGCGCGGCGAGATGGACCAGGGCATCGGGCTGCTCGCGTACTACAGCCTGGTGCGCGTGGCGCAGGGCTTCCTGCTCGGCATCGCCATCGGCACGCCGCTCGGGTTCCTGCTCGGCGTCTCGCCGACTGCTGCATCGGATGTTCGATCCGGTCATTCAGGTGCTGCGGCCGATCTCGCCGCTGGCGTGGCTGCCGCTCGGCCTGGTCCTGTTCCAGAAGTCCGAGCCGGCGGCGCTGTTCACGATCGCGGTCTGCTCGATGTGGCCGACGGTGATCAACACGATGGTCGGGCGTGCGCGCGATTCCGCAGGACTACTGGAACGTCGCCAAGGTGCTGCGGCTGTCGCGCGTCACGACCTTCACGAAGATCGTCGTTCCGGCGACGCTGCCGTACATGTTCACGGGCTATCGCCTGAGCCTCGGCATCGCCTGGCTGGTGATCGTGGCCAGCGAGATGCTGACCGGCACGCCCGGCGTCGGCGGGTTCCTCTGGCAGGAGTACAACAGCCTGATCTACGCGCACATCCTGCTCGCGATCCTCACCATCGGCGTCGTCGGCTTCGTGCTCGACCGGCTGATGGGCCTGGCCGAAGCGAGGCTGCGGGCGATCTGACGCGTCGGATGGCCGTTCATCGAAGCTCGTCGGAATCTCGCAAGACGTTCAGCTCCGCCGACCGGACCGTCGCGCCACGTGCTCGACGACGTGTCGCTGTCGGTCGAGCGCGGCGAATTCGTGTCGATCGTCGGGCTTCATGGGCTGCGGCAAATCGACGCTGCTGAACATCGCTCGCCGGCCTGCTGGCGCCGGACGCGCGGCGAGATCGCGCATCGGACGGCGAGCCGGTGCGCGGCATCCGCGGCCGACGCGGCGCATCGTCTTTCAGAACTACTCGCTGCTGCCGTGGTTTTCGGCGCTCGAGAACGTCCGCCTGGCGGTCGCAGCCGCGTTTCCCGGACTGGTCGCGCGACGCAGCAGACGGCGCAGGCGCGCGCGCTACCTCGAGCTGGTCGGGCTCGGCAACGCTCTGCAACGGCGGCCCAGCCAGCTGTCGGGCGGCATGCGGCAGCGCGTCGCCATCGCGCGGGCGTTTGCCACCGAGCCGGAGATCCTCTTTCTCGACGAGCCGTTCGGCGCGCTCGACGCGCTGACGCGCGCCACCCTGCAGCAGGAGCTGGCGCAGCTGTGCTCCGGCTGGCGAACGGCCGGTGACGACGCTCATGATCACCAACAACGTCGAGGAGGCGATCCTGCTGTCCGATCGGATCGTGCCGATGACGCGGGGCCGCGCGCGACGCTCGGCGCGCCGATCGCCGTCGATCTGCCGCGGCCGCGGACCGCCGCGCAGCTGCTCGCACGACGAGAGCGCGTCCGCGTCCGCGCGCACGTCGTCGAGGCGCTGACCGCGTCGGGCGAGCCGCGCGCGGCCGGCAGCCGCGCAGCCGCCCGGTGACCCGCCGACGGCCGGATCGCGCGGACGCCGAGGCAGCGAGGAGTCATGATGCGTTCCGCTCGAGCTGACCGGGCTGACCAAGATGTTTCCGACGCCGACCGGGCCGTTCGTCGCCGTCAAGGACGTCAACGCTGCAGATCGCGGCGGGCGAGTTCGTCTGCATCCTCGGCCACTCGGGCTGCGGCAAGTCCACGGTGCTGTCGATCATCGCCGGCCTTCAGCAGGCGACCTACGGCGGCGTCGTCATCGACGGCACGGAGTCGACGGGCCCGGCACCGATCGCGCCGTCGTGTTCCAGTCGCCGTGCCTGCTGCCCTGGCTGACGGCGCGCGAGAACGTGCGGCTGGCCGTCGCGCCGGGCGCGTCCGAGCTGCCGCGCGCCAGGCAGGCAGCCGCCGCCGACCGACTATCTCGAGCTGGTCGGCGTCGCCGACGCGCCGCATCAGCTGCCGGCGCGAGCTGTCGCTCGGCACGCAGCAGTGCGTGTCGCTGGCGCGCGCGCTGGCGCTCGAGCCGCGCTTCCTGCTGCTCGACGAGCCGTTCTCGATGCTCGATTCGCTGACGCGGTTCGAGCTGCAGGACACGCTGCTGCGCGTCTGGGAGCAGCACCGGCGAGATCGTCGTGATGGTGACGCACGACGTCGACGAGGCGCTGTACCTCGCCGATCGGCTGATCCTGATGACCGACGGCCCGGAGGCGACGGTGGGCGAAATCCTGCACGCGTGCCGTTCGCGCGGCCGCGCGTGCGCGCACGCCGTGCTCGGCGCATCCCGAGTACTACGCGTACCGGCGGCGCGTCATCGACTTCCTGGAAAATCACGCGCAGCAGTCTCGGGGACACTGAACTTCAATTGCCAAAACTGCCAAAATTGCCATAATTGCCAAAATTCTCGGATTGCCAAAATTTCCAGACACAGCTGGCCACTCGCGCTTGTCGGGGCGGACGATAGGACGAAGCGACGCTTGCCGGTGAGGGGGGCCGGGCAGGAACCGATGCGCGGTGAGCGCAATGACCTTCGAAGTTGCCCGAGCGTTAGAATTTTGGCAATTCCAATTTTGGCAGTCATGGCAATTTTGGCAATTTTGGCAATTCGTTAGTCCTGTCGATGGCTATCTTCGCCACGATCCCGCTCAGTCCAATCAGCCGATCAAATTGGGGAAGACCTGCAGCGCGTTCATCAGATCGCCCCAGGCCCACACGACGTCGACGCGCGAGACCGCGCCGAAGGGAATCAGCAGGCAGTAGATCCAGCGATACGGGACGGTCACCTTCCGGCCGAGGATGTACTCGAAGAACTGCTCGCCGTAGTAGGCCCAGCCGATCAGCGTGGTGTAGCCGAAGAGAAACGTGCAGAAGGCGACGATCCAGCCGCCGACGACGGGCATGACGGTGTTGAAGCCGGCGGCGACGGCGGCCGTGCTCGTCAGGCCCGACTGCCAGACGCCGGTCAGCAGAATGGTCATGGCGCTGATCGTCGACGTGACGAACGAGACGATGAACACCTCCATCACGGCGTTGAGCCCCTGCTGCACCGGCTGCGATCGCTCGCGCGGTGCCGTAGGCAACGGCCGCGGTGCCGTAGCCGGCTTCGTTCGCGTAGATGCCGCGCGCAATGCCGTAGCGCATCGCGACCAACATGCCGAACCGCCGACCGCGCCGCCTGCATCGAGAACGCCTCGCGCGACGACCAGCGCGAGCACCTCGGGAATGCGCGCCGGCGTTGACAGACGATGACGATCAGGCCGCCGGCCAGATACAGGCCGACCTTGAGCGGCGACAGCTTCTCCGCGGCGCGGCCGATCGACTTGATGCCGCCGATGATCACGAGCCAGGTCAGCACGGCGATGACGATGCCGGAGACCAGCCGCGGAATGCCGAACGACGCTGTCGAGCACCAGCGCCATCGAGTTCGGCTGCGTGAACGGCGTCGTCGTCAGCGCCGCGACTGCCGGCGACGAACGCGAAGATCCAGGCGAGCACCGGCGAGCGCAGCCGTCGCGCAGGTAGTACATCGGGCCCGACAGCACGGTGTCGCCGCGCGCCTCGCGAAACGTCACGCCGAGCACCGCCTCGGTGAACTTGATCGCCGTCGCGACGAAGCCGTAGACCCAGATCCAGAACAGCGCGCCCGGCCCGCCCGAGACGATCGCCGTGGCCACGCCGGCGATGTTGCCGGTGCCGATCGACGCGCCGAGCGCCGTCATGAACGCCTGAAACGGCGTCAGCGCGCCCGCCGGCCCCGCTGCCGCGCCGAACGAACGCCACGCGGCAGGCATCACCGAACCGCCGCACCTGCACGAACCGGTGCGGATCGTCAGGAAGAGGCCCGTGCCGAGCAGAATGACGACGACCCACGGCATGAACAGCGTGTCGGCCGCGGACTGAATCAGCTCAACGATGATGTTCATTTCGTTACGGTCGCGGTGCGCTCGGGATCACGCGCGCGGTAGACCGAGCAGGTGGTGGCCATCTGCCTTGGTGAACGCAGCAAGGGCGGCTTCGTGGCCCGCACGGGCCACGGCCAACACGCGTGCAAACTCGGCGGTGCCACGCAGGTCGTCGAGGAGCGGCGAGGTTTCGAGCGCCTTCGGGCAGTGGAACCCGTGCGAGACCGAACGGTCCAGCAACGACAGGGCGAGCTCCTTGTACTTGATCCTGGCCGCGCCCTGCGCCCAGTAATACCAGCCCTCCGGATCGTTGAATGCGGGATCACTCGCGAGCTCGTCCAGCAGCCGGCGGCCCTCTTCGAATTGCTCGGTCAACAGCGCTTCCAGGAACGCGATGATCTGGCCCAGAAGTGGAGTGCCGTCGGACTGGGCCCTGGCTCGACGGCAGAGTGCGACCGCATCCGCATGTTGACCGAGCGCCAGGTCCGAAATCGTCGAGACGTACGGCATCTGATCGGAATCGACCTCGATCGCGCGCTGATATTGCCCGAGCATGAAAAACGTGTGCACCGCGCTGGTGACGATGCCCGGATCGAGTCGGGTCGCGCGGTGGTAGGCGGCCGCCGACGCATCGAGGAGGCCGACATAGCGGCAGGCGTGGACGAGACCCGCAAACAGATCCGGATCGTTCGTCCTGGTGCGCAGGCGGCCGAGCAGCCTCAGGACGGCGTCCAGAGCGCGCCCGCCCTCCACTTCCACGTACGTATACAGGTTGTGCGCGATCGGCAGATCCGGGTTCACGCTGAAGGCGCGTTGAAAGGCCTCCTCCGCGCGCGCAACGAGCACGGCGGCATCGGGGGTCCGGCCGTATTTGCCGATGTTGCGCAGCACTCGGCCGAGGCGCGCCCAGGCCGGGGCGTACAACGGGTCGGCTTCGACCGCGCGCATGTAGAGGTCGCGCGCCCGCGGCCATTGCGTGACGACAGTGCTCAGGCGGTTCGCACGCAGGTAGTGCGCGTACGCATCGGGATTTGCGGGCACATCCTGTTTCATGGCCTCGTGCTCTCTCGTCGTGAGAGGCAACGCGAAGGCATCGACGACGGCCGAACACACAGAATCCTGAATGCTGAACAGGTCATCGAGCGACACTTGAGCCGCATGCGACCACCGCACCGTCCCAGAGGGCACCTCGACCAGCTGGACACCGATCCGAACCGCTTTGCCCGCGTGCAAAAGCGTTCCGGTAATCGCCGCGTCGACTCCGAGATCGGAGGCCAGCGCACGCAGATCGGGCACGCCCTCCGTGAAACGTGCCGCCGTCAGGCTCGACCGCACCGTCAACGAATCGAGCGCTGAGAGCGAGACCGTGATCGCATCCGGAAGACTGTAGGCGAGAAAATCCACCTCGGGATCCGGCCGCAGCACCCGAAAGGGCAGCACGACCAGCCGTCTCGTCGTGCGCGCTTGCGCCGTCTCGGTCGCTGCGGTTCGTGACAGGCAGGTGCGGAGCTCCGTCGCCATGTCATCAGCCGTCTGATAGCGATCCGCCGGTGCTTTGGCGACGGCGCGCTGAAGGACGCGATCCGCATCGATGACGGCCTGCGAGCCCATCAGCGCCGGTGGATGCTCGTGCATTACGGCGTGCAGCACGTCGACGGCGGACGTGCCGGCAAATGCCGCGCGACCCGTCAGCATCTCGAAGAGCACGAGCCCGGCGGCGAAGATGTCGGTCCGGCCGTCGACGTCGTCACCGCGCACCTGTTCGGGCGCCATGTACCGCGGCGAGCCCATGACCACGCCCGGGAGCGTGAGCGCGGTCTCGTCCAAGTTGAGCCCGGAGTTCCGCGCCAGACCGAAATCGAGCAGTTTGACCCCGTTCGCCGTCAGAAACACGTTGTTCGGCTTGAGATCCCGATGGACGATCCCGCGCCGGTGCAGCGCGGCCAGCGCTGAAAGGACCGACAGCTCGATGGCCATCGCTTCTTGTACGGTCAGGGCGCCCTGACCGATTCGATCGGAGAGTGGCTGCCCATCCAGCAGCTCCATGCAGAGGAATGGCTCACCGTCGTGCTCGCCGATGTCGAACAGCTGGCAGACATTGGGATGGCTCACGGCCGCCGCGGCCCGCGCTTCCCTGATGAACCGCTCGCGCATGCCGCGATCGGCCGCGCGGATGATGGTCTTGATGGCGACGGCCCTCGACAGCCAGATCGTCCCAGCCTTCGTAGACCACCCCCATGCCGCCGCGGCCGATCTCGCGGACGATGGTGTAGGGGCCGATCGCGTCAGGCATGGGGGATTTTCACACAGGTTCTAGCAGGTTGCTGAAAAAGTAAGAGAAAGGGGATCGACATCATGATCCCCGCGTACTACCATGCTCCCACTCACGGAGGGAGTGAACCGATGCGTGGAGCCGACGAGCAGCCGGGATCGATGTTCAGCTACGTGTCGCTGGAGGCGCGGGTGCCGGCCGATCATCCGTTGCGCGGCGATTCGCCGCATCACGGATCGCGCGCTGGCGCGCCTGTCGCCCAAGTTCGGCACGCTGTATATCCACTTCGGCCGGCCCTCGGTGCCGCCGGAGCAGTTGTTGCGCGCGCTGCTGCTGCAGGCGCTCTACACGATTCGCAGTGAGCGGCAGTTGATGGAGCAGTTGGATTACAACCTGCTGTTTCGCTGGTTCGTGGGCCTCGGCATGGACGACCGCGTCTGGTCGCCGACGACCTTCAGCAAGAATCGCGACCGGTTGCTGCGCGGCGACATCGCGCAGGCCTTCTTCGAGGCCGTGCGGCTCCACGCCGACACCGAGCGGCTGCTGTCGGACGATCACTTCACCGTCGATGGCACGCTGCTCGAGGCGTGGGCCAGTCACAAGAGTTTTCAGCCCCGCGATCAGGATCCGCCGCCGCCCGGAGGGGGGCAATCCGACCGCAATTTCCACGGGCAGCGGCGGACCAATGACACGCATCAGTCGACGACCGACCCGGATGCGCGGCTGTATAAGAAAGCGCGAGGGCGCGAGGCGCATCTCGGCTACCTGGGGCATGTGCTCATGGAGCATCGGTCGGGGCTGATCGTCGAGGCGACGGTGACGCCGGCCGACGGCCATGGCGAACGCGATGCCGCGCTGGTGATGCTCGAGCAGCGGCCCGGGCGGCACCGGATCACCGTCGCGGCGGACAAAGCCTACGACACGCGCGATTTCGTCGCGAATCTGCGCGCCATGCACGTGACGCCGCATGTCGCGCAGTACACCCCGACCGCGCATCGGCGCAGCGCCATCGACGGCCGGACGACGGGCCATCCCGGCTATGCGATCAGTCAGCAGAAACGGAAACTGGTGGAGCAAGGCTTTGGATGGATGAAAACCGTCGGCGGCTTGCGGAAACTCCGCCATCGCGGCGGACCGCTCGTCACCTGGATCTTCACCTTCACCGCCGCGGCGTACAACATCGTCCGGATGCGCCGGCTGTTGCCGGCCACGGCGTGAGCCCGCCGGACGACCACGCGGCCGCGCTCGCCATGCGTCGAACGGTCGAGGAGTGCGGGCGAACGTGATCGTCGTGGACAAAGTGAACGTCACTATGGAACTTACTTTTTCAGCGACCTGCTAGGGTTCTAGGGTTCTAGCAGGTTGCCGAAAAAGTCCTAACCCGGAAGGCAAACGGCATAAGGCAGAAGGCAGAAGATCGCAGTTTTTGGCCGCGAATCTCCTATTCTGCCTTTGCCTTTTGCCTTCTGCCTTCAGGTTGGCACTCTTTCAGCAACCTGCTAGAACCTAGAACCCTGAGCGTCAGAGCCTAGATATTCGACCGCGACTGGCAGCCGTCGACCGGAATGCACGCGCCGCTGATCCAGCTCGCGCGCGACGAGGCGAGAAACGCGACCGACCGCGCCGACTTCGTCGGCGCGGCCGAAGCGGCCGAACGGCAGCTCGCGTCTGACGAACTCGGCGATGCCCTCCGGATCCGCCTGCTGGCGCTTGTGCCACGAGCCGCCGGGAAACAGGATCGAGCCGGGCGCGACGCTGTTGACGCGGATGTTGAGCGGCGCCAGCTGCTGCGCCAGCGACTTGGCCAGGCTGATCTCGGCCGCCTTGACGGCGTTGTAGGTCATGCGGCCGCCCGACTCGCGGCCGCAGATCGACGCGATCATGACGATCGCGCCGCCGCCGCGGCTGCGCATGTGCGGCACGGCGAGGCGCGACGCGCGGATCGCGGGAAACAGCGTCTCGTCGAACGCCGCCTGCCATTCGGCGTCGCGTGGTCGCCAGCAGGTCCGCGCCGCCGGCGCGGCCGACGTTGTTCACGAGGATGTCGAGGCCGCCGAACGTGTCGACCGTCGCGCTCGATGACGCAGCTCGACGCCGGCCGGCGGTCGAGACGTCGGCCTGCACCGTCGCGACCATGCTGCGGCCGCTCGCCGACGGCCTCGACTTCGAGCGCCGCCTCCGCGAGCTGCTCCGGCGCCGCGCGCGCAGAGGCAGACGCGGCAGCCCTCGGCCACGAGCGCACGCGCGCTCGCCAGGCCCGAGGCCGCGGCTCGAGCCGGTGACGATCGCGACCTTGTCGGTGAGCCCGAGATCCATCCGTTCTGTCTGCGCCTTACTCCGCGCCGCCGCCCGTGAGATCGTTCAGCCGCCAGTCGAACGGATGGAACACCACCTTGAACTGGTTCTTGCTCGACGAACTCCTTCTCGAGGCGGCAGCAGGTGCGGCGTGACGAAGCGCGACGATGCGCGCGCTCGATCGGCGATCGCTGCGCGAACGTGCCGCGTCGCGCCCTTGTCGTAGCGCGGCGACGAACTCGGCCTCGCGCCAGCTGATGATCGGCGTCACCGACATCTGCCCGGCCAGCCGATCGACCTTCAGCATGTGCTGCTCGGTTGACGAACTCCGACTGGATCGACGCCAGCTGCGCCGTCAGGCGCGCGCCGGTGTAGGCCTCGCTGCGCAGGCGGCCGCTGCCGACCGCGCCGCGCCCGAGCGCCAGATACAGCCGCGGCTCCTTGAACTCCGGCAGGATCGTCTTCTCGATCTCGTCGAGCGTCACCGACCGGCCCGCGACGCGATGCTTGGTCTGCTCGAACGCGCCGGGAATCTGCCGGATGCTCGCCGCCGGATAGTGGCGCTGTGCCGCGTGATCGGATAGCTGATCGATCACGGTCTGCAGCACGAAGGCGTTGTAGGCGTTCAGCCAGAACGCCATCTTCTGCCTCGCGCGACCAGCGCCTGTAAGTCGCGGCCGGCACGTTGAGCGACGCGACGTAGCGATCGAGCCGGCCGCGGTCGGTCTTGAGCGCGCGGTAGTAGACGAGACCGTCGCGGACGTTGACGTCGAGGATCTGATCGAGCGGCCGATGAAGCGGCTCGACCGATTCCGGCCCTTGTGCGCCGGGCCGGGACCCAACACGAGGAGCACGACCGGGACACGACGCGGGCCGAATGGAATAGTCCGAAACATCCACTGATCCTAGCATTCCATCGACCAGACAGCCGCATGCCACGAATCGACAGACAGGAAGCTGTCAGATCGCAAGTCCGCAAGAAGCTGCTCAGCGCTTCGGAGAACTCCTCCGGCGCTTCGAGGTTGGACAGATGCCCGGCGCGCTGGAATCGTCACGAGCTGCGGGCGCGGCAGGAGCTTCGTCATGGCCTCCGCATCTGCCTGCCGGAATGATCGTGTCCTCGGCGCCGGTGATCACGAGCGCCGGGCACTGGACGGACGACAGCAGCGGCGTGGCGTCGGGCCGGTTCCTCATGGCTTGAACTGCCCCGTCGATGCCCTCGACGCTGTTGGCCTCAATCATTCCGCGCACTAGCGGCTCGAGGTGCGGTCTGGACCGCCGCGAGGTCTCGCCGAGCAGCTTCGGCAGCATCTGCTCGGCGACCGCGCTGGCGCCGCTCGCGCGGACGAGCGCCGACATCGTGTCGCGGCCGGCGCGCCCCTCGGGGCTGTCTGCCGCAGCCCTCGTGTTGGCGAGGATCATCGCGCTGAACCGATCCGGCATCGCCCGAAAGAGCGCCAGTGTGACGTAGCCACCCATCGACAGGCCGCCAATCGCGGCACGCCCGACATGCAGCGCGTCGAGCCAGGCGATCACCTCCGCGGCCATATCGTCGAGCGTGGAGGCAGCACCTGCCGGGGCCGGCCCGAAACCTTTCAGATCAGGCGTGAGCATCTGCCATCCATCCGGCACGCGCTCGAGCTGCGGCCGCCACATGTCGGCGGACAACGGAAATGCGTGGAGCAGCACCAGCGGAGTGCCCGAGCCAGCTTCGAAGTACCGGATTCTCCGGCCAGCCACAGCGACGGAGCGTTCGAGAATGGTCACGTGTTACCTTTCGAGCGACAGAGGCTCCCTTGACTCTGGAGATCCTGACACATGTCCGAACCGCGCCCCCACTTTCGAGTCCTGCCATTCGTGCTGGCCACCGGCGTGGCCGCTGCGCTGATCCTGGCGGCGCCGTTCATCGGCGAGATCCGTCGCGCCATCCTGGCGCGCTTCCCCGGACAGTTCGTCCGCATCATCAGTGGTGCCGTCCTGCTCACCGTCGCGACGGCGGTGCTGATCGCGCTGGCGCGCATCCGGGAGCAGCGGGGCTGGCGATATGGCGCGATCGTGCTGTCGCTGGTGGTCGGCCTGGCGTACTCGATCGGTGTTCGCAGCGGCGATCCGCAGGTCGATGCAGTCGAACGATTTCATTTCGTCGAGTACGGGCTCGTGACGCTGCTCTTCTATCGTGCGTGGCGTCCTGCCGGCGACCTGTCAGTGATCGTGTTGCCGGTGCTGGCGGGCCTGCTCGTCGGGACCTTCGAGGAATGGTTCCAGTGGTTCATTCCCGCCCGGGTCGGCGACGTGTGGGACATATTCCTCAACGGCGTGGCGATTACGTGCGGACTGATCTTCAGCGTGGCACTGGAACCCCCGATCGGCTTCACGCCCACGCTCACCCGCACGGGGCTGCGCAGGGTGGGCACGTTCGGGGCGCTGGTGCTGGTGGTGTTCGCGGCATTCTTTCAAAGCGTACACCTGGGCTATGTCGTTGCCGGTGATCGCTGGCGCTTCCGATCGTGCTTTACCGCCACGGAGCTCGACCAGGCATCAGCCGACCGCACGACGCGCTGGCGCAACGTCTTCATCGAGCGGCCGAAGCGGGTCTCCGCCGAGGATCAGTACGCGACGGAAGGACTCTGGCATGTGCAGAAGCGAAACCTGGCCTGGCAGGCCAACGACGTCACCACGGCGTGGCACGAGAATCTGATCCTGGAGCGATACTTCGCGCCCGTCCTGGACACACCGTCCTACGTGTCCAAGACCGGTCACCGCTGGGGCGCCGAGCACCGCGCGGACGCCGAACGGCGCTTCGCCGCCGCGCCCGCGGCTGCCGAATACGAGAGCCAGGCCCAACCCGCGGCGATTCATGTCTGGCCGAAGCGGCTGTATTGGATCGCTGTCGCCGGTCTCACCCTGGTGCTCGCCGCCCCACGGCTGCTCCATCGCGCCACACGCACTTGATCCGCTCTTCGCTCTTCGCTCTCCGTCTCCGCGGTTCGCGGTTCGCGGTTCGCGGTTCGTGGTTCGTAGTTCGCAGTTCGTGGCGGTTCGCGGTTCGCGGTTCGCAGTTCGGGATTCAGGATTCAGGATTCAGGATTCGTGATGAGGGATTCGGGATGAGGGATCCAGGATAGGGGATCCGGGATCAGCGATAAGCGATAAGGGATAGCAACTTAGACGAATCGCGTCAGCGTGACGTCGAGCGCCCGCACCTGATGCGATCCGCGGTGCCACTGCACGAGGATCGGGCTCTGGTAGGTGCCTTCGACGATGGCGCCCGTGTCCCGGTGACGGCCCGGTCGGAGACGAGCAGGCTGACCGATCGCTTCATCCGGAGGAAGCGTGCGGCCGGCATCGCGATCGCCCGGGACAGCACGCTCTCCACCAGCGACTCGCGCAGCCCGAGCGCCTCGACGCAGCCGATTGAAGACACGGACGAGGTTGTACTTGGCGTAGTCGAGCGTCTTGGCCGGAATCGCTCGCGGGTTGCCGAGGATGTGGCCCGCCTTCTCCGCCATGAAGCGCAGCGGATCGCGCAGCACCTCGCCCAGGTCGTGCCGCATCAGCAGCGTTTCGTACTCGTTGACGGTCAAGCCGGCGTGCCGCTCGCCGGGCGCGAGCGTGAGGCGGATGCGGCCTTTCGTCACGCCGTGCGCGGCGACCAGCGCCGCGCACTGCTGATAGATGCCGAGCTTCGGGTCCTTCAGGTTCACCGAGTCGACCGCGTGCCCTGACACCGGAACCGCGAGTCGCGCCTGCGCAACCGTCTCCTCGACGCGATAGCCGATGACGCGGTCAGGCGACGCCGGGCCTGGCCGGCGTGCACGCCATCGAGATCGATGAAGCACATCGGCTCGTCGGCCCGGTTCGGGTAGGAGACGCAGGTGCGCAGCGCGCCCGCCATGAAGGCCAGATGCGAATCGGCGTTCTGCGGTTCGCGCGGCTTCTGCTCCTCGGTCAGCTCGGTGCGGCGCTCGATCTTGTCGTGCTCGTACCCCGCGCCTTCAGGGAACATCGTCCGGAACACCTCGATGTACGGCATGACGCCTTCGCGGCCCTGGTTGAGCCGCGAGGCCACGCCCGGGTCGAGGTAGCCGGCTGTGGTGTGGAAGGAGCAACACAGGACGCGCTAATAATCGTCGAGGGCATCACCGAATCGCTTGGTGATGGCCTGCCGCACGTCGATGACGTCGACACGCGCCCGAGGGGTCAGCTCGAGCGTCAGTTCGAGTGGTCCAGAGGACATTTATCGTCCGGGCTGCAGCCCGGCAGCCAATTCAAGAATAGCACGCTACTACTTTACAATGCAAAGTATAATCGTGCACCGCCAGTCACCGCCGCAAGCGGACACGGAGCGGGCCGGATCAGCACAACACCCGGATCACGTCCGACCGGGTGATGATGAACGTCTTGTCGGTCTTGAAGTCCCTGACCAATACCGCGGGATTGGCGGGCGTGAGCATCGTGGCCAGCAGCTCGACCGGCGTCGAGATGTCCACGAACGGAAACGCCGGCTGCATGATGGTTTCAACCGGCTGCGCGCTTGACCGCCGGATCTGCGAACCAGCTCCGAATAGAGGTGGGCCTCGTTCAACGATCCCACGAGCCGCTTGTCGCTGCGTGATCGAGATCTGCGAGAAGTCGTGCTGCGCCCATCAGCCTGACCGCTGCTTCGACGGGCTCGCTGCCCTCGAGCGCGAGCAGCTCCCCGGAGAGCGCCGGACGCGACGAGGTCGCGCGCGGTCATCCCGCTCTTCTCGAGGAAGCCCTTCTCGCGCATCCACTCGTCGTTGAACATCTTCCCCAGGTAGCGCGACCCGTGGTCGTGGAAAATCACGACGATCACGTCGTCCGGCGCTGAAGTGGTCCTTGAGCTGCAGCAGACCGGCCATCGCCGACCCGGCGGAGTTGCCGGCAAAGATTCCCTCCTCGCGCGCGATGCGCCGCGTCATCAGCGCGGCATCCTTGTCGGTCACCTTCTCGAAATGGTCGATGACGCTGAAATCGACGTTCTTCGGCAGGAAGTCTTCGCCGATGCCTTCGGTGATGTAGGGATAGATCTCGTTCTTGTCGAAGACGCCGGTCTCCTTGTACTTCTTGAACACCGAGCCGTAGGTGTCGATGCCCCACACCTTGATCGCGCGGGTTCCGCTCCTTGAGGTAGCGGCCGACGCCGCTGATCGTGCCGCCGGTGCCGACGCCCACGACGAGATGCGTGACCTTGCCCTCGGTCTGCTCCCAGATCTCCGGACCGGTCTGCTCGTAGTGCGCGGCGGTGTTCGACAGGTTGTCGTACTGGTTGGCCTTCCAGGCGTTCGGCACCTCGCGCTCGAGGCGTGACGACACCGAATAGTACGACCGCGGATCCTCGGGATCGACGTTGGTCGGGCAGACGATGACCTCGGCGCCAAAGGCCTTCAGCGCATCGATCTTCTCCTTCGACTGCTTATCGGTCGTCGTGAAGACGCAGCGGTAGCCCTTGACGACCGCCGCAATGGCGAGGCCCATCCCGGTGTTGCCCGACGTGCCCTCGATGATCGTGCCGCCGGGCTTGAGGAGTCCCGGCTCGCTCGGCGTCCTCGATCATCCGGACCGCCATCCGGTCCTTGATCGAGTTGCCGGGGTTGAAGGTCTCGATTTTCGCGAGCACCGTGGCGTCGATGACGCCGCGGGTGATGCGGTTGATCCGCACCATCGGCGTGTCGCCGATGGCGTCGAGGATCGTAGTGGCGATCTTCGGAGTCGTCATGCCTTCAGGCGATCTTACGTCAGGGGCACGTCCCTACCGTCAACTCACCAGTTCCAACGTGCCGGCGGGCAGCCGCTGGCCAACTCACAGTTCCAACTCCCAAAGCGATCACGTACGTAGCGCCGACGGTAGTCGGGCGTCAGACCGCCCATATCACCCAAGGGGTTGTCTACGCGTTCTGACGCCCGACTGCGTCGGGCGCTACGTACGCAGTGTCTCCGTCTTTGCCGACGACTTGTGCTACAGTTCCGCACAATTACTACTGCAAGGCAGGATAAATGGCACGCAACGAAGCGCTCGGTGAGTTCGAACAGTCGGTCCTGTTGGCGATCGCGCATCTGCAGCGAAACGCGTACGGCGTCACGATCCGCCGGGAAATCGAAAAGCGGACCGGACGGCGACGTCAGCGTCGGAGCCTTGTACACGGCGCTCGACCGCCTCGAGCGAAAGGGCTATCTGCGGTCTGCCCCGTCCGACCCGACGCCGCAGCGCGGTGGCCGCTCCAAACGTGTGGTGACGCTCACAGAGGGTGGCGCGGCGGCGCTTCAGCGGTCGCGCGATCTGATGGATCGCATGTGGGCCGGCCTGAGGCCTCGCTTTCTGAGGACACGGACATGACGACCCCGCGGCCGCCGCGCGTAGCCTCGTGGATCGTGTCGGCGTCGCTCGCCGCCGACGAGCGGGATGCCGTCATGGGGGACCTGCAAGAAGAGTTCGCCGTCTTGGCCGCCGAGCGGAGCGCCGCTGAGGCGCGGCGCTGGTACTGGAAGCAGACCGTGTTGTCCGTCGCGCCGAACCTGAGCCGCCGCGCGGCGCGTCCATCACTCTCAGCGCATGCTCAGAGAGGAGGCAGCGTGGACTCTATCCTTCAGGACGTGCGGTACGGCTGGCGCATGATTTGCCGTCATCCGGTTGTAACCTCCGTTGCGGTCATGTCGCTTCTCGTCGGCATCGGTCTGGCTGCCGTCGTGTTCAGTCTGCTGAATGCGGTGTTGCTCCGGCCGCTGCGCGGTGGCCAGCCCGGATCGGCTCGCCGTGATGCTGAGCCTGAGGCCCGACAGCGTCAACCACAACTTTGCCTATCCCGACTATGTCGATCTGCGCGCCCGACAGCGCGCCTTCACGGACATGGCGGCGTACAGCCGCGAAGAGGTGACGCTCCGGCAGGACACCGGATCGGAGGTCGTCGCCGCGGAGCTCGTGTCCGGCAGCTACTTCTCGACCCTGGGCGTCCGCATGCTGTATGGCCGGCCGCTGGGTGATGCGGACGATCGCCCGGGAGCGCCGCCAGCGGTCGTCGTCAGCGACGCGCTGTGGCATCAGATCGCGCAGGATGGTCGGTTTTCCGCCCGGACGATCACGCTCAACTCCCGCGAGTTCGCGATTGCCGGCGTGGCCGCCCCACCGTTTCGGGGAATGGAAGTCGGGCGGGACGTCCGCGTCTGGGTGCCGCTGCACTCGCAGCCCGCTATCGCGCCTTCCGGGACGACGAACTTTCTTTCACGCCGCACGGTGAGCTGGCTGACTGTGATTGGACGTCTGCGGCCGGAGTCGACGCTCGAATCCGCCGCCGCGGATCTCAATGCAGCCGAAGCGTCTGTTGCACCCGCAGCCGGCCGCACGACGCCACTCCAGCTGACCTTCGTGCCCGGACGGCAGGGGGATTCCGTTGCTGCCGGAGATGACTGCGCCGCCGCTGACGCTGCTGCTCGGCGCCGCGATCCTCGTGCTGATCGTCGCGTGCGCCAATGTCGCCAACCTGTTGGTCGCCCGGGCCAGCGCGCGGTCGCGGGAGATTGCCGTCCGCGCGGCGCTCGGTGCCGCCCGCATGCGCCTCGCGCGGCTGGTGCTGATCGAAACGCTGATGCTCGGGCTCGGGAGCTCACTCATCGCGCTCCTGATCGCGCGCTGGCTCACAGAGCTGGCGGTGCCGATGATCGCCGGTTTCGGACAGCCGGTGACCCTGGATGTCGGCCTCGACTGGCGCGTCGCGGCGTTCGTGCTGGGGCTCGGTCTGACATCGACCGTGCTGGCGGCATTCGGTCCAGTGATCGGGGTGTTCAGGGCATCACCTGCCGTGTCGCTCGGTGACGGCCGCAGAGCGTCTGACGCTCCTTCCGGTATCCGGGCGCGCCACGGGCTGGTCGTCGTCCAGTTCGCGCTGTCGCTCGGAATCGTGTCCTGCGCCACGCTTCTCGCGCGAACGGTCTACAACCTTCGGACGCTCTCCACCGGCTTCGACATCGAGCACGTGGCGCTGTTCCGTGTCGATCCGTCCGCGGCGCCGTATGAGGGCGCGCGTCTGTCGGCCTATATCGCCGACGCGCAGGATCGGCTCGCACGGATGCCAGACGTCCGTGCGGTGGGCTTCGCACGCGTGGTTCCGCTCGGTTTCGGCGGCTCTCGAACGAGTCTCATCGTCTTGGGCTACCGGCCAGGAGACGGCGAGGACATGGAGATCAATTTCAACGAGGTATCCCCGACCTACTTCGACGCGATGGGTATTCCCCTTCGGGCCGGGCGGGTCTTCGACGAACGGGATGCCGAGGATCGGCCGCTGGTCGCGATTGTCAACGAGACAATGGCGAAGCGCTACTGGAACGGACAGGCCGTCGGCCAGCGAGTGAAGTTCGGCGCGAAAGAGCCGGACGTCGAGATCGTCGGCGTCGCGGCCGACGTGAAGTACCGCACGCTTCGCGAAGAGGCCGGCCCCAGCTTCTACCTCCCGCTGGCGCAAGGACGCAAGGGCGCCGGCGTGCTGCACGTTCGCACCTACGGCGACCCCCGGCGGCTTCTCGACCCGCTGCGCCGATCGCTCGTCGCGCTTGACCCCGCCGTGCCGGTCACAGCGGTGCGTACGCTCCGGGCCCAGGCGGACCTCAACCTGAATGACGAGCGGATGGCCATGCTGATCGCGCTCGCGCTCGGTGGCGCCGCACTGCTGCTCGCGGCCGTCGGCCTCTACGGCTCGATGTCCTATGCCCTCGGACAGCGCATGCGCGAGCTCGGCGTGCGAGTGGCGCTCGGCGCTACTGCCCGCGACATCCGGCGGCTGGTGCTCGGCCAGACCTTGACGCTCTCGTTCGCAGGCACGCTCATCGGCGCGGCGCTGGCCCTCGTGATGGGCCGCGCGATCGAGAACCGGCTCTTCGGCATCAGCCCCTCCGACGTGCCGACGCTGCTTGCGACCGCGCTGCTCCTATGCGCCGTCGCGCTACTCGCGAGCTGGGTGCCCGCACGGCGCGCTTCGCGTGTCGACCCGGTCGAAGCGCTGCGACTGGAGTAAACAGTTCGGCGACAGCCCGTACTCGACCGGTGGCGGCTCGCCAAAACCTCACCGCCAAAACCTCACAGGAGAAGGGGAGACGGGGAGATCAGGGGACCAAGATCGTCTCATCCGGTGCGCAGGCGACGGTTCGAGCTTTGTTGAAAACCTGCTCCTCTGACCTCCCCGTCTCCCTTTCTCCTGTGAGGTTTTGGCCAGCGGCTGTCGATCGAATGCGGCGTCCGCCCCTCACCGCAACCCGACCCGCTCGCGCACCGAGTCGATCGTGCCGTCTCGGATGACGACGGTCTGCCTCTCGCGCGCTGCGGCGCCGGTGCCGTCGATCAGGCGAGTGTTGGTGAGCGCAATCACCGACGCATCGACCTTGACGAACGCGCGCACGGCGGTGCTGAGCGGTGAACGCTCCTGTGGGATGGCACCCGCCGATCCCGCTCTCCAACCTGCCAACGCCACTACGATGACCCAGAGAAGCACGGAAGCTGCGGCCGTCGGACGTCGGAAACTCATGACGAACGCTCCTGAATCGCGGGTGTCAGTGGCGTGCGAAACATGTCGAGCACGACGGCGACCGCGATCAGAATGCACACGGCGCCCGCAATCGTCTCGACGGTCATTTTTTCATTCAGGAAGACCGCACCGAGCAGGACGGCCACCAGGGGTTCGACCAGTCCCATGCTGAGCAGCTTCGTCGCGCCGATGCGCGTCAACAGCCAGTAGTTCAGCCAGACACCCACCACCGAACCGAGCAGCGCCAGATACACACCCGACAGCACCGCCGTTCGCGACCAGCGCATCGCAAATGGGTTACCCTCGATCGCTGCGCCGTAGAGCGCGAGCGGCCCGATCGCGAAGAACAGCTGCCCGGCGGTGATGAGCGTCGGATGGAGATCGCTCCCCCGGCGCCGCATCATGACATACGCAATCGCGACACACGCCGCGCTCGCGACTACGGCCAGGCTGCCGCGGCCCGCCTGCGCACCACCCACGTCGAGCTGATCCCGGACGACAAGGCCGACGCCCACCACACCGAGCGCCAGGGCCGCGCCTTTCCACGCCGTCATCTTCTCATCGCGCAGCAGCAGGTGCGCGAAGACAAAGCCGAAGACCGGCGTCATCGCCTGCAACACGGCCGCGAGTCCGGAGGAGATGAACTGGATGCCCCAGTTGAGCAGACCGTAGTTCACACCGAGCAGGATGATCCCGGTGCCGGCGATCAAAGCCCAGTCCCGGCGCTGCTTGGGGAAAGAAATGCGTTGGGCCAGCGCGACGGGTGCGAGCACCGCGAGCGCGACCGACATCCGAAAGACCGCGAAGGCCGCCGGCGGCACGTCGCGAACACCAAGCTTGATGAAGAGCCAGACGGTGCTCCAGATCAGGCACGTCAGGAGCCAGACCAGAAGCGTTGAGCGGGCCACGTCGCCACCGATTGTATTCGGACGCGCCAGCTCCTCACGCGTTCTCGCCGAAATAGCTTCGCGCTCGGGCAGACGTGCGATCGAGCCATCGCACGTGCTCTTCGAGGCTGTTCTTCAGCCACTTCATCGATGGAATCACGACGTCGCGGGCGTGCTTGCCCCAGTCGGGGCGCTCACCATTCGCGTCCGTGAATCCATATTGCCGGGCCAGCTCCCAGGAGCTCAGGATGTCGCCTGAGCGCTCGATGGCGTTCGGATCCCCGGCAAGGGCCGCGACCGCACGACCGACGAACAGCGGGGTTTCGGACTGGAGGAAGTGCTTGTCCTTCTTGCCGCCATCGCGCCAGCGGTCTTCGGTGACGCCGAAGTGCTGCAGCATCGACTCCGACCGCAGGAAGCCTGGCGTGATCGAAACGGCGGTGATTCGGTCCTGGCGCAGCTCGGAGGCCAGCAGAACGGCGAGGGTCTTCAACCCAGTCTTGACCATGCTGGACAGCATGTTGCCCCCGCCACCGAACAGCAGGTCGTGCTCGGTGACCTCGACGATCAACCCGCCACGCGGCTTCCTCGCCTTCTTCATCAGCGTCGCGCCGTACTTCGCGGTGATCAGATGCGACAGCAGGGACGCGCGGCACGCGGCCTCGGCATTGGACAGGTCCGTCTTCAGCAGACTCCCCCATCCGCCCAGCAGCGGGTCTTCTCCACCCACGCTGTCGACGAGCACATCCAGCCGGCCGTGATCGCGCTCGACCCGTTCGAAGAGCGCCACGACCTCCGCTTCCACGGTGTGATCGACGCGGACCGCGATCGCCTGTCCGCCCGCCGCCGCGATGAGCGCGGCGGTCTCCTCGATCGTCTCGGGACGGTCGGTACGGCGACGGATCCCCGCGCACGCTCCGGCCCGTGCAATACACCGTGGCGCCCGCCTCGCCGAGCCCGCGGGCAATGCCCCGGCCGGCGCCGCGCGTGGCGCCGGCGACGACGGCGACGCGTCCGTGGAGGGGCGTGGGAGCGTGGGCGTCTGCAGGCGTCATACCGGTTCCTTCATTAGTAAACGAACGTTCATTTACTATATAAATAAACCGTCGTTTACAATCTGTCAAGCAGATGAGCGCACGGCCCCGCACCGTCAGCGATGAAGACATCCTCGGCGCCACCTACCGCGCGATGAGCCGTCTTGGCCCCGTGAAGCTGACCCTCGCGGAAGTCGCGAGCGAAGCCGGCATCTCGCCCGCCACCATCGTCCAGCGGTTCGGATCGAAACGCGGACTGCTCCTCGCGGCGTCCCGGGGAGCCGTCGACGACATCGACGAGTGCTTCGTCAGCCTGCGCACCAGCCATCGGTCGCCGCTGGCGGCCGTGATCGCGGCGGCGACCGACATGGCGCGCCACACCACCAGCCCCGAGGAGCTGGCGAATCACCTCGCGTTTCTGCAGATCGATGTCAGCGACCCGGACTTCCGCAAGCCGATGTTCGAGATGTCGCAGAAGACGATCGCAGGCTACACGGCATTGCTGGACGATGCCGTGCGCGCGAAAGAATTACGGCCGTGCGACACCGCCGCCCTGTCGCGTACCATCAATGCGGTAACCGGCGGCTCGCTGATCGGCTGGGCGGTCTTCCGCGAGGGCACGGCTGAACAATGGGTCCTGGCGGACCTCGAGACGCTCCTGGCGCCATACCGTATCGCGCGCGCCGCACGGCCGCCCAAAAAAGTGCGCGCGCGCAGCGCTCGCCGTCGAAGTCGCAAAGGAGAACAGGTATGAAACGGTGGCCGGTGCGGATCGTCCTCTCGATGTGCCTGCTGCTCCCTCGTGGGTGCACGCCGCGTTCGATCGCCGGGCAGCCTCGCACCGCCCCGCCGTCCAACCGCGTTGTCGTGATCAGCCTCGACGGTTTCGCCGGATGGGCGCTCGACGATCCGCATCTGCCTGTCCCCACGCTACGCCGTCTCGCCGCCACCGGCGCATGGGCGAAGCGGATGCGCCCCGTGAACCCGACCGTCACCTGGGCCAACCATACGTCGATGGTGACGGGAGTCACGCCCGCGAAGCACGGCGTGATCTTCAACGGGCTGCTCATCCGCGAGCCTGGCGTCCCGCCACGCACCGAGCCCTGGCGCGACAAGAAGGACATGGTCAAGGCGGGAACGCTGTACGACGCCGCGCACGCGCGCGGGCTCACCACCGCACAGGTGGACTGGGTCGCCATCTTCAATGCGCCGACGATCACGTGGGAGTTCCCCGAACGGCCGGATCCAAAGGGTCAGGTGGCGAGAGAGCTCGTGAAGGCAGGGATCATCTCCCAGGCCGATCTCGATGCGTTCGCCAGCCAGAACATCCTCTTTCGCGACCACATCTGGACGCTGGCGGCAGCGCACATCCTGCGGCAGCATCGCCCGAATCTCCTGATGTTTCACCTGCTGAACCTCGACTCGACGCAGCATCGCTACGGCCCACGGACACCTGCCGCCATGGACGCGATGGCGTATCTCGACACGCAAGTCGCCACCATCGTCAAAACGCTCGAGGAGACCGGCCTGGCCAAGAGCACGTCGCTGTTCATCGTCTCGGATCACGGCTTCAAGACCGTGAAGCGACAGATCCGGCCGAATGCCGCCTTTCAGAAAGCCGGATTGCTCAAGACCAATCAGAACAAGGTGACGAAGGCCGACGCGTATTCAGTGCCGGAAGGCGGCACTGCGCTGGTGTACGTGACCGTAACGGATCCGTCTGGTGCGATTCTGAAGCGGGCGAAAGAAGCGCTGACGGGACTGGAGGGCATCGATTCGATCGTCGAGCCGGCCGACTATTCGCGCTACGGCCTGCCGCAGCCCGCCAAAGCGACCAGATGGGTTCGCTGTTCCTCATCGCGAAAGAGGGATATGCCTTCACCGCCGATCCGGCCGAACCGGTGGTCGTGGACGCACCGGCCAGGAAGCCTTGGCGCACATGGGTATGTCGCCACGGACCCTGACCTTCGCGCGCTGTTCATCGCCTCGGGCCGGGGCATCAGGTCCGGAGTCACACTCGATGAGGTTGCCACTGTGGATCTCGCGCCGACGATGGGCCGGCTGCTCGGAATTGATCTGCCTGCCGTCGAAGGAAGGGTGCTCACGGAGATTCTTGCCGGCCAGCCGGCCACCGCACCGAAACGGGAGTGACCTGCCGCTATTCCGCGGTCCGCGTCTCCGCTGTCCGGTTTTTCGAGCCGCGGCCTGCGGTCCTGCGGACTAGCGGACTAGCGGACTAGCGGATCCGATAAACCTCTTTGCCGATCGACTCGTCTACTGTTGCAGACATGACGAACCTCAAGCTCGCCTTCCGCCGCCTCTTCAAGGCCCCGTTCGTGACCTCGGTCGCGATCCTCTCCCTCGCGCTCGGGATCGGGGCAAACGCCGCAATCTTCTCGCTGTTCAATCAGATGCTGCTGCAGGCCGCTGCCGGTGCCGGCGCCGCACGAGCTGGTCAACCTGTCGGCGCCCGGTCCGAAGCCCGGGTCGCAGTCGTGCAACCAGGCCGGCGACTGCAACGAGGTCTTCACGCTATCCGATGTTCCGCGATCTGCAGAAGGCGCACACCGTCTTCACGGACATCGCGGCCCATCGCCTGTTCGGCGCGAATCTCTCGTTCCGGAACCAGACGTTGAACGGCGAGGGCGTCATGGTGTCGGGAGCTACTTTCCCGGTCCTGGGCGTCAGGCCGGTGATTGGCCGGCTGCTGTCGCCGCAGGACGACCAGAAGGTCGGCGAGTCGCTGGTGGTCGTGCTGAGTCATGCCTACTGGACCACTCGCTTCGATCGCGATCCGAAGGTGCTCAACGAGACGCTGATCGTCAACGGCCAGCACCTCACGATCGTCGGCGTCGCGCCGGAAGGGTTCGACGGGACGACGCTCGGGGCCAGACCGCAGGTCTACGTGCCCATCACGCTGCGCGGACTGATGAATCCGGGATTCAACCAGTTCCACAACCGGCGCACCTACTGGGCGTACCTGTTCGCCCGGCTGCGGCCGGGTGCGACGATCGACCAGGCGCGCACCGCAGCTCAATCTCCCCTATCACGCGATCATCAACGACGTGGAAGCGCCGCTGCAGAAGGGCATGAGCGATCAGACGTTGGCGCGCTTCAAGGCGAGGCAGGTGCTGATGGAGGACGGCGCGCGCGGCCAGAGCTCGGTGCGACCGGGAGGCGCGCACGCCGCTCATCCTCCTGCTCGGCGTCACCGGCCTCGTGCTGATGATTGCGTGCGCGAACATCGCCAACCTTCTCCTCGCGCGGGCGGCGGGCGCGATCGAACGAGATGGCGATCAGGCCTGTCGATCGGCGCGAATCGCTGGCAGCTGATCGGACAACTGCTGACGGAATCGTGCGTCCTGGCGTTGTGCGGCGGAATCGCCGGCCTGCTGGTTGCCCGGTGGACGCTGGACGTCATCTTCGCCATGCTGCCGACCGAGGCCGCGTCGACGTTGCAGGTCAGGATCGACGGCTCGGTCACTGCTCTTTGCGGCGGCCGTCACGATCGGCACCGGACTGCTGTTCGGGCTGTTTCCCGCCTGGCACAGCACACGGCCCGACTTGCTGCCGACCCTCAAGGGCAGGCGGGCCAGCCCGGCGGCGGCAAATCCGCCAAGTGGTTCCGGACGACGCTGGCAACCACGCAGATCGCGATCTCGATGGCGCTCCTTGCCTGCGCCGGTCTCTTCACGAAGAGCCTCGTCAATGTGAGCCGCGTGGAGCTCGGGATCAACATCGAGAACCTCGTGACGTTCGGCGTGTCACCGGAGTTGAATGGCTACACGGCCGAGCGATCGCAAGCAGCTGTTCGAACGCCTGGAGGACGAGCTCGCGGCGCAGCCCGGCGTCACCGGCGTGACCGCCGCGCAGGTGCCGTCGCTCGGCGGGAAGCAACTGGGGCAGCGATGTGTCGGTGCGAGGGTTTCAAGGCCGGACCCGATACCGACAGCAACGCGCGATTCAATCAGGTGGCGCCGAGCTACTTCAAGACCATGGGCATTCCGCTGCTGACCGGACGCGAATTCACCCGCGCCGACACGCTCGGCAGCCCCCGAAAGTCGTCATCGTCAACGAAGCATTCGCGAAGAAGTTCAATCTGGGACGTGAGGCCGTCGGCAAGCACATCGGGACCGGAAGCGGGAGCGGCAGCAAGCTCGACATGGAGATCGTGGGTCTCGCCAGGGACGCGAAGTACAGCGAGGTCAAGGATGCCATGCCCCCGCTGTTCTTCCAGCCGTACCGGCAGGACGACAACGTGGGCAACTTGACGTTCTACGTCCGCACGTCAGGCGCACCCGAGCGCATGCTGCCAGACCGTGCAGCGCGTCGTCGCGCGGTCGATCCCAACCTGCCGGTCGAGAACCTGCGGACGATGCCGCAGCAGGTGCGGCGAGAACGTCTTCATGGACCGGATGATCAGCACGCTGTCGGCCGGATTCGCGGTCCTTGCGACCCTCCTCGCATCGGTCGGCCTCTACGGCGTGCTCGCCTACACGGTGGCGCAGCGCACGCGGGAGATCGGCCTCCGCATGGCGCTCGGCGCCGCGCCTGGCCGCGTGCGCAGCGATGGTGCTCCGGCAGGTCGGCATCATGACCGTCATCGGGGGCGCCATGGGCCTGATTGCCGCGCGTGTGGGCCGGCCGCGCCGCGAAGTCGAGCGACATCCTGTACCAGATGGAAGGCCACGACCCGGTCGTCCTGATCGCCTCCATGGTCCTCCTGCGCTTGTCGCCCTCGGCGCCGGCTTCATCCCCGCCCACCGGGCATCCAAAGTCGACCCGATGCTCGCACTCCGGTACGAATGACGGGTTCTAGGGTTCTAGGGTTCTGGGTTCTTAGCTCCTGGCCATCTGCCTGACGCCTATAGCGAACGCCTAAACCCTAGAACCCTAGAACCCTAGAACCCATTGATCGAAACGCTTGACGCCTCCCCGGCGTCTACAATGTCTGAGCGTTTGTCTTTGCCCCGACCGCATTCGCAATTTTGGCAATTTTGGCAATTTTGGCAATTTCAAGTGTTACCAGAAGGAGCAACGTTTGGTGCGAACTCGTCCGGCGGCGCTGGCTGCGTGCGTCACCTGCGCCGTTTTGTCAGCGGCAGCGTGCAGGGGTACGGAAACGGCGGCCCCCGAGCGGAGAATCGGCCCCCGACGTCTGTATCCGTCGCGCCAGTCACCGGAATAGACGAGCCCGTCATCGTAGAGGCGA
>CAWHSU010000007.1:0-44718 GCA_963832085.1 uncultured Actinomycetes bacterium | reverse complement strand
CTTCGTCGCGGAGACGCTGGCGGCCACGAATGGACGGGGCGCCGGCGTGACCTCGACTTCTGTGGGCGCCATACCTGAGCGCAACCTCCAGGCTGCTCGCCAGGGAAGGCGGGCATCGTCTTCATGGCATACGGCGGCGTCCGCCGCGCCGCCGACATTGGGGCGCCGATGCAGAAGCGGCTGCGGCTGTTCGGCACGGTGCTGCGCGCCCGCCCCATCGAAGAGAAGATTGCCCTTACCCAGGCCTTCGCCCGCCACGCCCTGCCGTTGTTCGCCAGCGGCGCCCTGCGCCCCGTGCTCTGCACACTGTGTCTTCGACCTGGCCGACGCGCCGGCGCGGACCAACGCCCTGCCCAACCAGACCTTCGGCAAGGTCGTGCTGCGCGTCGATCCGGACTGGAGTGACAGCCGGCGCCCATCTCCCAGGATGACTCGATTCCCCCCTCCCCTCGCAGGGGAGGGGGTAGGGGAAGGTCTCGCCTCCTTCTCCCTCGCAGGGCAGCGGGCAGCCCCAGGAGGGGCGGGGAGGCTCCCGCTGGACGACGCTGCTCTCTACAACTGCGCCTCGACGCCGCCGCGCTCCGCGCGTCCACGCCGGGCGGCCGCATGCTTCGCAACACCGTCGGTAGCTGTCCAAGCCGCGCCGCGCTGCTTCCTGGGTGGCACGGCGCAGGGCAATCTCTTCTGGGCGCGCGCTCACCTGCCCGCGGTATTGGTCGCGCAACTCGCGGCCACTGTGGCCCGTCTGCCGCCCGTGATGGACCAGCGGCGGGCTCACGGGGTCTCCGCGCTTTCCGCGCCGCGGGCCGTGCTGGCCGGCCAGCGCCCGGTCGAAGCGCCAGTACGCCGGTCCGGTGTACGTGTGCGAGGCCGACCCCGTCATTCCATCCGGAGTGACGGTGGCAGAGCCGGAACCCGACCCCGTGGTCTGGCGCGACTTCCCCGGGGTGGTGACCGAGTATCCGGACATTCACCGTGTCGCGGGGGTGATTATTCTGACGGGCGGGCGGTGGCGGTCTGTCACTCGCCCGCGCGGAGCGGGGAGGCGGCCGAGGCGGGCGTGGAGACGCTGCCGGCCTTCCGCGGCCACGGCTGCCGCGGCCACGGCCGCCTGGGGCGCGCGCCGTCAGAGAGCGGGGGATGATCCCGTTCTACGGCACGCAGTGGAGCAATCTGGCCTCGCGCGCGGTGGCGGCGCGGCTGGGTCTGCGCCGGTTCGGCGTGCATATTCATTTGACATAACATCGGTGAACGAAGCGGAGCAGGGCCGTGGCAGGAGAGCAGGGGAGTGAGACCGAGGCGCGCCTGCTGGACGAACTGACAGAGGGGCCCGCGCGCCGGCGCTGGGCACCCGGAACGCGCCACCGCGCTCGACGGCAACCTCCGCCGCATGGCGGCGGCGCTGGCGGCCGTCGAGCGCTTCCCGTTGTCCGTCCGAGGAGGCGGAGCCGTTTCCGGCCGGTGCGCCCCCCGTTCGGGCGGCGTGTGACACCGTCCGTTAGCCCGCTACGTCGGGTTTTCGGGCACGCGGATGCGGCGGCCCGCCGGGATTCTGGTTGTCTCACCGGGGGCAGGTTCGCCCACTCGGGGTTCTCTTGGGTGAGGCGGCGGCGGTGGACCGCGTCGCCGTAGTAAAAGCCGGCCACGTCTTCCAGGGTGTCGCCGGCCTTGGTGACGTAGGCGCGGGCCCGGTGCCGGCGCCTTTGGCCTGGCCCCACTTGGTCTGGTCGTTCTCGAAGGTGTCCGAGGAGGTGGTCATCCCGTCATCTCCCAGCCGCCCCGCCGCGCCCCCTTCACGGGTGGGGGGCTATTCCGATTCCGCCGGCGCGGCGCGGCCGTTGTCAGCCACGAGTTTGCCGGCCCACCCGTCGTCCTGACGCCGGCGGCGCCGAGGCATGAGCCGAATGGTGGTGTGTTCTATGTCACTAGAACATGCGTTCGTTCATCAACGCGGCCGTGGCGCCGGTTAAACTGGGGACAACCGTGCGGAGGAAGAGCTCGCCATCGAATGAAGGGGAACAAGCAATGCAGGCGACGGCCGGAGATGAGGAAAACCACGAGGAGCAGCGTGCCACGGGATACCGGCACATCAGCTTGAAGCGGGAGTCGGGCAAGCCCAAGATTGCCGGCACGCGGATCAACGTCGAGCACATCATGGCGGCGCACGTCTACGGCGGCCTCAGCGCGGAAGCGATCGCCCAGGCATACCCACCGTTGACGCTCGGCGAAATCTATATGGCGCTGGCATACTACTACGATCACAAAGAAGCGATCGACCATCAGATAGAAGCAGGTCGGCGGTTCGCGGAAGAGATGCAGTCGCGGCACAACGGCAATGAAGCGGTGTACGCGCGGCTGAAAGCCCTCGGCCGCCAGCCATGAGCATCGGCAGGGCCCCTCGACCACAATCCTGCCCGGGCCGTCGCCTACGGACTCCGCCGCAGGGCAGGTGGCAGTTGTGTTGGCGCTAGAAGACGGCGCCGAGCGTATGGCCGATGAACGCATGCTGGAGCGCGCAACCGAACTCGGTTTGCTGTTGTTTACACAGGATGATGACTTCCTCAAGTTAGCGAGCCGCTGGCTGACGCAAGGACGTGATTCGCAGGGATTGCGTACTGCCCTCAAACCTTTCAGGATTGGAGTCGCATGACCGAAAGCCTCTAACTCATCGCAAAGACGCACGAGCCGAGGCGAAGCCGACAATCAGATCTTCTACTTGCCAATTTATTGACGCGTCTTTCCAGCGCGCTCAACACGGCGTGGAGCCGTTCAGCTTCAGCCGTGTTGAGCTGCCAATGCTGGGGCCAGTAGTTTGCCGACGGCGACATCCAGTTGTTGAACGCAGCAAGGCGCAAAGGCGCGAGCGAACGCATCCACTCACCCCTCCGCGCCTCCGCATCGTAATCCGCCTTCATCTACCCTGGAACTGCCACATCCTGCCCTCGGCCGGCTCGTCCGTGAGATGGAACTGCGGGAGGACGAACTCCGTCGCGAGCTGGCTGGAAGGTCACCTGCACCCGCGCTGCCGATGGCGACGCGCGCTCCGCTTCCGGCGCGCAGTCCGCGGTGAGCAGGTTCGCCAGCAGGCGCAAGCCCTCGTCGGCCGTGGGCTGTCCCGCTGCTCGTCCAGCTCCACCAGCACCACCGGATACGGCAGCCCAGTCGCGGAAGCCGGCCTGGATCGCCTGGGTTGACGATCTCGTAGCTGTAGATCAGCCCCTTTCCCGCTGACCTCGTGCCAGGTCCACTCCAGCGACGCGCACCAGGGCAGGCGGCACCGGCGGTAGCGAGCAGGCCGCAGTGACGCACTGCTTCATCACGAGCCGCCCTGCCCGGGCCGCCTCGAAGTACCCTGCTACTCCGAGTCGGTGGCGGGAACGATGAGGTCCATGCCCTTGTACTCGCACGGCGGCGATCCCTACCTCAGCTTCGCAGAATGAGCGCGCTGCCGGTGGCCGGGATCGCCCAGCCCATGTTCATGGCCATCTCGACATCTCTCACCTGGCGGCAGCCGCCTTCGCGGTAGTCGTAGGTGTGCTCGCCGTCGGCCACCCGGGGCAGAGTCGTCGACCGGTGCCGCGAGCTGGCGCACGTTCTCGATCACCATGTTCATGCCGTGCGTGTAGCCCTCGCACAGATGGCCGCCGCTGGTGTTGTTCGGGCGCTTGCCGCCCAGCTCGATGATGCCGCTGGAGACGTAGTCGCCGCCCTCGCCCTTGCAGAAGCCGTACTCCTCGAACTGCAGCATGGTGGTGAAGGTGAAGGCGTCGTAGCAGCCGGTGAGTTCGATGTCCTCGGGCTCGACGCCGGCCTTGCGGAAGATGATGTGCTCGGCGTAGTAGCCCGCCTCGCGTGATCGGACCGTGCGCCCAGTGGTAGTCGACCCGCGGCTTGTGACACGCGCCCGGCCACGCGCCATGATGTACGACCGGCCGCTGCTCGAGATCGCGGGCGCGATCGGCCGACGTGACGATGATGCACGTGGCGTTGTCGGTCTCGACGCAGCAGTCCAGCAGGTGGCAGCGGCTTGACGATCCAGCGCGAGTCGAGCACGTCGTCGACGGTGACGCGCTGTCTTGTAGTAGCGCCTTCGGGTTGTTGGACGCGTGCTTGGTGTGCGCGACCTTGACGTGCGCCAGCTGCTCGCTGGTCGTGCCGTACTCGTACATGTGGCGCATGAAGGCGAGCTCGAAGATCTGCGCCGGGCTCATCATGCCGTAGGGCGCGGTGAGCGAGCTCGCCGCCGCCCACCGGCGCCGGCGGCGCGCACGCCCGTCGCCGCCCATGCGCAGCCCGGAGTAGCCGTTCATCGACGCGGAAGATGGCGATGGTGTGGCACATGCCCGCCTCGATGGCGCCGATGGCCAGGCCGACGAGCGCCTCGGTGCTCGAGCCGCCGCCCGAGCAGTCCATGTAGAAGTTGAGGCGGATGCCCGAGGTCCGCGGCGATCGCGGGCGACGAGGTCGAATCGCCGACGTGGTAGCAGAGCATGCCGTTGATGCCGTCCGGTCCAGGCCCGGCTTCGAGCATCGCCTTGCGCACCGCCTCCGCCCCCAGCGAGCGGGTGCTGCGCCCCGAGTGGCGCGAATACGCCGTCTCGCCCACGCCGACGATGCAGTACTTGCCCCTCAGCCCCGCCATCCGCGCTCCTCCCCCGTGCGTGTCCGTGGTTACGGCGGCGCCAGCGTAGCCGAGCCGAATGATGGGCGGAAGGGCAGTCCGGGCACGGCAAAGCGAGAGGAGCGGGCACCGGCCGGCAAGGCGCGCGCGGACCTACCGCGCGGTCGCCTGGAGCGCGAGGGCGATGGCCTGATTGACCGCTAAGCGCGCGGCCGGCGGTCTCGGCGGCAGCGTAGCCGTCGCCCAGCGCCGCGCGCACGGAGTCGCCACGCGCCGCGCTCGAACTCGGCGCGCTCCGCCGGCTCCAGGGGGAACTCCATCGCCGCCTGCACCGCCCCGGCGGCGCCCAGCAGCCGCGCGGCGCGGGGATGGTCGCCCTGCTCGGCCGCGAGCCCGGCCACGGCTTCCAGGGACTTGGCCATGTGCTGGCGGTCGCCCACCTCGCGATTGAGGGTCAGAGGCTCTCGCGCAGATGCTCCTCGGCCGCGACGGCGTCGCCACGCCGGCGGGCGAGCTCAGCCCCAGGTTGAAGCGCACCACGACGAGGCCCGGGCTTGCCGCCCAAGGCCCGGTAGCGCGTCAGGCTCTCCTCGAACAGCGCCCGCGCCCCCTCCAGGTCGCCCAGCCGCATCGCCACCTCGGCCAGGTTGTTCAGCCCGCTGGCGACGCCCCTGAGGTCGCCGAGCTCGCGCCGCAGCGCCAGGCTCTCCTCGTCAGGCGGGCGCGCGCCGCGGCGAAGTCGCCCTGCTCGCGGGCCACGCGCCCAGGTTGTTGAGCGCGACCGCCGACGCCGCGGTGGTCGCCCGCCTGCCCGCGCCAGCGCCAGGCCCTCCTCAACGGTCGCGCGAGCCGCTCGTGTGCCCCGATAGGCCGCAAGCATGCCCAGTTGTCGAGCGCCTCGGCCGTCGCCCTGCCGGTCGCCGGTCTCGCGAGACAGCGCCAGGCTCTGCGTCCTGCAGCGCGCCCGCCGCCGGCGTGTCGCCCTGCATGTGCGCCAGCGCGCGGCCCGCGCCAGCGCCCTGGCCCGCGCACCGGCGGCGCGCCCGCGCCGGCGCCAGCGCCGCGTCCAGCCAGCGCCGGCCCTCGCTCAGGTAGCCGCGCACGTACCAGAAGCGCCACAGCGCGCCGGCCAGCCGCAGCGCCGACCTCGGCCTCGCCCGCCGCGGCGCGACCAGCGCCAGCGCCGCGCGCAGGTTGTCGTGCTCGGCGTCCAGCCGGTCCAGCCAGGCTGCCTGCTCGGCGCCGCGTCAGCTCCGGCTCGGCCGCGCTCGGCCAGCGCCAGGAAGTACGCGGCGTGGCGCGGCGCGCGATCGCGCTCGGCCTCGCCGCTCGCCGCCAGCCGCTCCAGCGCGAACTCGCGGATCGTCTCCAGCATCGCGAAGCGCGGCTCGCCGTCGCGGCTCCTGCTCTGCCGGCCGCAGCAGGCTCTGGTCGACCAGCGACGCCGACGCCGTCGAGCGACGTCGACCGCCGGTCCGCCGTCGGCGCGCGCACGACCGCCTCGGCCGCCTCGAGCGTGCAGCCGCCGGCGAAGACGGCCAGGCGGCGGAAGAGCGCCTGCTCCGCCGGGTCGAGCAGGTCGTGGCTCCAGGCGATGGCCGCGCGCAGCGTCTGCTGCCGCGCCGGCAGTCGCGCGGCGCCGCCGGTCAGCAGCGGCGAGGCCGGTCGCGCCAGCCGCGGCCAGCAGCGCCTGCGGGCGGCAGCAGCTCGCACGCGCGCCGCGGCCAGCTCGATGGCCAGCGGCAGGCCGTCGAGCCGGCGGCAGATCTCGGCCACCGCCGGCGGCGTTCTCGTCGGTCAGCGCGAAGTCCGGGCCGGACGGCCCGGGCCCGCTCGACGAACAGCGCGACCGCCGCGTAGCGCGGCCAGCTGCTCGGCCGGCGGCGCGCGCCGCAGGTCGGGCAGCGCCAGCGGCGGCACCGGGAAGCTCGTGCTCGCCGCGACAGCCGCAGCGGCGCGCGGCTGGTGGCCAGCACCTTGAGCGCGCGGGCAGGCGCGCCAGCAGCTCGGCGACCAGCGGCGCGGCGTCGGCGCACCTGCTCGAAGTTGTCGAGCACCAGCAGCAGGTCCTGGTCGCGGCAGGGCGTCCTTCAGCGTCTCGGAGCAGGCCGCCCGTCGCCGCCTCGCGCACGCCCGAGCGCCTGGGCGATGGCCGGCGGCGACGCAGCTCCGGGTCGGTCAGCGGCGCCAGGTCGACGAAGCAGACCCCGTCGGGAAGTCCGCCGCCAGCTCCGCGGCCACCTGCAGCGCCAGGCGGGTCTTGCCGGTGCCGCCGGGGCCGGTCAGCGTCAGCAGCGCGCGTCGCCGCGCAACAGCGCGCGCGGATGGCGGCGACGCTCGC
The DNA here is from genome assembly GCA_963832085.1 of uncultured Actinomycetes bacterium. Taxonomy (GTDB): domain Bacteria; phylum Actinomycetota; class Thermoleophilia; order Solirubrobacterales; family 70-9; genus VAYN01. The sequence continues at coordinate 37,756 of CAWHSU010000007.1, read as the reverse complement.
GCTCGCGCCCGACGAAGCTGGTCAGCGCCAGCGGCAGCCGCCAGACTCGCGCCGTGCGCGCGGCGGGCGCCGCGCGTCCGTGGCCTCGTCTGCGCTAACCGGGCAAGGCCACGGCCGGGGCGCCGGAGGCGAGCGCGTGCTGGAGGCCTGCTTGGGGCTGCACCAGGGCATCCTGGGTCGGGTAGCGGTCCTCGGGGTGCTTGCCAGGCCGCGGCGGAACCCGCTCCAGCGCCGGGCGCGGCCCGCGACCGAGAGCGGGTGGATGGGTGAGCGGGAGTTGTGCGCGCAGGATCACCCAGGCCGTCGGGCCCGCTAAGGGCCGCCGCCCTGACCAGCAGCTCGAAGAGACCACGCCCAGAGCTAGAGGTCGGTCCGCCAGTCGCCCGCGCCGGCCAGCCGCTCCGGCGCGGTGTAGGAGCGCGTGCCGACGAACCTGCCCGCCTCGGTCAGCCCCGCGCCGCCCCGTGAGTTTGGCGATGCCGAAGTCGAGCACCGACCGCCGGTGCGAGACCTTGATGTTGTCGGGCTTGATGTCCCATGCACGATCCCGGACCTCGTGCGCAGCTGAGGCCCACGCCACCTCCAGAGTGAGGCCGAGCGTCTCGGCGTGGGGCAGGCGGCCCCGCGCTCCAGCACTCCGCCAGCGTCTCGCCCTCAACGTACTCGATCACCAGGAAGGGCACGCCCTCATGGTCATCGATGTCCATCACGCGCACGGTGCGGAGGGAGGTGAGCGTGGCCGCGATTCTGCGCCTCGCGCCGCATCCGGCCGAGAAAGACCCGGTCGCGGGCGAACTGGGCGTGCATGGTCTTGACGGCCACCACGCCGCCGGTGCGCAGGTCGGTGGCCCGGTATGCCGCGCATGCCGCCCACGCCGAGCTCCTGCACTACCAGGTACCAATTCTTGCTGAGCTACGGGTCGTTTCCATGAGCGAGACTCACGACTCTCCCCGTGCGCTCCCCCGTCATCGGAGCCGTCCCACCGTGGGTTTCCCGGCCACCATCTGTCAAGCCTGGCCGGCCGCGGCGGTGGCACACGCGGATGCTCGTCTGAGTCAGGACTCGCTCCGAAGGCTGACACTAGAGCGATCTCCGTGATCGTCATCGCAACCCCCCCCGCTGCGGCACAGCAGGCAGCCCCCCAAATGACTGGCAAGCCAATCCGTGCGATCGTGATATTCCTTACTCTTGGGTTCGTGCTCGTCGTGCAGGGCGCGCCACCGTGGGGGCCGGCCGCCGCGTTGGCGCAGTCAACCACCTCCAAGACCGTCACCGTGCCGGCCGACACATTGGACTTCAATACGGGGATCAGCCTGGTGGCCGGCGGGCAGGTGTCGATCACGGCGACCGGCACGGTAAAGCAGTGCGGCGACTGCCCGTCGATGGGACCGGATGGGTCCAGCCCCTGCGAGCCCGCGCCCGGTTGGGTCGCGCCCGCGCTATGCGTGGGGGTATTGTGGGCGCGTCTGGCGCGAGTGCGTACGTGCAGATTGGTTCCGCCTTGACCTTCACACCCCTCGCCGCGGGCGTCCTCGTGCTTTCCACTTAACGACGCATTGGATGCTGCAATGGCTTTCCCAACGCCGGCTCGTGGACGGTGACCGTCACCACACCACTGACGGACCTCCAGGTCGCGGTGACCTCGCCGTCAACCACCCCCACCGCTCGCCGCCTGGACCACGTACAGCATCCGCACGGTGAACACGGGGACGGTGGCCACCACCAGCACGCACTGGTCGTCAGCCCGCTGCCATCCAGTGTGATTCGACAGCGCCGAGCGCTATTTTCCTATAGCGCGCGCCCTGCCGCTCGCGCCGGCCGGTCGCTCCGCCCCCCGACCCGTCGCGCCTGCTGCGGTGCCAGTCGGGAGCTGTGCCATTCCGCCTCATGCCTTCCACGCTACCGAGATAGATGTCAAGAGAAATGCGTTGTCTGCAAATTTATAGCATCAACTTCGTGTCATGACTGGCGCGGAGCGCGTTCGCGCTTACTACGAGGCCCTCAACATTGGCGATGCCGAAGCGGTCTCTGCTCACTTCACCGATGACGCCACTCACTACTACACGCGCCTGGGGCCGCATGACGGAGCGGAGACGATCGGGAACTTCGCCGCGCTGGGCGTACAGACGATCGACGCCCAGTGGTACGTCGAGAACCTGATCGAGCAGGGCGACCAGGTGGCGATCGAGTGGACGATGACCTGGCGCGACCCGAAGAGCGGCGCAGAACGCCTCGACCGCGGCGCCGAGTTCTTCCTGATCCGCGACGGCAAGATCGCCGAGGTCCGCGCCTACCACCACGGCGGCAAGAAGAACCCGCAGGGCGACCTGCTCGGCTTCGACCACGGGGGCCGCGGCTACACGATGCTCGCCGACTGGAAAGCGCCCGCCGGCAACGAGGGAACGGCATGACCGTCGTCAAGGACAGCGGCGCCCGCGCCACCCTTCCCCCTTTCGGCTCCGAGCACGAGGAGCTGCGGGAGACCGTCACCCGCTTCGTCGACAAGGAGATCGCCCCGAACGTCGACGAGTGGGAGGAGGCGCGGGAATTCCCCCGCGAGCTCTACGCCCGCTGCGCCGAGCTCGGCTTCCTCGGCCTCAAGTTCCCCGAGGAGCTCGGCGGCCAGGGCGGCACCCACCTCCACGACGCGATCTGGGTCGAGGAGCTGGCCCGCTCCGGCGGCTCCGGCGGCGTCGCCGCCGGCCTCAACGCCCACACCTCGATCGCGATGCCGCCGATCTTCAACTTCGGCACCGACGAGCAGAAGCAGCGCTGGCTGGTGCCGGGGATCGCCGGCGAGAAGATCGGCGCCCTCGGGATCACCGAGCCCGGCGCCGGCTCCGACGTCGCCTCGCTCACCACCACCGCCGGCGCGCGACGGCGACCACTACGTCGTCAACGGCGCCAAGACCTTCATCACCAACGGCGTCCGCGCCGACTTCCTCGTCTGCGCCTGCAAGACGACGCGAGGAGGGCGGCCACGGCGGCATCTCCTTCCTCGTCCTCGAGCGCGAGATGCCCGGCTACGAGGTCAGCCGCAAGCTGGAGAAGATGGGCTGGCACTCCTCCGACACCGGCGAGCTCTCCTTCACCGACGTCGAGGTGCCGGCCGAGAACCTGCTCGGCGAGGAGAACGGCGGCTTCAAGCTGATCATGGTCAACTTCGCCTGGGAGCGGCTGCTGATGGCGATCGGCGCCGTCGGCGCGATGCAGCGCCTGATCGAGATCTCCGTCGCCTACGCCCAGGAGCGCGAAGCCTTCGGCCGCCCGATCGGCAAGTTCCAGGCGATCCGCCACCAGGTCGCGGAGATGGCGACCCACGCCGAGGCCTCCCGCGCCCTCACCTACAACGCCCTCCGCCTCTTCCACAGCGGCCAGGACTGCATCCAGCGAGGTCTCGATGGCCAAGCTCGTCACCCAACGCGCCGTCCTCGAGATCGCCGACCAGGCCCTCCAGATCCATGGCGGCTACGGCTACATGCGCGAGTACGGCATCGAGCGCGCCGTCCGCGACGCCCGCCTCGGCCCGATCGGCGGCGGCACCGACGAGATCATGAAAGAGATCATCGGCAAGACGATGGGGCTCTAGCCCTTCCCGCTCGCCTTACATTCGAGTTTGGAATGGCTGTGATAATCCCGCCCGTTCAAAAAGGCGAGGAGGAAGTATGTGGCGCGGGTACCTGGTCGTCCTGATCATGGCTGGACTGTGGCTCCCGGCTTCGGCTGCTGCTGAAGACCCCCCGGTCCAGTTCACGACGACCGAATCCCTCTCCGCGTCATGCGCGGAACTCGTAAGCCCCGGCCTGAAGGTCCAGGTGCGTAACGAAACGGCGTCGCCCCAGCCGGGGACCACCGTCCGCCCCGTCGAATTGATCGAGAAGACCACGAAATCATCCACTGAGCCGGCCGAAGTCTGCGGCGGCCTGGAAGTCGAACCAGCCGAGTCCTTCGAACTGGCGCCGGCGGAGACCAAAACGGTGATGATTCGAGGCAAATCGTCTGAGGAGGAGAGCTTCTCGGGCAATCTGGTCGCGTTCGGGTCGTCGGGAAGGGTCGCCCGCCTGTCCTTCTCAGTCGCCTCCAAAACGGCCGCGTCGTCGTTCAAACCTCTCGCCGAAAAGCAAACCGCCGAACTCGCAGACCTCGACCCGACACCCGCGCCGATCTGGATTCCCGTCGATGGCGACTACGCGAAGCTCCCGAGCAAGGCGGACACCGTGCTCGGCGTCCTCACCGGCGAGAACGGGGCCGTCGAGGTCACCTTCAGCGGCGACCGCAGGAGGCTGGAGGGCTCCACCAATCTGGTCGGGCTGAAGGTCTCAGACCTGGGGGTGGGGTCGTATGCCGGGAAGGTGGACCTGCTCCCGGACGACGCGGAGAAAGGCGAGGTGGAGATCTCGCTGACGGTGACGACGTGGTGGCTGTGGCCCCTCGTGCTCCTGATTCTGGGCATCGTGGTGGGGACCCTGGCTTTGCGGCAGATGGGTGTGAAGCAGCCACTCGCTCAGTTGATTACGCGGGTAGAGACGCTGCGAGCGAGATACGCAACCGCCAGGAAGGAACTGCAGCAGGCAGATGGGGGTGGCGAGGAGAGATGGCGGCAGTTCGAGATCGACGACCTGGAGGCCCTGCGCTCCAAGTTGATCAAGCGCATCGAGTCAGCCCGGCGTGAAGCCTGGATCAAGCTGGATGAAGAAGTACTGAAAGACCTGAAAGCAAGGGTGAGCGCGCTTGAGATACAGGTAGACCTGATTGGGGAAATTCCCGAGCACGCGAAGGCCCTTGAAAAAGCCATCGCGACCCTGCAGCAGGAGAGACCCGCGATCTGCCCCCGCCGGCCACGGGCCAGCCGCGACAAGAGCGCATGATCACTGACTCCCAGGCCGACCTGACCGGAACCAGGTATGGCGCTGAGAAGCTCAAGAAAAAAGTCGAAGCGATCGACACCCGCGTCACCGAAGTGACCACGCTCCAGGGCTTGGAGGCCCGGCTCGGGGAGCTGTGGGAAATAGCCAAGGGCCTGGAGGGAACTGCCGCTGAGCAGAAAGAAGTGGAGAGCCTGAAAGACGCGCTGGGCACGCTTCGTATTCAGCTGTGGACGGCCACCAGGCCAGAAGACCTTGCGACCGCCGCCGGAGAAGTCCAGAAGGCAAAGCAGCAGGCCGCCCTTTTATTAGTGAAGGTCTCGGACGAGGGAACGCTTGGTTTCGCAGCCGAGCAAGCGGCCCTGGGAAGCGCCTTTGCGGTCGAGAGTCCGCCTGCGCCCGCCTCCCCTGAGGAAGACGGCCCTTCTGAGCAGGATTCGCTCCGGGCGGCGGCGATGGCGGTCGCCGCACCCTCGCCTGCCGCTACGGCGATCACGACGCCGTCGGTGCGGCCCACCCCAAAAGCAGATTTGGACAAGGGCCAAACCGATCGGCGACTGGCGAGGGCTCGGCTCGGTCAGGGGGCGCTGATCGTCCTCGCCGCGGCAGTCGCGGTTTCCTCCGGAATGCAGGCGCTCTACGTCGACAAGGCCTGGGGGGACTCGTTCTGGGACTGGCTCGCGATCTTCGTCTGGGGTGCCGCCGCACAGACGACGGTCAGCGCCCTCGGCTCCGCCCTCGACGGCCTTCGCTCCCTCGTCCCTGGCGGCGGGCGCAATCCCCTGCGCTAGCTCAGCGCCCGGCTCGTCGTAAAGTCGCTCGCATGTGGTCCCGTCACACGCTTCGCCACGTGGATCCGGATACTCCACGCGGCTCCGTCTACCGAGCGTGGGCCGCCCTCGTAGCTTCACGCTTCGGGCTCTGGCTATCCCGCCACATCGGCTGGAAGGTCGACCCGTACCTCTTGCGTTGGACCGGAGGACGTGTCGGAACGGGGCTGGTGATCCCCACTGCTTTGCTGGAGACGCGTGGCGCGAGGTCGGGCCAGACGAGGCGAAACGGTGTCATCTACTTCCATGACGGCGAGAGGGTGACGCTGATCGCCTCCAAGGCCGGCGCACCCGAGCATCCGTCCTGGTTCTGCAACGCCCGAGCCAATCCTGAGGTTCGGTTGAACGGGCGCGTCTTCCGGGCCGAGGCGGTCGAAGACGAGGTAGAACGGGAACGCCTCTGGGAGCTCGCCGATCGCGTCTTCCCGCCCTTTTCGACCTACCGCGAAAGCGCCGCTCGAAGCGGGCGCACGATCCCGATCCTGCAGCTCATCCCCTAGGAGGGGTTAACGAAACCCCTCCTAGCGCCTGGGCCCGGCGTCACACGCATGCGACTTGCCCCAGCCCGGGCCGCCGTCGCAGAAGTCCCGACCGGGGCCGCCGTAGAGCTGGTCGGGTTGGGCGCCTCCGTAGAGACGGTCGTTGCCGGGGCCGCCGTGGCAGCCGTCCTGGCCAGGGCCCATGACGCAGACGTCGTTGCCGGCTCCGCCCCAGCAGCCGTCGCTGCCGTTGCCGTGGCGGCAGTAGTCGTTGCCGGGGCCGCCGACGCAGTCGCTGTTGCGGGGGCCGGTGATGCAGGTGTCGTTGTTGGCACCGCCGATGCAGCGGTTGCGGCGGGCCCCGCCGGGGAAGCAGGTGTCGCGCTCGGCGTTGCCGACGAACTTGTCGGAGCCGTCGCCGAGGTAGACCGTCAACGGCACCGGCAGACGCTCGACGACGCGGACGAAATCGCTGGCGGGGCCCATCTGGAGCTCGATCGAGGAGGCACGGCGGGTGCAAACGGCGGCGCCGTGGTCGCGGGTGAAGCGGCAGCCTTTGGGCTTCTGTCTCGCGATCTCGCCCTCGACCACGATCCTCTCCCCCTTCGTGCTCAGGGTCAGCATCGCACCCGAGTGGGCGCCGTGGATGACGATCTTGCTGGCGGGCACGGCTGCGGTCGGCGCCGCCAGCAGGGCGAGCGTCGCGACCACGCCGGCCAGGAACATGCGGCCGGGGGTGGCAAACATCGCGGGCATACTAGACATGTGCATCGGCTAATAAAGTGGAAATCTGTAGCCAACATATGTTTGGCCTGCAAATTGGACGGAAAAATTGATCTATGCGGGTGAAGCTGCGCAAGGGCGGCCTTGCCATCGTCGACGGCTCGGCCCTGACGGCGCGCTGCTTCGCCCGGGCGACCTCGCGGCTCTCGCCCAGGACCTGACTAGGAGGGCACGACCACCAGCGACGAGGCGACCTGCTTGGCCCAGGCCCTGATCTCGCCCCAGTCGCGGCGGTCGCGGTACTCCGCCGGAACTCCCTCGACCATCGCCCGCTCGATCATTCCCTGCGGCTTCGCCGGCAGGCAACCGCCGAAGACGGCGCGCCCCCTGCCCCCCAGCTCCTCGACCTTCTCCGCCAGCTGTGGCGGCTCCACCCAGTCCGGGTTGTCCTCGGCGGGGTCGCCGACGGGGCCGGAGCTGAAAACCCAGAAGGGCATCTGGCGCAGCGCCTTCTTGTGCTTCTTGAGGAAGTCGCGCGCATCCCCCCGCCATCGCTTCATGTAGACAGCGCTTCCAAGTACGACGGCGTCGTAGGGCTCCAGGCTCCGCACCCGATCGGCGGGCTCGAGGCAGACGCTGAGACCCTCGCGCCGCAGCGTCGCAGCCACGGTTTCGGCGATCTCGGCGGTCGAGCCGCGTTTTGATGCGTAGGCGACCAAAACGGTCATCGCTGTTGATTGTGCCGATTATTGGACAACTTGTCATCTGGGAATTCCCCACACAGGGAATCGCGGTTACCCAGCGCGCTACGTTGCCGGGAACGTCAATCGATGGAGGCGCCGATGTTCTCGTGGCTGGCCGGCAAACTGATCGCCCACAACATGCGCAAGCTGAGGGAAGGAGACCCGTCCCCGACGGTGCGGATGTACGCCGAGGACGTGCGGTTCACCTTCCCCGGCGACAGCTCCTTCGCACCTGGGGCCAACGGGAAGGAGGAGCTGACGCGATGGCTGCAGCGCTTCGCCGACCTCGGGCTGCAGATCTACCCCGACGAGGTCGTCATGCAGGGCTGGCCGTGGCGGCAGACCATCTGCGTCCGCGGCCACATCCACCTCGACGCTCCGGACGGCGAGCGCGTCTACGACAACCGCTACGTGATCTGGGGCCACCTCGCCTGGGGGAAGATGCGCGAGTACGAGGTCTACGAGGACACCCAGCAGAGCACGGCGCTGGACCGCTATCTCGCCGGAATCGGCAAAGCAGGCGAGGTGGCCTCGTGAAGCAGCGCGTCAACCTGATCACGCTCGGGACCACCGACCTGGGCCGCGCCCGCCGCTTCTACGAAGCGCTGGGCTGGAGCACCGGGGCCGAACCGGACGACGACGTCGTCTTCTTCCAGACGGGCGAGATGGTCGTCGCCCTCTGGGACCGGGCGCGACTGGCGGAGGACTCCTGTGTGGATGACAGCGGCGGCTGGGGCGGGGTGACGCTGGCGCTCAACTTCGCCTCTCCGGCCGAGGTCGACGCCGTGATCGAGGAAGCGCGGGCGGCGGGCGCGACGATCGGCCGCGAGCCGGCGGACACCTTCTGGGGCGGTTACAGCGCCATCTTCGTCGATCCCGACGGCCATCCCTGGGAGATCGCCCACAACCCCCACTGGACGGTGACCGAGGACGGGGGCGTCCGTCTCAACTGAGCCTCCTTCGCTGGACCGACTGGCCAGTCAACCAGGAACGGTTTATCCCGATAGCCTCCCGGCCGGACTTTTTACGAGCGAAGGAGAGAGTTACTGATGGGACTTCTGGACGGAAAAGCCGCGATCGTCACCGGTTCGGCGCGCGGAATCGGACGCGCCACCGCGGAAATGTTCGTGGCCGAGGGCGCGAAGGTGCTGATCAACGACCTCGACGCCGACGTCGCCGAGCAGGCCTCGGGCGAGATCGACGGCGAGACCGCCGTCTTCGCCGGCGACCTGACCAAGGAGGGTGCCGCCGACGACCTGGTCAAGGCCGCCAACGACGCCTTCGGCGCGGTCGACATCTGCGTCAACAACGCCGGCTACACCTGGGACGGCGTCGCCCACAAGATGAGCGACGAGCAGTTCCAGGCGATGCTCGACATCCACACGATCGTCCCCTTCCGGGTCGCCCGGGCGCTGGCCCCGACCTGGCGCGAGGCGGCGAAGGCCGAGCGCAACGAGGGCAAAGAGGTCTTCCGCAAGATCGTCAACGTCTCCTCGACCTCGGGGATGATGGGCAACGCCGGCCAGGTCAACTACTCGGCCGCGAAGATGGGCGTCGTCGGCCTGACGAAAACCCTGGCCAAGGAGTGGGGCCAGTTCAAGATCAACGTCAACGCGGTCGCCTTCGGCTTCGTCGAAACCCGCCTCACCCAGGCCAAGGAGGCCGGCGAAGAGATGACCACCCCGAGCGGCGAGAAGGTCGAGCTGGGCATTCCCGAGCAGATGCGGGCGATGGCCTCGGCGATCATCCCGATGGGCCGCCCGGCGACCCCGGAGGAGGCCTCGGGCCCGGTCCTCTTCCTCTCCTCCCCGCTCGCCAACTACGTGCACGGCCAGGTCCTGAACGTGACCGGCGGCATGTTCGGGGGGATGTACACCTGAGCTCCACGGCGTCAGAGAGCAGGCCGAAGGTCCTCTACCTCGAGGTGGCGGACCGGATCTGGCCTGCTCTCACCCGCGCCGCCGGTCTGCACACCCGCGCCTACCGGGCGACGGGTGGGCGGATCGGCCGGCGCATCCCCGGCGTGCCGGGAAGCATGTGCCTGCTCGACCACGTCGGCGCCAAGAGCGGGACCAAGCGCACCGCGCCGCTGCTCTACGTTCGCGACGGCGAGGACGTCGTCCTGATCGCCTCCAAAGGCGGCTATCCCAAGCACCCGGCCTGGCTCTACAACCTCAAAGCCAACCCGGAGACGACCGTCCAGGTCGGCAAGGAGCTGCTGCCGGTTCGCGCCCGGGTCGCCAGCAAAGAGGAGCGGGACCGCCTCTGGCCGATCGCCGAAGAGGCCTGGCCCGGCTACCGCACCTACCAGAAGCGCAGCCAGGGGCGCGAAATTCAGATGGTCATCCTCGAGCCGCGTTAGCGGACGCTTGGGCTGGCGGGGGAAGGGTGCAGACACCCCACTCCGCGGGAATTGCGCGGCACGCCGCTTCGCGGCTTAGCCGCAATCTGAGAGCGCGGCTTCGCCGCGCGAGAACCAGATTGCATATCGCCGAACATTCCCGCCTCGGGGGTGTCTGCACCCTTCCCACGGACGAGCTCCGTTGGACGCTCGAGGTGCAGCAGCTTTCTAAAGGAGATGCCGGACCCTGGGCCGTCCCTTGAGTGCGTGTCGAAAGAGGGCCCGGTCGCCCTCTGCGGGAATGTCCGCGAAGCGCGCGAAATGCAATCTGGTTTCTGCCTGCCATAGGCAGGCAGCATGTTCGGGAGCTGCCCCGACAGGGGCGCGACAAATTCCCGCAGAGGGTGACCGGGCCCTCCTACCGGCGAGGGCGACGTTCCTCAGCGACCGGGTCGCCGGCCTCGTTCGCGATCTGCTGCGGCGGCCAGGGCCCCGCCCAGTTGTCGCGGGCCCCGTCAATCGTGATCGTGGTGCCGGAGAAGAAGTCGCCTGCGGGAGAGGCGAGGTAGGCGACGAGCCAGGCCATCTCCTCCGGCCGGCCGGCGCGGCCGATCGGGATCGAGCGCTCGAGATTGTCGACGACCACCTGCGGATACTTGGTCAGCAGCGTCTCGGTCGCGAACTGGCCGGCGGCGAGGGCGCAGGTCTTGATCCCGAACCGGGCCCACTCGACCGCGAGCGTCCGCATCATGTTCTCGACCGCGGCGCGGGCGGCGCCGGAGTGGACCATCCCCGGCATCCCGTTGTGGGGAGAGAGGGTGACGCTGAGGACCTTGCCGCCGCCCCGGGGGATGAACGCCTTCGTCGCCGCGGCATGGGTCATCAGCCAGGTCCCCTGGACGTTGAGGTCGATCACCGTCTTGAAGCCTTTCGGGGTGATCGCCTCGGCCGGGCTGAGGAACTGGCCACCGGCGTTGTTGACGAGGACGTCGAGGCGCTGGTGGCGCTCGAGCAGACCGTCGAAGAAGCGGTCGACCGGCTCTTCCTCGCGGATGTCCAGGGTCTCGTACTCGAAGAGACCGGGGAGCGAGGCGGCGAGCTCGGCGGTCTCGGCCAGCGGCTCCTCGCGCCGGCCGCAGGCGACGACGGTGGCCCCGAGGCGCGCCAGCTCCAGCGCCGTCTCCCGCCCCAGCCCGCTGCCGGCGCCGGAGACCACGCAGACCTGCCCCTCGAGAAGGCCCTCCCTGAAGACCTGCGAACGGTCGCTTTCACTCATCGCCGGCGGAGCCTATAGGCAGGTGGAACTGCGTAAATACCCTCGATGAGCGTCAGCGTCGAGCCCCAGCCCCTGCACGAGCCGCTCGCCGGCGGCACCCGCGGCGCCACCGTCGCGGTGGAACCGCTGATCGGCGGCCACGTCGAATGGTCGCGGGAAATGATGGTCAGCCCCGGTGGCCGCCTGCTGACCGCGAAGCTGCTGCGCTCGCTGCTGAGCGGCCGCAACGCGGTCAAGGTCCCCTGCCCCGCCTTCCTGATCCGCCATCCGAGCGCCGGCGCGATCCTCGTCGACACCGGCCTGCACCCCTCGATCGCCACCGACCCGAAGGAGAACTTCGGCTCGCTCGGGGCTCGCTTCGGCAAGCCGACCCTCGAGGCAGGCGAAGACGTCCCCTCGCAGCTGCGCAAGCGGGGCTTCGAGGCGGGTGAGATCCCGATCGTGGTGATGACCCACCTCCACCTCGACCACACCTCGGCGATCTCCGAGTTCCCCAGCTCCACCTTCATCGTCAGCGAGGCCGAGTGGAAGGCCGGCGCCCACGGCCCCAGCCCGCTGATGAACGGCTACCGCCGCTCCCACTTCGACTACGCCTTCGACTACCGCACGATCGACTTCAACCGCGACAACATCGACTCCTACGCCAGCTTCGGCCGCACCTTCGACCTCTTCGGCGACGGCTCGATCCACCTCGCCTTCACCCCGGGCCACAGCGCCGGACACATGTCAGTGGTCTGCCGTCTCGGCGAGCATGACTTCGTCATCGCCGGCGACACCATGTACGTGCTCTCCCAGCTCGACGGCTCCGAGCCCGGACCCCCGCGCCCCCAGGACGCCCACAACTTCCGCCGCTCCCTGCAGGAGATGCGCCTCTTTCGCTCCCAGTTCCCCGACGCGGTGATCGCACCGAGCCACGATCCGGACTTCTACGCCCGGATCGAGCAGCGCTACGAGTAGTCCTCCTCGGCCAACTCGTCGTGCATCTTCCGCACCCGGGCGAAGATCTCGGTCGCGATCTCGAGCTGGCGCTCGCGGCTCGGCGCCTCCTCCCTCGAAAAGGAGACCGGCTCGCCGAACCGGACGGTCACCTTCGGGAAGCTGAGGCGTTTCCAGCGGCGTACGCGCTCGGAGCCGTGGATCGCCACCGGGACGATCGGCACGCCGGATTCGAGGGCGATGCGGCCGATCCCGGGTTTGGGCTCGCCCATCCTTCCCGAACGCGAGCGGCCGCCCTCGGCGTAGACGAGCAGCATTTCCCCCTGGTCGATCAGCTGGTGGACGGTCTTGAAAGCCTCCTCGTCGCGGTGGCCGCGGCGGATCGGGAAGACGCCTCCGTGCTTGTAGATGTAGGTCAGGACCGGCGGGCCGAAGAGCTGCGATTTCGCCATGAAGCGGACCTTCCGCCGCAGGTAGACGCCGACGAAGAAGTGATCCATCTGGCTGAAGTGGTTGGGGGCGAGCACCAGCGGTCCCTGCCTGGGGACGTTCTTCACCCCGATCGCCCGGACCCGGTAGAGGAGAAGCGTCAGCGGGGTCATGACGATGCGACCGAGGGCGTAGGTCCAGCCCACCCCCCGGCGCGCCGCCTCGTGGAACTCGTCGAAGTACTCGGCCGGTCGCGGGTCCTGGTAGACCTGCGGCTTCATCTCGCCCATTCGCGCGAGCGCTCCAGTGCTCGTTGCCAGTCGGCCAGCAGCTCCTCGCGCTGCGCCGCCTCCATCCGCGGCTCGTAACGGGCGGCCTCGCGCCACATCTCCGCCGCCTGCTCCGCGGTCCAGGTCCCGGTTGCGATCCCGGCCAGATAGGCCGCCCCGAGCGCGGTCGTCTCCGCCACCTCCGGCACCGAGACAGGCGCCCCGAGGGCGTCGGCCTGGAACTGCATCAGCCAACGGTTGACCACCGCGCCACCGTCGGCCTTCAGCACCTCCAGCCGCTCACCGCTCGCCGCCTCCTGCGCCCGCACCGCGTCGACGGTCTGGTAGGCGATCGCCTCCAGGGCCGCCCGCGCCAGGTGAGCGCGGCCGTTGCCGCGGGTGAGGCCGACGATCGTCCCCCGCGCGTAGGGGTCCCAGTAGGGGGAGCCGAGCCCGGTCAGCGCCGGCACGAAATAGACGCCGTCGTTGGAGTCGAGCGAGGCGGCGAGCGCCTCCGTCTCCCCCGCCTCCGCGATGATCCCGAGGCCGTCGCGCAGCCACTGCACCGCGGCGCCGGTGACGAAGATCGAGGCCTCGAGCGCGTAGGAGACCTCCTCGCCCAGGCCCCAGGCGACCGTCGCCAGCAGGCCGTCGGGAACCGGCGGCGGCTCGGGGCCGCTGTTGAGGAGGACGAAGCTGCCGGTGCCGTAGGTGTTCTTCGCCATCCCGGGCCGGTGACAGGCCTGGCCGAAGAGGGCGGCCTGCTGGTCGCCCGCCACCCCCGCAACCGGCACCTCGCCGCCGAACTCGGTGGTGGTGCCGAAGACGCAGGACGACGGCCTCGGCTCGGGGAGGCGGCCCGGATCGACTCCCAGGAGGCCGCAGAGCTCCTCGTCCCACCCGAGCTTGCGGATGTCGAACAGCAGCGTCCGCGAAGCGTTCGTGTAGTCGGTGACGTGCTCGCCGGTGAGCTTGAACAGGAGCCAGGAATCGATCGTGCCGAAGACCGCCCGCTCCGCCCCCTCGGCGTTGTGCAGCAGCCACTCGATCTTGGTCCCGGAGAAGTAGGGATCGATCGTCAGCCCGGTCCGCTCGCGGACCAGCGGCTCGTGGCCCGCTTCCCTCAGCTCGTCGCAGCGGCCGGCGGTGCGGCGGTCCTGCCAGACCAGCGCCCGGTGGATCGGCTCGCCGCTCTCGCGGTCCCAGGCGACGACCGTCTCCCGCTGGTTGGTGATCCCGATCGCCGCGAGATCAGCCCCCTCGATCCCGGCATCGGCGATCGCCTCCCGCGCGACCCGCCGCGTCACCTCCCAGATCTCGTTGGCGTCGTGCTCGACCCAGCCCGGCCGTGGGAAGAACTGCTGAAACTCCGAGTAGGCGCGCCCGGTGATCGCGCCCGCTTCATCGAAGACGAGGCAGGTGGTGCCCGTCGTCCCCTGGTCGATGGCGAGGATCACGGCTGGCCGTTGCGGACCCTGCAGGTGCGGATCAAGGCGGAGGACAGCTTGCGGCCGTCGGCGAAGGTCATCGAGACGCGGACGAACGGGAAGATCGCCGTGGTAAACCCCGGGGGCGCGTCGCAGGCAGCGCTGAGGTAGCTGTGGACGCGACCGCGGTGGACGAACTCCCGTCGCAGGTTGAGGACGATCCGCTTCAGGTAGCCGTAGCGGTTGATCGAAGCCGGGAGAGCGGCGCTGAGGATCGTCCCGTAGGTACCCCGGGTCTTGCGGATGTGAAAGACGATGATCCGGCTGTTCGGGTAGGGCTCGGTGCCGTAGACGTGGGCGAGAATCGCCCGGCCGCCGTTGACGACGGAGTTGAAGGCAAGGATCTTCCCGCGCAGTGGGAACGCGGACTGTTCAGGGAAGGAGACGGCGCCGACGTAGCGTCCCCTACCGACCAGGGCGCCGGAGCAAGCGGCCAGTGCCTGCTCCCTGGTTGCCGCCTCGATCTCCGCGCGCGGACAAACCGGCAGCCCCTGCGTGTCGATCCGACCGCCGCGGTTGATCGCGATCGCAATATTGCGCAGCGCCGGTGGCCGGTCCGCCGAGAGCGTCTTAACGGTCCCGTCGACCCGGACCGAGATCGGCGCATTGGTGCTCCGCGGCAAGGAGGTAGGTGCGATGCCGCCGTCAAATCTGACGAAGAGGTCCCCGCGCTCGATCAACTCCGCGTTCGCCAGCGAGGCGAAGAGGAACGTCGCGGTCAGAACCGCGAGCGCCACGAGCTTCCTCGTCCTTGCCGGCATGCGTCCCACTCTAAGCGGCCGCCCCCTTCCTCCTCCGCGCGAGGAAGACGCGCGCGAAGTCGAGCAGCTGCCGGCCGCGGTGGAGGAATCCGCGCCAGTTCCTTCCCGTCGCCCGGTGCTCGAGGTCGAGCTCGTACTCACGCAGGCGGTAACCGGCGCGGACGGCGTCGACGGTCATCCCGATCTCCATCCCGTAGCCGCGGGCAAACGGCAGCGCCGCGCGCAGCACCTCCACCCGCATCGCCCGCTGCCCGGAGATCGGCGCCTCGGTCTCGGCGCCGCAGAGCCTGCGGATCGCCCAGCGGGCGAAGCCGAGAGCGAGGCCGAAGCCGCCGCCGAGCCGGCGGCTGAAGGCGGCGACGGCGAGGTCGCACTCGCCGCGGCGCACCGCCTCCACCAGCGGCGCCAGGCGGGCGGCGGAGGCACCGAGGTCGCCGTCGCAGAGGAGCACCAGTTGCGGCGGCTCCGCCACGCTCAGCGCCGCCTCCGCGGCGGCGGAGGCGTTGGCGCCCTTGCCGTGCGGCCGGCCGCGACTGACGACCTCGGCGCCCGCCGCCATCGCCACCTCGGCGGTCCCGTCCTCGGAGGCGTCGTCGGCCACCCAGATCCGCGCCTGCGGAAAGACCCTTCGCAGCGCCCGCACCGTCTCCCCCACGCGGTTGGCCTCGTTCCGCGCCGCGACGATCGCCGCCAGCCCGCCTTCTCCTCCCGCTGTCCGCTCCAGTCCCATCGTCGGGCTATTGTCCCCGGCCATGGCAGACATCGAGGCACACATCACCGGCAACGTCTGGAAAATCGAGGTAGCGGTCGGGGACCAGGTCGCCGACGGCGACACCGTGGTCATCCTCGAGTCGATGAAGATGGAGATTCCCGTCGAGGCCGAAGACGACGGGGTCGTGAAGGAGATCCGCTGCGAGGAGGGTCAGTCGGTCAGCGAAGGCGATGTCCTCGTAGTGCTGGAGTAGCAGTGGAGGAGCGCCTGGCGGGCGGCAAGCTCCTCCTCGATCGGCCGGCAGAGGCAGTCGCCCGGCTGACGATTTCCAACCCCGAGCGGCGCAACGCCCTCGACCACGAGATCCTCGACGCGATCGCCGAGGTCCTGCCCCAGCTCGACCAAGGCATCCAGACCCGCTGCGTCCTCATCACCGGCGCCCCGCCGCTGTTCTCGGCCGGCTACGACATCGCCGGCATCCCCGACCAGACCTTCGAACGAGACGCCGAGGCGCTCGTCGCGCATCCCTTTCACGCGGCGATGGAGGCGATCGCCCGTCACCCCTGGCCGACCGTCGCCGCGATCAACGGCCACTGCCTCGGTGGCGGCCTCGAGCTGGCGATCACCTGCGACCTGCGGATCTGCGCCGCCGGCGCGAAGCTGGGGATGCCACCGGCCAAACTTGGCTTGATCTACAGCCATACCGGCCTGCGCAAGTTCCTCGACACGATTGGCCTCCCCCACACCAAGGAGCTCTTCCTCACCGGGCGCAACGTCGAGGCGGAGCGGGCGGAGCGGATCGGCCTCGTCAACTGGGTGGCCGCCGATGAGGCGGTCGCGGAGGAGTCCATTGTGCTGGCGGCGGCGATCGCGGCGAACGCGCCGCTCTCGATGCGCGGCAACAAGCATGCGATCGACCTCCTCAACTCTTCGCCCGAGCTGACCGAGCAGCAGGAGGCCGGCCTCGTCGCCCTGCGGGAATCGTGCTTCTCCTCGGAGGACTTTCGCGAGGGCATCCGCGCCTTCGCCGAGAAGCGCCGGGCGCAGTGGACCGGTCGGTGAGCGCGAAGGCGCGCAAAGCCCTGGCCGCCGCCGATCCGACGATGGGCGCGCTGATCGAGCGGGTGGGCGAGATCGACATCGCCACCCGCCTGCAGCGGCGCCAAGAGGAGCGCCCGAACGACGCCTACGGAGCGCTGCTGCGGGCGATCGTCGGCCAGCAGCTCTCGACCAAAGCGGCGCGGACGATCTACCTGCGGGTGATCGACCTCTTCGACGGCAGGACTCCCTCGCCGGAACAGTTGCTGGAAGCGCGCGAGGAGGACCTGCGCGCCGCCGGCCTCTCCGGCCGCAAGACCGAATACATCCGCGACCTCGCTGCCCACGTGCTCAGCGGCGAGCTCGAGCTCGACCGGCTCGAGCAGCTCGGTGACGAGGAGGTGATCGAGGAGATCGTCGCCGTCCGCGGCCTCGGCCAGTGGACCGCGGAGATGTTCCTGCTCTTCCACCTCGAACGGCCCGACGTCCTCTCCGGCGGGGACCTGGGGATCCGCAAAGCGATCCAGATCGCGTACGAGCTGGAGGAGATGCCGCCGCCGAAGCAGGTGATCGAGATCGGCGAGCCGTGGCGGCCACACCGCAGCCTCGCTTCGCTCTACCTCTGGGAGTCGTTGGCGGCGGTGCCCTCGTGAGGAGGCGGTTCTGGATCGGCATCGTCGCGGTCACCCTGGTCGCGGTCGGCTCGGTCCTCGCCGCGATCCTGGTCTACCAGGACGACCGCGACGACTTCCGCCAGATGCAACGCAGCGAGGCGATCCGGGCGGCGCACCAGATGGAAGCGGTGGCCGGCCTCTCGGTCAACCAGCTGACCAGCGCCGCCGCCTTCTTCAAAGCCGAGGACGACCTCAGCCGGCACGAGTTCCGGGTCTACGGTCGCTCGCTGATCCAGCAGGGGGCGCTGGCCGGGGCCGTCTACATCCCCCGGGTGCCGGCGGCGAAGCGGGCGCGCTACGAGCGCACCCATGGGTTCGAGATCCTCGACCGGACCGGTTTTCTCCGCTTCCGCCGCGCAACGTCGCGGCCGGCCTACTTCCCGATCACCTATGTCGTCGCCGAGCGGGAAGAGCAGCGCCGGGCGCTTGGCTATGACCTCGGCCAGGACCCGGAACGGGCGCTCTACCTGCGCCGCGCCAGGGACAACGGCGTCGCCGTCTCCAGCCCTGTCATCTCGCTCTTGATCGGCGGCCGCGGGATCAACGTCTTCCGGGCCGTCTATCGCGACGGAGCGCCGGTGAAGACGGTGGCGCAGCGCCGCAGCGCCCTGGTCGGCTACGCCGCCGGCAGCTTCCGGGTCAACGATCTCGCCGCGACCGCGGCCGACGCGGTCTCCCCCGGCGTGCAGCTGCAGTTGGAGGCCGCCGGCGCAACGGTCTTCGGGGCGAGTGGTGAGCTCGACGACGGCGCCTCGGTCCCCCTCCAGATCGCCGATCTCACCTGGACGCTGAGCGTGAAGGACCCGGGCGGGCCCAGCCTCGGCATGCCGATCGTCCTCGCGGTGCTGGGGATCTCACTGGCGGTGCTGCTCGGCTCGCTGATCCTCACCTGGAGCCGCCGCGAACGGATGCAGGAGCTGGAGCGCGAGGCCAGCCAGGACGCGCTGACCGGGCTGGACAACCGCCGGCGCTTCGAGCGGGACCTCTCGACCGCAATGGCGAGGAGCCGACGCGACCGCTCGACGGGAGCGTTGCTGATCCTCGACATCGACGACTTCAAGCGAGTCAACGACTCGCGGGGACATCCGGCCGGGGATCGCCTGATCAAGGAGGTCGCAGGGGTGCTGCGCCGGCGGTCGCGGAAAAGCGACTCGCTGGCGCGCCTCGGCGGCGATGAGTTCGCGGTGATCCTGCCGCACTGCAGCCGCGAGGAGGCGCAGATCGCCGCCGAGGCGATTGCCCGTGAGATCCGCGAGCACCAGGCCGACGAGGGAACCGAGCCGGTGACGATCAGCATCGGGGTGGCGATGTTCGGTGACGACCCGCGCACCAGTGCCGCCACCGTCTTCTCCGAGGCCGACACGGCGATGTACGCAGCCAAGGACGAGGGACGCGACGGCGTCCGCGTCTTCGACCCGGAGGCAATTCGCGAGAGCGAGCCGGAGCAGTCCTAGCGGCCCAGCTCGGCGCGCAGGTCGAGCACGCGCTGCGCCGAGCGCTCGAACTGCTCGCGATCGAGGGCGCCGGCGCGCAGCTTCGCCACCAGCGCCTTCCAGGCCCGCTCCCCTGGCCCGAGCCGGGCGTAGAGCAGCAGGTTAACGCCGGCCCGGGCGCCGGCGACCGCCGCCTTGGCGGTGCCGCCGAAGTCTTCGACGGCGGGGGTTTCCAGGGCGTCGGTGATCGAGACCCCCTGGAAGCCGAGGCGGTTGCGCAGCTCGCCGGTGGCGATCGCGCGGGTGAAAGCCGCCGGGGCGTCGGAGAAGGCCGGGTAGATCGCGGTGCTGAGCATCACCATTTTGCCGCCGGCGGCCGCGAAGGCCGCGTAGGGCTTCTTGTCGACCCGCCGCAGCTCCGGCTTGGAGACGTCGATCCGTTCGGCCGAGAAGTCGGTGTTTTCACGGGCGGCGCCGAAGCCGGGGAAGTGCTTGGCCGTAGCCACCACGCCGCCCGCCTGGAGTGCCTCGGCGAAGGGGATCGCGGTGGCTTCGGCGCGGGCTGCGGTCGAGCCGAAGCTCCTTTCCGTTTCGGCGATCACTCCGCCCGGCCGCTCCACGTCGAGCACGGGAGCGAAATCGACGCTGACGCCGACCTCGCGCAGGTTGGCCGCGGTGCGAGCCCCTTGGCGAGCGCTGAAGGCGGCGCCACGGGCTCCCATCTCCCTGGCGGACGCGCTCGGGGCGCCACTAAGGCGCTTCACCAGCCCACCCTCCTGGTCGGTCATGACCAGGAGCGGATCCCGCAGCTTCGACGGCCGCGGAATCGCCTGCAGCCGGGCGATCAGGCGCTTGCCGGCGGCGCGGCTGGGGAAGTTTTCGGCGAAGAGGACGACGCCGGCGATCCGTCCCTCCCGGATCGCCGCCCGCAACCCGGGGGAGACCGAGGTCCCCTGCACCCCGACCACGATCCGCTCCCCGGCGAGCTGCTTCAGGGACAGGGTGCTGGCCGCGTCGGGATTCGGACTTTGCCCCTGTCCAAGCGTCGCCCCGAGGACGAACGCGCCCAGCGCCACCGCCAGCAGGACCACCGCGGCCAGTCTCCGCCGCCGCCTCGCCTTCGGTTCCATGGACCGGATGCTAGGCGTCCGGGGCGATTCCTAGGCTCCGCCTCAATGCCCCCCCTGATCACCGTCAACGAGGCCCGCGCCTACGGCCGCCTCACCGACCACGCCGAGATCGAAGCCCTGGTCGAACGTGCCTGGGAGGTAAGGCTGGAGAACTTCGGCGACTCGACCGACATGTGCTCGCTGGTCAACGCCAAGTCCGGCGGCTGCGCCGAGGACTGCGGCTTCTGCGCCCAGTCGCGCTACGCCGAGGCCGACACGCCGATGCACGCGATGATGGAGCCGGAGCAGATCCTCGAACACGCGAAAGCGGCCGAGGCCGCCGGCGCCCACCGCTTCTGCATGGTCACCCAGGGCCAGGGGCTCTCGAAACGGGACTTCCAGAAGATCCTCGAGGGGACCCGGCTCGTCGCCGAGCAGACCAACCTCAAGCGCTGCGCCTCGATCGGCCACATGTCCGCCGACCGCGCCAAGGCGCTGAAAGAGGCCGGCGTCCAGCGCGTCCACCACAACGTCGAGTCGGCCCGCTCCTACTACCCCGAAGTCTCGTCTACCGTCCGCTACGAGGGCCGGCTGCGGACGATCCAGGCGGTCAAAGAGGCGGGTCTGGAGACCTGCGTCGGCGGCATCCTCAACCTCGGCGAGAGCGAGGAGCAGCGGGTCGAGATGGCCTTCGAGCTTTCCGAGATCAATCCCACTTCGGTCCCGATCAACCTCCTGATCCCGAAGGAGGGGACGAAGTTCGGCGACCGCGAGGTGATGGACCCATGGGAGGTCGTGAAGTGGATCGCGATCTTCCGCCTGATCATCCCCGGCGCCCTCTTCCGCCTCTGCGGCGGCCGGGTCGAGAACCTCGGTGCGCTGCACAAGCTCGCGGTCAAGGCCGGCCTCAACGGGGTAATGATGGGGAACTTCCTGACGACGCTGGGGGCAGAACCGGCCGAGGACCGGGCGATGTTCGAAGAGCTCGGCCTCAACGTCACCCGCCAGACCGACAACGGCGCCAATCCCCGTCCCGACAACCGCTCCGGCTGGCTCGAGGGCGAGACGCCGGAGACGCCGATCGACGAGCTGATCGACAGCCAGGAGGAGGCCAACTTCTGGGACCCCTCGACCCAGCTGCGGGTCGTCAAGAAGGCGAAGAAGCCGCCCTCCTACCCGAAGGTGGCGTGACTGACGTAGCCGAGCGGCTCGAGGAGCTCCGCGACCGCGGGCTCCATCGCCGACTCCGCTTGATCGAAGGACCGCAGGGCCCAAGCGTCAGCCTCGACGGACGCCAGGTCCTCCTCCTCTGCTCCAACAACTACCTGGGGCTCGCCGACCGCATCGAGGTGCGGGAGGCGGCGGCCGAGGCGGCGCTGCATTGGGGAGCCGGCTCAGGAGCTTCGCGCCTGATCTCCGGCAACATGGAGCCCCACCGAGCGCTGGAGTCACGGCTCGCCGCCTTCAAGGGCTACGAGGCGGCTCTGCTGTTCGGCTCCGGCTACCTGGCGAACACGGGCACGATCGCCGCCCTCGCCGGCCGCGGGGAGGTCGTCTTCTCCGACGAGCTCAACCACGCCAGCATCGTCGACGGCTGCCGACTCTCGCGGGCGGAGACCTTCGTCTACCGCCACGGTGACCTCGAGCACCTCGCCTGGGGGCTGCGCGAGGCCGGCCGGCGCGCCTCGCTGATCGTCAGCGACGGCGTCTTCTCGATGGACGGCGACGTCGCGCCCCTGCCCGAGCTGCTGGAGCTGGCGCGGGAGCACGGCGCCAGACTGATGGTCGACGAGGCGCACGCGACCGGGGCGGTCGGCCCCGGCGGGCGCGGCTCGGTCGCCGGCGCCGGCCTCAGCGGCGAGGTCGACGTCGTCGTCGGCACCCTCGGCAAGGCTCTCGGATCCTACGGCGCCTATGCCTGCGCCAACCCGGGGATCGTCGACTTCCTCCTCAACTCGGCCCGGCCGTTCATTTTCTCGACGGCGCCGCCGCCGCCGGCCGTCGGGGCGGCCCTGGCGGCGCTCGAGATCCTCGAATCCGAGCCGGAGCTGGTCGAGCGGCTGCAGGCCAACGCCGAGCTGCTGCGGCGCTCCCTCTCCGCCGAGGGGCTCGCGGTCGGAAGGTCCACTACCCAGGTCGTCCCGGTCCAGGTCGGCGAGGCCGAGGCGACGATGGAGCTCTGCGAGCTGGCCTTGAAGCAGGGCGCCTTCGCGCAGGGGATCCGGCCGCCGACGGTCCCCGAGGGATCCTGCCGGCTCCGCCTCACCGCGATGGCCACCCACCGCCGGGAGGACCTGGTCGCGGCCGCCCACATGGTCGGGGTCGCCGCCCGCGAAGCGGGCCTGGTCGCGGCCCAGCCGCTGGCCGCCTGAGGAAGGTTGCCGTGGCGCGGGGGGTCTTCGTCACCGGCACCGGCACCGAGGTCGGCAAGAGCGTCGTCGCCGCCGCTCTGGCAAGGACGCTGGCGAGCGAGGGGTTGCGGGTGAACGTCTTCAAGCCAGCCGTCACCGGCCTCGAGGAAGCGGGCGAGAGCGACCCGGCGCTGCTCCGTCGCGCCTCCGGCTCGCGCCAGAGCGACGAGGAGATCGCTCCTTACCGCTACGGGCCACCCGCCTCGCCCCACCTCGCCGCGGCTATGGCGGGAGAGGAGATCGAGCCGGAGCGGCTGCGAGAGGCGGCGCGCGAGGCTGGCGAGGGAGCCGACGCGATCGTCTGCGAGGGCGTCGGCGGCCTGCTGGTCCCTCTCTCCCCCGGCTACCTCGTCCGCGACCTCGCCGCCGACCTCGCCTATCCGCTCGTAGTCGTCGCCAGCCCCGGGCTAGGGACGATCAACCACACCCTGCTGACGGTCGAGGCGGCCCGCGCTGCCGACCTCGAGATCGCCGCAGTCGTCCTCAATCCCTGGCCGCAGGACCCGACCGCGATCGAGCGCTCCAACCGCGAGACGATCGCCGCCCTCTCCGCGGCAGCGGTCCTCACCCTTCCCCAGCTCGACCTGGCCGATCCGGAGAGCTGGCCGCCGCTACGGGTCTAGACGATCACGTCGAGGCTGCGGGGGCCGAGCTCGACCCGGAAGCCGGCCGCCTCGGCGATCGCCGCAGCGCCCTCGGGATTGCCGGGCGCTTTCTTCGCCGTCAGCAGCGCCCGCGCCACATCGCCACGCACCGCCTTGGCCATGTGCGACACGGCCTTGCGCTCACCGTCGCTCTCGCTGAAGGCGCGCACCGACAGCAGCGTCGCCTGCTTCGGCTTCCAGGCGGCGACATAGGCGGCGGAGCGCATGTCGACGATCAGGTCCCCCTCCTTGTCCGACAGCGCCGCGGCCAGCGCCGGCCGCCAGAAGGCGCTGGGGGGTCCGATCCCCTCAACTCTCGTCTTCGGCGGGAACTTGTAATAAGGAATGCGGTCTTCTGGCCGCAGCACTCCCCAGAGCGCGCTCGCGATCAGCACCCGGCGCCGCGCCTTGGCCGGCAGCTTCGGCAGCTCCAGCCGGTTGAAGAGGACGCCGGTGTAGAGCTCGGCCGCGGGCGCCGCCGGTGCGACGGTCAACCGCGGGTCGAACGCCTCGAGCAGCTCCCTTCGCTTCTCGGTCAGCTCCGCCGCGAAGGCGAGCGAGTCGAGGTCGGCCGGCTCGCCCGTCTCGGGCTGGGCCTTTCCTTCCGAAGGGGGCAGCAGGATCAGCATCGGGCGGTGGAGCCTATGCGGCCCGCACCGCCTCCTGCGTCTCCTCGGCGGCGATCGCCTCGCCGCCCGGGTTGGCCTCCGCCGTCGCCGCCTGCGGGCTGAGCGTGGTCTTCGCCTTGGCCCGGATCGCGAAGGCACCCACCGCCGCCCCCAGCAGGGTGACGAAGGCGGAGACCGTCATCGCGTGGCTGAGCGCGTAGACGAAGGCTTCGTTCCCCGCCGCGGCGACTTCCCGGGCCTGCGCCTGCCCCACTCCCGGCACGCTGGGAACCGAGCCGCCGCCGAGCTGGTCGGAGATCGACTCCTGCTGCGCAGCGGTGATTCCGGTGCCGCTCAGCAGCGAATCCAGCCGCGAGCTGACCAGCCCCTGAAAGATCGCGCCGGTGATCGCGACCCCGAGGCTGCCGCCGACCATGCGGAACATCGAGAGCACGCCCGAGGCGATCCCGGCTTTCTGCACCGGCACCGCGTTCATCGCTGCGCTGGTCATCGGCGACATCGTCATCGCGATCCCGATTCCCAGCAGCATGAACCCGGGCAGGAGGTCGAGATAGGTCGAGTCGACCGCGATCCGGCTGAAGCTGAACAGCGAAGCCGCGACCAGCAGCAGGCCACCGGCGATCAGCCAACGCGGCCCGAAGCGATCGGAGAGCCGTCCGGCGACCGGCGCCACGCCGACGATCATCAGGGTCGAGGGCAGGAAGCGCACCCCCGCCTCCAGCGGCGAGTAGTGGAGGATGTCCTGCATGTAGAGGGCGAGGAAGAAGAAGACGCCCAGCATCGCGAAGCTGATGATCATCGCCACCATCACGGCCGCGAGGAAGTTGCGGTCGCTGAGCAGGTCGAACTGGACCATCGGCGCCTTCACCCGGTTCTCGACGAAGACGAAGGTGGGGAGCGCGATCGCGGCGATCGTGAACAGGGCGACGATCTCGGCCGAGCCCCAGCCCCAGGCGTTGCCCTCGACCAGGGCGAGGACGAGCGCGGTCAGGCCCGCGGTGAGGACGGCGACACCGGCGTAGTCGACCTCGCGGCCGACCGAGGTGTCGCGAGACTCGCGCACCGCGAACAGGGTCGCGATCACGGCCCCGATCGCGACCGGAATGTTGACGTAGAAGATCGCCCGCCAGCTGACGTGCTCGGTGAGGAAGCCGCCCAGCACGGGGCCGACGGCCAGCGCCAGGGCCGAGACGCCCGCCCAGGTCCCCATCGCCTTGCCGCGCTCCTCGGGCGGGAAGGCGTCGGTGATGATCGAGAGCGTTCCCGGCATCATCAGCGCCGCGCCGATCCCCTGGACGACGCGGCTGAGCACCAGCGAGGTCTGGTCGGGGGCGAAGCCGGCGGTGGCCGAGGAGAGGGCGAAGATGACGACGCCGATGAGGAACACCAGCCGCCGGCCGAAGATGTCGCCGAGCCGGCCGCCGGTCGCCAGCAGCACCGCGAAGGAGAGCGTGTAGCCGTTGATCGTCCACTCGAGGCCGCTGATCGTCGCCCCCAGATCCTTCTGGATCGAGGGCAGGGCGACGTTCACGATCGTGTTGTCGAGCATGATCATGAACAGCGCGAAGCACATCGCTCCGAGCGTCCACCACTTGCTGTTGTCCTCGGTGATCAGATGGCGATATCGAGTCAAGGCGACTCACTTCCCTTCAGGTGCTGGTAGGTACGGGCGATGTCCTCGCGATCCATCAGCGCCTCGACGGCGGCGTCGAGCTTGCGGCGCTGGGCGGCGGTGAGGGTGGCGGCGAAGGCCTCGATCCCGGCGCGGCGGACGGTGACCAGCCGGTCGACCAGGTCCTTGCCCTTGGCGGTGATCTTGACCCGGCGCACGCGGCGGTCGTCCGGGTCCTCGACCCGGGTCGCCAGCTTCGCCTTGACGAGGCCGTCGACCGCGCGGCTCATCGAGGGAACGGAGACGCCGAAGAGCTCGGCGAGGTCGCTGAGCTGCCAGACGTGCTCCGACTGCCCGCGCCCGCCCAGCTCCAGGAGGACCTTGCACTGGGTCAGGGAGAGGCCGGTCTCCTCGATCACCCGCAGCTGGTTGCCGCGGTCGTAGAGGAAGAGATGGCCGAGGAGGGCGGTGAGACGGGCCGCGGTGTCTTTCTCGGGGACATTCATCCAGCTAATAGTTGCAGATACGCAACCTTTTTAAATGCCAATATTTGTTCGTGTGACCGATATCACGTGCGGCTGCCGCCGCTCAGCGGGCTAACGTCGGCGCACTCTGATGGACCACGCGCAGCTCGATCGCGAACACGTCTGGCACCCCTTCACCCAGCAGCAGGGGTGGAGCGAGGAAGAGCCGCTGGTGATCGAGCGCGGCGAGGGCTCCTACCTCTTCGACACCGATGGCCGGCGCTACCTCGACGGTACCGCGGCGCTCTGGTGCAACGTCCACGGCCACCGCCACCCGGCGATCGACGGTGCTGTGCGCGAGCAGCTCGACCGCGTCGCCCACACGACCATGCTCGGCCTCACCCACCCCGGCGCGACCGAGCTCGCCGCCCGCCTGGTCGAGATCGCCCCCGCCGGCCTCGACCGCGTCTTCTATTCGGACTCGGGCTCCACCGCGGCGGAGATCGCCTTGAAGATCGCCTTCCAGTACCAGCAGCAGCGCGGCGGCGAGCACACCCGCCGCACCACCTTCGTGCGCCTGCGCGAGGCCTACCACGGCGACACGATCGGCTCGGTGTCCGTAGGGGGCATCGACCTCTTCCACTCCACCTACCGCCCGCTGCTGTTCGACACCCACGTGGCCGAGCCCGGCGACGCCGCCGACCTCGAGCGGGTGCTCGAAGCGCACGGCGACGAGGTCGCCGCGGTTGTGGTCGAGCCTCTGGTCCAAGGCGCCGCCGGGATCCTCGTGCAGCCGCCGGGGTACCTGCGCGCGGCCCGCGAGCTCTGCGACCGCCACGGGGCGCTGCTGATCTGCGACGAGGTCGCGACCGGGTTCGGCCGCACCGGGACGATGTTCGCCTGCGAGCAGGAGGGGGTGTCTCCCGACCTGATGTGCCTGGCGAAGGGGATCACCGGCGGCTACCTGCCCTTGGCGGCAACGCTGACGACGGAGGAGATTTACCAGGGCTTCCTCGGCAGCTACGAGGAGTTCAAGACCTTTTTCCACGGCCACACCTACACCGGCAACCCGCTCGCCTGCGCGGCCGCCATCGCCAACCTCGAGGTCTTCGAGCAGGAGCGGACGATCGAGCGGCTGCAGCCGAAGATCGCCCTGCTCGAGGAGCTGCTGGCCGAGGCAGCGGCGATGCCCGAGGTCGCGGAGGTCCGCCAGAAGGGGTTCATGGTCGGGATCGACCTCGGCGACCACGATGCGGCCCTGCGGATGGGCCACCGGGTCACGGTCGAGGCCCGCGAGCGCGGAGCCTTCATCCGCCCCCTCGGCAACACCGTCGTCCTGATGCCGCCCCTGACGATCTCCGAAGACGAGCTGCGCGAGTTGGTCGGGATCTGTTCTGAGTCGATCCAGGTAGCGGTTTCCGGATCGATACTCCCCGTGTGACGGATCCGGAGGTCCCCCGTAGTACGGGCATGGAGCAAACGCTTGTCGCTGAAGCCAAGGACGCGCCGCGAGCCACCGACCTCGCCTTCGACCGTCTCTATCGCTCCAGCCGCGACGACGTCTATGCCTACGTCGCCAGCCTGCTGCGCGACGAGGCGGCGGCAGAAGAAGTCACCGCCGCCGCCTTCGAGCGCGCCTACCGCAAGCGCAATCGCTTCAACCCCAAGCGGGGGGAGCCACGGGCCTGGCTGTTCGGGATCGCCCGCAACGCCGCCCTCGATGAGCTGCGGCGCCGTGGCCGCCAGGCGGAGCTGAAGGCAGAGCCGGCGGACCTGGAGAGCGTCGCTGCCGAATCGGGCGCCGAGCACAGCGAGCGCCGCCTCGAGGTCGCGGCAGCGCTGGAGCGCCTTCAATCACGCGAGCGCGAGCTGATCGCGCTCAAGTTCTTCGCCGGCCTGGAAAACCGTGAGATCGCCCGGGTGCTCGGCATCAGCGAGTCCAACGCCGGCACCAAGCTGCACCGAGCCATGACCAAGCTGAGGGAGGCCTGCGATGGAAACGCCTAGGGACCGGGACGATCAGCTGGCCGAGGACCTGCGGGCGCTGCGACCGATGTCGCACCCCGAGTTCGCCGCCGAGCTGGACCAACGCGTCGCCGCGGGCTTCCCGCGGCGCTCGCGACTGCGCTGGCCCTCCTTCAACCGCCCGAAATGGTCGTCGAAGCGCGTGTTGCTGCCCGCGGGGGGCATCGCGGTGATCGCGATCGCGATCGCAACGGCGCTGGCCGACACCAACGAGGGCGAGAAGCAGCAAGGGAGCACCCTCGGCTTCTTGAACCAGGAAGTGCAGTCCGAGGCCGCCCCGGAGGACTTCGAAAGTGCCACCGTCGAGCCTTCCGCCGGGGGAGCCAGCACTGCCGATAGCGCCCAAAACTTCGATGGCAGCGGTCGCTACGTAGAGGGCCGCACTCGCCTCAGCAACCGCGCCGTCGAACGCACGGCCGAAATCTTCCTCGGCGCCGATCCGGCTGACGTCGCCGACGACTCCGCCCAGGTCTTCGACGTCGTCAATGCCCACGACGGCATCGTCATGGGCTCCACCACCCGACAGGGAGAGGCCGGTGAGGCGGGGGCCCATTTCGAGCTGCTGATCCCGAGCGGCAAGCTCGGCGACGCCCTCGCCGATCTCTCCGCGATCGACGAGGTCCGCTCCCGGCGCGAGACGACGAACGACATCACCGCCCCCACCGTCAACGTCAGCGAGCTGCTGCAGGACTCCAAGGCGCGGATCGACAGCCTGCTTGGCCAGCTCGCGGAGGCCGGCACGGAATCCGAGCGCGAAGCGGTCGAAGCCGAGCTGCGGCAGGAGCGACGCCACCGCGCCCGCCTGCGCTCGCAGCTGCAGCAGCTGCAGCGCCGCGCCGACTTCTCACTGGTCCTGCTGGAGATCGAGACCAGCGAGGCAACGGAACCCTCCGGCGACGGCGGAACCTGGGGCGTCGACGATGCGCTCGACGACGCCGGGCAGATCCTCGCCGTCGCCGTCGCAGTCGCCGTCGTCGGGCTCGCGATCCTCGGGCCGATCGCCCTGATCGCCCTCCTCGTTTGGCTCGCCTACCGCCTCTGGGTCCGCCGCCAGCGCCGCCGCGTCCTCAGCTGACCTCACTTACGGGTGTGGTTGAGCTTTAGTGCCTCATAGGGGGCCAAAGCTCAACCACACCCCGTTAGGGTGGGCCAATGGAGGAGCGGCGACGTGGATCGGCGGAGCAGCCCAACTTCGGGACGCCCTCGACTCCCCGTTCGGCCGCCTCGATCGTGCTGCTGCGGCGCGGGGGCAAGCACTCCCAGCGAGCGCTCGAGGTGCTGCTGCTGAAGCGCAGCGAGGAGGCGCGGTTCATGCCCGGGGTCTGGGTCTTTCCCGGCGGTTCGCTCGACGAGGCCGACGGCGCCGAGGAGGTCGGCATCCGCGCCTGCGCGATCCGCGAGCTCTCCGAGGAGGCCGGGATCGAGCTCGACGCCGGCGAGGAGCTCGTCCCCTTCAGCCGCTGGATCACCCCGGAGGTGATCGCCACCCGCTTCGACGCCTGGTTCTTCCTCGCCCTCGCCCCCGCCCACACGCCGCCGCAGCCGGACGGGGTCGAGACCACCGAGGCGCGCTGGTTCCGCCCCGCCGCCGCCCTCGAGGCCCAGGAGGCCGGCGAGCTCGTCCTCTCCTTCCCCACCCGCACCCAGCTGGGCTGGCTCTCCGAGTTCCGCACCTCCGACGAAGCGCTGGAGGCCTACCGCGAGCGGACGATCGAGCCGATCCTGCCGAAGGTCGTCGCCGACGACACCGCCGAACCGCGGGTCGTCCTCCCCGGCGAGCCGGGCTATCCCGCCGGCTGAGCGTCCGGGAACGACTCCAGGCCCGCGTGCCAGGGCCCGGGCGGGTAGGTGTGGATGCCGCTCTCGTCCATCTCCGCCTGCAAGCGCTTGAACAGCCGGCCGGCGTTCTTCAGCGCGGCCTTCAGTTCCGCCTCGCTGCGCTCGCGCAGGCGCCAGAGAAACCAGAGCTGGCGATCGTTGACGCCGAAGTCGATCTCACCCTCGATCGTCGTCACCCAGCCGAGGAAGCCGGGGCTGAAGAGCTCGCGCAGCTCGATCGGGTCGTAATCGCTCGGCACCGTCGCCAGGAAGCGCTTGTTGAAGTCGATCGACTCGAACTCGACCTTGCGCTGGAAGCGCTGGGTGACGACCTCGTGCCCCTCGATCGACTCGACGTTGAAGGCGGGCACCACCCGCGCCAGGTCGGGCATGTGGGACTTGGCGAGGATCGCGGTCGGCAGCACCGCCTTGGCGAAGAAACCGCCCACCTCGCGTTCGTCCGCGTCGCAGGAGGAGCCCCAGAAACCCTCGCTCAACTGCCCGGTGAGGCGGTTGACGCCGCCGACGCAAAGCGCCACCGGCCCGTCTTTCGGGTTGATGCCGCCGACCGGCTCGTAGGTGAGGCCGTTGCGCTCGCCGTAGCGGCGCACCGTCTCCATCCATTCCTGCGCTTCCTGCTTGGCGCCCATTGACGCGATCCTACGGCGTTAGGATGCGACCGACCCCGTTCCGACAACAGGAGCCTTCATGACCATCGTCATCATCGTCGTCGTCGCGATTCTTCTTCTCGCGGTCTTCTATTACATCGCGAAGCGCAACTCGATCATCGCCTCGCGCAACCGCGTCGACGAGTCCTGGAGCGGGATCGACGTCCAGCTCAAGCGCCGCCACGACCTCGTCCCCAACCTCGTCGAGACGGTCAAAGGCTACGCCGAGCACGAGAGCGCGACCTTCGAGAAAACGACCCAGGCGCGGGCCGCGGCGATGCAGGCGCAGAGCGTCGAGGAAACCGCCAAAGCCGAGCAGCAACTGACCCAGGCCCTGGCCGACGTCAAAGCCGTCGCCGAGAACTACCCGACCCTGCGGGCGACCGAGAACTTCCAGCAGCTGAGCCGCAACCTCTCCGAGCTGGAGGACGAAATCCAGGCCTCGCGTCGGATCTACAACTCCAACGTCCAGTCCTACAACACCGACATCCAGCAGTTCCCGGGCTCGATCATCGCCAACCAGGGTGGTTTCACCGCCCGCGAGTTCTTCGAGATCGACGATGCCGACCGGGCCACGCCGCAGGTCAGCTTCGGCAAATAACTGGCCGAGCAGCCAGGCTCCCTAAGATCTAGGCAGATGACCACCGAGACCAAAGACGCCACCCTCTGGATCTGCGACAGCTGCGGGTTCATCTACGACCCCGCGATCGGCGATCCCGACGGCGGCATCCCGCCCGGAACCGCCTTCGAGGACATCCCCAAAGACTGGTTCTGCCCCGTCTGCGGCGCCCGCACCAGCGATTTCCGCCCGCTCGAGCCGGGCGAGGCCTAGGTCAGCGCGTAGGCTTGACTGGCTGATGAGCCAGTACGACTACGACTGGGTGGTGGTGGGCTCCGGGTTCGGGGGGTCGGTCTCCGCCCTGCGCCTGGCCGAAAAGGGCTACAAGGTCGCGGTCCTGGAGTGCGGCAAGCGCTTCACCGACAAGGACTTCCCGAAGTCGACCTGGGACATCCGTCGCTACTTCTGGGCCCCGCGGCTGGGCCTGCGCGGCATCTTCCGCCTCTCCACCTTCAAGGACGTCTCCGTGGTCAGCGGCTGCGGCGTCGGCGGCGGCAGCCTCGGCTACGCCAACACGCTCTACGTCCCGCCCTCGAAGTTCTTCAAGGACCCGCAGTGGGCCGACCTCGCCGACTGGGAGAAGGAGCTGGCGCCGCATTACGCCGAAGCGCAGCGGATGCTCGGGGTGGTCAACGTCGACACCGACGACGCCGCCGACGACCTGCTGCGCGAGTACGGCGAGCACATCGGCGTCGGCGACAGCTACCAGAAGACCCCCGTCGGGATCTACTTCGGCGAGTCCGGCAAAACCGTCTCCGACCCCTTCTTCGGCGGCGAGGGCCCCGACCGCACCGGCTGCACCCTCTGCGGGCGCTGCATGGTCGGCTGCCCGGTCGGCGCCAAGAACACGCTCGTTAAGAACTACCTCTGGCTGGCCGAACAGCGCGGGGTCGAGGTGATCCCCGACCGCACCGTGACCGAGATCCGCCCGCTCGGCGCCGCCGACGGCAGCGACGGCTACGCGGTCTCCAGCGAGCGCTCGGGGATGATCCCCGGCCGCGCCAAGCGCAGCCTGAAGGCCCGCGGCGTCGTCGTCGCCGCCGGCCCCCTCGGCACCAACAAGCTGCTGCAGCGCTGCCGCCTCGGCGGCGCCCTCCCCCGCATCTCCAACCGCCTCGGCGAGCTGGTGCGGACCAACAGCGAGATGATCCTCGCCGTCACCGTCCCCGAGGACTACCCCGAAGACCTGACCAAGCGGGTGGCGATCAGCGGCAGCATCTACCCCGATCCCAACACCCACATCGAGACGGTCAGCTACGGCAAGGCCGGCGACTCGATGAGCCTGCTCTACACGCTGCTGGTCGGCGACGGGACCCGCGTCACCCGGCCGCTGAAGCTGCTGGCGCAGATCGTCCGCCATCCGATGCGCTTCGCCCAGGCGCTGTGGCCGAAAGGCTGGTCGCGGCGGACGATCATCCTCCTGGTGATGCAGACGCTTGACAACGCGATCGCCCTGCGCCCGACGCTGAAACGCTCGGGCAACGTCTGGCTGCAGACCGAGCAGGACCCGGAGAAACCGAACCCGACCTTCATCCCGGTCGCCAACGAGGCGGCGGAGTGGCTGGCCGAGCGCACCGGCGGGCTCGCCCAGAGCTCGGTCACCGAGGCGCTGTTCAACGTGCCGACCACCGCCCACATCCTCGGCGGCGCGGTGATCGGCCACGGCCCCGAGGACGGCGTGGTCGACCACCGCCAGCGGGTCTTCGGCTACGAGAACCTGCTGGTCTGCGACGGCTCGGCGGTGCCGGCGAACGTCGGCGTCAACCCCAGCCTGACGATCACCGCACTCGCCGAGCATGCCATGAGCGAAGTTCCCCCCGCTTCAGAGCAGCAGAGCTACGAGGCGAACCTCTCCGCGACGTAGTCCCAGTTGACGACGTTCCAGAAGGCGTCGATGTATTCCGGGCGTTTGTTCTGGTACTTCAGGTAGTAGGCGTGCTCCCAGACGTCGCAGCCGAGCAGCGGCGTGGCGCCGTCGGAGATCGGCGAGTCCTGGTTCGGGGTCGAGACCACGGCGAGGCCGGAGGAGTCCTTGACCAGCCAGGCCCAGCCGGAGCCGAAGCGGGCGATGCCGGCGTTTTTGAACTCCTCTTTGAAGGAGTCGAGGGAGCCGAACTTCTCGTCGATCGCCGAGGCGAGCTCGCCGCTCGGGGCGCCACCGCCGTCGGGGCTCAGCATCTGCCAGAAGAGCGTGTGGTTGTAGTGGCCGCCGGCGTTGTTGCGGACCGCGGCCTGCTTGTCGCCCGGCAGCGCGTTGAGGTTGCGGAGGACGTCCTCGACCTCGCGGTCGGCCCACTCGGTCCCCTCGAGGGCGGCGTTGGCTTTGTCGACGTAGGCCTGGTGGTGTTTGTCGTGGTGGACGCGCATCGTCGCCTCGTCGATGTGAGGCTCGAGTGCGTCGTAGGGGTACGGCAGGTCGGGCACGGAGAAAGCCATCGCAGCTCCTTTACTCGGTTTGGAAGTCCGAGTCGGAGCCTAGCTATTCCGGAGCGGCTTCCCCGCTCTGCTCGGGGTCGCCCCCACTGGCCCTGGGCACCGCCTCGGGATCGCCGCCGGTCCACTGGACGAACCGGTACCAGGCCGGCTTCGCCTCCCGCTTCGCCGTCAGCAGGCCGGCGGAGCCGCAGAAGACGCAGCCGCCCCCCTCGTCGGTCCAGGTGAACCACCAGGCGCCGCGGATGCGCCAGCGCACGCGGTTGGCGGAGATGATCGAGAGCGCCTTGGAGAGCTGGTTGGCCTGCCCGAAGAGGCCGCGCTGCCAGCGGGTCGGGCCGTTGGCGGACCCCCACCCCAGCTCGGTGATGTAGAGCGGCGTCTCCGCGTCACCGTGGCTGCGCATAATCCGGCGCAGGTTGCGCAGCTGCGCCGTCATTGCCTGCGCGTCGGCGACATAAGGGTGCAGAGCCACCCCGTCGAAGAACGCCTTCACCCGTCCCGCCCCGTACATGCGGGCGAGGAAGTCGCCGGAGGCGACGTTGGGCGGGATCTGCAGCGGCCGCCCGAAGAGCCCGCCGACGATCACCTTCGCTCCCGGCTGGGCGCGGTGGATCACCCGGCCGGCGATCCGGATCACCTGCGCGAACCGTTTCGGTTCCGGGTCGCTGGCGAAGCTGACGATGTTCTGCTCGTTCCAGATCTCGAAGCGCCGCATCGGCACGTAGGGGACCTCCTCTTCCTCGCGCCAGAAGCCGCCCCCTTCGCCGTAGCGGTTGACGACCGCCCGCACGAACGAGGCCCAGGCGCGCTGCTGTGAGGCGGTGCGAACC
Organism: uncultured Actinomycetes bacterium; assembly: GCA_963832085.1. GTDB lineage: Bacteria > Actinomycetota > Thermoleophilia > Solirubrobacterales > 70-9 > VAYN01. The sequence goes on along the minus strand of CAWHSU010000007.1, from coordinate 3,494 downwards.
GGGAGGTCGATGCCCTCCGCGGCGACCCACTCGGGCGAGTTGACGAGGAAGGGGAAGACCTCCATCCCCGCTTTGGCGGCCAGCCGCACCTCGTGGTCGAAGTACCCCCATTGCCGTTCTGCGAAGGCGGGGTTCTCCGGCTCCACGGCAGCCCAGACGAGCGGCTGCCGGACGCTCTTGATCCCCGCTTCGGCCATCAGCTCGTAGTCCTTCTGCGTGCCCGCGTTCTGCGGCGAGATCCCGACGAAGCCCTCCGGCAGGTACGCCTGAGCCGCCGCCGGCATCGCCGCCAGCAGCGCCACCACGAGGATCGGAATCAGCCTGCGCGCCATCGTCATCGCTTGGAACCGCCCACGCGCCCAAAGTAGCGGCGCAGCCCCCGCCCCGCGCCCACCATCCCGCTCTGGGATAATCACCCCTCTCGGGGCGTGGCGCAGCCTGGTAGCGCGCACCGTTCGGGTCGGTGAGGTCCCCGGTTCAAATCCGGGCGCCCCGATGTAGACAACAACTTCCGGCCCATCTGTCATCCTGCCGTGGATGGCAGAACCGAAGAAAGAGCAAGCCCTGCTCGAACTGATCGCAGCGCCAGCGATCGAGAAGAGGATCCTGGTCGTTCGAGGTCGCCAGGTGATGCTTGACGAAGATCTGGCGGATCTCTACGACGTCGAGACCAAGCGCCTGATTCAGCAGGTCAAACGAAACCTGAAGCGCTTCCCAGAGGACTTCATGTTCCAGCTGACCAAAGCGGAGGCGAGGGCTTTGAGGTCACAAATTGCAACCTCAAAGGACGGCCGTGGCGGACGCCGCTATGCCCCATATGTCTTCACGGAGCAGGGGGTGGCGATGCTCTCTGGCGTTCTTCGCAGCGATCGAGCCATCGCCGTGAACATCGAGATCATGCGGGCCTTCGTCGAGCTGCGTCGCATCACCAGTTCCTACGCAGAGCTTCAAGAGCGGCTGGAGGATCTCGAGCGGAAGATGACTGGGCGGCTTGACCAGCACGACGAGCAGTTCGAACAAATCTTCAAAGCCCTGCACCAGTTGATCTCGCCTTCTCCACAGCCGAAGAGGCCGGTCGGGTTCAGAGTTCGGGACGACGAGTAGGAGCCGCCCCTAGACTCGCCGCATGTCGCGCCAGGCAACGAGCGAGAACGCCCAGCCTCGGCGGCACCTGCCCATCGACCTCCCCGGCTCGGAAGCAAGCCCACTTCGCAAGATCCTCTTCCGGCTGGCGGTCGCGCTGGCGCTGATCACCCTGGTCGCCGGGATCACCTACCTCGGCGCGACGGCTACGTCGATCCCGAGGACGAAACGATCAGCCTGCTCGACGCCTTCTACTACTCGACGGTCTCGATCACGACTACCGGCTACGGCGACGTGCGGCCGGCTTCCGACGAGGCACGGTTGCTGACGACGATCCTGGTCACGCCCGCCCGCATCCTCTTCCTGATACTGCTGGTCGGGACCACCTTGGAGATACTTGCGGAGCGCAGCCGGACCGCTTACCGGATCGCCCGCTGGAGGAGACACTTGAAAGACCACACGATCGTCTGCGGTTACGGGGTCAAGGGCCGCACGGCGGTGCGGACCCTGCTCGACAAGGGGATCGACCCCGAGCAGATCGTCGCGATCGAGCCCAGCGCGGAGGAGCGGACGCGGGCGACCGCGGATGGGCTGGCGGCGGTGGACGGCAGCGCCGCCCAGCAGGAGGTGCTGCTCGAGGCGGGGGTGCGGGAGGCATCGGCCCTGATCGTCGCCCCCGACCGCGACGACACCGCGGTTCTGATCACCCTCACCGCCCGTGAGCTCAACCCGACGATCACGATCGTCGCCGCCGTGCGCGAGGAGGAGAACGTCCATCTTCTGCACCAAAGCGGCGCCGACTCGGTGATCACCTCCTCCGGCGCCGCCGGGCGCCTGCTCGGCCTCTCGACCGAGACGCCGCAGGTCACCGAGTTGATGGAGGACCTGATGACCCTCGGCGAGGGTCTCGACATCGCCGAACGGACGATCGGTCCCGACGACGCCGGGCCCTCCCGGCTGGCGCCGGACGAGGCGATCATGCTGGCGATCGTCCGCGACGGCGAGGTGATCCGCTTCGGCGATCCCCGCACCGGCGAGCTCCGCGTCGGCGACCGGGTCCTGGAGCTGTTCAGCCACCGCAGCTGAGCCCATGATCCGTTCACGTCCGCAGCCGCGTTAGGGTCTTCCTCATGGCCTCCTCTCCTGCTTTCGAGGTCCACGAGGCAAACCTGCACGGGCACCGCGCCGTCTACCGGACCATCGGCAGCGGCCCGAACGTGGTCCTGATCCACGGGATGATCAACTCCTCCCGGCACTGGGAGACGGTGGCGAAGGACCTCGCCCGCTCCTACCGGGTGATCGCGCCGGACCTGATCGGCCACGGCGACGCGGCGACGCCGCGCGGGGACTACTCGCTCGGGGCTCACGCGGCCAGCATCCGCGACCTGCTGACGACGATCGGGGTCGAACGGGCGACGATCGTCGGGCACTCGCTCGGCGGCGGCGTCGCGATGCAGTTCTTCTACCAGTTCCCCCAGCGCACCGAGCGGTTGGTGCTGATCTCCAGCGGCGGCCTCGGGCACGACGTCAGCCCGCTGCTGCGCGGCGCCGCGTTGCCGGGCTCGGCGGCGCTGCTGCGACTGGCGACGCGGCCCCGCCTCGTCGGAGCGCTGGCCGGCGGCGGCAAGCTGCTGCGCGAGCGCGGCGTCGCCACCGGCGTCTATCTGCAGGCGGTTGCCCGCGCTCTCGGTCCGCTGCAGGAGGAGGGTTCGCGCCAGGCTTTCCTGCAGACGCTGCGCTCAGTGATCGACGTCCAGGGACAGAAGGTCAGCGCCCAAGACCGCCTCTACCTGCTGGGCGAGATGCCGACCCTGATCGTCTGGGGAGAGCGCGACCGCACCATCCCCCTCTCCCACGGATTGGAGGCCGAGCGCTCGATCCCCAACTGCCGCTTCGAGACCCTCCCCCGCGCCGCCCACTTCCCCAACCTGGAAGATCCGGAGGGGCTGGCGGCCGTGCTCGGCGACTTCCTCGCCACCACCTCCCCCGCCCACATCGTCGATTCCGAGTGGCGGGACGTGATCGCCCAGCGCGCGCGTCTACGGCGCGTCGCCTGACCGCTATTCCACTTCCGTGATCGCTGCTTCAACCTCGGCCAGCGACGGGCCTTCCTGCAAGGTGACGGTTCCGCCCGGGCCGCTGAGGATCATCGCCTGGCCGGTGCGGATCTTCAGCTCGCGGCCCAGCTCCTCCTGACTTTCCAGGCGCTCGTCGATCGCCCCGCCGGAAACCCCTTTCTTTTCGAGGTCCTCCTCCATTCCCGCAGTTCCAGCTCCTCGACGCCGCCGGCAACCGAGGCCAGGTAGTCCTGATCGACCCCGAAGCGCTCGGCTTCGTCCTGGTTGCGGAAGAAGAGGTAGATGTACTGCCAGCCGTAGTTCTGTTCAGCCGCGAGCAATACGTAACGGTCC
>CAWHSU010000006.1:0-19145 GCA_963832085.1 uncultured Actinomycetes bacterium | reverse complement strand
GATTGGTCGAGGACACGACTGAGGCTCTCCTCGGCGCGCTCCAAGAGGCCGCCGCAAAGGGGCGACGCACCCTCGTAAGCGTCACCACCGAGGTCGAGGTGGCCGACCCCTGCGCGACGGTCTTCGCTTCGCGGCTGGCGAGCGACCGCTGGTTCTGCTGGGAGCAGCCCGACCGGGGGTTCGCGCTGGCGGGGTTGGGGGTGGCGCACGAGGCGAGCTCCCGCGGGAAGCAGCGCTTCGTCGAGGTCGCCGAGGAGTGCACCCGCGTCGGGAGCAGCGGGGTCCTGAAGGAGCCGCGCGGGCTGCCAGCCGGGGCCGGGCCGGTCTGGATCGGTGGCTTCGCCTTCGACCCCGCCGGAGGATCGACCTCGACCTGGTCTTCAATGGCGCCGGCTTCACTGGTCCTGCCCGAGGTTTCGATCTGCCGCAGCGGTGAGCGCTCGTTCCTCACCGTCAACGCAGTGGTAGCGCCTGGAGAAGACCCGGAGCAGCTCGCGCAGCGGATCGGCGCCCGCCTCTCGGCCTTGCGCCCCGACTCGCCGCTGCCGCTGCTGGATCCTCACCCGATCGCCCATGCCGAGATCCGCAGCGCTCGTCCGCCGCGCGAGTTCGAAGCCGCCGTCGAGAGCGCCACCTCCCGGATCGCCGCCGGGGAGATGAGCAAGGTCGTGCTTGCCCGCGAGGTGATCGTCGAGGCCGCCGCCGCCCACGATCCCGCCGCGGTATTCGGAGCGATGCGGGAGCAGTTCCCATCCTGCTTCTGCTTCTGCTGCGGCACTCCGGAGGCGGCCTTCATCGGCGCCAGCCCCGAGCTCCTGGTCCGCCGCTCCGGCGCCAGCGTCTCCACCGTCGCCCTCGCCGGCTCCACCCGCCGCAGCTCCGACCCCGCCGTTGACGACCACCTCGGCGAGCAGCTGCTGCGCAGCGACAAGGACCGTCGCGAGCAGCGGATCGTCGCCGAGCGGATCATTCGCGCCCTGCGCCCGCACGCGGTCTGGGTCGAGGCCGCGGCCGAGCCGGAGATCGTCAAGGTGGCGAACATCCAGCACCTGGCGACCCCGGTGATCGCCCAGCTCGCCGAGCCCCACTCGGCGATCGAGCTGGCGGGAAGGCTGCACCCGACCCCCGCGGTGGGAGGGGAGCCCTGGCCACGGGCCGCCGAGGCGATCGCGGAGCTGGAGGGCATGGACCGCGGCTGGTACGCCGCGCCGGTCGGCTGGATGGATGCGACCGAGGATGGCGAGTTTTGCGTCGCCCTTCGCAGCGCCCTGCTGCGCGACCGCGAGGCGCACCTTTTCGCCGGCGTCGGCGTCGTCGCCGGCTCTGACCCCGCCGCCGAGTTGGCCGAGACCGAGGTCAAGCTGGGGGCCCTTTTGCCGCTGTTGGCGGAGTAGTGTCCGGCGCTATGGCACGGCGGGTAGGAATTGTTGTCGCACTGGCGACTTCGCTGCTGATCGTCTTCATGGGCGCGTTCGCCGCTGCTTCTCCGCCCGGCCCTCGCCTGGCGGTGGTCAAGCTGCGGAAAGAGGAATGGAACCAACTTCTGACCGTTGATCCTCTCGGTGGGGCGCCTGAATCGCTCTCGGCCGGCAGTGCCTCGAAGGTGAGTCGGTCGGTCTATCCGTGGTCGCCGCCCTCCTGGTCGCCGGACGGCACGCAAATTGCCTTCACTGCTCTGAACGAAGTGCTCCCCGAGTTCGGCAGCACCGGGACGAGTCTGGCCCGGATCGCAGTCGACGGCGGCTTGGTGAAGCCGATTCCCGACTCGACGAACGGGTTCGAACCCGTCTTCTCGCCAGACGGGCACACGATCGCCTTCGCCAGGCAGCGCGAAGCCCACACTTCGGAGCGATTCGGCGACGATCACCTCTTCGAGAGCGTCTCGATCTGGCTCGCCGACCTCAAGACCGGGAAGTCGCGACCCCTGACGCCCTGGCGCGACGGCGTCTTCCTCTTTCCCGCCTCCTTCTCCCCCGACGGATCGCGCCTGGCCGTGAGCAGGAGGATCGACGGCAAAGCAGTCGAGGCGGCGGAGATCGGGCTCGACGGGAAGCCGATCAGGGTTCTGGCCCGCAACGCGTATGAACCCATCTATTCGCCCGACGGCCAGTCGATCGCCTTCCTGCGAGGCCCGGTCAAAGAAGTCGTCAGGCGCTTCCCGCCCAGCGGCAGGCTGAGGCTCTCGGCCCGCCTCGCCGACATCTTCGTCAGGAGCTCTGTGGGGGGCGGTCTGCGCCGGGTGACCAATACGAAGAGAGCGGCGGAGGAGGCTCCGCGATGGGACCCCTCCGGCCGACGACTGGCCTACAGCGAGTGGCGGCCCTTCGACTACGGCAAAGAGTCGGCCGAAGTCCAGGAAGCCGTCGGCTTCGGCTTCGGCAAAGCGGTGAAGACGATCAACGTGGACGGGACCTGCCCGACGACGGTCCTCTCGGGCCTGGACTCGATGTACTTCGCCGCCGCCTGGCAGCCCGGGATCGGACGCGAGGCGGGGCCGACTAACTGCTGATCGCGGTCGCGACGGCCGCCGTCAGCGTCCGGTGGGCGGCGACGTTGGTTTTGCGATCGCTCTTGACCTCGATCAGGCCGGTGCCGGCGGCGAGGGCGCCAGGCAGGTCGGCGAGCGCCTCGAGCCGGTGGTGGGGGAGATCGAAGAGGGCTGCGGCTTTGGCGACGTCGACCCCGCGGGGAGTTCCGAGCAGGGACTCGAATTCGTCGCCCTCCAGCGCCGACTCCTGCGGGAGGAAGTGAAAGATGCCGCCGCCGTCGTTGTCGATGACGACGATCCGGACCGGGGTGGAGACGTCGCGCAGCGCCGCGAGGCCGCCGAGGTCGTGGAGGAAGCCGAGGTCGCCGGTGAGGATCGTGGTCGGGCGGCCGCTGGCCTGGGCGGCGCCGATCCCGGAGGAGACGAGGCCGTCGATTCCGTTGGCGCCACGGTTGGAGAGGAAGAGGACGTCGGTGTCGGTTGCGGCGAGGAACGCCTCCTGGTCGCGGATCGGCATGCTCGAGCTGGTGTAGACGAGGTCGCCGTCGCGGTGGGCGGCACCGAGAGCGCGGTGGAGGGCCGGCTCCGTGATCGCACCGTCTCCGGCGAGCGCTTCGTCGAGAGCAGTCTGGGCGGCCGCCTCGGCCTCCGTCCAGCGCTGCGGCAGCGGCCGCTCCCGTCCCTCCAGGCCTTCGACCCGCGCCGCCCAGCCGGAGGCGAGCTCGGTCGGGTCGGCGCGGAGGATCGCCGCCGCCTGGTTGGTCGGCTCGTTCCAGCCGCCGTAGGGGTCGATCACGATCTGGTCGGCGCCGCTGGCCTCGATCCAGGCCCGCAGCGGCTTGCTGGTCGGCATCGCACCGAAGCGGAGGATCAGGTCCGGTACGACCGAGCGGGCGAAGTGCTCCTCGCGCAGCAGCAGGTCGTAGCCGGCGACGACGTGGGAGCGATCGTGGGGGCCGCAACGGACCTGAGAGGTCGGGTCGGCGAGGATCGGGAACCCGGCCACCCGGGCGAGATGAGCGAGCGGCTCACGCAGCTCGGGGTCGAGCTGACGGCCGGCGACGATCACGCCGGCGATCGCGTTGCCGATGTGGCCGGCGACCTCGTCGAGGAGGAAGGCCGAGGGCTCGAGGTCGATCTGCGTGACCGCGGTCAGCGGCCGGCCGTCGCGCCCCTTCAGCGCCAGCTCATCGGTGGCGGTAACCGCGCCCGCGACCGGCACCGGCGCCAGCGGCTGGCGCCAGGGCAGGTTGAGGTGCACCGGTCCCGGCCGCGTCTCTCCATGGGCTGCCGCCAGAGCCCGGCAGGCGACCGAGCGGTAATGGAGGAGGCCGCCGTCGTCCGCGTCGTGGGTCCCGACTTCGCAGAACCAGCGCACCGAGGAGCCGAAGGTCTTGATCTGGTCGATCGTCTGCCCGGCGCCGATCCCCCGCAGCTCCGGTGGCCGGTCGGCGCTCAGGACCAGCAGCGGAATCCCCGATTCGTCGGCCTCGACGACCGCGGGGTGGTAGTTGACCAGCGCCGTGCCCGAGGTGCAGAGGAGGGCCACCGGCTCGCGGCTCGCCTGGGCCGCCCCTAGCCCGAAGAACCCGGCCGAACGCTCGTCGACGATCACCTTCACCTCGATTTCGGGCTGCCGCCAGAGCGCCAGCGCCAGCGGCGTCGAGCGCGAGCCGGGCGAGATCACCGCCAGTCGCAGCCCCCCGCGCGCGAGCTCCTCGGCGAAGGCCGAGGCGAGGGCGGTGTTGGCGTTGGTCGGGTCCACGGCGGCGGGTTAGATGCGGTGCGCTTGCAGGGCATCCTCGTCGATCTCGACGCCGAGGCCGGGACCAGGGGGGAGGTGCAACATTCCATCGCGCAGCTCGCACTCGACTGCGGCGATGGTGGAGGCGAAGAGGCGCTGGGTGGCGAGGCCGTGGGCGAGTTCACCACCGACGCTTTGGGCGACTCGCGCCGCCGCGGCAATGCCTACCGGCCCGTCGAGAGCGCTGGTGACGTAGGCGGGGAGGACGTCGGCGATCGCCAGCGCTTCCTCGGGCCCACCGACCTTCGAGAGCTTGATCCCGGTACAGGCGCAGGCGCCGAGAGTCGCGGCCTTCTCCGCCTCCGCGAGCGTCGCCACACTCTCGTCCGCGGCAAGCGGGATCGAGGTCGCCGCAGCAAGCTCTGCCATCGCGTCCAGCCCCGCAACCGGTTGCTCGGCAAGCTCAATCCCCAGCGGCTCCAGCTCCGCCAGCGTCCGCTTCGCCGTCTCCAGGTCCCAAGCCTCGTTCGCATCGACCCGAATCCGCACCCCGGGCCCCAGCGCATCCCGGACCGCCCTCACCTGTGCAACGTCTGAATCGCGAGTCCGCGAGAACCCGTCTTTAACAAGGGTTGAGACGGACTCGGCTCCGAGCTTCAGCTTGAAGGTGGCGAATCCGTCCTGGGCCCACCGTTCGGCCTCGGCCGCTACAGCCTCTGGAGGTCCCGCGACGAGCGTCGCGTTGCACGGGACGGCTTCGCCCCCCTTGTCCTTACCTGCCTCCTTTCCAGCCCTTTTACCCCGCAGATCCATCAGCGCCGTCTCGGTTGCGCAACGCGCTGGTGCCGAGAGACCAGCCGGTTCCTGGTGCTCCCCCCATCTCTCCAGCTCCCCCACCACCTGCGCCAGCGTCTCCCCACCCCGCAACGAAAGCGGCACCGCTTCACCCAGCCCGACGATCCCGTCCTCGTCCCGGACTCGCAGCAACACCATCTCCCGCTGCAGCAGCGTCCCGCGGGCGGTCACGTATGGCTCCTTGAAGGGAAGCGCGTAAGGAATGACCTCGACCGAGCGCAGGTGCACGCCCCAACTCTCTCAGGCGGAGATCAGCAGGCCCGCGGTCACCAGCAGGCTGAAGACGCCGAGCAGGGCCCCCGTTGCCGCCAGGACCCCGTTCAGCGCCGGCCCGTCGCGCCGCTCCGCCAGCGTCTTCGCCGGCTTGATCGCCAGCGGTGCCGCCAGCAACCCGATCAGCGGCAACATGCTCGAGTCGCCCGCCCAAAGCGCGATCGGCAGCACGAGAAACCCCCCGGCCAAGAGCAGCCGGTAGAGCCGCACCGCGTTCTCGCGACCGACCTGCACCGCCAGGGTGTTCTTGCCGGCGCGGCGGTCGGTCTCGACGTCGCGGACGTTGTTGACGACGATGATCGCCGTCGCCAGGAAGCCGATCGAGATCGAGAGCCCGAGCGAGAGCGCGTCGAGCTCCTCCAGCTGTACGTAGTAGGAGCCGTTGACCGCCACCAGCCCGAAGAAGAGGAAGACGAAGACCTCGCCGAAGCCGGCGTAGCCGTAGGGCCGCGGGCCGCCGGTGTAGAGGACGCCGGCGGCGATCGAGAAGACGCCGATCACCAGGATCACCGGGCCGGCGACGGTGGTCAGGTAGATGCCGCAGGCGACCGCCACCGCGAAGGCGATCCAAGTCGCCCGCATCACCCGCTGCGGGGTCACCATCCCGCTCGCCGTCACCCGCACCGGCCCGAGCCGGTCGGCGGTGTCGGCGCCGCGCTTGGCGTCGGAGTAGTCGTTGGCGAGGTTGGTCCCGATCTGGATGAAGATCGAGCCGATCAGGGCGGCGAAGAACGCGCCCCAGCGCGGCAGGCTGCCGTACCACTGCACCGCCGCCGCGGTCCCGACCAGGACCGGCGCCACCGCAGCCGGCAGCGTCCGCGGCCGCGCCGCCATCAGCCAGATCCTCATGCGCGCCTGGGGAACTGCGAGAAGTCGGGCTGGCGCTTCTGCTTGAAGGCCTCGCGGCCCTCGGCCGCCTCCTCGCTGCCGTAGAAGAGGAGGTTGGCGTCGTGGGCGAGCTGCTGGATCCCGGCGTAGCCGTCCTCGTGGGCGTTGAAGCTGGCCTTGACCAGGCGCAGCGCGAAGGGGGAGAGGGCGAGCATCTCGCGGCACCAGGCGACGGTTTCCCGCTCCAGCTCGGCCACCGGCACGACGGTGTTGACCAGCCCCATCTCCAGCGCCTCGGCGGCGTCGTACTGGCGGCAGAGCATCCAGAACTCCTTCGCCTTCTTGGTCCCGACCAGGTCGCGCAGGAGCGAGGCGCCGTAGCCGCCGTCCCAGGAGCCGACCCGCGGTCCGGTCTGGCCGAAGACCGCGTTGTCGGCGGCGATCGTCAGGTCGCAGCAGAGGTGGAGGATGTGGCCGCCGCCGATCGCGTAGCCGGCGACCATCGCCACCACCGGCTTCGGCAGGCGCCGCATCTGGATCTGCAGGTCGGTGACGTGGAAGCGCCCCACCGCGGCGCCCTCGGCGACGTAGCCGGTGTCGCCGCGGACGGTCTGGTCGCCGCCCGAGCAGAAGGCTCGCTCGCCCTCGCCGGTGAAGACGATCACACCGACCTCGGCGTCCTCGCGCGCCAGCTCCATCGCCGCGGAGACCTCGATCAGCGTCTGCGGCCGGAAGGCGTTGAGCACGTCGGGGCGGGCGATCGTCACTTTGGCGATCCCGCCGCCGGTCTCGTAGCGGATGTCTTCGTAGTCGCCCCGACCGGCCTGCCACTCGATCGGCGCGTAGAGATCCTGCTCGGACGGAGCTCCTTTGTGACGTTTGGGCATGATGGGGACGATATCCCGATGAAGCTCGACGACTGGCTCTCGCAAAGATCACAGAGCTGTCCCGACCGGACCGCACTCCTCGCCGACGGCGCCGAGATGACCTACGCCGAGTTGGAGGCGGAGGCGACCTGGGTCGCGCGGCGGCTCGCCGCCCACGGCGTTCGCCGCGGCTCGACCGCGGCCCTGACCATGCACCCGCGCCGCGAGCAGGTCGTCCTCATGCACGCCCTGATGAAGGTCGGAGCGGCGCTGCTGCCGCTCGGCCCGCGGCTGACCGAGGCCGAGCGGGCGACGATCGTCGCCGCGGTCGATCCGATCATCGACCTCGACGATCCCGGGCAGCTGACCCAGACCGAGGCGGACATGCCGTTGCTGGGCGAGCACGACATGGACGACGTCTGCTGCCGCGTCCTCACCAGCGGCAGCACCGGCACCCCGCGGCCGATCCCGCTCAGCTACGGCAACTTTCTCTGGAACGCGGTCGGGTCGGGCTTCAACATCGGCGTCGGTCCGGAGGACCGCTGGCTCTGCTGCGTCCCGCTCAGCCACATCGCCGGCCTCGGGATCGTCATGCGCAGCGTCATCTACGGGACTGCCGCGGTGATCCACGACGGCTTCGACGTCGACCGGGTCGGTGCGGCGCTGGAGCGGGACGGGATCACCCAGGTCTCTCTGGTGGCGACGATGCTGACGCGGCTGCTCGAGGCGGGGGTCGACCTTTCGGGCCCGCGGGCGATCCTCGTCGGCGGCGGCCCGGTCCCCGCGGAGCCGCTGGAAGAGGCGATCGCCAAGGGCGCGACCGTGGTCCAGACCTACGGCCTGACCGAGACCTGCTCGCAGGTGACGACGCTGGCCCCGGCCGACGCCAAGCGCAAGCTCGGCTCGGCGGGTCGGCCGCTGCTGACCACGCACCTGCGCATCCGGCAGGGTGAGATCATGGTTCAGGGACCGACCGTGGCTCCCGGCAGCGCCGACGCCGACGGCTGGCTGCACACCGGCGACCTCGGCCACATCGACGAGGAAGGCTTCCTCTACGTCTCCGACCGGATCGACGACATGATCGTCAGCGGCGGCGAGAACGTCGTCCCCTCCGAGGTCGAGGAGGTGCTGATGCGCCACCCGCAGGTGGCCGAAGCGGCGGTGATCGGCAGGGAGGACCCGGAGTGGCAGCAGGCGGTGACCGCGGTGGTGGTGCTCGAGAGCGACTCCGAGGTGAGCCCCGACGAGTTGCGCCGCCATTGCGCCGAATCGTTGGCCGGCTTCAAAGTCCCGAAGCGGGTGGAGTTGGCCTCGGCCCTGCCCCGCACCCCCTCGGGCAAGCTGATGCGCAGAGCGCTCCGCTGAGGGCGGTCACTCGATAGCCTGCCGCCTCATGCGAACCGACGACATCTTCTCCGACAAAGACGCTGACCTGGGCAAGCTCGACGGCAAGACCGTCGCCATCCTCGGCTACGGCTCCCAGGGTCACGCCCACGCTCTCAATCTCAAGGACTCCGGCGTCGAGGTGGTCGTCGGCCTCCGTCCCGATTCCTCCAGCCGCGCCAAGGCCGAAGCGGCCGGGCTCGAGGTGCTCGACGTCGCCGAAGCCGCCAGCCGCGGCGACCTGGTGATGATCCTGCTGCCCGACGAGAAGCAGGCGGAGGTCTGGCGCGAGGAGATCGCCGACGGGATCGCCCCCGGCAACCTGCTGCTCTTCGCCCACGGCTTCGCGATCCACTTCGGTGAGATCGAGCCGCCCCCCGGCGTCGACGTCGGCATGGTCGCGCCGAAGGGCCCGGGCCACCTGGTTCGCCGCCAGTACGAGGAAGGCAGCGGCGTGCCCTGCCTGATGGCCGTCCACCAGGACGCCTCCGGCGAAGCCCACGACCTCGTCCTCGCCTACGCCTCCGGAATCGGCGGCGGCCGCGCGGCGGTGATCGAGACCAGCTTCAAAGACGAGTGCGAGACCGACCTCTTCGGCGAGCAGGCTGTCCTCTGCGGCGGTGCCTCCGAGCTCGTCCGCGCCGGCTACGAGACCCTCGTCGAGGCCGGTTATGACCCGCGCCTGGCCTACTTCGAGTGCCTGCACGAGCTGAAGCTGATCGCCGACCTGATGTACGAAAAGGGCATTCAGGGCATGCGCTACTCGATCTCCAACACCGCCGAGTACGGCGACATGACCCGCGGCAAACGGGTGATCGGCGAGGAGTCCCGCGCGGCGATGAAAGAGATCCTCAAGGAGATCCAGGACGGCGACTTCGCCCGCGAGTTCATCGGCGAGAACCGCGCCGGCAACGAGAACTTCGACCGGATGCGCAAAGAGGGCGAGGGCCACCAGATCGAGGACATCGGCCACGACCTCCGCGACATGATGCCCTGGATAGACCAGGGCTTCAAAGACACGAAGTAGTCCAGGGGTCCTGATACCGGCGCATTTCGGCGTCGTCGTTCGGTCACGTGCAGAGCACGCTCCCTCTCTCCTCCTTGAACTGCTTGGTCTCAGAACCCCTGGAGGGTTCAGCTTTTGATCGGCCCCCTCCACGACAGAGCTCCGGCAGACGACTCAGGGCCTGGCGTCTGCCGCAGCCTGTCGCTAGGAGGGGTGGGTGTCCCCTGACCGACCGGCGTCCCTGATTTTCGCAGTGCCCGTCGGCGAGAGCTGGCGAAGTTAACGGCGAAAATCCCAGGGAGGGAAGGGGATACCCACCCCTCCATACCGGCAACGGCCCACGCCTCAGTCTTTGATCGGTCCCCGCGGATCGGTCTCGCCCTCGGGCAGTTTGCCGTCACGTCCCACGTAGCCGTCCTTGCCGCCGACGCAGATGTAGATCGCGTCTTCGTCCTCGCTGAGGTTCTTCAGGCTCCGGACCACCTTGGCGTTGACCCAGGCGAAGCCGCCGGGGCCGAGCTCGTGCCTCTCGCCGTCGAGGTTGATCTCCATCCGTCCCTGGTGGACGAAGTAGAGCTCCTCCTGCTCCTCGTGGTAGTGGCGGCCGGACTCGTAGTTCGGCGGCATCACGATCGCGTTGACGCCGAAGGCGGTCACCCCGAGGTCCTTGCGGACCTTGCGGAACCCCCAGCCCTCGCCGAGGTCCTCGAGCTGGGCGACGGCATAGCCGTCGCCCTTGGTCACGCCCGCCATCAGGCCACCGGGGTCGGAGCAACCGGAGCCGGTGGGGCGGCCCCGCCGTTGTCGGCCTTCTCTTCGCCGATCGGCGGATAGTCGTCGGTCAGCAGGGCGACGTAGCCGTAGAGGCGTGCGTAGAAGCTGTTGACAAAGGTCAGCGCGCTGTTGACCCCCTGGGGCTGGTAGCCGCGGAAGACGATCGTCAACCAGGCGATCACCGCCACCCAGAGGTGCATGTAGTTGACCGCGTAGGAAACGATCAGCATCGGCAGCGCCAGGATCAGGCGGAAGAAGGCCTTGAGACGGCTCTGGCTCTCCGCCCGCGGCGCAAAGTTGACCCGGATCGGATAGCTGGGATCGTCGGAGAGCCCGAAGGGGGGCCACTCGTCGGTCTGCAGGTAGACCCAGGCCCCGGTGCGGACTCCGTAGCGGACGACACCGGAGTTGAACTCATAGAGCCATTTGGGGTAGCGCCCAAGGATCACCACCGCGACCCAGGCGAAGAGGTGGGTGAAGAGGAAGAGAATCCCCCAGAACAGGGCGACGATGATCCACGGAATCGCCAGCAGTGGCCGGAAGAACGTGGTCCAACGGTTCGGTTCCGGATTGAAATCGGCTTCGTACTGGACTGGATACATCGTGCTCCCCTCGTAGTGGACGTCCGCAGAGCGGCTTGCCGAGCCTAACTCGGGCCTCGGCGGCAGCCACCGGCCACGGTCAATAACCTGTCGAGCCCGATGGAGGCCCAGACGACCCAGCAGATTCCCGGCGAGATCAAGCCCGCCGACGGCCGCTTCGGCTGCGGCCCCTCGAAGGTGCGCCCCGAGGCGCTGGCAAGCCTGGCCGAGCGCTCCGACCTGATGGGGACCTCCCACCGTCAGGCCCCCGTGCGGGACCTCGTGCGCGAGGTCCGGACCGGCCTGGGGGAGCTGTTCTCGCTCCCCGACGGCTACGAGATCGCCCTCGGCAACGGCGGCACCACCGCCTTCTGGGAGGCAGCGGCGGCCTGGCTCGTGCGCGAGCGGGCGCTGCACCTGACCTACGGCGAGTTCTCGCAGAAGTTCGCGAAGTCGACCGCGGCGGCGCCCTTCCTCGAGGACCCGATCCTGGTCGAGGCCGACCCCGGAGACGCCCCCGAGCCGACCGCCGACCCCGCCGTTGACGCGATTGCCTGGGCCCACAACGAGACCTCGACCGGGGTCATGGTCGACGTCCGGCGCCCCGAGGGGGCGGCCGAGGCCCTGGTCCTGATCGACGCCACCTCCGGAGCGGGCGGGCTCCCCGTCGACCTGCTGCAGGCCGACGCCTACTACTTCGCCCCGCAGAAGGGGTTCGCCGCCGACGGCGGCCTCTGGCTCGCCGCCCTCAGCCCCGCCGCGATCGCCCGGATCGAGGAGCTCGACGGCGCCGGGGACCGCTGGCAGCCCGCTTTCCTCTCGCTGCAGACCGCCCTGGACAACTCGCGCAAGGAGCAGACCTACAACACGCCGGCGCTGGCGACCCTGCTGCTGCTGAACGAGCAGGTGCAGTGGATGCTGGGCCTCGGCGGCCTCTCCGGTTGCGTCGAGCGCACCTCGGATTCCTCCGGCCGCCTCTACGGCTGGGCCGAGCGCAGCGAGTTCGCAACGCCGTTCGTCGCCGACCCCGCCAAGCGCTCGCTCGTCGTCGGCACGATCGACTTCGCCGACTCGGTCGACGCCGCCGCTTTGGCCGCCGCCCTGCGCGCCAACGGCATCGTCGACGTCGAGCCCTACCGCAAGCTCGGCCGCAACCAGCTCCGGATCGGGATGTTCCCGGCGGTCGACCCCGATGACGTCGAGGCGCTCACCGCCTGCATCGACTGGGCGATCGAGAACGTGGACGGGGTCGCCTCGTGAAGGTCCTGGTCAAGGAGAAGATCGCCGACACCGGCGTCGAGCTGCTGCGCTCGCAGTTCGAGGTCGACCTCGGGCTGGAGATGTCAGACGAGGAGCTGCGCGAGCAGATCTCCCAGTACGACGCGATCCTGATCCGCTCGGCGACGAAGATGACGCCGGAGCTGATCGAGCTCGCCGACAACCTGAAGGTGATCGGCCGCGCCGGCACCGGGGTCGACAACGTCGACATCCCCGCTGCCACCCGCCGCGGGATCATCGTCGCCAACGCGCCGGAATCGAACTCGGTCGCCGCCGCCGAGCACACCCTCGCGCTCGCGCTGGCGCTGTTCCGCAATGTCCCGCAGGCGCACGAATCGTTGGTCGCCGGCCGCTGGGACCGTTCCAAGTTCAAGGGCGCCGAGCTCTACGGCAAGACGCTCGGGGTGATCGGCTTCGGCCGCATCGGCCAGCTGGTGGCGAAGCGGGCGCAGAGCTTCGACATGAACGTCGTCGCCTTCGACAAGTTCGTCTCCGCCGAGCGCTTCCGCGACCTCGGCGTCGACGGCGTAGAGAGCATCGAGGAGCTGCTGGGCCAGGCCGACCTGATCACCCTGCACACGCCGAAGACGCCGGAGACGATCGAAATGATCAACGCCGAGACGATCGGCGCGATGAAGGACGGCGCCCGCCTCGTCAACTGCGCCCGCGGTGAGCTGATCGACCTCGACGCGCTGATGGCCGGCCTCGAGTCCGGCAGGCTCGCCGGCGCCGCCCTCGACGTCTTCCCCTCCGAGCCCTTCACCGAGCACCCGATCTTCTCCCGCGGCGACGTCGTCGTCACCCCGCACCTCGGGGCCTCGACCGCCGAGGCCCAGGACCGCGCCGGTGTCGTCACCGCCGAGCAGGTGACCGCGGCGCTGACCGGCGGCGTCGTCACCAACGCCGTCAACATCGCCGCCGTCCGGCCCGAGGCGATGGAGGCGCTGGCGCCCTTCGTCCCGCTCTGCGAAAAGCTCGGCCGCCTCGCCCAGGGGCTGGGGGATGGCTCGGTCGAGCGGGTCAGCGCCGAATTCCGCGGCCGTATCGCCTCCCACGACACGCGCCTGCTGGGGATCGCGGTCATGGCCGGCATCCTCTCCGGTCACACCGAGGAGCCGGTCAACCTCGTCAACGCCCCTGGGAAGGCGGAGGAGCGGGGGATCGAGCTGACGGCGACCACCGACGCCGGCGCCGAGGACTTCACCGAGCTGGTCAAGGTCCGCGTCCAGACCGCGGACGGCGAGGTCGAGGTAGCCGGGACCAGCGTCGGGCCGCGCAACGAGCCCTACCTTGTCTCCGCCTGGGGTGAGAGCTTCTACCTGCCCTTCGCCGAGCACATCACCGTCCTGCGCTACGCCGACCGACCGGGGATGATCGGCCGCGTCGGCACCCTCTTCGGCGAGGAGGGGGTCAACATCGTTTCCGCTGCCGTCGGCGCCGAGAGCGAGAGTGAGCAGGCGGTGATGGCGCTGACGACCGACGCGCCGGTCCGCTCCGAGGCGATCGAGAAGATCCTCGGGCTGGAAGGCTTCTCCGTCGGCCGCTCAGTCGACCTCTAGCCAGCTCCGCTGCAGCAGGCGACCGCAACGTCTGCCCGAACACGTTGTTCCCTTAAATAGGCCTAAGGCCTACGGACCAGGGACTGATGAAGAAGGCGATCCTCATTTTGTTGACGGCGTTGATGGCCCTGCCGGGTGGCGCTCTCGCGCGCGCCGATCTCGCGCCGGTCACGCTGCTGATCAGCGGTGGCAGCGAGAACAGCGGCCTGCACGTCGCGCTCAGCCCGGACGGTCGCGACTACGTGATCCTCTCGACCGAAGCTCTGGAAGTCGGCGGCAGCCTCTGCTCCCACCCGGAAGAAATTCCCACCGAACTTTTCTGCAAAGCCCCTTCGATCGCCGGCTTTGAAGTCAACGCCGGCGGTGGTTCGGACTCCGTCTTCTTCACCAGCGACATCCCGGTTCCGGTGACGATCCGGGGCGGCCCCGGCAACGATCGCCTCAGCGGCGGCGGGGCCTCCGACAAGATCATCGGCGGTCCCGACCATGACCTGCTGGCCGGGCGCAGGGGGGACGACTGGATGCTCGGCGGCCCCGGCCTCGACAAACTCCTCGGCGGCCCCGGGAACGACCAGCTGCGCGGCGGACCCGACAAGGACACCCTGGTCGGTGGGCCGGGGAAGAACGAACTGGTGCCCTGAGCCAGCCGGTTCAGGCAGGCTCGTGAGCAGCTCGGGAGCTGCTGAAGAGGCGGCCGCCGACGAAGCCGATCGCGACCAGGAGCCCGATCAGCGAGAGCGCCGCGTCGAGCCGGAAGGCGGCCTGGATGCCGTCGACGAAGGGCGGAACCGAGCCCGAGAAGACGGTGGTGGTCAATCCCAGCCCGATCGCGCCGCCGGCGATCTGGAACATGTAGACGATCCCGCCCGCGAGACTGGTCTGCGATTCGTCCACCGAGGTGACCCCGGCGGTGGTCGCGGTGGGGACGAAGCTGCCGGCGCCGATGCCGAGCACGATCATCCCGGGCACCAACGCTCCGTAGCCCGATCCTTCGTCGACGAGCGAGAAGAGGATCGGACCGAGGGTGATCAGGGCGGCGCCGACCACGGCCAGCCGCTTGGCTCCGAGTCGGTCGTACAGCGGACCGGCGGCGAAGGAGGACAGCGCGAAGACAGCGAGGAACGGCAGCATCCCGACGCCCGACTCCAGCGCCGAGTAGCCGAGCTGCTTCTCCATGAACTGCGGCAGGTAGAGCAGCGCCGCGAAGAAGGTCGCCGCCATGAAGAGGACGGCGATGCAGGAGGAGGTGAAGTTCTCATTGCGCATGATCTCGCGAGGGATCAGCGCCTGGGTGCCGGCCCGCCGCTCGATCGAGAGGAAGGCCGCGATCATCGCCGCGGCTAGCGCCAGCATCGCGATCACTTTCGGGTCGCCCCAACCCCAGTCGGCGACCTGGTCGAGCCCGATCAGGAGCGAGACGAGGCCGATCGAGAGGGTCGAGATGCCGGCGTAGTCGAGCCGCCGCTCGCCGCCCTCAGGCTCCTCGACATGGACCAGCCAGTAGGTGACCGCGACCGCGAAGATCGCGATTGGGACGTTGAGGAAGAAGATCCAGCGCCAGCTCAGCTCCTGGGTGAGGACGCCGCCGAGCAGCGGTCCGATCGCGTTGCCGAGTCCGGCGGCCCCGATGATGATCCCCCCGGCCAGGCCGGCCTTCTCTTCCGGCAGGATCTCGTACGTCATCCCGAGGATCGCCGGCCACATCAGCGCCCCGCCGATCCCCATCAGCACCCGCGCCGCGATCAGCCAGGTCTCGCTCGGGGCAATCCCCCCGAGCGCCGACATCGAGGCGAAGATGGCGCTGCCGAGGAAGAAGGCGTTGCGGCGCCCGAACATGTCGGCGA
Organism: uncultured Actinomycetes bacterium; assembly: GCA_963832085.1. GTDB lineage: Bacteria > Actinomycetota > Thermoleophilia > Solirubrobacterales > 70-9 > VAYN01. Next base: position 3,666 of record CAWHSU010000006.1, on the reverse strand, counting down.
GGCGGCCGCCGGTGACGATCATCACCCCGAAGGTCAGCGCGTAGGCGTTGATCACCCACTGGATCGTGTTGACGTCGGTGTCGAAATCCTGCTCCATCGTCGGCAGGGCGACGTTGACCGCGGTGAAGTCGTTGGCGATGACGACGACGGCCATCCCCATGGCGAAGAGCGCGAGCCAGTTGGTCCGCTGCTCGGAGGAACTGGTGGGCTCCGAGGTTGCGATTCGCGCAGCCTACGCTAAGGTTCGGAGCCGAATGGGCATCCGGCTCGACAGCCTCTCGCTACTCCTTCTCCTCCCCCCTCGGGGGGAATAGCGCTGGGCGGCGCGTCAGCCGCGAGAGACAAGGCCATTCGAGTTAGAGAGAGAAGGAGAAGGTCTCATGGGTTCCGGACCCGCAACTGAACGACATACCGACGCCAACCGCGTCCACATCTTCGACACCACCCTGCGAGACGGCGAGCAGTCGCCCGGGATCTCGCTGAACACGGCCGAGAAGGTCGAGATCGCCCAGCAGCTTGCCCGCCTGGGGGTCGACGTGATCGAGGCCGGATTCCCGATCACCTCGCCCGGCGACTTCGAGGCGGTCCAGAAGATCTCCCGGGTGGTCGAGGGGCCGGTCATCTGCGGCCTCGCCCGCACCCATAAGGCCGACATCGACGCCGCCTGGGGGGCGATCAAGGAGGCCGGGCGCCCGCGGATCCACACCTTCATCTCCACCTCCGACATCCACATCGAGCACCAGCTGCAGACCGACCGCGAGGACGTCAAGGGCCAGGCGCGGGCGGCGGTGGCGCTGGCCAAGTCCTACTGCGAGGACGTCGAGTTCTCGCCGATGGACGCGACCCGCGCCGACATCGAGTTCACCGCCGAAGTCTGCGCGATCGCGGTCGAGGAGGGCGCGACCGTCGTCAACATCCCCGACACCGTCGGCTACACGACGCCGGAGGAGTACGCCAACTACTTCCGGCGGCTGTTCGAGCTGGCGCCCGGGTTGCGCAAGGTCGAGATGTCGGTCCACTGCCACGACGACCTGGGGATGGCCGTCGCCAACTCCTACGCCGGGGTGCTGGCGGGGGCGCGGCAGGTCGAGTGCGCCGTCAACGGGATCGGCGAGCGGGCCGGCAACTGCTCGCTGGAGGAGATCGCGATGCTGGTCGCCGTCCGCGCGGACGCGCACGGCCTCTGGACCGGGATCAACGCCCGGGAGATCGCCCGCACCAGCCGCATGGTCTCCCGCCTGACCGGCTACCCGGTGCAGCCGAACAAGGCGATCGTCGGTCGCAACGCCTTCGCCCACGAGTCCGGGATCCACCAGGACGGTGTCCTGAAGGAGCGCAGTACCTACGAGATCATGGACGCGACCGAAGTCGGCCTGGAGTCGAACTCGATCGTGCTGGGCAAGCACTCCGGGCGCCACGCGCTGAAAGACGCCCTGGAGCAGCTGGGCTTCAAGGTCGAGGGCCAGGCGCTGAACAACGCCTTCAAAGCCTTCAAGGAGGTCGCCGACCGCAAGAAGCAGGTGACCGCGCTCGACCTGGAGGCGATCGTCTCCGACGAGATGCGCGAGCGCTCCGACGCCCACGAGCTGGCCTGGTTCGAGGTCGAGGCGGGAAGCCGCCGCGAGCCGTTGGCGAAGGTGGCGGTGACTCTGCCCTCTGGCGAGGAGTCTTTTGGCGAGTCCAGCGGTGACGGTCCCGTCGACGCGATCTTCCACGCGATCCAGGACGCCGTCGAGACCGAGTGCGAGCTGGCCCAGTACACGGTCGAGGCGGTGACCGGGGGAGAGGACGCCCTCGGCGAGGTGACGGTGATGCTGCGGGCGGCAGGCCGCCTGGCTACCGGCCAAGGCGTGGCCACCGACATCCTCGAGGCAAGCGCCCGCGCCTACGTCCGAGCGCTGTCGAACGCCCTCGAAGGCGCCGCGACGCGCGAGGCCGAGGCCGCGACGGCCGAAGCCGCAGTGGAACGGACGCCGGGGCCGTAGGGCTCTCAGCACGCTTTCATCTGTGATCTGACACAAACCGCGCGCCACACGCGCGAGGTTCCTCGGCAACCTCAGCGCATGCCAATCGAGTCTGCGAAACCCCGCGATATACACCGGCTTTCGCAGACTCGCGAAGTGGAGAATTCGCTGGCGAGTCTTGCGAGGCGGCAGCACGGTGTGGTGGGACGGTCTCAGTTGCAAAAGATGGGAATGGGAGAGGATGCGATTCGCCATCGGCTGCAACTGGGGCGACTGCATCGGCTCCATGCCGGGGCGTTTGCGGTGGGACATCGGGTGGTGCCGATACAAGGGTGGTGGATGGCCGCGGTATTGGCCTGTGGACCCGAAGCCGTCCTCAGTAGTCGAGCGGCGGCGGGGCTTTGGGGGCTCCGGAAACCGATCGAAGGGGCTGTGGATGTGACCATTCCCCAGAAAAGTCGCTCCTGTCGAAACATCCGTCGTCACTGTTCGTATGTTCCGCCGGACGAGCGGACGGTCGAGGAGGGGATCCCGGTGACGAGCGTGCCTCGAACCATCTTCGATCTTGCGGCTACGGAGCCCGTGGACACTGTCGAGAACCTCCTGCGAGAGATGGAATTCCTGGAACTCAGGGATCGGCTCTCGCTCCGGGACCTGGTCGAGCGCTATCCGGGGAAACGCGGAGTGCGCAAGGTACGGGCGGCGCTCGAGCGGCTGGAGGAAGAGCCGGTAGGCCGCAAGCGCAGCAAGCTCGAGGAACGCTTTGCGCCCTTTCTGCGCCTCCACCGCCTGCCTCTTCCTCGTTTCAACGACTGGATCACCGTTGGTGGCAAGCGCTTCCAGGTTGACTGCCATTGGCCAGAGAGTCGTCAGATCGTTGAGCTCGATGGCTGGAAAGGTCACTCCACTCGCACTGCTTTTCGGGATGATCGTGCTCGCGACCGCCGCCTCCGCGTCGCCGGCTACTCGGTGACCCACATCACCTGGAACCAATTGGATGACGAACCCGAGGCAGTGGCCGCTGACCTACGGTTCCTGCTTGCCCTAAACGGCTAGATATACAAATGTCTGTGATAGCGTACGCATCCATGGCAACTGCTACCACTGACTCAGCGACCAAGGATCCCGCCGCCACTGTCGGTCCCCGCGTCCGCGCTCTGCGCGATGCGATGGGTCTCTCGCTGCGCGACTTGGCCGAGCGCTCGGGCGTCAGCGCGCCGATGCTCTCGCAGGTCGAGCGGGGGGAGACCAGCCCGACCCTCGCTGTCGCCGGGAAGATCGCCGCCGGGCTGGAGCTGACGCTGTCGCAACTGCTGCGCCTCGACGAGGGCCAGCACGTGGCGATCAGCCGCGCCGCCGGCCGCCGTCACTCCGAGCGCGGGGGGCACCGGTTCGAGGAGCTGACCCCGCCCCTGCCCGGCCAGCGCGCCGACGTCTCCCTGCACGTCCTCGAGCCCGGGGCCAGCACCGGCGGCCGCGCCGACCCGCCGATGCACGAGCCGGGCAGCCGCGAGACCACCGTCGTCCTCGCCGGCACCCTGGCACTGGTCGTCGATGGCACCCGCCACGAGCTTGAAGGGGGGGACAGCGTCACCTTCGACGCTGACCTTCCGCATCATTTTGAGAACGAAGGCCAGGAGGCGACCCGCTTCCTCGCCGTGATCGCCGCCGGCCTCAGGAGGTCCTAAAAAAATGCCGAAAA
>CAWHSU010000005.1:0-553010 GCA_963832085.1 uncultured Actinomycetes bacterium | reverse complement strand
GGCGAATACAAAGTCGGTGCGGAAAAAGGCATTTCTGTTACACCCGCAAGTGGCACCCTCAAAATCTCGGGCGAATAGTTCAAGCTCAGATCGCAGGTATTAGCTGCACCGCGGAGGGGACTTTTTGTCCCCTCCGCCCTTTCCTTGCGGAAAACGCATAGATACGCTCGCGTCTGATCCATTTCCTACGAAATCCAAGTTGGAGACCGAGAGTCTCCAGCGGTCCGATCAGACGAAAGGGAATACACAATGATTCCAAGTTCAAGGCCCTCGGCCTCGCCCTCGTCGCCGTCCTGGCGATGAGCGCGGTCGTGGCATCGGCGGCCCAGGCGGTCGCGGTGATCACAGGCAGCGGCGCCGTCCACGCCACAGGCGAAGGAATCGGCGAGAGGTTCACCATCGACGGCGTCACCGTCGAATGCAAAGTGGGGAAGCGACCCCGGCCGAAATCATGACGCACGATTGCCATCATCTGTGCCATCTACCAACAAAGCCGTCGGAGCCTACACATCGAGTGTCAGCGTCGAATTCACAGGGAAACCGATCACAATCGTTTCGACGAATCCGCGCTGCAGTCTGGACATTAACTCGCAAACTAATCTGACAACGGTCGAATTTGTCAACGACACAACCGATGTGACAATCACTACGAACGTGGGCGGCATCACCGGCACCGTCACAGAAGACGGCTTCCTCTGCCCCTTCAACGGCGTGGGCGTGAAGACCGGCGGTACTTATAAAACCACCAAACCCATCACACTCACAGCTGGCGTTGGGACCGTGCAGGTCTCGGGCGAATAGTCGAGGGCCGCGCGACGTCGATACCGAGGGGCCGGAAAATTCCGGCCCCTCGTGTTTCCGAACGCGTCCCATGCTGCGCACGCGCCCTTCGGGCCGGCTGGTGACTGCAGGTGCTTTTCGCTTCGACCGGCCTCTCTCAAGACAATCCGGATCACCTACACGAGAGGTCTTTGAACTTCTCTCTCCCTTCCCCTAGACAGAAGCCACCGGGCACCCCGCCCGGACAAGACAAGGAGAAATCATGATTCGCAACGTGGTTCGCAAGTTCAAGGCCCTCGCGCTGACCCTCGTTGCCGTCCTGGCGATGAGCGCTGTCGCGGCATCGGCCGCTCAGGCGGCTCCGGTGATCACAGGCAGCGGCGCTGTCCACGCCACAGGCTCCGAAATCGGCGAGCAGTTCAGCATCGACGGCATCACGTTCACCTGCAAAGTCACCCACTACACCGGCACTGCGGTCAACGGCTCCTCGACACTGAGGGTGACACCGACCTGGACAGAATGCAGACTAGGAGAAGCCATCCCGCTCACTATCACCACGCATGAATGCCATTACCTGTACCACCTTACACAGAAAGATCTAGCACCTGCCGTATACACAGCACATATGGACATCGAATGCACAAACGGAAAACCGATCACAATGGTCTCAACGAACCCCAAATGTAAACTGGAGATCAACTCGCAGACCAATCTGACAACCGTAGAATTCACCAACGATGCAACCGACCTGACATTTAAACCGAACCTCACTGGCACAACCGCCACCGTTACCGAAGACGGCTTCCTCTGCCCGTTCACCGGCGTGGGCGTGAAGACCGGCGGGACCTACAAAAGCACCAGCCCCATCACACTCACAGCCGCGGCAGGCTCCCTGCAGGTCTCGGGCGAATAGCAATAGAGGTAGCTCGATCTAGGGGAGGGCCGGAGTTCGGCCCTCCCCGTCTTTCTCGAGCGCGTCCGAGCCCGCGCATGCCCTTTCCGGGAATGCAGGGGAATGCAGGCGGTTCTCGTCTGATCCCTCGGGTCAAGACCTGCTTACACGAGAGGTCCTTGAACTCCTCCCTTCACTCATCTAGATACGAGGCAGCCCGGCATCTCGCCCGGGCAAAACAAGGAGGAAACATGATTCGCAAGTTCAAGGCCCTCGCCCTCGCCCTCGTCGCCGTCCTGGCGGTGGGCGCTGTCGTGGCCTCGGCCGCCCAAGCGGTGCCGGTGATCACAGGTAGCGGCGCCGTCCACGCCACAGGCTCGGGCGTCGGCGAGCAGTTCACCATCGATCATGTCACGATCGTAAGTAGTGTAAGTCACTACACCGGCACCGTGACCAACAATTCGAGCACAATCAGGCTGACACCGACCTACACAGAATCCAAAGTAGGGGAAGCGATCCCGGCTACCATCACCACGCACGAATGTCATTATTTGCTCCATCTGAACAAAAAAGACGCAGGGCCTGTCTACGCAGCGACCGTCGATGTCGAATGCACAGGGAAACCGATCACAATCGTCTCGACGAACCCCAAATGCAAAATGGAGATCAACTCGCAGGTCGGTCTCAGCAGGGTTGAAATAACCAATGACGCAACCGACCTGACAATCAAACCGAACGTCAGTGGCATCACCGGGACCGTCACCGAAGACGGCTTTCTCTGCCCCTTTACAAGTGTGGGCCCGAAGACCGGTGGCACCTACAAAACCACCAGCCCCATCACACTCACAGCTTCGAGCGGCACCCCCCAGATCTCTGGCGAATAACCGAAGATCCAGCGCGGATGTCGATGCATCCAGGGACCGGGCTAAACCCGGTCCCTGGATTTTCCGAGCGCGTCCGACCCCGCGCACGCGCTCTCCGGACACGCTAGGGAGTGCAGGTGCTTCTCGTCTTTCTCCGCCCCTCCCGACGCGGTCAAGGATTCCCTACACGAGAGGTCTTTGAACTTCTCTCTCCCTTCCCCTAGACAGAAGCCACCGGGCACCCCGCCCGGACAAGACAAGGAGAAATCATGATTCGCAACGTGGTTCGCAAGTTCAAGGCCCTCGCGCTGACCCTCGTTGCCGTCCTGGCGATGAGCGCTGTCGCGGCATCGGCCGCTCAGGCGGCTCCGGTGATCACAGGCAGCGGCGCCGTCCACGCCACAGGCGAAAAAATCGGCGAGCAGTTCATCATCGACGGCGTCACGATCACCTGTTCGGTCAGCCACTACACCGGCACCCTGACCAACGGCTCATCCACACTCAGGCTGACACCGACCTACACAGAATGCTCCATAGGGGAAGCGATTCCGGCAACCATCACCACGCACGAATGCCATTACCTGTTCCATTTCAGCAAAAAAGATGCCGGGTCTGTCTACACATCGAACATCGACGTCGAATGCACAGGAAAACCGATCACAATCGTCTCAACGAACCCCAAATGCGTAATGGTGGTCGCCTCGCAGGCCGGTCTCGGCACGGTTGAAGGCACGAATGACGCAACCGACTTTACAATCAGGCCAACTGTCAGCGGCATTACCGGAACCGTCACAGAAGACGGCTTTCTCTGCCCCTTCACCAGTGTAAGCGTGAAGACGGGTGGTGTCTACAAATCCAGCAGCGGCATCACATTGACAGCTGGCAGCGGCTCCGCGCAAGTTTCGGGCGAATAACCGATGCCAGTCCCAGGCGTCCCAGGAGAGCCGGGATTCCCGGCTCTCCTCCGTCCTTTTCGAGCGCGTCCGACTCCGCACACGCGCGCTCTAGGCACGCTTGGGACTGCAGGGGCTTCTCGTTTCCTACTGCCCCTTCCGGAGAGCCTTAGGATTTCTACACAAGAGATCTTTGAACTTCGCCTCCTCCTCCGCTAGTAAGGGCAACCGGGCATCCCGCCCCGACAAGACAAGGGAGAAACCATGATTCGCAAGCTCAAGGCCCTCGGCCTCGCCCTCGTCGCTGTCTTGGCGATGAGCGCTATCGCGGCATCGGCGGGGCAAGCGGTTCCGGTGATTACAGGCAGTGGCTCCATCCACGCCACGGGCGAAAGAGTTGGCGAGCAGTTCACTATCGATGGCCTCACGTTTACCTGCGGAGTCAGCCATTACTCCGGAACGGCAGTCCACAACTCCTCAACACTCAGGCTGACACCGAGTTGGACAGAATGCAAACTAGGAGAAGCCATACCGCTTGCTATCACCACGCATGAATGCCACTACCTATTCCACGGGACACAAAAAGACACCGTGCCTTCGGTCAAATTCACAGCCCATATGGACATCGAATGCACGGGCGGGAAACCGATCACAATCGTCTCGACGAGTCCTGCCTGCAAAATGGAGGTCAACTCGCAGACCAACCTGACAACGGTTGAAATCACTAACGACGCAACCGACCTGACAATTCAATCGAACCTCGCCGGCATCACCGCCACCGTCACCGAAGACGGCTTCCTCTGTCCCTTCACCAGCACGGGCGTGAAGACCGGTGGCACCTATAAAACCGCCAAACCCATCACACTCACAGCCGCAAGCGGCTCCCTGCGGGTCTCCGGCGAATAACCCACCTTGCATCGCACTGGAATGTCCAGCCCAGGGCGGAAGCGATTCCGTCCTGGGCTGCCTAAAGCGCTTCTTGCCGCAGCCCGCAATACGGGCAGTCGCTGACGTCGAGGCCGATCAGCTGGTCGCAGCGGCGGCAGGCGCGCAGGTTCTCCGGGCTGCGGGGGAGGGAGGAGACCGAGGGGGCCAGGGGCAGGGCCATGGCGACGGGCTCCATCTCCTCGCCGGTCTCGCGGTCTACGTAGACCGCGCCGGGCTCGGCGTGGGCGAGGGCCTCGCGACCTGAGGCCGCGGCGCGCATGCGGTAGAGCTGCTTCTCGTTCATCGCCGGGAAGACTAATAGCTTGGGCGGTTCCGATGCGCGTTCTCATCTTCCACGGCTACATGCTGCGGGGCACCGGCAGCAACATCTACAACGCCAACCTCGCTCCGGCGCTGGCCCGGCTGGGCCACGAGGTGCACCTGCTCTGCCAGGACCGCGAGGTCCGGCTGGAGGGGGTCGAGATCCACAACCCCGACATCGACGGCCTGCTTCCGGTCTACGTCAGGGATCCCTACGAGGGATTCGAGGTCAAGCCCTTCCCGGAGCTGAGCGAGGCCGAGCTCGATCGCTACATCGACGCCAACGTCGCCGCCGTGCGGGAGGTCGCCGAGCGCGCCGGCGGGATCGACGCCGCCCTCGCCAACCACCTGGTCATGGGCCCGGCGATCCTCGCCCGGGCCGGCGTCGCGCCCTTCGCGGCCAAGATCCACGGTTCGGCGCTCGAGTACACGGTCAAACCGCATCCGCGCTTCCTTCCCTATGCCCACGAGGGCATGGAGGCCGCCAGCGGCGTCCTCATCGGCTCCGCCCACACCGCCGAGTCGCTCTGGGCGGCGCTGCCCGACGATGGCGTTCTGCGCGAGAAGACCCGCCTTGGGCCGCCGGGGGTCGACGTGAAGGAGTTCCGCCCCCGCGGCGCCCGCGAGGACCTGATCGCCTTCGTCGGCAAGCTGATCGTCTCCAAGGGGGTCGATCTCCTCCTGGCTGCCTGGCCGCTGGTGCGCGCGGCCCATCCGCAGATGCGCCTCGAGATCGCCGGCTACGGCGCCTACGAGGAGGGGCTGCGACGGCTGCTGGCCGCGCTGGAGCGGGGCGACCTCGACGATGCCCGCGAGGTCGCCCGCCTCGGCTGGGCCCTGGAGGGCGGGGAGGAGAGGCCGCTGCCGATCCTCTCGGCCTTCCTCGCCGCTCCTCCCGCCGGCTATGCGGAGATGGCCCGCGCCGCGGCGGGCTCGGTCGAGTTCGTCGGCCGGCTCGAGCACCACGAGGTCGCCTCCTTCTTCCCGCGGGCCGAGGCGATGGCGATGACCAGCACCTTCCCGGAGGCCTTCGGCATGGTCGCGGTCGAGGCCGCGGCCTGCGGGACGCTGCCGGTCTCTGCCGGGCACTCGGGGATGCTGGAGGTCTCGCGGCAGCTTCAGCCGGCCCTGCCGGATGACGTCAGCCACCTCACCTCCTTCCCGGTCGGGGAGGGCGCGGTCGAGGCGATCGCCGCCCGCCTCAACGCCTGGCTGGACTTGCCGCAGGCCGAGCGGGAGCGCGCTCGCGCGGCGCTGGTCGAGACCGTCACCCGGCTCTGGAGCTGGGAGGGCGTCGCCCGCGGGGTCCTCGCCGCGGCCGCCGGGGAGCTGGGGGACCTGCCCCGACCGGCGAGCTAGTGCCAAGAGTCACCTGGACCCGCAAAGCCTCCCGCCGCCGCTTCAATAGAATGCCCGCCGCCCCAATGTACGGCCGCCTGCCCATAGTGAAGATGCTGCTGGTGACGATCGCCCTGACGGCGGTGACGTCGGCGGTGATGGTCCCGATCAACTGGAACGGTCAGGGGGCCTCTACGGCCGCGCCGAAGATCGACCACCTGCTGAACGTGATGATCGTCCTCTCGGCCTTCGTCTTCTCGCTGGTGATGGTCATGCTCTTCTACGCGCTGTGGAAATTCAAAGCCAAGCCGGGGGACGAATCCGACGGCGAGCCGATCCACGGCAACACCCGCCTCGAGATCGCCTGGACCTTGATTCCGACGATCATCGTCCTCTTCGCCGGCGGCTACAGCTGGAAGGTCCTCGACGACATCGAAGACCCCAAGCCCAACCACCTCACCGTCTCCGTCTTCTCCCAGCAGTACGCCTGGAGCTTCGCCTACCCGGGCCAGGACTACGCCTGGACCGAAGAAGAGCTGCACGTCCCGGTCGACCGCCAGGTCCACTTCAAGATGCACGCGCTCGACGTGATCCACTCCTTCTGGGTCCCCGAGTGGCGGATCAAGAAAGACAACGTGCCCGGGATCACCACGACCGCGATCGTCACCCCGGACAAGGTCGGGACCTACCAGCTCGTCTGCACCGAGCTCTGCGGCTTCGGTCACTCGACGATGCGGGCCAAAGTCGTCGTCGAGTCCCCGGCCAAGTTCCAGAAATGGGTCGAGGGCCTCGATCAGAAACTGCCGAAATCGATGATGGAATCGCTCGAACTGGACTCCACGGCCAACCCGCCGGAACTCGGAGCCGGAGGGGCGTGACCGGCATAATGGGAGCGAGCTGATGGTTGCCGCGATCAAGAGACCAGGCTGGTGGCGCGCCCTGCTCGGGACCATCGCCTTTGGCGCATTCGGCTTCGGCCTCGTCATCGCCCTGCGGGCGATCTCCGACCTGCCGCTCTACCAGACCGAACAGACCGGCTATCCGCACGTCATCGTGCCGGCGATCCTGGCCCCGCTCGGCTTCCTCGCCGGCTTCGGCTGCTTCGACTACTGGCTGCGATGGGCGGCCGGGATGCCGACGATCCCCGAGGACCACTCCCAGCACGGCGCCAAGAGCTGGAGGGACTACTTCCGCTTCAACACCGACCACAAGGTGATCGGCGTCCAGTACGTCGTCACCACCTTCTTCTTCTTCTTCATCGGTGGCCTGATGGCGATGCTGATCCGGGCCGAGCTCGCCCAGCCGGGCACCCAGATCGTCGAAGCGGCGACCTACAACAGTCTCTTCTCGACCCACGCGGTGCTGATGATCTTCGTCTTCGTGATCCCGGTCTTCGCCGGGCTCGCGAACTACGTCCTGCCGCTGATGATCGGCGCCCCGGACATGGCGTTCCCGCGCCTCAACGCGCTCAGCTTCTGGATGCTGCCGCTGGCGGGCATCCTCTTCATCGCCAGCTTCCTCGCCCCGGGAGGCGCTTTCGACGCCGGCTGGACCGGTTACGCGCCGCTCTCGACCGGGGCGCCCCTGGGCCAGTCGTTCTTCAACATCGGCGTTCAGTTCGCGGGGGCGTCGTCGATAGCCACGGCGCTCAACTTCCTGGTCACGATCATCACCATGCGTGCGCCCGGAATGACCTTCTGGCGGATGCCGCTGCTGGTCTGGGCCAACCTCTCGACCTCGCTGCTGGTCGTCGCCGCGACCCCGTTCATCGCCGGCGTCCAGTTCATGGTCCTCTTCGACCGCGCCCTCCACACCAACTTCTTCGACTTCGCGGCCGGCGGCGACGTGATCAGCTACCAGCACATCTTCTGGTTCTACTCCCACCCGGCGGTCTACATCATGATGCTGCCCGGGTTCGGGATCATCTCCGAGGTCATCTCGACCCACGCCCGCAAGCCGATCTTCGGCTACCGCCTGATGGCCCTGGCGCTGATCGGGATCGTCGTCCTCAGCTACTCGGTCTGGGCCCACCACATGTTCGTCGCCGGCATGTTCTCCTGGCTGCGAGTGCCGATGATGATCACCACCCTGCTGATCGCGGTCCCGACCGGAATCAAGATCTTCTCCTGGCTCGGCACCCTCTACTTCGGGAAGATCCACACCTATTCGACCGCGATGCTCTTCGCGCTCGCCTTCATCGTCACCTTCACGATCGGCGGCATCAGCGGGGTCATGCTCGGCATGGTCCCGATCGACATCCACGTCTCCGACACCTACTTCATCGTCGCCCACATCCACTTCGTCCTCTTCGGCGGCTCGGTCTTCACGATCTTCGCCGGCGTCTACCACTGGTTCCCGAAGATGACGGGCCGGATGTACGACGAGAAACTGGGGCGCGTGCACTTCTGGGGCACCCTGGTCGGCACCTGGGGCACCTTCGTCCCGATGCACTGGGTCGGGATGGACGGGATGCCGCGACGGGTGGCTGACTACGCCGAACAGTTCGGCGAGTGGAACCTGTTGATCAGCGTCTTCGCCTTCATGCTCGGCGCCGCCCAGCTCGTCTTCCTCTACAACATGGTCGTCAGCTGGCGCTACGGCCCGAAGGCCGAGGCGAACCCCTGGCGGGCCAACTCGATCGAGTGGCAGGTCTCCTCGCCGCCGCCGATCTACAACTTCGACGAGATCCCACGCGTCGTCGGCGGTCCCTACGAGTTCGGTGTCCCCGGCGCGAAACACGCGATCATGGCCGGCGAAGGCGTCGAGGCGGCCGAGAGTGAGAAGAGCGTGGTGGGCAGCACCTCATGAGCGTGGAGCAGAACGCCGAGCCCAAGTCCCTGCTGATCTTCCTCAACGAGGTCGCCGGCGGCCGCAAGCTGCTGCAGGCGGTACGCGAGCGCCAGGATCGGATCTCCGGCGTGGTGGTCGCCGCGCCGCAGAACCAGCCCTCGGTTGGCCAGCTGATCGACACGGATGAGGTTCGGGAGGCGGCGCGCGCCCGCGTCCAGGTGACGATGGCCGTCCTCGATGAGTTCGGGATCCCCTCGGTCGGCGAGGTGATGGACCCCGAGCCCGCGCTCGCCGTCACCGACGCCGCCCGCGCGCACCGGCCCGGAGAGGTCCTGCTCTCCTGTCTTTCCGACACCCGCTTCGGTTTCACCCGCCGCGACCTCGTCGAGTGGGTGCGCGAGCAGCTCGAGCCGGAGGTGAAGCTGACCCACATCCCCGTCCGGATCGAAGACGACGCGATCCGCTGGGACCTCAACCACACCCTGGTGGTCGCGACGAAGACCGTCGCCTCCCCGGATCTGGTCGCGCGACTGAAGGATCGCGCCAACATCCGCCCGCACCGCTTCACGATCGTCTGCCCCCGGGCCGAAGACGTCAGCGAGGCCCAGGTCGTCCGTGACCTCGCCTCCACCCTGGCCGATCTCTACCGCTCCGACATCGACGCGACCGGTCAGCCGATGAGCCCGGATCCGTTCTCCGCCGTCAAGAACGCGATCGAGCACTACCGCATCGACGACATCCTCATCTCCACCTTCGCCGGAGAGCGCTCGCAGTGGCTGGAGGACGACCTGATCGGCCGGGTCCGTGAGATCACCGACAAGTCCGTCGAGCACATCGAGGTTGGCCGTTCCGCAACCGCCGTCGCCGCCGCCGTGGCCGAGGGGGAGGCAGGCTAAGTGCCCCCTCACGCGAGTACGCCCCGTTCTGACGGCGTCTGGACGCGCCTGGCTGCGTCCAGCGAGCTCGCCGATGCGCTGCATCGCCTTCGCTCACAGGACTTGCCATCCACGCCCAGCCACTCGTCAGAGCCGGGCCGTACCCACGGGAGGGGGCACTGATGGAGAGCGCGACGGTAGCGGTCGGGCACGATCACGCCGATCACCATCACGGGCCGCCCGAGGCTCACGCGAGCTCCCGCATCGATCGCCAGACGCTGGGGATCCTTCTCTTCATCGTCTCCGAGGTGATGCTGTTCGGCGCCTTCTTCGCCGCCTACTTCTTCCTCCGCGTCGTCGTCGACCCGCCGAGCTGGCCGCCTGAGGGGCTCGAGCTGCCGAAGGCGGTCGCCGGGATGAACACGGCGATCCTCGTCTCTTCCAGCTTCACGATCCACTACGCGCTGGAGTCGATCCGCCGCGGCAATCGCACCGGCCTCAAGCTCGGCCTGGTCGCGACCTGGCTCCTCGGTGCGACCTTCCTCTTCATCCAGATGAACGAGTACGTCCACCTCGGCTTCAGCGCCAGGGACTTCTCGTTCGGGTCGATCTTCTACAGTCTCACCGGCCTGCACGGAGCCCACGTCTTCGTCGGCCTGATGTTGCTCTCGTTCGCGACGATCCGCGCCTTCCGCGGCCATTTCGGACCCGCCGAGAAGGACCATCTAGGCGTCGAGGTGCCAGGGATCTACTGGCACTTTGTCGACGTCATGTGGATCGTCGTTTATGTAACGGTGTACATCCTTTAACCAGGACGCTGCAAACCGGCGCATCTCGGCGTCCTCAGTCGCTCGGATCGGGTCACGCACTGTTAGTGCGCTCCCCTCACCTCGCTCCCTGCGTCCACCGACCTGCTTGGTTTTCGCGCCCCTCCGTGCTTCGATGAACTGCCAATGAGACTGAACGAGGCGGCGGTCTTCAAATGGGTCGTGATCGTGGGGATCGCGGCGGCGGTGGTGGTTGCGGTGACGCTGCTGACGCGGCCGCTGGTGGGGGCGTTGTTGGGATTGGCGCTGGTGATCGTCGGCTGCGTTTACGGCTATCGGCGGGCGTCGCAGAAGTGGCACGAACTTGGTGCAAAGAAATGACTTTCTGCCGACAAAATGTTGCATGTTCCTCTGTAGTCTGGAAGCATGCAGACCATCGTGAGAGAGAGCTGGACCGACGAGCGCCTGGACGAGTTCGGAAAGCGGATGGACGAACGCTTCGATCGAGTTGACGAGCGCCTGGGCAAGATGGAAGAACGATTCGACAAGATCGATAGCCGCTTCGAATCGCAAAATCGGATCTTGATCTTCGGCGTCATCGCCACGTCATCGGCGTACATTGCTGGGTTCGCCGCTCTCGTCACGCAAGTCTAGGTTTCCGGCGTAGCACCTCCAGCGCCGCCAGCGTGAGCGCGATCGGAACCGTTGCCGGGCTCTGGTCGATGAAGAAGAACAGCAGGTCGAAGCCGGGGCAGATCGCTGCCGCAAGGGCGGCCCCCTGCAGCTGCAGGCGCCGGTCGGAGGCGAGTAGGGCGCCGAGGGTGGCGGCGATGAAAAGGTCGCCGAATCCCATCACCGCCGATCCGAAGGAGGCGAATTGGAGGCGGGGGAGGTCCGCTACCGGCGCGGCGGCGTTGAGCACCGCGTTCGGGCCCTGGAGGAGATCCGAGCCGATCAGCCAGGCGTCGATCGCCGCCATCGCGTAGATCCCCAGCTTCAGCCAGCGCGGCGGGACGGCGCAGGCGACCAGCCAGCCGAGGGTGACGCAGGCCAGGGCCGACAGGGCGAGGGCAGCCGTCTCGCCCACCAAGGCGCCCTGGGAGGCCCAGGCGAGGGCGAAGAGGGGCAGGACGGCGATGGCAAGGGGCGGCCGGCCTCCGCGCACGAGCCAGCCGAGAGCGGCCGCCGCCAGCGGGGGAACCGCAATCAGGGCGAGGTAGGTGAGGAAACGAGCGCTCGCCGACTCCAGCGCGATCCCGGAGACCACGACGACGATCGAGAGCGGCAGCACCAGTGCCCACCAGCGGCTGTGCAGGCGCCGGACGAGCTCGGGGAAGGGGGCCCGGGGTGCAGCGACCAGGGCGGCCTGGACAAGGCTCAGAACCGCGATCGAGAGCCAGAAGGGGAGCAATCCTCAAACGGATCCGGCGGGGGCCGCAGCCGCCGGCCGATCCGCCTCCCGGCGGGGGGCGGCCACGGGCTCGTCGCGAGGTGCGATCCGCCCTGCCGCGGCAACGGTCCAGAGCATCGCCAGCCAGTTCCCGATCGCGAGCCCGATGTGGACCCAGACGATCCCTGCTGGAAGCTCCAGGGCCCATTGGAGACCACCTACCGCGCCTTGCAGGGCTAGGAGGCCGATCACGACCGTGAGCGGCTTCAGCGCCCGCTTCTCGCCCCCTTTTCGCCGGAGGAGCAGCCAGACCGCGATTGCCGCGAAGCCATAGATGGCAGCGATCGCGGCGTGCCGCTGGACGACCCACTCCAGCGTTTCGCTGCCCTGGAAATCGAAGCGCTGGACCAGTTCCCCCTCGTGGTCGCCGGCGTGGGGACCGGAGGCGGTGGCGATCGTCCCGGCCAGGATCGTCAGCTGCCCGAGTGGGATCAGCGCCCGCACCGCCCAGACGCCGAGGCGATCCTGCGAGCGCCGGCGCTCCATCGGTTCGTAGCGCGAGCACCAGGCGAGCGCGAAGGCAGCGTCCAGCAGGACCATCGAGAGGATGAAGTGCAACATCACCAGCTCCGGCGCGAGATGGTGCTTGACCACCAGGGCGCCGAGGATCGCCTGTCCCATCACCCCGAGCGGCAACAGGGCTCCGAACAGGGCGAGGTGCCAGCGAAAGGGCCTGCGGAACCAGGCGAGGACGCTGGCGGCGATCACGGCGAAGCCGACGAAGCCGGTGAGAAGCCGGTTGCCGTACTCGATCACCGCGTGGTACTCGAGCGGCGGCGTCGTGCCGCCGTAGCATTTCGGCCAGTCCGGGCAGCCGAGCCCCGAGCCGGTGAGGCGCACGGCGGCGCCGGTGAGGACGATCAGCGCGAGGGCCGCGAGGGCGACGAGGGTGACCTGCGCGTAGCGGGCGGGGGAGATCTCGAGGCGGCTTTTCAAGCGTTCTCGCATCGAAGCACCATCATCGCAAGCGGCCCACGGCCGCTTCGGTCGCTCAGCCTTTGGAGCCGCCGGCTTTACCGCCACCGGCGTTTTCGAGCAGGTATTCGACCAGGTCTTCGAGTTCTTTCGGAGACAGTTCCTGCTCGTAATTCTGCGGCATCACGTTTGGCGGGTAGCCTTTCGCGATTTCGGCGTTCGGGTCGGTGATCATTTCTTTGACGTGGGCCTCGCTCTCGCCCGGCAGCACCTCGTCCAGGTTGGGCCCGGTGACGCCGCCCTGTTCGGCGGCGGCGAAGGTGTGGCAGCCACCGCAGCCGTTGTTGACGAAGACCTGGGCGCCGGGTCCCCCCGCCACTTCCGGCGGGGCCGCGCCCGGGACGCCGGCCCACTTGCCGACGTAGGCGGCGACGTCGTCGAGGTCCTGCCCGGTGACGAGGTCGGCGGGCATCGAGACGCGGGAATTGCCGTTGCTCTCGCGTGGGTACTCGACCTGTGCCTTGACGACCCCCTCGATCGTGTCCGAGTCGTTGCCGATGGCGCGCGCCGCGGCAAAGGCATGGTCCAGGTTCGGGCCGAGTTCACCGCTGGCGCCGGCCTGCGCCAGCGCGTGGCATTCGCCGCACTTCTGGATGAAGAGGGCGCGCCCGCGCTCGGGATCGGCGCTCGTCGTCCCGCAGCCGGAAGCGACCACCATGAGGGCGATCAGGGCCACGAGGGCAAGCAGCGGGGTGGGGAATTTGGGCAGGCGGGGCATGACGATTGAGGCGAGCGGGAGTTTATATGTCGGGGCTCCTGCCAAGCGTGCTGTCGCCCGTCGGGATTGGGATAATCTTGAGGCGATCCGCACTAGCTTCGAGACCACAGCGACGGGAGGCCGCAGATGCAGGTGAGGGACGGGATGTCGGAGATAACCCTGACGGTGGGGCCGTCCCATACGCTGCGTGAGGCGGCGGGGAAGATGGTGGAGAAAGGGACCGGGGCCGCGCTGGTGATCGACGGCGAGCTGCCGACCCCGTCGATCGTCACCGAGCGTGACCTGCTGATCTCCGTCGCGCGGGGGCAGGATCCCGAGCGGGAGCAGGTCGCCGACCACATGAGCGAGGGAGTGATCACCGCCGCCCCCGACTGGAGCCTCGAGCGCGCGGCCGCGGAGATGTCCCGGCGCAACGTCCGCCACCTCGTCGTCTTCGAAGAAGCCGAGCCGGTCGGCGTCCTCTCGATGCGCGACATCGTCCGCTGCTGGACGTCGGACGGCGCGACGTCGGAAATGCCGCTGCCTGGCTAGGACGCTAGGAGCGCGGCGGCGGAGCCGAGATCGTTTCTACCGGCAGGGCTGCTCCGCGCGTCTCCTGACGGCGCGGTAGGCGGTAGTAGTCGCGGATCGAGCCGCGGACGATGCTGCGGAAGGCGAGGAGGAGGAAGATCGCGCCGACGACCGCGTAGACGAAGGTCGGGAACATGAAGCCGCCGGCGAAGGTGCTGGCGACGAGCCCGAGGACTCCGAGGGCGAAGAAGATGGGAGCCCAGGAAGGTCGGGGCGCATAGATCGTTTCGCCAGGCTCAGGGACTTGTCGATGTTCGGCCATGGCTCGTTCTACTGGGCGATGTAGAGGAAGGCGGCGACGAAGGAGAGGGCGAAGATCCCGGCGGCGATGCCTCCGGTGACCAGCCCGGCGCGCATGCTTCTACGTGCACTCTCACGATCCATGACCCGGATTTCTATCAGGCACCAAGGCGGGCCGCAGCCCCGGGGCTCGGCTCAGACGTTGGCCGCGATGGCCATCGAGAGGAACAGCGCGGCGAGGTAGGCCAAGGAGAAGAGGTAGGTCCTCAGCGCCCAGCGACGGTCGGCGGTGCGGAGCAGCTTGACCGCGAAGCCGATGAAGGCGGCGCCGAGGAGGATCGAGGGGACGACGTAGGCGACGCCGAGACCGCCGGCGCAGAAGGGCAGCTGGGTTACCGCGTAGAGGAGGACGGTGTAGAGGAGGATCTGGCGGCGGGTCTCGTCCTCGCCGCGGACGACCGGCAGCATCGGGATCCCGGCCTTCGCATACTCGTCCTTCATCAGCAGCGAGAGGGCCCAGAAGTGGGGCGGGGTCCAGAAGAAGACGATCGCGAACATGTAGAAGGCCATGCCGCTGAGCTCGCCGGTGACGGCGGCCCAGGCGACCAGCGGCGGGACCGCGCCGGCGGCGCCGCCGATGACGATGTTCTGCGGCGTCCGGCGCTTCAGCCAGAGGGTGTAGACGCCGACGTAGCCGACGAACCCGGACAGCGAGAGGGTCGCCGCCAGGGGGTTCACGGTCAGCGACAGCAGCAGGAAGGAGGCGACGCAGAGGGCGATTCCGAAGCCGATCGCGGCCGCCGGGGAGATCCGGCCCGAGGCGACCGGGCGGGTTGCGGTTCGGGCCATGGTGCGGTCGATGTCGCGGTCGACGGCGTGGTTGATCGCACCGGCGCCGCCGGCGGAGAGGGCGCCACCGAGGCAGGTGAGCAGGATCAGGCCCAGCGAGGGGTCGCCGGCCACGTACATCGTCGTCACCGTGGTGAACAGCAGCAGCGACTGCACCTTCGGCTTGGTTAGCGTCAGGTAGTCGCGGACGACTGTGGGGAGGACCGAGCGGGTGGCGGCCGTCGTCGGGTTGGGCGCGGTCTGCGCGCCGGCGCCGGATTGCATGGGGCTCAGGCTACCGGCTGCGATTCGCGGGCCGCTGCCTGCTCGCTGCGGCGGCTGCGATGGCCGATCGCCTCACGGATGTCGCGCAGCGGCCGGGCGCTGCGGACGTCGGGGAGGACGTCGAAGTTGTGCGGCTCGGGCGGTGAAAGGGTGAACCACTCGAGCGTCTCGCCACCCCACGGATCGTGGCCCGCCTCGGGACCGTTGACCCGGCTGAAGATCGCGTTGAGGATCGTCAGCAGGATGCCGACGAAGAGGATCAAGACCCCGATTGAGGCGACCGCGTTGTAGGCGGTGACGTCGTCCTCGCTGAAGTACTTGTAGGCATCGATCACCTGGCCCTCGAGGGCGCCGGCGGCGAAGAGGGGCACGAAGCCGAGCAGGAGGCCGAGGAGGATCGTCCAGAAGGAGATCCGGGCAAGGCTCTCGCCCATCGTCCGCCCGGTCATCTTCGGGAACCAGTAGTGGAGGGCGGCAAAACCGCCGAGGACGGCGCCGCCGATCAAGGCGAAATGGGTGGCGGCGGTCGAGTCGGTCGTGTTCTTCAGGTGCCAGGCGGCAGCGACCAGGGAGTGGACGAGCTCGGAGGCGAGGCCGATCGAGATCGCGAAGATGGCCCCGAGCGCAAACAGCAGCGGCGCTCGCATCCGCAGGGTGCCTCCGGCGAGGGTCGCGATCAGGTTGAAGATGACGAGTCCGAAAGGAACCACCAGCGCCAGCGCCATCAGCATCGCGTAGTACATCCAGCCGATCCCGATCGGCGCCGTCAGCATGTTCTGCATCCAGGCGAGCGTCCCGATCACGGCGATCGCGGCCAGCGAGGCCATCACCACGGGGCGGTTGAACAGCGGTTTGCGGGCGAAGGCGGGGGCGATTTCGGCGATTGCGCCAAAGGCGAAGATCAGGATCAACATGTAGCTGCCGGTGTAGAAGATCCAGCTCAGGTGCTGCCAGAGCAACGGCGCGCCGCCGGACCCGTCGGCGAAGAAGATCCCGTCGTAGTTGCGGTCGATCATCAGCATCGTCAGCGCCGCCAGCAGAACCGATCCGACGACCACCATCAGCCAGGAGCCGACCGCTGCAGCCCAGGCGAAGACCGGAACCCGGCGCCAGGCCATGCCCGGCGCCCGCATCGTCCGCAGCGTCGTCACCAGGTTGATCGAGAGGAAGACGAAGCCGAGGGTCGCGAGCCCGGTTGCCGCCGCCCAGGCGTTGACGCCGTTGTTGGAGAGAAAGGCGGTCTCGCTCAGCGGGGCGAGCGGGTTGACGCCGGCCTCGGAGGGGGTGAAGAGGAAGCCGGCATAGAGCACGGCGGCGCCTGCGACCCAGAGGGCCAGGCCGATCTGCCCGAGGCGCGGCAGCGCCGTGCCGCGAGCGCCGATCTGCAGCGGCGCCACGTAGTAGAAGAGTCCGAGCACGAGGGGCAGCGCGAAGAAGAAGATCGCCGTCGCCCCGTAGAGGGAGAGCATCCGGTTGAAGGAGACGGGGTCGAGGAAGGTGTTTTCCGGGACCAGCAGCTGGATCCGCATCATCAGCAGCTCGATCAGGGCGATGAAGAGGAAGCCGAGGGCGCCGCAGATGAGGATCTGCCCGACGTCCTTGTGGTCGGCCGACGTGGTCAGCTGCTGCCAGCGGGGGCGGCTGGGGCTGAAGCCATCGGCGACGAGCTCGGGGCGGGGGCTGGCGCTCATGGCGTTTCTCCGTTTTCGATCAGGCCGACGACGCGTTCCTCGGCGGCATCGATCTCTTCTTTCTGCGTTTCGATGAACTTTTCGTATTCCTCGCCGGAGACAACCCGGACGGCGGTTTTCATTGCCGCGTAGGCCTGGCCCGACAGGGTGGCGGAGTTGCCTTCAAAGGTGCCGTTCTCGTCGGTGATGAAGAAGACGCGGTTGGTCTTGCCGGGGACGGCATCGGCCTTGCGCGTCAGGTCGCCGACGTTCCAGGTGTGGACCACGTCGGTCGAGACGAGTTCCAGCTCGACCGCGGTGTCGGCCGGCACGACCAGCTCGTAGTAGGAGAAGGCTTCGTTGGGATAGTCGTAGCGCCACAGCCACTGCTGGCCGGTCGCTTTGATCTTCAGCGGCTCGCCTTTCAGCGAGGCGAGCCCGGCCTCGCCGGACGCCGGCCGTTCGCGGGCGTTGTCGGTGAAGACGACGCCGACGACGAAGAGCAGAAGGGCGAAGAGCGTGAGCAGGCCGCCGACCCGGAACTGCAGGCCGCGGGCGCTGCGGATCTGACGGGGCTCGACGCCGCGCTCGGAGCGATAGCGGCGCACGACGAGGAGCAGCGCGACGGCGACCGCGACGATGAGGATCGCGGCGACGGCGGAGCCGATCCAAACAAGGGTGTCGATCTGGTCAGTGCCAGGAGAGTGCGGCGACAAAGCGCGGCCATTCTATTCAGGCGGGGCGGCGCCGCGATTTCCGGTCGGGCACCAGGTTCCGACCTATACTCGCCGATCTTGTGAATGCCCTGACGAGGAGGCGCTCCCGGCCATCAAGCGCGCTTCGCCTCACGGTGCGGGCCGGCGCCGTCGCTGCGATCGGGGCCGCCTTCGCGGTTCCCGTCCTGCGCCGCCGCCTGCGGGTCCCAACCGGAGTGACGGTTGCGACCTGCGCGGCCGCGCCGCTGGCGCTGGCGGTGCTCTATCCCCGCTCCAAGCGCCGCGACGTCGCCCTCTTCGCCCTGCAGATGTGGGCGTTCACCGTCGCTCACGAGCTTCCCTACGACGACCCCGAGCGTTTGCAGGCCCGGCTCCGCACCCGCTACCCGATCCGCGTCGATCGGGTGATCGGCGGCGGCCGGCTCCCGAACGCGCGCCTCCAGCGCGCTTTCGCGAATCTGCCCCGGGTCGGTGCCGTCAACAAGGTCCTCACCTGGACCCACTGGCTCTGGTTCATCGAGCCATACCTGAGCCTGGCCCTGATCCTCGTCCGCCACAACGAGCGCTTCCCGCGCTCCGCGCGGCAGATGGCCGCGGTCTTCGACCTCGGCTGCGCCGTCTACTTCGCGGTTCCGACGGCGCCGCCGTGGTGGTCCTCGGAGCAGGGGCTGACCGGCGAAGAGGTGCGGCGGATCATGGTCGAGGTGGGGGAACCGACCTGGGGGCGGGCCTGGGAGCGGATGTACGACGCCCTCGGCGGCAACCCCTGGGCGGCGATGCCCTCGCTGCACTTTGCAACCTCTCTCGCCGCGGCGCTTTCGCTCTCCGAAGCGGGCAAGGTCGAGGGCGCCCTCGGCTGGGGATACGCCGGCACCCTCGGCTTCTCCCTGGTCTATCTGGGGGAGCACTACGTCACCGATCTGATCGCCGGGGCTGCGCTGGTTGCCGCGGTGAGAAAGGGAGAGCCGCTGGCGGAACCCCTCGTTAGCGGGGTAAACGGAGTCCTGCAGCGTCTGGAGAGGATCGCGAGCGGGTAACTTCCCTGGCGTGTCTCCGGAAGACCCGGCGAACGGCGGCAGCCGTCTCGCCGAAATGCCGATATTCACCACCCGGCGGCTCGTCCAAACCGTCGTCGTCGTCTTCATCCTGCTCGGCGGGATCTACTTCCTCTTCCCGAAGCTGGTCGGCCTCGGCGACGCCTTCAACCGCCTCGACGAAGCGGACCCGCTCTGGATCGGGGTCGCGATCGGCTTCAACGTCATCGCCTACGCGACCTACATCGCCCTCTTCAAGGCGGTGGTCGGCGGCGATGCGCTGCGCCTGCGCTGGCGCGAGACCTACGAGATCAACATGGCCGGAGTCGCCGGCACCCTGCTCTTCTCGGCCGGCGGCGCCGGCGGCATCGCGGTCACCTACTGGGCGCTGCGCAAGGCGGGGATGGCGCGCCGCGACGTCGCCCGCCGCATGGTCGCCTTCGTCTCCCTCCACTACGCCTTCTACCCGATCGCCCTGATCGTCTTTGGGGTCCTGTTGCGGACCGGCGTCCTCAACGGCAAGAGCTCGGTCGAGCTGACGATCATCCCCGCGGCCGTCGCCGGGCTGATGCTGATCGTCGGCGTCCTGATCACGCTGATCCCGGCGGACGCGGAGGAACGGCTCGCCCGCTTCGCCCACACCGACCGACACCGGCAATGGCTCCGCACGGCGGGAAAGGTGCCGGCGACCCTGGGGGAAGGGTTCCGCTTCGCCCTCAGCCTCTTCACCCATCCCTCGCGCGGTGGTCTCGCCGTGATCGGTGCCGCCGGCTACTGGGCGGCCAGCATCGGCGTGCTCTGGGCCTCCTTCCACGCCTTCGGGGTCCAGATCCCCCTCGGCGTCGTCGTCCAGGGCTTCTTCCTCGGCATGGTCGCCAACCTCTTTCCGCTGGCGCCGGCGGGGGTGGGGGCGGTGGACGCCGGGATGATCGGCGCCTTCGTCCTCTTCGGCATCCCCGAGGAGACCGTCTTCCCGGCGGTCCTGATCTTCCGCCTCGTCGCCTTCTGGATGCCGATCCCGCCGGGAATCTTCGCCTTCTTCCAGCTGCGACACACCGTCCACCGCTGGGAAGAGGAGGGGCTGCCGATCGACCGCGGCGGCACGGCCGGCTCCGACCTGGAGCCGGCCGTGGGCTGAGCGCGGCTATTCGCCGCTGACCGAAACGGTGCCGCCGCCGACGCGACTCCAGGTAACGGCGCCCGAGTATTGAGCTGTATCGAAGTGCTCTCCCGTCCCGTTGAAGGGACAGAGGAAGCCATCCTGGGTCACCCGATAAGTCAGATTCGGGAATGGCCAGGTAACGATGAGAGCGCCCCCCGAATTCACGAGGTGAGCGCTTGTCCGCCCAGTGTCGGGCGGGAATTCGAATTTGCAGTTACCCGCGGTGATCTTGATCGATTTTCCTGCTGGGCACGCGATGTCGAAGTGGCTCAGCGATGTGCCGCTGGCAGCTTCTGTCGCGTGAAGGACGTAGCTGCAGCCTTCGGTGTTGACGGTCGCGCTGAGAGAGCCGAAGGCTTTGCAGTTGGTGTAGGTCGGTGTGACCGTCAGTGTCGAGCTGGCGGCGCTCAGCGAATGGCTGAGGAAGTGGCCGTCGCATTCGATTTTGCCGGCTTCGGTGGTGAATACTTCGCCGCCTTTGGTGTTCGAGCCTGTGACCGATGCCGGGTAGCTCGACGCTGTGAACTGCGGCAGGGCCAAGGCGGCTGAGGCCATCACGGCGCTAAGGACCAAAAGCGCTGCACAGGTGAGCCCGAAGGCCCGAAGGTTTCCACTCATTGCTGTTCTCCCTTTCAAGATGGTTATTCGAGGAGAACAGTCAAGTCTTTATGACCACTGAAGTCAAGAAAGTCTTAGCCACACAGGCTGGCAATCTCTCCGGGACCTCGAGGCGCTACTATAAAAAGTAAAGTATTAGACTTCAGGTGGCTGAGATGGCAGAGAGCAAAGTCGAGAACGTGATCATCATCGGTGGGGGGCCGGCCGGCTACACGGCTGCCCTCTACACCGCGCGTGCCAACCTCGAGCCGATCGTCTTCGAGGGCTTCCAGTGGGGCGGTCAGCTGCAGAACACGACCGATGTCGAGAACTATCCGGGGTACCCCGAGGGAATCATGGGCCCGGAGATGATGGCTCAGTTCCGCGCCCAGGCCGAGCGCTTCGGGACCCGCTTCGTCACCGACGACGTCGACCGGGTCGAGCTCTCCGACGGCGGCGTGCAGAAGGTCTTCCTCGGCGACGAGGAGCACCGGGCCAAGACCCTGATCCTGGCGATGGGAGCGGAGCCGAAACGGCTCGGCGTGCCCGGCGAGATGGAGCTCGGTGGCCGCGGCGTCTCCACCTGCGGCGTCTGCGACGGCGCCTTCTTCAAAGACCAGAAGGTGATCGTGGTCGGCGGCGGCGACTCGGCGATGGAGGACTCGATCTTCATCTCCAAGTTCGCCAAGGACCTGACCATCGTCAACCGCCGCGATGAGTTCCGCGCTTCGAAGATCATGTTCGACCGGGCCCGCGAGAAGGACAACATCAGCCTCAAGACCCCCTACGTGCCGGAGGAGTTCGTCGCCGGTGAGAGCGGCAAGCTCGAGAAGGTCCGCCTGCGCAACGCCGAGACCGGCGCCGAGGAGGAGCTCGAGACCGACGGCGCCTTCGTCGCCATCGGCCACGTGCCGAAATCGGAGATCGTCCAGGGCCAGGTCGACACCGACGAGGACGGCTACATCGTCACCGAGGCTGGCTCGACCCGCACCAACCTCGCCGGCGTCTTCGCCGTCGGCGACGTCGTCGACCACACCTACCGGCAGGCGGTGACCGCCGCCGGGACCGGCTGCATGGGCGCGCTCGACGCCGAGCGCTTCCTGCGCGACGAAGCCCCGCCGGTCGAGGCGCACTGGCTCCCGGGCGGCGAGCCGGAGGAGATCGCCACCGGCAGTGGCTGATTGCTCCCACCTCGACAGCGTCAACTACCTCGAGCTTCCCGACGAGGTGAAGGGGTGCGAGGAGTGCTTGGCGGCAGGGATGCAGTGGGTGCACCTGCGAATGTGCCAGACCTGCGGTCACGTCGGCTGCTGCGACAACTCGGTTGGCAAACACGCCACCGCTCATCACAAAGAGACGGGCCACCCGATCATCCGCTCGGCGGAGCCGAGCGAAGACTGGAGCTGGTGCTACGTCGACGAGCTGATGATGCGCCTCAGCAGCGGCGCCGGCGCGTAGGCCGCGCCCTTCTCCGCCTCTAGCCGTTCGAGCAGATCGGCTGCGCGGTCGGGGCCGATCAACTCGGCGATGCCGAACGGGCCCAGCGGCCAGTTGAAGCCGAGCCGCATCGCCGTCTCCATGTCCTCGGGCGAGGCGATCTCCTCTTCGAGGGCGAAGGCGGCCTCGTTGGCGATCTGGGCGAAGAGGCGGGCGAGGATCTCCCCGGCGGCGGGGTCGATCCTGGCGAGCTCACGGGGGTCGAGGGTGGGCGCCGCAATCCCAAGATCGGGATCCGCCTCGCGCTCATGGCCCTCGCCGTAGTCCTGGTAGCCGTGGCCGCTCTTGCGGCCGTGCCTACCTTCGGCGACCAGCCTTTCCTGGATCGGGTGCGGCCGCCAGCGCTCGGGCTCGCCGCCCTGGCGAAAGAAGGAGCGGGCGATTTCGAGGTTGACGTCGAGGCCGATCAGGTCGAGCAGCTCGAACGGCCCCATCCGGAAGCCACCGCCGAGGCGGACGACGCGGTCGATCGTCGGGACGTCGGCCACCCCGTCGCCGAGCATCCGTAGCGACTCCAGCGAGAAGGGCCGGGCGAGGCGGTTGGCGACGAAGCCGGGGCTGTCCTTGGCGCGGATCGGGGTGCGACCCATGCGCTCGGCCACCTCGGTGGTTGCCGCCAGCGCCTGCTCGGAGGAGCGCTCGGCGGCGACCACCTCGACCAGCCGCATCAATGCCGGTGGGTTGAAGAAGTGCATGCCGACGACCCGCTCGGGGTCGGGAACTCCTGCGGCGATCTCGGAAACCCGCAGCGAAGAGGTGTTGGTGGCGAGAATCGGCTCTGGTCCGAGCGTCTCCGCCAGCCCGACGAAGAGGTTCCGCTTCAGCTCGACGCTCTCCGGGGCCGCCTCGATCAGCAGATCGCAGCCGCCCAGCTCGTCCATCTGCGCTGCCGTCTCCACCCGGTTCGCAGCGGCTTCCGCTTCCTCCTCGCTCCAGCGGCCGCGGCTTGCGCCTTTCCCCAGGGCTTCTCGCAGCGCTGCCGCTCCGGTCTCGGCGAGCTCGGGGGAGACGTCGTGGAGGACCGTCGCGTAGCCGCCCAGCGCCGCCACCTGGGCGATCCCGCGGCCCATCGTGCCGGCGCCGATGACGCCGATCCGGGAGACGCTCATCGGCCCTTGAAGCGGGGCTCGCGTTTCTCCAGGAAGGCGTTCATGCCCTCGACCCGGTCCTCGCTCGCCATCGCCTGGTCGAACAGCCCGCGCTCGGCGCGCAGCCCCTCGCTGAGGTTCGTCTGCTCGGCCGCCAGCACCGCCTGCTTGGCCAGCCGCGCCGCCAGCGGCGGGCGCTCGGCGACGAGGCGGGCGAGCTGGATTGCCTCGCTCAGCCAGGCCCGCTTCTTCGCGAGCTTGTTGACGAGGCCCCAGCGCTCGGCCGTCTCCGCATCCCAGCGGCGCCCGGTCAGCACGTACTCCATCGCCCGCTGCTTGCCGATCGCTCGGGCTAAGCGCTGGCTGCCGCCGCCGCCGGGGATGATCCCGAGGGTGATCTCAGGCTGACCGAAGCGGGCGTTCTCCTCGGCGACGATCATGTCGCAGGCGAGCGCCAGCTCGCAGCCGCCGCCGAAGGCGTAGCCGGAGACGGCGGCGATGACGGGCGTCTGGATGGCGCCGATTCGGGTCCAGAACTCCATCCCCTTCGGGTCGGGGGGAGCGTCGAGCGGCCGCTCCGCCATCGCCCGGATGTCGGCGCCTGCGGCGAAGAACTCGTCGGAGCCGGCGATGACGATGCAGCGCACCTCGGGGTCGGCGTCGAGCCGCTCGAGGCTCGCGGCAATCTGCGCACGCATCTCCGGGGAGAGGGCGTTGCGCGCCTCCGGCCGGTTCAGTCGCAGCAGGGCGACGTGGAACTCGTCGACCGAGACCTCGACCAGGTCGGCCAAGCTCAGGGCTCCCGCAGCGGGACCATCGCGTTCTCGCCGGTGGCGGCGCGGCCGATGATCAGCTTCTGGATCTGCGAGGTGCCCTCATACAGGGTGGTGACGCGGGCGTCCCGCAGGTAGCGCTCGACCGGGTAGTCGTCGACGTAGCCGGAGCCGCCGTGGACCTGGATCGCCAGGTTGGCGCACTCGACCGCGGACTCGGTCGCGTACAGCTTCGCCACCGAGGTCTCGGTCGAGTTCGGCTTTCCTTCGTCCTTCAACAGGCCGGCGCGCAGGACCAGCATCCGGCTGGCGTCGCGCTTGAGGATCATCTCGGCAATCATCTCCTGGACCAGCTGGAAGCGGGCGAGGGGGACGCCGAACTGCTTGCGGTCCTTCGCGTACTCGACGGACGCCTGGACGCAGCCTTCGCAGATTCCGACGCAGCCGGCGGCGACGCTGTAGCGGCCGTTCTCCAGGGCGCTCATCGCGACTTTGAAGCCGTCGCCGATCTCGCCGAGCATCGCCTCGTCGCCGACCTCCACCTCGTCGAGCGAGATTTCCGCCGTGTCGGAGGCGCGCAGGCCGAGCTTGCCGTGGATCTCCTGGGTGGTGAAGCCCTCGCTCTCGGTCGGGACCAGGAAGCAGGCGAGGCCGCGGTGTTTTTTCGCCGGGTCGGTCTGGGCGAAGATCAGCGCCACCTCGGAGTAGTTGCCGAGCGAGATCCACATCTTCTGGCCGCTGATCGACCACCCCGCCTCGGTCCTGGTCGCGCGGGTGCGCAGGTTGGCGGCGTCGGAGCCGGTGTCGGGCTCGGTCAGGCCGAAGCAGCCGAGGGCCTCGCCCGAGCAGAGCCGGGGCAGCCACCTCTTCTTCTGCTCCTCCGTGCCCCACTTCTCGATCGGTCCGGCGACGAGCGAGGTCATCACTGAGATCACGGTGCGGGCGGAGGAGTCGGCGCGGCCGATTTCCTCGGCGATCAAGCCGTAGCTGACGTAGTCGAGGCTGCGGCCGCCATGCTCTTCGGCCACCGGCGCGCCGAGGAAGCCGACCTCACCCAGCTTCCGCGCCAGCTCGCGGTCGAAGCGGCACTCGCGGTCGTTCTCGCGGACATTGGGCAGGATCTCCCGCTCGGCGAATTCGCGCGCCGTCTCGCGGATCAGCTTCTGCTCGTCGCTGAGCTGGAAGTCCATCGTCAGAGTTCCCGCAGCTCTCTTCCTAGGGTGTCGGCGAACGCTTCCTGGGCCTCGCGAGTGCGCGGCCCGGGGGAAGCGGGGAAGGCCTTGCCGTCGACGGAGGCCACCGCTTGGATCTCGCGCGTGGTCGAGGCGAGGAAGGCCTCGCCGGCGCCGCGCAGCTCGTCGAGGTGCCAGGTTCCCTCCTCCACCTCCAGCGCCTTGATCAGGCGGTCGCGGGTGATCGACTCCAGCACCCCGTCGTCGAGCGCGGGGGTCTGCAGCTTGCCCCCGGGGGAGACCCAGAAGATCGAGGAGGTGGGGGGCTCGAGCACGATCTCGTCGGGCCGGATCAGCAGTGCCTCGTCCGCGCCCTGGCCTTTGGCGATCCGGGTCGCCTGCATATTTGCCGCGTAGGAGAGAGACTTGACGCCGTTGAGGATCACCGTCGGGCAGTAGGTGACGGTGGCGAGGCTGAGCGTCTCGCCGTGGTCGGGGATCGGCTCGGTGGCGGCGATGCGGCGACCGCCGCGGGTGACGATCAGCCGCATCTGGCCGTCGAGGGAGCCCGCTTGCGCGAGCAGCGCCTCGATCTCGCGCTCCAGCGCTCCGCGGTCGAAGCTGAGCTCGATCGCGGCGGCGGAGCGTTCGAGCCGGTCGAGGTGGTCGACGAGGGCGAAGGGCTTGCCGCCGTAGAGACGGATCACCTCGAAGGCGCCGTCACCGCGGTAGAGCCCGTCGTCCTTGAGCCCGATCTGCGCCTCGGCGGTGAGGCTGATCGTTCCGTCGACGCTGGCCAGCTCTTCGAAGCCCGGGGTCACAGCGGCCGAGGCTACCTGGTTGCTACCCGCGCCGAACGTGGGGTTTGCAGCGACCGGTGAACTTGTCGGCCCGGAGACACTTTGCCGGCAGCCATTCGATCCGGAAGTGACTGTTCCAGACGACGCCCCGCGCTCGGCGGACGTAGAAGGGCGAGACGACTCCGCCGTAGACGTTGCGGCCGGAGCGCCAGGCGACTTCGCAGCGGAAGCGGCTGCGACTGGCCCGGCGGCAACCGCCGAAGAGCCGTCCTGCGCGTTCGAAGCGCCGGCCGAAGTTGGCCTGCAGGGTGTAGACGGTGAAGCCCTCGGCAACGGGGCGGGTCATCAGCGGGAAGGGCGTGGCGGGATCGATTACCGGGCGGGGCGCGCCGGTTTCGACGGCGGCGATCCATTCCGCGGCCCAGGTCGAGATGTAATCGGCGCGGGTGAAGACGTTGGGCAGCTTGGTGCTGCAGAGGGGACCGCCGGTGCTGACGACCCCGACCTCGACCGGGACGCCGTCGGCGCGCAGGCCGATTATCGGGCCACCGCTGTCGCCGAAGCAGCCACCGCTCTTCTTGGCCGGCACGTCGAGCGTGCAGAGCTGCTGGGTGGCTGAGAACTCCGGGTAGTAGCGCTTCGTCTTCTGCTTGCAGAAGGAGGGTGACTGGACCACCATCGAGGTGGTGCGAAGGCTGTCGGGGCCGTTGGCGGCATTGGCGCGGGTAAGCCCCCAGCCGGCCAGCTGAACGCCGGCACCGTCGGCGTAGAAGCCTGCATCGGCAGCACCGGCAAGGGCGATCGGCGGTGCCGCGGTGGGTCGATCGAGGACGAGGAGGCCCGCGTCCCCTCGCAGGCTGCCGGGATCGAAGCCGGGAAAGACCTGGGTGTCGACCACCCGGAAGACGTTCTCGCGGAGGGCCTTGCCGGGGGTGGTGGTACCGGTGGCGACCGCGTAGTTGCCGGCGGAGGTGAAGCGACCGCGTTCGAGGTCCTCGAGGCAGTGGGCGGCGGTGAGGACGATGCGCGGGGCGATGACCGTTCCGGTGCAGGCGAAGCCGCCTCTGCCCTCTCGCGCCTCGATGTAGGCGAGCGAGGGAAATTCCTCGATCGTGGCCGCGCGGCCGCCGATCACCGAAGCGTGGGCGCCGCTTGCGGCCGAGGCGGCGGCCGGCAGCGAGAGAAGGAAGGTGAGGACCGCGCAGCCAAGGAGGGCTCCGAGCGAGCTCTTGCTGAAGTACTCCCGCGACCTCATCGGGTACAGCCTAATGACTTCGGGCGCTCAGACGGCTTCGAAGACGGTCGCCAGACCCTGGCCGACGCCGACGCAGAGGGTGGCGACTCCGTACCTGCCGCCGCGGCGGCGCAGCTCGCGAACCAGGGTGCCGGAGAGGCGGGCGCCCGAGCAGCCGAGGGGGTGCCCGAGGGCGATCGCGCCGCCGTTGACGTTGAGCCGCTCCTCCTCGATCCCGAGCTCGCGGGCGCTGGCGAGAACCTGGGAGGCAAACGCCTCGTTGAGCTCGACCAGGTCGATCTGGTCGATCGAAATGCCAGCCTGCTCGAGCGCCCGCGGCACCGCTTTGACCGGTCCGACCCCCATGTAGGCCGGATCGACGCCGGCGACACCGGTGGCGACGACCCGCGCCAGCGGCTCGGCGCCGATTTCCTCGGCGCCCTGCTCGGAGGCGAGCAGCAGGCAGGCGGCACCGTCGTTGAGGGTGGAGGCGTTGCCGGCGGTGACGGTGCCGCCATCGCGGAAGACCGGCCGCAGCTTCGCCAGTCTCTCGGTGGAGGCATCCGGCCGCGGCCCCTCGTCGGCCTCGACCCGGGCGGTTTCGCGCCCTCGCGGCGCCTCGATCGGGACGATCTCCTCGGCGAATTTGCCCGCCTCGGTCGCGGCGACCGCGCGCTGGTGGCTGCGCAGGGCGAAGGCGTCCTGGTTCTCACGGCTGATGTTGAAGCGCTCGGCGACGTTCTCGCCGGTCTCGCCCATCGACTCGGTCGAGACCCCGAGCTCCGCCATCCGTGGGTTGATCATCCGCCAGCCGAGGGTGGTGTCGTGCATCGTCTGCGGGCCGCGGGGGAGGCCGCGCTCGGGCTTCTCGACCACCCAGGGGGCGCGGCTCATCGACTCGACCCCGCCGGCGAGGTAGAAGTCCCCCTCGCCCGTCTTGATCGCCCGGGCGGCGCTGTTGACCGCCTCCAGGCCGGAAGCGCAGAGGCGGTTGACGGTGGCGCCGGGAACGCTCTGCGGCAGCCCGGCGAGCAGCGCCGCCATCCGGGCGACGTCGCGGTTGTCCTCGCCGGCCTGGTTGGCGGCGCCGAAGTAGACGTCGGCGATCCGCTCCGGGTCGACGCCGCTGCGCTCGACCACGGCGGCGATGACGTGGGCGGCCATGTCGTCGGGGCGGACGCCGGAGAGGGCGCCGCGGTAGGCGCCCATCGGGGTCCGCAGGGGTTCGATTACGTAGGCCTCAGGCATGGGCTCGAACCGTATCCTTCTGACGTGCTCATCATTCTGGGAACCCTGGGGATTCTCGCCTTCATGATCGCCGTGCTGGTGGTCGTCGGCCACTACTACCCGGGCAGCTCCGCCAGCCTCGTCGACTGGACCCCGACCCGTTCGCCCGAGGTCGAGGCGCAGAACGAGATCGACGACATCCGCCAGATGATGGAGGCGCAGAACGAAATCCGGCGCCGCCGCGGGGTCCCGGAGATGACCGAGGAGGAGCTGCACGCCAGCGTCGCCGAGGACGAGCGGATGCGATTGCGCGGCCGCGGTCCCTTCGAGGGCGCCTAGGTGGCGCGAGCGCTGATCGTCGGCTGCGGTTGTCGCGGCCGGGCGCTGGGGGAGGAACTGCTGGCCGAAGGCTGGGCGGTGCGCGGGACCAGCCGCCGCAAGGAGGGGCTGGAGGCGATCGAGGCGGCCGGCATCGAGGCGGTGTTGGCCGACCCCGACCGGCCGGGAACGATCCTCGAGCTGGTCAACGACGTTGCGGTGCTGGTCCTCCTGCTCGGCAATGCCGCCGGCAGCGAGGAGGAGTTGGCGGCGATCCACGGACCGCGGCTGGAGCGGCTGATGGAACACCTGGTCGAAACCCCGGTTCGGGGGGTGCTTTACGAGGGAACCGAGGGAGGAGCCGAGGTGGTGCGCAAAGCAAGCCGCACCTGGCGGATCCCGGTGCTGGTCTCATCGAATCTGTCTCAGTCCCCGCATATGGAGGACGGAGACAGATTCGCGGAGGAGGTGCGGACCCTCCTCTCAGGCCGGCAAACCTAAATAGCTAAACTCCGATGGGAATTCAGGTAATAAGAGAGAAGCGCGAGAGGAGCAGGAAAAATGGCTCTGCAGCTCGGTGACGTAGCACCCGATTTCGAGGCCGACACCACCCAAGGCCGGATCAAGTTCCACGAGTGGCTGGGGGATTCCTGGGGGGTCTTGTTCTCCCACCCGAAGGACTTCACGCCGGTCTGCACGACCGAGCTCGGCTACATGGCGCGGATCCAGCCCGACTTCGAGAGCCGCAACGTGAAGATCATCGGCCTCTCCGTCGATCCCACGGACAGGCACGAGGAGTGGGCCAAGGACATCGAGGAGACGCAGGGCACGGCGCCCGGGTACCCGATCATCAGCGATGACAAGTTCGAGATCTCGAAGGCCTACGGGATGCTGGCGGCCGACGTCTCCGGCGACGCCGGGGACCGCACCCCGGCCGACAACCAGACCGTGCGCAACGTCTTCGTCATCGGTCCCGACAAGAAAATCAAACTCATCCTCGTCTATCCGATGACGACCGGACGCAACTTCGACGAGGTGCTGCGGGTGATCGACTCGCTGCAGCTGACCGCGAACCACAAAGTTGCGACCCCGGCCCAGTGGCAGCAGGGCGACGACGTGATCATCTCCGGCTCGGTCAAAGAGGACGAGGCGAAAGAGCTGTGGCCGGAGGGCTGGGAGTCGCCCAAGCCCTACATCCGGATCGTCCCCCAACCGGGCAAGGAGAAGGTCTCGAACTAGAGGGCCTAGTCGAGGCGGTCCAG
Source organism: uncultured Actinomycetes bacterium (assembly GCA_963832085.1). Lineage (GTDB taxonomy): Bacteria > Actinomycetota > Thermoleophilia > Solirubrobacterales > 70-9 > VAYN01. The sequence continues at coordinate 522,948 of CAWHSU010000005.1, read as the reverse complement.
TAAGTCGCTGAGGATCCGCGCGGTCGCTCCCCAGATCAACTGCCCTTCCACCTCGTAGGTGGGGGTGTGGATGGGGACGCCGCGCCGGATCAGACGGCGCATCTCGTAGCCCTCGCGAAGCAGCTGCAGCGAGAAGGTGAGGACGGTCTCGACCTCGGTCGGGTTCGGCTGCAGGTCGAGCTCGCGCGGGTGGGGGACGTAGCCGACGAAGGGGTGGACGACGTAGTTGGTGACGAAGGTCCTGGTCGCCGGCAGCGCCTCGCCGATCTTCACCTGGGCGGGATCGAGGCCGATCTCCTCCTGCGCCTCCCGCAGCGCCGTCGCCTCCAGGTCGGCGTCGGTGTCGTCGTGCCGGCCGCCGGGGAATGAGATCTCGCCGGCGTGGCGGCGCAGGTCGGCGCGGCGCTCGGTGAAGATCAGGCCCGGCTCCTGCGGCCACCCGTAGAGCGGCAACAGCACCGCCGCCTCCACCTCGCGGCCGATCAAATGATGACCTGGACGGTGCCGCCGTCGACCGACCAGGCGGCGCCGGCGACGTAGGAGGCGCGCTCGGAGCAGAGGAAGACGATCGTCGAGGCGATCTCCTGCGGCTGGGCGAGGCGGCCGATCGGGCGCTTCGAGCCCGCCGTCTCCAGCGCCTCCTCTCGGCTGCCGCCGCCGCTGAGATCGCGTGATTGGTCCAGCAGGCCGCCGGGCTCCATCCACATCTCGGCTTCGACCGGGCCGGGGGCGACGGCGTTGACGAGGACGCCGCTCTTGGCGTATCGATCGGCGAACAGGCGGGAGAGCGAGAGCTCCGCGGCCTTGGCGACCGAGTACTCCGCCATCGCCGAGGAGGGACGCTTGCCGGCGGTCGAGCAGACGTTGACGACGCGGCCCCAGCTGCGCTCGGCCATCGGCGGGATCGCCGCCCGCATCGCCCGCAGCGGCGCCATCACGTTGAGCTCGTACTGGGCGCGCCAGTCCTCGTCGGGGACGTCGTCGAGGTCGCGCCACTTGGCGGCGCCGGCGTTGTTGACGAGGACGTCGAGGGTGCCGAAGCGCTCCACGCAGGTCGCCAGCATCCGCTCGCCGGCGTCGTCGGCGGTGACGTCGAGGGAGAGCGCGGCCGCCGCGCCGCCGGCGGTCTCGGCCGCCCGCGCCGCTTCTTCGGTCGCCGCCGCGAGCCGCTCCTCGCCGCGCGCGACCAGCAGCACCTTCGCCCCCTCGGCGCATAGCTGCAGCGCCGTCTCGCGGCCGATGCCACTGCTGGCCCCGGTGACGACGCAGGCGCGTCCCGCCAGTCCCAGGTCCATCAGGCAGCCTCCAGCCGCTCGGTCACGTTGACGTGCGCCTCGTCGGCCAGCACCTTGTGGACCGGGCACTTGGTCGCGATCATCAGCAGCCGTCGCCGCTGCTCCTCGTCCAGCTCGCCCGGCAGCTTCAGGCCGACCTCGAAGCTGGTCGGAACTGGACCCTCGTAGCCGACCTCGACGTCGACCTCGACCGCGCCGACCTCCCAGCCTTTGCGCTGCGCGTACATCTCGACCGTGATCGCGATGCAGCTGGCGAGGCTGGCGCCGAGCAGGCGCGTCGGGCTGGGGCCGGTGTCGGTCCCGCCCGCCGTGATCGGCTCGTCGACCCGCAGCTCGTGGCCGCCCTCGACCTCGACGTCATGGGCGTAGCCCTCGGCGCGGCGGGCGACGACTCGCACTTCAGCTCTTGCCGCGGCCCTCGAACAGGGCGGGGTCGTCGACGTCGGCGTAGCGCGCCATCGCGTAGATCGCGTCGGAGGCGCGGTTGACGAAGTGGATCACGGTCTCGCTGGCGATCTCACCGGCTTCGTTCAGTTCGGAGATGCGGCGCTCGGCCCGGCGGATCGTCGTCCGGGCGACGTCGAGCTGGGCGGAGAGCTGGTTGCCGCCGGGGATGACGAACTTCGGCGGCAGCTCGACCTGGGCCATATAGCGGTCGATCATCTGCTCGAGCTCGCTCACCATCTCCTCGGTGGCGCGGCTGATGCCGTCTTCCAGTCGCCCTGCCGCCTCCGGCGCGGTCGCCAGCTCGGCCCCGGCGACGAAGATGTCGTCCTGGAGGCGGAGGATGTCGGCGGCGAGCTGCTGCTGCTCGGGGCCGCAGAGGGAGCGGGCGACGCCGAGTTGGCTGCAGGCCTCGTCGAGGGTGCCGTAGGCGTCGGTGCGGCCGTGGTGCTTGGGGATGCGGCCGCCGTACCAGAGGGAGGTGGTCCCGTCGTCGCCCTTCTTGGTGTAGATCTTGACCACGTCAGCGCACCGGGTTGAAGGCGAAGCCGGTCATCACCTTGGGGTAGAAGAAGGTCGACTTCGGCGGCATCACCGTGTCGGTGTTGGCGATGTCCTTCACCTGCTCGACCGGGACCGGGCGCTGGATGAAGGCGACGTCGAAGTCGCCCCTGTCGACCATCGCCAGTGCCTCGTCGACGCTCTTCGCGTACTCGAGCCCGTTGCGCTCGTCGATGTCGTGGTCGCTCATCCCGGCCAGGCCCTTGAGCACGAGCGTCTCGAGGATCGCCGAGTCGAGCCGGCGGTAGGCCTCGGGTTTGCCCTCGAGCTGGCGGTCGAGCGCGGCGGTGTCCTTGAGCCGCAGGCGGAGGGCGCGCTTGTGGAAGGCGTCGTAGAGGCCGAAGACGCCGACGCCGTCCTCGCCGGCCGGGTCGATCTCCTCGCGACTGACCTCCTCCACCTCGAAGAGCTCGCGCAGCCCGTTGCCGAGCTGACCCTGGCGCTCGCTGTCGCCGGCGAAGCCGGAGAGGAGGCGGTGGGTGGGGAAGACGGTGAGGCCGGGGTCGTCGAGGCCGGTTAATGACATCAGCGTGTAGTTGTGCGGGCCCTCGCCGCCGACCTCGTCGCGGAAGGCGCGGGCGGTCTCGTAGCGGTGGTGGCCGTCGGCGATCAGCAGCTGCGCCGCCGCCAGGCACTCGGTCACCGCCGCGTGCACCGCCGGGTCGTCGACCTTCCATAGCCGGTTGACCGTCCCGCTTTCGTCCCGCGCTTCGCCCCAGGGCTGGTCCGGCAGCGAAGGCGCGACCAGCGGCCAGGCGTCCTCGGTGCTGAGCGAGAAGATCGGCGAGAGGTTGTAGCCGCTGGCGCGGGTCAGCTCGAGGCGGTCGAGCAGCGGTCCGGGATGGGTGCGCTCGTGGGGGCGGACGGTGCCGGTCTCGTAGTCCTCGACCCGCACCCGGGCGAGGATCCCGTTGCGGCTGTAGCCCTTGCCGTCGGGGGCGGTGTAGTCCTGGGTCAGCGCCCAGAGCGAAGGCTCGGTGTCCTGGACCAGGGCGCCGTCCGCGCGCCAGGACTCGATTCGCGCCGCCGCCTCGGCGTAGGGATCGCCGCTGGGATTGCTGTCGGGGTCGGCCGGGTCGAACGGTTTCGGCAGGTCGATCGCGACCGCGTTGTAAGGAGAGCGCTCCAGGAGTTCCCGGCGCTGCGCCGCGTCGATCACGTCGTAGGGAGGCGCCGCCACCGCATCGAGCGATCCGACCTTCCCGAGGTCGTAGTGCAGCGCCCTGAAAGGAAGCACCTCCGCCATCGCCCCCAGAACCTACACTTGCCTCAGTCGGGGCGTGGCGCAGCCTGGTAGCGCGCCGCCTTTGGGTGGCGGAGGTCCCCGGTTCGAATCCGGGCGCCCCGATAGATCTCTGGCTGCTTGCTGCTCACGCGGGCCAACGAGAGGGCAACGATCTACTCGCTTCTGACAGGGGCGTGCAGGCGGAGGAGCCCCGAGTCCAGCGGGCCATCGTCGGAGCGCATCGCAGCGCGAAAGCGCCACGTGACCCAACGAGGTCGCTTCCCGTCCGAGCAGCTGAATTCCGCGGGCGAGACTCGCTCCACGAGGGCCGCTCGCTTCGCTCCGAAAAGTCGCGCGTTCTGAGTGGTCGGGGCGGCGTGGCCGAGAAGGCGACCGCCGCCACTTCCCTCGCAGCCGTACGTCGCACGGCGCGTGAGCCTGAAAAAGTGCTGGCCCGACGGAGACTTCGCCTGGACTCTGACCTGGGCGCTGGGACGGATCAGAGTTGCGTTGTCGTTGGTCAGGAGCGATTGCCGATGGTTGCCCTGGACGACCTCCCACCGGATCGACGACTCGGGCCGGGCCGTGGCAGCCCCGAGCATTCCTCCCGCAACCGCACCGGTGGCGCCGAGAAAGAGGAGGACGAAGATCACCTCCAAGCCCAGGAATCGGAACCCCCATTTCGCCCACCTCGCCTCACTGAAGCGAATGTCGGCAACGATCAACAGCTCGGCCAGGTATTCGTCGTTGACGTTCTTTTCGTCTCGAACCAGCTTCTCGAACCTTTTCTTCAGCTGTGAAATCTCATTCAGGGGTTTCTCGTTCTCCATCTCCTTGAGATCCGGGAAGTAGACGCTGCGTCGATCCGCGAAGTTTCGGTTGACCAACGAGCGTCTCGGCTCGTGCGGGACCACAGCCAAGATCAAGCACGCGATCGACAGTCCCCCAAGGATTAGCGTCGCGATCAAGCCGACCTTGATCAGGATCTGGGAGCAAGCGGTCGCTTCGTCGTAGATCGAGCCGAGCTCGGAGCTCAGCGTGACAACTGCGGTAGCGAGGAGACCCTGAACGACCAAGCCCGCCGAGCTCTTGCTGTCGTTGGCGTGGATCGATCCCTGTACGTCGGCTATCGCATGCCGCAGCAGCTCTCGCGGCGTCTCCCGAGCCATAGGGGGAGTATCTGTCACAGGTCCTGACTTCTCAACTCATGGCAAGCGCCAGCGTGGCGTCCGGCCTGGCGGCGACACTGGGGAGATGGAGCGTCCTCTCTGCTACCTGGCCAGCCCCTTGGGATTCAGTGAAGCTGGTCGTTACTACTACGCGAATGTCTATCGACCCGCCCTCAGTGCGGTAGTCGAGGTGGTCGACCCTTGGGAGTTGACGACCGACGCCGAGATTGCGGCTGCTCATGATCGCGGGCTGGGGCGCGAGATGGCGCTCGAGGCCGGGCGTCGTAATGCGGAGGCGATTCGCAGGTGCTCTCTCTTGGTGGCTTTTCTCGATGGGCAGGAGCCCGACGCGGGAACCGTCGCCGAGGTCGGCTTCGCTGTGGGGCTCGGTCTACGTTGCTTCGGCCTGCGATCGGACCTCAGGGACAGCGGGGAGCCGGGGGTTAGGGTGAATCTCCAAGTGGAGTCGTTCATCGCTCAGAGCGGAGGAGCGATCGTGTCCACGCTTGACGAGCTAGTGGCGCGCCTACGAGCCGGGATTTTCGCTTCGGCACCCTCCGTACTCGCGGCTTCGGGCATATGAGCGATCGCCGCTCCGCTTCGAAGCGGAAGGGCCGGTTGAGGATGATCCTGACCCTCAGCGGGTAGGGAATGCAGCAGATGTCACTGGGTTAAGGAGGATGCGATGGAGAGTTGGGACCTGAAGACGGTGGAGGTCGAGCCGCACGCGCCGCGGATCCTCGCCTCGGCGGAGGACGCGCGGACGATCCTGCTGGACCTGCCGGCAGGGGAGGAAATGCAGGAGCATGAGGTGCACGAGCGGGCGCGGGTGATCGTGGTCGAGGGCGACGTCGAGGTCACCACCCAGGACGGGGCGGATTCCGCCAGCGCCAGTGCCGGCCACCTGTTCGAATTCGATCCCGGCGAGCGGCACACCGTCGTCGCCCGCTCCGACGCGCGGCTGCTGATGGTCCTCTCGCCATGGCCCGGCGATGGGCACCCGGGAGCGATGACCCTGGAGGAGAAGTCCGAAGCGCGGGAGAAAGCCGCGCAACACCCTCAGTAACGGCTACCAGACGACCAGGGAGCGGGGCTTGTCGTGCTCCGCGATCGCCCGATCTCTCGTCACCAGTTTGACGCCGTGCTCGATCGCGGTCGCGTAGATCAGCCTGTCCACGGGGTCACGGGGAAACGAGGACGGTAGAGCTGCCGCGTGGGCGGCGATCGCGGGAGTGACTCCGACAGTTCGCACCTGTGCCCCCAACCCCTCCAGCCAGGAGCGGGTGGGGACATCGATGACGATGCGCTGGCGCTCTGCCAGCCATGCGAGCTCATACCAGGAGACGGCGGCGACAAGCAGTTCGTCGGCCGCTTTCAGCGCTCGACGCGCTGGTCGGCTGAGACGATCCGGTTCGGCCGACCACCAGTGGATGGCATGGGTATCGAGCAGGGCTGCGCTCATTCAGCCAGCTCGGAGTCGGCCCACATCTCTCCGGTGTTGACGAGCTTCTCCTCGTCGACCGCCGTCCTGGCGAGCCCCTGGAACATGCCCTCCATGGAGTGGGGGCCAGTGGGAGGCACCAGTCGCGCTACCGGGCGGCCATGGCGGGTGATCTCGATCTCCTCGCCGGCGGCGACCTCGTCGAGGAGGCGCAGGATATTTGCCTTGGCGTTGGTTGCGGTCACAGTTTTAGCCATATGGCCATAATAATGGTCAGACGGCGGCAAGGGCAGCTGTAGGACGTTCATTGCCTTGCATAAGACCTGTCGGCATCAAGTTCTCCCCCCTTCGCGCCGACACTGAATGCAGAGCATGGAGGAGCTATTCGGAAGCCAAGTCGACGATCCGGCCGATACGCGAGAGCGGCGGCGGGTCGAGCGTGCCGTCTTCGAAACCGACCGGCAGCTGATCGAAGGGGATCTGACCTTGCCGCCGGCCGGCTACCAAAGCCGGTTCTCCGACTCCCTCAACCGCGGCGAATTCGAGTTCGTCCCCCTGACCCACGCCAAGGTCACGTCCCTTGCCGACGGCACCGTGACCGAGGTGCCCTTCCTCGTTCTCTCCAAGCGGCAGATCCGGATCGCCTACCCGGCCGAGCAGTAACCGCGTCGTCAGTCCCGCGCCCGACCGCGGCTCGCGTAGGAGCCCAGGTCGAAGACGAAGGCGAGGACGACGATGAACCACTCGAAGCCCGTGACCTCGTTGGTGCTGGCCGACCACATCACCGCGTAGGCGAGCGTCGTCCAGGGCAGCAGGAAGAAGCCGATGAGCGGCACGAACCAGTCGTCGAAGGCGCGGCTGAGCAGATCCGAGAAGAGGAAGATCGCGAACAGCGCCAGTCGCGGCGAGAGAAAGGCGAGGAGGACGACCAGGCAGCCCATGGGGAGGACGCTAGCCAGCCGACTGGACGCCTCCCGTAACGTTTCCTGCAGGAGGAAACGAAATGAACAGACTTGGAAAGCTGATGACGATGATGCACCCGGAGAAGACGAAGATGGTCGCTCCGGATGAGGCCCTGCCGGGACGCAGCGATCCAGCCTTCGAGGTGCCGGAGGTGCACGCTGTCCTCGGCGCGCCGATCAGGCCGCCGTTCCCGGAGGGAATCGAGGTCGCCTACTTCGCGCTGGGCTGCTTCTGGGGCGCCGAGCGGCTGTTCTGGGACCTCGACGGCGTCTACACGACGGCCGTCGGCTACATGAACGGGACGACGCCGAACCCCACCTACGAGGAGGTCTGCACGGCGAAGACCGGGCATGCCGAGGCGGTGCTGGTCGCCTTCGACCCGCAGCAGATCTCCTACGCGGACCTGCTCAAGGTCTTCTTCGAGGAGCACGACCCGACCCAGGGCATGCGCCAGGGCAACGACGTCGGCACCCAGTACCGCTCCGGCATCTACTTCGCCAACGACGCTCAGAGGGCGACGGCGGAGATGGCGCGGGATGCCTACGACGAGGCGCTGCGCGCCGCCGGCAAGGAGCCGGTGACGACCGAGGTCGAGCCCGCCGGCCCCTTCTACTACGCCGAGGACTACCACCAGCAGTACCTGCACAAGGTCCCGAACGGCTACTGCGGTCTCGCCGGCACCGGCGTCGCCTGCAGCATTCCCGCCGCCGCGTCTTAAGAGAGTTTCCGGGCGCGGCGGTACCCGCCGGACGCGCCGAATAGCATCCCGGCCTTCGTGGCACCCTCCTTCGGCTCCTACATCGCCGGCTGTCTTGCCCTGATCGGCATCGTCGCAGCGCTCGGCCTCGGCGGCTACTGGCTGCGGCGCTGGATCGTGCCGGAATTCACCGGCGCCCTGGCCCGGCTCGCAGACATCACGCTCACGGTGGCGCTGTTCGTCGTCTGCCTGCAGATCCTCGGCTCGCTCAGCCTCCTCTACTTCGGCTGGATCGTCGTCTTCTGCATCGCCGTCGGCCTCGGCGCCGCCTGGCTCGGACGCTCAAAAGCCGGCGGGCATGGGCGCGAGGTGGCGGCCCCGCGGGTCGAGACGATCTCCCTGCTGATCGCCCTCGCCGTCGCCTCCTGGGTCGTCGCCGAGTGGACCTTCCCGACCCAGTCGAGCCTCGACTTCGGGATGTTCGGCGGCGACACCACCTGGTACCACATGCCGTTCTCGGCCTTCATGGCGCAGGAACACTCGACGGTGCCGCTGCACTTCACCGATCCGCTGCGGCTGGCGGCCTGGTACTACCCCGCCTCGACCGAGCTCGTCAACGCCGCCACGATCCTGCTCTTCAAGAGCGACTGGCTGGCGCCCCTGCAGAACATGATCTGGCTGCCGATCGCGCTGCTCGCGGCCTGGTGCATCGGCCGTCCCTACAAGGTCGGGCCGGCGACGCTGGTCGCCGCCTCGATCGTCCTCGCCGCCGGGGTGATGATCGAAACGCAGCCGGGCGAGGCGCGCAACGACATCATGGGGGTGGCCTTCCTGCTCGCCTTCGCCGCCTTCCTGATCAACGGGCACCAGCGGCGGGCGCCCGCGACCGGCGCCGTCCAGGACCTCCCCGAGCGCGACGCGCCCCTGCTCGACAAGGGGCCACTGGTGATGGCGGGAATCGCCGCCGGCCTCGCCGCTTCGGTGAAGACCACCTTCCTCGTTCCGGTCGTGGCGATCACGATCGGGGTCGTCATCTTCAGCGGCAGGGGCCGGCGCTGGACCACCGCCTGGGTGATGGGGTTGCCGATGCTCGTCGTCGGCGGCTACTGGTACCTGCGGGCGGCGGTCAAGACCGGCGGCAACCCGATCCCGATCACCAAATTCGGGCCGCTGAACCTGCCCAAGCCAGACCAGATGCCGCTCGACCCGCGGCCCAGGTTCGCGGTCGCCGACTACATCACCGATCCGACGATCTACCGCCGCTGGTTCTTCCCCGAGCTCGAGAACGCCTTCGGGCCGTTGTGGCCGCTGATCCTGATCGTCGCCGTCTCCGCCGCGTTGTACATCGTCTGGCGTTCGCGCAACGTCGTCTTGCGGGTGATCGCGGCGGCGGCGCTCGCGACCGCGGTCGTCTACGTCTTCACGCCGCTGACCGCGGCGGGGCAGGAAGGCTCGCCGACCGGCTTCTTCACCAACACCCGCTACCTCGTACCCGGCCTGGTCCTGGCGATGGCGATGCTGCCGATCGCCCGCCCGTTGCGGGCGCCGGACAAGCGAGCGTGGCAGACGCTGCTCTTCTTAAGCGGCGTCTTCGCGATCACCGTCCTCACGACCCCGCGCTGGTTCACCGGCTACATCGTCGGCACCGTCTTCCTCACCCTCTGTTTGGTCTGGGCGCCGGCGTTCCTCTCGATGGCGCGGACGCGGGCGCGGGTGAGCCGCGCGGCGATCGCCGGGGCCGCGGTCGTGGTCGTGCTGCTGGCGGTGGTGCTCGGACGCGGGCAGCAGGTCCAGTACGCCGAGCAGCACTACGTCAACCCGGACCCCTTCCTCGGCGAAGGCGGGCCGAAGGAGGCCTACGTGTTCGCCCAGAAGCTCGAGGAAAAGCGGATCGGGATCATCGGCTCCAGCCAGATCATCTTCGGCCAGTACGGGTTCTACGGAAACGACGTCAGCAACCACGTCGAGTACATCGGCGTCAAAGGTCCCAACGGGGCCAACCGCCTGCCGACCAGTTGCGAGCAGCTGCGGAGCCTGGTCAACGAGGGCGACTACGACTACGTGATCACCAGCCAGTACACGCAGGACACCGGCCCCTACAACGCCGGGATCCCGAACCCGTACCAGTTCCCCGTCTACGCCTGGCTGAAGAGCGACCCGGCGGTGAAGCTGGTGGTCAAAGACCCACTCGCCTCACCGCAGCCTGACTACGTCTTGAAGGTCGAAGGCGAGCTCGACCCCTCCGCCTGCAAGCCGGAAGAGCGGCCGACGGTGCCGGGGGAAACCGCGCCGGAGTAGGTCGTTGTCGCTTTTGTCCTCCTATGGGGGACTAAAGCGACACTAGGCACTGCTAGCGGCGAGCGCGTGCTCGCGGATCAGCTCAGCCGAGCGCTGCGGCTGCTCCCACCAGAACATGTGGCCGACGTCCTCGAGGACCTCGAAGCGGGCGCCGGGCATCAATGAGGCGATCTGCTCGCCGTTGGGGAAGGGGAGGACGGCGTTGACGGTGCCGTGGACGATCAGCGTCGGGATTGAGATCTCGCCGAGGCGGCCGCTGGTGTCGTGGCCGAAGATCGCCTGCGCCTGCAGTTCGATCACCTGTTTGGCCGCCGGCACCCTCGTCGCCATCTCGTAGAAGGCGGCAAAGGCGTCCTCGTCGGCGCGGAAGCTGGGGGAGAGGTTGATTTCGTAGCCAGCCCGGATCGCCTTGTCGCGGTCGCCGGAAGCCATTGCGCCAGCGAGCTTTTCCACGCTCTCCTGCGGCATCAGCCGCGAGCCGGGGCCGCCGCAGTAGGTGCAGCCGAGGGTCAGCGAGCGCAGCCGGCCCGGCTCGGCGAGCGCCAGCTCCTGGGCGATCATCCCGCCCATCGAGATCCCGACCACGTGCGCACTCTCGATCTCCAGCCGCTCCAACAGCTCCGCCGTGTCCGTCGCCATCTCGGCGATCGTGAAGGGTGCCGAGATCCGCTCCGAGAGCCCGATCCCGCGGTTGTCGAAGGCGACGACGTCGAAGCTCTCCTCAAGAGCGGACCGGAACGGCTCCCCCCAGGAGACGTGCGTCCCGCTCATCCCCTGGATCAGCAGCAGCGGCTCCCCGTCCCCGGCGCGCTCGTAATGAAGCTCGGTCCCCCCGACAGCGATCTTGGGCATCGCCCGATCCTAAGCCAGCCGCCCTCCCAGCACCTAACCTTGACCCCCTGCCCCCGTAGCTCAGTGGACAGAGCACCGGACTTCTAATCCGAGGGTCCCAGGTTCGAATCCTGGCGGGGGCGCTACGCGGGGCGTCCCAAAGGACGGGACGCCCCGCCGCGCACTTCCTATTTGCCCCAGGCCCAGTGGGCGATCGAGTAGTCCGTCGAGCTGTTGACGATGTCTATCCGTTCGCTGCCCCAGGAAACCGCGGACGGGCCGGAGGTCATGTAGCCGCCCATATTTTCCCAGGCGGCCCAACCGACCCCGGGGATGAGCGTCCGGTGCCAGAGGTCGCCGTAGGTGCCGCGACCGTACACGTCGAGCGAGTTCACGCCGCGGGAGGAGACGGCCGGGGGAGAGGTGAATGAGCCTCCCAGGTTCTCCCAGTTCCAAGACGAGCCGGCCCACCAAGCGTGCCAGTAGTCGTTGTAGGTGCCGCGCACGATCACATCGATCCGGTTCGATCCCCAGGAGACCGAGCTGGGTGCGGCGCTGAGGCCGCCGCCCACTTTGTTCCAGCCGGTCCAGCCGCTTCCCGGATAGAGCGATTTGATCCACAGAGCGTCGTCGGTGCCGCGTACGAAGACGTCGAGCATCGCTTTGCCCCTGGAGGAGACCGAAGGCGCTCCTTTCGAAACGCCTTGAATGTTTTCGTTGCTCCAGCTCGAGCCGTTCCAGGCCCAATGGTAGATTTCGCCGTACTGGGCACGGGCCACGACATCGATCCGGTTCGGTTCCCAGGAGACTGCGCTCGGTGGCGAGGTGAGGACGCCCCCCATGTCCTCCCAGGCACTCCAGCCGACATTGGAATCCCACCAGCGGTGCCAGAGGTGGGAGTTCGAACCGCAGACGAAGAGATCGAGGCGGCCTTGGCCCCAAGAGGTAATCGCCGGCTCTGCCTGTCCCGATCCGCCGCAGTTGGAGCCCGGACCGATGTTTTCCTTCGTCCAGCCGCTAGGCGGCAGCGATTCGGCATCGCTGTAGTAGCTGTTGAACGTTTCAGCCGCCTGCTTTCGGCAGGGATATAGTTTGTTGCAGTTAGATGCAGAGCCGGGCCAATGCACTCCGTATCCGGGATAGGCGTCAAATGTGTCGCCAATGTTGAAGTCCTGGGGGAGGAAGAAAGTCACCCCCTCGAAACGGTTCCAGTGCGCGGTGGAGCCTTCGACTTTGCCTTTAAAGGTGCTCGCGAATTTTTTAAAGAATTCGCTCTGCTGGGTGCGCCCGTAAGTGTTGCCCCCGGTTTCACGGCGTGATTTGCACTGTGCCGGGGATTCCGTGTGGAGGTTGGGGTCGGTCTTGTACGAGGTCATTCCCGTCTCGGTTAGCCACCAGCGCTTGTTATTCGAGATCACTCCCATGACACTGCTTAGTTTCGCTTCCACGGTGCCAAGCGCTTCGGTCGCGGTGCGGTTCCCCTTGTGGTCCTGCAAATTGTCGTTTTCTTTCATGCACGGATGTTCTTCCGTCTCGCCCAACTCCGGATAGGCATGAAAGGAGGGGCGCCAGGTGCCTATGAGCGTGGTCGCGAATGATGGCCCGCCGGGGATGCTTTTCCACCACTGTTCGATCGTGTAATCCGCCATGTGCTGGACTTCCCAGAAGTATTCAGCGTCATTCCCTTTGACGAATTTGCCCGTCAACCAGTCGGTTCGAACTAAGTTTTCCTGGTGTTTTTTGTAGTCGGGGCTTTGAGGGTTGAGCGAGCCAATCAGGATCGCGCCGGCCAGAATCGCTGGGCCGCGCTCGCTGTTCAGCTGCAGCCCTTCCGCAGCTGCGAAGCTGACCGCTTGTCCCGTCATTTGGCCAATCCGTTCTGCCGGAACTTGATCCGATGGACCGCTGATGTTGGGCTCGTTCGGGGTCTCGATGAAGGCGGAGACGCCGCGGCTGTGCAGGTACTTGAGGATCTTCGCCATCGCCCGGCCGTACGCTTCCAGCCCTTTTGCGCTGGTCGGATACCAGCGGTAGAAATTGGTTTCATGGGTGGCGGACTGCATTCCGTACCCGGCGAGGTTCATCCAGGTCACGGACGCGGGCCATTCGAATTTTTCTGAGCCCGGCAGGTCGAGATTGACGAGAAGGCGGACGTTCGAGTTGCTGGAGTTGGCCTGCGCGGTGCGGACCCGGCTAAGCAAGCCTTCGAGGAACGCCGAGCTGTATTCGTTGGGGCCGGTTTCGTACTCGCTCCAGTAGCACTGCAGACGCAAGGTGTTTGAGCCGATTTGCCCGGAGAGATTGTCGCCCATCGTGTCGGCCGGCTGCGGTGCCCAGCAACTTCCCTGGTTGGGTGCCGAGAAGCCGTGGTAGTAGGGCACGGTCCCCAGCGAACCCGCTTGGGACGGGGTGGTCAGGGCTCCGAGCAGGAGGGCCGATGCTAGAAGCAGAAGGCCGAAGTGGCCGAGACGGCTATGGCGTCCTTTCCTTCGATCCGTCAGAAGTTGTATTTCATGCGGCATTTCATCCCCCTTTTGGGCGCCACTCGCTGGACTTAGCAATGGCACAGCTAAACGCGAGTACTTAGGACTCTTCGAACCTACTCGAACCAGAGAGCCGCGCTCGCGGGATGGACGTGTCTACTAGAACCCGGGCCGATGGCGACGACGAGGCCCGTCCGTGGGTGGCTGCCGAGGCGCAAGTGGGGCCGGCGCCGCTCTCGGATCGAAAGCTGGTTGGCGCAGGCAGGCCGATCTCGATGAAGGTGTGGCTGGCGCTGGAAAACTTGGTCCCGAAATTGGTCCCCAGCTCCAGCGAACTAAGCCGAACTCCTTGGATCTGATCGGCTCTATCAGGCTAGATTCGCCCCCTCAGACACCCTTCCGGCTGAACTTCTAATCCGACGGTCGCTGGTTCGAATCCAGCCGGGGGCGTTCGCTCGTAAATCTTCCTTAGGCGAAAAGCGCGATGGGGCGGCAGAGGACGGGAGCCCTCATCGCGTTTGCGACCAAGCGCTTTTGATCGCCTCCGCAAAGGTCTGGCAATCTAGATATGCCCCCTCGATAGTCCGCGATGGGCCAGCAGCGCTGAAATTAATCTGGGCGAGCCGCTTTCGGTTTTCGCCGTTGAGAACGACTTTATGGGTATGTGGGCTTGAGGGCTCTACTCGAACTTCAGAGATTTCGTGATAGTCAAAAGACTCACTGATATCGATTCGTTTTTTTAAAATCCCTCGCAAACTGGCGCGGAAGATGGTGCTGGTACATGCTGCCCACAGCGCGCCGTCGTGGGCTACCGCCAATACGTCCTCAATCGCTATTCCTGCCTCTGCGGCCGCGACTTCTATGACCTGCTCGTAGCGCGGCCGGTCAACGGCTTCAAAATTCGATCGATCTAGCAGTTCGTAGGCGTGCTGACTCATCAGTCCTCCTTGGCTTGTACAGCGGCGAAATACGACTCCGTACCAAGAAACCTAATCGCCTAGATGGAAGCTGGCTCACGCGCCAGGCGCGTGATGAGCTTCGGGCGCTGATTGAGAGCCGCCAGCTCCCGGAAGACACGAGGCATCGCGTCGCGCGTTCGCTGCTCACGTTGGAGGAGTTCCCGCGTGCTGGCAAGCAGCTCTCGGGTCTCTGGAGGGATTGCCGAGCGCTCATCGGTCCATGGGGTGGCTGGTAGGACTTCGGAGGCCGCCATCTCTCGCTGAATCCTCTTGGTCGCCGAGCGCGGCCATCATGGGACCGGCTCGATCGCTGCGGTACCGTGCCGGCGCTTGGGGAAGGGCGGCAGGGAGGTCCATAGCTGGCACCTCGGCAACGAGCGCGCGAACGACGCCGACGCGAAGGCGGAGGGCCGGCTGATGCGACCGCGCGGGGCCTACGACTGGGATGGATCACGCTCGATGTGGCCTTGGTCCTTCTCGGATCCGGCGAGCGGCTGTTCGGCGAAGTCGAGTCCTTCGGCTTCGAGCCGGTCGAGGCGCTCCATTCTCCGCTCGCCACGCACATCCGCTACCGGCGGACTGGCTGAGCTGATCTGCGGCTTAGCCGTGCAGGGTGGGTCGGTAGACGAGCTCCTGGATGTCGCCGTCGAGCGTTCGGCTCTCGATCAGCTCCAAGTCGAAGTCGGCCGCACCCTCGAAGATCGGCGCGCGTCCGGTCTCTCCGGTGATCACGGGGAATAGCGTCACCTGGACGCGGTCAACCAGGCCGGCGGCCATCAGCGCCCGGTTCATCGAGAGGCTGCCGTGAGAGCACAACGGCACCTCGGACTCTTCCTTGAGCCGGGCGACGACGTCGACGGCGTCGCCGCTGACGATGGTCGCGTCCGGCCAGTCGAGGGGTCCCTCCAGGGTGGTCGAAACCACCGTCGCCGGCAGGTTGCGCATCCGCGTGACCCACGGATCGCGCACCTCGGACTCCTCCGTGCTCGACGCCAGCATCTGTGCGAACTCGCGATACGTGTTGGCTCCGAAGACCATGCGCCGCTCCTTGCCGTACAAGGCGGAGCGGTGGTCGAGCAGCTCGGGGCCCTGCTTGCCCCAATAGCCACCCCAGTCGCCGCTCGTGGAGCCGAAGCCATCGAGGCTGGAGAAGACGTCGAAGGTGTAGGTCGCGACCATGGGCTCTCCAGCCTAACTTCTGGAAGCCGCGGCTCAAAGCTGTTTCTCTTGAGTTGAAATTCCTTTGTAAAACCCGCGTGTAGGACACCCGTCCAGAGAGGGGCGGCGGCGCTCCCTCGCCCTTCAATGAACGCGTCGTTTTGTCGATAAGAGATGTATCGGCAGGGGAATCGACAGGCGGACCAAGATCGTGCTTTCGGTCTTGGTCATCGGGGTTTTGGGCGGCTTCGCGACGCTGGGGGTCTACGGGCTCTTCAGCTCGACGACGCAGAACTCGGGCAACGAGGTCAGCAGCGGCACGGTCGAGTTCTCTGACAACGACTCCGGGGCGGCGCTCTACAACGCCACCGGGGTGCGGCCCGGGGAATCGCTCAGCCGCTGCATCAAAACGACTTACACCGGCTCGCTGCCGGCGCTCGTCCGTCTCTACTCGCCGAGCACGCCGGGCCCGTTGGCCCAGTACATCGACCTGACCATCACCCAGGGGACGCAGGCGAGCTCGACCTTCCCCAGCTGCACCGGCTTCATCGCCGACGCCACCGGGGTGATCTTCACCGGCACCCTGCAGAGCTTCGAGCAGACGCGCAACGGCTACGCCAACGGCGTCGCCACCCTCCCGATCGGCAAAACGAGCTGGAGCAGCGGGCAGACGCTCGTCTACCGCGTCCAGGTGACCCTGCAGGCGACCGCCCCCGACAGCAGCCAGGGCTGGAGCTCGGGGGTCCATTCCTTCGTCTGGGAGGCCCGCAGCCAGTAGGGCCAGACCTTCATCCATGCACCAGTGCAACAACAAACAAGGAGAGCAGCAATGAACAAGTCACAAAAAGCCCTCGCCTCGGTCCTCGTGGTCGGGTTGCTGGGCGGCGTCGTTGCGCTGGGCGTCTTCGGACTCTTCAGCGCCACCACCCAGAACTCCGGCAACGAGATCAGCGCCGGCACGATCGCGATCTCGGACAACGACGCCGGCTCGGCGATGTTCAACATCACCAACGCCAAACCGGGAGACAGCTGGGTCCGCTGCATCAAAGTCAGCTACAACGGCAGCCTCCCGGCCGACGTGAAGCTGTACGAGCTCGGCGGCGGCGGACCGCTTTCCCCCTACCTGAAACTGAAACTCGAGCAGGGCACGCAGGCGGAATCCACCTTCCCCAGCTGCACCGGCTTCACTCCCGATGCGACCAACGGCAGCGGCACGATCTACCAGGGCGCCGCCTTCGGCAGCATCGGCAACAGCTATGAAACCGGCGCCCCGGTGGTGCCGTTCGGGAAAACGGTCTGGAACCCGGGTGAATCGCTGGTCTTCCGCGCCACGATCACGTTCGATTCGGCCGCGCCGGAACTCGCCCAGGGTGCGACCACGAGTGAGTTCACGATCGTCGCCGAGGCCCGCAACGACTCCTAAGGGCTAGACGAACCGGCGGAGGGGGATCCCTCTGCCGGGAGAGGGGGTGAGATGAACCCGAGTGCGCAGAGGAACCTTGCGAGGGCGGCTGGTGCGCTGCTCGGGCTCACCCTCGCCGTGACACTGCTCCTTGTCTCCCGCCCCGGCGCCGTCGGCGCCGGGGCGCCGGCGGCGGTCAGCGTTCGAATCGCCCCGGTGGGCGAGCTCGAAGTCGTCCCGCTGCCACCGCAGCCGCTGCTCGAGGCGCGGGCGCTGCGGCCCGGCGGTCCTCACGCTGTCGGCGCTTTTGCGGTTCGCAACCAGACCGGCGAAGACCTCGCCGTGGCGCTGCGCGCCGACGTCGACTCGACGGCGCTGAACGGTCTGCTCGAGGTCAGGGTCCGAAGCGGCGGGCGCCTGCTCTCCGAATCGAGTCTCGAAAGCCTGCGGGTGCGGCCGCTGCGGCTGCAGCTTGCCTCGGGGCAGCGCGCCGATCTGAGGCTCGAAGCGTGGCTGCCGGAGCAGGTGTTGAGCGGCTACGAGGGCGCCCTCGTCGAGATCACCCTGACGCCGCGACTGTGGCCGCTGGAGGGTGGGGGATGAAGCTGCGCGCCTTCCTCGCCTGGGCCGTCGCCAGCTTCGTGCTCGCGGTGCTGCTCGCCGCCGCGCTGCCGCTGGCCCTGGGGGAGACCTCGATGGTCGTCCGCTCCGGCAGCATGACCCCGGCGATCCGCACCGGCGACGTCGTCGTCGTCCGGCCGATCGCGCCGACCGAGGCGGCGATCGGAGACATCGTCACCTTCAAGGACCCTGCCGGCAGCGGGCGGCTGCTGGTCCACCGGGTGCGGGCGATCTCCCAGGTCGGAGACGAGGTCGAGGTGATCACCAAGGGCGACGCCAACACCACGCAGGAGCGCTGGAAGGTCCCCGCCGACGGGACGATCGGGACGGTCGCCTACCGCGTCCCAGCGCTCGGCTTCGCCGTTGGCTGGATCGGCTCTCCGGCGGGACGCATCGGGCTGGTCATCGTCCCGGCGCTGCTGCTGGGCCTGATGCTGCTGATGCGAATCTGGCGACCGCGGCTCGACCCAAGGGAGGGGCTGGAATGAGGTCGGGTCGCACCCCGATCCACCGGCGCCGTCAGCGCCGGCTCGCGCTCGCGCTGTTCGCGGTCCTGCTGGGGCTCGCCACCACCGCCGGCGTCGTCTGGGCTCTCTACACGAGCAACGCCACCAGCAACGGCAACGAGCTGGTCGCCGCCGCCGACTGGGTGGCGCCGAGCGCCTCCGCCTCGGTGATCGGCAAGAGCCAGGGGGGCGTCGCCGGCTACATCAAACAGGGCGGCACCTACATGGTCTACGCCAACGTCAGCGACAGCGGCGCCCCGGCGAGCGGGATCGCCGGCATCACCGCCAACGCCGGCACGCTCACCACCGCGCAGACCGCCGCCGCGCTCAGCGCCGGCCCGTTCACGATCGACGGCGTCGCCTACAGCCACCGCAGTGCCACCCTCACCGCCAACGCGACGCTCGCCGCCGGCACCTACTCCTACGCGCTCACCTCCAAAGACCTCGCCGGCAACAGCAGGACCCAGAGCGGCTACACGGTGATCGTCGACAACACCGCACCGACCGCGGCCGACATCCAGACCGCGAACAAATCTGGCGGCACCGCCGGCAGGCCCGAGCTCGGCGACAGCATCACCTACGCCTTCAGCGAGCCGATCGACCCGAGCTCGATCCTCGCCAACTGGAACGGCGCGGCGACCAGCGTCGTCGTCCGCATCACCAACACCACCAACGATCCGCTCACCGTCTTCAACGCCGCCAACACGGCGCAGCTGCCGCTCGGCAGTGTTTCCATGGGGCGAAACGACTACGTCACCGCCAGCGCCACCTTCGGCGCCTCCGGCACCGCCTCGACGATGGTGCAGAGCGGCAACTCGATCACGATCACCCTCGGCACCGCCTCCGCCGGGCCGAGCACGGCGGCGAGCACGGGGACGATGACCTGGACGCCGTCGGCGAGCGCCTACGACCGCGCCGGCAACGCCGAGACGACCACCGCCCGCACCGAGACCGGCGCCGTCGACCGGGAGTTCTGAGCATGGGATCGCGATCGAGCCGGCAGGGGACGATGGTCACCGTCGCGGTGCTGGGCCTGCTCCTCGCCGCGGCCGCGACCCTCTACGCCGCGACCGGGTGGCGACCCGCGACCGAGGCGCCACGGGTGCAGGTTTCCGCCACGGGTTCGATGGCCCTGACCAGCTCCAAGGGGGAAGGGGCGATCTTCAAGCTGGACAACATCGCCCCCGGCCGCACCGGATCGGGGGAGGTGACGATCTCCAACAGCGGCAGTGCGCCCGGCGCCCTCACCCTCGCCTCGACCGGGTTGATTGACGATCCCGGCCGCTACGGAGGACTGCTGTCGCAGCGGCTCGTCCTCCACGTCAACGACGTCAGCGCGGGGCCCGCCAGGGAGCTCTACTCCGGTGGGCTCACCTCGATGCCCGAGCTGCAGCTGGGGACGCTCGCCGGCGGCGACTCGCGCACCTACCGCTTCACCGTGACGATGCTCGACGGTGGCGCTCCGGCCTCGCCGTTCGTCAACGACAACGTCTACCAGGAGGCGAACACCAGCATCGGCTACGGGTGGACGCTGACCGAAGTCGAAGGCGGCGAACCCGAACCCGAACCCGAAGCACCGGCCCCGCCCCAGCCCTCGCCACCGAGCGCACCTCCGGCCCCGCCCGCGCCGGCCCCAGCGCCGCCAAGCGGCACCCTGCGCGCCGACCTCCTGATCGGCAGCAGCGAGGACGACGTGATCTTCGGCCGCGGCGGCGCCGACCGCATCTTCGGCAAGGGGGGCCGCGACCGTCTCTTCGGCGGGCCGGGGAACGACAGGATCTTCGGAGGTCCCGGCGCCGACCGCCTGCACGGCGGCGCCGGCCGCGACCGCCTCTCCGGCGGCCCCGGGCCCGACCTGATCCTCGCTCGAGGCGGCGGTGCGGACGTCGTCAACTGCGGCGGCGGCGGCGACATCGCCCGCGTCGACAGGAGCGATCGGGTTAGACGCTGCGAGCAGGTGGACTGATCCCGTCTGTATCTGGAGCATCGTCACGCTTTGAATCCGGCCTGTCCGGGAAGATGCTCAGGCATGGGAACCGAGCGAGCAGACGCCGGGGAACCGCAGTGGAAACAGCGGATCACCCAGATGGAGATCAATGGACGGCGTGTCAACGAGGCGATCGAGCAGGGGGAGGAAGGCGTCGAGACCGCGGTCTTCGTCTGCGAGTGCGGCCACCTCGGTTGCAGCTCTACGGTTGAGCTGGGGATCGCCGAATACGAGGAGGTGCGAACCGGCTTCAATCGCTTTCTCGTCCTCCCCGGGCACGAGATCCCCGAGGTGGACCAGGTGATCGAGCGGCATCGGCAGCATCTCGTGGTCGCCAAGCGGGGTGCTGGGGCGAAAGCGGCTACTCGAGAGACGGACCAGAGGACGCCTTAGTGGTGAGTACCGAGCTGAGTCTTGTCCTGCCGGCGGAACCGGCGTCGGTCCCGGTACTGAGGCGCCGCGCCTCGGAGTTCGCTGCCGAGCACGGTGCCGCCCGGGATGTGGTGGCGGATGTGGCGCTGGCGGTCTCCGAGGCCGTCACCAACGCGGTCAAGTACGCGAAGGTCGCCAGCGGCAACGGGGTGATCGAGCTGTCCGCCTCGAGAACCAGGGGCTGGCTGGAGGTGAAGGTCCGGGACCGCGGCGAAGGCTTCGGGCAAGGGTCATCCGACGGCCTCGGCCTCGGACTGACGATCATCGCCCGCCTCGCCGCCGATCTGAAGATCGTCCAGGAAGGCGACGGCACCGAGGTGCAGATGCGCTTCCCGGTTACCGCTGGATAGCGGGTAGCTCAGCGGCGCTTGGCGCCCGGAACCTTGAAGCAGCCCTGGCCGGTGGAGACGTTGGTGCCCTCCTCGCCGGACTCGATCATCCGCGCCGCGCTGCGCGCCTCTATCTCGAGTATCTCCAGCCGGGTACGTTCGTGTGCCTCGAGGGCTTCCTGCAGCCCCTCCTGGTCGAGGACGAGCGGAGTACGGGTGAGGTGGAAGTCCCTGTCGCCGCCGATCAGCTTGGCGCGGGCCGAGGCGGTGAAGTCGTCAAGGATCTTCTGCATGAATTCGCAGACGAGGTCCTCGGCGATGACCGGGTCGAGCTCGTCCCACTCCTCGGTGTCGATCAGATGCCGCTCGGTTGCGCGGTAGAAGTGCTCGAGGGCGCCGCGCACTGGTCGGGTGCTGACCAGCTCCGCGCATTCGAACTCGACCAGCTGTTTGGTGTGGTAGCTGACGTTCGATAGCTCCTCGTCGAACTCTCTTGCCATTTCAGCCGGACTTGCGGTGCGATCGGCAAGGACGCGAAGGATTGCCGCTCGCAGGGGGTGGCTCATCGCCTTGATCCGGTTCTCGGTTGCTTTACGGCGCTGCGTCTTCGTCGACATTTTGGTCTTCCTTGTGAGGGGCTGATTACTGGCGAGGACTTGATCGTAACCGTTCACTGGACATTCTGTTCAAAAGTCTTCGGAGATTGCTGGAATGCGCTCCATTGGTGGAACCAGCCTCACTAATAATCCGGTCTCTAGCGCGATTAGTCACAGCCGGGGAGGGAGGTGAGACGGATGGATCTCCGCACCGAGCGCGTGGCGCCCCTCGATTCGATCGGGAAGGGCAGCTAGCCACCAGCCACCATGGGCCGGCCCACCAAGGGCCGGCCCATTTTTTGTCTATCGATCTAGAGGCCGGGGGGGTGACGGGCGACGAAGCCGTCGGTGGAGACGGTGGCGAGGTGCCAGCGGGGTCCGCTGCCCTGTTCGGCGCCGACGGTGTCGAAACGCAGGCCAGCGACTTCGACGAAGGTGTGACCGGCGTTGGCGTAGACGGTGATCCATTTGCCGGCGCCCGGCGCCCCCCAGCGCATCAGGTCGCCGGAGGTGAGCGGCTGGGGGATCAGGCCGCCGCCGAAGAGGGCGAAGCTGACGGCGCCGGAGCAGTCGTAGGAGTCGTCGTAGAAGGAGCCGTGGCCGCCGCCCCACACGTAGGGCCGGCCGACGATCTGGTTGGCGTTGTTGATCACGCCCTGCACCGCTTCCGGCGCGTCCGGTGGGGCGAGGGCGACGCCGGTGAGGAGGATCGCGCTGGAGCCGGGATGGTCGCCGCGGCGGTGGGCGAAGATCTCGTCGCGGCCGAGCGAGGAGGCGTGGGGGACATGGGTGCCGTTGCTGCCCGCCGAGGCCGGCGGCAGCTTGGTCGGGTCGGCGGCGATTTCCTCCGGGGTCGGGAGCTCGACCTTGGCCGTGGTCGCCGCCGGAGCCGGCCGCGCTTCCACCTCGCGCCGCACCTGGAGCAGGGCGAGGCTGTCGCTGACCGCGGTGACCGCGTGGTCGCCGCCGCTGGCCCCGAGCAGGGCGATGACGGTGTGGAGGAGCGCTGCCGAAGGTCCCATTCCCGCTGTAAGACTACGGGGGCGTGAAACTCCTCCTCATCCCGTTGGCGATCGTCGCCTTCGTGCTCTTTCTCCTCCTGCTCGGGGCGATCGGGCTGGCGATCTCCTTCGCGGTGATCTACGTGGTCGGCGGGGCATGGCGCCTGGTCACCGGCGGGCGCTCGCGCAAGAGCTGATTCCCCGCGGGGCGCGTTTGCGCTTCATCTCGACGGGAAAAAGTTTCTTAAGGGGACCGCGGCAGGGATACCGCGAAAGCGAGGAGAGGTGGAGATGGCGCAGCAGACCAAGCGCAAGAGCAAACCAGTCAGGCAGCGGAAAGACGGCAGCGGGCGCAACAAAAGCCCGACGCCGCAGAAGGGCAAACAGCGCAATCAGGGTTCCGACAAGACCGTGCCGGAGAGCACGTACGAGGACTACACGGTCATCGATCCGGGCGAAATCAGCGATACCGACGAGCCCGACGTCGTCGTCGACATCCCGGTCGTCAAGGTCGACGAGATCGACTTCGAGCTCGACGACCTCGAGGCCCGGGTCTCATTGCATGCGGAGGTGCTGGACCTGGTCAAGCTCAGCGTCGGTGTCCACGTCGAGCTCGGCAAGGTCAAGCTCAACATCAAAGGGGTGGAAGCGCAGGCACTGCTGCGGGCGCGGCTCGACCACGTCACCGCGATCATCGATCGCGTGCTGACCACGCTCGATCGCAATCCCGACGTGCTGAAGGGAATCGCTCATACGCTCGAACCGGTCGGCGAAGGCGCCGGCAAGGCCGTCGGCGAAATCGGCGAAGGTGCCGGGAGTGCCGTCGAGGACGTCGGCGAGGGTGCCCAGGGCGCCGTCAAGGACGTTGGCAAAGGCGCCGGTGGGGCGGTCGAAGACGTCGGTGGCGGCGCCGGCAAAGCCGTCGGCGAGGTCGGCGAAGGCGCCAACAAAGCGGTCGGCGGCCTGGGCGAAGGCGCCGGCCAGGCGGTCGGAGGGCTCGGCCAGGGCGCCGGCGCTCTAGGTGGGCTGGCGCAGGTCGGATCCGGTGGTGGAGGCAACGGCGGGGAAGAGGGCAATGGCGACGGCCAGGGCACCTCCGGCGGTCTCGCCAAACAGATCGCCAAAATCGTCGCCAAGGAAATCGGAGCCGCGGCGAGCGACGAGGCGAAGGAGCTCGGCATGGCGGCGACCCACAAAGCGATGGAGCTGGGCGAGCGGCGACGCCAGCGCCGGGCGCAGAAGCACAACGCGACCGAGGCGGCGCTGCGCAAGGCCGAGGATGCCGGCGTCGACATAGACGACGTCAAGGGCACCGGGGCCGAAGGCCGCGTCACCGTCCACGACGTGGAGAAGGCGGCCGCCGGATGAGCGGCCGTCTACCCGATCTGGACCTGTTCACCTCGGTCAGGGCGAAGGAGGTGAAGTTCGGGAGGGTCCCGGAGAAGAAGGTCACCTACGAGGGCGATCCTGATCATGAGACTCGCGCCAAGGTGGAGCGGGAGAACATTCCCGAGGAGCCGGAGGAGGGAGTCGCCTACCGCGACGTCAAGGTCGACTGGTCGGTGGCGCAGTGGATCGTCCACCCGACCGACGAGGCCGACGAAGAAGAAGAGGAATAGGGGTGGGGGTGGGCCGGCGACCGCGCGTCCCGGACGCGCGGTCGCAGCCATGTCCTCAGGGCCGGCCCGGCGTCAGCGCCT
This sequence comes from uncultured Actinomycetes bacterium, assembly GCA_963832085.1. Classification (GTDB taxonomy): domain Bacteria; phylum Actinomycetota; class Thermoleophilia; order Solirubrobacterales; family 70-9; genus VAYN01. The sequence goes on along the minus strand of CAWHSU010000005.1, from coordinate 498,850 downwards.
CGCGGTGAGTCCCTGTAGAACGACCTCGACCGGGGAGCGATGCCTTCCGTTCTTCCCCGAGGCGGCGGTCTCGAGACCGCCTGCAATCTCACCTACCTGCGTGCTGAAGTTCCCTACCTCCTTGGCCGCCTTGGCGATGTCCTTGGAGTTGACCTTGACCTTGATCTTCGGTCCCTTGATCTTCGGCCGACGCGTCATCGCCTTGCTGAGCCCACTCTTTTTCCCCTGCTTGGAAGCGGCGAGGGCAAGACCCCCGGCGGCTCCGGCAAGGGCGGCCCCGCCGGCGACGAGCGGCACTTTCGCTTTGCTCGCGGCTTTGCCGACGGTTTTGCCCGCGCCTTTTGCTTTACCGCCGATGTCGTTAACGGCGTCTTTGACCGCGTCGACGTTCGAGTGCTGCCCGGCGGATCCGTTAGAGCGGGATTTGCTGCTGGCGCCGTTGCTTGAGCTCCGTGATTTGCTGCTGGCCGATTTCGATTTGGCCGATTTGGGTTTTGAAGCTTTCGATTTCGGTTTCGATTTCGACGACGATTTCGCGCTTTTCGGCGCCGATCGTTTTTTTGCTTTGGTTTTCGTCTGGGCCATCGTTCCTCTCCTCGAGCTGTTCCCTGGTGTGGTCCCTGACTGGTGGTCCTAATGGATCGGGTACCCGATCCATTGCAGGCAAATCAGCATGGACGGATAGCTGCAGCGCTCTTCACGACCTCGAAGGCGCTGCCGGGGATCCGCTTCAGCTGGCTCAGGTTCTCGTCGTCCCAGCGGCGGTCGCTGGTCCCGGAGAAGAACCAGTTCGAGCCGTTGTCGGCGACGATCAGGCCGTAGCGCTTCATCGCTTCGGCGATGACTTTGGCGCCGCTGCTGAAGCCTTTGAGCCCGTAGCCGGCCTTGAGGCGCAGGCGCAGGCCCATCGGCGGGGCGTTGGGGTTGGAGGTGTCGCCGGCGCAGTGGGAGGCGGGGTGGACCCAGGCGTCGCGGGTGCTCTCGAAGGTGACGCGGATCGCGTGGTCGAGACGGCCGGTGGCGACCTCGTCGTAGCGGACCAGACCGGGGAAGACCGGCAGGCCGGCGGCGTCGGCCGAGGTCCAGCCGTCGGGCCGGCGGGCGGCGGAGCGCAGGTCCCATTCGGTGCCGGAGTCGGCGTTCCAATGCGGCCGCGGCTTCGGCACGTAGAAGGCGCGGTAGAGCTCGTAGAGCTTGCAGGCGCCGCGGTCGACGACGAGGACGTGGCGGTCGCCGTCGCTGCTGTTGCCGCCCTCGACCGGCGCGCGCGAGGGGATCGGGAACGGCCCCGGATCGCTCTCGTCCCCGTAGGCGGTGTAGTGGACCGGCAGCTTGCGCTGGCCGGCGCCGACGACCGAGTAAGGGAAGCCGTAGGCGCGGGGCGAGCCGAAGTCCGGGTGCAGGCGGTCGCCACCCTGCCCGTTGATGTAGGCGATGTAGGCGCTCGAGCGCGGATCGCGCTGCGCCTTGGAGATGTCCTGGTTCCAGGCCGCCTCGGTGGGGAGGGACGGCGCGCTCGGCGAGAGCGAAGCGGGCGGGTCGGGGAAGACCGGGCAGGGGTCGAGGGCGGGGTAGGGGCCGACGGCGGTGGCGGAGGAAGCGATCAATGCCGCGACGAGAGCCGCGAGAAGCAGGCAGAGCCCGATGGCGGCAGAGCTTTTACGCCCTATGCGGTCCATAACCTCTGCCGCGGTTGATCTCCAGGCGAGATTTCATCTCGCGGAGGCTAGCCTGACCCTCCGATGACCCTGGACGGACGTCCAACCCTGCTGGCGATCCAGCACGTCCCCTGGGAGGGACCGCACCGGATCCTCGACGCCTGCCGGGCGCTGCGGGTGAAGACGGTGAAGCCCCTGGCGGGCCAGCCGTTGCCCGCCCACGAGGAGGTCGCCGGCGCCGTGGTCATGGGCGGGCCGATGAACGTCGACGAGGTCGAGCGCTTCCCGGCGCTGGCCGCCGAGCGGGAGTGGCTGTCCGCGGCGGTGGAGCGGGGCATGCCGGTGCTCGGCATCTGCCTCGGCGCGCAGCTGCTGGCACGGGCGCTCGGGGCGGAGGTGCGGGCGGGGGAGGAGCCCGAGATCGGCTTCGCCCCGGTCGAGGTCAGCGACCCCGACGACCCCGTGCTCGGAGGGCTCGCGCCGAGCATCGAGGTCCTCCACTGGCACGGCGACGTCTTCGACCTTCCCGCCGGCGCCGATCACCTCGCCTCCTCGGAGCGCACCGCCTGCCAGGCCTTCCGCGCCGGCAACGCCTGGGGCGTTCTCTTCCATCCCGAGGCCGACTACGCCCTGGTCGAGGCCTGGCTGGCGGTGCCGGAGATGGTGAACGAGGCCTGCGCGGCGCTGGGCGACGAGGGCGAGCACGCCCTGCCGGAGCGCGCCGCAAAGTTGGAGGGAATGCTGGTCGAGCGCACCACGCCGGGGTTCGAGGCCTTCGCTGAAATCGTCGCCGCCGGGTAGGGAGGCGCCATGGAGATCTGCCTGATGATCGAGGGCCAGGAGGACGTGACCTGGGAGGACTGGCTGGCGCTGGCGGCGGCCTGCGAGGAGCACGGGGTGGGGACGATGTTCCGCTCCGACCACTACCTCTCGGTCGACGACCGCCGCGAACGCGGGTCGCTCGACGCCTGGGGGACGATCAGCGCGCTCGGTGCGGTCACCGAGAAGCTGCGACTGGGGACGATGGTCTCGCCGGCGACCTTCCGCCACCCGGCGGTGCTGGCGAAGCTCGCGGTCACCGCCGACCATGTTTCCGGCGGCAGGGTGGAAGTCGGGATCGGCGCCGGCTGGTGGGAGCGCGAGCACGAGCTCTACGGCTTCGACCTGCCGCCGATCGGGCCGCGGATGGACGCGCTCGAGGAGCAGATGGCGATCATCAGGGGCCACTGGGGGGAGGGACCGTTCAGCTTCGAGGGCGAGCACTACCGGGCCGAGGACCTCGACGCGCTGCCGAAGCCGGTGCAGCGGCCGCTGCCGTTGATCCTCGGTGGCCGCGGCGGGCCGCGCAGCCTGCGCCTCGCCGCTCGCTACGCCGACGAGTACAACACGGTGATGGCGACGCCCGCCGAAGTCGCCGAGATCCGGGCGGGGCTCGACCGCGCCTGTGAGGCCGAGGGCCGCGACCCGGCGAGCCTGCCGCTCTCGATGATGACCGGCTGGCTGGTGGGGGCCGACCGCGCTGAACTGGTCGACCGCGCCGGGCGCCTCTCGCGCTGGAAAGGGGAGGGCGGCGACGGCGAGTCCTTCATCGCCGGTCGGCGCGAGAGCACGATCCTCGGCACCGCCGAGGAGGCGATCGAGCAGTTGCGCGAGCTCGAGGCAGCGGGCCTGACGCGGGTGATGGGCCAGCACCTGCTCCACCGCGACCTCGACGCGGTCGCGGTGATGGGGCGGGAGATCGCGCTGCAGGTCTAGGCCGGCTCGGCGGAGCCGTAGATCGCCCGCAGCCAGACGTCGATGAGGACGTCGAGCACGCGGTCGCCGTCGAGCGAGGGCGACTCGCCGAGCAGGGTCGCGTACTGGGCCCGCTCGTTCATCTGCACGAGGGCGATCGCGAGGTCGCGGGCGGGCTGGCCGGGGGGAGCGGCGCCGCGCGCACGCTCGGCCTCGATCACGACGGTGACGTCGGTGACCCACCCCTCCATCACCTCCGCCCAGAGGTCGCGGGCCTCCTGATTGGTGGTGCGAAGGTCGGTCCCCGCCCTGACCACGCCCGGGCGGGTGCGGAAGGCGGCGTAGAGATTCTCCAGGCCCGCGCGAAGGCCCGCCCGGGGGCCGCTGTCGGCCAGGGCCGTGAGGATCTCCTCGCGGCCGCTCCCGGCGTCGGCGACGAGGCGGTCGATGATCGTCAGCACCACCGCGTCCTTGGAGGGGAAGTAGAAGTAGAAGGTGGGGCGGGAGATGCCGGCGCCTTTGGCGAGGTCGTCGACGGAGATCTCGCTCAGCGGCCGCTCTTCCAGCAGTCGTTCCGCCGTCTCCAGGATCGCCCGCTCGCGGTCGTCGCCGCTGGCGCGGCTGCCACGGCGTCCGCGGCCTTTGGGTACGGAAGAGGGGTTGGGGACGACTGCCATCTGCTCCACGATACATCGCGTCGAGAGAATCGACAAGTTGTTGACTTACTCGACACTGTGTTGATACATTTCCGCCGTGAGCAAGCGCGTAGTCATCACCGGCGCCGCCAGCGGCATCGGCAAGGCCACCCTCGAGACCCTTCGCGCCCGTGGGGCGGAGGTCGTCGGACTCGATCTCAAGGCCAGCGACGACGTGCTCACCTGCGACGTCACCGACCAGGCCTCGGTCGACAGCGCGGTCACAGCGGCGGTCAAGCGCCTGGGCGGCATCGACGCTCTGGTCAACTGCGCCGGCATCGGGCTGCCCCAGAGTGCGACCGAGCGCCCAGGGGTAGACGCACTCCGTGTGCTCGACGTCAACCTGCTCGGGACCTGGCGCGTGACCGCAGCGGCGCTTCCCGGCCTGCGGTCCTCCCACGGCCGCGTCGTCAACGTCGCCTCCGGCCTCGCCCACCTCGCCGTCCCCTTCGCGACCGCCTACGGCGCCAGCAAGCGCGCCGTCGTCGGCTACTCCGACCAGCTGCGCTCCGAGGTCGGTGACGAGGTCACAGTCACCACCGTCTACCCCGGCTACATCCGCACCCCGATCCACGAGGCCAGCCAGAACGCCGGCATCGCCCTCGAGGGCCTGGTCCCGGCGGAGCCGCTCAGCGCCGCGGTCGACACGATCGTGCGCGCCATCTACGGCAGGCCCGCCCACGACCTCGCCACCACCCGCCGCGGCACCGTCTCCTACGCGCTGCTCGGCCTCGTCCCCAAACGCTTCGTCGAGCGCGGGATCCGCCGCCAGATGCGCGCCGGCGCCAGGAAGGGCATGTTCAAATCAACCCCGATGACGAGCGACCTCCTCGCTCGCCTGAGCAAATAGCCAGGAGGAGATTCCCATGTCGAACCAACGCGAGCACGTCAACGTCCTCATCGTCGGCGCCGGCCTCGCCGGCATCGGCGCCGCTGTCCACCTGCAGCAGAATTGTCCCGAGAAGAGCTACGCGATCCTCGAGGCGCGCGAGTCGATCGGCGGCACCTGGGACCTCTTCCGCTACCCCGGCATCCGCTCGGACTCGGACATGTTCACCCTCGGCTACTCCTTCAAGCCCTGGCTCGGGGAAAAGTCGATCGCCGACGGCGAGTCGATCCTCGACTACATCAAGGAGACCGCGAAGGAGTACGAGGTGGAGGACCGGATCCGCTTCAACCACAAGGTCGTCGCCGCCGAGTGGTCGAGCGCCGAGGCGCGCTGGACCGTCCGCGCCGAGCGCGACGGCGAGTCGGTCGAGATCACCTGCGACTGGCTCTACGGCTGCACCGGCTACTACCGCTACGACGAGGGCTTCACGCCGAACTTCGAGGGGACCGAGCGCTTCGAGGGGGAGATCGTCCACCCCCAGCACTGGCCCGAGGACCTCAACTACGCGGGGAAGCGCGTCGTCGTGATCGGCAGCGGAGCGACCGCGATGACGCTGGTGCCGGCGCTGGCCGAGCGCGCCGCCCAGGTGACGATGCTGCAGCGCTCGCCGACCTACGTCGTTTCCCGGCCGGCCGTCGACCCGATCGCTCAGCGGTTGCGGCGGCTGTTGCCGGAGAAGCTCGCCTACGCGGCGGTGCGCTGGAAGAACGTCCTGGTGCTGCACGGGAGCTACACGCTCTTCCGGCGCTGGCCCAATTTCTCCAAGCGCATCCTTCGCAAGCGCCTCGAGCCGCTTTTGCCCGCCGGCTATGACATCGACACCCACTTCAAGCCGCGGTACAACCCCTGGGACGAGCGCCTCTGCGCCGTTCCCGACGCCGATCTTTTCAAGGCGATCCGCAGCGGCGAGGTGGATGTCGTCACCGATCACGTCGAGACCTTCACCGAGAAAGGGATCCGCCTCCAGTCCGGCCGCGAGCTCGAGGCCGACGTCATCATCACCGCGACCGGCCTCAACCTGCTTGTCCTCGGCGGTATGCAGATGCTCATCGACGGCAAGGAGAAACAGCTCTCTGAGACCATCGGCTACAAGGGGATGATGTTCAGCGGCGTTCCCAACATGTGCATGGCGATGGGCTACACCAACGCCTCCTTTACCCTCAAGACCGACTTGGTGGCCGCCTACGTCTGCCGCCTGCTCAAGCACATGGACGCCCACGGCTACCGCGCAGCGACCCCAAAGGCGCCCGCCCCCTCCGTCGAGACCGAACCCTTCATCGACCTCAAATCCGGCTACATCCTCCGCTCCCTCGACCAGCTCCCCAAGCAGGCGGCGACCCACCCCTGGCGCCTGCACCAGAACTACGCCCAGGACATCCGCCTCCTCCGCAAGGGCCCGATCGACGACGAGATCGAGTTCTCCCGCGGCGGAGCCGAGGCCGCCAAAGCCCGGCCGGGCGAGCAGACCGGCGAAGTAGCCGCAGTCGCCTAGAATCACCCCAGCGAGGTGGCAGTAGCTCAGTTGGTAGAGCTCCGGCTTGTGGTGACGGCGCCTTTCGGTTTGAATTTCGGCCCTCTCACGGATAGAAATCCCCCGCAAATGGGTGGTTTCACCTTCTCGGCAATCGTTTAAACCGAGACCCAAAATCCGCTCCCGATCAGGCAGAAACTGCCTGATGGGCGCCAAATATGCGGGGATTACCCGCGATTGCCCTTGATTTCGCTCGCTCTGGCCGCCGGCCAGAGCTAAGACGTCCGTATCGGCCTCGCAACGGCGCGGCCCCAACGGAATCAGGAGGATCGCGATGAGCACCACCGCAACCAAAGGCAAGCCCGGCCGGACCAGCTCGCGCAGCGGCGGCGACAAGGGCACTAAAGCCAGCGCGTCGAAATCGAAGGCGAAAACCACCTCGGCGAAATCGAAACAGGCCGGCGCGAAGACCGCCAACAAAGACGGCGGCAAGCGGCTGAGTCCCGGCGCGCTCGACGGCCTCGTGGTCGGCTACATGAAAAAGAACCTGAAAAAGCTGCCCGCCACCTCCGGCGTCGTCGGCCGCGGGATCAAACGCTCCCCCGGCGCCATCGCCAACTGCTTCGAGCGACTGGAGAAGGCAGGCAAGGTGAAGCTGACCAACAAGAAGCCTCGCGAATACGACCTCGTCGGCGACAGCAAGTAACCCGAAAGACATAGCGGCCTCCGGCGGCGCGGTAACGCCACCGGAGACCTGACCAAAAGGAAGGCGGTACCTCCCTAATGGCTGCTTCGAACCCTACGGACTCCGGCGCTGGCCGGTTCCGGCTTAATCACCAAGAAGACGATGCGCAAGAGCGGGCGGTTCTCGGGCTCGTTCTCCAAAGTCATCCCGACGTTCTTACGAAGGTCGAGTTGCTTCGGGAACTGACCAAAGACGGATCGACTGAGTTCTCCGAGGCCGACGCCAACGAGCGGGCGGTTCGCGACCTCGCCGCCGCCGGCCTCCTCCATCCGCCCGGAGCCGAGGAATTCATCCGGCCAACCAGGGCCGCTCTCCGGTTCTTCGAGCTTGCTGGGACGGCAGGCTGATGGCGAAGGGGGACAAATACCAAGCTCTCATCGAAGCCCTCGGCCACCCGATACGCCGCCGGGTGCTGCTGCGCTACCTGGAATCCTCCGCGAGGCTCAGCCCGAAGGAGCTGGCCGACTCGGAGAGGCTGCCGCTGTCGATCGTCGGCTACCACGTTCGGCGCCTACAAAAGCTCGGCGCTGTTGAACTCGTGGGGTGGCGAAAGAGGCGCGGCGCCTGCCAGCACTTCTACCGGCCGACCTCGCTCGTCAAGGGATCGACGCTGATCCGGGTCGCGCTCGGCATGAAGGCGGGCTGAGCGATGGCACCTCCAAAAGAAGCTCAGGCGGTGGAGGCGGCTCGTCGTTTCGGCATAAACGCCCTCGAATGCCGTGGCCGCGCTGGCTTCTCTCAACAAAGGACCGCTGACCGCGCCGGTATCCATCGCACCGAGGTCTCCCTGATCGAGGGAGGTAAGCGCGTCCCCCGCCTCGACACGATCGTCAAGCTCGCCGGAGCGGTCGGAGTACAGCCCTGCGAGCTGCTGCGGGGAATCGTTTGGGAACTAAGCCCGCCGAACGAGGCAGCGAAATGAGCCTCAGCCAGGAAGACAAGTGGGTCGAGAAAGACTGGACCCCAGGGGAGCGATTCGGCGCCAACGTGGTCTGGTTTCGTCAGCAGGCTGGTCTAACTCAGACCCAGCTCTCGGAACGGATCGGGATGAGTCGCACGATCCTCAGCAGGATTGAGCACGGGCGAGTTTTTCCGCCGCGCCTCGAGACCATTCTCAAGCTGGTCGCAGCCCTGGAAGTCAAGAACTGCGACCTCCTCGCCTGGATGTGGTGGGAACCGGCCTGTCACCGCCATTACGAGACCCCGCCCTCGATCGCCGACATCAGCGGCTATGAAGTGCGGGATTTCCACCTCCCGGCCGGATTCCGTGTTTCCCCGGTCGGCTACGAGAGCGAGGCGCGATTCAGAGACCGGCTCAGGCAGCGCGGGGAAGATCCGGAGCATCGCGCCGTCCTCGAACTGCTGCGGGACGATGCCCCAAAGGTGGTCCTCCGCAAGCGGCCCCCCGATGCAGCCTGGGTGCTGCTCACCGGGCTGGCGCTTCGAGCGCTTCGCGAGGAGCGGGGGTTGACTCGGCAAGGGCTCGCGGATCGCTCGCCGACCACCGCCGCCTTTATCGAGGAGATCGAGGAGGGTAGATGTAGCGATCCGGGCCTCCGGATTCTGGAGGAACTTTGCCGCGCCCTCAACGGACAGGGGTCAGCGTTCGCCGCTCAGATCGAGCCGGTCCGAGCTGAGCGCAAGGCTGCCCTTCGGAAGGCGTTGGACCAGCTGGCCGAGCGGGCCGCGCGTCAGGCTGAAGGCGACGGAAAATGACTGGGCGATCCCAAAAGCCGCCGAATTTGTCTCGCTGCTGATCGACTTGGGCAATCGTGGTCAAGGCGCTCCGTCGCGAGGCTGCTCTGACCCAAAAGCAGCTCGCCACGAGCACCGGCCTCCATGAGGTCCTACATCAGCCAGATCGAGTGCGGCGCCGGGAATCCGGCCTGGACCACGCTCACCCGGCTTGCAAGGGCTCGGGGGTGCCGAGGTGAGTGCTGGTGAAACTGGTCGATGAGGTGGGGGAGGAATGATGGTGCGAACCCCGCCTCCACTTAGCCCCACGCCGACGCTTCAAGAGCGTTTTGGCCGCAACCTCTGGCGGTGTAGGCGTCGGGCCGATCTATCCCAGGAAGACCTCGCGAATCTCGTCGGGCTGAGCCGGCCCGCGATCTACGCGCTCGAGCTGGGGCAAAGGCAGCCCCGTCTCGACACTGTCCTCAAGCTGGCCGCCGGTACCGGCGCCCCGATTTGCGTTCTTCTCGCCGGAATGAACTGGCGGCCGGGTGAATACATGTACGTTGGTGGGGAGTTCGAGGTCGAACACCCGTCGGCGCGTTTACGCAGGAGCGTCCGAAATTGACAGCGAATCTCAAAATCAAATGCGCCGTCCTTGCGCCGGCTTCGAGCTGCGGACAGCGATCCAGGTTCGCCGCACCGGCTCGACCAGCTTCCACGGACCGCGGTGCGTACGGTTGCGCAACGTCGTTGAGGCAGATAAACATCATTGTGCCGGGTGCCGCCGCCAGCTCCCTTTAGCTCTGGCGGCGGGGGCTGCCCGGTGTGGTGCGGGGTCGCCGTCGCGTTCGATTGTTCGACACCACAGGGCGGCGGCGACCCCTTCTCCCTTCCTTTCTGCGCCGCACGGTGCGGACGACCTTCGGCTTCGGCCTCAGCGCCTCCTCCATCTCAAGCGACATCCGTGCGAGGTACGACAGGGAGACGTTCAGCGCATAGGCCAGGCGGCGAACGGTCCCGTAGGCCACGTTCCGACGACCGGACTCGATATGCGAGACCCAGGTCGAGTGCAGCCCCGTCCTCTTACCAAGCGTGACTTGCGTCATGCGCTGCCTCTCCCTGATCTTCCGTACCGCCAGACCAAGGCCCACCTGTGGGTCGTGCTCGCGTGGCACCCCTATCGGCCCTGCGTCCCGGCCCACTTCCAGGCCCGGTCGAGGATCGGCCCGAGCGGGACAGCGATGCCGGCCGCCATCTTCTGCATGACTTCAGATCCGGGGTAGATCCTTCCGGTCTCACCCCACGCGATATGGCCCGTATCCATGCCCGAACGGCCGCCGAGTTCGTCTTGGCTCAATTGGGCCTCCCGGCGCGCATTGTGACGGTACTTGCTCACGCCGCCGGGGTCAGAACGTAGAACTTCTCGACCGACCCGCGTGCGGGTGCCTTGGCGGTCTGGATCAGCAGGCCATCGTCCACAAGGCACTTCACGTGGTAGGCGACATTGCCGTAGACCGGGTCGCTGACCCCGATTAACCACAGCTCGCGAGCGGACAACGGTCCGCCGATCCATCGCAAGACTTCGACCACGGCGACCTTGATGGGATGCACCTGCGCGTCGATTAGGGCCGTCCAATCGAAACTCGGCTGTTGGCGAAGCGATGGTCGTTCGCCGGGGCGCAACACTTCGACGGTCATGCGGCCTTTGAAATGAGCCAGCGGGGCGGGACGACACGGTGAGCATGTCGGCCCGCCTCCGCTACAGGCTCACGCCTCTCCCTCGTCGGCCAAGAGCAGGGAGGGCAGCATTTCGGGGTGGCGTTGGGGACGGTGGAAATCTTCATGGCGCGGGCCTGTCACCCCCTGGGCGGTCGGGTTTGAAACGTCAGGAAGCCCGACCGCCCCTAGGGGGATGCCGCCGTCCTCACCTGAGTGAAGACGGCTATGTGCGGTGGGCTCTTTTGCCCAAGGAGATTTCTAGTGGTGAGCGTTTCTTCTCACCAGCCCACTTTTTCGCCCTTCTTCGGGTGGAGGGTCAATCAGGGATGGCCCACCGCTCCCGAGCACGGCCGACCAGCCCCCGCTCGAAACCGAGGGCAGCGGCGATGGCCTGAAACCCCTTCTCGCCGCTCCTGAGCAACCGTTCCTCGGCCCGCATCCTGATGCCTTCGATCCGTTCAAGCGATTCCTTCAACTCCAGCATCAGCTCCTCCCAGCCCTCCTCATCGAGCTTCAACGGCTGCCAGCTAACGTGTCGATTCAGCCGAGAGTCGAACTTAGCGTTGCGGAACGCAGACAGGGCTTCAGCGACGATGGCCTGGAACATGAGGGCCGAGATTTCGTGTCGCGCCTCCGGTGACATTCGCGCCCATTCCTCGTCTCCAATGTGAGGGCGCAGCGACGCACGGTAGAAATGCTCTTCCGCGCCGCGCTTCTGTTCGGTCCTCACCAACTCGATGCAGCCGAGGTCGGCGAGGGTCTTGATGTGGTTGCCGACCGTCTTGAGGTCCACGCCGATCAGGCGGGCAATTTCCGGGGCGCTCGCCTCTCGTTCGTTGAGGATCTGTAGGGCGTCAACCCTGATCGGGTGCTGCACGACGAAGACGACCAGCTCGTCTACTCCCTTGGGCCTCAGCGCTGCGGTCACCGGTTCCTCATCCTCCTCTTGCTTGGCCATCCCTTGATTGGTCTACCCGTGCCCAGCTTAAAGCGCTGGTCGTGTTTTGGTACCCGTGACCCGCCACGCCAGCGTGGAAGGTCGAACAAGTCTTTAGCGTTCGTTTCCCAGGCCCGGACGGGCCGGGCCTCCTACGGGAAGGGGAGGTGAGCGCACATGAAGATCGAGACCACGGCTGTCACGATCCCGGCTTGCAGCATCAGCAAGCACGGCTAGTTGAACTGGGGCCGATCCCTCAATTGGTCAGCGTGCCTTTGCAGGGATCGGCCTCCTTCGCCATTGCGGGCCGGGGCCTCCAGAGCTGGACGTCACCTGATTAGGGGGTTTCTGCGATCAGCGCTCGGCGACGGCATGGTCTTGACAAAGTGAACAGCCTGATCTTCGACCGCGTTGGCGGACCATGTATGACGACAAGGTCGTCGCCGGCTCGTTGCCGGGCTCCATCATCGAGATCTTTGCGAATCGCCACGCGGCCGACTGGCAGGCGGTCACGAAAGACATGATTGCCTAGGGTCACGACCTACTTCTGGAGAGGATGACGTGAGCATTACTCGTCCTCTGTGGACAAGGCGACTAGTTCTCCCCTGCCAGTCCCAACTCGGAAAACGCGCCGTAGGAGTGTGGAGAACCACAGAAAGTAGTCCATCAGAGCTTGAGGAAGGCGGACGCCACGTCTACCGGTAGGGCGCCGGACGGAGGGATACGTACCAATTAAGTCCGTCTAGCCAAATAGAGCGAATAGTAGGTAAGTGCTCAGGGGTGAAACGTGTATAGGGTGCCTCGCTGACCAGTTGGCCCACAGCATCGGGTTCGGCCGGATCTGACCATTTCTCAAACGGAGGCCCTTTGAACTCATACGCTCGCGCGCTTGACCGTTGGCACACCCGCAGCGTCCTGACGATGAGTGATAAGGGCACCCCCGCCGCCCCGGAGCGCAGCATCCGCACACCTTTGCCGCCCAGCGCCTACATCGACCACGAGCTGATGAGGGTTCTTTCCGACGAGCTGCGCGTCCGCATCTACGCCTATCTCTGTGATCATACGGCCGGGCCTAGCAAGATTTCAGATGCGCTAGGTGAGAACAAGAACTCGGTTCGCCACCACATCGACCGGCTCCGAGAGGGCGGCTGGATCGGTGATGACCCCTCGGTGACCGGACGCGGCGCTCACTATCGGGCAATTCGTAGCATGGTGATTCCACCGGGGGCCTGGGACAGGCTTCCCGCTCCAGCGAAGCACAAGGTTGCGGTGCATATGCTCCGGCACCTCTATGCCGACGCAGGTGCCTCGCTCGCCGCCGGGCGATTCATAAAGCCGGGGATCTACATGAGCCTGAGCCCAATGGTCGTTGATGCCCAAGGTCAGGAGGACGTAAAGCGCATCCTCGAGAATGCTCTAAGTGAACTGGCCGGCGTTCAAGTCGAAAGTGACCATCGTCGGAGGCTCGGCGGGGGAAGCCACTCTGGAGCTGACACGTCACTCACCGTTGGTCTCTTCGGGTTCGAGTCCGTTCGTGACCCTGATGCCGGGGCCCGGCCGTCCGCGACGATCCGGCTCTGATCGTTCTTCCCCTGTCGAAGGGCGAATGTTACGTGCGCTTCGTCTCAAAAGGCGGCGCTACAAACGACAAACGCCTCAGTACCTCAGTTCTCATTTTGTCTCTCAGGTCAGCAGACAAGTTGTCCAGGGCGCAGAAGATTGCCCAGGCATAGCTATCCCCTCTTAGCCGGCTTCGAGTGGACACAGCGGCCAGTCAGCCATATTTGTAGTTTGCCAAGGCTAATTGATAGTAAATAGTTGGCATTGCATTCTCACCAAAAGTCGTGTTGGGTTCGCCGCCGTGATTCCAGTGGGTTCTATTCCTCTGGGCTACCAAACATTTTTAGACAGGGGGAGATGTGGTCGTTAAGTTGAGAAAGTGTCCGTACCCCTGGCGATCGATCTCGTGTGTCCTGCCGGCCCTCGGGCTGCTGTGCCTTTGTCTTCTCATTCCATCAGCCGTCTCCGCCTCGGTCCCCAGCAACGCCTTCCGCTTTTTCCACGATGCCGACGGTCGGCTGAAGGCAGCGATTGACCCCGAAGGGGAAACCGCCACCTACAACTGGGACGCCGCTGGCAACCTGCTGTCGATCTCGCGCCACGCCTCAAGCCAGCTTTCGCTCGTTCAGCTGAACCCCCCTCGGGCGCAGATTGGCGCAACGGTGACGATCGAAGGAACCGGCTTCTCGGTGACTCCGACTTCCGACATCGTCAAATTCAATGGAACGACGGCCAGCGTTATCGCCGCGACCGCTAACTCGCTGACGGTCAAAGTGCCGAACGGGGCAACGACGGGTTCGGTCACTGTCTCGACGCCCGGAGAAGGTCCGGTAGCGAGCGCAGAAAGCTTCACCGTCCTCGAATCGCTCGCCCCCAATGTCTCTTCGATCTCCCCGAGCCTGGCCGTCAGCGGGGAAGAAGTCACGGTCTCCGGCTCCCACTTTGGTTCGAACGTAGCCGGCAATGACCTCATCCTCAACGGGGTCCGGCCGGAAATAACGTCGGCCTCCTCCAGCACCCTCAAATTCAAAGTCCCGACGGGAACGCTCGGCGGCTACGTCTCGGTAAGCACCGCCGAAGGTTTGAGCATCGGCCCTGACTTGTTCATCCCGCCGAACGGCCTAGCGGCCTCGAAAGTCGGATGGACCGGCAGGTTTTCCCTCGGCGAATCGAAAACCGTCGGATTTGAAGGGTCGGAAAAGGTCGCGCTGCTGCTCTTCGACGGCTCTGCAGGACGCCGCGTTCTGCTCTCCTTCTCCGAGAGCTCGATAACCAGCGGCACCGTCTCCATCTGGAGCCCCTCTGGGGCACAGGTCGCTTCCTCGAGCTTCTCGAAAAGTGGAGGCGGGTTTCTCGAGGAGACCTCGCCTCTGCCAATGACCGGCACGTACACGGTCCTGCTGACTCCCACGGGAACCAGCGCGGGTTCGGTGAAAGTCTCGTCCTCTGACTTCCCCGGATTTCTCGGCTCGATCACCCCCGCCGCCACCGCCGAAGGCACGACCCAGAAAGTCGCCACCTCCTTCGCCGGCCAGGTCGCCCACTACGCGGTGACGCTGAGCGCCGGGGCGAAGGTCGCCCTGAAGACCAACAACGCCAACTTCACCTCCGGCTACACGGTCAGGTGGTTGAAACCCAACGGCGAACAGCTCTACAGCCAGGGCTTCGGCGCCAAAGAGAACTGGTTCTGGGACACCAAGACCTTCGCCACCGCCGGCACCTACACCCTCGTCGTCGACCCCGAAGGCGCCGCCACCGGCTCGGTCAACCTGCAGCTCTGGGAAGCCCCCGACAAAACCGGCCAGACGATCACGCCCTCCAGCGAAGGCGGCTCGGTCACCTCGACGATCTCGATCCCCGGCCAGCGCGAGCTGATCACCTTCTCGGGGACCAAAGACCAGAGCTTCTCCTGGAAGCCGACCCAGAGCACGATCACTGCGAACGGCGCGATCACCCTGTTGCGGCCCAACGGCTCCACCCTGGCGAGCAGCGGCTTCACCTCCAACCTCCGCGAACCGGTGGTGAGCCTGCCCGAAAGCGGCACCTACACCTTGGTCGTCGATCCCAGCACCACCGGCACCAGCCCGGCCGCCAACGGCACCGGCTCGGTCAAAGTCACGGCCTACGAGGTCAGCGGCAACCCGATCACCCCCGCCGCCACCGCCGAAGGCACGACCCAGAAAGTCGCCACCTCCTTCGCCGGCCAGGTCGCCCACTACGCGGTGACGCTGAGCGCCGGGGCGAAGGTCGCCCTGAAGACCAACAACGCCAACTTCACCTCCGGCTACACGGTCAGGTGGTTGAAACCCAACGGCGAACAGCTCTACAGCCAGGGCTTCGGCGCCAAAGAGAACTGGTTCTGGGACACCAAGACCTTCGCCACCGCCGGCACCTACACCCTCGTCGTCGACCCCGAAGGCGCCGCCACCGGCTCGGTCAACCTGCAGCTCTGGGAAGCCCCCGACAAAACCGGCCAGACGATCACGCCCTCCAGCGAAGGCGGCTCGGTCACCTCGACGATCTCGATCCCCGGCCAGCGCGAGCTGATCACCTTCTCGGGGACCAAAGACCAGAGCTTCTCCTGGAAGCCGACCCAGAGCACGATCACTGCGAACGGCGCGATCACCCTGTTGCGGCCCAACGGCTCCACCCTGGCGAGCAGCGGCTTCACCTCCAACCTCCGCGAACCGGTGGTGAGCCTGCCCGAAAGCGGCACCTACACCTTGGTCGTCGATCCCAGCACCACCGGCACCAGCCCGGCCGCCAACGGCACCGGCTCGGTCAAAGTCACGGCCTACGAGGTCAGCGGCAACCCGATCACCCCCGCCGCCACCGCCGAAGGCACGACCCAGAAAGTCGCCACCTCCTTCGCCGGCCAGGTCGCCCACTACGCGGTGACGCTGAGCGCCGGGGCGAAGGTCGCCCTGAAGACCAACAACGCCAACTTCACCTCCGGCTACACGGTCAGGTGGTTGAAACCCAACGGCGAACAGCTCTACAGCCAGGGCTTCGGCGCCAAAGAGAACTGGTTCTGGGACACCAAGACCTTCGCCACCGCCGGCACCTACACCCTCGTCGTTGACCCCGAAGGCGCCGCCACCGGCTCGGTTGACCTGCAGCTCTGGGAAGCCCCCGACAAAACCGGCCAGACGATCACGCCCTCCAGCGAAGGCGGCTCGGTCACCTCGACGATCTCGATCCCCGGCCAGCGCGAGCTGATCACCTTCTCGGGGACCAAAGACCAGAGCTTCTCCTGGAAGCCGACCCAGAGCACGATCACTGCGAACGGCGCGATCACCCTGTTGCGGCCCAACGGCTCCACCCTGGCGAGCAGCGGCTTCACCTCCAACCTCCGCGAACCGGTGGTGAGCCTGCCCGAAAGCGGCACCTACACCTTGGTCGTCGATCCCAGCACCACCGGCACCAGCCCGGCCGCCAACGGCACCGGCTCGGTCAAAGTCACGGCCTACGAGGTCAGCGGCAACCCGATCACCCCCGCCGCCACCGCCGAAGGCACGACCCAGAAAGTCGCCACCTCCTTCGCCGGCCAGGTCGCCCACTACGCGGTGACGCTGAGCGCCGGGGCGAAGGTCGCCCTGAAGACCAACAACGCCAACTTCACCTCCGGCTACACGGTCAGGTGGTTGAAACCCAACGGCGAACAGCTCTACAGCCAGGGCTTCGGCGCCAAAGAGAACTGGTTCTGGGACACCAAGACCTTCGCCACCGCCGGCACCTACACCCTCGTCGTTGACCCCGAAGGCGCCGCCACCGGCTCGGTTGACCTGCAGCTCTGGGAAGCCCCCGACAAAACCGGCCAGACGATCACGCCCTCCAGCGAAGGCGGCTCGGTCACCTCGACGATCTCGATCCCCGGCCAGCGCGAGCTGATCACCTTCTCGGGGACCGCATCGCAGCTCGTTACGGTCAAAGGGACCGAATCGACGATCACCAGCGGCACGATGTGGGTGCTGAAACCCGATGAAACGAAACTTTCCGGGAGCGAAGCAAGCTTCTCGCCGAGCTCGGCAGGGAGAAGAGAACTAACGCTGCCGAGCACCGGCAGCTATACGATCGTGGTCGATCCCCCCGCAACCGGGACGGAAGCGGCTACCAACGGCACCGGTAGCGTGAAAGTGACCGTTTACCTTGGATCGCACGTCGCCTGGTTTGGGCCGTTGCAGCCGAGGGCTGAACTGGTAAGTCTGGTGGCCTCCAATCCGTCCGAGCCACCAGAATACTCAGATATCTCGGGTCAATTCCCGGCCAATTCCTCCTACTCGGAGATCGCCGATTTGTTCTCGACCTTGGTGTCCTCGGTGCAAGAAGGCGAGGAGAAGGATCGTCGCAGCCCCGACGCCGTGCGTGCCCGCAGTGTCCGGGTCAAGGAGATCCACCGCGGGGTCCACCCGGGAAATGCCGGTAGCTCGGAGTCGCAGGTGAACAAGTACGCAGGCGTAAGCGAACCAAAGCAGCGGGTCAAGCATGGCAACATTGCCGCCGAAATGGCGGCGTTCCACCCCGCCGCAGTCAGGGTTTGGCATCCGCCCAGGGATATTCCGGGCTGGGAAGCCGCGGAGCCGAATAGCCCCTGGGCGGAGATACGAGACTTGGAGGCCCCGAACGGCACCACTGCCCTGACCGGGCAAGCGCTTGAGCGCAACGGCCTGCCACTCGCCGGAGTCCGAGTCTCGGTGGAGGATACCTCCATCGAAACCACGACCGATGAGGCGGGTAGATTTCTCCTTTCCGGGCTCCCTGCGGGTCGCCAAACTCTCGTGGTGGATGGCGAATCGATGCCGGGCGATCGGCGCTATGGGGGCTATGAGGTCACCGTTGACCTCGAGAATCACAAAACCACGGTTCTCGACTACACGATCTGGCTTTCGCCTCTCGATCCCGCTGGAGATCGCGTAATTGCCTCCCCGACTGAGCGTGAGACCAGCTTGACCACCCCTAGCATTCCGGGTCTTGAAGTCCGCATTCCGGCTGGCACCGTGATCAGAGATGTCGCGGGCAAGGTGGTCAAGGACCTCAACATAACCGCGATCCCCGTGAACCAGGCCCCCTTCCCCTTGCCGCCGTTCGTGCCCATTCCGGTGTACTTCACCGTCCAGCCCGGAAGCGCTTACCTCAGCAAGGGCGCGCAGATTGTCTACCCGAATTGGGGGGACCTGCGGCCGGGCCAGCGTGCCGAGTTCTGGAACTATGACGCAGAGGATCGCGGCTGGTATGTATATGGCAGGGGCACGGTTAGCGCGGACGGAAAGCAGGTCGTTCCCGACCCAGGTGTCCGGGTTTGGCAGTTCACCGGAGCGATGTTGGCCGCCAGCCCGCTGCCACCTGCGACTCAGCCAACCGGGACCTCCGGTGGAGATCCAGTGGACCTCTTCAGCGGCTTGTTCATCCATAGCGACCGCGATCTCGTACTCCCGGACACCATCCCGATCGTCCTTCAGCGCACCTACCGTCAGTCCGATTCGAATTCCTACAGCTTCGGCATCGGCACCACTAACTACTACGACATGCGGTTGTGGTCGGGCACTGGAGCTGACGAAGCCAACCTCATCCTGCCCAATGGCGAGCGCATCCACTTCGCGCGAACCTCTCCTGGCACCGGGTACTCGGACGGGATATACAAATCCACGAGTACGCCCGGGACTTTCTACGCGTTGACGTTGACCTACAACCCGTCAGGGGGTGGCGCCTATTGGAATCTGAATCTGACGAACGGTATGACCTTTGTATTTGGGGTAGGACGACTACTGGAAATACGCGACCCCCACGGAAACAGGCTTGCAATAACGCGCAGCGGGGAAAACGTCACCCAGATCACTTCTCCTCATGGCAGATGGGTAAAATTTGTCTATGACGGTGCGAACCGGATCACGGAAGCGACTGATAACGGCGGCCGTCATGTCAAATACACTTATACGTCAGGTCGGCTGACCAAAGTCACGGACGCCGCGGGCCGGACGACCGAATACACCTACAACGGATCAAGTCAGATGACCTCGCTGACCAACGGTCGAGGTCAGGTGTTCCTTGAAAACGAATACGACGCTGGCGGCAGGGTCAAAAAACAGACTATGGGGGACGGCGGCTCCTTCGAATTCAACTACGAACTTGACGGGGAAGGCAATATCGAAAGCACGACGTTGACCGATCCGCGAGGCAGCAAGCGGGAGTTCACCTTTGATCCACGCGGGCTGCCGACGAGGGAAACGGTCGGCCTCGAAACCGAAAACGAAGCGACGACTACCTACGAATGGCAGCCCAAAACGGGCTTGATCCTGTCAACTACTGATCCGCTCAGTAGACAGACGGACTTCGAGTACGACAGCAACGGCAACATAACCGAAATAACGCGCTTGGCTGGCACCGAAGACGCTCAGACGGACGAGTTCGCCTACGAACCCGGCACGGACAGGATGACCGAAATGGCCGATTCCCTCGGCCGCGCGATGAAATACGAGTACGGAATCAATGGCGAACTCCTTAAAGAAACTGATCCGCTGGGCCACGCGACGACCTATGAATACAACGGCGACGGCCAGCTCGTTTCGATCACTAATCCCGAGAATGAGGAAACGGAGCTGACCTACAGCAACGGGGATCTCGTTGCCGAAACTGATCCCTTGGGTCGCAAACTGACTCAGTTCATCGACTCGCTGGGGCGGGCTCGAGCGATTACCGCGCCTGGGGGACAGCGTACTCTTTACGGCTATAACGCAGTCAGCGAGCTGACGAGTGTTACGACCCCGTCCGGAGCGGAAACGGCAATCGAATACAACGCGGACGGCAAGCCGATCTCTGTCACTGATCCGCGCGGCGGCGAGACGACTGCCGCCTATGACGTGATGGGCCGCCTTGAAAGCGTGACCGACCCCTTGGAACACGAGACGGAGTTCAGCTACGACAAAGCAGGGTTGCTCGAAGAAGTCGCGGACAGGCGTGGCCTGATCACGCAGTTCGATTATGACGCGCTCGGTCGCCGCACTGCCGCGACGTATGGGGTCTCCGGCGAATCGGCCGAAAGCACGGTCGAATACGGGTATGACGGTGCCAACCGACTGACGGACGTTGATGACAGCGCCAGCGGGGAATACGCTCTCTCTTACGATGACCTGGACAGGCTCACGGCCATGAATGGGCCCAATGGTACGGTCGGCTATGACTACACCGCCGCCGGCAGTCGGGAAGCGATGACGGCGACGGGCCTCGGCACCGTCGGGTACGAATACGACAATGCCGATCGGCTAACCGAGGTTGCTGCCGGCGAACAGACCATCTCGCTCGCCTACGACAAAGCAGATCGCCTCGAGAGCCTTATCCTGCCAAACGGCATCGAACAGGAATTCAGCTATAACGAAGCCGGGGAGCCGACCTCGATCGCCTACAGAAAAGGTGAAGCCACCTTGGGCGAGATCAACTACGCCTTTGATCTCAACGGCCGCACGGAAGCGATGTGGGGCAGCTATGCCCGCTTGGCGCTCCCAGAAGCGCTCGGTTCGGCGAAATACAACGCCGCTAATGAGCTGGTCGAACGGGAAGGCGAAAAACTGGAATACGACGCTGAGGGTCAGCTGACCTCCGATGGCGCCAACGAATACAGCTGGGATGCGCGCGGTCAGCTGAGCGCCATCAGCGGCGCCGATCCCGGGAGCTTCGCTTATGACCCGTTCGGTAGGCGCATCTCTAAGACGCTCGGCGGGACCACGACCGACCTGCTCCATGACGGCCCGAACGTCATTCAGGAATCCGTCGAAGGCTCGGTCACGGCGAACCTGCTGAGCGGTCCGAGCATGGATCAGCTCTTTTCCCGCACGACCGCCGAAGGCACGGACAGCTACTTGACGAGCTTGCTGGGCAGCGTTGTCGCGCTCTCCAACAGCTCGGGGGAAGTGGAGACGACCTACGCCTACGATCCCTTCGGTTCCGCTAGCGAAGCCGGCGAACCGAGTGATAACCCGTTCCAATACACGGGGCGCGAAAACGACGGAAACGGTCTTCAGTACAACCGCGCTCGCTATTACCAGTCGTCGAGCGCGCGCTTCATCAGCCAAGACCCGATTGGCTTCGACGGAGGCACGGCGAACCTCTACGAATACGGGGCTAACGACCCGCTCGACCACTCCGATCCCAGCGGTTTATGCGTTCTGGGGTTGCCCTGTCCTTCGTCCCAGGATGTCGTTAACGCATCTGCGGGAATCGGTGACAGCCTCCTGTCGCCGCCCGGTAGTGGCCTTGGACCGATTCCGAATATTGATCCTGGTCCATATCTGCGCGACAGGTTCGGCATCGACAACGTCGAAGAATGCTCTGGCACCTATCAGACGGCTTCCACTGGCACCGAGATCGCTCAGACCGTCCGGACGCTGACGAACTTGCCAAAAACCCTTCGGCTAGGTCGAGAGGCGGCCAATCAGCTTTCCCGACGTCTGGATGAAACGATGGTCCATGTCCCCAGGGACTGGTAAGAAATCACGACTCCTGAACCGATCATTAGATATGGCCCTTTCACTCGCAACGGCTAGCCTCGCCGACCTCGTCTTGGTGCCGAGCCTCGCGGCATCTGCGGCGATCTTTGCTCAGGTCGTTGGGGTCCCAACGGCCTGGTTCAAGTTGAGACGTACCGAAGTCTGGGCCGCCCGTCCGCGTGAGGTAAGGCGTCTTGATCTACTTGTCGCATTTTCTGGGAGGCCCGTGGCCCTCGCTGCAGTGTTCGGCGCAGTGGTTGGTTTTGGAGTCTGGATAGGGATGATGCTGACCTCATGAGTCCAGGACCCCCCCAATGCCCGATGCAATATGGAGCGCCTTCTTTCTTGTGCTCGCTATTGGTGCGGTAGTCGGCATTCTCTGCGGGGCGGGGTTTTTTTCGGGTCTCGCCCTCGTGATCTTTATATGCGGCGCTCTCGCCGCGTTTGTCATCTGGGCGGTGGCGAACCTCGATCCTCAAAGCCTTGCAAAAGAGCCCAAATACATGGGCCAGGACGGTAAGCGCGGACGGCATTCGTAAATTGGAGCTCGGCGCCTCTACCGGGTCCCGCATGAGCAATTGATGGAAGAAGCCCCGCACTGCATTACCCGCCGGAACGCCCTCCTCGGGGCCGCTGCTTTTGGGGCCGGGGTGGCCGCTGATCACATTACGGGAGGCGCTTGGCCGACCGATGAGGGTTCAGTCGAAGGTCGGCCGCAAGGCGCTTCAGTTCCGTTCTATGGGCTTCAACAGGCGGGCATAGCGACTCCGGCACCGGAATTCGTTTGTTTCGCGGCCTTCGATGTTGCCAGCGACTCTGTTGATGACCTGCGGGCTCTTCTTCAGGAGTGGACTGCGCTGGCGGCAGCTTTGACGCGTGGAAAGGCATATCAGCCCAGCGCGACCTCCCCAAAAGCCGCACCGGTCAACCCGGGTGAGGCACTCGGACTTGGCCCGGAGAGCCTCACGATCACGATTGGCTTAGGGCCGACCCTCTTTGGATCAGGAGGGAAGGATCGATTTGGCTTCGGGAGCCGACGCCCGCCCGCGTTGGTGCCGCTCCCCTCGTTTTCGGGAGAGAGCCTCGACCCGCGTCGATCCGACGGAGACCTGTGCATACAAGCCTGCGCCGAAAATCCGCAGGTGGCTTTTCACGCCATCCACACGCTGACTTTGATCGCGAGCGGCATCGCGAACCTGCGCTGGTCTCAGGACGGCTTTGGCCGCACCTCGAGCACCAGCGCCTCCCAGCCAACGCCGCGCAACTTGATGGGCTTCAAGGACGGCACCAACAATGTACGGAGCGAGGACACCAAAGCCATGGACAAGTTTGTCTGGGTGCAGCCCGGCGACGGGTCAACGTGGATGGTGAACGGCAGCTATCTCATCATGCGGCGAATCAAGATCCTCTTTGATGTCTGGGATGCGACCAGCCTGGAAGGACAGGAGGAGATTATTGGTCGCCGAAAGCAAAGTGGCGCGCCACTCGAAGGTACGGATGAGTTTGACCCTGTTCCCCTTGACGCCAGCCACGGCGGGCAGCCAGTCATCCCGACCGATGCCCACATCCGCCTCTCCAGTCCTAAGGCCAATGGTGGCCGCCGCATCCTCCGCCGGGGCTTTTCGTTCTCCGAACCGGCGGAACCAGGCTCCGGACAGATCGACGCTGGCCTCTTTTTTGTCTCCTTTCAGCGTGACCCCGAGCAGTTCACGTTGATTCAACGCCGGCTCTCGAACTCCGACGCGCTCAACCGGCATATCCTCCACACGGCGAGCGCCATCTTTGCCTGTCCGCCGGGAGTAAGGCATGGCGGATTTGTCGGCGAAGGACTCTTTGGGTAAACGATCAACGATGCGCGGTGACCTTCGGTGAGGTGGGAGGACCACGGCAAATCGGTCGGTAAGGTCAGCGAGACAGGATGGCTATATCCGGCGAAGGCCTCTTTCCCTAACGGGCTGAAGATCCCGTAGGGCTTGCGGCTTCGTCAACGTTTGTTCCGCCTTCGGACATGTCGGTTTTTAAACCGACGGAGTGGGTAAATGCACCTCCGGTAATCAGGCCCGTTGCTTGCCAAGAGGGCCTGTTGTCGTTCGGAGGTAGATATGAGGGACCCAGCTTCAGCAGATTTGGGGGGGACCACTTTCTCGGTTCGTTCCCCTGTTGAAGCGGTGGCCTCGAAATCCGCAGCCAAATCGGCCTCTCGAAAAGGAGACGACCTCTTGCCGATGCTTGTCAGTGGCGAGCGCCGTAAGGCATTGCGGGCTCAGCTCACTGGCCGCTACCCCGACTTCTCGGCTGACGAAATAGACGATGCGATCCAATACGCTTGCAGGAGCTTCTTGGACGAGGCCGAGGGGATCTCCGAACCGGGCCAGGTCTACAGCTGGATTCGTACCGCCTCGAGTCGTTTCCTCGGCCACGAGGCAAAGCGCCACCGTCGCGAAATCGCGGTTGATCCCCGCGACGAGGAGGGGATCGGCCAGCTCGTCGCCGACGACGGTGGCCCAGCCCAAGAGCTGATCGAACTCGAGGACAACGCGGATTTGGAAATGCTGGTTAGCGAGGTGGCCACCTCGCTCTCCGAGCGCAAGCGCGACGTTCTTGCCCTCTACGGCGCCGGGTACCGGCGGCCGCAGATCGCCGAACGCCTCGGCCTGCGCGAGCGGGTGGTGAAGCGCGAGCTCCTCGAGATCATGGACGAGGCGCGAGCGACCCTTGCCCGACTCGCCGGTGGCGGGTGCAGTCGCGGCGAGCCCTTGGTGATGCGGCTCGCCTTCGGCACCGCGACCCCCGACGAGTCCAATGCGGCTCGCGAGCATCTTTCACATTGCGGCCGCTGCGAGCTGTTCAACGAGCGGCTGATCGCCTGGCGGGAGAAGGCGGGGGCCATGCTCCCCGCCCCCGTCGCCGAAGGTGCCACCCCCGGTGTGGTGAGGCAGATCACCGACGCCGCCGGCGAGAAGCTCTCGACGCTCAAACAGCAGGTCCTTGAGGGCGGCGCTCAGCTGAAGCAGCACGCGGCAGCCACCTCCTCACGCGTGGTCGATCCGACGCCGATCGCCGGCGCTAGGCCGGGTACCGCCGCCGCCGTCATCGCGAGCTGCGTCGCGATCGGCGGCGGGGCGGCGGCCTGTGTCGAGCAGGGGGTTGATCCGCTCGGCGCCGCGAAGGGCTTGATTGCCTCGGCACCGGAGGACAAGGCCCCCGAAGGAACGGCCCCGCCGCCCGAAACGGAATCAACCGGCCCCACCTACACGCCGGTCGAAACCCCGGTCGCGGAAGAACCCCCACCGGATGCCGAACCGTCGCCACAGCCCGCTCCGGCGCATCAGCCGGACCCCGAGCCGAAGCCG
The DNA here is from genome assembly GCA_963832085.1 of uncultured Actinomycetes bacterium. Classification (GTDB taxonomy): domain Bacteria; phylum Actinomycetota; class Thermoleophilia; order Solirubrobacterales; family 70-9; genus VAYN01. The sequence continues at coordinate 473,932 of CAWHSU010000005.1, read as the reverse complement.
GAGCGGGCAGAACCGGAAAACAGCTTTGAACCCGCGTCCTCCTCTTCTAGTCAGTCCACCGAAATCGAATCGGAAGCCAGCTATGAAGCCACCGAAGAATCAGCCTCAGCATCCGAACCCGCTCCCGCCTCGCCGAGCCCCGGCGTGCAGCAGTTCCAGCCCTGACATGCCGGGGTCAGTTGACACCCTCCGCCTTCCTGCCTTCGTGGCGCTGCTCGCGGCGGTGCTGTTGATCGGCCTCGCCGAGCCGCGATCCGCGGCAGCCGGGGAGTACACGATTCACACCTGCGAGGCCGACGAAGCCGGATACAGCAGCTCCGCCTTTGAAGTTTTCGCCGAGAGGGGAATGAAGTGGCGGCGGGCTTGCGATCCGCGCGGGCCTGGATTGCGCGGGCTCGTCTCCGCGAACGTATCCGGCCCGGGCCGGGTGCCGCGAGGGGCGGAAGCGGGTTTCATCCTCAGCGCCCCGCCGGGGACGACCTTTTCACGTATGCGCTGGTCCGGCCATGCACACCGCCGCGACTGCCGCTACGCCCTCCAGCTCTACGCCGAACGCCCTGGCACCACCCCCGTCGCGATCAAAAATATCCGCGCCAACAAACGCTGCCCGCGCGCCGGGATGGCGCAATCCTCCAACTATCCGCTCCCGCGCGCCTACGACCTCGGCGCGGCGACTCGCATCATCCAGCGCACCGTCTGCGTCGGTAGCCCTTCCCGCGAATACTGCTCGGCCCGCGGTCAGAACTACATCGGGACCGTTTCCGTGGAGGCGACGGTGGTGAACGGGATCGCGCCCACGGTTGGCGTCGTCCAAGATTCCGCCCTAGCCCGAGGGGAATGGGTGAAGGGAAGCCAAAGCTTCACCTATGACGCCTCCGACAACGTTGGCGTGAAAGGTGCCGCGGCCATCATCGCCGGTGGTCAGCGCGGCGCCCACTCGAGGAGCTGCAACTACACCCAGCGCATTCCCTGCTCGAGCGGGCCGGGCCTAATAGACATAAACACCGCCGAGATCCCCGAAGGCTCTCAGGCGCTGACGGTCGCAGCCGAGGACGCCGCCGGCAACCGCGCCGAGTCGGGTGCCGTCACGGTCCGAATCGACAACGCCGCTCCGGGGTCGGTGGCCATCGGCGTCGGTGGCGGAGAGGGCTGGCGCAACAGCAACGATTTCGATCTCGCCTGGACGAATCCGCCCGAGCCCGACCGGGCGCCGATCGTCGCCGCCCACTACCGCCTCTGTCGCTCAGATGGTGGAGATTGCCTCGCCGTCGATCGTGGCGGCGCTGGCATCGCCGCGATCGACAACGTGACCGTTCCGTCGCCGGGGGAGTGGGATTTGCGTCTCTGGCGCGAGGACGCTGCCGGCAACGAACAATCGAGCAACGCCTCGCAACCCGTCCGACTGCGCTTCGATCCCGAACCGCCGCAACTCGGCTTCGAAGACCGAAGCACCGAGGACCCGACGCGGGTGTCAGTCCTCGTCACCGACCGCATCTCCGGGCTCGGCAGCGGTCAGATCGAAATCAGCCGCGCTGGATCGGGCATTTGGCAGGCGCTTCAGACGGCCCAGGAGGGCGACCACCTCGTAACTCGAATTGACGACGCCGCCCTGCCGGCGGGCGACTACGAGTTGCGCGCGAGCGCCCGCGATCAGGCGAGCAACCTCGGCAGCACGAGTCAGCGGCTCGACGGTCAGCCGATGCGGCTCACCTTGCCGCTGCGCGTGGCGACGTCGATGAAGGCGGGGGTGATCGAGAAGCGGCTCGTCGGTCGTAAGGGGCAGAAAAAGAAGGTTCGCCGCACCGTCCTCGAGCCCCGCGCCAAGGTTGATTTCGGGCGCCGGGTGCGGGTCGGCGGGCGCCTCGTGAACGCCTCCGGACACCCGCTGGTCGGGGCCAAGGTCCGCGTCTACTCGCAATCCACCGACGACGAAGGGGCCGAGAAGCTCGAGGACACGATCAACACCGATTCCGCCGGGCGCTTTGTCTACGAGGTGGAGGCGCGCTCGTCGCGGCGGTTCCGCTTCGCCTATGAGGGCACCGGGACGATCCTCCCTACCGGAGATGAAGCTGAATTGCTGGTCACGGCAACCTCCACCTTCGCGGTAAAGCCGAACCACGTTCTCAACGGCGAATCGGTCTGGTTCAGCGGGCGCGTCAGGGGGCGGCCACTTCCTGCGGAAGGGAAGTTGGTCGAGTTGCAGTGGCTTGACCCAAACGGCGAATGGCAGACCTTCCGCACCGTTAAGACCAACTCTGACGGGACCTGGCGGTATCACTATCCCTTCGACAACACCTGTGGTGAAGTGGTCTTCGGATTCCGGGCATATCTGCCGGGCGAGGCCGGTTTCCCGCTGAAGCCGGGATATAGCCATGAAGTTACGGTCCGAGTGAGAGGAAGGCCATGCTAGGTTAACCACCTAAATGCGAGGAGAGCTCCTGATGCTGAAAGCCGTAACGGAACGAATCACCTCCGCCCACCTCATCGCGATTCTGGCCCTGTTCGTCGCCTTGGGGGGCAGCGCCTACGCGGTCAACCACATCGACGGCTCGGACATAAAGGACCGCAGCCTGAGCAGTAGGGAGTTCAAGTCAAACTCGGCGAACGGCCGGGTCGTCAAGGAGCGAAGCCTCAGCGCGGTTCCTCGCGCGCAAAACTCGGCGCGGCTTTCCGGCCACTCCGCCAGCGATTTCCTCGACCGCTGTCCTTCGGGCACTAAAGGGATCGTCGGCACCTGCATTGAAATCCAGCCTCGTCCGGCCGCGTCATATCGCGCTGCCGCCTTTGATTGCTCCCTGATCGACAACCGCGAAGGAGTCGGTCGCCGGCTACCCACCCATCAGGAGCTGATGGTCGCTCTTGCGGACCCGGAGATCCAGTTAGCTCCGGGCGGTGAGTTGACCGCGAACGTCTATCCGTCTTCAGCCTCGCCGGGGAAGCTCGACGTCCTGGTCATTACGGAGGAAAACGGCAATGTCGGGCTTGTCCCCGACGACGGTAGCGGAGCCAAGCCCTATCGCTGCGCAACCGATCCCATGAACTGAAAAACGCAAGTCCTCGACCCCGAGGAGGACCCCGATGGGAAATATCACCCGATACCTAACCGCGATCTCGCCGAGATCGGGTCCGTCTCCGGGGCGCCGAGTCATCGCTCTCGCGTTGTGCGCGATGCTCGTCGTCGGGAGCACCTTCCCCGCCGTCGCTGTGGCCGGCGAGGCGGATAGCGAAGGGGAAGGGACCGCCCCTCCAATCGAAGTGCCGGTCGGCCCTCCTGATTTCGACCCCGGTGGTGAAGAAGAAGGGCTAGAAGAAGAAGCCCCGGCCTCCGGTGGCGAAGAAGAAGGGGCTGCTGAAGCCGAAGTTGAAATCGAAACGCCAGCCCCGGAAGAAGTAACGAGCGCCGCGCCCGAGGCCGCGGTCGAATCGTCGCCTCCCTCCTCGCCCCCTGCGCCAGAACCCGAAACGGCAGCGGCACCCGAACCCGGCCCGCAGCAGGCAGCCGAGCCCGCCGAGCCGATCATCAATCAGTCGATCACGGCTCCGAGTCAGAAGAAGGGGCATCGCGGCACCGCTTCGGCCAGCGCCAACTCGGGTGAGGTGCCGCCTGCGGAAGAAAACGCTCCACCGCCGTCGCCTCCGCCCGTCGCCGTGCAGCCTCCCGATCCGGGCCGCAACCTCGGCGGGAAGGGCACTTATGTCGTGCAGCCCGGAGATTGCCTTTCGTATATCGCTGCGGACCTCCTCCCCGCCGGCAGCGATACCCAGGCAATCGAAGACAAAGTCGCGGAGCTATGGCGCCTGAACGAAGACCGGATCGGAACCGGCGACCCGAACCTGATCTATCCCGGCACGGTTCTCCGGCTCCACTAGTCCTCGGCACCTTCCCCAGGAAAGGCCCCGGCTGCTCTCGCGGCCGGGGCCTTTATTTTTGTCCACTAGGAGATGTTTTGTCTGTTATGCGCTTGGCGTACCAAACTTGGGGGGACCACTTTTCACCTTCGCTCCCCTGTAGTTGTGAGATGGACCGCCAACCTAAAAAACACCTACTAGCCGCAGCCGGGCACGGTGAACCCCTTTCCGCTGAGTCTGTGGAGCTGGTGGCCGCCATGCTGAAGGTACTGGGCGACCCGACCCGAATCCGCTTGATCGAACTCCTCGACCAGCGGGGCGGGGCCACGGTCAGCTCACTTGCAGCTTGCCTCCCCGTCTGCCATGCCGGCGTCTCCAGGCAGCTCAACATTCTGCTCAATGCGGGCGTCGTCACCCGGCGTCGGGAGGGCGTGTTCATGCGCTACGAGCTGGTGGACTTCGCTGGCCTTTGGCTCGTTCGCAACCTTGCCTCAGCGTTGGACACTTCACCCATAGCCGCGGCTGAGTAACAAACCCCGTCCCACACCCCAACTGGCGTCGTCGCGAAAGCGGCGGCGTCGGTTTTTCTTTAGCAGACTCGTAGACATACAACTGTTCTTAGGAATAGTTGGGACCACTTCGGGACTTCGGCCCCCTGTCGTTGTGAGCCAGCAAAAGCGACTGGCACCAAGAGCGACAGCGGAGGTGTTTCGAAGTGTCAGCAGTAGGAATTGGACCTCAACCCAAGCGGCGCGAAGGTGAGCGCCGCTCGGTCGGCTCGGTGCTCAGGGCCGCGGGTCGCCTGGCGCTGTGGGCGCTGGTCGGGCTCCTGCTGCTGCGGGGCCTCGCGGGCGTGCTCAGCGAGCCCCAGCCGGCCAGCTCGGTCGCCGCCGATCGCGGCCACTTCAACGATCCAGCGACCGACGCCTTCGCGGTCAGGTTCGCACGGACTTATCTCTCGGAGCCCACGCCGGAGGCGCTGGCTCCGTATCTCGCACCGGGGGCCTCGGCTCCAGCCCATATTGGGAGCGGCGCAGGCGCCCCGGTCGAGCAGGCTGAGGTTGCGGGCATCCGCGACCTCGGCGGGGGCGAGGCGATCGTCACGGTCGCTTGCACCCTCGACGATGCCCGCACCCTCTACCTCGCCGTCCCGATCGTCCGCGAAGACGCGGCCGAGGTGGCGGCTCAGGGGGTGCCGGCGATCGTCGCCGGACCGGCGGGAGTGGGCGAGGGCGTTGAGGCGCCCCGCCCCCTCGCTGGCTCTGACGGCGAGGAGATCGCCGAGCTGGTCCGGCGCTTCCTCCCGGTCTACCTCTCAGCGAGCAGTCCCGGCGATCTCGCCTATCTCCTAGCTCCGACCGCCACGGTGACGCCGCCGGGCGCCGACCTCGAGCTAGTCGCCGTCGCGAGCGTCAAGCAGCTCGGCGACGGTGAAGGAGGGCAGCGCACCGCGGTCGCCGCCGTTCGGGTCCGCGACGCTGCCACCGGGGCGATCTACCCGCTGGACTACTGGCTCCAGCTCGTCAGGCGCGACCGCTGGTACGTCGAAGCGGTTGAAGGGGCGCTCTCGTGAGCCGCCGGCAGGCAGTTCTCGCAGCCCTGGCGATTGCCGCCGCCGCGCTTCTCTTCCTGGCGCCCGAGGCGCTCGCGGCGGGGAACGATGTAGGCCGAAACATCGGAGGCGAGCTGCGTCGCTGGGCGGCGTCGATCTACGGCGGCCTGATCGCGATCGTCGGCCTCGTCTTCCTAATCAACAGGAAGTTCACCGACCTCGCCGTCTTCTTCGTGGCCGCGATCCTGGTCGGCTGGCTCGTCTTCTCGCCTGATCAGGTCGCCGACGCTGCGCGGGCGATCGGAAATCGGATTCTGCCGTGAGCGACGGCTACGAGCCGATCCGCTCCTACCAGCGGATCTTCCGACCCGAGCGGCGCATCTACTCGATCGAGGGTCGGCCGCTGCCGGTCCCCGGCGGGGTGCCGTTGCGCTGGCTCGCCTATGCGACCGCAGCGCTCCTCGTCGTCCTGGCGATCGGCTCGGGCTCGCTGTCGCTGGCCCTGGCGATGGCCGGGATTGCCGGCCTCGCCGGAGCGAGTGCCGGCGGCCGGGTCGGCGGCGCGGTCGCGGCGGCCGGCACCCTGGCGGCGACGTGGATCGGGGGCTTCGCCCTCGGGCTGCTCGAGTGGCCCCTGCGGGTGATCGTGACCCCGGCGGCGGTCGCGACCGTGGCGACCCAGGCGACCCCCGATGGCCGCCGCGCGGATCGCTTCGCGCTCTCCTGGCTCGCAACCCACCTCGCCCCGCTGCGCCGCTCGCTCGGGCGCACGCTGCCGGCGATCAGCCGAGCGCATCGTCTCGGTGGCGAGGTATGGGTTGCGCCCGACGAGCGCTCCTCCCGGCTTCGCCGGGGGCGGGTCCGAGGTCCGGCCATCGTCTTCTTCTCCGAGCCGGTCCTCGTGCGGGCCGGATGGCGGCGGCGCCGAGTCGCGCAGGGGTCTAATCGCACGCCGCGCCGCGGCGGGGACCGCGCACGCCGCCTGACGCTGGGCGAGCGCGAGGTCTTGGAGGTCCGGCCGTGACCGGCTTCCCGCTGCGCTACGCGAGGCGGAACCTCCTCATCGGGCCGCAAGGGGAAGCGGCGGCGCTCTACCGCGCCGACACGATCGCCTTCCCCTTTCTGCCGACCGTGGAGAAGTGGGGGCTGCTGCGGCGCCTCGAGCGCTTCGCCCACCTCGCCGGCGCTGACTTTTCGATTTGGAGAGTCCAGCGGGCCTACCCGGCTGAGCGCTACGCGCCCGCCCTCTCCGACCTCGCCGACGAGCGCCACGCCGATCCGGACGGCTGGCGCCGCTACCTCGAAGGCCACGCGGGGCGGCTGCGCGAACTCCGCTCCCACGTTCCCGAGGTCTACATCGCCGTCTCGCTGGCCGAGGGCGGTGGCCCTGGCGCCCTCCGCGCCTTCGGGCGCCTGCGCCGCCGGGTTGAGGACATTGCCGGCGTCGGCGGGCCGCAGCCGATCTCCGGCTCCGAGCTGGAGGCGCTCGCCGCCGCCGAGCAGCGCACCTATGACCGCCTCAGCGCGGCGATCGGTCTTGATCGCGCATCGACCGAGGAGCTGCAATGGCTTCTGCGCCGCGCCGCTTGCCGGGGCGTCGCCGAGCCCGAGCTGGATCGCCACTGGCAGCCCGACGCCCTGGTCGCCGTCGCGCCCGGCGGCTCGCTCGCCTATGAGCCGCTCGAGCACGATCTCTGGCGCTGCGTCAACGCTCCCGCGAGCGAGCATCCCGGCGAGCCGCCTTCGCTAGAGGTCGAATCCGAGGAGGGCACCGCCTACCAAGCCTTCCTCTGCGCCGGATCGCTCGCCGAGGAGGCCGAGTTTCCCGGCGCCGCCGAGGTGCTGTTCGCGCCGGCCGAAGACGCCGGCTTCCCGGTCGACGCGGTCCTGCACGCGCAATGGATCGGCAACCGCGAGGCCCTCGGTCAGGTGCGCAAGCGCATCCTCGACGTCGAGCACGCCTACCGGGAGCAGTTGGAGGGCGCGAGCGGGCCGGGGGTTCTCGCCGAGGAGGACCGAGAGCTCGCCCGCGAGTACGAGGCGATCTTGCAGTCCTCGGCGCACCCGCCGATGCTGCGGGCATCGCTTTCGCTTGCGATCGGAGCACCCGACCGCAAGGAGCTGGAGCGCCGGGTCGGGGCGCTGCGGGAGCGCTTCGGCGACGTGGCGCTCCACCGCCCGCGCGGTCTCCAGCACGCCCTCTTTGCCGACCACCTCCCCCAGCCCGGCGGTGGTGCGGTGCCCGACTACGTCCAGCAAATGACGGTCGAGCAGTTCGGAGCCTCGGTGCCGATCGCCACCGCGCAGGTCGGCTCTGACGAGGGCGTCTACATCGGCTTCTCGCCGGCCGGCGGCGCCCGCCCCGTCTTCTACGACCCGACCGAGGCGCCGCGCGAAGCGCGGGCCTCGGCGGTGCTCTTGGCCGGGACGCTCGGCTCGGGGAAGACGATCGCCGCGCAGTCGATCGCCTACGCCGCCCAGCGCCGCGGCTCGCTGGTCGTGGACTTCGACCCCAAGCCCGACCACGGTCTCGATCGGGTCGCCGAGCTGCGGGGCGAGGTCGAGGTGCTGGAGCTGTCCGGCGCCCCCGAGCACCGCGGCAAACTTGACCCGCTCGCGATCGGGCTGCCCGAGCTGCGCGAGGAGCTGGCCTCCAGCTACCTGATCGAGCTGCTGCGCGATCCCCCGCCCTCATGGGAGGTGGCGATCGACCGCGCCGTCCGCGACGCGGTCCGGGCCGGCGAGCGCAGCCTTGCCGGCGTGATCGCGCGGCTGCGCTCGGCCGAGGCCGAGGCGGGCCGCGAGGTCGCTGAGGCGTTGGACGTGCTGTCCGATTTCGGCCTTGCCCGGCTTGGCTTCGGGACCGGGGAGGCCGAACCGATCGAGGTAGCGCGGTCGGTGATAACGATCCGCACGCCGGGGCTCAGCCTTCCCGACCCCGGCGCCTCGCGCGAGACCTACACCCGCGCCGAGCGCGTCTCGGTGGCGACCCTCTCCCTGGTCGCCGCCCTGGCGCTGCGGCTGATCGCGGGGGATCGCAGCCGCCACAAGGTCGTCGTCCTCGATGAGGCGTGGTTCCTGCTCGCCTCGACTCAGGGGCGCTCGCTGCTCAACCGGATCATCCGGCTCGGCCGCGCCCTTAACGCGACGGTCCTGGTCGCGACCCAGCGCCTCGCCGACCTCGGCGAGCTGGCGGAGCTTTTCGGCGTCTACTTCCTGTTCGGGCAGGAGACGGCGGGCGCGGCGAAGGCCGCGCTGGCTCCAATCAGCCTCGACTCCGAAGCCGCGCTGGTGGCGCGCCTTCTGGAATACGAGCAGGGCCTCTGCCTGGTGCGCGATCTCGACGGGCGGGTCGGCGAGGCGCAGTTCGACCTCGTTTTTCCCGAGCTGCTGGCGGCCCTGGACAACACGCCGAAGGCGGCCGCAGCGTGAGGGCGCTGGCGAGCTGGAGGCGGATCGCTGCCGCGCTCGGGCTGGGTGCCGTGCTGGCGCTGCTGGTGCCGGAGATCGCCGGGGCCGCGAGCGATGTTTGGAGCAACGTTGGGCCTTCGCCCCAGCTCGGCGGCGAAGGTCTCGCCGGGCGCTACCCGCTGACGAACTACTCGCTCGACCAGCATTTCGACGCGGTCGAGGCATCGCTGACGGGCGGGGTGAAGGTGGACGGCGTACCGCCGATGATCGCCTACTTCCTCGCCTCGATCCTCTGGCTGGCGACGAGCTTCCTGGCGAATCTCCTCATCACCCTTTTCAACTTCGCCTTCAGCCTCGATCTCGTCAACGGCTCGGCGGCGACCGGAGGCGAAGGCGCGCTGGCACCCGTCTCCCGCGCGATCCATTCCATCTACGCCGATGTTCTCGGCGAGCCCTGGCTCGTCCTCGCCGTCGCGGTCGCCGGCATGTGGGCGATGTGGAAGGCGCTCGTGCAGCGCCGCTATTCCGAGACCGCCGGGGCGCTCGGGCTCTCGCTGATCTATGTCGTCGCGGCCCTGTTCTTCGTCGCCCAGCCGGGGGCGACGATCGGCAGCGTCTCCAAGTGGACGAATCAGATGTCGGGGGCGTTCCTGTCGATCTCCTCCCACGGCACGCCCTCGAGCGCGCGGCAGGCTAGGGAGGATGCCGGCGAGGAGCTTTTCGACCTCCTGGTCTTCAAGCCCTGGGTCGTCCTCAACTTCGGCGGCCTCGAACATTGCGTCCGCGCCGGCACCGGCGATGAGGACTCCGACCCGGTGTCGGTCCCGGTCCGGCCGCTTTCCTCGAACCCGAGCCGCGACGCGACTCTCGCCCGCCGCCTCCAGGCCGGGACCGAGATCACCGCCGACACCAAAGTCTGCGTCAACAACGCGAACAAGTACGCGCCGCGCTTTCTCCGCTACAGCCTCGGCGCCCCCGAGAAGGATGAACGGGACAAGGAGTACGAGGCGCTAAACGATGGCGACGCCTCCGATCTTCCCGACGCCGAGCGCTCGGGCTACCGACTCGGAGTCGCCGACAAGCCCGCCACCGACGCGATGGAGCAGGGCGGCCAGTATCAACGGCTGCTGCTCGCCCTGGTCCTCTTCGTCGGCGAGCTTGGCGCCTTCCTGCTGCTGGGCGCGCTGTCGATCGGCGTAATTCTCGCGCAGGTTCTCCTCCTTCTCCTACTCGCCTTCAGCCCGGTCGCGCTGATCGCGGCGGTGATCCCCGGCCGCGGTCACGACTTCTTTAAGGGGTGGCTGGAGAAGCTGGCCGGCTACCTGCTGCGCAAGGCCGCCTACTCGCTGATCCTGGCCGTTCTGCTGGCGGTCAACGGCGCTCTCGCAAGCGCGACCGCGCAGCTCGGCTGGCTAATGTCGTTCGGCCTCCAGTCCCTTTTCTTCTGGGCCGTCTTCCTCCAGCGGAAGGCGCTCACCGACAGCCTGATCGGGATCGCCACCGGGCCGAGGGCGCCGGGCCGGGACGCCTCGCTGAAGCTGCTCTCGATCTACGCGGGCGGGCGGGTCGCCGGCCGCCTCGCGAAACCGATGCGCCGGAGGGGCCGGTCGATGATGGGCCGATCCGATCGCGCCCTCGGTGGACTCGTGGGGGTCGGCGGCGACGGTCTCGATCGACCCCGACGCCCTCGCCGCGCGCCGATCTTCGGCACCAGCTACAGCACCCCGGTCGGGGGCGGCGCCCCGCCGCTCGATTCCCCCTCCTCGGCCGAGAGCTCGCCCCCGGCAAGCGCCGGGAAGGCGTCGGAGACTTCCGGCTCCTCCGCGGCCAGCTCGCCGCGCGGCGCGGCGGCGGCCGGCGGCGCGGCGGGGAAGAAACGCGGCAGCCGAAAGCGTCCCGCCGAGGGGCAGGGTGCGACCGGCTCCAAGCAGGCGCGCGACCCGCGCCGAGAGGACCCGCGCTCGGCTCGGCGTCCCGCTGAGCGCGAGGGCCGGCCGGCCGGGTCGCAGTCCTCAGCGCAGTCTCCGGTCCGCAAAGGCAACGCCGCGGGCGAGCGGGAAGCCGATCTCGGCGCTGAGCTTCGAGCTGAGGCCGAGCGCAGCCGCAAAGCCGCCACGCGGAAGAACTCGGGCGCGAAAGATCAACCTAAGCCTCGCCCGGTGGCCGCGCCCCGTTGGCGCCGTCGCCGTCGCCGGAAGGGCGGCGGGCGATGATCGCGCGACGCCGCGGCGGTCCGCTGCTCGTCCTCGTTGCCGGCGCCCTGGCGACGCTGGTCGTCGTAATCACCGGGACGCTGATGGCGATCCTCGGCAGCGAGATCGCCTGCGTCGGCGGCGGGGGTGGCTCTGCGGTGGCCGCCCCGCCGACTCGAGCCGCCGTCAAAGAGATCCCGCCCGCCCGGCTGAAGCTCTACCAGGAAGCCGGTCAGCGCTTCGACGTCGATTGGGCCTTCCTCGCCTCGATCGGCTACCAGGAGTGCGGCCACGGCGCCTGCGCCGAAGTCAACCCCTCCGGCTGCGGCGGCCCTATGCAGATCGGGATGGTGCGCGAAAGCGCCTGCAGCCCCGGCTCGGGTCCGACGATTTGGGAGCGCTACCGCTTCGACGCCGATGGCGGCGGGGCCGATCCCTTCAGCCCCGCCGACGCGATCTTCACCGCGGCGCGGATGATGCGGCCGGTCTTCGGGCTTGCGGGCGACTCCTACGCGGCCTATCGCGAGGTCGCCTGCAACTACTACGGCGCCTGCTCGGACGGCGTCGCCAACTACGCCGACGAGGTGATGGCGCGCGCCGTGGAATACGGCTTCCGCGGCAAAGGCTCACCGCCGCCGCCGAGCCCGATCGCGAGCGAAACCGCCGCCGGTAGCACCGGCTCCTCCTCCTGCGGATCGAGTTCGTCCTCGGGCGCCACCGGCAACGAGATCGTTCGCATTGCCCGCAGTCAGCTCGGAACCGGCGAGAGCCCGCCGGGGTCGAACTGCAACCCCTACGGGCCTTGCGTCCAATGGTGCTCGCTGTTCGTCGCCTGGGTCTGGAAGCGGGCCGGGGTGCCGCTGGACGGCAGTACCGCCGCCTACGCCTACTCGGGATCGCTCTATCTGTGGACTGAAGACCGCGAAGGCGGTCCCTTGGAGGTGCCGTCTCTCGGGGGCGAGCCGCCGCCCTCCAGTCGCGGTGAGGACGGCGCGCGTGTCTTGCCGCCGACCGCGACTCCAGCCCCCGGCGACGCAGTCTTCTACGGCACCGGGCCGGGCTACGGCGAAGGGGAATTCAGCGCCCACGTTGGCCTCGTCGAGCGCGTCTTCCCCGGCGGCCAGATAACGACGATCGACGGCAACCTCGGCGACCGGGTGGCTCGCTCCGGCCCCTTCCTGCCCTCGCAGGCGGTCGCCTACGGGATGCCGGGGCCGCTCTACGGCTACGCCCACCCGCCCAGCTCCGAAGGCGAGGTCGACGCCGATGGCTGACCGTCTCCGTGCCCTGCTGGACCGACCGCTCGACCCGAGCGCCGCGCGGGCGATTCTCGTCCTGGCGAGCGCCGTTCTCGTCGGCTTCACGGCGATTTTCGTCCTCGCTGCCGGTCAACCCGAGCGGCGGACCTCGCCTGAGCGCGGACCGACCGAGGTGGCCTCGCCGCCGCCGGCCTCGGCCCCCGCGCTCGAGCCTTCGGGGTCGCCCCGTCCTGCCGAGCTTCGACAAGACCCCCAGGACGTGAGGGGCTCCGCCGCTGCGCGCCGCGCAGCTCGCGCCCTTCGCTCCCATCGGGCGCTCCAGCACATCCCGTACCGGCGCGGCAACCTGGCGATCCACCTCGTCGGCGCCGACGGGCATCGAGCGGTGCTGCGGGTGAGCGCCCCGACGCGGGCCGCGGGCCGACACGGCTGGCGGGCCTTCTTGCGCCGATTCCGCGATCGGGGCGAGGCGTACATCGTTCGGTTCGTCGTCGGCGATGCGGGGGTGCAGCGATGAGGTCCGGCGTCGTCTCGCTGGTCGCCTCGGCGGTCGCGTCGACCGGCGCCTCGGCGGTCGCGATCAAATCGCCCGGAAGGGCCGGCTTCCCCCATCGCGGCGGGGATTGCGCCGCCGCGATTTTGCCGACAACCCTCCATCACTTCGGGGTCTGTGCATGACCTCGAGGAAGGCGAACTCCGATCCTCGGCCGCTGCTCGCGATCTTCGCTGCCCTGGTCGCCCTCGCCATCTGGAGGGCTATCTCGAACATCGACACCGGGGCGGCCCTCGAACTCGCGGAGCGTGTCGCCCCCCTCGCGCTCGGGGTGGTCGCTATCGCCTCCGCGCTGGCTCCACATCGCATCGTTGCCACCCGCCGGACTCTGCGATCCCGGCAACTGACGGTGGTAGTCCCCGCCGATGAATTCGACGCGAACCCTGACGTCGTTCTCTCCTTCGCCGCCCAGCTTGCCGCAAGCGAGCGAAGCATCCGCGGATGGTTCGATCGCCGGGCGAGCGCCGTGCGAATCCGGCTCGCCTGCGATTCCGAGCGCCGCCTCGTCTACCTGATCGAAGTACCGGAGCGCGCCGCCGGCCTGCTGCGGGCAGCGCTGCGCGCCTACGAAGGGGTCGAGGTGCGATCCGCCGAGGAGGTGCTACCTGCTGCCAAAGGTGGCGATGGCGGCGGGGAGATCGTCACCCTTCGAACCGAGCTGCGGCTCGCCCATCCGAGCATCGAGCCGCTGGCCCGGCCCGCCAGCGACCCGGACCCGCTGCAGCCGTTCGCCTCTGCGGTGGCAACCCTCCGTCCCGATCGTGGCGAGGAGGCGACCGTGTGCCTCGACCTGCTGCCGGCGACCGGGCGGCGCGGGACTCGGCTTCGTCGCCGCCTTCGGCGCCAAGCTCGGCGGCGCTATCGGGAGCGGCCGAGGTGGGGGGAGCTGCTCGGCGGTGAACCCGGCCGCCGGGAGCGCACCCAGCCCGACGACCTGGTCGAGCGCCGCCTCGTCGGCCAAGCCCTCGATGCCAAGCTCCGAGATTCGGGGCCGCTGTTCGAGGCCCAGATTCTCCTCCGGTGTAAGGCCCCGGATCGCCCGCGGGCGAAGGCAATGACGAAGCAGATGCTTGCGGCCTTCGAGCCGCTGACTGACCGCAACTGGCTCCGGGCCTCCGGCTTGCCGCTGTTCGGCTTGGCCTTCCTCGGCTCCGACCTGCCGCTCCGGCGACGCGGGTTCGATCGCCGTCTTGCTACCGGCTATTTCCAACCGGCGAAGAAGATGATCCTGACGGCGCGCGAGCTTGCCGGCTTCCTGAAGCCGCCGACCGTCAACTGCCGCGCCGAGAACGTGCTGCGCTCCGGCGCCCTGCTAGCGCCGCCGCCGCCGCTGCCGAACTTCGATCCCGACCAAGAGGATCTGATCCCGCTCGGATTCGTCAGCGGCGACAACGGAGAGCGCCTCGTCGGCGTCCGCATCGCCGACACCTTCTTCAGCTACATCGCCGGCCGCTCGCGCTACGGCAAGACCGAGTTGGCGATCGTGCAGTTCGTCCACCTCGCCCGCTCCGGCCATGGCGGGTTCTTCCTCGACCCGCACGGCGACGCGCTCGATCGGATCGAGCCCTACCTCGCCGAGCCGGGGGTTGCCGAGCGGGTTGTCCGCATCGACCTGCGACCCGGCAGCTCCCTAGACGAGCTGCCGGGCTGGAACCTGTTTGAGGTCGGCGGGGCCAACCGGGCGGAAGCCGAGGGGCGGGTGGAGGCGGTGGTCGACGCCTTCGCCTCCGCGCTCGAATGGGGCGAGCGATCGACCCGCGCGATCAACCTCACGACCCAGGCCGCCTCCGCGCTGGCGAGGATCGCGCCGGTTCTCGCCGAGGCCGACCTGGCGCCGACGATCTTCCAGATTCCGACGCTGCTGAGCGACCCTGAGTGGCGGGAGGAGGTTCTTCCCTTCCTGCCGCAGGCCCAGCAGAGCTTCTGGCGGGACCGCTTCCCGCTGCTGGCGACGGACGCGATCACCCCCGTCACCAACATGATCGACCGGCTGCGGGCCTCCGGCGCGATCACCGCCTTGCTCGGACAGGCGCGCTCCACCTACCGCGTTCGGGAGGCGATGGACAAGGGGCTGATCGTGCTCGCCTGCCCTGGCGCCGGGGGCACCCGCGACCGGCTTCTCGCGAACCTCCTCGTCTTCGACCTCTTCCATGCCGCCCGCGGCCGGGCCGAGTTGGCGCCCGGAGATCGCAAGCTGTTCTGGCCCTTCTTTGACGAGGTGCAGAGCTATGACGGCGCGGCGTCGGGCAACCTCGCGGCGCTGCTGGAGCAGAGCGCGAAGTTCGCGCTGCGGGCGTCGTTCCTCAACCAGAACCCCGAGCGCCTCAGCCCGGCGACGTTGAACGCGCTGCTGACGAACCGCTCGCATCTGCTCGCCAGCGCCCTCAACTCGCACGCCGCGGGGCTGCTGACGAAGGAGTGGGCCGGGCAGCCGAGCCCGGCGGCGCTGACCAAACTCGACCGCTTCCGCTTCGTCGCCCAGGTCACGAATCGGGGTCGCGCGAGCAAGCCCTTCGCCCTGCGGGGAATCAGGCTCGAGGACGTCTTCGAGCCCGCCGCCGATCGACGCCGGCAGCCCGCCGACCGGCGGCGCCCGAGCGGATGCAGCGCGGCTGAGACCTTCGACCGGCTGGAGCGCCACGACGAGCGAATCCGGGCCAAGCTGCGCGAGGTCAGAGGGCGGCGGCGCGAGGGTCACGGTCCCGGCTCCGCGGGTTCGGGGCCGGTCAGCCATCGGCGGGGGGCGCCGGCATGAGTGCGCGAGGCGGTCTTACCGAGGCCGAAATCCTCGGCTCGCTGGCTCAGCACCGCGTCCTCTCGACGCCGCAGGTCCGGGCGATCCACCTGCCCAACTACAGCCCCCGCACGGCTCAGCGGATGATGGCCCGCCTCGCGCAGCGCGGCCTCGCCACCTTCGCCACCGTGCCTGGGGTGCCGGGGGCGCCGCGGCGGCTTTGGTATCTGACCGAGGCCGGCGCCCTCGCCGCACGCGAGGCGGGCATGATCGACCGCCCGCCGCTGCTGCTGAGCGCCGAGCAGGTCACCGGCCCGCTGCAGGCGCATACCCGCGCCGTCAACGACGCCGGGATCGCCTTCCTCAGCGCGGCCCGGCAGCGTGGCGACGAATTCACCCCGACCTCCTGGCGGCACGAGGTCGGCCATCCGCTAAACGCGGGCCGCGGCCGGGCGCGGCGATCGGTTATCTCCGACGCCGTCCTCACCTACGTTCGTCTCACCCCCGAGGAGGTGGTGGTCGAGCAGCGGTTCCTCGAGCTGGACCGCGCGACGCTCTCGATCGACCGGCTTGCCGCCGAGCTGAGCCGCTACGCCCGTCTATATAAGGGGACCGGCGCTGACGGCGAGCCGATTTGGAGCGGCCGCTATCCCTGGTTCCCGCCGATCCTCTGTGTGCTGGCGGGTAAGGAGCGGCCCGCGCTCGAACGCCGCCGGGAAACGGCGGTGGCGATGCTGAGCCGCGACCGGGACCTCCAGCGCACGCCGGAGATCTCCATCCGGCTCTGCCTTGCCGCTGACCTCGCCGAGGCGGGACCGTTCGAGCCGATCTTCACCGACTACCGCGATCCCGAGCGGCCGACCGACTGGCTGGTCGAGGCATGACGGGGCCGAACCGAAAGATTGCGGGCGCCACCCTGCTCGGGGGCGACTGCCTGGAGGTGCTGGCGACCCTCGATCCCGAAAGCATCGACGCGGTCGTCACCGATCCGCCCTATGCGATCGGGCAGCTCGTCGGCGAGCGCTGGGACGACGCCGGGATGGTCCGGGTCGCTCGGGCCGGCGGCGATCGGCTGAGCGCCGGCGAGGCGTTCGAGGCGTGGTGCCGCGAGCTGGGGAAAGGGTGCCTCCGTGTCCTGAAACCCGGCGGTCACTTGCTGGCCTTCAGCTCGCCGCGAACCTTGCACCGCCTCGCCTGCGGGGTCGAGGATGCAGGCTTTGAAATCCGCGACGAGCTGATGTGGCTCTACGGGACGGGAATGCCGAAGTCGCACCGTCTCCCCGGCGGGCGGAGCACGACCTTGAAGCCGGCCTATGAGCCGATCGTCCTCGCCCGCCGCCCGCTCGAGGGCACGACGAAGGAAACGCTTGCCAGCTTCGGCACCGGGGCGCTCAACACCGACGCCTGCAAGGTCAACGAACGACACCCCGCCAACGTCCTTCTCAGTCACGAGGCGAGTTGCCAGGGTGGGAGGTGCGCTCCGGGTTGCGCCGCTGCGCTGGTCGACACCGATGCCTTTCGGCACCGCCGGGGCTCCGGTCCCCAGGTCGCGCCGAGCCGCATCTTCTACTGCCCGAAGGTCAGCCGAGCCGAGCGTGAGGCCGGCTGCGAGCGTCTGCCGCGGCGAGGCCTCGATCACTTTCCGAGGGCCAGAAACAAATGCAAGACACCCGAGCCGACCCGCAACTTCCACCCGACCGTTAAGCCCCTCGATCTGATGCGCTGGCTGGTGCGGCTCGGCTGCCCGCCCGGCGGCGTCGTCCTCGACCCGACCTGCGGCTCGGGCAGCACCGGGGCGGCGGCCTTGCTGGAGGAGCGGCGCTTCGTCGGCATCGAGCTCGACCCCTCCTACATGGAGATCGCGGCAGCACGGATCGCCCATTGGGCGCCGGAGGGCACGCCGCGGCCGGGGGTGCGGCGCAGCCCTTTAGGCAAAAGGAGGCGACGGTGACGGGTGGCGAATTCGTCACCACCGGGGAGCTGCGGATCGCCCCCGAGTCGATCGAGGCGGTGGCCCAGCGGGTTGCTGAGCTGGTCGGCTTTGCCACCGCCGAGCCGAACTCGTGGCCCGAGCGGATCACCGCCGAGGAGGTCTCGCGGTGGTGGGGGGTCAGCCGCCGCTGGGTCTACGACCACGCCGACGAGCTGGGCGCACGCCGGATGGGTTCCGGGCGCCGCCCCCGTCTCCGATTCGATCCCGACGAGGTGGCGGAACGTCTCGGACCGCCCGACGATTGCGGTGGCGGCGGCCCATATATGCGGGGATCGGGGGCGATTGCCGGGGATGGCAGATCCGGCTCGCTTTCCTCACCAAGCAGAGCTACTGTCGTTCGGCGACATAAACGAAGGCCGGGGCGGGCGCTATGAACACCCCCCCGACCAGGCGCCGGTATTGGCGGCGCAACAGCAAGGCTAGAACCCTCTCTGCCTATTTGTTGCCACCCCCCGTCCGGCACCGGAACGGAGGAGGCCGGTATGGCGGTTAAGGCGAAAGGCGAAGTGATCGAAACCCCCCTGAAGAGCGGGATGAGTTTCGCGCTTCGATTCCCCGCTTACGGGGAGCGGCAGTATGTGACCCTCGGTTTCGATCACGAGGGGTGGACGCCGCAGGCGGCGCGAGACAAGCTGGACGACATCCTCGCCGAAGCTCGGCTTGGGATTTGGGTAGCCCCGAAGAAGAAGCGGCGTCGTCAATCCGATTCGGAGCCCATCCCGGCGACCGACGAGGCCGGCGCGGAGATCGTCTACTTCGGCCCCTTCGCCATCGACCTCGTCAATGCCCGCAAAGGGCAGGTCAGCGAGAGGACCACCAGCGACGAAGAATGGGCGCTCGGTCACCTGCTGCCGTTTTTCGGAGATCGCCCGCTGCCCGAGATCGACACCGAAGTCGTTGACGATTACCGCGCGTACAAGGTTCGGGAGTCCGAAGCGCGGGCGCGGGCGATCGAACGCCGCAGGCCCCAGCGGAACAGCCGCAATCAGATCCTGAAACCGCTGTCGCCGGTGACGATTAACAAAACGATCAACTTCCTCAGCCTCGTGCTCGGGGTGGCGCTTGAGCGGAAACGGAAGACCGGGGTGACCGAAAACGCCGCGGTCGGCAGGAAACGCCGGATGAAGCTGCCGCCCAGGCGGCCCGTCCACCTCGATACCGCCGGGCAGATCGAGGCGCTGTTGGAGGTGGGGGCGTCGATGGACCGCGATCCTCTGATGCGGGGCGCTCAGCGGCAGGCGATCCTCGCGACGCTGATCTTCGCCGGGCCTCGCGCCAACGAGCTTTGCAATCTGCTGTGGCGCGACATCGACCTCGCCAACGGCCGGATTTTCGTCGGCCGGTCGAAGACCCAGGCGGGCCTGCGGGAGATTCGGATGCAACCGATTCCGGTCCTGCGCGATGTGCTGGCCGCGCACAAAGCCGCCACCTATCGCGGCGACCCCGACGACCACGTCTTCCTGAACGTCAAGGGCGGGCCTTTCAACAAGGACACCCTCCGCAAGGGGGTTCTCGTCAAGGCGTTCGAGCGTGCCGACGAACTGCTCAGGTCGCGGGGGCAGATGCCGCTCCCGGTGGGCCTGACCGCCCACAAGCTCCGGCACACCTTCGCCTCGGTGCTGGTCGCGATAGGCGAGGACCCGGCGTCGGTGATGCGGCAGCTCGGCCACAAGGACGCCGCCTTCACCCTGGAGGTCTACACCCACATGATGAGCCGCGAGCCCGAGGAGCGAAGCCGCCTGAAGGCTTTGGTCCGAGGCGAACGGGTGGCCGCCCAGCTTGCACCCTTGCCGGCCAAGCTCGAGTCGACCGACTACGAGCTGCCGATCCTGCGGGCGATCGTTGACCGGGGCGGCGCCGCGCCCGCTCGCGAGATCATCGCCGTGGTGGGGGAGGGGATGGCCGATCGGCACGGCCCCCTCGACACCGAGGCGCTCCCCAGCGGAGCGCCACGCTGGGAAGCCCGCGCCCGAAAGGCTCGATCCCGTCTCGTAGAGCGGGGTTGGGTCGAGTCGAAATCCGCCCGCGGGCAATGGGAGATAACGAAGATCGGCCGCGCGAAGCTGCGGCGGGACGATCAAAAGGCGAACCGAGGGCGGCAGCTTCGAACCGTGCCCGCCGGGGCAACCGCCGAGCCGGAGCTGGCGGTGGCGGCATGACGGCGGCATCCCAATGGATCGAGGTAGACGGCGAAGTGCTCGCCGCCATCAAAGACGCGGCCGAGCCCTTCGTGGACAACCCGAACCGCGTTCTTCGCCGGCTGTTCGAGTTGCCCGCGGTCGAGAAGGATGGGACTGCGGCGTTCCCGGCGATGATCGCGCGAGCGCCGAGATCGTCACTCTTGCCGCTAGCCGATTTCGAGTTGGCGATCCTGCGCGCCGTTGCTGATGCCGGTGGCGAGGCAACGCGGCCGAAGCTGATGGAGGTTCTTGGGCGGGCGCTTGACGATCGCCTGACGGACCTCGACCGTGAACCGCTGATTAGCGGCAAGGTGCGCTGGGAGACGCGGGTCGATCAGGCCCGCAACAGACTGGTTAAAGCCGGCCTTCTCAGATCGCCCTACCGGGGGGTTTGGAAGCTGACCTTGGCGGGCGCCGAAGACCTAGATCGTCGTCTGAAATCTGAGGCGGCTACTGCTGAGCGGGGGGCCGAATGATGAGCACGGCAACGCTCGGCATCCTGATCCTGGGCGCGCTCGCGCTTTGGTTCCTCGGCGGGTTCGTGCTCCGGCTCGTCGGGTTGTTGATCTTCGTCGCGGGGGCTGCGGGCGTCGCGAGCGGCAACGCGGCCGGCATCCTCGTCGTCACCCTCGGAGCCCTCGGATGGCTGGCAGGTCATTGGCACTACGCCCTCCGGCATCAGGAATACAAGAGCCCGCTTGCCCGTCACCTGTTTTCCCGGTGGCCGCTGTCGTGGCTCGACCCGACCCGAGATTGGTCGGTGCCAGCTGATCGCGGCGGCGGGAGGTGGTCGCGGTGACGTGCTCCGACTCGCCCCATCGTTTTCAGTCAGGCAACCCGAAGGAGCAGGCCATGCTCGCAGTAGCCGAGACCGACACGATGAAACTGGACGAGAAGATCGCGCCCATTGATCTCTCGACCGAGACCGCCGTCGCGGAATGGTTCCGCGCGCTGCTGGCGCGGGGGATCAACTTCCACCCGGAGGAGAGCTTCGCCGAGCTGGTCAACGACGAGACCAGGCGCCCGCTATTCAGCGCTGAGGATGCTGAGCGCCTCGATGCCCTGATGGGGATCGCTTACGAGGTCTGCGATCCGTGCGGGGTCGCGCTGCGGCTGGTCCGCGAACCGGAAAGCGATCCGGCGCAAGCGCAGCCGAGCCCGGCGGAGCCGCGGCCCGAGGTCAGGGAATCCGAGTACGGCAGCAAGATCGACGTCATTTTGATTCGGGCGTTTCTGCGCTCGGCGCTCGGCGACGACGCGGTCGTTGACAAAGTGAACAGCCTGATCTTCGACCACGTTGCCGGGGGCATGTGTCACCGCACGGTCGTAGCCGCCACGTTGCCGGGCTACATCAACGAGATCCTTGAGACCGCCACCGCGGCCGACTGGCAGGCGGTCGCGGACGACCTGATTGCCGAGGGCCACGATCTACTCAACGAGGGCCGGTGAATTGGCGGCGAGCGCCCTACGCCCAATCGTTTTGTACGTGCCGGCAGGCAGTCGGTTGAACGGCGCGGATTCCCCGCGGGTCGGCGGTCGTCGCTCAGCCGCGCTGCGGCGCGCACGAGATTGAGGTCTACTTCGAGGGGGTGGCACCCAGGCGGCGGGGTATGCGGACGCTTGCCGATCGAGCGTTATCGGCGAGCGGGCGGTTGCTCGAGCGGGCTGTTTTTGGCGGCTGCCTCCTCGTGCCTCCAGCAGCGCTAACGGCGGTCGGCAGCGTCAACTTCCCAACCGGCACGATCTCGCTGATCGGCCCCCATTCAACGCGGGTGGTCGCTGATTGGCTCGGCACGTCCCGGCTCGATCCGGACGAGCTGCAGGAATCGGGCGCTACCTTTGACAAACGGGCACTGTCGCCTCTTGGCGCGCAGCTCGACCCGGCGATTCTTCACGCGCTGCTACGGCGCGGTGGCGTCGAGGCGGATGGGGAAGGATGGCGCGACCGGGATGGACGCCGAACGGCCGTGATCGGTGACGCCCTGATTTGGGCTCTTGAACGAATCGCACGGACCGACGGAGAAGATCGTTGGCCGGAACGACGCTGACAAGGCCGCAGAGAGCGACCAGACGGGGTTGGCCCGCCGGGCGGTCGAGGCCGAGCTTGGAGGTGGCAGCATGAGCGTGGTCTCAGGCGGGATTGGGGAGCAACCGACGGACAGGCCGCGACAACTCGAATCGGCCGCCGGTAGCTTGCTTCAGCCAATGCCCGCGGCTGCTCAATCGGATCGTCGTCCCGGCGGAGCAAGCCGACCTGCTGCACAGGGTGTATCCGGCCTAGCAGTGACCTTCAGACGGTGGGCACGTAGTGCCAGCATCTTGCAGCCCGCCGACGTGGCTGGGGCCAGCGCTTTGGAGGCTCAGGTTCTTGCTGCTTTGGGTGGGGTTGCCAGGGAGATCGGAGGGGAGCATGTGGCGCATTGGCCGTTGAAGGTGCGTGAGTGGGCGGAGAAAGCTCCCGTCCCTCCTGCGGACCTGGTGGAAGCCGTGCGCCAATCCATGGGCTGTCAAGAGGATCCGCTCTCGCTGCTCTACGAGGCAGGTATCTCGCCCGCCAATCGAAGGCGACTAGGAACCGTTTTTACGCCGCAGCTCCTGGTCGACTACATGCTTGATCTTGCTGCCGCCGAGTTGAAGGAGCCTCCGGCGTGCGTACTTGACCCAGGGGCGGGAGTGGGGGCGTTTACTGTTGCCGCCGCTAAACGATGGCCAGATGCTCGCATCGTCGCGATCGACGTCAACGTCGTAACGCTAGGCCTCCTCGCGGCTCGAATCTCCTTCGAGATGGATGACCCAGAGTGCCATCCTGGCCTCTCTCGCATTGAGCTAGTCCTCGATGACTATCTCGATGCGGTTCGGAACTTTTTTGACGATGCCGCTGCTCCAACCCTAGTGCTGGGCAACCCGCCATACACGAGGGTCCAAGAGCTACCTACTCGAATCCGTCGGAAGGCGGCAGAGATGTCCAGCGGGATTGTCGAAAACGGCCACGCCAACCTTGCGGTTCTCTTTCAGGCAGCGACCTTGGCAAAAATGCGTCCTGAAGACGTGTCGTGCATGGTGCTGCCCGGTTCGCTGAGCTACACCCACTCGAGCCGGGGTCTTAGAAAGACCCTATGGCGATCCCGTCGAGCGATTTCTGTTTCGCGCACGAGGGCGACCACGCGGGCCTTTGCCGGCCGATCCGTGCAAGCTGCCGTGTTGCTAATCGGAGCGGAGCGAAAGAAGCGCGAACCTATGAAATTGGCTCGCGTCGAAATCAAGGAAGGATCAGTGGCGGTTGTCGATGATTGGAAGCAATCGCGAACCGGAGTTGAGCCGGATAACTGGTTCTGGACCGCGGCGGACAGCGAGCAGCGATCAGACGGACGTGAGCACGTAGCACTTTCTGATTTTGCCACTGTTCGACGAGGCGTCGCGACCGGGGCCAACGAGATGTTCTTCCTTACCGACGCCGAGGCTGAAGAGATGCCGGAAGAGGTCGTCGTTCCTGCGATTCCGAGCCTCCGCGGCTTTGTAGGAGAAAGCCTTGATGTGGCCTCCCATCAGGAGATGGGAGGCAAGGATGCCCGCCGTTGGCTGCTGTCGATCCCGGCCGACCAGCCTCTAACGGGGGCTTTGGGAGAGCGGGTCCGCCGATATGAGGATGAGGTGAAAGATCGACATCTGCCGTCTCGACGCCACCCCTGGTACTCAATTACGAATCTTTTTCGACCACAGATACTGATTTCTCCCTTGTCAAAGTCGGGCTTTCGGGTTGTCCTAAACGAGATGAACGCTGTCCCCTCTAACAACCTCTTCGGGATCAGCCTGGTCAGCGAAGGAGAGCCGAATCGGCTCGCCGCTTGGCTTAGGTCCGCAGAGGGTCAGGCGGCATTGCAGCGCATTAGCCGTCGCTACCACGGCGGGAGCTTCAAGCTGGAACCCGGTTCTCTTGCTGCCCTTAAGGTGCCAAAGAGCCTGGAATTAGCGGAGTAGCCGTTCTGCACGGCGCCTTTCCGACGGACCTCGCTGCTAGGTTGCCGCCGTCACGCTGCCTTGGAAGTCTCCCGGGCCTTCCGCCTCGCAGATCTCCTCGGCTTGTGTCGACACCACATAAGTCGAGTGGTCCCTTCAAGAGATCGTGCCGCTCACGAAATGATGAGGAGGAACATCCGTGGATACGGATACGTCTCATGGCCGCACGATGGCCATTGAACTTAGGCAGGCTGCCTTCCTGCTGGAGCGACTTGCCGCCGATTGTGCTCCGCTTCAGGAGTACCGAGAGCTGACGAAGAACTCGCTCGAGGCGGTTGCGCGGGCTTTGAAAGCGGGCGGCGCTCTGCCAAAGGGCGGGCATCAGATCGTTTGGGATGTTGAGTGGCGAGCGTTCAATGCCCAGGTCGAGGCTGGTCAAACGCCCGTATACAAGCTCAGCATTTGGGACACCGGGGATGGCATGACCGGCGAGGAGATGATGGAGTACATCAATCACCTTGCCAGCTCCGTCGGAGAGCAGGCTCTTGACCGAAACTTCGGAGTCGGGGCGAAGATCACCGCCGGCGTTTCCAATCCGGTAGGGCTGATCTACACCTCCTATAAGAACGGCGAGGTCCATCAGATCCACTTCTGGCGCGATCCTGAGACGGACGAGTACGGGATCAAGCCGTTTTTCCGCGAGCGAGACGAGACCTTTCAGCACTGGCGGAAACTGAAGAAATCCGTTCTTCCAGAGGAGATCATCGAGGCCGGGCATGGGACCATGGTCACGCTCCTCGGCGAGAGTGCAGATGCGAACACGATGGTTCCTCCCGAGGGAGCGGTAGGAGCCGTTAGGTGGCTCATCAGGTACTTGAATCGGCGCTTCTATCGTTTCCCCGACGGCGTAAAGGTTCGCGTTCGAGAGTTCTCGAAAGCGGAGCCCGAGGACTGGCCCGTGGTGCCAACGATCCACGCGAGCGATGGCGCGATGATGCGCCCGGCGGTTGGCCAAGAGCACTACCTCAGCCGCAACGCTGAGGCGAAGGGAAAAGTGCGCTTGAAGACCGGCAACGCAACGGCGTATTGGTGGCTGCTGAAGGAGAAGAAGGTCGGTGACGCCTCCTATTGGCTAAGCAGCGGGCACGTTGCCGCTCTTTTCCAGGACGAGCTGTACGAGTTGCGAGATGGGAATGCTGGAATCCGCCAGCTCATGCACTTCGGCGTCCTCTTCGGCTCGCGGCGGGTCGTGATCTACGTTGAGCCAGATGCTGGACAGGAAATAACTCCGAACACGGCGCGAAGCCAGCTATTGGCCAGCGGAGAGCCTCTTCCATGGGAGGAGTGGGCAGCGGAGTTTCGGGAGAAGCTTCCCGAGGCCATCAAGCAGATGATGGACGATCTCCTCAGCCGCGATGGCAACGGCAATCACGCCGAGAACATCCGACAGCGTCTTAAGCGCATCGAACAGTTGATGAGGACCACGAGGTATCGACGGTCGCCTGACGGATCTGTCAATGCCTCGGGGAGCGCCACCGGAGGAGGGGCAGGCGGAGATGGTGAAGCGGAAGAAGCGACCCGCAAGAGCAGGTCGGGGTCGCGGGGCGGCAGTGCCTCCGATCTGTACGGCGGCTTTGTCGATGACGAGGATGGCGATCCAGCAGAGCCCCTGAAGCCGAAAGCAAGTTTTCCGCAGATCGAGTGGGTCTCGATCGCAAAAGGAACTCGAACGGCTGATGATCTGCTGGAGGATCGAGCGGCTTCATATGCGAACAGCTCTCAGAACGTGCTGCTGGTCAATGAAGATTTCAGGGTCTTCACCGACCTCGTCAAGCACTTCGCGCGCCTTTACGAGGGCTACCCCGGCGTCGAGCAAACCGTTCCAGAGGTAGTCAAAGAGTGGTATGCGCAGCAACTCGTAGAGGCCGTGGTCGGCGTCTTGAACATCAAGGGAAGCGCCAAGTGGACGCCAAGCCAAGTCGATCAGGCGCTCTCCGAGGACGCGCTGACCGCTGTGGTTATGCCGCGGTACAACTTGTACCAGCAGGTCTCGCGGGTATTGGGGACGAAGCTGGGAAGCCTGAAGGATCGCGTCGATAGTGCGGCCCAGGCGGCAGCGTGAACAAGGCAATGTCCCGTCTCGCCTAGCGCTGACGCCGACGAGGAGCCCCGGCGCGATTCCTCGGGTCTCAAACATGCGCAGGGACCTGCCGGGCGGCCCGTGGCCGTTCGGCAGGTCGGCTCAGAATGTGGCGACCGGGCGGGAGGAGGAGGTTCTTCGCGTCCCCCGGCCTGCTCCATCCAGCGACCTCGGGGGGCGGGCCGCTATCGGGGCGACAGCGCCCAGGGAAACGAGTCACGCCCCACCCTCTTAGCTATCGGCCCGTCGGCCTCTCTGTGGGGGCGGGAGCATTCCTTGGCCCCGCTGGGTGCCGGCCACCGGCCCCGCAAGCTAAATTGGGGTCTAGCGCGGTGGCAGTAGCTCAGTTGGTAGAGCTCTGGCTTGTGGTGCCAGTGGTCGCGGGTTCGAGCCCCGTCTGCCACCCCTTTAAACCGGGGGTCTGCCCGATCAGGCAGAAATTCGCATTTCTGCCAGTACACCCCGACAATCGCCGAATATCGCCGCATATCGGGGTTCGGCGGCGACGAACGGAGGCGGGCGCAAAACCGCTTGCCATGCGGGATTCGCTATCGGCAGCGCCGGAGGGCGGCCGAATTGTGGTGCCGGCGGTCGCGGGTTCGAATCCCGTCTGCCACCCCTCTTGAAGTTGCTGGAAATGGGCGTGTTGGACGCGGTCACCTAGCAGACCTCGTTTAAGACCGGGACCTAGATGACCACGATCAAGATTGATTTCACCTACCACCGTGTGCTGCTCAGGACGGCGGAAGCGCAACTGGATGAGCACCAGCATCCGATAGCGATCGTTACCGCTCAGATGGCAGTGGAGGTGCGGATCGACGAGGCGCTGCGAAAGCTGCTCGGTACCTATCCGGAGCTACCGACGGAAGCACTCATGAACGTGCTCCCCGACCGGACCATGATGCAGCGGCTCTATGAGGGAGTTATGGAAAGCGCTGACGGGGGACTCGATCAAGGACGCTCAGGCCTGGAAGGAGTACCACCGGCACGTGGAACGTCGCAACCGCCTTGTCCACGGTGGGGAACAGTGGTCCAGGTACGACAACGCAGAGGCAAGCCTCGAAGCGGTTCGGGGAATGATTTCGCACCTAGATGAGGTCGAGAAGCAGGTTCTCGGCGAGCGGCGAGCGGGCGACTAGGCTACTTCGCCTGCCTGTGCTTGATGAGCGTTCGGGCGAGCTCCTCAATCGCTTTGATCGCCTCTCCAGCCTGTGGTTCGAGCAGTATCCATTCCTCTCTCGGACGTCCGCGGGGTCGCGGTTCCTCGCTGCCCTTAGTGTTGACGAGGCCAGCGTCGCGGAGGCGATTCAATAGCCGGCTTACAGTCGGCTGCGAGACATCTAGCTTTGCTGCCAGCTCCTGGCTCGTTGACCACTTCCCGAGAGCCTTGAGTGCCTCCCGGTTGCGCCAGTTGGAGAGAACCTCGATCAGCCTGACTGCCTCGGGCGTAGCGTCCATCGCGATCCTTATTATGCACAAAGATGAATTCAATTCAACATGCAGGGGCAGGTCAGGGCGCGGTTGCCTTGAAGCCGTCACGCGTGACGAGGACGCTTGCCCCCCGTGTCGCCGATCTACGCCTCAGCGCCGCCCTCACGGCAAGCGCCCGCGAGGAGTTTTGGGCGCGGCCTGGGACTACCAAAAGCGCTGGAGCTCGGACGACGCCCTTCCAGTATCCGGCGATGATGGTGTCCGAGATGCAGGGCACCCTGCTCGAGGCGGTTCGGCAGACTCGCTCGGGAACGCCCCTGACCTACGACCCGTTCGTCGGTTCGGGGGCAACGATGGTCGAGGCAATGAGACTCGGATTACCCTACGCAGGGAGTGACATCAACCCGCTTGCCATCCTCATCGCCAAGGTCCGTTCTGCAGAGGCTGCCTCTCCCAGACTCTTTGAAGCGATCGACCGGGTTTGCGCCGCGGCGCTGGCGCTACGCAGAGAGGTGAGGCCACCCGATGAGCAGTGGTGCCAGCGCTGGTTTCGTGAAGATGTCGCCCTCGACCTCGCCGCTTTGCGCGCTGCAATCAGTTTGGAGAGCCGCCTTGTCACGCGCCGCCTGCTCTGGGTTGCCTTGGCTGAAGTAGTGCGCCTCTGCGGCAACTTTCGCATCAGCACCCCTAAGCTGCAAAGCCGTCCCGCGCCCGACCTTCTACGCGAGATCAATGCGATCGAGCGCTTCAGGCGCTCGGCCGAAGGATCCGCCCACCAAGCAAAGGCCTTCGCTAAGGAGCTCTCGCAGGCGGGGGTGAGGAAAAGGGGCAAGTACCTTCCCGGCCTCACTCTTTCTCTAGGTGACTCACGCTTCGTCGACCCGGTTGGTGAGCGGCTTGCCGACATCGTCCTCGCTAGCCCTCCGTACGGAGATAATCGCACCACGATGCCATACGGACAGGCCTGCTATCTGCCCCTCAAGTGGATCGATACCGACGACATCGGTGAGTCGATCCAGCCGGGCCTGCTGGATGCAATCGGCACCCTCGACACTCGCAGTCTCGGCGGTTCACGTCGCTATGACTCGGTCCTGCTTGGCGAGGCCGTCAACCGTTCGCCAGCGCTGGCCGGCGTATTGGCCAAGAAACTGACGCCTGACGGCCGCAAACGGATCAGCAGCTTTTTTGCCGATATGAACAACGCCGTCGCGGCGATCCTTGATCGGTGCGTGAGCGACGCCCATGTTGTCCTGACGCTTGGCGACCGTACGGTGAGCGGTTACGAGGTGCCGACCACCCAGATCGTCGAGGACCTCTTCGTCTCCCGCGATACTCAGGTCTTGACCCGTATCCAGCGTCCGCTGCCTCGTCAAAAGCGCCTTGCTCTTAAAAACCAGTACTCCTCGACCATTCGCATTGAGACCGTGTTGGTCATGAGACGATTGCGATCGTGAGCAACCATCAGGTTCTCGAAGCCAAGTTCGACGCCAGCGCCGACATTGTCGCTCGCTTGGGGGCCGAGCTGTTCACTGACAGCTCCCAAGCGCTCCTGGAGTTGGTTAAGAACAGCTATGACGCCGATGCCACCACGGCCGAGCTTGACATCACTCGCTCGGCCTCCGGGGGCCAGCTGACCCTCTCTGACAACGGCAATGGCATGAGCGAGCGCGTCATCCGTGACTCCTGGCTTCGCCTCAGCTTTTCGCCTAAGCGAGAGCAGAAGCGAAAGAGCGAAAAGTCAAAGCGCGGGCGCACGCCGCTGGGTGACAAGGGGCTTGGGCGCCTCGGGGCTCAACTCCTTGGCTCCTCGCTGCAAATAAGAACTCGCCCGCAAGGCGAGGATGTCGAGCACACCGTTGGCTTCGATTTCGCTGAGTTCAGCTCTGGCAGGACCCTTGCCGAAGTACCGGTCAAGTGGACTTCCGAATCGGCTCCCTTCAAAAATAGTTGGCCCTTTCGGGCCAAGCACGGAACGATCCTGACGATCTCCGGCCTGGTTGACTCCGATGCCTGGGCACAGCCTTTGAGGTTGCAGCGCGAGCTGGGAACGATGATCAATCCTTTCGCGGGAATCGACTCCTTTGACCTAAGCGCCCGGGTTAACGGCGAGGACCTCGAAGTCGAGCGGCTCAGCGAAAATGTCCGCGATTCGGCGATGCAGCGCTGGCAGGTCGCCTACGACGGCGAAGCCCTCAAGTTGGAGGGTCTCGTTCGCCTCGCATGGTTTCAGGCGCGTGACAAGAGCCATAACGAGCTCTTGCAAGCAGCCCTGCGCGAGGACGGTGGCGAGCGCTTGATCGAGATGCTGGGCGACCGCACCAGCACGATCTCGGATTTCACCTTGAGCAAGGCGGGAAAGCCGTGGCTGATCAAGCTGACCCGCAGTATTGAGATTGCTGACGTGGCCGGCGTACCCATCTCCGAGCCTGACTGCGGTCCCTTCGAGATGGAGATTGACGTCGTCGCCCGCGAATTCAGCGCCGCCAAAAATGCCTCACTCTCGGTGTTCGACAGCGCCGGCGAGTACCGCCAGTGGCTAGAGCAGCAAGGGGGCATCCGGGTGTATCGCGATGGCTTTGTCGTCGCCGCCGGCTATGACCTGCTGCGGCTTGGGCAAGGCTTCACCAAAGCCGCCAGCTACTACTCGCTGCGACCGGCCAACGTCTTCGGTTACGTTGGCATCACCGCCGAGCACAATTCCGGCCTTGAGGAGACGACCGACCGCGAGGGCTTCCGTGAGACCGAAGCCTTTAAGCGCTTCGATCACCTCCTCATCCTCTCCCGCGACCAGATCAATAGGGCAATGGACGCGGCGGGTCGCACCGGTGCCAAGCTGACCAAGGCGCTGGTCGAAGAGGCAGAGCAGGTCACCAATCCCGGGCCCGAGGGCCTCGCCGAGGAGGCAGCCTCCGTTTCGGATGCCGCGGATGCTGCTCAGACGAAGGTAACGGAGGCGAGTGCTGGACTTGAAAGCTGGATGGCGAAGGCACCAGAGCTCAGCAAAGGGGAGAAGGAGGCAATTGATCAGGCGCGTGAGGCGTTAAGCGACGCCGATGACTCACTCGAGGATGTCAAGCGCCTCGCCTCGGCGGCCAAAGGTGTTGCTGGCGACTTCGCCGAACTAGAGGAGAACTTCGAAGACCTCTACCAGACGATTGGCCTTGGGTTGGCAGCCGAGGGCATCGCCCACGAGATCACCCATGTTGTCCAGCGACTCGGTGAGCGCGCGCAGCTTGCTCACCGAGAGATCGAAGCCAATGGTGCCAACCCGAATTTGGCGATATTGATCGACGAAGTCGATGCCGCTGCTAGGGGTCTGACCGGACAGCTCAGGCACCTCGATCCCCAGCTACGGCGAGCACGAATCAAACGCCGCCGTGTCAACCTCGGCGAGTTTGTCACCGAGCTCGGGGATTACCACCGCCAGCGGTTAGCTAGTGCCGATATCGACGTACAGGTGAAGACGCGGGCTCCGGCGACTGTCTTCGTCTCGCCCGGTTGACTGGCCCAGGTTCTAGACAACCTTGTCCTCAACAGCGAATACTGGGTCTTGCGGGAAATCGAAAAAGACGGCGGGGCCGGGAAGATCACCCTCAGTGTCAGCGCCGGGAAGATACAGATCGCTGACAGCGGCCCAGGGGTTCCCGCCGAGATGCTCGATTCGATCTTCCGGCCCTACGTCTCGATGAAGTCCGAAGGTCGCGGCCTTGGTCTTTTCATCGCTCGCCAGCTGCTCGAGATCGACGGTGGCACCCTTACCGTTCGCGAATCGCAGCAAGGTAAGAACTCGATCTTTGTCATCGATTTGACTGCCGCCCGCAAAGAGGACTCAAAATGACTGAGGGGGCTGAGCGCAAGTGGGCGCGAGATGCTCAGGGCAAAGTCAACAAGCTCCTCGGTGAGATGGATGTCAAGCGCGTTGTCTTGGTTGACGACGGCGCCTACCAGGTCTCCGGGGCTCTTGTCAAAGCTTCCAAGCCCCACAAGTTAGGCGAGGCGCAATGGGACCGCAAAGGTAAGTACGACGACTTCTTTGCCACCACTTGGGAGGCTTGCACCCCGGCCCAGCGTCGTATGGCGCAAGACGCTGCCCTGAAGAAGGCACCTGAGTTCGCGACGGCGGAAATAGACGTCATGCGGGTGCTCTTCGCTGACGTTCAGTGGCTCACGGTCTCGCCTCTCCTTTGGGATGAGGACCCCGCGTTTTGCCTTGCCGAAGCTGGCGCGGCAAAGTCACTCGTTTTTTTCGATCGCAACCTCGGTAACGAAGGTGGTCCCAATGGCGGCGCCGAGCTGCTCGGAAACTATCTGCGCTCCGACAACGACGCTCGCGCCGTTCTTCTCACCAGCACGATTGAGGCTGAGAACGAGCTTGAGATTCCCGGTGACGTGGAGAACGCTGCCTCTCTGTCCGCTGCGCAGATCCTGATCGCGAGCAAGGAGCATCTGACCCAGGAACGCAGCATGGAGTTCGTCGACTTCGTGCGCATGAGCCTTACCCTCGAGAACCTGCAGACGATCCGCGACCAGGTCGAGAGGGCTCTGCAAGTGGCCCATGCCGAGGCGGTCGAAAAACTAGTCAATTTGCACCCACGTCTCATCGAGGACATCGTCATCCGAGCCTCCCGACGCGAGGGCATCTGGGAGGTTGATACCTACCTGCGCATCTTTGAGATCTACCAGCGCCAGGCCTTGCACCAAGCTGCCACTGTCCAGCACGACAGGCGTCTGCTTGAGGCAATTGCCGATGCCCGTCGCTCAGCGGCGATCATTCACCTTGACCATGAGCCTTCCAAGCAGGTCGTCACCGAGCTGATGGCGGCGGAGAATTATGCCTCCGGGGCCCTAATCAACAAAGCGGGTCTCCCGCTTGAAAATGGCGACGTCTTCAAGGTCGGCACCGCGTTCTTCGTGCTGGCGATCCAATCTTGCGACATCGCATTTAGAGACGATGGCAGGGGCATTCGCGCCGACACCAACTACGCCCGCCTGCTGCCCCTCGCCGCTATCGGGGACCCCGAGGAGACACCTGGCAAGCGCCAGCAACAACTGCCGCTGGGATTCGCGCAGCTGATCAACGACCAGAGGGGGAGGCTATTCCCACGGATCGCTACTTCGTCTCCCTTGCGAAGACGCGGCATCTCTCGTTGGAGATCCTCGATCTCTGCACCTTCAACGCCGACGGTTG
This sequence comes from uncultured Actinomycetes bacterium, assembly GCA_963832085.1. Taxonomy (GTDB): domain Bacteria; phylum Actinomycetota; class Thermoleophilia; order Solirubrobacterales; family 70-9; genus VAYN01. The sequence goes on along the minus strand of CAWHSU010000005.1, from coordinate 441,493 downwards.
GGCGCGCATGGACGTTCGCAATTCGGTGCCGCCGGTCCCGCTGCTCACCCCGGGGCAGACCAAACGGTATAGCCAGCTTTATAAGAAGGTGGCGGCCTCATCGCGGTCGAAGTCAAACCCTGTCCGACCAACGAAGATGCACCTGAACATGGAAGGTGATCTTGACCCGTCCTTCCGCTGGTACTCAAGCGCTCAAATTCTGCGCTTCGACGTCAATCGGATCGGCAGGCTGGCTGCCGGGTACGCGGCCCAATTGCTTACCTCCTTCTCGCGGGATGCCTCGCGGGCGGCATACGCGCCGTCACTGGAGCAATCTCAGGCCGAATAGAGGCTCAGTCAGGCGCCTTGCGATTGGTGCCTGCATCCCCGGCAATCGCCGCCTATCTCCGTGCGCAATCCGATTCGGATTAGCTGGCCAAATCCGCTTACATCGTGCAGGGCTTCCTTGGCTAACCCCATCAGGCTCCAATCGGGCTTGATTGCGCACGGTTCCGGCCCGCTTGGCATTGGCGATCCTGACCCGGTGTACGGTGGTTGTTGATGGTGCGCCCGGTTGAGGAGACAGTCGTTGACTGCAGTAGGAGCCTGGGCCGATGAAGATGCGGGCCGCCGTGCTGGAGGAGTTCGGGGAGCCGCTGGCGGTGCAGGAGGTCGAGCTGGCGGAGCCGCGGGCCGGGGAGGTGCTGGTCCGTCTGCACGCCTGCGGCGTCTGCCACACCGACCTCTACACCGCCTCCGGGGCTGACCCGTCCGGCTACGCGCCGGCCGTGCTCGGCCACGAGGGGGCCGGCGTCGTCGAGGCGGTCGGGCCGGACGTCGCCGGGCTGGCGGCGGGCGACCACGTCGTCACCCTCTTCTCGCCCCAGTGCCGCGAGTGCGTTCATTGTGTCGACCCGCGCACCAACCTCTGCTTGGCGATCCGCGAGGAGCAGAACAAGGGTCACCTTCCCGACGGCACCACGCGGATCACCCGCGATGGGGAGGGGGTCCGCCACTTCATGGGCTGCTCGACCTTCGCCGAGTACACGGTGATGCCGGAGATCGCGCTGGCGAAGGTGAGCCCGGAGGCCCCGTTCGAGCACGCCTGCCTCTTCGCCTGCGGGCTCTCGACCGGGCTCGGCGCCGCGATCAACACCGCCGCCGTGCGGCCCGGCAGCAGCTGCGTCGTCTTCGGCGCCGGGATGGTCGGGCTCGGGGCGGTCGCCGGCTGCCGCCTGCAGGGGGCCGAGCGGATCATCTGCGTCGATCTCTCGCCGCAGCGGCTGGAGCTGGCACGCGGCCAGGGCGCGACCGACCTGCTCGAGGGCGGGGAGGGGTCGGTCGAGCGGATCCTCGAGCTGACCGGCGGTTTCGGCGCCGACTACACCTTCGAGGCGACCGGCAACGTCGCGGTGATGCGCCAGGCGGTCGAGGCGGCGCGGATGGGCTGGGGGCTTTGCACCGTCGCCGGAGTCGCCGGCAGGGGGGAGACCCTCGACGTCGTCCCGCGGCTGCTGATCACCGGTCGCCGCATCGCCGGCTCCTCGTTCGGGGGCGTCAAGGGCCGTGACCAGGTCCCGGTCCTCGTCGACCGCTACCTGGCCGGGGAGATCGACCTCGCGCCGTTCGTCTCGCACCGGCTTGGACTCGACGAAGTCAACCGTGGCTTCGAGCTGATGGAGGCCCAGGACGGGATCCGCAGCGTGATCGAGTTTTCATAGGCGCCGCTGTAATACGCTGTAAGACAAATGGCGGCGCGCGACACGCAGACCTTCTCGGCCCGATGGAGCACCGACGTGCTCGATCGCTTGAAGCAACGCAGCGAGATGGCGGGCACCAACAAGTCCCGCCTCGCCGAGCGCTACGTTGACGAGGGGACGCGCATGGACGAGCACCCGGGCATCGTGTTCCGGGACGGACCCATGGGACGGCGCGCCGCCCTGGCCGGCGGCCCGGACGTGTGGGAGCTCATGGACACGCTCAAGGGCGGCAAGGCGCGTGGGGAGGAGGCGATCACCGCCACCGCCGAGCTTCTCGATCTCACCGATTCCCAAGTGCGAACCGCGGTCCGCTACTACGGCGCCTTCCCCGATGAGATCGACCGGCGCATCACCCTCAACACCGCAGATGCCGATGAAGCCGAAGCGGCCTGGCAGCGCGAACAGGCCGCCTTGGCGTGAAGCTCCTGCTCGACGAGCAGATCAGCGGCAACGTCGCGGAACGACTCCGGGACCGCGGCCATGACGTCACGGCCGCCACGGACGACCCGAGTCTCCGGGGCTTGAGCGACCCCGACCTCTTCGAGGTGGCCCAGCAGCAGGGCCGAGCCCTGGCCACCTACAACCGCGTTGACTTCGAACCGATCACCCGCGAATACGCCCAGACGAATCGCGAGCACCACGGTCTCGTGATCATCCACCCAAGGCGCTTCCCGAGTTCGGAATTCGCTCGGCTGACTGCCGCCATGGAGGGCCTCTTGGTCGAACCTGATCTGGGTAGAAGCTTTCTTATCTGGCTACAGGAGAAAGAGAGATAGAGAGAAGCGAAGCGGATATCTCCGACTAGAACGTGCGAGGAACGTAGGTCTCGGCGACGCCGACGATGAGCAGGGCGGCGAGGCTCAGGTAGACGGCGCCAACGGCGAGCTTGGTCCGCGTCGGCACCGAGTGAAAAGTGCGGCTCTCCTCCGAGTGCCGGTTCCTGAAGCGGTAGTAGAGCTCGGGGCCGCCGAGCAGCGCAACGAAGAGGAGCATGAAGGGACCGAGGAAGATGACGGTGGCGGCGACGGCGATGAGGATCCCGAGGATCCAGATCTTGGGGCCGAGGACGGCCATCGCCCGTCCCCCGTCGAGCGGCAGGACCGGCATCAGGTTGATCAGGTTGAGGAAGAAGCCGACGTAGGCCAGGGCCTGCCAGAGGTCGCTGCCGGTCGCCAGCCAGATCGCCAGCGGGATCAGCGTCCCGATCGTGCCGAGGATCGGACCGGCCAGCCCGACGCGGGCCTCCGCGGCGGCGTCCTCGCCCAGGGACTTGGCCGCGATCACCGCGCCGAGGAAGGGAATGAAGATCGGGGCCGAGGCCTCGACTCCCTCGCGGCGCAGCTGGATCACGTGCCCCATCTCGTGGATGAAGATCAGGAGGACGAAGCCGACGGCGAAGGGCCAGCCGAAAGCCCAGGCGTAGGCGGCGATCGAGATGAACATCGTCCCCAGCGTCGTCACCGCCTTGACCTTGATCAGGGCGAGGAAGAGGAACTTGGCCTTGCTGGCGAGGAAGACGAGCGGGATCAGGAGCCCCCCGAGCTTCTTCAGCCGCGACCGCTGGCGCTCCTTGTCCAGATCCTCGGCCGACGGCGGCTCGGGGGCGACCGGCGGCTCCAGCGTCATGCCGGCGTTGGCTTCCACGGCTTCGGCCTGCTGCTTGCTCAGTTCCATGCCAGGGACGATAGGGACTGGCGGGGCAGGGCTTACCGGGTCACTGCCTGCCGCGGCCTGGGGCGCAAGCCACTTGCATCTTTAAGAGGTGGCTTGTGTCAGCAGTCCGGGACCGCGGGATCGACGAAAGGGGTCCCTTTGAGGCTGCCCGAGGTCTGACCATTGTTGTAAAAGGCGTCGGCCGAGGCGTAGTAGGCGTTGTTCCAGGGGGCCGAACCAATCCGGTACCACCAAGTGTTGCCGTCGGCGACCCGGAAGCCGGTGAGCTTGCAGGAGATTAAGACCGTCGTATAAGCAGGGATCGTGGGACCCTCGTAGCCACCGGCGTTGGTGTAGTTGGTCCAGGTATGGGTGGGGCCGCCGGTCGTCTCAGCCACGCCGCCGGGCGGGGGAGGAGGAGGCGGCGGCGCGGGGGCACCCGGGCTTGGCTGCGACGGTGGTGCGGGGGAAGGGAAGGTGCCGGCTCCCTTCTCGGCGTCTCCGAGACCAGCATGCTCGACGCAGGCGCCCGTCAGGGCGTTGTAAAGGGAGGAGACGATGCCCTTGCTGGCGATCAACTGCAGCGCGCACTCGTTGTTCACTCCCGCCTTGTCGGCCAGCCACTTGACTAAGCCGGAGTCGATCTTGGAGAGGCCCTTCTGGGCCAGGCAGATAATCACCGCCCGAAAGTCGATCGTCTTGAAGCAGGCTGCGGCCTTCAGCTTGTCCCCTGCCCAGCTGAATATGGAAAGCTGCCGGACCCAAACGGTTCGCTGTCCCGGTTTTCCCTCTTGGACCCAGGTGGAACCGATCAGGTGGATGATGCCGCGGTCGCGCTTTCGTGCCGGCAAGGTTACGGCCACCCGGCCCTTCCAAGGGCCAGCTATGTTCATGTCGTATCTGCCGCTGCGCATGCGAGTGATCGTCACCAGGGAGTTGTGTTGCATGACTCCACCGGGGACCTTGATCGCCGCCCCGCCTGGCGCCGTCACCTTTCCTCCGTGCTTGGCCGAGAGGATCTCGTAGGCCAACAGCTCCCCAGGTGGGCTCTTGGCCACCGCGATGCCTGAGAAGCCTAGGAGACCAAGTAGGCAGAGGCCAGTGGTGGCTGCGGCAATGTAGGCGCGGATAGAGAAGATCACGCGGGAACCCTAAACTAAATGACATAAATTGATGTAACAGATGGGTTCGTTAAGCAAAGTGGTGCGGGTGCTCTCGCATCAGCGCCTCCGAGACGGTGCACTGCCTACCCGCGGCCGCCGGAAATATCTCGAATATGGAAGGGTTCACCCTCGTGAAACCAGTCACCAGTCGCTTTCCTACGATCCTCGCGATTGCCTTCGTCGCTCTGTTTGCGCTCGCCGGCTCTGCCTCGGCCGCGCTTTCGGTAGCGCCGACGCGAACCTTCGGCACGGCCGAATTGTTCGACGTCGCTCCCGACGGGACGCTCTGGTACGTGGTCGGCTCGGGTGGCATGAGCTTCGTCCACACCGACGACGAAGGCAACAACCTCGGCGACGGGTTCAGCGTCAACTACCCCAACTACATCCCGCGCGGGATCGGCTACTACGGAAACCGCGTCTACATGACCGGCAGCGTCACCTTCGGTCGCCGCCTGATCTCCTACCAGGCGAATTCCAGCGATCCCGGGCACGATCTGCTCGAGTCGGACAAAGAAACCGACGAACGGATCGGCGGCAACCAGGCGATGTTCCGCATGTTCGACGACGGCGGCATGGCGGTGGCGCTGGGGCAGGAAAACAAAATCGGGGTCCTCGACGGCAAAGACCTGACGAAAGGAAGCCCCTACTACCCGCAGGGCTTCCACGGGGCCGGGATCAACAAAGACTTCACTGCGAGCCCACCGTTTGCGCTCGAAAGCTGCGTGGTTGGTCTCAGGTCGGGCCCGGTGATCGGCGAACCGGAGGAGTGCGGGACGGAGAACGGCCGCGCCGGTGTCGACGCTCCGAACGGCATCAGCTACCCCAATGACGTCGCGGCCGGCCTCGGCGGCTTCTACATCTCAGAGAAAGACGGCGACCGGATCAGCCACTACAACACCGTGTCCAACCCGGGCGCCACTCTCGACCTGCGGTTCGGCATCGGTCCGGGAAGCGGCGCCGGCCAGCTCGAGGAACCGCAGTCGCTGGTGCGTCAGCCGGGCACCGGCTACCTCTTCGTCAGTGAGGGAGGCAACCGGCGGATCTCGGTCTTCGACGCCGGCGGCGGGTTCATCGCGGCCTTCGGCTACGGGGTCCTCGACGGAGCCGACGTGATGCAGGTCTGCGGGCTCGAAATCGGTCCCTGCCGCGCCGGCGTCGCCTACCAGTCGGATTCGCGCTCCTACTTCAGCCGGCTCGACTTCAGCCCCGACGGCGAGCTCTACGCCTACATGCCCCTGCGCGGGCAGGTCCAGGTCTTCGGGGTCAGCGGCGGCCCCCTGGCAGGGTCGCCTGGCGGGGCCCCGGGTGGACCGGCCGCCCCCGCGGCCAAACCCGAAAAAGACAAAGTCCGCATCAAAGCCAACCCGCTGAAGGTGGCGAAGGGCAAGAAAACGACGCTGACGGCGATCGTCAACCCGCCGGCCACCTGCCGGCAGCGCCTCGTCCTCTTCCAGGTCAAAGACAACCGCTCCTGGGACAACCTCGGCAAAGCGATCAAGCCCGGGAAGAAGTGCACCGCGAGCAAGCGGGCCAAGGTGACGGCGAAGACGGTTTTCCGCGCCGTTCTGCGCAGTTCGAACGGCGCGACGCTCGGCAGCTCGCCGAGCTTGACCGTGAAGCTGAAATAGCCCGCGTCCGGCGACGCATTCCGAAGTAGGATCGCGGCCGATGCGCCCGGATCTCGATGCCCTGCCGTTCGTCGACGAGCACGGCGTCGAGGTCGCCGCACCGCCCGATCTCGTCTGGGAGTCCCTCTGCCGCGTCGCCGAGAGCTCGTTCTCCTCGCCCGCTGCAGCCCGTTTCGCCCGCATGGTCGGCTGTGAGCCGTCGACGGCGGCGGGGCCGCGACCTCTGGCCGAGGGGTCGTCCTTCCCCGGCTTCGTCGTCGCCCGCGCGGAGCCCGGGTCGGTGCTGGCGCTGGCCGGTCGCCATCGGTACTCGGACTACGCGCTCGTCTTTCGTCTCGCCGGCAGCGGCGGGACGACCCGGCTGCGCGCCGAGACGCGGGCACGGTTCCCCGGCAGGGCCGGTCGCCTCTACCGCGCCGCCGTGATCGGCACCCGTGCCCACGTCCTCGTGACGATGCGCCTGCTCACCGCAGTCAAGCAGCGAGCCGAGCGCTGAGCGCGCGCCGCAGCGCCGCAGCGAGGTCGCCTTTGGGCGCCACCGAGACGTCGTCGAGCTCGAGCCAGCCGGCGAGCGGACGCAGTTCCTCGGCCAGCTCGGCGGCGACGAGAGTGACGTCGACTCCGGGCTCGGCGAAGGCGCCGCGCACCCGCAACACGCCAGCCTGCCGGTCGCTTTTGAGGTCGACCCGCGCGACCAGGCGGTCGCCGAGCAGGAAGGGGAGGACGTAGTAGCCGTAGACGCGTTTCGGTGCCGGCGTGTAGATCTCGATCCGGTAGCGGAAGCCGAAGATCCGCTCGGTCCGCTCGCGCGCCCAGACGAGGGAGTCGAACGGGGTCAGCAGCGCCCGCGCCGACGCTGCCCGGCGCAGGCCCGCCGGCCGCTCGGTCGAGAGGTAGGCGGGCTGCCGCCAGCCCTCGACCCTGACCGGGACCAGGCCGCCGTCCTCGGCCAGCTCGGCGACCCGGGCCTTCGACTCGGTTCGAGGCAGGCGGAAGTAGTCGCCGAGGTCGGCCTCGGTCGCCACACCCAGCCGCTTCGCCGCGATCAGGATCAGCTGTCGCTGCGCCTCCTCCTGTGAGGGCGTCGGCGCCTCGAGGACCTGCCGCGGCAGCACCCGCTCGGGCAGGTCGTAGAGCCGCTCGAAGTTGACCCGCCGCGCCGCGCACACCCGGCCGGCGAAGAACAGGTACTCGAGCGCCGTCTTCTCTTCGCTCCAGCTCCACATCTCGCCCGGCTCCCGCTGTCGCCCTTTCGCCGCCAGGTCCGAGGCCCGGATCGGCCCGCGCTCCCGGATCACGTCGAGCACGAACTCGAGCAGCTGCGGCTGCTCCGCCGCGATCCGCCTCACGCCTTTCCACGCCAGCGCGTCCGCCCGCGCCATCCGCCAGCGCAGCAGCGGCTGCAGCTCGACCGGCAGCAGCGAGGCTTCGTGCCCCCAGTACTCGATCAGGTCCCGTGGTCGTGCCCGCGCGGTCTTCCCCTTCCCGTCCTCGTGCCAGGCCAGCCGATCCAAGGCCTGCGCCGGATACGGGCCGAGCCGCGAGAAGACCGGCATGTAGTGGGAGCGGCAGAAGACGTTGACGGAGTCGAGCTGGAGCAGGCCGACGTCGTCGATCGCCCGCCGCAGGTGCCTGGCGTCCACGCGACCGGTCGGCCGGGGTCGCCCGAAGCCCTGGGCGGCTACAGCAAGGCGCCGGGCCTCGTCAGCGCTGAGATCGAATTCGGAGCCGGTCGCCATCGGGCGACGATATCTGCGCCTCCTTCGGGGTTTCGGGAAGACCTAGTCTTGGCAGGTGGTCCAACCTCCGACCAAGCGCCGGCAATGGCTCGTGCTCTACGACGGCGACTGCGGCCTGTGCAAATGGCTGCTCGCCGGGCTGCTGCGCTTGGACACCGCGGGATGCCTGCGGCCGATCGCCCTGCAGCTCCCGGAGGCCGAGGCCCTCCTCGCCGATCTCGATCCCGCCGAGTGGATGGTCTCGATGCACCTCGTCTCTCCCGACGGAACGCGCCTCTCGGGCGGCGACGCGCTTCCACCGTTGCTGAAGCTGCTGCGCGGCGGGCGGATCCCCGCTGCCGTTGCCGCGCGCTTTCCCCGCCTGACCGGCGCCGGCTACCGCTGGGTGGCGACCCACCGCATCGGCATCTCCCGCTTCGTCCCACGGCGGTGGAAAGAACGGGCGGCGGAGCGGGTTCGGGAGCGCGAGCGATGATCTCCACGCGCTTGGCTGACAACTGGCGGACCCTCGTTCCCCTGCTGGCGCTGCTGGTGCTGGTTCCCGCCTGGGGCTCGCATCCGTCGACGCCGGTGGTCGTCGTCCTCGACCTCTTCCTCGCCGGCGCGGTGCTGGCGGCGGTCTTCCATGCCGAGGTGATCGCCGAGCGGGTGGGGGAGCCCTACGGCTCGCTGGTCCTGGCGGTGGCGGTGACGGTGATCGAGGTGGGGCTGATCGTGACCCTGATGGTGGCGGGAGGGGACGAGACCGAGACGCTCGCGCGCGACACCGTCTTCGCCGCGGTGATGATCACCTGCAACGGGATCATCGGCATCTCGATCCTGGCCGCGGCGCTGCGGGAACGGCTGGCCGTCTTCAACTCCGAGGGGTCGGCGACGGCCTTTGCCACCGTCATCACCCTCGCCACGCTCAGCCTGGTGCTGCCGACCTTCACCACCAGCACCTCGGGCTCGGAATTCTCCGCCTCGCAGCTGGCCTTCGCCGCGGTCGCCTCGCTGGCGCTCTACCTGCTCTTCCTCGTCGTCCAGACGGTGCGGCACCGCAGCCACTTCCTGCCCGAAGACGAAGCGGTGATGGAGGATCACGGGCCGCCGCCGACGCGGGCGGCGGCGCTGCGCAGCTTCGGCCTGCTGCTGGTCTCGCTGGTCGCCGTCGTCGGCCTCGCCAAGGTCAGCTCCGGGGCGATCGAGGACGGGGTCAAATCGATCGGCGCGCCGCAGTCGGCGGTCGGCGTCGTCATCGCCCTGCTGGTGCTGATGCCCGAGACCCTGGCCGCGACCCGGAACGCCCGCCGCGGCCGCGTCCAGATCAGCTTCAACCTCGGCTACGGCTCGGCGATGGCCAGCATTGGCCTGACGATCCCGGTCCTCGCGCTGGCCTCGATCTGGCTCGAGGGGCCGCTGGTCCTCGGCCTCGGCTCGACCCAGATCGTGCTCCTGGTCCTCACCGCCCTGGTCAGCTCGCTGACCCTGCTTCCTGGCCGCGCGACCCTGCAGGAGGGAGGGGTCCACCTGATCCTGCTCGCCGCGTTCCTGTTCCTGGCTTTCAATCCCTGAGCAGATCCTGGAAGGCGAAGCCCTCGCGCATCACCACCTCGCCTCGTTTCACCTCGAGCGGCTGATCGAAGATCGGACCTGCATGGACGAAGGTGTGGAACTCACCGTTCTCACCGCAGGGATCGACCTCCGGCGGGAGATCGGCCAGGAGGGTCTCGTCGAAGCGGCGGCCGACGAACGCCGGGTCCAGCTGCGAGGGGTCGACGCAGACGAGCGTCGCCTCGAAGCCCGCAGCGATGAACTCGCGCGCCAGGGCGGCGGTGTCGCGACCCCAGAGGGGGAAGAGCGCCGCCCGGCCGGCGGCGGCCAGCCGCTGCTCGCGGTAGGAGCGGACATCAGCAAGGAAGAGGTCGGCGAAGGCGATCGTGGCAGCCCGGTCGAGTGGGGGACGGGCAAGCGCCTGCTCCATGCGTTCTTCGTAGGTCTCGTTGGTGCAGGCGGCGGGAATGCCGATCTCCACCAGCTCGATCCCGGTCGCCCGCGCCTGCGCCCGCAACAGCTCGCCGCGGACGGCGCGCATGCTGATCCGGTCGTAGTCCTCGGTGAGGGTGGTCAGCAGGGCGACGGGCTCGGTCCCGAGCTCCTCGCGCAGCGCCCGCAGCGCCAGCGCCGAGTCCTTGCCGCCGCTCCAGGAGAGCGCCACCGCCTCTTGGTCGCTCTGCCTCACGCGGCGGAACGTACATGGAAGCGCTCTTTTCGGAGTATGCTCAGAAAGTTCTGCCTATAGGCGGGGCAACCAGATGCCGGGTGAGCGACGGCAAATGCCTCCGCGGCGAGGGCTCCCGGTCGATTTCCAGGAGGAGCATGATGAAGCGGAGGCGCATCTCAGCAGTTCTCTGTGTACTCGCATTCTGTCTCGCGTTCGCCGGTACCGCGCAGGCGGTCAAGTACGTCGCCCTCGGGGACTCGTACTCGTCGGGTACGGGCACCCGCACGTTCTACGAATCCAATTGCCAGCGGTCGGTCACCGCGTACCCGTACCTGCTGCACAACGCCCACCCGGACTGGATCTTCGTCAACGCGACCTGCTCGGGAGCGAAGACGGCGGATGTCCTCAACACCCAGGTCAACAGCGTCACCTCTGACACCAACTGGGTCACCTACACGATCGGCGGCAACGACGCCGGCTTCTCGAGCGTGATCACCACCTGCGCGCAACCCTCGTGGGCGTCGAACTGCGACGGCGCGATCAACACCGCCCAGTCCTACATCCAGAACACGCTGCCGGGCCGGCTCGACCTGGTCAACAACGCGATCAAGTCGCGGGCGCCGAGTGCGAAAGTGATCGCGCTCGATTACCCGCGCCTGTTCAACGGCACCGACTGCAACGCGTTCACCTGGTTCAGCCCCAGCGAGGAGACGCGGCTCAACCAGACGGCGGACATGCTGAAGAACGTGGTCAGCGCGGCGGCGACGCGGGCGGGGGCGAACTTCGTCTTCCGCGACGTGATCCCGCCGTTCGTCGGACATGCGGTCTGCGACGGGGGCGGGGGCTCGGCGACCGAGTGGATCAACGGCCTCTCCAACCCGACGGGCGAAAGCTACCACCCGAAGGTCAGCGGTCACGCGAGTGGTTACTACCCGGTGGTGAAAGGAGTCACGGGCTGAGTTCCGGGGCGCGGGAGGCCCGGTGGTCTCCCGCGCAACTGACCAGCGGCCCGCGAACGTGCCGAGTGCACTCAGGCGCTCAGCAGGCGATCGACGGCCTGCTCGAATTGAGGGAGATCCCGGTTGACGATTTCGAGAATGCGATCGATATCGATCCTGAAGTACTCGTGGGCGATCAGGTCGCGGAGGCCGGCGATGTCGGACCAGGGGATCTGGGGGGCGGAATCTCGGGTCTCGGCGGCGAGGCTCTTCACCGCCTCACCGATGACGACGAACTGGAAGAGCAGGGCATCGTGGAGGAGCGGGTTCTCCGATGGGCCCCTGGTGCGCTCGAGGTGGGCTTTGATCGCGCTGATCGCATCTTTGATGTCGCGCAGTCGCTCGCGCTCATCACGGCTCACAGCGGCAGGGCCTCCGCGAGGACCTCGTCGCGAAGACGGTCCTTCAGCATGTCCGGCGTGGCGACGTTGACGGGGACGTCGAGGTGATCGGCCACTTCGCGACGAAAGCCGGCGAGGTTGACGAGCGTGCTTCCTGGCTTCAGCTCGACGAGAAGGTCCAGGTCGCTTCCGGTGGCAGCTTCGCCACGGGCAACCGACCCAAAGACCCTCACCTTCTCGATGCCCCGCTTGCGAGCGATGTCGAGAACCCGGCGGCGCTGGCGTCGAAGCCGCTTCGCGACGGGACCGAGCTGCCCGCGAGCTGAGGTTGCTCGTGCTTTTCCGGTGAGCGCGGGCGCCGTGATCTGGAGCTGCCGGCCGGCGGCGGCAAGAAGCCGCTCCAGGGTCGGCAGGGTGGGAATCGTGGCCCCGGACTCATAACGGGCGAGGGCGGGCTGGGAGGTGCCAGCAAGAGCAGCCAACTCCGCCTGGGAGAGGTGAGCCTGAGTTCGAGCGTTCCGGAGAGTGGCGGCGATATCGGTCACGAGTTTGAATTATATCTAAATAGGTATAAAAGTAATGTCCCTATATGGCAAGCGACCGCTGGAGATTGGCTCTATAGAGCGGCTTCCAGCTCCAGAGGCCGAGACATCGATGCTCGGAAACTCCCCAAAGTGCGCCTTTACAAGGGTTGCGGAAAGTCGCATGGAGCGGTCTTTCGGATCGACTTGTAGTTCCCGCTATCGCCACCAGGGCTGAAAAGCGGTTCGCTCTAGGGGCTTTGGCTTTGTGCCCACCTCTAAAACTCACTCCCCCCGATCTCGGGAAGGCGATCAAATTCTGCCGGGAGATCGTGAACTTGAAGCAGTGGGAAGTAGCGGACAAAATCGAGATGGGGGCCAGCTACATCTCTCGCATAGAGAACGGCAAGGTCAACCCTACCCTCAAGACGGTGGAGCACCTTTCCGGGGCGCTCGAGATCGACCACTCGAAGATCCTGGCCATTGCGGAGGTCTACGCCGAGGGGCGGCGGAGAAAGTCGTAAAAAAAGTTCCCGCTTCGTTCTCGTTGGCCGGGGTAGGGGAGAGGGCGATGAGCGACTACACGATCGTCAACGCAGACGAGGCCAAGGACGCCTACGCCGACAGCGACGTCCCAGGTGAGTTCCGGGCGCTGACCGAGTCGCTGGGGGCGGAGCAGGTGGCGGTGACGCTGATCCGGGTGCCGCCGCACTCGGACTTCGAGCAGGGCACCGGGCATCGCCATGAGGAGCAGGAGGAGGTCTACCTCGTCACCCGCGGGACGCTGACGATGCGTTTCGGGGACGAGGTGCGCGAGGTGCCGGCCGGCTCCGCCGTCCGGGTCGCCCCGAGCACGGTCCGCTCCCACCGCAACCTCGGCGACGAGCCAGTCGAAATTTGGGCGGTCTCGCGCCGGATCGAGGACTCCGACTCGACCAAGGTCGATGACTTCTGGGAGGCCTCTCCGCAGGCCCGGCAGACCGCGGAGTGACCTCTCACTAGGCTCTCGCCGGTGATCGAGGCCGTCACCTTCGACTTCTGGAACACGATCGCGACCGTCCCGCCGGGGTCGATGAACGAGGCGCGGCAGCGGGCGATCTCGGCGGCCTGCGCGAGCAACGACGCTGAGATCGAGGCGGAGCTGCTGATCGCGAGCCTGGAGGAGGTGGGGTTGAGCTGGGAGCGTTCCTGGGCCGAGGGTCGCCACCTGGACCCGCGCGAGGCGGCCGAGACGCTGGTCCGCGCCCTCGGGGTCGAGGGGGCGGCGCGGGAGATGGTGGCGGAGGCGTTTCTCGGGGCAGGGCGACAGGTCCCGCTGGAATTCGCGCCGGAGATCCACCCCTGCCTGCGGGGCCTGCAGGAGCGCGGAATCCGACTCGGGATCGTCTGCGACGTCGGCTTCAGCGGCGGCGAGCTGCTGCGCGAGCTGCTCGATGAGGAGGGGCTGCTCGAGCACTTCTCCGGCTGGGCCTTCTCCGACGAGGTCGGCCACTACAAGCCCTCGCCGCAGATCTTCGAACACGCGTTGGACGCGCTCGGCGCTGAGCCGGCCACGGCCCTCCACGTCGGCGACCTGCGCCGCACCGACATCGCCGGCGCGGCCGCGCTCGGGATGCGGACCGCCCGCTACCGGGGTATGAACGACGAGGGGGACGCCGACCAGGGCCCGGAGGCGGAGTTCGTCCTCGGCAGCCATGGGCAGCTGCTCAAAGTGGTGGAGCGGCTGCGCGTTTAGTCGGCCTGCGGCCGCAGCTCGTCGAGCGAGACGACCTCGAGGTCGAACGCTTCGTCGGCGGAACGCCGCCGCCGGTAGGGGGAGACGGTGACGCGATGGGTCTCGCCGCAGACGCAGGGGACCTCGATCGGCCTGGTGTCGGAGGCGGGGTCGGTGTCGACTTTGAGCCGTCGCAGCTGGCCGGTGGGCTTGCAGCCGAAGGAGATCACCCAGCCGTAGTCGGGGCGCTCACCGCGTTTTCCCTGGCGGGGTGGTGCTGGCATCGGTGCATCTTCCCCTAGTGGCGGGAGGCTCGCGTCCTGGCGCCGATCACCGTGGCCGGGAAGACGACGCTGCCGTCGTCGGTGACGAATTCCTCGGCGCTCGCGAAAGTGGCGTCGCGGATCGCGTTCACCTCGGCATCGGGCAGGGGAGCGAGCACCGCCTTCAGCGGGCCGCCGACGCTGAGCAGCTTCTCCCACCAGGCATCGAGCGAGTCGTAGACCTGCTCGGTCTCGATCTCCTCGACCTCCACCTCGGCGAACCCGGCCCGCTCGAGCAGGTTCCGAAGGTGCGCCGGGTCGCCGAGGGCGAACGGCCCCGGCGTCCCCGGCTCTGGCCGCGGCGCCCCGAGGTGGGACATGACCGCGTCCAGGAGGCTCGAGAGCCAGAGGTTCGCCTCGGCCACTCCCCAGACCGCCAGCACCAGCCGACCGTCCGGGCGCAGGACGCGGGCGCTCTCGCGCAGCGCCTGCAGCGGGTCCGGCATCAGCATGTAGCCGAAGCGACAGAGGACGGCGTCGAAGGACCGATCGTCGAGGCCGAGGTCCTGGGCGTCGAGGGCGCGGGTCTCGATGTTCGAGACCCGCAGGCGATCGAACCTCTCCCGGGCGACTCTCACCATCTCTTCGGAGAAGTCCGAGCAGAGGACGGACCCGTCCGGCACGACCTCGGAGGCAGCCTGCAGGCCCACCCGGCCGGCGCCGCCGGCCACCTCGAGGACCCGCTCGCCCGGTTGCAGATCCGCGGCTTCAAGCATCCACTTCGCGGCGTCGGCGGAGGCCCCGACCTCCTCCTGTTCCGCGGCGCGGGCCCAGTGCCCGGCCGCGCCGCCCCACTCGTCCCGACCGCTCATCGGCTCTTCAGCAGCCGCCCGACCGCCTCCATCATCTCCTCGGTCTTCGCCTCGCGGGCCTCGGCGCTGTCGGCGCCGACGACGCAGTGGCGGGTGTGTTCGTCGAGCAGGGCGAGGGCGACCTTGTCGATCGCGGCCTGGGCGGCGGAGATCTGGGTGAGGATGTCGATGCAGTAGCGCTCCTCCTCGACCATCCGTTCGATGCCGCCGATCTGGCCGGAGATCCGGCGCAGGCGGTTCTTCACCTTCTCTTTGTTCTCGATGTAGCCGGGGTCCTGGTTCTCCGCCATCTCTGTCCCTTCGCTGGAGGCTGTGGGAGAAGTATATACCCCCTCCAGGTATGTGCTACAGTCGCTCCATAGATACCCCCTCCCCCTATAAGCGCATCGGCCTCTTCGTCGTCGGCCTGCTGCTGGTCTTCGGCGCTGCGGCGGCGATCGGATCCGTGGTCGAGCCGACCGAGACCGAGAGCAGTCAGAACCATGGAGGCGAGACGATGAGCACTCACGTTGAGGACAGCGCCCACGGTGGGCAGGAGACGACCGCACGAACCGGCCGGGCTCGGGATCTCCGCGGGCGGCTACACCTTGCGGCTGAGCCCGACTCAGATCGGACGGGGCGAGGCGACCGAGCTGCGCTTCACGATCGACGGCGCCGGCGGCAGGCCGGTGAGGGAGTTCGACGAGCTGCACGAGCGCCGCCTGCACCTGATCGTGGTCCGCCGCGACGGCACCGAGTTCCGCCACCTGCATCCCGAGATGGACGCGGACGGGACCTGGAGGATGCCGATCGAGCTCGCCGAGCCCGGCGTCTACCGCGCCTTCGCCGACTTCTCGGTCGAGGGGGAGCAGCACACGCTTTCCAGCGACCTCTTCGTCTCCGGCGGCGAGTTCGAGGCGCGGCCGTTCCCACCGGCCCAGTCGCTCGACTCGACCGACGGCTACGAGGTGCGTCTGGCGGCCGGAGAGCCGATCGCCGGCGAGCCCACCGCGCTCGTCTTCGCCGTCGGCAGGGGCGGCCAGGCGGTCCGCGACCTCGAGCCCTACCTCGGCGCCAAGGGCCACCTGGTGGCGCTGCGGGAGGGCGACCTCGCCTACCTCCACGTCCATCCCGAGGAGGGAGACGAGGCCGACGAGATCGCCTTCGAGGCAACCTTTCCGACCGCCGGTCGGTATCGCCTCTACCTCCAGTTCAGGCACCAGGGCGCGGTGCGGACGGCCGAGTTCACGGTCGAGGTGCCGCGGTGAGCCAGCGGCTCGAGCTCCCGGTCGAGGGCATGACCTGCTCCTCCTGCGCCGGTCGGGTCGAGAAGAGCCTCAACCGGCTCGACGGGGTTGAGGCGACGGTCAACTTCGCGACCGAGCGGGCGAGCGTCGAGTTCGACCCGGGGCGGGTCGCGCCGGAGGATCTGGTCGAGGCGGTGGCGGGGGTCGGCTACTCGGCGACGCTGCCGGCGTCCTCTGACGGGAACGAGGCGCGCCGCGGCCGATCCCACCGCCGACCTGCGCCAACGGCTGCTCTTCTCCGCCGCCCTCTCGCTGCCGGTGCTGCTGCTGGCGATGATCGAGCCGCTGCAGTTCGCGCAACTGGCAGTGGCTCTCGCTGCTGCTGGCGACGCCGGTGGTGCTGTGGGGCGGCTGGCCCTTCCACCAGGCCGCCTGGCAGAACCTGCGCCACGGTGCGGCGACGATGGACACGCTGATCTCGCTCGGCACGCTTGTCGGCGCTCGGCTGGTCTCTGTATGCCCTCTTCATCCTCGACGCCGGCACGCCGGGGATGACGATGCCGTTCGAGCTGATCAGCGAGCGCGGCGCCGGCAGCGAAGAGATCTACCTCGAGGTGGCGGCGGTGGTCACCACCTTCATCCTCGCCGGCCGCTACTTCGAGGCGCGGGCGAAGCGGCGGGCAGGGGCGGCGCTGGAGGCGCTGCTCGACCTCGGTGCCAAGGACGTCGCGGTGCTCGGTGACGAGGGTGACGAGCGACGGGTCCCGGTCGAGGAGCTCGCGGTCGGCGATCGCTTCGTCGTCCGGCCAGGGGAGAAGGTGGCGACCGACGGGGTCGTCGAGAACGGCTCCTCGGCGGTCGACCAGTCGCTGGTCACCGGCGAGTCGGTGCCGGTCGAGGTCGGGCCGGGGGAGGAGATCATCGGCGCGACGATCAACGTCGGCGGTCGCCTCGTCGTCCGCGCCACCCGCGTCGGCGAGGGCACCGCCTTGGCCCAGATCGCCCGCCTGGTCACCGAGGCGCAGTCGGGCAAAGCGCCGGTGCAGCGGCTGGCCGACCGGATCAGCGGCGTCTTCGTGCCGGTCGTCATCGCCCTTGCCGTCGGCACCCTCGGCTTCTGGCTCGGCAACGGGGCGGGGGCGACCTTCGCCTTCACCGCTGCGGTCGCGGTCCTGATCATCGCCTGCCCCTGCGCGCTCGGGCTGGCGACGCCGACGGCGCTGCTGGTCGGGACCGGTCGCGGGGCGCAGCTGGGGCTGCTGATCAAGGGCCCGGAAGTGCTGGAGTCGACCCAGCGGATCGACACCGTCGTCCTCGACAAGACGGGGACGGTGACCAGCGGCGAGATGGCGGTGGTCGCGGTGCATGCCGCGCGCCGGGGTCCGAGGAGCCCGAAGTCCTGCGCCTGGCCGGTGCGGTCGAGGACGCTTCCGAGCACCCGATCGCGAAGGCGATCGCCGCTCGCGCCAAGGAGGAGTTCGTGCTGCTGCCCGCGGTCGACGAGTTCTCGAACGAGCCGGGCCGCGGAGTCAGGGGAGTGGTCGCGGACCACTCCGTCGTCGTCGGTCGCGCCTCCTCGCTATCGCTTTTGTCTCCCATCGGAGGACAAACTCGACACTCATTCCCGCCACAGCTGGAGACGGTCCGGCGCGAGGCCGAAGCGCGCGGTCAGACCGCGATCGCGGTCGGCTGGGACGGCGAGGCGCGCGGGCTGATCGTCGTCGCCGACACGGTCAAGCCCTCGAGCCGCGAGGCGATCGCGCAGCTCGAAGAGCTCGAGCTGCGGCCGGTGCTGCTGACCGGGGACAACGAGGCGACCGCGCAGGCGGTGGCCGCCGATGTAGGAATCGAGGAGGTGATCGCCGAGGTGCTGCCGGCCGAGAAGGCGGCGGTGGTCGAGCGCCTGCAGGGCGAAGGGCGGACCGTGGCGATGGTCGGCGACGGCGTCAACGACGCCCCGGCGCTCGCCCAGGCCGACCTCGGCCTCGCGATCGGCACCGGCACCGACGTCGCGATCGAGGCCTCCGACATCACCCTGGTCTCCGGCGACCCGCGCGCGGTCGGCGACGCGATCCGCCTCTCCCGCCGCACCCTGGCGACGATCAAGGGCAACCTCTTCTGGGCCTTCGCCTACAACGTCGCGGCGCTGCCGCTGGCGGCGGCCGGCTTCCTCAACCCTCTGATCGCCGGCGCGGCGATGGCCTTCTCCAGCGTCTTCGTCGTCACCAACTCGCTGCGCCTGCGGGGATTCAGCCCGCGGCGTGCCAGCGTCTAGAAAGGATCCAGATGCCCACTGAGACCGAACCCCGCTACGTCCCCGCCGCCGGCTGGCGGGTGCTAACGCGGCTCTACGACCCGGTCATCGCCCGCGCGATGCGAGAGGAGCGTTTCCGCGGCGAGATGCTGCGACGGGTGGACGCGGACCTGCGAGAGGGAGGCACGGCGGTCGACGTCGGCAGCGGCACCGGCACTTTCGCACTGGCGCTGAAAGAGCGCCGGCCGGACGCGCAGGTGGTCGGGGTCGACGGCGACGAGGAGATCCTGGCAATGGCGCAGGCCAAGCCCGGTGCGGCGGGAGTCGAGTGGCGCCAAGGGCTCGCCCAGGAGCTGCCGGTGGAGGCGGAGAGTGCGGACGTCGTCACGACCTCCCTCGTCCTCCACCATCTCCTGCCGGAGGACAAGCGCAGGGCGCTGGCCGAGATGAAGCGGGTCCTCAAGCCCGGCGGCCGCCTCCACGTCGCCGACTGGGGCCGCCCCTCGGACCCGCTGATGAGCGGCCTCTTCTACATAGTCCAGATCGGCGACGGCTTCGACCGCACCGCCGACCACCGTGCCGGTCGCCTCTCCGAGTTCATCGAGGGCGCCGGCTTCGACTCCCCCGAACGCTACGGCCGCGTCCGCACCGCGTTCGGGGTCATCGAGCTGCTCTGTGCAGGCGGTCGGTCGCCACGTAGCTGATGTTCCTGGCTCGCCCTTCCTGGTCGACCAGCCCGGCTTCCACCAAGCGGCGAAAGTCGGCACTTGCAGTGGCGGGGGAGATGTCGGCCTCCTCGCTGTACCTGCTGCGGTCGGTGCCGCCGAGGAGGCTCTGCTCGAGGGCGATCACGAGCCGGTCGGGCCAGCCGCGAGCATCGATGATCTCTTCTAGTCGTTGCCAACGAGCCGCCGCCTGCTCGATCTGCACCCGTCGTTGGCGCGCCTGCACGAGGTGGGCTTCGAGGCAGAAATCCACCCAACTGGTCGTGTCGCGCTCGGGTTGGTAGCTGCCCCCTTGGGTCTCACGTAGGGCCGCGTAGTACTCACGGGTGTGATCGCGAAGGTACTCCTCGATCGAGAAAAAGTCAGGTGAGCCGAGGCCGCTGCGGGCGAGGACCAACGATTGCACGATGCGGGAGACGCGGCCGTTGCCGTCGCGGAATGGGTGGACCGAGGTGACGTGCAGGTGGGCCATCGCCGCCTTGACGAAGACGTTCAAGTTCGGCTCGCCCTCCTCCAGCCAGGACAGCACCTCATCCATCAGCGGGACGACTGCGTCCGCATCCGGCCCGCGGTACTCGAGAGAACCGTCCGCTGCTGTGACGCCGATCGGGCCGGTTCGCCAGCGGCCCGGGTCCTTGTCGCGCTGGAAATAGCAGGCGTCGAAGTGGAGGTCGAGGATGACGCGGTCGAGCCAACGGAACGAAGGGTCGGCTGCCATCGCTCCGACATGGTCCATGGCCCGCGCATAGCAAGCCACGGCCTGGCGATCTTCGTTGTCTTGCTCAGGGGCCTGGCGTCCGCTCGTGAGCGCCAACGCTTCCTCGGGCGAGACGCTGAAGCCCTCGATCGAGGTGGAGCCCTCGATCGACCGCGCGCGGACCTCTCGCCGCAGCGAGCCCAGCCATGGCCGGCGGGTTCCGGCTTCGGCGCTCAGCTTCCTCTTCAGCGCATCCAGCTCCTCCAACTGCGGTTGGAGCTTGGCGGTAAGGGGGGGAGTCGAAAAGATCATGACCCCCAGTTTAGACGATTAAACGATTAATCGTCTAAACGAATTATCCTCTAGCTCAGCTGACAGTGGGAGTTGCCGGAGCCCCGAACCACTGCCCCAGCCGCTCGTCCGTGAAGACGTCGCTTCGCGGCCGCAACTGGCGGCTGAGCGCGTCGCGGAGGTTCTGGCCGGCTTCGGGGTCGGCGGTGAGGCCGTCGAAGATCGGGCCGGCGGCCTCGGGGTTGGGGAAGCGGGCGAAGTCGAAGGACCACTCGTAGTGCTCGCGGGCGCGGTCGTCGCGCCAGCCTTCGTAGCCGTCGAGGCTCTCGCCGTTCGTCAGTTCGTCGGCGACGTGGAGGGCCTGCTCGATCGCGTCGGAGATGCCCTGGGCGGTCGAGGGGTTCTTGAAGTGGCCGGCGTCGCCGACCAGCGCCCAGCCCGGCCCGTTTGCCCGGCGGAAGAAGCCGCGCAGCATCGTCTCCGGGGCGAGGCGGATCGCCGCCGACCTGCTCGGCACTCGCCAGCCAGTCGCTGTCGAACCAGTCGTCGAACTTGCGCAGGCCATCGAGGAAGGTCAGCTGTCGCTTCGTCGCGTCGCCGCGGGTCAGCTCCGGGTCGATGCCGAGGATCAGCAGCGAGAGGTCATCCTCGCAGGGCGACCAGGCCAGGGAGCCGGTCTCGATCACGTCGATGAAGAAGCGGTCGCTCGGCGGCAGACCGCGCCAGTAGCCGAACATGAAGGCCATCTCGCCGGCCAGCGGGCGCTGCTTCTCGAGCCCGAGCAGTTTGGCGACGGTGGAGGCGCGGCCGTCGGCACCGAGTACCCAGCGCGCCTCGATCTCCTCGCCGCTCTCGAGGACGACGCCGCGGGCGGGGTCCTCGTCGCTCCCGGCGCCGATCAGCCCGGTCACCTTCTCGCCGAAGCGGGTCTCGGCGCCGGCCGCGACCGCGACCTCGAGCAGCGCCTTGTCCAGCACCGGCCGGGTGATCGTCGCGGCGCGATCGAAGCCGCCGATCGGGGTGAACGCGCCGCTCACCTCGCGCCCCAGGGTGCGGATCCCGTACTCGATCAGGTTCACCCGGTGCTCGGCTTCGATCCGCTCCAGCGCGCCCAGCTCCTGCAGCCGCGCCAGGGTGTTCGGGAACAGGCAGTGGGTCGAGAGCGTGTCCGCCGGCGGCGGCTCGCGGTCGACGAGCAGGACCCGCCAGCCCCGCTCGGCCAACCGCGTCGCCAGCGGCGTGCCGGCGCAGCGAGCGCCGACCACGACTGCGTCGTAGCTGCTGCGCCCGCCGCTCATGCCCGCTTCTTCCCCACCGCGAGCAGGTACTCCTTTTCGAACCGGGCGTCCTCGGCGCTGCCGCGGTTCCACTCCTCGCAGAAGCTCGCTCACCACCTGGTCGAACTCCTCGGCGCGCCCCTCTTTCTCGCGCGTTCGCCCGTGCCGCGATCGTCGGCCCGTAGCGGCCCTTGAAGTGCTCGCCGTAGTCGTCGGGACGCTCGAAGGCGGTGATGTCGAGCATCTCTCGCTGCACCGTCTCGAACTCGACCTTGTCGCCGAACAGCTCGCGCAGGTGCTCCTCGCTGCCCCACAGCGGCGGCGGCTGCGCTCCCGGGCGGCGGAGGCGGCATGAACTCGCCCATCGCGCGGAAGAGGGCGCCGATCATCCCCTCCGGGGTCCAGCTCAAGCAGGCCGATCGTGCCGCCGGGGCGGCAGACGCGGACGAGCTCGTCGGCGGCCGTCTGGTGGAAGGGCGCGAACATCACCCCGATCGAGGAGATGACGACGTCGAAGCTGTCGTCCTCGAAGGGAAGGTCGTGGGCGTCGGCCTCGGCCCACTCCAGCTCGACTCCCTCGGCCTCGGCGCGGGCGCGGCCGGCGTCGAAGAGCTCGGGGGTGAGGTCGCTGGCGACGACGTCGGCGCCGGCCTTCGCCGCCGGGATCGAGGCGTTGCCGGTGCCGGCGGCGACGTCGAGGACGCGCATGCCCGGGCCGATCCCGGCGGCCTCGACCAGGCGCGGCCCGAGGGGCAGGAGGAAGGTCTCGACCATCGAGGGGTAATCGCCGGAGGCCCACATCTTCCGGTGTTTCTCTCTCAGCTCTGGGCTGGGACTTGGGGTATCGGTGCTGGGGGTCACTGCTGATCTCCTTTTTGGCTCGGCTGATGATCCTTTTCTACGCCTGCGCCGGCGGCCGATCAACTTCAAGATCTGCAGTTAGGCGCCTAGACTGGCTGGGAGGGAGATGCCGGAGAGCTACGGACAGTTCTGCCCAGTCGCCCAAGCGGCCGAGGTCCTGACCGAGCGCTGGACCCTGCTGGTCCTGCGCGAGCTGCTGATGGGGAGCACCCGCTTCAACGAGCTGCAGCGCGGCGTCCCCCGCATGTCCTCCTCGCTGCTGAGCAAACGGCTGCGGGAGCTGGAGCGCTCCGAGCTGATTACGCGGGAGCCGCTGAAGGGGGAGCGGGGCTACTCCTACCGGCTCACGCCCGCCGGCGAGGCGCTGGGGCCGCTGGTCGTCTCGCTCGGGACCTGGAGCCGCGACCATCTGAAGCGGGAGATCAGCGCCGAGGAGGCCGACCCGGCGCTGCTGATGTGGGACCTGCGACGGAGCGTCCGCCTCGGGCCGGCTGCCGCAGGAGCAGCTGGTCGTCTTCTTCCGCTTCCGCGACGCCGAGGAGGGCAAGCGCGCCTGGTGGCTGGTCGCCCGGGAGGAGAACGCCGACCTCTGCTTCTCCGACCCCGGCTTCGCGATCGACCTCCAGGTCGACGCCGAGACGCGGGCGATGGCCGAGGTCTGGGTCGGGAAGCAGGAGCTGGGAGCGGCGATGCGCTCGAAGCGGGTCCGGGTGACCGGCCCCGAGCACCTGGTCCGCAGCCTGCCCGACTGGATCGGGCTCAGCAACTTCGCCTACCCGGACCCGGCGGCCGAGATGGCCGCCAGGCAGTCCGGGCAAACCCCCTAAGGGGAGCTCCTAAGAGCGCCCCTCCGTCGCCACCTCGGGCGCTTCCCGCTCGACGTCGATGCGGGGGAGGATCCGCTCCAGCCAATCGGGGATCCACCAGTTGCGCGGCCCGAGCAGCTGCATCACCGCCGGCACCAGGACCATCCGGACCAAGGTGGCGTCGAGGAAGATCGCCGCCGCCAGCCCGATCCCGAAGAGCTTGAGGAAGACTTCGGGGGAGGCGACGAAGGCGAGGAAGACGACGACCATGATCGCCGCCGCCGCGGTGATCACCCGGGCGGTCTTGGCGAGGCCGTCGGCGACCGCGCGGCGGGTGTCCCCGTCCTTCAGGTACTCCTCGCGGATCCGCGAGATCAGGAAGACCTCGTAGTCCATCGATAACCCGAAGAGGATCGCGAACATCATCACCGGCATGAACGGCGCGATCGGGACTTCGTGGTCGATCCCGATCAGTTCGCCGACCGCGCCGCCCTGGGCGACCAGGGTCATGACGCCGTAGGCGGCGCTGACCGAGAGCAGGTTCATGACTCCGGCCTTGAAGGAGATGAACGGGGAGTGGAAGGCGACGAGGAGCAGCAGGAAGGAGAGCCCGACGACGCCGATGATGAACAGCGGTATGCGGTCGGTGACGTAGGTGCTCTGGTCCTCGAGCGCGGCGTTGACCCCGCCGACGAGGGCGTCGACGTCCGAGTCGCCGACCGCGTTCGGGATCACCGTCCCGCGCAGGTGCTCGACCAGCTCCGTGGTCGCCTCGTCCTGGGGGGAGGTGGTCGGGATCACGGTGACGATCGCCGCGGTGCCGTCGGCGTTGAAGCGCACGGGCGGCACATAGGCGACTCCCTCGTCCTGGCGCAGGTCGGCGGCCAGGGCGTTGATCGTCCCCTTGGCGCCGGCGTCGGGGAGCTCGGCGACGATCACCAGCGGGCCGTTGGCGCCCGGGCCGAAGCCCTCGCTGATCAGGTCGTAGGCCTGGCGGGTCATCGTGTCCGGCGGGTCGTTGCCGGCATCGGGGAAGCCGAGCCGCATGCCCAGCGCCGGCGCGGCGAGCGCGAGCAGGATCGCGGTGGCGACGATCGCCGCCGGCCACGGGCGTCGCTGTACGGCGTGGCTCCAGCGCGCCGCCGGCGATTCTCCGCCCTCGCCTTCGACCCGGTCGAGCCGCCGGCCGAGGATCGGGATCCGCAGCCGGTCGACCTTGGGCCCGAGGTAGGAGAGCAGCGCCGGCAGCAGCGTGATCGAGGCCAGCATCACCACCAGCACCGCGAGGGAGGCCGAGATCGCGACCCCGTACATGTAGGGGAGCCCGGTGAGGAAGAGGCCGAGCACGGCGATGACGACGGTGCCGCCGGCGATGATGACGCTGCGCCCGGCGGTGGTGACCGCCTCGACGACGGCGTCATGGCGGTCCTTGCCCGACTTCAGCGCGGTGCGGAAGCGGGTCAGGACCAGCAGTGCGTAGTCGATCCCGACGCCGATCCCGATCAGGCTGGAGACGGCGAGGGTCCAGTCGGGGACGTCCATCACGTTGGCGAGGAGGACGATCAGGCCGCCGGCGGAGATCCCCAGCCCGACGAGGGCGATGATCAGCGGCAGGCCGGCGGCAACCAGTGAGCCGAAGGCGATCAGCAGCACGATCGCCGCCCCGAGGAAGGCGATCCCCTCTTCGCTGGAGCTTTCCTGGGCGCGGAGGATCGGATCGCCGCCGAGCTCGATCTGCAGGCTCTCGCTGCTGTTGTCTTCGGCGGCGGCGACGAGCTTTTCGCCGTCCTCCTTGGGCACCTCCCAGCCGGGGATCGTCAGCGGCAGCGTCGTCGTCGCGATCGTGCCGTCTTCGGAGACCCGGGTCGGCTGGCGCTTCTCGACGTGGGGGACCGCTTCCGCCTCGGCGAAGAAGGCTTCGATTCCTCGCTTCGCGGCGGGGCTCTGGGCGCCGTTCGGGTCCTTCCAGACGACGTAGACTTCCTGTCCCGAGTAGCCGTCGAACGCGCTTTCGGTCAGCTCGCTGGCCGCCTTCGACTCCGAGCCCGGGGTGTTGTAGTCGGCTTCGTACTCGCCGGCGAAGGTGGTGCCGAGCCCGATCAGGACGACGGTGGCGGCGATCCAGGCGAGGACCATGCGACCGCGGCGGCGGTAGGAGATGTCGGCGAGGCGGGCGAGGCGGCGGGTCATGGGGATCCTCCGTGAAAGATTCTTGTCGACTGGAAAGGTTCTGACTTGAAACGATTCATATCAGAAATCACCGGGTAAGCTTTTCCTTCGCATGACCGCAGACCGGATCAACGGCGACCGGGCGCCCTCGACGCTCGCCTTCCTCCTCTCGCAGGTGGGCATCCATGCCTCGCGCCGGTTCGCCGAGAGGATCGGGGCGGTCGATCTCAGCCCGCCGCTGTTCCGCATCCTCAACCTGGTCGATGCCGCCGAGGGCAAGTCCCAGCAGGCGATCGGCGGCGCGATCGACGTGCCCGCCAGCCGCATGGTTGCGCTGGTCGACGAGCTCGAGCAGCGGGGGCTGGTCGAGCGCCGTCCCGACCCGGCCGACCGGCGGGTCCGCGCCCTCTACCTGACCCGGAAGGGGAGGGAGACCCTCGCCCGCGGGCGCAAGATCGCCCGGGAGCACGAGAAGGACCTGACTCGCGGCCTGGCCGAGCCCGACCGCGAGCGCCTCGTCGGCCTGCTGCAGAAGATGGTCGACGAACAGGCGATCGGCAAGGGCGTCCACCCGGGTCTCAGCGGCGCCGCCGGGCCGCCCACCCACGACTGACGCAACCGCGATTGCAGCGCCCCCGCCGCGCGGCGCGAGTCGATCGACCCGCCTACGGTTTATGTCAGGGCCGGCGCGTATGCCGGCTTTCCTCTTGCAGCTATGGCGAATCCGACGGTAAAACCGCTCCGGGGCTGGCTTTCATCGCTGATCGCGGTGACGCTTGCGCTGCTCGTCTTCGGCCTCGTCACGGTCGCCGCGGCGCCGGCGGAGACGAAGGAAGAGAAGCTGGAAGCGGTCGAAGAGAAGATCGGCAGCGTCGAAGAACGCGAGGGGGTGCTGACCTCGGACATCGCCGCGATGGGGGAGGAAATCTCCGCCCTCGAAGGGCAGGTGGCCGCGCTGCGCAACCAGGAGGCGGCGGCCGAAGAAGAGCTGGCCGCCAAGCAGGCCGAGCTGGAAACGGCCGAAGCCGAACTGAAAGAGGCGCTCGAGCGGCTGGAGACGCTGCGCGGGCGGCTGAAACGGGCGCTGGTCAGCCTGCGCGAGCGCCTGGTCGCGATCTACACCTACGGCGAAACCGACCTCACCGCGGTCGTCCTCAGCGCCGAGAATTACGACGAGGTGGTGGCCCAGACCGAGTACTTCGAGGCGATCAACGACAGCGACGAGGCGCTGGCCGAACGGGTGCGGAACTTGCGCGACGAAGCGAAGAAGCTGGTCCGGGTGCGCAAGACGGCGAAACTGACGATCGAAAAGGCGCGCGACACGATCGCCGCCAAGGAGCAAAGGCTTGAAGTCACCCGCTCGACCCTGGAGTCGCGCGAGGGAGCGCTGCTGTCGGCGCGGGCGAAGCGGCGCCAGACGCTGGGCGGCGTCCGCGGCGAGCTGCACGAGCACGAGGAGATCGCCGAGGACCTGCGGGCGCAGATCCAGCAGGAAATCGCCGAAGCGACCGGCGGGCTGCCGTTGCCGGCGGGGCCGCTGCCGAGCCCCAGCGCCGCCGGCTTCATCTGGCCGATCGAAGGCACCCTGACCTCGGGCTTCGGCTACCGCTGGGGACGGATGCACGAGGGCATCGACATCGCTGCCGCCGAAGGGACGCCGATCCGCGCCGCCGCCGACGGCACCGTGATCCTGATGCAGTCCGAATACGAAAGCGGCGGCTACGGCAACTACACCTGCATCGACCACGGCGGCGGTCTCTCCACCTGCTACGCCCACCAGTCGAGCTTCGCCACCTCGACCGGCGCCAGCGTCAGCCAGGGCGACCTGATCGGCTACGTCGGCAACACCGGCCACAGCTACGGCGCCCACCTCCACTTCGAGGTGCGGATCAACGGCGCCCCGACGGATCCGCTGGGCTACCTCTAGTCAAGAGCTAACACAGGTTGCCGGTCCGGATGTGGGCCGCCCGCAGCTTGCGCTTCATGCGGTTCGCGCGGCGGTGAAGAGCTCGGCGCGTATCTCCGTGGGCGCGCTTGGCGTGACGGGCAAGGCGCTTGTATTGCCGCCTCAGCGACAGCTCGCTCTTCATGGCGCGGGAGCAAGGCGTAGGGCCCGGCTCCTTCACGTTCATCCTCACCCTGCTCCACGCGGCGATGTAGCTCCCATCCGCTGGATGCCCGACTTCGAAGGTCGCTCTCTCCCCGTAGGCCGTCTCGGGAAGCGCCAGCTGGAAGCTGACGACGCCACCGCTGCTGGCGCCGGTGTAGCTGGCGCTGCCACCCCCGGCCCAGGTCACGGCAAGGCTGAAGGGGAGGCCATCGGGCGCCGGCAGGCCGTTTGCCAGCAGGGCGGTTGCCTGGACGATGCCGTTGGCGCTGACCTTTTTCGTATCGCGGAGCGCAACCCCGAGATAGTGGAGCGGGGGCTCGACCGAGAAGTCGTAGGGGAAGGATTCGAACTCGGCGGGATTCGTCTCTCGTGCTTCGGTGAAGAACTCGAGATAGGAGGAGCTGGCGTTGTTTTCGGGGACGGTGATAGCCGAGCGCGCGGTGCCGCTTCCCGAAAGGGTGAAAGAGCTCCCTTCACATACATCCCCGCCGGTTTCGTCGAAGCGGGAACCCCAGGAGAAGTCGTCGATCCCCTGGGCGAAGATCATGCAGAGGGGAAAGTAGCCAGGTGAGCTGGTTTTGGGGACGCTGTGCCAGTTCACGTAGATCACGTCCCGGGCGCTGAGCGGCGGCAGGCGCCAAATCGCCACCTGCTTGTATCCGCCGAAGTTGGCGTCGTCCTTGCGATTGGTCAGCTGTCCGGTGTAGTGCTGGCCAGGCGTGATCAGCGGCGCTTCAGAGGGCTTCCGGCCGCCTCCCTCGAAGGCGCTGGAGGAGGGGGCGCCGATCAAGACGGCCAACATGGCCACGCCGAGCGCAAGAACGGTTTTCTTCATCGAAGCCTCCCTGGAGCAGAATTGCAGAGAATCTATTTGGTACGGCAAAGGTATTTCAATTGAGCCGGCCGTGCCTCGTCGGTGTCCTGCGAAGGCAGGCGGGATGGCGGAGGGTCGCGCGAGGAGCTGCGAGCGCTTGAACCGGGTCTTCCTCAGTCTCGACTGGTCGCGGGACGGCAGCGGTGGCTGTACCCGAGGTAGGTATGTCGCCTTTGTCGCCCATAGGGAGACAAAAGCGACATCGATCTCCTAGGGCTGCAGGCGCCGGTGGGTCCAGGCGCCGTCGCTCTTCACGTAGAGCAACCGACGGTGGAGACGATCGGGGCTGCCGTGCCAGAACTCGATCAGGTCCGGGTCGAGCCGGTAACCGCCCCAGCGGGGCGGGCGGCGCAGCGGCTCAGCTCGGCGAGCGAGCGAGTCGGCCACCTCGCGCAGCTCTGCCGGCTCGGTCAGCGACTCGCCCTGGCTGGAAACGACGGTGGTGGCTTGACCCGCGGGCGGCCTCTCGGCGAACAAGGCGTCTGACTCCGCCTCGCTCAGCTTCCTCACCGGGCCCTCGACGACGATCTGCTGCAGGGTCTCCCGCCAGTACAGCGTCCCCGCCGCCCGCGGGTTGGCCGCGAGGTCGCGGCCCTTGCGGCTCTCGTAGCTGCCGGCGAAGACAAGGGCCGGGGTGACCTGCTTGAGGAGGAGGATCCGGCTCGAGGGCCGACCCTCGGCGTCGGCGGTCGCCAGCGCCAGCGCCCGCGGCTCCCTCACCCCGCGCTCATCCGCCAGCTGCAGCCAGCGATCGAGCAGCGGCAGCGGATCCTCAGGGGGCGCCTCGAACTCGGGCAGCACCAGGGTGGGATCGCCGGAGAGCGTTTCGATCGGCTCGGCGCTCATCGGTCCCTTTCTATCGCAGCGTCGAGCGCACGCAGGACGCTAGGGATGGATCGACATCCGCAGGCGCACCTGGGTGCCCTGCTCACCGGACCTGATCTGGACGAGGTCGCAGAGCTGATTGGCAATCCAGAGGCCGGGGCAGCTGGCCTGCTCGATCGCCGGCCGTTCGCGGCCGACCAGGGGGTCCTCGATCCGGCCATCGTCGCGGACCTCGCAGACGAGCTCGTCGTTCTCGCGCCAGATCGTCAGGCAGCCTCTGCCACCGCCGTGTTGGATGCTGTTGGTGGCGACCTCGCAGACCGCGAGGACGAGGTCTTCGTTGCGGCGCAAGCCCAGGCCGGCCGAGTGGGCGAGGTCGGCCACGCCTCTGCGCATCGTCCGCAGGTCCGATCTTCCAAAGCAGAGGCAGAGGGTCGGGCTCGTGGGCTCTGGAAGCGAGCCTTCGAGGGGAGCGCTGGGGTCGAACCAGGCCGAGGGCACTTCGCCGCGGGCGTCAGAGCAAAGGGGGTGGCTGCACTCCGCCGCAACCAGCACTTCGTCATCCAGCGCTCTCGTGTCGTAGGGGCACAAGGCGGTCAAAGCCTGCTCCTGGGCGAAAGCGACGTTGAGCAGCCGCTCGTGGCGCTCGCACTCTTCCAGCTCGGCGGCGCTGCGACCCGCCCAGATCGGTTCGCCGAGACCGCGCACGCCTCTCCCGGGTTCAGCGGCACGCAGGATCTCCTGCCAGGCGGAGATCAGGCGCGCGGGGTTGCGGCCCATCTC
Organism: uncultured Actinomycetes bacterium; assembly: GCA_963832085.1. Taxonomy (GTDB): domain Bacteria; phylum Actinomycetota; class Thermoleophilia; order Solirubrobacterales; family 70-9; genus VAYN01. Next base: position 411,761 of record CAWHSU010000005.1, on the reverse strand, counting down.
CTCCATCGGGTGCAGCTCCACCTCCGGGGCGAGTGGCCCGAGTGCCCCCCGCAACAGCTCCAGGCGCGGTTCGGGAAGGACGGCGAGGACCGTTTCCCCGGCCTCCACCCCCGCCTCGAGAAAGGAGATGGTCCCGTCGAGGAAGTCGTCCTCACCGGCATAGAAGAACGCCTCATGGCGAAAGCCGTCGGACCCGAGGGCGCCTCCCGAATTTATGCACCCATGAACCCTCACCAATCGAGTATCTCACCGGTTCCCGATCCTGGCTAGGGGTCGGATCGGAAGCCGGCCGGCGCGATCTTCAGGCGAGGCTCTTCAGCGTGAAGCCCTCGCGTAGATGGCGTCGATCGATTCGGCCACCAGCTCGAGGGCGTCGGTGGTCGGGTTGTAGCCGGGGTCGGTGGCGAGCCTCTGTGCCCAGGTGGCGATCGCGCGGCCGTCACCCTCGGCGGGGGGCTCGACCAGGATCTGGGACGAGGTGCCATGCCAGAGCTCTGCCTGAAGGCAGCAAGGGGAGCCACCGATGTTTCGGACCGAGACGGCGCCGTCGCTGCCCCAGGCGGTGCATTCGAAAGAGGATTCGCGGCCCAGCGACTGAAACCACGAGCAGGTGAGCCGCGCTCGCATGTCTTCGCCCAAGGTCAGCTCGGCTGTGGCGTGGTCCTCGACCTCGTACCCCTGCAGCGAGAGCAGCCTGGCGGTCTCCACCTCGAATTCGCTGGCACCGGTGAGGCAGAGTGCGAGGTCGACGAGATGGGTGCCGAGGTCGAGCAGACAGCCGCCGCCGGCGAGCTCCGGCTTCGTGCACCAGTCCTTATCCGGGCCGGGCGCGTTGTGGAAGGAGAGGTCGAGGGAGTGGATCAAGCCGATCTCACCGCTGGTCGCGATGGCTTGCGCCGCCCGCAGGGCCTCCATGTCTCGGTAGGCGAAGTCAACGGCGAGCAGACGATCTGCCTCACGGGCTGCCCCCAGGACCCGGCGCGTCTCCTCGGCATTGCGGCCGAGGGGTTGCTGGCAGAAGACCGCCAGGCCCTCCCCCAGGGCCGCCATCGCCTGATCGGCGTGAAGTGCGGTGGGAACGTCGATGACGACTCCATCGAGGTCGCGCTCGAGCAGCTCGTCGAGGTCGGAGGTCCAAACTGTCCCTGGTGCTGCTTCGACCCCACCGAGGAATCCCAGGCGCGGGGGCATGACGATCGTCATCTCTCTGCCGCCCCTTTCCCCTGATGAGTAACCGAGTGAATGCCTCTCAGTTACCTTTCTGACGCGGTGTCTAAACACAGCAAAATTTGATCCAAATCGTGCCTGAACAATCGAAAGCGAGACGCGTTTCCCTGCGGGGGAGGGTCCAGGCGGTCGGATTCCGCGCTGCGACGGTGCAGCGGGCGCGTGACCTCGGCGTTCTCGGTTGGGTCCGCAATGCCGAGGACGGTGCCGTGCTCGTCCATGCCGAGGGTCCGGAGGCGGCGGTTGACGAACTGACCTACTTCCTGAGGACGGGGCCGCCGGCCGCGCGGGTCGACGAGCTCGAGGCGGAGAAGGCGAAGGTCGAGGGCCACGAGCAGTTCGCGGTGCGCGGGGTGAGCGCCGGCGCCTTCGTCGTCCAGGAGCACCAGGCGACCGCCCACCATTTCGACCTGCGGCTCGAGGTCGGCGGGACGATGCGCTCGTGGGCGGTGCCGAAGGGCCCGTCGATGGACCCGGCGGTGAAGCGGCTGGCGATCGAGGTCGAGGACCACTCACTCGCCCACAACGACTTCGAGGGGGAGATCGACGGCGGCTGGGTGAAGATCTGGGACCGCGGCAGCTACGAGCAGGGCGGGCGGGTTCCCTGGCCGGAGGCGCTGGAGCGCGGCCATGCCGTCTTCGTCCTCCACGGCGAGAAGCTGCAGGGCGGCTTCGCCCTGCAGCGGACCCGGGGCGGCGAGAAGCCGCAGTGGCTGCTGATCAAGCGGAAGGACGAGTTCGCGCGCCCTGGGTCCGGCGGCTAGCCGCGTAGAGGGCGATCGCGGCTCAAGGGAAAAGGGGAGGGAGCCGATGTATCCGTGGTGGACACATCGTCTAAGCAGCTGGACCGGTCGCGGAAAATCGCCTTCGCGGGGCTCGGGCTTCTCACCGGGCTCCTGGTTCTCTACGCCGTCGTCATCTGGTGGACGCTCGGCAGCGAATCACTGCAGGACGCGGCCGGCCGCTGGGCCTACGACGCCGTCGTCCTCGCCGCGGCGCTGATCGTCCTCTGGCGGGCGGCGGTGATCGAGGCGGAGCGGCGGGCGTGGCTGGCGCTGGGCGCCGGGATGCTGCTCTGGGCTCTCGGTCAGTCCTACTACTCCGTCGTCCTCTACTACGCCAGCCCGGCTCCGTTTCCCTCCCCGGCCGACCTTCTCTTCCTCGCTTTCTACCCCGCCAGCTTCGTCGCTCTCGTCCTGCTGCTGCGGGCGCGGGTTCCGCAACTGGAGCCGCTGGCCTGGGTCGACGGCCTGATCGGCGCCCTCGCGATCGCCGGGGTCGCGGCGGCGCTGATCTTCCCGCCGGTGCTGGACGCGCTGGGGGGAAGTCCGCTCGGCGTCGGCGTCAGCCTCGCCTACCCGTGCATGGACCTGGTCCTGCTCGGCCTCCTCGGCGGCGCCTTCGCCGCTTCCAGATGGAGGATGCAGAGCACCTGGCTGCTGATCGCGCTGGCGCTGCTGCTCTTCGCCGCCTCTGACGTCGTCTACCTCTCGGTCGGGGGGCAGTCGACCGAGGCGCTGAACCTCGCCAGCATCGGCTGGCCCCTTGCCTTTCTGCTGCTCGCCGTCGCTTCCTGGCTTCCGGCGACCCCGTTGGAGGACATCCTCGGCGAGGCCGACGGGAACCGGATCGTGGTGCCGATCGCGATGGCGGTGACGGGGATCTCCCTGCTCGCCGCCGGCAGCTTCGCCCCGATCGGCGCGACCGCGGTCATGCTCGGGGTCGCCTGCCTCGTCGCGGTGCTCGCCCGCCTTGCCATCACCTTCGACCTGAACCGACGGATGCTCGCCGACAGTCGCGAGGAGGCCGTCACCGACGCCCTCACCGGTCTCGCCAACCGGCGCCGGCTGATGTCGGACCTGGAGCGGGTGATGTCGGCGACCCCCCCGAAAGCGATGGTCCTGGCGCTGTTCGACCTCGACGGCTTCAAGGCCTACAACGACAGCTTCGGCCATTCGGCCGGGGACGACCTGCTGCGCCGCCTCGGCCAGCAACTGGCGACGACGATGGAGCCCTACGGGCGCGGCTACCGTCTCGGCGGCGACGAGTTCTGCGTTCTCGCTTCGACCGGGGGGGTATCGGCGGAAGACATCTGCGAAGCGGCGGAGGAGGCGCTCTCCGATCGCGGCCAGGGGTTCGCGGTCACGGCCTCGTGGGGGAGGGTGCTGATCCCGGTCGAGGTGGTGACGGCGACCGACGCGCTGCGGGTCGCGGACCGGCGGATGTACGCGAAAAAGGGCCTGCGCGCCGGCTCCGCCCTCAGTCAGACCCGCGGCGTCCTGTTGCGGGTCCTGCAGGAGCGCGAGCCGCAGCTCGAGCGCCACCTGGAGGGCGTCGCTTCCCTCGCCGCCGCTTTCGGCCGAGCGCTGTCGTTCGACGGCGAGGAGCTCGACGTCCTCGTCCGGGCGGCGGAGCTGCACGACATCGGCAAGATCGCGATCCCGGACGAGATTCTCCACAAGCCCAGCAGTCTCTCGGCTGAGGAGTGGACGCTGATGCGCAAACACACCCTGATCGGCGAGCGCGTGCTCGAGGCCGCTCCCGCTCTCGGCAAAGTCGCGCAGGTGGTGCGCTCGACCCACGAGCGCTGGGACGGTGAGGGCTACCCCTACGGCCTGGCCGGCCGCGAGATCCCGATCGGCTCCCGCGTGATCCTCATCTGCGATGCCTACAACGCGATGATCGAAGGCCGCCCTTACAGCGCCGCGGTCGACAGGGAGGAGGCGCTGAAAGAGCTGCGTCGCTGCGCCGGCACCCAGTTCGACCCCGACCTCGTCCGAACCTTCGCCGAGAAGGTGGTGCCGGCACTGGATCAGAGCCAGCGGCTGGTGGGCTCGTCCGGCTCGCCGGCGAAGTAGCGGTCCAGGACCTGTTGGAAGACCGGCCGTTGCGGGGCGACGCCGGCGAAGAGGGTCATCGAGGAACGCAGCTTGACGGCGTCGATCGCGCCGAGGATCTCCGTCGCCGATCTGCCTTCGTGCCCCAGGAGGGCCTGCGCGGACGCGACCAGACGGGGGCCGAGGACCGGGTGCTCGACGTAGGCGCGGGCTTCCTCGGGGGAGGCGATCGCGTAGGTGCGGGACATCTCGCTCTGACCGAGGCCGGCGTGCTGCGGGAAGACGAACCACATCCAGTGGCTGGTCTTGCGGCCGGCGCGCAGCTCGGCCAGCGCGCGCTCATAAGTGCCGCCGTTATCCTGGGCGTTGACGAAGCGCTGCAGCGGGTCGTTGTCCACTCGGCGCAGCCTACGGCTACGGTTTCGCCCGTGGCGGTGACTCTCGACGAGCTGACGGTGGCGGGCCCGCCGCAGGCGTGGCGGGACTGCGGCTTCGCACTGGAGGACGCCACCTGCGTCCTCGGCGGGATGCGGATCCGGGTTGTGCCGGAACAAAAAGGCGGGATCACGGGCTGGTCCTTGCGCGGGCTCGACTCGTTGGATCTCGACGGGCTGCCGACCGAACGCTCGGATCGCCCGCCCCCGAACCCGCCTCCGTCGCACCCCAACGGCATCGCCTCCCTCGACCACGTCGTCGCGATCTCCTCCGACCTCGACCGCACCGTCGCCGCCCTTGTCGCGGCGGGCCTCGACCTGCGCCGAATCCGGGAGGAGCCGACCCCGGCCGGTGCCCCTCGCCAGGCCTTCTTCCGGCTGGGCTCGGCGATCCTCGAGGTCGTCCAGGAGCCGCCCGAGGCGACCGAGCGGCACGGTGGCGACCGCCCGGCTTTCTTCTGGGGTCTGGCCTTCACCGCCCCCGACCTCGAGATGACCGTCAAGTTCCTCGGCGACCGCGTCAGCGAGATCCGCCCAGCGGTCCAGCCCGGCCGCCGGATCGCCACCCTGCGCCGCAACGCCGGGCTTTCTGTACCGATGGCGCTGATCACGCCGCCGTAGGGGGGAAGAGAGTTCGTCCCCCAGCGCTTACCTCTGGGTGCCGCCGGATCAGAAAAGCAGGAGCTGGTATTCGCAGGTTGCTGTAACTGCTCTGATCTTCGTTATCTCTCTGGCGGTTGCGGATGCTGTACTCGCTCCGACTCCGGCTGCAAAGCAACCGGATTTCATCGACACCGTTCTCGCCAGCAGGGCGGTGGTTGTCGCGATCAGGATCGCCGTTGTCTTCGGGGCGGTCTTCTTAGTCCTTTCGGTGATCGCCCTGATTGAAGAGGAATTGGAAAATTCGGATCAGGTCATCGAAGACCTCGAAGGCAAAGTTGTGAGTTCACATCAGGTGGTAGACAAGGAAGCGAATCAATGGCCTACGTGAAAATTTCGAAAGAGAATCACGAAAAAGTGCTCGAGGAACTCGAGAGTGCAATGGAGCTGGCTCAAAAGGCAAGGGCGAGAATCCATCGAACCCTCCGCGAGAACCGACGACACCGGGAGCGCATCGAAGCCGACCTCCGCCGCGCCGGCCTCCTGCGCGACTAGGATTCCGCCATGGGTGAGTTCCGCTACGAGGGGCACCGGATCAGTTTTGACAGCTACGGCGAGGGCGAGCGGCTGCTGGTCCTCGTCCACGGCCTGCTGATGAACCGCCATATGTTCGACCGCCTGGGGCCCGAGCTGGCGAGCCGGGGGAACCGCGTCATCACCCTCGACGTCCTCGGGCACGGGCGCTCGGATCGACCGGAGGACCTGCGGCTCTACTCGATGCCGCTGTTCGCCCGCCAGGTGGTGGCGCTGCTCGACCACCTCGGGGCGGAGGACGCCGTCGTCGGCGGCACCTCGCTCGGCTCCAACATCGCCCTCGAGGTGGCGGTTCGCCACCCCGACCGGGCGCGGGGGCTGTTCATCGAGATGCCGGTGCTCGACAACGCGCTCTCCGCGGTGGCCGCTCTCTTCGCGCCGGTGCTGCTCGGCCTCAAGTTCGGCCGCCCCTTCTTCGAGGGTCTCTCCTTGGCGACGCGAGCGATTCCGCGCACCCACTACCTCGCCGACATCGCGCTCGACTGGGTGCGGCAGCGGCCCGGTCCCTCGCAGGCCGTCTTCGAGGGCCTGCTGCTCGGGGAGACGGCGCCGCACCGCGAGGACCGGGTGAAGATCGAGCACCCGACCCTGATCGTCGGCCACCACCGCGACCCCCTGCACCCCTTCAGCGACTCGGGGATGCTGCTCGAAGAGCTGCCGAACGCGGAGCTGGTCGAGGCCAACTCGATCCTCGAGTGGCGCCTCGACCCGGATCGCCTCAACGACGAGCTCGGTGCCTTCCTCGACGAGATCTGGGCGCCGAAGCTGCGCGCCGTCGCCGCTGGCTGAGACCGCTGTCAGACTTACTGGCTCGTGAGCCAGATCTCTGACGACAGGAAGCGCCTCGAACGCGAGGCCGAGTTCTCGACGATCTCCGGTCAGGAGATCGAGCCGCTCTACACCGAGGCCGACCTCGCGCCCGACGCCGAGGAGCGGCTCGGCGAGCCCGGCGCCTACCCATTCACCCGCGGTCCGTATCCCTCGATGTACCGGGGGCGGCTCTGGACGATGCGCCAGTTCGCCGGCTTCGGCACCGTCGAGGAGACCAACGAGCGCTTCCACTACCTGCTCGACCACGGCCAGACCGGGCTCTCGACCGCCTTCGACATGCCGACCCTGATGGGCTACGACTCCGACCACGCCCGCAGCCTCGGCGAGGTCGGCCGAGAGGGCGTCGCCGTCGACACCCTCGCCGACATGGAGCGCCTGTTCGAGGGGATCCCGCTCGGCGGCGTCACCACCTCGATGACGATCAACGCCCCGGCCGCGATCCTGCTCGCCTTCTACGTCCTCGTCGGGGAGAAGCAGGGGGTGCCGGCCGAGAAGCTCGGCGGCACGATCCAGACCGACATCCTCAAGGAGTACATCGCCCAGAAAGAGTGGTGCTTCCCGATCGAGCCGGCGATGCGGTTGGTCACCGACATGATCGAGTGGTGCACCGAGAGCATGCCGCGCTGGCACCCGGTCTCGATCTCCGGCTACCACATCCGCGAGGCCGGATCGACCGCGCAGCAAGAGCTCGCCTTCACCCTCAAGGACGGCTTCACCTACGTCGAGCGGGCGATCGAGCGCGGCCTCGACGTCGACGACTTCGCGCCGCGGCTCTCCTTCTTCTTCAACTCCCATATCGACTTCTTCGAGGAGATCGCCAAGTACCGCGCCGCGCGCCGGATCTGGGCGCGGGAGATGAAGGAGACCTACGGCGCCCGCAACCCGGAGTCGATGCGGCTGCGCTTCCACACCCAGACCGCCGGCGTCTCCCTGACCGCGCAGCAGCCGCTCAACAACATCGTCCGCACCGCGCTGGAGGCGCTGGCGGCGGTGATGGGCGGGACCCAGTCGCTGCACACCAACTCCTACGACGAGGCGCTGGCGCTGCCGACCGAGGAGGCGGTGCGGGTGGCGCTGCGCACCCAGCAGATCATCGCCACCGAGACCGGGGTGCCGAACACCGCCGACCCGCTCGGCGGCTCCTACTTCGTCGAGAAATTGACCGAGGAGATGGAGCAGGCGGCCTACGGGTACTTCGCCCGGATCGACGAGCTGGGGGGGATGGTCGAGGCGATCCGTCGCAACTTTCCCCAGCGCGAGATCGCCGACGCCTCCTTCCGCTATCAGCAGGAGCTGAACGAACGGCGGCGGATCGTCGTCGGCGTCAACGACTTCACCCAGGACGACGAAGAGGCGATGCCGATCCTGAGGATCGACCCGGCGCTGGAAGGCAAGCAGCGTGACCGCCTCGCGGCCACGCGCGCCGCCCGCGACGCCGCCGCGGTCGAGTCCGCGCTGGCGGAGCTGAAGCACGCCGCCGCCGGCGAGGGCAACCTGATGCCGCCGATCATCGAGGCGGCCCGCACGCAGGCCACCGAGGGCGAGATGATCGCGGCGATGCAGGAGGTCTTCGGGACCTACACCGAGTCACCCGTCTTCTAGAGCTGGGTTGCGAGGAATTCACCGGGGGAGAAGACCGGAATCGATCCGGCGAGTTCGAGCAGGTGCCCGTCGCCGGAGACCAATGCCGCCTCCTGCCGGTAGGCGAGGGCAATCAGGTAGTCGTCGTCAGGATCCGCGCACCGTATGGGTGGCGGCCCGGTTGGATCAGGGGCAAGCTGACCCTCGTCGAGGAGGAGGCGGATTCCGGCGGAGACGTCGTCGAGGTCGAGGTAGCGCCGAAACTTGTCTCTACGCAGCACATCTTCCAGCTCTTCAAGAAGCAGCCCGGAGATCAAGAGATCGAAATTGCCTTCGCGAGCGGCGCGCAGCAGCTTCGCCGAGACTCCCGTGGGCGTGATCAGCGCGGAGACGAGGACGCCGGGGTCAAGAACCGCCCTCGGCACGCCTCTCCCTGCGCATCGCCCGAAGCTCGTCGTAGGCGAGCTTCATGCCCTCGCCTTCGGGTGCGGGCGTGACTTTGGCCCAGAGCTGGGCGAGCTCGTCGAGACCCAGATCTCGGCGAAGTGATTCCTCGATCACCTCAGAATCGCGTTTGCCGGTGCGGGCGGCCTTGATCTTCACCGCCCGGAAGACATCCTCGTCTAGGCTGACGGTCGTCCGCGTCTTACTCACAAACGCATTATTGCATCAAGATGATCTGATGCTCCAACGAGCAGGAATCGAAAGGAACCAATGAGCGTCGAAGCAGGTACCCCCGCCTACGAGATCTCCCAGGAGGCGCTCGACCTGCGCGACATGGTCCGCCGCCTCGCCCAGGAGAAGATCGCGCCGCGGGCGGGCGACATCGACCGCAAGAGCGAATACCCCTGGGACATCCGCGAGCTGCTCGCCTCCCACGACGTCCTCGGCCTGCCCTTCGACGCCGAGTACGGCGGCACCGGGACGGGGACGTTGGTCCTGCAGATGGCGGTCGAGGAGATCGCCAAGGCCTGCGCCTCCTCGGCGCTGATCCTGATGGTGCAGGAGCTGGGGACGCTGCCGATCCAGCTCTTCGGCTCCGAGGAGCAGAAGCAGAAGTGGCTGCCGAAGTGCGCCAGCGGCGAGTGGTCGCCCGCCTTCGCGCTCTCGGAGCCCGAGGCGGGCTCCGATCCCGCCGCGATGCGGACCAGCGCCGTCCGCGACGGCGACGGGTGGGTGATCAACGGCCAGAAGGCCTGGATCAGCAACGCCACGATCGCCGACTTCTACGTCGTCTTCGCCACCACCGACCGCGAGAACCGCCGCACCAGCGCCTTCGTCGTCGAGAAAGACCGGCCCGGCTTCGACCCCGGCAAGCTCGAGCACAAGCTCGGGATCAAGGGCTCGCCGACCGGCTCGCCGACCTTCACCGACGTCCGCGTCCCGCACGAGAACCTGATCGGCGAGGAGGGTCGCGGCCTCGCCGTCGCCCTCGGCACGCTCGAGCGCACCCGCCTCGGCGCCGCCGCCCAGGCTGTCGGGATCGCCCAGGGCGCGACCGACTACGCCAACGACTACGCCAAAGAGCGGATCGCCTTCGGCAAGCCGATCAACCAGCTGCAGGCGATCCAGTTCAAGCTCGCCGACATGGAGACCGGCACCGCCGCCGCCCGCGAGCTCCTCTACAAAGCCTGCTCGATGGCCGACAAGCCCGAGCGCCCGGCCGACCTCGGCAAGTGGACCTCGATGGCGAAGCTCTTCGCCTCCGACAACGCGATGAAGGTGACGGTCGAGGCGATCCAGGTCCTCGGCGGCTACGGCTACGTCAACGAGTACCCGGTCGAGCGGATGATGCGCGACGCCAAGATCACCCAGATCTACGAGGGCACGAACGAGATCCAGCGGGTCGTGATCGCGCGCTCGATGAGCTGAACGCGGTAGAGCTTTTCGCCCCCTATGGGTACATAACCTCTACCGCGCACCTTCAGGGGCGCAGGTGCTCGACCTCGAAGCCGAACTCTCGCTGTAGCCGCTCGGCGATGAGCGAGCGGTGGCAGGCCTCGGGGTCGCGCTCGACGCAGAGCAGCGCCGCCTTTGAGTTGCCGATCCAGTTGACGACCGGCGCGAGGTCGACCTGGTCGAGGACCTCCTCGGTGTAGCGCTCGACGTAGGCGGGGGCAAGCGCGGTGCGGCTGCGCTTGCCCTCGCCGCGCCGGTCGTCCTCGCGGTACTGGAGCTGCCGCATCTCGGTGGTCGGGGCAAGCTCCTTCAGGTGGGAGTAGCCGATGCCGGCGTCGGCCAGTGCCGCCTGCAGGCGGCGCGCATTCGCCCAGGCGTACTCGCTGCCACGCACGCCGCGGCGCTGCCGCACGTCGAGCAGCAGCTCAACGCCAGCCGCGGCGAGCGCGGCGAGGAAGGAATCCCGGTCGAAGCCGTAGACGCCGATCGTCCTCAGGGTGGGCACCCCGTCATTGTCGCTCGCCATCAGGACTGGAACCCCTGTCCAGTCGAATGCGGAATGGCGGTAAAGTCGTAATTGCGGTGAGGCGGGGGCTCAGGCGAACCCTCGCAGCTCTGCGTAACCAGTCGGTAGGGCCAAGGATTCCTTCTGCATCGCCAGACAGGAGCGTTTGACAGTTTTCGCTACCGAACCGCAACGGCAAAGACCCCGCGTCCATGGGCGCTCGGTCCTGGTCGGCGCTGAGAAGTTCCACATAAAAGGAGTTACCTACGGCACTTTCCGCTCCGCGGATGGCTCCGCCTTCCCCGACGCGGGGCGGGTGCGGGAGGACCTGGCCGCGATGGCCGCCGCCGGGGTCAACACCGTCCGCACCTACGTGCCGCCGCCAGCCTGGTTGCTCGACGACGCTCTCGAGCACGGGATCTACGTCATGGTCGGATTTCCCTGGGAGCAGCACGTCGCCTTTCTCGACGACGCCGAGCGCGGCCGGCGGATCGCGACCGAGCTGGGGGAGCAGGTCCGGGCCTGCGACCAGCATCCCGCGATCCTCTGCTACGCGATCGGCAACGAGATCCCCTCGCCGATCGTCCGCTGGCACGGCAAGCGACAGGTCGAGCGATTCCTCGAGCGCCTGCACTGGGAAGCCAAATCCGCCGATCCCGACGGGCTCGTCACCTACGTCAACTACCCCTCGACCGAGTACCTGGAGCTCCCCTTCCTCGACCTCACCGCTTTCAACGTCTTCCTCGAGCACGAGGGCGCCTTCGAGAATTACCTGGCGCGGTTGCAGAACCTCTCCGGGGACCGCCCGCTGCTGATCGCCGAGCTCGGGATCGACAGCCGTCGCAACGGGACCGAGGCCCAGGCTCAGGTGCTGGAGTGGCAGGTCTGCCACGCCTTCGCCACCGGCGCCGCCGGGACCTTCGTCTTCTCCTGGACCGACGAGTGGCACCGCGGCGGCCATGACGTCCTCGACTGGGATTTCGGGCTCGTCGACCGCGAGCGTCAGCCGAAGCCGGCGCTGGAGGCGGTCAGCCGCGCCTACGCGGCGGTTCCGTTCTCCCCCCGGGGGCCCTGGCCTTTGGTCTCGGTCGTCGTCTGCACCCACAACGGGCAGCGCACCCTCGAGGAGTGCCTGGCGCGTCTGGACAAGCTCACCTATCCCGACTACGAGGTGATCGTCGTCAACGACGGCTCCAGCGACGCCTCGGCAACGATCGCCCGCGCCCACGACGCAACCCTGATCCAGACCGAGCACCGCGGCCTCGGCAACGCCCGCAATCGGGGGATCGCGGTGGCGCGGGGAGAGATCGTCGCCTTCCTCGACGATGACGCCTATCCCGACGCGGACTGGCTCCACTACGTCGCCGCCCAACTGCGCGCCGGCGGCCACGCCGGCGTAGGCGGACCGAACATCCCGCCCGAGGACGACGGCTTCCTCGCCGAGTGCGTCGCCGCCGCGCCCGGCGGACCGATCCACGTCCTTGTCTCCGACCGCGAGGCCGAGCACGTTCCCGGCTGCAACATGGCCTTCCGCCGGGACGTTCTCAAAGAGGTGGGAGGCTTCGACGAGCGCTTCGAGGTGGCGGGCGACGACGTCGACCTCTGCTGGCGGTTGCAGAAGGCGGGCCGGACCCTGGCCTTCAGCGCCGGAGCGGTGGTGATGCACCGCCGCCGCGACTCGATCCGGCGCTACCTGCGTCAGCAGTACGGCTACGGCAAGGCCGAGGCGCTGCTGGAGCGCAAGTGGCCGATCCACTACAACCGGGCCGGCTCCTCGCGCTGGTCGGGACGGATCTACGAGACGTCCGCCGTGCAGATCCCGCGGCGGCGCTCGACGGTCCGCTATGGCACCTGGGGCAGCGGCCTCTTCCAATCCGTCTACGACCAGCCGCGGCCGGTGACCGGGGCCCTCCAGGGGCCGGAGGGCATCCTGCTGGTGGCGCTGCTGGGAGCGATCTCGGCGCTGGGGTTGCGCTGGCAGCCGCTGCTTCTCGCGGCGCCGGGATTCCTCGCGATGGTCGCCTGGATCTTCGGAGCCGCGATCGCCAGCGGCTGGCGGGCGCACCATGCGGTGCCCGGCAGGCCGTTGCGGGAGACCCTCAAGCGGCGCGCAGTCACTGCACTGCTCTTCCTCCTGCAGCCCCTCGCGCGGCTCGCCGGACGCCTCCGCAACGGCCTCTCACCCTGGCGCCGCCGCGCCGGGATCCGCCCGATGCTGCCGCGGCCGCGCACCGCCGAGGTTTGGAGCGAACGCTGGCGCGAACCCCAGGCCTGGATCGAGCAGCTGCAGGACGCGCTGGTGGCGAAGGGAGGCTTCGTCCGCAGCGGCGGCCCGTTCGACCGCTGGGATCTCGACCTCAGGGCCGGCGCCTTCGGCGGGGTCAAGATCCGCACCGCCGTCGAGGAGCACGGCGATGGCCGGCAGCTGATGCGGACAAAGATATGGCCCCGGACCACGGGGGCCGGGCGCCTCGTGCTCCTGCTCCTGATCCTGTTCGCGCTCGTCGCGTTTTACCAGGGAAGCCCGGAGATCGCGATCGCAATCGGAATGGTGGCGGCCCTGGTCGCCGCCCTCGGACTGGAGGGGATGGCGACCGCGACCAGGCTCGCCCTAAGCGCGCTCGAGCAGCTGGAAGGCGAGAAAGGAGACGGAGCGAAACCGGCGCCTGTCACGCTTCCGCCCGCAGGCGGGTCGGCACACCGAACGGGCCAGGCCAACGGAAAGCCCGAGCTGGTGCGGCGCGCGGTGCCGCGGGCCGAGAAGGACGACAGGTGAGACGAAAGACCAAGAGAGGCGAGGCGAACGGAGCCTGGGAGCTCTGGAAGGCGCTGCCGCGGATGCGCCCCTACCTGCGCCCCTACCGCCGCACCCTCGTCGCCCTCCTGGTCCTGACCATCCTCACCGCCGCCCTCTCGCTGGCCGAGCCGTGGCCGCTGGCGGTGATCCTCAATGAGATCCTCGCCGCGGAGGGGGAGACGAGCGGCCTCGTCCGCACCCTCTTCGGACCGGATCCGACGACCTGGGTCGTCCTGGTCGCGGTGGTCACCGCCCGGTTCCTGATCATCGTCCTCGGCAACGTGTTCACGGTCTGGAACCACTTCCTCGGGTCGAGGATGGAGCAGAACATGATCCTCGACCTGCGCAGCGACCTCTTCGCCCACGTCCAGCGGCTCTCGCTCACCTTCCACGACAAACGGCAGACCGGGGCGCTGATGAGCCAGATCAACCTTCAGGCGGCCTCGGTGGGCAACGTGGTGATGGTGATCCCGCCGCTGGTCGAGGCGGGTCTGACCCTGATCGGGATGTTCGTCATCGCGATGCTGATCGACTGGCAGCTGGCCGTCCTCGCGATGGTGATCCTGCCCTTCCTCGTCTGGTCCTTCGGTCTCTACGGCAAACGCATCGTGCCGCGGCTGCAGCGGGTGCAGCGGCTGGAGTGGGAATCGTTGTCGATCGTCCACGAGGCGATGGCGATGATGCGGGTGATCGTCTCCTTCGGTCGCGAGGACCACGAACACAAACGGTTCCGGGAGCAGGGGCAGGTCGCGGTCGACGAGCGGGTGAAGCTGACCGTCGGCCAGAGCCTCTACACGCTCGGCGTGCAGACGATCACCGCGGCCGGGATCTCGGTCGTGATGGGCCTCGGCGCCTGGCACGTGATCCAGGGGAAGATCTCGATCGGCGAGCTGGTCGTCCTGATCGCCTACATCTCGTCCGTCTACCAGCCGCTGGAGCAGATCAGCACCACGGTGGGGATGGTCCATGAGGAGCTGGTCCAGTTCGACTCATCGATCAAATTGCTCGACACCCGACCCGAGGTCGTCGAGCGGGAGAACGCCGTCGAGCTGGGTCGCGCCCGCGGCCACCTCCGGGCCGCCGGTGTCTCCTTCGCCTACCCGGGTCGCCAGTCCACCCTCTCGGACATACGTTTCGATGCGAAGCCAGGTGAACGGATCGCGATCGTCGGCCACACCGGTGCCGGCAAGAGCACCTTGATGAGCCTGTTGATCCGCTTCTACGACCCCAGCGGCGGCCGGATCGAACTCGACGGGGTCGACCTGCGGGACCTGACGCTGAAATCGCTGCGCGACCAGATCAGCGTCGTCCTCCAGGATCCCCTGCTCTTCTCCGGCACTATCGGCGAGAACATCCGCTACGGCAGGCTCGACGCCACCCAGGAGGAGATCGAAGACGCCGCCCGCGCCGCCAACGCCCACGACTTCATCTCCGCCCTGCCGGAGGGCTATGAGACCGAGCTGGGGGAGGGCGGGTCCCACATCTCCGGTGGCGAGCGCCAGCGGATCTCGGTCGCCCGCGCCTTCCTCAAGGACGCCCCGATCCTGATCCTCGACGAGCCCACCTCCTCGATCGACTCGCGCACCGAGGGGGTGATCCTCGACGCCCTCGACGAGCTGATGGAGGGGCGGACCTCGTTCATCGTCGCCCACCGCCTCTCGACCGTGCGCCACGCCGACCAGATCCTCGTGCTCAGCCAGGGGCGGGCGGTGGAGCGCGGAACCCACGAGGAACTGCTGCGGACCGGCACCGTGTACCGCCAGCTGCACGAGGCCCAGAACCGCGAACGCAAGCGGCGACACTCGGGTGCGAACGGGGCGGACGGCGTTGGCGTTCCCTCCGAGGAGGCGGCGACCGAGGAGGCGGTGGTCTGGCGCCAGGTCACCGAGGGGGGCTAGGGACGATGGCCGGCGCCGGCGGGCGTCCGAAGATCGTCCTGCTGGGGATGATGGCCCCGATGCCGGTGGCGGGGGTCGTCTGGCAGAACCTTCACTACCTGCTCGGGTTCGAGCGGCTCGGGTTCGAGGTCTACTACGTCGAGACCCACGCCCGCACGCCGTCGATGCTGATGTCGCACCGCGGCGATGACAGCGCGGCCCTGGCGGCGGAGTTCATCGCCAGCGTCATGCGTCGTTTCGGCCTCGCCGACCGCTGGGCGTTTCGGGCCCTGCACGACGACCGCCGTTGCTACGGGATGAGCGAGCTCCAGCTGGAGCGCCTCTACGGCGAAGCCGAGTTGCTGATCAACCTTCACGGCGGGACCCAGCCGCTGCCCGAGCTGGCCGCCAGCGGCCGACTGGTCTACCTCGAGACCGACCCGGTGCAAATGCAGCTGGAGCTGCGGCACGGATTGCAGGAGACCCTCGACTTCCTCGAGCCCCACGCCGCCTTCTTCAGCTTCGCCGAGAACTGGGGCAACCCCGACTGCCGACTGCCGGCGAGCGAGCGCTTTCGCTTCCACCCGACCCGGCAGCCGGTCGTCCTCGATCTCTGGCCCGACCGTTCCCCGCAGCCCGCCGGCCTCTACACGACGGTTGGCAACTGGCGCCAGGACTGGCGCGAGGTCAGCTTCGAGGGCGAGCGCTACACCTGGAGCAAGCACCATGAGTTCCTCAAGTACCTGGATCTGCCGCAGCGCACCGGCCTCGGCTTCGAGCTCGCCCTCAGCAGCTGCACGCCGGAGGACCGGGAGATGCTGGCCGGGCGGGGCTGGCGGGTCCGGGACGGGCTCGAGGTCTCGACGAGCATCGATCGCTACCGCGATTTCATCGGCGCCTCGCGCGGTGAGTTCACCGTCGCCAAGGACCAGAACGTACGGCTGCGCACCGGCTGGTTCAGCGATCGCAGCGTCACCTACCTTGCCTCCGGGCGACCGGTGGTCAACCAGGACACCGGCTTCGACAGCGTCCTGCCGACGGGCGAGGGGCTCTTCTCCTTCGACTCGCTCGACTCGGCGGCCGAGGCGCTGACGGCGATCGAGTCCGACTACTCCCGGCATGCCCGCGCCGCCCGTGAGATCGCCCGCGAGCACTTCGACCACGAGGTCGTTCTCGGGCGGATGCTGGAGGACCTGGGGATCGACACCCGGACCCGAAGCCGGCAGCCGCGTCCGGTTACCGTCTTCCCGGAGGAGATGGACCTGGAGCCGGGCTCGCGCCGGCCGCTGCAGCTGGCCCGCGGCACCGTCGAGGCCGCCCAGGGGTTGCCGGTCACGGTCCACGAGGACGCTCCCGCCTTAGGTCCCGGAAGCGCCAGCATCGTCGTCCTCACCCACGACGGGCTGACCTTCACCCGACTCTGCCTCGAGTCCCTGCTCGCCCACACCGCCGGGCACGACTTCGAGCTGATCGTCGTCGACAACGCCTCCCGCGATGGGACCCGCGCCTACCTGACTCAGCTCGCCGAGGCGGACGGCCGCGTCCGGGTCCTCTTCAACGCGAGGAACATGGGCTTCGCGCCGGCCTGCAACCAGGGGCTCGGCCTGGCGCTCGGCGAGCACCTGGTCCTGCTCAACAACGACACGATGGTGCCGCCCGGCTGGCTCGCCCCGCTGCTCGGTCACCTGCGCGATCCCGCCGTCGGGCTGGTCGGTCCGGTCACCAACCGGATCGGCAACGAGGCCGAGATCGAGACCGACTACCGAACCTGGGGGGAGTTCCTCGAGGTGGCGCGCCGGCGCGGGCGGGAGCACCGGGGGGAGTGGCTGGAGCTGAGGAGCCCGGCGATGTTCTGCCTGGCGATGCGCGCCCAGACCTACCGCCATCTCGGCCCCCTGGACGAGCGCTACGAGGTCGGTCTGCTCGAGGACGACGACTACGCGGACCGTGCTCGCGAGGGCGGCTACCAGCTGCGCTGCGCCGAGGACGTCCTCGTCCATCACTTCGGCGAAGCCTCGTTCGGCAACCTCAGGGCGGGTGGCGAGTACACGCGGATCCTGCGCGCCAACCAGCAGCGCTACGCGGAGAAGTGGGGGCGGGAATGGGAGCCTTACGGGCGTCGCCCGAACCCGCGGTACGAGCGCGAAACCGAGCGCCTGCGCGAGGCGGTGAAGGCGGCGGTCCCGAGCGGGGCGCAGGTGCTGGTGATCAGTCGTGGCGACGAGGCGCTGCTGGAGCTGAACGGCCGACGAGCTGCGCATTTTCCCCAGAGCGAGGACGGCGGCTGGGCGGGCCACCACCCCGCTGACAGCGAGGAGGCGATCGAGCAGCTGGAGGATCTGCGGGGGAAAGGGGCGCGGTACCTGGTGGTGCCCACCACCTACCGCTGGTGGCTGCAGCACTACGAGGGATTGCGCGAGCACCTCGAGACGCGCTATCGGCTGGTTGGCTCGAGCGAGGACGTCGGCGCCATCTACCTGCTCGAGGAGGCGAACGGATGAGCGTCGAGGTCTCCGTGGTCGTCCCGGTCCACGACCACGCGGAGCTGACGCGCGCCTGCCTCGACGCGGTGCTCGCCGACCTGCCGGAGGACTGCGAGCTCGTCGTCGTCGACGACGCCTCGACCGACTCGACCCCTGTGCTCCTGGCCGGCTACGGGGAGGCGATCCGCGTCGTCCGGCGGGAGCGGAACGGGGGCTTCGCCGCGGCCTGCAACGAGGGCGCCGCCGCCGGGCGCGGCGACCGGCTCGTCTTCCTCAACAACGACACCGAACCGCGGCCGGGCTGGCTGCAGGCGCTCCGCGGCCACGCCGACGCCCATCCCGAGGTCGCGGTCGTCGGCGCCAAGCTGCTCTATCCCGGGGAGGTCGTCCAGCACGCCGGCGTCGTCTTCGGCCAGGACGGCTATCCCCACCACCTCTACGCCGGCTTTCCCGCCGACCACCCGGCCGTCTGTCACCCGCGGCGACTGCAAGCGGTGACGGCCGCCTGCATGCTCGTCCGCCGCGCGGCCTTCGAACGTGCCGGCGGCTTCGACGCCGGCTACCTCAACTCGCTCGAGGACGTTGACCTCTGCCTGCGGATCGGCGAGGGCGGGGGAGAGGTCCACTACTGCCCCGAGGCCGTCGTCGTCCACCTCGAGTCGGCCTCGCGCGGGCGCCGGGACCGCTTCGAGCGCAGCGTCGCCCTCTACCGCGAGCGCTGGCGCGGCCGCGTCCGCCGCGACGACATCGATACCTACGTCGCCGACGGCCTCCTCGCGATTGAGTACGCCGACTCCTACCCGGTGCGGCTCAGCGTCGACCCGGCACTGGCGATCGTCGACCGCGGCCGCGAGGAGGAGATCGAGCGACTGCTCGAGGGCTACGCGCGTCAGAGCGCCGCCCTGCTGACGGAGCTGGTCCGCCTCAGCGGGGCGCCGGTCGGAGGCACCGGCGGGGCGCCGGATGAGAGCGAGGCGAGCGGCGGCTTCGATCGCGTCGCCTTCCTCAGCCGGGTGCGCGCCACCGAGGAGGAGATCCGCCAGCTGCAGGCCGAAGCCGCCCCGGTGACCGGAGTCGAGCCGAGCGCCAGCCTCGGCTACGGCAACTTGGTCGAGCGGGTTCGGGGCGAGGTCGAAGCGCACGTCCCGGTCGATTCGGCGGTGCTGGTGATCAGCCGTGGGGATCGGGAGCTGATTCGCTTCCGCGACCGCCGCGGCGCCCACTTCCCGCAGGACGGCGATGGGGGCTATGCGGGCCACCACCCCGCCGACAGCGACGAGGCGATCGCGGCGCTGGAGCGCCTGCGGGGGAACGGGGCGCAGTTCCTGGTCGTGCCCCCGCCGTCGGCCTGGTGGCTCGACCACTACGACGGGTTCGCCCGGCACCTCGAGCGCTACCCGCTGCTGACGACCAAGGACTGTGAGATCTACGACCTGAGCGGCGGCGAGCCCGCGGACACCCCCGCCGATCCGGAGGCGAGCACGAGCGAGCCCGTCTGGGTGGGCGCCTTCGAGCGCCTCCCCGCCGCCCACGTCCGCGGCGACCTCGAAGCGGTTGCCGACGCGCGCGGCATCACCGTCTACGGCTGGGCCTTCGGCAAGGATCGGCAGGCGGTCGCCACCGAGGTGGTCGACGAGGCCGGGCGCGTCCTGGGACGGGCGCCGATCGGCCTCGAACGGCCAGACGTGGTGCACGGGGTGGGCGAGGTGCCGGGCGCGCTGCGATCGGGATTCATGGTCCGCCTAGAGCCTCGTCGGCCTGGTCGCGAAGCGCTCGCGCTCCGGGTCGTCTGCGGAGACGGGGAGTCGGAGGCCCTCGGCACCTTCGCGGTAGCCGCCAGCCTCGGCGGCAGCCCCGACGCCGATGACGGCCCGGGCTGGCTCTGCTCCTTCGACTCTCCCGACAAGGGGCGCGTGGTCATCGGCCGGGACGGCTGGCTGTTCCTGCAGGAGGATCGCAACGACGCGCTCGGCCAGCACACCGGCCGGGTCAAGTTCAGCCGCCGGGACAAGGAGTCTCTGGCGGCGCTGCTGCGCGAGCGGCGAGCGGCCGTCGAGTCCTGCGGCCCAATCTGGATCACCGCGGTGGTCCCGGACAAGGAGGCGGTGTACGCAGAGTTCCTCCCCCCGGAGGTGACCCCGGCCCCCCGCCGCCCGATCCACGACTTCTTGGAGATCGCGGAGGCCGAGGGCGCTGCGGCGATCTACCCGCTCGACGACCTCCGGGCCGCGAAGGCGCAGGGCGACCTCTACATGAGGACCGACACCCACTGGAACCACCGGGGGGCCTTCGTCGCCTACGGGGCGGTCTGTCGAGAGCTCGCGGTCCGGGGTCTGGACCTCGAGGTGGTGGGCCCGGAGAGGGTCAGCTGGATCGAGCAGCCCGTCCAGGGGGACCTGGGCAGCAAGCTCTACCCCGAGATCGCCGAGGGGAAGGACGTCATGCCCCGCCTGGAGGGTCAGGTTCGCGGTGCCCTGGTCTACGACAACCGGGTCCGCAACCACGGCATGGTCCAGATCCACGAGCAGCGCGATCGCGACGGCCTGCCGAGTTGCCTGGTCTTCGGGGAGTCGTTCGCCCCGCCCCTGGTCAACTTCCTCAAGGAGTCGTTCGGCCGGGTGACCTTTGTCCACACCAGCATGCTGGTGGTGGGCCTGATCGAGCGCCTCCGCCCCGACGTCGTCCTCAGCGTGCCCACCGAGCGCTTCCTGATCAGCGTCCCGGACGACTCCGAAGCGCTGGAGCGCCTCGAGGAGGCAGCGAGAGCCAAGGGCGGCGAGCTGCCCTGGCCGCCCGCCGTCGATCCCAATACGATGCCCGCCTGATGTCCGACCTCAAAGTGGAGGATCTCGCCAGCGCCCTGCCGGCACCAGAGCTGTGGGGCTCGTTCAAGGTTCTCGGGGTTGACGGCGCGCGTCTGGAGCTGTTCGGCTGGGTCTTGGGCAAGAACTCCGAGATCGACCGGGTCGAGGTGCTCGCCGGCGGGGCGGTGATCGCCTCGAGCCCCCTTGGCGTGCCCCGTAATGACCTCGCCGAGCTGCACCCGGGGCGGGAGTCCGCAAAAACCTGCGGCTTCAGGGTCGTGATCGAAGCGAAGGGGAAGGGCCGCAGCGAGCTAGAGCTGCGCGCGGTGTTCGAGGACGGGACCCCGGTGAGGATGGGCGGGATCCGCGTCCTCGCGCCGACCCGCCGCTGGGACGTCTTCCGCCGCCGCTAGGCGCTGTCGCGTTTGGCTGCCGACCAACGCATCCTCCTCTCCGAACGGGTGGCGTGGGAAGCGGCGCTGTCCGGGGTGCCGCACGTCTTCGGCCATACCTGGGGCTGCTGCCAGGCGCTAGCGCTCTCCGGCCAGGAGGCGGTGCTCTACGTGGCCGAAGAAGGGGAGCGGCAAGTGGCGTGCCCGCTGATCGAGCGGCCGATCGAGGGGAAGCTGGACGTGGCGACCCCGTACGGGTTCTCCGGGCTGACCGGGACCGGCCCCTGGCCCGGCTTCGCCGCGCGCTGGGGGCGGTTCGCCGCCGAACGGGGCTACGTCGCCGGCTATCTCGCCGTGAACGCCCTCTTCGGGGATGACAGCTACGCCGATCCGGAGACCGTGACGGTCGCCAATCAGACCTATGTGCTGGACCTCCGCGGCGGCGTGGAGCAGGTCTGGTCCGGCCTCTCGACCAACCGCCGGCGCCAGCTGCGCGACTGGCGCGCCGAGGCCTATGAGACCGACGGCGAGGAGCTCGCCTCCTTCTTCGTCGCGCAGTACCCGGCGGCGATGGAGCGCAAGGACGCGGCGGCGCGGCATCGCTTCCCGGCGGCGACGCTGGCGGCGCTCTGCGAGGCGCCCGAGACCTTCCTCGTCGGCGCCCGGGGGGAGGACGGCCTGGAGTCGGTCTCGTTGTTCGGACACACGCCCCACGCCGGCGACTTCGTCTTCAACGCGGCCCTGCCGGGCTGCGCCCATCACTCGGTGCCGTTGATCTGGAGCGCCGTCCATCACCTCGCCGAGCGCGGCGTGCCGTGGCTAAACCTCGGCGGCGGCATGAGCCCGGGGGATTCCCTGGCGGACTTCAAGGCGCGCTTCGGTGCAAGGCCGTTGCCGATGCGGGCGGTGAAAGCGGTCTACGATCCCGTCTCCTACCAGGACATCTGTCGTCGCCACGGGGCCGACCCCGCCGATCGCGACGGCTTCTTCCCGGCCTATCGCCATGTCTAGCGGCCTCCCCTACGAAAACTCCGCCCACCTCTACGACCTGATGTACGTGCGGCGGGATTACACGACAACCGCCGAGGAAATCCACGCGATCGCCGAAGAGCTGCTCCCTGAGGGAAAGGACCTGCTCGATGTCGGCTGTGGGACCGGCCGGCACCTGGAGGTGCTCGGCAATTGGTATCGCGGCGAGGGCCTCGACATCAACCCGGCGATGCTCGAGCAGACGCACGCCCGCTGCCCCCAGATCCCGCTGCACGAGAACGACATGCGGACCTTCGCGCTCGACCGCTCCTACGACGTCGTCGTCTGCCTCTTCAGCGCCATCGGCCACGTCGAGACGGCAGCGGCGATGCGGCGCTCGATCGAGCGAATGGCCGCCCACCTACGCTCTCCAGGATTGCTGATCGTCGAGCCCTGGTTCACGCCGGAAAACTTCTGGGACGGCCACCTCGCCGCCAACTTCCAAAGCGAGACGGAGACGAAGCTCGCCTGGATGTACCGCCAGTACCGCGAGGGTTTAATGGCCGTCCTCGACATCCACTACCTAGTCGGGGGCGAGGGTCAGCCCGGGTACATCCGGGAACGGCAAGACCTTGGGCTCTTCACGCCGGCTGAGATGAAAGACGCTTTCGCAGCGGTGGGGCTGGAGGCGAGCTACCAGGAGACCAACGTCTGGAACAGGGGCTTGTATGTCGCCCGACGTGCCTAGGGTGAGCGGGGTGCGCACAGCCACGATCCGACAGCTGGAGGTCGAGCTTGACGCGCACATCCGGAAGTTCGGCCGCGGTCGCCGAGGCCGCGATCGATCAGCCGCGGCGCGAGGTCGGTGAGGCATTTCCCGTCTTCCAGGGGCCTGGACCGGAGCGGTCAAGCTGGGGCCAGCGGGAAAGGCCAAGTGGCGCGAGACTCTGTGGCTCAGGGCTGAGGCGAGCGGTGCCTCGAGGTGCCCTGGGCGTGCCCCGTGGCGCCTGACAAGGAGTCTGTTTACCCGGAGTTCCTGCCAGAGGTGATAAAGCCCGCCCTAGGGGCGGCGCAGGACCGCCAGGTCCTGAGGCAGCGGGGTCTGGTCCGCCGGTCGCTGCTCGACGACTTCGAAGTAGCGGCCCCAGTGCTCGCGCACGTACTCGTCCCGGTGGTACGCGTTGCCGTAGTACTCGGGGAAGACTCCCCGCCAGAAATCGTCTTGGGGGAACGCGAAACCGGTGGGTTCCCACATGGCCTCGATCTGCTCGCGCATAGGCGGGTTGGACGCTGCCAGGAAACCTTCACCGTGGTACGTGACAAGCAGTAGCCCGCCGGGCTTCACCAGCCGGAGCCACTCTTCCAGCCAGGCGTCCTGGTGGTCCTCGTCGAGGTGCGTCATCACCGAGAAGGCGTAGAGCGCGTCGAGGCGCGAGTCCTCCACCGCGAGCGGCGGGTTCTCGGCGGACATGAGGTAAGTCCCAGGAAGGTTCTGCTGGCACCACTCGATCGCGTCGGCCGTGATGTCACAGCCGAAGACCTCGCCGGGCAGGTACTCGGGCAGCGCACGCGCCACGCGGCCGCAGCCGCAACCGAAGTCCATGACCGACGGATGCTCGACGGTCGGCAGGTGCTGCTTGATCAGCTCTGCGAAGAAGCTTGCGAGGACATGGCCGCTTGCGGCGAACCTGTCCCGGCGCGGGTTGCCGATCACCATCTGGATGAGCCAGTGAGGCGGCAGTGGTTCCCCATCCTCGCCCGCGCCCGTGAAGGCCGGGTCCATCGGGTGCTCGACCTCCGCCACCTCCAGCGCGCCTTTGCGCGAGTGCACCGCAACGATGTCGCCGTTGTCCCATCCCAGCGTTCGCAGCAGCCCATCGTCCAGGAAAAAGCGGAGGTCTTTCAGCTCCACGCCATCGGGCGCCGGCTGCACGAGCAGCCGCCCGTCCGACGGCACCAGGTCCGCGCAGCCGCCCTCATGGAGCCCTATGGTCTCGGCCACCTCGGGGGTCAGGTAGAGGCGATTGTTGAGGACCACGGCGGTCTGCACATGCGGATCCGTTCGAGGCAGTGACACCGGGCCGAGAGCATACATCGGAGAGGAGGCGCGAGGCGATCGCCCCAGACCCTCAAGGGAGCCCAGCCGGCGGCGATGGTCGCGGCCCATGACCTCCCAAAAGGCAGAGCGGGGAATTCTCGCCCCGAGATGTCTTCGTCGCCGCGGTTCCACGCGGACCGGCGCCGGGGGACAGGACCAGGTTAGTGGCGCGGGGCGCCTAGTTCGGCTTCTGTCCGCTTCGCCTCTATTCTGTTGCGAGCCTTCGAACCCGGAGGCAGGAGGATGACCAGAGGCGGAGGGCAGATGACGAATGACGCCGGAAGTCGGCCGAGGGTGCCGACTATGCGGGACGAGATGGCGGAGCTGCTGCGCCGGGGGCTGAGCAAGGACTACATCAGCGAGTCCTGTCAGGACGCGATCGAAACCGGCAACCACTACCAGTCGGTCGAACTCGGCGGGGCGGTCAGCGAAGGCTTCCGCAGCTCCCGCTCCGACCTGCTCGATCGCATCCGGTTCGAAGACAAGACGGTCCTCGACCTGGGCTCGAATCTCGGCGAGATGAGTCGCGGCGCCAGGCAGCGGGGCGCCTACCTGGTCGACGGGTTCGAGTACGACTCGTACTTCGTCGAGATGGCGAACCTGCTGAACGCCTATCACGGGACGACCCGGGTCTCCTTCTACGAGCGCGACATCACCGACGCCTCGATCTACACCGAGACCTACGACGTCGTCATGGCGCTCTCGGTCTTCATCTACGCGCGGCCGGTGATGGAGACCCTCGCCAACATCACCCGGGACGCCTTCGTTCTCGAGACCCACCGGATCGACGGCAATCTCGAGTCCTTCTACTTGGACGCGGTTCTGCCGCACTTCCCCGTCTACGAGACGCTGGGGGAGACGGAGTGGGGCAACCCCCATGACGACGACGGCGTCGTTCGCAGCGTCATGGTCTTCGCGCGGGATCGCAGTACTCTGGACGCCATGCTGCGGCAGTAGCCGTGCCGGCGCCGGGGGGCTGACGATGATCGACGTGCAGCGCACTCCTTGGTTCGACACGTTCTTCTCGGCCTGGTCGTTCGAGCGCCTCGAGGATCTGCTCGCCGCGGTGAGATCGACGACCGTCGATCTCGAGGCGATCGCCCGCAACCGCGATCTCTCCGGGCAGGGGCTCAGCGGCTGGACCTATTGGTACCTGTACCTGAAGGGGTACACGGAGTACGTTGACGCCAACGGCGTCGAGGACTCCAACGTCTATTACCGGTACCTCACCGAGCACTTCGAGCAGGACGAGGGGCTGGCCCCGGTGCTGCGCGATCGCGAGGCGGCCCGCACCCGCGTCGGCCGCCGCTTCGAGGACTTCGCCGGGCTCGCGGCGCGCCCCGGCGAGCAGCCGGGGTTCGAGCCGATCACGATCTGGACCCAGGAGCCGGCGCCCGTTGACGCCAAGCTGGTCTTCGTTCGACGGCTCTTCGCTGCCGCTTCCGGCCGTCGACATCGACGGCTACCACCGTCTCTTCGCCGCCCGCCTCCACGGCCTCGAGAGCGTGCCCGCCGAAGTGGTCGTCAAAGGCGCCACCGGCGCTCAGCGGGAGCTACTCGAGCGCATGCGGCAGATCGAGCGCTTCACCTTGCCCTACAACGCGACGGTGGCCGTAGCGGTCTCCGGCGAAGGCGATGACGAGTCGCTCGACCTGGACGGCCGCGAAGCCGTGCGGTTCGCGCTCCCGGCCGGCGCCGACGCGGAGCGCCTCCGCGCCGAGCTGGCCGCGGCCTCCGCCGAGGGGTGCGAGTACGCGCTGATCCCCGCTGCGCTGATCGACCGCGCCGAGCATGCCGGGCTGCTCGATCTCGGGCTCCGGCTGCTCTCCCAGGACCGCGAGAGCTGTTACGTCATCTCGCTCGCGACCGAGGACCCCGGCGTTGCCGAGGTCGAGCAGGCCGAGAGCTTCCCCCTGCCCCCTCGGGAGATGAGGCTGCTCTCCGCCGGCACCGCCCAGCCGGAGAGGTTCATCGCCTCCGGGCGGACCGGTCTCGAATGGCTCCGGGCAACGCTGGCCCGGCACGGGGTCTCGATGGACGACGGGGCGGACGTCCTCGAGTTCGGGTGCGGTGCGGGCCGGTACCTCCGCCACCTCTCCGGCCAGGCCGGCTCGGTGGCCGCGGTCGACTACAACCCCTACCTGATCGCCTGGGCGGAGGCGCACCTGCGGTTCGCCCGCTTCGCCGTCTGCGGCTCTCGGCCGCCGCTGTCCGAGCCGGACGACCGCTTCGACGTCGTCTACGCCGTCGACGTGTTCAGTCATCTGGACGAGAGCGCACAGGTGCCCTGGTTCGACGAGCTGGCCCGCGTCCTCCGTCCCGGGGGGTTGATGGCGATCTCGCTGCACGGGGCGAGCCGGATCGAGAACCTCTCGATGGCCTTGCGCCGGACCTTCGCCGAGGGGCGGCTCGCGGTGCTCCGACCGGCGCTGAGCGGGACCAACGGATGCGCCGCCTACCACCCGCGAGCCTACGTCGAGCGCGTCTTCGGCCAGCGGCTGCCCCTGCTCGAGCATGCGGAGAATGCTGCACTCGAGCTTCGGCAGGACGTCACGGTCTTCCGCAAGCCCGAGCGCTAGGCGCCCGTCTTTCTCAAGGCTTCTTTGTGAGAACCGAAAGGGCGCCGCGCGGGTGGAGTCGAAGCAGCGCGCCGAGGCCTCGCAGCCCGGGCCCCCATTCGCGATTGGCGAAGCTCGCCCGCACCTGCGCCGCCAGCGGCTCGCCGTAGTACCGCCGCCAGAAGCGGCGCCCTTCGCGGTAGGCGCGCTGCAGGGCTGGATCGCGACGAGCATGGCTGCGCTGGCGACGCAGCGCCTGCAGCGTCCTCGCCAGCATCAGCGCGGGGTCCTGGCTCATGCTGCCGCCGTGGACCCGGTACTCGACGACCTCGTCCTCGTATGGGCGGACCGCGTGCAGACGCGCGAGCCGCAGCCCCAGGTCGTAGTCCTCGGCTCCGGGCAGGGTCTCGTCGAAGTTCCCCGCCTCCTCGAGGGCTGAGCGCCTGAAGATCCCGGTGGCCGGGATGCCGGCGTAGTTGTAGCGGAGGAAGACGGAGTAGGGGTCGGCCTCCGGGCGCGGCTGCTCGTCGTTCTCCAGCCGCCGCCCGTCGCCGGCGACCCGGCGGTAGCGGCCGAAGGCGAACGCCGCCTCAGGGTGGGCGCGGAGCTCTTCGACGCCGACTTCGATTGCCCGCGGCAGGAGGCGGTCGTCGGAGTCGAGGAAGACGAGCAGCTCCCCCTCGCTCTCGCGGATGCCGGTGTTGCGGGCGGCGGCGAGGCCCGCGTTCGGCTGGCGGACGCAGCGGACCCAGGGGAAACGGCCGGCGAGACGGGCGGCGTTGTCGGGGGAGCCGTCGTCGACGACGACGACCTCGACCTGGGCGTAGGTCTGGGCGAGGACGCTTTCGATCGCTTCCTCCAGGTAGGCGGCCTGGCTGTAGCAGGGGATGACCACCGAGACGAGCGGGGCGCCGTCGAGCGGTTCCCGCCAGCGGCTGCGGACGCTGATCGAGCCGATGGGGGAGCGGCGCTGGTCCTTCAGCACCGCCCGCACCTCGATCGCCTGCCGGGGCGGGCCGCCGACGAGGCTGACGTCGATTCTGAAGCCGGCGGTCCCCGAGCCGGAAGCGGCGGGATACGCCTGCTCCAGGTCGGGCCGGGGCAGGCCAATCGGCACCCGGCGAAACGCCCTTCCCCCGGTAGCCAGCTCGACCGCGACGACCGGGGTCCCGTCGCCGATCGCCCAGCCCGAGAACTCGACCGTGTGGGCGTCGGTGGTGGCGCCCGCCAGCGGGCGGTCGAGGTGGCCGCCGAGCAGGTCCGGGCCGGGCCGGCTGCTGACGTCGGTTATCTCTACGAGTGCGCCCATCGGAGCCGGCGCGCCAACCGCGGAGACCACCTCCAGGAGGACCTGGTCCTCGTCCTGCGCAACCACCCGGGAGACCCCCTGCAGCTGTCGGCCGAGGCGACTGTAACGGGTGAGCCAGTCAGCCGAGGGACCCACTGCGAGCAGGTGGAGCCGCCCCTCGTCCCGGACCTGCGGCCGCCGCTTGCCGCCCGGGAAGTGGGCGAGGCTGGGCTCGGCCCGGGCAGCGGCGTGCCGCATCTTTTCCAGGCGAACCGCGAGGGTGCCGTCGCGGTCGCCGACGTCGAGGTTGGAGAGGTCGTCGCTCGCGGTCTCCAGCTGCCAGATCTGTCGGCCGTTGAGGTAGGCCGGTGCTTCCGTCGAGGAGGCGAGGACGCCGACCGCCCCCGAGAAGGGAACGTCGGCGCGCTCGACCGCGATCTGGCACCGGCGCGAGCGGACCGCGCGCTCCAGATCCGGCCGGTAGGGCTCGCCGACGACGGGACGGACCAGCTCGTAGAGGCGCAGGTCCTCCTCGAGCTGCTCGGCACGGGAGAGGCCGGAGGAGATGCCGGCGGAGTGGACGCGGTAGACGCCCATCTGCTCGGGCAGGTAGCCGAGGTCGCCGTGCTGGGCGATCGCCAGGAGCGACAGCCAGTCCGCCCAGAGCCCCTCCCAGACCCAGGGCGGGAGGTTGCGCACCAGCTCGCCGCGCGCCATCACCGAGAGCGAGGGGACCGGGTTCGAGCGCAGCAGGTCGGCGAAGCCGAGCGGGCCACGCAGCTCGGTTGAGACGTAGGGCCGGTCCGAGGCGCCGCCGTCGACCTGGCGCACGGTCGCGTCGTGGAAGCAGCCGGCCCAGCCCGGCTGCGCCCGCAGCGCCTCCACCTGGCGCACCAGCTTCTCCGGGTCCGTCCAGTAGTCGTCGCCGTCGAGCCAGGCGACGTAGCGGCCGCGCAGCGCCTCCATGCTGCGCCGGAAGATCTCGGTCGGGCCCAGGTTGCGCTCCGGCAGCAGCAGCCGGATCAGCTCGGGGTGGCGGTCGCGGTACTCGGTCAGCACCTCGCGGGTGCCGTCGGTGGAGCAGTCGTCGGCGATCACGATCTCGAGCTCGAACGGCGCTCGCTGCGCCAGCACCCCGTCGATCGCGTCGCGGATGTAGGCGAGCTGCTGGTAGGTCTGGACGTAAACGCTGACCTCCGGGGTCACAGGCCCGCCTCCTCCAGCAGCCGGGAAGCCTCCGCGGCCCAGTCGCGGCGGTGCTCGGCAGGGGGCCGCCAGCCGCTCGCCCAGCCGATCCACTGCAGTGCCAACGCCAACTCGCAGAGGGCGACGGCCTCGAGCAGATCGGTCTCTGAGATCGCGCTTCCCACCTCGTCCGGCAGCGCCCCGTGGAAGGCCCCGGACATCGCCCGCCGCTCCGCCTCCGCCCAGCCGGCGACCAGCGCGGCGAGGTCGAGGGCGAAGGGCCCGGTTCCTGCCATCTCCCAGTCGACCGGTTTCACCTGTGCCGCTTCAGACCCCTGTCGCTGCACGATCACGTTCGAGGCGTAGAGCTCGCCGTGGACGAAGGTGCGGGGGAGGTCTTGCAGCCGGTCGAGGAGCCGCGGCGCGCCGCGCCGCAGCCGCGCCGCCAGCTCTCTCCGGCCGCCGGCCTCGCAGGCCGCGGTCGCCGCCGCGATCCAGTGTTCGTGCCAGTCCCGGCCGCGGTCGAGGAGGAGTTGGTCCGAGGCGGGGTCCGGTGGAACCGGGACAGCTCCGCCGAGCTCCGCCGCCCATCTCGCCGCCGCCCGCCAGGCCTCCGGCTCGCCGACGTCGGCGAGGACCTCCCCCGGCACCCGCTCCAGGAACAGCCAGGCGCGGCCGCTCTCGGTGTCCTCGGTGGCGCCGTAGAAGCGCGGGGCCGAGACGTCGGAGCCCGCCAGGAGCGAGCGGTAGACGGCGATCTCGCGCCGGGGGTCGAGCGCGCGGGAAGGCTTGGCTGCCGCCGCGGTGGCGGAGAGCCCGGCGCCGACGTCCTTGACGAGCAGGTCGAGGCTCTCGCCTTCGTCCAGCTGAACCCGCAGCTCGTCGATCGCGTAGCTGGTCTCGTACTCGAAGGGCCGTCGCCGCAGCTCGGCGACGCGCGGGGAGCCCCCCTCGACCTCTGCAAGCGCCCGCTCCAGGCAGCGCCGCAGCTCCTCGTCGCCGCTCGCACGCAGGGCGGCGGCCATCAGCCGACCGCCCCCAGGCGTTCCAGCAGCCGGCCCAGCACCCGGTCGGAGTCGAGCAGCTCCGAAGCGATCGCCTGCGCGGCGCGGGCGTGCTCCCGCGGGCGGGCGAGCACGTCCTCGGTCGCGGCCGCGGCTTCCTCGACGGTGCCGAACGAGAGCAGCCCCTCGCCGATCGGCAGTGCCCGCTCGAAGCCGGTGGCCTGGGCGACCACCGGCCGGCCGCAGGCGAGGTAGCAGGCGCTGCGATCGCTGAACCAGCCGCTGCGCGAGCGCACGTAGCCCTCCTTGGCGATCGCGATCTCGGCCGTGGAGGCGCGGACGAAGTCGCGGTAGCGGTCGGGCGTGGCGGCGACCGCGGCGGGGTCGGCCAGGCGCCAGCCGTGGCGCTCGAGCGCCTCCAGGTCGTCTCGCTCGGACTCGTGGATCCCGAGGGCGAGGAGGAACTCGCCGCTCGTCCGCTGCGGCAGCTCGATCAGCTCACGCAGCGAATGGGCGCGCTGGCCATAGCGCCTCCCCGCGTGCTCGATCGGGCCATAGCTGCGCCAGTGGCCGATCGTGGTGAAGGGCAACGAGGGCTGCCCGGCAGCCGGCGTCCATTCCTCCAGCACCACCGGCGGCAAGGTTTCGATCCACTCGAGGCCGAGCGTCGGAACCTCGTTCCCGGGGTCGCCGATCCCCGTCGCGACGGTGACGAAGTGGGTGTGCGCCGCGAAGCCCATCTCGGCTCCCTGCAGATGCCAGTGCTGGTTGAAGAAGGGGTCGAGGTCGAGGTAGGCCCTGACCGGGATCTGCTCCAGCAGCTCGGGGTCGGACAGCATCCCGGAGACGTTGAGGAGCAGGTCGGCCTCGCGGGCCAGCTCGCGCAGTCGCCGGCGCGGGACCGGCGCGCTGGCGCCGTCGGCGCCAAGCAAGGCGGCCTCGCCGAGACCGAAACGCTCGGCGACGGCTTCCAGATAGGCGAGGCTGTCGACGCTGATCTCCTCCACCGGCTCGACCAAGGCCACCTCGTGGCCGAGCCGTCGCAGCCCGAGCACGTACTGCAGCACCGCCCAGGTGGCCCCGCCCTGCCTCGCCTCGCCGGCGACCATGCCGCTGACGAGGATCCTCACAGGACCGCTTCCAGCATCCGGGTGAGGACGCGATCGGAGTCGAAGGTCTGCTCGGCGTAGGAACGGGCGGCGATCGAGTGCCCCTCGTAGCCCGAGACGATCGCCTCGGTCGCCGCCACAGCCCCGTCCATGTCCGCGAAGGTGAGCATCCCCGCCTCGGGGCGAAAGCGATCCGGGATGTGGGTCTCCTGGACCACCGCCGGGCGACCGGCAGCGAGGTAGTGGGCGGTGCGGTCGCTGACCCACCCGGTCCGGGCTTCGGAGTAGACGCCCTGGGTGACCGAGAACTCGGCGCCGGAGCCGCGGACGTAATCGCGGAAGGAAGCGGTGTCTGCCGCCGCCGCCGCCTCGACGACCTTCCACCCGCTGGCCTCGAGGCTCTGCGCCTCGGCGGCCTCGTCGGGATGGATCTCGAGCGCGATCTCGAAGGGCCGTCGCGATCGTTCCGGCAACGCTGCGAAGCGACGCAGCTGGTGATGCTTGAGCGTGTAGGCGCGGCCGCCGGCTTCCAGGCGACCGAGTGGGTTGCGCCAGGTCGAGACGGTCGTGAAGCGGTCGAAGCGGGGTTCGGGTGGGGGAGACCACTCCTCGAGCAGGACCGGAGGCGGCAGCGGCAGCCAGCGGATGCCGTCGGCGGGAAGCGAGCAGCTTGCTTCGCCGAGATTGAGGCCGACGGTGAAGTGGATGTCGTGTTCGCCGAGCTGGTCGCCGAGGTGCCCTTGCGCGTTCCAGATCTGGGTGAAGCCGGGGTCGAGGTCGACGTAGGCTTTGCGCGCGAAGGGCGTGAGCAGATCGCGATCGCGGAGGTTGCCGCTGACGTTGACCAGAGCGATGGCATCGGCGGCGAGATCAGCGAGGTCTGCCCGGGCCAGCGGGCCGCTCGCCTGCCCGGGCTCGACCAGGACCGCCCGCGCGGTGAGGCCATGGCGCTCGATCGTCGTGGCGAAGTGCTCGCGCCCTCGCCGCGCCGTCGCCGCGTCGGCTTCCTCGACCAACCAGGCGTCGAACCCCAGTCGCCGCAGCCCCAGGACCCATGAGAGGCGCACCCAGGCCTCGCCGCCGTTGCCGGGCTTGGCGGCGAGGGCGCCGGCGACGACGATCACCGCCAAGCTCAGCCTCCGCCGGGGACCAGTACCCCTGGGGCGAAGTGAGCGCCGCAGCTCGCGGCTCGGATCGCCAGCTCGAGGTCACAGTCGCCGCCGCGCTCGCCGAACCCCTCCAGCTCCTCGAAGGCGGAGCGGCGGTAGATGGCCGCCGAGACTCCGCCGCGGTCGCCGTCGACGACCCCGCTCGCTGCGGGCCTGCGGGTCAGCATCTCGATCGCGAGCGGCAGCGCGTCCGCGGCGAGGACCGAGCCCGCGGCGAGGAAGAGGACCAGCTCGCCGCTGCTCTGTCGGATGCCCTCGTTGCGCAGGCCCGGGCCGTTGAGGCCGCCGACGACCTCGCGGACACCGTTCTGCTCCCAGTCGGGCCTGGAGATCGGTTCGGCGATTGCCGGGCGCAGCACCAGCACCTCGGTGGCGGGGTGACGCTGCGCCCCGATGCTCGCGAGCGTCCGCTCCAGCGCCCCCTCGTCGCTCGCCTCGTCGAGGATCGCGAGCGAGACCAACGGCGGCCCGGAGCCGAGCTCGCCGCGCCAGTAGCGGCGCAGCCGCAGTCGTGCGATCGGCAGCCGCGCCCCTCCGACCTCCACCGCAACCTCCAGCTCGGCCTGCTCGGGGGCGCGAGCTACGTCGATCGCGACCTCGAAGCCCGGTTCGGTTCCTGCGACGACCTCCGGGAAGGCCGTGATCAGGTCCTCGCGCGGGTGCCAGACCCCCCGTCCGAGCGCCTCGCCGGCGAGGGCCACCTCGACTGCATCGGGTCGCCCTGAGGCGGCGAGCGCCCAGCCACTGATTTCGAGGCCGCTCGCCGCCATCCGCCGGCCCACGGTCGGGGAGTCGACGTTGGCGCCGAGCAGCGCCGACCCACCGCCGACCTCATCGACTTCCACTGCGAGCACCTCGACGAGCTGGCCCACGGTGCGGAGCCTAGACCCCGAGGTGACGCTCGACCTCGGCCGCGGAGGAAACGGCGAGGCGAACGATGCGGCCGATCCCGGCCGCATCGTCCGCCTCGAGCGCGGTCCCGGTCGGCAGCGAGAGGCAGCGGTCCAGGGCGGCGTCGGTGACCGGCAGCTCCGGCACCGGCCCTTCGGAATACGGCGGAACTCGATGACAGCCGGGATAGAAGTAGCGGCGGGCCAGCACGTTCTCCGCCACCAGCACCCGGCGTAACGCGTCGCGGTCGAGCCCGGCGGCAACCGGGTCCACCGCGATCCCGATGTGGTGGCAGTTGGCCTGCTCGGGATCGAAGGGGAGCAACCGGACGCCGGGAACGTCGGCGAGCGCCTCGGCATAGGCGAGGTAGTTGCGCCGGTTGGCGGCGAGGAAGCCCGGCAGGGCCTCGAGGGAGGCCAGTCCCATCGCCGCCGCGGGCTCGCTCATCTTCGCGTTGGTGCCGAGCCCGACGATCTCGTCCTCGTCGACGAAGCCGAAGTTGCGCATCGTCGCGACCCGCTCGGCCAGCTGGGGGTCGGCGGTGACGACGACGCCGCCCTCGAAGGAATTGGCGACCTTCGTCGCATGGAAGCTCAGCACCGCGGCGTCGCCAAACCCTGCGAGTGGCCGCCCCCGGTGCGAGCAGCCGAGCGCGTGGGCGGCG
Organism: uncultured Actinomycetes bacterium; assembly: GCA_963832085.1. Taxonomy (GTDB): domain Bacteria; phylum Actinomycetota; class Thermoleophilia; order Solirubrobacterales; family 70-9; genus VAYN01. The sequence continues at coordinate 377,965 of CAWHSU010000005.1, read as the reverse complement.
TCGTAGACGAGCGGCAGGCCGCGTTCGCGGGCGAGCTGCTCCAGGCCTTCGGGGTCGGCGCTCCGCCCCCAGAGGTGGACGCCGAGCAACGCTCCCGTCTCGGGACCGATCCGTGCGGCCGCCTCTGCCGGGCCCATGCAGAGGGTCTCGGCCTCGACGTCGGCGAAGACCGGCGTCAACCGCTCCCACGCCACCGCGTGGGCCGTGGCGACGAAGGTCAGCGCCGGCAGCACGACCCCGCCCTCAACGCCCAGCGCCCGCAGGACGATCTGCAGCCCGAGCGTCGCGTTGCAGGTGGCGACGCAACGGAGCCCTCCCAAATCTTCGGACAGCCGCCGCTCGAAGGCGGTCAGCTTGACCCCGTTGTTGCTGAGCCAGCGCTCGTCGATCGCCTCGCCGATCGCCCGCAGGACCGCCTCGCGGTCGCCGACGTTGGGGCGGCCGACGTGCAGCGGCTCGGCGAACGCCGGCTGTCCGCCGAGGACCGCCAGCTCCGAGGCGGCCGCCTTCATCCTGCGCCTCCCGCAAAGAGCCGCAGCCGCTCGCCGTGGTAGCTCCGCGAGCGTTCGATCCCGCGCCGCAGCGCCGCACGCAGCTCCGGGTCCTTGGCGACCAGCGGCGCCTGCCGCTCCAGCACCGTCGTCTCGGCCGCCATGATCAGCTCCGGGTCGCGGGTCATGTTGGCGCCGTGGCGGCGGTACTGGGCGACGACGTGCGGGTGGAGGCGAACCGGGAACCGGGCGGCGGTCCGCAGGTAGAGGTCGTAGTCGGCGCTGGCGCTGACATCTGGGTCGAAGCCGCCGATCTGTCGGAACAGCTCGCGCCGGTACAGCACTGCGGCCGGAGTCGAGATGAAGCAGCTCTCGAGCAGCGCCGGAAATGCCTCCGGTGGCTGTCGCGGGGGGTCCGCGGAAAGCGTTTCCCCCACCTCGCCGATCAGCTGCCAGGTGCCGGCCGCCATCATCGCCCTCGGGTCGGCGCGAAGCTCCTCCAGCCCCCGCTCGACCGCCTCCGGCAGGAGCCGGTCGTCGGCGTCGAGGAAGAGCAGGAACTCGCCGCCGGCCTCCTCCAGCCCGGCGTTGCGGGCGGCGGCGAGGCCGCCGTTGGGTCGCCGCAGGTACCTGACACCGGGGTAGCGGGCGACGACCTCGCCGACGTTGTCCGGAGAGCCGTCGTCGACGACCACGATCTCGATTGCCCCGTGGCCCTGGGCGAGCACGCTCTCGATCGCCTCGGGCAGGAAGTGGGCCTGCCGGAAGCAGGGGATCACCACCGCGACGGCCTCAGCGTCCTCTTCGGCCGGGCGGCGCGCCGAGAGCCTGGCGATCGGCACCCGCTCGAGCGGGTCGAGGACCGCCCGTGCCTCGAGCTCGATCTCCTCCCCGGTCGCCGCCAGGTCGAGGTTCAGTTCGAATCCGCAGCTGCCCGCATGGGGGATGGCGGGGTGGATCTCGGCGATTTCGGAGCGCGGGAGGTCGACCGGGGCACGGGCGACGACGTGGCCGCGGTGGAGCAGCTCGACCCCGAGCACCGGTTTCTCCTCGGCCAGCGCCCAGCCGCCCAGGGCAAGGCCCCGATGTGGGTGCTCGTCGGGCGTCAGGGGTCGAAGATGCCAACCCAGCAGGCGCCCGTCGCGGGGGGGAGCTCCACCTCGCCGACCTCGGGAACGCTATTTGCGGGCCTCGACAAAGAGGCTCTCCTTGGGGCGGTTGTCGAGCTCGACGATCTCCGGGAACGGGCTGGCGGTCTGGCCGAAGGCGCAGCGCCGGACCTCCGCGAAGCCAGCTTTTTCGAGCAGCTCGGCGATGGAGTCGTGGGTGAAGAGCGTCTTCGAGTAGCCGTACCAGAGCATCTGCACGATGAACTTGGATCCGATCGAGCGGGCGTCCTCGTCGGGGACGAGGAAGTAGTCGCGATCCTCCTCGAGGTAGGCGCGGATGCCGCGGTCGAGGTCGGGCAGCCCCAAACGCAGCACGCCTCCGGGCGTGAGCACGCGTCGCAGCTCCAGCAGCGCCGGCACCACGTCGGGGTGGCGCAGCTCCGGCAGCGCGTGGATGCTGACCGCGTACTCGATGCTTCCCGACTCCAGCGGCAGCCCCTCGAGGATGTCGCAGCTGATGTCGACGGACGGGTCGTCCTTGATGTCGGTGTTGATCCAACCCGGCTCGGGTTCGGTCCCGCAACCCCAGTTGAGGCGGCGGACCGGTGGCGTGCCGCTCACGCCACCGCCTCGAGCAGCTCGGGGAGGACGCGATCGGAGTCGAAGCGGGCACCCGCCAGCTCCCGGGCGGCCGTGCTGTGCCGCTCGTAGGCTCCCTCGACCTCCGCGACCGCCGCCGTCGCCTCCTCGAAGTCGGCGAAGCAGAGCAGCCCGGAGCCGGTCTCGACCTCGCGCTCGAAGCCGGTCGCCTGGGCGATCACCGGCTTGCCGCTGGCCAGGTAGCAGAGGCTCCTGTCGCTGAGCCAGCCGCCGCGCGAGCGCACATACATGTCTTTGGCAACGCCCACCTCTGCCCGGGAAGTCTGAACGTAGGAGCGGTAATCGGTCGCCGTCGCCGCTCGCTCGGGCGGAACCAGCCGCCAGCCGCCCTCGCGCAAGAGGGCCGCGTCGGCCGCGTCGGCCGCGTCGATGTCGAGCGCCAGCTCCATCTCCACGCCGGTGGCGGCGGGCAGCGCCGCGAACGCCCGCATCTGGTGCGCACGAAGGCCGTAGCGCTCTCCCTCGAAGTCGATCGGCTCGAAGGGGCCGCGCCAGGTGGCGACGCTCGTGTAGGCGCGACCGCCGGGGGCCGCCGGCCACTCGGCGAGGACGACCGGCTGCGGCGTCCGCACCCACTCGACGCCGCAGGTCGGCACAGTGCTGCCTTCCAGCCCCACCCGAAGGCCGACCGTCGCGTAGGCGTCGTGCTCTCCGAAGGAGCGGTGCAGTCCCAACTCCTGCCACATCTGCGGGAAGCCCGGGTCGATGTCGAGGAAGACGCGGCGGGCGGCGGCGGCGAGCATCTCCTCGTCGGCGAGGAAGCCCATCACGTCGATCAGCACGGTCGCGCGGCGCACTCGCTCGAGTGCCTTCTGCCGTGATAGGCCGACCGCCGACCCGGCCCCGTCGTCGAGCAGGAGGCACCAGTCGCCCGCGAGTCCTCTGCCGGCCATCGTCGAGCGCAGCCACTCCACCTCGCGCGGGGGAGGCCACTCGGCCCCCCGGGGCAACATCTCGCGGGAGAGGCGGTCGAGGAAGAGAACCTCGTGACCGAGGCGGCGGAACCCCAGCAGGTACTGGAGCAGGACCCAGGCATGGCCGCCGCGCCCCGGCCGTTGCGCAACCGACCCGGCGACGACGACCGTCTCCGAGGTCATCCCGCCGGTGCGGGGAGGTCCCCGAGCTCCGCCATCGCGGCCTCGATCTCGGCGTCCCAGAGGCGCGTGTGGAGCCAGGTGTTGTAGCGCGACATCGCCTGGCGGGTCTCCAGCGGGTAGGACTGCCCCTCGAGGTGGTAGAGCTCGACCTCCGGCAGGTACCAGGTCTCGTGGCCCGCCTCGCGGAGGCGCAGGCAGAGGTCGGTGTCCTCGTAGTCCCCCTGCACGTACATCCCCCGCAGTCCGCCCAGCGCTTCGAACAGCTCCCGGGAGATCAACAGGCAGGCGCCGCTGACAGCGGGGACGCGGCGGGTTACGTTCGCCGCCGGCAGGTCGCGGTGGAGGCCCTTGAAGTAGTGCTCGTTTTCCCAGGCCCCGCCCCCGGCCGGGCGCTGGAAGCGGATGCCGGCGTGCTGGAGCGTCTCGTCCTCGAAGAGGAGCTTCGGCCCCACCGCCCCGACCTCGTGCTCGTCGTAGAACCCGGTGAGGCGCGAGAGCCAGCCGGGCCGCTCGGGCAGGACGTCGGAGTTGAGCAGCAGCAGGTGCTTGCCGCGGGCCAGTGAGGCGCCGCGATTGTTGGCCACCGAGTAGCCGCCGTTGCGGGTGAGCACCGCGACGCGGAAGGGCAGACCGTAGAGCTCGAACAGCTGCCCCGCCGCCGCCTCCAGCGCCGCCGCCAGCTCGGGTGAGTCGAGGACGTAGATCAGATCCGCCTCGCGCAGCTCGGGATCGTGAACGAACTGTGCCAGCTGGTGCTCGAGGAAGTCGATGCGGCCGTAGAGCGGGACGACGATCGAGGCGGTCGGCGCCTCGGGGGGCTCGCCGTACTGCCAGACCTGGTCGATCTCGGCTTCCTCGCCCAACTGTTCCTGGACCAGGGTCACGGCCGGGACCACGTGGTCCATCAAGCCCGCTTCCCAGCGGCGCTCCTTGTGCAGGTCGGAGAGGATCGCCGAGCGGGCGGTGAGCAGGTCGCGGCTGACCTGCGGCCCCGGTACCTCGCGCGATACGCCCAGCCCGTTTTCCATCTCCAGCAGCCAACCGGTCGAGAGCAGGCTCGGCGCCGGCAGCTCGCGGAAGCCGAGGAAGCCGGTGCCGGCGGTGCCGGTGCGGGTCGCCTCTTCGTAGAAGGAGTCGACATCGGGGCGGGGCTCGCGGTGGATGCCGGGCAGCAGCTCCACCCGTGAGCCCTCCGGGCTGACCGCGGTCAGCCGCGCCAGCTCGGCCTGCCCGTCCCGGGCCCAGCCACGGAGGTAGATCGCGGTGTCGGAAAGGGCGAGGACCAGGTCGAAGTGCAGGCCCTGCGGCTCGTCCCTGTCGACGACCGAGGGTGGATGCGGTTCCCGCAATCCTTCGCGCGCCAGCGCCCGGCTGGCACTGAGACCGATCGGGTCCCTGCTCGGCGGCTCGAGGGCGGCAACGTCCTCGAGCAGCTCCATCACCGTCTCGCGATCCTTGCGCCCGAGCAGGGCCAGGCGCTCGCGCAGGAAGCTGCGCAGGTTGACGCAGGCCGCGCGCAGCTCTTCCGGGGCCGGTTGATCCAGCTTCGCGACGAGCAGGTGACCCACGGCCCCCTTCTCGCTCTCGAAGCGGCGGCGCAGCAGGCCGGCGATCGCGGCTCCCTCCAGATCGAGCTCGGGCTCCTTCTCCTCGCCCTCGAGGTGGACGGCGATGACGTCGGCGGCCAGCATCGTCGCCAATCGGTTCGCACCCGTCCTCGCGGACCGGCGCTCGCCGGCCGTGACCTCGGCCTCAGGCATACCTGACGTCCTCGATCTCGGTCGCGGGGGCCGGCGGCTCGATCAGCTCATTTTCGGTCGTCGCCGCCAGCAGCTCCTTGTAGTGGCGCGTAAGCGAGCGCACGTGCTCGGCCATCGCGTAGGGAGGCTTGATCCGCCGCTGCAGTTCGTCCCAGAGCTTGCGGCTGGAGACGGCGCCGGCGATCGTCTCGGCGAGGCTGGCCGGGTCGGCGGCCTTGAAGTGCAGGCCGGAGACGCCGTTGTCGACCTTCTCAGCCATCCCGCCGATGTCGCTGGCGATCACCGGCCGGCGGTGCTGGGCGGCCTCCTGGATCACCAGTGGCGAGTTCTCCCACCAGAGAGAGGGGACGACGACCCAATCGGCGTCGGCCATGATCGCCGGCAGGTCGTCGTGGTTGAACTCGCCTTCGAAGCTGACGGTCGGCTTCGTCGCCTCCAGCAGCTCGGCGAATTCGGCGCGGAACTCGTCCGGCTGCAGCTCCAGGTTGGCGCCGTAGACCGAGAGGTGGACGTCGGCGCCGTCGTCCTGGAGGCGTTTCATCGCCTTCAGGAGGACGTTGACCCCCTTGAAGTAGCTGAGTTGGCCGATGAAGAGGAGGCGGTTGCGCTGGCGCCGATCGCGGACCGGGGCGGCGGTCACCGGCAGGCGCCCGTACTCCTCGAAGGCGACCTTCTCCGGCGGCAGCCCCCAGTCGACGAAGCGGTCGCGGAGGAAGTTGCTGGGGGCGAGGAAGCGGTTGACGAGGGACAGCTGCGACTGGATGAACCGCTTGCGCATGAAGAAGGCCTGCGGGCTGACCTCCGGGAAGCACTCGTGGCAGCGCCGCGGCGACTCCTCGCGGCACGGCTTCTCGGTCGTGGTGCGGACGAGCTGGCCGTTGCGGTGGCAGATCGGCAGGAACTCGTGCAGCGTGTAGAGGATCGGGACGTCGTCGCCGAGGGTGCGGCGGATCTCCCGCAGCATGTCGTAGCCGAAGAAGAGCGTGTGCTGGAGGTGGACGACGTCGGGCCGCTGCGCGAGCAGGAAATCGCGCAGGTACTTGATCAGCGCCGCCTTGCCGCGCGGCGTGCCGTTGAGCCAGTCGTACTCGAGCGTGTCGGTGTAGAAGAAGTACTGGTTGGGGTCCTCGTTGACCCCGGTCAGCAGCGTGCCCTCGTGGTAGCGGCTGCTGATCGAGACCGGCGGGCCGGTGCGGGCGAGGAAGAGCGGTTCGAACTCGCCGCCGTCGCGGACCGCCCGGTAGAGCTCGTAGGCGTAGGCCTCCGCTCCCCCCGGCCGAATCGTCGGGTGGTTGTGGGAGACGTAGAGGATCTTGGGTTTGCCAGTCAGTGCGATGCCTCGTTTGCTTTGGAAGAGCCGGCATCATGGCTCGGGAGACCGAGACGCTGAAGCCGATTCGAAAGTTTGTCTGCCGACTCGCCGCCAAGGGCTTGACTGGTGGAGCCCGGCGCCGAATCTCTATTCGCTGAGGATCGGCCGAGTCTAGAGCGGGAAGGCCCTGCTGTCACCTGGAATATGTCGCAAAGATCCTTGCGTTGCGCGACTCTCGCGGTCCAGGTTGCGAGCGACTCTTCGAGCCCGGGCTGGGGGGCGAGCGGGGAATCCGTGTGGACGAGGACCAGGAACGTCGGCCGCTCGGCGCCGCCTTCCAGTTTTCGCTGCAGGCCGAAGAGGCCGGGAGCTGCGATCGAGGTGACGGTGCGCGAGGGGGTGGAGACGTCCTCGCCGGCGATCCCGATCGCATAGACGACCGCGTCCTCGGGGAGGAGGGAGTCGAGGAGGGCGAGGATCTGTGCCCCGGCGCCCGATCGCTCCTCGTCCGCCTGGGTGGGAACGCGAACGAGGTCGTAGAGGACGCAGGTATCGGGGTCCTCGGCGAGGACCTGGCAGTGCGTCGAGAGCCAACTCGCCAGCCCCTGGTAATGATCGAGCCACCAGAGGGCGGTGGCCGGGAGGCAGAGGAATTCCGCCCCGGCGCCGCGCGCCGCTTCGAGCTGGGCGATCGCTTCCTCGGAGGTACGGGGGTAATAGCCGGCGTAGCGTCCCTCGGCATCGCCCGGGAAGTGCCGGCCCTCGCGCCCCTCGATTTCAACCAGGCGGGGGTCGCCCTTGCTGGCGATGGCGATGATCGCGTCGGCTGCGGTTGCGTTCCGCAGCACCGCTTCGAGGCGGCGGCAGAGCTCGTCGTACTCCTCCGGACCGATGGGCCTGATCATACTTGCGCCCATGGCCGCTGCTGATCCGGGCGATGCGCGGTACCTGGTCGTCAACGCCGACGATCTCGGGCTCTCCGAGTCGGTCAACGCCGGCATCTTCGCGGCCCACGAGGGGGGCGTCGTCACCAGCGCCAGCCTGATGGTCCGCCAAGGGGCCGCGCCGGCGGCGGCGGAGGCCGCTGTGGAGCATCCCGCGCTGGCGGTCGGTCTCCACCTCGACCTCGGGCAGTGGGACTACGAGAACGGGGAGTGGATCCAGGCCTACCTGCACTGCGACACCGAGGACCCCCGGGCGGTCGAAGCCGAGTGCCGGGCCCAGCTCGAGCGCTTCCGCGCTCTGCTCGGCCGCGACCCGACCCACCTCGACTCCCACCAGCACGTCCACGAATCGGAGGCGGTTGCAGGGGTGGCGGCGGCGATTGCCGCCGAGTTGCGAGTGCCGCTGCGGAATCGGCGGGTGCGTTACGAGGGGGGCTTCTACGGGCAAAGCGGCAAGGGCGAACCCTTCCCCGAGGGGGTCTCTCCGCAACGGTTGATCGAGTTGATCCGCGAGCTGCCGCCTGGCTGGACTGAGATCGGCTGCCACCCGGCCGCCGGACCCGTACCGGCTTCCTCCTACGACGCCGAGCGCCAGATCGAGCTGGAGACGCTTCGCGATCCGCGGGTGAAAGACCTGCTCAATGTGACGTCTGTACGACTGTGTTCTTTCGCACAGGTAAACCCCTGCTAGCGAGCTACTTTGTAGGCATGATTCGTACCGCTCCACCCGCACCTTTCAAGACCGCCCTGATCACCTTCGTGATCGCCGGCATCGTGGCTGTGCTGGTCGGCTCTCCGAGCTAGGACCCCAGCACCAGCGCGCAGTAGCCCGCGGCGATCTCGTCTGCTGAGAGGCGCCCGCCCGGTCGCACCCACTGCGGCGTGTAGTTGACCATTCCCAGCAGCGCCAGGAGGGAGAGACGGCGGTCGGCGAAGGTCATCGAGCCGCCGGCCTCGCCGCGCTCGAGCACCTCGTCGAGGATCTGCTCGAAGGCCTTGCGCTGGGAGCGGACGCGGCGCCAGCGGCTCTCGCGCTCGATCGCCTGGCGCTCCTGGGTGAAGACCAGCATGTGGTGGCGGTGCTCGACCACGTGGGCAACCCAGGCCGCGACCAGCTCGCGCAGCTGCTCGACTGGCGGCCCTTCGGCGGCGACGATCTCCTGCGCCCGCTCCAGCAGCGGTTCCAGCAGCTCGTCGCAGATCGCGATCAAGAGGTCGTCCTTGCCCTCGATGTAGTGGTAGAGGCCGCCGGCCGCGAGGCCGGTTGCCGCGGTCAGCTCGCTCATCGAGGTGCCGTCGTAGCCGCGTTCGGCGAAGAGCTCGGCGGCGGTGTCGATCACCTCGCGGCGGCGGGCGTCGTAGCGGGCGCGCAGCGCCGGCCTGGTCGGCGGGGAGGGAACTGGCATCGGGGCGAGGGTAGCGAATACCGAACGCCGATTCGGTATTGTGCGAGGCATGGACTTCAACCTCGGCGACGAGCATCGCTTGATCCAGCGCACCGTCCGCGACTTCGCCACCCAGGAGGTGGCGCCGGTCGCCGAGGAGCTCGACCGCGAGAAGCGCTTCCCCTACGAGATCGTCGCCAAGCTCGGCGAGCTGAACCTGATGGGGATCCCCTTCCCGGAGGAGTACGGGGGCGGGGGCGGCGACTCGCTCGCCTACGCGCTCGCGGTCGAGGAGCTGACCCGGGTCGATTCCTCGGTCGCGATCACCCTCTGTGCCCACACCTCGCTCGGCACTCAGCCGGTCTACCTGTTCGGCAACGAGGAGCAGAAGGCCGAGTGGATGCCGCGGCTCTGCGCCGGCGAGGTGCTCGGAGCCTTCGGCCTGACCGAGCCGGAGGCCGGCTCCGACGCCGGCAACGTCCGCACCAAGGCGCGGCTCGAGGACGGCGAATGGGTGATCGACGGCGCCAAGCAGTTCATCACCAACGCCGGCACCGAGATATCGGGCCTGGTCTGCATCACCGCCCGCACCGGCGAAGACGAGATCTCCAACCTGATCGTCGCCAACGGCACCCCCGGCTACGAGCAGGGAGAGCCGTACCGGAAGATGGGCTGGAACGCCTCCGACACCCGCCCGCTCACCTTCACCGAATGCCGGGTGCCGGAGCAGAACCTGCTCGGCCCGCGGGGCATGGGCTTCCGCCAGTTCCTGCAGGTGCTCGACATCGGCCGCATCGGCGTCGCCGCGATGGGCGTCGGCCTCGCCCAGGGCGCCCTCGACGAGGCGCTCGCCTACGCCAAGGAGCGCCAGGCCTTCGGCCAGTCGATCTCCCGCTTCCAGACGATCCAGGCCAAGCTCGCCGACATGGCGACCGAGATCGAGGCGACGCGGCTGCTCGTCTACAAAGCCGCCCGGGAAAAGGACCGGGGGGAAAACTTCAGCCTCACCGCCGCCCAGGCGAAGCTGAAGAGCGGCCGGCTCGCGGTCCGCTGCTGCGAGGAGGCGGTGCAGATCCACGGCGGCTACGGCTACATCGAGGAGTACCCGGTCTGCCGCTTCTACCGCGACGCCAAGATCCTCACGATCGGCGAGGGCACCGACGAGATCCAGCAGATGGTGATCGCTCGCTCCCTCGGGGCCTAGGTGGCTGGCTCGTGATCCCGAAAGCCGTCCGCATCCGCGAGGTCGGGCCGCGCGACGGCTTCCAGAACGAGCCGGAGACGATCGCCACCGCCGACAAGGTGCGGCTGGTCGAGCTGCTGGCCCGGACCGGCCTGCGGCGGCTGGAGGTGACGAGCTTCGTCCGCGCCGACGTCGTCCCGCAGCTGGCTGACGGGCGCGAGGTGCTGGAACGGGCCGAGGTCCCCGACGAGGTCTCGGTCTCGGTCCTGGTCCCGAACATGCGGGGACTGGAAGCGGCGCTGGAGGTGCGCGACCGGATCGACGAGGTCAACGTCTTCCTCTCCGCCTCGGAGACCCACAACCAGCGCAACGTCAACCGCTCGGTCGAGGAGTCGCTGAGCGGGCTGGAACACGTGCTCGCCCGCGCCACCGAGGAGGGGCTGCGCTGCGAGGGCGTGATCAGCACCAGCTTCGGCTGTCCGTACGAGGGCTATGTCCCCTTCGAGCGCGTCTTCGAGATCGCCAAGCGGCTCTCCGTCGCCGGCGCGGTCGAGATCGGCTTCGGCGACACCACCGGGATGGCAAATCCCGTCCAGGTCGGCGAGTTCTTCCGCCGTGCGAGCGAGGAGATCGTCGGGGCCGAGCTGACCGCCCACTTCCACAACACCCGCGGCCAGGGCCTCGCCAACGTACTGGCGGCGCTGGAGGCCGGCTGCGACTCCTTCGAGTCGAGCTTCGGCGAGCTCGGCGGCTGTCCGGTCCCGCCCGGAGCCACCGGCAACATCGGCAGCGAGGACCTGGTCTCGATGCTGCACGAGATGGGGGTCGAGACCGGAGTTGACCTCGAGAAGCTGCTGGAAGCCGCCCGCGCCGCGCAGGAGGTCCTCGGCCGCCCGCTCGGCACCCACACCCTCGTCGCCGGCCCGGTCGAGTGGCACCCCGAGCACGATCCTTTCAAGGAGCACCCGCCGCGATGAGCGCGACCAAGGAAGCGACCGAGAGCGCCCGCGAGAAGCACCTGAAGCTGATCGCCGAGCTGGAGGCAGAGCTCGAGCGGGTGCACCAGGGCGGCGGGCCGAAGGCGGTCGAGCGCCACCGCGGCCGCGGCAAGCTGACCGCGCGCGAAAGGGTCGAAGGCCTCTGCGATCCCGGCACGCCTTTCCTCGAGCTCTCGCCACTGGCCGCGCACGGGCTCTACGACGGCGCCGCGCCGGGGGCGGGGATCGTCACCGGGGTCGGCACGGTCAGCGGCCGCCGCAGCGTCATCGTCGCCAACGACGCCACCGTCAAAGGCGGCACCTACTACCCGGTGACGGTGAAGAAGCACCTGCGGGCGCAGGAGATCGCCCTGCAGAACCGGCTGCCCTGCTTCTACCTGGTCGACTCCGGCGGCGCCTTCCTGCCAATGCAGGACGAGGTTTTCCCCGACCGCGACCACTTCGGCCGCATCTTCTTCAACCAGGCCAACATGTCGGCGCGGGAGATCCCGCAGATCGCCGCGGTGATGGGGTCCTGCACCGCCGGCGGCGCCTACGTACCGGCGATGAGCGACGAGACCGTGATCGTCCGCCACCAGGGGACGATCTTCCTCGGCGGCCCGCCGCTGGTGAAGGCGGCGACCGGGGAGGAGGTGACGGCGGAGGAGCTCGGCGGCGGCGACGTCCACGCCCGCAAGTCCGGCGTCGCCGACCACCTCGCCAAAGACGACGCCGAGGCGCTGGCGATCCTGCGCGAAATCGCCGCCACCCTGCCGCCGGCACCGCCGCCGCCCTGGGAGCGGATCGAGCCGCGGCCGCCGGCCGCCGACCCCGAGGAGATCCTCGACGTGGTCCCGATCGGCTCGCGGGCCCCCTGGGACGTCCGCGAGGTGATCCGCCGCATCGTCGACGGCTCGCAGCTCCGCGAGTTCAAGGAGAAATACGGCAAGACCCTGGTCTGCGCCTTCGCCCACATCGACGGCCATCCGGTCGGGATCGTCGCCAACAACGGCGTCCTCTTCTCCGAGAGCGCGCTCAAGGGCGCCCACTTCGTCGAGCTCTGCGACCGCCGCCGGATCCCGCTCCTCTTCCTCCAGAACATCACCGGCTTCATGGTCGGCTCCAAGGTCGAGGCGGGCGGGATCGCCAAGGACGGGGCGAAGCTGGTCACCGCCGTCGCCTGCGCCCGCGTCCCGAAGCTGACCGTCGTCATCGGCGGCTCCTTCGGCGCCGGCAACTACGGCATGTGCGGCCGCGCCTACTCGCCCCGCTTCCTCTTCATGTGGCCGAACGCCCGGATCTCGGTGATGGGCGGCGAGATGGCGGCGGCGGTGATGAAGGAGGTCGGCCAGCCCGAGACCGCGGCCGAGCTGCGCGACCAGTACGAGCGCCAGGGCCGCCCTCTCTACTCGACCGCCCGGCTCTGGGACGACGGCGTGATCGACCCCCGCCAGACCCGCGAGGTGCTGGCGCGCTCCCTCGCCGCCTGCGCCTGCGCCCCGCTCGAGGACGTCGGGTACGGCGTCTTTCGGATGTAGCCAGCCGCGCTAGCCTGACCTTATGAATGAGCAGCTTGGGCACGCAGCCGATCGTGTCAACTCTCTGCAGGCGGAGATCTCGCGCGAGATGGTCCGCCTCTACAAGGAGCAATTCGGTCGCGGGCCGACCAAGGCGAGGACCGACTTCGCCGGACCCGATGTCTTGCTCTGCACCCTCGAGGACAGCCTGACGCCGGCCGAGCGCAGCCTGGCTGAGATGGGGGAGCACCAGCGGCTGCGGGACACCCGCATGTTGTTCCAGGTGGCGACCGAAGACGAGTTCAGGGAAGTGGTCGAACGGATCTTGGGACGGAAGGTGCGCGCGTTCATCAGCGGCATCGACACCAGAGAGGACACCTCGGCGGAGGTCTTCTACCTGGAGCCGCAGGCGAGCGGTGACGGGGACGGCGATACTGTCGCCGGTGCCCCGCGGTTCTAGCCTTCTAGCCTTCCTCGCTCTCCTGCTGGTCCTCCCCGTGGGGTGCGGGGCCGATGACGCCGGCGACCCGGGTACGACGCCGCTTCGTTCCGAGCCGCCACCGCGGAAGAGCACCGAGCCGACCACGGTTGCCCCGTCCCGCTGCCCCGCCGGCCATCCCACCTGCCGGGTCACCGAAGGACGGATCGTCTACGTCGAGCGGGTCGACCCCGACGGCGACGGCGACGCCCACTTCGTCATCGCCGACCCGCAGGGGATCACGCTGCCGGGGCTGACCGCGATCGACGTGCGCAAGGGCCTGCGCCCGCAGCCGCTGCCAGGCCCGGGCGAGCTGATCAGCGCCGCCGGGCCGGTCCAGACCGGCTCCTACGGCCAGCGGCAGATCCACGCGCTGGAGCTGCACGTCGCCGGTTGAGGGCGGCTGCCAGACTCGGGCGGATGAGCCGCAGCTTCAGCCAGGTCGACGTCTTCGGCAGCGGCCCCTGCTCCGGCAACCCGGTCGCGGTCGTCCTCGACGCCGAGGGCATGGGCGGGGAGGAGATGCAGCGGTTCGCCAACTGGACCAACCTCGCCGAGACGACCTTCGTGCTGCCGCCGACGCGGCCCGAGGCGGATTACCGGGTCCGCATCTTCACCCCGGTTCTCGAGCTCCCCTTCGCCGGCCACCCGACCCTCGGCACCTGCCACGCCTGGCTCGAGGGCGGGGGAGGACCGGGACGGGCGAACGAGATCGTCCAGGAGTGCGACGCGGGCCTGATCCGGATCCGTCCCGGGCAGGGCGGGTTCGCCTTCGAGGCGCCGCCGCCGGTGCGCTCCGGGCCGGCCTCCGAGGAGGACGCGGCGAAAGTCGCCGCGGCACTGGGCGTGGAGCCAGGGGAGATGCTCGCCTGCGAGTGGGTCGACAACGGTCCCGGCTGGATCGTCGCCCTGCTCGAGAGCGCCGAGCGGGTGTTGGAGCTGCAGCCGGGCCGGCTCGACTTCGACCTCGGGGTCGTCGGCTTTCACCCGCCGGGTTCCCCCACGGCAATCGAGCTGCGCGCCTTCGCCCCCGTCAACGGGCTTGCCTTCGAGGACCCCGTCACCGGCAGCCTCAACGCCTCGGTCGCCCAGTGGCTGCTCGGCAACGGACGCCTCGAGGCCCCCTACGTCGCCAGCCAGGGGAGCGCGATCGGCCGTGCCGGCCGGATCGAGATCTCCGAGGACGGGGAGGGGGCGATCTGGGTCGGGGGTCGGACCGAGACCGTGATCGCCGGCGAGGTCGAGCTGTAGGAGGAGCTAACCGTGGACGCCGGTCTCGTGGACGACCGCGTGTCCTTTGCCGCGGGCGATCAGCCAGCGGTTGACCGGGAAGGCGATCAGCCCGGCGACGACGAGCGCGAAGGCGAGGCTGCCCCAGAACAGCAGGCTGTCGAGGCCGGCCTCCATCGCCCCGGGAATGAGCAGCATGACCGCGTTGTCGACGATCTCCATGATCGCGATGCTGACGGTGTCGGCGGCGAGGGCGATCGGGATCACCGACCCGAGCGCCAGCCCCGATCGCAGCAGCGGCAGGCTGGTCAGGCTGTAGCCGAAGAGGAAGGCAAGAGCGACCGCCAGCACGATCGTTCCCAGGTCGGAGAAACCGAGCGCGGTCCCGATCACCATCCCCAGGACCTCCCCGATCGCGCAGCCGGTGAGGCAGTGGACGGTGGCGGAGACGGCGAGGCTGTTGAGCGTCCTGCGGTCCATGGGCGTATGAAAGCCGAAAGGAGCCGGCCCCGAGGGGCCGGCTCCCATGGTCACATCTGGTGGCTGGTGATCAGCCGATGTACATGATCCCGATCGCCATCGCGTCGTCGATCAGGTGATGGCCTTCCGGCACGTTGTAGATGCCGTGGAGGCGAATCGTGTTCCCTTTGGCGATCGTCGCAATCGGGTTGCCCGTGCAGACGTTCATCCCGGAGACGTGTTTACGGCCGTCCAAGTGGGTCACGTAGCCGGGGGCACCGTAGGTGGCCACCGAGTTGCACAGCAGCGAGCCGCCGGCGCTCTCGTTGGTGAGTTCGATGTTGACGCCGTGGTCGTGGATGTGGCCGGCGGCGGCGATCAGTTTGCCGCCGAAGGTCGCTTTCCAGTCGTAGTGGGTGTCGCTGAGCCCGGTCGGAACCGTGATGTAGGAGTTCATCGAGCACTGGTTGGCGTCCATCCAGACAGGGCGCAGCGGCGCGCGGCTGGTGGCATCGCTGCCGGTGGCGTACTTCCAGGTCATCCGGATCTTCACCGTTTTGCTGGTCGTTTCCCAGTTCATCAGGTCGAAGACCATGTTCCAAGTCTCGGTGCTGTTGACCTTGTAGCCGTAGGGCAGCGAGGTCAGGTCGACCGGGGTGCGCTCGTCACCGGAGGCGAAGAAGCGCTCGCCGAGCAGGCCCGGCCCTTTGCCGGCGCAGGTCGCGTCGGACTTGCCCGCCGACTGGGCGGCGAACATCGCGTGGTGGAGCATCGGTCCTTCTGTGATGGTTGCTTTGCTGCCGTTCGTGTAGACGAGGTCGGGCGTGACGCCGATGATCGTGCAGCCGGTGCACGGCTTGGCGATGTTGGTGACGATTTCGTTGGCGATCATCCCCGCGTTCTCGTGGTCGTGCGGGTCGCCGCTGCCGGCGGGGATCGTGTACGGGCCGTAGTCGATCGTTTTGGTCGTGATCGTGGCGCCAGCGGTCGCCGGGACGGCGAAGACCGCGAGCGCACAGACGAGCAGCATTAAGCGCTTAATCGCTTGCATCATTTCTCCCTTATTTTCGAAGCGCGCCTCCCTGCGAGAACACGCCTTAGTAATTAAAGAAACTAGAGGAATGCACGAATCGATGTCAAGGTTTTGCCTGTAGCTGGCCTTTATTTGCGGTAGCGCTTGACACGTGACTATCTAGTCACCTATTATTTCTCTCCATGGACGAGGTCTTCAAGGCGCTGGCGGATCCGACCCGCCGCGAGCTGCTCGACCGGCTCTTCGAGCGGGACGGGCAGTCGCTGAGCGCCCTCGAAGAGGAGCTGCCGATGTCCCGCTTCGGGGTGATGAAGCACCTGAAGGTGCTCGAGGGGGCGGGCCTGGTGACGACGAGGCGGCGCGGCCGCGAGAAGCTGCACTTCCTCAACCCCGTCCCGATCCGGCTCATCCACGACCGCTGGGTGGGCAAGTACGCGCAGCCCTGGGCCTCGGCGCTCAGCGAGCTGAAGCAAGACCTTGAGAACAGCGAAAACAACGAGGAGGAAGCGCGATGAACGAGGAGCAGGCTTACACGGTGGTGGGCGGGCGCGGGACGATGACCGTGTTCGAGATCTACATCAAGACGACGCCGGAGCGCCTCTGGGAGGCGATCACCAGCGAGCAGATGCGCAAGCGCTACAGCTTCGGCGTCGGCACTATTTCCGATTGGACCCAGGGGTCCGAGTACGAATCCGCGGTCCCGGGAGTGGTCGAGATCGCCAGCGGCGAGAACCTCGAGGTTGACCCGCCGCGGCGGCTGGTCCAGAGCTTCACCGCGCTCTGGAGCGACGAGGTGAAGAGCGAAGGCACCTCGCGGGTGACTTGGGAGATCGAGCCGGTCGGCAGCTCATGCTGCCTGCGGGTCACCCACGACCAGCTCGACACCGACGCCAACAACGAACTCTTCGGCGGCTGGCCGATGATCCTCTCCGGACTCAAGACCCTGCTGGAGACGGGGAGGACCTCGATACCCCCGGTTCGCTGCGCTACTCCGGAGCAGCCGGCGCCTAGGTAAGGGGTTCAGCCGCCGGCGATCTCCGGCGCCGGCGGAGAGGGCTCCGGCGGGTCGATCGGCGGCTGCGGCTCCGGCGGGCCCGGGTCGGGCCGCGGCGGCGCCGGATCGGGTTGCGGTGGGACCGGCGGTCCCGGCTCCGGCGTCGGCGAAGGCGGTTGCGGGTCGGGCTGCGGTGGCCCCGGCATCGGCGTCTCGAGCAAGGTCTCCATGCCCCTGTCCTACCCGGGTTTCTCGGGCCCACACGGCGGGGTAGCCGGAGCGGACCCGAGTTAAGGAGGCCAGTCGATGACCCCACCGACCCTGAAGGACGCGCGCGAGCTGAGCGAATGGCGACCGCCCTTGGGCGTCCTCTCCGTCTTTCTCGGCTTCGACCCCGCCGACCGCGGCGGCGCCTGGCGGACCGAGCTCCGCAACGGGCTCGACGCGATCCTCGAGGCGAACAAGGAAGCCGAGCACGGCCGCCGGATCGCCCTGCGGGCGACGGCGCAGCGGCTGACGGAACGCTTCGAAGACGGGGATCTGCGCCCGCCGCCGCGAGGCGAAGTCGGCTTCGTCGAGGTCGCCGAGAAGAAGGGGGCCGAGCACTGGTTCGGCACCGGCTCCGCCCCCGCCGCCAGCGCCTGCGTCGAGTTCGGCTCCGAGCCGGTGGTGGCGCCGCTGCTCGATCTCTGCGGCCACGCCGACGCCCGCGGCGTTGCCCTGCTCTCTTCCGAGCGGGTGCGGTTGCTGCGCTGCGCCGAGGGGGCGTTGCAGGATCTCGAGGACTGGGAGCTCAGCATCACCAGCCTCGACTGGCGCGAGCGCAAATCGCAGAGCACCAACAACCCGGCGCGAGCGCAGGGCGTCAGCTCCTCCGGGCACGATCAGTTCGACGAACGGTTAGACCACAACCGCCAGCGCTTCCTCCTCGAGTGCGGCGGTCTGGCGGCGCGGGCGCTGGAGGAGGACGGCCTCGAGGAGGTGATCGTCTTCGGTCCTGCCAAGGACGCCGAGAGCTTTAAAGGGAGCTTCAACTCTTCGCGGGCAAAGCTGACGGTGGGCGGAGATGCGGAGCTGATCTCGATGCCGAAGGGGAAGCTGAGCGACCTCGTCGCCGAGGTCGTCGACCGTCTCGACGAGGAGCGCGATCGGGCTGTGGTCGAGCGCGCCCTCGGCGAGGCCAAGGGCGGCAGTCGCGGCGCCACCGGCTTGCAGGAGACGAAGGAGGCGCTGGGCGAAGGCCGGGTCGACCACCTCGTCTTCGACGCCGCGATCGGCTCTGAGGCGGAGTCGCTGATCCGTGGCGCCCTCGCCGGCAGCTCCCATGTGACGATCGTGCGCGATGAGGTCGCAGAGGCCCTCGCCGAGGCTGGGGGAGTGGCGGCGATCCTGCGCTACTGAGGCGGAAGTGTGATCTCAGTCCGGTTCGGCTCTCCCGGTCCGGGGGTAAAGGAAGCAAAGAAGCCAAGAGGAAAGAATCGGACAAGGAGACGGATTTGAGCGAGCGAGAAGAGCGGGTTGCCGGAGGCCCCCTGGGCAAGGTCGTGGGACGAGCGAAGCAACTGGCCGGGTCTGCCCTGGGCCGCGACGATCTGCACCGCGAGGGGCGACTGCAAGAGGTCCAGGCCGAGGCCCAAACGGAGGCCGCCGAGCAGGCCGCCGAGGCCGAGCGCAGGGAGCAGGAAGCCGAGATCGAGGCCGAGCGGGCGGAGACCGAGGCCGAGCGCCACGAGGTCGAACTGGAGGCTGCCGAGATCGAGGCCGAAGAGCAGGCCGAGCGCAAACGGGCCGAAGAGGAGCGCGAGGCAGCGAGGCGGGCCGAGGCCGAGAAAGCCGCCGCCGAGCGCGAGCGGCTGGCCGGAGAAAGCCATGCCCAGGCCAAACGTCAGGAAGCCGCAGCGGAGAAGAGCGAGGCCAAGCGCGAGGCGGCGGAGCTGCAGCGCGAAGCCGACCGGGCCGAAGAGGCCGCCGCTGCGATCGACCCGAAGGAGGAGAGCTGAATGTCGATGCCGACCGTCCCGAAAACGATCTTCAACTCGTCGCTGAAGTTGGCCCGGGCGCCATTCGATATCGCCCTGGGCGCCCTCGGCGGCTCCGATTCGCAGGCCAGGCACCTGATCGACCGAGCCGAAGCCGGCGCCCGCAGCGCCACCGGCGTCCTCTTCGCCGACCCCGAGCTGCGGGAAGAAGGGCGGGCGGCGCTGCTGGCGACGAAAGAGCGCGAGCGCGCCACCGAGCTGCGCGAGAAAGCCGAGGTGGAGGAACGCGAGGCGGAGGAGCGGCAGGCCAAAGTCAGCGAAGCGGCTGAGAAAGCCGCCGCCGAAGCCCGCCGCAAAGCCGAGCAAAACCGCCGCCAAGCGGAGAAACGCCGGAAAGAGCGCGAGGCCAAAGCCAAGAAATCCGAGCAGGAGAAAAAGAAGAAATCAGCTAAAACCGCGGCCAAAGTCAAAAGGTCGAACGCCAAAGCCGAGAAGACGGCCCAGCTCGAGAAGCTCGAGGCCAAGGAAGAGAGCATCGAGGCCAAAGAGCAGGCGGCGGCCACCAAACGGGAGGCCGAGCGGCTGGAGAAAGCCGCCGCGGCGGCCAAGGAGTCGCGCAAAAACGGCGACGGCACCTAGTCGGCAACCGGAGAAGCGGGGTGACGCGAAGGCGTCACCCCGCTTGCCTCAGGACTTGCTCTCGAGGTAGAAGATCTCTGCGCAGACGTTGACGCCGGCGTCGAGGCCGCTGATGAAGGCGCGCACCTTGCGCCCGGTTACGCGTTCGACGATCTCGCGGAACCTGCCGCTGGTGGCGGCTTGGAAGTACATGCGGGTGTCGCGCAGGCGCTGGTGCTCGCCCATCTCGGCGAGGCTGCGCTCGGCCGGCGTGAAGGTGTTCTCGAGCGTGCAGATGACGATGTCGGGACCGGCGAACTCGGTCCGGGCCCTGGTCGGTCCGCGCCCAAACAGCTCCTTGTAGAGGCGCACCATCTCGCGCGAGATCTCGGCGTGGATCGAGTCGTAGCTCTGGCTCTCGGTGGCCGGCACGTCCGAGTGGTCCCCGTCCATGCCGATCGCTTGCTCGTTCATGCCTTTTCCATACCCAAGGAAAGGAGAGATTTATCAAGGGGACGCGCGGGTATCGGGATCGGGATGTCCTCCAGTCAGTCGCCACCCCCCGCCACCATCACTCCCTACCCGGATGGGCCCTATCTGGTCCGCGGCGATTTCGTCGTCCAGGACCAGGAGGGCAACGAGCTACGGCTGGATCGGCGCACGATCGCCCTCTGTCGCTGCGGCAAATCGCGGATGCGACCGTTTTGCGACGGGACCCACAAGCTGATCGGGTTCAAAGCCCCGAGTGCGCCGGAGCCATGGCCGGGCGAGTGATCGAGCTGCCGCAGCCGCGGGGGCCGTTGAGCGAGCAGCTCTTCGAGGCGTTGGAGGGACCGCCGTACGCGCGCCTGGCGGCGCCGGGATTGATCGAGGCAGGCGACCCGATCGCCGACGAAGACCTCCAGCTTGCCCTCTACGTCTCCTACGAGCTCCACTACAGCGGCATCCGCGGCGTCGACGAGAGCTGGGAGTGGTCGCCTTCGCTGCTCTCCTTCCGCGGCGCCCTCGAGCGCCCGTTCGAAGAGGCGGTGGCGGAGCTGGTTCCCCCCGCCGAAGCGCAGGAGCTGGAATCGGTCGGCGCCGCCCTGCAGGAGATCGTCGCCGAGGACCCGGGGCCGCCGCTTTCCCGCTACCTGGAGACCCAGGGGACGCGCGAGCAGATGCTCGAGCAGGTCGTCCACCGCTCGGCCTACCAGCTGAAGGAGGCCGACCCTCACTCCTGGGCGATCCCGCGGCTCTCGGCGGGGCCGAAGGCGGCCCTGCTCGAGGTCCAGTTCGACGAGTACGGGGGCGGCAACGCCGAGCGCATGCACTCGTCCCTGTTCGCGAAGACGATGACCGGCCTTGGGCTCGACGCCACCTACGGTGGCTACGTCCACCGCCTACCCGGCGTCACCCTGGCGACCGTCAACCTGATCACCAACTTCGGGTTGCACCGGCGCCGCCGTGGCGCCCTCGTCGGCCACCTCGCCGGCTTCGAGATGACCTCCTCGATTCCCAACCGCCGCTATGGCAACGCCCTGCGCCGGCTCGGCTACGGGCCCGAGGTGACGCACTTCTACGACGAGCACGTTGAGGCCGACGCGGTGCACGAGAACATCGCCGCCTGGGACCTCGCCGGCGGGCTTGCCGCGGAGGAACCCGAAGTCGCCGCCGACATCCTCTTCGGCACGCGGGCCCTGCTGCAGGTCGAGGCGAGGTGGGCGACCCATCTGATGGACTCCTGGGAGAGAGGGGAGACCTCGCTGCGCTCGCCGCTCGTCCCGGCCGCCGCGTGAGCGCCTCCGCGGACCTCTCCTATGTCGTGCCGATCCGCTGGCGCGACGGCGCCCAGCGGCAGGAATTGGCCGACTACCTGGCGGAGATCGCTCCGCACTGCGCGGAGGTGATCGTCGTCAACGGCTCCGCGCCCGACGTCTTCGCCGCCAACGGCGAGGCCTGGGGCGAGGGTGTTAAGCACGTGCCACCCGCCCCGGGAGAGAAGTGGCTGATGGGGAAAGTCTCGGGGGTGAGGACCGGGGTGGAGCTTGCCTCCCAGGAGCGGGTGGTGATCGCCGACGACGACGTCCGCTACGAGCCCGAGGCGCTGCGCCGCGCCGCCGGCCTGCTCGAGGAGCACGACCTGGTGCGGCCGCAGAACTACTTCAGCCGCCTTCCCTGGCACGCCCGCTGGGACACGGCGCGGACCCTGCTCAACCGCAGCCTCGGCCGCGATTACCCGGGGACGCTGGCTGTACGGCGCTCGCGGATGCTGGCGATGGGCCTCTACGACGGCGACGTCCTCTTCGAGAACCTCGAGCTGATCCGCACCGTTCGCGCCCACGGCGGCAGCACGGTTGCGCCGCTCGACCTCTACGTCGCCCGGGTGCCGCCCTCCTCCGCCCACTTCTGGGGCCAGCGCACTCGCCAGGCCTACGATGACTTCGCGCTGCCGCTGCGGATGGCGCTCTGGCTCGCGGTGGTGCCGCTGACTTTGCTCAGCATCCTCAGACGCCGGCCTTCCGTGGCGCTCGCGCCCGTCGCCCTCTCGGTCGCCGCGGCCGAGCGCGGACGTCGCCGCGCCGGCGGCGCGGCCTTCTTTCCGGCCTCCTCCTCGCTGCTGGCCCCGGTCTGGATCCTCGAGCGGGGGATCTGCGCCTGGCTGGCGGTGCTCCAGCGCCTGCGCTTCGGCGGCGTCCGCTATGGAGACTCGGTGATCCCGGTCGCCGCCCACTCCGAGCGGCAGCTGCGCCGGCGTCTAGGCCGGAGGGAGAATCGGCTGCCCGCCGGCCGACGACGAAAGCGGCATCCGCTGGTCGAGGCCGGTCAGGTTGAGCAGGCGACAGACGCCGTCTGACCTGCTGGGGAGAAAGCTGATCCGCGCCGCTCCCTCGCTGCCGATCGCGCGCACCAGGAGCGCGATCCCGGTCGAATCGAGAAACTCGAGCGGGCCGAGGTTGACGAGGACCTCGACGCCCTCCGTTTGAACTTCCTCAAGGGCCGTTTCGACGGTGCCTACGTTGGAGAGGTCGAGCTCGCCTTCAAGGGTGAGGCGGACTTTCCCGCCAGCCCGCGCGCTGCGCACGGTGAGTAATCCGTTCTGTACTTCGTTGTCGATCAGGGGCACTGTGGGACCTCCGGTTCGTTTAGATCGGAAGTCCCGGGGCGCCTCGCGTTGGGCGTCCGCGGTCTTACCTCGGACTAAAAGTTTCCACCGCCACGATCCCTGGGTGACGGGAAGACCTTGCAGACGATGCTAGCGCACTCTTGCAATGGCCCCGGGAACCGGCGAAAGCTTTTTCCGCGCTGCCCGAACTCGCTGGAGCAGCACGTCGCGCTTCAGGGCGGGCCCGATCTCGGGGCCGCGGATCTCGTCTTTGGTGCGGTCTACGTCCTTGCTGCTGAGGGGTCCAGGTGGGGCGTTCATCTTTTTTCTCCGGCTTTCAAAAAATGGACGATGGGTTGCCTCTCCCAATCTCCGTGCGCTGCCGTGAGAAGTGAGCGGTTTTACCTCCCGATACAAACGGCCGTGGAACCGTTGTACCGAGAGTCTGGATACCCGTTGCCTGTGTGAGCAAAACCCCGTTTGAACGAGCGGGAGTCGGGAAGACCAATTCGCAGGAGGTACCAAATAATGGGACACGCCGGCTTTCAACACGAGGCTTTGATCTACGAGGACGTCGAGGAGTACCTGGAGGGCACCATTCCCTTTCTGCGCGCGGCCCTCGAGGCCGGGGAGCCGACGCTAGTTGCGGTGGGGCAGTCTCAACGCGAGATCCTCGAGCGAGAGCTTGGTGCGGATGCGGAGTGGATTCGCTTCGCCAAGATGGAGGAGCTGGGGCGCAATCCTGCCTGGGTCATCCCCTTCTGGCGGCAGTTCGTCGACGAAGCCGGCGGACGCTCCGTGCGCGGTATCGGCGAACCGGTCTGGTCCGCCCGGACGCCGGCTGCGCTGGATGAGTGCCAGCGCCACGAGTCCCTGCTCAATATCGCCTTCGCTCCCAACCCTTCCTGGTCATTGCTTTGTCCCTATGACGCCGGCTCCTTCAGCGACGAGGTGTTGGAGAGGGTTGCCCACTCCCATCCCTACATTCACCGGCAGGGGGAGTTGGAGCAGAGCTTCTCGTTCGAGTCCGACCCCGACTGCTTTGCCGGCGAGCTGCCCCCGCCGGCGGCTGCGCCCGAAGTCTTCTCTTTCGGCCTCGCCGAGCTGGCGGAGGTGCGGAGGCGGGTTGCAGCCGCCGCGGAGGAGGCCGGCGTGGATGCAGGCGGCGTCGCGGACCTCGTGACCGCGACCAGCGAGCTGGCCGCCAACAGCGTCATGCACGGGGGCGGCAGCGGCAAGTTGCGAGTCTGGTGCGAGGGAGACGTCCTGCTGGCCGAGGTCGAGGATCGCGGTCAGATCGAGGAGCCGCTGGTAGGGCGGCTGCAGCCTGACATCTCCCAGGAGGGCGGCCGGGGACTCTGGCTCGCCAACCGGCTCTGTGATCTGGTCCAGATCCGCTCATCCGCTGCGGGGACGACGGTGCGGCTGCATCTGTTCGCCCGCGAGTGCGCCTTCGTCTAGGAGCGGGGGCTGAGGCGTGCCGCTCGCCTCCCACGGGTAGCGGGAAGGCATGCCAAACAACGATCCCCAGACCCGGCTCGTCAAGTACCTGACCGACGTCCACTCGATCGAGGAACAGGCGGCCGTGCAGATGCGCCGCGCCCCCGATCTGGTCGAGGGGCCGTTCGCCGAGTCCTTCCGCCGCCACCTCGGAGAGACCGAATCCCAGGAGCAGCGCGTGCGCGAGCGCCTCGACGCGCACGATGCCTCGCCCTCGAAGCTGAAGGACGTCGCCGGCCAGGCCGGGGGCTTCGGGATGGTGCTCTTCGCCAAGTCCCAGCCCGACACGCCGGGCAAGCTGGCGATGCACGCCTTCTCCTACGAGCACATGGAGGTGGCCGCCTACGAGCTGCTGGCGATCGCCGCCCGCGAAGCCGGCGACGAGGAGACGGCCGCGATGGCGGAGGCGATCGCCGACGAGGAGCGGGAGATGGCCGGCCGCATCGCCGCAGCCTGGGACGAAGCGGTCGAGCAGGCGCTGCGCGAGGTCGACCCCGACGACCTCTCCGACCAGCTGAACACCTACCTCGCCGACGTCCACGCGCTCGAGGGGCAGTCGAAGGAGCTGCTGGAGAAAAGCAAGAAGATGGACGTGCCGGAGGCGCTTCGCGCCGTCTTCGACCATCACCTGGAGGAGACCGAAGGCCACCTGGGGAAAATCGAGCGCCGCCTCGACGACCGCGGCGCCACCCCCTCGGCGATCAAGGACGCGATGCTGCGCCTCGGCGCCCTCAACTGGGGCGGCTTCTTCGGCGCCCAGCCCGACACCCCGGCCAAGCTCGCCGGCTTCGCCTATGCGGTCGAGAACCTCGAGGTGGCCGCCTACGAGCTACTCCTCCGCGTCGCCCGCCGGGCCGGCGACGAGGAGACGGTCGCCCTGGCCGAATCAATCCTCGGCGAGGAGAAGGCCGCTGCGAAATCGGTCGCCGACCAGTGGCCGGTCTCGATGGCCGTGGCTTAGGGGATTCCCTGCGTGCTGCTGGTCGCAGCGGGCAAAGTTCGCTGGGCGGCGGCCAGGTGCAGATCCTCGACCTGCTGGCCCTGACGGTCGGCTCGCTCGGCCAGGGCGTGGAAGTCGAAGCCGTCGAGGGTTTCGCCGTAGCTCTGCTCGAGCGCGTTCCAGAGCTGGATCTTGCCGCCGATGCCGGCCGCCAGGACCTCGAGCTCGAGGACGCGGCTGAGCGGCGAGTAGCCGCGCAGCTGGCCGTTGGGCTTGAGGCGTCCGAGGCGCTCTCCCAGGCGCGCCAGCATCGGTTTGATCGGGTTGCGGTCGATGTTCAGCCGCTGCATCAGCCGGATCAGCGTCTCCCGGTCCGCTTCGATCTCGGCGCAGATCTGCGCCAGCGGCTCGCCCATCTCGGGGTCGCCGCGGTTGCTCGACCGCAGGCGGCGGGCCAGCTCGACTCCGAGCGTGGCCCCCGCCAGGTGGTCGTTGAGGTAGATGGCCAGGAGGCGATCCGGGTCTCCGCTCGGGGCCATCGGGCTGCCTATGCCTCCTCGTAGGGGTCTTTTTCGCCCGCCAGCTGCAGGGCGCACTCCTTGGTCTGGCTGAAGTGCCGTTCCTGGATCGGCAGCGCCCACTCGACCAGTTCGGAGACGGGCTCCTCGCCGGCCTGCTCGTTGAGTTTCTTCAGCACCGCCCAGTGGCCGACCTCGCCCGCCTCGGCCATGGTCAGGAACTCGAAGCCGTCGAGCCCGTCGGCGTCGTCGCCGAGGTAGGTTTCCGCCATCTCGGAGGCCTCGCCTTTGGTCTCCTGGGCCTTTTCGAGGATCGCGGTCTTCTTGCCGTCGCGCTGCTCGGCGACCTGGATGCCCCGCTGCTCGGTCTCCTCCGCCTCCTCGCGCATCTGGCGCAGGCTGGCGGCGATCTGCTCGTCGTCGACGAGGCCCTCGACTTTTTCGGTGGTTTTCACCGCGGCCTGGGCAAGACCGATCACCTCCGCGAGCTTCTCCTCCAGGGTCGTCAACTCGGCCATCGTCTTCCTC
Source organism: uncultured Actinomycetes bacterium (assembly GCA_963832085.1). Classification (GTDB taxonomy): domain Bacteria; phylum Actinomycetota; class Thermoleophilia; order Solirubrobacterales; family 70-9; genus VAYN01. The sequence goes on along the minus strand of CAWHSU010000005.1, from coordinate 352,168 downwards.
CTTCGGGGTGGTTGGCAGGTGCCGTCCACCTACCCGAGCCAGGCGTGTTCGAAGCGCAGGCCGGAGGGGGTGGGGTGGAGGAGACCGATCGAGGGCCGGGGCGCACGGCGGCGCTCGGTTGGGCTGCCCGGGTTGAAGATCTGGAAGCCGTCCTCCTCCTCGTGGAGGGGGAGGTGGCTGTGGCCGAAGACGACCGCGTCGGCGGCGGGGAACTTCGCTCGCAGGCGCCCGAGGCGGCCGGATTTCGGGCCGGCGTCGTGAACGATGGCGAGGTTATGGCCGCCGACCTCGATCTCGAGCGATTCCGGCAGCTCGCGCCGCAGCACCGCATCGTCGACGTTGCCATGGACCGCGTGGACGACGGGACAGAGCCCTCGCAGATCTTCCAGGACAGAGGCGGCGGAGAAATCGCCGGCGTGGATCAGCGCGTCGGCCTCGCGGATCTTCTCGACGCACGCCTGCGGCAGCCGGCGCTTCCCCTTCGGCATGTGGGTGTCGGCGATAACGACGATCATGGGGCCGTGCGCGAACGCTACGTCATGTTCTTCGGCGACTCCCACACCGTCGGCACCGGCGACCCGGAGGCGCTCGGCTGGGCGGGCCGGGTCGCCGGCGCGGCCATCGGCTCGGGCGTCCCGGTCACCTCCTACAACCTCGGCGTCAGAGGACAGACCTCGGCCGAGGTCGCCGCTCGCTGGCGGGCGGAGGCGGAGCCGCGCCTGCCGGACGACGGCAGCGACTCGAGGGCGGTGTTCGCCTTCGGCGTCAACGACGTCGCGCAGCGGGACGGGGGCCTGCGCTGCTCTCGCGAAGAATCGCTGGAGGCGCTGGAGTCGGTTCTCGATGGGGCGGCGGAGCTCGGAATGCGTCCTTTCGTCCTCGGCCCGGCGGCGATCGACGACGAAGACTCGAACCGGCGACTCGTCGCTCTCTCCGCCGCCTTCGGGGAGATCTGCGAAGAGCGCGCCGCGATCTTCGTGCCCCTCGTGGAGCAGTTGCAGCGGTCGCACCTCTGGCGGCAGGAGGTGGCGGTCGGCGACGGTGCCCATCCCGGCGCCTACGGCTACATGGAGATCGCCCGGCTAGTCCTCGCTGCTGGCTGGCTCGACTGGCTTCGCTCCTGACGAGAGGGCAGTTCGCCTCCTATACGGGGGTGAAATGCACACTGGATGATTCAACCGGTAGCGGCGAGGGGAGACTCCGTCTCGTAGCCGAACTCGGCCAAGGCGTCACCCAGGGCCTCGTGCAGCGCCTCCTGCTCGGGAAGGCTGAGGTTGTCGCGCCAGCCGCCGGGGCGCGCCTGGCGCGTGAACAGGCGGCGGCCGGTGCGGGGCAGCTTCTCGAAGCGGTGGCCTTCGACCACCTCCGGTACCCGCTCGGTGTCGATGCCGATCGACTCGCAGATTCGCCTCATCCAGGCCTCGGTATCGCTCCGCAGCTCCTCATAGCGGATCAGGATCCGGTCACCGTCGGCGCGGGAGTCGTAGGCCTCTTTCACCGCCCGGCTGCGGTAGCACCAGACCGCCGAGAGCCACTTGATCAGGGGGATCCGCCCCTCCTCGCTGACCGGGAAGGCGCCGCCGGGGATCGCCCAGGAGCCTTCGCTGTAGGCGTCGAGCCAGGAGTCGACGACGTCGCGCCCGTCGCGCAGGAGGAAGATCACCTTCGAGTTGGGGAAGAGCTCGGCAAGGAAGGGGGCGACGTGGGAGCCGGGCTCCTTGACGACGAACGCCGCCGCGCCGGCGGGGTCCTCGATTCCGACCTCAGCCGCCTGCGCTTCGAACCGCGCGGCGATCAGGTCCCGCAGCGGCCCCTGCCAGGCGTCGCGGTGGCGCTCGGCGAAGAAGTAGCCAGGTTCCTCGGCCTTCACCTCCAGCAGGGTGCTGAGCGGGGGCGGGTCCTCGCAGGCCGCCCAGGCGAGGGGAATCGGCCGCCAGACGCCGAGATGATGGCCGAGGTGGGGGTCGTCAACCGGCACCACCCCCTCGAGGTCGGAGAGCATCTTCAGCAACCAGGTGCTGCCGCTGCGCGACGAGCCGAAGATCCAGGCAAGGCGGTTCTCCTGCATGGTGGGAGGAACGGTACCCCCCCGTACGCTCGCCGTAAACCTCAAGGACTCTTCTTGAAAAGTCCTGCGATGCCGCCGACGGCGGCAGCGAGGAAGGCGCGCCGGAGGACCCCTTGCCGCCGTGCGTGCCAGCCGCCCTCGACCGAGTGCGGGCCGGTGCTCTGGAGGACGTTCCCCGGCGCTGGCTCGACCGCGACGTTCCCCCAGGTGCCGCGGACGAAAGCGGGGTGGGCGAGCCGCCGGTAGAGCCCCGGCGCCAGCGCGTAGAGGATCTCCAAGGCGCGGCCGGCCTGGCCGTAGTTGACTTCGCGCTTCGGGTTCTCGGCGCAGAGTTCGATCCCCTTCGCCACCTCCTCGGGATCGAGGACGGGGGGAATCGGCCGGACCTGGCGGCCGGTGTAGTTGCCGGCGTGCTCGAAGATCGGCGTGTCGACGGCCTGGGGGACCATCGTCGCGACGTGGATGTCCTCGTCGTCCTCCAGTTCGCCGGCCAGACATTCCGAGAAAGCCCGCACCGCGTTCTTGCTGACGATGTAGGGCGTCACCTGCGGGGTGCTGACCCGGCCCCAGACCGAGGACATGTTGATCAGGACGCCCGAGCCCTGGTCGCGGAACCGCGGCAGCGCCGCCCGCGCCCCGTGCACTTGCCCCATCAGGTTCGTCTCGACGATCTGGCGGAAGACCTCGGAGGGGATCTCCTCGAAGGAGCCGTAGGCGATCGTGCCGGCGTTGTTGACCCAGACGTCGATGCGGCCGAAACGGTCAACGGCCGCCGCGGCCAAGGACTTGACCGCCTCCTCATCGGAGACGTCGAGCGCCCGATGAAGCGTCGCCGCCCCCGCTCCCTCGCACTCCGCCGCGACCTCGGCCAGCGCCTTCTCGGAGCGCGCGCACAGCACCAGCGAGGGTGCTCGTCGCGAGAGCCGCAGCGCCGCGGCGCGACCGATCCCGCTCGAGGCACCGGTGACGACGACGACGGCCTCCTCCAACGGGCGCGGCACGTCTGGTCCTAGCCGAGGCCCTTGTCCTCGGCCGCTTTGTAGGCGATCTGGAAGAAGTCCGAGATCGTCAGCGCCGAGAAGAGGGAGGCGACGAAGCGGGTGACGCGGGGGGCAAAGACCAGCCCGATCGAGAAGGCGGCGACGACCCAGAGCCCGAGGCAGTATGGGCAGATCAGCAACTCGCCGATCGCCTTGCGCAGCCCGGTCCCGCGCGAGCTCTCCTCGAGCTCGGCGGGGCCACCCTTGCCTTCGAGTTCGGTGAAGGGCGCCCGCAGCGGGCTCGTCACCTTGTCCTTGGCGACCAGTCGGCTGAGTTTGTGGGAGGCGGTGCCGACCAGCAGCAGCTCGCCGGGCCCTACCTTTTCCGGTAGCTCCCGTCCCTGCCGCCTGGCGATCAGGAGGGCGACACTGACCAGCCCGCCGAAGATGCTCATGAAGGCGAGGTAGGGACCGAAGGGCGGGCGTTTCTGTGGCTCGGCATAGCCGGCGACGGCGGCCGGCACGTCTTCGAGGGAGGGGTTCACCCGCCCCAGCTACCCACTGCGGTGAAGGTTCCAACCCTCGCTGCTGACGGCGAGGTGGAAGCTGCCGTCCGGGCCCCGCCGCTCGATCACCAGCCCTAATGCGATCGCCCGGCGCAGGGCGCGGCGGAGGTCCCGCGCCCCGAGTCGTGGAAAGCGCTGCGCCAACTCGGCACGGCGGCAGAAACCATCGTCGGCGAGATCGACGATCGCCGCCACGATCGCCTCCGCCGGGGGCAGTTTGGAGCGCCGGGACACGGGCGCGAGCTTAAGCTAGGATCGCCCCGACGCTTCGGTGCGTGGCGCGGGCGTGTCACTCTCATACAGAGGCACGGGGTTCGGCTGGACTTGAGTCGATCTACGGACCGAAACCAAAGAATCGATCCGCAGAGGCGTTCATCCATGCTCTATTTCTCCATTAGGATTTGCCCCGATGCAGTCCTTTAACGTCACCGCAAAAGACCTCGGCCCCGGGCATAGGGACATCCAAATCGAAGGAGAGCTGGACCTCGCCGTCGCCGGCCAGCTCGACGAGGTCTTGACGGCGGCCGTGGAGGAGTGCTCCCTCGTCCTCGTCGGCCTCCAGCGCTGCGCCTTCATCGACTCCTCCGGCATCGCCGTGATCCTCCGCGCCTACAACCGGATGGCCGAGGAAGGGAACCGGCTCGCCGTCTATGCGCCGACCGACCAGGTCCTGCGCGTGCTCTCGATGACCGGCCTCACCGTCAACGGGCTCGTCTTCGACAACGTCGAAGAGGCCCTCTCGGCTGCCAGCGACGCGGGCTAGCCGAAGCGGGGCTCGAGGCGCTGAAAGGTGCGCCACCAGCCGGAATCCAGTGTGGCGTGCTCGACCGCTTGCAGTAGAGAGCCGTCGTCGTCGTGGAGCTCGTAGCTGACCACCGGCGGCTCGGACGTGGGGTTCACTCCGACGATCCGCGCCATCAACAGATACGGCGGGCAGCTGAGCCAAACCTCACCGGGCTTGGGAAGGGTTTTGACGTTTGGGCTCGCCATGGATCCTCGGTACCCCTGGGTTTCGACGTGAAAACGGAGAACCATCCTCGAAATTAGGAGAACCACATGAGGACTTCCTAAAAGCTAGGTGCCCTGCTTTTGGCCAACCCCGGTGGCGATCTCTCCGGCGCGCATGGGGCCGCCGGCCGTCGGCTCCAGCGGCGGCGTCGGCGCGCCCTTGGCATTGCGGATTCCCTCCAACAGGTCGTCGAGCGCCTCGAGCGAAGTGACCGCAGGTTCCCAGCCGAGCTCCTCGCGCGCTCGCGTCGTGTCCATCATCGGCACGCCGAGGGCGAGATCGATCCAGCCGGGGGGAGAGGGCTGCAGCCGCAGCTTCCAGCTGAGGTCGGCGGCGGCGCGCAGGGCTCCCGCCGGCAGCGGGAAGCTGCGGGCGCCGAAGAACTCCTGCAGCTCCTCGATCCCGATCTCCGGGTTGGCGGCGATGTTGAAGGGGCCGTGCACGTCGCGCACGACCGCCTGCCGGTAGGCCTCGCCGACATCGCGCGAGTGGACCGCCTGGAAGCGCAGCCGCGGCACCTTCGGCAGCAGCGGGATCAGTCGCTTCTGGACCAGGAAGCCGGGGAGGAACGGGCCGGCGAAGAGGCGGCGGATCTCGCTCCCGGCCTCGGCTTTGAAGATCAGGCCGGGGCGGAGGCGGACGATGCGCAGGTCCGGCGCCCGCCCTTCGAGCTCGTCGAGCAGATCTTCGGTCGCGGCCTTGTGGCGCGAGTAGAAGGAGGTGGGGATGCCCTCGACCGGCCAGGACTCGTCCACCTGCCGTTCCTTCGGCCCGGGGCTGTAGGCGCCGACCGAGGAGGCGTAGACGAGCGCCGGCACCTTCGCCGCCGCGGTGGCCTCGAAGACGCGGCGGCTGCCTTCGACGTTGATCCGCTCGGTCATCGCTTCGTCGCGGCTTGGCTGGATCGCCCAGGCGAGGTGGATGACCGCGTCGGCGCCGTCGAAGATCGGCACCAGCTGGTCCTCGACGACGTCGGCGCCGACCCACTCGACCTTCGGCATTTCGACTTCGGGCACCCGGCGGGCGAGCCCGACGACCTCCTTCACCTTCGGCTCCGCCGCCAGTGCCTCGAGCACGCTGGTGCCGACGTTGCCGCTCGCTCCGGTGACGACTACGCGCATCTGCCCCACGCTCCCCTCACGGCTGGATCACGAACTTGATCGCGCCGTCTTCCTTCTTCTGGAACTTCTCGTAGGCCTCGGGAACGTCGTCGATGCCGATCTTGTGGGAGGCGAGGTCCTCGGTCCCGAGCGGGTCGGCGTCGTCGGTGACGAGCGGCAGGATCTCGTCGACCCATTTCTTCACGTGGGCCTGACCCATCCGCAGCTGCACGCCCTTGTCGAAGAGCTGGAACATCGGGATCGGGTCGACCATGCCGCCGTAGACGCCGCTGATCGAGACCGTGCCGCCGCGGCGGACGGTGTCGAAGCACTGGTAGAGGGCCGACATCCGGTCGATCGCGGCTTTTTCGATCAGCTTCTCGGCGACGGCGTCGGGGAGCAGCCCGGCCGCTTTCTGGGCGAACTCGCCGATCGGGGCGCCGTGGGCCTCCATCCCGACCGCGTCGATCGCGGCGTCGGTGCCGCGGCCCTCGGTCATCTCCCGGATCGTGTCGGAGATGTCGTCGTGGTCCTCGAGGTCGAGCGTCTCGATCCCGTATTTCTGCGCCAGCTCGAGCCGCTCGCCGACGATGTCGACCCCGATCACCCGGGCGCCCTGGTGGGCGGCGATCCGCGCGGTCATCTGCCCGATCGGGCCGAGCCCGAAGACGGTGACCGAGCCGCCCTCGGGAATCGCGGCGTAGTCGACCGCCTGCCAGGAGGTCGGCAGCACGTCGGAGAGGTAGAGGAAGCGATCGTCGGGCGGGCCCTCGGGCACCTTGATCGGCCCGAACTGAGCCTGCGGCACCCGCAGGTACTCGGCCTGCCCGCCCGGCACCTGGCCGTAGAGCTTGGTGTAGCCGAAGAGGGAGGCGCCTTTTTCCTCCTCGTGGTTCTGGGTCGTCTCGCACTGGGCGAAGAGCTGGCGATCGCACATCCAGCAGTGGCCGCAGGAGATGTTGAAGGGGATCACCACGCGGTCACCGGGCTTGATGTGGGTGACCTCGGGGCCGACCTCCTCGACGATCCCCATCGGCTCGTGGCCGAGGATGTCTCCCTCTGCCATAAAGGGGGAAAGGACCTCGTAGAGGTGGAGGTCGGAGCCGCAGATCGCGCTCGAGGTGACTTTGATCACCGCGTCGGTGGTTTCCTCGATCTTCGGGTCCTCGACCTCGTCGACGCGGACGTCGCGGGGGCCATGCCAGACGGCGGCTTTCATCTAGTCCTCCTTCTCGCTCGCGGTTACGGGTTGCGCCATTTTTCGGTGCATTTCGGCCTTGACAGAATCCGGGACGACCTTGCCGAGGACCGTCTGAGCTTTGTTTTTGAAGCTGCCGCCGACGACCTTTTCGCGGCCGGCCATCAGCGCCTCGAAGCCTTGGCGGGCGACTTCGGCGGGGTCGTCCTTCTCTTCTTCCCCCACGGGGGTGTCGAGCATCTCGGCGCGCTCGAAGAACTCGGTCTCGGTCGGCCCCGGCATCAGCGAGGTGACGGTGACCTCGGTGTCCTTGAGCTCGTTGCGCAGCGCCAGCGCGAAGGACTGGACGAAGGACTTGGAGGCGTTGTAGACGGCTTGGTAGGCGCCCGGCATCGTCGAGGCGATCGAGGAGGTGAAGAGGATCCGGCCCTCGTTGCGGCCGACCATGTCCCGCACCACCAGCTTGCAGAGGTGGACGGTGGAGCGGACGTTGAGGTCGATCAGCCGCAGCTCCTTGCGCAGCTCGGTTTCGCGGGCGAAGTCGCCGCCGGCGCCGATCCCGGCGTTGAGGACGAGGACGTCGACGGCGCGCGCCGTCGCCTGGATTCGCTCGTAGAGCCGCTCGACTCCCTCTTCTTGAGAGAGGTCGAGCCGCGTGCACTCGACGCTCGCGGTGAGCTGGTTGAGCTCGCGTTGGGCGGTGGCGATCTCCTCGTCCTCGGCGGTAATCAGAAGGTCGAACCCCTCTTCGGCGAAGACCTTTGCGAGCTCGAAACCGATTCCGCTCGAGGCCCCCGTGACGACCGCGAAGGGGCGTTGCTGCGTGTTCATAACCGGATTGCCTTCCCTAGCTGGACTTGACTCCCAACTCCCCGAGGTTGGGGCTTACGAAACGAGGTCGAGCACTTCACGCTCGATCTTCAGCCGCTGCTTGGCGGACAACCGCCCGTTGGCTGAGCTCGTGGGGCGGATCGTCACCCCATCGCGGTAGCGATCGAGCACGCGCGGGTCGATGTATGAGGCGCGGCAGACGGCCGGGGTGTTGCCGAGCGCCTCGGAGACCTGGTCGACGGCGCGCTTGATCGCGCGTTTGGCCGCCGCATCGGAGCGCGGCTTCTCCTCGCCGGCGAGGGCGACCGCCGCCAGCACGGTGCCGTGCCAGGTGCGGAAGTTCTTGGCGGTGAACTCGTCGCCGATCTTCTCGTGGATGTAGGTGTTGATGTCGTCGGAGCGGACATCCACCCATTCGCCGCCGGCGCGGTAGGCGAGCAGGTCCTCGGGGCCGCTGCGGCGCCGGTACATCGCCTCGATCGCCCGCCGCGCCGCCGCGTCGCGGATCGACTGGACCCGCCGCTGGCCGCTCTTGGCCGGGAAGTCGAAGACGACCTCGCTACGCTTGATCGTAACGTGCTCGCGGCGCACGGTGGCGAGCCCGTAGCTCTCGTTTTCCTCTGCGTAGACCTCGCTGCCGACCCGGAAGAAGCCGAGGTCGAGAAGGCGGATGCCGCAGGCCAGCGCCCGCTCGCGCGGCATTCCCTGGCGCCGCAGGTCGGTGGTGACAGCGCGGCGCAGCCTCGGCAGCTTGGTCGCGAACTCGCGGACCAGCTCGAACTTCCGTTCCGCCTGCCGCTGCTGCCAGCGCTCGTGGTAGAGGTACTGCTTGCGGCCGGCTTCGTCGTAACCCGTAGCCTGGATGTGGCCGAAGGGGTCAGGGCAGATCCAGACTTCCTTCCAGGCCGGCGGGATCGCCAACGAGCGGATCCGCTCCAGCGTCTCCTCGTCCTCGATCACCTCGCCGCACCCGTCCTCATAGGAGAAGCCGCGACCGCGCCGCCGCCGTCTGATCCCTGGCCCGGCGCAATCGGCGCGGCGCAGGCGGCCGCGACGGGGCGCGGCGGCGACCGGGCTCACCGGGCGGCGCCTTGCAGCGCCGTGGCGACCGCTTCGAGGTCGGCGACGAAGGCGGCGAACTCCGCCTCGCGCTCGTCGTGGTCGTGCAGGCGCAGGAGCGCGGAGGGGTGGATCGTCACCGCGGCGACCGGGGCCAGCGGCGAATCCAGCGGCCGCCCCCGGTCCTTGGTCACTTTCACTTTCGTTCCGAAGAGCGAGCGGGCGGCGGTCGCGCCCATCGCCAGCAGCGCCTGCGGTTCCACCGCCTCCACCTCGGCCTGGAGCCAGGGCTTGCAAGCCTCGATCTCGCCGGCGCGGGGCGTCTGGTGCAGCCGCCGTTTGCCCTGCGGTTTCCACTTAAAGTGCTTGACCGCATTGGTGACGTATGCCGCGGAGCGATCGATCCCCGCCTCCGCGAGCGCCTTGTCCAGCAGTCGCCCCGCCGGCCCGACGAACGGCTCCCCCGCCAGGTCCTCTTTGTCACCCGGCTGCTCGCCGACCAGTATCAGCTCCGCGCTCTTCCGCCCCCGCCCAAACACCACCTGCGTCGCGTCCTTATAGAGCTCGCACCCCCGGCACCCTTCCGCGGCCTCTTCCAGCCGTTTCAGGGAGCGGCTCTTGGGCAGAAATTCCGCAGCGCTCGACATAAGCGCCAGCTACCCAAGCGCCCGGTGGGGAGAAACCGAGGGCTCTGGCCCTTGGACAGGCATCGTGCCCGCCGAAACTGTCTATGACCTCCGAATAAGGGGACTGAGACAGATTCGCGAGGGCGGGGAGAGGCCCGACGCGGCGATTGCTGCGCTGGCGGATCGGCAGTACGGGGTGGTGGCGCGGTGGCAGTTGATTGATTTGGGTCTCGGAAAGCGAGCCATCGACAGGCGTCTTGCGTCGTGCCATCTCCGCCAGGTGAATTCAGGCGTGTATGCAGTTGGGCATAGGCAGATCCGAAGGGAGGGCTGGTGGATGATGGCGGTGCTCAGTTGCGGGCCAGCGGCAGTACTTAGCCATCACTCCGCAGCGACGCTTTGGGGGCTCCGCGGCTACTCAGATCAGGTTCTGCATGTGACTGCTCCGCACAAGAGCACCTCTTCGAAGAGGATCCGACGCCATATCTCTCACCTGCCGCTGGATGAGCGCACGGTGGAGGAAGGGATCCCAGTTACGACCGTTCCGCGGACCATCTTCGACCTCGCAGCCACTGAGCCGGATGACGTGGTCGAGAACCTCTTGCGGGAGATGGAATTCCTTGAACTCAGGGACCGGCTCTCGCTCCGGGACCTGGTCGAGCGCTATCCCGGCCGGCGCGGAGTGCGCCGGGTCCGCTCGGCACTCGAGCGACTTGAGGAAGAGCCGGCCGCCCGCAAGCGCAGCCCTCTCGAGGATCGCTTCGCGCCGTTCCTGCGCCAGCATCGCCTGCGGCTCCCGCGCTTCAACGACTGGATCGATCTCGGTGACAAGCGCTACCAGGTCGACTGCCACTGGCCGGGCACCGGCCAGATCGTCGAGCTCGACGGCTGGAAGGGACACAAGACCAAGAGCGCCTTCCGCGAGGACCGCGCTCGCGATCGTAAGCTGAAGGTCGCCGGCTATTCGGTCATCCACATCACCTGGAACCAGCTCGACGACGAACCGGAGGCGATCGCCTCCGACTTGCGGGCGCTGCTCAGCTGACGCCGTTGGCCGGCTCGATGCGGAAAGCGGAGCGGGTGGGGTTTTCCGGCTTGTAGAACGTGGCGGTCTGCGTTTTCACGCGCCAGGGGAAGGGCAGCCGGCCGCCCGGCGAGGCGAGGAATTTGGTGAAGAGGACCGAGGCGCGGCGGCAGGTGATGCCCGAGCCGGCGGGGATGTAGACGAGGTACTGGCCCTTGGGGAAGAAAAGCGGACCGACGTCGGAGGCGGCGTTGACGGTGAAAGTGCCGCTGCAGAGGCGACCGAGTTCGCTGTTGCCCCCGCCCCCGCCGCTTCCGCCGCTGCGGGCGACGGAGAAGCCGGGCAGGCCGGTGCGGGTGAAGGAGGCCTTGCCGGGGCCGTTGGCGGCGATGCGCCAGGGTTTCGGCAGGTTGCCGTCCCAGTCCTGGAGGAAGCGGGCGAAGAGCTGCGAGGCGGCCTGGCAGCTGAGGCCGGTGTCGGTCGTGACCGCGTAGTTACCGGCCGGCAGGCTGGCGGCGCCGATGCGGTCGTCGTGCAGGACTTTGAAGCTGGGGCAGGTCGCCGCCGAGGCCGGAGCGGCGCCGCTCATCGCCAGCAGCGCGAGCGCTGCGATCAGCGCGGCTGAGAAGGAGGCGGCAAGGCTGCGGCGAGAGGCTCGGACGTGACTCACGGCGGCGAAAGCTATCAGCGCCGATCCCTAGCATGAGGGCACCGATGCCAGAACCCGTCAAGCGCAACCAGCGCTACATGCCTGGGCTGGACGGGCTACGAGCGATCGCCGTCCTCGCCGTCATCGCCTTCCACCTGGGACTCGACTGGGCGCCGGGGGGGATGCTCGGCGTCGGCGTCTTCTTCACCCTCAGTGGTTACCTGATCACCGACATCCTGCTGGCGCAGCTGAACGCCCGCGGCCGGATCGGGCTCGGCGCCTTCTGGCTCGCCCGCGCCCGGCGCCTGCTGCCGGCCCTGTTCGTGATGCTGGCGATCGTCGTCGCCTGGGTCACCGTCTTCGGCCCGGCCCAGCCGGATCAGTTCCGCGAAGGCGTGCTCTCGGCGATCTTCTACGTCAACAACTGGCAGCAGATCTTCGCCGACGTCTCCTACTTCGCCCGCTTCGAAGCCGAAGGTCCGCTCGACCACCTCTGGTCGCTCTCGGTCGAGGAGCAGTTCTACATCCTCTGGCCGTTCCTGCTGCTGCTCGGGGTCAAACTCGTCCACGAGCGCCCGCTGGCCTCCGGCGTCCGCCCGCGGCTGGCGCTGCTGACGATCGCCGGCGCGCTCGCCTCCTCGATTCTGATGGCTGTCCTCTACGAGCCGAGCTTCGACCCCTCGCGCCTCTACTTCGGCACCGACACCCGCGCCGGCGGGCTGCTGTTCGGGGCGGCGCTGGCGATGGTCTGGCCCAGCCGCAAACTCTCCCGCCGGATCGCTCCGCAGGCCCGCAACACGCTCGACGCCCTCGGCGTCGCCGGCCTGGCGGTCATCGCCCTGATGATCTGGCGCAACGGCGAACTCTCGCCCTTCCTCTACCGCGGCGGCTTCGTCATCCTCGCCCTCGCCACCGTCCTTGTCCTGATGCCGCTGACCCACCCCGCCTGCCGGCTCGGCAAGTGGCTGGGGGTGCTCCCCCTGCGGTGGGTCGGCGTCCGCTCCTACGGGATCTATCTCTGGCAGACCCCGATCATCGTCCTCACCACCCCCCAGGGCGTCCAGCACGAGGACGACCTCGTCCGCAGCCTGATGCAGGTGGCGGCGATCCTCGCCGTCTCTGCCCTCTCCTGGCGCTTTATCGAGGAGCCGATCCGCCACGGCGCGATCGGCCGCTTCTTCGCCCGCCGCCGCGCCGTCGGCTGGAAATGGGAGACCTTCGCTCCGCCGATGCGGGTGGCGATCGTCGGCGCCGGCCTGATCCTGGCGATCGCCGCCGGGGGGATGGCCGGGATCAACTCGACCTCCTCCGCCCAGGGTGAAAACGTCAGGGCCGAACAGGCGCGGGCAGAGGGGACGACGAAACCGCCGCCGCTGACGCCGGAGCAGGCGAGCTCCTCGACCAAATCGTCCTGCAAAGCCGTCGTCCACATCGGCGACTCGACCTCAGAGGGCCTGATCTCGGCCGATTACCTGCCGATTGAATCGCAGCGGAGCCCCGCGCGCTACGTCGAAGTCGGCGCCAAAGCCAAAGACGTGCATATGGAGGTCCAGGGCGCGACCTCGATCGAAGAGCAGTTCGAAGGAATGCCGAACGCCCAGGAAGTCGCCGCCGCCTGGAAGGCGGAAGGCTTCGAAGGCTGCTGGGTGCTCGCCCTTGGCACCAACGAGGCCGCCAACATCGCCGCCGGCTCAACCGTTGACGAGCGCGAACGGATCGACAAAATGATGACGATCATCGGCGACGAACCGGTGCTCTGGGTGAACGTGCGCTCGCTGGTCGAAGCCGGCGATCCCTACTCGAAGGGGAACATGGAGAAGTGGGACGAGGAGCTCGTCACCGCTTGCGCCAGCTACCCGAACATGCGCGTCTACGACTGGGCCTCCGACGTCAAAGACGACTGGTTCATCGAAGACGGCATCCACTTCACCTCGCCGGGCTACGCCGCCCGCGCCCAGTTGATCGCCCAGGCGCTCGCCCACGCATTCCCGGAAAAAGGCGAAACCGAAGGCGGCTCCAAGAAGTGCGTCGTCAGCTGAGCCCGACGATCTCGACCGGCTCGGGGTCGCCCGCCGGCTCGAACCCCATGATCCGCCCGTAGAAGTAGAGCTCGGCTTCGAGGCAGCGGATGTTGGTCTCGGCCTTGCGGAAGCCGTGCTGCTCGCCCCCGAACGGCAGGTAGGCGTGGGGGACGCCGTTGCGCTTCAGCGCTGCCACCATCGTCTCCGCCTGGTTTGGCGGGACGACCTCGTCCTCAAGGCCTTGGAAGAGGATCACCGGCACCTGCAGCCCCTCGACGTGGTGGATCGGCGAGCGCTCGCGGTAGAGGTCGGCGCGCTCGGGATAGGGGCCGATCAGGCGGTCGAGGTAGCGGGACTCGAACTTGTGGGTGTCACGGGCCAGCGCCTCGGCGTCGGCGACGCCGTAGTAGCTGGCGCCGGCGGCGAAGCCCTGGTGGAAGATGAGCGCGCAGAGGGTCGCGTAGCCGCCGGCGGAGCCGCCGCGGATCGCCAGTCGCGCCCCATCGGCCTCGCCCTCCTGGGTCAGGTAACTGGCGGCGTTGACGCAGTCCTCGGTGTCGACCACGCCCCAGGTGCCGCGCAGCTTGTTGCGGTACTCGCGCCCGTAGCCGCTCGAGCCGCGGTAGTTGACGTCGACGACGCCGATCCCGCGGCTGGTCCAGTAGAGGAATTCGCGGTCCAGGGCGGGGGTCGCGTGCGAGGTCGGCCCGCCGTGGCTCTCGACGATCAGCGGCGGCAGTTCCCCCTCCGGCGCCTCGAACCCGGGGTTCGCCGGAGGGTAGAAGAAGCCGTAGGCGGTCTCGCCGTCTCCGGTGGGGAACTCGACCGGCCGCGGGCGCGAGACGTAGGCCGGGTCGACCGGCTCCTCGCTGCAGGCGCGGACGATCTCGGTCTCGCCGGCGCCCGCGTCGTAGAGGACGACCGCGGCCTCGCTCTCGGGGCTGGCGGCTGCAAAGGCCACGGTCTCGCCGCGGGTCGAGAGCGCCGGGAAGCCGAAGGAGGTGAACGGCAACCCGAGGTCGGCCGGTTCCCAGCCCTCCGGCCGCAGCAGGAAGAGCCGTTCCTCGCCGCCCGCGCAACGGACGCAGACGATCGCGCCGCTCTCGAGGAAGGCGAAGGCGGCGCCGCCGAACAGCCACTGCGGGTGGGCGAGGTCCGCCTCCTCCTCGGTCAGCTGCACCAGCGCCCCCTCCTCGCCACTCAGCTCGACCCCCGGCTCGCCGGCGCGGTAGAGGTTCCACCAACCGTCGCGGTCGGAGGCGAAGTAGAGGAGGCCGTCCGGGCCCCACTCGGGCTGGAAGACCGACTCCTCGGCGCCGCCGGCGACCAGGCGCTCCTCGCCGCTGTCCCGCAGGGGCGCCATCCAGAGCTCGGTCCCGTCCCAGGGCATGTTCGGGTGGTCCCAGCAGGTCCAGGCGAGCCAGGCGCCGTCGGGGCTGATCCGCGGAAACGAGTAGAAGTCGCGGCCGCCGGCCAGGACCTGCGCCTCGCCGCTGCCGTCGAGCGGCAGCGAGACGATCTCGTTCGCCGGTTCCCCCTCGCCCTCCTGATGCGATTCGCGCACGCAGACGACGCTGCCGCCGTCGGGCGTGAGCCGCATGTCGGCGTAGTGAAGGGCGCCACCGGGGGCCGGCTCCGGTGAGATCGCCATCGGCTCCTCACCCAGCCGCTGGCGGTAGAGGCGCTGGTCGGAGAAGTCGACGAAGAGGACGAGGTCGGGCTCGGCCACGCACCAGGCGCCGCCACCGTACTCGTGGACGCGGGTCCGCACGTTGACCCCCTCCGCCGTCACCGCTTCGGGCTCGCCGCCCGGCGGGCGGCGCATCAGCACCACCCGGCCGCCCTCGGTCGGCCGACCCTCGGCCCACCAGACCGCCCCGTCGGCGGCGAGCGCCGGCGAGCCCAGCCGCCGCCCCGCCCGGGCCACCGTCGCCGCCTCGATCGGCGAGGACCAGGAGCCGTAGGGGGCGACGGTCGGCATCTACTCCTCGACCTCGACCTCGCGCAGACGGTGGGTGTCGACGTCGTAGACGAAGCCCCGCACGGTGTCGCGATGGACGAGGAAGGGGGTCGAGCGCACCCGGCGGATCGACTGCCGCACGTCCTCCTCGACGTCGCTGAACGACTCGATCGCAAACGCCGGTGCGATCCCGGTCGTCTCCTGCAGCTCCATCCGGAAGCCGTCGTCGGTGATCTTCTGCATGCCGCAGTCGGTGTGGTGGATCAGCATCACCTCGCGCGTCCCCAGTCGCCGCTGGGAGATCGCCAGCGAGCGGATCACGTCGTCGGTGATGACGCCGCCGGCGTTGCGCAGGATGTGTGCCTCCCCGTTGCCCAGCCCCAGCGCGGCGAAGACGTCGAGCCGAGAGTCCATGCAGGTGACGATCGCCAGGTGGCGTTGCGGTTCGACGTCGAGGTGCTCCTCTTTATGACCGGCGGCGAAGGCTTGGTTGTTCTCGAGTAAGGCGTTGATCGTGTCCATGGCGCGGCACCTTAGCCTTCGAGCCCGTTGCGCGCAGGCGTTTCCACGGCCAGGCGCTGGGGTAGCCGCTCGGCATGGACACCTCCAAAGACCGAGAGCCCCACCACGTGCTCAACAACCCGGCGCGCGATCCCGACCCGACCGAGTGGCCGGACCCCTACGACAAGCGCGAGGACCCGCGGGATCCACCCGACCCCGACGGCAAGCCTTTCGGCGAGGAGCCGCATCCGCCCACGGGGGCCAGGAGCACCAGCGAACCGCATCCCTCCGAAGACCCGGAGGCGCCCGATTGGGAGGGGCCGAAGCGGGACAAGCTCGACCAGTAGACAGACGACCAGCAAAGGGAGAAAAAGACGATGGAGACGAGCAGCCTCGACAAGGGAATCTTCAGTGGTGACGCTTCCGGAACCCGGGAAGAGATCGTCGCCCTGCTGACCAAGGCCTACTGGATGGAGATCGAGACGGTGATGAGCTACCTCTCCGCCTCAACCAACCTCGACGGCGTCCGCGCCCAGGAGATCCGCGAGTCCCTGGCCGAAGACATCAAAGAGGAGCTCGGCCACGCCGAAGAATTCGCCAAACGGATCAAGGAGCTCTACGGCGTCGTCCCCGGCTCCGAAGGCTTCTCGGCGGAGCAGAGCTTCCTGCAGCCGCCCGAGCACCAGACCGACGTGATCCACGTCATCCGCGGCGTGATCAAAGCCGAGACCGGCGCGATCGAGCACTACACGCGGATCATCGAGGAGACCGACGGGATCGACCCGGTCACCCAGGACATGGTGACCACGATCCTCCGCGACGAGCAGGGTCATCGCCGGCTCTTCGAGGGCTTCCTGCGCGAGTACGAGTTCGAAGGCAAAGCCTAGGGCGCCTGCGCGGGCGCGATCCGATGCGCTACCTCCACCTCTGCGCCCACGAGCAGTTCCCGCCCGACCAGCTGCTGCGCCAAGCGGTCGCCGCCGAGGCGGCCGGCTTCTCGGGCATCGGCTGCAGCGACCACCTGCAGCCCTGGTGGGAACCGGGGGAGGCGGGCCACGCCTGGGTCTGGCTCGGGGCGGCGGCCCAGGCGACCGAGCGGGTCAGCTTCGGCACCGCGGTGACGCCGCCGGGGCCGCGCTACCACCCGGCTCTGATCGCCCAGGCCTGGGCGACGATGGAGGTGATGTACCCGGGCCGGCCTTACCTGGGCGTAGGTTCGGGCGAGGCGCTGAACGAGGCGCCGCTGGGCTCCGGGTGGCCGTCGGTGGAAGCCCAGATCGAGCGGATGGAGGAGGCGCTGGAGATGATCCGCGCCCTCTGGGACGGGCAGCGCCTCAGCGGCGCCGGCAAGCATTTCTCCACCGACCGCGCCTACCTCCACACCCGGCCCGAGAACCGGCGGCCGCCGATCTACGTCTCCGCCTTCGGGCCGGAAGCGGCGCGGGTGGCGGGCCGGCAGGGGGACGGGATCTGGACCCTGGCCGATCCCGAATCGGTGCCGGAGATCCTCGACACCTACCGGGGCGCCGCCGAGGACGCCGGCAGGGAGCCGGGCGAGGTCGTCCTCCAGGCGGCCTTCTCCTGGGCCGGAGACGACGACGCCGCGCTCGAGGGCTGCCGCGTCTGGAAGGGCTCGCAGCCGAAAGAGTTCTACCGCGACGACTGGCACGACCCGGCGGCGATGTACGAGGAGGGAGAGCGCCAGACCTCCGACGAGGAACTGAAGGAGACGATGATCGTCGCCGCCGACCCGGAGACGCACGTCGAGCGCATCCGCGAGGTCGAAGAAATGGGGGCGACGATCGTGGCGCTGATGAACAACTCAGGTGCCGACCCGCTGGCCGCGATCGACGTCTACAAAAGCTCGGTGCTGCCGCGTCTGTTCGCCTAGGCTGAGTTCGATGGAGCTGCGCGCGATCGGATCTGTCTCCTCGCCCTTGCGGGAGCTTGCGGCGGCGCCGAAGCAGGGCGACGAGGGTGCGCCCGAGGCGCGGATCGAGATCGAGGCCGAGTTCGAGTCGGCGCTGCAGGGCATCGGGCCGGGGGACGAGCTCCTCGTCCTCACCTGGCTCGACCGGGCCGACCGGGACGTCCTCTCGACCCACCCCCGGGACGACCGCTCCCGGCCTGAGGTGGGGGTCTTCGCGACCCGCTCGCCCGACCGGCCGAACCCGATCGGACTGCACCGCGTCAAGGTGGTCGCGGTGGACGGCAACGCCATCCGCGTCGAAAACCTCGAGGCGCTCGACGGCACTCCGGTCCTCGACGTCAAGCCGGTGCTGGGGGCGGTGGGGGAAAGATGAGCGTCAACGAGGTGCAGATCCGGCCCGCGACCGAAGCGGACGTCCAGCTCCTCTTCGACCTGATCCTCGAGCTCGCCGCCTACGAGAAGCTCGCCGAGGAGGTCAGTGGCGACGCCGAGGTGCTGCGGCGCTCGCTGTTCGACGAGAAGGCGGCGGAGGCGCTGCTGCTGGAGACCGCCGACGGGGAAGCCGTTGGCTACGCGATCTTCTTCACCACCTTCTCGACCTTCGAGTGCCGCTCCGGGATCTGGCTCGAGGACGTCTACGTGCGGCCCGAGCACCGCCGGGGCGGCATCGGCAAGGCCGTGATGGAGCATCTCGCGGCCCTCGCGCTGGAGCGCGGCCACGTCCGCCTCGAGTGGGTCGCGCTCGATTGGAACGAACCGGCTCTGAACTTCTACGAGCAGCTCGGCGCCCGCCGCCTCGACGACTGGGTCATCCACCGGCTGGAGAAGGACGAGATCAGGAACCTGGCCGAGCAGCGCGCCTGAGCAGCAGCTCGCGCTCGCGTTCGTTCGAGGTCATCGCGGCGGCGCGTTTGAATTCAGACGCCGCCTCCTCTTGGCGGCCCAGTTTCTCCAGCAGGTCGGCGCGGGCGGAGGGGAGGAGGTGGTATTTCGCCAGGGCCGGCTCGTCTTCGAGCTCTTCCAGCAGCGCCAGCCCGGCCTCCGGGCCGAAGGCCATGGCGACCGCGACCGCCCGGTTCAGCTCGACGATCGGGGAGGGGGCGATCTGGGCGAGGGTCTCGTAGAGGGCGGCGATCCGGATCCAGTCGGTTTCCTCGGGCTGGATCGCACCGGCGTGGCAGGCGGCGATCGCCGCCTGCAGACCGTAGGGCCCGATCGGCTTTGGCAGCTCTTCCGCCCGCTCCAGTGCCCGCCGGCCGCGGACTATGAGCAGCGGGTCCCAGCGTCCCCGGTCCTGGTCGAGCAGCAGCACCGGCTCGCCGCCGGGGCCGCGACGGGCGGCCGTGCGGGAGGCCTGGATCTCCATCAGCGCCACCAGGCCGTGCACCTCCGGCTCCCGTGGCGCCAGCTCGGCGAGGATACGGCCGAGGCGCAGCGCTTCCTCGCAGAGGTCGGTGCGGACCCACTCCTCGCCGGCGCTGGCGGCGTAGCCCTCGTTGAAGACGAGGTAGATGACTTCGAGGACCGAGGGCAGGCGCTCGTCCAGCTCTTCCCCGCGCGGCACCTCGAAGGGGACCTTGGCCTCGCGCAGGGTCTTCTTCGCCCGCACCAGCCGCTGCACCACGGTCGACTCGCCGGCGAGGAAGGCGCTGGCGATCTCGGCCGTCGTCAGCCCGCCCAGCAGGCGCAGGGTCAACGCCACCCGCGCCTCGCGCGATAGCAGCGGGTGGCAGCAGGTGAAGATCAGCGCCAGCAGGTCGTCGCCGATCTCGTCGTCGGCGGCGGCCTCGAAGTCCGAGCGCTCCATCGCGAAGAGGACGCCGGTGTCGCGGGCGACCTCTTCCTGCTTGCGCTCATACGTCTTCTCCCGCCGCAGCCGGTCGATCGCCCGGTTCTTCGCCGTCGCCATCAGCCAGGCGCCCGGGTTGTCCGGGACGCCCGAGGTCGGCCACTTCTCCATCGCCGCCACCAGCGCGTCCTGAGCCATGTCCTCGGCCAGGCCGACGTCGCCGACCATCCGCGCCAGACCCGCGATCAGGCGGGCGGACTCGATCCGCCATACCGCCTCGATCGCGCGCGTGGCATCGGTCACGCCGGCTCAGGCGCTTTCGTTCGCGGCGACCGCTTCCTGCACGTCCTCGGGGAACTCGTCCATCTCGGCGACGCGCCGGACTTCGATCGCGCACCCCCGCGCCGGGCAGCGGCCGGCCCACTCCAGCGCCTCCTCCCTGGAGCGCGCCTGGATCAGCCAGTAGCCGCCGACGACCTCCTTCGCCTCGCTGAAGGGCCCGTCGGTGATCGTCGTCCCGCCGTCGGCCGAGAACCTGACGGTGCCGCCGTCGCTCGGTGGGCGCAGGCCGTCGAGAGCCAGCAGCATGCCGGCCTTGCGCAGCTCCTCGTTGTAGCGGCTCATCGCTTCCACGGCCGCGACCGAGGGCACCCACTCGCCCTCGCTGATCTCCGGGTACATGAACATCATGAAACGCATCTGGTCCTCCTTCGTCGGCGGGCGACGCACTCGCCCTTTTACCTCAACGACGAACGAGCGGCGCGGAAATCGACACGCGGCCGACTATTCGTCGCGCGGGGTGATCCGGAAGATCGAGACGACCTCGGCCTGATGGGCCTCGGGATGGGCGACGTAGGCGCTGGGGCCGCCGCCGAACCAGCCGGCGGCCTCGTTGTCGCCGACGAAGACGCCCGGGTGGCGGTTGCCGTCGCCGTCCTGGACCCAGACCTTGTCCCCCTCCTTGAACCCGTGATCGATCACGTCGTCGCTCATCGGCTGGAGTCTATTTGTCAGGGCAAGGTCCGAGTCGCGCCAGCTTCTGCCGGTAGATCCGCATCGAGGCGTGCCTCCAGTCGCCGTGGGTCTGTCGCCGCAGGCTCGGCACCCGCTCGTGGTGGTAAGGAGAGCGAAGGCTCTCGGCGTGCCCGATCACGTTGCGGAGGCGGATGCCGAAGCGGCACTGCAGCCAGTGGGTGAGGCGCAGCGAGGCGCGCAGCCGGCGCCGGTCGCGCAGGACGTCGCCGTCGCCGTAGCCGACGTGCTCGATCCCGATCGCGGTCCAGTTGAGGCCGACGGTGTGGCGGCAGCGGGTGCGGAGGTTGACGAGGCGGAAGATCCGCCCCCGGCTCGAGATCACGAAGTGCGCGCAGACGCCCGGCAGCTCGTGCAGCTCGACGTCGGGAACGTCCCGGGCGAAGGTGTTGTGGACCGCCGCGGCGGAGCTTGCCTGCGCCATGTGCTCGACGATCACCCGCGGCCGCTGCAACCGCCAGGTCCGCTCGCCGTAGTGGCGGGCGGAGTAGGCCGCCATCTCCCGCTTGCGTTTCTGGCCGTAGGGGATCGGCCACGACTTCATCTCCGGAGCGGGCGGGGAGGGGAAGAGGAGTCCGGCCGCGGCGACGGCGAAAAGAACCAGCTTCATCGCACCGAAGAGTAGATCCGCGGGCGGAGTCAATACCCTCCCGCGCCCCAGTTTCACCCCAACTGGGCTGGGTAACTAAACGCATCAATCAGCGAGACGGAGGAGGCACGATTCGCGATGGCGGATATGAACGAGCGTGACGCGAAGTTAGTCCAGTACCTGAGCGAGGCTTACGGCAAGGAGCGCGAACTGGAGACTGCCCTGCAGGCTCACATCGCGATGACCGTCAAAGGCCCCTACAAAAAACGCTTGCAGCAGCACCTGAAAGAGACCAAATCCCACGCCAAACAGGTCGAGCGCCGGATCAAGAAACTCGGCGGCGGCGGCCAGACCCTGCAGAGTGCGGTCGGCAAACTGACTGCCGCGGCGAAGGGACCGATGCACGCGATCCGCGGCAGCGGCGAGCAGGAGAAAATGCTCAAGAACGCCAAGACCGAGTACTTCAACGAGCACGAGGAGATCGCCACCTACCTCGCGATCGAGACCCTCGCCGAAAAGGTCAACGACTCCGAGACGGCGAAACTGGCGCGGGCGATTCGCCGCGAGGAGGAACGGATGGCGGGCTTCCTCCAGGGCCAGATCAAGCAGCTGACCAACGCGGTCGTGCGGGAGGACATCCCCGCCGCCCTGCGGCGCGCCTCCGGCTCGACCCGCAAAGCCAAACCAGCGGCGAAAAAATCAGCCGCCAAACCAGCGGCTAAAAAAACCAGCCGGGCGAAAAAAGCCCCCGCGAAAACCTCCGCGAAAAAAGTTGGCGCCCGCAAAGCGAGTCCGAAAAAACGGACCGCGAAAAAACCGACGGCCAAAAAACCGGCCGCCGCGAAACGCTAGTCGGCCACTGACTGCAGCTCCCGGGATGCCGCGGCGACCGCCGAGGCATCCCGGGGACGTACCGCCAGGACGACGAGGTCGTCGCGCAGGCGGCCCGAGCTGCGGCCGACCGCGTCGGCGCGAAGGCGCTCGGTCATCTCGTCGAGACCCAGGCCCGACAGCGCCTGGGTCATCTCCGCAAAGCTCTCCGGTCCCTGATGAGAGGCGACGGGTCCCGCCTCCAGCCAGCCGTCGGTACAGAGGGCCAGGGTCTCGATTCCCTCCAGTCGGCGCTCATGCCGCTCGACCATGGCCTGCGGCCAGGCGCCGAGCACCGAGCCCCCGCCGAGCAGCTCGACGCCGGCCCCGGTTGCCAGCGCCGCCGGCGGGTGACCGGCCGAGGCGAGGATCAGGCGCCAGCCGGAGCCGTCGCGGAGGAGCCGGGCCAGCATCGCGGTCGCGAAGTCGTTGAGGCTCTCACCGGGGAGCAGCAGCTCGTTGACCCGCCGCAGCACCTCGTCGGGCTCGGCGATCTCCCGGGTCAGCCCCCGCACCGAATGGCGGACCGCGACCGAGACCCCGGCCGCCGTGCTGCCCTTGCCCGCCACGTCCCCGACCAGGATCCAGCAGCCGTCCTCGGTCGGCATCACGTCGTAGAGATCGCCGCCGACCTCGATTCCCTCCCCGGCCGCCTCGAAGACGACCGAGACCTCCAGCCCAGGCACCTCCGCCGGGTGGGGCGGTCGCAGCCCCCGCTGCAGGTTCTTCGCGACGCGGTCGCGCTCTTGGTAGAGGCGGGCGTTGTCGAGCGCCAGCGCCGCCCGTTCGCCCAGCTCGGCGAGGAACTCGAGGTCCCCCTGGTCGTAGCGCAGGTCACCGTGGGCATGGAGAAAGGAGAGGGCGCCGAGGGTGCGGCCGCGTGCGACCAACGGCACCACCGCAGCCGAGTTGTAGCCGGCGTTGACCATCAGCTGCAGGTGCTCCGGGCTCTGGGAGACCTTGTCGACGATCTCCGGAGCCTTGAGGTCGTGCCAGACCATCGGCTGGTTCAGCCGCAGCACCTGCGCCACCGGATGCTCGCTCGCAGGGTCCAGCGGCTTTTCCCGGCGGATCCGTTCCAGTCGCGCCGCCATCTCCGGATCGGCGCCGGCGACGATGCTGTCGCCGAGCCAGCCGTCGGGACGGCGGAAGTCGATCAGGCAGAGCTCGCCCAGCTCCGGGACAGCGGTGGAGACGATCGTCCGCGCCGTCTCTTTCGGATCCAGCGAGGTGTCGAGCAGACGGCTGGCGGCGACGAGGAACTCCTGCGCACGCCGCCGCCGCACTTCGGCGGTGATGTCGCGGGCGACCACGGAGGCGCCGATCAGCCCCCGCAGCGGGCTGCGGATCGGCGAGACCGTGAGCGAGACGGCAACCCTGCTGCCGTCGGCGCGGATCCGTTCGGTCTCGTAGGTCTCCAGCCGCTCCCCCCGCTTCACCCGGTCGAGGATGACTTTCTCCTCGTCTTTGTGGTCGGGCGGGACGAGGAAGGAGATGTGACGGCCGATCGCTTCCTCGGGGCTGTAGCCGTAGAGGCGGGCGGCAGCCGGGTTCCAGGTGGTGACGACCCCGTCCAGGTCCTTGCTGAGGACCGCGTCCTGGGTGCCGCGGACGACCTCCGCCAAGTGCTGGCGGAAGCGCTCGGCTTCGGCGCTCCTGGCCTCCGCCCGGCGGCGGGCGATGAAGGTGCCGAACTGGTCGGCGAAGGTGGCCAGCAACGCCATCAGCTCCTCCGACTGCGGGTTGAAGGAGGTGGTGTGGAACTCGGCGATCGCGAGGACGTTCTCGGGCGAGCCGATCGGGACCGGAATCGCCAGCGCCGCCTCCAGCCCCAGTTCTGCGGAAACGTCGAAGCGGGGGGCGGGAGTGGGGTACTCGCGGTAGTTGGGGGCGAGCGCGATCTGCCCCGTCTGCCAGGCATCCCCCGGGAGCCCGATTCCCCGCGTGAAGGTGAGTTCGCGGCTGCGACGCCAGAGCGGCCTCGCGTCGAGGTCGTGGGTGCTCCAGCCGGCGATCAGCCGCAACGGCTCGTCCTCGCCGACCACTTCCCACATCGCAGCCGCCTCCCATCTGAGCAGGTCGGCGACGATCTCGAGGAACCGGGGCGCGACCTGCTCGAGCGAGTCCCCCTCGATGAGGCGCGCCGCCAGCTCGCGCTGGCTCTTCAGGTAACGCCGCAGCTCCAGTTCCTGCGGCTCGTGCATGCGGCTCAAAACTACCCTTTCAGGCGCTCTCTCATCCCCCGGGCCCTCCCTATGTAGAGAGGGTTTTACCGGCTTGGCCCAAGGGTAGTCCAAGCCACAACGGGTTTAGACAAACGGGAGATAGAGCCATGTTCAGGTGCGACAACTGTGGAAGCGGATATTCGACTCAGGCGGCGACGTCTTGGACCTCTTGTCCGCGCTGCCTGGCGAAAGACAAAGTCCAGGTGCCATTGACTTTCGAGCTCGGTTGGCAGCGACAGCGGACCGAGGCGCAGGCGACGGCGAAGACCGCTTCGACCGAGGCTCCTTCCCACCAGCCGGCGCTGCACTAGCGCCGCCAAAGCGGAGGCAGCATGTCCGAACGCCTTCAGGGAAAGAAGATCGCCTTCCTCACCGCCAACGAGGGGGTGGAGCAGGTCGAGCTGACCGAGCCGCTGCAAGCGGTGCGCGAGGCCGGCGCCGAAGCTGAGCTGCTGGCGCCGGAAGCCGGCGAGGTGCAGGCCTTCAACCACCTCGACAAGGGCGACACCTTCGAGGTCGATCGCGCCGTCGGCGAGGCCGACGCCAGCGAATACGACGGGCTCGTCCTGCCCGGAGGAGTCGCCAACCCCGACCAGCTGCGGACGAAACCGGAGGCGCTGGAGTTCGTGCGCGGATTTTTCGAGGCCGGCAAGCCGGTCGGGGTGATCTGCCACGGCCCCTGGACGCTGATCGACGCCGGGGTCGTCAAAGGCCGCACCCTGACCTCGTGGCCGAGCCTCCAGACCGACCTGCAGAACGCCGGGGCCACCTGGGTCGATGAGGAAGTCCACGTCGACCAGGGCCTCGTCTCCAGCCGTAAACCCGACGACCTCGAAGCGTTCACCGCGAAGATCGTCGAGGAGTTCGCCGAGGGAGTGCACGAGGGGCAGAAGACCTAGAGAAGGAGGGACGGGCGATGCCACCGCGCGGAGTGAAAAAAGGCAGCAAACGGGACCGCCAGTACAAAGAGATCAAAAAGAGCGAGAAGGAAGCGGGGCGCTCGACCAAGCGGGCCAAAGAGATCGCCGCTCGGGCCGTCAATAAGGAAAAGGCGCGCTCGGGCGAATCGAAATCCTCCTCCCGCAGCTCGACCAAGGGCCGTTCCGCCAGCAGCCGGGGGGGCAAGCAGTCGGGCAGCGGTCCCGGCGGCCGCACCCGGGAACAGCTCTACAACGACGCCAAGAAGCTGGGGATCGAAGGGCGCTCGAAGATGGGCAAGAAGGAACTCGAGAAGGCGGTCGCCGGCGCCAGCTAGCGCCAGCTACGCGGAGACCGCGTCCAGAGCGGCGCGGTCGAATCGCAGGTCAGCGATCGACTCCACTACCTGTGAGGCGCCTGCCTCCCGCAGCTCGGCCTCCGAGAAGCCGCCGGTGAGAACGGCGAGCGTCGGCAACCCCGCCGCCTTCGCTGCCTTCACGTCCCAAACCGAATCGCCGACCATCACCGAGGGGTTGTCATTGCCGGCCTTCTCCAACGCCGCGTGAACGAGATCTGGGTCGGGCTTCGTGCTCTCCACGTCCGCCGAGGTCGTCCACCCGTCGACGAGATCGCGCGCGTCGAGCAGGTCGAGGTAGTGGTCGACCTCCTCCTCCTTCGCCGAGCTGGCGAGGATCACGGCCGAGCCTTCCTCGCGCAGTTTCTCGATCAGCTCCCGCGCTCCCTCCAGCGGCTCGACTTCGCCGATCAGCTCGCCGTAGGCCTCCGCCTCGGCCTCGCGGATCGCGTCCCCCTGCTCGGCCGCCGCCCGCTCGCCGATCAGAGCGTCGAGGATCTGGTCGCCGCCCATGCCGATGTGGCGGTGCACCTTCCACATCTGGACCTGGTGCCCGTGGGCATGGAGGGCGCGGTGCCAGGCGAAGGCGTGGTGGTAGTTGGTGTCGACGAGGGTGCCGTTGACGTCCAGGATCGCATTCAGCGGCATAACCGGTCGGGCCTCTCGGGTAGGGGACGGGAAACGATTACCCCCCGCCGCGGGCGACGTAAACGGAAGGTGAGACGTGAAGGACGTACGGATCGGCTGTTCGGGATGGGTCTACGCCTCCTGGCGCGACGGCATCTACAAAGGGGTGCCGCAGGCGCGGTGGCTCGAGCGCTACGCCGAGCTCTTCGACACGGTCGAGGTCAACGCCACCTTCTACCGGCTGATCAAGCGGTTGACCGTGGAGGGCTGGGTCGAGCGCACCCCGCCCGGCTTCCTCTTCGCGGTGAAGGGCAGCCGCTACCTCACCCACATCCGCCGCCTGCAGAACGTCGAGGAGGGCGTCGAACGTTTCTGGGAGCCGTTGGAGCCGCTGCGGGAGAGCGGCAAGCTGGGGCCGGTCCTGTGGCAGCTGCCCGCCAGCTTCCACCGCGACGACGAGGTGCTGGCGCAAACGCTGAAGCTGCTGCCGCCGGCCCGCCACTGCTTCGAGTTCCGTCACCCGAGCTGGTTCGCGCCGGCGGTAATGCGGCTGCTGGAGGAACACGGCGCCTCGCTGGTGATCCCCCACGACGCCCGCCGCCCGCTGCCGGAGGCGCGGCCGGTCGGGGAGCTCGCCTACCTGCGCCTCCACCACGGCGCCCGCGGCCGCAACGGCAACTACTCGGCGACCGAGCTCGACCGCTGGCGGCGGCGGATCGCCGCTTGGCGCTCGCGCCGCGAGGTCTTCGCCTACCTCAACAACGACTGGGAGGAATTCGCTCCCCCCAACGCGCTCTCGCTGCGCCAGGGTCTCTCGGTCCCCCAGCTGGTGTAGCGGAGCGGGGAGGGCGGGTAGGGGTTCGCCATGTCAGCGATAAAGAAGACCCTCGCCCGTAAGGTGGCCAAGGTGGCCGCCAAGCACACCGCTAATGGAGCCGCCTCGAAGCTGAAGCGCGATCCGGTCCGGGCGGCGACCCTGCTCGGCCTCGGTGGTCTCCTCGGCGCGATGGCGGGCTGGATGGCCGGCCGCAGCGCGACCGGCCAGCCGACTTGACTTAAGACGAAAGGCGCGAGCGCAGAAGATCCTTGCCCTGCTCGGCGCCCTTCCGGCTCGTCTCCTGAGCGCGACGGAAGAAGTCCGCGAGGTCGGAATCCCCGGCCCGCTCGGCGTCTTCGATGTAGGTCTCGAGTCGCAGCACGTTGCTGAGGCACTGCTCGACGAACCAGATGACGTTGTAGTCCTTGTCCTTCGTACCGGTGACTTGGCCGGTCTCCTGGGTCCCCATCCTTGGCTCCTTCGGTCGGGTGCTGTTCACCTAGCGACTACCCAATCGCGGCAGCGGAGAAAACGGACGAGGCGAGTTTCGTGCCTGGGCAGCAGGGGTAGCCGGCCGGCATGTACGCGATACCGATCGTCCTATTCATCCTGCTGGCGCTGGTCGCGGTGGCCTGGTCGCCGATCTTCGCCTTGATTTTCTTCGTCATCGGCTTCGTCGCCTTCCTCGCCTACGCGGGGATGAGCCGGCGCGCCGACGAGAAGCTGGCGGCGCCGGAGCAACCTGGCCGGCAACCGCAGCATGAGAACGAGACGCCAACCGGCATCTGGGGGGAGAAACGACCGTCATGAACGAGAACGAGCCAGATCGCGATCCGATCGCCGAGGAAGAGGCCGAGGCGGCTGCCGCCGAAGCCGCCGAGATCGGAGGGCCCGCCCCCGACGACGGCGTCGAGGACCCGGCCGAGCGGCCGCTGGCCGAGGCCGGGCAGGGAGAGGCCGAGGGCTTCGAGCTGGCCGAGCGCCAGCTCGCCGACAACGCCGCCCACGGCGACCAGAAACGTTTCCCGAATCGGGACGCAGGTCCCCCCGAGGAGCCGACCGACGTCGCCTACGGCGAACCAGATCAGGCAATTCCCGACGACGAGTAGGAGGCCAGTCATGCCCCGCCGAGTGATCGCGATCGTCACCGACGAGCTCCACGGCTCCGAGCCGCTGGAGCAGCTCAAGGCCAATGCCGACGGTGACGGCGTCGAGGTGCGCGTCGTCGTGCCGGCCGTCGAGGCGAGCCCGTTTCGCCACACCATGGGCGACATCGAGGGCCCGAGGGAGCAGGCTGAGGAGCGGCTGCAAAATGTCCTCGGGGTGCTGCGTGACGGGGGGATCCAGGTCAGCGGCGAGGTCGGCGATCCCGATCCGGTCCAGGCCGCGCAGGACGCCCTGCTCAAAGGCCCCGCCGACGAGGTGCTGATCTTCGAGCACCCCGAAGGGGAAGCCGAGTGGTACGAAAAAGGCCTCTACGAGCGCGCCCAGGAATCGATCGAGCCGCCGCTGCGTCTGGTCGTGCTCAAGGGGGGCGACGCTCGGCATCCCGACGAGGTGGTCGACGTCGAGGAGACGGGCCGGGGCCTCGTCAACCCGATCGCCGACAAGGAAGTCGCCGGCGGCGCCTACATCCCCGGTATGACCCGCTCTGACCTGGCCGGGATGATCGCCGGCGTCCTCGGCACGATCGTCGTCGCCATCCTCGCTGCCGCCGTCGCTTCCGGCAGCGGCCACGAGACCGGCTGGGAAGCTGTCGCGATCCTGATCGCGATCGGCGTCGCCCTCGCCAACCTCGCCCACGTCGTCGGCCTCGGGATCATGGAGAGCATCCGCTACCGGGGCGGCTTTGCGAAGTTCTTCCGCTCGGTCGCGCTGGTGATCACGCCACTGGCGATCATGATCAACCTGGTGGTTTTGCTCTTCGCCGACTGAGGCGGCGCCGCTAGCTCGGAGGGCGGCGCGATTCCGCGGTCGACGGTTCGGAGCGGCGCAGCGCCTCCAGCACCTCCTCGGCCAGCTGCGAGCCGTCTTCGGGTCGCAGCGGGGTGGCGTTGACGCGAAAGACGACCCCGTCGCCGTCCATCTCCTCGAGCGAGACGCTCGGCTTGTAGCGGGTGGGGACGGTGATCGCCTGCAGCAGCCGTTCCTCGATTTCCTTCGGGCTCGCCTGGGTGGGGAAGCGGACCCGGACGTCGACTTTCTCCGGCTCGCGCATCGGCACCACGACCAGGGTGAGGAGGATGTTGTTGGGTACCAGCAGCCGGTCGGCTCCCTGGCTGAGGGTCGTGTAGAAGAGCCCGAGCGAGGTGACGGTGCCCTCGATCGAGCCGGCCAGGGCGCCGCCGACCAGGCGCACCCGTTCCCCGACCCGGAACGGCCGGGTGCTCTGCAGGACGATGCCGGCGAAGATCCCGCTCATCGCCTGCTGCGCGGCCAGACCCAGCAGCACCGCCGTGAAGGCGCCGCCGACGGCGAGGGTGCTGGCGTTGACCCCGGCGATCCGCAGCGCCAGGATCACCACCGCGCTCACCGCCAGGAGGCGGATGACAAAGCCGGTGGTCCCCGCCGTCGCCGGATCGAGCCGCCGGTAGAGACGGGGGGAGAGACCCCGCACCAGCCAATGGGTCGCCGCCAGGCCGACGATGACGAGGACGATCACCGTGCCGATCCGGATCCACTGCCCGTAGCCCGGCGCGATCTCCCGCCGCTGGTCGTAGACGAACAGCGTCCCGGCAATGATCAGCAGCGCCAGCAGCAGGCCGCCGAACTGGCGTTTGGAGAACTTCGGCGCCAGCTCGTCACCCAGGCCGAGGGAATGCCAGGCGTGGCTGCGGGTCTCGAACAGCTCCCGCGGGAGCCGCGGACGGCGAGGGGACGGAGGTGCCATCGGGAAGCGGCTACCCGAGCCGATCCGCCGGTATGCAGCCGGACGAGTGTTCTAGGAGGGGCTAGGCGGTGAGCTCGGCCAACGCCTCGTCCCGGGTCAGGTGGACCGGGATCGAAAGCTCGAGGCCGGTGATCTCCAGCACCCGCCGGACCTGGTCGTTGTCGGTGCAGATCACCAAAGTGCGCCCGTTTTCGCCGCCGGCCAGGCGTTGCCAGGCACGGACGATCAAGGCGATTCCGGTGGAATCGATGAACTCGCACTGCGAGAGATCGATCAGTACCGAACCCTCGTCGCCCTCCAAGGCTTCCTCCAGAGGAGCCTCGAGGGTGGGGGCGGTGCTGAGATCGAGCTCACCGCGGACGAAGATCGTCCGCACGCCGTGCTCAAGATCTCCAACTTTCACCTCGAAGGGGGCTGGATTCACGGCACGATGCTACCGCAGGAGGGCGCGGTGTCCGCAAGCTGTTTTGCGTCCCAGTGGCAGGGGTAAGCACGTCGTAATGCGAGTCCGCCGGATATGCTCGCGACTTCGATGACGAGCCTCGACGTTCCTGGGGGCAGGCTGGAACTTTGAACACCTCAACCAACGATCGCTCGGGGCTCCAAATGTCCCTCCCCGCTCGGGCCGAGAATGTGGCCGTGGTACGCCATGCGCTCGCCGGTCTGGCCGAGCGGCTGGGCATGGACGAGATCTCTCTGGCCGACCTCAAGACCGTCGTCACCGAGGCCTGCATGAACGTCGTCGTCCACGCCTACGCGGGCAGCGAGCCCGGTCCCCTCGAGGTCGAGGCGGAGAGCGACCTGGACGGCCTCACCGTAGTCATCCGCGATCACGGAACCGGCATCCGGCCCCGTCCCGACATCGAGCGGCCGAGCCTGCGCATCGGTCTCACCCTGATCGCCGCCCTCTCCAGCAGCTTTGAGATCAAAGGCGGGGCCGAAAAGGGCACCGAGATCAGGATGCACCTGCCGCTGCAGGCCCGCGAGGAGGGCGCTTCCGCAGGATCCACCTTCAACGTCACCGCCGATGCCGAGACCCGGATCCGGGTCGGCCCGCCGGAGATCGTCGGGCCGGTCCTCAGCCGCGCCCTCTCGGCTCTGGCCGCGCGCCAGGACATCAGCGTCGACCGGCTCTCCGACACGATGCTGCTCAGCGATGCGATCTCCGCTCGCGCCCCACAAGGCTTCACCGACGGTCACGTCTCCCTCAGCATCGCCGAGCTCCCCGAGGGGATCGAGCTGAAGGTCGGCCCGATGACCCACGGCGGCGCCGCCAAGCTGCGGGAAAGCTTCGAGCTGCCCGAGGTCGGCGGCTCGCTCGAGAAGCTGACCGACGAACTGCGGGTCGAGGACGGCGACGAAGGCGACTACCTCGTCGTCGCCATCTCCTCCTTCTCCAAGAACTAGGGGGCTCTACTGGTAGAGGGGGTCCCGATGGGGGTCTCTCGACACCTCTCGCTATGGCTCGAGGTTGAGTGTCGAGAGACCCCCATCGGGACCCCCTGCGATCGAGTTTCCGTAGACGCCGAAGTGCGACAGCCTTTTCTTCAGCTGCTTTGGGCTCGGCCGTCCCGGGTTTGCGTGTCGGGGAGGGGGCGGGGGGCCCCTTCCAGACACTCAACCGCGAGCCATAGCGAGCGGTGTCTGGAAGGGCACCCCGCCCCCTCCTGACGGAGGGCGACCGTTATTCGGTCTCAGAGGAAGCTGCGGCGGTGCTTTGCTCTGCCACCTCGGCCCTGATCCGCTCGAGCGTGCGGCGGAGGATGCGGGAGACGTGCATCTGGGAGTGGCCGATGCGCTCGGCGATCTGGGACTGGGTCAGGTCCTCGACGAAGCGGAGCTGGAGGACCAGTCGCTCACGCTCGTCGAGGTGGGGGAGAGCGCCCTCCAGGGCCAGTTTGTCCTCGACCAGCTCGAAGCCCGCATCTTCGTCGCCGACCCACTCCG
The DNA here is from genome assembly GCA_963832085.1 of uncultured Actinomycetes bacterium. GTDB lineage: Bacteria > Actinomycetota > Thermoleophilia > Solirubrobacterales > 70-9 > VAYN01. The sequence goes on along the minus strand of CAWHSU010000005.1, from coordinate 320,587 downwards.
AGGCGGGCGATTCCTCTGAGTCCTCGCCGCCGACCGGGCGGTCGAGGGAAAGCGGGCGGCGGTTGTGGTTGGCCTCGAGCACCTCGAGGACTTCGGTCGGGTTGACCTCGAGCTTGGTCGCGATCTCTCCGACCGAGGGTGAGCGCTGGAGCTCGACCGTCAGCTCCGAGATCGCTTTCTCGACTTCGGCCATCCGGTCGTGGAGGCCGCGCGGAACGCGCACGGTCCAGACGCGGTCGCGGAAGTGCCGCTTCAGCTCGCCGAGGATCGTCGGCGAGGCGAAGGCGGTAAAGGGCGCCCCGCGGTCGGGGTCGAAGCGGTCGATCGCGTTGACGAGGCCGAGGCTGGCGACCTGAAGCAGGTCGTCGAAGGACTCGCTGGCCCCCCGGTAGCGCAGCGCCAGGTTTTTCGCGAACGGCAGATAGCGGCGGACCAGCTCCTCGCGGATCGCGGGATCGCGGTCTTTGACGAAGCGAGCCCAGAGGATGCGCTCGTTCGTCAGCCCCTCCCCGGGGCCGGGACTTGACTGATCTTCGCTCTTAGGCGTCTCTTCGCTCTTCACAGCATCGCTCGATTGGGGCGGCGTACTTAACCAAACGTCGCTGCCCTGAGAGCGTCAGTCCTGAGCTGTGCAGCGCGACGGCAAGACCTCACCGTCAGGGCAATGCTAGCGATCGCTGTTACCAACCATCCAGGGACGGTTCGTCGCGAAGCCCGACCGGCGGCGCCGCTCGGGATCGAGCGGCGCCGGGGCGGGGTGGTGCAGGGGGCGCTTAGGAGGCAGGGGGCTTCGCCGTCGCCTCGACGGTGGTGGTGGATCCCTCGGACCCGTCGGTCTTCGGCGACTTGAAGTGCATCAGGTTCACCTTGGCGGGAATGCCCTGCTCTCCGCTCGAGGCCAGCCGCTCGGATGCTTCGGTCTGGATCGCGAGCAGACGCTCGAGGGAAGCTTTGAGCGTCTCGGAGACGTCATCCCATCCCTGCTGGTCCAGGACCAGGGGGGTGCGACTCAGGTGCATGTCGTCGACCTGATCGAGGGTTCCCGCATCTGAAGCCGCCTCCAGGTCGTCGAAGACGGTCTTGAGAACCGCTCCGGCCATGCCTGGGCGAAGGCCGGCGGGCATCCGCGACCACTCGTCGTCGCTGAGGAACTGGCGGCGGGTGGCGCGGTAGAAGTGCTCGGTGGCGCCGCGTCGCTGCTTGGTGTCAACCAACTCGATGCAGTCGTATTTCTCCAGCACCCGAACGTGGTAAGCGACCAGATTGAGGCTCTGGTCGAGCTGCTGCGCGAGCATGTTGGGGCTCGCGACCTTCTCATTCAGAATGATCAGGATCTGTACGCGCAGGGGATGTGCGAAGGCTTTAGCAACTATCTGTTCTACGCCTTCCTTCTTGTTTTTCGTCTTCGGCAAGGCCTTTTATTCCTTAGGTTCGGATGCAGGGGTAATGGCCGATACAAAGACCTTACATCCTGTCAATCAGGATTTTCACAACGCTTCCGCGTTTTCCGATTATTGACGAGGTTTGCTGGCCGCACCTTGATTGCTGGAATCAATTCGAGTAAAACTACTCAAATTGTTTGGAGCGCTGCTTGAGCGCCCAGGAATCGCAAAGGGAGAGGGGAGGTGCGGGATCGTGCGGATGGGAATCACCCAGAGCCGGGTTACCTCGGTGTCAATTCTCAAGGGCAGCTGAATCCCTTGCCAGGGACGGCGGTCGCGCGCTTGAGAGGCTTTGGGGGTGGCTGCTTGGAAGCTCCCCCTCCTCGTCACCGCGATCGCCGTCCCGATTGCTCTCGCCTTCCTTGCGGGCGGGCCCGCCGTAGGGGTCGCGGCGGGAGCCCTGGTGGCGGTGGCAATTGTCGTCTTCGCCGTGCAGCAGCGCCCCAGGGACCCGATCGAACCTACGGGTGGGGGCCAGGGCACTCGTCACGTGCTCGTCGTCGCCGGCGGCTCCCTCGAGGACCCGGATGCGATCAGGGAGGTCGTCGACGCGATCGAGGGAGACCGGCGCGATCGCGCCAGGGTGATGGTTCTGGCCCCCGCGCGCATCGGCTTTCTCGATCGCTGGGCCTCGGACGTCGAGGCGGCGCGCCGCGACGCCCAGCGGCGATTGGTGATCAGCGTCGCCTCGCTGGCGGCCGCCGGCATCGAGGCCGAGGCGCGAGTGGGAGATGAGGACGTCGTGCAGGCGGTGGAGGATCGGCTGGGCAGCTTTCCGGCTACCGAGGTGATCCTCGTCAGCGCCACCGGCGAGGAGAACAAAGCCGCGGCCGCAGCGGCCGATGAGCTGCGGGCGCGGCTGCGAGCGGACTTCCGTTGGGTGGTTACCGGTCCGTCAGCTCGCTGAAGCGGAGCGCCGCCCGCGTCGGAGTGACGAAGTTCGCGCTTTTGTGCAGGAGCCCGACGGCGGCGAGATCCCGCACCGCTCGCTCCACCGCGTCGCGCCCGGCGAAGCTGCCCCCGTCATCGCTGAACTCGCGGACCAGCTCGGCGAGCGTCAACTGCGTCGGGTGCAGGTCGAGCAGCTGCCGCAGCACCGCTGACTCCACGCTCTCGTCTTCGGCCCAGGTCGTCTGACTGTCGTTGCTTTCGTTCATCGCCCCTCCCGTGGCTAGGTGGAGGCGCCCTCGGAGCTCTCTCCGGCGCCATCCTCATCTATTTCCCCCAAACCGAGGACGTGGCGCGCCCATGGTGCATCCACCGCGCTGCGATAGAAGTGCTGCACCGAACCGCGCGCAGGCTTCGTCCTCACCAGAGTTATGACAGCGCACTCGGCCAGAACCCGGACGTGGTAGCTGACGTTGCTGAGCGGCTGCCGCAGCGCCGTCGCGAGCTCCCGGGGGCTGATCGCCTCGCCGGCCGCCATCTCGCGCAGAATCCGGCGCCGCAGCGGGTGGCGGAGGGCGACGAGGAGGCTGTTGTCATCCGGGCGGTCGAGTTGTGCCATGACCGCCGGCAAATTACAGGGACGCCGAAATCTTTTGTATGTAGATCTTCTGTCTGCGAAAGATCTTGCGCCGGCGGGCTCAGGCGTCCTCCCGGACCCCGCCCATCTCGGTGAAGACGGCGGTGACGCCGCCGTCTTCGCGCTTCTCGTCGGCGATCACGTGCGAGACCGCGTTGATCAGCGCCAGGTGGGTGAAGGCCTGGGGGTAGTTGCCCAGGTGGCGGCCCGACTTCGCGTCCAGCTCCTCGGCGAAGAGGTCGAGCCAGCCCGCCGCCTCGAGCAGGCGCTCGCAGAGCTCACGGGCGCGGCGGCGCTCGCCGATCTCCGAGAGCGCCGAGACCAGCCAGAAGGAGCAGATCAGGAAGGTTCCCTCCTCACCCTGGAGGCCGTCGTCGGTCTCGGAGACCTTGTAGCGGCAGACCAGGCCGTGCTCGGTCAGGTCCTCGGCGATCGCGTCGACGGTGGCGCAGACGCGGGGGTCGTCGGGCGGGAGGAAGCGGAAGAGGGGGATCAGCAGCAGCGAGGCGTCGAGCGCATCGGTGTCGTAGTGCTGGCGGAAGACGCCGTCGCGGACCCCGCGCTCGAGGATCTCGGCTTTGAACTCGTCGGCCTTCGCCTGCCACTCCTCGGCGAGCTCCTCGAAGTCCGCCCAGCGGGCGAGGCGCACCCCGCGGTCCACGGCCACCCAGATCATCAGCTTCGAGCTGACGTAGTGCCGCGGCTCCCCGCGGGACTCCCAGATCCCCTGGTCGGGGTGCGGCCAGGCCGCGATCGCCGCTTCCACCTGGTAGCGGATCAGCTCGCGGTCGGTTTTGTTGCCGCGCCCTCGCAGGGCCTTTTCGTGGATGTAGATGGAGTCGAGCAGCGATCCCCAGACGTCGTTCTGGCGCTGGTCGTAGGCGCCGTTGCCGATCCGCACCGGCTTCGCCCCGCCGTAGCCGTCGAGGTGGTCGAGGGTCTTCTCCTCGAGCTCCTTCTCGTGCCCGATCCCGTACATGATCTGGAGGTCGGGGCGGTCCTTGCAGACGGCGACGATGAAGCGCATGAAGTCGCGCGCCTCCTGGTCGAAGCCGAGCGTGTGCAGCGCCCAGAGGCTGAAGGTCGAGTCGCGGATCCAGCTGAAGCGGTAGTCCCAGTTGCGTTCCCCGCCCGGCGTCTCCGGCAGCGAGGTGGTGGGGGCGGCGACGATCGCCCCGGTGGGGGTGTAGGTGAGGCCCTTGAGGACGAGCGCCGAGCGCTGCAGGTGGATTCGCCAGGGGTGGTCGGGGAACTCCCCGTCGCGCAGCCATTCGCGCCAGAACTCTTCGGTCGAGTCGATGCGCTCGAGGGCCTCGGGGGCGCTGCGGGGACCGCCGAGGTCTTCGTTGCCCCAGGTGAGGGCGCAGAAGGCCGACTCGTTTTCGCGCAGGCTGACCCTGCCGTGGGCGGTGCCGCCCTCGATCCGCAGGTCCATGTCGCTGGTCAGCAGCAGCTCGGTGCCGGCGGCGGCGATGGCAACCGCCTCGCCGAGCTCGCCGCCGCTCCATCTCGCCTCTTCCAGGCCGTAGTCGAAGCGCGGCAGGCACTCCATCTCCATCTCGACCTCGCCGTCGATGCAGGTGATCGTCCGCAGCAGCGAGCGATCCGACTCGTGCGCGGTCTCCGGCCGGCCCTGGAGGTTTGCTTTGTCGCCGCCGGCTGGCACCCAGTCGGCGATCGTCAGCGCGTCCTTGACGACCGCCCAGCCGCTGTCGGTGACCCAGGTGGTCTCGATCACCAGGGTCCCCGGCGCGTAGCGGCGGCTGATCGGGACGATCACCCCCTTTGGCCGCAGGCTCATATGGCCGGCCTCGCGGTCCAGCAGCGCCGCGAAAGCGCTGGGCGAGTCGAAGCGCGGAAAGCAGAGCCACTCGACGCTGCCACTGAAGGAGACCAAAGCGGCGGTGTGGCAGTCAGAAAGGAAGCCGTAGCTCCCGATCGGGGGAAAGCGATGGTTCTGGGAGCTCACGGGCGAGCCAAGCTAGCAGCGGGCTACGCTGAATCCGATGAACCCGACGTTCGCCCACGTGGAGGCGGCTTTCGCCCCGCTGGAGCTGCTGCCGCTGCTGCTGGCGGCATGCCTCTACGCGAAGCGATCGCTGACGCTGGCGCAAAGAGGGCGGCCGGTGCCGCTCTGGCGCCAGCTCTGCTTCGCCACGGGGCTGCTGTTCATCGCCATCGCCCTCGCCTCCCCGGTCTCCCACATCGCCGAGGAGCTGGTGATCGCCCACATGGTCGAGCACCTGCTGTTGGGCGACATCGCGCCGCTGTTCCTGGTCCTGGGGCTGACCGGGCCGATGCTGCAGCCGATCCTGGCGATCCGCATCTTCGACCGGCTGCGGATCCTCGCCCACCCCTTGGTCGCCTTCCCGCTCTGGGCGCTCAACTTCTACTTCTGGCACATCCCCGCGCTCTACGACGCCGCCTACGGGGGCGCCCCGGTGCACGCGCTGGAGCACATGAGCTTCATCTTCCTCGGCTGCCTGGTCTGGATGCCGATCTTCGGACCGCTGCCGAAGCCGAGCTGGTTCACGGCGGGGTGGAAAGTCGGCTACGTGATCGCGGTGCGCTTCGCCGGGGCGATCCTCGGCAACGTCCTGATGTGGTCGGGGTCCGTGCTCTACCCCGCCTACGCGGAGGGGGAGCGCTACTGGGGCATCTCCCCGCTCGCCGATCAGAGCACCGCGGGGGTGGTGATGATGGTCGAGGGAACCTTCCTCGGGCTCGGACTGCTGGCCTGGGTCTTCTTCGAAGTCTCGCGGGAAGGGATCGAGAAGCAGCGGCTGCTCGACCTCGCCCTGGAGCGGGGGGTCGAGCTCGACGAGGCACGGGCGCAGCGGGCGGTCGCGGCCGGGCAGGCCGAGCGGCTGGAGCGGCAGCTGATCGGCGCTGGGGGTGATGGGGACGACCGTCAAGGCTGAGCGCAGCCTGCTGGCGGTGCTCGTCTTCGTCATCGGCGCCTCCACCCTCGGGGTGGAGATCGCCGCCGCCCGGCTGCTGGCGCCCTACTTCGGCGCCTCGACCGTGGTCTGGGCGAACACGATCGGGGTCGTCCTCGTCGCCCTCTCCGCCGGCTACTGGTTCGGCGGCCGCTACGCCGACCGCCACCCGCACCTGCGCAGCCTCTGCCTGGTCGTGCTCGCCGCCGCCCTGTTGATCGCCGCGGTCCCGTTTGCCGCCAAGCCGTTCCTCGGCTTCTCGGTGGACGCCTTCGACACCGTCTCCGTCGGCGGCTTCGCCGGCTCGCTGTTCGGGGTGCTGGTCCTGGTCGCGGTGCCGGTGACGCTGCTGGGGGCGGCGGCGCCGTGGGCGGTGCGGTTGGCGGTCGGGGAGGTGGGGAGCTCCGGCGAGGTGGTCGGCCGCCTCTACGCGATCTCCACCGCCGGATCGCTGTTGGGGACGATGCTCTCGGCGCTGGTGCTGATCCCGTTGCTGGGCACCCAGCGGACCTTCCTCGTCTTCTCCCTGGCGCTGGCGCTGGTCGCGGCGGTGGGGGTGGGGGCGCGGGCGCTCGCCGTCCCGGTCGCGCTGCTGGCGGTCTTGGCGGTCCCGGTGGGGACGATCAAGGGCGACGCCGAGGGCCGCGTCCTCTTCGAGGCCGAGACCACGCACCAGTACGCGCGGGTGATCGAACGCGACGACGGCACCCGGGTCCTGGAGCTGAACGAGGGACAGGCGGTCCACTCGATGTTCAGGCCCGGCTCCTACCTGACCGGCGACTACTGGGACGGGCATCTGGTCTTGGCGGCGGCGGCGAGCAGGCAGCCGCCGCGGCGGATCGCGATCCTCGGCAATGCCGGCGGCACCGTCGCCCGCGCCTTCGGCCACTTCTTCCCGGCGACGGCGGTCGACGCGGTGGAGATCGACCCCGAGCTGACCGAGCTGGGGCGACGCTACCTCGACCTCCGCAACCCGCGGATGCGGACCTTCGCCGAGGATGCCAGGCCGTGGCTGGAGCGCTCGGAGGGCGGCTACGACGCGATCATGGTCGACGCCTACCGCCAGCCCTACATCCCCTTCTACCTGGCAACGCGGGAGTTCTTCGAGTTGACCCGGGACCGCCTGGCGCCGGGGGGTCTGGTGATCGTCAACGTCGGCCATCCCGAGGGCGGCCAAGAGCTGGAGCGGGTGCTGGGGAGGACGATGGCGGCGGCCTTCCCGCGGGTCCAGCGCTATCCGATCGAGGAGACCAACACGCTGCTCGTCGCCGGTGAGGGCTCTTTCTCGGGGGCGCGGTTGCACGCCAACCTCGGGACGCTGCCGGCGCCGCTGCGACCCGAAGGGCGGCGGGCGGCCGCAGCACTGGAGCCGCGGCTGCCCGGCGGCGAGGTCTACACCGACGATCACGCCCCGGTCGAGTGGTTGGTCGACTCCTCCTTGCTGGAATACGCAAACGAATGACGGCGAGATCGATGAGTGGGGCGGGCGAACGCCTGCGCGCCTGGCTGGTAACCGGTCCCGTCGGGCGGGGCCTCTCCTTCGCGATCGACTTCGGCGTGGCGCTGCGGACGATGCTGGCGCAACGTCGCTATCGCTAGGGTCAGGCATCCATGGAGACCACCTTCAAAGAGCTGCCCAACTCCCGCGTCGAGGTCGAGGTCGAGGTTCCCGCCGCCGACGTCGACAAAGCCACTTCCCGCGCCGCCCGGGCGATGGCGAAGGAAATGCGGATGCCGGGCTTCCGCGCCGGCAAGGCGCCGCCGTCGCTGGTGATCCAGCGGCTTGGGTTCGGGCCCGTGCTGCAGGAGGCGATCCGCGAGGCGCTGCCGGAGTGGTACGAAGGGGCGCTGCTCGACGCGGGGGTGAGCCCGATCGGCGAACCCAGCATCGAGATGGTTTCGACCCCCGAGGACGAAGGAGAGCCGCTGAGGTTCAAGTTCGCGGTCGGGGTGCGCCCGGAGGCGAAGCTCGGCACCTACAAAGGTCTCGAGGTCGGCAAAGAGGAGAAAGAGGTTCCCGACGAAATCGTCGAAACCGAGGTGGAGCGGATCCGCGAGGGGTTCGCGCGGTTGGAGCAGGTCGAGCGCGCTGGCGCCGAGGGCGACTCGCTGCTGATCGATTTCGAGGGCTTCCTCGACGGCTCCGCCTTTCAGGGTGGGGCGGCCGAGGACTACCTGCTGGCGCTCGGCTCAGGCCAGCTGATCGAGGGCTTCGAGGAGCAGCTCGTCGGCGCCAAGGCAGAGGAGGAGCGGGAGGTGAAAGTGACCTTCCCCGCCGACTACCAAGCCGAGCATTTGGCTGGACAAGAGGCGGTCTTCAAAGTCAAGGTCAAAGAGGTGCGGGAGAAAGTCCTGCCGGAGCTCGACGACGACTTCGCCTCCGAGGCCTCCGAGTTCGACACGCTCGAGGAGCTGCGCGGCGACATCCGTGAGAAAGTCGGCACGGCGCTGGGGAGCCGGGCCGAGGAAGACTTCCGGATCGCGGCGATCGACGCCGCGGTGGACGAGGCGACCGTGGAAGTGCCCGAGGAGCTGGCGGCGGCGCGGGCGACCGAACGCTGGGAGCGGATGGAACGCCAGCTCGCCGGCCGCGGCATGGACCCCAACCAGTTCCTGCAGATGCAGGGGAAAACGCGGGATGAGCTGATCGAGGAGACGAAGCCCGACGCGGAAAAAGAGCTGAAGCGCGAGGCGGTCGTGACCGCGATCGCCGAGGCGGAGGCGATCGAGGTCTCCGAGGAAGAAATGGTGGAGGCGCTCGAGCACAGCGCCGAGCACGAACGGACGACCCCGGAGAAGCTGCTCGAGCGGCTGCGCCAGAGCGGCCGCGACGCGATGGTCCGCGAAGACCTGCGGGCGCAGAAAGCGATTGAGCTGGTCGCCGAAGCGGCCAAACCGATTCCCAAAGAGGAAGCCGACGAGCGCCGGGGGAAAGCCGAGGCGAGGGAGAAACTCCTGACGCCCGAGCAGGGGCAGGGGAAACCCAGTGAGCTTTGGACGCCGGGCAGCGATTAGCCCGGCGGTAGGAGAGGGGAGTGGGGTACCTCTACGACACGCAGTAGCGGGACGGCGGGCGCGGGAGGTGGCTTCTATAGAGTGCGAGCAATGAGTCCTCTTGTTCCGATGGTGGTTGAGCAGACGGCGCGTGGGGAGCGGGCGTTTGACATTTACTCGCGTTTGCTGGGGGAGCGGATCGTCTTCCTGGGCACGCCGGTGACCGAGGACATCGCCAACCTGATCGTGGCCCAGCTCCTGCACTTGGAGTCCGAGGACCCCGACAAGGACGTCAGCCTCTACGTCAACTCGCCCGGCGGCTCCGTCTATGCCGGTCTGGCGATCTACGACACGATGCAGTTCATCAAGCCCGACGTGCAGACGATCTGTGTCGGCGTCGCGATGAGCATGGGCGCCCTGCTGCTCAGCGGCGGTGCGGCCGGCAAGCGGATGTCGCTGCCGAATTCGAAGATCCTCATCCATCAGGTATCCGCCGGCTTCCAGGGCCAGGCGACCGACATCGAGATCCACGCCAAAGAGATCATCGACGTCCGCCGCCGCCTCGACGAGATCATCGCCCACCACACCGGTCAACCGTTCGACAAGGTCACCAAAGACACCGAGCGGGATTACTTCATGAGCGCGGAGGAGGCGAAGGAGTACAACATCGTCGACCGCGTGATCGAACACCACTGAGCGGCATGAAGAGCCGGTCCGCAGTCGTCTCGATCTTGACGGCGGTAGGACTTGCCTTCGCCTCTGGAGCTGCGCAGGGTGGGGTCGACTCCAGCAGCGATCTGTCTCGATCGGCCAGCTCCCACCCACCGGAGACCATCCTCGGTAAGCGGCCTGTGGGGACGATCCACGCCCGCCGCATCACCTTCCGCTTCAACGCCAATCAAGCCGGGTCGAGCTTCCAGTGCAAGCTCGACGAAAAGCCCTTCAGGTCCTGTGGATCGCCGAAGACCTATCTGGACCTCGCGGAGGGTAAGCACACCTTCGAGGTGCGGGCGATCGGTCCGACCGGCCTGGTCGACCCGACCCCGGGCAAGCGGAACTTCAGGGTCGTACTCTGAGCCTGCGCCGCGCCCTCTGCGGCTTGGCGGCGGCCTGCGCCTGCCTCACCGCGACGGCCTCGGGTCAGATCTCCAGCCGCGACGGCGGCACGCCCTACTACGGCCACGTCTTCCCGGTGCAGGGTTCGCACGGTGTGCGCGGCGCGGTCGGGGCCTACCACGCCCCGCGCAGCGGCGGGCGCATCCACGAAGGCTTCGACATCACCGCTGCCTGCGGGACGCGGCTGGTCGCGGTTCGCAACGGCAAGGTCCTGCGCCGGGGCTACGACTCGGCCCTTTACGGCAACTACCTGCTGATCCACGGCGAAGGGGAGGGGCGCAGTTACTTCTACGCCCACCTCTCGAGGCCGGCGCAGGCGCGGCGGGGACAGCGGGTGCTCGAGGGCGAGCGGGTTGGCCTGGTCGGCGAAACCGGCAACGCGGTCGGGACCGGTTGCCACCTCCACTTCGAGATCCACGCGCGCGGGACGCCGATCAACCCGGAACCGGAACTGCAGCGCTGGGATCGCTGGAGCTAGATGTCCTGCCGCAGCTCCCGTTCGAACCAGAGGTCGGCTTTCGGGTTCTGGTTGTAGGCGGGGACTTCGCGGTAGCCGGCGGCGCGGTAGAGGCCGACGGCGGGGGTGAGGTAGTCGGAGGTGTCGAGGCGGACCGCCCGGCAACCGTGATCGAGGGCGATCTCGTCGAGGCGGGCGAGGATGCGCCTTCCGAGGCCGGTGCCGCGATAGGCCGGCGCCACGTACATGCTCTTCACCTCGGCGACCTCGGCGTCGAGATGGCGGACGCCGCCGAGGCCGGCCGGCTCGCCGTTGACGCGAGCCAGGAGGAGGACGCCGTTCGGCGGCACGAGGTCGACCGGCGGGCCGGCGGCGATCTCGGCATCGAGGTCGATTCCCGCTTCCGCGCGGTCGTAGAGAAGCGGTCCATCCGCCTCGCGGATGAAGTCCGCGTAGAGGGGCCGCACCAGCGGATCGTCGCGATCAACCGGCTCCAGGGTGAAAGTCACGGAAACGACGCTAACGGGTTGCAGAATTTCTTCATTCTGCGCGCGATGCGTACGGTCACCCCTGGCAGAATCCACTCCGTGACCCGGAAGGAACTGTCTGCAGTAGTCGCCGAATGCGCCGCGCGCTCCGAGCGCGCGCACTCCCTGATCGCGGAATCCGTCGCCCGAGCCGAAGCGGCGCGGGCCGATATGGAGGCGTCGAGAGCACAGAACCAAAAGGTGATCGAAGCGGCGTGGGCCAAGCAGGAAGAAGCCAGGGCCCATCAAGAAGCGGTCATGACGGAAATCGAGAAACTCCGGCCCCGGTGGGACAAGGAAAGAGCTGAATTTCGTAAGCACTCCGAGGAATCCCGCCGCAAGACCGACAAGATCCTGGCCGAACTGAAAGAAGGACGGGACGAGAGGCGGGCGATGCTCGAGGCGCTGTTCAAGGTGATCGACCGTCTGCCGCCACCGCCGCCGAACCTGCGCTCCGCCTGAAAGCGCTCAGACCCGCAGCTCGTAGCTGAACCACTCCGAGCGCTGGGCGCCGGTGGAGTCGTAGAGACGCTGGGCGGTGTGGTTGTCCGGGGCAGTGGACCACTCGATCGCGGGGACGCCGCGTTCGCGGGCGACTTTGGCGGTCGCCTCGATCAGTGCCCGGCCGACACCGCCCTCGCGCGCCGACTCCTCGACGTAGAGGTCGTTCATCAGCACCGTCTCGGTCGCCTGGGTCGAGCTGAAGTACCAGTAGAGGCAGGCGTAGCCGACCAGGCGCCCGTCGAGCCGGGCGCCGAGCAGGAGGCCGTCCTCGCTGGGTGCGAGGAAGCGGCGGAAGAAGACGCGGTTGCGCTCCTCGTCGATCTCCTCCACCTCGTAGAAGCGCTGGTAGGCGGCGATCAGCGGCAGCACTTCCTCGAACTCCTCGGTGAGGATCGGCGCAATCTCTACCTCAGCGACCACGGCACCACCGTAGCGCGGGCACGCAAGGCTGGCGTCACGAGAAGGGACAGCCGTCCAGGCGACGTAAACGCACTTCACGAACCGGTGCAGGTCCCTCTCTAAGCTTTGGGGCGCCGCCGGAGGCAAGAGATCGTCCCATTAGGAGGGGATTCCGCTGGCACGCCCATCAGACTCGAACGAGCAGCTTCTCTGCAGCTTCTGCGGCAAGTCGCAGCGACAGGTGAAAAAGTTGATCGCCGGTCCCGGCGTCTACATCTGCGACGAGTGCATCGACCTCTGCAACGAGATCATCGACGAGGAGCTGACGGCGCCGCCGACCTTCGAGCTCGAGAACCTGCCCAAGCCGCAGGAAATCCACGACGTCCTGCAGGAGTACGTGGTTGGTCAGGACGCCGCCAAGCGAGCCCTCTCGGTGGCCGTCTACAACCACTACAAGCGGGTCCAGATCGCCCAGTCCGAGGAGACCGAGGTCGAGCTGCAGAAGTCGAACATCATGATGCTGGGCCCGACGGGCTGCGGGAAGACGCTGCTCGCGCAGACCCTGGCCCGGATCCTCAACGTCCCCTTCGCGATTGCCGACGCGACCGCGCTGACCGAGGCCGGCTACGTCGGCGAGGACGTCGAGAACATCCTTCTGAAGCTGATCCAGGCGGCCGACTTCGACGTCAAGAAGGCGGAAACGGGGATCATCTACATCGACGAGATCGACAAGATCGCGCGCAAAGCCGACAACCCGTCGATCACCCGTGACGTCTCCGGCGAAGGCGTCCAGCAGGCGCTGCTGAAGATCCTCGAGGGAACCACCGCCTCGGTGCCGCCGCAGGGTGGGCGCAAGCACCCCCACCAGGAGTTCCTGACGATCGACACCACCAACATCCTCTTTGTCTGCGGCGGTTCCTTCGCCGAACTCGACAAGGTGATCGAGCGGCGGGTCGGCGACCGCGGGGTCGGCTTCGGTGCGGCGATCTCCTCACGGGAGAAGAAGGATGCCGGCGAATGGTTCGAGCAGGTGCTGCCCGAGGACCTGATCGAATACGGCTTGATCCCCGAGTTCATCGGCCGCCTGCCGGTGATCACCGCGATCCACCAGCTCAGCCGCGACGACCTCTGCACGATCCTGACCGAGCCGCGCCACGCCCTCACCCGTCAGTTCCAGCGCTTCTTCGAGTTCGACGACATCGAGCTCGTCTTCGCCGAGGACAGCCTCGAGGCGATCGCTGACAAGGCGCTCGAGCGCGAGACCGGCGCCCGCGGCCTGCGCTCGATCCTCGAGGAGACGCTGCTCGACGTCCAGTTCGAGCTGCCCTCCCGCCGCGACGTCACCAAGTGCGTGGTCACCCGGGAGACGATCTCCGAGGGCCGCCGGCCGACGCTGGTGACTGAGGCTGTTCAGCAGGACATCGGGCCCGCTGAAGAGGACCTCAGCGAGGAATCCGCGTAGGGCTTGGCCGCCCCCTCCGCGACACGTGCCTGCAGGACGGCTGAGTTCACGGCAGCTATTCGAGAGAAAGCTCGGCGAGGCCGCAGAAAGCTGCGTATAGCGCACCTTTTTGCGGTTTCGTGGCCGCCGTCTGCCGGAGCTCTGTGGTTGGAGGGTGCCGGTGGGGGTCTCCCGGCACTCAACATCAAGCCGAGCTTCCCGGCGCTTGAGGCGCTAGCCAGCAGTACGTCCCTCTCGGCGAGATGTGCCGGGAGACCCCCACCGGCACCCTCCCTCTCCCCACCGCTTATCTAGACTCGCCGCGTGGACGCGGCGCAGAGACAAAAGCTCGAGGAGACGACCCGGTATGACTCGGGTGAGGTTGAGGCGCGGGTCTTTGCCGAGTGGATGGAGGGGGGGTACTTCCACCCGCAGGCGGAGGGGTCGCCGGAGGAGAATTTCTCGGTGGCGATTCCGCCGCCGAACGTGACCGGGGTGCTGCACATGGGGCATGCGCTCAACGGGTCGATGCAGGACGCGCTGGTGCGGATGAACCGGATGAAAGGGCGCAACACGCTCTGGGTTCTCGGCACCGACCACGCCGGGATCGCCACCCAGGCCGTGGTTGAGAAAGAGCTGCGCAAAGAAGGGAAGACGCGGCACGACCTCGGTCGCGAGGCCTTCGTCGAGCAGGTCTGGGAATGGAAAGCCGAGTACGGCTCGCGGATCGTCGAGCAGTACAAGCGGCTCGGCGCCTCCTGCGACTACGAGCGCGAGCGCTTCACCCTCGACGAGGGCTACGTCCGCGCCGTCCATCGCGTCTTCAAAATCTTGTACGACAAGGGCTACATCTACCGCGACAACTACATGGTCAACTGGGACCCGGGCTCGCGCTCGGCGATCTCCGACCTCGAGGTCGAGAACCGCGAGGTCGAGGATGTCCTCTATTCGATCGACTACCCGGTCGAGGACTCCGACCAGGTCCTGACCGTGGCGACGGTGCGGCCGGAGACGATGCTGGCCGACACCGCCGTCGCCGTCAACCCCGACGACGAGCGCTACCGCGACCTCGTCGGCGGGCATTGCGTGCTGCCGCTGGTCGGGCGCCGGCTCCCGATCATCGCCGACGAGCACGTCGATCCCGAGTTCGGGACCGGGGCGCTGAAGATCACCCCCGGCCACGACGTCAACGACTTCGAGATCGGCCGCAAGCACGGGCTCGACGAGCTCGGCGTGATCGGCCCCGACGGTCGCATGAGCGAGGAGGCGGGGGAATACGCGGGGATGACCGTGGCCGAGGCGCAGAAGGCGATCGTCGCGGCGCTGCGCGCGGAGGGCCGCCTGCGGGCCGAGGAGCCCTACGCCCACTCCGTCCCCTTCTCCCACCGCTCCGGCGAGCGGATCGAGCCGTTGATCTCGCTGCAGTGGTTCTGCCGCATGGACGAGCTGGCCCGGCCGGCGATCGAAGTGGTGGAGCGCGACGAGGTGCGGATCACCCCCGCGCAGTGGAAGCGCGTCTACCTCGACTGGATGCGGGAGATCCGTCCCTGGTGCATATCCCGCCAGCTCTGGTGGGGCCACCAGATCCCGGTCTGGTACTGCGACGAGTGCGAGGAGACGATCGTCGCCGAGGAGCCGCCCGAGCGCTGCGGCGCCTGCGGCGGCCCCCTGCGCCAGGAGGAGGACGTGCTCGACACCTGGTTCAGCTCGGCGCTCTGGCCCTTCGCCACGCTCGGCTGGCCCGACGACACCCCGGAGCTGCGCGCCTTCTACCCGACCAGCTTCCTCACCACGGCGCGGGAGATCCTCTTCCTCTGGGTGGCGCGGATGATCATGACCGGGCTCGAGTTCCCCGGCCGGATCCCCTTCCGCGACGTCTACGTCCACTCGGTGATCCAGGCCCGCGACGGCCGGCGGATGTCGAAGAGCCTGGGGACGGGGATCGACCCGCTGGAGGAGATCGACGTCCACGGCGCCGACGCGCTGCGCTTCGGTCTCCTGGCGATGTCCTCGACCCAGGACGTCCGCTTCTCCGACGCCAAGGTCCAGCAGGGGCGCGACCTCGCCAACAAGCTCTGGAACGCCAGCCGGCTGATCCTGCTCAACACCGCCGAGGTCGAGCCGGCCCCGCGGCCCACCTGCGTCGAGGACCGCTGGATCCTCTCGCGGCTGCAGCGGACCGTCGCCTCGGTGAGCGAGAAGCTCGAGACCTACGACTTCGCCCACGCGGTCCAGGAGGCCTACTCGTTCTTCTGGCGCGACCTCTGCGACTGGTACCTGGAGATCGTCAAGCCGCGCCTCTACGAGGAAGAGGAGGAGGTCTCGGCGACGCTGCTCTACGCGCTGGAACGGGTGCTGGGTCTGCTGCATCCGACGATGCCCTTCGTCACCGAGGAGATCTGGAGCTTCCACCCGGCCCGCCAGGGGCACCTGGCGGTGCATGCCTTTCCGGCAGTGGACGAGGCGCTGGTTGACCCGGACGCGGAGGAGGACGTGGAGGGCGGAATCGGGCTGACCCAGCGCCTGCGCGCCTGGCGCGACCTCGCCGGGGTGCCGGCGGGGGCGACCCTGCGCGCCGTGATCGATGGAGTCGAGCCGCCCCAGTTCGTCGCCCGCCTCGCCCGCTTCGAGTTCGACGGGGTCGGAGCGGAGCCCGTCGCCTCGGTCGGACCGGTGCGCGTTCTCGACTCCGCCGAGCTCGACGCCGATGCGGTCGCCTCGCGGCTGGAGAAGCGGCGCGAGGAGCTGCGGGCCGAGGTCGAGCGGGGAGAGCGGAAACTCGGCAACGAGGGCTTCGTCGCCAAGGCGCCCGCCGAGGTGGTCGAGGAGGAGCGCGGCAAGCTCGAGCGCTACCGGGCCGAACTCGCAGAGCTGAGCTGATCGACGCCGACCGCTATCTCGAATCGCTGGAGCCGGTCGGTTGGCGACTCGGCCTCGAGCGGATGCGGAAGTTGACGACTGCGTTGGGGCTGCCGCAGTACCGCTTCGCCTCGATCCACGTCGTCGGCACCAACGGCAAGTCCTCGGTCACCCGGATGACGGCGGCGCTGCTGCAGGCCCACGGCCTGCGGACTGGCGCCTGCGTCTCTCCCCACGCCGAGCGCTGGTCCCAGCGGACGCTGGTGCAGGGCGAGGAGCTGGGGGCGGCGGCCTGGGCGCAGGCGGTCGAACATGTGGCCCGGGCCGCCGAGGGAGTCGACCGCAGCCTCGAGGAGGGCGAGTCGGTGACGCAGTTCGAGGCGGCAACCGCGGCCAGCTTCGTCGCGCTCGCCAACGCCCGGGTCGAGGTGGCGGCGGTCGAGGCCGGCCTGGGCGGGCGACTCGACGCGACCAACACGATTCCCTCACGGGTCACGGTCCTCACTTCGATCGGCCTCGACCACACCGAGTGGCTGGGGGAGAGCGAGGTCGAGATCGCGGCCGAGAAGCTGGCGGTGCTGCGGGACCAGACGACGCTGGTGCTGGGGGAGGTGTCGGCAGAGGTCGAGGAGCTGGCCGCACGCACCGCCGCCGAACGGGGCGCGCGCCTGCTGCGTGCCCCCGAGGATCCCGGAACCGAAATCGAGCTGCGGGCGCCGGGAGAGTTCCAGCGCCGCAACTTCGCCCTCGCCTGCGCCGCCGCCGAGGCCTTTCTCGGCCACCTCGACCGGGAGCGGGTGGCCCAGGTGGCGACGACGATCACCGTCCCCGGGCGGCTCGAGCAGATCGCCGAGCGGCCGCCTACCTATCTCGATGCCGCCCATAACCCGGATGGGGCGATCGCCTTGGCCCGCTCCCTGCCGGTCGTTGCCGCTGGCCGCAGGGTGGTCGGCTGCCTCGCGATCCTCGCCGACAAGGACACCGAGGCGATGGTCGCCGCCTTGGCGCCGGCGCTCGACCGGGTCGTCTGCACCGAGCTGCCGGCGGCGGCGCTGGAAGGGCACGGCCGTCCCGGGGCAAAATCGCGCGGGGCGGGGGAGCTGGCTTCGACCTGCGGGCAGGCGGGCCTGGCGGCCGAGGCCGAGCCGCGGTTCGAGACCGCGCTGCGGCGTGCCCGGGATCTTGCCGCGGAGTCGCCCGAGGGCCTGTTGCTGGTCACCGGTTCGCACTATGCAATCGCGCCGGCGCGGGCCCTGATCGCAGGCTGACTGTGCGAGGATTCCGCCATGGATCGTCCCCGTAGCGCCAGCTCGGAACTGCTTTCGATGATGGGGTTGGTGGCCGCCGTCGTCGCGATCGTGATCCTCGTCTTCTTCGGCGTCGGCTACCTGTTCGGAAGACTGTTCCTCTAGGAACAGGGTTACGCTCGGCAACGGCGAAGTAGACTGCCGCTCCCTGCTCGGCAGGACCCACCTATGTCCCTAGCGATCTTCGGCATCACCAATGACGGCCTCAACTTGGCCGCGACCCTCTTCCTGCTGATGCTGGTCGTCCTCTGGCTGGCGCTGATCGTCTACACCTACCTCGACGCGCGCCGGCGGATCTCCGATCCGTTTCTGGTCGCCTGCGCCACGGTCGCCTCCTTCTTTCCCTTCATCGGCACCGCCGTCTACGCGATCGTGCGCCCGCCGGAGTTCCTCGAGGACGCCCACGAGCGCGAGCTGGAGATCAAAGCGGCCGAGCTGCGGGTGCGGCAGCTGCGGGACCAGAGCTGTCCCAACTGCGAGCACCCGATCGAGAAAAGCTATCTGCGCTGCCCCAACTGCCAGCGCCGCCTCAAGGACCCTTGCCCGACCTGCGGCAAGCCGGTTAACCCGCGCTGGGGCCTCTGCCCGTTCTGCGAGTCCAACCTCGGCGGCGGCGGCGAGCGGCCGCGCCGCAAACGTAGAGACCCCGAGGAGCGCCAGGCGCAACCGCGCCAGGCCCAGCCCCGGCGCCGCAAAGCGACGCCGGAGGCCGAGGAAGGGGCAGAGCCCACCAAAGAGCAAAGGAGCCCCCGCCGTGAGCCGGACCCTGATCCTCGTCAAGCCTGACGCCTTCGAACGCGCCCTCACCGGCGAGGTGATCGCCCGCTTCGAGCGCAAGGGGTTGCGGATCGCCGCCCTGAAGTCGATGCGTGCCGACGAGTCGATCGCCAACGAGCACTACGCCGAGCACACCGACAAGCCCTTCTTCGGCGAGCTCGTCTCCTTCATCACCGGGGGTACCCTGGTGGCGATGGTGCTGGAGGGCGCCGAAGCGGTCAAGGCCGCGCGGCAGCTGATCGGCGCCACCAACCCGGTTGAGGCCGCTCCGGGCTCGATCCGCGGCGATTTCGCCCTCGAGGTGACCTTCAACATGGTCCACGGCTCCGATTCCGACGAGTCGGCCGAGCGCGAGATCGGGATCTGGTTTCCCGAGCTCGGGTGACTGACCCGCTTCCGAAGGTAGTCCTCGCATCCGGGTCCCCGCAGCGGCGGGAGATCCTGCAGAAGCTGGGCCTCGAGTTCGAGGTGATCGTGCCTGGGGTGGAGGAGTTGAGCCAGGGGGATCCTGAACACCTCGTAGTCGAGAACGCGCTCCGCAAGGCGAGGGCGGTGGGGGAGAAAGACCTCGTCATTGCCTGCGATACCGACGTGGTTCTGGATGGAGAAGTGCTGGGAAAGCCTGCCGACGCGGCCGAGGCGCGCGCCTACCTCGAGCGGATGAACGGCAGGGCCCACGTGGTGATGAGCGGGCTGGTCGCGGTCGAAGGCGGGGAGGAGCGGAGCGGAATCGAGCAGACCACGGTCGTCTTCAAGCGCCTCTCGGAGGGGGAGAAGGAGCGCTACGTGCGCTTCGGCGAGTGGGAGGGTCGCTCCGGCGGCTACGCGATCCAGACGCTCGGATCGAGCCTGGTCGAGCGGCTCGAGGGCAGCGTCTCCAACGTCGTCGGTCTGCCGGTCGGTCTGCTGGCCGAGCTGGCGCCACGCCTGTTCGAGCGCTGATTCAGCTGCGCAGCGCCAGCACGTCGTCGAGGTGCTCGAGCAGGGCATCGACGACTTCAGGGTCGAACTGGGTCTCGCGACCCTCGCGGATCAGATCCACCGCCTCGGCGACCGACATCGCCGCTCGATAGGGCCGGTCGCTCAGCAGGGCGTCGAAGACGTCGGCGACGGCGACGATCCGGCCTTCGATCGGGATTTCCTCCCCTTCCAGGCCACGCGGGTAGCCGTTGCCGTCGAACCACTCGTGATGGGTGAGGGCGATCCGCGCCGCCATCCGCAGCAGCTCGCTTTCGGAGCCGGAGAGGATCTGGTGCCCGACTTCGGTGTGGCGCTTCATCTCCTCCCGCTCCTCGGGAGTGAGGGCTCCTGGCTTACGGAGGATCTCTTTGGGAACGGCGATCTTGCCGACGTCGTGCATCGCCGCCGCCGCCCTCAGGAGCAGGATCTGCTCGTCATCGAGTCCCAGCTGCGAGGCGAGATAGGAGGCGATGCGGGCCAGCCGGTCGACGTGCCGGCCCGTCTCCGCGTCATGCAGCTCGATCGCTCGTGCCAGTCGCTCGACCGTCTCCTGTCGCGAGGAACGCAGCTCCTCGATCGAGCGCTCCTGGGCGGCGGTAAGTTCGCGCGCCAGCCGCTCGGCCTGACGTTGGGCGGTGATGTCGGCGGCAACGCCGGTGATCCCGGAGAGCTTGCCCTCCGGGTCGAGATAGGGGAAGCGGACGGTGAGGAAGGTTCGCTCGCCTTCCTCGAGGGGCACCGTCGCTTCGCGTTCGCAGGGTTCTCCGTTGCGGAGCACGCGCATGTCTCCCTCCCGGATCAGCTGCTCGGCCTCCGGGGAGACCACTTCGGCATCGGTGCGGCCGATCAGCTTTCCCGGCTCGACCCCGAGGATCTCGTGGGCGACCCGATTGGCCAGCAGGTAGCGCCGCTCGAGGTCTTTGACGAAGATCGGGACCGGAGCGCAGTCCATTGCCGCCTGGACCTGCTCGACGAGGACCCGCCGACGCGCTCCCTTCATCTCTTCATCGCTCGGCGCGGGTGGCGTTGGTCTGGGCATGAAACTCTCGAATGCTCCTTTGTTCGCTGATGATACGAAACCCCGCGCGTTCCCAGTCAGTCGGGGTCTCTGGCGGTCCTCTGCGATGATGTGGGTCCCGGCATGTCTCTTGGTGGAGGCAATGCGCTTTTGCAAGGACCGGAGCAGCATCTGAGCGACGAATGCCAGATGCCCTGCCACGTGGCAGAGTCGTCCTCACCTGCGCGACCCCGCGCCAGTCATCTGTCGATGCGATCCAGCGAACTTAGGCCCCCAACGTGTATCGAAAGCAAGTACGCCGCCGCAGGGCGGTTCTCGCGCTGCTGATAGTCGGTTCCTTCGCCCTTCTCACCGTTACCTACGGGCAGGGCTCCGATGGCATGCAGCGCGGCGTCAGCACCATCTTCAGCCCCCTTTTGGGCGCCGCCGACCGTGCGCTGAAGCCGGCCCGGGACCTCGTCAACTGGTTCGACGAGACCTTCGAGGCAAAGGGACGCAACGAGCGCCTCCACGGCGAACTGGAGACCGCCCGCAAGCAGGCGGTCGGGGCGAAGGCGGCGCTGGCCGAAAACGCGCAGCTGCGCAAACTGCTTGGCCTCGACAAAAGCGGCGCCATCCCCTCCGGTTACACGCCGGTCACCGGACGCGTGATCGCCCGCTCGCCCACGGTCTGGTTCGCGGACCTGACGATCGACGTCGGCACCGGCGACGGAGTCGAGGTCGACGACCCGGTGATCAACGGCGACGGGCTGGTCGGCACCGTGACCGCGGTCACCGGCGGCTCGGCCCGGGTGACCCTGATCGCCGATCACTCCGAAGCCGTCTCCGCGAAGATCGTGCCGAGCGGCATCCAGGGAGTGATGAAACCGGTGGTCGGGGATCCCGACGACCTGATTCTCGACTTCCTCGACTCCGAAAAGGTGGTCGGCAAAGGCCAGTCGGTGGTCACCGCCGGCTGGCGCGCCCAGGGGCACGAATCGGGGTATCCGCCGAACCTGCCGATCGGGGAAGTCGTCGAAGCGTCCTTGCGCGTGCAGGAGGCCCAGCAGCAGGTGCACATCCGTCCTTTCGCCGACCTTCGCGATCTCGACCTGGTCCAGGTCCTGACGGGGGGCTCGCGCGGGTGATTCTCACTCCCAACATCCTCGTTCGCCTCGTCGCGATCCTGGTCGCCGGCGTGATCCTGCAGCTTTCCTTCTTCTCCCAGGTGACCCTGTTCAACGTCAGCCCCGATCTGCTGCCCGCTCTGGTGGTGGCTCTGGGGCTCCTGGGCGGGACCTTGACCGGAGCCGTCTGTGGGTTCTGGATCGGCTTTCTGCTCGACTGCCTGCTGATCGCGCCACTGGGGGGCACCTCCCTGGTCCTGCTCACGACCGGCTACCTGGCCGGCCTCTTCCGCGAGCGCTTCGAGATCCACAGCGCTCTGGTGCCGCCGCTGCTCTGCCTCGGCTTGACCCTCTTCGCCGAGCTCGGCTTCGGCGCCGTCGAGCTGATGCTGGGGATCGACGCCCCCGTCAGCGCCCTGGTGATCCGGGATCTGCTGCTGAAGGCCGTCTTCGCCTTCTTCGCGGGCTGGGCGATCTATCTCGGGGTGCGGCGGGCGCTGCGGCCGGCCCTGGTCGAGGAGCCGAACGTGCGCAGCCGACGACGGCCGACGGTGTTGGGAGTCTAGGAACCGTGTACCTGCGCAACGACCAACGTCCCCAGGGCAGCCGCCTCTCCCTGCGGGTCGCCGTCCTCAGCGGCGTCGCCGTAGTCCTCTTCGGGATCCTCTTCTTCCGCCTCTGGAACCTGCAGGTGCTCTCCGGCGACCAGTACCTGGCCGAGGCGCAGAACAACCGCACCCGCGAGTACAAAGTGATCGCTCCGCGCGGCGAGATCCTCGATCGCAACGGGGAGGTCCTGGTTGACAACCGCACCAGCCTGGCACTGCAGCTGAACACCCAGAAACTGCCCGAAGACCCGGCCGGGGAACGGGCGCAGCTGCTGCGGCTGGCGGACCTGCTCAACATGCCCCTGCGAAAAGTGCGGCGGACGATCGCGGAGGAGGAAGAGGTCGCGGCCGGCGCCCCGGTGACGCTGAAGCGCGACGTCGGCTACCCGGTGATCGCCTACCTCGAAGAGAACCAGGACGAGTTCCCGGGGCTGACCGTGCAGCGCATCTTCGTCCGCCACTACCCGGGGGGAGCGCTCGCCGCCCACGTGGTCGGCAACGTCGGCGAGATCTCCGAAGAAGAACTGAAAGAGCCCGAATACAAGGGCCTGGAGCCGGGTGACGAGATCGGCAAGGCCGGGGCCGAGTACGCCTACGACGACTTCCTGCGGGGGGAGCCCGGGCTGACCCGGATCGGGGTCAACGCCCTCGGCGAGCCGACCCAGGGGCAGCTGTTCTCGACCGCGCCGACCCCGGGCGAGAACCTGAAGCTGACGATCGATGCCGACGTGCAGGCGGCGGGCGAAGCGGCGCTCGCCGCGCGCGGTCTGCCCGGCGCCTTCATCTCGATGGACATCGAGACCGGTCAGATCCTCGGCCTCGGCTCCAATCCCACCTTTGACCCCAGCGTTCTCACCGAACCGACCCAGCGGGAGGTCGACGAACTGTACCGGGACCCGGTTCTGGCGCCGCTCTTCAACCGCGCCACCGAAGGGGCCTATCCCACCGGCTCGATCTTCAAGATCATCCCGGCGCTGGCGGCGCTGGAAAACGGCGTGATCACTCCCGAGGAGCCGATCTACGACCCCGGCCAGATCACCATCGGCGGCCAGCCCTTCAAAAACGCCGGCGGCCAGGCCTATGGCTCGGTGGCGCTGGCGCGGGCCCTCCAGGTCTCCTCCGACGTCTACTTCTACACGCTTGGGGCGCGGATGTGGGACAGCGGTGAGCTGCAGGAATGGGCGCACAAGCTCGGCATCGCCCGCTGGACCGGACTCGACCTTCCCGAGGAGTCCGAGGGGCTGCTGCCGACCCAGCAATGGCGCGACCAGCTCTTCGCCGAAGAACTGACCGACCGGCCCTGGTCGATCGGCGACAACGTCCAGCTCGCGACCGGCCAGGGCGATCTGCAGACCAGCCCGCTGCAGATGGCGCTCGCCTACGCCGCCCTCGGCAACGGCGGCAGGATCGTCACCCCGCACGTGGGGCTGGAAGTGGAGGACGCGGCGGGGCGGGTGCTGAAGGAATTCGACTTCAAGCCCCAGCGCAAGATCCACATAGACCCCGGCTACCGGGCGACGATCCTCGAAGGCCTGCACCTGGCGGCGCAGGAGGGGGACGGGACCGGGGCCGGCGTCTTCGGCGGCTTCCCGATCCCGATCGCGGGCAAGACGGGAACGGCGGAACGGCCGGGCCACGGCGACCAATCCTGGTTCGCGGCGCTCTCTCCGTACCCCGACCCGCGTATCGTCACCATTGCAACCGTGGAGGAAGGCGGCTTCGGCGCCGAATCGGCCGCCCCGGCCGTCCTCGACATCCTCGAAGCCATCTACGACAAGCAGGCGACCGAAGTCTCGAGCGCCGGCGGAACCGAATGACGATGTACGCCACCCGAACCAGAAATGCCCGACCAGCGCCGTTTGCGGTTCACGTCGGCATCGCCGAGCGGCTCGGGCTGGCCCACATGGACTGGCCGTTGACGGCATCGGCCCTCGGGTTGGTCGCCTTCAGCCTCCTCACCCTCGGCCAGGCGACCCAGAACGACATTCCGGGGAGCCCCAACTACTTCCTCGAGCGCCAGGCGATCTACGCCGTGCTCGGCGTCGTCGGGATGCTGGCGCTGACGCGGATCGACTACTCGCGTTTCCGCGAGCTGCGGGTCGGCATCTACACCTTCCTCTGCGCCAGCGTCTCGCTCGTCTTCGTCTTCGGGTTCGCCGCCCGCGGCTCGCGGCGCGCCTTCGAACTTCCCTTCTTCAGCTTCCAGCCGTCGGAGCTCGGCAAGCTCCTGCTTGTGCTCGCGCTTGCCGGGTTCGTGATCGACGGCGCCAGACGCGGCTCCGAGGTCCAGCGCACGGTGCGCTACCTCTGCCTCGGCCTGGCACCGGCCGCACTCGTCTTTCTTCAACCCGACCTCGGCACCTCCTTGGTGTTCGGGGCTGCCACCCTCGCCGTCATGTACTTCGGAGGCGTCCCCTGGACGCACTTCGCGGTCATCGGCGGCGCGCTGGTCGCGCTGGTCGCATTGGTCCTGGTCGTCGCTCCGGCGACCGGGTTCCCGCTCCTCAAGGGCTATCAGGAGGAACGTCTGACGTCCTTCCTGGACCGTGACGAGCATGCGAGCGGCGCTGCTTACCAACAGACTCAATCAGTGATCGCCACCGGTGCCGGTGAGTTGACCGGCCGCGGCGATCAAGCCACCCAGACGCGGCTCGACTTCGTTCCCGAGCGGCACACCGACTTCATCTTTGCGGTGATCGGTGAGCGCTACGGCTTTACGGGCGCCGCGTTAGTCCTATCCCTTTACGCCCTGCTCTTCTGGCGGGCGCTGCGGATCGTGACGCTTTCGAAGAACTCCTACGGGACCCTGGTTGCGGGCGGCATCGCCGTCTCGCTGCTGTTCCAGACCTTCGTCAACGTGGGGATGAACCTCGGCATCATGCCGATCACGGGGATTCCCCTACCGCTGATGAGCTACGGAGGGTCCTCCGTCCTCGCTACTTTCCTGGCGGTCGGAGTTCTTCAGAGCATCAACATCCAAGCGCGTCTCGGTCAGAAGGGAAGGTTCGCCTGGTGATGCCTCCTAGAGAGGGATCCGGCGTTGCGTACCTATCCGAACTGAGCTGAAACAACAATGAAAAAAACGATTCTGGTCTCCGCCGAGCGCGGCGAGACCCGCGTTGCCGTCCTCGAGGCAAAGCAGAAGGGCGGCAAAAGCAACGTGGCCGAGCTCTACGTAGAGCGCCGTGGCCGCCGCTCGATCGTCGGCAACATCTACAAGGGGAAGGTCGACAACGTCCTTCCCGGCATGGAGGCCGCCTTCGTCGACATCGGCCTCGAGCGGAACGGCTTCCTCCACGTCGACGAGATCGTCCTGCCCGGCGGTGAGCAGGCGCCGAAGCGCGGGCGCGGCAGCGGCCGCCGCATCAACGAGCTGATCAAGCCGGGACAGGAGATCCTCGTCCAGGTGGTCAAGGACCCGCTGAAGACGAAGGGCGCGCGGCTCTCGATGAACGTCTCGATCGCTGGCCGCTACCTCGTCTTCGCCCCGAACGGGGGTGGGGTCGGGGTCAGCCGCAGGCTGGCCGACAAAGAGCGCGACCGGCTGCGGAAGATGGTCGACCGCACCTACAAGGGCCCGGGCGGGCTGATCGTCCGCACTGCCGCCCACGGCGCCAAAAAATCCGACTTCGTGCGGGAGATCAGCTACCTGCAGAAGCTGAACGAGGTGCTGGAGCGCCGGTCGGAGAAAACCAAGGCGCCGGCGCTCGTCTTCCAGGAGGCGGACCTCTCGATCCGGGTTCTTCGCGACGTCTTCCTCAGCGAGTTCGAAAAAGCGGTGATCGACTCGCCGAAGCAGTTCGAACGGGTGACCAACTTCTTCCAGCGCACGGCGCCGGAGCTGGTCGGCGGCGTCGAGCTCTACGAGGGCTCGAAACCGCTGTTCGAAAAATGGAAGATCAACCAGGAGATCGAGTCGACCTTGAATCGCCGGGTCGACCTGCCCTCGGGTGGTTACCTGATCATCGACTACACCGAGGCGCTGACGGTGCTCGACGTCAACAGCGGCAGCTTCACCGGCCGCGGCAAAGGCGGCCTCGAGGAGACGATCACCAAAGTCAACACCGAGGCCGCCGAGGAGGCGGTGCGGCAGCTGCGGCTGCGCGACATCGGCGGGATCATCGTCATCGACTTCATCGACATGGCACGGGCGAGCAACCGCGACAAGGTTCTGAAGACGATGCGCAAAGCGCTCGACGCCGACAAGTCGAAGAGCTACGTGGTCGAGGTCTCGCCGCTGGGCCTGGTCGAGATGACCCGTCAGAACGTCACCGACGGCGTGCGGGAGATCCTCACCACCCGCTGCCCGACCTGCGAGGGCGAGGGCGTGGTGCTCTCGGCCGAGACGGTGGCGCTCGAGGGCTTGCGGAAGATGCGCGACATCGCCGCCGAGCACGCCGACGTCGAGGCCTTCCTCGTCCGGGTAAACCCCAAAGTTGCCCACGAGCTGACCGACCCCGACAGCGGCTTGCCCGAGCTGGAGGAGGAAACCGGCAAGCGGTTCCACTTTGAGGGCGGCGACGCGCTGCCGATCGACACCTTCGAGGTGGTCGAGTCGGGCACCCGGACCGAGATCGAGGAGCGGGCGCTGCCGTTCAAGGTCGGCGAGGAGGTGCTGGTCAAGATCGACGAGCCGCACATGTACAACGCCGACGACGCGGTCGCCCGAATCGACTCCTACATCGTCAGCGTCACCGGCGGCGGTCGCTACGTCGGCGAGCGCAAGATGGTGCGGATCGACGAGGTCGAGCGCTCCGCCGCGATCGCCTCGCTGCTGGGGGGCGAGTCGCCGAACGGAAACGGAGGCGGCGGAGATAACGGCTCCGAGCTAGAATCCGGCGCTCCTTCGCGCAAACGCAGTCGTGGCCGCAGGGGCGGTCGGGGGCGTTCGCGCGCCAAACAAGGCAGCAAGGAAGACGAGTGAGCACTTACGCAGTCATAGAGAGCGGTGGCAAGCAGTACAAAGTCGAGGAGGGCACGTCCCTGCTCGTCGATCGTCTCGACGCCAAAGAGGGCGACAAAGTCGCCCTCCGTCCGGTTCTGTTCCGCGGCGACGACGTCGTCGCCGCGGCCAAAGACCTGGAGAAAGTCAAAGTCGAGGCCAAAGTCACCGAGCACCTGCGCGGCCCGAAGATCAAAGTCTTCAAATACAAGGCGAAGAAGGGCTATCGCCGCCGGGCCGGCCATCGCTCCGAGCTGACCCGCCTCGAGGTGACGAAACTGAAAGGGAAAGGCTAGGCCATGGCGCACAAGAAAGGCCTCGGCTCCAGCCGCAACGGCCGTGAATCGAACCCCAACATGCTCGGGGTCAAGGTCTTCGCCGGCCAGAAAGTGACCGGCGGCGAGATCATCGTCCGCCAGCGCGGCACCCGCTTCTGGCCCGGCGACGGCACCGGCCTCGGCCGCGACCACACGATCTTCGCCACCCGGCCGGGGATCGTGGAGTTCAAGACGGCTCGCAAGGGCCGCACGATTTCGGTTCTGCAGGACTAAGAAAGGAAGTCACATTGAGTCTCGTCTCTGAGCGCAGAGACCCGCGGCGTCTTGCCGTGGTCTTCGCGTTGATCACCCTTGCCTTCGTGGCGCTACTGGCTTTTGCGACGCGTGCCCAGGCGGCAGAAACCATCTACTGGGACAACTACGACTTCGGCACTGACGCTGACAGCGTCTCCTTCGCCGACATCACCGGCAGTGGCGGCGGAGCCCTGAATCTCGGCGGCGCCAAACTGGACGAACCGGAAGGGATGGCCTACGACACCATCACCAACCGACTCTTCGTCTCTGCCGCGACCGGCACGAAAGGCGAGATCCTCGCCATCAATCTGGACGGCAGCGGTGCGGCTCCGTTCAGCGCTCCGGGAGCAGTAATCGAAAATCCAGAAGGCGTCGCGGTCGATCCTGTCACCCGGACCATCTACTGGGCCAACAACGAAGGCACTGGCTCGATCGGCTGGGCCAGGCTGGATGGCAGCAGCGCCGGCTTGCTGAATACGGCCGGGACGACTATCGCCTCTCCCTACAAGATCGCTCTCGACCCGGTCGCCGGTCGCGTCTACTGGATCAACAGCGGTCCCAACCCCGACACCGTCTCCTTCGCCAACGTCAACAACACCGGCGGCGGCGACCTTTCCTTGGCCGGGGCGACTCCGTCGGACAACCTCAGCGCCCTCGTCGTCAACCCTGCCGGGGGTCGGATCTACTGGACGGATTCGAGCGCCGACAGGGTTTCCTTCGCCAGTCTCGCTGGCGGGGGAGGCGGCGACCTCGCCCTCACCGGTGCCGTGTTCGACGAACCGTACGGCCTCGCCTTCGATCCCTCAATCGGACGCCTCTACTGGGGCAACTACGACAATGGGGAAGAAAGGGTGGGCGCGATCGGCTTCGGCAACCTCACCGGCGACGGTGGCGCCATCAGCCCGGTGAGCGCACCGGTAAACGGCCCGCAGGATCCGGTGATCATCAAATCCCCGACCGGTGCCGGGGCCCCGGCGGTCACCCGCACTCCGAAATCGCCCAGCCAGCTGACCTGCTCGACTGGCAGCTGGGGCGCTGACTTTGCGGGCTCCTTCGTCTACCGGGCGCCGCGCTCGTTCGCCTATCAGTGGACGCGCAACGGCACCGCGGTGCCAGGGGCCACGGCAAGCACTCTCGCGGCAACCACGGCCGGCAACTACGCCTGTGTGGTGACGGCGGCCAACCAGGCCGGTACCGGCGCTCAGACCAGCGGCGCGATCAGCGTCAAAGCGTCCAAGGTCAAGCTGAGCACCAAGCGCAAGGCCAAGGCCGATCCAGGCGACCTGGTCACCTTCGCGGTGAAGATCGTCAACCAGGGCGACGTTCAGTCCAAAGCCGCCCGGATCTGCGTGAAGCTGCCGAAAGCAGCCAAGGACGACCTGCGCAAGCCGAAGTGCAAGAAGCTGGCGAAGCTGAACGGCCTCGCCAAACGCACGACCAAATTCCGGGTCAAGGTCAAGCCCGGTGCCGACGAGGGCGCCGACAAGCTGACCTTCCAGGTCAAGGGCACGCCCGGTAAGGCGGCGAAGTCGAAGATCATCGTTCGCTAGCGCGACGTAGATCTCGAGCAGTTACAGAGCGGGAGGGGCTGATGCCCCTCCCGCTCACTTTTGGCGAGGCATCCGGCACGAACTTTTTACGCTTCGCGTACAAAACGTTGCACCTGATTCGCTACCCTGGCATCATGGCCGTGATGGCAAGAGAGGTTTGGACCGACGAGCGCCTCGATGACCTCAACAAGAGGGTCGACGAGGGATTCAGGGAGACGCGGGACGAATTTCGTGCGGTTCGCGCGGAAATACAGAGTGAGCTGCGGGCCCTGAGGGCGGAGATCCAAAAGGAATTTCAAGTAGTCCGTGCAGGTAGGTAGCGGCTAAAGGACTTTTTCTCTGCTCTGGTCGTCGGATTCCGATCAGGGAACCTGTTTACGCTCTCCCCGGTGTACGACAAGGCGAAAATCTGGGTCGAGGGCGGCGCCGGCGGTAACGGCTCGATCTCGTTTCGACGCGAGGCGCACGTGCCTCGCGGTGGGCCTGATGGTGGCGACGGGGGGCATGGCGGCGACGTCGTCCTCGTCTGCGACCCCTCGAAGCGGGACCTGGGGGCGCTGAAGGGGAGCAAGCACTTCCGGGCACAGCGGGGGCGGCATGGGGAAGGGTCGAACCGGCAGGGGGGTAGGGGAGATGACAGGGAGATTCCGGTGCCGCCGGGGACGCAGGCGATGGCGGTCGACGGCAGCTCGATCGACCTGGTCGCCGCCGGTCAGCGGGCGGTCGTCGCCCACGGCGGCCGCGGTGGGCACGGGAACAGGCGGTTCACCAGTTCGACCCGGCAGGCGCCTCGTTTCGCGGAGAAGGGCAGCTCCGGCGAAGCGGATTGGATCGAACTGCGGCTGAAGCTGCTGGCCGACGTCGGGCTGGTGGGATTGCCGAACGCCGGCAAGTCCTCACTGCTCGGGCGGCTGACGCGGGCGGCGCCGAAGATCGCCGACTACCCCTTCACGACTCTCTCGCCGGTGCTGGGGACGATCGAGGGCGAGGACCGGCAGGCGATAGTCGCCGACATTCCCGGCCTGATCGAAGGGGCGGCGGACGGCGCCGGCCTCGGCCACGAGTTCCTCGCCCATGTCGAGCGCTGCTCGATGCTGGTCCACCTTGTCGATCTCGCGCCGATCGACGGCGATCCCGTCGCCAATTACGAGACCGTGCGCGGGGAGCTGGCGGCGCACGGGGCGGGTCTCGAGCAATTGCCGGAGCTGGTGGCGCTGAGCAAGCGCGACCTGTTGCCGCCAGAGCAGGTGGAGGAGGCGGTGGCCGAGTGGGAAGAGCGCCTCGGGATCGGACGCTCGGCGTTCTCGCGATCTCCTCGGCAACGGGTGAAGGGCTGGATCAGCTGCGCCAGCGGATCCTCTTCGAGCTGCCCAAGCTCGCTCCCCTGACCGTGCCCGCCGCGAGCCCCGCAGACGAATTCGAGGCCGAGCACCGCGTCTACCGGCCCGTCGGCGAGGGCGGCTACTGGGTCGAGCGCGAAGAGGACGGCGGCTTCCGCATCCTCGGCCGCGGGGTCGAAATCCTCTTCGAACGCCACGACACCAAAAACGAGGAGGCCCTCGCCTATCTGGAGCAGCGGTTGAAGGAGATGGGGGTCATCGCCGCCCTCGACCGCGCCGGCTTCGAGCCCGGCGACGACGTCCGCATCGGCGAGCACGTGTTCGAGCTCCACGTCTAGGGCCAATCTGGCCCTGGACCGCTCAGCTCAGGCTGGAGAGGCCGGCGGCCAGGGCGAAGCCGAGGACGGTGACGAGGCCTGCTGCGCGGCCGGCGTCTCTTCGGGCGTCGGGGATCATCGAGTCGATCAGCATCACCAGCAAAGCGCCGGCGGCGAAGCCGTCGAGAGCCGCCCTCGCATCGCCGCCGACGGCATCGGCGGCGAGGTAGCCGACGAGGCTCGCCAGCGTGCAGAACCCGGCGACCAGCAGCCAGAGCCGCAGGATCGCCTCGCGCGAGCGCCCCGACCTGCTCATGTCGCCGGCCGAGCCCAGCGCCTCCGGCAGGTTGGAGACGAAGATCGCCACCAGCAAGGAGACCCCGACACCGTTGCCGGTGGCAACGGTGATCCCCAGCACCAGTTGCTCGGGGATCCCGTCGAGGAAGGCGCCGAGGGCCAGCGCGGTGCCGCTGCTCGAACCTTCGGCGCGGCCTTTGCGCCCGCGGCCGGTGGCGTGGCGACGGGCGATCAGGCCATCGAGGAGGTAGTAGGTCAGAGCTCCGACCGCGAGACCGACGCCGGTGGTCCCGAGTCCGCCGACCTCGATTCCCTCGGCCGCGAGCTCGAAGCTGACGGCGCTGATCAGCGCCCCGGCGCCGAATGCGAGCACGTAGCCGACCTGCCGCATCGACCATTCGCGGGCGAAGCTGAGCAGGGCGCCGACGACCAGCGAGCTTGCGGCGAGTGCTCCCCACCCGATTGCTGCACCCATCTCGGCTACTTTCCCGACCATGACCCTGGTCGTCAAGCTCGGATCTTCGATCGTCGCCGCCGATGACGGCGAGCTGCGCGCGGACGTGCTCGAACTCGTCTGCGCCCAGGTCAGCGAGCTGGAGCGGGGCGGGGAGCGGGTGGTGATGGTCACCTCCGGTGCGATCGCCCGCGGCATGCGGCTGATGGAGCTGCCCACCCGGCCGCGGGCGATGGACGAGCTGCAGGCGGCCTCCGCGGTCGGCCAGGGCGATCTCTTCCGCGCTTACGAGAGCCGCCTCTCCGGTCACGGCACCCGCGCCGCCCAGGTCCTGCTGACGGCGGCCGACATCGCCGCCCGCACCAACTACCTGAACGCGCGGCAGACCCTGCGCCGGCTGATCGAGTGGGGGGTGGTGCCGGTGGTGAACGAGAACGACACCACCGCGACCGACGAGATCAGCTTCGGCGACAACGACTTCCTCGCCGCCCAGGTAGCGGTGCTGCTCGACGCGCGGCTGCTGGTCCTGCTCACCAACGTCGACGGGCTGCTCTCGGGCGACCCGCGCTCCGAGCCGGACGCGGAACTGATCGCCGAGGTGGCCGACTTCTCCCAGCTCGAGGCGCTCGAGATCGGCGACCGCACCTCGGTCTTCGGCTCCGGCGGGATGCGGAGCAAGGTGGCGGCGGCGGAGATGGCAAGCGAGGCCGGGATTCAGACGGTGATTTGCAACGGGACGAAGGAGGGAACGCTGCTGCGCGCCGCGGCCGGAGAGCCCGGCGGCACCCGCTTCGCCGCCGGGCAAGGGAAGACCTCCAGCTTCAAGCTCTGGCTCAAGTACGCGAAGCCGGCGCAGGGGCGCCTGGTCGTTGACGCCGGCGCCGCCCGGGTTTTGCGCGAGAGCGGCTCCAGCCTGCTCCCGGTCGGGATCGCCGCGGTGGAGGGGGTCTTCGAGGCGGGTGATGCGATCGACGTCGCCAGTGACGGCGAGACGATCGGCAAAGGCATCACCGACTATTCCTCGCGCGAGCTGCAGCGGGTAATCGGAATGAAGACCGCTCAGGTGCGCGAGGTGCTGCCTCATGCAGCCGACGAGGTCATTCACCGCGACCGCTTCGTCCTGCTCTAGCCCCCAGCTACCCTTAGCCAATGGCAGCAACCGAGACTTCAGTCGCTGACAGCTGCGCCTCTGCAAAGCGCGCCGCTCGTGGCATCGCGACCGCCTCGACCGAGGCGAAGAACGCTGCCCTGGAGGCAACCGCGCGCCTGCTCGAAGAGCGGTCCGAGGCGATCCTCGAGGCCAACGCGGGCGATCTCGCCGACGAGCGCGCCGTCGGCCTCACCGATGCCCTCCGCGATCGGCTGGGGCTGACGCCGGAGCGGGTGACGGCGATGGCGGAAGGGGTGCGGGTGGTAGCCGCCCTCGATGACCCCGTCGGCGAGGAGCTGGAACGGAAAACGCTTGAGAGCGGCCTCGACCTGCACAAGGTGCGGGTGCCGCTGGGGGTCGTCGCCGTCGTCTACGAGGCGCGGCCGAACGTGACGATCGACTGCGCGGCGCTGACGATCAAGAGCGGCAACGCGATCGTCCTCCGTGGCTCCAGCTACGCCGAGCGCTCCAACGCCGCCCTGGCGGCGATCGTCCGCGAGGCCCTGGCCGAGGCGGGCCTGCCGGAGGACGCGGTCCTCTCATTGGGCGGCGGCGGCCACGAGGAGCTGGCCGAGCTGGCGACCCAGGAGGGTCTCGTCGACCTCTTGATCCCGCGCGGAGGCGAAGGTCTGAAGGCCGCGATCAAGGCAGTGGCGACGGTGCCGGTGATGTACGCGGCGGCGGGCAACTGCCACGTCTACGTCCACGCCGACGCCGATCCCGAGATGGCGCGCCGGATCGCGGTCAACGCCAAGGTCCAGCGACCGGGCGTCTGCAACGCGGCGGAGACGCTGCTGATCGACGTGGCGATCGCCGAGCGCTTCGCCCCCGCCGTGCTCGCCGACCTGGCTGCCGCCGGGGTCGAGCTGGTCGGCGACGAGCGGGTCCGCGCGCTCGCCGGCGAGGTCGAGGTCGGCGAGGCGACCGGGGAGGACTGGGACAGCGAGTACCTCGGCCTGAAGATGACGGTCGGCGTCGTCGACTCGGTCACCGACGCGATCGAGCACGTCAACAACCACGGCACCGGCCACTCGGAGGCGATCGTCACCTCCGCCGAGGAGGCGGCCGAGGCCTTCGCCACCGGCGTCGATGCGGCTGCCGTCTACGTCAACGCCTCGACCCGCTTCACCGATGGCTTCGAGTACGGGATGGGAGCCGAGATCGGCAACTCGACCCAGAAGCTGCACGCCCGCGGGCCGATCGGGATGCGCGAGCTGACCACCTTCAAGTACGTGGCGCGCGGCGACGGCCAGGTACGTGAGTAACGCCAACAGCGCGGCGATCGGCGTGCTGGGGTCCGCGTTCAACCCTCCGCACCTCGGTCACCTGGCGCTTGCCCAGGAGGCGCAATGGCAGCTTGGCCTCGACGAGGTGGTCCTCGTCCCCACCGGCCACGCTCCCCACAAGCGGATCGCCGACGATCCGGGCCGCGAGGCGCGGATGGAGATGACCCGCCTCGCCGCGGCGGGAGACTCCCGCTTTTCGGTCTCCGCCCTGGAGGTCGAGCGGGAGGGACCGTCCTACACGTATGAGACCTTGGAAGCGCTTGCAGAGAAATCGCCCGACAGGAAGCTGGTGTTCGTGATGGGGGCGGATGCTGCGGTCGGGCTGGAGAGCTGGCGCGAGCCGGAACGGGTGGTCGAGCTGGCGAGCCTGGCGGTGGCGCGGCGCGAAGGCGTCTCCGACGCCGAGGTGGCGACGACGCTGCGCAGCCTCGGTTGCGAGAGAGGAGCGACGATGCTGGAGATGCCGCAGTTCGGGGTTTCCTCCTCGGCAGTGCGCGAGCGAGCCAGGCAGGGCCGGCCGCTGCGCTACCTCGTTCCCGATGCCGTCGCGAACTTCGTCGAAGAGGGGGGGATCTACCGGTGAGCCAGGCACAGTCCGAGCAGCTGGCGCGGGATCTGGCGGCGATCGCCGACTCGAAAAAAGCCGAGGAGATAGTCGTCCTCGACATGCGGGAGCTGGTCGCCTACACCGACTTCCTCGCGATCTGCACCGCTCGCAGCGAGCGCCAGGCGCGGGCGATCGTCGACGAGGTACGGGTGCGGGTGAAGCGCGAGAGCGGCGGCTTGCTGCCGGGTGGGGTCGACGCCGGCGGCGACGCCGGCTGGACGATCCTCGACTACCTCGACTGCGTCCTCCACGTCTTCACGCCGGAGGCGCGCGAGCGCTACGGGCTCGAGGATCTGTGGCGCGAGGCGCCGCGGTTGGAGCTCGATCTCGACGCCCCTGAGGCTCCCGAAGCCGCCAGCGCATAATTACGTCCGAGCGCCTATCTACGGTGCCGATCCATGAATGGGTTCAAGCGCGCGCTGCTCGGGTACCGGCGCACGGAGGTAGAGGCGGCGATCTCTGATCGCGACGCTCGCATCTTCGGTCTGGAGTTGAAAGCCGACGCAGATCGGGCGGCGATCGACGAGCTCGAGGGGGAGACCACCGCTCTCTCGGGGATGGTGCTCGAGCGGGAGCGGGAGATCCGCGTCCTCGGCCAGCGTCTTCGCGAGGCCAACGAATGCCACGACCGCAGCATCGCCTCGCTCGAGTCGATCACCGCACGGTTGGAGGAACTGGAGGCCCAGGCGCGCGGCCAGGCGACCCGGATCCGGATGAAAGCCCTGCGCGAGGCGGTCGAGGTGAGCAAGAAGGTGAAAGCGCTGACCGACGTCGAGCCCACCCTGCAGGCGGAGCCAAACGGCAACGGCTCGAAGCCCGAGGAAGAGGGTCTCTTCGCCGGCCGGGTGAAGCTCGAGATCGGCCCGCTCGGGGACTTCTCCCAGCTTGTCGGCTTCGAGGACGCCGTCGGCCAACTCGGCGCTTCGGAGATCTCCGTCGAGCGCTTCTCCGAGGGCCGCGCCACGCTCTCGATGAACCTGGACCAGCCGGTCGATCTTCTGCGCGAACTAGAGGAGCTCTCGGCTCTCGACTTCAAGGTTCGCCACAACGCCCCGGACAACCTGATCCTCGATGTCGACGAGGATCAGGGGCCCGAGCAGCGCGCCGCCTGACGTCGCTAAACTGCGGCCCATGTATGGGGCTGTAGCTCAGCTGGAAGAGCGCATCGCTGGCAGCGATGAGGTCAGGGGTTCGAGCCCCCTCAGCTCCATTCTGCAGTCGAGCCCACCAGCTCGGCGGTTTACCGCCTTGCGGTAAACCGCAAATCGCGCATTTCGTGGTGGGAGTTGTGTTCACCTCTATGGACTTGGGACCCCGAGCCCAATTCCCTGCCCTAGATGCCGCGACGCGACGACCCCCAGATTGGTCTCGGGAAAGCGATCCGGAAGCTCCGGACCGAGAAAAACCTGAGCCAGGAGACGCTCGGCCACCGGGCTGACATCCATCCCACCTGGATCTCCCACATCGAGTCCGGTCGGATCAACCCGACCTGGGGCAACGTGCGGCGGATCGCGAAAGGCCTGGAGATGCCGCTCTCGAAGCTGGCGGCGCTGGCCGAGGAGCTCGAGCGCGAGCTCGGCGGGTCCTAGCTCACTTCAGGCCGGAGGCGCGAAAGGCGGAGCGGATGCGGCCCGCTTTCTTGGCGAGGCGGGGGGAGGAAACGGCGCGGAAGCGCAGCTTTCCCTTGCGGTAGGCCCAGATGCGGTCGCCACCGGGTCCCTTGCGGACGACGAAGAGGCCGCGGCCCAGTTTCCTCGCCCCTTTCGGCTTGCCCTTGCCGGCGGTAGTGGTGGCGATGAAAGCGGCCTTTTCGCCGCCATCGAAGACGGCTGCCACCCCAGCCTCCTGCGCTCCCCGCGCCTTCGCCCCCGTCGCGCACCAGCGGAAGGAACGCTTCACCCGCCGCTGCGGTTGGCCGGCGGCGAGCAGCGTCTGCTCGGGAGAGCGGCCAAGCGCCAGCGGCCCCAGGCCGGAGCGGGAGAGGCGCTTCGGCGTCGCCAGGCAGGCCGACCCCGAGAGGCCGGTCGGCCCCGGCACTCCGATCGCCCGTTCCCAGGTCTGCAGGTAGGCCTCGGCTCCGCCCATCAGGTCGTCGGCGATCGGCTCGCCGGCGAGCAGGCGCAGCTGCTCCATCCAGTCCGGGTAGAGCCCGTAATGCGCCACCCCGTCGCTGTTGACGTCGTAGACCCTTTGCCCGGAGACCTGCCGGTCGAAGGTGACGCGTCCGTCGAGCGATTTGAAGGGGTAGGTGACGGCGTTCGGTTTCCCCGCGCCCCGCGCCCCCGGTTGGGAGTGGAAGCCGTTGGCGTCGGCGCCGAAGCCGATCCCGAAGCGGAAGCGGGGGTCGGCGGCGGCGCGCAGCTGCCGCCATTCCTCGATGAAGGTCTCCGGGCTGGTGGTGATCGGCTCGATGAAGCCGCCGAGGCTGTAGACGCGCGAGCGCAGCTGCGGGCTCATCCAGGAGTGCGAGGAGAGCACCCCTGAGAACCCGCGCGCCTCGGCCAGCTCGATCGCCCGTGCGGCCGACTTCTGGCTCATGTGGTCGACCTCGATCATCAGGCCGCGGTCGATCATCTGCTGGATCGTGAATTCACCGAGCGGCGTCAGGCCGAGGACGTTGCAGTGCGGCGGCGGTGGATAGACCGGCAGCAGGCCTTTGGGGATCAGGGCGAAGAGGCCCGCGTCGATGATGTCGCCGTCGGGGACGGCGGTGTCCTGGGGATTGTCTTCGCGTTCGCCGGTGCAGGTTTCGATCTTCCAGAAGTGGCCGGTCTGCTTGAAGTTCGCCGCGTTGATCGCGGCGCCGAAGGTGCCGCCGTCGAAGCGGACCCCGCCGAGGGCGTTGTCGAACTTGTGGATCGGGAAAAAGGAGGCGACCCCCATCCGCTCGATTTCGTCCAGCCCGGCGACGATCTGCTCGCGGCTGCAGCGCGGCAACTGTTCGGAGCCGCCGCAGCCGAAGACCTCCGAGGTCTCGATCCCCAGCACCACCGCCATCTTCCCTTCGTTGATGACGCGGCGGGCTTCGAAGGGGTCGCGGACGATCCGGAACCAGCCTTGGCCCGGTCCGCCCGCTTTGGCGTCGATGTATTCCTGCAGCTCGTGGATCCGCCGGTATTGGAGGCGGACGCTGGTCATGTCGTCGCAGCTGTTGTGTTTGAGCGGGTAGATCTCGCAGAGGGCGACGTTCTCGACCAGGTCGTTGACCATGATCCGCACGCCGCCGAGGTAGGCGCGCTCGATCCAGCGGTAGTAGGTCTGCTCGTGGGTCTGGGAGGCCGGTGCCGGCCAGTCTTTGAAGGTCGGCCAGCCGACCGGGTCGTGCATCCGCAGCGGGTTGCCGAAGAGCGCGTTCTCCAGTACCGCGGCGGAGCCGTTCGGGTAGTGGTCGGGGCAGTCGACCAGCGCCGCCGCCGGGCCGTTGGGGCTCCACGGTTCGCCGCAGTGGGCGTCGCCGCCGAGGAACTCGTAGGCGGTGACGTGGTTATGAGCGTCGATCGTACCCTCGACTTCGGCGTAGGGTGAGGGGCCCTGCCAGGGCGAGCCGGTCGCATTCAGACCGATCTCGGGGGCCTCGGCGGCAACGGCGCCGCTCGGACCGAGAGCTGCCAGCGCCAGCAGCGCCCCCACCAGCGCTCGCTTCCCCGGTAGCCGCATAGCTTCTTTCTACCAAGAATTGGGGAGGCCAAACCCGGAAGCTCAAACGGTCATCGGAATCTGCCGATGCTCTAAGCCGATGAGTACGGCCAACCAGCATGTCTTCTCCCACGGCATGCGAGATACGCGCGCCACCCTGGCCCTGTGGAGCGAACGTCCCTGGGGGGTTCTGAGGGGGTGGATCGCCCTCAGCGTCGCCGTGGCGCTGACCCTGCTCGCCGCGGTCTGGGTGGTCGCCGGGCTGCTCACCCCGGACATCTCCCCGATTCACCTCGCGGGGCTTACCTACCCGTCTGAGCCGGATGATCTGCTGCCGATCCTCTGGCGCAACTCGCTGGTCCTGGCGCTGCACGGCACCGCCTGCGTCGCCGGTTTCATCGCCGGCGCCTCGATGCCGATCGCTGCGGCGCAGCGGACGGGCTTCTCGCGCTGGGTCCACGTCAAGGCGGGCGAGTTCGCGATCCTCTTCGTCGCCGCCGTCACCCTCTTCTCGCTCTCGACGCAGGCGCTCTACCTCGGCCTCCAGGGCTCCACCCTCTCCTACCAGCTGCAGATCTCCCGCTTCGAGCTGATCCTCAGCGTCCTCCCTCATGCGCTGCCGGAGCTGAGCGCTCTCTTCCTCCCGCTCGCCGCCTGGCTGATCGCCAGCCGCCGCGGCGAGTGGAACCAGCTGCTCGCCGCCACCCTGATCACGGTGATGCTGGCGATCCCCGTCCTTCTCCTCGCGGCGACGATCGAGGTCTACCTCTGGCCGCAGATCCTCAAGGAGCTTTCCCCGGGCCTTCGCGACCTGCCGTTCTGAGCGGGGGCGCGGGGTCCGTCGGCAGATCCCTCATAAGATCGCCGCTGATGCCGGGTTACGAGCCGAAAGAGATCGAGCGCAAGTGGCAGGGGGTCTGGGCCGAGGAGAAGACCTGGGAGGTCCCCAACCCCGGCCAGCCCGGCTTCGACGCGGAGAAGCCGAAGGCCTACGTGCTGGAGATGCTGCCATACCCCTCCGGGGAGCCCCACGTCGGCCACCTCAAGTGCTATGCCGTCGGCGACGCGATCGCCCACTTCCGCCGCCGCGGCGGCTTCGAGGTGATCCACCCGATGGGCTACGACTCCTTCGGCCTGCCGGCGGAGAACAACGCGATCAAAACCGGGGAGCCGCCGCGGGTGGCGACCGAGCGCTCGATCGAGTCCTTCCGCCGCCAGTTCCGTGAGTGGGGGATTTCGATCGACTGGTCGCGCGAACTCGCGACCCACACCCCCGAGTACTACCGCTGGACCCAGTGGATCTTCCTGCAGCTGTTCGAGCGCGGCCTCGCCTACCGGGAGGAGGCGGAGGTCAACTGGTGCCCGAAAGACGCGACGGTGCTGGCCAACGAGCAGGTCGTTGACGGGCGCTGCGAGCGCTGTGGGACCGAGGTCGAACAGCGGAGCCTCGAGCAGTGGTTCTTCCGCATCACCGAGTACGCCGACCGCCTGCTCGCCGACTTCGAGACGCTCGAGTCCTGGCCCGAGCACGTGATCACGATGCAGCGCAACTGGATCGGCCGCTCCGAGGGGGCCGAGGTCGTCTTTCGCTGCGACGAGGTCGATCTCGACTTCCCCGTCTTCACCACCCGTCCCGACACCCTCTTCGGCGCCACCTTCTTCGTGCTGGCGCCCGAGCACCCCGAACTGGAGCGTCTGGTCGCCGGCACTCCGGCCGCCGAGGAGGTGCGCGAGTACGTCAACCGGATCGGCCGCGAGTCGGCCGAGGAGCGGGGGGCGGAGGACCGCGAGAAGACCGGGGTCGCGCTCGGCCGATCGGTCGTCAACCCGGTCAACGGCGAGTCGATCCCGATGTTCGTCGCCGACTACGTGCTGATGGAGTACGGGACCGGGGCGATCATGGCGGTGCCGGGCCATGACTCGCGCGACTTCGAATTCGCCCAGAAATTCGGCTTGCCCGTCAAGCGGGTGATCGAGGGGAGCGATCCCGAGCAGGCGCGCACCGACGAGGGCCTGCCTTACTCCGGCGACGGGGCGATGATCGGCTCCGGCCGCTTCGACGGCAAGGGCAACCGCGAGGCCTACGAGGAGATCGTCGCCTGGCTGGAGTCGGAGGGGCGCGGCAGGCCCGCCGTCAACTACCGCCTCCGCGACTGGCTGGTCTCGCGCCAGCGCTACTGGGGTGCGCCGATCCCGATCGTCTATTGCGAGGAGTGCGGGATCGTGCCCGTGCCCGAGGAGCAGCTGCCGGTTGAGCTGCCGGAGATCGAGGACTACGCGCCGCAGGGCAAGAGCCCGCTGGCGGCGGCCGAGGACTGGGTCGCGACCGAGTGCCCCCGCTGCGGCGCCGCCGCTCGCCGTGAGACCGACACGATGGACACCTTCGTCGACTCCTCCTGGTACTTCCTCCGCTACCTCGACGCCGGCAACGGCGAGGCTGCTTGGGACCGGGAAGCGGCCGACCACTGGATGGCGGTCGACCAGTACATCGGCGGCGTCGAGCACGCGATCCTGCACCTGATGTACGCGCGCTTCTTCACCAAGGCGCTGGCCGACCTCGGCCACCTCGGCGTCCAGGAGCCGTTCGCCAACCTCTTCACCCAGGGGATGATCACCCGCGACGGGGCGAAGATGTCGAAGTCCAAGGGCAACACGGTCAGTCCCGGCGACTACGTCGGGCGCTACGGCGCCGACACCGCTCGGACCTATGTCTGCTTCATGGGCCCGCCGGAGCGCGGTGGCGACTGGACCGACGAGGGCGTCGAGGGAGTCAACCGCTTCCTCTCGCGGCTCTGGCGGCTCTGCGCGGAGGTCGAGGTCCGGACCGAGGCGACCGAACCCGATCCGGCGACCGGGGGGGAGGCGCGCGAGCTGCTCGCCAAGGCGCATTGGGCGATCGACAAGACGACCCGCGACTTCCAGCGCGGCTTCCAGTTCAACACCGTGATCTCGGCGGTGATGGAGCTGGTCAACGACGCCTACCGCCTCAAGGACGGCCTCTATGCGACGCCGGAGGCTGGCGCGGCGGTCCGCTTTGCAACCGCCACCGCGGCCTCGCTGATCTTCCCCTTCGCGCCGCACCTCGGCAGTGAGGTCTACGAGCGGCTGGTCGGGGGCAGGGTCTGGGAGCAGCCCTGGCCGCAGGCGGACCCGGATCTGCTCGTCAGCGACACGGTCACCCTCGTCGTCCAGGTCAACGGCAAGCTGCGTGACCGGATCGAGGCGCCGGCCGAGGCCTCGAAGGAGGAGCTGCTGCAACTGGCCCGTGAGAGCGAGAAGGTCGCCAGGCACCTCGACGGCCAGCAAATAGTCAAGGAAATTGTAGTTCCAGGCAAGCTGGTCAACCTGGTGGCCCGGTAGGGACGCCCGCGGCGACGCTGGCTTCTGGTAGAAAGCCGCGAAATGCTGGTTAGACGTTTGCAAGACACCGCAGTGGAGGAATGGCATCGGTTGCGGGCCCACGTCCTCATGGACGCGGGTGAACTGGGGTCGCGGAATCTCTCGGTGACCTGGGTCTGCGTACCGGCGGGCGCGAAGCAGACGCTGCATTCCTCGGGCGAGGCGGAGCAGGCTTACGTGGTAGTTCGCGGCAGCGGCTCGATGTCGGTCGTCGGCGACACCCAGGAGGTCGGCGAGGGTGACCTGATCCTCGTCCCGCCGGCCACCGAGCACTCGGTTGGCAACGACGGCGAGGAGGAGCTGGTCTGCGTCTCGATCCAGTCGCCGCCTGTAGCTGCCGCCGAGCTGTATTCAGACCAGCTGGCCGAGGTTGCCGGGTATGACGACGATGACGAGTACTGAGTCACTCTTCGGTCGCTTTTTCGTTTGAGGATTTTTTGATCTAGCGCCCCACGCGTGCGCCGCGTCGCCCGATCATCGGCGGCGATGCCGGAGGTGAGCCGAAGTCAGCTGGTCGTCTATGCGGCGGTGGCCGTGGCCCTGCTGCTGGTCGGGGCGCGGGCGATCCGGGGCGACGGGAGCCCCGAGACGTCGTTCGCGGCGGGTGCGGGCGGCGAGGCCAGCGGCTCGAGCTTCTCGATTGAAGGGGAGAGCGGGGGCCTGGTCGTCCACGTGGCGGGTGCAGTGCGGCGGCCGGGCGTCTACCGGATGCCGGCGGGGAGTCGGGTCGACGATGCCGTCGCCCGCGCCGGCGGCGCCGCGCCGAGAGCTCAGATGGAAGCGATCAACCTGGCGGCGCGGCTTGCCGACGGGCAGCAGGTGGTGGTTCCCGAGCGAGCGCCGGGGGGAGCCGTCGCGACGGCTGCAGGGGCCGAAGACGGACCGATCAGCCTCGGGACCGCGACGGCCGAGCAGCTGGAAGAGATCGAGGGGATCGGTCCGGTGACC
The DNA here is from genome assembly GCA_963832085.1 of uncultured Actinomycetes bacterium. Lineage (GTDB taxonomy): Bacteria > Actinomycetota > Thermoleophilia > Solirubrobacterales > 70-9 > VAYN01. Next base: position 278,110 of record CAWHSU010000005.1, on the reverse strand, counting down.
GCGAGCGCCATCGTCGAGTTCCGTGACGAACACGGCGGCCTCTCCTCGATCGACCAGCTCGACCAGGTGTCAGGGATCGGGCCGGCGACGATGGAGGCGCTGCGGGCCCGTCTGCAGCCCTGACCCGCGATGGCCTCGCCGCGTCCGTCGCTCCCGCTCCTGATTGGGATCGCGCTTGTCGTCACGGTGGCTCTGGTCAACAGCGGCGCGATCCACGACCGCGCGGCTGAGGGACTGGGGCAGGGGGTGCCGCCGCGGGAGGCGGCGCTGGCGCGCGGTTTCGTTCTCGGCGAGGACGACGAGGTTGACGCAATCACGAAGGAAGACTTCCGCCGCTCCGGCCTCAGTCACCTGCTTGCCGTCTCCGGGCAGAACGTCACCCTCCTGGCGCTGCTGGCGATGCCGCTGCTCGGAGCGCTGGGAATCCCGCTGCGAGAACGGCTGTTCTGGGTCCTGGCGCTGATCCTCGTCTACATCCCGGTCGCCGGGGCCGGACCCTCGATCCAGCGGGCGGGCGTGATGGGGGCCCTCGGCGTGCTCGCGACCCTGGCCGGTCGCCGCAGCTCGCGCCTGTATGCGCTGGTCGTGGCGGCAGTGGTGACGCTGGCGATCGACCCCGGCATCGCCGCCGATGTCGGCTGGCAGCTGAGCTTCGCGGCGGTGCTGGGGATCCTGCTCCTCGCCTCGGCGCTGAGCAGGGCGATCGGGGCGCGCCTCGGCGGGGGTCCCTGGCGGCGGGCGCTTGCCGAGGGCCTGGCGGTGACGATCGCCGCGACCCTGGCGACGGCGCCGCTGATCGCCTTCCACTTCGAAACCTTCTCCACCACCACGCTGGCCGCGAACGTGTTGGCGATGCCGGCGGTCGCACCGGCGATGTGGTTGGGGATGTTGAGCGCCGGCCTGGCGCAGCTGCCCGGCCTGCCGCTGGAGCCGCTGAACGGCCTCAACGCGCTGCTGCTCGCCTACATCGCCCAGGTCGCGGCCTGGTGCGCCGCGCCGCAGTGGGCCGAGATTCCTGTGCATCTCGACGGTCGCGGGCTGGCGCTGGCCTATCTCGCCCTCGGGACGGGGCTGCTGCTGTGTTGGCGCTGGCCGCGGCAGACGTTCGCGCTCGGCGCGGCGGCCCTGCTCTGCTGGGTCCCCCTGCCGAGCGGGGGCGCCGGGGAGGAGCTTCCCGCGGGACTGCGGGTCACCGTGCTCGACGTCGGCCAGGGCGACGCGATCCTCTTCGAGCCCGTCGGCGCGCCCGCGGTGCTGGTCGACGGCGGTCCGGCGGGGGAGGGACTGGCGGGGAAGCTCGAGGAGGCAGGCGTCGGCGGTCTCGGCGCGGCGATCGTCACCCACGACCAGTCCGATCACGTCGGCGGCCTCGAAGAGCTCCTCGGCGCCTTTCCGGTCGAGCGGCTGCTGTTCGCGCGCCTGCGCCGCGATCTCGTCACGGGGGCCGCCGCGGTGGGGGCCGAACCGGTGCGGATCGCGGCGGGACAGGAGCTGCGGTTCGGCCGCCTGCGCCTGCAGGTGCTCTGGCCGCCCGCCGAGTTGCTCGGGGCGGCGTCGCGGGGACAGGACCCGAACCAGCTGGCGCTGGTGATGGAGGCGCGCTGGCGGCACTTCAGCATGCTCCTTGCGGCCGATGCCGAGGCCGAGGCGGTCCCGCTCGATCCAGGTCCCGTCGACGTCCTCAAGGTCGCCCACCACGGCAGCGACGACGCCGGGCTGGATGACCTGCTCGACCGGATCCAACCGCAGCTGGCGGTGATCTCCGTCGGTGAGGGAAACTCCTATGGCCATCCCACGCGGCAGACCCTGCTCAGCCTGGCGGAGCACCACGTCCCTACCCTGCGGACCGACAGCGACGGGACGATCGGGATCGCGGTGCGACGGCGGTCGATCAGCGTGGACAGATGACCGAATCGAAAGTCGAGCAACCCGATCCAATCGCTACGGGCGCCGCTCGGGTTGTCGATGCAGGAAGAGATGCGGTCTCACTTCCTCCTCAAGCACTTCTCTTCGATCCGCCTGCCCAGCCTTGCCGGACAGGGACTGCCGGAACGGATGCGCAGCACCGTCTTCGCCTTTCTCGGGCTCACCGCTGCGGCCGGTCTGGCCCTCGTCGCGGCCTTTGCCCAGCTCGGTGTCCCGCTCCCCTCGGCGGCGCCGATGACCAGCGATCCGGCCAAATCGAATGCCGTCGCCGAGGCCGTGGCGGTGGCGAGAGCGCCCCGAGCCGATCCGGCCCGGGAGCGTGGAGCCGCTGCTCCTCGGGCGAACCCGAATCGCGTGGTGTCCGGCGATGGATTTGCGCAGTCCGCACCCGCTGCCACCGAGCCGGCAACGATCGAGCCGCCGCCGCCGACCCCTGCCCCCGATCCCACTCCTGACGGGACTGGAGTAAACGGTGGGCGGACGGAGGCGCCAGGCTCGAAGCCGGCACCGACTCAAAGCCTTGCCCCTGACTCCTCCGGGTCGGCGCCGACGCCGGTGCCCGCTCCGGTCCCGACGCCGGTTCCCGTCGTCTCGCCTCCGCCGGAAGCCGCGCCGCCGGCGCTCCCGGCCGGGCCGGGCAACTCCCCCTCCGCCGCCGCGGCGGCCCATGCCAGCCCGCGGGGGATCGAAGCCTCCAGCGGCAAAGGTCACGGGCACGGCGAGTAAGCAACGCTGCGGGTGGGCCGCGCCGCAATCTAGACTCGGCCCATGGCCGACGAGATGCTCCCGCTCTACCTGATCGCCGGCGGCGACGGGGCGAAAATCGACGCCACCCGAGCCCGCCTGCGCGCCCGCGCCGAGCGCGAGGGTGGGTCGGCTGCGCTGGAGGTGTTCGAGCCGGGCGAGGGGAAGGGGATGCCCGACCACGAGGCGCTGCTTGCCGCGATCCCGGCGATGTCCCTGATGGACTCCCGCCGCTACCTCCTCGCCGACGGAGTCGAGCGCTGGCGCGAGCGGCAGCTGGAGCCGGTGATCGCCGCCCTCGGCGAGCTGCCTCCCGATCTCACCCTGGTCTTGATCTGCCGTGACAAGCCGCCGGCGAAGCTGGTGAAAGCCGTGAAGGCTGCGGCGGGGGAGGTCCACGAGTTCGAGGCGCCGAAGGCGCGCGAGATGCCGCGGGTGCTCGTCGCCGAGGCGCAGCGGCTCGGCTTCCGCCTCGAGCCGGGGGCGGCGCGGATGCTGGTCGAGCGGATGGGGGCCAACCCGGTTCGCCTGCGGACCGAGCTCGAGCGCCTGGCGCTGTGGGCGGGAGAGGCGGGCGAGGTCGGTTTGGCCGACCTCGAAGAGATGGTGGCCGACACCTCCGAGGCGGCGGTCTGGTCCCTCTCCGATGCCCTGATCGAAGGCGACGCGGCGGCGGCGCTGCGGATCGGCGAGCGCCTGATCGGCCAGGGCGAGAACGTCACCGGGCTGATCTACGGCCTCGCCTCGCGCCTGCGGGGCGCCTGCGCGGCGGCGGCGCAGCTCGAGGAGGGGATTCCGCCCAAGCAGGTGGAATCCTCGCTGAAGATGCACCCCTACGCCGCCAAGCAACTGGTGCGCCGCCTCGGTGACACCGACCTGGCCAGCCTGCGACTGGCGACCGAGGCGCTGGCCGAGCTCGAGCTCTGGTGCCGCGGCGGCGCCGACTACGGCGACGAGTTGGCGCTGACGATCGCGTTACGACGTGCGGCCGCCGGGGCGGCTTGATTAAGAAGCGGCGCTGGAGGCGAGACGCGCGGCTTTGGACTTCTTGCGGGCGCCGGTGTTCTTGTGAAGGGCGCCCTTCTGCACGGCCTTGTCGATCTTCGAGACGAGGTCGCGCTGCTCGTTGGCGATCGTCTCGGCATCGCCGGACTCGACCGCGCTTTCGAGGCGGCGGAAGTGCGTCTTCACGGTGCTCGTGAGCAGCCGATTCTCGGTCCGCTCGCGCTCGCTGCGCAGTATCCGCTTCTTCTGTGAGGCTATGTTGGCCATGTCAAGTTCCCGAGCAGGCGCCTTGCCGGCTCCGGGCGGCCGCCGACTATAGCGACTGAGACCAGATTGGAGACGCCCAGGGCAACTGACACCCCCGATCCCCGCGAGCGGGCCATCAACGCTGACGAGCCTCCGCGCGGCGGCCAGGGGGGTCGGCTGGCGCGCTCAACCGCGTTCTTCTCGATCGCGACCGCCGCCTCTCGCGTCGCCGGGCTCGCCCGCGAGGTCGTCGCCGCCGGCTACTACGGGGTCAGCGGGCCGATGTCGGCCTTCACGGTCGCCTTCCAGGTCCCGAACCTGATCCGCGCCCTGTTCGCCGACGCGGCGCTGCAGCCGGCCTTCGTCCCGATCTTCACCGAACTGCTCGGCAAGAAGGACTACAAAGAGGCGTTCCGGCTGGCCTCGACGATGCTCCTGCTGGTGACGATGGTGCTGGGGACGATTACCGCCCTCTTCGTCCTCCTCGCGCCGGTGATCATGCCCCTCTTCGTCCCGGGCTTCAGCCAGCAGAGCATCATCGACCTCACGGTCAGTCTCTCCCAGGTCCTCTTCCCGATTCTGGTCCTGCTCGGGGTGAGCGGCATCGTCGTCGGCATCCTCAACAGCTACGACCGCTTCGGCGCCTTCGCGATCTCGCCGCTGTTCTGGAACCTGACGATCATCCTCGTGCTCGTCGTGCTGGAGCCGATGTTCGAGGGGCAGGACCGGATCTACGCCTACGCGATCGGGATCCTCGTCGGCACCCTGGTCCAGCTGCTGATCCCGGCCTGGGACCTGCGTAACACTCCGTACCGGTTCAGCTTCAGCTTCGACTGGCGCAACCCGAAGGTGCGGCGGGTGCTGGTGCTGATGCTGCCGGTGACGATCAGCCTCGGCCTGATCAACTTCAACCTGCTGATCAACAGCTTCTTCGGCAGCTTCGTCTCCGAGCAGGCGCCGGCGGCGATCGACAAAGCCTTCCGCATCTACCAGCTGCCGCAGGGGATCTTCTCGGTCGCGATCGCCACCGTCCTCTTCCCGACCCTGGCGCGCTTCGCCAACGCGGGGGAAATACCCGAGCTGCGGGCGACGATGGCGAACGGGATGCGTCAGATCCTCTTCGTCCTGGTGCCGGCGGCGGCGGCGATCCTCGTCCTCTCCGAACCGATGATCCGGCTCGTCTACCAGCGTGGGGAATTCAATCCGGCGGAGACCGAGGTGGTCTCGACGGCCCTCTTCTGGTTCGCCTTCTCGCTGCCGACCAACGGGCTCTTCCTGCTGCTTACCCGGACCTTCTTCAGCCTCCAGCGGCCCTGGGTCCCGACCGCGATCGCCGTCGGCAACCTCGTCGTCACCGCCGGCGCGGCCCTGGCGCTCTACCACCTCGGCGTCGGCGGGATCGTCGCCTCGACCGGAATCGCCACCGCCGCCAGCGTCGTCGCCCAGGGAGTGATCCTGCGGCGCCTCCTCGACGGGCTCGAGCTGCGGCGGCTGATCTCCGCCTCCGTCCGGATCACCATCGCCGCCGCGGGCCTCGCCGCGATCGGCTGGATCGTCTGGGACGTGCTCGATGACGTCCTCGGGAGAGGCCTGCTCGGGCAGATCGTCTCTCTCGGTGTGGCGCTCGGAGCGGGACTGGCCGTTTACCTGGCGATCGCGAAACTGCTGCGAGTCGCCGAGCTGGAGCAGATGAGCCGCCTGCTGCTGCGGCGAGGTCGATAGGACTCAATGCTCGGTCCGGGGCGGTACCTGCTGGGAGTCGTCGAGATCCTCCTGCTGGGCGGCTTCGCCTGGCTGGGTGGATCGGCCATCCGCGCCTGGTTGCTGCCGCGATTTGAGGGAGCGCCTGCGCACCTGGCGTCGGCTGTAATCGCCTTGGCGCTGCTGATCTGGGCGGCCCAGTTGCTGGGGAGCTTCGGCTGGTTCACCTCCGTCCCCTATCTGCTGTTTGTCGCCATCCTCGGGATTGGGGTGAGAAGCGCTCTTCCCGCGGGTGGCGCCGTAGGGGGTACCGCCCCCGAGGAAGCTTTAGCTACCGCAGGGGGCGGTGGGTCCCCTGCGGCGACAGGACCCGCGGGCCGGAGCGCCCTCGTCCCGGTCTTGATCGCACTGCTGATCGCAGGCGTTGCGGTGATTCATTTCGCTTTCGAGGCGAAGACGCGCCTCTCTACGGGCATGACCGGCTTCGATTCGACTTGGTACCACGGCCCGTTCGCGGCAGGGTTCTTCCACAGCGGCAATACCTGGGACCTCCACTTCATCGCCCCGCAGTTCCTCGCCTGGTTCTACCCCGCCAATGCCGAAATCCTCCACGCGGTCGGGATGCTGGCGTTCGGTCGCGACGGGCTGTCGCCGCTGCTGAACCTCGGCTGGCTCGTCGGCTGCCTGGTGGCCTGCTGGTGCATCGGGCGGCCGTACAAAGTTGCTCCCTGGTCCTTGGCGCTCGGTGCCATCGCGCTGAGTGTGCCGGCGCTGGCCGATCAGGCCGGAGAGGCGCGGAACGACATCGTCGGGATCTTCTTCCTGCTCGCCGCTGTCGCCATCGCCCTGAACGGTGAACGCGACACTCGCACCGCGCTCGTCGCCGGCCTTGCCGCAGGGCTGGCGGCGGGGACGAAGCTCAACTTCCTGCTGCCGGCGGCAGTGCTGATCGTCGGGCTGGCGGTGGTCGCACCCCGCGGGCTCCGCGGCCGTGCCTTCGGCGCCGCGATTCTCGCCGCCCTGGCCGGAGGCGGCTACTGGTACCTGCGCAACCTTCTCCACAGCGGCAGCCCGCTGCCTTGGGTCCAGCACCTCGGCCCGATCGACCTGCCGGCGCCCGAGCAGGCTTTCGGCGGCCGCGAAGCCCACTCCGTCCTCGGCTACCTGACTGACGGCGCCGTCTGGTCCAACTGGTTCCTCCCCGGGCTCCACGACGGCCTCTGGCTTCTCTGGCCGCTGCTGCTTCTGGCGGCCCTCCTTGGGTTGATCCTCGCGCTCGTTCCACGGGCGGTGTCGCTTTATGCGTCCGATCGGAAGCAAAAAGCGACATTGCTCCAAGTCGCCGGCCTCGTCGGCCTAGCGACGGCACTGGCCTGGCTCGTCGCCCCGACCTCGGCCTCCGGCCCCGACGGGATGCCCCGCGGCTTCGAGTCCGGCCTCCGCTACCTCGCCCCGGCGCTAGTCCTCGGTCTCGCCCTCCTGCCGACGGCCCCGATCATCGCCGCTTATGCATCGCGCACAAAGGTCCGCCGGACTTTTGTTTCGTATAGCGGCAAAAAGGTCCGGCGGACCTTTTTGTTGGGGGGAGTGGTGGCGCTCCTTGCAGTCGGCCTTGGCTATCCGGTGCAGCGGCACTACCTGGAGGGCCGCTACAAGGACCCGACCTTCACCGCTCCGGGCCTCAACGCCGCCTTCGCCTGGGCCCGCGACGTCTCCGACTCCCGCATCGCCACCACCGGCACCCGCCAGTACCCCCTCTTCGGCACCGATCTCTCCAACCAGGTCGAGTACCTGGGCACCGAGCGCCCCCACGGCGGCTTCGAATCCCCCACCACCTGCCAGCAGTACCTCCAACTCCTGGGTGAGGGCAACTACGACTACGCCATAGCCACCCGCGACCGCACCGAACCCAACAAGCCCCCATATCCACCCTCAGCCAAGTGGACCGAAGACGCCGGCGCCCACGCCATCTTGCGAAAGCCCCCGACGGTCGTCTTCGAGCTGCCTGCGCAGCTACGTCCCTCAGCGTGTAGGTAATCCGCCCCTCGGGCGGGTGGCACGGTAGGGGGGACCGCCCCTGAGGAAGCTTTAGCTACCGGAAGGGGCGGTGGGTCCCCTGCCGTGACAGGACCCGCCCGCCGGAGCTCCTAGTCCCTCATACTCCCCACGCCCCCATGGACCACATCCGAAACTTCAGCATCATCGCCCACATCGACCACGGCAAGTCGACCCTGGCCGACCGCATCCTCGAGCTCACCGGCGCCGTCGACCCGAAGAAAATGCAGGCGCAGCTGCTCGACTCGATGGACCTCGAGCGCGAGCGCGGGATCACGATCAAGGCCCAGGCGGTGCGGGTCGAGTACACCGCCAAAAACGGCGAGACCTACCACCTGCACCTGATCGACACGCCCGGCCACGTCGACTTCTCCTACGAGGTCTCGCGCAGCCTCGCCGCCTGCGAGGGCGCGCTGCTGGTCGTCGATGCCGCCCAGGGTGTCGAGGCGCAGACCGTCGCCAACACCTACCTGGCGATCGAGAACGGCCTCGAGCTGATCCCGGTGATCAACAAGGTCGACCTGCCCGGTGCCGAGCCCGAGCGGGTCGCCGGGGAGATCGCCGACCTGCTCGGCGGCGACCCCGAGGAAGCGCTGCCGATCTCCGCCAAGACCGGGGAAGGGGTGCTCGAGGTGCTGGAGGCGATCGTCGCGCGGATCCCGCCGCCCCGCGGCAAGCCCGAGGCGCCGACCCGCGCGCTGATCTTCGACTCCGAGTTCGACCAGTACCGCGGCGTGATCGCCTACGTGCGGATGGTCGACGGCTCCTTCCGCAAGCACGGGCAGATCCTGGCGATGCAGAACGGGACCGAAGCCGACATCGACGACATCGGCTTCTTCCGCCCGACGATGATCGGCGTCGAGGGCATGGACGCGGGCGACGTCGGCTATCTGATCACCGGGATCAAGGACGTGACCAAGCTGCGCGTCGGCGACACCCTGACCTCGCAGGCGAATCCCGCCTCGGAGGCGCTCGAGGGCTACCGCGAGGTGCGGCCGATGGTCTTCTGCGGCCTCTTTCCGATCGACACCGACCGCTACGAAGACCTCCGCGACGCGCTCGAGAAGCTCTCGCTGAACGACGCCGCCCTCTCCTGGGAGCCGGAGACCTCCGACGCGCTCGGCTTCGGCTTCCGCTGCGGCTTCCTCGGCCTCCTCCACATGGAGATCGTCCGCGAGCGGCTCGAGCGCGAGTACGACCTCGACCTGCTGGCGACGACGCCGAACGTGCGCTACCTCGTGAATCTGACGAACGGTGAGCGGAAGGAGGTCCACAGCCCGACCGAGCTGCCCGATCCCGGCGTGATCGAGACGATCGAAGAGCCCTACATCCGCGCCACGATCATCTGCCCGAAAGAGCAGGTGGGGGCGGTGATGGAGCTCTGCCAGGTGCGCCGCGGCACCCACGTCGACATGCACTACCTCAGCCCGCAGCGGGTGCAGATCCGTTACGACCTGCCGCTGGCGGAAATCGTCCTCGACTTCTTCGATCTGCTCAAGAGCTCCACCCGCGGCTACGCCTCGCTCGACTACGAGCCGATCGGCAACCAGGCCTCCGACCTGGTCAAAGTCGACATCCTCCTCGCCGGCGAGAAGGTCGACGCGCTCTCGATCATCGTCTTCCGCGACTTCGCCTACGACCAGGGCAAGCGCCTGGTCGGCCGCCTGCGCAAGACGATCCCCCGCCAGCTTTTCGACGTCCCGGTCCAGGCCGCGGTGGGATCGAACATCCTCGCCCGCGAGACCGTCAAGGCCCTGCGCAAGGACGTCACCGCGAAGCTCTACGGCGGCGACGTCACCCGCAAGAACAAGCTGCTGAAGAAGCAGAAAGCGGGGAAGAAACGGATGAAGGCGGTCGGGCGCGTGGAAGTGCCGCAGGAGGCGTTCCTCGCCGTCCTCGAGATCGACGAGTAGCGCGCTGGCCGCACGGCCAGTTGTAGAGTCCCGCCCATGGCACTCAAGACCGATGCAGTAGGCAAGGAATGGCCCGGCACCACCTACCAGGTGGGACGGGAGAAGATCAAGGAGTACGCGAGCGCGCTGGGGATCGACAACCCCGTGCACTTCGACGTCGGCGAGGCCCACAGGGCCGGCTTCCGGGACGTGGTGGCGCCGCCGATGTTCGCGGTCGTCTACAGCAGCGCCGCGGTCGCCCCGGCGATCCTCGACCCCGAGGTGGAGCTGAACTTCGCGGCGATGGTCCACGGCGGCCAGGAGTTCGAGTGGGACGAGCCCGCCTGCTCCGGCGACGAGATCACGACTACGGCCAAATGTCTCTCGATCGAGGAGAAGGACGGCAAGGGCTTCTACGTGTTCGAGACCAACTCCGTCAATCAGGACGGCGCGCAGGTCGCGCGCGGTACCTGGACGCTGATCGTGAGGGGGGTTTGAGATGGCTGATCTGAACGTGGGGGACGGCATCCCGGAGCTGCGGGTCACCCCCGACAAGTACCTGCCGCACCGCTACGCCGGTGCCTCGGGCGATTTCAACCCGATCCACATCGACGACGAGTTCGCGAAAATGGTCGGGCTTCCGCGCAACATCCTCCACGGCCTCTACTCGATGGGCCTGGTGGCGAAAGCCAACGCGGCGCTGGCCGACGGCAACCCGCGGGCGCTGAAGCGTCTCTCGGTGCAGATGCGCGGCATGGGCGTCCCCGAGCAGGAGATCGTCGTCACCGGCACCGTCAAATCCGCCGACGGCGACCGCGTCGTGGTCGACACCGTCGCCACCCAGGGCGAGACGACGCTGATCAAGAACGCAGAAGCGGAGCTCGAGCTGTAGGAGCGCCGGGAGGCCCCTCCCAAACGCTCGGCGGGAGCCTCGCTTGAGTGTTTGGGAGGGGCCTCCCGGCGCTCTCCTAGACTTCGGAGCATGCTGAGTGAGCGGCAGGAGCTGATTCTTCGCCTCGTGGTCGAGGCCCATCTGAACTCGAGGCGGCCCGTGCCCTCGAAGGAAGTGGCCGAGTGCCCTGATGTCGAGTGGGGGCCGTCGACCGTGCGCGCGGAGCTGGCGGCGCTGGAGGCGGCCGGGTACCTCACCCATCCCCACACCTCCGCCGGCCGCGTCCCCACCGACGCCGGCTACCGCCTCTACGTCGGTTCGATGCTCGAAACGGGCGAGGTGCCGGCCGAGCCGAGCGTCGAGCTGGAGCTCTCCCGCCTGCGCCGCGAGGTTGACGTGGCGATGCGGGAGACGACCGCCGCCCTCGCCCAGGTCACCGACCTGGTGGCGATGGCGACGGCGCCGCAGCCGAGCCTGGCGGCGACGATCCACCGGGTCGAGGTGCTGCGCCTGCAGCCGAACAAGGTGGTGGTGATCGCGATCGCCTCCACCGGCGACGTCACCCGCCGCGTCTTCGAATTCGACCGGCCGGTCGACAGGGGCCTGGTCGAGTGGGCCTCCAGCTACCTCAACGAGTCGCTGTCGGGCCTCGGGGTGGGAGCGCGGATGATCGCCACCCGCCTCACCGATCCCGGGCTGAGCGGCGTCGAGGCCGACTTCATCGCCACCCTCGGCAGCACCTTCACCGACTTCATCGCCGAAGACGGCAGCGAGCTCTACGTCGAGGGCGCCTCGCGCCTGCTCTCCAACGCCCACCTGCCGGATCTGCCCCGCGCCGATGAGCTGATGACGGCGCTGGAGCGTCGCGCCGACGTCCTGCAGATGCTGCGCTCCTCACTCGACGAGCGCTCGGTCTTCTTCTGGATCGGCGGCGAGAACCCGCAGCCGGAGCTGCGCTCGGTCAGCGTCATCGGCGCCAACTACGGCCTCGGCCACCGCAACCTCGGCGCGGTCGGGGTGGTCGGCCCGCTGCGAATGGACTATGCGACGGCGATCGCCTCCGTCCGCCTCGCCGCCCGCGAGCTCTCCCGCTACTTCGAGACCGTCTACTCGGACTGAGACATGGCCAGGGACTACTACGAGGTTCTCGGGGTCGCCCGGGACGCCAACGAGACCGAGATCAAGAAAGCTTTCCGGCGCCTGGCGCGGGAGCTGCATCCCGACGTCAACCAGAAGCCCGACGCCGAGGAGCGCTTCAAAGAGGCGGCCGAGGCCTACGAGGTCCTCTCCGACGCCGAGCGCCGGCGCACCTACGACGCCTACGGCAAGGAGGGGCTGCGGTCGGGCGGCTTCGACCCCGGGGCCGGCTTCGGCTCGATCGACGACATCTTCCAGGCCTTCTTCGGCGGCGGCGGGTTCGGCTTCGGCGGGCGGCAGGCGGCGCCCGGGGGGGACATCGGGGTCGAAGTCGAGATCGAGCTGGCGGAGGTCGCCAGCGGCGCCAAGCGCGAGGTCACCTACGACCTCGTCGCCCCCTGCGAGCACTGCCACGGCAACGGCGCCGAGCCGGGGACGCCGATCACCACCTGCGAGCGCTGCGGTGGCGCCGGCGAGCTGCGCCAGGTGACGCGGACGCCGTTCGGGCAGATGGTCCGCAGCGCCGCCTGCGACGTCTGCGGCGGCGCCGGCAAGATCCCGCAGACGCCCTGCGACACCTGCGGCGGCAGCGGCCGCACCCGCCAGAGTCGGACCAGCGCGATCGAAGTCCCGGCGGGGATCGAAGACGGCCAGCGGATGCGGATCTCCGGCGCCGGCCACGCCGGCGGCTCCGGGGCGCCGCCGGGAGACCTCTACGTCGAGGTCCGGGTGGCCGAGGACGAGCGCTTCGAACGCGACGGCAGCGACCTGATCAGCATCGTCTCGATCCCGGCCACGGAGGCGATGCTGGGGACGACCGTGACGGTGCCGACGTTGGAGGGCGAAGAGGAGGTCGAGGTGGCGCCGGGGACCCAGCCGGGGACCGAAAAGGTCCTCAAGGGCACCGGCCTGCCGCGGCTGAGCAGCAGCCGCCGCGGCAACCATCGCATCGTCCTCAACGTCTTCGTCCCCACCAACCTCAGCGAGGAGCAGCGCGACCTGGCCGAGCGGCTCGACGAGAGCCTCGAGGACGACAACCTCGCCTCCTCACAGGGCGACGGCTTCTTCTCCCGGGTTCGCCGAGCCTTCGGGTGATCCGGCTCGCGGTCCGCTGCGCTCCCGAGCAGGCCGAGCTGGTCCTGGCCGAGTTGACGGTGCTGGCGCCGAACGGGGTCGAGGAGGAGCGCGGTCCCGGCTACGTCGAGTACGCGATCTACGGCGGCGAGGGGGAGCTGCCGGAGCTGGGAGATCTCGACGCGGCGATCGGCGGCGGCCGGGTCGAGGTCAGCGCGACCGAGATCCCCGACGACTGGGCCGACCGCTGGCGCGACTTTCACAAGCCGCTGCTGGTCGCCGACCGCCTCTGGCTGCGCCCGTCCTGGGAGCCGTCGCGCGAGGGGACGATCGACCTTGTCGTCGACCCGGGCCAGGCCTTCGGCACCGGTGCCCATCCGACCACCCGCCTCTGCCTCGAGTTCCTCTGCGAGCTGGAGGGTGACGGCAAGGGAGGTGGCGAATTGGTCGACCTCGGCTCCGGCTCCGGCGTCCTCGCGATCGCCGCGGCCAAGCTCGGCTGGACCCCGATCCGGGGCTACGACCACGAGCCCGCCGCGATCGAGGCGGCGGCCGCCAACGCCGCCGCCAACGACGTCGAGCTCCAATTGGAGCGGATGAACCTGCGCGAACGCCTGCCGGATCTGGCGCCGACCGTCGTCGCCAACATGACCTCGCCGATCCTCAAGGCGGTCGCCGCGCAGATCTCCGAGACCCCGCAGACGCTGGTCTGCTCGGGCCTGCTGCCGCACGAGCTGGATGAGACCGCGGCCGCCTTCGGCGCCGTCGGTTTGGGCGAGGCGGAGCGGCGCCAGGACGGCGACTGGGCCGCCCTCCTGCTCCGTCGGTCTTGAGAGATAGGGTTCCCCGCGATGGTGCTGGCAGACATCACCGGCTACAGCGTCGGGCTCTTCATCCACATCCTCGCCGTGGTCCTGGCCTTTGGGCCCACCTTCGGCTACGGGATCCTCTTCTCGGTGCTGCCGAACTATCCGCGTGCAACTCCCGCTCTGCTCGCGGGGATCCAGAAGATCGACCGCTTCCTGGTCTCGCCGGGGCTGGTCGTCGTGCTGCTGGCCGGGATCTACGTGATGTCCGAGGGCAACTGGGAGAGCAGCGAACTCTTCATCACGGTCGGGTTCATCGCCGTTATCGCCCTCTTCGGACTTCAGCACGGGTTCTTCCGGCCGCAGACGGCGAAGGCGAAAGCGCTGGCCGAGCGCGATCTGAAAGCCGGGGACACGCTGAGCGCGGAGTTCGAGGAGGTCTCGCGCCGGCTCGGGACCGTCGGCCCGATCGCCGGCCTGATCGTGGTCGTGGCGATCTTCTTCATGACCGTCAAGCCCTGACGCCCTGCCCGGCGCGGCTCCACAGCTGGATTCGACGCAGCCGGTAGGGATGTTCGACTCCGGGGTGGGCGGGCTGACCGTCCTCCACGAGTGCCTCGTCTCGCTGCCCCAGGAGGACTTCCTCTACCTCGGCGACACGGCGATGTTCCCCTACGGGGACAAGGACCCGCAGCAGTTGCGGGAGCGGATCGCCCGGATCGCCGAGCTGCTGCTCGACCGCGGCGCCAAGCTGCTGGTGATCGCCTGCAACACGGCCACCTCGGTCGGCACCGACGTGGCACGGGAAGTCGCCGCGCGGCGGGGGGTGGAGGTGGTGCCGGTGGTCGAGCCGCAGGCGGAGATCGCCTCGGCGATCACGGCGAACGAGCGGGTCGGCGTGCTGGCGACTCCCAACACGGTCGAAAGCGGTGCCTACCGTCGCGCTCTGGAGGCCCAGGGGAGGGGGCTCGACGTGATCGAGGTCGCCGCCCCCGACCTCGCCTCCTTCATCCAGGACGGAGCCCTCTTCGACGAGGACACGATGGCGATGGCGCGCTCCTACTGCGCTCCCCTCAAGGAGGCCGACGTCGACACCCTGATTCTCGGCTGCACGCATTACCCACTGGTGGCGCCGATGCTGCAGCGCGTCCTCGGCCGCGACGTCCGCCTCGTCAGCGGCGGCCACGCCGTTGCCGCGGCGGTCCAGCGGACGCTGACCGGCGCCGGCCTGGCCCGCGAGTCCGACGGCGAGGGGGCCTACGACTTCCTCTGCACCGGGGACGTCGAGGCCTTTCAGGCGGTGGGCACGCGCTTCCTGCAGATGCCGCTCGGCGAGGTCGAGCGGGTCGATATCTGAGTTCTGCCCGAGAGCTGGCGCCGAATTGGCACATTCTGCGCGCCATACGTGCGCTGTCACCGACCATGCTGGCGCCATGTCTGTGGCCGTGACAACTGGCAATACCGTATATCCTCAAGCTATGGCGAAGGTGATGATTTCCTTCCCCGACGCTCTTTTGAGGCGGGTCGACGAATTGGCGAAGGAAAGAGGCACGACCCGTAGCGGGTTGCTTCAAGGCTTGGCGGAACGCGAGCTCGAATGGCTCGAGGACACGGAGCGGGCGGAGATGAGGCGGCTGCTCGAACTCGCCACCAGACCCCGTGGCGGTAACGCCACGCAATTGATTCGGGAAGACCGAGATTCCCGTTGAATACCCTGCTCCTCGACGCGGGCGTGTGGATCGCTGCGAGCGATCCCGATGAGCAGTTTCATCGATCCGCATCTTCGCTCGTCTTCGATTTCGAGCAGCCGGTGGCGGCACTTGATCTCACGCTCTACGAGATCGCGAATGTCATCGGGGCACGCAATCGGGAACCCGATGAGGCGCGCTATCTCGCGGATTTCCTTTTCAAGCGCTGCCGCGGGCAGGCACTTGTCAGGGGCGACGCTGCCCTGACCGGCCTCGCCTCCTCGATCGCCGGCGAGCGCGACCTCACCGCCTATGACGCCGCCTACGTCGCCGCCGCCAACAGCAATGGCTGGACCCTTGTCAGCACCGACATCGCAGATCTCGTCTCCAAGGGCCTCGCCGTCACGCCCGACGCCGCCGTCTACCCTTAGGGCGATGTCGGTTCTCGAACAGGTCCAGGACGATGTGAAGACAGCGATGAAAGCGCGCGACCGCGAGCGGGCGGGGGCGTTGCGGATGATCGTCGACGTGCTGCAGAAGGACGCGAAGCTGGGCGACGGCGACGAGGTCGCGGTGCTGCAGCGCGAGCGCAAGAAGCGGGTCGAGGCGGCGGAGGCCTACGAGGGCGCCGGCCGCGCCGACCAGGCCGCCTCCGAGCGCTTCGAGGCCGAGCTGATCGAGGGCTACCTGCCGCAGCAGCTCTCCGACGAGGAGCTGGGGGAGCTGGTCGAGGCGGCGATCGCCGAGACCGGGGCCAGCGAGCAGCGCCAGATGGGGGAAGTGATGTCGGCGCTGATGCCGAGGGTGGGCGGGCGCGCCGACGGCAAGCGGGTGAGCGCCGCCGTGCGGCAGAAGCTGGGTGCCTGAATCTTGGCCCGCCGGCAGCTGACCCTCGACAACACCGTCGCCGCCGAGCTGGCCGGCTCCGAGGACACCGTGCTCCGCGCCCTGCGCGGGAAACTCGAGGCCGACCTGCACCTGCGCGGCAACGTCCTCACGCTCGAGGGCGAGGCCGACGACGTCGCCGCCGCCGCGGTGGTCGTCGACGAGATGGTCGAGCTGATCGAGCAGGGGCACGACGTCGCCCCGGGGACGATCGAAGCGGTCACCGGCGCGCTCGACGCGGAAGAGAGCCCGGCCGAGATCCTCGACGACGTCGTCTGGCGCCACCGCAACACCAAAGTCGCGCCGAAAACGCTGAACCAGAAGCGCTACGTCGATTCGATCCGCCGCCACACGATCACCTTCGGGATCGGCCCCGCCGGCACCGGCAAGACCTTCCTCGCGGTGGCGATGGCCGCCGCGGCGCTGACCGAACGCAAGGTGCAGCGGATCATCCTCACCCGGCCCGCGGTCGAGGCGGGGGAGCGGCTCGGCTTCCTGCCCGGCGACATCCAGGCCAAGGTCGATCCCTACCTGCGCCCGCTCTTCGACGCCCTCTTCGACATGCTCGATCCCGACCGGGTGAACGGCTACTTCGAGCGCAACGTGATCGAGGTGGCGCCGCTCGCCTTCATGCGCGGCCGCACCCTCAACGACTCCTTCGTGATCCTCGACGAGGCCCAGAACACCAGCCCTGAGCAGATGAAGATGTTCCTCACCCGGCTCGGCTTCAACTCACGGATGGTGGTGACCGGCGACATCACCCAGATCGACCTGCCGACCGACCAGCGCTCCGGTCTGATCGCCGTCAGCGACATCCTCAGCGGCGTCCAGGACATCTCCTTCGTCCGCTTCGGCGGCGAGGACGTCGTCCGCCACAAGCTGGTCCAGCGGATCGTCGCCGCCTACGACGAGCACGGTTCCCGCGAGCAAGGGGCGCGCGCCGAACACGGGCCGACGCCGCGTTCGTGAGCGCCGATCTCTCCGACGTTCCCGCCGACCTGCGCAGCGCCATCGCTGCCGCCTTGGCTGCGGTCGGGGTCGACGAGGGCCATCTCGCGGTCGAGATCGTCGGCGCCGAGCGGATCCAGGAGTTGAACCGCGAGCACCGCGGCAAGGACGCCCCGACCGACGTCCTCGCCTTCCCGATCGACGAACTCGAGGCGGTCACCGGGCCGCGCGAGCTTGGCGACGTCGCGATCTGCCCCGAGCACTGCTCCGACGTGACCGAGGCCGCCGTCCACGGCGTCCTCCACCTCTGCGGCTACGACCACGAGGTTGACGCGGGGGAGATGCTGGCGCTGCAGGCGAAGGTACTGGCGGGCCTGCGATGACGCGCTCGGGCTTCGTCGGCCTCGCCGGCCGCCCCAACGTCGGTAAGTCGACGCTGGTCAACGCGATCGTCGGCTCTCACGTGGTGATCGTCTCTCCCCGCCCGCAGACGACCCGGCGGGCGATCCGCGGCGTCGCCACCGACCTCGAGGCCGGGCGCCAGCTCATCCTCGTCGACCTGCCCGGGGTGCAGCGCCCGCGCGACGTCCTCACCGAGCGGATGCAGGGACGGGTCGAGCGCGAACTCGCCGACTCCGACGTCGTCCTCTTCGTCGTCAACGGCGAGGAGGGGGTGGGGCCGGGCGACCGCTTCATCGTCAGGGCCCTGCTCGACGCCGGCGCCGAGCTGCCGGTGATCTGCGTCGTCAACAAGGCCGACCGACTCGGCCCCAACGAGCTGGTGCCGGTGCTGGCCGCGGCGGCGGAGCTGAAAGCGGTCGACGAGGTCTTCCCGATCAGCGCCAAGACCGGCGAGGGGCTGCCGCCGCTCCTGGAACGCCTTGGCGAGCTGATCCCCGAGGGGCCCTACATGTATCCGCCGGAGGACCAGAGCGACCAGTCGAGCGAGCTTCTGCTCGCCGAGCTGATTCGTGAGCAGGTGCTGAACCGGACCCGGCAGGAGGTCCCGCACTCGGTCGAGGTGTCCGTCCTGGAGCTCGAGCCGCGCGAAGACGGCCTCGTCACCGTCAAGGCCGAGATCTGGGCCGAGACCGAGTCCCAGAAGGGGATCCTGATCGGCAAGGGCGGAACCAAGATCGGTGAGATCGGGGTCGCCGCCCGCCGCTCGCTGGAGCGCGAGCTGGACGCCAAAGTCCACCTCGACCTGACCGTCCGCGTGCGCAAGCACTGGCGCCGCGACGAGGATCTGCTCGACCGCCTCGGCATCGAGTAGGGACCCTGCGACTACGATTGCTCCGATGTTCCCCGAAATCGAATTCGACCAGCAGGGTCTGGTCCCGTGCGTCGTCCAGGATTTCGCCTCCGGCGAGGTGCTGATGCTGGCCTACATGAGCGGCCAGTCGCTGGAAATGACGCTGGAGACCGGCGACCTCCACTTCCACAGCCGCTCGCGCGACGAGCTCTGGAAGAAAGGCGAAACCTCCGGTGCCTTCATGCACCTGCGCCAGCTCCGCTACGACTGCGACGGCGACGCTCTGGTGGCGCTGGTCGACCCCGCCGGCCCCGCCTGCCACACCGGCCAGCGCAGCTGCTTCTACCGCGAGGTGCTCGGCTCGGCCTCGCCGCGCAAGGACGCGCCGCCCGCGGAGGGCGAGCCGCACCCGGTCACGCACGAAGCGCTGCCTGCACTGGAGCGGACGATCCGCCACCGCGCCCTACAGCGGCCCGACGGCAGCTACACCGTGAAGCTGCTGGACGACCGGGCGCTGATCGGCGAGAAGGTCGAGGAGGAGGCCGAGGAGGTCGTTCGGGCCGCCCGCGAAGAGAGCGACGAGCGGGTGACCGAAGAGGCCGCCGACGTGCTCTACCACCTCAGCGTGCTGCTGGCCTCGCGGGGGATCTCGCAGGCGAAGGTGATGGAAGTGCTGAATGCACGTAGCGGCTGACTTCGAGTTGAAACTGGAGCCGAGCTTGGAGCGGGCGCGGGAGCTGGCCCGCGAGGGCAACGTGGTCCCGGTGCGGGCGCGGCTGGTCGACGACTGCGAGACGCCGGTCTCGGCCTTCCTCAAGCTGCGCGCCGGCGAGCCGGAGGGGGCGCCGTGCTTCCTGCTCGAGTCGGCCGAGCAGGGACAGGTCGGGCGCTACTCGTTCGTTGGCCTGCGCCCGCGGGCGCTGCTGCGCTGGAGCGACGGGGTCCTCTCGGAGTGGAGCGGGGCGGGGGCTGCCGCCGGCGAGGAGCCGAGCAGCGCCCAGCCGGCGACTGATCCCTACGCGGCGGTGGCCGCACGGCTGGGGGAGTACCGACCGGCGCCGGTCGAGGGCCTGCCTCCGTTCACCGGCGGCGCCGTCGGCTTCTTCGGCTACGACCTGGTGCGGACGGTGGAGCCCTTGGGCGAGCCGAACCCCGACCCGCTCGGCCTGCCCGATATGGCGCTGATGGTGACCGACGCGATGCTGGTCTTCGACCACCTGCGCCACGAGCTGACGATCCTCGCCTGCGCCTTCGTCGAGGAGGACGGCGGCGTTGACGAGGCCTACGAGAAGGCGGCGGCGACGATCGCCGAGATGCGCGAGCGCCTGCGCGGCGCGGTGCCGGTTCCCGCCCAGCCCTCGCTGGTCGAGGCGCCGCAGTTCGAGTCGAACATGAGCCGCGAGGAGTTCGAAGGCGTGGTCGAGCGGATCGTCTCCTACGTCCACGCCGGCGACGCCTTCCAGGTCGTCCCCTCACAGCGCTTCTCGGCTCCGGCTCCGGTCGAAGCCTTCTCGGTCTACCGCGGGCTGCGGGCGGTCAACCCGTCCCCGTACATGTACTTCCTCGAGTTCGGCGACTTCCAGATCGCCGGCGCCTCACCGGAGCCGCTGGTCAAGGTGATGGGCGACCGGGTCGAGACGAGGCCGATCGCCGGCACCAAGCCGCGCGGCGCCAGCGAGGACGAGGACCGCCAGCAGGCCGAGCGGCTGGTCAATGACCCGAAGGAGCGGGCCGAGCACGTGATGCTGGTCGATCTCGGCCGCAACGACCTCGGCCGCGTCTGCGAGTACGGCAGCGTCAAGGTCGACGAGCTGATGGTGGTCGAGACCTACTCCCACGTGCTCCACATCGTCAGTCAGGTCTCGGGCAGGTTGAAAGACGGCGTCAGCGCCCTCGACGTGTTGCGCTCGGCGCTGCCGGCCGGCACCCTCTCCGGCGCGCCGAAGGTGAGGGCGATGCAGATCATCGACGAGCTCGAGAAGGTCAAGCGCGGGGGCTACGGCGGCGCGATCGGCTACCTCTCCTGGGAGGGCGACCTCGACACCGCGATCCACATTCGCACGGTCGTCGTCAAGGACGGGCAGCTGCACGTGCAGGCCGGTGGCGGCACCGTGGCCGACGCCGTGCCCGCTTACGAGTACACCGAGTCGGTCAACAAGGCGAGGGCGGTCTTCCGCGCCGTCGAGGTCGCCTGCGAACAACCAGACTGGGCGTGAGCGGGATGCGAGTGCTGGTGATCGACAACTACGACTCGTTCACCTACAACCTCGTCCAGTACCTGGGCGAGCTCGGGGCCGAGGTGGAAGTGGTGCGCAACGACAAAGCGACGGTCGCGGAGCTGCTCGAACGCGGACCCGACCGGCTCGTCGTCTCGCCCGGCCCCTGCACCCCGGCCGAGGCCGGCATCTCCGGCGAGGCGATCAAGGCCTTCGGCGAAGCGGGGACGCCGGTGCTGGGGGTCTGCCTCGGCCACCAGGCGATGGTCGAGGTCTTCGGCGGCGAAGTCGTCCAGGGGGAGCCGATCCACGGCAAGGAGGGCGAGGTCGAGCACGACGGCAAGACGATCTACGCCGGCCTGCCGAGCCCGCTGGTCGCCGGCCGCTACCACTCGCTCATCGCGGCTCCCAACCTTCCCGCCGCCCTGGAACTGACTTCGAGCCTCGGCGAGGTGGTGATGGGCGCCCGCCATCGCGAGCTGCCGGTCGAGGGGGTCCAGTTCCACCCCGAGTCAGTTCTCACCCCGCAAGGCAAGCACCTGCTGGCCAACTTCATCGGCGACCGGACGCAGTTGTCCCCGCATACCGGGGACAAAGTTCCATCGGAAGGTTTGACCGATGCCGAATGACGTAGTCAGCCGCGCGATCGACGCTGTCTGCGCTGGCGATCACCTCACCGCCGACCACGCCGCTGCGGTCCTGAGCGAGATCATGGAGGGGCGGGCCGAGCCGGTCCAGACGGGGGCGTTCCTCATTGCCCTGCGGGCGAAGGGTGAGACCGTGCCCGAGCTGGTCGGCCTGGCGCGGACGATGCGGGGCCTGGCGGCGCCGGTCTCGACCAGCCGCGAGGACCTCGTCGACACCTGCGGCACCGGCGGCGGGCCTTCTACCTTCAACGTCTCGACCACCGGCGCTTTGGTCGCCGCCGGGGCCGGCTGCGCGATCGCCAAGCACGGCAACCGTTCGAACACGAGCAAGTCCGGCTCGGCCGACCTGCTCGAGGCGCTCGGGGTCAACCTCGAGATCGAGCCCGAGCAGGTCGGGCGCTGCATCGACGAGGTCGGCTTCGGCTTCATGTTCGCGCCCAGACACCACGCTGCGATGGCGCACGTCGTCCCGGCCCGCAAGGCGCTGGGGGTGCGGACGATCTTCAACTTCCTCGGGCCGCTGACGAACCCGGCGGGCGCCAGGCGCCAGCTGCTCGGGGTCGCCGACCGCCGCTACCAGGAGACGATCGCCGAGGCGCTGATCGGCCTCGGCAGCGAGCGGGCCCTCGTCGTCTCCGCCGAAGACGGGCTCGACGAGCTCTCGCTCTCGTCCCGCACCCGCGTGATCGAGGTCGCCGACGGCCGCACCTCGGAGTGGTTCGTCGAGCCCGGGCAGTTCGGCCTGGCGCCGGCGGACCTCGACAGCGTCGCCGGGGGGACCCCCGAGGAGAACGCGGCGGTGACGCGACAGGTCCTCGCCGGCGAGCCGGGCCCGCAACGCGACCTCGTCGTCCTCAACGCCGCCGCGGCGCTCTACGTCGGCGGCTTCGCCCCGGACCTCGAGCAGGGCGTCGCCAAGGCGGCCGAGTCGATCGACTCCGGCGCGGCAGCCTCCGTGCTCGAGCGCCTGATCGCGGCAACGGCCGCTCCCGCCGTCTAGGCTCTGGAGCCTCAAGTGGGAATGATGGATCAGCTCATCGCCGCGGCCCGGGAGGGAGTGGAGGCGCGTCGCCACGACCTCTCGCAGGCCGACCTCGAATCGCGCCTCTCCGCCCGGGTCGAGGACCGCCCCTTCAACGAGGCGCTGGTGCGCCCGGGCCTCTCGCTGATCGCCGAGTTCAAGCGCCGCTCGCCGAGCGCCGGCCGGATCGCCCCCGAAGAGATCGACGTGGCGACGCAGGTCGCGGCTTACGAGCGCGGCGGCGCGGCGGCTCTCTCCGTCTTGACTGACGAGCGGCACTTCGGCGGCTCGCTTGTTGACCTGCGCGCCGCCCGCGCCGCCTGCGGGATGCCGATCATCCGCAAGGACTTCATCGTCGACCCCTACCAGCTCTACGAGGCGGCGGTGAACGGCGCCGACGCGGTGCTGCTGATCGTCGCCGCGCTCGGCGACGACGCCCTCCGTGCCCTGTATGAGGAGGCGCGCTCGATCGACCTCGACGTTCTGGTCGAGGTCCACGACGCCGAGGAGCTGGAGCGGGCGCTGGAGGCGGGCGCCGAGGTGGTCGGGATCAACAACCGCAACCTCGACGACATGAGCGTCGACATCGGCACCACCTTCGATCTGATGCCGGACATTCCCGCCGGCAAGACCGTGGTCGCCGAGAGCGGCATCTCCGGCCGCGGGGAGCTGGAGGAGCTGGAGCGGGTCGGGGTCGACGCGGTCCTGATCGGCGGCGCCCTGATGGCGGCTCCCGACCCCGAGGCGAAGGTGCGCGAGCTGACCGGTTCAAACCGCTGCGGCCTCACAAATTTAGAAAAAATTTCACGAGTGCTTAGGAACCGGTCACCCCTTAGGGGACTATGTCTCCATGACCAAGCTCAAGCAGAACTTCCGCAACCCCTTCGCCGCCGCGCTCCTCGGCGGGCTGGTCGTGGCCGTCTTCGGCTGGATCGCCATCGCCGCCGGCTGGGTCGAGTCCGACGGCGGCACCACGACCACGATCGAAGCTCCGCTGAGCTCCTCGGTCGACACCCCGACCGAAAACACCAGCGACGGTGGCGGCAACACCGTCAACGCGATCTACAAGGAGGCTGGCGACGGCGTCGCCTTCATCGAATCCCAGATTGAACCGCAGGGATCCTCAGAAGGCTTCAACCCCTTCGGCGAACCCGAACCGGAAGGCGGCGGCAGCGCCAGCGGCTCCGGCTTCGTGATCGACCGGGAAGGCCACGTGATCACCAACAACCACGTGATCGAAGGCGCCACCGAGGTGACGGTCAAGCTCGGCGACTCCGAGCGCAGCTACGAGGCCGAGGTGGTCGGCACCGACCCCGGCACCGACATCGCCCTGCTCAAGGTCGATGCGCCGGAGAGTGAATTCCACCCGCTGGCGCTCGGCCGTTCGGGCGAGATGGAAGTCGGCGACCCGGTGGTCGCGATCGGCAACCCCTTCGGGCTCGACCGCACCGTCACCAGCGGCATCGTCTCGGCCCTGCAGCGCAACATCCAGGCGCCGAACGGCTTCTCAATCTCCCACGTGATCCAGACCGATGCGGCGATCAATCCCGGCAACTCCGGCGGGCCGCTGATCAACGGCTCCGGCGAGGTGATCGGGATCAACGCCCAGATCGCCACCGGCGGCGGTGGCAACGGCAACGTCGGCATCGGCTTCGCGATCCCGATCGACACCCTGCGCTCCGAGCTCGAGCAGCTCAAAGAGACCGGGGAAGTCGACCACGCCTACATCGGCATCTCCGGCGGCACCGTGACCCCGGAACTGGCGAAGGCGCTCAACCTCCCGGTCAAGGAAGGGGTGATCGTCCAGTCGGTGGTCAAAGACGGTCCGGCTGACAAGGCGGGGCTGGAAGCGGGCGATACCCCGGCCACGGTCGAAGGCGCCGAAGTCCGGCTCGGCGGCGACATCATCACCGAGGTCGACGGCGAGAAGATCGCCGAAATGGACGAGCTGATCGAAATCATCCAGGAATCCGAGCCCGGAGACGAACTGCAGCTGACGATCGTGCGCAACGGCGACGAGAAGACGGCTGATGTGACCTTGGGGACTCAGCCCAAGAGCAGCGAATAAGCGAATCATTTCCCCCTGAGCGCCGTCGGCCCCTCCTTCTCCCGGGGGCCGGCGGCGTCTTCACGTACCCTGGCAGGGTGCGAGTCAAGTTCTGCGGAATCACCAACATCGACGACGCGGCCGAGGCTGTGCAGCTCGGGGCCTGGGCGATCGGGCTGATCCACTTCCACGGCAGCCCCAGGGACGTCGATCGTGCCGTTGCGGCTCAAATTGCGGCGGCTTTCCGGCGCAAGTGCGAGGTCGTGGGGGTCTTCGTCAACCCGACCCTGGACGAGGTGGCGCAGGCGGTCGAGAACGAGAACTTGACGATGGTGCAGCTGAACGGGGCCGAGGGCGCCTCATTCTGCGCCGAGGTGCAACGGCGGACGGGGCTGAAGGTGGCAAAGGCCGTCCACGTCGCCAGCGCCGCCGACGTGCACGGCGCCGAGGCCTTCCGCACCGACTTCCACCTCTTCGACCGCCGCGGCAAAGGCCAGTGGGGCGGGACCGGCGAGAGCTTCGACTGGGAGCTGCTCCGCGGCCACCGCTCCGAGGTGCCGGCGATCCTCGCCGGTGGGCTGCGTCCCGACAACGTCGCCGCGGCGATCGAGATCACCCGTCCCTACGCGGTCGACGTCGCCAGCGGGGTCGAGCTGGAGCCGGGGCGAAAGGACCACGAGGCGATGGCGGCCTTCTTCGAGGCCGCCAACCCCCTCGGCGCGCAGGCGGCATGAGCACGATCGAGCAGAGGTTCGGCCCCTACGGGGGGCGCTACGTGCCGGAGACGCTGATCCCGGCGCTGGACGAGCTCACCGCCGCCTGGGCCGAGGCACGCTCCGACGCGGAGTTCATGGCGCGGCTCGACCAGCTGCGACGCGACTTCATCGGCCGCCCGACGCCGCTCTACCTGGCCGAGCGCCTGTCCGAGCGGGTCGGCTCGCGGGTCTACCTGAAGCGCGAGGACCTCGCCCACACCGGCGCCCACAAGATCAACAACGCGGTCGGCCAGGCGCTGTTGGCGGCGCGGATGGGCAAGCCGCGGGTGATCGCCGAGACCGGCGCCGGCCAGCACGGGGTCGCCACCGCGACGGCCTGTGCGCTGCTCGGGCTCGAATGCGTCGTCTACATGGGGACCGAGGACATCCGCCGTCAGGCCCCGAACGTCGAGCGGATGAAACTGCTGGGGGCCGAGGTGGCGCCGGTCGAGGCCGGGGCACGGACGCTGAAGGAGGCGGTCAGCGCGGCGATTCGCGACTGGGTCGCCAACGTCGCCACCACGCACTACGTGATCGGCTCCGCGGTCGGCCCGGCGCCCTACCCGGCGCTGGTCCGCGACCTGCAGCGGGTGATCGGCGAAGAGGCGCGTGAGCAGGCGCTGGCGGCGGAGGGCTCGCTGCCCGCGCGGGTGATCGCCTGCGTCGGCGGCGGCTCCAACGCGATCGGCATCTTCACCCCCTTCGTCGACGACGCCGAGGTGGCGCTGGTCGGGGTCGAGGCCGCCGGCGAGGGGCTGGACACGCGGCGGCACGGGGCTTCGCTGCAGGGCGGGGTGAAGGGGGTGCTGCACGGCTCGCTCTCCTCGGTGATCGCCGACGAGGAGGGGCAGATCCTCGAGGCGCACTCGATCTCGGCCGGGCTCGACTACCCCGGGGTCGGCCCCGAGCACGCGCAGCTGCGCGACAGCGGCCGCGCCACCTACGAGGCGGTGACCGACGACCAGGCGCTGGCCGCGTTCAGCGAGCTGGCGCGACTGGAGGGGATCATCCCGGCCCTGGAGTCCTCGCACGCGATCGCCTGGCTGATGGAGAACGCGCTGGATGGCGAGGGTTTCGACGTCCTCTGCCTCTCCGGGCGCGGCGACAAGGACATGGCCGAGGCGACCGCCCGGCTGAAACCGCCGAGCGAGATCCTGTGAGCGGAGAGACCCAGATCGCGGCGGCCTTCGCCTCTGCAAAAGCTGAAGGCAGGGCGGCCCTGATGCCCTACATGATGGCCGGGTACCCCGACCGCGAGACGGGGCTGGCGGTTGCCGCCGCCTACGCGGACTCCGGTGCCGATCTGATCGAGCTCGGGGTGCCGTTCTCCGACCCGCTCGCCGACGGGCCGACGATCCACGCCGCGGCGACGGCGGCGCTGGAGGCCGGGGCGACCCTCGCCACCGCGCTCGAGGTCTGCCGCTCCGTCTCCGACCGGGTTCCCGTCGTCTTCATGGCCTACGCCAACATGGTCCTCGCCCACGGCGGCTCGACCGAGTTCGCGAAGATGGCGCGCGCCGCCGGCGCCGCCGGGGCGATCGTCCCCGACCTGCCGCTGGAGGAGTCCGAGGAGGTGCGCGAGGCCTTCGCCGCCGAGGGGCTGGCGCTGGTGCCGCTGCTGGCGCCGACGACCCCGGCCGACCGCCGCCGCCGCATCTGCGAGGCCGCCCACGGCTTCGTCTACGTCGTCTCCACCGTCGGCACCACGGGCGAGAGGGCCGAGATCCCCGCCGCCCTGACCGAGCTGGTCGAGGCGACCAAGGCCGAGGCCGCCACCCCGGTAGCGGTCGGCTTCGGGATCGGCACCCCCGAGCAGGCCGCCCAGGTGGGGAAGATCGCCGACGGGGTGATCATCGGCAGCCGCCTCGTCCGCGCCGCCGGCGAGGGCGGCTCGTCCCAGGGCGCCGCCGACGCCGTCGCTTCCTTTCTAAGCGAGACGCGCGTCGCCCTCAGTGCGGGTTGATCGGCCTGCCGGTGCCCGCGCGCCCGGATGACGTGCATGGCGCTTCGCATCTCGGCGTCCTCGGGCTCGCCTTTGGCACCACCAAAGGCTTCGCCCTGCGTCCTTGATCTGCTCGGCCATGCCCGCCCCGGTCTCACGCTCACCGGCAGGCCGATCAACTAGGATTCCGCGCGATATGGGAATGGTCGTAACTCTCTTCCTCGCGATCGCCGCCATGACGATCGGCTACGCCGCATTCGGCCAGGGCGGCGGCGTCGCCGGCATGGTCTTCTTCGGGGTGCTGCTGATCGGCGCCTCGATCAGGACGATCCAGTCGATCGTCTCCGACTCGGACCTGCGTTAGCGCTTAGTCGCGACTACCTGCAAGTATTCCGGCTCGACGACGAGCGCGCGGTCGCCGCCGACGCTCAGCTTCTCGAGGATCGCCTTCAGGTCGGCGGTCAGCGAGGCTTCGTTCTCGGGGCCGGCTTTCTCGTAGGCGGATTTGATCGGCCCGAAGTAGCTGCGGAAGAAGTCCAGGTAGTGGTCGGCGGACCGAAATGCCTGGCGTGATTTCAGGCGCTTGGCCCGGAGGTCGGTGATCGAGTCTCCGAACAGCCCCCGCACGTGGTCCTCGGCCCCCCAGAGGACGGGCGGGGTGAATCCCGGCGGCGGCCCGCCGGTGTGCTTGACGATGGTCGCGAAGAAGTCCTGCAGGCCCCCGTCCGGGCACCAGCTGGAGACCCCGATGCGGCCGCCCGGCTTGGTCACCCGCAGCAGCTCGGCGGCGGCTTTCCCGTGATCGGGGGCGAACATCACCCCGAAGATCGACATCGTCACGTCGAAGCCGGCGTCCTCGAAGGGCAGGTTCTGGGCGTCGGCCTCGACGAACTCGATCTCCAGCCGCTCCACCGCGGCGCGTTCCCGGGCGCGCTCCAGCAGCTCCGGTACGAAGTCGGTCCCGGTCGTGTCGCCCCAGGCGCGGCGGGCCGCGGCGATCGCCCCGTTGCCGCTGCCGCAGGCGACGTCGAGCACCCGCTCGTCGGGGACGATGTCGAGCGCTTCGGCGAGGTTCTCGCTGACGTTGTAGACGAGCCCGGCGACCATCCCGAAGTCCCCCTCCGACCAGATCGCCTGCTGGGCCTGGGTCGCCGCCTGGAAGTCCGGTGCCTCGCTCATCTCTCCTCCTCGCTCGGTGTTCCACGAACCTACCTGCCGGCGCCCGCTTTGGACAGGCCCGGAGTTCTAAGCTGGACCGATGCGACTCGGAGTCCTCACCGGCGGCGGCGACTGCCCCGGCCTCAACGCGGTGATCCGTGCGGTCGTGCGCAAGGGCGTCGGCGTCTACGGCCACGAGTTCGTCGGCTACCGCGACGGCTGGCGCGGCCCGCTGGACGGCGACAGCCGCCCGCTCGGGGTGCCCGAGGTGCGCGGCATCCTCCCGCGCGGGGGGACGATCCTCGGCTCCTCGCGGACCAATCCTTTCGCCGAGGAGGACGGGCCGAAGCGGGTTGCGGACAACCTCGCCGAAGCCGGGGTCGAGGGCCTGATCGCGATTGGCGGCGAGGACACCCTGGGGGCGGCCTCGCGCCTGCACACCGAGCACGGGATCCCGATCGTCGGTGTGCCGAAGACGATCGACAACGACCTCGGCGCCACCGATTACACCTTCGGCTTCGACACCGCCGTCAACATCGCGATGGAGGCGATCGACCGTCTCCACACCACCGCCGACAGCCACCACCGGGTGCTGATCGTCGAGGTGATGGGCCGCCACGCCGGCTGGATCGCCTTCCACGCCGGGCTCGCCGGCGGCGCCAACGTGATCCTCATCCCCGAGCAGCCCTTCGACGTCGAGAAGGTCTGCGAGCTGGTCGGGCGGCGGTTCGAGAGCCACTTCGCGCCGATCCTCGTCGTCGCCGAGGGGGCCGCACCGGTCGGTGGCGTACCCGAACAGGAAGACGCCGCCACCGACGCCTTCGGCCACGTGCGGCTCGGTGGCATCGCCCACTGGCTGGAGGGCGAGATCGAGCGCCGGACCGGCAAGGAGGCCCGGGCCACGGTCCTCGGCCACGTCCAGCGCGGCGGTACCCCGACCGCCTTCGACCGCGTCCT
This sequence comes from uncultured Actinomycetes bacterium, assembly GCA_963832085.1. Classification (GTDB taxonomy): domain Bacteria; phylum Actinomycetota; class Thermoleophilia; order Solirubrobacterales; family 70-9; genus VAYN01. The sequence goes on along the minus strand of CAWHSU010000005.1, from coordinate 249,116 downwards.
CGCGACCCGCTTCGGCCTGCACGCGATCGACGCCGCCCACGCGGGGAAGTGGGGGACGATGGCAGCCCTGCGCGGCATCGACATCGAGCTCGTCTCCCTGACCGAAGCGACGGCGGAGCTGAAGACGCTGCCGCGGGAGCTCTACGAGGAGGCCGAGGTCTTCTTTGGCTAGGTGGGTGCGGGGGCTCCTGCCGGTCCTCGTCGTGGTGCTGGCGCTGGGCGCGGCCGGCTGCGGCGAAGAGGGGGCCGAGGAGGACGCGATGCTGACCGTCTACGTCAGCGGACCGTTGCGAGGGCCGGAAGCGAAGCAGGGGCAGGCGCCGCTGCGACGAGGCCTGGGGAGCGGCGCGGATCGAACGCGAAGGTGAGGAAGCCCGCTGGGTGCGGGTGATCTGCCTCGACGCCACCGGGCCGGGGGGCAGGTGGACCCTGGCAAAGGTCGGCGCCAACGCCAGACGCGCCACCGAAGACTCGACCTCCATCGCCTACATCGGCGAGCCGGACCCGGCGGCGCGTCGCCAGTCGCGACCGATCGTCGAGGCGGCAGGGATGGTCGAGTTCGGCGTGACGGGAGGGAGGCAGGCGATCGAAGAAGTCTTCACCGCGCTCCAGAAAGAGGACGCGAGCGACCCCCGCCAGGCCATCTTCGACGCCGTGGAAGGCTGATGGGGGAGGAGCGCCCCCAGGTCTCCGTCGTCGTCCCGACCCGAGACCGCCCCGAGCTTCTGCAGCGCTGCCTGACCGCGCTGGAAAAACAAACGATCCCAGTCGAGATCGTCGTCGTCGAGGACAAAGAGGGCCGAGGCCCCGCCTGGGCCCGCAACGAGGGAGTCCGGCGCGCGAGAGGGGAGATCGTCTGCTTCACCGACGACGACTGCGCCCCCTTCCCCAACTGGGCCAAGTCCCTCTCAACCCCAATCCTCGAAGGCCAAGCCCAAGCCACCGCCGGCCCCACCCACATGGCGGCCGGCGCCACGGCCGCCGACCTAGCCTGGGAGGCGATTGTCAGCTACCTCCAAGAGCAGGCCACCAAGCCCGGCACCAGCTCACCCGGCTTCGCCGCCACCGCCAACCTCGCCTGCTCCCGCGAGCTGCTGGGATGCCTGCCCTTCGACGAGTCCTTTCCCGCCGCGGCAGGCGAGGATCGCGACTGGGCCGAGAGGGCGGCGCGGTTGGGGGCAGTGCCGCAGTTCGTGTCCCAGGGACTGATCCTCCACCAGCCAGGCATGCGCGTCCGCGACTTCTTGCGCCAGCAATACCGCTATGGGAGGGGAGCAGCTCAGTACCGCAGCGCCGGAGACGGCCGCCGCCTGGGTTCCGCTGCCTTCTATTCCGGGTTGCTGCGCCGAGGCTTCGTTGCGGGACTCGCACCGGGTCTATTGGTCCCTGTCGCTCAAGTGGCAACCCTCTGCGGTGTAGTCGCCGTGCGCTGAACGGCTTGCAAAGCTTGCTAGAGCGCTTTGCGCGGCCTTATCATGCCGCTTCTTCTTCCGGCTGATCCCCGGTTGTTGCCGATTATCTGGATGTAAACTGGCCCACGACTGGCCCACGGGTTATTCAACGCGCCCGGATTCTTGGTGCCGTAGAACCCCCTGGTCAATCGACGGATCCTCGTGGCCCAGAGGTGCGCGCCTCCGTCGGCGCGGAACGCTAGAGGCTCTGCTCGGTCCCATGTTCAGGGCGATGGCCGGTGGGTAGCAATCCGTTACATGAAGCCGACCGACGATCGGACCGCCACCCGCTCCCCCAACGCGCACGAAGAACTTTCAATCGGACAGATGGTGAGCGCAAACCGCCCGCACCGCCTGGTGCGTGACCTGTCGAAGGTGCTGGTGGCGACCCTTGCGAGTGCTGGGTTCTTCGTCGTCAACTCAGACGCGTGGGGGATCGCGGATCAGCTCGGGGTGCCACACCTCGTGCTTATCGCGCTTCTGGCAATCGGCGGTCTCGGCGTCTGGCTCGTGGTCGCTCACTCGCTCTGGGAGCAGCCTTCTGAGTCCCGCGATCCCGACTTCACTCGACGAGCCAACGCGGCTACTTCGATCACTCTGCTGCTCGGATTGGCATTCAGCTACTTGGTGCTCTACATAGCTGTCCTGGTCTCGATGGCGCTCGTGGTTCCAGATCAGATCATGACCTCCAGTCTCGGTCATCCGGTAGGCATATGGGATTACGCCGCTGTTGCTTGGTTCGCCACCTCGATGGCGACCGTGGTCGGCGCGATCGGTTCGGGCCTCGAGAGTGACGAAGAGGTGAGGGAAACGATCAGTCGCTACAGGCCCCGGTCTCCAAGCGAGGTTCTGTAGGGCCGGCCGCGTCGTGGCCCGATGACGGCACCCCGGCAATTGCCCAACAAGAAGCCCTTGGGGCCTTGTGCAGCGAACCGAGAACTAGATGGCCAGAGTTGCAAGCACATCGGGCATGCGGAAAATCGCCATATGTACCGGCCTGCAAAGCCGTTGCAGCGGTTCGATTCGGGGTGAGCGAGAGTCAACGCTCGACCAGGGGGTCGCCACTGAGACTATCCAGCGGCACCTCGTTGAGCGCCGCAACCGTGGCGGGGATATCGGCGATCCCGGCCGGCCGTCCTAGCTCCCGCACGCGCCCAGTCCCAGGCGCCAGGATCGCCCAGGCGTCGCCGTCGGTGTGGTTGCCGGTGCGGCCGCTGCCGTAGCCCTGGCGGTGGATGGTGCCGAAGCGGGGGGAGTGGACGGCGGGGAGGGTGACGGAGGAGGTGGGGCGCCAGCGGACCACCAGGTCGGGGAGGCGGTCTTGGGCGGAGCCTTGCCAGTGCTCGGAGGTGTCGTCTACGGAGGTGACGGTCGGGCTCGCCGTCGGGGTCGCGGAAGTCGAGCAGGCCCTCGCGGATCTGGGCGATCAGCTCCGGCGCCTCGTTGTCGCTGACGATGCCGTCGCGCTCGCGGCCGCTGCGGTTGAGGTGGATGTAGCCCTGGTTGTCTGCCGGGTGGGCGAAGGCGCGGGTGGTCGACCAGTCGACGCCGCGCAGCTCCAGGCGGGCGGTCAGCTCCAGCGCGAGCTTGTCGGGCATCGCGGCGGCGATCTGGGCGCGGACGCGGCCGGAGAGCGCCGCCCGCAGCCGCCACATCCCGCCCGAGTCGGAGTCCTCGGAGTTGCGTGGTTCCTTTGTCGTCTCCTGGGCGACAAAGGAACCACGCGATGCCTGCTCGCCGGCCAGGACCGCGTGCAGCATCCCCGGCAGCAGGTCGGCGCGGCTGGTGTTCTCGTCCATCCCCAGAACCGAGCAGACGATCACGTCGCAGTCGTCGGGGAGCGCCTCGAGGACGCGGCCCATCTGGGCGTCGACCTCCTCGTAGACCTCGGCCAGCGCCCCGTCGAGCCGCTGGCGCTCCGCCGTGGAGACGGCGTCGTCGCCGATGTAGGGGGGCACTTCCCAGAGCCGGTGGCCAGCCAGATGCGGCGCGGCGAAGACGATCCAGGCGAGGTCGAAGCTGCGCTCGCGCAGGCGCTCGATCGCCAGGTCGGCGACGCGCCGCGGCGCCTGCAGGAAGCGCTCGCGGAGGCGGCGCAGCTGGCGCGGGGTCTGGGCGCCGAAGACCTCGGTCACGTCGGGTGGGCTGCCGTGGCGGCGGCGGGCGTCGCGGTCGCCGCCGTCGGGAACCGACCAGCGCTCGAGCACGACCCGCTCCCGCATCCCCCAGCCGCTGACCAGCGCGCCCTGCGCGTGGTGGGGACGGTGGCACTCGTAGGGGTCGATCGCCAGGGTGCTGCGGCCGTGGCGGCCGAGCCGGTCCCAGATCGGGGGCGGCGCGTCGAAGGCCCCGGCGAGCCGGATCCGCTGGTCGGAGGCGGCCCACTGGAAGGGATAGAAGAGGCCGTGGTCGCCGACTTCGACCCCGCGGTAGAGGGTCTGGTAGGCGCTGGCGGGGAAGTGTTCGGCCGGGCCGTCGAGCTCGAGCCGGGTGCCGCGCCGGCGCAGGGCCTGGAGGTTGGGCAGGCGCCCTTCGCCTTCGAGGCGATCGAGCAGCCGTTTGCTGGCGGCGTCGAACTGGAGGACGGCGATCACGCTGGCGCGCCTTTCAGGGGCGCGACGGTTACCTCGGCGCCGTCGAGCTCCGCGGAGCGGCGGGCGGCTTCGACGACGGACATTGCGGTGGCGCCGTCGCGGGCGGTGGCGAGGAGGCGGTCGGGGTGTCCCTGCGGGAGCAACAGATGGGGAGGCTCCCGCAGGGACACCCCGACCGCCTCCAGCTGCCGCTGCAGGGATTGCGCCAAGGAATCGGGGCGGCCGAGGGCTCCCGCGAGCCGGGATCGCAAGCCACCCCAGGTCGAGCTGGCGAGCTTCTTCCCAGCCCGGTCGCGGACGGTGACCGTCTCGCGGTGGCCGCGGTCGGTGGCGCAGCTGATGCGGGCTCGGCCGCGACTCAGCTCGAGCTCTAGCTGCGCCCGTTCCGGCTCCACCAGAGCTCGGCGCACCGCGATCGGGGCGGCGCCGCTGAGGTGGGTGGCGAGGTCGATCAGGTGGATGCCGGCGTCGAGCAGCGCTTCGTCGCGCACCTCGTGGGCGCCCCAGGCCTCGCGGCGGAACCGCAGCTCCAGGTCCAGCTCCAGCCAGCCCTCGGCCGGGACCACCGGCAGCAGCTCGGCTCCCTGCAGGAAGCGGCGGTTGAAGGCGAGCAGCGGCTCCGGGTCCAGCGCCGCCAGTCGCTCCACCGCGGGTAGGTCGGGCGCCGGCGGCTTCTCGACCAGGGAGCTGACGCCGGCCGCGGCGGCCTCCTCCGCGAGGGCGACGTGGTGGGCGAGCGGCGCCGCGACGACGAGCAGGTCGATCGGCTCCGCCGCCAGCAGCGCTGCGAGGTCGCCAAAGGCCGCGGGCTGGGCGCCGCCTGCTCCCAAGAGCTCCCGGCACCGCTCCAGCCGCTCCGGGTTCGGGTCGGCGAGGGCGACGACCGACACCTCCTCGCTCGCCAGCGCCGCCGGGATGTAGCCGCGCTCGGCGATCCGGCCGCAGCCGGCGATGCCGAGCCGCACTAGTGCCGCCCCTCGATCGCCTGCTGGGCGGCCGCGGCCGGCACCGAGGCGGCGGCCGCGAGCTGGTGCAGCTGGTGCAGGCCGATGCCGGCGAACAGCAGCCGCAGGCCGCCGCGGCGGGCGAGCAGCGCGTAGAGGTCGCGGTCGAGGACGAGGCCGGCCAGCATCGCCGCCGCCGCGATCCGCGGGCGGTTGGAGAGCAGGCCGCTGAGCAGGGCGACGCTGGCGAGGGCGCTGAGCCGGCGCTGGCGGCTGAGGTTGAGGGCGGTGCTGTCGTCCTTGTCGCGCAGCAGCAGGCGCATCCACGGCACCCCGCGCCGCCTGAAGTCGGTGTGGAGCATGCGCAGGGGCGTCCAGGCTTTGAGGTGGCGCCCGCAGATCCCCGGGTCGAGGAGGATCTTCGCCCCGCTGCGCCGTAGCCGCATCCCGAACTCGATGTCCTCGACGCTCGCCTGCGGGAAGCGGTCGGCGTCGAAGCCGCCCAGGGCCTCGAAGGCCTCGCGCCGGACCGCGCCGAGGCCGGCCCAGAAGGTTTCGGCCTCGCCGGCGGCGGTGCTGTGGACGTGGTGGTGGAGGAGGTTGCGGTAGAGGGAGGTGAGCGCTGGGTCGGCGGGCTCGTCGTCGTAGGCGCCGAAGAGGGCGGTCAGCTCCGGGTCCGCGGAGAAGCGCTCGGCGATCCGCTCCAGCGTGTCGGGGTGGACCTCGACGTCGGAGTCGACGAAGACGAGGACGTCGGCGCCGGCGCGGGCGGCGGCGAGGTTCCGCGCCGCGGCCGGCCCGGCCTCGGGCGGGTGCTCCTGCACGATCGTCTCCTCCGGCGTCCGCCAGCCCGCGCGCAGCGCGGCGAGGCATAGGTCGAGGGTGGGAGGCTGGTCCGTCGCCGGGACGATTACGGCGAGGCTGACGGCGGCCCCGCGCTGGGCTCGCGCGTCCGAGGGGGTGACTGGCATTAGGGATACCTAATACCATCTCCCGCCCTGATGACGGTTGCCGCCCCCCGCCAGGAGTCCCTGCCCGTTGCCGTGCTCGGCGGCGGGCCGGCCGGCCTAACCGCCGCCTACCGGCTGGTCCAGCGCGGGCTGCCGGTCGTCCTCTTCGAGGCGGACGACGAGGTCGGCGGCCTCGCCCGCACGGTGGTCCGCGACGGCTACCGCTTCGACCTCGGCGGCCATCGCTTCTTCACCAAGAGCGCCGAGGTCGAGGCGCTCTGGGAGGACCTACTGGGGCCGGAGATGCTGGTCCGCCCGCGGCTCTCCCGAATCTACTGGCGCGGTCGCTTCATCGAGTACCCGCTGCGCCCCGCCGACGTCTTCGCCAAGGTCGGGCCGCTGGAGCTCACCCGCAGCCTCGCCTCCTACGCCCGCGCCCGGCTGCGGCGGGGCGGCGCCGAGGAGACCTACGAGGAGTGGGTCAGCGCCCGCTTCGGCCGCCGCCTCTTCGAGCTCTTCTTCAAGACCTACACGGAAAAGGTCTGGGGGGTGGGGACGGATGAGCTGCGGGCGGAGTGGGCGGCGCAGCGGATCGCCGACCTCTCGCTCGCCTCGGCGCTGCGCAAGGCCCTGCCCGGCGGCAATGGCGAGGGGCCGAAGAGCCTGATCGAGGAGTTCCGCTACCCGCGCCTGGGCCCGGGCCAGATGTGGGAGGAGATGGCGCGCCGGATCGAGGCGGGCGGGGGCGAGATCCGACTCGGCGCGGCGGTCGAAGGGCTCGAGCACGATGACGGGCGCGTGACCGCGATCCAGGCCGGCGGCGAGCGGGTCGAGGCGGCGGCGGCGATCTCCTCGATCCCGCTGCGGACCACGGTCGGGGTCGCCGAACCGGCACCGCCGCGAGAGGTGACGCTGGCCGCCGCTGGCCTGCGCTACCGGGACTTCCTCACCGTCGCCCTGCGGATCGAGGGGGAGCCGCCTTTCCCCGACAACTGGGTCTACGTCCACGACCCGCAGGCCCGCGTCGGCCGGATCCAGAACTTCCGCGCCTGGAGCCCCTGGATGACCCCCGAGCCCGGCCGCTCCTGCCTCGGGCTCGAGTACTTTTGCTTCGAAGGGGACGACCTCTGGTGCAGCGGCGACGAGGAGCTGGTCGAGCTGGGGCGGCGCGAGGTCGCGGCGCTGGGCCTGGTCGAGCCGCAGCGGGTGATCGGCGGCGACGTCGTCCGGGTGCCCAAGGCCTACCCGGTCTACGACGCCGACTACGCCGGGCGGGTGGAGCGGATCCGCGCCTGGCTCGGCGGCTTCTCCAACCTGCAGCAGATCGGCCGCAACGGCCTCCACAGGTACAACAACTCGGATCACTCGATGCTGACGGCGATGCGCGCGGTCGAGAACCTCTGCGACGGCGCCGGTCACGACGTCTGGGCCGTCAACGCCGACAGCGTCTACCACGAGCGCGACGAGGGGGCCGAGCAGCCCTACCGGACGGCACCGGAGACGCCGGCGATGGCCGGACCGCTGGCGTAACCAGAAGGACAGGGGAAGCGGAAGGCGCTCCAGCGCCCCGCCCACGCGATCACCACCCCGCCCGGCAGGGGCCGGGTGGCGAGGGCGATCCCGTAGCGGGGGCGGCGGCGAACAGGGACGGAGGCGATCGGCTCGTCCAGCTTCCAGGCGAGCGCCGTCTGCGGCCGCACCTGGGTCATCCGCACCGAGCCACCGCAGGCGAGCAGGCGCTCCCGGCCGGTCTCATCGACGAGATCGAAGAGATGGTCGATCGAGCGCGTCTGCCGCTCGACCACCTCCAGGTCCCCCGGCACCTGCGCCACGCGCCAGCCGAAGCCCGCTACGGCGAGGACGAGCGCCGCCACTACAAGGCCTCGCACAAAAGGTCCGCCGGACCTTTGTTCCGTATAGCGCACAAAAGGTCCGGCGGACCCTGTTTCGGGCGCGAATAGGGAGGCGCCGGTGCGGGCGATGCCGACAGCGCCGGCGATCGCCACCACGGCCGTCGCCGGGGCGAGGAAGCGGGGGAGGCCGGCGAAGCCGGCGACGGCCATCAGCGCGACCAGGAGGATCCAGGCGCCGGCGCCGGCGAGGAGCAGCGCCAGCGGGCGGTCGAGGCCGTCGCGTTCGCGCCATAGCAGCAGCGCGACGCCGATCCAGGCGGCGGCGAGCGGGGCCGCCAGCGCCCGCCACAGCACCTCGATCCCGTCGAGCGGCTCGATTCCTCCGGCCCGGGCCGTTTCGCCGCCCTCGAGCGGGTTGCCGGCGCCGACCAGGTCGGGGACGAACCAGGCCAGGGGGACGAGGAATGCGACGGCGATCGTGGCCGCGCGCAGGCGTGGATCGCCCCGCACGCTCCATCCCCAGAGGACGAGGAAGGGCCAGCATTCGGGGCGCAGCAGCGCCGCTGCGGTGCCGAGGCCCAGCGCCAGCCCCGGGCGCTCGTCCAGCGCCGCCCAGATCGCCCCCAGCACCAGCGCCACCAGCAGCGGCTCGGAGAGCCCGCCGGTGAACTGGCGCAGCGGTGGCGTGAAGTCGTCGCCGGTCAGCGCCACCGAACCCGCCGCCACGGCCGCCGCGACCCAGCGCCAGCGACCGGTTCCCTCGCCGCTCAGCCGCGCCGCCAGCAGCCCGGCCAGCAGCGGCGCGCAGATCCAGCCGCTGCGGGCGATCAGCAGCCAGGCCTTCGGCGCTGCATCCCCGAGCAGCGATAGCGGCGCGTCGATCAGCACCGGCAGCGGCTTCCAGGACGGTCCCGCCGCGGTCTCGAAGCCGCCCTCGAGCAGCCCCCGGCCCCAGACCAGCCAGGCCCAGGGGTCGTAGACCGGGAAGTAGGGGAGGGCGAGGGAGGCGGCGGCCAGCACCAGCGCTCCGGCCAGCGCCCAGCGCAGCGAGAGAGTCACCGGATCACGGCGGCGCCGCACCCTGCTCGCTCAGCAGGTAGACCGGGACCGCGGCCACCGCGAGCAGGACCAGGGCCGGGATCGCGCTGGCCTCGTAGAAGCCGTAGGTGGTCTGGGTCCAGATGTCGGTGGCGAGGGTTTTGAACCCGATCGGCGAGAGGATCAGCGTCACCGTCAGCTCCTTCATCGCGTGGAGGAAGACCAGCGCCGCCCCGGCCATGACGCCGCCGCGGGCGAGCGGGATCGTGATCGTGCGGAAGACTTCGGCCTGGCCGCGGCCCATCCCGCGCGCCGCCTCTTCGATCCGCGGCGAGAGCTGGACCAGCGAGCTGGCGATCGGGCCGATCGCCAGCGGCAGGTAGTGGATCGTGATCGCGAAGACCAGCAGCGCGATCGTCTGGTAGAGCGCCGGCACCGCCCGGGTCGCGAAGAAGACGAGGCCGAGGGCGACGAGGATCCCGGGCAGGGCGTAGCCGGCGTGCGAGAGCCGCTCGACCAGCCGCGTCATCCGCGACGGGTAGCGCACCACCAGCGCCGCGACGACCAGCGCCGCGATCGCCCCCAGCGCCGCCGCCCAGGCGGCGATCAGCAGCGAGTTGCCGCTCAGGGCGGCGATCGTGTTCCACGAGGTGCTGCCGGTCGAGATCCCCTTCGAAGCCCAGTAGACCAGCACCCCGACCGGCAGCACGAAGGCGACCAGCACGATCAGCGAGCAGAAGACCAGCGCTGGCCAGCGCCAGCGGCCGAGCCGGTAGGGCTGGGTCGGCCGCAGCGTCCCCGGCCCGAGCCGGTGGACCGTCTTCGCTCCCCGGACCCGCGAGGCGGCGAAGAGCAGCGCCAGCATCGCGACGACGAGGACGGCACCGAGCGCGGCGGCGGCGACGCGGTCGAAGCTCGACTGGTAGGAGACGTAGATCTCGCTGGTGAAGGAGTCGAAGCGGAGGATCGAGACGGCGCCGAAGTCGCTGACCACGAACAGCGCGACGAGCAGCGAGCCGGCGGCGATCACCGGCCACAGCTGCGGCAGCACGACGGTCCGGAAGACCTCGAGCGGCCCGCGCCCCATCGCCCGCGCCGCGTCCTCGAGCTGCGGGTCGATCCGCCGCAGGGTCGCCCGCAGCGGGATCAGCAGCAGCGGGAAGGTGAACAGGGTCAGGACCAGCCAGGCGCCGAAGAAGCCGTAGATCGAGGGCAGGCGATCGACCCCGAGCGCGTCCTGCAGCATCCCGTTCGGCCCCAGCGCCGCCACCAGCAGGTAGGCGCCGACGTAGCTCGGGATCACCAGCGGCAGCGTGCAGAGGACGGCCCAGAGGCGCCGGCCCGGGAGGTCGGTGCGGACCGTCAGCCAGCCGACCGGCAGCGCGATCGCGATCGAGGCGAGGACGACCGCTGCGGTCAGCGCCGCGGTCCGCAGCAGCGTCTCCAGCGCCCGCGAGGAGAACGCGACCTCCAGGGAGGCCGAGAGGTCGCCGCCGACGACGACGGCGAGGTAGGCGGCGGGGAGGACGGCGGCGGCGCCGACCAGCACCCCCGCGGCGAGCAGCCAGGCCGGCGCCCGCCGCGCCGCCGGCATCAGCCCGCTCCCAGGGGTGCCCCCACCTAGAGCGCCCCGCTTTCTTTCATCAGGTCGATCGTCGCCTGCAGCTCCTTGAGGTCGACCAGGTCGGAGCCCGAGGCCGGGATCTTCGAGATCGGAACGCTGAGCGAGGGGTCGGCCTTGGCGCCGCGGGCGAGCGGGTACTCCTTCGAGCTCGAGGTGAAGAACGCCTGCGACTGCTTGCCGAGCAGCGAGCGGACGAAGTCGAAGGCTTCGTCCTTGCGGTCGCTCGATTCGAGCACGCCGACGCTGGTCAGCAGCATCAGCGAGCCGAGCCCGCCGGGCGGGAAGTAGACCGCGACCGGGTAGTCGGGACCACCTTCGGAGATCCCCTGGGCGACGTAGTAGTGGTTGATCAGGCCGACGTCGATCTCGCCGCCCGCGATCGCGTCGCGGATCGTCACGTTGTCGGGGAAGGAGACGGCGCCGTTGTCGACCATTTCCTCCAGCCACTGTTTGGTTCTCTCGTCCCCGTACTTGGCGCGCAGCGCGGTCACGTACTCCTGCATGCTCGAGGAGGCCGGGCTCCAGCCGACCCGCCCGTCCCACGCGGGCGCGGTCAGCCCGAAGGGCGAGGGCGGCAACTCCGACTCCTCGACGGCGTCGCGGTTGTAGGCGATCACGCGGGCGCGGCCGGTGACCCCGACCCAGCGCCCTTCCGGGTCGCGGAAGCGCGGCGGCACCATCTCGACGATGTCCTGCGGCAGCTCGGTCAGGAGGCCGGCTTCGGCGACGGCGGCGATCGCCCCGGGCTCCTGGGCGAAGAAGACGTCGGCGGGGGAGGCGTCGCCCTCCTCGACCAGGGTCGCGGCGAGGTCGGCGGTTTCGGCGAAGCGGACCTGGACGTCGCGCTTGGTCTCGGCCTCGTAGCTGTCGACAGCCGGCCCGATTGCCGCCGGGATCCGGCCCGAGTAGAGGGTGATGCCCTCGGTCTCCGGCTCGTCGGAGCCGCCGCCGCTGTCTTCGGTGCTGAAGCCGCATCCAGCGAGGAAGGCGGCGGCGAAGACGAGCATGGCGACGAGCAGCCGCGCGGGTTGTGAAGTGGGGTGAATCACAGAGGAGGCCGGTTAGGTTGCCCTAATCTTATGGATTCCTCTCTTTATGGAGTTCGAAGAGCCCACCCAAACCCCTGGCCTGCGCCTGCGCGGGCTGCGCAAGTCCTTCGGCGACGTCGTCGCGGTCGACGACCTCGACCTCGACGTCCCCGAGGGATCGACCTGCGCCCTGCTCGGCCCCAGCGGCTGCGGCAAGACGACGACGCTGCGGCTGATCGCCGGCCTCGAGCGCCCCGACGCCGGGACGGTCGAGATCGGCGGCGAGGAGGTGACCGGTCCGGGCAAGTCGGTGCCCGCCGAGCGCCGGCGCATCGGCATGGTCTTCCAGGACTACGCGCTATTCCCGCACATGGACGTCGCCGCCAACGTCGGCTACGCGCTCGGCCGCCGTCCGGACCGCGAGCGGGTCGCCTCGGCGCTGGAGGCGGTCGGCCTCGGCGGTCTCGGCAAGCGCAACCCGCACGAGCTCTCCGGCGGCCAGCAGCAGCGCGTCGCCCTGGCGCGGGCGCTCGTCGCCGAGCCGCGGGCGCTGCTCCTCGACGAGCCCTTCTCCAACCTCGACGCCGGCCTGCGGGCGCGGGTCCGCGAAGAGGTGCGCGAGATCCTCGCCGAGCAGAAGCTGACCTCGGTCTTCGTCACCCACGACCAGGAGGAGGCGCTGAGCGTCGCCGACATCGTCGCCGTCGTCAACGAGGGGCAGGTCGAACAGGTTGGCACCCCCGAGGACGTCTACTCGCGTCCGTCAACGCGCTGGGTGGCCGGCTTCCTCGGTGAGATCGAGGTGCTGCCGGGGAAGGCCGAGAACGGGACGATCCAGTGCGAGCTGGGCCAGCTTCCCAACCGCGAGGGCCATGCCGGCGACGTCGACGTCCTGGTGAGACCCGAGTCGCTGGCGATCGGCACGATCGAGCCACCGGATCGGCGCAGTCAAAAAGCCACCGTCGTCTCCCGCAGCTTCTTCGGCCACGACCAGTTGGTCGAGCTGCAGCTGCCCTCGGGCAACATCGTCAAAGTGCGCCGCCTCGGCTTCCCCGCCTGGCACCCCGGCGACAACGTCCGTATTTGGATTGAGGGTCCCGCCGACGTGCTTGCGCGCGACGCCTAACCAGCGCTGCTAGAGAACGTCGCTCAGGGCCTCGTCTAGGTCGGGGTAGCTGAACTCGTAGCCCAGTTCCTGCGTCCGCTTCGGGATCACCCGTTGGCCGCCGCGCAGGACCTGGCCGAACTCGCGGCCGAATTTGAGGTCGAGGACGAAGCCCGGGACCGGCATCACCGCGGGGCGGTTGAGGGCGCGGCCGAGCGCCTTCGAGAACTCCTTGTTGGTGGCCGGGTTCGGCGCGGACGCGTTGACCGTGCCGTCCACCTTCTCGTCGTCAAGTGCCCAGAGCAGGATCCCGACCTCGTCGTCGATGTGGATCCAGGAGAGGTACTGCTCGCCACCGGCCAGCGGGCCGCCGACCCCGAGCTTGAACGGCGGCAGCATCTCCTTCAGCATTCCGCCGTCCGGCGCCAGCACCTGGCCGGTGCGGACGACGACCACGCGGACGGGGCTGGAGTCGAGCTCGTGCGCAGCCGCCTCCCAGGCCACCGTCACCTGCGCGTCGAAGCTGTCGCCGGGACCGTCGCTCTCGTCCACCAGCTCGTCGCCGCGGTCGCCGTAGTGGCCGACTCCCGACTGGCTGACCAGCACCTTCGGCGGGGTCTGCAGCGACTCGATCGTCCCGACCAGGTTGTGGGTCCCCTGCCGCCGGCTCTCCATGATCTTCCGCTTCGCCTCCTCGGTCCATTTCTGGTCGATCCGCTCGCCGAGCAGGTGGATGACGCCGTCGACTCCCTCGAAGGCGGCGGGGTCCGGCCGTTCCAGCATCGGCTCCCACTTGTGCCAGCTGACGCGGGGGTTGGCGGAGCGGGCGCGGCCGGGATCGCGGGTGAGGCCGACGACGTCGTCGCCACGGGCGAACAGCGCGTCACACAGGGCCTGGCCGATCAGGCCGCTGGCGCCGGTGACGAGAACCCGCACCGGCTAGCTCGCCTCGACCTGGGCGAAGGTCCCGGTCTCCTCGTTGAGCCGGGCGATTCCGTCGCGCTTTGCCTCCTCGACCACCGCTTCGGCGACCTTCGGCGCCACTTCGCGGTTGAAGACGCTGGGGATGATGTAGTCCTCGGCCAGGTCCTCCTCGGAGACCGCCATCGCGATCCCCTGGGCGGCGGCGAGCTTCATCTCCTCGGTGATGCTGGGGGCGCCGGCGTCCAGCGCGCCGCGGAAGATGCCGGGGAAGGCGAGCACGTTGTTGATCTGGTTCGGGTAGTCGGAGCGACCGGTGGCCATTATCCGCACGTAGGGCGCCGCCTCCTCGGGCATCACCTCGGGCGTCGGGTTGGCCATCGCGAAGACGATCGCGTCGTCGTTCATCTTGCCCAGCGACTCGGGCTGGATGATTCCGGGACCGGAGAGGCCGACGAAGATGTCCATGCCCTCGATTACGTCGTCGGGCTGGCCCTGGATCATCTCCGGGTTGGTGGTCTCCGCGTACCAGCGCTTGGCCTCGTTCATCTCGCCCGATTCGTAGTCGGCGCGGGCGGTCGAGAGCGCGCCCTGGCGATCGCAGCCGACGACCTGGGTGATTCCGGAGGCGAGCATCATCTTCGTCACCGCCACCCCGGCGGCGCCGAGCCCGACCACCAGCACCCGCAGCTGCTCGATCGGTTTGCCGGTGATCTTCAGCGCGTTGAACAGCGCCGCCATCGTCACCACCGCGGTGCCGTGCTGGTCGTCATGGAATACGGGGATGTCGATCGACTCCTTCAACCGGTCCTCGATCTCGAAGCAGCGCGGGGCGGAGATGTCCTCGAGGTTGATCCCGCCGAAGGTCGGCGCCATCAGCTCGACCGCGCGGACGATCTCGTCGGCGTCCTGGGTGTCGAGGCAGATCGGGAAGGCGTCGAACGCCGGCGAACTCTTTGAACAGCATGCACTTGCCCTCCATCACCGGCATCGCCGCCTCGGGGCCGATGTTGCCAAGGCCGAGCACGGCGCTGCCGTCGGAGACGACGGCGACGGTGTTCTTCTTGATCGTGTACTCGAAGGCTTTGCTGCGGTCGGCGTGGATGTCCATGCAGACGCGGGCGACGCCGGGCGTGTAGGCCATCGAGAGGTCGTCCCGGGTCTTCACCGGATACTTGTTGCGCATGTCGATCTTGCCGCCGCGGTGCATCTGCATCGTCCGGTCGACGTAGTCGAGGACGCGGGCGCCGCGGGTCGAGCCGATCGCCCGCAGGATCTTCTCCCAGTGGTCGCGGTCGGCGGCGTCGATCGTGAACTCGCGGACGCGCTTGCCCTCGGGGCCGGCTCCCGGCACGAGGTCGACGCCCTGAAGCTGCCCGCCGGCCTCGGCGATCGCCGCGGTGAGGCGCCCGAGGGGCTCCTGCCGCGCGTCGAGCTCGACCCGGATCGTGACGCTGTATTGGGCGCTGACGGCCATGGGCCGGCTATCGAATCAGATTCGGCCCCTCGGCTCGACCGCCGTCGCTGCCATAGCATCGGAGGGGATGAAGCTGCGATCGACCTTTTGCCTCGCGCTGCTTGCCCTGGTCGCCTTTGCGCTGCCGGCGCCGGCAGCGGCCGGGGTGCCGACTCCGCTCACCCGCCTCACTCCTGACGACTTCGGCGAAGGGGCCGCCGCGGCCTTCAAGGTCGAGGGGTCGAACGGTTACACGATCGCCTTCGACGCCTACGCCGAAGGGATCGACGGCAGGGGGGCGATCTTCGTCTCGGTGTCTCGCAAGGGGGAGGCGGCCATCTACCGCTGGCCGGCGATCGTGTCCGACTCCTTCGTCCGGGCTGACCTGGGATCGCTGGGGAGGGTGGATCTGGCCCTGCGCCGGTCGGGGCGCGAGAAGTCGATCCCGATCAAATGCAGCCCCCACATCTACGCCTATGAACCGGGGGTCTACGAGGGGATCGTCGAATTCAAGGGGGAGAGGGGCTACACCCGCGCCGGCGCGACGCAGGTTCCCCTGTTGCCTCTGTTCGACTCCTTCTGTTCCGGCAGCGGTTCCGGGGAATCGATCGGCTCGGGAATCCCGGGGGCGAGGATCCGAGGCGTCTCCTACGCCCACGGCCGCAAGCTTGCCTTCCAGATCAACAAGAATCGTCCGCGGACGCCGGCTGTCTACACCGCCGAGCTGACCGAGCGCCATGACGGGATGGTCGTCTACCGCACCGTCGAGGGCGTCGCGCCCGCGTCTGCCTTTCGCTGGGGGGCGGGAGCTGCAGACGGCGCGGCTGAGCCCGCCCAGCCCCTTCTCCGGCACCGCCCTCCTGCGCCGCGACCCCGACTCGATCTCGCCGCACTGGACCGGCGACCTCGCCCTCGACTTTCCCGGCCACCGGGTCCGCCTCGCCGGCCCCGGCATCCACGTCACCCTCGTCCACGCTCGCTTCGACTGCAGTGATGAGGGCTCCGCTCAGATCGGCGTCAGGTTCCGCTGTGGCCTCTGATCTGCGAGCGGGGAGGGGCGGCCTGCGCCTGGGACTCCTCGCCCTGCTGCTGACCGCCTTCGCGACCGCGCCGACCACGGCGAGCGCGGATGAAGCCGAATCCATGTACACGACCGACGCGGTCGTGGCGATCGACCTGACTCTCTCGGAGACGGCGATCGCGGAACTCGAAGCAGAACCGTTCGAGTACGTGCAGGGGACGTTCTCGCTGGCTCCGACCGACGGCACGCCGGCGGGGATCGGGACCTACTCGACGCCGCTTGAAATCGGCATCCGCCTCAAGGGCAACCCCGGCGCCTCCTTCGAAGACCTCGAGGGCAAGAGCGCCTTCAAACTCAAGTTCGACGAGCTCGTCGACGGCCAGAAGTTCCTCGGTCTCGAGAAGATGACCCTGAACAACATGGTCCAGGACCGCTCGATGCTGCACGAGGCCCTGGCCTACGGCGCCTTCCGCGACGCCGGCGTGCCCGCCTCCCGCACCGGTTACGCCTTCGTGAGGGTCAACGGAAACCCGTACGGCCTCTACCTGAACCTCGAGTCGCTGGACGTGATCGCGCTCGAAAAGATGTTCGGCGCTCCTTTTCAGAACCCGCCGCAGCACCTTTATGAGGCCAGCTACGGCTACGACGTCTATCCGGACGAAGCCGGGAAATTCGAGGTCGACGAGGGGAAAAGCAAAACCCGCACCGACCTGGAAGCGTTGATCGCCGCGGTCAACGCGAGCGAACCCGAGTCCTTCGCGGCCCGGGTCGAGGCCAACGCCGACCTGCATGAGATGACGAAGATGTGGGCGATCGAGAAGTACATCGGCCACTGGGACGGCTACGCCGGCGTCGAGCTGGAAGAAGGCCCGAACCTCTCCCGGCCCAACAACTACTACCTCTACAGCGACCCGGCGGGGCGTTTCCAGATGATCCCCTGGGGCACGGACCAGACCTGGCGGGACACGATCGACTTCGACGCCAGGGACGGGCTGATGTTCGACCTCTGCCTCGAAGATGCGGTCTGCCTGGGGATGTTCCGCGCCGCGGTCCTCGAGGTGCTGGGCCAGTTCAAGGGCGGCGGCTACGAGCAGCGGGTGGCGGAGACGGCGGCCCTGCTGGCGCCCTGGCAGGCGATCGACCCCCGCAAGCCGTACGACCAGACGGAAATCGCAGATGGAGTCGGGGACGTCGAGTACTTCCTCGAAAAGCGTGTGCCAGACACCGAAGAATGGCTGGGCATCGAACCGCCGCCGCCACCACCACCGGTACCGACGGTTCTGCCGCCGCCGCTGCAACCCTCCCAAGCGCCTCGCATGGGGGTCGGCCGTACCAAGGTCGCCGGCTACTCCCTGCGGACCCGGCTCAGCCTCGCCGCTCCCGGCGTCGTCACCCAGCGCGGCACGATCGCGACCCGCAAAGGGTCCGTCACCGTCTGCCGCGGCCGCGCCGAGGTCGACCGCGGCCGCTCGCTGAACCTGCGCTGCGAGCTCACCGCCAAAGCCCGCGAGCGACTCGAGAAGCGCCGTCTGAAGGTCAGCCTCACGACCCGTTTCGCGCCCACGGACGGCCCTCTCGAGAGCTCCACGCGCCTAATCGTTGTCCCGCGCCACTAAGAGGCCGCGCTAAGGGACGAAAGCAGCGGGGTAGGGGGCGAGATCGAGGCCCTGTCGCCTTTGTGGATGCATGGTCCACAAAGGCGACACGGTCGATTCGCGACTAGCTCAGATAGCGGTTCGCCAGCACGGCGTGGTCTCGTTGCGGCAACTCGAAGAGGTGGGGCTGACCAGATATGCAGTCGCAAAGCGTGCGCAAGCGGGCAGGCTGCATCGCTTACACCGAGGGGTCTATGCGGTGGGACACCGCGCTCCGAACCTCCACGGGCGCTTCATGGCCGCCGTTCTGGCTTGCGGCAAAGGCGCTGTTCTCAGTCACGGCTCCGCCGCCGTCCTCTGGGGCCTCCTGCGACCGCTCGACGGCCCCGTCCACGTCTCCGTCCCCACCACCGCCGGCCTCAAGAAGCGTCGCGGGATCCACCTCCACCGCACTCTCACGCTGGTGACCACCCGCCGCGACAACATCCCCGTCACCACCGTCGCCCGCACGATCGAAGACCTCCGTCGCACCTCCTTCCCGCCACGCCTTCGCCGCCGCGCGATCCGCCAAGCCGAGCTCATGGGGCTACATCTCGACGGGATCGAGACCGACCGCACGCGCAGCAGCCTCGAGACCTACTTCCTCGACCTGTGCCGCCGCTTCGGCCTGCCGTTACCCGAGGTCAACGTCAAGCTCGGCCGCTGGGAAGTCGACTTCCTCTGGCGCTCCCACAGCGTCGTGGTGGAGACCGACACCTGGACCTACCACCGCGGCTCGGTCGCCTTCGAGGACGACCACGCTCGCGACTTCGATCTGCGAGACGCCGGTTTCACGGTCCTTCGCTTCACCGACAAGCAACTCGAAAACGAACCCGACCGCGTCGTCGCGAACATCCGGGAGGCGCTGTCGTAGAGTCGCCCCCGTGCCAGCCGACGCATCCGCCCCGCAGCTCTTCCTGATCGACGGCAACAGCCTCGCCTACCGCGCCTTCTTCGCCCTGCCCGAGTCGATCGGGACCAGCGACGGGCGCCCGACCAACGCCATCTACGGCCTCGCCTCGATGCTGGTGAAAATCATCGACGAGCACCATCCGCAGGGGGTGGTGGTCGCCTGGGACGCCGGCTACAGCGGCCGCGAGAAGACCTACGACCTCTACAAGGCCCAGCGCAAACCGCGCCCCGACCTGCTGCGCGAGCAGTGGCCGCACCTGATGCCGCTGGTCGAGGCCTTCGGCTACACCAACGTCAAGGTCGACGGCTACGAGGCCGACGACGTGATCGCCTCCCTGGTCAAGCAGGCGCGCGAAGAGGGGATCGAGGTGATGGTCGTGACCGGCGACCGCGACGCCTACCAGCTGGTTGACGAGGGAGTGCGGGTGATGAGCACCTCGCGCGGGATCACCGAGACGAAGATCTACGACCGGGCGGCGGTCGAGGAGCGCTACGGGGTGCCGCCGGAGCTGATCACCGACCTGATGGGGCTGCGCGGCGACACCTCCGACAACATCCCCGGCGTTCCCGGGATCGGCGAGAAAACGGCGACGCAGCTGCTGCAGCAGTTCGGCTCACTGGAAGCGGTGCTGGACAACGTCGATGAGATCTCCGGCAAAAAACGCAAGGAGAACCTGACCGAGCACGCCGACGACGCCCGGCTCTCAAAAGAGCTGGCGACGCTGCAGTACGAGATCGAGACCGGCGTCGATCTCGGCGCGGCGATGTCGAGCGAGCCCGACCGCGGCGCCCTGCGCGAGTTCATGCGCGAGTTCGAGCTGCGGGCGGTGATGGAGCGCCTCGAAGAAGCGCTGCCGGAGGGAGACGCGGTGCCGGGGCGTCGGGTCGAGACCGAGCTCGAGGTCGAGGCGGTGGCGGCCAAGCCCGAGGACCTGGGGGAGGGGCCGCTGGCGCTGGCGATCGACGGCGACCGCTGGGCCGCGGCCGAAGCCGACCGTCTCATCGCCGGCACCTCCTCGCACGACGAGCTCGCCGTCGCCCTCGGTCAAAAGCCGTTCGCCGCCCACGACGCCAAGTCGCTCGGCGGTGGCCGCCACGGCCTGCTCGCCGCGGCGGCGCGCGAGGGCGTCGATCCCAACCTCGACCACGACACGATGATCGCCGCCTATCTGCTGGAACCGCAGCGGCGCACCTACGACCTGGTCGAGCTCGCTGCCGACGCCGGCATCGGCCTCGCCGAGGGTGCGGCGGCGGAGAAGGCCGACGAGGACGACGGGCAGATGGCGCTCGGCGAGGAGCTGGAGGCGGGTCTGGAGCCGGCTGAGGAAGCGCGCCTGGTCGCCGCCCTCGCCGCGGTGCAGGCGCCGCGGATCGAGGAACTGGGCCTGGAGCACCTGCTGCACGAGATCGAGCTGCCCCTGGTCGGGGTCCTGGCGGCGATGGAGCGGGAGGGGCTGAAGCTCGACGACAAGCGCCTGGCCGATGTCGGCGCCGGCTTCGGCGAGCGGATCGCCACCCTGGAGAAGGAAATTTTCGAGCTCGCCGGCGAGGAGTTCACGATCGGCTCCCCTCAGCAGGTCGGCCGCATCCTCTTCGAGGAGCTCGGCCTGACGAGGAAGCGCCGCGGTAAGACCGGCTTCTCCACCGACGCGCGGGTGCTGGCCCAGATCCGCGACGAGCACCCGATCGTCGAGAAGATCGAGTCCTGGCGCGAGCTGACCAAGCTGAAGAACACCTATCTCGACTCGCTGCCGGAGCTGATCGACCCCGGGACCGGCCGCGTCCACACCACCTTCAACCAGGCCTCGACCACGACCGGACGCCTCTCCAGCACCAACCCGAACCTGCAGAACATCCCGATCCGGACCGAGATCGGCCGCCCCGTCCGCGCCTGCTTCGTCGCCGAGGAGGGCGCCCGCCTGCTCTCCGCCGACTACAGCCAGGTCGAGCTCCGCGTCCTCGCCCACGTTGCTGACGAGACGGTGCTCAAAGAGGTCTTCCACAAAGGCGAAGACGTCCACGCGGCGACCGCGGCCGAGGTCTTCGAGATCGAGCGCGACGAAGTCGACGTCGGCCAGCGCTCGAAGGCGAAGATGGTCAACTTCGGGATCGTCTACGGGCTGACCGGATTCGGCCTCTCCGACCGCCTCAACATCCCCCGCAAGGAGGGCGAGGAATTCGTCGCCCGCTACCTCGAGCGCTTCCCGGCGGTGCGCGCCTTCCGTGAGCAGGTGATCGAGCGGGCCCAGGAGGAGGGCTTCGTGACGACCCTGATGGGCCGCCGCCGCCCGATCCCCGAGCTGCGCTCGGGCAACCCGAACACGCGCCGGCTGGGCGAGCGGCTCGCGGTCAACACGGTGATCCAGGGCACCGCCGCCGACATCATCAAGGTGGCGATGGTGCGCTGCCAGGGGGCGCTGCGGGAGGCCGGTGGGGAGACCCGCCTCGTCCTCCAGATCCACGACGAGCTCCTCTTCGAGGGCCCGCCGGGGGAGATGGAGGCGGCCTCGGAGCTGGTGCGGCGCGAGATGACCGAGGCCTATCCGCTCGATCCGCCGCTCGAGGTCGACGTCGGCGTCGGCCAGGACTGGCTCGACACCAAGTAGCTCTCAGTCGTCGTCGCCGGAGCCCGGGCCAGAGCTGTCGTCGTCGATCTCCGGTTCTTCGAGCACCGGTTCCTCTGGCGGCTCGATCTCGACGGCATCGTCACCTGAGCCGGAGGAGCCGGAGCCAGAGCTGCTGCTGCCCGAGCCGGAGTTGTCCTCGAACCCGCCTTCGCCGTCACCGCTTCCCGAGGAGCCGGAACCCGACGAACCCGAGCTTCCCGAGCTGGACGAGCCCGAGCCGCTGCTTCCGCTGGGGCCGCTGCGGTCATCGTCCGCCCGGTCATCGCGGCGGTCATCGCGGTCCTCTCTTCGGTCCTCGCGGCGGTCGAGGCGATCGTCCCGGCGGTCAGCGCGATCGTCTCGCCGGTCCTCTCCTCTCCGGTCGTCGTCGCTGCTGCTGGGCCCACGCCCTCTTGAGCTGTCGTCGGAAGGCCCGCTGTCACCCCCGAGGACCCGGACCCTCCCGAAGTTGCGCTCTGTGGAGCTCCAGGCGTCAGTGGCGCGGCCTGCGCCGCCTCGGGCCCGCGGTCGTCGTTGCCGCCTCGTTGCTCGACCGCGACGCCGGCGCCGGCGGCGCCGGCGACCAGCACCGTCGCTATGCCGACCTTGGCGGCGGTGCCGCCGAGGAAAGCTCCACCGGCCGCACCGGCACCGGCAGCGGCCGCCTCGCCGCCGCCCTCGGCCAGCATCCGCAGCAACGGCAGCGGCACCAGCAGCCCGAGCCCGTCCCGCAGCGCCGTCCGCGCCCGGTAGATCGCCTGCCGCGCGGCGCCGCCGCTGACCCCCAGCGCCGCCGCGATCTCCTCGTGGCTCAGCCCTTCCAGCTCGCGCATGATCAGCGCCGCCCGCTGCGGCTCGGGCAGCGCCCGCAGCCGCTCCATCAGGTCGGCGAGCTCCTCGCGGGACTCGGCCTCGGCGGCGGCGTCGCGCCCGCCCGGCAGCGTCTCGGTCAGCTCCTCGGCCGCCGGCGCCCGGTCGCGGAGGTCGTTCAGCGCCGTGTTGCGGACGATCCGGTAGAGCCAGGGCCGCAGCTCGATCTCCGCCTCCGACCCCCGCAGCGCCAGCAGCGCCTTCGAGAAGGCGTCCTGGGTGACGTCCTCGGAGCGGCCGCCGACGATCGCGGCGGCGAAGCGGTCGAGCGGCCGCCCGTAGCGGCGCACGATCTCTTCGAAGGCGGCGTCGTAGCCGTCGCGGACGAGGTCGACCAGGCGCCGGTCCGGCTGCGCGCGGAGGGCCGGCCCGAGGAGGATGCGAGCGGCGAAGTGGTCTGCCGGCGGCGGAGTCATAGTCTGAAAACCCTTGTCAACGTTAAAGATCACGCATGGCGGCCACGGACCGCATGGATAGAGGTCTCGCTGTCGCCCTCACCGCGATCGCCGGCGGTCTGATCGCGGCCCAGGCGCCGATCAACGCCGGTCTCGGCAAGACGACCGGGAGCCTGCCCGCCGCACTGGTCTCCTTCTCGATCGGGACCCTGGCGCTGGCCGCGATCGTGGTGCTGAGCGGCAAGGCCGGCGGCCTCAGTTCGACCTTCGACGTCAGCTGGTACTACCTGCTCGGCGGCTTCCTCGGCGCGATCTACGTCTTCAACGCCCTCGTCGCCGTCTCCGTGGTCGGCGCCGGCGGGGTTGCCGCGGCGACCATCTTCGGCCAGCTGACCGCCTCCGTCGTGATCGACCGCCTAGGCCTGTTCGGCCTCGACGAGGTCCCGCTCACGCCCGAGCGCATCTTCGGCGTCGTCCTGCTGCTGGCGGGGACGGTCCTCGTCGTCCGCTGAGCCGGCGGCCCACTTCGAGCCGGCGAACTCCGGCGGCGCGATCCGCAGGTAGTGGTTGAAGGACCAGTCGACGAAGCGCCTCGTTCCCATCAGCCTGATCAGCGGCGCCAGGATTCGCGGCGGCACCCGCGGGATCAGCTTCTGCACCCGCAGCATCCAGCGGAACTTCCACTCGTGGGTGTCGTGGAAGGAGGCGTAGCTCTGGGCCGCCTGCTCGAGCGTCTGCTTCCCCTCGACCACGCCCCGCAGCTCCTGTCCCAGCGCGATCCCGAAGTAGAGCGCGGTCCTGATCCCCTCGGCGCTGAGCGGCAGGCAGTGACCGGCCGAGTCGCCGACGAAGAAGACGCCGCCCTCGGTCGCCCGGCGCAGCTCGTGCGGGATCCAATTCCCTTGGTACTCGTTCGGCTCCTTGCCGAGGTCGTGGGTCAGCTCGACGGTCGTCTCCTTGACGTGGAAGCGGGGGTCGAAGGAGCCGATCCCGATCCGCAGCTCGTCGCGGGCGGGGAAGGACCAGCCGTAGCCGGCGGGGACGTATTTGCGGTCGATCCAGATCGCCAGGTCCTCGGAGGTGCCGCCGGGATGGACCTCGAGCCCGCGGGAGAGCGGCGCGTCGGGCGGCTGGTAGCCGTCGCCGGAGGCCAGCATCCGCCGCCAGCCGAGCGCGTCGACGACCAGCGGGGCGGTGATCGTGCCGCGGTCGGTTTCGATCCCGATCTGACCATCGCCGTTCGCCGCGCCGGCGCGGCCGTTCACCTTCGCGGTCTCGAAGCTGGCGTCGCAGTCGCGCCAGAGCAGCTGGCAGAGCTCGCGGTAGTCGAAGGTCGAGAAGGTCCAGGGGAGCTTGTAGCGGGCGGTGCCGTGGGGGGTGTGCATGACCAGCGTGTCGAAGCGCTGGCGCTCGGCGTCCATCAGTCCGAGCCGCGCCAGCCACTCGGTCGGGATCCCGCAGGCGGAGGTCTGGCGCTCGCCGATCTCGTAGCGGTCGACGATCAGGACGTCGGCGCCGGAACCCGCCAGCTCGCGCGCCACCGCCAGCCCGGCGAAGCTGGCGCCGCAGATGAGGACGTCGCGCTCGCCGCCCAGGGGCGTGCGTTCGTCGCCGCGCTTGGTGGCTCGGACCGGCATCGCGGCGGATTCTGCCATCATTCGCGCCCGTGTCCGCGACCGAGACCCTGACCCCTGCGCCCAGCGCCACCCCTGTAGAGGGTTCAAACGGGCTTCTGCTGGAGATCGACGGCAAGATCGTCCCCAACTACGCGGCGACGATGGTCTCCTTCGAGGAGGGCGACGTCGTCAAAGGCAAAGTCGTCCGGATCGACAAAGACGAGGTCCTCGTCGACATCGGCTACAAGGCCGAGGGGGTCATTCCCTCGAACGAGCTCTCGATCCGCAAGTCGGTCGACCCGCACGAAGAGGTCGAGCTGGGAGAGGAGATCGACGCCCTCGTCCTCACCAAGGAGGACGCCGAGGGCCGTCTGATCCTCTCCAAGAAGCGCGCCCGCTTCGAGAAGGCCTGGCGCCGGATCGAGGTTGCCGCCGACTCGGGCGAACCGGTCGAAGGCAGCGTCATCGAGGTCGTCAAGGGCGGTCTCATCCTCGACCTCGGCGTTCGCGGCTTCCTGCCCGCCTCGCTGGTCGACATCCGCCGCGTCCACAACCTCGACGAGTTCATGAGCCAGACGCTCGAGTGCAAAGTGATCGAGCTCAACCGCAGCCGCAACAACGTCGTCCTCTCGCGCCGCGCGGTGCTGGAGGAGGAGCGCAAAGAGGTCCGCGAGCAGATTCTCGGCCGCCTCGAGCCCGGCCAGGTCGTCGAAGGCAAGATCTCCAACATTGTCGACTTCGGCGCTTTCGTCGACCTCGACGGGATCGACGGGCTGATCCACATCTCCGAGCTTTCCTGGAGCCACGTCAACCATCCCTCCGAAGTCGTCTCGATCGGCGACGACGTGCGGATCAAAGTCCTCGACATCGACCGCGACCGCCAGCGCATCTCCCTCGGTCTGAAGCAGACCCAGGAGGACCCGTGGCAGCGGGTGATCAACACCCATCGCGGCGGCGACGTGCTCGAGGGCACGGTGACCAAGGTCGTCGCCTTCGGCGCCTTCGTCGAAATCCTTCCCGGCGTCGAGGGCCTGGTTCACATCTCCGAGCTCGCCGACCACCACGTCGAGAACCCGAGCGAAGTCGTCGAGCCCGGTTCCAAGCTGAACGTGAAGATCCTCGAGATCGACGAAGAGCGGCGCCGCCTCTCGCTCAGCATCAAGCGGGTCGAGGGGCAGAACATGGCGATGGCCGGGCTGGGCGAGCAGATCGCTCAGGCCGAAGGCGCTGAGGCTGAGGGACAGGAGCCGGAGGCAGCGGGTCCTGTCTCCGATACGACCTCCTCGCCTGAAGGCGAGGATCCCGCATCGTCGCCACCCGCGCCAGAGGCGTCTGAGGCTGACGAGCAGCCGTCCGAAGAGGCCCCCGGTGACCTGCCTGCGGAGGTCGAGGCTTCCGAGGAGGCCGATCCGGCTCCGGTTGCGGAGGAGAACGGCACCACCGAGGACGCTCCTCAGGAGGACGAATCGGTAGAGGATGCGCCGGGCGCGGCCAGCGAGTCGACCGACGACGACGCGCAGACGGGCGAGTCCGAGCAGGACTGAGCGGCGCCCCTTGGCGTCGCCGCTGAAGATCGGCCTCACCGGCGGCATCGCAGCCGGTAAGTCGGAGGCATTGAAGGCGTTCGCGCGCCTCGGTGCGGCGACGCTCTCCAGCGATGCGGTCGTGCACGAGCTGCTCGAAGGCGAACCGCTGCTGGGGAGGTTGAAGGAGCGCTGGGGTCCGGAGGTCCTCGCTGAGGACGGCAGCCTGAACCGGGCGAAGATCGGCGAGATCGTCTTCGCCGACCCCGAGCAGCTGACCTGGCTGGAGGCGCAGATCCACCCGCTGGTCAAGGAGCGCACCGCGGAATGGTTCTTCTCCCTGGCCGAGGACACCGCGGTAGCGGTGGTCGAGGTGCCGCTGCTGTTCGAGGCCGGCAACGACAAGGTCTTCGACACCACCGTCGCCGTCGTCACCGCCGACGAGGTCCGGCGCGAGCGCGCGGCGGCGCGGGGGCACGCCCTGGTCGACGAGCGCGAGGCGCGGCAGCTGACCCAGGACGAGAAGGCGGCCCGCGCCGAGCACGTGGTCGCGAACGACGGCTCGGTGGAGGACCTGGAGCAGGCCCTGTCCGCCCTGCTCGCAAAGCTGCGGCGATGAAGCGCAAGCAGGTGCGACGCCGCCGTCTGGCCGCTTTCGGCACCGTGGCCGTGCTGGTCGGCGTCTTCGCCGGCGCCTTGGTCGCCAGTGGCACTTTCGACCAGGCGTTGCAGGAGCTGACCCTGCCGCTGCGCCACGAGGACGTGATCCGCCAGCAGGCCGACGAAAAGGGAGTCGACGCGGCGCTGATCGCCGCCGTGATCTACTCCGAGTCGAAGTTTCAAGACCAGACGTCGAGTGCGGGAGCGCGGGGACTGATGCAGATAACTCCGGAAGCGGCCGAAACGATCGCCAGGAACAGCGAGGCGACGAGCTTCGAACTGAGGGATCTCGGCGACCCCGAAATCAACATCCGCTACGGGACCTTCCTGCTGCGGGAACTGCTCGACCGCTACGAGGGCGACGAGGCGGCGGCGCTGGCCGCTTACAACGCAGGCCCTGGGAACGCCGACGAGTGGGGCGGGGCCGAGCTCACCGTCGAGGACATCGACTTCCCCGAAACCCGCGCCTACGTGGAAGAGGTTCTGGAGAAGAAAGAGGAGTACCTGCGCGAGTACCGGACGGAGCTCGGCTATCAGCGCTGAGGCCCCCCGACCTCGCGTCGCCGCCCTGGCCCTGGCCGTCGGCATCGTCCTCGCCGATTCCTCGATCGTCGTCCTCGCCCTGCCCGAGATCTACCGGGAACTCGATACCAGCGTCGCCGGTGTCACCTGGGTGCTCGTCTCCTTCAACCTGGTGATGGCGCTGGCGGCGGTGCCGGCGGCGCTCGTGGCGCGGCGGATCGGGCCGGGGAGGGCGGCGGCGGTGGGGCTGGCGATCTTCGCCGGGGCTGGGCTGGCCTGCGGTCTCGCCGAGGAGCTCTCGACCCTGATCGTCGCCCGCTGCGTGCAGGCGCTCGGTGGCGCCCTCGCGGTGACCGCGGCCCTGGAGCTGCTGCCGGCGACGGTCGGCTCGGAGCGCCGCGCGGCGACGATCTGGGCGGGCGCGGGGGCGACGGGCGCCGCGCTCGGGCCCGCGGTCGGAGGGTTCTTCACCGAGCTCGTCTCCTGGCAGTCGATCTTCTTCCTGCAGGTGCCGGTGGCGCTCGCCGCCGCGGTGCCGATCCTCGCCGTCGCCAAACACGAGGCCGCGACCGGGATCATCGAACCGGAGCTGCGGCAGACCGGGCGCCCTCACCTCTGGGCGAACCTGGCCCTGGCGATGATCTCGGCGGCGATCGCCGCGGCCCTGTTCCTCCTGGTCCTGCTGCTGATCGAAGGCTGGCGGCTGAGCCCGATCGAAGCCGCGCTCGTCGTCTCGGTGATGCCGTTGGCGGCGATCCTCGGCGGCAAGCTGGGGAACCTGGTCGCCGACGCCCGCGCCCGCGCCGCCGCCGGTGCGATCCTCGTCTCCGGCGGCCTGCTCGGGCTCGCCTTCCTGCCGAAGGCGACGATCGTGCTGACCGTGCCGCCGCAGATCCTGGTCGGGCTAGGTCTTTCGCTGGTGCTCTCGGCGCTGACCGAGACCGCGCTCGGCGGTCGCGCCCCGCAGGCGATCCACGGCGGCTGGACGATCTCCTCCCGCCACGCGGGCGTGGTCATCGGCCTGCTGGCTCTGACCCCGATCTTCACCGCTGAAATCGACCAGCAGCGCAAGGACGCGATCAACGCCGGCACCGCGGTGATCCTCGACTCGCCGATCAACCCGCTGCTGAAGCTCGACCTGGCGGAGAAGGTCAGCCAGCGGCTGGAAGAGGAGCGCGGCAAAGTGCCGACGATCGAGGCTGCCTTCGAGCCGCTGCCGGACGATCCCGTGGAGCGGGGCGAAGTCGAGCAACTGCAGGGCGAACTCCAGGATCAGCTCGACCGCGGCGCGACCCACGCCTTCAGCACCTCATTCGTGCTGGCGGCGCTGCTGGGCCTGATCGCGCTGTTGCCGATCGGGCTCTCGCGGAGGATGGACCTGTGAAGGGCTGGGTCCTGATCGTCGCTTCGGTCGTCGCCTCGGTGCTGCTGGTCGGCGCCTACCTCGCCGCCGGCGGGTCCTCGTATGAGCCGGAGAAGGTGCAGGACCCGTGCAAGCCTCGCGCCTGGAGCGATCCCGGGACCCTGGCCCAGGTCGCCAACCAGTTCACCAACTCAGCGCTCGACGGCGCCGCCTGTCAGCTCGGGGTGACGCGTGAGGCCCTGGCGCGGGCGCTGGCGACGCCGGAGGGCCGGGAGCGGTTCACCGAGCGCTACGGGATCGACGACGCCAAACTCGCCGCGGCGATCCGAGCCGGCCTCCTCCGCGCGGTCGACGACGCCGAAGAAGCCGGCGCCCTCAACCCGATCCTCGCCGTCCCCCTCCGCGCCACCCTGGAGCAGATCCCCCTCGACCAGGCCATCGAAATCATCAACGACGCCCAGTCCTTCCTCGGCGACGTCGACAGCTTCCTCGGCCCGGCCGGGACATTCTCGAAGAATTCCTGCCTTAGCTGATTGCAGTGGGGGGCGTGCCAGTGGGGGTCTTCAGACACCGCTCGCTATCGCTCGCGGTTGAGTGTCTGAAGACCCCACTGGCATCCCCTGCGATCGAGCTCAGGCAGATGCCTGAGGTGCGACATCTCTTTTTTTCAAACAGATTCCGCACCCTGAGCCATCCCGAGGTGCGTGTCGTAGAGGGGACGGGGTGCCTCTCCCAGACACTCAACCGCGAGCCATAGCGAGCGGTGTCTGGGAGGGGCGCCCGTCCCCTCCTACCGCCAAGCCCCTGAATCAGCTGGGTTCGTCGATCTTGTACTCGCGGGCCTTAGGGTCCCAGCCAATGCCCGTGACCAGCGCTTCGGCGGTGGTGCCGAGGGCCGTCGCGAGCTTGATCAGGGTGCCAAGACGGGGTTCGCGGCCACCGCGCTCGAGCAGGGAAACCTCGGTGCGGTGGAGTTCACAACGCTCGGCGAGCTCTTCCTGGGAGATGCCGGCGGCTTTGCGGGCGCTGCGAAGGTTTGCAGCAAAGCGATCTCGTTTGTCCATTTGTGAAGCTTCTGTCATAGAAGACAGAAGCTCTACAGACAAAACCGCTATTTATAAGCGTGATTCGGTTATTTGCGGTGGCTATTTGCGGGTCGTGCGCCAGACCCAGACCATCGCCAGGGGCTGCAGCGGCAAGCGCGCCCAGAGCGCCCAGCGCGGGACTTTCTTCAGGTCGAGGCCGCGGATCTGCTCGGGGTTGACCGCCATGTGGACGTTGGCGGGGAAGACCGCGAGCAGCAGCGCCAGCAGCCACCAGCGTCCGAGCCGGCGGGTGGCGGGGTGGAGGACCATCGCGGCGCCGGCGATCTCGGCGACGCCGCTGACCGCGACCGCCTCCTTCTTCCGCGCCTCGATCGCCGTCGGCACGATCGCCTCGAAGCTGCGCCGGGCGACGAAGTGCATCGTCCCCATGAAGGTGAAGAAGGCGGCGAGGGCGAGGCGCGAGCGGCTCATCGAATGCGCAGCATATGCGCCAGCTATGTTCTGGATGTGCCCGATTTCAAGCTGAACCCCGCCTACACCCCGACGGCGGACCAACCGAAGGCGATCGCCGGCCTGGCCGAGGGGCTGCGCGGCGGCGACCGCTTCCAGACCCTGCTCGGCGCCACCGGCACCGGCAAGACCTTCACGATGGCGGCGACGATCGCCGAGGTGCAGCGGCCGAGCCTGGTGATCGCCCACAACAAGACGCTTGCCGCGCAGCTCTGCAACGAGTTCCGCGAGTTCTTCCCCGAGAACTCGGTCGAGTACTTCGTCTCCTACTACGACTACTACCAGCCCGAGGCCTACGTCCCGGCGCAGGACCTCTACATCGAGAAGGACTCCTCGATCAACGACGAGATCGACCGCCTGCGCCACGCCGCCACCGCGGCGCTGTTCGCCCGCCGCGACGTGATCATCGTCGCTTCGGTCTCCTGCATCTACGGGATCGGCTCGCCCCAGGTCTACAACGAAAAAATGCAGCTGTTCCAGGTCGGCAAGGAGATCGACCGCGACGACGTCCTCCGCAAGCTGGTGAAGATGCAGTACCAGCGCAACGACCAGGTGCTCGGCCGCGGCGCCTTCCGGGTCCGCGGCGAGGTGCTGGAGATCATGCCCTCCTACGCGGAGTCGGCCTACCGGATCGCCCTCTTCGGCGACGAGATCGAGGGGATCCAGCACTTCGATCCGCTGACCGGCGAGGTCCTCGACGTGATCGACCACGTCTCGGTCTGGCCGGCCTCCCACTACGTGACCAAAGACGAGACGGTCGACCGTGCGGTCGACGAAATCCGCGCCGAACTGGAATCGCGAACCGTCGAGCTGGAAACCGAAGGCAAGCAGCTGGAGGCGCATCGGCTGCGGCAGCGGACGATGTACGACCTCGAGATGATCAAAGAGCTCGGCTTCACCTCGGGGATCGAGAACTACTCGCGGATCCTCGACGGCCGCCCCGCCGGCAGCCCGCCGCACACCCTCATCGACTACTTCCCCGACGACTTCGTCGTCTTCGTCGACGAGAGCCACCAGACGATCCCGCAGATCGGCGGCATGTACGAGGGCGACCGGTCGCGGAAGACGACGCTGATCGACTACGGCTTCCGGCTGCCCTCGGCGATCGACAACCGGCCGCTCAAATTCGACGAGTTCCTCGAGCGGGTGAAGCAGCTGGTGATGGTCTCGGCGACGCCGGGGCCGTTCGAGAAAGCCGAAGCGACCCGCACGGTCGAGCAGATCGTCCGCCCGACCGGGATCGTCGACCCCGAGATCGAGCTGCGCGAGACGAGAAACCAGATCGACGACCTGATGAACGAGGTGAAGAAGGTCGCCGAGGCGGGCGACCGCACCCTCGTCACCACCCTGACCAAGAAGATGGCCGAGGACCTGACCGCCTACCTGCTCGAGTACGGGGTCAAGGTCCGCTACCTGCACTCCGAGGTCGACACCCTGGAACGGATCCAGATCGTCCGCGACCTGCGGCTCGGCGAGTACGACGTCCTCGTCGGCGTCAACCTCCTGCGCGAGGGCCTCGACCTGCCCGAGGTCTCCCTGGTCGCGATCCTCGACGCCGACAAGGAGGGCTTCCTCCGCGGCGAGACCAGCCTCGTGCAGACGATCGGCCGCGCCGCCCGCAACGTCAACGGGCGGGTGGTGATGTACGCCGACAAGGAGACCGACGCGATGCGGGCGGCGATGCGGGAGACCGACCGCCGCCGGGCGATCCAGGTCGCTTACAACGAAGAGCACGGGATCACCCCGGAGACCGTCCGCAAAGGCATCTCCGAGATGAGCGAGTTCCTGGCGATGGAGGACCGCGCCCCGCGCAAGCGTCGGCGCCGGCGCGGCGACGACTTCGATACCCCCGAGGAGCTGGAGAAGACGATCGTCGCCCTCGAGGAGGAGATGCAGGCCGCCGCCGAAGACCTCCGCTTCGAGGAGGCGGGCCGGATCCGCGACGAGCTGAAGGAGCTGCGCCGCGATCTCGACGGGATGACCGCGGGGACCTGATGGCCCTCGACGTCACCGAAGCGACCTTCGACCGGGACGTAATCGAGCTCTCCAGGCAGACCCCGGTGGTGGTCGACTTCTGGGCCGAGTGGTGCGGGCCGTGCAAAGCCCTCAGCCCGGCCCTGGAAGCGGCGGAGGCGAGCGCGGCGGCAGGGTGCTGCTGGCAAGGTCGACGTCGATTCGAACAAAGCGCTGGCCGGGCGCTACGAGGTCCAGGGCATCCCGGCGGTCAAGGCCTTCCGCGACGGCAGGGTGGCGAGCGAGTTCGTCGGTGCTCTGCCGCCGGCCAAAGTCGAGGCGTTCTTCGACTCGCTGGTGCCCTCGCGGGCGGATGAGCTGCTCGCCGCCGGCGACGAGCTCTCGCTGCGCGAGGCGGCCGAACTGGAGCCGCGGCGGGCCGACGTCGCCGTCGCGCTCGGCCGGGCCCGGCTCGCCCGGGGTGCCGAAGCGGAGGCGCTGGAAGCAGTCGAGGGCCACGACGGCGACTTCGCCGCCGCCGGCATCGCCGCCCGCGTCCGCCTCGCCAAGGTGGGGATCGGCAGCGACGGCTTCGCCGCCCTCGACCGCGGCGAACGCGAGGCCGCCCTCGATGCGCTGCTGGAGGAGTTCCAGCAGACGCAGGGCGACAACTGGAGCGCCGGCGGCCTCTCCGCCGAGGACCTCCGCGACCTCCTCCGCCGCGCCATCGTCGGCATCCTCAGCGAGCTCGATCCCAGCGACCCTGCCGCCCGCGCCTACCGGCGCAAACTCAGCACCGCCCTGGCCTGACCGGACGCAGTTGTCCCCGCATACCGGGGACAACTGCGTCCGCTTACCTGTCGGAACGCCGCTGTGAGAGAAACGCGCTTATTCGTTGCGCAACCTGCTTGGGATTGGTTTCGATCCGGCGCGCCGAGATCCGGATGCAGTCGATCCCTGCCAGCATCATCTCCTCCAGGCGGAGGCGGTCGTCCTCGAAGGCCTGGCGGCTGCCATGGGTCTCCCAGCCGTCGACTTCGACCGCGAACCTCTCGGCCTCCCAGTAGGCGTCGATCTCCCATTTGCCGACCCAGCAGTTGAGGACCGGCAGTCTGACGTCCTCTTGCTCCAGAGCGTCGAGGAAGAGCAGCTCGGAGCGGGCACGGTCGAAGATCGGCTTGCGGTAGAGGGCGAGCGCCTGCTGCAGACGCTTGCCGGCAACCGTACGGCGATGGCGGGAGAGAAGCGCGTCGAGAGCGTCGAGATCCAGCCGTCCGAGGCGGCGGGACCGATCGATCGCTCCCGACAAGTCCCGCGCGGTTGCGACCGCCCCCAGGTCGAGCAGCGTCCGCGCCGCGGAGGTCACCCGAATTCCCTCAAGGGTTCCGCGGTCTCGGGTTGACAACGCTGCGGCGCGGTGAATCCGGATGCCGCGCCGACGATGCCCGCGATTGGGAGTGGTGACCGAGGCTTCTGCCGGGCAGCGGGGGAGGAAGCCCCACAGCCAGGCGGCCGAATGGTGGCTGAGAACGGCTCCGTCGCCGCAGGCAAGGACGGCGGCGTGGCATCTGCCGTGCTCGGAGAGGCGAGCGTGGCCCACTGCGTACACCCCTCTGTGGATGCGTCGCAGCCGTCCCGCCTCGAAGGCGCGCGAGATGTGCCCCTTCGAGAATCCCAGCTCCCGCAGTTGTCGGAACGACACGACCCCATGCTGCGCCTCCGCCAGCTTGGCCAGGTCATGATGTGAACGCATTTCTCCCCGCATACCGGGGACAAGTCGCCCGGCGAGAGGATTCTCCCCCTGGGAACATCTGTTCGTCTGCGTAGAATCGACGTAAGTGGCTGCCTCTGAGCGAATCGTCATCTCCGGCGCCCGGGAGCACAACCTCAAGGACATCGACGTCGAGCTGCCCCGGGACGCGCTGATCGTCATCACCGGCCTCTCCGGGTCCGGCAAGTCGAGCCTTGCCTTCGACACGATCTACGCCGAGGGGCAGCGGCGCTACGTGGAGTCGCTGTCGGCCTACGCGCGGCAGTTCCTCGGGTTGATGGAGAAGCCCGACGTCGACTCGATCGAGGGGCTCTCGCCGGCGATCTCGATCGACCAGAAGACGACCTCGCGCAACCCGCGCTCGACGGTCGGCACGGTGACCGAGATCTACGACTACCTGCGGCTGCTCTGGGCGCGGATCGGGGTCCCGCACTGCCCCGAGTGCGGCGAGGAGATCACCGGCCAGACCCAGGAGCAGATCGTCGACCGGCTGATGACGCTGGAGGACGGGACCAAATTCATGGTGATGGCGCCGGTCGTCCGCGGCCGCAAAGGCGAGTACGGGAAATTGCTCGAGCAGATGCGGCTCGAGGGCTACTCGCGGGCCAAGGTCAACGGCGAGCTGCGCCGCCTCGACGAGAAGATCGAGCTCGACAAGAAGTACAAACACGACATCGCGATCGTTGTCGACCGGCTGGTGATGAAAGGGGAGCTGCGACGGCGGCTCTCGGAGTCGGTCGAAGCGGCCGCCGGCCTCGCCGCCGGGCTGATCGAAGTCGAGATCCTCAGCGGCCCGCAGGAGGGGGAGATCCTGCTCTTCTCCGAGCAGTTCGCCTGCCTCAACTGCGGCACCTCGATCCCCGAGCTGGAGCCGCGGATCTTCTCCTTCAACTCGCCCCACGGCGCCTGCGACCGCTGCCACGGGCTCGGCTTCCAGCGGGTGATCGACCCGGAGCTGGTGGTGCCGGACCCGACGCTCTCGCTCGGCGAGGGGGCGCTGCAGCCCTGGAACCGGGGCATCAGCGCCTACTGGAGGCGGCTGATCGCCGCCGTCGCCGAGGCCTACGACGTCGACCTCGACAAGCCCTGGTCGAAGCTGTCCAAGAGCGAGCGGGAGATCTTCCTCTACGGCACCGGCGACGACCGCCACCACGTCACCTACACCAACCGCTTCGGCCGCCGCCGCTCCTACAAGGTCCGCTTCGAGGGGATCGTCAACAATTTGCAGCGGCGCTACGAGGAGACCGATTCGGAGACCAACCGCGAGCGGATCGAGGGCTACATGGCCGAGCAGCCGTGCCCGGCCTGCAAGGGCGCCCGGCTGCGGCCGGAGAGCCTCGCGGTCAAGGTCGGAGGCTGCTCGATCGCCGAGTACAGCGACCTCTCCGCCCACGCCGCCGCCACCTGGATCCGCGAGCTGGAGATGACCGAGACCGAGCGGGCGATCGCGCGGCTGATCGTGCGCGAGATCACCGAGCGGCTCTCCTTTCTCGAGAACGTCGGCATCGGCTACCTCTCGCTGGCCCGCTCCGCCCGCTCGCTCTCCGGCGGCGAGGCGCAGCGGATCCGGCTCGCGACCCAGATCGGCTCGCACCTGGTCGGGGTTATGTACGTCCTTGACGAGCCCTCGATCGGCCTCCACCAGCGCGACAACGAGAAGCTGATCGCGACCCTCGACCGCCTCCGCGATCTCGGCAACACGGTGATCGTGGTCGAGCACGACGAGGGGACGATGATGGCCGCCGACCACCTCGTCGACCTCGGCCCCGGCGCCGGCGAACACGGCGGCCACGTGATCGCCGCCGGCACCCCGAAGCAGGTCGAAAAGAACCCGAGCTCCCTCACCGGGCAGTACCTCTCCGGCAAGAAACGGATCGAGATCCCCGAAGAGCGGCGCGATCCAACCGGCACCCTGGTCGTCCGCGGCGCCCGCGAACACAACCTCAAGGACGTCGACGTGATGGTCCCGCTGGGGGTCTTCTGCTGCGTCACCGGCGTTTCCGGGTCGGGCAAGTCGACCCTGGTCAACGAGACCCTGCACCACGCCGTCGCCAACCGCCTCCACCAGGCGAAGCTGCGGCCAGGCTCCCACGACGGCATCGACGGTCTCAGCCAGATCGACAAGATCATCAACATCGACCAGTCGCCGATCGGCCGCACCCCGCGCTCCAACCCGGCCACCTACACCGGCCTCTTCGACCACATCCGCCAGATCTTCACCCAGACCCAGGAGTCACGGGCGCGCGGTTACAAGCCCGGGCGCTTCAGCTTCAACGTCAAGGGCGGGCGCTGCGAGGTCTGCAAAGGCGATGGCCAGATCAAGATCGAGATGCACTTCCTGCCCGACGTCTACGTCCCCTGCGAGCAGTGCCACGGCAAGCGCTACAACCGCGAGACGCTCGAGGTCCGCTTCAAGGGTAAAAACATCGCCGACGTGCTGGAGATGTCGGTCGAGGAGGCGGTTGAGTTCTTCGAGAACGTGCCGAAGATCGCCCGCCGCCTGCGCACCCTGCACGACGTCGGCCTTGGCTACATCCGCCTCGGTCAGCCGGCGACCACCCTCTCCGGCGGTGAGGCGCA
The DNA here is from genome assembly GCA_963832085.1 of uncultured Actinomycetes bacterium. Lineage (GTDB taxonomy): Bacteria > Actinomycetota > Thermoleophilia > Solirubrobacterales > 70-9 > VAYN01. The sequence goes on along the minus strand of CAWHSU010000005.1, from coordinate 213,170 downwards.
GCGGATCAAGCTCGCGACCGAGCTCTCCAAAGTCGCCACCGGCGACACCCTCTACATCCTCGACGAGCCGACCACCGGTCTCCACTTCGCCGACGTCCAGCGCCTGCTCGACGTCCTCGGCCGCCTCGTCGACGCCGGCAACAGCGTCGTCGTGATCGAGCACAACCTCGACGTGATCAAGACCGCCGACTGGCTGATCGACCTCGGGCCCGAGGGGGGCGAAGGCGGCGGCGAGATCGTCGCCACCGGCACCCCCGAGGAGGTCGCCGCCGTCAAGGGCTCCTACACCGGCCGCTTCCTGGCCGAGCTGGTGGAGCCGGCGATGCGCCCGGCGCGCAGGCGTGAACCTGTGGCCGCCTAGGCCAACCACACCTTCTCCTTTGCTGCCACTCGGCCCATCTTCGGGCGCGGAGCGGCGCGGGGTGAATGAAACGTCTGCACCGGGGTACTGGACGGAGTGGCAATCTCCGGAGGAGGAGGGTTATGTCTCATCCAGCACTGTTGCGACGACTCGTCGTCATCGGTTGCGCACTGTTTGCGGTAGGCCTGTTTGCGGCTGGCTGCGGCAGCAGCGACGACGACACCACTGGCGGTGGTGATGGCGGCGGCGGAGGGGGCAGCGCGACGATCGCCCTTTTGCTGCCTGAAAACGAAACGCCTCGCTACGAAACCAACGACAGGCCCGACTTCGAAAAATCGGTCGAAGAACAGTGTCCCGACTGCGAGGTCATCTACTTCAACGCCGGCGGCGACGCCGAAAAACAGCAGTCCCAGGGCGAAGCGGCGCTGACCAAAGGCGCCGAAGTCCTCGTCCTCGATCCGATGGACTCCAAATCGGCGGCGTCGATCGCCGAACGGGCGAACGCCCAGGGCGTGCCGGTGGTCAGCTACGACCGCCTGATCGAAAACAGCGAAGTCGACGCCTACATCTCCTTCGACAACGAACGAGTCGGCGAACTGCAAGGCGAAACGCTGGCGAAAAAACTGAAAGAAGACGGCTCGCCGAAAGGCCCGATCATCATGATCAGCGGCGATCCGGCCGACCCCAACGCGGCGCTGTTCAAGAAAGGCGCCCAGAAGGCCTTCGATGAGGCGGGAGTCGAGATCGCCAAGGAATACGACACCCCCGGCTGGACCGCGGAAAACGCCCAGCGCGAGGCCCAGCAGGCGATCACCGCGCTCGGCAAAGACGGCTTCGCCGGCATCTACGCCGCCAACGACGACACCGGCGGTGGCGCGATCGCGGCGCTCAAAGGCGCCGGGCTCAGCCCGGAAGAAATCCCGGTCACCGGCCAGGACGCGACGGTCGCCGGCCTGCAGCGGATCCTCGCCGGCCAGCAGTTCATGACCATCTACAAGGCGATCCCGCCGCAGGCGGAGGTCAGCGCCGAAATCGCGATCGCGCTCGCCAACGGCGAAGAAGTCCCGCAGGACAAAATCACCGAAGAAGTCAACAACGGCAAGGCCGACGTGCCTTCGGTGCTGCTGGAACCGATCGCGGTGACCAAAGACAACGTCAAGGACACGGTGATCAAAGACGGGTTCGTCGAAGCCTCCGAACTCTGCACCGGCCCCTACGCGGCCGCCTGTAAAGAAGCGGGAATCTCGGGTTGAGATGGCGACCGGCACTCCGCTCCTCGAGCTGGAGGGAGTAAGCAAGCGGTTCGGCCCGGTCCAGGCTCTGGACCGGGTCGACTTCGCCGTCCACGCCGGCGAGGTCGTCGGCCTGGTCGGCGACAACGGCGCCGGCAAGTCGACGCTGGTCAAGGCGATCGCCGGGATCAATCCTCCGGACGACGGCACGATCCGGTTCGACGGAGAGGAAGTTCGGATCAAGGGTCCTCAGGACGCAACCGAACTCGGGATCGCGACCGTCTACCAGGACCTCGCGCTCTGCGACAACCTCGACGTCGTCGCCAACCTCTTTCTCGGTCGCGAGCAGGTCGCGCCCGGCCCCGGTCGGGCCTCGCGCCAGCTCGACGAGGTGAAGATGGAGCATGAGACCGCCGACCTGCTCTCCAACCTCGCGGTGACGATCCCGAGCCTGCGCAGCGAGGTCGGGACGCTCTCCGGCGGTCAGCGTCAGCAGGTCGCGGTCGCCCGTTCGCTGTTGGGCGAGCCGAAAGTCGTGCTGCTCGACGAGCCGACCGCCGCGCTCGGAGTGCCCCAGACCAAACAGGTGCTGGAGCTGATCCGGCGCCTGCGCGAGCGCAACCTCGGCGTCGTCGTCATCAGCCACAACCTGGTCGACGTCTTCGCGGTCGCCGACCGGGTCTTCGTGCTTCGCCTCGGCCGCGCCGCCGGCGAGTTCCAGGCCGAGGAAGCAACTGAGGAGCACGTCGTCGCCGCAATCACCGGGATCGGCGAGGGCCGCGACAGGAACCAGCAGCCCGAGGGAGGGGAGGGGGCATGAGCGCGAGCGAGGCGGCAACCGCCGACGAGGCGCCCGAGCGCCGCCCAACCACCGCCGAAACCCTGCGCCGCATCGTCCAGGGCGACCTCTCCTCGGTCCGGGTCGTGCTCGGCCTGGTCGTGATCGCGGTCATCTTCCAGGTCCAGGAAGACCGCTTCCTCTCGGCCCAGAACCTGACCAACCTGATGCTTCAGATCACCACGATCGGGTTGATCTCGGTCGGCATCGTCTACGTCCTCCTGCTCGGCGAGATCGACCTCTCGGTCGGGGCGGTCAGCGGCCTCTCGGCTGCGGTGATGGCCGTGCTCAGCGTCAAACACGGCTGGAACGCCTACCTGGCAATCGCCGCCGCGATCGCGGTCGGCGCCGCGATCGGCTGCCTGCAGGGCTCCCTGTTCAGCCGCTTCGTCGTCCCCTCCTTCGTCGTCACCCTGGCGGGCTTATTGGCCTGGGAAGGGGCCCTCTTACAAGTGCTGGGCCAGACCGGCTCGCTCAACATCACCGACCCGAAGATCACCGGCCTCGCCAACATCTTCTACTCAGACACCGTCGGCTGGATCTTCGCCGCGGTGATCATCGCCGCCTATGGCGCCGCGCTCGGGGTCGGTTACCGCCGCCGGGTCGCCGCCGGTTTCGACGACGTCAGCCCGCTGCCGCAGATCGTCCGCTTCGTCTTCCTCGCCGCGATCGTGATCGCCGCCGTCGCGATCCTCAACTCCGATCGCGGCGTCCCGCTCGCGGTGATGATTCTGCTCGGTTTTGTCGTCGGCATGGAGTACGTCGCCAAGCAGACCAGCTTCGGCCGCCATGTCTTCGCCGTCGGCGGCAACGCCGAGGCCGCCCGGCGGGCCGGCATCCACGTCAACCGGGTCCGCGTCGCGGTCTTCACGATCGCCGGCACGATGGCCGCGATCGGCGGCGTGATGGCCGCCTCGCGCCTCTTCGCGGTCAACCAGAACTCCGGCGGCAACGAACTCCTGCTGCTCGCGATCGCCGGTCCGGTGATCGCCGGCACCAGCCTCTTCGGCGGCCGGGGCTCGGTCTGGACGGCACTGCTCGGCGCGCTGGTGATCGGCTCGATCTCCAACGGCATGGACCTGCTCTCGCTTTCTTCCGCGGTGAAACTGATGGTCACCGGCGGCGTGCTGCTGCTCGCGGTCCTCGTCGACGCGGTGGCGCGCCAGCAGCGCCAAACCTCAGGCCGCGTCTAGAACCGTCTTCACGTTCTCGCGGTGGACCCGCTCGTAGGGCTCGAAGTAGCGCATTTGACCGGCTTCCAGCTGCGGCCCCAGCAGTTCCCGCAGTGGCAGCTCACGCAGATCGGGCTCCTCCGGCATCCGTTGCAGCAGGCGGATGTAGTCCTGGGTCGCGGTGATCAGGCCCTGGCCGTAGCCGCCGCTCTCGATCGCCTTCGGGTCGCCGTGGCTGGGGATGACCCCAGCGGGGTCGAGCTCGAGCAAACGGTCGAGGTCGCGCAGGTGCGCGTCGAAGCTCTCGGGCTCCTCGACGTAGGTGACCGTGTCCTCGACCGTGTCGCCGGCCAGCAGCAGCCGCTCCTCGGGGTCCCAGAGGACGGCGGCATCGTCGCTGTGGACGTTGATCGGGATCGCTTCCAGCCTGCGGTCGCCGACCCGCAGCTCGGTCCGGCCCTCGAAGGTGCGGGTGGGGAGGAGGAGCGGGCAGACACCGGGCGGTCCCTCGTGCTCGCCGTCTTCGATCGCCTCGCGGTGCTCTCCCAGCAGCTGCGCGGTGCGCGCCGTGGCGATGATCTCGCAGTCGCGGAAGGCGGTGTTGCCGGCGAGGTGGTCGAGGTGCCAGTGGCTGAGCAAAACGGTGAAGCGGCTCACTCCCTCGGTCTCGAGCGCGGCCCGAATCCGGCGCCCGTGTTCGGGGGTGGTGTGGGTGTCGTAGACGAGCGCCTCTTCGCCCTCGACCACGGCGAAGCTGGCGGTCCCGAGCGAGAGCGCCCCCTCGTCGATCCAGTTTGGCCGCGGCGCGAAGCGGTAATCCTCGACTCGGCCGTCATAGAAGGCGAGGACGCCCGGTGCCGGGCGGAGAATCCGCAGGCGGGTCGGCCCGGGGTCGATCGCCATCGCCTCAGCGGGAGACGAGCAGGGAGGCGCCGACGGCGCCGCCGAGGTCGCCGAGCGAGGCGACGCGGACCGCCGGCGGGCGCTCGTCGAGAAAGAGATGCTTGCCCATCTCTTCCATCAGCGGGTCCATCAGCCGCTCGCCGAAGCGGACGCCGAGGCCGCCGCCGATGATCACCGCTTCGGGATCGAGCAGGTTGACCGAGGAGGCGATCCCGGTCCCCAGCGCCTCGACCGCGCGCTCGATCAGCTTTTCCGCCAGGTGGTCGCCGTGGTCCAGCGCCCGCTCCCAGATGCCGCTGGTCAGGCGCGGTTTGTCGTGCTTCTCCATCAGGTGGAAGAGGTCGGTCTTGTGGCCCTCTTCGTGCTGCCGCCGCGCCTCGGCTTCCATCGCCGAGCGGCCGGCGTAGGCCTCGAGGCAGCCGCGCCGCCCGCAGGGGCACTTGGCGCCGCCGCGCTTGACGACGACGTGGCCGATCTCCCCGGCGGCGCCGCGGCCGAGCCAGGGCTTGCCGTCGAGGACGAGGCCGCCGCCGACGCCGGTCCCCCAGAAGACCCCGATCAGGCTCCCGAACTCCTGGCCGGCGCCGAGGTGGAACTCGGCTTCGGTCGCGACCTGGACGTCGTTGCCGACCTTGACCGGGGTTCCAAGCGCCTCCTGCAGAGCTTCGGCGAGTGGAAAGCTGCCCTCCCAGCCGGGCAGGTTGCGCGCGCCCGAAACGACCCCGGTCTTCTCGTCGGCATCTCCAGGCGAGCCGACCCCGACCCCCTCCAGCGCCGCGGTCTCGACCCCCGCTTCCTTTGCGGCCTCCTGCAGCGATGCCGCCATCGCCGCGGCCACGTCCTCCGGGCCGCCGCTGGTGGGCGTCGGCTGCCGCGCCTGCCCGACCACGTCGCCGCGACCGTCGACGATCGCGGACTGGATCTTGGTGCCACCGAGGTCGATGCCGCCGCGCAGGTCCGCCACGCGCTTGCGGCACGCCTCTACGGCCGATGAGCGGCTGGAGGCTGTGGTGGACGAAGCGACGCTGGTACGACCGCAACCGGCGCCTGCTGCGGCGCTGGCGGATCAACCGCCACGCCGCCCGCGGCGGCTTCTACGTCCGCCATCCGGTCGAGGGCGAAGTGCTGGAGGCGCTCGACGAGGGGCGGCTGACGATCGGCGAGGGGACGCTGTTGGAGCCGGGGTGCTGGCTGACGCTGGCGCCGGAGGCGCGGATCGAGATCGGCGCCGGCTGCTTCCTCAACCGCGGCGTGATGATCGCCGCGCAGGAGAGCGTCGCGATCGGCGACCACACGATGTTCGCCAACGGCTGCTTCGTCGGCGACGCCGAGCACCGCTACGACGACCCCGAGAAGCCGATCACCTGGCAGGGGTTCACCTCGAAGGGACCGGTGAGGATCGGCGCCAACTGCTGGTTCGGCGTCCACTGCGTCGTCACCAGCGGCGTCAGCGTCGGTGACCGCTGCGTGATCGGCGCCAACTCGGTCGTCAACCGCGACCTCGAGGGCGGGACGATCGCCGCCGGGGCGCCGGCGAAGCCGATCCGGAAGATCGACTTCGCCGCCCCCGGGGAGTAGCTATAGGGATGGGGTGGCTACTGGAGGAAACCCGTTTTTTCGACCGCTTTGAGGACCTGGGCGGCGGTCAGCGGCTCGTCGAAGGCGCCGTTGGGGGCCTGGTTCTTCGGGGTGGGCTTGAGCAGTAGGCCGGCGACCGAGGCGTGCCGCGCCTCGACCGAGTGGATCGACAGAGCCGCCGCCACGTAGGCGGGGTTGACGATGTTCAGGGCCTGGCCCGCGTAGGCGGCGACGCCGGTGTTCTCCAGCGCAACCGCGGTTTTGAGGAACGCCGACTCGCTCGCCGTGGTGCTCGCCGAAGTCGACTTTCGGCGCCGCGACGGCTTTGCTCCCGAGCGCCTTTTTGAGGAAGGCGACGTGGGCGTTCTCGTCGACGGTCACCCGCTTGAGGAAGGCCTGCTCCTGGGCGCCTTTGAGGAAGGTTTTCCTCTTGTTGTTCGCCGTCGCCTCGTTGTAGAAGGCGGCCTCGAGGTACTCGAGGGTGAGGGCGTAGTTGAGGATGCCGATGTCGCCTTTGCCGAATTTGGCCGGCGGCCGGCCCTTGCCGGCTGCCATCGCCGCGGCGGGGGTGAGGGCGCTGAGCAGCGCTCCCCCGCCGACCAGGCCGCCGCCGGCCAGCCCTGCCTTCTTCAGAAAGCCCGCTCGCGTATCGCCGTCGAGTGCCTCCGTCGCGTCGTGCTCGGCCTCGCGCACGACCGCGTCAATGTCTGAACTCATCGCTTCCTTCCCGCTGCAACTGGGGGTGGTCTTTCCCGTACATGCGGAAAGGAGCGACCTCCGGATCATTGGTTAAGAAGCTTTTTCGTTTCTCTTTTCACAGATTCGCCACGAAGTGCGCCATACTTTTCTCTAGTTGGTTCCTGTTGGCCGTGACCCCCAGGGCATGGACCTATGAACTCGAATCTCCTCACCGATACCCCCCGTCCCACCGTGGCCGCCCGCGCCCTGCGCACGAAGGCCGAGCTTCGCGCTGCCCTGGCCGACGCCCGCCACGCCGGTCAGACGATCGGCCTGGTGCCGACGATGGGCTACCTGCACGAGGGCCACCTCTCGCTGATCCGCGCCGCCCGCGCCGAGTGCGACCTGGTGGTGATGAGCCTCTTCGTCAACCCGACCCAGTTCGGCCCCGGCGAGGACCTCGACCGCTATCCCGCGCGACGAGGAGCGCGACCTGCGCCTCGCCGCCGAGGCCGGCGCCGACCTCGTCTTCGCGCCGCCGGTCGAGGAGGTCTACGCCGCCGATGCCTCGACCGCGGTCGAGGTCGCCGGCTCGCTGACCGACGTCCTCGACGGCGACCCCGCCCGCCGCGGCCCCGAGCACTTCCGCGGCGTCACCACCGTCGTCGCCAAGCTCTTCAACATCGTCGGCCCCGACGTCGCCTACTTCGGCCAGAAGGACGCCCAGCAGGCGGTCGGTGATCCGCCGCATGGTCCGCGACCTCGACTTCCCGGTCCGGATCGAGGTGCTGCCGACCGTGCGCGAGCCCGACGGGCTGGCGATGAGCTCGCGCAACGCCTACCTGGAGCCGCGGCGACCGCGAGCGGGCGACGGCGCTCTCCCGCGCCCTCGCCGCCGCCGAGCGCGGCGCCAGCGCCGGCTCCCTCGGCGACGGCCTCGACGCCGCCCGCGCGCGAGCTCGCCGCCGCCGGGATCGAGCCCGAGTACCTCGAGGCCCGCGACGCGGAGACGCTGGAGCCGGTCGCACGAGCTGGGCGAGCGCCCCGTCCTGGTCGCCGTCGCCGCCCGCGTCGGCGCCGCCCGCCTGATCGACAACGTCTTGATCCAGCCGAACGCCGAGCAGTCTTCGGATACCCAGCCCGCGAAGGGGGAGACACAGTGCAAAGACAGATGCTGAAGTCGAAGATCCACCGGGCGACGGTGACCGACTGCGACGTCGACTACATCGGCAGCATCACGATCGACACCGAGCTGATGGCCGGCGCCGATCTGATCACCAACGAGCAGGTCCACGTCTGGGACGTCGACAACGGCTCCCGCTTCGTCACCTACGTGATCGACGGCGAGCCAGGCTCGGGCACGATGCAGGTCAACGGCGCCGCCGCCCACCTGGTCGAGCCCGGCCACAAGATCATCGTCGCCTCCTTCGGCGCCTACGACGAGAGCGACCTCGAGCGCTACGACCCGGTCGTCGTCCACGTCGACGACGACAACCGAGCTGTCGCCGTCGACAGCCACCCGGAGGTGCTGCTCAAATGAGCTCCGGAGGCCGCTCCCACACCGCCCCTCAAGGCGACCGCAAACCGGTCAGCCTGCCGCGCCTCGCCGAGATGAAGACCAACGGCGAACCGATCGTGATGGTCACCGCCTACGACTACCCCTCGGCGACCGTCGCCGAGGCGGCCGGCGTCGACGTCGTCCTCGTCGGCGACTCCGCCGCCAACGTCGTCCTCGGCTACCCCGGCACCGAGCTGGTCTCGATGGACGAGATGGTGATGCTCGGCAAAGCCGTCCGCCGCGGCCTGAAGACGCCGCTGATGGTCGGCGACATGCCGATGGGCAGCTACGAGGCGAGCAACGAGGAAGCGATCCGCAGCGCCCAGCGGCTGATCAAGGAGACCGGCTGCCAGGCGGTCAAGCTCGAGGCCGGCGGCGTCATCGTCGAGCGCGCCCGGGCGATCGTCAACTCCGGGATCCCGGTGATGGGCCACGTCGGCCTCACCCCGCAGACCGCGACCGCCCTCGGCGGCTACAAGGCCCAGGGCAAGTCGGCGAAGAGCGCGATCAAGCAGCTCGAGGACGCCCTCGCCCTGCAGTCGGTCGGCTGCTTCGCGATCGTGATCGAGGCCGTTCCCGACGGCGATCACCGCGGAGATCGTCGAGCGGCTCGAGGTGCCGACGATCGGGATCGGCGCCGGCCCCTCGACCGCCGGCCAGGTCCTCGTCTTCCACGACCTGCTCGGCATCACCACCGGCCACATGGCGAAGTTCGTCAAGCGCTACGCCGACGTCCACGAGACGATGGTCGCGGCGGTGAAGCGCTACGGCGAGGAGGTCCGCCGCCACCAGTTCCCCGAGCCCGAGCACGTCTACAGCGTCGAACCGGCCGAGCTCGACGAGTTCCGCCGCTACCTCAGCGAGGAAAGCCTGGCCAGCGCCAAGGGCTGGGAGTGGGAGCCGCTGCCGTAGGTCGCCCGTGCCCAGCCCGGTTTGTGGGCAACTACGATTGGCGCGGATGCCGATCTACGAGTTCGAGTGCGAGGAGTGCGGGGCTCGGTTCGAGGAGCTGGTCGCGGCGGAGACGACGCGTCGCCTGCCCGGCCTGCGGCTCGGAGCGCACGCGGCGGCTGCTCTCGACGGTCTCGCCGCCCGGCCGCCAGCCGCGCGGCGCCGGCGTGCGCTCGGACGAATCGCGCCGGCGCGAGCGGGAGTCGGCGCGGCAGGAGCGGATCGGCGAGTCGCGCAGAAGCGGCGGGCGGCGGGGGAGAAGCCGTGAGCGCCGGCGCCGAGGAGCGGCGGGAGCAGCTGGTCGAGCTCTACAAAGAGGTCACAGGACTGCACCAACTGCCCCCTGCACGAGACCCGGACCAAGGCGGTCTTCGGGGCCGGCAACGCCGACGCCGACCTGATGTTCGTCGGCGAGGCGCCGGGGGCCGAAGAGGACCGGCCAGGGGCTGCCGTTCGTCGGCCGCGCCGGCCAGCTGCTGAACCAGATGCTGGAGGAGATCGGGCTCGCCCGCGACGACGTCTTCATCGCCAACGTCCTCAAGTCCCGCCCGCCCGGCAACCGCGACCCGCAGCCGGCTGAGATCGAGGCCTGCGAGCCCTACCTGTTCGAGCAGGTGCGGCTGATCGAGCCGCGCGTCGTCTGCACCCTCGGCAACTTCGCGACCAAGCTGCTGAGCGGCAGCCCGACCGGGATCACCAAGGTCCGGGGCACGCCGCAGGTGCACGAGCTCGGCGGCCGCACCGTCTTCCTGCTGCCGCTCTTCCACCCCGCGGCGGCGCTGCGCACCCCCGCGGTGAAGGAGACGCTGCGGGCCGACTTCGCGACGATCCCCGAGCTGCTGCAGCGGCCGCTGCCGGGGCCGGTGCCGAGCGCCGAGGAGATCGCCGAGAGCGGAGGAAGAGGGCGGCTCGACCCCGCCGCCGCCCGCCGACCAGCTCGGCTTCTTCGGCTAGCGCGGGCAGGCACCGTGGAGGTGATCGAGACCAACAGCGCCGCCGAGACCGAAGCCCTCGGCGCGCGGATCGCCGAGCGCCTCGGCGCCGGGCGACGTGGTCGTCCTCTCCGGCGAGGTCGGGGCCGGCAAGACGACCCTGATCCGCGGCGCCTGCCGCGCCCTCGGCGTCACCGGCCCGGTCACCTCGCCGACCTTCACGATCGGCCAGCGCTACGGCGGCGGCCGGCTGCCGGTCTCCCACCTCGACCTCTACCGCCTGCAGACCCTCGAGGGCGAGGACCCGGCCCTGCTCGAGGACTACCTGCGGCCCGAGGGGGTCGCCTTCGTCGAGTGGCCGGCCGCCGGCGTCGGGCGGCTCGGCCGGCCGGCGCTCGCGGTCCGCCTCGCCCACGTCGAGCGAGGAGCGGCGGCGGATAGAAGTCGACTGGTAGGGGTAGGGCCAGGCGAGATGCGCACCGAACGCCGTGCAAGCGGTGTTCGAGGGGGCAGGTGCGCCCAGCTTGTAGCATCGGCGCTCGGAACTCGATTGAGAAAGGCAAGGACGGGATGAAGGGACTGAAGGCGCTTGCGGCGGTGATGCTGGTGAGCGGATTGCTGGTCACCGCGGTGCCCGCCACGGCCGGCGCGGCGGCCTACAAGCACTACGTGGGCTGCGGGGTCTCCCGCAACGCCAAACCCGCGCACGCCTGCCCGAAGAAAGCCAAAAAGGGCGCCTTCTTCAAAAGCCTCAAAGGCGACGTCGTCTACAGCGTCTGCGTCAAGTTCCCGAGCGGGAAAAACCTCTGCGCCCAGGCTCAGGAAGCCGAACAGGGGACCCTCTACGTGAACAAGATCACCTCGACGATCCCCGGCAAGCACGTCGTCAGCTGGTTCGTCAAAGGCAAGAAAGTCGGCTCCTGGGCTTTCCGGGTCACCGGGTAGCGAACCCCTGATCGTCGTCGGCTTCGACACCGCGACGGTTGACACCGTCGCCTGCGCCTGGCGCGACGGCGAGGTTCTGCACGAGTCGCAGCTGGGGCTCTCCCCGCAGGGGAGGCCCCTGCACGCGACCGGCCTGCTGGCGGAGGTCGAGCGGGCGGCCGCGGCGGCGGGCGGCTGGGAGGCGGTCGACCTGATCGCGGTCGGCCTCGGCCCCGGCACCTTCACCGGCCTGCGGGTCGGGATCGCGACCGCGCGCGGGCTCGGCGTCAGCCTCGGCCTGCCGGCCCGCGGCGTCTGCACCCTCGACGCGCTCGCGGCCGGGATCGGCGAGGCCGGCGCGGAGGGCGAGCGGCTCGCCGTCCTCGACGGCTGGCGCGGCGAGGTCTTCGCCGCGCTCTACTCGCCGGCGGGCGAGCGGATCTGGGAGCCGGCCGTCTACCGGCCCGAGGAGCTGGCCGAGCGGGTCGCCGGCGCTGGAGCGACCCCCGTCGGTCGCCGGCTCGGGGGCGGTACGATTTCGTCAGCGAGTTGGCCCGAGACGGCGTCCGGATAGCGGACGACTCCGATCCCGTCCACCGGGTCGCCGCGCGCCACGTCTGCGCGCTGGCGGCGGCGGCGGGGGATCCGGAACGCCGACGGGCTCGCCCCGATCTACCTGAGACCCCCCGACGCGGAGCGGTGGCGTGAGCGAGACGCTTTCACAAAGAGCCGAGTGAGCTGACCCAGGAGGTCCAGGTCCGCAGGCTCGCCTACAGCGACCTGCCGGCGGTGATCTCGATCGAGCGGCGCTCCTTCCCGACCCCCTGGTCGCTGGCGATGTTCGTGCTCGAGCTCTCGAAGCCGTCCGGGATCTGCCTCGCCGCCAGCGCCGGCGACGAGCTGCTCGGCTACGTGGTCTGCTCCCGCTACGACCAGGTCTGGCACCTGATGAACATCGCCGTCGCCCCCGAGCACCGCGGCGCCGGCGTCGCCGGGCAGCTGATGCGGCGGCTGATCGAGGAGTCGCGGCGGGACGCTGCCGTTCACGCTCGAGGTCCGCGTCTCCAACCACCGCGCGATCGGGATGTACGAACGCTTCGGGTTCCGCTCGGCCGGCGTCCGTCCTCGCTACTACCACGACAACGGCGAGGACGCCCTGATCATGTGGCTGGACTGAGGGTCGACTGAGGCTCTGATGCTGCTGGCGATCGAGACCTCCTGCGACGACACCTGCGCCGCCGTCCTCGACGGCGCGCGGATCCTCAGCAACGTGATCTCCTCCCAGGCCGCCGCCCACGAGGGCTTCGGCGGCGTGGTCCCGGAGGTCGCGGCGCGCCACCACCTCGAGCTGGCGGCGCCGGTGGTCGAGGCGGCGCTGGCGGAGGCGGGGGTGACCCTGGACGAGATCGACGCGGTCGCCGCCACCGCCGGGCCCGGGCCTGATCGGGGCGCTGCTGGTCGGGATCAGCACCGCCAAGGCGATCGCCGCCGCGCGGCGGCTGCCGCTGATCCCGGTCGACCACCTGCAGGGCCACGTCGCCGCCAACTTCCTCGAGCCCGAGCCGCTGGAGCCGCCCTTCCTCTGCCTGATCGCCAGCGGCGGCCACACGCTGCTCGCCGGGGTGCGCGACCACGAGGGCTACGAGCTGCTCGGCCAGACCCTCGACGACGCCGCCGGCGAGGCCTTCGACAAGTCGGCGCGGCTGCTCGGCCTCGGCTATCCCGGGCGGGCCGGCGATCCAGCGCGAGGCCGAGGGCGGGCGACCCGGAGGCCTTCGAGATGCCGGTGGCGATGTCCCGCGACCCCGGCCTCGACTTCAGCTTCAGCGGCCTCAAGACCGCGCTCCTCTACCGCTGCCGCGACCTCGGCGCCCGAGGGGGTGCAGGAGCGCCGCGCCGACCTCGCCGCCTCCTTCCAGGCCGCGGTGGTCGGGCAGCTGACCTCGAAGCTGAAGCGGGCGCTGAAGACGAGGCGAGTGGGAGGCCGTCGCGCTCGGCGGCGGCGTCGCCGCCAACGGCCCGCTGCGCGAGGCGGTGGCGCAGCTCTGCGAGGAGATGGGGGTGCGGCTGAAGCTGGTCCCGATCGCCCTCTGCACCGACAACGCCGCGATGATCGGCTCCGCCGCCCGCTACGCGACCGCCGATCTCCTACCCCGACTACCTCGGCTACGACGCCTTCGCCAGCGGCGAAACCTCCGCGGCCGTCCCGCACTGAGCGATGGCCGACGTCGTCGTCTACTCCCGGCCGGGCTGCCACCTCTGCGAGGAGGCGATCGAGCAGATCGTCGCCCTGCACGGCGAGGGCTACCGCTTCGAGCTGCACGAGGTCGACATCGAGAGCAACGAGCTGCTGCTGCGGCGCCACCTCGAGCGCATCCCGGTGGTCGAGGTCGACGGGATCGAGGTCTCGGAGCTGGTTCTCGACCGCGACGGCCCTCGCGGCCAGGCTCGATACTGTGGGGGCATGGTCGAGGTGATCGAGGAGTTCGACGCCGCAGGGGCGTTCCCAGTCGAAGGCGAGCGGCTGTCGCTGGGCGTCGCCGCGCGGCTCTCCCGCTACCTGCAGGTGCTGACCCAGGCGCGCAAGATGGGCCGGGAGACGATCTCCTCGCAGGAGCTCTCCGAGTACACCCACATCAACCCGACCCAGATCCGCCGCGACCTCTCCGGCTTCGGCAAGTTCGGCAAGCGCGGGGTCGGCTACAACGTCGACTCCCTGGTCTCGGAGATCCGCAAGATCCTCCGCACCTCCGGCCAGCACAACATCGCCCTCTTCGGCGCCGGCAACCTCGGCCAGGCGATCGCCACCTCGTCGATCTTCGCCGACCACGGCTTCCAGGTCGTCGCCGTCTTCGACAGCGACCCCGAGCGTCGTCGGCAACCAGATCGGCGAGCTCACCGTGCGCGACATCGGCGACCTGCCGGACGTGGTCGCCGAGGAGGAGATCGTCGTCGGCGTCCTCGCGGTCCCGGCCGAGGCCGCCCAGGACGTCGCCGACCGGCTCGTCAAAGCCGGGGTGAAGATCATCTTCAACTACTCCGAGCAGCTGCTGCAGGTGCCGCCGGAGGTGACCGTCCACACTCCACACCTCCAGCTCCCGGCCGTCGACCTGCTCTACGCGCTCTACTTCTACCTCGGCTCTAGCGAAGACGCGCCCATGCGGCCTGACCTCTGTCTCCTTAGACCTCGATCTCGCCCGCGAGAAGTTCGAGTCCTCGCAGGACTTCACGATCGGGCTCGAGGAGGAGTTCGCGATCCTCGACCCGCGGACGCTGGAGCTGGAGCACCGCTTCGAGGACGTATAGCGGCCTGCCAGCGCGACGAGGTGCTGGCCGAGTCGGCGGCGGGGGAGCTGATCGCCTCCGAGGTCGAGATCCGCTCCGGGCGCGCGGAGACCTTCGCCGAGGCGGTCGAGCGCCAGCGCGAGCGGCGGGCGCGGCTCTTCGACGTGGTCGCCGGGCTGGGGCTGACGCTCGGCGCGATGGGCACCCATCCCTGGGCCGACTACCTCGACCAGCGGATCATCGACACCCCGCACTACAACCGCCTGCGCCAGGAACTCGGCTGGGTCGCCCAGCGCAACAACACCTGGAGCCTGCACCTGCACATGGGCATCCGCGGCGCCGACCGGGCGATCGCGGTCTGCGACTGGCTGCGCGAGCTGCTGCCGCTGCTGCTGGCGGTCTCCGCCAACTCGCCCTTCCTCGACCGCCGCGACAGCGGCCTGCACAGCGTCCGCAGCGAGATCTTCACCCGCACCTTCCCGCGCTGCGGGGTTCCCTCGCCGTTCCGGGACTGGGCGACCTACGCGGACTTCATCGGCACCCTGGAGCGGGTCGGCTCGGTGGTCGAGTCGACGCAGCTGTGGTGGAGCGTGCGGCCGCACCACAGCTTCGGCACCGTCGAGGTGCGGATCTGCGACGCGCAGACGCGCGGCGACGAGTCGCTTCGCGCTGGCCGGGCTGATCGCCGCCTGCATCGCCCAGACCGCGCTCGACTACGACGAGCACGGCTACGAAGGGCGGGGGGCGCCGCTGGCCGACCGCGAGATCGAGGAGAACCTCTGGCGGGCGATCCGCTACGGCGCCGGCGGGCGGATGGTCGACTTCCGGCGCGGGGAGGAGGTCTCGACCCGGTCGCGTGCTCGAGCAGGTGCTGGTCTGGACCGAACCGGCGCGGGCGCAGCTCGGGCTCGACGTGCGGCTGCCGGAGCAGAACGGCGCCCAGCGGGCGCGCGAGGCGCTCGATGCCGGGGCCTCGATCGAGGACATCTACCGCGACGCGGTGGCCGAGACGCGACGCACCTACGCGGGCGCACGCCTCCGAGCGCCTGAGCGACGCCGGCGGCACCTTCCGAGCGGGTCGGGCGCGTCGCCGCCTTCGTCTATAGACTCCCGCGCCGCTCAAACCCACCGGAGGAATAGGAACTTTGACCGACTTCTTGACCGATTACGGAGTGGTCGTCGCGCTCGTCTGTGCTGCCGCCGCCGTCGTCTACGGACTTATCGTCACCCAGCGCCTGCTCGCGAAGCCCGCGGGCAACGACCGCATGCGCGAAATCTCAGGCGCGGTGCAGGAGGGGGCCCAGGCCTACCTCAACCGCCAGTACACGATCATCGCCGCGGTCGCGGTCCCGATCGCGATCCTGCTGATCTGTCCTGCAGGACTGGCAGACCGCCCTCGGCTTCGTGATCGGCGCGGTGCTCTCCGGCGCCACCGGCTTCATCGGGATGAACGTCTCGGTGCGGGCCAACTCGCGCGTCGCCGAGGCGGCCCGCGGCGGCGTGCCGCCGGCGCTCGACGTCGCCTTCAAGGGCGGCTCGGTCACCGGACTGCTCGTGGTCGGCCTGGCGCTGCTCGGCGTCGCCGGCTACTACGGGCTCCTCGTCCTCAGCGGTTCGACCGACAAGGACGCCGTCGACGCGCTGATCGGCCTCGGCTTCGGTGGTTCGCTGATCTCGGTCTTCGCCCGTCTCGGCGGCGGCATCTTCACCAAGGCCGCCGACGTCGGCGCCGACCTGGTCGGCAAGGTCGAGGCGGGGATTCCCGAGGACGATCCCCGCAACCCGGCCGTGATCGCCGACAACGTCGGCGACAACGTCGGCGACTGCGCCGGCATGGCCGCCGACCTCTTCGAGACCTACGCGGTCACCTCCGTCGCGGTGATGCTGCTCGGCGTCCTCACCTTCACCGGGACTTCGCCCGCGAGGTCGCGATCTACCCGCTGGTCCTCGGCGGCGTCGCGATCATCGCCTCGATCATCGGCGCGCTCGTGCGTCCGGACCAAATCGGACAAAGTCGAGGGCGCGCTCTACGTCGGGATGATCCTCTCCGGCCTGATCTCGATCGCGGCCTTCTACCCGATCACCGACTGGCTGATGGAGCGAACCGCTCCGGCTCGGCGTTCGGCGACGCCGCCGCCTCGGCTGTGAGCGTCGGAGATCTCTGGCTCTGCGCGGTGATCGGCATCGCCGTCACGGCGCTGCTCTTCGTGATCACCGAATTCTATACCTCGACCCGCTTCCGCCCGGTGAAGACCATTGCCGAGGCTTCCGAGACGGGTCACGCGACGAACATCATCCAGGGCCTCGCCCAGGGCTTCCAGTCGACCGCCGCTCCGGCGCTCGTCATCGCCCTGGCGATCCTCGGGGCGAACGAGCTCGCCGGCATCTACGGCATCGGCATCGCCGTGATGGCCCAGCTCTCGCTCTGCGGTCTGATCGTCGCCCTCGACGCCTTCGGGCCGATCACCGACAACGCCGGCGGCATCGCGGAGATGGCCGACCTGCCGGAGGACGTCCGCAACGTCACCGACCCGCTCGACGCGGTCGGCAACACGACCAAGGCCGTGACCAAGGGCTACGCGATCGGTTCCGCCGCGCTTGCCGCGCTGGTGCTGTTCGCCGCGTTCAAATACGAGCTGGAAGCGGAGGCCCCCGACGGGTTCGACCTCGCCGGGCTCTTCAACCTGACCAGCCCTGACGTGCTGATCGGGCTGATCATCGGCGGGATGATGGTCTACCTGTTCTCCGCCTTCGCGATCGAGGCTGTCGGCCGCGCCGGCGGCCAGGTGGTCGAGCAGGTGCGGAAACAGTTCCGCGAGCACCCCGGGATCATGGAGGGGACCGAAAAACCCGACTACGGGAAAACGGTCAGCATCGTCACCCTGGCGGCGCAGAAAGAGATGATCCTGCCGTCGCTGATCCCGATCATCGTGCCGGTTATCGTCGGCCTGCTCAGCGTCGACGCGCTCGGCGGCCTCCTGATCGGCGTCATCGTCGTCGGCCTCTTCGCCGCGATCAGCGATGACCGCCGGCGGCGGCGCCTGGGACAACGCGAAGAAGCTGATCGAGGACGGCGCCCACGGCGGCAAAGGCTCAATGGCGCACGAAGCCTCGGTGACCGGCGACACCGTCGGCGATCCCTACAAGGACACGGCCGGCCCGGCGATCAACCCGATGATCAAGGTGGCGAACATCGTCGCCATCCTCATCATCCCGATAGTTCATTTCTAACCAGCGTGGGGGAGGGGCAGGTGCCCCTCTCCCTCCCTGGGATTTTCGCCGTTAACACTCGAGCTCTCGCTAACGGGCACTGCGAAAATCAGGACGCCGGTCGGTGCGAGGGGCACCTGCCCCTCTTCGCCGCTTCGATAAGAATCGAGACGCTCGGCGGGCGCTCGTTCGCCTAGCTGCTTCGGACGAGTGACCTCACCGCCGCCCGGCTTTGATTGGAGTGTCGCTTTTGTCTTCCATAGCGAGACAAAAGCGACAGGCGCGCCTGTAACGTTCCGGCTGTGCGGAAGCTGACCTACCCGTTGCGGCGCTGGCCGCGGTTGGCGAAGGCTGCGGTCGGAGGGGCGGTGGCGCTCGTCTTGCTGGTGGCGCTCCTCAACGTCTACGTGCTGACCTCGGGCGGCGACTCGACGGACGAGGTCGCTGATGTGCCGCGAGCGGAAGTGGCGATCGTGCCGGGGGCTTTGGTCGAGCCGGATGGGGATATGAGTGCGATGTTGGCGGCGCGGGTCGAGCAGGCGTCGCGGCTGTGGCACGCGGGAAAGGTCGAGAAGATCCTCGTCTCCGGGGATCACGGCAGCTGGAAATACGACGAGCCGGACACGATGCGCAAGGCCCTGGTTCGGGACGGTGTGGCGCCGCAGGACGTCTTCGAGGACCACGCCGGCTTCGACACTTGGGCGACGATGGTGCGGGCGCGGGAAATCTTCGGGGTGGGCGACGCGGTCGTCATCACCCAGGGCTTTCATATGCCGCGGGCGCTCTACCTCGCCGACGAGGCGGGGATCGAGGCCACGGGCCTGACCGCCGACCTGCAGGAGTGGGGGCGCCAAGGCGATAAGAGCTCCGTGCGCGAGGTGCTCTCACGGGTCAAGGCGGTCGCCGACGTCACCCTCGACACCCCGGCGATCGCCGGCCCGAAGATCCCGATCGCGACCACCGACGGTCGCGAAAGCTGGGGCCCCGAGCCTCCGCCGGGAACGCCACCTGCCGGTTCTCCTGGCGACTAGAACGGGCAGTGTCGACTTTGTCTCGCATAGGGAGACAAAAGCGACACTGGAAACGCCGACCGGCCTCAGCAGCTCGCTAATGAGTTGGCGTAGAAGCGCAGGTAGGCCGGCCAGTGGCGGTTCCAGTAGGAGCCGTCGTGGCCGCCGGGCCAGGAGTGGGCGCTGACCTCAGCACCGTCGGCGCGCAGGTAGTCGACGAAGCCTTCGTTGTAGACGCGGAAGGGGTCCTCGTCTCCGTAGTCGTTCCAGACCCGCATTCCGGCGAAGGCGTCGGGGTTGTCGCGGACCGCGCCGACGACGTCGTTGCGGTCGAAGTCGGCGGCGTCGTCGAAGGCTCCCGGCGCGGTTTCGCCGGCCTCGAACCAGAGGGCGGCGGAGTGGCCGCCGACCGCGCAGAAACGCCGTGGGTGCCGCAGCGCCAGGTCGTAGGCGCCGAAGCCGCCCATGGAGATGCCGCCGATCGCGACCCGCTGCGGATCGATCCCGAAGCGCTGCACCACCTTCGGGATCACCTCCCGCATCACGTAGCGGTCCCAGCGCCCTTCGTCGCGGTCGTGCCAGTAGCTGTGGTCGCCGCCGTCGGGGAAGGCGACGACGGGCGCTCGCCGACCGAGCTTGGCCAGCCCCGCGTAGATCGCCTCGTTGCCGAGGAAGGTGTCCCCGGATCCGCCGCGGCCGTGGAGGAAAACGAGCAGCGACCGCTCACCGCGCGCGGGCGCCTCGGCCGGCACCACGACCTCGACCGCGAGCTCGCGGTCGACGGCTTGGCTGTGCACCGTCAGCGACTCGACGCGGCCTCCGTGCTTGTCGACCGGCGCGAAGACGGTGGCGGCGAGGACGAGATAGGTGGCGGCGACGGCGAGCAGGGCGAGGAGCAGGACCGCCACCCGCCTGCGCCTGCGGATCTGGGCGGGCGTGGGCTGTCGGGGGCGGTTCATCCGGCATCAGGTTAGTGTCGCGCCGTGAGCCTGGACTGGATCAACGTCGCCGACGCCCAGCAGCAGGGAGAAGCGAAGCTCGAGCAGGGCCCCCGCGACTACTTCGCCGGCGGCGCGGGCGACGAGATCACCCTGCGGGAGAACGTCGCCGCCTGGGGCCACTGGCGGCTGCGGCCGCGGATGTTGAAGGACGTGCGGGAGGTCTCGACCGCGATCGAGATGCTGGGCAAGCCGCTGGAGATGCCGGTCCTGGTCGCGCCGGTCGCCTACCAGCGGATGGCGCACGCCGAAGCGGAGAGCGGGATGGCGGCGGGAGCCGCGGCGGTCGGGACCGCGATGTGCCTCTCGACCCTGGCGACGACGCGGCCGGCGGAGGTCGCCGCGGCCGCTCCCGACGGTAGGCACTGGTTCCAGCTCTACGCCTTCAAGGACGAGGGGGTAACGCGGGCGCTGATGGAGGAGGCGATCGCGGCCGGCTTCGAGGCGATCGTGATCACCGCCGACGCTCCCCCGGGCGGGAACCGCGAGCGGGACCGCCGCAACCGCTTCACGCTGCCGCGCGAGCTGGGGACCCCGAGCCTGACCGCCGCCACCGGCGGCGAGGAGGCGTTGACGATCGAGCAGACCTTCGCGCTGATGAACCACGCGCTGACCTGGGCCGGCGGCGAGGACCTCGCCTCCGAGTGCAGCCTGCCGGTCTTCGTCAAGGGGCTGCTGACCGCGGAGGACGCCGAGCTCGCGCTCGAGCACGGCGCCGCCGGGGTCGTGGTCTCCAACCACGGCGGCCGCCAGCTCGACCGCTCCCTTGCCAGCGCCGACGCCCTGCCGGAGATCGCCGAGACGATCGACGGCCGCGCCGCCCTCCTCGTCGACGGCGGCATCCGCCGCGGCATCGACGTCGCCACCGCGCTCGCGCTCGGGGCCGACGCCGTCCTCGTCGGCCGAACCGCCATCTGGGGCCTCGCGGCAGCGGGCCAGGAGGGGGTTGCCCGGGTGCTCTCGCTGCTGGGTGAGGAGCTGCGGCTGGCGCTCGGCCTGCTCGGCTGCACCGACCCTTCGGAGCTGACCCGGGCGCATCTGCGAAGGGCCCCGGTCACGTCCGTATATTCGGTCTGAGTGACCGCATCTCGTCCCTCATAGATGGCCCAGCGGATCCCCAGAGACGAGTCGTTGAGCCGCGTCCACGGCGTCGGGTCGCTGTTCTCCGCCGCCTACGGCAACGTCGGTTCCTCGATCTACTATGCCCTCGGCGTCACCGCCGCCTTCGCCCTCGGCCTGACCCCGGTCGCCTTCGTCATCTCCGGCCTGATCTTCGCCGCCACCGCCGCCACCTACGCGGAGGCAACCGTGATGTACCCGGAGGCCGGCGGCTCCTCCAGCTTCGCCCGCCACGCCTTCAACGAGATGGTCAGTTTCATCGCCGCCTGGGGGCAGATGCTCAACTACACGATCACGGTCGCGATCTCGGCCTTCTTCGTGCCCCACTACCTGGCCGTCTTCTGGCCCTGGCTGGGCGAGAGCCCCGGCGACATCGTCGGCGGCGCGGTGCTGATCGTCGCCCTCGCCCTGATCAACATCCGCGGCACCGAGGAGTCGGCCAAACTCAACCTCGTCCTCGCCGTCGCCGACCTGGCGACGCAGGTGATCCTGGTCGGGATCGGGCTGGTGCTGGTCCTCAGCCCGGAGATCCTCGTCGACAACGTCAGCCTCGGGGTGGCGCCGACCTGGAGCGACTTCGCGCTCGGGATCGCGGTCGGGATGATCGCCTACACCGGGATCGAGACGATCTCCAACATGGCCGAGGAGGCGCGCGACGCCGCCCGCACGATCCCCCGCAGCGTCGGCCTCACGGTGGCGGCGGTGCTCGCCCTTTACCTGCTGATCCCGATCGTCGCGCTCTCGGCGATGCCGGTCACCCAGGATGCCGCCGGCAACTACGCGACCGAGCTCGGCTCCACCTTCGCCGACGACCCGATCCTCGGCATCGTCGAGAACCTCGGCCTCGCCCACCTGCCGACCGAAATCCTCCGCTACTACGTCGGCATCCTGGCGGCGGTGATCCTCCTGATCGCCACCAACGCGGGTCTGATCGGCGTCTCCCGCCTCACCTACTCGATGGGCCAGCACCGCCAGCTGCCGGAGAGCCTGCGGCAGGTCCATCCCAAGTACCGCACCCCCTACATCGCGATCCTGATCTTCGCCGCGATCGCGATCGTCACCCTGCTGCCGGGGCAGACCGACTTCCTGGCGACGATGTACTCGTTCGGGGCGATGCTCTCGTTCACGATCGCCCACGTCGCGGTGATCCAGCTCCGCCGCAAGCAACCCGACGTGGAGCGCACCTGGAAACCGCCGCTGAACATCCGCGCCTTCGGGGTCGAGGTCCCGCTAAGCGCCGTGCTGGGCGGGTTCGGCACCTTCGCCGCCTGGATCGTGGTGATGGCCCTCAATCCCCGCACGCTGGTCGTCGGGCTCGGCTGGATGGCGCTCGGGATCGCGGTCTACGTCCTCTACCGCCGCAGCCAGCGGCTACCGCTGACGGAAACCGTCAAGGTCGTCCTGCCGGAGCCGCTCGGGGTCGAGGAGGTCGAGTACCGCAGCGTCCTGGTCGGCTTCGACGACGACGACCCGTTCTCGCCGGAGGTGGTGGCGACGGCGGTCAAACTCGCCTCCAAGCGCCGCCGCGGCATCCACGTCCACTCGATGATGACCGTGCCGACGAACCTGCCTTTGAACGCGGATATGCCGGAATCCGAAGCGCGGGCCCAAAGCAAGATCGAGGAGGCGAAACTGATCGGCGGGCAGCGGGTGACCGGTCACGTCTCCCGGGTGCGGCCGGGGCAGGCGGGCTACTCGGTCTCCGACGAGGCGGCGGAGATCAAGGCGGAGGCGCTGGTGATCGGGCTGCGCTACCGCAACGGGGTGCCGCTCTACGACAAGACCCTGCAGACCGTCCTCGGCGAGCGCCCCTGCCGGGTGATCGTCGTCTCCGACCCCACCGACAAACCGCCGACGATCCCCGGCACCGCCCTGGCCGAGGCGGGCAGATGAGCGGCGAGCGCCTCTACCGCGTCGCCGTCCGCGGCTTCTCGGTCGCTCTCCTGGCGATCGGGATCGGGGTGTTGGCGATCACGCTGGCCAACGGCGGCGGCCCGGCCTCGCTGGGCTTCCTGATGGGGATCGCCTTCGCCGCGGTCGGGGCGGGGCGGCTCTGGATCGGCGCGAGGATGGGCGAGTGAGCAGGCCGGACGGATCCCGGCCCGCGGACGGGGCGCCTCCGCACCCCGAGCCGCCCCGTACCGAGCCGATCCTCAAGCGCGGCCTCGGCGTCCCCTGGCTCTTCGCCGCCGCCTACTCGGCGGTCGGCTTCTCGATCTACTTCTCCCTCGGCGTCGTCGCCGACCGGGGCCTGGGGCTGACGCCGCTGATCTTCCTCGCCGCCGGCCTTCTCTTCGGGCTGACGACGCTGACCTACGTCGAGGGCGGGGCGATGTTCCGCGAGCGCGGCGGCTCCTCGACCTTCGCCCGCCACGCCTTCAACGAGCTCGTCGCCTTCATCGCCGGCTGGGCGATCCTGATCGACTACCTGATCGTGATCGCGCTGGCGGCGCTCTCGGTGCCGCACTACCTGGCGCCGGTCAGCAGCGACTTCGGCGAGCCCGGCTGGGAGATCGGGATGGGGGCGGCGGTGATCGTCGTCATCTGCGCGCTCAACATCCTCAACATCACCGGCCGCGAGCGCCAGCGCTCGCTCGTCTTCCTCGCCCTCGCCGACCTCGGCCTGCAGCTGGCGGTGATCGGGGTCGGGGTCCTGGTCGTGATGCATCCCGACCGGCTGACCGAGAACCTCGACCTCTTCGGCGATCCCAGCTTCCGCGACATCGTCTACGCCGCGGTGGTGGCGATGCTGGCCTACGCCGGGATCGAGGCCGCCTCCGACCTCGCGCCCGACATCGACGTCAGCCGCCGCGACCTCAAGCGGGTCGCCAGCATCGGCGCGATCGGGGTCCCGCTCGTCTACGCGGGGATGGCGGCGATCGCGCTGATGGCGGTCCCGGTCGTCGCCGGCCCGGAGGGACCGCAGACCGCGCTCGGCGGCGAGTTCGTCGAGGACCCCGTCCTCGGGGTGGTCTCCGCCTACGAACCCGCCTGGGTGGCCGAGACGATGCGCTGGCTGGTCGCCGCGGTGGCGACGCCGGTCCTGATCTGGGCCGCCAGCACCTCGATGCTCGGCGTCTCCCGCCACATCTACACGCTGGCGATCAACCGCCAGATCCCCAGCTGGCTCGGCAAGCTCGACCGGCGCAACGCGACGCCCTACGTCGCGATCGTGATCAGCGGCCTGATCGCGATCGGCTTGGTCGTACCCACCGACGTCAAGCTGCTGGCCGGCATCTACGCCTTCGGGGCGACCCTGGCGATCACGATCGCCCACCTCTCGATCATCCGCATGCGGATCAAGGCGCCGGAACGGCGCCGTCCCTTCCGCATCCCGATGGGGATCCCCTGGGGGTCGGCGGAGCTGCCGCTGCCGGCGCTCTTCGCCGCGCTGCTCTCCGGCCTCGCCTTCCTCAGCGTCCTCGCCTACCACTCGACCGCCCGCTGGGTCGGCCTCGGCTGGATGGCCTTCGGGCTCACCTTCTACGTCGTCTACCGCAAGGTCTTCGAGGGGACGACCCTGACCAAGCGTGTCTCGGTTACCGAGCGGGCGCTGACCAAGCAGGTGCCGGCGATCGAGTTCAGCAACGTCCTCGTGCCGGTCTTCGGGACCAGGTTCGACGACGACATCGTCGCCACCGCCGGGCGGCTGGCGGCGGCCGAGCAGGACACGCGGGGGAGCGGGGTTTCGCGGATGGAGCTCGTCTACGTGATCGAGGTGCCGCTGTCGCTGCCGTTGGACGCGAAGCTGCCGAAGGAGCGGGAGAGCCAGGCCCGGCGTGCGCTTGCCCGAGCCCGGGAGGTGGGGGAGGAGTACGAGGACGTAGAGGTGAGCACCGAGGTGATCCGGGCCCGCAAGGTCGGCGCCGGGATCCTCGAGGCGGCCCGCCGCAGCAACGCGGAAGCGATCGTGATCGGCGGCGAGGCGCCGACCAAGATCCGGGGCGGGGCGACGATCGGCGGCATCGGCGCCGCCAAGCCCGCCGAGATCGGCGCCGCGACCGAGTACGTGCTGAAGAAAGCCCCCTGTCGCGTCCTGCTCACGGCTCCGCCGGAACCTGGATAGGCCGTCTAGCCCTAGTATCCGGCCCATGTTCGTTCTGATCGTCGGCTGCGGCCGAGTCGGCTCCTCCGTCGCCCGGGCGATGCTCCGCGAGGGCCACGACGTTTCCTGCCTCGACGAGGACCCGGAGTCCCACGCGCGGCTCGAGGTCGGCCTGGAGAAGAGCTGGGAGGACCTCGGCGGCCAGTTCACCGTCGGCGCCGGGCTGGAGACCGAGGCGCTGGAGGCGGCGGGGATCGAGCGGGCCGACGTCTTCATCGCCTCCACCGACGGCGACAACACCAACATCGTCATCGCCCAGATCGCCCAGCGCCGCTACGAGGTGCCGCGGGTGATCGCCCGCGTGCTCGACCCGCTGCGGGCCGAGTGGTACCAGCGCCAGGGCCTCAACACGGTCTGCCCGACGCGGGTGGCGATCGACATGCTCGAGGGTGCGGTGCGCGAAGAGGCCGCGCGCGGCGGCTCCCCCGACACGCCCGCGGCGGCATAGGGGAGACGGGAAGCCATGTACATCATCGTCGTCGGAGCGGGCAAGGTGGGATGGAACCTGGCGCGAGAGCTGCTCGACAAAGGTCACGAGGTGACCCTGATCGAGAACGACCGCCGCCGCTACCTGACCGTCGAGCAGGAGCTCGAGCACAACGTCTCCTACGGCGACGCCTCCGAGCTCTGGGTCCTCGAGCGGGCTGGGATCCAGCGCGCCGACATGGTGATCGCGGTCACCGGCGACGACGAGGACAACATGCTGATCTGTCAGGTGGCGAAGGAGAAGTATTTGGTCGACCAGATCATCGCCCGCGTCAACAACCCCCGCAACCGCCGCCACTTCGACCTGCTGGGGATCAAACCCTCGGTCTCGGCGACGGACCTGATCCTGCGTTTGCTCGAGCACGAGGTGCCCGAGTACGGGCTGGTCCACCTGCTCGACCTGCAGGAGGAGCAGCTGGAGATCATCGAGATGCTGCTGGGCAAGGACTCCGGTGTCACCGGTCGCCGGGTCGGCGACCTGCAGATGCCGGAAGGGAGCCTGCTGATCTCGGTCCTGCGGTCGGGCAAGGGATTCGTCCCCACCGCCGACACCGTGCTGGAGGAGGGCGATGAGATCCTCGCCGTGCTCGACCCGGGCAAAGAGGAGGACCTGAAGACTCTGTTCGGGCCTGAGAGCAACGGGTCGAACGGGGCCTGATCGGCAGATGGCCGACCGCCAGGTCGAGTTCCTGCTGATCGGCGGCGGCATGGCCTCCGCCCACTGCGCCGCCGAGCTCCGCCGTCGCGGCGCCGAGGGCTCGATCCTGTTGGTCGGGCGGGAGCCGGAGCCGCCCTACGAACGGCCTCCGATCTCCAAGGAGTACCTGCGCGGCGACGCAGGCCGCGAGGACGCCCATGTCAAATCGCCCTCCTGGTACGAGGAGAACGGGATCGAGCTGCTGACCGGCCGCAACGTGATGTCGCTCGACCCCGAGGCGCGGACGGCGAAGATCCAGGGCGGGGAAGAGGTCGGCTTCGAGCAGGCCCTGTTCGGGACCGGGGCGATGGTCAACATCCTTCGCGTTGAGGGGGCCGAGAACGAGGGGATTCACTACCTGCGCGCCTTCGGCAACGCAGATGCCATTCGCGCCGACGCCGAGGGGGCCGAGCACGTGGTTCTGATCGGCGGCAGCTACATCGGCTGCGAGGTGGCGGCCTCGCTGACGGCGCAGGGGGCGAAGTGCACGATCCTCGCGATCGAGGAGGTAGCGCTCTCCCGGACCTTTGGCGCCGACGCCGGCCGCTGGTTCCAGGGGCAGCTGGAATCCCACGGTGTGACTTTCCACGGCGGCGAGACCCTGAGCGCCTTCGAGGGCGACGGCCGGGTCCGCGCGGTGATCGCCGAGAGCGGGCTCAGCGTCGAGTGCGACACGGTCATCGTCGGCGCCGGCGTGCGCCCCGACGCGATGCTGGCGCAGCGGGCGGGGCTCGCGGTCGACGGCGGCATCGCCTGCGACTCCAAGCTGGAGACCTCGGTCCCCGGGATCTACGCTGCCGGCGACTGCTGCTCTTACGAGAGTGTCATCCACGGCCGCCGCGTCCACGTCGAGCACTGGGACGTGGCGATGCAGCAGGGCGCCCACGTCGCCGCCAACATGCTCGGCGCCGAGGCCGACTACGAAGTCGTGCCCTACTTCTTCAGCGACCTCGCCGACTGGGCCAGCCTCGAGTACGTGGGGCCGGCGTACGAGTGGGATCGCGAGATCTGGCGCGGCGACCGCGATGGCGGCGAGTTCTCGGTCTGGTACTTGCAGGGCGACCGCGTCGCCGGCTGCCTCAGCGTCGGCCGCTCCGAGGAACTGGCCCAAGCCAGGCAGATGATCGCCGAGGGAACCCCCTTTGACTAGTAGGGCGGGTTGATGAAACCCCCGCGCACGCCTGGCGGCGGCGGACACTGCGCGGTGCGGCGTCCTCAGTCGGCCGAATAGCGCTGCTATTCGGCCTCCCTGCGTCCTTGCCCCGCTTGGTCCGGCGCTCGCCAGCCGCACACGCGGGTTTCATCAACCCGCCCTGGTCCCTTATCCTTGGGAGGTGCCGTTGCGGCCTGGTGTAATGGCAGCACACCTCTCTCTGGAAGAGGCAGTCGGGGTTCGAGTCCCTGGGCCGCAGTCTCAGCAACTCCCCTGCAAAGACGTCGAATCTCTCTGCTAGCGTCGCCCCAAATGCGGACCCCCGGTAAGACGACGATCCTTCTCCTCCTCGGTGCCTTGATCGCGCTCGTGATCGCTGGCTGTGGCGGCGGCGGTGACGAGACCGAAACGACGACCCCCACGGTCGAAGAACCGACCGCGCTGACCCAAAGCGAATTGATCGAGCAGGGCGACGGGGTCTGCGCCGAGGTCAACGCCGCCGTCGGCGCGCTCAGCTCCTCCGAAGTCGAAGCCGAAGCCACCGACGAAGCCGAGAAAGTCGCCAACCTCTACACGGGGATGGTCGAACGCATCCAGGACCTGGGCGCGCCGGAGGGCGATGAAGGCGACTACGCCAAATTCATGGAAGCGGCCGAAGAGCTGGCCAAGGTCGAGGGCGAAGCGAAACTGGCCGCCGAACGCGAAGACCTGGAAGCGATGGAAGAGGCGAAGGGCGAAGCCGCGGTGGCGCTCGAAGAATTCCACTCCCAGGCGGCGATCTACGGCTTCGAGGAGTGCAGCGAGGAGCCCGGCGAACTGCCGACGCCGAGCAGCCAGACTGAACCGGGTGGCGAAGAATTCGAAGGCGAAGAAGGCGGCGTCGAAGTCGAACCCGAATTCGAAGAAGAAGTCGCCCCCGAAGAAGAAATCGTGCCCGAAGAAGAAGTAGCGCCGGAAACCGGCGGCGCCGGCGGTGGCGAAGAAGCCCCCGCAGAACCCGCCCCCGAAACGGGCGGCGAATCCGGCGGAGTAGGACCCGGTTGAGTTAGCCGGTAGGGAGGGATGGGTGTCCCCTGACCTCCCTGGGATTTTCGCCGCTAACTCCCCAGCTCTCGCCGACGGGCACTGCGAAAATCAGGGACGCCGGTCGGTCAGGGGACACCCATCCCTCCAAGCGACAGCCGGCGAAGTTCAGATGCCCAGGGGCGCTCCTTGCCCCACCCATCACGAGACCGCAAAAACCCGCGCTATACACGGGTTTTTGCGGTCTCGGTGAATGGCTGCCTCGCGCTGCCCTGTTGTGGGGGAGTCGGGTGACCCTCTGAACGTTTTGCGCATCTGGCCTGACACCCATCGCGGCCAGCTGGTGACGATTCAGCCAGCATGCGAGTGAAGAGGGTCACCCGACTCCCGTACCGGCTGCGCTGGGCCTTGCGCTCCTAGGCGGCCGACTCAGACCAGGCGCCGTAGAGCTTGGCGTAGGCGCCGCCCGCCGCGATCAGCTCGTCGTGCGTCCCCTGCTCGGCGATTTTGCCGTCTGCGAGGACGACGATCTTGCCGGCGCGGCGGATCGTCGAGAGGCGGTGGGCGATGACGATCGCGGTGCGGCCGTGGAGCAGGCGCTCGAGGCCGCGCTCGATCGTCTTCTCGGTGCGGACGTCGACGTTGGAGGTGGCCTCATCGAGGATCAGGATCCGCGGTTCGGCCAGCAGGGCGCGGGCGAAGGCGACGAGCTGGCGCTGGCCGGCCGAGAGCTGGATGCCGCGCTCTCCCACCTGCGTCTCCAGGCCGTCTGGGAGGGCGGCGACGAACTCGGTCGCACCGACCGCGGCGATCGCCGCCTCGACCTCCTCGTCGCTCGCCTCGGGACGGCCGAAGACGACGTTCTCACGGACGCTGCCGGAGAAGAGGAAGCCCTCCTGGGGGACGATCCCGAGCTGGCGGCGCAGGGCGCGCTGCTGGACGCCGCGGAGGTCGTGGCCGTCGACCCGCACCGTCCCCTGCTGCGGGTCGTAGAAGCGCGCGACCAGCTTCGCGAAGGTCGACTTGCCGGCGCCGGTGGCGCCGACCAGGGCCAGCGTCTGCCCCGGCGGCACGTGGAGGTCGACGCCGCGCAGCGCCCAGGTGTCCGCCCCCGACTCGCCCTCCTCGCCGTAGGAGAACCAGACGCCCTCCAGCTCGATCTCGCCGCGCAGCGTGCCGGGATCGATCGCATCCGGCGCGTTGACCATGTCGGGCTCGGTGTCGAGGAGGTCGAAGATCTTGTCCAGCGCCGCCATCCCCTGCTGGTAGGTGGTGTAGAGCTGGGAGAGCTGCTGGATCGGTTCGAAGAAGGTGTTGAGGTAGCCGACGAAGGCGACGATGACGCCGAGCTGGATCGCCCCGTCGATCGCCTGGCTGCCGCCGTAGAGCAGGATCGCCGCGGTGCCGATGGCGGAGAGCAGTTCGACCGCCGGGAAGTAGGAGGCGTTGAGGTAGACCGTTTTCATGTTCACCTCGCGGTTGGCCTCGTTCAGCGCCGTCATCTCGTCGACGTGGCGCGGCTCCTGGCCGAAGCTGCGGACGACGCGAACGCCGCTGAGGGACTCCTGCAGGTAGGCGGTGACCGCCGCGATCCGCTCTCGCGTCGCCTTGTAGGCGCCGGCCGAGACGATCCTGAAGATCAGGCTCGCCACCGCCAGCAGCGGGAAGGTGAGGAAGGTGACCAGTGCCAGCTGGAGGTCGAGGAAGAGCAGGATGATGACGACGCCGAGCAGGGTCAGGGTGCTGGAGAACATCGTCACCACGCCGGTGGTGACGAGCTGATTCAGCGCCTCGATGTCGTTGGTCATGCGGGAGATCAGCACCCCCGGGCTGCGGCGGGTGAAGAACCCGATCGACATCGACTGCAGGTGGGTGAAGACCCGCTGGCGCAGGTCCTGGAGGACCCGGGTCCCGACCCAGCCGACCATGTAGGTCTGCAGGTAGCTGGCTCCCGCGTAGATCACCGCGACGGCGATGAAGGCAACGACGATCAAGTCGAGGGCGGCGACGTCGCCGGCGAGGATCCCCGAGTCGATCGCCTTCCCGGCCAGATAGGGAGGGGCAAGGCCGGCGGCGGTCGCCAGCAGCAGGCCTCCGAACATCAGCGCGACCCGGCCGCGGTAGGGACGCAGCTGGGCGATCAGCCAGCGCACCTTGCGGCCGCGCTGGTCCTCGCCGCGGATCAGCCGCCAGAGCGAGACGAAGAGGCGGCCGATGTTGCCGATGTTGGGACTGCCGTTCACAGCTTCGCCATCTCCTCGCGCTCCTCGAGGTCGCGCTGGAGGAAGACCGAGTCGGCGAGCCCGTGCTCTGCGATCTCGCGGTAGAAGCCACAGCCCTCCATCAGCTCCTCGTGGCTGCCGCGGTCGACGATCTCGCCGCCGTCGAGGACGACGATCTCGTCGGCCAGGGAAACGGTCGAGAGGCGGTGGGCGATGATGAACGTCGTCCGGCCCGCCATCGCTTCCCGCAGCCCGGCTTTGATCGCCGCCTCGGTGGTCGCGTCGACGGAGGAGGTGGCGTCGTCGAGGATCAGGATTCGCGGGTCGGCGAGCAGGGCGCGGGCGATCGCGACCCGCTGGCGCTGGCCGCCGGAGAGGGTGAGGCCGCGCTCGCCGACCCGGGTCTCGTAGCCGTCGGGGAGGGCGCGGATGAAGCCGTCGGCCTGAGCGCGCCGCGCCGCCGCTTCGATCTCCTCGATGCCGGCGTCGGGACGGGCGTAGGCGATGTTCTCGGCGACGCTGGCGGTGAAGAGGAAGCTGTCGTCGGCGACGAAGGCGATCTCCGAGCGCAGCGAGGTGACGTCGACCTCGCGGACGACAGCGCCGTCGACCAGCACCGACCCCTCGTCGGGGTCATACAGCCGCGCGATCAGCGCCACCAGGCTGGTCTTGCCGGAGCCCGAGGGCCCGACCAGAGCGACGGTCTTCCCGGCCTCGACCTCGAGATCGACCTCGCTGAGAGCCGGGACCACCGCCCGCTCGTCCTCCGCCTGGGGAGCCGCGTAGCGCAGCGTCGCCCCCCGCAGCTCGACCCGGCCGCCGCCCGGCGGCAGCGGCGGCGCCCCCGGCGGGCTCTGGATCCGCGGCTCGCGGTCGAGGATCTCGAAGAGGCGGTTGCCGGAGGCGATCGCCCGCTGGGCCATCCCCATCGTCATCCCCAGCATCCGCATCGGCCCCGCCAGCATCACCAGGTAGGTGTAGAAGGCGGTGAAGTCGCCGAGGCTGAGGTTGCCGTTGATCACCTGGCGACCGCCGATCAGCAGCACCAGGGCGATCCCGAGCTGCGGCAGCAGCCCGAGCAGCGGCGAGAAGAACGCCTGCAGCTTGGTCGAGTAGATGCTCTGGTCGAAGACCCGGGTGACCGCGCGGGAGAAGCGGCGCAGCTGGTACTCCTCGCGGGCGAAGGCCTTGACGATGCGGATCCCGGAGACGTTCTCCTCGGCCTCCGCGGTCAGTTCGGCGATCCGCTGCTGGACCTCCTGCTGGGCGGGGCGGGAGACGCGGTTGTAGCGGGAGGCGACGTAGACGATCAGCGGCGCCGGTGCCAGTGCGATCAGCGCCAGTACCGGGTCGATCGCGAACATCACCGCGCTCGCCAGCGCCATCGTCAGCAGGTTCTGGGTGATGAAGATGAGGCCGTAGCCGAGGAAGAAGCGGATCGCCTGCAGGTCGACGGTCGCCCGCGACATCAGCTGACCGGTCTGCTGGCCGTCGAAGAAGCCGAGCTCGAGCCGCTGCAGATGGGCGTAGAAGGTCTGGCGCAGGTCGAACTCGACCCCGAGCGAGACCTTGCCGGCGACCACCCGCCGGACCACGATCAGCCCCAGCCGCAGCACCGCCGCGGCGAAGATCGCCAGCGCCAACGGCAGCAGGTCCGGCTTGTCGCCTTCCTCGATCGCGTTGACCGCGCGTCCGACCAGCCAGGGGATCAGCACCGTCATCCCCATCGCCGCCCAGGCGAAGAGCAGGGAACCCCATAGCTGCGCCCGGTAAGGACGCAGGAATCCCATCAAGCGGCGGTAGGTGCGCACCTAGCCACTATACAAAGTGAAGTATTGCAACCCACCCACCACACAAAGAGGAGGTATTTCCAATGAGCACCCCCGAGACCACCAGCCCCGACCGAGGTCGAGAATGGCCCGAGCACGTCCTGATCGCCGATGTAGCGCATCGGGACCGCGATGAGGTTGAGCTGGAGCTTCTCCCGGACGGTGGGGACTGGGAGGACCTGCCCACAATCTCCTACGTGCGGGCTGAGTAACCGGGATCGCCTTCGGGCGATCC
Organism: uncultured Actinomycetes bacterium; assembly: GCA_963832085.1. GTDB lineage: Bacteria > Actinomycetota > Thermoleophilia > Solirubrobacterales > 70-9 > VAYN01. Next base: position 180,671 of record CAWHSU010000005.1, on the reverse strand, counting down.
TCATCTTTGCCGAACGCTAGTTCAGCCGTGCGGCGGCCTTGGCGCTGGGAACTTTGCCCTCTTCGCACGGTTTTGCGTGATGGCCGGGTTTCTGCAGGATCTGGAAGTTGGTGACCTCGTGGAACTGGGTGGTCATGCCGCTGTTCTCGGCGAGGTTGACGATCAGGCGGTAGAAGCCGGGCGGGAGGCCGTGGTAGTAGATCTCCGGCCGGGTGGCGGGGGAGTAGCTGCCGGCGGAGCCGATCTGCTCGGCGAGGACGCCGTTGGGCCCCGAGTAGCGGGCGTAGTCGAAGGAGGCGCCGACCAGGCGGCCCTTGCCGACCGGGCTGTTGATCGCGTCCAGCAGTTTCTTCGGTTCGACGCAGTCGGGGACGCGGTTGAGGCTGAAGCGGATGTGGCCCTGGCCGAGGTGCGGTTCGCCGCCGAAGTGCTGGGGCGCGAGCTGGAAGTTCTCCACCGCCACCTTGACCACCACCGCGTGGCTGGTCTGGCGGGCGCCGTTGCGGGGGGAGACGATCTCCACCACCGGCTGACCGGGAACGTCCTGCTCCTCCGCCTCGGCCTTGGCGCCGCTGCCGGAGCCGCCGAAGACGAGGGCGAGGGCCACGGTCGCGGCGGCCAACGCCACCGCCGCCAGGGTTGCGGTCCTCCTGCGCATCGGAGCGGGAAGACTACGCGGATCGGGGTCACGGCCTGCCCTCTCGTTAACCTGCTCCGTTCCTGATGCCTCCTGCCACCGAGCTCGCCTATCGCATCGGCTCTGCCGCTCGCCAGTCGGCGAACTGGGTGCAGCTGCTCAAATTCGGCCTCGTCGGCGGCTCCGGCTACCTGATCAACCTCGGCGTCTTCGCCCTGCTGGCCGGCAACTTCGGCGTCCATCACGTCACCGCCGCGATCGGCGCCTTCGCCGTCGCGGTGACCAACAACTTCCTCTGGAACCGCCACTGGACCTTCGGCCCCGGCGACGGCCCGGCGCACTTCCAGGCAGCGCGTTTCTTCACCGTCAGCCTCGCCTCCCTGGCCCTCAACATCGCCGTCCTCCAGCTGCTCCTCTACTTCAGCGTGGTCGGGGAGCTACCGGCGCAGGCGATCGCAGTGGCAGTGGCGATGCCCTTCAATTTCTTGGGCAACAAGCTCTGGACCTTCACCTGAGGCTCTTCACAGCTCAGTTAGCCTTGAGCTAGATGAGCGAGAAGCGCAGATACGACCCGCAGGCGATCGAGGCTGCGCGGCAGGAGGCCTGGGAGAAGCGGGGAGATTTCGCCGCGCCGCAGCCGCAGGACGGCCAGGAGCGGGTCTACGTCAAGCCCTCGAGCCCGTTCACGTCGGGCAACCTGCACATGGGCCACGTCCGCGACTACTCGATCGGCGACGCCTACGCCCGCTTCCGCCGCGGGCGAGGCGACGCCGTCCTCTTCGGCTTCGGCTTCGACGCCTTCGGGCTGCCGGCGGAGCTGGCGGCGATCGAGCGTCAGGAGCCGCCGGCCGAGTGGGTCGCCGAGTGCGGCGAGCGGATGCTGGGCCAGATGCGGCGGCTCGGCTTCTCCTTCGACTACGACCGCGTCTTCTACAGCTCCGACGAGGGCCAGTACCGCTGGTCGCAGTGGCTCTTCCTCACCCTGCTCGAGCACGACCTGATCTACCGCGCCGACGCCACCGTTGACTGGTGCGACACCTGCCAGACCACCCTCGCCTCGATCCAGGTAGAGGACGGCCGCTGCTGGCGCTGCCACAACGAGGTACGGCTGATCCGGCGCCCGACCTGGTTCCTGCGGATCACCCCCTATCTGGAGGAGAACGACCGCAACACCGAGCGCTTGGCGGATGGGGGCAAGTGGGACGACCTCTCGCTGGCGACCCAGCGCTACATCCTCGGCCGCGCCGACGGGATCGAGCTCGACCTCGAGGGCGACGGCCGCTCGCTGACCGCCTTCACGCCGCACCGCGAGGCAGCCTCCCTGGCCAGCTTCGTCCTGCTCTCGCCGCGCCACCCGCAGGTCGACGAGTGGGCTACTGACGCAAACGCCCGCGAGGAGCTGGAGCGGATGCGCTCCGGCGGTTGGGATCGCAGCGCTCGCGACGCGCGCTCGGTGCCGGTGGTCGATACCGGCGCCTCGCTCGCCGGCCCCGGCGGCGCGGAGCTTCCGGTCGTCGTCTCGCCGATCGTCGACGCCCGCTTCGGCCCCACCGCGGCGCTGGGCATCCCCGCCGTCGACGAGGCCGACCGCGACATCGCCGAGCGGCTCGAGCGGGTCGAGGTGCCGGAGCGGGAGGAGGGTGAGGAGGCGCCGACCGCGCCGCCGCCCGCGGGCGCCCGTGACGCCATCCGCTACCGGGCCAACGACTTCTCGATCTCGCGCCAGCGCTCCTGGGGGACTCCGATCCCGGTCGTCCTCTGCGAGGGCTGCGGCCCGGTTCCGGTTCCCGAGCAGGACCTGCCGGTCGTCCTGCCCCGCGACCTCAAGCCCACCGGCGAAGGGAACCCGCTGGCCGAGCGGCCGGACTTCGTCGACGTCGAGTGCCCCAGGTGCGGCGCCGCCGCCAAGCGGGAGACCGACACCCTCGACTGCCATTTCGACGCGCTCTGGCTCTGGGTCCCGGCGGCGGTCCCGCCCGAGGGCCGCGAGGAGCAGATGTTCACCCACCCCGACCTGCAGGAGTGGCTGCCCTCCGAGCGGCTCGTCGCCGGCAACGACAGCGGCGGCTTCGTCTTCGACCAGCGGGTCGTGACCAAGGCGCTGCGGGACATCGGGCCGTTCGCCTTCATGGAGGAGGGGGAGCCGTTCGCCGGCTGCCTCTTCCACGAGATGGTGATCGCCGACGGCCGCAAGATGAGCAAGCACCTGGGCAACGTCGTCAACCCCGACGAGCTGGTCGCGCAGCACGGCGCAGACACGGTGCGGCTGGCCGTGCTGTACGCGGCGGGCCCGGCGAAGACGCTGAACTGGAACGACGGCGCGGTCCGCTTCGCCGCCCGCTTCCTGCGCCAGCTCTGGATCTACACCAACGATCGGCTCGCGGGGCTCGAGGGTCTCGCCCACGATCCGGAGGCGGCTGCCGACACGGAGCACATGCGGGACCGGTTGCGCAAATGGTGTGAGAGCGGCCTCTCGCGCATCACCGACGACGTCGAGCAGCTGCAGATGCACAAGGCGCTCCGCAACATCACCCGGCTCTTCGAGCGCATCGGAGACTTCGAGAAGCGGGTGGTCAAACGTCGCGGTCAACTCGACCGGGCCGACGCCGAGGCGCAGCTCGCGGCGCTGGTGCTGCTGGCCCGAACCCTGGTCCCCTTCGCGCCCCATGTCGCCGAGGAACTGCTGGTGGCGGCGGGAATGGGGGACAGCGCCGAGACGCTGGAGGTGTGGCCGGAGACGGCGGAGATCCCGGTCTCGCCACCGGCGGCCTCGGCCTCCTCCTAGTATCTCGACGAGATCTCAATCGATTATGCAAATACCCTTGATTGATAGATCTGGGTCTGTTATGAATGCAGCTGCCGGATGATCAACCGGTGAAGGAGGCGGGGCTTCTCGGATCTGGGAAACCGCCTTGGGGTGGCAAAAGGAGGACCAATCCTGAAGCCAGGATCGTCATGACACGTCCTGGTCACGCTGGCTCGGCCGGCGTCGCCCCGCCTCCCTTCATTCTCTGCCGCGGGAGCGGTGCGCTAGGCGCGCGGAGGCCGCTTCACATCGAAGCGGCGCGCCTTCGGCAGCCAGGAGATACCGGCGCAGAGCTCGCTCGGCTTCGTGTTCAGCGCCCCGGACAACTTGATGATCGTCGCCATCCGCGGCTCGCGGCCCGCGCGCTCGAGCAGCGAGACCTCGGTGCGGTGCAGATCGCACATGTAGCCCAGCTCTTCCTGGGAGACGCCGGCCTCGGTGCGGGCCTTGCGGAGGTTGAGGGCGAAGCGCTCCTGCGGGGTCATCGGGACGATCCTTTCCGTTTGCGGACAGAAGCTCTACAGACAAGAGGCTCCAGAGCGCTTGCGCTGGCCCTCGGTTCCGCTACCTTCCTGAAATGGGCCGGCGCTCTCCCTTCAAGACTTTTACGCAGAAAGCATTGAGCGCTGCCTGACCATGTGTTATACCCGTGCGACCAATTGGACTAGCGCCGAGGCATCGGCGGCAAAGGAGGAGTCATGAGTGACGCGGCGGATCCGCATCTCACCGGGCCCTATGGGCCCCGGACCAGCTCCTGCGCCACCGAACTCGTCTGCCGCGACTGCGGCTACCGGACGCCGCTGCTGGACACCGCCTTCAAGTGTCCCGCCTGCGGCGAAGGCCTCGACATCGACTACGACTACGAGCGCGCCAGGGAGCTGATCGCCGAGCGGGCACCCGAGCAGCGCCCCTGGAACATCTGGCGCTTCGAGGAGCTGCTGCCGATCGCCAGCCGCACTGCCCAGACCCAGGTCGGCGCCTTCGCCGGCAAAACGCCGCTGATCCATGCCGAGCGGCTGGGAGCCGAGCTCGGCCTCAGCAACCTCTACATCAAGGACGACTCGACCAACCGCCCCTCGCTCTCCTACAAGGACCGGGTCGTCGGGATGGCGGTCGCGCGGCTGCTGGAACTGGGCAAGGACGAGATCGGCTGCGTCTCCACCGGCAACGTCGGCACCGCCGTCGCCGCCCTGGCCGCGCAGGCCGGCGCCCGTCCCTACATCTTCTACCCGGGCAACATGGAGAAGGGCAAGGCGAAGGCCTGCCGGGCGCTCGGGGCCCAGGTGATCCAGCTCGACGGCAACTACGACCAGGCCAACCGCGCCTGCCGTGAGCTGGCGATCACCACCGGCATGGAGTTCGCCAACATCACCCTGCGCCCGTTCTACGCCGAGGGGGCGAAGACGATGGCCTTCGAGGTGGTCGAGGAGATGGGCTGGAAGGCCCCCGACCACTTCGTGATCCCGGCCGCCGGCGGCACCCTCTCCTCCCGTGTCCACAAGGGGCTGCTGGAGCTGGAGAAAGTCGGTCTGGCCGAGACCGCGGGCGCGAAGATCAACATCGCCCAGGCGAGCGGCTGCTCGCCGATCTCGACCGCGATCGTCGGCGGCGGCGAGATCGTCCCGCAGACGCCGGAGACGGCGGCGCACTCGATCGCGATCGGGGCTCCGGGCGACGGCGCCCTGGTGGTCGACGCGGTCCGCTCGCGCGACGGGTCGGCGGCGGCGGTCTCCGACGAGGAGATCTTCGGCGCGATCGACCTGCTCGGGGCAACCGAGGGCATCCTCACCGAGCCGGCTGGCGGCACCACGATCGCCTCGACCGCGCGGCTGGCTCAGGAAGGGAAGATCGCTCCCGACGAGACCGTGGTCGCGGTGATCAGCGGCAACGGTTTGAAGACGCTTCACGAGCATCCGGAGAAGTCCTGGCCCGAAGGCGTCCCCTGCGAGGTCGGCGCGATGGAGGAGATGCTCAACGACTTTCGCCAGGCAGCCGCGGCCGCGCTGCACTGAGGCGAAAGGGGGCCGGGCGACTGGCGCGACTCCCGGCGCGCAGCCGGTCGCCTGCCCGATCACGGTCGATAGCCTGTTTGGCTGGTGAGCCAGCCGCCGCACATCGACGGAGTTACCCATCACTGGGTTCGCGCCCGGGGCGTCGAGTTTCACTACGCCGAAGCGGGTGCCGGCGAGGACGTCGTCCTCTGCCTCCACGGCTGGCCCCAGCACTGGTACGAGTGGCGCCATTTGATGCCGGCGCTGGCCGACCGCCACCGGGTCCTGGCGCTCGACCTGCGGGGGTTCGGCTGGTCGGAGGCGCCGGAGGGCGGTTACCGCAAGGAGGAGATGGCCGACGACGTGCTCGCCATCCTCGACGAGCTCGGCCTCGAGCGGGTGAAGCTGGTCGGCCACGACTGGGGCGGTTGGATCGGCTTCCTGCTCGCTCTGCGGGAGCCATCGCGGTTCGAACGCTTCCTGGCGCTGAACATCCTGCCTCCTTGGACGACGATGCGCTCGATGGCGCCCCACCTCTGGCGCTTCTGGTACCAGTGGATGATCTCCAGCCCTGGCATCGGCTACCGGCTCCACCGCAGCGGCAAGTTCGTCCCCGAGGTGCTCGTCGGCGGCTCGGTCCGACGCGAGGTCTGGGACGAAGCCACTCTCAACGCCTTCGCTGACGCCTTCACCGAGCCGGAGAGGGCGCGGGCGGCAGTCCAGGTGTACCGGGTCTTCAGCTTGCAGGAGGCTCCGGAGATGGCCCGCGGGCGCTACGCGAGGACGCACCTCCAGGTTCCGACCCGGCTCCTCTTCGGCACCGGCGACCGCGCCCTTCCCCATCAGATTCTCGCCGGCTACGAGCGCCACGCGGACGACATGGAGCTCGAGCTGGTCGACGACTGCGGCCACTTCATCGCGGACGAGAAGCCAGACCTGGTTGCCGAGCGGGCCCGCGAGTTCTTCTCTTAGGTGGTCAGTATCGAGTCCGCTAAAACCCTTGTACAACACGGGTTTTCGCGGACTCGGTGAAGAGGATCTTCAGCGCTAGCTGCGAATCCGTGCCTCTTCGAGGTCCAGGTCGCGCTCGATCTGGCGCATGGTTTGGTCTCTTAGTCGCCCGGCACTGCGCAGGGTCAGCAGTTCTTCGCGCTCGATTCTGATTAGCTCGCGCCGCAGCTCGCCGTAGTCGGCGATCCGCTGCTCGCGGGCGGCGGCCTCGGGATCCTCGCCGCTGAGCACCGCCTGGCACATGCGGAAGCGGGCGCGGTAGAGGTCACGCAGCCGCTGCAGCTGGCCCTCGCTGGCGCGCTCGTCGGCTTCGATTTCGTCGAGCCGGTCGAGTGCCGACTGGGCCGCCTCCATCCGCGCCACCGCCTCTTCGTCCGACCAGCGCCGTGGGTGCTCGAGGCCCAGGGCGCGGATCACGAACGGCAGCGAGAGCCCCTGGCCGACGAGGGTGATGAGGATCAGGGCGAAGGTGATGAAGATGATCTGCGGCCGTCCGTCGACGCTCAGCGGCACCGCCAGGGCGGCGGCGAGGGAGACGGCGCCGCGCATCCCGCTCCAGCCGACGGCGAAGCGCTGCCCAAGGGTTTCGCCGGCGTCTCCGCGCATCGCGAAGACGAAGGCGAGGCGGGCGGCGATCGAGGCCGCTGCGATCGCCGCCACCGGCAGCAACAGTTCGCTGACGGAAGAGCTCTGTTCAAGCGTGTCGACGATCTCCGGCAGCTGCAGGCCGAGGAGGGCGAAGAGCATCACCTCGAGCCCGAAGACGAGGACGTTCCAGAAGGCGATCGCGTTGAGGCGGATGTCGGCGTCGAGCGAGTGGGGGGAGCGGTAGCCGGCGTAGAGGCCGGCGGCGACGGCGGCGAGGATGCCGGAGACGTGCAGCTCCTCGGCGCCGATGTAGGCGCCGTAGGCGGTCAGCACCGAGAGCATGATCGCCAGGTCGGAATCGTGCTGGCGGCGGAGGACGAGGTCGGAGAGGACGGCGACGACGAGGCCGACGACGATTCCGCCGGCGGCGACGCCGACGAATTCCAGCGCCGCGTCACCGAAGCTGAAGGCGCCGCCGAGGGCGACGCCGACGGCGATCCGGTAGATGACCAGCGCGGTGCCGTCGTTGATCATCGACTCGCCCTCGACCAGCAGCCGCACCCGCTCCGGGGCGTTGAGGCGGCGGAAGATCGAGATCGGCGCGACCGCGTCGGTGGGGGCGAGGACGGCGCCGAGGACCGCCGCCTCCGCCCAGCTCAGATCGGGGACCAGGGCGTGGGCGATGAAGGCGACGATCGCCGCGGTGAGGAAGACGAGTCCGATCGACAGCAGCGCCAGCGGGCGCATCACCGTCTTCAACTCGAGCGGCGAGGAGCGCCAGCCGGCGGCGTAGACCAGCGGCGGCAGGAAGACGAGGAAGATCGTGTCGGGCTCGAGTTCGACGTCCGGCAGCCCGGGCACGAAAGCGATCGCCAGCCCGCCGAGGACGAGGATGATCGGAGCCGGGATCTTGCCGAAGTCAGCCAGCCGAACCAGCAGCGCCGCGGCGAGGAAGAGGATGAGGATCGACTCGATCTCGTGCACGGGGACATAACATCGGGTTTGGTGGACGAACAGCTCTCACCCCCGCTGGAGGACCTCGATCACGTTCGCGGCGAGCGCGGCGCGCCGCTGGAGCTGGTCATGTTCGGCGACTTCCAGTGCCCGTTCTGCCTCGGCGCGCAGTCGATCCTGCGCCGGGTCCGAGAGCGGCTGGGCGATCGCCTGGTCTTCGGCTTCCGCCACCTGCCGATCACCGAGCGCCACCCGCTGGCGCCGCTGGCGGCGGAAGCGAGCGAGGCCGCAGCCGCCCAGGGCCGGTTCTGGGAGTACCACGACGCGCTCTTCGCGGTCCAGCCGAAACTCTCACGCGAGACGATGTTGAAGGTGGGCATGGATCTGGGGCTGGACGTAGAGCAGATGACGACGGAGATCGATTCCGGGGCCCACCGCGAGCGGGTCGCCCGCGACGTCGCCTCGGCCGAGGCCAGCGGCGCCACCGGCACCCCGACCTTCTTCGTCAACGGCAAACGCTTCTTCGGCGCCTACGATGCTTCCTCGTTGATCGAGGCGCTAGAAGGCGGATAGGCATCGGTGAAGGCCCTCGTCCAGCGCGTCAGCCAGGCGGCGGTCGACGTCGAGGGGGATCGGGTCGCCCAGATCGGCCCAGGGATGCTGATCCTGCTGGGCGTCGGGGTGGACGACGGCGCCGAGGAGGCGGACCGGCTTGCCGAGAAGGTCCGCAAGCTGAGGATCTTCGACGACGCCGAGGGTTGGATGAACGACCCGCTCGGCGATCGCGAGATCCTCTGTGTCAGCCAGTTCACCCTCTACGGCAACGCCCGCCGCGGCAACCGGCCCAGCTACGTCGAAGCCGCCCGGCCCGAGGTGGCGGAGCCGCTCTACGACCGCTTCTGCGAACGGCTGGGGGCAAAGAAGGGGGTCTTCGGCGCTTGCATGGGGGTGGCCCTGATCAACGACGGCCCGGTGACGTTGATGGTCGAGATCGATCCGCTGAAAGCGGGTAGCTGAGCGGCATCGAATCTCGCCGCTCTCGACCGCCGCTGCTGCCGTCCCTGCTGCTGGGAATCGGCCTCGGTGGCTTCATCGACGGGATCGTCCTCCACCAGATCCTCCAGTGGCACCACATCCTCACCGACGAGGGCTGCTGCCCGGCGACCACCGTCGCCGGCCTCGAAGACAACACCCTCGCCGACGGCTTCTTCCACCTCGCGACCTGGCTGGCGGTGCTGGTGGCGACCGTCCTCGCGCTCCGCGCCTGGCAGCGGGGAGAGCTGGCTCCGCCCTGGCGCTTCCACCTCGGCGGTCTCCTGCTCGGCTGGGGCCTCTTCAACCTCGCCGAGGGCCTGATCGACCATCAGATCCTGGGCATCCACCACGTCCGCGACGACCTCGGTGCCCCGCTCGGCTGGGACCTCGGCTTCCTCGCCTTCGGGGCGGCGCTGGCGCTGGTCGGATGGGCTCTGGTCAGATCGGGCCGGGGAGGCGCCGAGGGTGAGCCGCTAGCCGAGTAGGCCCAGCTCGCCGGCCCGGTGGCTGGCCTCGACCCGGGAGCGGCAGTCGAGCTTGCCCAGCAGGTTGCGGACGTGCATGTCGACCGTCCGCTGGCTGATGAAGAGCTCCTGGGCGATCTCGCGGTTGGTGCGACCGATCGCGACGTGGCGCAGCACCTCGAGCTCGCGGCGGGTCAGCTGAACCCCGTCGGCGGTGGCCGCCGCCCGCGAGCCCAGTCGCTGCGCCACCGACTCACCCAGCGCGGCGACCTCCTGGGCGGCTGCGGCGGCAAGCGGTCTGGCGCCGAGCTTGGTGGCGCTGCGGTAGGCGTCGCAAAGCCGCTCGAGGCCCTCCTCGCGGGCCCCCGCCGCCGCAAGGATGACCCCGGCCCGCAATTCGATCTGGGCCCGCTCGAAGGGGATCGCCAGCGAGCGGTGCAGCTCGACCGCGCGCGCGAGGTGCTCCGCGGCCGCCGCCTCGTCGCCTTCGAGCAGCGCCAGCTCGCCGACCACCTGCGCCAGCGCCGCCAGGGCGTCGCCGTGGCCCGCTGCGGAGGCCATCTGCCCCAGCGCCTCGGCACAGGCCTGCGCCTCGGCGCGCTCGCCGCGGCCGGCGAAGTAGGTGGCGGCCCAGCGGATCCCCCAGATCGCGTAGTGATGGTCCTCGCTCTCCTCCCAGCGGGCGAGCAGCTCGTGGCAGTATTTGGTCGCCTCGTCGTCGAGGCCTTCGGCGGCGGCGACGTAGGCGAGCCCGGTGGTCGAGTCCATGTACATGTTGTAGTGGCCAACCGAGGAGGAGACGGCGCGCGAGGCGTTGAGCATCCGCCGCGCCGCGCTCAGCTTGCCCTGGAAGGCGTGGATCGCCCCGACCAGCCCCTCGGAGACCCAGACCGCGGTGTCGGCTTCGATCAGCTCGCGGCCGAGCTCCTCGGCCCGCGACCACTCGCCCCGCTCTCGCAACACGTAGACGAGGCAGGTGACGCAGGCGACCTCGGTGCCGGCGTCCTCGCCGGTGCGGCAGAGGTCGAGCGCGGTGGTCAGCGCCTCCTCGGCCTGGCGGTAGTCGGCGCCGTCGTAGAGGACGAGGCTGAGCCGCTGGTAGAGCTCGGCGGCGACCGGGGTTAGGTCGTGCTCGAGCGCCAGCGCCAGGCCGGCCCGCACCGACTCCAGCCCCTGCTCGAACTCCCCGCCCTTGGCCTCCGCGACCCCGCGCAGGCCGAGGACGCGGGCGCTGAGGTCGAAACGGCCGGCGGCGCCGGCCTCCGCGGCGGCGAGCTCGGCCAGCTCGATCGCCTCGCCGTAACGGGCTCCGCGGCGATGGTGATCCGCCATCGCCAGCCGCTCGACCGCCGCCTCGGCCGGTTCCTCGCCGGCGAGGAAGGCGTCGGCGGCGACCCGTCGCGCTGCGAAGGCGGCGTCGCGTGCGCCGCTGAGGTCGAGGACGGCGGCGAGCTGCCGTTGCGCCTGTGCGTAGGCGGTCGGTTCCTGGCGCCGGTTGCGGCCGGCTGCCAGTTCCCGCCAAGCTTTCGCCGCTTCGGCGAGCTCGCCGGCGAGCTGGGCGCAGCGTCCGCAGCGTTCGAGCGTCTCCAGCCGCAGCTCCTCGTCGGCGTCCTCCTCCCAGAGCTCGAGTGCCTGCCTTGCCGCCCGGGCAGTGTCGCGGTGCGCGTGCAGGGCCTCGGTCTCCCGCACGGCCTCGACCAGGGCCTCGCGGGCACGGGCGCTCTCGCCGGCGCCGAGCCAGTGGTCGGCCGCCTCGGCGCTGGAGCCTCCCGCTGCTTCGATCGTCTCCGCCAGGCGCCGGTGCAGGTCGCGCCTCCGCATCCAGGGGACCTCGGAGTAGAGGGCCTCCTGGGTCAGCGCGTGGCGAAAGGCGGCGTGGCCGGGTTCCCGCTCCTCCAGCAGGCCGGCTGAGACCAGCTCCGCCAGCCCGTCGGAGTCGACGAGCTCCGCCGCCAGCTGGAGGTCGAGCCGCTGCCCGACCACCGCCGCGGTCTCGGCGGCTTCGCGTGCGGCGGGGGAGAGGTCGGAGAGCGCGACCAGCACCGCTTCGCGGACGGTGTCGGGGATCGGCATCTCGTCCCGCTCGGCGAGCTCGAGGCCGTGGCGGTCGGCGCGCAGGGAGCCGCGGACCTCGAGCGCGGAGACCAGCTCCTCGACGAAGAAAGGTGACCCCATCGTGCGGTCGTGGATCGCCCGGACCAGGGCCGGCGAGGGCTGCTCGGGCAGCAGCGCGCGCAGCAGCTCGTCGACTGCGCCGCGGTCGAGCGGTTCGAGCGCCAGCTCCTCGAGCAGGCCGCCGCGGCGCAGCTCGTTGCGGAGCCAGCGCAGCCGGTGTTCGCGCGGCAGCCCGTCGGTGCGGTAGACGCCGAGCACCAGTACCGGCATCTCCTGCAGCGCCGGGCCGAGCGCCGCCAGCAGCTCCAGCGTGGTCTCGTCGGACCACTGCAGGTCGTCGAGGACGATGGCCGCAGGTCCGGCGGCGGCGAGGTGGGCGAAGGCGCAGCGGATCGCCTCGAAGATCGTCCCCCGGTCGCTCTCGGTGGGGGGCTCGCCGAGCTCCGGGAGGAGCAGGGCGAGGTGGGGGCGGAGAGGTCCGCATTCCGCCAGGGCCTCGGGGTCGCGGCGCAGGTGGGAGCGCAGCGCGTCGATCACGGGTCCGTAGGGAGCGGCAGAGCCGCTGTGGGCCGCTCCCCGCAGGACCAAGGGGGCGTCGCGGACGGCCTCCTCGGCCAGGCTGCTCTTGCCGGCCCCGGCCTCGCCGCAGAGCAGGAGCAGGGAGCCGTCTCCCTCGGAAGCGCGCTCGAGCGCTGCGCCGATCCGGCCCAGCTCTGCCTCCCGGCCGAACAGCGGGGACCTCGATGCCATGGCTAAGTCTAGGCCGGCGCCGCCGACTCGCGGCGGCGCCGGGCCGGGACCGCTCAGTTGGTCGCGGGGACCGGATCGGGCCGGACGACGACCGTGTCGAGGATCGGGACGATCTCGTCGCACGGCAGTCCCGAGGCCTCGGCGTGGGTGCGGATCGCCTCCGGGCTCTCGGCTTCGTAGACGCAGAACGTGCCGACCTCGCCGCTCTCCTCGGAGAGCGCGTAGCTGCGGATCCAGCGCACCCCGGAATCGGGTTCGTCCCCGACTTCCGCCGAGCGCTTGCCGCCGATTTCCAGGTCCGCCGGGGTGGCCCAGCCGTTGCGCCGCAGAATTCCGTAGAGCTTCATGTTTGCCTCCTGTTTCGAGTGATTGCTGATGCACTCGAACTTAGGCTCGCCACGCCTGCTTCGCATCGGTTGAACTGCCGTAATTTCGCTGCCGGAGGTGCCGTATTCGTGCCTGGGCAGGTGCCGTATCGGCGTTCCTAGGCCGCAGCGACGTCGAAGACGGTGATCGGAATCCGCAGGCGCTCGTGCAGGGCTTCCAGCAGGCCGCGCTCCTGCCAACCGGCGCGATCCTCCTCGCGAAGCCCGATCAGAAGGTGGGTCGGCGAGAACTGCGCGACCGCGTCTTCGAAGGCCAGCAACGGGTCGTCGGCACCGATCTCGCCTTCTGGCTCGGCACCCAGCTCTTCCAGTTGGCCGAGCACGGAGCGAAGCCGCTCGTCGGCCTGCTCCCTGGCCTTGTCGGTTGCCGACGCGAGCCACTCGAAGCGCCCCGGCAGCATCGGTGAGATCACCAGGATCTCCTCCGCAGCGTCGATCAGCAGCCGGACGCCGTCGGGGAGCTGGGCAGCGGTGGGGGCGGCTTGCCCCGCAGCGATCAGGAGGCGACGGTCGGCCATCGTGCAAGCCTAACGCCGCCTGTCCGACTAGTCAGCCCACCAATCGCGTTTGCCTTTGACGTCGTCGCGCGGGTTCTCGCCGAGGTTGGGCGCGCCGATGACGAGGATCTCCAGACCCTCCGGCCCCGCCTCGTAGCCGCGCCAGGTACCGGGCGACACCCGGACCGTGTCCCACTTCGCCAGCTCGACGATCTCGTCATCGAGCTTCATCCGCCCGCTCCCGCCCACGACCACGTAAACCTCCTCCTGCCGCTGGTGCGTGTGGCCGTACGGAAAGCGATAGCCGGGCGGGATGCGCTGGTAGCCCAGCCCGGACTGCTCGAGCTCGAGCCCCTTGGTGGCCAAACGAAACTCCAGATCCGGCGAGCCGTCGAAGTTGGACCCGAGATCCTCCAAGTCCTCCTTGAGATTCTTGCGAGTGAACGACACGGCGCGATCCTATGGCACCCCTGGCTTGCTGCTGGGATGCCGGAGGAGGGACTCGAACCCCCGACACGCGGATTATGATTCCGCTGCTCTAACCAGCTGAGCTACTCCGGCGAGGCACGGGATGGTAGCGATGCTGTCGGTGTTGGCTGCCCTCCAGCGGACTGGAGTTGTCATAGCTAGGGTGGGTCGATGACCGCGGAACTGGACAGGGCGGTGAAGACGGTTGTCCGGCAGTGCATGGGGATCGCGCCGGGCGAGGAGGTGCTGGTCGTCTGCAACCCGGGGACGGAAGAGATCGGCGCGCTGATGCGGATCGAGGCGCAGGGGGAGGGCGCCGAGGCAACCCTGGCGGTGATCGCCGAGCGCGACTCGCACGCCGCCGAGCCGCCGCAGCCGGTGGCGGCGGCGATGGCCGCGGCCGACGTGGTGCTGGCGCCGACGATCCAGTCCCTCTCCCACACCGCCGCCCGCAAAAAGGCGAGCGAGGCGGGGGTACGGATCGGCACGCTCCCCGGCGTGACCGAAGAGATGCTGGGCCGGCTGATGGCCGGCGATCTGGAGGAAGTCCGCCGCCGCGGCTGGGCCGTGGTCACCGCGCTGAACCGCGGCTCCGAGGCGCGGATCACCTGCCCCAACGGCAGCGACCTGCGGATTGGCCTGGAGGGACGCCTGGGCATCGTTGACGCCGGTGAACTTGGCAGCAAAGGCGCCTTCGGCAACCTCCCCTGCGGCGAGGGCTTCATCGCCCCGCTCGAGGGGACGACGGAGGGCACGCTCGTCGTCGACGGCTCGATCGCCGGGGTCGGCCTGCTCGAGACGCCGGTCTCGCTGACGGTCCGCGAGGGTCACCTGGTCGAGGCGAGCGGCGAGGACGGCGCCAAGCTGCTGGAACTGCTCACCCTTCACGGCGAGGACGGGACCAACGTCGCCGAGCTCGGGATCGGCACCAACGAAGAGGCGATCCTCACCGGCAACATCCTCGAGGACGAGAAGATCCTCGGCACCTGCCACATCGCCTTCGGTGCCTCGGCGGCGATCGGCGGCACCGTCCAGGTCCCGGTTCACCTCGACTGCGTGGTCCTGGAACCGACGGTCGAGATCGACGGCGAGACGATCGTCGCCAGCGGCGACCTGCTGGTCTGAGGGGTCGCGAGCATGCCGCCTCTCCTCGCGGTCCCGAACGTCTCCGAGGGGGCCGAAGGGGAGCGGCTCGAGCGGCTGCAGCAGGCCTTCACCCGCGGCGTCGCCCTGCTCGACCGCCACTCCGACGCCGACCACGGCCGCTCGGTCTTCACCCTGGCGGGACAACCGGGGCCACTGACCGGGGCGCTTGCGGCCGGCGCCGAGGAGGCGCTGGAGACGATCGATATGGACGCTTACCGGGGCGCCCACCCGGCGATCGGCGCGCTCGATGTCTGCCCGATCGTCTGGTTCGACCCCGGCGACCGCGAGGCCGCGCGCACCGAGGCGGTGGCCGTGGCGACCCAGATCGGCGGCCTCGGCATCCCGGTCTTCCTCTACGGCGAGCTGGCGCGCGACCCCGGCCGGGCCGAGCGCGCCTACTTCCGCAACGGCGGCCTGCCGGAGCTGTGGCTGCGGATGGAGTCGGGGGAGCTGCGGCCCGACTTCGGCCCCGGGCTGCCGGACCGCCGCGCCGGCGCCACCCTCGTCACCGCGCGCCCACCGTTGGCGGCCTTCAACGTCGAGCTCGACAGCGACGACGTCGAGGTCGCTCGGGCCGTCGCCGCCGGACTGCGCGAGACGGGAGGGGGGCTGTCCGGGGTGCGGGCGATCGGGCTGTTGCTCTCCAGCGGCCGGGCCCAGGTCTCGACCAACGTCCACGACCCGCTGAGCGTGCCGCTGGGCGAGGTGGTCGAGCGGGTGCGCCAGCTGGCGGCGGCGCTCGGTGCGCGGCCGCTGGAGGCGGAGTTGGTCGGCCTGATTCCGCAGGCTGCGCTCGTCGATTACCCCGAGGACGTGCCGATGCGCGGCTTCGACCCGGACCGGCACGTGATCGAGCGGCGGCTGGCGGCGCTGACCGACTAGATTCCAGCCATGGCCCAGACCAGGAAGAAGCGCCAGCGAAAGCGCCGCGGCACCCAGGGCGGGCGGGTCGACGCCAACCCCCGCGCCGGCCGCCCGCGCAGCCGCGAGGAGGCGAAAGCCCGCGCCCGCTCCCGCCGCCAGCCGGCGACGAAACAGGACCTGCCGCCGACCTGGCGCAGCTCGCTGATGCGGGGCCTCTTCGCCGCGGTCATCTTCGCGGTGGTGCTGGTCCTGCTGTTCAAAAAACCGCTTGGCGCCTCGCTGCTCTTCGGCGCCTTCATGCTGGTCTTCTACGTTCCCGCCGGCTACTACATCGACATGGTGATGTGGCGGAAACGCGAGCGAGCCCGGATCCGCGCCCGCGGCCAGTAGCGCGGAGCGAGCGATGGCCCTCGACGTCGAGATGCTCACGGTCGGACCGGTCGCCGAGAACTGCTTCCTGCTCCGCCGCGAGGGCTCCGACCGCCTGCTCGTGGTCGACCCGGGCGAGGAGGAGACCCGGATCCTGGCGGCGATCGAGGCGACCGGGGCGAGGGTCGAGGCGATCCTGATCACCCACTGCCACTTCGACCACATCGGCGCCGTGGCGCCGGTGGCGAAAGCGACCGGGGCCCCGGTCTACTGCCCGCAGATCGAGCTGCCCCTCCTCGCCGACATCATGCGCTTCGTCCCCTGGGAGGGGTTCGGGCCGTTCGAGAGCTACGACGCCGACGAGACCGTCCGCGGCGGCGAGACGCTGGAGCTGGCGGGACTGGAGCTCGACGTCGTCTTCACTCCCGGCCACAGCCCCGGCCACATCACCTACGCGGTCCGCGGCGAGGACGCGCTCTTCTCCGGCGACGTGCTCTTCCAGGGCTCGGTCGGCCGGGTCGACCTGCCGGGCGGCGACGGTCCGACCCTGCTGACCTCGATCGGCACGCTCCTCGACACCTTCCCCGACGAGGCCGTCGTCTACCCGGGCCACATGGGGCTGACCACCCTCGGCGCCGAGCGCGCCACCAACCCCTTCCTCGGCTCCCTGGCGCGGTAGCGATGGCGAGCAAGTTCCAGGCGCCGCGGGGGACCTTCGACGTGCTGCCCGAGGCGGCGCGGTCGCGGGCGCGCCTCGAAGCCGTCGCCGCCGGGGTCTTCGCCCGCGCCGGCTACGAGCCGATCGCGACGCCGGCCTTCGAGGACACGGCGCTGTTCGAGCGGGGTGTCGGCAAGTCGACCGACATCGTCCGCAAGGAGATGTTCACCTTCGAGGACAAGGGCGAGCGCAGCCTCACCCTGCGGCCGGAGGGGACCGCCTCGATCTGCCGCGCCTACCTCGAGCACGGGATGCACAAGCTGGCGCAGCCGGTGAAGCTCTCCTACCTCGGTCCCTTCTTCCGCCACGAGCGCCCGCAGGCAGGCCGCTACCGCCAGTTCCACCAGCTCGGGGCCGAGTGCATCGGCACCGACTCGCCGCTGGCCGACGCCGAGGTGATCATGCTCCTCTCCGACCTGCTCGGCGAGCTCGAGGTGCCGGGGGTGGAGCTGCGGCTCGGCAGCCTCGGCTCCTTCGAGGCCCGGCGCGCCTACCTCGAGGAGCTGAAAGCGCACCTCCACGCCCACGAGGCGGATCTCCCTAAGGACGTGCGCGAGCGGATCGACATCAACCCGCTGCGCGCCTTCGACGCCGACGACGAGGGGACGCGCAGGGTGATGGCGAGCGCGCCGACGATCGTCGAGCGGCTCGAGGGCGAGGACGCCGAGCACTTCGCCGAGGTGCGGGCGCTGCTCGACTCCGCCGGCGTCTCCTACGTCGTCGACCCGACCCTGGTCCGCGGCCTCGACTACTACACGCGGACGATCTTCTCCTTCGTCTGCGACCAGCTAGGCGCCCAGTCCGAGGTCGGCGGCGGCGGCCGCTACGACGGGTTGATCGAGCAGCTCGGCGGGCCGTCAACGCCAGCGGTTGGCTTCGCCGCCGGGATCGAGCGGATCCTGCTGGCGCTGGACGCAGAGGTGCCGGCCGCCGGCCGCGACGCCTTCATCGTGGTTGCCGACCCCGAGCAGCGGGGACGGGCGATGGCGCTGGCGGTGGAGCTGAGGCACGCCGGCCTCGCGGCCGAGATCGATCTCGCCGGCCGCAGCCTCAAGAGCCAGTTCAAACACGCCGACCGGATCGGCGCCCGCCGCGTCCTCATCCTCGAGGCCGATGGCAGCGCCCAGCTGCGCGACATGCAGACCGGCGAGCAGCGCGCGGCCGATCCCGGCAATCTTGTCGAGGAGATGACGGGAGGGAAATCTTGAGCAAGGCGCCGCCGCTGGCCCCGAACAAGTACCGCGACACCTGGTGCGGCGAGGTGCTGCCGGACCGGGTCGACTCCACGGCGCGGGTCGCCGGCTGGGTCAACCGCCGCCGCGACCACGGCGGGCTGATCTTCATCGACCTCCGCGATCGCACCGGCATCGTCCAGCTCGTCTTCAATCCGGACACCTCGGGTGAGTCCTTCGAGCTCGCGCACAAGCTGCGGGCAGAGGACGTGCTGACGGCGACCGGCAAAGTCGTACGCCGCTCCGAAGAGACGGTGAACGCGGACCTGGCGACCGGCGAGGTGGAGATTCACGTCGACGGTGCCGAGCTGCTGGCCGGCTCGGAGACGCCGCCGTTCCAGGTCGAGGGCTTCAGCGGCGAGGTCGGCGAGGACGCCCGGCTACGTCACCGCTACATCGACCTGCGCCGGGAGCAGATGCGCGAAGCGTTGCTGCTGCGCCACCGGGTCGTCGCGGCGATGCGCGAGTTCCTCGATGGCGAGGGCTTCGTCGACATCGAGACGCCGGTCCTGACCCGCTCGACCCCGGAGGGCGCGCGCGACTTCCTCGTCCCCAGCCGCCAGCAGCAGGGCTCCTTCTACGCGCTGCCGCAGTCGCCGCAGCTGTTCAAGCAGCTGCTGATGGTCTCCGGCTTCGAGCGCTACTACCAGGTGGCGCGCTGCTTCCGCGACGAGGCGACCCGGGCCGACCGCCAGGCCGAGTTCACCCAGCTCGACATCGAGATGTCCTTCGTCGACGCCGACGACGTGATCGCCGTCAACGAACGGCTGCTCTCCCACGTCTTCGAGCGCGCCGGCGGCCCGCAGGTAGAGGTGCCGATGCAGCGGATGGGCTACGACGAGGCGATGGACCGCTTCGGGACCGACCGTCCCGACCTGCGGCTCGGGCTCGAGCTGGTCGACCTCGGCGAAGCGCTGGGGGGGACCGAGTTCAAGGTCTTCCGCTCGGTGCTCGACGGCGGCGGCTCGATCCGCGGCATCAACGCCGGCCGACGCGAGCTGCCGCGCTCCGAGCTCGACGGCCTCATCTCCCGTGCCCAGGAGCTGGGCGCGAAGGGCCTGGTCTGGGCCTTCCGCGAGGGCGACGGCTGGCGCTCGCCGACCGCGAAGTTCCTCAGCGAGGGGGAGCTTGCCGACCTCAACCAGCGCCTCGGCGCCGAGGAGGGGGACCTGCTGCTGCTGGTCGCCGACAAGCGCCCGGTCACCGACGCGGTGCTGGGCCAGCTGCGGCTCGACCTGGCGGAGCGCTTCGACCTGATCGACCCGAACGAGAACCGGCTGGTCTGGATCGTCGACTGGCCGCTGATGGAGTGGAACGAGGGGGAGAAGCGCTGGGACGCGCTGCACCATCCCTTCACCGCGCCGGCCGGCGAGTTCGACCCCGACAACCCGGGCGCGGCCCGGGCGCAGGCCTACGACGTGGTTTGGAACGGGCAGGAGCTCGGCGGTGGGTCGGTTCGTATCCACGACGCCGGGATGCAGGAGGCGGTGTTCGGCGCGCTCGGGATCGACCGTGAGACCGCGGAGGCGCGCTTCGGCTTCCTGCTGGAGGCGCTGCGCTACGGCGCGCCGCCGCACGGCGGGATCGCCTACGGCGTCGACCGAATCGTCCAGCGCCTCTACGGCGCCGAGACGATCCGCGACGTGATCGCCTTCCCCAAGACCGCCTCCGGCTTCGACCTGCTGACCGGCGCGCCGGCGCCGGTCGACGAGCTGCAGCTGCGCGAGCTCGCGATCGGGATCCACAAACCGAAACTGCCGGGGCAGTGAGATGAGCCTGCGGGACTGGCTTCCCCGCAGGTGGCGCTCGGGCCCCGGGCCCGGGCAGACGCCCGTCTTCACCGACGACCCCAGCTTCGACAGCTGGGAGGTGGTGCGCGACTTCGGCGATCTGAGGACGGCGCGCGCCTGGCACCAGGCTCTGGTCGAGGCGGAGATCGAGGCGGTGCTGACCTCCGACTGGCCCCTCGACCGCTTTGGCCGCGGCGACATCTCCCTGCGCGTCCCCGCCGACCGCTGGAGCGAAGCCGAGTGGCACCTCTCAAACCTGGACTAAGGCAAACAAAAAAGGCCCCAACCCGCCGTTGCCGCCTCTGGCTTTGATCCCTTCAAATGAAGGTGGGTGCCTGCTCCGGACCCCAAGGGGCCAAGAGACTCTCCAGCTCCCGCGCCGTTTGTGTTGGGTCAAACGGTGAGACGGCTCTCGAACGGGTTCGAGCCTGTCCCAAACGTACCACTGAGACGGTCTGTCCAAACTTGGAGGGCGAAGTTGGCGCGAAGTGCGCGCCACAGGTGCGCCCTCTCTCCTCACCATCGAGGCATGGGAAACGAGAGGGCAATTGACGACCTCACAGGTGGCAAAACGACCGCTCGCGCTAGAGATCAGGCGATGGCGGAGCTCTCCCGAGGTCAGCATGGGGTGGTGGCACGCCGCCAGTTGCGCGGGATTGGGCTCAGCGACCGGGCGATAGATCGGCGACTAGAGCGCTCGCAACTGCACGAGGTCTTCCGCGGTGTGTTCGTATTTGGGTCGCGGAGGATCAGTCGCAGGGGGCGGTGGATGGCCGCGGTGCTCGCCGCTGGCGATGGGGCGGTGCTGAGCCACCGATCCGCGGCGCGCTTCTGGCAGCTTCTGTCCCCCGCTGCCGAATGGATCGAGGTCACGCGTCCAGAAGGGCGCGTACGAAGGGACGGAATCTTCTGTCATCGATCTGACCTGTCGGAGGACGAGTGGCTGGTTAGGGATGGGATCCCCACTACCTCGCCGTTTCGGACCATCTTCGATCTGGCGGCTGTGGTCACCATGCGGGAGCTGGAGCGGGCTTGGCATGAGGCGGAAGTGCAGGGGCTGCGGGGTCGGGTCTCATTGCCGATGCTGCTGGAGCGGTATCCGGGGCGGCGCGGAGCGCGGAACCTGCGGGCCTTGCTGGAGCCGTCGGAGCCGGTGGGGTGGACGCGCAATGACTTCGAGGAGGCGTTCCTGGCGCTGGTCGTCGCCTGCGGGTTGCCGCGGCCGCGAATGAACGCGGATCTGGCGCTGCGCGGCCGCTTTTACGAGATCGATGCGCTGTGGGAGCGGGAGCGGCTCGCGGTGGAGCTCGACAGCCGCGGTGTGCATGAAACCAAGAAGCGATTCGAGTCGGACCGGCAGCGAGACCGCATCCTCGTCGCCGAAGGCTGGAAGACGATGCGGGTCACCTGGCGGCAGCTGCAGGAGGAACCGGAGGAGATTGCGGCCGATCTGCGCTTGGCGCTCTACCCTTGATCCCGTGGAAAGAGAGCTCTTTGAGCACTACCTGAGCGATGAGAGCCGGCGGGGGCCGGTTCCTGAGGGTGCCTTCACGGGCGCCGCGGGCGGCGCTGCCTGTGGCGATCTGTCGCGGATCTCGTTGACGGTCGCTGACGGACGGGTCGATTCCGTCACCGTCGACTCGGAGGGTTGCGGAGCGACGAAGGCCGCCACGGCCGCAGTTGCGGAGATGGTCGATGGGGAGCCGGTCCTCGACGCGGCCCTGATCGACATCGACACCGTCGACGCCGCCATCGGTGGTCTCACGCCCGCCAAGCGCCACGCCGCCCAGCTCGCCACCGACGCCCTCCACCGCGCGCTCCAAGGTGTCGCCTCCTCGTCCCTCGACCTGGTCTCGGGCTCCCATCCGAACCGTGTCGCCGTCGCCATGTCCGGCGGCGTCGACAGCGCCGTCGCCGCCCTGCTGGCCCGCGAGAAAGGCGCCGAGGTGGTTGCCATCACCGTCAAGCTCTGGTCCGACCCGGAGACCGATGGGGCCAAGGCCTGCTGCTCGCCCGAGGCGGTGCTCGGCGCCCGCGCACTCGCGCATCAGCTCGGGATGCCGCACTTCACGCTCGACCTCGAGGAGGACTTCCGCCGCCGCGTCGTCGACCGCTTCATCGGCGGTTACGCCGAGGGCAGCACCCCCAACCCCTGCATTCTCTGCAACGGCGAGGTGCGGCTGGCGGCGATGGTCGACCTGGCAGAGCGGGTTGGCGCCGAGCGCCTGCTCACCGGCCACTACGCGCGGATCGTCGAGGACGATGACGGCCCGCTGCTCGCCACCGCCGCCGACTCCGCCAAGGACCAGAGCTACATGCTGGCGGCGCTGCCGACGCAGCTGCTGGGCCGCCTCGGCTTCCCCCTCACCGAGCTGACCAAGCCCGAGGTGCGGGAGATCGCCAGCCGCCACGGCCTCGCCGTCGCCCGCAAGGCCGAGAGCCAGGACCTCTGCTTCCTCGCCGGCCAGGGCAAGCGCGGCTTCCTGCGCCGCCACGGCGGCCTGCGCGAGCGCGACGGGGCGATCGTCGACTCCGCCGGGCGCCCGCTCGGCCGTCACCGCGGCCACCACGACTTCACCGTCGGTCAGCGGCGGGGGATCGGCGTCTCGGCGCCCGAGCCGCTCTACGTCCTCGCCACCGACGCGACCACGAACACGGTCACCGTCGGTACCCGTTCAGAGCTGGAGAAGCGCAGCGTCCGCGTCCACGATGCGGTCCTCCACCGCGAGGGCAGCGAGGTCGACGCCGTCAAGCTCCGCTATCGGTCCCGCGCCCTCCCCGCCACCGTCTCGGCGGCGGGGAGAGGACGGCATTCCTCCCTGGAAGTTGAGCTGGCCGAGGGCTTCCCTGGCATCGCCCCCGGCCAGACGGCGGTGCTGATGGCCGGCGATCTGATCGTCGGCCACGGCACGATTGCCGCTTAGGCAGTCCCGCCTGACTAGGCAATCGCGCTGGTGGTCACCGTCGCCGCTTGTTCCTTCCTCATCTGGTTGACGCCTTTGACGCAGCGGCTGAAGGCGGTCCCCTTCTCGCCTTTGACGTGCTTCCTGCTCAGCGTCTTGCAGGCTTTCTTCGCGTTCAGGGCCTCGTTCTTGTCGGCTTGAGCCATCGCTTTGACGCAGCGGCTGAAGGCGGTCCCTTTCTCGCCTTTGACGTGTTTCTTGCTCTGGCCTTTGCAGTAGAAGCCGTAGGCTTTCCCTTTGGGTGGGGTCCCTTTAGGCGGGTGCGTCGGCTTGTCGGGCTGATATTTCGGCCCTTCCGGCTGGTAGCTGACGTCATCGGCCACACCCGCCGCGGGCATCGCCCCCAGGGCAAACACCGAGAGCGCGAGTACGAGCATCGTGCGTAGCTTCATTTGTGCCTCCTTCGACAGGGGTCGAACGGTCAGTCCCCTTGGAACGCGTATGTCAGCCTCCCGTAAGGCCGGACTTTGCCGTCGCCGCCCCAGATCGAACAAATATTTAGGCTTCCTCACATGAGGGCGAAGGAGATCCGGGAGACCTACCTGTCCTTTTTCAGGGAGCGCGGGCACGAGATCGTCCCCTCGGCCTCCCTGGTGCCGTCCGTGCACGACCCCTCGGTGCTGCTGACCACGGCTGGGATGCAGCCGTTCAAGCCCTACTTCCTCGGCCGCGAACAGCCGCCGGCCTCGCGCCTCGCCGACGTCCAGAAATGCTTCCGCACCACCGACATCGAGGAGGTCGGCAAGACCGCCCGCCACATGACCTTCTTCGAGATGCTCGGCAACTGGAGCTTCGGCGACTACTTCAAGGCTGAGTCGATCCCCTGGGGCTGGGAGCTTTCCACCCAGGGCTTCGGGATGGACCCGGAGCAGATCTGGGTCACCGTCTTCGGCGGCGACGAGGAGCTCGGGCTGGGCCCCGACGAGGAGGCGATCGAGATCTGGCGCGCCACCGGCGTGCCCGAGGAGCGGATCGTCCGCCTCGGCCGCGAAGACAACTTCTGGCAGGCCGGACCGACCGGCCCCTGCGGCCCCTGCTCGGAGCTCTACCTCGACCGCGGCCTCGAGTTCGGCGCCGAGGAGGACCGGCCGGGCGACGACAGCGACCGCTTCCTCGAGTTCTGGAACCACGTCTTCATGAGCTACGACCTCGCCGGGGACGGCAGCCTGACGCCGCTGCCGATGAAGAACATCGACACCGGCATGGGCCTGGACCGGATGGCGGCGATCCTCCAGGACGTTCCCTCGGTCTTCGAGACCGACCACGTGCGGCCGCTGGTCGAGCTGGCCGAAGAGCTCTCCGGGCGTCGCTACGACGAGGGCGGCGCGATCACCCGGGCGATGCGGATCGTCGCCGACCACAGCCGTGGCGCCGCCTTCCTGATCGCCGACGGCGTCGTCCCCTCCAACGAGGACCGCGGCTACATCCTGCGGCGGATCATGCGCCGCGCGATCCAGCAGGGGCGGACCCTGGGGCTGGAGGCGCCATGGCTGGGCCGCTTCGCCGAGCGCACGATCGAGCTGATGGCCGACGACTATCCGGAGCTGGCAACCGAGCGGGAGACGATCCGGCGCTGGGTCGGCGACGAGGAGGAGAGCTTCGGGCGCACGCTGGAGCGCGGCAGCGAGCTGCTGGAGCGACTGGTCGCCGAGGCGCAGGAGGGCGGGACCTCCTGGATCGACGCCGGCGAGGCCTTCAAGCTGCACGACACCTACGGCTTCCCCTACGACCTGACCAGGGAGTTGCTGGCCGAGCGCGGCCTCTCGGTCGACGACCAGGGCTTCCAGGAGCTGATGGAGGAACAGCGCCAGCGGGCCCGCGTCGGCGCCGCCACCGCCCACGGCGCGGAGAACACGCACGAGCGGGTCGCCGCCTTCGCAGCGGCGGCGCCGCCGACCCGGTTCGTCGGCTACGAGACGCTGCGCGCCACCACCGGCCTCGCCGCGGTCGAGGCGGTCGACGGCAAGGCGCTGGTGAAGCTCGAGGAGAGCCCCTTCTACGCCGAGGGCGGGGGGCAGGTGGCCGACTCCGGCGTCCTGCGCTGGGACGGCAAGGAGGCGCGGGTCGTCGACGTCTACCGGCTCGGTGAAGACCAGGCGCTGGAGGTCGAGCCCGCCGAGGCGATCGCGCCGGGCGTCGCCGTTGAGGCCGAGGTCGATCACGAGGCCCGCCACGCGACGATGCGCAACCACACCGCCACCCACCTCCTGCACGCGGCACTGCGCGAGCGGCTCGGCACCCACGTCCGCCAAGCCGGCTCCGCGGTCCGTCCCGACAAGCTCCGCTTCGACTTCACCCACGGCCAGGCGCTCGGCCCGGAGGAGCTGCGCGACGTCGAGGAGCGGGTCAACGAGTGGGTCAAGGCCAGCCGGGCGGTGCTGTGGATGAACATGAACCGCGAGGAGGCAGAACGGCTGGGGGCGATGGCCCTGTTCGGCGAGAAATACGGCGAGTGGGTGCGCGTGGTCGAGGTCGACGGCGTCTCCCGCGAGCTCTGCGGCGGCACCCACGTCGCCAACACCGCCGAGGTCGGCATCTTCAAGATCGTCTCCGAGGGCTCGAGCGCGGCCAACGTGCGCCGGGTCGAGGCGATCACGGGTCCCGCCGCGATCGACCATTTCCGCGAGCGTGAGGCGCAACTGCAGGAGGCCGGCGAGCTGCTGGGCAACCCGCAGGATCCGGTCGCGGCCGCACGCCGAGCCGCCGCGCAGTTGCGCGAGGCCAGCGCCGGCGCCGAGAAGGCCCAGGGCGAGGCGCTTGGGGCTGTGGCGGACAGCTTGGTGGGGCGGGCCGACGACCTTCCCGGCGGCGGCCGCCTCGTTCTCGCCGCGGTCGAGGAGGGCCTGCAGGCGAACCCGAAGCAGCTGCTCGACCTCGCAAATCGGGTGCAGTCGAAGCTCGGCCAGCCAGCGGCGGTGGTGCTCGGCAGCAGCTTCAACTCGAAAGCCGGCCTGGTCGCGCTGGTCTCCAAGGACCTGGTCGCGCGCGGTCTCTCCGCCGGCTCGATCATCCGCGAGATCGCCCCGATCGTCGGCGGTGGCGGCGGCGGGCGCGACGACATGGCGCAGGCCGGCGGCAAGGACCCCGCCAAGCTCGACGAGGCGCTGGCGGCGGCGCGTGCCTTGATCGAGCGGGATCTCAGCTAAGAGGCATGCGAGTGCTTGCTCTCGACCATGGCACGGTTCGGATTGGCTGCGCGCTTTCGGACCCGAGCGGGACGCTGGCGACGCCCCTGCCGGTGATCGAGCCCCCGGAGGCCCGCGCGGTCTCCGAGCTGGTCGACGAGCACGGGGTCGAGAAGGTGGTCGTCGGCCTGCCGCTCCACCTCAGTGGCGAGGAGGGAAGCCAAGCTGGTTTGGCGCGGAGCTTCTGTCGGGAACTGGAAGCGATGCTCTCGATCCCGGTGGAGACCTATGACGAGCGGCTGACCAGCCGCATGGCCGACGCCAGCCGCCGCGGCGGCGCCAGCGCCGCCCGCGACTCGCTCGCCGCAGCGCACCTGCTCGAGTCCTACCTGGAGAGCGCTCGATGAGCGACGACTGGCTCAAGGACGACCCCTTCGCCGACCCCGACGATCCCGCCGCCCGCGAGCGCGAGCAGCGCCGGCGTGAGCGCGAAGAGAAGCGCCGCCAGCGCGAAGAGAAGCAGCGCCAGCGGGACGCCAAGCAGGCGAAGGCCGAAGAGAAGACCCCGCCACCGCCACCCGCGTCACCGCCACCTTCGACCGAAGAACCGGCCTTGCCGGTGGAGGAACCCGCGCCTCCGCCCCCGCCGCCGACCGAAGAACCCCCGCTGGCCCCGCGCACCCCGGAGGAGGAGTTCTGGGACGAGGAGCCGGAGCCGCTGGAGTTGCCGCAGGCGCCGCCGCCCCCGGAGCCGGCGCTCGCCGCCCGCAACGGCGGCAATCAGCCACCCCGCGGCCGCCCCGCCGCCCTGCGCCGGATCGGCCGCCACCCGTTCCTGATCTTTGCCGTGATCGCGGCCCTGTTCGCCCTCTGGTTCCTCAACTCGCTCTTCCAGCCGTTCCACGGTGACGGCTCGGGCAAGGTCCAGGTGACGATCCCGAAGGGCTCGAGCGTGAGCGAAGTCGGCGACCTGCTCAGCGAGGAAGGCGTGATCGACAACTCGACCCTGTTCCAGGTCCGGGTCACGCTCGCCGGCAAGCGCTCGGAGATCTACTCGGGCAACTTCACCCTCGCCGACGGGATGAGCTACGGCGCCGCGATCGACGCCCTCTCGGTCCCGCCGGTAAAGCGCACCCTGTCGGTGACGATCCCGGAGGGCTACACGCGCTCGCAGGCGGCCCAGCTGGTCGAGGAAGTCGGCGTCCCCGGCGACTACACCAAGGCCACGGTCAAATCCAAGTACCTCGACCCGGCCGATTACGGCGGCAAGGGGGCGAAGAACCTCGAAGGCTTCCTCTTCCCCGACACCTTCGAACTGAAGCCGAAGGCCCCGGTCGAGGACCTGGTCCAGCTGCAGCTGCTGGACTTCAAGCAGCGGATCAAAGGCGTCGACATGAGCTACGCGAAGTCGAAGAACCTGACGATCTTCGACGTCGTCACGATCGCCTCGATGGTCGAGGACGAGGCCGGGGTCGACAAGCAGCGCGGGCTGGTCGCCTCGGTGATCTACAACCGCCTCCGCGACGGGATGCCGCTGGGGATCGACGCGACGATCCGCTTCGCCACCGGCAACTACACCGAGCCGCTGACCGAATCGGAACTGGCGATCGACTCTCCCTACAACAGCCGCACCAACGTCGGCCTGCCGCCGGGGCCGATCAGCAACCCGGGCCTGGCCTCGATCGAGGCGGCGGCGCACCCGCCGAAGACCGACTACCTCTTCTACGTGACCACCCCGGGGGCCTGCGGCAAGCTCACCTTCGCCGAGACCGAAGCCGAATTCGAAGCCGCGGTCGAGGCCTACAACTCGGCCCGGGAAGCGGCCGGCGGCAACTCGCCGGACAGCTGCGAGGAATAGGTCGTGCCACGCCTCGCGGTGCTCGGCCACCCGGTCTCCCACTCGCGCTCGCCGGTGATGCAGAACGCGGCCCTGGCGGCGCTCGGACTGGCGGACTGGAAATACCAGGCGATCGACGCCGCCCCGGAGGCCTTCGAGATCACGGTGCGGGAGCTGGCCGCGGTCGGCTACGCCGGCGCCAACGTCACCGTCCCCCACAAGGAGGCGGCGCTGGCCCTGGCCACCGAGGCGAGCGAAGCCTCGCAGCAGATCGGCGCCGCCAACACGCTCGTCTTCGACGGCAAGAAGATCGAGGCCCACAACACCGACGCCGACGGCCTGCTCGCCTCGCTGCCCGATTCACCCCGCGACCGGCGCACGCTGGTCCTCGGCGCCGGCGGGGCGGCGCGGGCGGCGATCTGGGCTTTGCTCTGGGAAGGCGCCGAGGTCGAGGTCTGGAACCGCACCGCCGAGAAAGCGGCGGCGCTGTGCGCGGAGTTGGGAGGGGCGGCCGTGACCGATCCCGCCCAGGACGGCTACGAGGTCATCGTCAACACCAGCGCCGCCGGATTGCGGGGCGAGGACCCCTTCGAGCATCTCCCTCTGGAGGCCGACCTCTTCGCCGAGGGCCAGACGGTCGTCGACATGGTCTACGGCCAGCGCCGCAGCCGCCTTCTCACCGCCGCCGAGGAGGCCGGCGCCGCCACCGTCGACGGCCTCGAGATCCTCGTCCAGCAGGGCGCCCGCTCGCTGGAAATCTGGACCGGGCGCGAACCCGACCTCGACGTGATGCGCAGCGCCGCGGCGCGCCGATAGCCTTGCCTCGATGACGACGTTCCGTTTCACCACCGCGGGGGAGTCGCACGGGCCCGGTCTCGTGGCGATCGTCGAGGGCATGCCGGCGGGCCTGGAGCTCGACCGTGAGGCGCTCGACCGCGACATGGCGCGCCGCCAGCTCGGCCACGGCCGCGGCGGCCGGATGAAGATCGAG
The DNA here is from genome assembly GCA_963832085.1 of uncultured Actinomycetes bacterium. Lineage (GTDB taxonomy): Bacteria > Actinomycetota > Thermoleophilia > Solirubrobacterales > 70-9 > VAYN01. The sequence goes on along the minus strand of CAWHSU010000005.1, from coordinate 151,934 downwards.
ACCGACACGGTCGAGGTCCGCAGCGGCGTCCGCCACGGGCGCACCCTCGGCGGCCCGATCGCCCTCCTCGTCGCCAACCGCGACTACGAGAACTGGGAAGAGCGGATGAATCCCTGGCCGGTGGAGGGCTTCGAGCCCGACGAGGTGCACCTGCCGCGGCCTGGCCACGCCGACCTCGTCGGCGCCCAGAAATACGGCCACAAGGACATCCGCAACGTGCTCGAGCGGGCGAGCGCCCGGGAGACGGCGGCGCGGGTCGCCGCCGGCACGATCGCCCGCGGCTTCCTCGCCAAGCTCGGGGTCGAGATCCACAGCCACGTCCTGCAGATCGCCTCGGTCAGAGCGCAGGAGCGCCCCGACCTGACGCCCGAGGACTTCGCCGGGGTCGACGACGACCCGGTCCGCTGCCTCGACCCGGAGGCGAGCAAGGCGATGGTCGCGGAGATCAACCGCCTGCGCAAGGCGAACGAGAGCCTCGGCGGCAGCTTCGAGGTCGTCGCCTTCGGCCTCGTCCCCGGCCTCGGCTCCCACATCTCCTGGGAAGACCGCCTCGACGGCCGCCTCGCCGGCGCCGTCGCCTCGATTCAGTCGATCAAGGGGGTGGCGATCGGAGAAGCCTGGGACGTCGCCGGGCGGCCGGGCTCGGAGGCCCACGACGAGATCTTCTGGTCGCAGGAGCGCGGCTACTACCGCGAGACCAACCACGCCGGCGGCCTCGAGGGCGGGATGACCAACGGTCTGCCGCTCTCGGTCCGCGCCGCGATCAAGCCGATCTCGACCCTGACCAAGCCGCTGCGCTCGGTCGACACCGAGACCAAGCAGCCGGCGCAGGCGCTGCGCGAGCGGACCGACTCGACCGTCGTTCCCGCCGGCGCCGTGGTCGCCGAGGCGATGGTGGCGCTGACCCTGGCCCGCTGCTACCGCGAGAAGTTCGGCGGCGACCACATCGACGACGTCCTGGCCGCGCTCGAGGCCTACAAGCAGCGCATCGACTTCAGGGGCTGAGCCGTGGCCAGGCCCGCGATCGTCTTCATCGGCTTCATGGGCGCCGGCAAGAGCACGGCGCTCGCCGCCGCCCGCGACGGCGGGCCTGGAGACGGTCGAGATCGACGAGCTGATGGAACGCGAGCTCGGCAAGCCGATCCGGCAGGCGTTCGAGGAGGACGGGGAGGAGGCGTTCCGGGCCCGCGAGGCCGAGGTCGTCGGCTCATTGCTGGAGGGAGCCGACGGCGGCGCGATCGCCCTCGGCGGCGGCAGCGTCCTCTCCGAGCGGGTGCGCGAGGCGCTCGAGCGCCACACGGTCGTCCTGCTGGAGATCGACGCCGCCGAGGCCTGGCGCCGGATCGAGGGCACCGAGCGGCCGCTGGCGACCAGCGAAGAGGACGTGGAGCGGCTGCTGGACGAGCGGTTGCCGCTGTACGAGGAGTTGGCCGACGCGGTGGTGCCGATGGCGGACGTCGATGTGATCGAGCGGGCGCTGCCGGCGATCCAGGCGCTGGCGGAGATGCCGGAGGGGACGCGGATGCTGTGGGCGTCGAGCGCTTCGGGGGATTACCCGATCGTGGTCGGCTCAGGGATTTCTCGCCGCCGACTGGTGGCCGATTAGCGGTCGTCGCTTCTGTGTCACCGACCGCAACGCGGGCATCTACGCGGAGCGGTTGCAGTCGCTTAGCGCGGTGATCGAGATCGAGCCGGGTGAGGACTCGAAGAGCGTGGAACAGGTTGCGAGAGGTGATCCAGAGCATTGGCGGCTAAGGAGATGACCCGCGAAGACCATGTCGTTGCCCTTGGGGGTGGGGTGGTAGGAGACCTCGCTGGTTTCTGCGCCCACATCTACCAGCGGGGGGTGCCAGTGGTCCAGGTGCCGACCACGGTGGTCGCCCAGGTCGATTCCGCGTATGGCGGCAAGACGGGCGTCGACGTCGACGAGTTGAAGAACTACGCCGGGGCCTATCACCTTCCAGCAGGCGGTTCTCGCCGACACCTCCACGCTTGTGTCTTTGTCGCGGAGAGATCTGGCTGCGGGCTTCGTCGAGGTGATCAAGACCGGTTTGCTGGCAGGCGGGAAGCTCTGGGAGCAGGTCCGCCAGGTCGAGCGTCATCGACCCCTCGGATCTCGACGATGTCGTGTTCGCCTGTGCCCGCTACAAGTGCGCGGTCGTTGCCGCCGACGAGCGCGATGGCGGGCTCCGCCACGTGCTCAATCTCGGCCATACGGTCGGGCACGCGATCGAGGGTGTGTCCAACTACTCCTACCTGCACGGGGAAGCGATCGGGTTAGGACTTCTGGCAGCGCTTCGTCTCTCCGATGCTCCCGAGTTGCGCGACGAAGTCAAGGCGATCCTCGCCCGGCATGATCTGCCTACCCGGCTCGACCCCAAGGTCGATCTGGAGGCCATTCTCGACGCCCTCCAACGCGACAAGAAGCGCACCGCCGCCGGGGTCGGCTTCGTCCTCCTCTCCGAGCCCGGGCAACCCCGAACCGGCCAGCTGGTCGAGGAGGCTAAGGTCAGGGCAGCCGTGGAGGAGCTCTACGAATGACCACCTTTCGCAACCGCGTCGCCGTCCTGCACGGGGTCAACTTCGACGTGCTGGAGCGGCGTGACGCGACGATCTACGGCGGCCTCTCGCTGAGCGAACTGGAGAAGCGGATCTCCGATTGGGCGCACGAGCTCGAGCTCGAACCGATCTTCTTCCAGACCAACTCCGAGGGCGAGTTCTGCGAGTACCTGCACCGCTCGATCGACCTCGCCGACTCGGCGATCGTCAACGCCGGCGCCTGGACCCACTACAGCCGCGCGATCGCCGACGCGCTGGAGCTGACCCGACTGCCCGCGGTCGAGGTCCACCTCTCCGACGTCGAGGCCCGCGACGACTGGCGCAAGCTCTCGGTCTTCGAGGGGCTGGTGCTGGCCAAGATCTCCGGCAAGGGCCCCGACGGCTATCGCGAGGCGCTGGAGCTGCTCGGACGCGAGCTGGGCGCCGACTCCTGATGCGCGGCCGCGGTGACCGCCTCGAGCGGCTCCTGGTCGAGCGGGAGCTCGACCGGATGCTGGTCACCGACCTCACCAACGTCCGCTACCTGACCGGCTTCACCGGCACCAACGGCGCCTGTATCTGCGGGCCCGGCGTGCGCCTCTTCCTCACCGACTTCCGCTACACCGAGCGCGCCGCGCCGAGGTTGAGGGCTGGGAGCCGGTGACGATCACGGCCGACTGGCTGAAGGGGATCGCCGAGCGGCTCGAGGGCCGGGTCGGCTTCGAGGACGACCACATGTCAGTGCGGTTGCTGGGGAAACTGACCGAGAAACTCTCCGACGGCACCGAGATGGTCGCCGCCGGGGGCAGGGTGGAGCAAGCTGCGGCGGGTCAAGGACGAGGAGGAGCTGGCGGCGATCGCCGAGGCCTCGAAGCTCGCCGACGAGGTCTGGGGTTGGTCGTTGGAGCGCGGCCTCGCCGGGCGCAGCGAGCGCGAGGTCGCCGGCGCCGCCGAAGCCCGGATCCGCGAGCTACGGCGGCGACCCTTCCTTCCCGGCGATCGTCGCCGCCGGTCCGAACGGGGCGCTGCCGCACGCCGAGCCCGGCGAGCGCGAGATCGGCCGCGGCGAGCTGGTTGTCTTCGACATGGGAGCCCAAGCTCGACGGCTACTGCTCCGACGGCACCCGCACCTTCGCCACCGGCGAGCCCGGCCAGGAGGCGCGCGCGGTCTACGAGGTCGTGCGCGAGGCGCAGCAGGCCTCGCTGGAGGCGATCCGCGCCGGGGTCAAGGGCGAAGACGTCGACCAGCGTCGCCCGCAAGATCATCGACGAGGCCGGCCACGGCGACCACTTCGGCCACGGGCTCGGGCACGGCGTCGGGCTGGAGGTGCACGAGGGCCCGCGCCTCTCGCAGCGCTCCGACGACGTCCTCGCCGCCGGCGAAGTCGTCACGGTGGAGCCGGGGATCTACCTGCCCGGCGTGCTCGGGGTGCGGATCGAGGACCTGGTCGTCGTCACCGACGAGGGCCTGCGCAACCTCAGCACGCTGCCGAAAGAGCTGCAGCTGGTCGACTGACCCCTTTGCTGTCACTGGGGTTCACTATTCAGATTCAAGTCAGAGTTTTTCGGCGTCGATGTCGCCACATGGGGAAACGCCGGGACACGCTGGTTTCGATCCACGAGGAAGCGCGCCGTGAGCGCCTGCTCGACATGGAGGACCGCGTCCGCCGCTACCGCCTCGCCTGCTTCGGGATCCTCGCCCTGGCGCTGGCCATCGGCGGCGGCAGCTCGGTCGGCTACTGGTGGGCCCCGCTGCTGGTCGCTCGGCCTGCGCGGCTTCGCGGTCGCCGACCGGTTCATGCGCAGCAGTGCCCACCCGGCGATCTGGGTCGCAGCGCGCCTGGGCTGCGTTGCCGGTCCTGCTGGCGGCATCGGTGCTCGTCACCGGCGGCGTCACCAGCCCCGTCCTCGTCTGGTTCGCCCTGCCCGCCGTCACCCTCGGCTTCCGCTTCGAGCCGCGCGGCATGGTCGCCGGCACCGTCTTCGTGATCGCCACGTTCCTGCTCGCGGCCGTGCTCCCCGACCCGCAGGCGGCCTGGGAGCAGCGCCAGCAGCTGATCGCGATCACCGCGCTGATCCTCAGCACCGTGATCCTCACCGGCGCCCTGGTCGAGTCCGACCGCGCCCACCGCCGCCGCTCCACCCTCGATCCCCTCACCGGCCTTTTCAACCGCAACGCCCTCGAGCAGCGGCTGTCCGAGCTCGACGGCCAGCCGTGCGACCCCTTCAACGGCATGTCGCACGCCTTCCTCCTCTGCGACCTCGACCACTTCAAGCGGGTCAACGACCAGCACGGTCACGCCGCCGGCGACGCGGTCCTGCAGGACGTTGCCTACACGATGCGGGCGACGCTGCGGGCGGGCGACTCGATCTACCGCGTCGGCGGCGAGGAGATCCTGGTGATGCTGCCCGGCGCCAGCCACGCCGACGCGCTGGAAATCGCCGAGCGCCTGCGGGTCGCCGTGCGCGAGCGGCGACCGGTCGGGCATGCTCGGTCTCGCTCAGCATCGGCGTTGCCGTCGCCGAGCCGGGCCTGGTCGACACCGACGACCTCTTGGCCCGCGCCGACGCCGCCCTCTATGCCGCCAAGGCCGGCGGCAGGGACCTCGTCTTCGTCGACAGCGAAGACGAGCGAGACCTCGCTCTCGTCTAGCGGCTGAGCGTGGGGGAGGGTGCCGGTATCCCTCTCCGGAATTGACCTCCCCTCCGCTTCGCTCCGGGGAGAACCTGCTGCGCGCTTCGCGCGCAAACCCCAGATTGCATGTCGCCGAACATTCCTGCGAGGGACACCGGCACCCTCCTACGACAGCTATCCAGCTGACGACTGTACGCGAGACCGCATAAACCCGTCGATATACGCCGGTTCTGATGCGGTCTCGCTGAACAGCTGTTCTGCAAATCTGTCGCCAGGAGGGACGGGTGTCCGCTGACCGACCGGCGTCCCTGATTTTCGCACTGCCCGCTGGCGAGAGACTGGGTGAGTTAGCGGCGAAAATCCCAGGGAGGTCAGGGGACACCCGTCCCTCCCTACCGTCAGCGGTCTCAGCGACTCAGGTCCCAGTCGCTGCTGAGGCGCTCGCCGAAGGCGGCCAGCAGCTTCACCGTCGCCTCGACGTCGCGCAGGTCGACCATCTCGACCGGCGAGTGCATGTAGCGGAGCGGGATCGAGACGACGCCGGTGGGGATCCCGGAGCGGGAGATCTGGAGGACGTCGGCGTCGGTGCTGGTGCCGCGGCCGCTGGCGCTGATCGTGTAGTCGATGCCCTCCGCCTCGGCGGTCTCGACCAGCAGCTCGAAGACCTTGGGGGAGAGGGTGGAGCCGCGGCCGATCGCCGGGCCGGAGCCGAAGGGGTGGCTGCCGATCTCCTTCTCGTCGACCCCGGGCGCGTCGGTGGCGTGGGTGACGTCGACCGCGATCGCGATGTCGGGCCGGACCTCGAAGGCGGCGGTGCGGGCGCCGAAGAGGCCGATCTCCTCCTGGACGGCGGCGATCGCCGGCGAACGAGCCGCCCGGTCCCTCGCCCTCGGCGCAGCGGCGCAGGCTCTCCAGCGCCACGTAGGCGCCGAGGCGGTTGTCCATCGCCCGGGAGACGAGCCGGTCGCCGGCGACCGCCATCGGCTCGGCGGCGATCACCACCGGGTCGCCGACCCGGACCAGCGCCTCGGCCTCCTCGCGGTCGGCGGCGCCGATGTCGATGTGCATGCTCTTCAGCTCGACCACCTTTTTGCGCTGGTCGGGCTCGAGCAGGTGGATCGGCTTGCGCCCGGCGACGCCGGGGACGAGGCCGTTGCTGACCGCGGATCTCGACCCGCTGGCCGACGAGGATCTGCGGGTCCCAGCCGCCGACCGGGGCGAACCAGAGGAAGCCCTTCTCGTCGACGTGGGTGATGATCAGGCCGATCTCGTCGATGTGGCCGACGACGGCGAGCAGCGGCGAGGCCTCGCCGACGCGGGCGATCGAGGAGCCGATCCCGTCGAAGCTGAGCTCGGCGAAGGAGGCCGCCTCGCGCCAGACCTCGGCCGCCGGTCCCTCGTATCCGGAGGGAGCGCCGGCGCGAAGCAGTTTGTCGAGAAGGTCTGGAGTGCTCAAAAGGTTCGGGGAGTATGCCTAAGAGTGCGCCGCGCTTGCTTCGCGGCGGAGCTCCGCTCGCCCCGGTCCGTACCCACGATGCTCGTAGGCGATCATCGCCCAGATCAGGACGACCGCGATCGCCACCGTGAGCAGCGCCGGGATCGCGGTCGCGACCGGGATCAGGAAGAGGAGGACGATCGCCAGGCCCAGCCGCGCCGGTTGATCGTGTGGACGTGGCGGTAGCGGAAGGCTGACCAGGCCGATCAGGTAGATGGCGAGGCCGCCGAGCAGGGCGAAGGCGGGCTCGGCGTGGAGGTCCTCGTCGGTAGTGGCCGATCGTCACCTTCATCCCCAAGGCCATGAGGACGACGCCGGCGACCATCAGCAGGTGGATGTAGGAGTAGGAGTCGCGGGCGAGCTCGTTTTGGACCCGCCGGCCGCGGCCTCGCCGAGGCGCCGGGCCGAGACCAGGGCGACGACGTCGAAGTAGGTCCACCAGAGCGCCGCGGCGAGGAAGACGCCGAGCACGGCGGCGGTGCCGATCCCGAGGTCGAGGGCGCCGGAGGCGCCGATGCCGATCGCGACGATCGACTCGCCGAGGGCGATGATCAGGATCAGGCCGTGGCGCTCGGCGAAGTGGCCGGGGACGAGCTTCCAGCCCTCGGAGCCGAAGAAGTAGGGGCCGGCCATGTCGAGGAAGATCGCCAACGCCCAGAGCGCCCCCTGGGCGACGCCGTCGAAGAGCGAGGCGACGAGGAGCATGCCGACCGCGACAGCGGTGCTGACGGCGAGGCCGATCACCGAGCGGCGCAGGTCCTGGTCGTCGGCCCCGGCGAGCCAGAAGAGGACGATGTGGGCGGTGCGGAAGACGCCGATCGCGAGGGCGAAGGCGAGGGCGAGGTTGCCGAACGCCTCCTGGACGCAGAGCGAGACGATCAGCATCGCCGCCATCGCGACGAAGATGACGAGGCGGACCGCTCCCTCCTCGGGGTCGATCACGCTGGTCAGCCAGGCGTAGCCGACCCAGGCCCACCAGAGCACGCCGAGGATCAGCAGTCCCTGGGCCAGCCCCGACCAGGTCTGGTCGTGGGCCATCAGCGCCGTGCACTGGGTGAGCGCGAGGACGAAGACGAGGTCGAAGAAGAGCTCCAGCGGCGTCACCCGCTCGCCCTCGCGGCGAACGGCGCTCAAGCGGTGATGCGGCTTTCGGCGTGCCCTCCATCTTCCAATCCTCCCAATACTGTTGCGTGACGTGGCAGTCGCACTTGTAACGGGAGCGTCCACGGGGATCGGGAAAGCGACGGCGATCCGGCTCGCGCGCGAGCCGGGGACCGAGCTCGTCCTCGTCGCCCGCCGCGAGGAGCTGCTGCGGGAGCTGGCCGAGTCGCTGCCCTGTCCGCGCGACCTACGTCGCCGTCGATCTGACCGACGAGGACGCCCCGCAGCGGGTCCGCGCCCACCTCGAGGCCGAGCACGGCGGCGCCCTGCACCTGCTCGTCAACAACGCCGGCGCCGCCTGGCGCGGCAGCTTCGCCGAGGGCGGCTACGCCAACGTCCACCGCCACATGGAGCTCAACTTCGACGCGGTCGTCCGGCTCACCGAGGCGCTGCTGCCGCTGCTCCGCGCATCGGCGCCGAGCGCGATCGTCAACGTCGCCAGCACCGCCGGCCGCGTCTCCCGCGCCCGCACCGGCGCCTACTCGGCCAGCAAGTTCGCCCTGATCGGCTGGACCGACTCCCTCTACGCCGAGGAGAAGGCGCACGGCGTCCACGTCGGCATGGTCCTGCCCGGCTTCATCCGCACCGAGGGCTTCCCGGCGACCGAGCTGCGCGAAAAAGCGCTCACCCGCTGGATCGTCTCCAAGCCCGGAGAAGGTCGCCGAGGCGATCCACCAGGCGGCCCCGGCGGCAAGGCCGAGCGCTACGTGCCGCGCCCCTACGGCCTCGCCGGCGGCGCTGCGCATCCTCTCCCCATCGCTGGTGCGCCGCGTCCTCAGCGGCGGCGCGGCCTCGAGCCTCACCACCAGCACCGCCGCCGACAAATGATCCCGTCGCCGGCTGATGCGCCTCTTCGCCGACGTCATCGTCGCGTTGGCCCTGGTGGCCGTCGCCGTCGTCGCCACCCTCTCGGCGATGAAGGTGCGGCAGGTCAACCGCCGCTTCCGGATGCTCGACGACATCGCCCGGGTCGCCGACGGCGGCGGCTCGCTGGACGAGACGCTCGACGCGATCGCGGAGATCATCGTCCCGGAGCTGGGCGATATCTGCGCGATCGACGTGATCGAGGACGACCGCGTCCGCCGGGCGGCCATGCGAGGCCGACGGCCCCGACGCGCGGACGATCGTCGCAGGCCTGACTGGCGCGCCCGGCCCCGCGCCTGCAGACGCAGATCGCCGAGCGCCGCCAGCCGCGAGCGCCAGGAGCCGCGCCGCTTCGAACTACGTCGGCGACGAGGACCTGCGCGAGTTCGCCGCCGACGAGGAGGACTTCGAGTTCCTCCGCAGCCTGCGGCTCCGCTCCGGGGTGACCGTCGAGCTGCGGGCCCGCGGCAGGCCGACCGGGATGCTGACGATCAGCGTCGGCCCATCCGGGCCGCCGCTTCAGCGACTCCGACGTGCACTTCGTCAGCGTCCTCGCCGGCCGCGTCGCCCTCGCCCTCGACAACGCCGGCCTCTTCTCGGCGCTGGAGCGCAGCGAGCGCGAACGGGCGGAGATCGCCGAGACGCTGCAGCGGGGCCTGCTGCCGCCGCCGCTGCCGCACATCCCCGGCTGGTCGGTGGCGGCGATCTACCGGCCGGCCGGGCGCCGAGAACGAGCTCGGCGGCGACTTCTACGACGCCTTCCGCATCGCCGGCGGCTGGATGGTGGTGATCGGCGACGTCACCGGCCGCGGCGCCCAGGCCGCCGCCGTCACCGCCCACGCCCGCTACACGCTGCGGACCGCCGCGGCCCTGACCGGCGACCCGGTGATCGCTCTGCGGACGCTCAACCGCGAGCTGCTCGCCCGCCGCGGAGCGGCGCTCTGCAGCGTCGCCGCGATGGCCGTCTCCGAAGACCCCGGCCAGCCGGTCCGCCTGGCGGTCGCCGGCCACCCGCCGCCGCTGCTCGTCGACGGCGACTCGGTCACCGAGGCTGACCAGGCCGGCGCCGGTACTCGGTGCCTTCACCGACGAGGCCTGGGCGCTGGAGGCGACCGCCGTCGCCGCCGGTCAGCAGCTGGTGGTGGTCACCGACGGCGTCACCGACGCAGTCGGGACGGACGAGCGCTTCGGCGAGGAGCGGCTGCGGGCTGCCCTGGTCGGGGTCTCAGCAGCCCCGCCCTCGCGGCGCAGCAGATCGAGGTGGCCCTGCACGAGTTCGCCGGCGGCGACGCTCGACGACGACGCCGCGATCGTCGCCATCGCCCCCGCCTCCGCCGACGTCGAGCCGGCCTCCGGAGCGCGGAGCGGAGCTGGTCGAGCGGCTCTACGACGGCCTTCAACCGCCGCGACCCGAGGAGATCGTCGCGCGTCTGCGACGAGGGCATGGAGCTTCTTCCCGGTCGGCACCGCCGAGGAGATCGGCCGCACCGCCCCCTACGTCGGCCCGAGGGCCTGCACGAGTACCTGCTCGACGTCGACCGCGCCTGGGACGAGCTGCTGATCACGCCCGAAGGTCGTCGAGCGCCGCGGCGGCTCGCTGCTGGTGCGGGGCAGGGTCTACGCCCGCAGCCGCCACCTCGGCATCCGCGACATGCCGGTCGCCTGGATCTGGGACCTCGACGGCGAGCGCTTCGTCCGCGGCGAGGTCTTCCGCGACCCCGAGGAAGCCGTGCGCCGTCTCGCCGCCTCGCCCTGAGGCCGACCCCCACTAGGATTCGCCGCCGTGACTATCTCGACGAACCAGTTCAAGAACGGCACCCACATCGAGATCGACGGGAAGATCTGGAAGATCATCGAGTTCCAGCACGTCAAGCCGGGCAAGGGCGGCGCCTTCGTCCGCACCAAGCTGCGGCGGATCGAGGACGGCTCGGTGATCGACAAAACCTTCAGGGCGGGGGAGAAGTTCCGCCCGGTGCGGACCGAATCGAAAAAGATGCAGTACCTCTACGACTCGGGCGACGCCGCGGTCTTCATGGACTCGCAGGACTACGACCAGACTCGAAATCCCGAAGGAGCAGCTCGGGCGACTCGATGCAGTGGGTCCTGCCCAACGCCGAGGTCGACGTCCTCTTCGTCGACGAGCAACCCAGCGACGTGCAGGTGCCGAGCGCGATCGAGATGAAGGTGACCCAGACCGATCCCGGTCTCAAAGGCGACACCGCCTCGGGCGGCGGCAACAAGCCGGCGACGCTGGAGTCCGGGCGTGGTCGTCCAGGTGCCGCTCTTCATCGAGGAGGGCGAATCGGTCCGGGTCGACACCCGCAGCGGCGAGTACATCTCCCGCGCCTGAGCTGCTCGCGGCTCCCGCGCTGACAGAATGCCGCATGCGCAGATCCGACCAGCGGCGCGACGCCGTCTTCGCCAACTACCAGCGCGACGTGACCGGCCGCCCGCTGGAGGAGCTGCTGGGCGAGGCGCGGCCGCTGACCCGGGAGCTGGCCGAGGGCGTCGACAGCCACCGCGAAGAGCTCGACGACATCGATCGCCGCGCACGCGAAGGGGTGGACCGTCGACCGGATCGCCCCCCTGGACATGAACGTGATGCGGGTCGCCCTCTACGAGATGGAATTCACCGACACCCCAGCCGAGGTGGCGATCAACGAGGCGGTCGAGATCGCCAAGGAGTACTGCGGCGCCGACGCGCCGAAGTTCGTCAACGGCATCCTCGGCGCGGTCGTGCGCGAGCGGGAGCCGGCGAAATGAGCGTCCGCCTGCGCGAGATCTCCGAGCGCCTGCGCCAGATCACCTCGCAGCTGGAGAGCCAGGAGGTGGGCGACGAGGTCGCCGCGCAGCTGGCCGCCGAGGCCGCCGACCTCGCCGCCGAGGCGGTCGAGGAGGCCAACCGCGAGGCGCGGCAGCAGGCGAGCGCCGAGAGGCACTTGAGCTACCCCGACGACCTGCGCGGGCTCGTCGACGGCGCCCTCGCAGACCTCAGCTTCTCCCCGACGCCCTCCACCGCCGGGCTCGAGGAGGCGATGCGCTACTCGCTGCTCGCCGGCGGCAAGCGGGTGCGGCCGGTGCTGGCCCTTGCCACCGCTCGCGCCCTCGGCGCCGATCCCGAGCGCTTCCTCCCGGTTGCCTGCGCGATCGAGCTGATCCATACCTACTCGCTGATCCACGACGACCTGCCGGCGATGGACGACGACGAGCTGCGCCGCGGCCTGCCGACCTCTCACGTCAAGTTCGGCGAGGACGTGGCGATCCTCGCCGGCGACGGGCTCTTCGCCGAGGCGATGCGGCTCTTCTGCGAGCAGCCGGGGGAGCCAGCCCGGGTGCTGGCGGCGCTGCGCGAGCTGGCGGCGGCGACCGGGGTCGACGGCATGGTCGGGGGCCAGTACGTCGACGTGATCGGCGCCGAGTCCGACGCCGAGGGCCTGCGCGCTCTGCACGCGCTGAAGACCGGTCGCCTGATCGCCGCCAGCGTCAACGTCGTCCTTCTGCTCGAGGGACGGCCGGAACCTGAGACAATGCCCTATCGCCGTTTCGCCGAGGAGCTGGGCGTCCTGTTTCAGATCGTTGACGACATCCTCGACGTGACCGAGTCAGACGAGCAGCTCGGCAAGCCACATGGAAGCGACGAGAGACATGGAAAACTCACCTACGTCAGCCTTTTCGGGCTGGAGCGGGCTCGCGAGCTGGCCACTGAGTCGCATGCGAAGGCAACGGCGGCGCTGGACGAGGCAGACGGCGAGACGGACGACCTGAGGCGCGTGGCCGACTACATCTTCACGAGGAACGAATGAGCGAAAAGCCCCCCACCCAGGGCAACGAAGACGAGATAAAAGAGCGGCTTCTGCCGGGCATCGATGCCCCCGAGGACCTGCACGCCCTCGACGAGGAGCAGCTGCAGCAGGTCGCGCAGGAGATGCGCACCTACATCATCGACACGATCGGGGAGATCGGCGGCCACTTCGGCGCCAACCTCGGCACCTGCGAGCTCGCCGTCGCCCTCCACAGCCTGCTCGAATCGCCGCGCGACAAGGTCCTCTGGGACGTCGGCCACCAGGCCTACCCGCACAAGATCCTCACCGGCCGCCGCGAGCGCCTCGCGACGATCCGCCAGTACGACGGGCTGGCGCCGTTCTGCTCAATCTTCCGAGTCCGAGCACGACATCATGGGCGCCGGCCACGCCTCGACCTCGATCGGCTACGCGGTCGGCCTCAAGGAGGCGATGCGCAAGGGCATCGGCCCCGACGGCAGGGTCGCCGCGGTGATCGGCGACGGCGCCCTCACCGGCGGCGTCGCCTACGAGGCCCTCCATGCCGCCGGGGGGATGCAGACGCCCGTCGTCATCGTCCTCAACGACAACGGGATGTCGATCTCCCCCAACGTCGGCGCCCTCTCCCGCTACTTCAACCGGATCCGCCTCAACCCGCGCCTCTGGCACGCCCGCGAGGAGGTCGAGGGTCGGCTGACGAAGCTGCCGCTGGGGCTGGGGGAGCGGATCGAGCGGCTCGGGCCGGAGATCAAGGCGGCGCTGAAGGCCTACTGGGCACCCGGCCTCTTCTTCGAGGAGCTCGACCTCGCCTACATGGGGGTGATCGACGGCCATGACGTGCACGCACTGCGGGAAGCGCTGACCGAGGCCTTCGACGCCGACCGCCCGGTGGTCGTCCACATCCACACGGTCAAGGGCAAGGGCTTCGCGCCGGCCGAAGAAGGCGGGCTGGAGTCGATGGAGGAGTGGCACGCGGCGAAGCCGAAGTCGATCGTCAACGGCCGCCCGGCAGACGAGCCGAAGCCGATTCCCGTGACCGAAACGGACTCGCCGGAGGGGATCGAGGTGCTCGAGAAGCCACCCGCCGCCGGCTCGCCGCCGCAGTACACGAAGGTCTTCGCCGGGGCGATGGTGGCGGAGGCCAAGGCCGACGAGCGGGTGATGGGGATCACCGCCGCGATGGCGGGGGGGACCGGCCTGCAGAAGCTCGCCGACGAGGTCCCCGAGCAGTACTACGACGTCGGCATCGCCGAGCAGAACGCGGTGCTTCTGGCGTGTGGCCTGGCCCTGCAGGGGGCGAAGCCGGTCTGCGCGATCTACTCGACCTTCCTCCAGCGCGCCTACGACCAGATCGTCCACGACGTCTGCCTGCAGGACCTCGACGTCACCTTCGCGATGGACCGGGCGGGGCTGGTCGGCGACGACGGCCCGACCCACCACGGCGCCTTCGACGTCTCCTACTTCCGGCCGATCCCGAACGTGGTCGTGATGGCGCCGCGGGACGAGGCGATGCTCGTCCACATGCTGCACACGGCGATCGCCCACGACGGCCCGGCGGCGCTGCGCTACCCGCGCGGCGCGGCGGAGGGGGTCGAGATGCCGGCGAAGCCCGACCTGCTCCCGATCGGGGTGGGGGAGGTGCTGGCCGCGGGCGACCGCGTTGCCCTGCTCGGCTACGGCTACGGCGTCACCGTCGCCCGCGAAGCGGCGGAGATTCTCGGGAAGCACGGGCTGAAGGCGACCGTCGCCGACGCCCGCTTCGCCAAGCCGATCGACACGAACCTCGCCGAGCGCCTGGCGCGCGAGCACGAGCTGGTGGTGACGATCGAGGAGAACGTGCTGCCCGGCGGCTTCGGCTCGGCCGTGCTGGAGCACCTCGAGGACGCCTTCGCCGAGGCGCCGGGGGAGAGGGCTCGAATCTTGCGCATTGGCCTGCCTGACTCCTACGTCACCCACGGCAAGCCGGATCTGCTGCGGGCCGAGGTCGGTCTGACCGGCGAGTCGGTCGCCGATCGCGTCCTCAACTCGCTGCCCAGCGCCCAGCCCGCGCTGACCTAGCAACAGGGGATCGGCCAACGCTCTAATCAATTTTGACGATTGATTCAATTGGCGCAATCGAATAGCCTGCGCCAGTCTCTCCGGTGAACGGACGAAGCCCGGCAACGAAGCCAGCGCTTCTGGGGGAATCACCAGGGAGGGGAGACGCGCTCTATATGTGTGGATCCGTTTTGGGGAATTCGGATCTCTCGCGCCCGCCGCTTAGGCCGGGGCGCGAGGCGCGTCTGCGTGTCGGAGAGCCTGGCTTCGCCAGGCTCTTCCTATGAAAGAGAAAGAAGAAGTGGCCAGTCTCGGCGTCGCAACTCAGCGAACGCTGAAAAACCGCCCTTGTAGGGGCCACTTTTCAGCGAGCGCTGAAAATGACCTGAAGGCTTGTCACGGCAGTCGAAGCACCTAGGCCAACCGGCGCCTAACCCTCCTGTCCGGTCGCGTCATGAATCGGCGCTCCGACGGGCTTCGACTCCGGGGAGCCAGCGCTGGCGCAGGTAGACGACGAGGACTGCGAAGGAGCCGACGGCGAGGAACTCCGACTGCCAGTTCTGCAGGGTCGCCTCCCAGAACTGGGAGCTGCCGATATAGCTCAGCCAGGAGAGGCGGGGCTCGCCGTGGTCGTGCTGTTCTTGGTTGAACTCGGTCAAGCCGGTGACCGATTGGGCAAACCAGGAGCCGAAGAAGACGAGGGCCATGGCGATGATCAGGCTGTTCGAGTAGATCGCGGTCCTGACCCCGCCGACCTTTGCCCAGCGCGGCGAGTCCTCACGCGCGTGGCGGCCGACCTTCTGCTCCTCGTCGGACTCGGTCCCGGCCTGGTCGAGCTCCTTCGACTCCGGCGAGCCCTTCTGCAGCAGCCAGACGGTGGCGAGGGCGAAGAGGGCGAACTGCAGGTACTCCGACTGCCAGTTCTCCATCACCGCGTTGCCGAAGCTGGAGGAGGTGAGGTAGCGCCAAAAGCTGATCGTGCTCTCCTTGTGCGGCAGCGCCTCCTCGTTGTAGAGGTTGTGGCCGGCGATCGCCTGGCCGAGCAGGGCCAGGAGGAAGATCGCCAGGAGGAAGAGCGAGAGCGAGTTCTCCTTGAGGAATTCCTTCGCCCGCATCAGCGAACCTACCCCCACCAGGCGGCGAGGACGCGGCGCCAGTTGTGCCAGCAGATAGAGGCGAGCTCATCCTCCTCGAATCCCGCCTGCCGGAGCGCTCCCAGCAGCTTCGGCAGGCCGGCAACGTCCCCGAGCTCGGCCGGGATCGTGGCCCCGTCGAAGTCGGAGCCGAGGGCGACGTGCTCGACCCCGATCCGGTCGGCGACGTAGCGGGCATGCTCGGCCACCAGGCTCAGTGACGTGTCGGGGTCGTCGGCGAAGTCGGGCCGCAGGAAGACGGTGGCGAAGACGATCCCGACCAGGCCGCCGCTGGCAGCGATCGCATCGAGCTGTGCGTCGGTGAGGTTCCTGGAAGCAGCAGAGAGGACGTGGGCACCGGAGTGGCTGGCCACCAGGGGTCCCGGTTCCATCCTCGCGACGTCCCAGAAGCCGGCTTCGTTCATGTGACTGAGGTCGACCAGGATCCCGAGCTCGGCGCAGGCGGCCACCAAGGCTTTGCCGGGCTCGGTCAGGCCGGGGCCGATGTCGGGGGAGGAGGGGAAGGCGAACTGGATGCCGGTGGCGAAGTCGTTGGCCCGGCTCCAGACCGGACCGAGCGAGCGCAGGCCCTTCGCGTACCAGCCCTCCAGCGTTCCGAGCCCCGGATCGATCGCCTCTGCCCCCTCGAGGTGGAGCACCGCGGCGGGCGGGGAGGAACCCTCGAAGGCTGCATCGATGTCGCCGATCCCGCGGGCGACTACGACCTCGCCATCGCCCTCCAGCACCAGCAGCCGCTCGGCGGCGGCGGTCGCGTGGGCGGCGGCCTCCTCGTGGCTGACCGGCGGCGCCAGCGGTTCAGCATGGACCCCGCCCTCGAACCGCATCCGGCCCGAGGCTTCGCCGGGCGATGGCGTGAAGACGGCGAAGATCCCGCCCCGCATCCCGCCCTCGCGCATCCGCGGCAGGTCGAGGTGGCCGGTGTCGAGCCGCTGCCTGAGGTCCGGTTCGCCCTCCCGCGTGAGCGCATCGTTGTGGCCGTCGAAGACGGGGAGCATGGGGTGAAATTAGAGGACAGTTGGACAAAGGTTGCTTTGTGGGCGCTGTCGGTGGAGACTCCGCCCGTGCCAGTCACGACCATCGAGGGGAATCGGGCGCCGCGGGGTGACGACGGCAAGGCGGCTCGTGCCGCCGTGCCGCGCTCCAGCCACGGCGAGTGGAGCGGCTCGGACCGTGACCCGGTGGCGATCCTCACTGGGCAGGACGAGTCGCGGGTCGCCGAGCTGGTGCCGATCCGCTGGGGCCGCATGCTCGCCTCGCCGTTCGCCTTCTTCCGCGGCGGCGCGGCGGTGATGGCCGCCGACCTGTCACAGACGCCCACCTCGGGGTTCGAGGCCCAGCTCTGCGGCGACGCGCACCTCTCCAACTTCGGCGTCTTCGCCGCCCCCGACCGTCGCCTCGTCTTCGACTGCAACGACTTCGACGAGACCTGCCGCGGGCCGTTCGAGTGGGACCTGAAGCGGCTGGCGGCGAGCATCGCCATCGCCGGCCGGGAGCGTGGCTTCAAGGGCCGCCAGCGGCGCCGGGCGGTCGCCGCCGCCTCCTCGAGCTATCGCCGGGCCATGCGCACCTTCGCCTCGATGCGCAACATCGACGTCTGGTATGCCCGGATCGACGTCGAGCCGAAGCTGGCCGAGCTGCGCTCGCACCTCGACGAACGCCGACTTCGCCAGATCGACCGCAATCTGGCCAAGGCGCGCTCGAAGGACAGCCTGCGGGCGTTGCGGCGGCTGACCCACGAGGAAGGGGGCGAGCTGCGGATCATCAGCGATCCGCCCCTGATCACGCCGCTGGAGGAGCTGACCGACGCTCCCGACGCGGAGGCCCAACTGCAGACGGTGCTAGATGCCTACCGGGAGACCCTCGGCGACGACCGCCGCCACCTCGCCTCCTCCTACCGCTACGCGCATGCGGCGCGGAAGGTGGTGGGGGTGGGGAGCGTCGGCACCCGCGCCTGGATCGTCCTCATGCTCGGCGACGACTCGTCCGACCCGCTGTTCCTGCAGGCAAAGGAAGCGCAGCGCTCGGTCCTCGAGCCCTACGTCGGCGGGAGCCCTTACGAGAATCACGGCCGCCGCGTGGTCGAGGGCCAGCGCCTGATGCAGGCGGCAGGCGACATCTTCCTCGGCTGGGTCGAGGTCGAGGGCTTCGACGGCGAGGAGCGCTGCTTCTACGTCCGCCAGCTCTGGGACGGCAAGGGTTCTGCGATCGTCGAGCTGATGTCGCCCCGCGAGCTCGGCATCTACGCCTCGCTCTGCGGGGAGGCGCTGGCCCGGGCCCACGCCCGCTCCGGCGACCGCGCCGCGATCGCCTCCTACCTGGGCGGCGGGGAAGTCTTCGACGAGGCGATGGCCTGCTTCGCCGAGGGCTACGCGGACCAGAACGAGCGCGACTTCGAGCGGGCGACCGCGGCCGCCGCCAGCGGTGAGATCCGGACCCAGACCGGGCTCTGATGCCGTCCCTCCGCCGTATCGTCTTCGTCCTCCTGCTCGACGCGGGCATCCTCCTCCTGCTCTCCGAGCTGCTCGACAACTTCGTCCTCGACGGCGCTCGCACCGCGCTTGCCGCCGCCGCCCTGATCGGTCTGCTCAACTCGCTGGTCTGGCCGGCTCTCGTCCGCTTCGCCCTCCCCGTCACCGTGCTCACCCTCGGCCTTGGCGCCCTGCTCCTCAACGGGCTGCTGGTGACGCTGGCGATCGACGCCCTGCCCGGGGCGGAGGTCGGCGGCATCCTCGAGGGGACGCTGATCACGATCGTGATCGCCGCCGTCACCGACCTCGTCTACGCCGTCTTCTCGATCGACGAGGACGAAACCTGGCACCGCAACGTCGTCCGCCGCCAGGCGCGGCGGCGCAAGCAGGCAACGGAGAGCGATGTCCCCGGCGTCCTCTTCCTCGAGATCGACGGCCTCGCCCACGACGTGCTGCGGCGGGCGCTCAGCGACGGCAACGCCCCGACCCTCGCCGGCTGGCTGCGCAGCGGCTCCCACCAGCTCAACGGCTGGGAGACCGACTGGTCCTCGCAGACCGGCGCCTGCCAGGCCGGTCTCCTGCACGGCTCCAACGAGGACATGCCCGCCTTCCGCTGGTGGGAGAAGGAGCGCGGCGGCGCGATCGTCACCAACCACCCCCGCGACGCGGAAGAGATCGAGCGCCGGCACTCCGACGGGCGCGGGCTGCTGCACGCCGACGGCGCCAGCCGCGCCAACATCCTCTCCGGCGACGCCCCGCACTCGATGCTGACGATGAGCACGGCGCTGCGCCGCCGCCGGCCGATCGGCAAGGACTACGCCGCCTACTTCGCCCAGCCCTACGCGGCGGCGCGGACCCTGGTCCTCGCCCTCGCCGACATCGCCCGCGAGCGGCGGGCAGCGCGCAGCCAGGTCCGCGACGACGTGCGGCCGCGGATCGCCCGTCCCCGTTCCTACGTCTTCGCCCGCGCCTGGGGGACGGTGCTGCAGCGGGACCTCCAGGTCGCCGCCGTGATCGGCGACGTCCTCGCCGGGCGTCCGGTCATCTACACCACCTTCCTCGCCTACGACGAGGTCGCCCACCATTCCGGGATCGAGCGCGCCGACGCGCTGGCGGTGCTCCACGACCTCGACCGGCAGATCAAGCGGATCGCCGCGGCCTGCGAGGAGGCACCGCGTCCCTACCGGCTGGTGGTCCTCTCCGACCACGGGCAGTCGCAGGGGGAAACCTTCCTCGACCGCTACGGAGAGACGCTGGAGGACCTGGTCCGCGCCGCCTGCGACCCCGACAGCGTCGTCGCCGCCGAAGGCGGAGACGACGACGCACTCTCCTACATGAGCGCAGGGCTGACCGAGGTCGCCCGCGACGACACCGTTGCCGCGCGGACGGTGCGGGCGGCGACCCGCGACCGCCTCGCCGACGGCGCCGTCGTCCTTGGCTCCGAGGCGCGGGAGGAGGTCGAGGAGACCCGCGGCGAGGAGCTGCCGGAGCTCTCGGTGATGGCCTCGGGCTGCCTCGGGCTGATCAGCTTCCCCCGCGAGCCCGGGCGGCTCTCGCGCGAGCGGATCGAAGCGCTCTACCCGCGGCTGCTGCCGGCGCTCTGCGATCACCCGGGCATCGGCTTCGTGATGGTGCGCTCCGAGCGCGACGGGGCGGTCGCGATCGGAGCGGAAGGGACCTACTTCCTCAACACCGACCGGGTGGTGGGGGAGGACCCGCTCGCCCCCTTCGGCCCCAACGCCGCCGACCACCTGCGCCGCACCGACGGCTTCCCCCACTGCGCCGACCTGATGCTCAACAGCACCTACTGGCCGGAGTTCGGCGAGGTCGCCGCCTTCGAGGAGCTGGTCGGCTCGCACGGGGGGATGGGGGGGACCCAGAGCTTCCCCTTCGTCCTCCACCCGAGCGAGCTTGAGTGGCCGGTGGAGGAGGTCGTCGGGGCCGAGCGGGTGCACCGGATCTTCCGCGGCTGGCTCGCCGGGCTGGGGCAGAGCGCCTACGCGAGCGAGGTCGACTCGCCCGGCGAGAGCACCCGGGTCTCGACCTGAGGGGCGAGCTCGCGCATCCGGCTGGCGAACTCGCCCGCCGGCGAGCGCAACGGCTTGCCGCGGAGGCGACGCAGGCCGAAGGGGTAGAGCGTGCCCCAGTGGATCGGCACCGCCAGCCGCGGCGACAGTGCCGCGGCCGCCCGGGCCGCGCCCGCGGGATCGAGGTGGCCGGGGCCGATGCTCGGCCCCCAACCCCAGATCGGCAGCAGGGCGAGGTCGAGATCGGGGTCGAGATCGCTCATGCCGGCGAAGAAGTCGGTGTCGCCGGCGAAGTAGACGCTGCGGCTGCCGCGGACCAGGAAGCCGATCGCCTGCGCCTCCTTCGCAAACCGACGCCGGCCGGCGTCGTGGTGGGCTTCGACCGCGTTCACCTCCAGTGCGCCTACCCTGCTGGATTCTCCGGGCGCAAGCTCCTCCACGGTCCCGAAGCCGTGGTGCTCGAAGAACCCCCGCGACCCCGGCGGCACCAGCAGCCGGGTCCCGCGGCCGAGGCGCCGCAGCGAGCCAAGGTCGACGTGGTCGCGGTGCAGGTGGGAGATCAGCACCGCGTCGAGGTCTACCGCGACCGCGGCCGCCGGGACGGAGCCGTGGCGCGCCAGAGGCCCGACCCGCCGGCGCAGGACCGGGTCGGTCAGCAGGCGGACGCCGTCGATCTCGATCGAGACCGTCCCGTGTCCGACGTAGGTGACAGTGTCCAAATTGTTCATGCGGCACAAGGGTTCTACTGAAGACGAAGCCGTCGCGATCGAGCCTGGGACGCTGAGCGGGCTCTTCTCGGCGCCGCAGTGGCTGCGGGACCTCGGTTTCTCGGCCTGGCTCGTGGTCGGCGCCGGCGCCGCCCTGATCGGTCTGATCTGGCTGCTCTCGCTGACCGAGACGATCGTGATGCCGGTGATCACCGCCGCGATCATCGCCTCGGTCGCCGCGCCGCTGGTCGACTGGCTCCACCGCCACCGGATCCCGCGCGGCGTCAGCGCCGCCCTCGTCCTGCTCGCGATCGTCGTCCTCGGTCTGGGGGTCGGGCTGATCGTCATGACCGGGATCGCGAGCCAGGCGGACAGCCTCTCCGCCCGGCTCCAGGACGGCGCCCAGCAGCTGGAGGCCTGGGTTCACGACCTCGGGGTGAAGGCGCCGACCGCCGCCGAAGCCAACTCGGGCGCGAGCGCCTCGGTCAGCGACGCCTTCCAGGCGCTGACGCAGGGCCTCCTCGGCAGCGTCGACCGGCTGGCCTCGCTGGCCGTCTTCCTCTCCTTCACCGCCCTCAGCCTCTTCTTCCTGCTCAAGGACGGGCCGCAGATCGGCGGCTTCGTCGAGCGCCATCTCGGCGTCCCCGTCCCCGTCGCCCACTCGATCCTCGGCCGGGTGGCCGGCAGCATGCGCGGTTACTTCCTCGGGGTCACGATCGTCGCCGTCTGGAGCGCGCTGATCGTCGGGGCGGGCTCCCTGCTGCTCGACGTGCCCCTGGCCGGGACGATTGCCGTCGTCACCTTCCTCGGCGGCTACGTCCCCTACATCGGCGCCTGGACCGCCGGGGTCTTCGCGGTCCTCATCGCCCTCGGGGGGCAGGGGGCCGAGGTGGCGGGCGCGATGGCCATCCTGGTGCTGCTGGCCAACGGCGTGTTCCAGCAACTGGTGCAGCCGATCGCCTACGGAGCGGCCCTGAAGCTCCACCCGCTGGCGGTCCTGATCGCGACGATCGCCGGAGGCTGCCTGTTCGGGACGGTGGGGCTGGTGCTTGCCGCGCCGCTGCTCTCGGCCGCGGTGAAGATCAGGAGCGACCTCACCGCGACTCGGCCGCAGCCGGGGGAGCCGGGTCTGGCAGGCGGAGCATAAGGAAGGCGCTGAGGAAGCCGATCAGGGCGGCGAGGAGGGGAACGAGCAGCGCGATCTGGAGGGCGAGCGGCCTGGCGTCCGTGTTGATGGCGACGATCTCCTCGCGGACGTTCTCGGGCTGCCCGGCGAGCACTTCTTCCAGCTGTGCGTTGCTCATCACCTGCGCGTCGTCCTCGAGGGCATCGGCGACGCGCTGCTGCTCGGCGGGAACGAGCACCTCGCTCGACTCCGACTTCTGGGTGAAGGCGATCGAGAGTGCGGCCAGCATGATCGCGCCGGCGAACGCCAGCCCCAGCGAGAGACCGAAGGACCCGGTTGCCGAGTTGACGCCCGCCGCCTCCCCGACCCGTTCCTCGGAGATCGGCGACAGCGTGTAGTTGTTGAGCTGAGACACCAGGAAGCCGAGTCCCGCTCCGCCGAGCGCGAGCGGGCCGACGAGAGACCAGCCGGTGTCCGCCCGGGGGACGAGCGCGATCAGCAGCAGGGTCGCGATCAGCAGCAGCCCGAACCCGGCGAGGATGAGGACCGCCGGCCGCCGCTTGCCCGCTCGTTTGCCGGCGATCAGCGCCACCGCGAACATCGTCAGCGAGAGCGGAGCCAGGGTCAGGCCAGCCTCCATCGCGTTGTAATCGAGCACCATCTGCAGGTAGATCGGCATCGCGATCAGCATCCCGCCGAGGGCGATCTGCTGGAGGATCCCCTGGGAGATCCCGAAGCTGAAGAGCTTGGATTCGAACAGGTGCGGGTCGAGCAGGGCAGGCTTGCCTTCGCGCTTGCGGCGCAGCAGCCAGTAGAACAGGGCAGCCATCGCAGCCAGCCCTGCGGCCAGGAGCACGCCGACGGACTCGCCGCCCTCCTGCCAGGCGAGGATGCCGAGTACGAGGCCCCCCATGCCCAGGACCGAGAGGGCCGAGCCGACGGTGTCCACGCCCCGATCGCCGGTGTAGGGAACGTCGCGGAGAATCCCCCGGCTGCCGAGCAGGACGATGACGATGATCACGCCCTCGAGCATGAATCCCACCCGCCAGGAGAGGTAGGTGGTCAGGAAGCCGCCGAGCAGCGGTCCGATCGCGGCGGCGATCGCGGCCGAGGCTCCGACCAGTGCATAGGCCTTCGCCTGGGCTCTCCCCTCGAAGTTGCCGTGGATCAGGGACTGCATCGCGGGGAGGTACAGGGAAGCCCCGAGGCCGCCGATCACGGCCCAGAAGACGATGATCGGAGTCAGGCTCTGGGCGAAGATCATCGCCACCGCGCCCGACACGTACAGGAGCAGGCCGAGGACATAGGCGCGCTTGCGGCCGAAGAGGTCTCCGATCTTGCTGCCGATCAGGATGAAGGCGGCCGAGACCAGCGCCTCGATCGCGACCGCCGACTGGACGCCGCTGACGGTCGTGTCGAGGTCGCGGACGACCGCGGAAATCGAGACGTTCATCAGCGACGTGTCGATGACGAAGACGAACATCGCCATCGCCAGCAGCAGGGCGAGGCGTGGATTCTGGCCGGAGCTCTCCTCCGGCTCGGGGTTCACCTGTCAGCTCTTGGTTTCGACCGACTCGAGAGTCAGGCCAGCAGCTTCGCCTTCGCCCGATCGAACTCCTCGGAGGAGAGCTCCCCTTTCGCCTTCAGCTCGCTGAGCTTGTGCAGCTCGTCGGCCGGCGAGCTGTGGGCCTGCTGGCGGATGTAGGCGTCGAACTGGCCCTTCGCGTCCTCCTGGGCTTTGATCGTGCGATCGCGCATCCCGTCTCCGCGGGCGATCAGATAGACGAGCGCCCCGAGGAACGGCAGGATCAGCAGGAAGAGCACCCATGCCGCCTTGCCCCAACCGGAGGTCTCGTGGTCGCGGAAGAGGTCGGTGACGATCGCGAAGAGAATCCACAACCAGGCGACCAGGAGGAAGAACTCGAGGATGAGCAGGAGCACTTCCCCGAAGCTGATGTCTGCAAGCAGGAGCATGTTCTATTCCTCCCAGCGAGCGGTCAGCTGGTAGATGATCGTCACGTTGAGGATGATGATCAGGAACGCCCACAGCGGCGCCGCCGGGAACCAGACGATCTGCGAGACGGTGTTGATGGTTACGAAGAAGATCGCCGTGAAGCGAGCCCATTCGGTGCCGGCGAACAGCCCGAGACCCGTGCAGGCGACGATCGAGCCGAGGATCAGGTGGACCCAGCCCCAGGTGGTGACATCGGCGACGATCACTCCTTGACCGCCGACGAAGACGACTTCGTCGTTGAGGACCGCCGCCAGTCCCCAGAGGGCGTCGAGCGATCCGACGATCAGCAACAGCACCCCGGCGAAGACCGTCCAGCCGGTTGGCTGTCGTTCTTCCAGCCGACGTCGGTGCTCCCTGTTCTCTGCGCTGCTTTCCATGATTCTCTCTTTCGTGTTGGCCGGAGGCCGTTGATTCTGAAAACGCAGACAGCGCCTCTACCGACAACACGCTGAGTGCATAAAGAACATAGAACTCGTCTATTCCTAAAGCAAACTGTCTCTTCTCCGGTGACTCGTAAGGTCCTGTCGAGAGCGACCCGATGACCGAACTTGCCCAAAGCCTGATCGACGCGCTCGCTCTCGGCGGCCTCTATGCGCTGATCGCGATCGGCGTCACCCTGATCTACACCGTGATGGGGATGATGAACTTCGCCCAGGGCGAGTTCATCATGTTGCCCGCCTACGTCCTCTACGTGTTGGCCGGACTGCCGTTCGCCGTTGCGGTCCTCGCCGCCCTCGCCACCGGAATCGCGGTCGCGGTCCTGGTCGAGCGGGTGGCTTTCCGCCCGGTTCGGAACGCCGACCTGGCTGCGCAGCTCGTCACCTCGCTCGCTGTCGCCACCATCCTGCAGAACCTCGTCAGCGCCTCGGTGGACGCCCGCCCCCAGTCGGTGGCTGCGCCTGAGCTCCTGAGTGAATCGAGCCAGCTCGGCACCCTCTCGATCCCGAACCTCGAGATCCTCACTCTGGCGCTGACCGCGGCCGTCCTCGGCGGCCTCGGATGGCTGCTGTATCGGACTCGCATCGGTCTCGAGATGCGGGCGGCGGCGGAGAACCTGGAGATGGCTCGGCTGCTCGGCGTCCGTGCCAACCGCGTGATCGCGATCGCCTTCGCGATCAGCGGCGCCCTCGCTGCCATCGTGGGGGTGCTGATCGTCATGCAGACCGGTCAGGTCTCGCCGACGATGGGGCTGACCCCGGTGCTGGTCGGCTTCATCGCCGTGGTGATCGGCGGTTTCGGAAGGATCTCCGGTGCGGTGGTCGGCGGGCTCGTGCTCGGTGTGCTCTCATCGCTGCTCGGCACCTACCTCCCGGACGGGTTGGTTCCGTTTCGCGATGCGATCGTCTTCTCTCTTCCCGTCGCGATCCTGGTCGTGAGGCCGCAGGGCCTGCTGGGTGCGGCGACCGGAACGGCGCGCGTATGAACGGGCGGGGGCTGCGTTCCTCGGCCTCCGTGGCCACCTCTTTGGTCGTCCCGATCATCCTTGTGGCCCTGACCGTCGCGGTTGGGGCGAGCGGCACGCCCGCGTTCGAAGGGACCGTGACGCTGATCCTCTGCAACCTGATCGTCGTTCTCGGCCTGCAGGTCTTCATCGGCAACAGCGGCGTCTACTCGTTCGGGCAGTTGGGCTTTGCGGCGAGCGGCGCTTACGTCGCCGCCCTGCTCACGATCCCTGCGGCTTTCACGGCGTTCCAGACGCCGGAGCTGCCAGGGCTGATCGCCGATGCCCAGCTCGGCCCCCTGCCTTCCACTCTGCTCGCCGCGGTGGCCACCGGATTGCTGGCGACGGTGGTCGGCTGGCCTCTGATGAGAACTTCGACGCTGGCGATCCCGATCTCGACCTTCGCCTTCCTGATCGTCGTCTACAACGTCCTCGCCAACTGGGACCCGGTTACCGGGGGGAGCAGCGGGCTTGTGAGCATCCCGAGGACCACCGGCATCGGGTCGGCGGGGCTCTGGGCCGGGGTGGCCATTGTGGTGGCGCTCGCCTTCAAGTGGTCGGCGAGCGGCTACCGGCTGCAGGCGACCCGCGAGGACGAGGTGGCGGCGCGCTCGATCGGCATCGGCGTGATGCGGGAGCGGCTGCTGGCATTCGCGATCAGCGGCATGCTCTGCGGAATCGGCGGCGCCTTGGCGGTGCACCAGTCCGGGGTCCTGTCTCCTGCCACCTTCTACTTCGCCGCCTCGGTGACGACGATCACGATGCTGGTGGTGGGTGGCGCTCGCAGCGTCCTCGGGGCCGTCGTCGGGACCCTCGCGGTGGCGACGGCCAACGAGCTGCTGCGCAACCTCGAGGAAGGCGCCAGCGCGTTCGGGCTGATCTCTATCGGCGCCACGCCGGGCCTGGCTGCGATCGGCCTCGGCCTGATCCTGCTGGTGGCGATGGTCGCGCTGCCGGGAGGAGTGAGCGGTGGCCGCGAGGCGGCTGAGATCGAGCCGATCCGCCGCCGGCTGCGTCTCTGGGCTCCGTCGACGTCGTCGGCGGGGGCGGCGACGGAGCCAGCAAGGTCGCGCACCGCTCGGGGGGCGGCCGGGAGCCTTCGGGCCGAGGGGGTTTCACTCGCCTTCTCCGGGCTGCAGGTGCTGAGGGGAGTGGAGCTCGAGCTGCCGCCGGGAGAAACCCTCGGGCTGATTGGCCCGAACGGCGCCGGCAAGACGACGCTCGTCAACGTCCTCAGCGGCTTCCAGTCTCCCGATTCCGGAAGCGTCTTCCTCGATCGATCCGACGTGACCGGCTGGTCGCCGCCGCGGCTCGCGCGGGCAGGGCTCGGACGCACCTTCCAGGCAGCGCTCCCCTTCGCGGGGCTGACCGTGGTGGAGAGCGTCGCCGTGGGTGCGATGGGCGTCGGGGTCGGCCGGCGACGCGCCGTGGAGGTCGCCGCGGACGTGCTCGAGCGTCTCGGTCTCGACGAGCAGGCGCAAAGCCCTGCCGGCCTGCAGCCACCAGGGGACCAGAGGCTGCTGGGCATCGCCCGCGCCCTGGCCACCGGCCCGCATTACCTGCTGCTCGACGAGCCCGCGGCAGGGCTGAACGACGAGGAGCGCGGGGAGCTGGTGGCGATTCTCCGCAAGGTGAGCCAGGACTTCGGCTGCGCGATCCTGCTGATCGAGCACGACATGAACGTGGTGATGGACCTCTGCTCGCAGGTGCAGGTGCTCGACGACGGCGGGACGGTCACGATCGGGAGCCCCGAGGAAGTCCAGGCCGACCCCGCCGTGGTCGAGGCCTACCTCGGCTCGTCGTATTCGGCGGGCGCACATGCTTGAGCTGCGCGGGCTGAAGGTCGCCTATGGCGGCGTCGAGGTTCTCCACGGCGTCGAGATGAACCTCGGCGAGGGGGAGGTGGTCGGTTTGGTCGGACCCAACGGCGCCGGCAAGAGCTCGCTTCTGCGGGCGATCTGCGGCCTCATTCGTCCGAGCGCCGGTGAGATCAGCTTCGAGGGCAGGTCTCTGCGCGGGCTCGCACCGGAGGAGATCGCGGGGTTGGGAATCGCGCTGGTCCCCGAGGGTCGTCAGATCTTCGGCACGCTGACCGTGGCCGAGAACCTGCGCCTGGCCGTGCAGGGCGACGGGGGCGAGACGATGGAGAACGTGCTGGGGAGGCTCCCGATCCTGCGGGAGCGGGCCGGACAGCGCGCCGACCGTCTCTCGGGCGGTGAGCAGCAACAGCTGGCGGTGGCACGAGCGCTGCTCCGCAGGCCACGGCTGCTGATCCTCGACGAGCCCTCGCTCGGCCTCGCTCCGAAGACGATCGACGTCGTATATGCCCTGCTCGAGGAACTCCGCGCGGAGGGGGCGACGATGCTCCTCGTCGAGCAGAACGCGGCGCGGACGATCGACTTCTGCCAGCGCAGCCTGGTCCTCGCCGGGGGCCTGGTCCGCGCCAGCGGAAGGCGCGAGGAGCTGCAGCGCAACCCGGGCGTGCTGCGTGCTTACATGGGTAGGCAGCTATGACCGACCACCTCTCTTCCTTGCCGCCGAGCAGCGAAGACGTAGCGCTGGCGCTACGGCACTGCTGGCAGCCGGTGGCGAGGCTGGAGGATCTCGCGGACGGGCCCCGGCGCGCGGTCCTGCTCGACCAGCCCCTCGCCGTCTTCCTCACCGAGAGCGATGAGGCGGCCGTGGTCGCGGATCGCTGCGCCCACCGTGGCGCCCAGCTGTCGATGGGCAAGGTCTGCGGCAACAGCATCCAGTGCCCCTACCACGGCTGGGAGTGGGCGGGGGACGGCTCATGCACCCGGGTTCCCTCGCTTGCCGATCAACGTCAGATCCCACCGCTCGCCCGGATTCCGTCATATCCGTGCCGGGTGCACTGGGGGCTGGTCTGGACGACGCTCGAGGAGCCGCTGACCGACGTGCCCGACGTTCCGTGGTTCGATCCGGATCGGTGGACGTGGGGCCACGGCACCCCCTTCGAGCTGCCGGTCGGCTTCGGGCTGATGATCGAGAACTTCCGCGACGTCGCTCATTTCGCCTTCGTCCACGAGGCTACCCTCGGGTCCCAGCCGGCGGAGGTCGAGCCACTGACGCCGGAGAGGGACGGGCTCGAGGTGACGCTCCGCCGGAACATGGAATGGGGAGATGGCGCCAGCTCTACCTGGGGCTCGTTGCGGGAAATGGGCTACCACACGATCGCACCGAACTTCACCGCGGGGAGGTTCTTCACCGACGAAGGCGAACGCTGCCTGCTTCATGTCGCGCGCGCCATCAGCGCAACCGAGTCAGCGCATTACTGGATCGAGGGGGGCCTGGAGAACTTCGGCCAGGAGAGCCTCGAGAAAGCGATCGCCTACGACGCCGGCATCTATGCCGAGGACGTGGCGGTCGTCTCGAAAATCCAGCCGCCCGAGCTGACGCTGGATCCCGACGCGGAGGTCAGCACCCTTGCCGACCGGTACACGCTCGCCTACCGGGAGGCGTTTGCGGAGTTCGTGAACCAGGCCCTCGCCGAGCGCGACGCCCGGGCCGGACTCATTCGCCGTACTCCGGGATGAACTGCGGTTCGACCTCGGTCACCAGTTTCGGCTGGCCGTTTGAGAGGACGTAGATCGGCCAGGCCCCGGTCGGGTAGTGGTCGCCCGCTCTGTAGTGGATTTTCCCGATGACCGTTGAGCGGGGCTTGGCCTCAAGGGCATCGGCAAGCACGCTGCCATCGACGCTGTCCGTTTCTTCGATCGCGTCGATGATCAACTGACCGCCGGCGTACCAGGCCAGCAGATTGGTCCCGATGTCGGTGTCGATTCCAGCCTTGTCGAGGTTCTCGAGCAGTTCTGCAGTGGCCTTGTTCGGCGGATCGTAAACCGATCCGTTCGAGGTGAAGTAGATGTCCTCGGTGTTCGGGATGCCCTTCAGCCAATAGAGGCCGTCGAAGGAGGTCGGCCCATAGATCGGCAGCTCGACCCCCGCCGCGCGGATCTGCTTGATCGCCGCGGCGCCCCCGGGCGGATAGGAGCACATGACGACGGCATCGGCATCCGAGCTTTTCAACTTGCTGATCTGGCTTGAGATCGAGGGGTCGGTGTTCTCGAAGTCGACGGAATCCGCGATCGTGCCGCCGAGCTCTTCCCAGGCCTGCTGGAAGCCGGAGCAGGCCGCCTTGCCGTAGATGATCGTCGTGTCCCGGAAGAGGAACGGGTGCCTGATGCCCTTGTCGTAGAAGAACGAGGCCGCGGCGCTCACCTCACCGAGGAGGCTTGGATTCGAGCTGAAGGAAAGGCGACCGGAAGTCGGGGGGCCGAAGCCCGGCTCTTGGAGGATCGAGAAGTTGAGCTTGTCGTTTTCCTCGGCGAGGGGGGATCCCGCTGCCGCGGTCAGCGCCTCGCCGGTGAAGAAGAGCACGTCCGCGCCGTCTTCGATCACCTTCTGCACCGCCATCACGGCCTGCTGCGGATCGGAGCGCGTGTCCACCTGGGTCACCCGCAGTTTGTGACCGTCGATCCCGCCGCGGGCGTTGGTTTCCGCTACGAGCTGTTCGAGGGCGACGATGGCATCGTCAAAGGGTGCCATGTAGCCGGTCTTCGCAATTGCGGCGCCGATCACTATTTCCTCCGGTAGCCCCGAAGAGGTTGAAGTGTCATCCGGCTTGTCGCCGGCCCCGCAACCACCCAGCAGAAATAGGGTGAAAAGCAACAGTAAGAAGGGAAAAAGTTTTGCGGTTCGGCGCATTAACACTCCAGTAAAGAGTTGAACAGGTTCTTGATTTCGCATCCTATGCACGTGCGTTCACCCGCTTCGCCCCCGCCCGCGGTCGAGCGAGGCGCCAGCCTCGAAGTGAAGCTGTGAGATGTCGCTGCGGGCGAGGATGCGGGTCAGCTCGACGGGGCGGTCGGGGCTTTGGTCCTCGGGGGCGCCGTACTGGACCAGCCGGCCGATGAAGATCGGGTCGCCGGTGCGGACACCGAGGCTTTTGGCGGTCCAGGGACCACAGGAGGAGCCCTCGAAGGAAACGTCGATCCGGCTCAACTTCGGTGACTCGCTGATGACAGGCTGTTCGCCGCCCTGGAGCGAGATCGCGGCGCCCAACAGCCAGGGCACCCGCTCGACAGGGAAGAAGGAGTCGATCAGGCAGATCGGTTTGACGATGCGGAGGATCGAGGTGACCTGGGCGACGGTCTGCCCCGGGGAGACGTCGAGGAAGTTGGCGATCGTCTGGTCATTGGTCTGTCGGCGAATCCGCAGGACGGCGATCCGCGAGCCGCTGAAAGGGTCCTCCCGCAGTGAGCGGATCAGGCCCCTGATCGGGACCCGGCGCTTCGGCGCGGCGACGTAAGTCCCCGAGCCGCGCCGGCGATAGATGTCCCCGTCGCGTTCGAGCAGGCTGAGGGCCGGGCGAACGACCGCACGCGAGACGCCGAAATACTCTTCGATCTCGCGCTCGGAAGGGAACAGGGTGTGGGGCTCCCAGCCACCGCCCTCGAGCCTCTGCTTGAGGATCTCGCCGAGCTGGTAATAGAGGGGGACCTGGCCGCCGCGCTCGGGCCGGCGGAGTCCCTCGAGGCCGATCAGTGAGGGTCGTTTGCGGCGACCCGAGGTCTTGCGACGGCCGCCCGAGGCGGGCTTCTCCGGCTCCACTCAGCTCACCGAGCGGGCTACTGTTCGTGACCGGGCACGAAAGCGGGCTTGGCCGGCTCCAGCAGCTTCGGCTCGCGATCGAGATATTCGTCGATGTACCAGAGCCCCGAGGCTAGGTGATCGTCGCACCTATGGCTGAGCGGGCCCATCACCGGTGGGCGTGGCCTGCCCGGAGGGCGGTGGCGAGCTCGGCGCCGTCGGTGGTGCCGGTGTTGCGGGTCGGATGAGCCGCGCCGGTGTCACCGCGGCCATTGGTCTCCTTGTCCAGTTGTTCAACCGCAGCGATTCCTTGCGGCCAACCGGGGGGCGGGGCAGCGGTGAACGGCGGTCGAACGGTGTGCGGCATCGAAGCAGCATCCTAAGGGAGCTACCGCAGGCGCTATCAACAGACTTAGTTGTCATGATGACTTCACCATTGGGGTTTCGGGCATGGCCAGAAACACACACTCGCCAGGTTGGCCTTGGGTGTTGAGCGCCAGGCCCGCATAGTTGTTACCACAGGATGGTGGCCCAGATTGACCGTTGAGTGAAGAGCCTGTCACTGTGCACGATGTCCACGTGTTCCTTACGGCTCGCACGAACTGACTGTCAGGTAGTGAAAGGGGAGCCTGTGCCAAGCAAGAGAAAGCCGGTCAGCGGAGAGGAGACGCTGGTGTTCCTCCTCCAGCATCCGCTGCGAAGACGGCTGCTCAGGCTCTACATCGAAGCCAAGGCGATGCGCAGCCCGAAGGAACTCGTCGCTCCCACGGACGAGCACATCTACAGTGTCAGCTATCACGTTCGCGTCCTTGCCGAGCATGGCGCAGTGGTGCTCGTCGCGGAGGAGCCCCGGCGAGGCTCGGTCGAGCATTTCTATGAGGCGACCCCCCTCGTTGACGAAGTGCCCTGGGCGCGGGCTGCTCTCGGCCTCGGCGATCCCGCCTGAGCCCCCAACAGAAAACGCCCCGCCGGGGGAGGCGGGGCGCTTCTGGGGTTACTACAGGGAGGAGAGATATGTATCTCTATATATGTGTGGATCCGTGGGAGGTAGGTGAGCCCGGTTTGTGTCGAGTGCGTCGCTGTGGGAAGCAGCGAGGCGATATACGACGCGGGGATCAACCTTGAAAGCTTTGGTGTATCTCCTTGATCGGTTTCCTCTTGCGAATCCTTGAACAGCGTACGAACGTATGTGCGACTTGTGTGTGAGTGGGGTCACAGAGACCCTGCATTTCACGGTTTATCCGGCTTCTCTACCCGATTTGCTCCAGAAGACCAGATCAAATTCGGTAACCGGTCCTGGGAAATGTCTCATTCCATTCTGAATTGGGGATAAAAGGCCGGATCGGAGGGGCCGCTGTAGCGTTCGCGCAGTGAAGAAGTCCCGGATAGACGCGGTTTTGGCCGAGCAGGGCTTGTTTTCCTCGCGCTCCGCGGCCGCGGGGGCCGTGCGGGCGGGCGAAGTGCGGATCGGCCAGGACGGGCCGGTGGCGCTGCGGCCGAGCCAACTGGTCGAGCCTGGCGCGAGCCTGATCGTCCGGGAGGGCCCGCGCTACGTCTCACGCGGCGGCACCAAGCTGGAGAACGCGCTCGAGGCGCTGGAGATCGATGTCGCCGATCGCGACTGCCTCGACGTCGGCGCCTCGACCGGGGGTTTCACCGATTGCCTGCTCCAGCGCGGGGCGGCGGCTGTCGCCGCGGTCGACGTCGCTTACGGACAACTCGACCTGCGCCTGCGGAGCGACCCCCGAGTGGAGGTGATCGAGCGGATCAACGGCCGGGCGCTGGGACCGGCGGACCTGCCGTTTGTGCCCTCACTGGCGACGATCGACGTCTCCTTCATCTCCCTGACCAAGATCCTGCCGGCGGTCGCCCGCTGCCTCGCCCCGGGGGGAGAGGTGCTGGCGATGGTGAAGCCGCAGTTCGAGCTCGGCAAGGAGCGGGTGGGGCGCGGGGTCGTCCGCAAGGCCGCCGACCGCCGCGAGGCGATCCTCACGGTTGCCGGGGCCGCGTGCGAGCAGGGATTGCCGATCCGCGGCTTCGCCTCCTCCGGGCTGCCGGGGCCGAAGGGCAACCGCGAGACCTTCATCTGGTGCGGAGGTGAGGGGCCTGAGGTCGAGGACCTCGAGGCGGCCGTTCTCGCGGTCGAGGGGGACGAGTGAAGACGGCGGCCCTGATCACCCACTCCCACCCGCCGGCTGCCTCCGAAGCGGTGGCGGTCGCCGCCGAGGTCGCCCACGAGATGGGCTGGCGCCTGGCGGCGACCGAGCAGGAGGTGGAGAAGCACGGTGCTGCGGGCGAGGGCGTCGACGTCACCGCCGAACACACCCTGCCGGAGATCTGCCTGGTCCTCGGCGGCGACGGCTCGATCCTCCACGCGCTGCGCCGCTACGCCCGCACCGAGGTCCCGGTCTTCGGTGTCAACTTCGGCACCGTCGGCTTCCTCGCCGCGGTCGACCGAGTCGAAGCCCGCGAGGGCATCCGCCGCGCCCTCGAAGGCGAAATCGAGACGATCCAGTTGCCCGGCCTGGAGGTCAAGGTCGACGGTAAGGAGGCGGTCGGGCTGAACGACATCACGCTCGCCCGCCGACCCCACGACCGGGTTGCCGAGCTCAGCTACCGGATCGCCGGCGAGGAGGTCGGCCACGTCCGCTGCGACGGCCTCGTCGCCGCCACGCCGGCGGGCTCCACCGGCTACAACCTCGCCAATCAGGGCCCGATCCTCGCCTGGGGCGTGAAGGGATACGTCGTCAGCTACATCTCGCCGCATTCGCTGACCGCCCGCGCGCTCGTGGTCGCCCCCGGCGACGTCCTCCACGTCGTCAACGCGCCCGAGCGCGAGCCGGTCGAGGTCGCCGTCGACGGCGGCAAGATCGCCGACTTCGCCGCCGGTGCCGAGCTCGAGGTCCGTTTCCTCGACGCGGTCAGCCGGCTCGCGCAGCTGCCCGGAACGAGCTTTTACCAGCGGATACGCGAGAAGTTCGGGCATCTAGCCGTCTGAGGCAACCTCGAGTAGCCTGCTCGGGATGGAGCGCAAGTGGTGGACCCTGGTCCTGGTCTCGATCGCGACGTTCATGCTGCTGCTCGACGTCACCGTCGTCAACGTCGCTCTGCCGGACATCCAGCGGGAACTCGATGCCAGCCTCTCGAGCCTGCAGTGGGTGGTCGACGCCTACTCGCTGATGCTGGCGGCCTTCCTGCTCACGGCGGGCTCGCTGGGGGACCGGCTGGGCCGGCGGCGCGTCTTCACGATCGGCTTCGGCATCTTCACCTTTGCCTCGTTCCTCTGCGGCATCGCCGAGGACCCGACCCTGCTGAACCTCGCCCGCGGCCTGCAGGGGATCGGCGGCGCCGGCATGTTCGCGACCTCGCTGGCGCTGATCGGCCAGGAGTTCCACGGCAAAGACCGGGCGACGGCGTTCGGCGTCTGGGGGGCGACGGTGGGCGGCGCGGTGGCCATCGGGCCGCTGGTCGGCGGGGTGCTGACCGAGAACCTGGGTTGGGAGTGGATCTTCTTCGTCAACATCCCGATCGGGATCGCGGCGATGGTCCTGACCGAGCGCAAGATCGTCAACGTCTCCGCTCAGGACCCCGAGCCGGTGGACGTTCCGGGTCTCCTCACCTTCTCCTCCGCCCTCTTCCTCCTGATCTTCGGCCTGATCCGGGGCAACCCGGAGGGCTGGGGGAGCCCTCTGATCCTCGCCTGCCTGATCGGCGCCGCCGTCCTGATGGCGCTCTTCATCGCGATCGAGCGCCGCAGCGACCACCCGATGCTGGACCTCACTCTGTTCCGCAAGCCCGCCTTCAACGGTGTCTCGGCGGTCGCCTTCTGTCTCTCGGCGGGGATGTTCGCCCTCTTTCTCTACCTCACCATCTACATGCAGGGCGTGCTCGACTTTTCGCCGCTGGAGGCGGGGCTGCGCTTCCTGCCGCTGACCGTCCTCGGCTTCGTCGTCGCCCCGATCTCGGGCGCGCTCTCGCACCGGGTCCCGATCAGGGTCCTGCTCGGGTGCGGGTTGACGATCGTCGGCATCGGCCTGCTGCTGATGCGCGGAGTCTCTCCCGACTCGACCTGGACGACCCTGCTGGCCGGCTTCCTCCTCGCCGGGATCGGGATCGGGACGACGAACCCCGGGATCGGCCAGGCCGCGATCGCGGTCGTGCCGGTGGAGAAATCGGGGATGGGGTCCGGGATCAACACGACCTTTCGCCAGGTCGGCATCGCCACCGGAGTCGCCGGTCTCGGGGCGGTGTTCCAGGGACGGGTCGACGCGAAGCTGGGGGAGCTGCTGCCCAACGCTCCCGGCGGTCTTGGGGAAGCGGTCGCCTCCGGCGGCTCCCGGGCGGTGGCCGAAATGCCTTTGCCGCCAGCGGTGCACGAGAAAGCCGTGCACGCCGCCGACGTCGCCTTCGTCAGCGGCTTCAACGACATCGTCCTGATCGCCGCGATCATCTCCTTCGCCGGCGCCCTCGCCGGCTTCGCCCTGGTCCGCTCCGAGGACTTCGTCCAGCCGACGGACGGCCCCAGCGAGCCGGCTGCCTAGCTAAGTCCTAAGTCCGACTTTCGCGTGCGACCTGTGCCAGAAAATTTACGTTCTGCGCGCCTTTGACGACAACAGGCTTCGTATGCTTGCCTCATGGCGGTGATGGCAAGAGAAGCATGGACCGACGAGCGACTGGATGACCTGCAGTCGGAGATGCACAAGGGCTTCGAGCGGGTCGATACCGACATCCGCGAACTGCGTTCGGACATGAACACCCGATTTGACTCGATGCAACGGACGATGATCATCGGTTTTGTGACCTTGTTCGCGAGCATCGCCGCCAGCGTGATCGGTGGCGTCTTCGCTGTCCTGGCTTTGGGTTAGCCCGGAACCAGCGCGAAAACACGGCGAGTCGGTCCGCGCCCGTTGCTACACAGATCCCATGCTGCGCGAGCTGCGAATCGAGAACCTGCTGCTGATCGAGCGGGCGGAGCTGCGGCTGGGGGAGGGGCTGAACGCGATCACCGGCGAGACCGGCGCCGGCAAGACCGTCCTCGCCCACTCGCTCGACCTCTTGATGGGAGGGAAGGCGAAAGGGCACATCGTTCGTCCCGGCGCGCCCGAGGCCTGGGTCGAGGGCGTCTTCGACCTGCCCGAGGGCCTGCTCGAGGAGCCGGAGCTGGCCGAGCTGGCGGAACGGCTGCCGGAGGGTGCCGACGAGGTGGTCCTCGGCCGCCGCGTCTCCGCCGGCGGCCGCACCAGCGCCTTCGTCGCCGGCCGCGCCGCGACCGCGGCCGACCTGAAGCTGCTCGGCGGTCGGCTGCTTGCCTTCTTCGGCCAGCACGAGCACCGTCGCCTGACGATCTCCTCGGCCCAGCTCGAGATCCTCGACGGCTTCGCCGGCCCCGAGCACCTGCAGCTGCGGCGGAAATATCGGGACGCGCACCGGGAATGCACCGGCCTCGCCGCCGAGCTGGCGGAGCTGCGGGAGCGCGAAGGCTCGCGCGAGCGCGACCTCGACCTCTACCGCTACGAGCTCTCGGAGATCGAGACGGTGGCGCCGGTTCCCGAGGAGCGGGTTGAGATGGCTTCCCAGCGGGAGCGGTTGCGCCACGCCGAGGGGCTGCGCGAGGCCGCGGCGGCCGCCCACGGGAGCCTGGCCGGCGCCGAAGAGGACGGCGGCGGCGCGGCGGCGACGATCGCTCAGGCGGAAGCCACGCTGCAAGCTGCCGGCGGCCTCGACCCGGGCCTCGACGCGATCGCCGAGCGGGTGGCGACGCTCGGAGTCGAGCTCGTCGACCTCGGCTCGGAGCTGCGCGACTACGCTGAGGGGGTCGAGGCCGATCCCGGCGCCCTGCTCGCGATCGAGGAGCGGCTGGAGGCGATCGACCGGCTCGAGCGCAAGCACGGCGGCAGCGTCGAATCGGTGCTCGCTCACGCCGAGCGCTGTCGCGCGGAGATCGCGCGCCTGGAGGGGGCCGAGACCCGCAGCGCCGAGGCCGAGGCGGCCCTGTCCGCGGCGGAAGCGCGGCGGGCGGAGCTTGGCGAGCGCTTGAGCGTCGGCCGCGAAGCCGCTGTCGTCCCCCTGCAGGAACGGGTCGCCGCCGAGCTCGAGCAGCTGGCGATGACCGGGGCCTCGCTCGAGGTGGCGCTCGACCCGCATCCGGAGGGCTACGGCCCCTCCGGCCGCGAGACGGTGGAGCTGCGGGTCGCCCCCAACCCCGGGATCGAGCCAGCGCCGCTGCGGGACGCCGCCTCGGGCGGCGAGCTCTCGCGGGTGATGCTGGCGCTGAGCGGGCTCGGCCGGGCGGCGAGCGCGGGAACGATGGTCTTCGACGAGATCGACGCCGGGGTCGGCGGCAACACCGCCCGCGTGGTCGGTGAGCGGCTGCGGGCGCTCGGCCGCGACCGTCAGGTCCTCTGCATCACCCACCTGCCGCAGGTCGCTTCGCTCGCCGACGTCCACTTCCGGCTCGAAAAGGACGTCGCCCACGAGCAGGCGGAGGCGACGGTGGAGCGGCTCGACGGCGAGGGGGTCGTCGCTGAGATCCGGCGGATGCTCGGGGGCGAGAGCTCCGACAAAGCGGCAACCCGACACGCCCGGGAGCTTCTGAAGGCCGCCTGACCAGCCGCCCTTGCCGATCCTGGCTCGCTTCGCCTAGTCTGGGTCGGTGGCCACCGCGAGTCGTCGTCGCTTTCCCGCCCTGCTCGGACGTAGGAACGGCACGAGGCCGGAGGCGCCGATCGAGGGAACCGCGCGTTTAGGGGCGCGGACCAAGCACCTGGTCAAGCGACTGCGTCCGGGGGACGTCGCCGTGATCGACCACGTCGACATCGACCGGATCGCCGCCGAGGAGCTGATCGAATCCGGGGTGGTGGCAGTGCTCAACGCCTCCCCGTCCTCGCAGGGCAGGTATCCGAACGCGGGCCCGCTGATGCTGGCCAGGGCCGGAATCCGGCTGATCGACGCCCCCGGGGCCGGACTCTTCGAGCGGCTCAAGGACGGCGACCGGGTGCGGATCGTCGAGGGGGCGATCTTCGTCGGCGACGACGAGGTCGCCCGCGGCCGCGTCCTCCGCGTCCCCGAGCTCGAGCGCGAGATGCAGGAGCACCGGCAGCGGATCGACGAGGCGTTGGGGGAATTCGCCGAAAACACCGTCGCCCACGTGCGCGAAGAGACCGACCTGCTGACCGGCAACATCGCCTTTCCACCGACCCGCGCCTCCTTCCGCGACCGTCACGTCCTGATCGTCGTCCGCGGCGACCGCCACCGCCGTGACCTGAAAGCGCTGCGCGCCTACATCCGCGACGTGCGACCGCTGATCGTCGCCGTCGACGGCGGCGCCGACGGGGTCCTGGAAGCCGGGCTGAAGCCCGACGTGATCCTCGGCGACATGGACTCCGCCGGCGACGCCGCCCTGCGCTGCGGTGCCGAGCTGATCGTCCACGCCTATCCCGACGGGCGGGCGCCGGGGCGGGGGCGCCTGCAGGAGGCAGGCCTGGGGCACCAGGTCGTCCCCGCCGCCGGCACCAGCGAGGACGTGGCGATGTTGATGGCACATGAGAAGGGGGCGACGCTGATCGTCAGCGTCGGCGCCCACTTCAACCTGATCGAGTTCCTCGACCGCAAGCGCGGCGGCATGTCCTCCACCTTTCTCACCCGGCTGAAGATCGGCGAGCGGCTGGTCGACGCGAAGGGGGTGAGCCGGCTCTACAACCCGAGCTCGACCCTGGCCCCGCTGGTCTTCTTCGCGATCGCCTTCCTGATCCTGCTGACGATCCTGGTGATCACCTCGCCGGCGCTCAACGACGTCTGGGAACTGTTCTGGCTGAAGATCCGGATCTGGCTCGGCATCGACTAGTCCCTCCTGGCGAATAGCCTTGGCCAGTCGATGGGCTACTCCGCGCGCTACCACGCCACCTCGCTGATCGCGGTCTTCATCGCGCTGGCGATCGGCATCCTGATCGGCGCCGAGTTCGGCGGCGACGCCCTCAACAACACCCGCCGCGACCTCGAGCGGAGCCTCGTCGGCAACCTCCAGGACGCGCGCTCGCGGGCTGACGATCTGAATGCCGAGCTGAATCGATCGGACGAGTTCGCCGAGCGCGTCTACCCGATGCTGACCCAGGATCGGCTGGAGGGACGGCGCTTCGCGATCCTCGCCCTCGGCGGGCTCCCCAGCGACATCACCGACGAAGTCGAGGAGGCGCTGGCGCCGACCGGGGGCCGGCTGGTCGGGGTGGGGGTGGTGCGCGAGCCGGTCGACGTCAACGGGCTGGCCGAAGACCTCGCCAAAACCAGGTTCTCGGAACTGCGCACGGATTCCGAGGGCCTGACCGAACTCGGCACCGGGCTGGGGCGCCAGCTGGTGCTCGGGGGCACCCTCCCCGAAGTCGTGCGGGGTCATCTCTTCTCGCGCGCCAGCGGCACCTTCAGCCGCCTCGACGGGGTGATCGTCGTCCGCGACCAACCCGAAGAGATGGGCGCCGTGCAGCGGGAAAAGACGAACCAGTTGGAGGAGGCGCTGATGAGCGGCATCACCGCCACTCGCGCCCCGGCGGTCGGGGTGGAGACCTCGACCGACGACTCGTCCTCGATCTCCTTCTTCCAGGCCAACGGCCTCGCCAGCGTCGACGACGTCGACCTCACCGCGGGGCAGCTGGCGATGGTCTTCGCCCTGCTCGGCGCCGACGGCAGCTTCGGCGTCAAGGGCAGCGCCGACCAGCTGCTGCCGGACCTGCTGACCGAGGGCGGCTGAGCGCCCGTGGAGTGGGTCGGCCTGCCGCTGGCGATCGCGATCTCCCTCTTTCTCGTCCCGGCCGGTGCCCGCGGCCTGCGCGACGCGGGGCTGGTGCGGGAGAACTACCGGGGCATGCAGCTCGCCTTTCCGCTGGGGGCGGTGCTGGCGACGGCGGCGCTGGTGACGCTGGCGCCGCTCGCCTTCCTCGACGACCGTGGCGACCTCGACCTGCTCGAGCCTGAACTGCGCCGCTGGCTGCCCTACCTGCTGGGGATCGCCTTCCTCGGGTTCCTCGACGACTCGCTCGGCCGCGGTGAGGCGGCGACGACGCCGCGCGGCTGGCGCGGGCACTGGGCGGCGCTGCGGGGAGGGTCGCTCTCGACCGGCGCGATCAAGGCGATCGGGGCGCTGGCGCTGGCGGCCTACGTCGTCTCCGGCCGCGGCCTCGAAGACTGGCGCTACGTCGCCGACGTGGCGCTGCTGATCCTCACTACCAACCTGGGCAACCTGCTCGACCTGCGGCCGGGCCGGGCGGAGAAGGGGCTGATCCTGCTGGGGGCGGGGCTCTGCCTCGGCGCCTGGACCCTGGCGCCGCTGGAGCTGCTGGGGATCTTCGTCGGCCCGGTGCTGGTGGGGGCCTGGCTGACGTTGGGAGAGAAGGCGATGCTGGGCGACACCGGATCCAACCTGATCGGGGCGGTCGCGGGGATCTGGTTGCTGACCACGTTGGGGGGAGACGGACGCTTGATCGCCCTGGCGATCGTCTTCGCGCTGACGATTTACGGCGAGTTGCGGTCTATTTCGAAGACGATCGACTCGGTTCCGCCCCTGCGCTGGCTAGACTCGCTCGGTAGAGCATGAGTCCGACGAGCAAAGGCGACACGAAGTTCATTTTCGTCACCGGCGGCGTCGTCTCGGCCCTCGGCAAGGGGATTTCCGCGGCGGCGATCGGGCGTCTCCTCGTCTCCCGCGGCTACCGGGTTCAGCTGCAGAAGTTCGATCCCTACATCAACGTCGATCCGGGGACGATGAGCCCGTTCCAGCACGGGGAGGTGTTCGTCACCGAGGACGGAGCCGAGACCGATCTCGACCTTGGCCATTACGAGCGCTTCACCGACGAGAACGCGACGCGGGCTTCGAACGTGACCGCCGGCGCCGTCTACAACTCGGTGATCAAGCGCGAGCGCCGTGGCGACTACCTCGGCGCCACGGTCCAGGTGATCCCGCACATCACCAACGAGATCAAGCAGAAAATCCTCATCGTCGCCGAGTCGCAGTCGGTCGACTTCGTGATCACCGAGATCGGTGGCACCGTCGGCGACATCGAGTCGTTGCCGTTCCTCGAGTCGATCCGCCAGCTCTACACCGACATCGGGCCGAAGCGGGCGATGTTCATCCACCTCACCCTGGTCCCCTACGTCGGTCACGCCGGCGAACTGAAGACGAAGCCGACCCAGCATTCGGTCAACGAGCTGCGGCGGATCGGGATCCAGCCGCACGCGCTGGTTTGCCGCTCGGAAGGACGCCTCGACCGCGAGATCCGCAGCAAGATCGCGCTCTTCGCCAGCCTTCCCGTCGACGCGGTGATCTCCGCCCACGACGTCGACAACATCTACAAGGTCCCGCTCGTCTTCCGGGCCGAGGGGGTCGACGACCTCGTCCTCGACCACTTCGGGATGGAGGCGCCCTCGCCGGACCTGACCGAGTGGGAGGCGATGGTCCGCCGGGCCGAATCGGCCACCCAGAAGGTGAAGATCGCCGTCGTCGGCAAGTACGTCCAGCTCGCCGACGCCTACAAGTCGGTGATCGAGGCGCTCGAGCACGGCGGCTTCCACCACGGCGTCGACGTCGAGATCGAGCTGGTGGACTCCGAGAACTTCGATCCCGAGCGGCTCGAGGGCTGCGACGGGATCCTGATCCCGGGCGGCTTCGGCGAGCGCGGGATCGAGGGCAAGGTCGAGGCGGCGCGGATCGCCCGCGAGAAATCGATTCCCTACCTCGGGATCTGCCTGGGGATGCAGATCGCGGTGGTCGAGTTCGCCCGCCACGTCGCCGGCATGGACGGCGCCAACTCGGCCGAGTTCGATCCCGAGACGCCGTTCCCGGTCGTCGACCTGCTGCCGGAGCAGAAGGAGGTCTCAGACATGGGCGGGACGATGCGGCTCGGGGCCGACCCGGTGAAACTGCACGAGGGGACGAGGGCGCGCGAGATCTTCGGCGAGGCGGTCATCTACAAGCGCCACCGCCACCGTTACGAGGTCAACAATCAGCTGCGACGCCGGCTCGAAGACGAGGGTCTGGTCTGCGGCGGAACCTCGCCCGACGAGCGCCTGGTCGAGATGGTCGAGCTGCCCGACCACCCCTTCTTCGTCGCCTCCCAGTACCACCCCGAGTTCAACTCGCGGCCGAACCGGCCCGAGCCGCTGTTCCGCGAGTTCGTCGGCGCCGCCGCCAGCCAGGCGGGTGAACGTCCGGCTGACGGAGGATCGCTCGAGGCGGTCACCGATGAGGATGGGGTCGTCGAGGACGACGTCAGCCTCCGCCGCTCTGCCTGAGCGCCCCCGAGGCATTCCCGGCTAGCCTTCGGGCCGTGGAGGGATCGAG
This sequence comes from uncultured Actinomycetes bacterium, assembly GCA_963832085.1. Lineage (GTDB taxonomy): Bacteria > Actinomycetota > Thermoleophilia > Solirubrobacterales > 70-9 > VAYN01. Next base: position 109,552 of record CAWHSU010000005.1, on the reverse strand, counting down.
ACTGCATCAGCGGTTTGTCCGCTACTGCGAGACCCGCAGCCCCACCGGGGAGGAGCGGGAGATCGCCGACACGCTCGCTGCCGAGCTGCGGGCGATGGGCTTGGAGGTGAGCGAAGACGACGCGGCGGAGGCTGCGCAGGCAGGTGCCGGCAACCTGCTCGCCCGCTCGCCGGGAACCGGCGGGAGCTGGCTGATGTTCTGCGCCCACATGGACACCGTCCCCCACCGGGGCCAGGTCGAGGTGGTGAACGACGAAGGGATCTTCCGCAGCCGCGGCGACACCATCCTCGGCGCCGACAACAAGGCGGCGGTGGCGGTCTTCATGGAGCTGATCGCCCGCCACGTCGAACGGCCCGGCCCGACGGGAGTCGAGCTGCTGCTGACGGTGGCCGAGGAGCAGGGGCTGAGGGGCGCGAAAGCCTTCGACGCCTCGCAGCTCCATTCCAGCGCCGGCTTCGTCCTCGACCACGCCGGTCCGGTCGGCGAGGTGATCGTCTCGACTCCGACTCAGCAAAAGATCCTCGCCGACTTCATCGGAGTCGAGGCCCACGCTGGGATTCGGCCCGAGGACGGCAGCAACGCGATCGCCGCCGCCGCCGCCGCGATTGCCCGGATGGAGCTGGGGCGGCTCGACGAGGAGACGACGGCGAACGTGGGATTGATCGCGGGGGGAACCTCGGGCAACGTCGTGCCGGGGCGCTGCGCGATCCACGCCGAGGCGCGCAGCCTCGAGGCCGAGCGGGCGGCGGAGGTCGCGGGAAAGATCGCCGACGCCTGCGCCTGGGGGGCGAGCGAGCACGGCTGCGACGTCGACGTGAGGATCGAAGAGCTCTTCCGCGGCTACAAGGTGCCGAAGGACTCGGCCGCGCTGGGTCTGGCGGAGGAGGGGCTGCGGGGGGCAGGCCTGGGGCCACAGCGGGTTGCGATCGGCGGTGGCAGCGACGCCAACGTCTTCCGTCGCGACGGCTACGACTGCATTCTGCTCTCGAACGGGACCGACTCCGTCCACACCTCAGACGAGATCGTCTCCGCCCGCAGCCTCGACAAGATGCTCGAGGTCTGCGAGGGGATCGTGACGGCCGCAGCGGCGCCGGCGGCGCCGGAGTGAGCGGTCGCCTGAAGCTGCGCCGCGGCGTCGTCGTCTCCGTCGAACCGCTGCTGGTGGAGGTCGACGGCCAGCGGCGGGCTGCCTGGGTCGATGAGGACCTGCTCGGCGAGATGCACGAAGGCGACGAGGTCGTGGTCAACGTAGGGGCGCTGGATCTCGAGCTCGGCTCGGGCGGCTTCGACGTCGTCCACGTCAACCTGACTCGGGGCCTGGAAGGCGGGGGAGGGGGCGAGGCCCACGTGATGAAGCTGAACTACACGCCGCTCCAGCACCCGGTCGAGCCGGTGGAGGAGAAATCGGTGCGCCTTATCTCCGCTATGCGAGGAAAAGGCGCACCGATCCCGGTGGCGGTGCTGCCCCTGCACGGCCACCTGGCGCCGGCGGCCTGGGCGGCGGCGCAGGCGGCGCCGGGAGTGCGGGTCGGCTACGTGCAGACCGGGGGCGGGGCGCTGCCGGGCTCGCTCTCGCGAGACGTGAAGCAGCTGCGCGAGCGCGACCTCCTCGCCGGCCACATCGCCGCCGCCCCTGCCTACGGCGGCGAGCACGACGCGCTGAGCACCGTCGGTGCCCTGGATGCCGCAGCGAAGCTCGGCTGGGACGCGGTGCTGGTCGGACCCGGCCCCGGGATCATCGGCTCCAACACCGAGTTCGGCCACGGCGGTATGGCGGCGCTGGAGAGCGCTCACGCGGCGCTGGCGCTGCGGTCCCCGACGATCGTCTCCCCGCGCCTCTCCTCCTCCGACTCCCGCCAACGCCACCTCCACCTCAGCCATCACACCTTCACCGTCCTCGAGCTGCTGCTGGGCGAGGTCGACGTCGCCGTCCCCGACACGGATCTGCCTGGTGCAGAAGAGGCCCGGCGCTATCTCACCGAAGCGGCCGGCAAACGCCACCGCCTCCACAGACTCCCGGCCGATCTCGATGCCTACCGTGCTGCCGGCTTGCCCACGAGGACGATGGGCCGGGACCTGGATCAGGACCCTCTCTTCTTCGCGGCCCCGCTGGCGACGGGAACGTTTCTTGCGCGCCAAGGGTTGTAACGACGCGGGCAGAACCTGCCGTCATGGCGATCGCGATCAAGCCGCAGGCGCCCGGCGCCGCGGCAAGCCCGGGTGCTGACAAACGCTTCGAGTCCCTCGTCCTCGACTTCCTCTCCTATCTGGAGCTCGAGCGCGGCCTCTCCCGCAACACCCTCAACGCCTACCGCACCGACCTCTACCAGTACGGCGAATACCTCTCCGCCCACCGGCGCGACGCGCTGCAGGCCAGCGCCGCCGACATCGCCGATTTCCTCGCCGAGCTGGCGACGGGAGAGGGGCGACCGGCCTGCTCGGCGGCGACGATCCACCGCAAGGCCGCCTGCCTGCGCTCCTTCTACAAGCACCTGCGCCGCGACGAGCTGATCGGCGACGACCCGACCGCGGCGCTGAGCGCCCCGCGGCGCTCGAAGAAGCTGCCGCAGGTCCTCAACTACTCCGAGGTGCAGAAGCTCTTGGCCTCGCCGGTGGGCAGCGAGCCGACGACGCTGCGGGACCGGGCTCTGCTCGAGGTGATGTACGCGTGCGGACTGCGGGCCTCGGAGACGATCGGGCTGGAGCTGGGGGACGTCGACCTGCGCGAGGGTGTCCTCCGGGCTCGCGGCAAGGGCTCGAAGGAACGGCTGGTCCCACTCGGCCGCCAGGCGATCGCGGCGATCAAAGGCTACCTGCGCGGCGGCCGGCCGAAGCTGGTCGGCGAGCGCCTCGAGGCGAAGCTCTTCCTCAACTTCCGCGGTGGGCCGCTGACCCGCCAGGGCCTCTACAAGATCGTCCAGCGCCACGCTCGCGACGCCGGCCTCGCCGGCAAGATGAGCCCCCACACGCTGCGCCACAGCTTCGCCACCCACCTCCTTGCCGGCGGCTGCGACCTGCGGGCCGTGCAGGAGATGCTCGGCCACGCCGACATCTCGACCACCCAGATGTACACGCACCTCTCCGGCGACCGCCTCAAGGAGGTCTACTTCAGCGCCCACCCGCGAGCGAGCGATTGAAGTAGAACTCATTCATGCCCGAGCTGCCGGAGGTGGAGACCGTCGTGCGGCAGCTGGAGCCCGAGGTCGAAGGACACCGGATCGAGCGGCTGGAAGTGCTCGACGAGCGCTGGTCGCGGCCGCTGCCGCCGCGAAAGCTCGGCAGCGCGGTTGACGGCAGCACGATCGAGCGCCTCGGGCGGCGCGGCAAGTACATCCTCATGGGCCTTGATGGGGAGCGGACCCTGGTCATGCATCTGCGGATGACCGGCAACCTGATCCTGCGCGAGGGGGAGGAGATGCTCGATCCCTCCGAGGGCCGGCGGCTGTACGAGAACGAGCGCTCTACCGAGGAGCGCCACCTGCGCGCCCGCTTCGTCCTCGACGACGACCGCGAGCTCTGGTTCACTGACCCACGCCGCTTCGGCGAGGCCTTCCTGCTGCCCGACGCCCAGCTCGACGCGCGCTTCGCCAAGCTCGGGGTCGAGCCCTTCTCACCCGAGTTCACCTCCCAGGCCCTCGGTGAGATGGCCGCGGGCCGGACCGCGCCGCTGAAGTCCTTCCTGCTCGATCAGTCCGGCGTCGCGGGGGTCGGCAACATCTACGCCGACGAGGCGCTCTTCCGAGCCGAGCTGCATCCCCTCTCGCCGGCCGGATCGATGAAGCCGGAGCACCTGGAGGCGTTGCGCGACGCGGTGGTGGCGGCGCTGGAGGCGGGGATCGACGCCGGCGGCTCCTCGATCGACGACTACCGCGACGCCCGCGGCGAGAAGGGGACGATGCAGAACGAGTTCCTGGTCCACACCCGCGAGGGGGAGGACTGCCACCGCTGCGGCGGCACCATCGTTCGAATAGTCGTCGGGGGCCGCTCGACCTACTTCTGTCCGAACTGCCAGGTGAGGTTGCGGCGGCGGGCGAAACGGCGGCGAGCGCGTAAGTAACGTCCGATCCGTCGGTCATCTTTGCTTTCGTGCCCGGAGTTACGGTCAAGACCGAGGCAGTCGTCCTTCGCAGCATCCGCTACGGCGAGGCGGACCGCATCCTCCACCTCTACTCGAAGACGCGAGGGAGGATCGGGGCGATCGCCAAGGGCGCCCGCAAGCCGAAATCGCGCTTCGGCGGTCGCCTCGAGCCCTTCTTCCGCCTCGACCTGATGCTGCACGAAGGCCGCAGCGACCTGATGACGGTGACCAGCGCGGCGACGGTCGACGGGTACCCGCGGCTGCGCTCCTCGGGTCCTGCCCTGAGCGCCGGCGCCCGCGCCTGCGACGCGGTCCTGCGCCTGCTCGACTCGGCCGAGGCGAACACGCCCGCCTACAACCTCCTCTGCCGCTACCTCTCACTGCTCGACGATCCCGCCCAGGTTCGCTCCGCCGACCTCGAGACGGCGCTTTCTTTTCGCCTCAAGCTGGCGCTGGTCGCTGGGTTCGCCCCCGAGCTCGCCTCCTGCGCCGGTTGTGGGGAGGCCGAGCACCTGGCCGGCTTCTCAGGAGCCGCCGGGGGGGTGGTCTGCGCCGGCTGCGAAGCGGGTTCCTTCGCGCTCGATGAGGAAGCGCACCGATTCATGGTCGAAGGACTCGCGAGACCTCTTAGCGAGGCCCCCGTCGCCGAGCCGAAGGCGCTGCGCCAGGTCGAGCGCGCAGTAGGCGAGACTTTGGAGCACCACGCGCATGTGCAGCTGCGCGCTGCCGCTTAGACTCGGGCCGTGCCCGCAACCGCCGCTTTCGAGGATCGCATCGCCGCCTGGGAGGAGGAGTTCCTGGCGCCCCAGGCAACCAGGTCATATCCGGCCCGGCGCCAGCTCGAGGAGGCGGACAGTCCGTTGCGGACGCCGTTTCAGCGCGACCGCGATCGGATCGTCCACTCGAAGTCGTTCCGGCGGCTGAAGCACAAGACCCAGGTCTTCGTCGCTCCGGAGGGGGACCACTACCGGACCCGCCTCACCCACACGCTCGAGGCCTGCGGGATCGCCCGCACCGTCGCCCGCGCGCTCCGCCTCAACGAGGACCTGACCGAGGCGATCGGGCTCGGCCACGACCTCGGGCACCCGCCCTTCGGGCACTCCGGAGAGGAGACGCTCGACCAGGCCCTGCGCGAGAGCTGCGGCGGTGGCTTCCGCCACAACGAGCACTCGCTGCGGGTGGTCGACGTGCTCGAGCGCGAGGGGGAGGGCCTGAACCTGACCGAGCAGGTTCGCGACGGCATCCTCAACCACACCGGCTCGCGCAAGCCGGCGACCCTGGAGGGGCAGATCGTCAAGCTGGTCGACCGCGTCGCCTACATCAACCACGACATCGACGACGCCCTGCGGGCGGGGATCCTGCGCCCCGAGGACCTGCCGACGGAGGAGATCGAGCTGCTGGGACCGACCGGTTCGCAGCGGATCGACACCCTGGTCCGCGACATCGTCGAGCACTCGGCCGGAGCCGAGGAGATCTCCCAGAGCCGCGAGGTCGGCCAGGCGATGCTGCGCCTGCGCAAGTTCATGTTCGACCGCGTCTACCTGGGGCCGGCGGCGCGCCGCGAGCAGGACCGCGTGCAGAGGACGATGCGCGGCCTTTTCGAGCACTACCTCGCTCACCCCGAGGGGATCCCGAGCTGGGACCCGGAGGCGAGCGACTGCCAGCGCGTCGCCGACTACATCGCCGGGATGACCGACCGCTTCTGCATCGCCAAGTTCACCGAGCTGACGATTCCCGAAGAGTCGCGGTTCTGATGGCGCTGATCTCCCCCGACAGCGTCGAGAGGGTCAAGCAGGCGGCCGACGTGATCGAGGTCATCTCCGCCCATACCGACCTGCGCCGCCAGGGGGCCCGTTACGTCGGTCTCTGCCCGTTCCACGAGGAGCGCACGCCTTCGTTCTCGGTCGAGCCGACCGAAAAGCTCTACCACTGCTTCGGCTGCGGGGTCGGCGGCGACGTGATCAAGTTCGTCGAGGAAAAGGACGGCCTCAACTTCGCCGAGGCGGTGGAGCTGCTGGCCGACCGCTACGGGGTCGAATTGGAGCGCGAGCAGGAGGACCCGCGGGCCGAGGCCAAGCGCCAGCGCCGCCGCCGGCTCGAGCAGCTGCTGGACCGGGCGGCCGGCTTCTACGCCAACTACCTCTGGGAGTCGAAGGAGGCGGGGAAGGCGCGCGACTACCTGGCGGAGCGAGGTCTGCGGGAAGAGGTCCTGCGCGACTTCGGCGTCGGCTACGCCCCCAGCGCCTGGGACAAGCTCCTGGTCAGCGGCCAGCGGGCGGGGTTCAGCGTCGAGGAGCTGCGCGGTGTGGGGCTGGTCCAGCGTGGGCGCAGCGGCGGCGAGTACGACCGCTTTCGCGAGCGGATCATGTTCCCGATCCGCGACCGCCGCGGCCGCGTCCTCGGCTTCGGCGGCCGGGCGATGCGCCCGGACCAGGGGGCGAAGTACGTCAACACCGCCGAGACCGAGTTCTTCCACAAGAGCCAGATCCTCTACGGCGTCGACCGGGCCAAAGCGGCGATCGCCAAAGCCGGCCGCGCCGTCGTCGTCGAGGGCTACACCGACGTCCTCGCCCTGCACCAGGCCGGCGCCGAGGAGGCGGTCGCGGTGATGGGCACGGCGATCACCGGCGAGCAGGTGGCGGCGCTTTCGGGGATGGTCGAGGAGGTAGTGCTCGCCCTCGACGCCGACTCCGCCGGGCAGGAGGCGATGCTGCGGGCCCAGACGGTGGCCGCGGGCAGGCGGATGCGACTGCGGGTCGCGGCGATGCCGGCGGGAGAGGACCCGGCGGAGATGATGGCCGCGCCGGCGGGGGCGGAGCGCTTCCATGGTCTCCTCGCCGAGGCTGAGGAGCTGACCGCCTTCCAGGTGCGTCTCGTCCTCGACCGTACCGACGTCGGCTCGCCGATCGAGCGCGACCGGGCGCTGGCCGAGGTTGCGCCGGTCCTGGCGGGGATGGGGGAGTCGGCCAGCCGCGACGATCTCGTCCGCCGCGTCGCCGAGCGGCTCGACCTCGACCCGGCGATGGTGATGGGGCGGGTGGTCGCGGCGACGCCGACCAGCGGCGGTCGCGAGCAGGCGGCGCCGGAACCACGCCAAGCGGAGCAGCCGTCACGGCCGCAGCGGGCGGCGGAGCTGACCTCGCGCGAGCGCCGCGAGCGGTCCCTGCTGGCGATGTGCATCGCCCTCCCCGGCGAGGGCAAGGAGTACCTGGCGCGGCTCACCGACGCCCACCTCTCGCCGACCGGCCTGCGGGCCGCCACCTGGCTTCGCGATCACCCCGAGGACCCGGCCTCCGACCTTCCCCACGACGATGCCGAGCTCGCCGGCCTGATCGCAGAACTGGTGATCGTCTCCCGCGAAGAGCCCGCTTCGCACGAAGCGATGGAGCTGAACTTCCTGCTCCTGGAGCAGCGACGCCTGGAGGGCGAGATCGCCGCGGCGGGGGAGCGCGGCGACTACGAGCGGCGGGCGGCGCTGAGCCGCGAGCGGGCGGCCCTGGTCCAGAAGATCGCCCACGCGGAGCGACCGGCCGGAAGTCTTTAGCTGCGAATTGTTCTGTCTGCGGCATTTGAGAAGATGCCGCCATGGAGAAAGAGTTCCTCCAAGAGTGTTTGGCGAAGGGGATGTCGCTCGAAGCAATCGGCGAGAGCGTCGGCAAGCACGAATCGACGGTCAGCTACTGGTTGAAGAAGCATGGGCTTGCGGCGGCCAAGGCGGAGAAGCATGCGGCAAAGGGTGCGCCGTCGAAGGAGGAGCTGGAACGACTGCTTCGCCTTGGTCTGTCGCTGCGCGAAATAGCGAAGGAGATGGATAGGGGCCTTGCGACGATTCGCCACTGGATGCGGAAGTACGAGTTGAAAGCGCCGCCGCGCCGGCACGATATCCCTAGCGATAGAAGGCGGGAGGCGACCTTGAGTTGCCGCCGACACGGGAGAGCTGAGTTCGTGCTCGAGGGTCGCGGCTCGTACCGATGCAAGCAGTGTCGGGTGGAACAGGTTGCGAAACGTCGCAGGGAGATCAAGCGCATCTTGGTCGAAGAGGCTGGGGGTAAGTGCGTGCTGTGTGGCTATGACAAACACCAGGAGGCGCTTCAATTCCATCACTTGATCCCGCGAGAGAAGCGTTTTCACCTCGGACAGGGCGGTCTAAGCCGATCACTGGCGAGATGTCGTGCTGAGGCAAGTAAGTGCGCTCTGCTCTGTGCCACCTGCCACGCGGAGGTCGAGGCAGGAAAAGCGGTGATGTCGCTAAATTCTGTTCCCGACGCTGATCCGGGGTAGCTCAATTGGATTAGCACGGTCCGGGGTAGCTCAACTGGCAGATGCGCTCGACTGTTAATCGAGAGGTTGTGGGTTCGAGTCCCACCCCCGGAGCTTCTACTGCGGGACGGAGCGTTTCAGCGCCAGTCCCTCCACCAGCTCCGCTCCTCGCGCCGCGCCGTCGTTCTCCAGTCCCCAGGCGGCGATCTCCTCCGCCTTCGCAGCAAACGAAGGCTCGTGCAACAGCCGCCGCGCTGCCCAGCGCAGCGGGGTCGGTTGGCAGAGGCGCCAGGGGAGCGAGAGGCCGGCGCCGGCCCAGGCGACGCGCATCGCGGTCTCGCTCATGTCGCCGATGATCGGGCAGACGAGCAGCGGGGTGCCGGCGCCGAGGGCGCGGGCGGCGGTGCCGTGGCCGCCGTGGGAGATCACCAGCGAGGCGGCCGGCATCAGCTGGCTGTAGCTGAGCCATTCGACCAGGGTGGCGTTGGCGGGAACCTCGATCGGGCGCTGCGGCGCCACCCGGTTGGTCGTCGCCACCACCCGCACCGGCTCCTCGGCCAGCGCCGCCAGCGCCGTCCGGACCAGGTGGTTCTCGGAGTCGTGGGCGGTGCTGGGGGCGACGAGGACGAGCGGGTCGTCCCCTGGCGGCAGCTCGATCTCCGGGTGGGGGAGCTCGAAGTTCATCGGCCCGGTCATCTCGACCCCCGGCGGCCAGCGGCGCGGGTACTCGAGCTGCGGGTAGGTGGCGACCAGCGCCAGGTCGGGGCTGATCCCGCCGTGGAAGCGGTCGATCGGGGGGAGGCCGAGGCGGGAGCGCTGGAGGTTGAGATCGCGCCGGCCCTGTTCGAGACCGACTCGCAGCGCCCGGTCGTGCCCGGTGCGCCAGATCGCCCGGCCGAGGCGCGTCCGCGGCGGCCGCAGCCCGATCGCGAAGAAGGGCAGCCCCGGCTCGACGACGGGATAGATGTGGGGGATCAGGGTCGCCAGCGGGATCCCCGCGTGCTCGGCGGCAAGGGTGGGGGCGAGGGTGAGGATGTCGCTGACCACAACGTGAGGGCGGAAGTCCTCGAGCAGCGGCAGCAGCGCCCGCGCCGCCCCCGCCGCGTGCTGCCCCTCCTCGGATTCCGGATCCGGCGGCGGGAACATCCGGTATTCCTCGGCCGCGGCAAAGCCGAGCCCGGCACCCTCGACCGCCCCGCGGCGCTCCTCCCAGGTCTCGATCACGACCTCGTGACCGCGGGCGGCCAGCGCCTTGCCCAGCGCTATTGCCGGGAAGACGTGCCCGGCGTCGCCGAAGGCGGCGACGAGGATGCGCTGGCGCGGCGCGGCGCCAGATCCCCCCTCAGGGCGTGTCAAGTCCCTCGCCGGGCCGCGTGAAGACAACCTCGGGCACGTGGCAGTTGCGGGAGGTGCGGAGGAGGAAGCGGACCGCCTCGCCGAGGTCCTCGGGCCGAATCATGTCCTGCGGCGGGATCTGGCCCTGGACGAACTCGGTCATCGGCGTCTCGACGAAGCCCGGGGCCAGTGCCGTGCACTGGATCCCGGCGCCGCCGGCCTCGCGGTGGGTCGACTGGGTGAAGTTGATCACCGCGGCCTTGGTCGCGGCGTAGATCGAGAGCCATGCCTGCCCACCCTTACCGGCGATCGAGGCGGTGTTGACGATCAGGGCCTTGCCGTGCTCGGCGCCTGCCTCGCGCAGCAGCGGCAGCCCCTCGCGGGTGCCCAGGATCAGCGCCCTCAGGTTGACCGCGAGCTGCATGTCGAGGTGCTTGGTCTGGATCTGCTCCATCGGCGCCCCGATCCCGACCCCGGCGTTGTTGACGAGGACGTCGAGGCGGCCGTAGGCGTCGCGGTGGGCGGCGAAGACGGCGAGAACGTCGTCCTCCTCGGCCATGTTCGCGGCTACCGATTTGACCTCGATGCCTTCGCCGCGGAGGCCCTCGGCGGCCTCCTCGAGCTTCTCGGGCCGGCGGGCGGAGACGGTGAGAGCGTGCCCCTCTTCGCCGAGCGTCTTCGCGATCGCCAGGCCGATCCCGCTCGATGCGCCAGTCACCAGTGCCGCTCGCTCAGCCATGCCAATCTCCTTCTCGTCGAGAACCCCGGGGACCCTATCTCTCCATAACATGCCGCCGATGCGTGCCCCCCGCTTCGCCCCAGCGCTGCTCGGCCTGCTCGCGGCGGTGGCCCTGCTGGCCGGGTGCGGCGGCGATTCGGACGGAGGCGACTCGACCTCGGGTTCGGCCCCGGTTGCCGGCAGCCGCCCGGCACCGCCGAAGTCGGCCTTCCCCGCGGTCGAGGGAAGAACGCTGCGCGAGGTGTTGAAGGCCGCCGACGAGCCCGCCGAGGTGGTGGTCACTCCCGGCGCAGTCGTCTTTTACCCCGGGGTGAATCGTTACCCGTTCGGGGTCGCCCACCGGGAGGAGGGAAAGGTCTCCGACGCTGAAGTCGCCCTCTATTTCTCGAAGGTGCCGAAACCAAAACCTGGGGCGAAATCGAAATCCGGCAACCGCGGGCAAGTCTCAAAAGCCCAAACGCAGGCTCTGGATCAGCTCGCCCACGGCCCCTTTCCCGCTTCGATCGAATCGCTCGCCACGGAGCCGGAGTTCCGGGGGGAGACGACGAGCGAGGACCCCGACGTCGCCACCGTCGTCTACTCGACCCAGCTTCCCCTACCGAGCAGCGGGGAGTGGCGCATCGCCGCGATCCTGAAGGAAGATGGGGAGCTGAAGGGAACGTTGCTGCCGACCCCCGCGGTGGTCGGGGAGTTCAGGAAAATTCCGAAACCGGGGGAGAAGGCACCGCTCGTCCAAACCCCCACCGCGCAGGATGTTGGCGGAGACCTGTCGAAGATCACCACCCGCAGGCCCCCCGACACCCAGAACAAGGTGGATTACGCGGCAGCGCTCGGCAGAGAACCGATAGTCCTCTTGTTCGCGACCCCCGAGTTCTGCCAGAGTCGCGTCTGCGGACCCGTCGTCGACGTGGCGGAGCAGGCAAAACAGGAATACGGAGACGAGGCGGCCTTCATCCACATGGAGATCTACAACGAGAACGATCCGGCCAAGGGCGTCCGGCCCCAGGTGCGGGCCTTCCACCTGCCGAGTGAGCCGTTCCTGTTCGCGATCGACCGCCGAGGCGTCGTCCGGGATACGGTTGAGGGAGCCTTTGGGCTCAAGTTGATGCAAAAAGCCGTCGACAAGGCGATCGCACGATGAATGACAAAGCCGCCACCGAGGAGGAGCTCCTGCAGTCGTTCGCCGATGAGGCGAAGCGGCGCTGCGACGTGATCTCCGCCGGCCTCGCCACCGCCACCACCGATTTCGAGACGATGCGGGCCGAAGCCCACGCTCTCAAGGGCACCGCCAGCGTCATCGGTCTCCGCCGCCTCGCCGAGCTGGCCGGGCTGATGGAGTCCGACCTCGCCGAAGCGAAGAAGACCGGCACGATTCGCGGCGGCCGCGACCACCAGATCGCCGACGCGGCCAAGGCCCTCGCCGAGGGGGCCGGCGCCGCCGCCAAGGGCGAAGAAGAGCCACCGGACGTGGGCCGCTCGTTGGCTCAGCTGTTCAGCGCTTAGCTAAGAGCTGAGAGCTTCGCTCTGAGTGGGGGTGAGCTTCAGGAGCTTCACAACGTAGACCAAGGCACCCGAACCGTAGGCGAGCCGGGAGGGAACGATCAGCTCGCGAACGCCCCCGACGCGAAGCCCTTTGAGGCCGATTTCCCACCCCTGGGTGAGCGCTTCGTCGCCCCACTTCCAATACCAGGAGTTTTCGCCGCGTTTGTCTTCCGTCACTTGGCGGGACGGGTAGGCGAAGCTGATGTAGTTGACTGTGAACCATTCCTTCGGCTGGATCGGCGGACCGCTCCCCTTTTTCAGGTCCCTGATCACGACGCTTTTCGGCGGCGGGCCGGTGGGGATCAGGAGCTGCTTTGCGTATGGCTGTGCGGCACGTTCCAGTCGGGGCCATGAGGGCGGCCCCTCATCCTTGGAGACCGCAACGGTGCTGGTGCCGGTGCTTCCTTCATCCTCGCTTCCACAGGCGGCGAGCCCGCAGCACATCAGCAGGAATGAAATTACTAAGAATTTCTTCATTGAAAAGAACCATATAGCCATCGAGCGCATCTGTCACCCGTTACGCTCGCTGCGGGGGGCGGTAGCTCAGTTGGTTAGAGCAGCGGACTCATAATCCGTCGGTCGCTGGTTCGAGTCCAGCCCGCCCCATCGGTCATTGCCGAACAGAGAGGTACCGGGATACCGCTTGGGCCCGATTCGCGACCCCGAGCGCCTTCAAGATCTTCCGTACATGCCACTTCACCGTGCTCTCGGTGAGGTAGAGACGCCCGGCGATCTCGGCGTTGCTGAGGCCGTTGGCGATGAGATCGAGAATCTCCGTCTGGCGGCTGCTGAGGACCTTGGTCAAGTCGCTGTCGCGCTGGGAGTGGTCGGGGAGGTGGTGGAGCTCGGCGGCGCGTTGACCGAGGTCGCTGGCGGTTTGGTGGAGCACCTCGGCGGCGGCGCGGATCTCGGTCACGTCCTGGACGGTGCCGGTCAGACGCAGGGGGGTGCCGTCGGCGTCGGCGATCAGCTCGGCCCGGCTGTGGATGCGGCGCACGCGTCCATCGGGCCGAATCACCCGGTATTCGAAGTCGACCGGGGCGCCGGTCTCGACCGCCTGGCTGATCTCTTCCTCGACGCGGGTGTGATCGGCCGGGTGGATGTTCCTGGTGTCGCTCGGCTCGTAGTGGCCGTCGAAGTCCTCGCCGGAGATGCCGTAGATGGAGAAAAGGCCCTCGGAGCAGGTCAGGCGCTTGTTCGGGATGTCCCACTCCCAGCTGCCCATGCGTGCTACCCGCTCTGCTTCGGCCAGCCGTGCCCGGCTGCGCTTGACCTCTTCTTCGATCCGCCTCAGCTCGGTGATGTCGGTGACCAGGACGAAGAACCCGCGTACCTCTCCCTCGTCTGTGTCGGGAATGTAGGAAGCCTGGATGTAGCGCACTTCGCCGGAGGGGATTCGGAGCTCCCGGTGGAAGAGCTGGGGCTCTCCGGCTAGAGCGCCTTTGATGTATCGCCGATTTTTCGCGTAGAGCTCGGGACCGAGCAGATCTTTGACGTGGGTGCCGCGCATCTCCTGGGGCGTCTTGCCGAAGTACTTGATGTAGGCGTCGTTCGCCATCCGGTTGCGCAGGTCGCTGTCCCAGTAGCCGACCATCGCCGGCAGGGCGTTCAGCATCGCCTGGATCCCCTGCGAGGAGTCGGAGAGCCGGCGCTGCCAACCCTGCGGTGGACTTCCCTGTTCCATGTTGTTAAGGATGAACTAGTCCTTGGGCGGGTTCAACTAATCAAGAGGAGGGGCCGCGAAGCTCTATCTTGGTTCCTGGCGGTGCCCGATCGCGGGCACGCTCGGCGCCTCGCCCCTTCCCGCGCCGATCGGCAGGCGAACGCGGCACCCTTCCCCGCCGGGGCCGACTGGCCGCGGCCGGCCCCGCAGCCCATGTCGGAGGCCGGCCGCGCCGCCTCCGGGCTGTCGCTAGACGACGGTCGCCTGCAAGGCGGCCCCGATCGCGCCGCAGGCCAGGACCACGTAGAGAACCGTCAGTTTCCCGTGCCAGCGGTTGAGGGCGGCGAAGGCGCCGAGGGCCAGCAGGGCGGTGTAGACGTCGACCACCCCCGCATCGAGGATTTCCACGGTGACCGCGGCGATCAACCCGACGACGCCGGCTGCCACGCCAAGCAGGAACAGGTGGAGGCGTTCGTTTTCGGCGATCGCCACCAACTGGCGGTGGAAATAGATGGGAAAGACGAAGGCGGGGATGAAGATGCCGAAGGTGATCGCGAGCGCGCCGGCCAGTCCCCCCGCGAGATAGCCGACGAAGGTGGAGAGGATGATCGTCGGCGCCGGCAGGACACCGCCGATCGCCAGTCCGTCGATGAACTGGCTCTCGGTCAGCCAGCCGTTGCCTTCGACCGCGCTCCCATGCAGGAACGGCACCACGGTGTAGGCGCCGCCGAAGGTGAGCAGCCCCGCCTTCAGGCCCTCGAGGAAGATCTCTGCGGTGAGGCCGACGGTGACGGTGCCGGCGGCGATCCAGGCCAGGGTGGGTAGGCCGAGGGAGAACGACGAGCTCCGCCCCAGCCAACCGCGGGCGTTGCGCCAGACCTCGTAGAGCAGCCCGCCACCCAGCAGCACGAGGACGAAGCTGGTGCCGGCGAAGAGCGTGAGGGCGAACCCGGCGAGGGCGATCAGGGCCAGGGGAATATCGGTGATGAAGGATCCCCCCAGGCGCACCAGCGCCCGTGCGACCAGCGCCCCGACCGCAGCGCTCAAGCCATAGAAGAGGGCATCCAGGTTCTCCGCGATGTCTCCCTCGACATAGAGCGCCGAGAACCCCAGCATCAGCAGGAAGCCCGGGAGCATGAATCCCAGCCCCGCCATCAGGCCACCGAGCTTGCCCCCGCGCAGGCGGCCGAAGTAGACGCAGAGCTCGTGCGCCTCGGGCCCCGGCAGCACCTGGTAGACCGCGAGCAGGCGTTTGAAGCTCGCCTCGTTGACCCACTCTTCCTCGTCGACGCACTCGCGCTTGATCATCGCGATCTGCGCCGCCGGGCCGCCCCAGGCGAGGAGCCCAAATTTGAGGAAGCGGATGAAAATCGCGCCTGGAGGTTCCACGGGGACGTTTGTCTATCGCAGCCGGGGGTAACCCGCAGTTAGCCCCCGATGTCGCGCCGTCTCGCTTAGGTTCGCGCCGATCTTGGGAGCAGCGATCGCGGAGTGGGGAGGTGAAGAGCCTCAAACCTGGCCGCAGGTCACCTAACGGCGAACCGCCGTCGAGCGCCCCTGTCTGGGGCCGGTTATGCAAACGAGACGAACTTGGAGGAGCAAGATGGCTGACGGAAGCGTTGGCGAAGCGCAGGAGAAAGCGCAGGAAGTCACGGGTCAGGCGCAGGAGAAAGCGCGCGAGGCCGCGGGCAAAGCGCAGGAGGGCCTTCGCCAGCAGATCGACGATCGCTCGACGCAGGCCGGGGAGCGGGTGAGCAGCACCGCCGAAGACCTTCGCAGCGTCGGCGAGGAGTTGCGCAAACAGGGGAAGGACACCCCGGCGAAACTGGCCGATCGGGCTGCCGAGCAGACCGAGAAAGTCGGCTCGTACCTGAAAGACAACGGGCCGGACAAGATGCTCGAAGACGTCGAGGACTTCGGACGCCAGCGTCCGTGGGCGGCCTTGGCCGGAGGTCTCGTGGTCGGTGCGGCTGCCGCCCGGTTCCTCAAGGCGTCGAGCCGCAGCCGCTACCAGCAGCGCAACGGCGCGCGACCGGCGGCACAGGTGCCGCAGGCCACCCCGCGCCGCTCGGCGGTGGAGCCGGTCGCAACCCCGCCGCCCCCGACCGCACAGCCGGGCGACCCGACCCCCGCGCTGCGATGAGCACCATGAACGGGGAGAGCAACGAGCTGCGGGAGCACTCGACCGGAGAGCTGGTCAAACAGCTCTCCGAGCAGACGACGACGCTGGTCCGCAAGGAGATCGAGCTGGCAAAAGCCGAGCTGAGCGAGAAAGGCAAGGTGGCGGGCCAGGGTGCCGGCATGTTCGGCGGCGCCGCTGTGGTCGCCCTGCTCGCGTTGGGAACGCTGACGGTGATGATCGTCGCCCTGCTGGACAAGGCGATGGACCTCTGGGTCGCCGCCCTCATCGTCACGCTCGTCTACGGCGCGATAGCAGCGGTTCTGGCCGTGACCGGAAGAGACCGTGTGAAACAGGCGACGCCGCCTGTCGAACAAACCACTGAAACCGTGAAGGAGGACGTGCAATGGGCCAAGAGCCAAGCCAAATCCGCCAGGAGATAGAGGAGACGCGAGCCGAAATGGGTGACACCGTTGACGCTCTCGCCTACAAGACCGACGTGAAAACCCGCGTCAAGGAGTCGATCAGCGACAAGCGCGAGCGGTTGATCTCGCAGGTCCAGGGCACGACCCACAAGGTCGGCGAAGCCACTCCCGACGGCTCACAGGTCAAAGAAGGCGCCCAGCAGGCGGTGGGCGTCGCCCAGGAAAACCCGCTCGGGCTCGCCATCGGCGGCCTCGCCGCCGGCTTCCTCGCCGGGATGATGCTGCCGAGCACGAGGATGGAGGACGAAAAGGTCGGACCGATCGCCGACCAGGTGAAAGAAACCGCCGCCGAAACCGGCCAGGAGGCGCTGGAGCGCGGCCGCGAGGTCGCCAGCCAGGTCGCCGAGCAGGCGGTCGAGGGCGCCAAAGAAGTCGGCCAACAGGCTATGGACAACGCCAAAGAGGTCGGCCAGGAAACGGTGGAGACCGCCAAAGAGGCCGGCCAGGAGCAGGCCGCAGAGCTCAAAGACAGCGCCAAGGAAGGCGCCCAGGAAGTCAAAGAGCAAGCCCGTACCTGAGCAGGGAGCGAGCCCCCGGTCACGGGGGCTCGCTCTTGCTGAATCTGCACCCGCCGGGCTCGCCAGCGGCTAGGTTTATGCGATGGCCCAGTGGAACAACGGCCGCCGATTCGAGGGAAGAATCGCGCTCGTCACCGGCGCCGGTGGCGCCCTCGGCGGCGCCGTGGCCCGTGCCTTCGGGAGAGAGGGCGCGACGGTGGCGCTCGGCTATCGCTCTTCGGAGGAGTCCGCACGGGAGGCCCTGGGCGAGGTCGAAAGCGCCGGAGCCGAAGGCCACACCGGCCAGCTCGAGGTCACCGATGGCGAGTCCGTGAACCGCTTCGTCGCCGACGTGGCCGAGCGTTACGGGCGAATCGACGTCGTCGTCAACGCCGCGGGACGCATCGACCCCGACGATGCCGTTCGCTTCGCCGATTCCAAGGCCGACGCCTTCACGGCCTTGCTCGACGTTGACCTGCTCGGCAGCTTCCGCGTCTGCCAGGCGGCGGTTCCGTTCCTGCGCGAGACCGGCCACGGCGCGATCGTCAACTTCTCCGGCTCCTACGGCAACGGGATCGACCAGGAGAACGTCGTCAACTCCGTCGCCGTCACCTACTGCGCCGCCAAGGGCGGGGTACGCGCCTTCACTTCCGCCCTCGCCCGCGACCTGGCGCCGGAGATCCGGGTCAACGCCGTCGCCCCCGGACCGATCGCGGCCAACTGGGAGGACGACTGGGAGATCCCCAAGGAGCACCTCGACGAAGCCCTCGCGATGACTCCCCTGGGGCGGATGGGCAAACCGGAGGAGATCGCCGAAACCGTCCTCTATCTCGCTTCCGACGGCGGTGGCTACACGACGGGGCAGGTGCTCGAGGTCAGCGGCGGCTGGATCCTGGACGGTTAGCGATGCCCGAGCTCGACGTCGATCTCTCAACGCTGCTGCCGGCCGATCTGCCGGACGGGCGCGAAGCGGTCGAGGAGGGGCGGGCGATGGCGACGGGCCTGGAGCGCAGCCGCTCGCTCTTCTGCGAGGAGAAGGGGGTCGCCTCGGAGCGGGAGTGGCGCGAACGGGCGCGCGAGGAGGACTTCTCCTGCACCTGCATGAACGTCGGCCTCGCCACCTGGGACGACACCCGGGAGGCGCTGGGGCTGATCTACGAAGACGCGCTCTCGCGCGGGGTGCGCCCGCCGGACCGCTTCAACCTGATCGCCGAGCGCCGGATGGGTCTGCCGAAGGAGAAGCGGGCCGACGCGCCGCAGGAGACGGGACCGGCGCTGTGGGACGACCAGGACTGGTGGGAGCTCGCCCACACCGTGCCGATCCAGCCGGAGGCGGCCGACAACATGATCGGCGGCCCCGGCTCGGTCGAGAACGCGCTCGACGCGTTGCGGGTCGGGATCACCCACATCGGCGTGCTCTCGCAGTACTCCTGGCGCTGGCCCTACTGGAGCGACGACGTCGGCCAGACGATCGCAGTGCTGCAGGCGGCCGGCGTGCTCTCCGCCTTTCGCGACGACGGGGTCTGCTTCGACTCTTACCTGGAGGACGGCTACCCCGGCGTCTTCCACGACTACGCCAATTACGTCGGCTGGTCGATGTTGGAGCGCTACGTCAGCGAGGAGCTGATCGGCGCCGCCTATTCCTGTTCCTGGGGTGGGCTGACCCAGAACCCGGTGGTCAAGTCGGCGGTGACGCTGGCTCTGCACGCCGTCAACCCCGATGGCGTGCCGGCGGGCTTCGTCCAGGGCGACACGATCGGCAACACCCCCGATTTCGACGCCAACATGGCGGTGCTCAACACCGACGTCCTCTTCATGAAGATGGTCGACCGCCGCTACCGGCTGGGCGGCGCCCCGATCGCGGTGCCGGTCACCGAGACCGAGCGGATCCCCTCCTGGCAGGAGGTGGCGACGGTGCAGACGATCAGCCGCCGGCTCGAGGACTACGTGCCGCAGGTGGAACCGGTCGTCGACTGGGGGAGGATCGAGGCGATCCGCGACCAGCTCGTCCGCGGCGGCCGCGCCTTCTTCGAGGCGGCGATCCAGGGCCTGGGGAGCGCCGGTATCGACACGCGTGACCCGGCTCAACTCCTGCTGGTGCTCAAACGGCTCGGCTCGACCCGTTGCGAGGAGCTGTTCGGGGCCGGCGAGCCCGACCCGGAGTTCCCCCGTGGCCGCCGGCCGGTGCTGGAAACCGACCTGGTCAAGAGCACGATGGAGGAACGCGAGCGACTGCTGGCGGACCTGCGGAGGAGAGGAGAGGAGGAGGCGATCCGGGGGATGAAGGTGCTCGTGACCTCGACCGACGTGCACGAGTTCGCCGAGTTCCTGCTCACCTCGGCGCTCGCCGCGGCGGGGACCGAGGTGATCGACTTCGGCATCAACCGCGATCCCGAGGACATCGTCAAAGCGGTGATTGAGACCGACGCCGACGCCGTCGTCATCACCACCCACAATGGCGTCGCCCGCTCCTTCGGGCAGCGCCTGATGGGGGAGCTCGCGAGCGCCGGCGCGGGCTCGCTTCCAGTCTTCATGGGGGGCGTGCTGAACGAGGACGTCGACGGCTCGGAGATCCCGATCGACGTCAGCGCCGACCTCAACGCCGGCGGGATCGAGACGCCGGGGACGATCGACCGGTTGATCGAGGCGCTGGCCGAGGGCCGGGCCGACAGCGTCTCCGCCTGAGGCTCTCGTGGGCGTAGTCGCGCTCGCCGACTTCGGCAGCACCTATACGAAGGTCAGCCTCGTCGACCTCGACGAGGGGAGGCTGCTGGCGCGGGCGGAGGCGCCGACCAGCGTCGGCACCGACCTGATGGAGGGATATGCCGCCGCGCTGGCGGCGGCGCGGGGGTCCCTGGGGGGCAGGGTCGAGATCGAGCACGAGCTCGCCGCCTCCAGCGCCGGCGGCGGGCTGAGGGTGGCGGCCGTGGGGCTGGTCGAGGACCTCACCGCGGCGGCGGCCCGCCAGGCGGCGCTGAACGCGGGGGCGCGGGTGGAGGCGGTGGTCGCCGGGACCCTCGGCGACGAGCAGCTCGACGAGCTGCAGGCGGCCCGGCCGGAGATCGTCCTCTTCGCCGGCGGGACCGATGGCGGCCAGGCGGAGCTGGTGCTGGAGAACGCGCGCCGGCTCGCCTCCCGCCGGATCGGACAGAACGCCGTGGTCGCCTGTAACTCCGAGGTCGCCGAGGCGGTGGCCGACCTGCTGCGCGGAGCGGGGGCCGCCGTAGAGGTTGCGGCGAACGTGATGCCCGAGCTGGGGAAGCTGGAGATCGAGTCCGCTCGCGAGGCGATCCTGCGCGTCTTTCTCGAGCGCGTGATCGGCGGCAAGGGCCTCAGCGCCAGCAGGGAATTTCAGCGCATGGTCAAGATGCCCACGCCGGAGGCGGCGCTGGAGGCGACCCGCCTGCTCGCCCGGGGCACCTCGGGGCAGCCCGGCGTCGGCGACCTGATGGTGGTGGACATCGGCGGCGCCACCACTGACGTCCATTCCTATCGGGCGGCAGGGATCTCCGCCCCCGGCATCGAGGAGCCTCTCCTGCCGCCGCCGGCGATGCTCCGTACCGTCGAGGGAGACCTCGGCCTTCGTGCCGGCGCCGCCGGGACCTTGGCCGCCGACGGACGTTGGATCGAAGCCGAGGCCGGGGAGGCGGGGGCCCTGATTCGACAAGCTGTCTCGGTCCGCGGAGAGCGCCCGGGCTGGATCCCGGGTGAGGGGCGGGAGCGGCGATTCGACGGACTGCTCGCCGCCGCCTGCGCGACCCAGGCCCTCGCCCGCCACTGCGGAACGATGGTGCTGGCGCGGGGAGAAGACGGGACGCCGATCCTGCGCCGCACCGGACCAGATCTTCGAGAAGTCGGGCTGATCCTGGGTACTGGAGGGGTTTTCGCTCATCGTGAGGACGGCACCGATGCCTTTCGCATCGCTTTGGAGCGACAGCCCGAGCGCTCCTTGTCGCCGCGGGCGCCGGCTCTCGGGATCGACGCCCGCTACGTACTGGCGCCAGCCGGTCTGCTCGCCGGTTCGGATCCCGATGCGGCGATGCGGTTGCTGATTCGGGAACTGCCGGTTCTGTAAGTGGACAAGATGCCCATCGGCTGGAGATGAGCAGCCGCTGTTCCAGGCGTAAATCCCGGATGATCTGCATGGGGAACCAGGAGATGCTCAGGCGCCGTCAGACTCAGAAGATCACCCGTCTCTTCTATGCAGGGGACATCCACGGCTCCCGTCTCTGCTGGAAGAAGTTCATCAACGCGGCCGCCCACTATCCCGCTGACGCCCTGGTCATGGGGGGTGACCTGACCGGCAAGGGGCTGGTCCCGATCGTCCGCGCAAGGGACGGCTCCTACAGCGCTGAGGTGATCGGAGAGCGGCGGGTCGCCCGCAGCGCCGAAGAGCTGGACCAGATCCAGCGGGCGATCTCGACCAACGGGATGTATCCGTTGATCGTCGATCCGGAGGAGGCGCGGGTGCTGGCCGAGGACCGGGGGCGCCGCGAGGAGATATTCGAGAAGACGTTGCTGGAGGAGCTTCGCCTCTGGGTGGAGATCGCCGACGAGCGCCTCGCCGACACCGGCACGCGCGCTTACGTCATCCCGGGCAACGACGATCCCTGGTCGATCGACCAGGTGCTGGCGGCGGGGCGGAGCGTGGTCGCCTGCGACGAGACGATCGAGCCGGTGGGCCCGCATGAGATGGTCTCCTTCGGCTACGCCAATCGCACCCCCTGGGAGACCCCCCGTGAGCTGGACGAGGACGAGATTTACACCCGGTTGAGGCGGTTGGTTCGACCAACTGGAAGAACCTCGACGGGCGATTTTCAACATCCACGTTCCCCCCCGCGAGAGCAGCCTCGACACGGCCCTCGAGGTTGACCGAGACCTGAACTACGTGATGAAGGGGGGGCGTCCCCACGAAGTTGCCACCGGCAGCTCAGCCGTTCGGCAGATCATCGAAGAGACGCAACCGCTGCTCAGCCTTCACGGTCACATTCATGAGAGCAAGGGTGTGACGACGATCGGGCAAACGGTGGCAATCAACCCCGGTTCCGATTACGGTAGCGGACACCTGGATGGGTGCCTGGTTCACCTGGGAGCGGACCGTGTGGTCAACCATTACCTGGTCTCGGGGTAGGAACCGACATGCAGGGGAGAGGGGAAGAGGAGTGACTGGGTTGGGAGAGAAGCCGGGGACTGAAAACATCCCGCGAGGGACCTACGCGCGGAAAGCCACGGGCCTGGTGCGGGAGGTGTCTCCGTTCTCGACCTTCGTCTTCAACATGGCGACGCAGCCAACCGCGATCCTGCTCGCGGTCACGGTCTTCTTTCCGATCGCCTTCTTTCCCGGCGGCTCGATCTGGCTCGCGTTTGCGATGGCTCTGGTGCTCGCCCTCGTGCTCTGCCTGTGCTACGGACTCTTTACCTCTGCGATTCCCCGCAGCGGTGGTGACTACGTCCTCGTCAGCCGCGTCATACACCCCTTGGTGGGGGTCGTCTCGTCTTTCTTCTGGGTGGCCGGAGTGGTGCTGGTGATCGCCTTCATCGCCCAGGCTTTCGTCCAGGTCGCCCTCGGCCCCTCATTGACGGCGGTGGGGCTCCTCAGCGGCGACGAATCGCTGATAACCGCCGGTGAAAAGCTCGCGACCGACAAATGGTGGCAGTTCGGTATCGGCTCGGGACTGATCCTTGTGTCGGCTGCCCTGCTGGCCGGCGGATGGCGATGGACGACCCGGATCCTGAACGGACTCTGGGCGATCATGTTCCTCGGCCTCGCCACCGTCCTCCTCGTCCTCCTGTTCAAGAGCCAGGACGGGTTCGTCAACAGCTTCAACCAGTTCGCCGGCTCGATCACCGGTGAACCCGACACCTATAACAGCGTGGTCGCCAACGCGAACAAAGAAGGCTTCGATTCGTCCCCCGCCTTCAGCCTCGACAACACCTGGCCGACGATGGCGGCCGTAGCCGGCCTCTCGATCTATGGCTGGCTTTCGATCTACATCTCCGGCGAGGTGCGGCGGGCGAAAGACATGACCCAGGTGAAGATCATGAGCCTGGCCAGCGTCGTCCACATCGGCCTCGCTCTGCTCTTCGTAGCCGTCTTCTTCTGGAAATTCGGCAGCGACTTCCTGATTGCGATCAACACGCTCAGCGGGAACGCATCCGAAGCCTATCCCTTCGCCGCGCCCCCCTATTACACGTTTCTGGCCTCGATCGCCGGTAGCAGCACGCTGCTCGCCTGGTGGATCTGCATCACCTTTGCCGTTGCTTATCCGCTGCTGATGATCCCCAACATCACGATTGCGGTCCGCTCGATCCTGGCCTGGGCGCTCGACGGGCTGCTACCGGCGCGCTTCGGCCGGGTATCGGCCCGGACGCACGCTCCCAATTACGCCATCGGGCTCGTGGTCGTGCTCGGCATCGCCACCCTCTGGTGGGCCGTGACCAACCAGGAAGGCTTCAACAAATTCCTCTTCGAGGCGGTCCTGCTGCAGCTGGTGACGATGATCCTGCTCTCGATCGCCGCCGTGCTGCTGCCCTACCTGAAGCCTGACGCCTGGCGAGCTTCGGCGACCACGCAGCAGATCTTCGGGATCCCGGTCGTGGCTCTCGCCGGGGCGTTCAGCGTGGTCCTGCTGGTCGGGCTTTTCTTCGTGTACATGCGGTATCCGGCGCTGGGAATCGAAGACAAGGGCCACTTCTTCCGTGACTGCGCGATCATCCTCGGTGCCGCTTTCGTCACCTTCTTCGTGGCTCGAGGGGCGCGCCGGCGTCAGGGCGTCGACGTCGACAAGCTCGCGGCAGAGATTCCGCCGGAGTAGGGCCCGAGGCAGGCTTGGCGCCATTCACGGATCCGATCGCCGAGGGAACTCGAATCGCCGAGGCTGCCGCCGAGTCACAGCTTCCGCTTCGTTTGCTGGGGGGCGTTGCCGTCGCGGTTCTCTGTCCCAGCGCCCGCCGGCCGCCGCTACAACGAGGATACGCCGATATCGACCTGGCCACCACCGCCTCCGCAAAGGACGGAGTGGTGGGGTTGATGACGGCGCTCTCCTACGTCCCAGACCGGGAATTCAACATGTTCCATGGGGATCGGCGGCTTTGCTTCCGGGATGAGGAGAGTCAGCGGCAGGTCGACGTCTTCATCGACGAGGCGAACCTCTGTCACCGGATCGACCTCCGCAACCGCCTGCAGGCCGTGCCGCTGACCCTTTCCCTGGCCGACCTGACGGTGTTGAAGCTCCAAGTCGTCGAAACCAACGAAAAGGACTATCTGGACCTCTGTGCCATCTTCGCCGACCATGACCTCACCGCAGATGACAGCGGAATCAATCTTCCGTACATCGCTGCTTTGACCGGATCGGACTGGGGGCTATGGCGAACGCTGGGGATGATCGCGGAGAACACCGAACAGTTTGCCCTTGGCCTTCCGGCCTTCGAGGCGAAGGAGCGCGTGGCCGATCGGTTGCGCCGCCTTCGGGCGGAGTTGGACAGCGTTTCCAAGAGCAGAGCGTGGAAGCTGCGAGCGCGGATCGGCGAACGCAAGCGCTGGTACGAGCTCCCCGAAGAAATCCATTAGGAATGGTCATCCCATATCCATTGGATAGTCTCGCCTGTGTGATGGGCCCTGCCAATCGCCTTCGTGGAGGTACCAGTTGACGCGGCCACGGCGTGGAGAGCCGCGCGCGAGGACCAAGATCCTCGAGGCAAGCCGGAAATTGTTCGCCCGGCGGGGGTTTTCGGAGACTTCGATGGGCGATATCGCGCGGGCGGCGCAGGTGGCCAGGGCAACCGTTTATAACAACTTCGACGACAAGCAGGACATTCTCGCCGCGATCATCAGCGACTACATGACCGGGTACGCCCGGATCGCGCAGCGGCTGCGGGAAAGCGCCCGCTCCGGCCAGACTTCCTATGAGTTGATTCAGGAGATGGTGCGCGAGGCTTTGGGCTGGAGGGTCAAGAACGCCGACCTGCGGCCGATCGTCGCCGTCGCCCGCAACCTTCGCGGTTCCGGGTGGGAGGAGGCCAACAAAGCCGCTGATGAAGCCATGCTCGGCTGGATCATGGCCGTCCATGCCGCCGACGAAGAGGCCGGCTTGATCCGCGAGGACATCGATCTCGAATTCGGCGTTCGCGCCGCTTACAACATGATCGAGACGATTCTCTCCACCTTTGACGTCTCGGCAACCCAGGAGGAGATCGACTGGGCTGCCCGTCAGCTCGCCCTGCTGCACTGGTATTCGATCTGCTCGGTGTCGCCGGATGAGGCGCCGCGGAGTCCTTTGGGGCGAAAGTCGGCACCCGAACAGGCATAGACAGCCTGTCCAGCCTTCAATATTGTGTACGGCCAAGTGTCCGTACCGGATCATCGTGCAGGGGATCTGGCTCATCTGATCCATCCCTTGACTGACCATTCCCAGCTGGCCGAGACGGGCCCGCTGGTAATCGCGCGCGGTGAAGGGTGTGAGTTGGTAACGGTCGACGGGGAACGGTTGATCGACGGCCTGTCGGGACTGTGGACGGTGAATCTCGGTCACGGCAGGCAGGACTTGATCGACGCTGCCGAGACGCAGCTGCGCCAGTTGCCTTATGCCGCCACCTTTGGAGGTGTGTCTTCCTTGCCGGCAATCGAATTGGCGGAACGGATCGCTGCTCTCGCACCCTCGGGTCTCAGTGGAGTGTTCTTTGCCAGCGGCGGCAGCGAGGCAAACGAGACCGCGATCAAGCTGGCGCGACGGCACTGGGTTCGCCGTGGCGAACCCCAGAGGTCGATCATCCTGGCTCACGATCGGGGCTACCACGGATTGACGGGGAGAACGACCACCACGACCCGCCTCGACCCCTACCACGCTGACTTCGGAATCCCGGCGCCGGACATCGCCGAGGTGCCGGCGCCCTACACCTACCGCTGTGCGGCGGGCGTCCCCTGCGATCCCTGGGTTTGTCCCGTCTGCACCGGCAAGGCCCTGGAAGCGAGGATCGAGGAGCTGGGAGTGGAACGGATCGCGGCCCTGATCGTCGAGCCCGTGTTCGGCTCGGGCGGGGTGATCGTGCCGCCACCGGGATACCTGCGGCGCCTGCGGGATGTCTGCGACCGCTACGAGGTGTTGCTGATCGCCGACGAGGTGATCACCGGCTTTGGGCGAACCGGAGCTTGGTTCGGGTGCAATCACGAGGGGATTTCGCCGGACCTGATCACCTTCGCCAAGGGGGTGACCAGCGGCTACGTCCCGCTCGGCGGGGTGGTCGTCAGCGACGCTCTCTGGGACGAGATGCGCGATCCCAGCCGCCACCCCGGCTACCTCATGCACGGCTTCACCCATTCCGGCCACCCGGTCGCCTGCGCGGTCGCGCTGGCGAACATCGAGGCGATTGAGCGGGAGGGGTTGCTGGCACGGGTCCGCGAGGCCAGTGAGACCCTGGCGACCCAGATCGCGCCCCTGCGCGGGCATCCGGAAGTTGGCGAGGTCCGGCAGGCGGGATTGATGGTCGGCGTCGAGCTGGTCCGCGACAAGGAGAGCCGTCAGCGCTGGCCGGTCGAGGCCGAGCGGGGTCGCCGGGCCGCCGCGGAGGCGAGGGATCGCGGCCTGCTGACCCGCGCTCTGCTCGACGACATTCTCTGCCTCGCTCCCCCCTTCACGATCTCCGACGAGATGATGGCCCGGTCTGTGGAGATCCTCGGCGAGAGCATCGAAGCCACCAGCAGCGAGTTCCAGGAGACGGCATGACCGCCGCCCGGCTGCCGGACGGGACGCGCCTGTATCTCGGTGACGGCGGTCTCGAGACGACGATGATCTTCGAGCGCGGCCTCGACCTCCCGGAGTTCGCTTCCTTCACCCTGCTCGACAGTCCCGAGGGCATCGAGGCGCTGCGCGACTACTACCTGGGGTACCTCCGGATCGCGCGGCGGAACGAGGTCGGGTTCACGCTCGATACGCCGACCTGGCGCGCCAGCTCGGACTGGGGGGAGAAGCTCGGCTACTCCCCGGTGCAGCTGGTGGACGTGAATCGCCGCGCGGTCGAGCTGATGCGCGAGATCCGGGATCGAGAGGAAGCCCCGACCACCCCGATCGCCGTCTGCGGCACGCTCGGCCCGCGCGGGGACGCCTACGCGCCGGAGGAGCTGATGGACGCCGGGCAGGCCGAGCGCTACCACGCTCCCCAGATCGAGACCTTCGCTGCGGCGGGCGTCGACATGGTCGCCGTCTACACGCTGGCCTACGCCGAGGAGGGGATCGGGATCGCGCGGGCGGCCAGCTCGGCGGCCGTGCCGGCGGTGATCTCTTTCACCCTGGAGACCGACGGCAGGCTGCCGAGCGGGGAGCAGCTGGGGGAGGCGATCGAGCGGGTCAACGCAGAGACCGGTGCCTCGGTCGCCTACTTCATGATCAACTGCGCCCACCCCAGCCACTTCGCCGCGGTGCTCGAGGCGGAGGGGGGCTGGAAGCGGCGGATCGGCGGCGTCCGCGCCAACGCCTCCCGAAGGAGTCATCAGGAGCTGGACGAAGCCGCCGAGCTCGACCCGGGGAACCCGCGCGAGCTGGCGGAGGAATACCTGAGACTGAAGAGGACGCTGCCCGGGGTGAGGGTCCTCGGCGGTTGCTGCGGTACCGACACCCGCCACATCGCCGGCATCTGCGAGCGTTGGCTCGCAGATGCCGAAACGATTTAGGGCAGGTACTTGTCCGCCTGTTCCTTGGCTTCTTCGAGGCCCTTTTCGGCCTTGGCCTTGCCTTCTTCGAGACCTTCTTCGGCTTCCTTGCGGGCCTTGTCGAACTTCTTCGAGGTCTTGCCGTTGGCGCCCTGTTCGACTTGTTCTTTAGCTTCTTCGAGGCCCTTCTTGGTCTTTTCGACCCCTTCTTCAACCGCTTCTTCGGCCTTCTTGGCGCCTTCTTCGACCTGCTTCTCCGCCTGCTCGCGGACGGTGCCGGTGTCATCGCCCCCGTCGCCGCAGCCGGACCAGACGAGGCCGGCGGCGGCGATCGCGACTACGGCGAAGAGCGAGGCGACGGTGCGCAACCTGCTTTTGGCGACGGGCTGATCGTCTCTCATGTGCATGCTCCAGATCTGTTGCTGGTTAACGTGGTGCGGCAGTGAATCAGACCCCGGCGGATAACTTCGAAAGCCTCGTCGCCGATGCGATCGATGCACTCCCGGATGAATTCCAGCGCCTGCTGGAGCAGGTGGCGGTGGTGATCTCCGATCTCGGCTTCGAACGCCACGCTTACGGCGAGTACTTCGGCGACGGCGTTGCGGCTGAACGCTACGAGGACCGAATCGTCATCTACCGTGACACTCTGGAACGCGATTTCGGCCACGACCACGGGCTGCTGGCGCGCCAGGTCGAGCAGACGCTGCGACACGAGCTCGCCCACCATCTCGGCTGGGACGAGGGCGGCGTCGGCGGGCTTGGCTCTATGAGCAGCTAACGGACCTGGCAGCTGCGGATCAGCGTCGTGCGGATCTCCCGGTGGGCTTCGAAGCGGAAGCTCGCCCGGGCGAAGGGGAAGACCGCCCCCTGGAGGGCAGGTGGAGCGCCGCAGGCGGCGGAGGCGTAGCTGTGGCGCTCGCCGCGAAAGCGGTACCGGCGCCCGATCGTCAGTCTGGATCTGGGTGATCGAGCCGAGCCCGCCGCCGATGCGGGGGATCTTGGCGCGCAGGACGGTGCCGAACTGCCCTTCCTGCCGGCGCCCGATCGCCAGCGGCACGATCATCGTGAAGCGGACCGGGACGTCGGCGAAGAGGTGGAGGAGCAGCGAGCGCTTACCCCCGCTGCGGCTGTTGAAGGCGAGGATCTTCCCGACGGCGGGGATCTCCCTGCCGAGCTTGACGTCGGCCTGAAAACTGCCGCGGCCGACGAGAGCTCGCTCGGCAACGGGCGAGCGCGGTCGCGGTGCTGGTCGATTGCAGCGTCGGGGCGAGACAGGTCGGTAGGCCCGCTGCCGTCCAGCTGACCGCTGCGATGGAGCTGAGATTTCGAGCCAGCGCAGCGCCGGCGGGTGGCTGCCGTCGGTGGTCGCGATCTTCCCCTCGATGCTCGACCGTGACCGGGGCCGCCTGTTCGCGGGGCAGCGACGTTGGGCGCGAAGTCGGCGTCGAAGTTGACCCGCAGGTTTTCCACCTGCTCGACCTCGGCCCTGGAGATCGTCCCGCCGCCGAGCGAGAGGAGTGCGACCAGGAGCGGGATGGCGAGGAGGCGGCGGCGCATGCTCTAGGGACGAGTCTAGGCAGTCGCCTCCTCTCTAGGGTTGGGCGATGGCTGAGTCCAAAGGCTGGACCGAGCTTGACGACGGCGACGAGTTCGCCGGCTACCGGATCGAGAGCCGCCTCGGGCGCGGGGGCATGGGGATCCTCTATCTGGCGCTGGAGCCCGGGCTGCAGCGGCGGGTGGCACTGAAGCTGATCGCCCCGGAGGCGGCCGCCGACGAGGTCTTCTCCCAGCGCTTCGCCGAGGAGTCGCGAATCGCCGCTTCGATCGAGCACCCGAACGTGGTTCCGATCTACGCGGCCGGCGAAGAGGTGGGGGTCCCCTGGATCGCGATGCGCTACGTCGCCGGCTCCGACCTTGGGCGGCGGCTCGTTCGCGAGGGCCGTCTCGAGCCAGCCGATGCGGTGGCGCTGATCGCCCAGGTGGGCAGCGGCCTCGATGCGATCCACGCCGCCGGCCTCGTCCACCGCGACGTCAAGCCGGCCAACGTTCTGCTGAGCGGCGAGCCCGGCTCCGAACACGCCTACATCACCGACTTCGGCGTCGCCCGCAACGTCGCCACCCAATCCGGGCTGACCCAGACCGGCCGCTTCGTCGGCACTCTCGACTACGTCGCGCCGGAGCAGATCTCCGGCGAGTCGATCGACGCAAGGGTTGACGTCTACGCGCTCGGTTGCCTGCTCTACAAGCTGCTGACCGGAGAGGTGCCGTTCCCGCGGGAAGGCGAGGCCGCCCGACTCTACGCTCACCTCAACGACCCGCCGCCGGCGCCTTCCCTCTACGCCCCGGCGGTGCCGATGGGGCTCGACGACGTCGTGATCAGGGCGATGTCGAAGTCGCCCGAGGATCGCCATCCCTCCGCCGGGGACCTCGGCCGCGCCGCGGTGGCGGCGCTGAGCGGCGGCGCCGTGGCGATTCCCGAGCGCACGGTGGCGACCGGAGCGGCGGCGACGCGGGAGACCCGCAGGCTTCCCGAGGAGCCCGCCGAGCGCTCGAAAAGTCGACGTCGGGTCCTGATCGGTGGTCTCCTGGCGTTGATCGCCGCGGTGGTCGTCGTGGCCCTGGTTACCTCGGGTGGGGGAGGCGGCGACGGGACCAGCGCTGAAACGGACATCACTACGACCACCGCCCCGGAAGCGAAAGAAGAAAAGCCGAATCCGGAGCCGGAGCCGCGGCTATCGACGTCGGCGCTGATCGCGCAGGTGGATGGGATCTGCACGCAGGCGAGGTCGGCTTACGAAGCGAGCAAAGATCAGTTTCCCGACGGAGAAACCGAAGCCGGGATGAGCGTCGAGTTCGCCGAACAGCTCGTCGAAAACTCCCGTCGCCAAGTCAACAAGATGAGCCAGCTCAATCCGCCGAAGAGCAAGGAAGAGGAGTTCCGCCAATACCTGCAGCTGCGCAAAGACATTGCGCGAATGGACCAACGCGCCCTCGACGCGGCGAGGGAAGGGAACCCCACCGCCTACGCGCAGACCTATGAATCACGCGCCCCGATCGACGAACAGCTGGGGCAGGTCTCCGACCAAATCGGATTCGGCGTCTGCAGCCAGCCTCGGTCCTAGTCGTCCTGCCGCTCGTCGGGGCGGGTGATGCGTTCGGTCCGCTGGCGGACTTCTTCACCCGCCTCGCGGGTGGCGGCGACGGCCTCTTTTCCGGCGGCCGCGAGCCCCTCGCTCGGCTTGCCGCCGACGACGTCGCGGAAGGCGTTCTTGAAGCGCTCGGTACGGCGATCGGGCGGGAAGCGGGCTTCGGAGCGGACCTGCTTCTTCGGTCGCCGCCTGCCATAGCGGCGACGGGCCCAGGCCGAGTCCGGCTTGCCCAGCCGGCAGGCGCCGTAGAGGGCGATCGGGAAGACGAAGAAGCCGACGCTGCCGTGCATCACCCGGCCCTTGAAGAAACAGATCGTGACGAGGGCGAAGACGATCAGGGCGCTGAGGACGCTGCCGAGGATCGCCCCGACGGAGCCCTCTTCGATCGTGAACGGGGTGAACCCGAGCAGCGCCAGCATCATCGCGGCGGCGGCGATCACGGTGGCGTCGATCGAGCTCCGTCCCTGCTCGGCCCAGTAGACGTCGTCGAGATAGACCCAGAGCGCGAACTCGTCGATCGTCAGCCCGGCACCGATGCCGAAGGCGAAGGCGCAGATCTCGAGCCACGGACTTTCTCCATAGGAGGCGAAACCGGCGGCACCGGAGATCATCATCGTCACGATCCCGAAGACGAGATGGTGGACGTGGACGCCGCTGTCGCTGACGATGCTGCCCGGCCACCAGGGGACCCTGGGGCTGCGCATCAACCGCGTGCTCATGCGGATGAAGGCGAAGGAGAGGAGGAATCCGACCAGGACCAGGTAGAGGCCCTGCAGCTCGTGCTCGGAGATCCGATTCCAGAAGTCCGAGAAAATTGAGGCGGTGATCATGCTGGCACCGGCGCCGAGTGCAGGGGCGGTGCTTCTCCGTCCCGCCGGCCGATCAGCTCGATCGTCAGCAGCACGGCGGCAACCGCGAAGAAGGGGGAGAGGGCGAAGTCGGTCACGGCCTCGGCCAACCAGGTGGCGACGAAGGTGTGGCCGAGGAGGTCGTGCACGAGGCCGGCGAGGAGGTGGCCGATCCCGTCGCCGATGACCTGGATCGGGACCAGCACCCAGAAGACGAGCCAGAAGTTGCCTTTGACCAGGTGCATGCTGCGCGCCAGTGCTCCCCGCGTCGTCTGCTCCTCCAGCTCGATCACCGGGCCGGCCAGGGCCAGCCAGACGAAGGCGAGCACGCCGGGGATCACCCCCAGGAGAAGCCCCACCGCGACCAGCGCGACGAAGATCAGGTCGACCGCGATCAGGCGACCGTAGTTGAGGCGGTGGGCGATCTCCCGCAGCGGCGGCGGGCCCTCGCCGCGAGGGTGGGTGAGGGAGATCGCGATCGCGCCGCTGAAGAAGACCTCGCCGATCAAACCGGTGGCGGTGACGGCCCCGACCGCGAGGACGAAGGCCGCGAGTTTGATCCCGCTGGTGAAGTCGAGCGAGTCGAGCTCGATGTCCATCGTCAGCGCGTTGAGCAGGCCGAGCGGGAGGAAGACGATCACCGCCAGCAGCAGCAGCGAGGGCGCCCAAGCGCGGTAGGTGCGCCAGATCCGCGCGTAGGTGGAGCTCAGCCGGCGGAGGAAGCTCACGGCCGGCGGCGTCGACCGGCTTTGTGCCGCCCGCGCGCTTCGAGCTTCGACTGGCTCGATTCGGAGGCCGGGACGCGCTTCAAGTTCCCCAGCTCGGGGATCAGGATCTCTTCCGCACAGCGCCGGTGCCAGTGGTGGTGATCGGTTCCCCCGAGCCGACGCACGTACTGCACGATCGTGTGCTCCTCGCCGACCGGAACGTCGCCGTGGCAGCCGGGGCAGCGGTAGAGCTTGCGGGAGATGCCCCGGATCAGCCAGGTCTCGTCTCCCTCTTCGTTGAGCCCGGTGAGGCTCCAGCGCATGCTCGGCAGGCCCTCGAACTGGGACACGTCAGCGCCTCGACAGCCAGGCGAAGCCGGCGGCCATCGCCACGTTCGCGACCCCGGCCAGCTGCAGGCCGAGCTTCGCGCCTGGTCGGCTCACCGCCGGCGAGGCGGACCAGAGGGCGTCGGTGGCGATCTCGGTTCCCCGCAGCCAGGCAAGCGACTGCCAGTCGGCGGCCGACCCGCGCCGCTCGGCGACCAGGTGGGCGGCGGCGAAGGTGAGCCAGATCGGACCGCAGCGCCGGAACAGGTGCTTGGCGTCGGGGGAGGGCTCGTCGTGTCCGAGCACCTTCAGGGTTGCCGCCGGCGCCGCGATCGCGGCGCTGCCGAGCAAAAGATCGAAGACGATCATGTTGCGGTTGGTGAGGCGCAGGGCGCTCTCGAGGGTCATCGCCCGAACAATCCAACCAGAAGCTGGAAGGGAAAGCGTCAGCTTCGGCGAAATGGACCGCCGTGACCAAGACCGCGACGAAGTCCCCACAGCTCAAGAGCCTTTCCGACTACATCCAGGAGCGTTTCGAAGAGTTCTCGCGCTCCCAGAAGGATGTCGCCCGCTACATCGTCGATCACCTCGACGAGGCAGCCTTCCTCACCGCCGAGGAGCTGGCCCGGAGAGCGAGCACCTCGTCCTCGACGGTGGTGCGCTTCTCCCAGGCCCTCGGCTTCGAGGGGTACCCCGAGCTGCAGCAGGCGGCGATCGAGGAGTACCGGACGACGATCGCCGCCAGTGCCACCGCCGGCGGGGCGCTCTTCTCCTTCGACCACTCCGAGCTGGAGGGATCCCTCAGCGCCGACTACGCGAACCTCGAGGAAACCGCTCGCAAGCTGACCTCCGACCAGGTCAACGCCTCGGTCGCGGCGCTGGCCGAAGCGCAGCGGATCGTCATCGTCGGCGTCGACCAGATGGCTTTCTTCGCCAGCTACCTGCGCCACACTCTCAGCCTGCTGGACATCCGCGCCGAGATCGTCGCCAGCACCGGCGGCGAGTCCCTGCAGCGACTGGGCCGGATCGACGAGAACACGCTCGTCATCACCCTCTCCGCCGGTCGCGCCCACCCGCTGCTGCTGCGGGCGATGAAGCTCGCCCTCCATCGCGGCGCCCGCACCCTGGCGATTTCCGACGCGACGATGTCGGAGGTCGGCGAGCACGCCGAGCTGACCCTCTACTTCTCCTCCAACAGCCCCAGCTTCACCCGCAGCCACACGGCGCTGATGGCTCTCGTCCAGGGTTTGGCCCACGGCCTCTACGCCCGCGACGAAGCCGCCCACAAAGACCGCATCCGCGCGTACAAACTGAAGTAGGGAATTTTTCAGCAAGGGACGAAGGGGTCGGCCCGCGGGTCTTGTCTCCGACAATCCCTTTCCGCCCGGTGGCGGAAACGGCTTATCGTCGCCACCCGCGGGAGGCTCGCTTACGACCCTCACCTCGGTCGTCAGCTGAAGACCGTGGAGACGGGGCCGGGCCAGCTGAAGTAGGCGGACGTTCTGTCAACGTAAGATGAACATTCATGACTGAGCGCGCGACGTTTCGACTGAAGACGGGCCTTGCCGAGATGTTGAAAGGCGGGGTGATCATGGACGTGGTCACGCCCGAGGAGGCGAAGATCGCCGAGGACGCCGGTGCCTGCGCGGTGATGGCTCTGGAGCGGGTTCCGGCCGACATCCGCCGCGACGGCGGCGTCGCCCGGATGTCGGACCCGGCGATGATCAAGGGGATCCAGGAGGCGGTCTCGATCCCGGTGATGGCGAAGGCGCGGATCGGTCACTTCGCCGAGGCCCAGGTGCTGCAGGCGCTGGAGGTCGACTACATCGACGAGTCGGAGGTGCTGACCCCCGCCGACGAGCAGAACCACATCGACAAGCTGGCCTTCGAGGTTCCCTTCGTCTGTGGGGCCACCAACCTCGGCGAGGCGCTGCGGCGGATCGGCGAGGGGGCGGCGATGATCCGCTCCAAGGGCGAGGCCGGCACCGGCAACGTGGTCGAGGCGGTCCGCCACATGCGCGAGATCACTTCCGGGATCAAGCAGCTCGCTCAGATGCGGCCGGAGGAGCTCTCTTCAGCGGCAAAAGAACACCAGGCGCCGCTGGAAGTGGTCCAGGAGGTCGCTCGTGCTGGCCGGCTGCCGGTGCCGCTCTTCTGCGCCGGCGGTATCGCCACGCCCGCCGACGCGGCGCTGATGATGCAGCTGGGAGCCGAGGGCAACTTCGTCGGCTCCGGCATCTTCAAGAGCTCCGACCCCGAGCGGATGGCGCGGGCGATCGTCGAGGCGACCACGCACCACAACGATCCCGAGCGGGTCAGTGCTGCTTCGATCGGTCTCGGTGAGGCAATGCCGGGTCTCGAGATCGCCGGCCTCGCCGCCGAGGACGCCCTGCTGCAAAACCGCGGAGCGTAGGTGGCCGACCCCGGGGCCGCCAGGACCCTCGTGGTCGGCGTCCTCGCGCTTCAGGGCGATTTCGAGGCCCACGCAGAGACCCTGGGCCAGCTTGGCGCCGAACCGCGCGAGGTGCGGACGCCGGCGGACATGGAGGGGCTGGACGCCCTCGTCATCCCCGGCGGGGAGAGCACGACGATCGGCAAGGGCATCGATGCCGCCGAGCTGGAGCCCGCCTTGCGGGCCCATCACGAAGCCGGCCGGCCGATCCTCGGGACCTGCGCCGGCCTGATCGTCTGCGACGCCGAGCACCTCGGCTTCATCGACGCCACCGCGAAGCGGAACGCGTTCGGGCGTCAGCTGCAGAGCTTCGAGGCCGATCTCGAGGTCGAGGGTGTCGGGGACGAGCCGCTGCGCGCCGTCTTCATCCGCGCCCCCTGGGTCGAGCGCCGAGGCCCAGGCGTCGAGGTGCTCGCTTCCTACGGGGAGCACCCGGTGGCGATCAGGGAAGGCAACGTGCTTGCCTGCGCCTTTCACCCCGAGCTGACCGACGACCCGCGCTTCCACGCGATCTTCATGGCAATGACCACGGCCGCCCGCGAGCGGGCGGGGGAGGAGGCGACACAATCGTGAGCGGCGGCGATCCGAGAGTTCAGAACCTGGCGAAGATCCTGGTCGGCTACTCGACCCAGGTGAAAGAGGACGACGTGGTGGCGATCGACGGCGAGAGCGCCGCGGCACCGCTGCTGCTCGCCGTCTACGAGGAGGTGCTGCAGGCGGGCGGGCATCCGGTCTTGAACGTGGCGCTGGAGGGTCAGATCGCCGCCTACTTCAAGCACGCTTCCGACAAGCAGCTGGAATGGATCTCGCCGTTCGCGGAATGGATGGTTGACCACGTCGATGTGCGGATCGCGATCGGGGCGAGCACCAACACGCGGGAGCTGTCGGGGGTGCCGCCGGAGCGCCAGACCCTGCGCCAGTCGGCCACCGGCGACCTGATGACGCGGGCGATGAAGCGCAGCGCCGAAGGCGATTTCCGCTGGTGCTACACGCTCTACCCGACCAGCGCCTATGCCTCCGAGGCGGAGATGAGCCTCGCCGACTACGAAGACTTCTACTACGGCGCCTGCCTGGCGAGCGACCCCGAGCCGCTGACCGCCTGGAAGCGCGCTTCCGAGGAGACGACCCGGCTCGCCGAGTGGATTGAGGGCCACGAGGAGGTGCGGGTGACGGCTCCGGGCACCGACATCCGGCTGGGCATCGCCGGCCGCAGGTTCATCCCCTGCGTCGGGGACAACAACATGCCCGACGGCGAGTTCTTCACCGGCCCGGTCGAGGACTCGGTCGAGGGCGAGGTCAGCTTCCACCTGCCGGCGGTGATCGGCGGCCGCGAGGTCTCCGGGGTGCGGCTGCGCTTCGAGGCTGGGAAGGTCGTCGATGCCAGCGCCGAGCGCGGGGAGGAGTACCTGCTGAAGCTGCTCGACACCGACGAGGGGGCGCGCACTCTCGGCGAGCTCGGGATCGGCACCAACTACGGGATCGCCAAAGGCACCCGCGAGGTCCTGCTCGACGAGAAGATCGGTGGGACCGTCCACATGGCGGTCGGCAGCAGCTACCCGGAGTCGGGCGGCGAGAACGAGTCCGCCGTCCACACCGACCTCGTCTGCGACCTCCGCCTCGGCGGCAAGCTCGAAGTCGACGGCGTGGTGATGCAGGAAGACGGCAAGTTCGTCGTCTGAGGTCGTTAGATCTGAGTGACGATTGCGACGATCGTGCCTAAAAAGCCGACGAGCAACGCCCCAATCAACCCATAGGCAAGCTGCGCGACGGTGCGATTGAGCGCACCGATTTCAGCTCGAATCGCCTGAAGCTCGCCTTTCGTTTCCGCTCGCATCGCACGGAATTCCTCCCGCATCTCCTTGAAGCCCTCGTCCACCTTCTTGTTGAGGTCGTCGAGTCGGTTGTCGGTCCAAGCTTCCCTTGCCATCACGGCCATGATGCCAAGCTACAGGACAACATGCAACGTGTTGTGCGCGAAACGTAAAAGTTTCGCAACGGAAGGGCTACTGCTCTGGCAACGGCGAGCCGGCGAGGAAGAAGAACCAGAGCGTCAGGGCGAGGCCGGCCAGCATCACCGAGGCCATCAGCACCGCCTCGACCACCGTGACCGAGTTCGATACCGGTCCCGTGTCGCGCATGCTTTTCAGCCAGTTGGGACGGATCGGGCCCAACCGGTTGGTCCCGGTGATGCGGATATAGAGGTTGTTGAGGCGGCCGATCAGCCAGGCGACGACCATGATCGAACTGAAGATGCCAACCGCCACCACCGCGTAGGGCCCGCCGCTCGGAAACTGGGTCTCAGAGAGCTTTGAGGCGATGTAGACCCAGCTCAGCGGGATCGCCGTCCAGAGCGAGAAGGCAGCGAGCAGCATGGCGACGAAGACGAGGCCGGCGGCGATCCCGCGACCGACTCTGCTGGTTCTTTCCTTCATAGCCATCGAACGACTCATAGAATGGCAGGCGATGTCCGGGCATTCCAAGTGGCACTCGATCAAACACAAGAAGGGCGCAGCCGATGCGAAACGCGGCAAGCTCTTCAGCAAGCTGGCGCGGGCGATCACCGTCGCGGCCCGCGACGGCGGCGGCGACCCCAGCGGCAACCCGACCCTGGCCACCGCGGTCCAGAAGGCCAAAGAAGCCTCGATGCCGAAGGACAAAATCCAGAAGGCGATCGACGTCGGTACGGGGGCGGGGTCCGATGGCGCCGCGATCGAACGGATCCTCTACGAGGGCTACGGGCCGGCCGGCGTCGCCGTCCTGGTCGAGGCGCTGACCGACAACCGCAACCGCGCCAGCGCCGAGATCAGGCACGCCTTCTCCAAACACGGTGGCAACCTCGGAGAGCCCGGCTCCGTCGCCTGGATCTTCGAGAAAAAGGGCGCGATCGTCCTCGATGGCGGCCGCTACGGCGAGGACGATCTGATCGGCGCGATCGATGCCGGCGCCGAGGACGTCCGCGAGGACGAGGGCAAGCTGCGGGTGATCTGCGATCTCCATGACCTGACCGCGGTCCGCGAGGCGCTGGAGGGCGAAGGCATCGAGTTCGAGTCCGCCGGCCTGGTGACGGAGCCGAAAAGCACCGTCGAGCTCAAAGGGCACGACGCCGAACGGGTCCTGAAGCTGCTCGAGGCGCTCGACGACCAGGACGACGTTGACGAGGTCTACGCCAACTTCGACATCCCCGCCGAGGTCCTGGAGAAGCTCGCAGCCTGAGGAAGGCATCCGACGGGGGTCCGAGAATCAGTTCCCATGCAGGTGGTGATGGGAATCGATCCAGGAGCGGCGAATCTCGGCTTTGGCATCGTCCGCGTCGAGGGAAACCACATGGTCGCCCTCGACGGCGGCGTGGTTGAGACGACGCCGGACCTGCCGATGGAGCAGCGATTGCAGCGGATCCACCGATCCCTGGCGGAGCTGATCGCCTGGCACGAGCCGAAGGCGCTGGCGATCGAGGAGGTCTACTTCGGCAAGAACGTTCGCTCGGCGATGGCCGTCGGGCAGGCGATCGGGGTGACGATGCTCGCAGCCGCAGAGCACGGCGTGGGCTGCTTCAGCTACACGCCGCAGGCGATCAAGATGGCCGTCTGCGGCTCCGGCGGCGCCGGCAAGCGCCAGGTGCAGCGGATGGTGGGGACCCTGCTGGGCCTGCCGGAGCCGCCGACGCCGGACCACGCTGCCGATGCGCTCGCGGTTGCGATCTGCCACGGCGGCAGCAGCGGACACCGCAGCGCGGTTGCCGAAGCGCAGGGAGCGACGGGCACGCTGCAGGGACAGCGGATCGCTGGATGATCGCCGCGGTCCGGGGAGAGGTGATGGTGCGGCGACCCGATCACGTCGTGATCGACGCCGGCGGTGTCGGCTACCGGCTGACCGTTTCCTCGGAGACCCTGAAAGGGGTTCCCGCCACCGGGCGTGACGCCTTCCTGCACGCCGAGCTGGTCGCCCGCGAGGACTCGCTCTCCCTCTACGGCTTCTCCTCCGAGGAGGAGCGCGATCTCTTCCTGCTCCTGGTCACCGTCAGTGGCGTCGGCCCCAAGGTGGCGATCGCGACGCTCTCCGGCGGAACCGCGCGGGACCTCCTGCGGGCGATCGCCGCCGGCGACGCGAAACGCTTCCAGGCGGTCCCGGGGATCGGCAAGCGGACCGCCGAACGGATCATCGTCGAGCTGCGGGAGAAAGTGGCCGGAGCCCTCGAGGAGGAAGTCGCAGCCGCGGTCGCCGAGGGCGGCGACGCCCGCGCCCTCGCCCGCGACGGCCTCGTCAACCTCGGTTACGCCCCGCTGGAAGCCGAGCAGCTGCTGGACGGCGTTGACGGTGACGAGCCCCAGGACCTGGTCGCGGCGGCGCTGCGCAAGGCCGGAACCTCCAGGAACGCCGCGTGAACGAACCGCCGGACATAGGCGGCAACCGGATTCGGACCCCCGGCGTTGACGGCGAGCCGGTGCCCGTGGATGCGGAGGTGAAGGTCCACGACGCGCGGGCCGAGGTGCCTGACGAGGACCTCGACCGCTCGCTCCGCCCGCCGACCCTCGAGGATTTCGTCAACCAGCAGCAGGTGACCGACCAGCTTTCGATCTTCATCGAGGCCGCCCAGCGTCGCGGCGAGCCGCTCGACCACGTCCTCCTCGCCGGACCGCCCGGCCTCGGCAAGACCTCGCTTGCCCACATCGTCGCCTCCGAGCTGAGGGTGCCGATGGTGCAGACGGCCGGACCGGCGCTCGAGCGCAAGGCCGACGTCGCCTCCTTCCTGACCTCGTTGGAGCCGGGCAGCGTCTTCTTCATCGATGAGATTCACCGCCTGGGGCGGGCGGTTGAGGAGACGCTGTATCCGGCGATGGAGGACGGGGAGCTGCCGGTGGTGCTGGGGCAGGGGGCCGGAGCGAGGACTGTGACGCTGCCGCTGCCGCCCTTCACCCTGGTCGGTGCGACCACCCGCGCCGGGCTGCTGACGACGCCGCTGCGGGATCGCTTCGGGGTTTCCCACCGGCTCGAGTACTACGCACCCGAGCACCTGGCCCTGATCGTCGAGCGCTCGGCCGGAATCCTCGGGGTCGAGATCGATGTCGATGGGGCGGAGACGATCGCCTCCCGTTCGCGTGGAACCCCACGGGTGGCGAACCGCCTGCTGAAGCGGGTCCGGGATTTCGCCCAGGTGAAGGGGAGCGGGCGGATCGGCGGCGACGTCGCCGCGGCGGCCCTGAAGATGCTCGAGGTCGACGCCGGCGGCCTCGATCGCAGCGACCGCGCCCTGCTCGACACGATCGCGACCAAGTTCGGCGGCGG
Organism: uncultured Actinomycetes bacterium; assembly: GCA_963832085.1. Classification (GTDB taxonomy): domain Bacteria; phylum Actinomycetota; class Thermoleophilia; order Solirubrobacterales; family 70-9; genus VAYN01. The sequence goes on along the minus strand of CAWHSU010000005.1, from coordinate 69,423 downwards.
CCCGGTCGGGCTCTCGACCCTGGCGATCGCGATCGGCGAGGAGCAGGACACGATCGAGGACGTGCTCGAGCCCTATCTGCTCCAACAGGGCCTTTTGAAGCGGACCCCACGCGGCCGGGTCCTGACCCAGCGCGCCTACGACCATCTCGGCCTGGCGGCGCCGGAGGGTGCAGCCAGCCTCTTTTAAGGCGCGCCAGCTAGCCTGTCGAATATGCCGTTTTTCATCTGTCCGAATTGCGGACACCGGGAGGTGAGCGGGGAGCGGACCGCTGGGTTCAGCACCCGTCCGAAGGGCTGCTCGAAATGCGGCTTCGGCTTTGTATTCGAATTACTCGACGATTATTATCCGGCGCCTAATGCAGCCTTTTTCGTTTGCGACAAGCAGGAACGCGTGATCGACGCCGGAAAAGGCAGCTTCGAGCTGACCGGTTTGACCGACGAGGACGTGATCGGTCGCCCGGTGCGCGAGGTCCTGGGATTGGACTGGATCGACGGCGGTGACGGCGGCAAAGAGGCCGACACCGATGGCGACGGCTCCAGCGATCCGATCGAGACCTCGCTGGAGTGGGGAGTCCGCTCGCTCGGCAAGCGGGTCTCGGTAAATGCCGAGGGCGATCTGCCGGCGAAGGCGGTTGCCGACGTCTTTCCCGCCTACGACGACGACGGCGGGCTACTCCTCGTCCTCACCCCGGAGGGCTGAGCAATGGGGAATCGACGCCGCCACCTCTTCGTCCTGGTCTTCGTCCTTCTCCTGGTCCTGGTCTCCGGGCTCGTCATCGCCAACAAGGAGACGAAGCTCGGACTCGATCTGCAGGGCGGGCTGGAACTGGTCTACAAGGGCCAGCCGACCGGGACGACGACGGAGGTCAGCGGCGAAGACATCGACGATTCGATCTCGATCATCGAACGGCGGATCAACGAGCTCGGTGTCTCCGAGCCGGAGGTGGCGAGGCTGGGAACCGACGAAATCACCGTCAGCCTGCCGGGAGTTACCGACGCCAGGCGGGCGGAGGAACAGGTGGGCTCGACCGCTCAGCTCTACTACTACGACTGGCAGGCGAACCTGCTCGGCCCCGAGAAATTGATCGGCGGCAACCCCGGGCTGGAACCGCCGCCGGGTCCGCTGAAAGCATCGGAAAAACGCTGGGAAGAAGCCGGCCGCAACGTCACCAAAGAACTGAGCAAACAGCTGATCTTTGCGGGCGCCTACCCGACCGCCTATGAAGCGGCGCAGCTCGCCGCCGAACAGGATCCGGTCGAGAACTGCGAGAACTGCTCGGTCGCTCGGCCCCGCTACTACCTCTTCGACAAAGTCAAACCGGACGAGCCGATCGCCGGGCCCGAGCTGGCGAAAAAAGACCTCTACATCAGCCCGACCGGCAAAAAACTGCCGAAAGACGGGATCGTCGTCGAGATTCCGCCCGGGACGATCCTCGTCTCCGAATATCCGACCAACAAAGAAGGCGAGCAGGACACGACCGTTGACCCGGGTTGGTACGCGCTCAAAGACGAACCGGCGCTGAGCGGCAACGACATCACCGATCCCGAACAGGCCTACGGTCCGAACAACGAACCCCTCGTCCAGTTCGGCTTCACCGACAAGGGGCAGGAGGCCTTCCAGGAAGTGACCCGGAGGATCGCCCAGCGGGGGCAGGCCTCGGCAATCGGGCCGGTCGGCGGCGAAGAAGCCGAACAGCTCTCCCACCACTTCGCGGTGATCCTCGAAAACGAAGTCAAAACGCGGCCGATCATCAACTTCGCCGAAAACCCCGACGGGATCGACGGCCGCGGCGGGGCACAGATCTCGGGCGGCTTCAACGATCTCCAGGAGGCGCAGGACCTGGCGACGACGCTGCAGATCGGCGCCCTCCCGATCAACCTCAAACTGATCAGCCAGACGCAGGTCTCGGCGACCCTCGGCAGCGAAGCCCTCGACCAGGGAGTCAAGGCCGGGCTCGTCGGCCTGATCCTCGCGATCCTCTTCCTGCTCATCTACTACCGCTTCCTCGGCCTGATCGCCTCGATCGCGCTCGGTGCCTACGGGGTGATCTTCTTCGCCCTGATCAACCTGATCCCGATCACCCTGACCCTGCCGGGCATCGCGGGGTTGGTGCTGACGATCGGCGTCGCCGCCGACTCGAACATCGTCATCTTCGAGCGAATAAAGGAGGAGGTGAGGGCGGGACGCTCGATGTCGAGCGCGATCAGCGCTGGCTACAAACACGGCATCAGCACGATCATCGACGCCAACGTCATCACCTTGCTGACGGCGTTCATCCTCTTCGTGCTGGCGACCGCGGGGGTCAAGGGGTTCGCCTTCACCCTCGGCGTCGGCACGATCGTCTCGCTGCTGACCGCCGTCGTCTTCACCCAGGCCCTGCTCGGCAACATGAGCCGCTCGCCGATGCTGCGCTCGCGCAGCTTCCTCGGCGCCAGCGGAGAGGGGAAACAGTGGCACTTCGACTTCATGGGCGCGAGCCGGTGGTTCTTCTCGATCTCGGGCGTGATCCTGATCGTCGGTGGTCTCGCGCTCGCCACCCAGCAGCTCAACTTCGGGATCGACTTCGAGTCGGGGACCCGGATCAAAGCGGCGCTGGAACAGCCGACCGACGAGGAAGAGGTGCGCGGTGCCCTGGAGGACGCGGGCATCGACAGCGAGGAGATCCAGCAGGTCGACGATCCGAACCTGGGCTCCAACGTCTTCCAGATCCAGTCGCACCAGCTCGAGCCCGCTGAAGTCCGCGAGGCGGAATCGACGCTCGTAGACGAGTTCGGAGTGGTCAAAGACGGCTTTGACAGCACCAGCGTCGGCCCGACCTTCGGTCAGCAGATCGCCGACAGCGCGATCAAGGCGCTGATCTTCTCCCTGCTGGTGATCTGCGGCTACGTGGCCTTGCGATTCGAGCCGAAGTTCGCGATCCCGGTGCTGATCGCGATCCTCCACGACATCCTGATCACCGCCGGCGTCTATTCCCTGACCGGCAAAGAGGTCTCGAGCGGGACCGTGGCCGCCTTCTTGACCATTCTCGGATATTCGATCTACGACACGATCATCGTCTTCGACCGCATCCGCGAGAACGTGCCGCGGATGCCGCGGGCGGCCTTCTCGCAGATCGTCAACCGCTCGATGAGCGAGGTCCTGACCCGGTCGCTGGCGACCAGTTTCACCACCTTGCTGGGGGTGATGTCGCTGATGATCTTCGGCGGCGCGGTGCTGCAGGACTTCGCCTTCGCGATGCTGGTCGGAATCGCATCGGGAACCTACTCGTCGATCTTCATCGCCTCGCCGGTGCTGAGCGCCTGGAAGGAACGCGAGCCGGGCTTCGTCCGCCGCCGCCTGCGGATCGCCGAAGTCGAGGGCGGCCGGGTTCCGGCCTACGCCGACGAGATCGAGACGGCAAAACTGGGCCGCGACGACACGGCGGAAGCCGACGCTGCCCCCAGCGTCGAGGCGCCGGAAGCCCCCGCGGCGGAGGCCGCGCCGGGAGCGGTGGCGACGGCGGAGCGCGACGACTCCGGCAACGGCAGCGGCCTGCTCACCAACGGCGACGGCGATGGCGATGCGGACTCGGCCGAGCGCCGCCAGCGCAACGCCGAGCGCCGCGCCCGCCGCCAGGCCCGCCGCAAACACGGAAGGAAGCGTTAGATCCGATGGCACTGATCGTCTTCTTCATCATGGGGCTCGCCCTCTGGCACTTCACGGTCTTCGTGCCTGACCGGTTCTGGCAGGGGATCGTCGGGGCCTTCCTTGGCGCCGTTCTGGGATCGGTGATCTTCGGGCTGATCGTGCAGTCGATCAGCGGCAAAGGCATCGACGACACCGATCTCTCGACCGCCCTGATCGCGGTTCCGGGGACGTTGATCGGATTGGCGATCGTCTACGCAATCGGCGTACGCTCCGAAGAGCACGCCGGTTAGTCGCTTTCTCTCCGCATCTTCGGCATCCGGGGCGGGGAAGTTCCGCCGCCGTGGCTCCTAGCCTGGAATCGTGCCGGAGATCGCCAGTCCATTTGCCGTCGAGCCGTATTCCTACGCCGAGGCGCAGGCTCTCTCAGTAGAGCTTGGCCTGAGCGAACCGATCGCCGTCACCCTCGTGCGGCGCGGCTACCGGACCCCTGAGCAGGCCCGGGCCTTTCTCGCCGCGGACGAGTCGCATCCGCCTGCGGCGTTCGAGGGCATGGACCTCGTCGTCGAGCGGGTCCTGGCGGCCGTCCGGGAGGGGCGCCGGATCACCGTCCACGGCGACTTCGACGTCGACGGGGTCTGCGCCACGACCCTGATCGTTTCCACCCTGCGTGAGCTGGGCGCCGATTGCGATTGGTTCATCCCGAACCGGATCGAGGACGGCTACGGTCTCTCGGCAGAGAACGTTCGGCGTTTGGCGCAGCGGGGGACGTCGCTCCTGCTCACGGTCGACTGCGGAATCACTTCCGTCGCCGAGGTCGCGCTCGCCCAGGAGCTGGGAATGGAGGTTGTGGTCACCGACCACCACCAGACCGCCGATCGATTGCCGGACTGCCCGATCCTGCACCCGGAAGTCAGCAGCTATCCCTTCAAATCCCTCTGCGGCACGGCCGTTGCCTGGAAGCTGGCATCCGCGCTGGGCGGGGACCCCGACTCAGACCTCGACCTGGTGGCCCTGGCCACCGTCGCCGACGTGGTGCCGTTGATCGGGGAGAACAGGTCCCTGGTGCGGCGCGGTCTGGCCGCGGTGCGACGCGCGGAGCGACCAGGGATGAGGGCTCTGCTGGAGGCGGCCAAGTGCGACCCGGAGAGTCTCGACGAGAGTGATCTCGGATTCCGCCTGGCTCCCCGGATCAATGCGGCGGGCCGCCTGTATCGAGCCGACGCCGGCGTGGAGCTGTTCCTGACCGACGACCAGCAACGGGCGGAGACGATCGCCGAGGAGCTGAGCCGGGCCAATTCGGAGCGGCGGGCGACCGAGCGGGAGGTCGATGCGGCGGCCGAGTCGGCGCTTCGCGAGCTGCCGGAGCACTTGCGAGACGCCCACGGCCTCGTCCTGGCCGGGCAGGACTGGCATCCGGGGGTGGTTGGAATCGTCGCCTCGCGCCTGGTCGAGCGCCACCACCGCCCGGTCGTGGTTATCTCGCTGGGAGAAGACGGGTCTGGACGCGGTTCCGGCCGCAGCATCCCGGGCTTCGACCTGCTGGCCGCGCTCGCCGCGTGTGCCGAGCATCTCGACGGCTTCGGCGGCCACCGCGCCGCTGCCGGGCTGCAGATCGAAGCGGAGAAGGTCGGGGCGTTTCAGGAGGCGTTCGCCGCCCACGCCAACGAGGCGCTGAGCGCGGAGGACCTGCGCCGCACCGAGAAGGTCGATGCGATGGTCGGAGGGGTCGGGCTGGGGCTGGACCTGGCCGAAGAGCTACGGCAGCTGGCCCCTTTCGGGATGGGGAATCCGGGCGTGCGCCTGCTGGTCCCCTCGGCTCGGGTCACCGACGTGCGGTCGATGGGGGAGGGAAAGCACGCCCGCTTCAGCATTCACAGCGGCTCCCACCGCGCTCTCGGGGTCGCCTTCGGCCGCTCCAGCCTCGGCGTCGAGGACGAGGACCTTCTCGACGCCAGCGTGCGTCTGGAGGTCAACCACTGGAACGGCTCGATCGAGCCACGCGTCGTCCTGCGGGAGCTCTACCCGCTGGAGGAGTTGAGCCCCGAGGAGCCGGCGCTGCCGCACCCCTGCTCCTGCGAGGAAGGCGAGTGGTGGCGGCGCTTCGAAGCCGAGCTGGCGACGGATCTGAGCGCCGAGTCTGCGTGGGATCGCGATACAGGCGGCTTTGCGCGGACTCGCGGGGGCGACGGCCGCCGACCGGCCGCGGGCGGTGCTTCCGCCAACGTCGCGATCGCCGAGCTGGTCTCCAGCGGCGCCGGGGTGTTGGCGATCTGCGCCGACGCCTCCCGCCGGGCGGCGCTCGCCAACGGCGCCACCGGACTGGCCCGCTTCAACGGCGGCGCCGCGCTGATCGCCTGTCACCGCTGCGAGGGCGAGGAGATCGCCCGGCTGCGGGGGCGGGCGGGGGCCGGTCTCGCTCTGACCGATTTCGGAGCGCTGGAGCGGGAGCCGGAGCTGGCGCGGGCGTTCGAGCACGTCGTCCTGATCGATCCGCCCCGCAGCGAGATGGACGCGATCCGGGCCGGCCTTCCCCGGGCTGGGGATCCTGGCTTCCTGCACCGCCTCTGGACCGAGGCCGAGCAGGAATTCGCCGGCAAGGCCGCGGCCGAGCAGTGGCCGACCCGGGAGGGCGTGGCGGCCACCTATCGGGCGTTGCGCCAGACCGGCGACGCTCGCGGTCGCCGCCTGCGCGAGGCGCTCGCCGGGACCGGCACCCATCCGCTCTGTCCCGAGGCCTGCGCCCGCCGTTTCCGGGTCCTCCGCGAGCTCGGGCTGCTGCAGGGTTCGCCGGAAGGCGGCGAAGGGGTTGTCCGGGTCGTATCCTCAGTGAGGACGGATCTGCAGCGCTCGGCTGCGTTTCGCGCCTACAGCGAAAGACTTTCGGAGGACCTGCAATACCTCGCAAGACCGAAACTGCCGTAGAGCACAAGGAGCTCCTCGCCGATCTCTTCGCGGTGATCGAGGAGTTCGACTCGGTCACGGCCGCAACCGGCAACGGAGGCCCGGGCGGCACCGCGGTTGCGGTGGCGGCGATCGACCGCGCCAGGGTCGAGGAGGCCTTCGACTTCGCCTGCGACCGGCACGCCGACCAGCGGCGCTACTCGGGGGACGAGTTCATCACCCACCCCGTCGGCGTCGCCCAGATCTGCGCCGGCATGCGCCTCGACACCGAGACGCTCTGCGCGGCCCTGCTCCACGACACCGTCGAGGACACGACCGCGAGCCTGGAGGAGATCCGCGAGGAGTTCGGCGAGCAGATCGCCCAGCTCGTCGACGGGGTCACCAAGCTGACCGGCATCACCTTCGAGAGCCGCGACGAGCGCCAGGCGGAGAACTACCGGAAGATGATGGTGGCGATGGCCACCGACGTCAGGGTGATCCTGATCAAGCTGGCCGACCGCCTCCACAACATGCGCACGCTCGGCGCCCTGCCGAAGCAGAAACAGACGCTGAAGTCGCACGAGACGCTGGAGATCTACGCGCCGCTGGCGCACCGGCTGGGGATCCACGCGATCAAGTGGGAGCTCGAGGACCTCGCCTTCGCGACCCTGCACCCGCGCAAGTACGCCGAAATCAAGCAGCTGGTAGCCCAGCAGCGCGATGAGCGCGAGTCCTACGTCTCCGAAGCCGGCGAGTTCCTCGCCGAGGAGCTGGAGCAGGTGGGGATCGAGGCCGAGATCTCCGGTCGCGCCAAGCACTTCTACTCGATCTACACGAAGATGGCGAAGAAAGGCCGGGAGTTCAACGAGATCTTCGACCTGACGGCGATGCGGGTGATCGTCCACTCGGTCAAAGACTGCTACGGCGCGATCGGCGTCATCCACTCGCTCTGGAAGCCCCTGCCCGGGCGCTTCAAGGACTGGATCGCGATGCCGAAAGCGAACATGTACCAGGCGCTCCACACGACCGTGATCGGGCCGGAGGGGAAACCCCTGGAGATCCAGATCCGCACCGAGGAGATGCACAAGCTCGCCGAGTACGGGATCGCCGCCCACGTCGCCTACAAAGAGGGGACCAACGGCGACCCGCAGCGGGAGAAGATGACCTGGCTGCGGCAGCTGGTCGAGGCCGAGGGCGAACAGGATCCGGCCGAGTTCCTCGAGTCGCTCAAGGTCGACCTCTTCGAGGACGAGGTCTTCGTCTTCACCCCCAAGGGCGAAGTCAAGAACCTCTCCGCCGGCTCGACCCCGCTCGACTTCGCCTACGCCGTCCACACCGACGTCGGCCACAGCTGCGTCGGCGCCAAGGTCAATGGCAGCATCGTGCCGCTGCACTACCAACTGCGCTCCGGCGACATCGTCGAGGTCCTGACCGCGAAGCAGAAGCGCGGACCCTCGCTCGACTGGCTGAAGCTGGTGCGGACCAGCCGCGCCCGCAACAAGATCCGGGCCTGGTTCAAAGAGGAACGGCGCGAGGACGCCGAGCGCGACGGCCGCGAGAGCCTCGAGGAAGCGCTGCGCACGCGCGGCATCCCGATCCAGAAAGTCTCCGGCTCAGCCCTGCTGGCGGACGTGATCCGCGAGATGGGGTTCCGCAAAGCGACCGACTTCTACATCGCCCTCGGTCAGGGCAAAGTCTCCAGCAAGACCGCCGCCAACAAGCTGATGCAGCGGCTGAAGGCGGGGGAGGGGGTCGAGGAGGAGGCGCCCGGGACGCCGCTGGGCCGGGAGGACAAGGCCCGCCGCACCAAGGACGCCTCCAACTACGGGATCATCGTCAAGGGGGTTGAGAACGTCGCGGTGCGGTTGGCGAAGTGCTGCCGCCCGGTGCCCGGGGACCAGATCTCCGGCTACGTCTCGCTCGGGCGCGGGATCACCATCCACCGCACCGACTGCAAGAACGTCAAGGCGCTGAAACGGGCGCCGGAGCGCTTCGTCGACGTGCGCTGGGAAGGCGAAAACGAAGCCTCCTACCGGGTCGAGCTGCAGATCGACGCCTACGATCGCACCCGCCTGCTCGAGGATCTCTCGCGCACCTTCTCGGAGGCCGGAATCAACATCATCGCCGCCTCCTGCGCGACCAACCACCCGATGGTCAAGAACAAGTTCGTGATCGAGGTGGGGGACACGGAGCAGCTCAAGCAGTGCATCGGCCGGCTCCGCAACGTCGAGTCGGTGTTCGACGCTTATCGCGTCACTCCAGCCGCGTGAGATTGGCGCCATGCTGAAAGTCGCAGTCACCGGGCCTACGGGGGAGATCGGGAAGCCTTTGATGTCCGAGCTGGAGCGGCGGGCGGAGGTGGAGAGCCTGCTGGGGATGGCGCGCCGTCCGTTCGACCCGGCTGAGGAGGGTTGGGAGAAGGTCGCCTACCGTCGCGGCGACATCCTCGACCGCGGCTCGCTGGCGGCGCTGTTCGACGGCGCCGACGTCGCCGTCCATCTCGCCTTCGCGATCTTCGGAAGCCGCGAGGAGACGCGCAAGGTAAACCTGCAGGGGACCCGCAACGTCTTCGAAGCGGCGCTTCGCGCCGGCGTCAAACGCCTCGTCTATGCCTCGTCCGTCGCCGCCTACGGCTTCCACCCGGAGAACCCACAGCCGCTGACCGAGGACGTTCCCGCCCGCGGCAGCGAGGACTTCTACTACTCGGCGCAGAAGGCCGAGCTGGAGGACCTCCTCGACGAGCTGCTGCTGGGGAGCGAGGTGGAGGCATACGTCTTCCGGCCCTGCATCGTCGCCGGCCCGCGGGCGACGATGCTGATAGAGCAGGTCGTCGAGGCGGCTCGGGTCGGCGATCCGGTGCCGACCCTGCGCAGGGGAATCGAAAAGCTGCCGCTGGTGCGCCCGGTCCTCCCCGACCCCGGGGCCCCGATCCAGCTCGTCCACCACGACGACGTCGCGCGGGCGATGGCGGCGGCGATCTGCGGCGACGGCCCTCCCGGCGTCTACAACCTGGCCGGCGAGGGTGAGGTCCGGGTCGCCGACATCGCCCGCGAGCTGGGCTGGCATTCGATTCCCGTCCCGCGTCCGGCCGTCTCGCTCGGAACCGCCGCGGCCCGGCGCCTCAGCTTCGCCTCCTCCAAGCTCGAGTGGACGAGCGCGGCTGATACCCCGGTCTTGATGGACGCGACCAAGGCTCGCCGCGAGCTGCGGTGGCGGCCCCGGTTCGATGCCGCCGAGACTCTGAAGGAAGTTGTGGCCGGCGCTCGCAGCAAGGGTCTCTTGGACTGAACGTCGCCCCGCCTCGGTTGCATCGGAGTCTGAGAATCGGATAGAACTAGATCAGGGCTAGTTAGCCAGCCAGATACCTGGGTAGAGGTAGTTCGGATGGGCGCAATCATGGGAGGAATTGGGGCGGTGCACGGCGAGGACGTGGAGAAGCGTCATGTCAGAGTCGGCTTCAGCGAGCTTGCGTTCAAAGGACTGGCGAGCGACGCTGACGCTGACGCTGCCGACCTGTCGTCGAGGATGGAAAACGCACTCCTCTGTTACCTGGGCGACGGCGACAGCGGCAGGCCCGCCTGGTCCTATCCCGGGTTCCTCCGGGGGAGCGAAACCCGTGAGGACGTCGAGGTCGAGCTGGAGGTCGCCGCGGACCTGTGGCGGAAGTTCGAGCTGGAGGCGGTTAGACAGGAAGTAAGCCTCGAGCAGTTGGCCGAGCACGCCATCTTCTACTTTGCGGCCGAGCTTGACGCTGGCCGCGTCACTCAACGGATTCTTGACGACCTCGGCGCCGGCGAGGGCGGCTCGAGCTAGGTCGACGGCGGTAAGGCGACGACCGGCGCTGCTCCGAGCTCGCTCAGATTCGCACGCAGTGATCGGCGGCCCCGGTGGTGGAGGCCGTGGACAGAGCTCTCGCTCTTGTCCAGGGTGGAGGCGATTTCGACCGGCGACAGGCCGATGATGTGTCGCAGCACCAGCACCTCCCGCTGGTCCTCGGGCAGGTCCTCCAGCGCCTGTCGCAGCGCCTGACCGCGATCCAGCGCCGTCTCGGCGCGACCGACGTCGGTCAACCTCACCTCCTCGGTGGGGATGCTGCGCTTCGCACGCAGATGGTCGAGGGCGGCGTTCCTGGCCACCCGGAGGATCCAGGCGTCGAAGGGGACCGCACGTTCTTCGTACTTGTTGATCGCCTTCATCAGCTTGGCGAAGACGTTCTGGGTGATGTCTTCCGCCTCGTGGTGATCGCGGATCAGGCCGGTCACATAACGGAGGACGTCATCCGCATAGCGAACGTAGAGATAATGCAGCCCCTCTGAATCTCCTGCTTTTGCTCGGGCCACAGCTTCGCGGGTCAGAGTGTTGGCCTGCCGGGTCGTGGCTTGGCCGTCGGACACGCTGCTCATCGATGTTCTCCCTCATGCTCACCGCATGCACTACACCTGGGTTTCCGGGCTCATTCCTTCCAGGGGAAGGTGGAATGTGCCCCGCCTGCTTGAAAATCGTCGAATTCAAAAAATATCCCAAATTGGTTAGGTCTCAAATGCCCCTTCTCCGAAAGAGCGGGGCTGGATTGGGCGGAACCTGCCACCGTTTGGGAGGAATGTCAAACACAATGTTCGACTATTAGGAGCAAGGCTCGCAAGTTTTTTCAGGAAACGTGATTTTTTCCAACATCCGTCTAGGGAGCTGTGAAAAGTCTGAAGTTAGGTCTAACCGCCCGACCTCGTGAAATTGTTTACCACCCTCGACCAGTTCTCTATATGAACGTGGTCAACGTCGGACTCGGAAAACTCGCATGTATGGGTCTTGAAGGCCACTTCGGAGAAGACCTCACGGTTGGAATTCGCAAGGCGCTGCTGCACTACGCCTACAAGCTGAAAGCCGGTCGCAGGCCGATCGCCGTCCCCCGCTTTCTGCGCCCCGAGCTCACACCTCATGCCAGCTTTGAGCTGACGCTCGATCGTGAGACCGAAGCGCTGCTGGTGCAGGAGGCCAGCCGGCAGGGGACGACGACGACCCGCCTGGCCGCCCATGCGGTACTCGTCTACCTGGCGGAGCTCGACTTTCTCGGCGTGGTCCCGCGCGGGACCACGCCGAGCATCGACGGCGAACCGAACTTCTAGTCTCCGCTGCCGATCGGCGCCGAGAGGTCGACTCGAGCGGCGTCCGCGATCGCATCGGCGGCGGAGCGCACGGCGACGGGCTTGCCGCTGTGCAGGGACTCCTCCAGGGCCTCGAGGCCGAGCACGATCTCCAGCCCCAGGCGGGCGTTGGAGACCGGCGTGGTCCCCTCGCGGATCGCGGCGGCGAAGTCGCTCAGCTCCTGGCCGAGCGGCTCGAGCGCCTGGACCCGGGGGGCGACCATGTCGCCGGTGCGGTAGGTGAGGCGATACTCGCCGAAGTTGGCAGGGGGCTCGGCGAAGTCGAGACCGCGGTCGTAGATCCGCACTGAGTCGTCGGCGGCGGTGTCTTCGTACTGAACCATACGACGGGACCCGACGACGACCATCTGCCGCATCTTGCGCGGCGCCAGCCAGGAGAGCTGGACGTTGGCCTGGGCGCCGCCCTCGAAGCGAAGGGTGAGGAAGGCGGTCTCGTGGACGCCGTCCTGAAAGACGCTGCGGCCGGTCGCCGAGACCTCCAGCAGCGGCCGGTCGAGCCAGTGGAGGAGGATCGAGAGGTCGTGGGGGGCGAGGTCGAGGACGACCCCGTCCTGCTGGTAGAGCCCGAGGTTCATCCGCGAGGAGGTGATGAAGTAGATCTCACCCAACTCGTCTTCCTGGATCAGATCGCGGACGGCGTTGACCGAGGGGCTGTAGACGAAGGTGTGGCCGGGCATCATCACCAGGCCGAGCTCCTCCGAGAGCCTGACCAGCGCTGCGGCCTCCTTGGCGGTTCGGGCCAGCGGCTTCTCGACGAGGACGTGCTTTCCGGCCTCCAGCGCCCTGCGGACGAGGTTGTAGTGGGTGTGGGGAGGGGTCGCGATCGCGACCGCCTCTATGCGCGGATCGGCGAGCGCGGCATCGAGGTCGGGCTCGATCCAGATCCCCGGGTGACGGCGGCGGAAGTCTTCCGCGCGACCCTCGTCGAGCTCGCAGAGGCCCATCAGACGGAACTCCGGACGCTCGACGACGTTGCGGACGATATTCGGGCCCCAGTAGCCGTAGCCGACGACCAAGGTTCCAATTGCACCTGCTGGATTCACGCTGCTCCCTTTCGACTTAGTACTACCCATGGGGTCTTTAGAAGGATGAGAAGGTCGAGGGCGAGCGATCGCCGCTCGACGTACTCGATGTCGAGCCGCACCATTTCCTCGTAGGTCCGTTCGCTGCGGCCGCTGACCTGCCAGTAGCCGGTGAGGCCCGGCTTGACGGAGAACCGCTCGCGGTACCAGCTCGGGTACTCGGAGACCTCGTAGGCGATCGCCGGGCGGGGTCCGACCAGGGTCATATCGCCCTTGACGACGTTGAAGAGCTGGGGGAGCTCGTCGAGGCTCCAGCGGCGGATCCAGCGGCCGACCGGGGTGATCCGGTTGTCGACCGCGAGCTTGTAGAGGTTTTCGCGCCCGGCTTCCTGGCTCGCGCTTTCCCCTTTGATCAAGGCGGTTACGTACTCCTGATGCCCGCGGGGATCGGCGTCCACCCGCATGCTGCGGAACTTGAAGAGGGTGAATTCCCGTTCCCTGTGGCCGACCCGCCGCTGCCGGAAGAAGGCTGGACCGTGGCTGTCGAGGCGGACCGCGAGGGCGACTCCGATCAGGAGTGGGCTGAGCAGGAGGATCAGGGCGAGGGAGACGACGAGGTCGAAGCAGCGACGCAGGACGTTGAGGGCGCGCGGCTGATCGCTGACCTGTGCGGTCGTCTCCTGGTGGGCGAGTCCGTGGGCCTCCATGCGTAAAGACAACGGTCTCGAGGCCGAAGCACTTGCGCCACGTCTTCAATTCGGGTCTGGAAAAAGGCTGAACTGACGGCCGCAGAAGTTTTTTTCGGCTCGGCGGAAGACGAGGCCGGCTCGTGCGTTGTTTGGTCATGGCAGCCCGGATCGTCTCCGTCATCGGATCCCGTCCCGAGATCGTGCAGGCAGCACCGCTTTCGCTCGCCTACTCGAGCTGCGTGGAGGAGATCCTGGTCCACACCGGACAGCACTACGACCCGGGAATGTCGGATCTGCAGATCGCGGACCTGCACCTGCCGCTTCCCGAGTTCAACCTCGGTGTCGGCTCCCTGCCGCCGACCGCTGCCGTCGGCGTCGCCGAGGAGCGGATCGGTCGCGTCATCGCCAGCCGGGAACCGGATGCGGTTCTCGTCCGCGGCGACACCCATGCGACGATCGCGGGTGCCCGGGCGGCGGTCGCCGCAGGGGTCCCCCTGATCCACGTCGAGTCCGGTCTGCGCAGCTACCGCCAGGACATGCCCGAGGAGGCCAACCGGATCGAGACGGACCGGCTCTCCGACCTGCTCTTCGCTCCCTGTGAGCATGCCCGCGAGGTGCTTCTCGAGGAAGGCGTGAAGGGCGCCGTCCACGTCACCGGCGACGTCCTCGCCGACGTCCTGATCGCGACCCGGGCCCGTCTGCCCGAGGGGGGCGAGAGGGGCGAATACATCCTCGCCACCGCCCACCGCAACTACAACACCGACTCGGCGGAGCGCCTCAGCGCCGTCCTCGACTGCCTCGGCGCGGCCGAGTGCCGGGTGGTCTTTCCCCTGCATCCACGGACGCGAAAGAGCATCGAGACCTGGAACCTCGAGGTCCCCGCCAACGTCGAGATGCGGGACCCGGTGACCTACACCGAAATGCTGGTCCTCGAGCGGGACGCGGTGGCGATCGCGACCGACTCCGGTGGGGTCCAGCGCGAGGCTTATCTCTGGGGGGTGCCGTGCATCACGATGCGCGAGGAGACCGAGTGGATCGAGACCGTCTCGACCGGCTGGAACACGTTGGTCGGCGTTCGACGCGGAGAAGTTCCGCGACGCCCTCGCGAAACCGCTGCCCGACGCCCATCCGCCGATCTTCGGCGACGGCCACGCCGCTGAGCGGATCGCCGAGCTGACCGTTGCCCACCTCGACCGAGCCCGGGAGAAGTCCCTTGTCTGAACAGCTTCGAGTCGGCGTCATCGGCTGCGGCCGGATGGGCGCCTTCCATATCCGTAACTACGCGCAGCTGGATTGCGCCCAGCTGGTGGCGGTAGCCGATCCCGATCCGGCTGCGCGCAGCCGCGCTCTTGCCGGTTCCCAGGTGCTCGAGTTCTCCAACTGGCGGGATCTGATCGAAGACGCCGACGAACTCGACGCGGTCTCGATCGCATGCCCGTCCGAGCACCACGCCGAGGTTGCGCTGGAGGCGCTCGCCGCCGGCCTCCACGTCCTGGTCGAGAAGCCGATCGCAACCACGCTTCCCGATGCCCTGCGGATGCGGGGCGCCGCGATCGAGGCCGACCGCAAGCTGATGGTCGGCCATGTGGAGCGCTTCAACCCGGCGGTCGAGAAGCTGCGAGAGCTGGTTGCCGACGGGCGCCTCGGCAGGGTCTACAGGGCTCACACGACCCGGGTCGGTCCGCTGCCGACGCGGATCCAGGACACCGGTGTCGCGATCGACCTCGCCACCCACGACCTCGACGTCATGCAGTACGTCCTCGACAGCTCGATCCACGAGATCTACGCCGACGGCGGCCGCTTCCAGCACGGCTCCCAGGAGGACCTGCTCACCTGCCTCGCCCGCTTCGGGGCCGAGGGCGAGGCGCAGACCCTGGGTCTGCTCGACGTCAACTGGCTGACCCCGGAGAAGAAGCGCGAGATCGCCCTGATCGGCGAGAACGGGCTGCTGCGGGCGAGCTACATCACCCAGGACGTCTGGTTCGTCGAGTCGACCACGGCGCCTTTGCAGTGGGACGGCCTCTCGGTTTTGCGCGGAGACGGCGAGGGTGCCGCGGTGCGGTTCTCCCTCGCCAAGGCCGAGCCCCTGCGGGCCGAGCTGGAAGCCTTCTGCCGCTGCGTGCTTGACGACACCCCTGAGCCGGTCAGCGCCCACGACGGCGTCAAGGCGCTGGCGGCGGCCCTCGCGGTCCGCGAGTCCGCTGCCGTGCGGCGTCCCGTCGAGCTGCTCGACATCCCCGTCCCCCGACCGCTGGAGGTCTTCGCGTGATCCGCTTCGTGATCCCGGCCTATAACGAGGCCGAAAACATCCCCCGCCTGTTGTCCGACCTGGCGCCGGTTGCGCGCGAGCTCGGGGCGCGGGTGATCATCGTCGACGACGGCTCCACCGACGGCACCGGCGAGGTGATCCGCGAACACGCCCAGGACATGCACCTGGCGGTCGTCACCCATACCGTCAATCGCGGTCTCGGCACCGCGATCAACACCGGCATCCGCTCGGCCCTGAAGGAGTCCTCCGACGACGACGCGATCGTCACCCTCGAGGCCGACACCACCTCTGACCTCTCCGACCTGCCGCGGATGCTCGAGCTCTTCGACCGGGGCAACGACGTCGTCCTCGCCTCGGTCTACGCGCCGGGGGGCAGGATCGTCGGGGTCGCCGGCTGGCGCCTGCTGGCGAGCAAGTCGGTTTCCAACACCTTCCGCTATCTGGGCGGGCTGCGCGAGATGCACACGCTCTCCTCGCTCTACCGGGTCTACCGGGCGGGGACGCTGCGCAAGGCGGCCGACACCTACGGCTACCTGCTCGTCCGCGAGCCCGGCTTCGCCGCCAACGTCGAGCTGCTGTTGAAGCTCTACAACGCCGGCGCCACGGTGGCCGAGGTGCCGACCGTGAACGACTGGACGACCCGCAAAGGCGAGTCGAAGATGCAGCTGAAACCGACCGTCGTCGCCTACCTGCGGGTGATGGCGGCGCACCTGGTCGGTCGCATCCAGCCGCCGCCGGTCTCTCCCCTGGCCGAGGCGACCGCGCCGCTGGGTCTGCCGGAGCCCGCGGCCGCGATCGCGATCGATGCCGCTGCGGCCGGCCACCGGTCGCCTGTAGCCCAAAGCTGATGGACGGCGTCGCGCCCCGGGTGGGCATCGTCGGCGGCGGCGTCCTCGGGGTGACCCTGGCACTCCGCCTCGCCCAACAGGGCGCGCGGGTGACGGTGATCGAGCGCGGCCCCGGTCTCGGCGGGCTCGCCGGCACCTTCGACTTCGACGGCCATGAGGTCGACCGCTTCTACCACGTGATCACCCCCTCCGACCAGCGGATGATCGCGATGGCCGAGGAGGTCGGGCTCGGCGACCAGCTGCGGTTCACCCCGGTCGGGGCCGGCTTCTTCGCCAACGGCGAAATGCACGACTTCAACGGCGTCGGCGACCTGCTGCGCTTTTCGCCGCTGAGCCCGCCCGCCCGCCTGCGTCTGGGCTGGTTCGTGGCCCAGTGCCAGCTGCGCAGCTCCTACGAGAAGCTGGAGACGATTCCACTCGAGACCTGGCTGAGGCGGATCTGCGGCAATCAGGTATGGGAGCGGATCTGGAAACCGTTGCTCGATTCGCGCTTCGACGGGGACCCCTCGGGGCTTCCGGCCACCTACCTCTGGGCGCGCACCCGCCGGATGTCGGGCGCGCGGCAGGGCAAGGGAAGGGGCGGCGAGGAAATGGGCCACATCGTCGGTGGGCACCAGCGCCTGATCGATGCGATGGTGGCGCGCGCGCGCGAGCTCGGGGTCGAGGCCCGCACCGACGCGCCGGTGACGGGTCTCGCCCTCTCCGAGGACGGTTCTGTCACCGGGGTCGAGCTGGGAGACGAGACGCTCGATTTCGACCTCACGATCCCGACCCTGCAGCCGCCGGCCCTGCGCTTCCTCCTGCCGGAGCGCCACCAGCACCTGCTCGAGCCCTACCCCCAGCGCTGGCTCGGCGTCGTCTGCCCGATCGTCAAGGTGCGGCGCCGGCTGCTGCCCTACTACGCGATCAACATCACCGAGCCGACGCCGCTGACCAGCGCCGTGGAAACGACCCAGGTCCTCGGCACCGATCACACCGACGGCCTCGAGCTGGTCTACCTGCCCAAGTACTGCGATCCCGCGGCCCCGGAGCAGAGCGAGGACGACGAGTCGGTCTATCGCCGCTTCACCGATTACCTGGCGCGGCTCTCGCCCGGCTTCAGCCGCGAGGACGTCGTCGATTGGACCGTGCAGCGGGCGAAGTTGGTCGAGCCCGTGCACCAGATCCGCAGTGGAGGCGGGACCCGGGTGGCGCCGGTCTGGCCCGGGGTCGGGGGACTGGCACTCGCTTCCAACGCCCAGATCTACCCGTACCTCCTCAACGGCGACTCGGTAATGGGGTTCGCCGACGGGGTGGCGACGGAAGTCGCTGCCCGGCTCGGCCTCTCCGATCGGTCGGACGGCGAGAGTGCGAGAAAAGGACTAGTCGGCGCGTTGCATACCTAGAGGGTCGACTCCGTACGGGTCCTGGCTCTCGCCTGAGAAGCCATGTACCAAGTCGAAGCCTCCAAAGCTCTCCTGAAGCCGCGCCTCTGGTCCCGGCGATCCGCCCGTCTACGGGTCCCACGCAACGTGGTCATGCTCGGCGCCGTCAGCCTGCTGACGGACATCTCGGCGGAGATGGTGGCCACCGTGCTGCCGATGTACCTGGTCTTCTCGCTCGGGGCCAGCCCGTTGGTGTTCGGAGCGATCGACGGCACCTACCGCGGCGCCGCAGCGCTGGTCCAGGTCCTCAGCGGCTTTACCTCCGACCGCTGGCGCCGCCACAAGGAGGTGGCCGGACTCGGCTACGGCCTCTCGGCGATGGGAAAGGTGGCCCTGGTTGCCGCCGGCAACACCGTCGGCGGGATCGGCGCGATCGTCGCCGTTGACCGGGTCGGCAAGGGGATTCGCACCGCCCCTCGCGACGCCCTGATCTCGCTCTCCAGCTCCAAGGACAAACTCGCCACTTCGTTCGGAGTGCACCGGGCGATGGACAGCGTCGGGGCGATGCTGGGGCCGCTGTTCGCCTTCGGGATCCTGTTCCTCGCACCGGCCCGTTTCGATGCTGTCTTCGTGGTCAGCACCTTGTTCGCGGTGCTCGGCCTCGCGGTGCTGGTCCTCAACGTCGAAGGCAAGCCGCGCCGGGCGCCGCGCGAGGGCGCGCCCCCGCGCCTGCGTGCCGCGCTCTCGCTGCTCAAGGACCGCAGCTTCGCGCCGCTGTTGCTCGCCGCCGCCGGGCTCTCGATCGCCAGCGTCTCCGACGCGCTGATCTACGTCGGCCTGCAGCGCACGATCGACTTCGAGCCGGCGGTCTTCCCGCTGCTCTACGTGATGACCGCGATCACCTTCATGGCCCTCGCGATCCCGGTCGGCCAGCTGGCCGACCGGATCGGAAAGGTCCCGGTCCTGTTGGCCGGACACGCGTTGCTCTTCCTCGTCTACGGGGTGCTGTTGATGACCTCTGTCGGCTACCCGGCCCTGGTCTTCTGCCTGCTCGCGCTCGGCGGCTACTTCGCCGCGACCGAAGGCGTGATGACGGCGCTGGCCGGAGCGGTCCTGCCGGAGAAGCTGCAGGCCAGTGGGATCGGGATGCTGATCACCGTGGTCAGCCTCGGGCGCCTCGTCTCCTCCGTCGCCTTCGGCGCCCTCTGGTTCGCAATCGGGTTGCACAGCGCGGTCTTGATCTTCGCCGGCGCCCTGGCTCTGACGATGGCGCTGTCGGCGCCACTGCTCCTTCGCGCCCAGCACGCCGCCCTTGATGGATAGCCGGGGCGGCAAGATCACTGTCGCGCTGGTTGTGCTCTGCGTCCTGCTCGGCGGCGGTTACGTGGTCTACGCGGCCCTGGGCCCGAGCCAAACCACGACCGACGCCAGCCCGCGCGCCGGCGGAACCGTCGCCGACGCCGCGGTGATGGTCCGCGCGGTCGATCCATCGAGTCCGGCACTCAACGGCGGTGTCTTCGTCGTCGAGGGCGGGAAGGTGCGCCGCCGCTCCAGGGACCTGGCCTGCGAGCGGGTCTATTTCGCCGATGGCCGCGGCATCTGCATGGGGGTCGCCCCGTCGGGGGTGGACTACACCGCATCGGTCTTCGACGCCGAGTTCAAACCTGTGGAGACGATGCGCCTGACCGGACTTCCCTCGCGCGCCCGCGTTTCCGCCGACGGCCGCTACGGGGCGATGACCGTCTTTGTCGCCGGCGACGCCTATCTCGAATCGAGCGCCGCCTTCTCGACTCGGACCTATGTCCTCGACATGAAGAGCGGCGAGACGATCGGACAGCTGGAGCAGTTCGACGTCAGCAAGGACGGAGCGGCCTTCGACGCCGTCGACTTCAACTTCTGGGGAATCACCTTCGACCCGGCCGACTCCAACCGCTACTACGCCACCCTTGCCACGGGCGACCATCACTACCTGGTCGAAGGGGATGTCGCGGCGCGGTCGATGCGGGTCCTGCGCGACGGAGTCGAGTGTCCGTCGCTCTCGCCCGACGGCAAGCAGATCGCCTACAAGAGCCGGATCGAGGGTACGAACCGCTGGCGCCTCCACGTCCTTGACGTCGCCACTCTGGCTGACCATCCGGTAGCCGAGGAGCGATCGATCGACGACCAGCCGGAGTGGCTGAACGAGGAGATCCTCGTCTACTCGGACGGGATCGACGTCTACACCGTGCCCGCCGACGGCGGCGGGGTGGCGGAGTTGCTGGTCAGGGACGCCACCTCGCCGGTCGCGCTGAGGGGCTGAGATGGGATCGGCGAAGCGGGGGATCGCGATGGTGGCGCTTGCGGTCGGGGTGCTGGCGGCGATCGCCGTCTGGGTGGGATCCACCGGTCCCGGCAGCGGCAACGACGGGGCCGCCGCGGCGAGCGCGCCGGGACAAGACGGCGATTGCGCGGTGACTCGGCGATCGGCCCTGTCGCTGCGGACTGCGGTCGAGAGCGCCGGCGACAGTGAGGTGATCTGCCTCGCCGACGGCTCCTACGGAGATCTCAAGCTGAAGGGAGGAAACGGTGGAGCTCGGGTCACCGTACGCGCCGAGCATCCGGGAAGGGCAACCGTCGCCGCCGTCGACATCGGCCGCTCCCGGGTGACCCTGGCCCGGTTCGTAGTCAGCGACGGGATCACCGTGGAGCCCGGCACCGTCGGGGTGACGATCGCCCACAACCGCGTGAGCGGCGGTTACCTCGGCGTCGACGCCGGCCCGACCACCACCACTACCGTCGATGACGTCGCGATCGTCGGCAACAAGTTCGTCGGCCCGTTCGGGGAGGACGCGATCAGACTCAACCGCTACCACGATGCCAACGGTGACGGGATCGGCGCTCTGGTCGCGAACAACGAGTTCACCAACATCAGGGAGAACGGCAACCACAGCGACTGCCTGCAAACGGTGTGGGTGGGGGATCATCTCGTCTACCGCGGCAACTACCTGCACGACAACCGCTGTCAGGGCTTCTTCGTCAAGGACCAACGGCGCCCGGTCAAGGGCATCCTCGTCGAGGACAACCTCTTCCTCCGCAACGACGCTCCCTGCGCACCGGGAGCGCAGGGTTGTGGAGCGCCCAGCGACCTGCAGATCTTCGGGCCCTACTCGGCGCTGAGGATGCGCCGAAACACGATCTGGGGCAACGGCGCGATTGCCGCCTTCCAGGAAGCGGACGGGACCAGGGCGAGAATCGAAGCCAACGTCATCTACAAGCTTTGGACCTCGACCGATCTCTCCGCCGCCCGTGTCCGCGACAACACCCGCTGCCAGCGGCAGGCCTCCCTGGGGGGAACCTGGCCCTCCCGGGTCACCGGGGAGATCGTCTCCTGCTCTCCACGCTTCCGGGCACCCGACCTGGACGACTACCGGCTGCATGGCGACCGCGGCGTCACCTGGGCGCCCCCGGAACGTCATTTCGGCCCCTGATCGGCCTCCGAAGGGCGGATCGGGTAGGCAATTTCAGCATTTTGCGGGTTCCAGGGAGGGGCGGCCTGCAGATCGGTGCGATGTTTCGCTGACCTGGGTGGGGGTATCGAACATGTGTCCACCGTTAGTTCGGGCTTTTCTTTGTTTTTTTCATCGGTGGCCTTGGGAAGCAACCAGTCAGCAGATCCAGTCAGTGGGAAGGAGACACCATGCGGTCGGTGACGGTTCGCGGAATGCTCAGGGGTGTCGTCGGCCTGACCGTGTTGCTGATGCTGCCGATGGCCGGCACTGCTATCTCGCAGGCCTTGTCGGGGGAGGACCGGCCCCGGGCCGCCACCCTGTGCAACGGGGCCGAGACTGGAACGCCCGCCTCGACCAGTTGTAGAAAGGCGTTCAAGATCCGGCCTGGCCTCAGCGAACGCTGGCGGGCCGGCTGGCGCGATCGCCACCACCGGCAGGACGGATTCCCGCCTCAGGCCCCTTCGGCGGAATCTCCGCCGACGTCCTCGCAGCCGACGATCCCATCGAGGCCGAGCGTGCCCCCGGTGGGCGAACCGGAGGAACCGGAAACCGAAGAGCCGGTGGAGCCTGAAACGGAAGAGCCGGAGCCGGAGCCGGAAACGGAAGAACCGGAACCCGAAACCGAAGAGCCGGAACCGCCGCCGACCGACACGATCGCGCCCGAGACCACGATCGCGAGCGGCCCGGGCGCCAGTACGACCGCGACCACCGCCAGCTTCAGCTTCACCTCGAACGAGTCGGGTTCGAGTTTCGCCTGCAAGCTCGACGGCGGCGCCTGGACTTCCTGCGCCTCCCCGGCCGCCTACAGCTCGCTGGCGCTCGGCTCGCACGAATTCGCCGTCCGCGCCACCGACGCCGCCGGCAACGCCGACGCGACGCCGGCCACCCGCAGCTGGACCGTGACCTCCCCGACCCCCCCGGCCGACACCACGCCGCCCGAGACCACGATCGCGAGCGGCCCGGGCTCCAGCACGACCGCGACCACCGCCAGCTTCACCTTCACCTCAAACGAGTCGGGTTCGAGTTTCGCCTGCAAGCTCGACGGCGGCGCCTGGACTTCCTGCGCCTCGCCGGCCGCCTACAGCTCGCTGGCGCTCGGCTCGCACGAATTCGCCGTCCGCGCCACCGACGCCGCCGGCAACGCCGACGCGACGCCCGCCATGCAGAACTGGATGGTGACTACGCAGCCGCCACCTCCGACGGGCGAGTGCGACTCGACGGTGGCCAGCACCTCGGAGGCGCAGTCGCAGTTGTCGGCGGCCAGTCCGGGCACGGTCGTCTGCCTCGCCGACGGCACCTACGGAGGCCTCTCGCTGAGCGCTTCGAAGGCGGCTCCCGGGGTGACTCTGACCGCGGCCAATCCCGGAGGGGCGAGGATCGGGAGCGTCTCGGTCTCCGGCTCCGGCTACACGATCTCCCGCTTCGTGATCGATGGGGGGGTGAGCATCAGCCCGAATGTCGATCGCACCGTGGTTGACCACAACCGCATCCTCTCCGGAGGCCATTACGGCGTCTTCGTCTGCACCGCCGAACCGCCTGACCAGTGCAACGACACCAGGATCACCGGCAACCTCTTCGATGGAGCGATGAACGAGGATCAGATCCGGGCCAACGTGTTCCACGACGGCGACGGCGACGGGGTCGGGCTGCTGGTCGAAGGGAACGAGTTCAGGGGGAACACCGAGCGCGGCGGCCACAACGACGTCTTCCAGTCGGTCTGGGTCGGCGACCATCTCGTCTTCCGCAAGAACTACCTGCACGACTTCGGCGGCCAGGGATTCTTCGTCAAGGATCAGGGCAAAGCGATCGACGGCTTCATCGCCAACGACAACCTGGTCGTCGATCAGGATCTGCCCTGCGAACCGTCCTCGCTGTGCAGTGGCTACCAGCTTTCGCCGTGGCAGGTGTTCGGCCCGATCGCCAATGGCGAAATGAAGCACAACACGGTGGGCTGGGGTTCCGGCGGCGGCACCGCGGTCCTCACCGGGACCTACACGAACGTCGAGTTCTCCGACAACGTCTTCAATCGTCTCACCCTCACCGACAGCGGCGGCAGCGTCCCCAGCTTGAGCGGATCCAACAACACCTACTGCGACTCGAACGGTTGGGACGTCGCGCCGGGCTCGAGCAAAGACTGCGCCCCCGCATTCCTCAATCCGGCCGCCGGGGACTATCGACTCGCCGATGGCCGCGGCGTCACCTGGACGCCGGCCGAACAGCACTACGGGCCCTGATCTTCGCCTAGTACATACGTCTGAGATCGAGCCGCGAAGTCATCCCGGCTGATTCCCGCTCGACCTAAGGGGGGTGGGAATAAAGAAAAAGAAGCTCGTCGAAAGGCGGCCCGGGATGAAGCGGTCGATCTTCGTTGGTGCTTTGTTGATCATGATCCTGGGGGCGGCCAGCGCCACCTGGGCCGGCGCTCGATCCGCCGTCTGGGAGCGTCAGGCGCTCTCGGAAATCAGCCTGCGGACCAAGTCCCGCGACACCACCGCGCCGAACACCTCCATAACCAAAGGCCCGGCGTCGAGCACCGCCGCGAACACGGCGAGCTTCTACTTCACTGCCAGCGAGTCCAAAGCGACCTTCTCCTGCAAGCTCGACGGCCACCGGTGGGGTCGCTGCGCCTCGCCGAAGTCCTATGCATCCCTGGCCCTCGGGACTCACCAGTTCGCCGTCCGCGCCACCGACGCCGCCGGCAACACCGACTCCACGCCCGCGACCTACGCTTGGACCGTGACCGCGCCGGCCCCGGCGCCCGATCCTGCCCCGGCGCCGAGCCCGGCCCCCGAACCAACTCCGACCCCTGAGCCGGAGCCGACCCCCCCGGCCGACACCACGCCGCCCGAGACCACGATCGCGAGCGGCCCGGGCTCCAGCACGACCGCGACCACCGCCAGCTTCGCCTTCGCCTCCAGCGAGCCCGGCTCGAGTTTCGCCTGCAGGCTCGACAGCGGCGCCTGGACTTCCTGCGCCTCGCCGGCCGCCTACAGCTCGCTGGCGCTCGGCTCGCACGAATTCGCCGTCCGCGCCACCGACGCCGCCGGCAACGCCGACGCGACGCCGGCCACCCGCAGCTGGACCGTGACCTCCCCGACCCCCCCGGCCGACACCACGCCGCCCGAGACCACGATCTCGAGCGGCCCGGGCTCCAGTACGACCGCGACCACCGCCAGCTTCAGCTTCACCTCAAACGAGTCGGGTTCGAGTTTCGCCTGCAGGCTCGACAGCGGCGCCTGGACCTCCTGCGCCTCGCCGGCCGCCTACAGCTCACTGGCCCTCGGCTCGCACGAATTCGCCGTCCGCGCCACCGACGCCGCCGGCAACACCGACGCGACGCCGGCCACCCGCAGCTGGACCGTGACCTCCCCGACCCCCCCAACGGAGACGGGGAGCTGCGACCAGACCGTCAGCTCGGTCTCGGCAGCGCAGAGCGCGCTCGGCTCGGCCCCTCTCGATTCGGTCGTCTGCCTCGCCGACGGCAGCTATGGCGGTCTCAGTCTCTCGACCAGGAGGGCCGCGCCCGGCGTGACCCTGCGGGCTCAGCACCCCGGGGCGGCAACCCTCGGGAGCGTCAGCATCAGCGGCGCCGGCGTCGCGGTCGAGCGGTTCGTCACCGGCTCGCTCAACGTCTCCGCCTCAGCCGACCGCGTTGCCTTCAGGCACAACTCGCTCACCGGCGGCGTTTACGTGATCGGCAACACCAGCTCCTACGCGAAGAACGTCGAGCTGAGCGGGAACGTGATCAGGCCGAAGAGCGGCAGCGGTGAGAAGGACACCCTGATGGTCCAGCGTTTCGAAGGGCTGCGGATCGAAGACAACGAAATCTGGGTCGCCGACGAGGACGGGGGCCACAACGACGGACTGCAGACGGTATGGGGTGGGCACGGCCTGATCTTCCGCGGCAACTGGATCCGCGGCGGAGCCGGCTCGCAGGGCTTCTTCATCAAGGATGGCGAGGTCACCAACGTCACCTTCGAAGACAACCTCGTCGCCGGCCGCCCCAGCAAAGCTCCCTACGCGGGCTCGCCGCTGCAGTTCTTCGACACGGTCCCGAACTCCGCGCGACCCGTTCTACACCGGCTACGGAATGGTGATCCGCCACAACACGATCTGGTCGAACCCGAACATCGTCTACGCCCGGGAATGCCAGAGCAGGAAGATCCTGGTCGAATTCAACGTCATGGACGGGTTCTCGGCGCCGGACGGCAGCTCCTGCATCCTCAGCGAGCTGACCCAGGACTACAACGTGGTCACCGGTGGGACGATCGGCAAACGCGGCATTCACGACACTGCGGCGACTCCGACCTTCGTCGCCAGCTCCAGCCAGGACTGGCAGCTCGCCTCCGGGTCCGCCGGCGACTTCAGCGCCGGGCGCGCGGGGATTACGTGGCGGCCTGTGGGTCGGTCCTTCGGGCCCTGAGCAGGGGTCGCAGCAGGCGCCGGAAGAGCTCGACCTGGGTGGGCGCGACGAACGGGAGCAGGCCGAGGTAGAGGACCGTGCCGACCAGGCCGGCGATCACGGCGCCGCCAAGGGTGCTGTCGATGGTGGTGCCCAGGGCAGCCCCGAGGCCGTAACAGCCAGCCGCGGCGAGGATGAAGCGCAGCCCGTCCCGGCTCACCTCGCGGGCCAGGTGGCCGGCGATTTCCGGAGCCCCCTGCCTCAGCATCACCGCGGCGAACAGGGCCGGGGCGACGAAGGCGCCTCCGACCACGCCGAGCGAGCCGAAGAGGGCGCCGCCGGCGAGGGAGACGGCGACGTGGACCGCCAGCAGAGCTGGCGCGAGCAGGTTGGTCAGCCGCGCCCGGCCGAGCGCGAACATCGCCGGCAGCATCAGGTTGACGAGCAGCGCGGCCACGGTCCAGATCGAGAGCAGGGCTCCGAACTCCTGCAGGATGCGAACGTCGTGCGGGTGGAGGCTGGCCGAGAAGGCGACGCCGATGATCGGGGCGCCGGCTGCCACGAAGCCGGCCAGCGCCGGGGCGCAGATCAGCATCGAGTAGCGGAAGCCCTGGGGGACCGTGTCGCCGAAGGCCCGGCGCGGATCCGAGCGGGCCTCGCGGCTCATGTCGGCAATCCGGGACATACCGAGCGCGAAGGCGGTGCCCGCGACCAGGTAGCTGGCGAAGAGGTAGGCGTAGGAGAGGACGGTCGCGTCGCCGGGGGCGAAGGAAGTGGTGAGGGCGAGGGTGATCAGGTAGAGAGCGTTGAAGGCGAGGTAGATGCTGGTCCGCCCGAGAATCAGGCCGGCGTCGGCGACCAGGCGGCGCAGACGCAGCGAGCGGTGCGGAGGGGTCTCGGTGCGGCCGGGGCCGCTGCCTCGCAGCCCGACCAGCATCAGGCTGCAGGTGACGACCGCCATCGCCAGCATCGAGTACCCGAGCGAGAGCTCGCCGGCGCTGCTGGAGACCGCCAGGTAGGCGACGAGGCCGGCGCCGGCGCCGGCGATGTAGGCGCCGGCGATCGTGTTGAAGCGGTCGCGGACCGCGAGCACCGTGGCGCCGCCGGCAGCCCAGAGCTGCAGGATCATCGCACCGCCGAGGATCGGCAGAGCCTCCTGGGTGACGGCGCGGTCGGCATCGCTCAGACCTGGCGCCAGGGCCAGCGAAAGAGGGTCCGCGAGGGGGATCGTCAGCAATGCCACCGGCACCGAGATCAGAACCAGGGTGGCGGCGAACTCGCGCAGTGGCAGCGAGCGACTGCCGTTGACCAGGAGCGGCGCCGAGGTGACGCGGATGCTCTGGCTGAAGACGCCGAAGACCGTGTAGAGGGCGAAGGCGACGAAGAAGCCGTCGGTGCGCCCGTCGATGCCGAAAGAGTGGAGGTAGAGGGCCGCCTGCACACCCGAGGCAGCCGCCATCGAGAAGGTCGCGGCGGCCATCACCACCCCGGCCTTGGCGCGCTTCCCCTTGCTGGACTCCTCGTTCATCCTCTAATCAACGGTTGGGAGCGGCTGGAACTTCTCACCGTTTCAGCTCGCGCTCGAAGAAATCGCCGCCCGGCCCGGAAGCGGCATGCGGTCGGGGAGCAGGCGACGCAGCAGGCCGCTGACATCGGCCCAGACGCGGGGGAAGAGCGCCCTCAGGGAAAGTGCCTGGGCGCCGATTCCGGCGAGGCCGGCGAGGAGGACGATCAACGGTGCCGCCACGTTTGCCTCCCGCAGCAGGTCGGCGAGCGGGAACCCGACCGCCAGGACCAGGGCGCTGCCCGCGATCGCGGGCGCGAGATCGGTGACGAGCCGGCCGATCGGCAGGCCGAGCACGCTGCGGAAGAGGACCAGGTAGACGGCGGCGAGGATCGCCACGTGGATCGCGACGACGGCGATCGCCACCGCGACCAGGCCGAGGCCGGCGGTGAGGTAGACGCCGGCGCCGTAGGCGACCAGAACGCAGCAGTTGAAGACCATCAACGGCCGCGGCCTGCCGGCGGCCAGCATCACCTGCGGGTAGCCGGTGAGGATGGCGGCGATCATGCCCGCCACGGCGAGGATCTGGGCAGGCTCGACAGCGGCTCGCCAGGCGTCGCCGAAGACGAGCGGAACCAGCTCCGGGGCGGTGACGATCAGGATCGCGAGCAGCGGCGCGACGACGGCGCCGTGAATCCGGGTCGCGCGCTCGTGCAGGCTCTTCATCTCGGCCAGGTCGCCGGTTCGCGAGTAGATCGGGAAGGCGAGCCTCATCATGATTCCGCTCAGCTTGTCCTGGTAGAGCACCCCGAACTGGAAGGCGCGCCAGTAGATCCCGACCTGGGCCGGGTTGAGCCGGGCGGCGAGGACCGCGTAGTCGACGTTGCTGATCGCCACGTAGACGACTCCGGCGGCGGAGGCCGGGCCGCCGAAGCGGGCGATCTCCGACATCTCGCGCCCGCGCCAGCGCGGGCGTCGCCGCGGGGTGACGGCCAGCAGCGCCAGCGAGGCGAAGCCGGTCGCGGCGACGCCGCCGAGGACGATCGCGTCGGCCCCCATGTCGAGCGCAGCGAGGCCGACGGCGATGAAGGCCCCGAAGGCCAGCGACCCGGCCTCGATCATGCTGATCAGCCGGAAGTCGAGCTTGCGGGAGAGGACGGCGCGGGAGACGGTGCCGAGGCCGGCGAGGGCGAAGACCGGCGAGATCAGCTGGATCAGGTGGGCGATCTCGGGGCTGAAGATCGGCTTCGCGACCAGGGGGGCGAGCAGGTAGGTGGCGATGCTGAGCAGCACCCCTGCCAGCAGGCTGGTCAGGGTCGCGGCCTCGAAGTGACCGTCGTGGACGAACTTGCGCTGGACCAGGGCGCTGCCGAACCCCTCGTAGGTGAGGATTACCGAGAGCGGCAGGAAGATCAGCGCGACCGCGGCGTTGCCGAAGTCGGCGGGGCTGACCAGGCGGGCGAGGGCGATCGCCGCCGCCAGCTGCAGCACCTCGGTGGCCGCCTTGGCGGCGGCGAACCAGCGCACGCCGGAGACGGCTGCCTGCTTGAGCTGGTCGCTGTCCAGCTCGGA
The DNA here is from genome assembly GCA_963832085.1 of uncultured Actinomycetes bacterium. Lineage (GTDB taxonomy): Bacteria > Actinomycetota > Thermoleophilia > Solirubrobacterales > 70-9 > VAYN01. The sequence goes on along the minus strand of CAWHSU010000005.1, from coordinate 40,595 downwards.
TCCTTCGCTCGAATGCTTCGGTGGTCACCGCACCATCAACGATTACGGAGCACGGCTCTCTTGTGCGACCGGACAGCTCCTGTCGAGCAAGTTTTGCGCCGGCGGCTCCGTTCATCCCGTGATGGAACGAATGAAAAAGGACCGAAATGGAATGGAGCGAGCATGGAGATAGTCGGATTCGTCAGGACGCTGCTCCAGCGCAAGCTCGTGCTCGGCATCCTCCTGGCGCTCGCGACTCTCGCTGCATTGATGACCGCCTACCGGATCGGTCCCGACGGGGTCGAAAGGCGCTCGGTGGCGGTCGGCGCCGCGACCAGCCAGATCCTCGTCGACTCGGCGGAATCGACCCTGGTCGAGGGCGCCGGAACCGACCAGATCGCCGCCCTGGGCACCCGCGCGCGGGTCTATGCCCAGTACCTCTCGAGCCGCGATGCGGTCGACCAGATCGCCGCTGAGATCGGCGTCAACCCGCTGCATGATCACCGCCCACGGCCCGTTCAGCGAAGGCACCGGGATCCAGGACTACGACCAGCAGGGAGCGGAGTCCCGCGCCCGCGACCTGGTCGAGGAGGGCAAGGAATACCGCCTTGTCTTCGAGGCCCAGGAAGACGTTCCGATCATCACCGTCTACGCCACCGGCCCGGCGACCAAACCGGCCCTTTCTCTCGCCCAGGCTTCCTTCAACGTGCTGCAGCGCTACATCGGCCGCCTCAAGGTCGAAGCCAGGCAGGCGGAAGAGAACGCACCGCCGCCGAAGGTGGCGACCACGACCTCGAGCGTGCCGCTGGTCGAAAACATCGTCGTACGCCAGCTCGGGGCGCCGGAGGGCGGTCTGGTCGGGGGCAACGCCGACATGGTCCTGATGGTGCTCGCCTTCCTCGCGGTGTTCGGGATCGGCTGCATCGTCGTCGCCGTGGCCTCCGGCTTCATGCGCCACTGGCGGCTGGCCGGCGAGATGGAGCGGATCGGCGCCGAGGCCGACGACTGGCTCAAGGATTCGCCCGCGCCGGCGGATCCGGAGCACCTGGCGCCTCCTGAGCACCGCGGCGCCCCCTCCCAGACCGGGCCGTGACCGCCTCCGCTCCAGGCTCCTTGGCGCTTGGGCGCCGAACACCGGCGCACCCTCCGGGGCCTGGTGGGCGACTGGCCGCGGACGACGCGGCCGCTGCCGTGGGCGCTGGCCGGGTTCATGGCGATGCTCTTCCTGCTGCCCTTCGACAGCATCGACCTGCCGGTCGGGCTGCCGCTGGAAGCCAAGCTCGACCGCCCGCTCCTGCTCCTGATCGTCGCCCTCTGGGTGCTCTCGCTGACGATCCTCGACGGTGCCCAGCGGGTCCACTTCACGCCGATCCACTATGCCTTCGTCGGCTTCGTCCTGATCGCGATCCTCAGCCTCGTCTACAACGCCGAGACGACCGTGCGGCTCGGGGAGATGGAACTCGGCGTGCGCAAGCTCGCCCTGCTGATCTCCTACCTGACGCTGTTCGTCGTCGTCGCCTCCGGGATCCGTCCCGAGCGAGGTGCGCGCCTTCATGACCTTCATGTGCGGCCTGGCCGTGGTCATGGCCTTGGCGGTGATCTGGGAGTACCGCGCCGAATTCAACGTCTTCTTCACCTGGACCGGAAAGATCCTTCCGGTCTCGCTGCCGGGGGAGCTCGGCAACTCCGACTCGATCGGGCGCCGTTCGGTGATCGGTCCGACGATCCACCCGCTGGCGCCGGCGATGATGATGGCCTGCACGATGCCGTTTGCGCTGATCTCGATGTACGAAAGCCGCGACCTGCGTCGCAAGATCCTCTGGGGGGTGGCCGCCGGGATCATGCTCGCCGCCGCCCTCGCCACCCAGCGCAAAACGAGCATCGTCGCCCCGGTCGCCGCGGTCGCCGTCCTCGTCGCCTATCGACCGCAGATGCTGCGCCAGCTGATCCCCGGCGCCGATCGGGCTGTTCGTGATCGCCCACCTGTTCACGCCGGGTGCCCTGGGCGGGGTCGGCAACCAGCTGCTGCCGCAGAACATGTTCGGCGTCGCCAGCACGGTCGACCGCCAGAGCGACTACGCGGCGATCGAGCCCGACGTCGTCAACCGGCCCCTGCTCGGGCGCGGGTACGAGACCTACGACCAGAAGAAGTACAGGATCCTCGACAACCAGTTCCTGACCACGATCATCGGCACCGGTGTGATCGGCATCCTCTCCTACATCTCGATCTTCCTCGCGATCTTCCTGATCGCCCACCGAGTCGCTCGCAACGGCAAGTCGGATCGGATCGGGCCGGCGCTGGCGATCGGCGCCGCCACCTTGGCGATGCTGCTCGGCAGCGGCCTGCTGGACATCCTGGCGCTGCCACAGCTGCCCTACCTGATCTGCTTCTTCGCCGGCTTCGCCGCCGTCCTCTCCCGCGAGCTGGGCGCCGAATCGGCGGCCCGGACAGCGCGCTCGGCGAGGCGAGCCCCGCTCGGTCCGGGCGGACCGGTGCCGGCGACGCGCTGACCGGGATCGCGATGCCCGGCCCGAGGGAGAGCGATGTCATCTTCAGCTTCGCCTACGCGAGCTGGGGAACCGCGGTCGCCCGCGGCATGTGCTTCTCGGAAGACAGGATGGTGGAGACGCTCCTCGCTCATCCCGCGGTGCGCCGGCTGCTCGTGGTCGAGACCCCGCGCAGCCTGCCGTTGAAGCTGGCGCGCGAGGCGCTGCGCTCGACGCCGCGATTCCCCGCCGGCGATTCGGCTTCGCTCTTCGGACCGACGCGCCTGCGCCGCCGGGACCCGACCGAGGTGAGGGCGATCGAGCGCAGCTTCGCGCGCTGGGACGCGCAGCTGCGACGGGTCGCGGCCAGGCGGGGTCTGGAACGGCCGGCGCTGATCACGACGCACCCTCTGATCGCCGGCTTCGCCCCTTTGGAGTGGGCCTCCTCGGTGACCTTCTACGCCTACGACGACCTCGCCGAGTCCCGTCCGCTGCGCCGGCTCTGGCCCGCCTATCGCGAGGCCTATCGCCGCATCCGCGGGAGCGGCCGCGCGGTTGCCGCGGTTTCGCCGGCGATCCTCGAGGCGATCCAGCCGAGCGGGCCGAGCGCGGTGGTCCCCAACGGGGTCGACCCCGACGAGTGGGCGCTGCCGGGCCCGGCACCGCGATGGTTCGCCGGGCTGCCCGGCCCGCGGCTGCTCTACGTCGGCAGCCTCGAGTCACGGGTCGACGTGGGGGCGATCGCCGCCGCCGCCGGGGCGCTGCCAGGCACCTCCTTCGCCCTGGTCGGGCCGCTGCTCGACGCGGCCCATTTCGAGCCGCTGCGGGGGCTGCCCAACGTTCACTTCTTCCCACCGGTGCCAAGAGCCGAGGTCGTCGCCCTGGTGGCCGCCGCCGATGCCTGCCTGATCCCGCACCTCGACAGCCCCCTGACCCGGGCGATGAGCCCGCTGAAGCTGTACGAGTACCTGGCCGGCGGGGCGCCGGTCGCGGCGCTCGACCTGGCTCCGATCCGCGGCGTCTCGCCGAGGGTGATGATCCGCGAGGACCTGACGGAGGCGATCGCAGCGGCCCTGGCCCTGGGGCGCTCCCCCGAGTCGGAGCGGCTCGAGTTCGCGCGGTCGAATTCCTGGCGGGAGCGGCAGGAGCCGATCGTGCGGATGGCGCTGGATCCAGCGGGGAGCTGAGCTCAGGCCCGGCTGCGCAGGCGCTGGTGGGACGGTGCGACGCGGTCGCGGGTCTCGCCGGCGAGTCGCCGCACCAGGGGCCAGGGACGTCGCGGCGGCCTTGCCACGGCCTCGGCGGATGACGGCTTCGGGGTGGCGCAGGCGCAGGTCGAGGGACCCCGATCCGGCGATCTCGAAGGGCTCCCCGGCGGGGACGGTGCCGTGCGGCGCCTGGACGAGCTCGCCGTCCGCGTTCCAGGGCGGCTCGACCACGACCCGCATCGCCCCGGTTGGAACCTCGACCGAGATCCGGCGCGAGTAGGGACGCAGCCGCAGCAGGTCGCCCTCGAGGCGCCAGCGCAGGTTGGCGGCGGCGGCCGCCCCGAGCGAGCCCCAGCGCACGGGCCCGAGCCGGTTGACCGCGGCGGCCCGCTCGGCGAGGAGGTCGAGACCCTCGGCGAGGTCGTCGTGGTGTCCGTAGAGGATCAGCGGCTGGTCCAGGTAGGCGCGCAGGGCCAGCTCGGCGGGCGAGAAGTGAGCCTCGGCGAGGGGGTGGCGCAGCAGCACCGGCATGTCCGCTTCGCGGTGACGTCGGCCGGGGCCCAGCCGGCGAGGGAGCTGCCATCCCCGGTCGCGGTCAGCCAGTGCCGCGGCGGCGCCGAGAGCCAGGGGAAGGGCCGGGTCATCGAGATCGCCGCGAAGCCGGTTCGGGCCAGCGATGCGGCCATCGCCTCCGAGCACTCCTCGTGGGGCGGGACCATCACCCTCGAGACCGGCGATCCCCGTGCGCCGTTCGAAGGCGGCGATCCTGCGCAGCGCCTGCGCGGCCAGGGCCAGCGCCTGGTCCGGCTCCCGGGCGTGTCCCAGCTCGCCGCCGTAGTGGTCGTTGCCGTGGATGCAGAGCGAGATCCCAGCGGTGCTCCCGCAGGAGCCGGGCGGCCCGCGGGTGGGCGATGCGGGCGTCGAGCGGCACCATCGCCAGCGCCAGGTGGTAACCGTGCGCGGCGGCGTGGCGGCCCAGTCGCGGCAGCGAGAGGAAGCCGTAGGAGGGCCAGTGCAGGTTGGGGTCGTCGAGCAGGAAGGCGGCTCGCAGAGGCGGGGGGCTCCAGGCGGTCCTCGCTCGGTCAGCTCGCGCAACAGCTCCAGCAGGGGCAGCAGGGCAAGGGAGCGCCCTTCGCCCAGTCGGGTCGCGCAGCGGCTCCGTCGTCGGCCAGCTCGGCGGGAGCGGTGGCGACGAGGTCGAGCCGTCCCGCCCGGACCCAGACGGGCGCCCCGGCGACGCTGGCGAGGACCTCGGCGCCCTGCTCTGGAGCAAGCCTGGCCGCGCCCTGGAGGTGTCGATCAGGCAGCGCTTGACCGTGCAGGCGCCGGTCCAGGTCGGTCGCGGCGCCGAGGTCGACGATCGCCGCGGCGGCCCGGCTCGCTCTCGGGGGCGAGGGCCGCGACCGCCCGCAGGCCGGCTGCGGCGGCGTCCCTGGCCTCGCTCCTCGCCGCCGAGCTCGATCAGGGCGTCGAGGCCGGACGGTCGCACCGGCCTCCCGCGCCTCGAAGCGCACTCCCGGAAAGGCCTCGGACAGGGCCGCGAACAGCCTCGGCCTGCGCCTCAGCTCGGAGCCGGGATGGACGCCCACCAGCTGCACGTCGCTCACCGTAGCGCGTAGATCGCGGAAGCCTTCCGAGGGGTTGCCGCCCCCCGGCGCGGCGCTGAGGTCGCCGAAGCTCGCGACCAGGCGACCCGAGCGCAGATAGCGGCCGAGGAGCTGGTCGTAGCCGCTGCCGAAGCGGCCGGTCTCGAAAGCCGAGGTGTCGCGATTGCTGACCAGCGCGTAACGGACGCCCTCGGCTCGCAGCCTCGCGATCGCGATCCGCTCGTCTGCCTTCGTATCCAGCAGACCGGGCAGGAACATGTTCTCGTAGAGCGCCTGGGGGCGGTCCGCGAGGAAGTAGCTGCCGGCGTCGGCGGGCAGAGCGAGGATCGGCTCGCCGGGGGCGGTGTGGCTGCGGACGAAGTCGATTGCCTGCTGCTGGGCCTCGGCGCTGCTGCTGTTGGCGACGTAGTCGCCGGCGGCGGTGTGGACGGTCGTGCCCTTGTCCGGGTAGAGGCCGACGGCGGCGTAGAGGGCGATCCCCGCGGCGACCAGCGCCAGCATCGCCATCACCGCGGGGCGGGCGACGGGCCAGCGGTCGCCCAGCCGCTGGTGGAGGAGGCCGAGCAGCAGCACCGCCGGGGCGGCGTAGTAGGGAGCGGCCGAGGTCATCGTGAACTGGTCGTAGGCGCGCGAGCAGAGCAGGACGGCAGCGGCGGCGAGGGCCAGGTCGAGCGGCCAGCGGCCGCTCAGGGGGGCGCTCTGCCGGCGCAGCAGCGCCCGCGCGATCAACACCGCCGCCAGCAGCGAGAGCAGCGGCAGCCAGCTGATCCCGAGGAGAAGCTGCTTGGCCTCTTCCTGGACGGCGGCCTCGGCGCCGGAGAAGACACCGCTGGCCTTCCAGGCGAGGAGGAGGAAGAGGGAGCCGAGGCAGGCCGCCCCCAGCGGCCAGAGCGCCTTCGCCCGGTCGAGGCCGCGGGCGCCGTGGAGCTTGACCGCGGTCGCGGTCAAGCCGGCCAGCAGCGAGAGGTAGATCGCCCCGCGGGCGAGCGAGGAGGCGACGCTGGCGGCGTCGAAGGGGGTCCACTCGCGGTAGGCGTTGAAGCCGGCGACACGGAGGAAGTCGATCGGCCAGAGGTTCTGCCAGAAAAGGCGATCGGCGCCGACGCTGGCGGCGAGCGCACCGAGCACGGCGAACGGGATCGCCAACGCCGGTCCCGCGATCCAGGCGAGCGCACGCAGGGCGGCACGGAGGTCTTCCTCCCGCCAGATCGCCGGCCACCCAGGCCAGGCCGACGAGGCCGGCGGCGGCGGCGAACTCGACCCGCGTCAGCGCCGCCAACCCGATCGTCGTGCCGGCGAGCAGGAAGTGGCTTCGACAAAGCGCCAGCAGCGTCAGGATCGTCAGCAGGAGCCCGAAGGTGGCGGAGTTGGTGTGGGGGAGGACGAAGTTGAACTGGGTGCCCGAGAACCCGATCGCGATCAGCATCGCGGTTGAGAGCGCCGCCGCCAGGGGACGCAGTAGCTGACGGGCCAGGGCGTAGAACGATCCCGCGATCGCCACCGTCACCGCCAGCCCCAGCGCGTAGGCGGTCGCGAGGCCGGTGCCGAACAGCTTGAAGGCCCCCGTCAGGGTGTAGACGCCGAGTGGGCCGTAGAAGTAGCGGCTGTCCTCGTAGGGGAGGTGGCCGTGCACCGCCTGCGCCGCCGTCGTCAGCTCGGCTCCGGCGTCGATCTCCGGCGTCCCCCACTTGCGCCAGCTGATCGCCGCCAGGACGACGATGAACAGAGCAAGGCCGGCCAGAGCGAGGGCGTCCGCCGAGCGCGCAAGCGCCAGCAGGCGCGCGGGCAGTGCGCGGCTACTGGCGCTGCGCAGGCGCTCGGGGGCGATCGCGTCGTTCGCGCTCACGGGGAATCAACGGATCGACCCCCGGCGCGCTTGCGGCCGGTGGCCGGAGGCTTCTTAGGGTTTGCCGGCTTCGTAGTGCGCCAGCACCGTCGCCGCCGAGAGGGCGGAGGTGTAGAGCGCCGGCTCGTCGATCGAACCCTGCAGCCAGCGCTGGGCGAGGCTGGTCGAGGAGATCGGCCGGCCGATCCGCAGGTCGCGACTGCTGTTCCAGGTCGGATCGGAGCTGAAGCTGACGTTGGCCCGTTCGACGCCGTCGACGAAGATTCGAGCCCGGTTGCCGTCATAGGTGCCGACGACGTGGTGGGTCGTGTTGGGTGCGACCGTGGTCGGGCTGACGGCCTGGCCACGGGTGATCTGCCCGATGATGTTCTGGCGGGCGACGGCGAAGACGGGCCGGTTGCTGGAATCGATCACCAGCGAGAAGCCGTTGTCGAAGTCGGCGCTCGAGTCGCTGACCAGGAAGTGGTAGCCGCCGGAGGATTTGGCCGCGCTGGTGCGCACCCAGGCCTCGACCGAGAAGGTCGCGGGGGTGCCGAACGGGGTCGGCGAGAAGTCGACGTACTGGCTGCTGCCGTTGAAGGAGCGGGCGAAGCTGTTGGTCTCGCCGCCGATCAGCGACGCGACCGAGGTCGGGCTGCTGACGTAGCTGCCGATGTTGTTGGCGCCGTTGGCGTCGGTCGCGGTCGTGCCCGAAGTCTCGTCGAGGCGCCAGAAGTCGCTGATCCCGGAGGTGCCGAGGACCGCTGCCCGGTAAGCGCTGTTGACGGTCAGCGAGCGGGTCGTCGTCGCGGTCGCCCCTTTGTTGTCGGTGACCCGCAGACCGAGGGTCAGCGCGGCGGTGGCGGTGAAGGCCTTGGTGGTGCTGGCGGTGGTGCCGGTGCTCGTCTCAAAGGTCCCGTTGCCGTCGAGGTCCCACTCGTATTTGGCGATCGTCCCGTCGGGATCGGTCGAGGCGGAACCGTTCAGGGTCACGTTCTGGCGGGTGTTGACGGGGCTGGGGGAGACGGTGAAGGATGGGACCGGCAGGCGGTTGTTGACCGTCACCGTGCGGCTGGTGGTCGCGGTCTGCCCGTCGTCGTCGGTGACGCGCAGTTTCGTTTCCACAGTGCCGGAGGCGCTGTAGGAGCGGCTGGTGGTCGGGGTTGCCCCGGTGTTCGTCTCAAAGGTCCCGTTGCCGTCGAGGTCCCACTCGTATTTGGCGATCGTCCCGTCGGGGTCGGAGGATGCGGAGCCGTTGAAGTTGACGGTGGCGCCGGTGTCGGCCGGGTTCGGGCTGGTGGTGAAGGAAGCCGTCGGGGGTTTGACGATGACCGTCACGGTTTTCGCCGAGACCGAGGTCGCGCCCAGGTTGTCGGTGACCCGCAGCTTCGCTTCCACCGTCCCCGCGCTGGCGTAGGAGCGGTTGGCGGTCGGGGTCGTCCCGGTGTCCGTCTCGAAGCTGCCGTTGCCGTCGAGGTCCCACTCGTATTTGGCGATCGTCCCGTCGGGGTCGCCGGAGCCGGAGCCGTCGAAGCTGGCCAACTGGCCTTTGGTCACCGAGCTGGGCGTCGCCGTGAAGGAGGAGACCGGCGCGCGGTTGGTCACGGTGATCGTCCGCAGCGTGCTCGACTTGTTGCCGCTGGAATCGGTCACCCGCAGGCGCACGTCGTAGCTGCCCGCGGTCGCGAAGCTCTTGCTCGCAACCGGTTCGGCGCCGGTTTCGGTCTCGAAGCTGCCGTTGCCGTCCAGGTCCCACTCGTATTTGGCGATCGTCCCGTCGGGGTCGCCGGAGCCGGAGCCGTCGAAGTTGACGACTGCCGCGGTTTGCACCGGGTTTGGAGTGGCGGTGAAGGACGCGACCGGCGGTTCGCCGCCGCCGACGGTGCCGAAGTAGTGGTCTTCGATCGTCGCCACCGGCAACGCCCTGTTGTAGAGCGCCACCTCGTCGAGGTCGCCGGAGCCGAACAGGGCGCTGGCCGCGCGCGACATGAAGTAAAGGGTCGAGTTGGCGAAGTTGCCGGCGCCGGTGCCGCTTTTGGTCTTCACGTAGGGGACCGGTTGACCGTCGACGTAGGGGATCACCTGCTCGGCGGCGGGGGCGGTGGTGTCCATCACCAGGGCGAAGTGATGCCAGGCTCCGGCGCTGGGCCGCGCGAAGTAGGCCGTGTTGCGACTTTCGCCGCTGCCGATCCCGATGGCGAATTTGCCGCCTTCCTCGGGCGCGTTGGGGTCGACCAGGAACCCACCGGGGTTGGAGTTGAAGTTCGGCGTCAGCTCGAAGGCGAGGTCGTCGTCGTTGGCGAAGTTGTCCCACTTCATCCAAAACTCGAGCGTCAGCTTGTTCGTCGTCGAGAGGTTGAGGGCCGCCTGGGCGGCGCTGGTGGTGCCGTTGAAGCTGACCGCGGTGTCCGAGTCGCCGGGCAGGGCGCTGGCGATCCCGAATTCCGGTCCGCCGACAACGGTGGCGTTGGCGCCTCCTTTGAGGTCGGCCAGCGTCGTGCCGGCGGCGTCGCTCATGCGCCAGTAGCTGATCAAGCCGGCCGTGGCCTGCACGCGGGCGGAGTAGGCGCCGGCGCCCGACTGTTCGACCGTCACCGTGCGGGTGGCCTGGCCGCTGTTGCCGGCGTTGTCGGTGACCCGGAGCTTGATTTCGTAGCTGCCCGCCGCAGACAAGGTCGTGCTCGCGGTCGGGGTCGTTCCCGTGTTCGTCTCGAAGCTGCCGTTGCCATCCAGGTCCCACTCGTATTTGGCGATCGTCCCGTCGAGGTCGGAGGAGGCCGAGCCGTCGAAGTTGATCAGCTGTCCGGCCTGGGCCGGGTTCGGTGAGGCGTTGAAGGAGGCGATCGGCGCCTGGCTGTTGCCGCCGAAGTGCTGGGCGATCGTCGATGCCGGCAACGCCCTGTTGTAGAGCGCCACCTCGTCGAGGTCGCCGGAGCCGAACAGGGCGCTGGCTGCGCGCGACATGAAGTAAAGGGTCGAGTTGGCGAAGTTGCCGGCGCCGGTGCCGCTTTTGGTCTTCACGTAAGGGACCGGTTGACCGTCGACGTAGGGGGTCACTTGGGCAGCGGCGGGGGCGGTCGAGTCCATCACGATCGCGTAGTGGTGCCACTGGCCGGCGCTGGGTCGGGTGAAGTAGGAGGTGTTGCGACTTTCGCCGCTGCCGATCCCGATGGCGAATTTGCCGCCTTCCTCGGGCGCGTTGGGGTCGACCAGGAACCCGCCGGGGTTGGAGTTGAAGTTCGGCGTCAGCTCGAAGGCGAGGTCGTCGTCGTTGGCGAAGTTGTCCCACTTCATCCAAAACTCGAGCGTCAGCTTGTTCGTCGTCGAGAGGTTGAGGGCCGCCTGGGCGGCGCTGGTGGTGCCGTTGAAGCTGACCGCGGTGTCGGAGTCGCCGGCGACCGCGCCGTCGATCCCGAGCCCGGGTCCGCCGCTGAGCGTGGCCGGAGCCGTGCCTTTGCTGTCGGCGAGCGAGGCGCCGGAGGCCTCGCCCAGGCGCCAGTAGTTGATCAGCCCGGCCGTGGCGAGGACGCGGCTCGAGTAGGAGCCGGCACCGGAGCCGTCGATGCTGAGCGCCTCCGAGGCGGTCGCCGTTTTGCCGGCGGCGTCGGTGACTCGCAGACCGACGGTGACCGGGCCTGCGGTGGCGTAGCTGCTGCTGGCGACCGGGCTGGCGCCGGTGTTCGTCTCGAAGCTGCCGTTGCCGTCGAGGTCCCACTCGTATTTGACGATCGTCCCGTTCGGCGAGGTCGAGGAGGAGCCGTCGAAGTTGACGGTCTGGCCGACGTCGGCGGGGTTGGGAGAGGTGTTGAAGGAGGCGGTCGGCGCCTGCGGGTTGCCGGCGTAGTGGGCGGCGATCGTCGAGGCGTCCAGGGCACGGTTGTAGATCGCCACCTCGTCGAGCGAGCCGGCCCCGAAGAGGGCGCTCGCCGCCCGCGACATGAAGTGCAGCGAGGAGTTGGCGAAGTTGCCGGCCCCGGTGCCGGAGGCGGTCTTGGTGAAGGAGACGGCTTTGCCGTCGACGTAGGGCTTGATCTGATCGGCCGCCGCCGCGGCGCTGTCCATCACGAAGGCGTAGTGGTGCCACTGGCCGGCGCTGGGGCGGGCGAAGAAGACGTTGTTGCGGGCGCCGCCGTTGCCGATCGCGACCCCGAACTTTCCTTCCTCCTGGGGCGCGTTGGGGTCGATCAGGAAGCCGCCGGCGAAGGAGTTGAAGTTGGGCGTGTACTCCATCGCCAGGTCGTCGTCGTTGGCGAAGCCGTTCCACTTCATCCAGAACTCGACCGTGACCTTGCTCGTCCCCGAAAGGGAGAGATTCGCCGTGGCGGCGTCGTCGAGGCCGTCGAAGCTGGCCGCCGTGTCGCCGTCGCCGGCGAGGGCTCCGGTGGTGGCGAGGGTGGGGGAGCCGTGTACCGTCGCGTTGCTGGTGCCGAAGGAGTCGATCAGCGTGCTCGACCCGCCCGGGTCGCCGAGGCGCCAGTAACTGAGCAGGCCGGTGGTCCCCAGCACCCGCGATGGGTAGCTGCCGCTGCCGCTGTTGTCGATCGAGAGGGCCCGGTTGGTCGTGCTGCGGACGCCCTGTTCGTCGGTCACGCGCAGTCGCACCGTGTAGACGCCGGTGCTCGTGTAGCTCCTGGTCGCGATCGGGTTGGAGCCGGTGTCGACCTCGTAGGCACCGTCGCCGTTGAGGTCCCACTCGAATTTGGCGATGCCGCCGTCGAGGTCAGCCGAGGTGCTGCCGTCGAAGGTGACGGTCTGGTTGGTCTGCGCGGGGTTGGGCGCGACCGAGAAGGAGGCGACCGGCGGCTGCGGGCCCGAAGGCGGGTCCAGCGTCAGTTCGACCGGCGTCCAGGGCTGCACGGTCATGTCAGAGACGAGGTTGTAGGTCGCCTGGATGATTCGGCTGTCGGGATTCGGGGCCAGCGCGTTGGCCCAGTTGTTGGTGCCCGAGGCAAAGACCAGGGCTCCGCTTTTAGCCGTGTACTTGACCGCCTGTCCGCAGGCGCACTGACCTGGGGGCGGGGTTTTCGCGTAGATCCGCCCCTCGTCCTGGATCCAGTCGACGTTGTTGCCTAGCGGCGCGGTTGAGCTGGTCAGCGGCTTGACCCCGGCCGGCTGTTTGGCCAGGTACTGAGCCTGGGTCGGGATCGCGTCCCACTCCCAGCCGAGCAGGTTGCTGCCGATCGTCGTTGCCGAGCCGGTCGGGATGCCGGTGTTGCGCCAGATCCGGTCGCCGGCGTAGTTGCCGCTGCTGGCCGCGGGGATCTGCAGCGGGAAGGCGCCGGCTTGCAGCTCGGCCCCGTAGTACATGTTCCCGAGCAGCTGGTTCTCCGGCATGTTGGGGCCGACCCGACCGCCTTCGGGAGCGTTGGGGTCGCCCGGGGGGGCGCCGTTGTCGCGGAAGGTCGTGGTCGAGTTCTCGGGGTGGTCGTCGGCGGTGCCGGCTTTCTGGTCGAGGCCGAGGGCGTCGTCGGCGGTGCCCAGTTTGCCGTCCGGCCCCCAGTCGTTGGCCCCGTCCTCACCGCTGCCCGAGGACCCTGAGCCCTCGACCGTCTTGTAACAGACGAGGGTGCGGCCGCCGTCCTCGTAGCGCACCTTCCAGTAGGCGGTGTTGCCGCTGAAGGAGGCGATGTTGACGCCGGCGTCGCGGGCGGCGAGGTAGCCGTTCATCTGCTCCAACGACCAGTACTCGCTGTGGCCGGAGATCATGTCGATCCTGGCTTTTTTCAGCTGGGCCGGATTCTGGTGGATCGCGACGTCCTCGGTGTAGGCGACGTCGTAGCCGTGCTTCTCCAGCCACTGGATCAGATAGAAGTCGGGGCCGACGAAGCGGTTGCCCTGCCGCGGGTCGTTGAGCGGTCGGTCGAAGGAGACCTTGACCGCGCGCTGGGTGCCGGAGATCGTTTTTTCGCCGCCGCCGGTATCGAAATACAGCGACTTGCCCCCCGAGGCGCCGCCCCAGTCGTTGTAGGCCTCGTAGGTGGCGGTCGGCAGGGCGAAGAGGATGTCCGCGTTCGGCACCCGGGCGTCGTCGCGGACGACGAAGGTGATCGTGTTTTCGAGCCCGCCCGGCGTCGTCAGCTTGACGGTGTAGACGCCGGAGGCCGGCAGGGCCGATCCCGGGATCGTGTAGCTGCTGGCCCAGCCGGCGCAGCTCTTGAGGCCGGTGGTGGTGTTGGTCGCCGAGCAGTTGGCGAAGAGGTTGTTGACGGCGACGCTGGCGCTCGAGGCGGCGGTGATCAGGCGGCCGCCGGTGTTGCCGTAGTAGCCCATCCGGTAGACGTCGACGCGCACGCTGGCGGCGGCCGAGGTATTGACCCGACCGAGCTTGAGGGTGACGTTTTCGCCCCGGTTGACGCTGGTCTTGGTGGCGAACCCGGCGACGTCGGGGCTGTACTCGACCAGCCTCCACCCGTCTGAGCCCGGTCCCGAGCAGCTGTTCTCCTGCACCACCGGGATATCGCTCGGGCAGCTGACGTCGGCACGGGCGTCGTGCGGAAGCAGCAGAACGGCCACAAGCGCCGCGAGGGTCGCAAGCGTCAGATATCTGGGCAGGAAGTGGGTCATCTCGGTGGCGGGGGGACGGCTCGGGCGGGCCCGGCGTCGGGTCCCCAACCTGTCAACGTCCATTGAAGGCGATTTAGTCCGCCCGCGAGGGATGAAAAAAGGACGAAGCGCTGATCAGCCGCCCCCGCAGCTCACCGCGGACGAACCGTCTGTAGCCCTCGTCCTCAACCTTAGGTTGAGCCTTAAGGAGGGCCCGGAAGTAGCCGTAGAGGAAGGCGATTCCGGACAGGCCGTAGGGGCGTTGCAGCGCGACCTTGAAGGAGCGCAGGACCACCCACCAGGCGTCGTAGCGGAGGATGTAGGCGCACTGGCCGTGCCTGGCGCGGCCGCGCAGGACGCCGCCTCGGGTCGCGACCGGGCGATGGTGGCGGGCGGTGATCTCCGGCAGCGAGCGCGTGGAGTAGCCGCGCATCCGGGCGTAGGTCTCGTCGATCGTGTCCCAGCCGAGGCGCTCCTCGATTCCCCCGATCGCTTCGAAGCACTCGCGGCTGTAGAGCTTCAGCGCGCCCCGCACGTGATGGTCGGGGATTCGGGTCGGCTCCCAGTCCCCACCGCTGCGCTCGAGCAGGACGCCGCCTGCCAGGCCGAGGTCGGGCTCGGCCCCGAAGCGAGCGAGCAGGCCCTCGAAGTACGCGGGGGAGAGCTCGACGTCGGCGTCGAGCTTGCCGATGTGGGTGAAGTCTTCGATGTCGACGCTCCGCAGCGCCGCGTTGAAGGCAACCGCCTCGGCGGCGAGGGCGAGTCCGTCCTCCTCGGGGCGGGCCCGATGGGCCGGCGCCCGGCGGATCTCGAGGAACGGAATCTCCGCCGCGAGGCGATCGAGCAACTGCGGGGTCTCGTCCGCCGATCCGTCGTCGACGATCAGCCAGAGGTCGGGCTTTCGGGTCTGCGCCGCCACCGCGCGAACCGTCCGCTCCAGGTGCTCGGCCTCGTCTCGGGCCGGGGTGATCAGGAGAAGGCGGGCCATCAGGTGCTCCGCGAGTGCGCTACCAGTCCGTCGACCAGCTCGAGGTACTCCACGCGCTGGCGCCGCCACTCGATCCTGGCAAGTCGCTCGGAGGCCCCGCGGGCCCGCTCCAGGGCGCTCCCGGGAGCGCGGCGAACGCCTTCGATCGCGGCGGCGAACGAGGCCGGATCGCCGGGCTCGGCGAGGAGGACGTCGTCGCCGAAGTAGCGCTCGATCACCGGCAGTCGCGACGCGACCACAGGCAGACCCATGTGGACGTACTCGAGCAGCTTGACCGGCAGCAGCAGCTCGGTGAAGCCGTCGCGAAGAGTGGGAACGACCCCGATGTCGGCTTCTTCGAGCCGGGCGGGGATCTGCTCGACGGGAGTCGGTCGCGGAGCGACTTCAACTCCCTCCGGCGCGTGCTCGGCGGCGAAAGCCGCCAGCCGGGCGGCGGCCTCGGCGTCGGAGCCGAGCACGTCGAGCCTGACGCCGGCGCCTCGTCCGCGCAGCATCGCGATCGCCTGCACCAGCGTCTCGACGCCGAAGCGGCCCGCCAGCCCGCCGTGGTAGACGATCCGCAGCTCGCCGTCCTCGGGGGGTGCGACGGGGGCGCGGCGCTCACCGAAGACCCGCTCATCGGGGGTGTTCATCACGACCTGCGTGCGCGGCGCCGTGATCCTGCGGTCCGCAAGCAGATCGCGGGCCTCGGGAGTGACGAAGATCAAGCCGTCGGCAAGCGCGGCGCTGACCCTCTCCTCGACGCGGACCAGCCGCACCAGGGGGTGGCCCGCAGAGCGCTCGAAGAGGGTTGCGAACAGCTCCGGGAAGGTGTCGTGGAAGTTGAGGATCAGCGGCGCTCCCCGCAGCTTCGGCCGCCAAGCGGCGAAGATAAGGGCGTCGGGCATGTTGTGGATCTCGACGATGTCGAAGGGCTCTTCCCGGTCGAGTTCACTCACCTTGCGGGCGGCCCCGGCGAGGAAGCGGAAGTTGCCGCTCAGGTAGGCGCCGGCACCCCCGCGCGGCTTCTCGGCGGCGGCCCGGTGGAGGACGATCCGGCCGGAGCCGACCGCAACCTCCTCCTCGTCGTTGAGGCAGACGCAGTCGACCCGGTCGCCACGTTCGGCAAGGGCGCGGGCTTGGCGCTGGATCCGGGAGTCGACCGCGAAGTCCGAGTAGTGGACCATGCAGATCCGCAGGCCGCCACGACTTTCGGTGGCGGCTGGGACCTCAGTTATCTGCCGGGACTTCAAAGCTCTCGACCGCCGTTGCGATCTCCGCGATCTGCCGATCCTCGATCGCCGGGAAGATCGGCAGGGAGCAGTTTTCGGAGGCGAGCCGCTCCGCCACGGGAAGGTCGCCCCGAACGAGCCCGAGGTTGGCGTAGGCCGGCTGCAGGTGGATTGGGGTCGGATAGTGGATCGCGCTGGCGATCCCGCGACGATCGAGATGGTCGCGCAGTGCGTCGCGATGAGCGCTGCGGACGACGAAGAGGTGGTAGACGTGGTCGCTGTCGGGCGCCGCGGCGGCGGGCGAGACGACACCGCTGCCGGCGAGGCCGGCCCGTAGCGCGGCGGCGGCGTCGCGGCGGCGCTGGTTCCACTCGGGAAGGTGGCGCAGCTTGACCTCGAGGATCGCCGCCTGCAGGGTGTCGAGGCGATGGGTGCCGGTGGCCAGCTCGTGGTGGTGGCGGATGCCCTCGCCGTGTGAGCGCAGCAACCGCACCCGGCCGTCGAGATCCGCGTCGTTGGTGACGAGGGCGCCGCCGTCGCCCCAGCCGCCGAGGTTCTTGGTCGGGTAGAAGCTGAAGCAGCCGGCGTCGCCGAGGGACCCCACCGGTCGTCCTCGGTAGAGGGCGCCGTGCGCCTGGCAGGCGTCCTCGATGACGGCGATCCCACGCTCGCGGCAGAGGGCCAGCAACGGGTCCATGTCCACCGGACGGCCGAAGAGGTGGACCGGGATCACGCAGCGCGTACTCGGGGTGATGGCGCGCTCGACGATCTCACTCGTGATCAGCGCGGTCTCCGGGTCGACGTCGACGATGACCGGAGTGGCGCCGACGGTGCTGACCGCCTCGGCGGTGGCGATGAAGCTGTAGGTGGGGACGACGACCTCGTCGCCGGGGCCGACCCCGAGCGCCCGCAGCGCGATCTCCAATGCCGCGGTGCCGGAGGAGACTCCGGCCGCGTGCTCGGTGCCGCAGAAGGAGGCAAAGGCGTCCTCGAAGCGCTCGAGTTCGGGTCCGAGCGTGAAGGCGGACTTGCCGGCGATGCGCTCGACGACCTCCATCAGCTCGGAGAAGAGCTCGGGGAAGGCGCTGTCGAGGCGGATGAACGGGACCTTGGTCCCCTCGGTCGCGGCGAGCGGCAGGACTGGATTGGAAGCGGTTGCGGTGCTCATTTGTTTACCTCGCTGGGGATGGACAGGTCGAACTCGAGGAAGAGCGCTGCAGCCTCGCGGCGGGAGCGCACGCCGAACTTGGCGAAGGCGGAAGAGAGGTGGCTCTTGATCGTGCTTTCGGAGAGGAACAGGCACTCGGCGATCTGGGAGTTGGTGAGCCCCTCGCAGACGTGGGTGAGGACCTGGCGCTCGCGATGGGAGAGGGTCGGGGGCTGGACGCTGGCGCGCAGCTCTCGCGGCACCACCGCCTGACCGGATCCGACCGCGCGCACGGTGACCGCCAGGGTCGACTCGATCAGCGGCTCGAAGACGATCGCGTCGGCGCCCGCGTCGAGTCCGCGGCGGACCCCGGTCGCGGTCGCCGGCGGCGAGACGACGACGATCGCCAGCTGTTGCAGCTTGCGGCGGACGCGGCGCAGCATCGCCATCTCCGCCGGACGGTCGAGGTCACAGACGACGACGGCGATCTCGGGGGCCCCGGCGCCGAGGCCGATCAGCTCCTCGGCCCCCTCGACGAAAAGCGGCGTGGTGTCTCCCGCCGGACTCCGCAGCTCCGCCGCGATGCGCTGGCGGATCTCGCTCGACTGCGGCGCGAGGACCACGCAGGACTGATCGGAGGCGCCGTGAACATCGGCTATCGGTTCGCTGAGGACGGCCACGGATGATCAACGGTGCAAGCGAGCGAAAGCTTGCGCGATACCAGGGCGTTGACCTCACTGGATGACCGACTCCGACCTGACCGCCCCGGCAAACGAGGCACCGCACCGCTTGATCGACGGCGTCTCCTTCGGCCCGAACGCCGTCGTCCACTCCTTCACCAATCTCTACGGCTGTCGGATCGGCGCCGGCACCCGGATCGGGACCTTCGTCGAGATCCAGCGCGGCGCCGTGATCGGAGCGGCGTGCAAGATCCAGAGCCACGCCTTCGTCTGCGACGGAGTCCGGATCGAGGACGAGGTGTTCGTCGGTCACGGCGTCGTCTTCGTCAACGACAAGCACCCACGTGCGACCGACGGTGAGGGGAAGCTGCAGGGTGAGGACGACTGGGAGCTGATCCCGACCTTGGTCGAGCAGGGTGCGAGCATCGGCTCCGGCGCGACCGTGCTCGGCGGCGTCCGCATCGGAGCGGGGGCGATGGTCGGTGCCGGGTCCGTCGTCGTCAGCGACGTCGCTGCCGGTGCCACCGTGGCCGGCAACCCCGCCCGACCGCTGCCGGCGGGTCGGCCCGGCTCAGCGCCAGCGCTGCAGTAGGTCCGTCTCGGGGATCTCGCGCACCACTCGCGCCGGTACCCCCATCACCACCGCGCGGGCGGGCACGTTGACGGCGACGAGGGCGCCGGCGGCGACGAAGGCCTCTTCGCCGACCTCGACCCCGGGGCAGATGGTCGAGCCGCCGCCGACGCGGCAGGCCCGTCGCAGCAGCGAGCCCTCGAACTCGAAATCCGGGCCGTGGCGGTTCATCGTGTTGTCGTTGGTGAGGGTTACGCCCGGGCCGACGAAGACGTCGTCCTCGATCACGGTGCCGCCGGTGATGTAGCACCGGGTTTGGATGCTGACTCGTTCACCGACGCGGACCTCCGGGTCGATGGAGACGTAGCTGCCGACGGTCGAGCCGGCGCCGATCTCGGCCCCATCCCGCACCTGGGCGTGATCGCCGACGCGGGCGCCGGCGCCGATACGGACGCCCGAGTGGATGATCGCGTGCCCACCGATCAGCACGTCGTCGCCGATCTCGACGCCTTCCCCCAGCAGGAGACCGGGAGCGAGAGGGGAGGGTTTGAGCGCTGGTCCGGGCACAGGTCGGGGATCGTAACGGCGCCCGCCGGAGGCGACCTCGCAAGCCGGGGGCGCGGCGCGGCGTTGATCTGTCGATGGACGACGTCTGCGCAATCATCGTCTCCCATGAAGGCAAGCGCTGGCTCGAGCGGGCGCTGAGCACGCTCTTCGAGAACGCGGGGGGGTTGGCGCTCGACGTGGTCGTGGTCGACAACGGCAGCGACGGCTCGGCCTCCTATGTGGAGGAGCGGTTCCCGCGCGCCCGGACGATCCGCTGCGCGAACCGCGGCTTCGGGGAGGCGAACAACCGGGCGCTGGCGACGGCCGACGCTCGCTACGTGCTCTTCCTCAATCCCGACACCGAATTCCTCAGCGGCAGCCTCGAGGACCTCGTCGCGGCGATGGATGGCCGCCCGGGCGTCGGTCTTGCCGGGGTGCGGCAGGTGGGCGGCGGCGGTCGCCTGGCGTTGACCATGCGGCGCTTCCCCTCGGCGACGAACATGCTGGCGGAAGCGCTCGCGGTCGAGAGATGGCCGCTTCTCCGCCGCCACCTCGGAGAGCGCGTCGTCGGCCCGGACCTCTACGGGCGGGAATGCTCGTGCGACTGGACCTCCGGCTCCTTCATGCTCGCCCGGGCCGAGGCCCTCGACGGGCGCGGCTTCGACGAGCGCTTCTTCCTCTTCTCCGAGGAGACCGACCTCTGCTGGCGCCTGAAGGAGAGCGGCTGGGAGATCGTCCACCTGCCGCTCGTCACCATCCGCCACTTCGAGAGCGAGCGCTCCGCCAGCCCGCGGATGGAGGCCCAGGCGGCCTACGCCCGACTCCAGCTTGCCCGCAAGCGCTTCGCCCGCGTTGCCCCGTACCGGTGGGCGTTGGCCCTGCGCTACGCGTTGCGGGTGAGGCGGGAGGCGGCGCGGGCCGCTTTGGCGACCGTCCTCGACGAGAAGCCCCCGATCGCCCCCGGTCCCGAGCTTCAGGAGACGATCGTCAGGGCTGCCGGCGCAGCTCGCAGCTCGACCCGCTCGCGCTCGCCGATGTAATCGCCGTCGACCTGCAGCGGGAACGGGCGGGGGGTGCCGTCCTTGGAAGTGGAGGCGGTCTCGACGACGGCGTGGGTGACGTCGTCGAAGTGGGTGACCTGCTTGTGATCGGCGACCGGCTTGCCGCTGAAGAGGCGGTTGAGCAGGGTCGGCATGTCGCGCTGGGTGGCCCGCCTGAGAACCGCCATCGAGAGCGTGCCGTCGTCGAATCCGATCCCCTCGCAGACCCGGATCGGGCGGCTGGCGAAATAGGTGAAGGGATCGGAGTTCTGGACGATCGTGGTCACGCCCTCGACCGGCTCACGCCCGTTGACCGTCGTCTTCACCCGGATCGGGTTGACCAGGTAACTGCGGTAGAAGCCGGAGATCCCGGCCCAGCTGTAGTAGTAGGGGCCGGCGCTCGCCTTCAGCTTCGGGTTGGAGTCGACCCGTCGCACCACCGTCGCGTCGATCCCGACGCCACAGGCGAAGACGAAGTAGCGGTCGTTGACCATTCCGAGGTCGACCTTGCGCGGCTGCCAGTCGTCAACCAGCGAGAGCAGGTGCTCGGTGGCGTCGACGACGTCGTTGGGCATCCCCAGGGTGCGGCAGACGACATTGGTCGAGCCGCCCGGCAGGACCGCCACCGGCAGGTCGGTGCCGGCGAGCCCGTTGGCGACCTCGTTCAGGGTCCCGTCGCCGCCGAAGGCGACAACCACGTCGTAGCCCCCGTCCCGCGCCTCCCGCCCGATCTCGGTGGCGTGATTCTGCGCCTGGGTCGAGACCGCTTCGACGTCGAAGCGCCCCTGCAGCGCGTAGACCACCAGGTTTTTGAGCCGATCCGAAACCGTGGTCGCGTAGGGGTTGACGATCAGCAGCATCCGCTTCTTGGCGGGCTTGCGGCGGCGAAGGGAGCGAAGCTGCGCGGACACGGAGTTGCACCCTAATGGCGCCGGCTTTCACCTACGCTGCCGCCGGTGATCGACCGACGCGAGCTGGGCGCGATCTTCATCGGCGGGGCGCTGGGAGCGCTGCTGCGGGCGGGGCTGGGGGAAGCCTTTCCTGCCGGGGAGGCGGAGTGGCCCTGGGCGACCTTCCTTGTCAACGTGGCGGGTGCCGGCCTGCTCGGCTACTGGTTCACGACCCTGCCGCATACGAGCTACCGCCGGCCGTTGCTGACGACCGGGTTCTGCGGGGCGCTGACCACCTTCTCGACCGTCCAGCTGGAGCTGCTGGAGATGATCGACGCCGGCAGGCTCGGTCTCGCAATCGCCTACTTGGCCGCCAGCATCGCCGCGGGCCTGGTGGGCGTGCAGGCTGCGACCGCCACTGCGCGCAGGGCGGATGCGTCGTGAGCTGGGCCGCCTGGGTCGGGGTGGCTCTGATGGGGGGCGTCGGGGCGCTCGCCAGGTTCGGGCTGACGCTCTTCATCGCCGATCGCCTCCATCCCCACTTCCCGCTCGGCACCCTCGCGGTCAACCTCAGTGGCGCCTTCCTGCTCGGTTTTCTGGCTGGAACTTCGCTTGACGGCGACGGTCGCCTAATCCTCGGTGCCGGTGCGATTGGCGCCTACACCACCTTTTCGACCTGGATGCTGGAGACGCAGCGGGTGGGGGAGATGGGCAAGCAGCGCCTGGCGGTCGCCAACATCCTGGTCAGCATCGTGCTGGGGCTGGGCGCCGTCGCGCTCGGTCGCTTCGTCGGCTCACAGCTTTAAGCGACGCTAGGTCGCTTCGTAACGGATCACCGCGCCGTCGTCGGCTTCCTGCACCCGGCCCTCGTTGACGAGCAGGTCGGCATGGCCGATCACCTCGGAGAGGGTGAGGAAGGCCTGGGTCACGGCGACGTTCCCCCACAGCGCCTGCGCCAGCTCGTAGCCGCTGCGCGGGCGCTCGGCGATCAGGCGGTGGATCTTCTCCTTGCGGCGTTCGTGGCCGGCGAATCGGGAGTCGATCAGCCGGGCGTGGTCGGTGATCGGCTCGCCATGGCCGGGGAGGATGATCTCGATCGGCATCTCTCGCGTCTTCTTCAGCGACTCGATGTAGGTGACGAGCGCCTGCGTCCGCTCCGAGCTGCCGTCGAGCGGGCGGGTGATCAGGGGGTTGGAGGAGATCTTCGGCAACAGGTGGTCGGCGGCGATCAGGATCTGCCGCTCGGCATCCCAGAAGACCGTGTCGGAGGGGCTGTGACCGGGCCGATGCAGCACTTCCAGTCTGCGATCGCCGAGCTCCAGCATTCCCCCGTCCTCCAGGGGCCGGGTCACGCCCACGTGCGAACCCCAGCCGCGGAAGCTGCGGGAGACGCCGCGCAGGGCCACGGTCACGTCCTCGGGGATGCCGTTGCGCAGCATCACTTCGACCGCGAAGGCGTCGTCCTTCTCGGCGTCCTCCTCGAAGGATGCGAGTCGTTCCGCCGCCGCCCCCAGTGCCGCCACCTCGGCCCCGGAGTGCTCGACCAGGATCTCGACCAGGCCGAGGTGGTCGATGTGCTGGTGGGTGACGACGATCAGCTCGAGGTCGTCGATCGAGTGCCCGCGCTCGCCCAGCCGCGCGGTCAGCTCGTCGAGGGCCTTGCCCGAGTTCGGACCGGTGTCGACCAGGGTCAGCGGCTCGTCCTCGATCAGGTAGCAGTTGACTCGCCCGACCGCGAAGGGCGTCGGGATCGCCAGGCGGTGGATGCCGGCGAGCGCGGCTTGCTCGAGCGCCTGCTCCGGCGTCGCCGTCACGCCCGGATCAGGCCCAAGACCTCGTCGCGCCGCCGCTCCATGTCCTCCCGCGAGACCAGCGACTCGAGGTTCAGCCGCAGCAGCGGCTCGGTGTTGGAGGGACGGACGTTGAAGTGCCAGTCGTCGTAGTCGATCGAGATCCCGTCGAGACGGGTGAGCTCGCCGTCGGAGTAGCGCTCGGCGATCTCCTCCATTTTCGCCTCCTGGTCGGCGACCTCGGAGTTGATCTCGCCGGAGATGAAGTAGCGGGAGCGGAACTCCTCCATCAGCTCGGCCAGGGTGCGGCCGTCAAGCGATAGAAGCTCCAGCACCAGCAGTGCCGGGACCGTCCCCGAGTCGGCGTTCCAGAAGTCGCGGAAGTAGTAGTGGCCGGAGACCTCGCCCCCGAAGGCGGCGCCCTCCTCGCGCATCCGCGCCTTGAAGAAGGCGTGACCGACCCGGGAGAGGTCGGACCGGCCGCCCTCGGCGGCGACCAGGTCCGGGACGGCGCGGCTCGAGCGCGGGTCGTAGAGGATCGTCGCGCCGGGGTTCTTCTGCAGGACCGAGCGGGCCAGCAGGGCGCAGATGAAGTCGCCGTCGCAGAAGCTGCCCTCGCCGTCGATGAAGAAGCAGCGGTCGGCGTCGCCGTCCCAGGCGATCCCGAGGTCGGCGCCGCTTTCCTTCACCCGGGCGATGATCATCTTCCGGTTCTCCTCCAGCAGCGGGTTCGGCTCGTGGTCGGGGAACTCGCCGTTGGGGACGAAGTACATCTCCTCGAGTTCCAGCGGCAGCTTTGCCAGGACCGGCCCGGCCATCGGCCCGGCCATCCCGTTGCCGCCGTCGACGACGACCACCATCGGCTTAACTGATGATGCATCGATGAAGGAGAGGGCGTGCGCGTGGTATTCGTCCCAGAGGTCGACTTCCTCCGTTGAGCCCCCGCCCGGAGCCTCGCCGAGCCCAGCTTCGATCTCCGCCTTGACGTCGCCGATCCCGGCGTCGCCGGAGAGCGGCAATGCCCCCTCGCGGACCAGCTTCACCCCGGTGTAGGCCTTGGGGTTGTGGGAGGCGGTGACCATCGCGCCGCCGTCGAGCTGGCGGGAGCCGACCAGGTGGTAGAGCATCTCGGTCGCGACCTGCCCGGCGTTGACGACCGTTGCGCCCTCGGCAATGAGGCCGTCGCGCAGCGCCGCGGCCATCGCCGGGGCGGTTAGCCGCATGTCCCGTCCGAGCCCGATCCGCAGCTCCTCCGGCGCCTTCCCGCGCAGGCGCCCCAGCACCCGGGCGAAGGCGCGGCCGATCGCCGTGGCCGTGGTCTCGTCCATCTCCGAGCCGTGCAGGCCACGAATGTCATAGGCCTTGAAGATCCCCGGGGGTGCCAAGGGTGACTGGTCGCTCAAAACGCTCCTTTCAGAGCCTCGTAGCTCTGCTCGATCGACTGCGGCATCACTTTCGTATCGGCGATCACCGGCATGAAGTTGTTGTCGCCGGCCCAGCGGGGGACGACGTGGAGGTGGATGTGGTGCTCGACCCCGGCACCGGCGACCCGGCCCTGGTTGAAGCCGACGTTGTAGCCGTGGGGCTGGTAGACGTCCTCGAGCCGGTCCATCGCCCGCTGCGCCAGCGCCATCATCTCCGCCAGCGTCTCGGCCGGGATCTCCTGCAGGCGGCCGATGTGCCCGTAGGGCGCGACCATCAGGTGCCCGTTGGTGTACGGGAAGAGGTTGAGGATGAGGAAGCAGCGCTCGCCGCGGTGGACGATCAGGCTCGCCTCGTCGTCCTCCGCCGCCGGCTTGGCGCAGAAGATGCACTCCTCCTCGATGTCCTTGGACGCGTCCTTCACGTAGGCGAGGCGCCAGGGCGCCCAGATGCGGAAATTTGCCACGGGCGCTCCATCCTATGGAAGCGGGCCAGTGCTCAGAGCCACTTGCGGCGGCGGAAGTAGGAGACCATCCCCACGAGCAGGACCGCCATCACCCCGAGGACGATGAAGAACCCCGCCTCCCGGCCCTCGTCGGGGACCCAGGTGTTCATCCCCATCACACTGGCGATCAGGGTCAGCGGCAGGATCACGACGCTGATCGAGGTGAGCACGCGGAGGATGTCGTTGAGGCGGTGGGAGATCAGCGACTCGTTGGTCTCCTCGAGCGCCTCGGCGACCTCTTTGTAGTTCTCCAGCATGTCCCAGATCCGCTCGTGGGCGTCGACGATGTCGTCGAAGTAGATCTCGAGGTCGAGGTCGGAGGCGAGGTAGCGCTGTTTGACCTTCTCGAGGTCGCGCAGCACCGGCCGCTGCGGCCGGATCACCTTGCGGAAGTTGATGATCTCCTGCTTGACGTTGGAGATGTCCCGCACGACCTCCTCGGCCCGCTCTTCGAAGATGTCGTCCTCGAGCGCGTCGAGCTTGTTGCCGATCTTGCGCAGCATCGGGAAGCAGTAGTCGAAGCTGTCGTCGACGAGCCGGTAGAGCAGGTAGCCGGAGCCGCGCGAGAAGAGCTGTTCGCGCAGCTCCTCTTTGGCGCGGCAGCGCTCGAACAGGTACTCGACCGGCTGCAGCGGCAGGTTCGGGATCGTGACCACGTAGTCGGGGCCGACGAAGAGGTCGAGCTCGCCGGTGCCGAGGCGGCCGGCGTGGGGGTCGAAGACCGGCAGGTGGAGGACGATGAAGAGGTAGTCGTCGTAGACGTCGATCTTCGGCCGCTGGTTGCGCGAGAGGACGTCCTCGAGGTCGAGCGCGTGGAAGTCGAAGTGCTCCTCGAGCCAGGTTCGCTCCAGCGATCCCGGCCACTCGATGTTGACCCAGCGCAGGCCGGAGGAGTCGATCTGCTCGACGTTGGGCTTCTGCGGCTCAGGCGCTGCCGGCTGAGAGACGAGCTCGCCGCGCCGGCCGGGTAGCCGCCGCAGCCTTGGCTTCGGAAGGTTCGGCATCGCTCAGGCCCGTCGTCTCGTGGTGCGGCAAGGTCATCGTCGGCCTAGGTTAGCCGCCTTGCGGGCGCTGGAAGGCGTGGGGGGTGCCTGGTAAGGTTCTTCCCACATAAGCGCCACATCTAGAGGGGTGGAGGGACTGGCCCAGTGAAGCCCCGGCAACCATCTCGGACGCAAGTCCGAGGCAGGTGCCAACTCCAGCAGGTCGCGATTTGAAGGCCTGGAAGATGTGGGGGATGTCCGATCCGGACCTCTGCCCCACAAACGGCGGAGGTTTTTTTATGAGTGAAAGAGGATCGGATGCCAATTGAGAGCTTGAAGTGCAAGGAGTGCGGGACCGCCTACGAGCTGGACGCCAGCTACGTCTGCGAAAACTGCTTCGGACCGCTGGAGGTCGCCTACGACTACAGCGGCCTCGACGCCGACGAGGTGAAAAGGCGGATCCAGGCCGGCTCGCAGGGGATCTGGCGCTACAGCGACTTCCTCCCCTTCGAGGGGCGGCCGGGCGACCCGCTGGAGCCCGGGCTGACGCCGCTGCTGCGGGCCGATCGCCTCGCCGAGCGCCTCGGCGTCGACGCGGAGATCTGGATCAAGAACGACGCCGCCAACCCGACCCACTCGTTCAAGGACCGGGTCGTGGCGGTGGCCGTCGCCAAGGCCCAGGAGCTGGGGTTCAAGACCGTCGCCTGCGCCTCCACCGGCAACCTCGCCAACGCCGTCGCCGCCCACGCGGCGGCCGCGGGCCTCGACTCCTACGTCTTCGTCCCCGCCAACCTCGAGGAGCAGAAGCTGCTCGCGACCGGCGTCTACGGGACCAACCTGGTTGGCGTGCGCGGCAACTACGACGACGTCAACCGGCTCTGCACCCAGCTCGCCGAGACCCATCCCTGGGCCTTCGTCAACGTCAACCTGCGGCCCTACTACGCCGAGGGATCGAAGACCCTCGCCTACGAGACGGTCGAGCAGCTCGGCTGGGAACTGCCGGACCGGGTGGTCAGCCCGATCGCCTCCGGCTCGCTCTTCACCAAGCTCGGCCGCGGCTTCCAGGAGTGGCTCGACCTCGGGCTCGTCTCCGGGCAGCAGCCGATCTTCAACGGCGCCCAGGCCGAGGGCTGCAGCCCGGTCGCAACCGCCTTCGCCGAGGGCTGGGAAGTCTGCAAACCGCAGCGCCCGGAGACGATCGCCAAAAGCCTCGCGATCGGCGATCCGGCCGACGGCCCCTACGCGGTCGAGCAGGCCCGCCGCACCGGCGGCGGCGTCGACTCGGTCACCGACCAGGAGATCCGCGAAGGGATCAAGCTGCTGGCGGAGACGACCGGGATCTTCACCGAGACCGCCGGCGGGGTCACCGTCGGCGTCCTCCGCAAGCTGGCCGAACGGGGCGATCTCGCCAGCGGCGAGCGGGTCGTCGTCTACATCACCGGCGAGGGGCTGAAGACGCTCGACGCGACTCGCGATACGTTCCAGATGCACGAGATCGATCCAGCCCTCGAGAGCTTCGAGGCCGAGTTCCCGCAGGAGGTAGCCGTCTAATGGCCGTCACCGTGAAGATCCCGACGCAGCTGCGCGCCGCCACCGGCGGCAACGCCGAGCTCGAGGTCGAAGGCTCCACCGTCGGCGAGGTGCTCGACGCCGTCTTCGACGCCCACGGCGGGCTGCGCGACCGGATCACCCAGGACGGCGACCTGCGCCGTTTCGTCAACGTCTACGTCTCCGGCGAGGACATCCGCTTCCAGCAGGGCCTGGAGACCTCGATCAACGACGGCGACGAGGTAACCATCCTTCCTGCGGTAGCCGGCGGTTGCTGAAACCGCCGGTAGTCATCCTCTGCGGCGGCCGCGGCACGAGGCTGCGCGAGCGGACCGAGTCGGTGCCGAAGGCGCTGGTCGAGATCGGCGGCCGGCCGATCCTCTGGCACGTGATCCAGATCTACGCCGCTCAGGGCTTCGATCGCTTCCTGCTCGCCACCGGCTACATGGGCGAGGCGGTGGCGGAGTTCGCCGCCGCCGAGCGCTGGCCGCAGGGGGTGCGGGTTGAGTGCGTCGACACCGGACTCGATACGCCGACGGGCGGCCGGGTGGCGGCGCTCGCGGAGCGGCTCGGAGGCCAGCGCTTCTGCGCCACCTACGCCGATGGCGTCGCCGACGTCGATCTCACCGGCCTGCTCGACTTCCATCAGGGGCACGGGGCGCTGGCGACGGTCACGGTCGTCCGTCCCGACCTGCAGTGGGGGGTCGCCGAGCTCGCCAATGACGAGGTGACCGGATTCGTCGAGAAGCCGCGCAGCGAGCACTGGATCAACGGCGGCTTCCTCTGCTTCGAGCCGGGCGTCTTCGAGTACCTCACGGCGGACAGCGTCCTCGAGCGGGAGCCGCTCTCGGGCCTGGCGGCCGACAGTCAGCTTCGTGCCTTTCGTCATGGAGGGTTCTGGGACTGCATGGACACCTACAAGGACGCTGTCGTCCTCAACGACCTCTGGGCCGCCGGCGAGGCGCCCTGGCGGATCTGGGACGCGGCGGCGGTGGAGGGCTCGTGAAGCGGGCGCTCGTCACCGGCGGCCACGGCTTCGTCGCTTCGAACCTGGCGCGGGCGCTGCTGGAGCGCGGCGACGTGGTCACCGTCCTCGACCTGGCCCCACCGCCTCGCTCCGGCCTCGTCCTGCAGGGAATCGACTCCGAGGTCGAGCTGGTCGAGGTCGATCTGCGCGACGCCGCGGCGGTCGAGGCGACGATCGCCGCCGGCGAGTTCGACGTCGTCTTCCACCTCGCCGCCCAGACGCTCGTCGGGCCGGCGATGGCGGACCCGACGCAGACCTTCGAAGTCAACGTCCGCGGCACCTGGAGCCTGCTCGAGGCCTGCCGGCGCGCCGACGTCCCGGCGATGATCGTGGCTTCCTCCGACAAGGCCTATGGCCCCAGCGAGGAGCTCCCTTACCGCGAGGAGATGCGGCTGCAACCGGCTTCGCCATATGAGGCGAGCAAGGCGGCGGCCGACGCGATCGCGCTCAGCTACTGGCCGGCCTACGGCCTGCCCGTCGCGGTCACCCGCTTCGCCAATATCTACGGCGGCGGCGACCCCAACTTCTCCCGTTTGATCCCCGAGGCGATCGCCGCCGTGCTCGACGGCCGCCGCCCCCAGATCCGCTCCGACGGCAGCCCCGAACGGGACTTCCTCCACGCCAACGACGCCGTCGCCGCCTACCTCGCGGTCGAGCACGCGGTCGGGGCCGGCGGTCCCGGGGCGGGGGAGGCCTTCAACGCGGGAGGCGAGACGCCGCACTCGGTGATCGAGGTGCTGGAGACGATCGTCGCCGTCTCCGGGACCGACCTGGAGCCGGAATACCTCGGCACCGGCAACCCCGCGGGTGAGATCGACCGCCAGTTCGTCGACTCGACCAAGCTGCGGGAGATGACCGGCTGGCGCCCGGGGGTCGAGCTGCGCGACGGGCTGATTCGCACCCTCGACTGGTACCGGGACCATCCCGAGGTGCGGCCCGAGGCCCTGGGAGTGAAGTAAGAGTAATACTTGTAATACTCTTACTTCGTGAAGATCACCAGCAAAGGCCAAGTCACCATCCCGAAGGGGATCCGGGATGAGTTCGGGTTACTGCCGGGAACGGAGGTCGAGTTCGTGGCGGAGGGTGACCAGATTCAGGTCCGCAAGCTGGAGGGCGAGCGCCACCGCGGAAAAGAGATCGTCGACCGGCTGCGGCGGGCGAGCGGAGGAGATATCAACCTATCTACCGAGGAAATCATGCGGATGACCCGGGGAGAGGATTGGGGCACTGGGCGCTTAGAAGAGGATGAGGTCGACTCTCGTTGACTCCAACGTCCTGATCGACATCCTCTCCCAGGATTCTGCCTGGAAGGATTGGTCGGGTCAGGCCTTGGCCAGGCTGGGTTTCGAGGCCCCGCTGGTCATCAACCCGGTGATCTACGCCGAGGTCTCTCATCGGTATCGCGTAAGGAGCTCCTCGATCAGGAGCTTCCCGAAGACGCATTCCTCCGCGAGAACATCCCGTGGACGGCCGCCTTTCTTGCCGGCAAGGTGTTCGCCGAATATCGCCGGCGGGGAGGCCGGCGTCGATCTCCTCTTCCGGATTTCTTCATCGGATCTCATGCAGCCGTCGCCGGTCT
Source organism: uncultured Actinomycetes bacterium (assembly GCA_963832085.1). Classification (GTDB taxonomy): domain Bacteria; phylum Actinomycetota; class Thermoleophilia; order Solirubrobacterales; family 70-9; genus VAYN01. The sequence goes on along the minus strand of CAWHSU010000005.1, from coordinate 11,019 downwards.
GCGGTTGCTCACCAGGGACGCTTCCCGCTACCGCACCTACTTCCCCACCATTGAGCTGATCGTCCCGGAGTGATCCCCACGGCCGGCTAGGCTGAGCCCATGTGCGGGCGCTTCACCAACACCACCAAGGACACGAAGAAGGTCGCCGACCGCTTCGAAGTCGAGCTGGAAAAGGCGCTGGAGAAACGCAGTAAAGAGAAAGCAGCGCCGGAGGAGAAAGCCGCACCGGGCTTCGGCCGCTTCAACGTCGCGCCGACGCAGGAGGTGCTGGTCGTCCGCGCCTCGCCCGAGCCCGAGGAGGCCGAACAGGGCAAGCGGGAGGCGAAGCTGATGCGCTGGGGGTTGGTGCCGGTCTGGGCGAAGGACCTCAAAGTCGGCTACCGGATGATCAACGCGAAAAAAGAGAACCTGCTGAAGAGCCGGGCCTACGGGCCGCTCGTCGACAAGTACCGGCACCGCTGCCTGATCGTCGCCGACGGCTTCTACGAGTGGATGAAGGCGGAGGACCCGAAGCAGCCGCGCCAGCCCTGGCGCTTCACCGTTGACGGCGGCGAGCCGTTCGCCTTCGCCGGCCTCTGCACCCGCAAGGAGTGGCCGGATCCCGAGGAGCGCGGCTACGAGGACGGCTACCTCTACACCTGCACCCTGGTGACGACGACGCCGAACGAGGTGGTGGCGCCGGTCCACGACCGGATGCCGGCGATCCTGCCGGGCGCGGAGGCCGAGGCCGCCTGGCTCAACCCGGACCTCAGTGCCGAGGAGGCGGTGGCGATGTGCGGCCCGCTCGATCCGAAGCGGATGGCGGGCTCGCCGGCGAACCCGAAGCTGAACAAAGTCGGGAAAGGGACCGAAGAGGGCCCGGAGCTGCTGGTGGCTCCGCAGACGACCCTCGACTCCTAGTCCTCCTCGCCCTCTTCCTCTTCGGCTTCTTCGCGTTCTTCTTCCTTGCGATCTTCGGCTTCTTCGTCGATCGGCGGCGTTCTCTCCGTCAGCGCCGCTTTCGTGCTGACGGTCGCGGTGCCGGCGCTGGTTTCCAGTTCGCAGCTGATCTCGGCGGCGGGGACGTCCGTCGAGCGCCAGATCGTGAAGAAGGGAAGCTCCAGATCCTGCTTCGGTTTGCCGGCGATGAAGTATTTGATCCGCTCGGTCCCGACCTTGTACTCGGGCCATTCGACCTTGACCCCTTTTTCGGTGGTGAAGCGCCGAGGCCGGTCGGGGAATTCGAGCACCGCCAGTTCGCTGCTCTTCGAGCTGAAGTCCATGAGGACGGTTTCCGGCACTTCCTGGTTGTAGATGCCGGCTTCTGAGGAGCGCGGATAGGTGCCTCGCAGCCCGCCTGAGCTCTGGGCGACTTCGGTGCCGCGGGGCGCTTCCACGAGGCAGAGGACGCGGCCGCCGCCGATCGGCGAGCCGGCGCTGACGGTCAGCTTCGAGCTGGTGATGAAGAGCGAGTAGCCGCTGACGTTGGTGCCGGTGGAGCGGATGCGGGCGTCGGTCAGCTGCATCTCACCCCCGCCGCCGGGGATCGGAGTCGCTTTGGATTCCGCGACGGGACTGGCCTGGACCCATTCCAGGTTCGCGGCTTCGCCCTCGCCCTTGCCGGTGCTGGCCAGCGCGGCGACCAGGCAGGCGACGAGGCCGACGGCGATCACGATCAGAGCGCCCCGGGGCGGGCGCGTGTCCGGGGCGGCGGACCCTTGGGGGGCGTCGGTCACAGCGCGACAGTATTGAAGTTCGTCACAAATTCGCCGCCGCGGCGATACCTCGACCGCGTTCGTGGGTAGGTTCCTCCCGTGGCAGGCAAAGTGACGCGACTAACCATGGCCGAGGCCAGGCCCAGGAGCGTGGAGGTCCACGGCCGGCCGATGAACTTCATCGAAGCGGGCTCGGGCCCGGTTCTGCTGCTGATCCACGGCATGGCGGGCACCTGCGCCAACTGGGAATCGGTGATCGAGCCGCTGGCGATCCACCACACGGTGATCGCCCCCGATTTCCCCGGGCACGGCTCCTCGGCCCCGGGGGGCGGCGACTACTCCCTCGGCGCCCTCGCCAGCGTCCTGCGCGACCTGATGCTGACCCTCGGCCACGAGCGCGCGACCCTGGTCGGCCACTCGCTGGGCGGCGGCGTCGCCCTGCAGTTCACCTACCAGTTCCCGGAGATGGTCGAGCGCCTGGTGCTCGTCTCCAGCGGCGGTCTCGGGCCCGACGTCAGCCCGATCCTGCGCGCGGCCGCCCTGCCCGGCGCGGAGCTGTTCATCTCGGCCACGGCGGGCGTCGGCAGCCGCATCGGCTCGGTCGTCGGCCGCGGCCTCGGCCTCGTCGGCCTGCGCCCCAACACCGACCTCGCCGAAGTCACCCGCGGCTACGCGACCCTCACCGATCCCGACCGGCGCAAGGCCTTCGTCGCCACCCTCCGCTCCGTCGTCGGGATGGAGGGCCAGCGTGTCGCCGCCCTCGACAAGCTCTACCTCGCCGAAGCCCTGCCGCTGCTGATCGTCTGGGGCGAGAACGACCCGATCATCCCCGTCGAGCACGCGCGCGAGACCCACGCCCACCTCCCCACCAGCCACCTCGAGATCTTCGAGGACACCGGCCACGTCCCCCAGCTCGAGCGCCCCGGCCGCTTCATCGCCACCCTCGAACGCTTCCTCGCCGAAACCGAGCCGGCGGAGTTCGATCGCGACGAGTGGCGGGCGCGGTTCAAGGCCGCCGAAGTCTGAGCAGTAAAGGAGACGCGCCCGACAGGATTCGAACCTGTGGCCTACGCCTCCGGAGGGCGTCGCTCTATCCAGCTGAGCTACGGGCGCGTGTCCGCAGCTTAGCCAGTCGCGACTACCTCGGCTGTTTTCAGGAGGCTTTCCGTCTGCAGTAGACAATACATTACGTACATGTCTACGGCGAAGCGAGGCAACGAGGCGGAGGCGATGGTTCTCAGCGCCTTGGTCCAGCGGGGCTACGAGGTTTCCATTCCCTTCGGGGAGGGGCAGCCCTACGACCTTCTGGTCGATCTAGGGGATCGTGAGTTTCTACGTGTCCAGTGCAAGCGGGCGTGGCCGTTGCGCGGCTGCGTCGTCTTCAACTCTCGGTCGACCGATCACGGACGAGGACCGCAGTCCTACCTTGGCCTGGCGGACATCTTCGGCGTCTACTTCCCGCCGACTTCTGCGGTCTATCTCGCGCCGCTCGACGCTATAGCTGCTTGCGAGGGTCGCCTTCGACTTGAGCCGGCCAGAAACAACCAACGCCGGCGTATTCGGCTTGCCTCGGAATATGAGATTGATAAATGGTCTCCCGAATCTCTTCGAGAACATCTCAAGACGACCCATGCTGAGCGGGAACCGGAACTGAACTTCGCGTAGGCTCGCCGCCGATGGATCTGGCGGTGACTTTTCTCGGCACTGGCGGCTCGGTGCCCTCGGCGCGGCGCTCGACGGCGAGCGTGCTGGTGGCGCGTGGGGGGGAGCGGCTGCTGTTCGACTGCGGGGAAGGGACGCAGCGGCAGATGCAGCGCTCCCTGGGGCTGGTGCAGGCGGATGAGATCTACCTCACCCACTTCCACGCCGACCATGTTTTGGGCATCCCGGGACTGCTGAAGACCTACGACCTGACCGACCGCCGGGTGCCGCTGAAGATCTACGGGCCGCCGGGGCTTTCCGAGCTGTTCCAGGTCTTCGCGCCGCTGATCGGGCGGCTCAAGTTCACGCTTGATCTGATCGAGCTCGGTCCCGGCGACGTCGTGCCTCACGACGGCTACGAGGTGCGGCCGTTCGAAGCCGCCCACAGCGCTCGCGCCAACGGCTACGCGCTGGTCGAGGAGGAGCGGCCCGGCCGCTTCGACCCTGAGGCGGCAGCGGCCGCGGGCGTGCCCGAAGGCCCCGCTTACGCCGCACTGCAGCGCGGGGAGACGGTCGATGGAGAGTCGGGGCCGGTTGCCCCGGAGCAGGTGATGGGCCCGAGCCGTCCCGGTCGCACGATCGTCGTCACCGGCGACACCGCTCCCAGTCCCGCCACCGTCTCCGCGGCCGCCGACGCCGATCTGCTGATCCACGACGCCAGCTTCGCCGAGGAGGAGGTGCAGCGCGCCGCCGAAACCGGCCACTCGACCGTCGGCCAGGCCGCCGCCGTCGCCGTCGAGGCCCACGTGAAGCTGCTCGCCCTCGTCCACATCTCCTCCCGCTACCACGTCGGCAAGGTGATCGAGGAGGCGAAGGAGGTCTTCGAGCCCACCGTCGCCCCGAAAGACTTCGACGTCATCGAGCTCCCGTTTCCAGAGCGAGGTGACCCCCAGCTCGTTCCGAACGGAGCTGTGGATCCCGGCGGGTCCGGATAGGCCCTCGGCGGAGCAACAGCGGGGAGGCTCCGGCGAGGGCCTATCCGGACCCGCCGCCGCCCCCATTGCTACTGTGGAGCCGTCCTTTAACCAGGTCCTGAGAGGCCAGGAAGGAAGTAACTGAAGTGAGTGAGAAGGTCGTGCTGGAGCACGACGATTTGAGGCGAACGCTGCGGCGGATCGCCCACGAGATCGCCGAGAAGAACCCGGATTCGGACCACTTGGCGGTTGTCGGCATCCACACCAGGGGCGCCGTGTTGGCCCGCCGCCTCCACGTCTTCCTCGGCGAGCTGACCGGCACCGAGCTGCCGATCGGCGATCTCGACATCTCCTTCTACCGCGACGACGTCGGCGCCAAGTCACCCGCCTCGCAGCCGGTCGTCCACGCCTCCCACATCGACTTCGACCTCAGCGAGCGCACCGTCGTCCTCGTCGACGACGTCCTCTACACCGGCCGCACCGTCCGCGCCGCGATCGAGGCCCTCTTCGATTACGGCCGTCCGCGCCGGGTGCAGCTGGCGGTCCTCTGCGACCGCGGCCACCGCGAGCTGCCGATCCGCCCCGACTACGTCGGCAAAAACCTGCCGACCGCACGCGGCGAGCGGGTCAACGTCCGCCTCGAGGAGACCGACGGCACAGACGGCGTCACGATCTCCGAGACCAGCCCCATGGAGGTGAGCTGATGAAGCACCTGCTCTCGATCGAGCAGCTCTCCCGCGAGGAAATCGAAGCGATCCTCGACCGCGCCGAGAGCTTCGCCGAGGTCGACCAGCCGCGACATCAAGAAGGTGCCGACCCTGCGCGGCCGCACCGTCGTCTCGCTCTTCTACGAGTCGAGCACCCGCACCTCGAGCTCTTTCGACCTCGCCGCCAAGCGCCTCTCCGCCGATCTCGTCTCGGTCAAGGCGGCCGGCTCCTCGGTCGACAAGGGCGAGTCGCTGAAGGACACGGTCGCCACCCTCTCCGCCTATGACCCCGCGGCGATCGTGATCCGCCACCCTCACGCCGGTGCCGCGCAGATGGTCGCCGGCTGGACCTCCGCCGCGGTCGTCAACGCCGGCGACGGCAAGCACGAGCACCCGAGCCAGGCGCTGCTCGACGTCTACACCCTGCGCCGCCGCCTCGGCTCCCTCGACGGGATCCGGATCTGGATCGTCGGCGACGTCCTCCACAGCCGCGTCGCCCGCTCAAACCTGATCGCCTTCGCCCGGATGGGGGCGGAGGTGACCCTCTGCGGCCCACCGACCCTGATCCCGCGCGGCATCGAGGAGCTCGGCTGCGAGGTCTCCTACAGCCTCGACGGGGTCGAGGAGGCCGAGGTGGTCTACGCCCTGCGGATGCAGAAGGAGCGGATGAGCGAGAGCTTCGTCCCCTCGCTGCGCGAGTACGCGGCCAACTTCCAGATCGACAGCCGCCGTCTCAACCCGCGCCAGCTGCTGATGCACCCCGGGCCCGTCAACCGCGGCGTCGAGCTCTCCGGCGAGGCGATCGACTCGCCGCAGTCGCTGATCGCCGAGCAGGTCGCCGCCGGCCTGGTGGTGCGGATGGCGATCCTCTACGAGCTCCTCGCCGGCGGCGAGGGACAGGTTCCCGCGCGGCGAGGGCGAAGGCAGCCGACCGACTCCGATCGGGACCCCGGCATGAGCCTCACCGACCTTCTCGACGTCCGCTCCGGCGAGGCCGCGCACCTGGTCCTGCGACGGGCGACGGTGCTCGACCCGGCCGCGAAAATCAAGGCGATCCATGACGTCGTGATCCGCGACGGGAAAATCGCGGACCTCGCAGCGCCCGGCGAGGCCGACATCGACGGCGCCGAGGTCGTCGAGGCCGAGGGCCTGCATGCCTTCCCCGCCTTCTTCGATCCCCACGTCCACCTCCGCACCCCTGGCCACGAGCACAAGGAGGACGTCGAGACGGGCACCCGCGCCGCCGCAGCCGGTGGCTACTGCGGGATCCTGGCGATGGCCAACACCCAGCCGCCGGTCTCGACCGCCGCCGACATCTCCTCCCTGCGCGAGCAGGCGCGAGCAGGCGCCTCGGTCCCGGTCGGCTTCCTCGCCACCGCCACCAAGGGCGATGGAGGGCGACGATCTGACCGAGATGGTCGAACTGCGCGAAGCCGGGCGCGATCGGCTTCTCCGACGACGGCCTGCCGATCGTCGACGCCGGGGTGATGCGCCGCGCCCTCCAGTACCAGCACCTCTGCGGTGGCAACATCGCCCTGCACGAGGAGGACCCCGCGCTCTCCCGCGACGGCGCCATGCACGAGGGCCCGGTCTCCGCGGCGCTCGGCATCGCCGGCATCCCCTCGGTCTCGGAGTCGACGATGGTCGCCCGCGACGCCGCCCTCGCCGGCTACGAGCGGGCCCGGATCCACGTCCAGCACCTCTCCGCCGCCGAGTCGGTCGAGGTCGTCCGCGCCGCCAAGGCCGCCGGCGTCCAGATCAGCGCCGAGGCCAGCCCGCACCACCTCTGCCTCACCGACGAGGCGGTCCGCACCCTCGACCCGCAGCGCTTCGAAGATGAACCCGCCGCTGCGCGAAGAGCGCGACCGCGAGGCGCTGATCGAGGGGCTGCGCGACGGCACGATCGAGTGCATCGCCACCGACCACGCCCCCCACCAGCCGGAGGAAAAGGACGTTCCCTTCGAGCAGGCGGCGATGGGGGTGACCGGCCTTGAGACCGCCTTCGCCGCGCTCCACACCGAGCTGGTCCTGCCCGGGACGTCATCGACCTCGGCCTTTTGGTCGAGCGGATGGCCGGCGGCGCCGCGCCCTTCGACCTCGAGCGGCCGACGCCTGGCGCCGGGCTCGGAGGCGAACGTCGTCCTCTGCGACCTCGGCGCCGAGTGGACCGTCGGCGAGGACGGCTACGAGAGCCGCTCGGCCAACTCCTGGTGCGCCGGCCAGACCCTCACCGGCCGGGTGCTGATGACGGTCGCCGCCGGCCAGGTCGCCTTCCGCCTGCGCAGCTTCTCCCTCGGAGTCGCCTCGTGACTTCGTCTCCTCATCTTGCCAGCACCGAGGGGGGCGATGAGCGCCTACCTGCTGCTCGAGGACGGCACCCGGCTCGACGGTCTCGCCTGCGGCCACGAGGGCGCCGTCACCGGCGAGGTCGTCTTCAACACCGCGATGACCGGCTACCAGGAGTCGGTCACCGACCCCTCCTACGCCGGCCAGATCATCGTCTTCACCTACCCGCTGATCGGCAACTACGGCGTCTCCGCGGCGGCGATGGAGTCCGACGCGCGTCCATGCCCGCGGCGTCGTCATGCGCGACGCCAAGAACGGCGAGGACGTCGCCACCGCCGAGGGCGGCTGGCTCGACTGGCTCGACGACTGCGGCGTCCCGGCGATCAGCGGCGTCGACACCCGGGCCCTGGTCCGCCACCTGCGCGACAAGGGCTCGATGCGCGGCGGCATCTTCCCGGCCGAGACCCCCGAAGCCGAGGCTCGCGAACGGGTCGCCGCCGAGCCCGCGATGGACGGCGCCGACTTCGCCCGCACCGTTACCCCGCCGCAGCCGGTCCGCTTCGAGGGCGACGGCCCGCACGTGGTCGGAATCGACACCGGGGTCAAGCTCAGCATCGTCCGCCAGCTGCGCGAGCACGGCTGCCAGGCTGACGCTGCTGCCCTGCACCAGCAGCCCCGAGGAGGTCCTCGCCGAGGACCCCGACGTCGTCTTCCTCGCCAACGGCCCCGGCGACCCCGCCGCGCTCGACTACGTCGTCGACACCGTCCGCGGCGTGATCGGCAAAAAGCCGGTCTTCGGCATCTGCCTCGGCCACCAGCTGCTCTGCCGTACCGTCGGCCTGCGAGACCTACAAGCTTCCCTTCGGCCACCGCGGCGCCAACCACCCGGTCAAGGACCTGGAGACGGGACGGATCGACATCACCTCCCAGAACCACGGCTTCGCCGTCGTCGGCCCCGGCGGCGAGCCGAAGATCGAGGGCGACGAACCGGTCCGCTGGGACACCGACTTCGGCGTCGCCGAGCTCTCGCAGCTGAACCTCTACGACCGCACGGTCGAGGGCCTGGTCCTGCGCGACGTCGCCGGCGCCACCGTCCAGTACCACCCGGAGGCCGGGCCCCGGCCCGCACGATGCCCGCCACCTCTTCGACCGCTTCCTGGAGCTGGCGGCGTGATCTGGCCGCCGCCGGATCGGCCGCTGGAGGGAAGCTTGGTCCGCCTCGAGCCGCTGGTCGAGGACCACCGCGAGCCGCTGCGCTCGGTCGCCGACCATCCGGAGATCTGGCAGTGGATGGACCGCCGGGTACCGGAAACCGAAGAGGGTTTCGACCAGTGGTTCGACGGCCGCCTGCTCGCCCGCGAGGCGGATGAGGAGCACGGCTTCGCGACCCTGAGCGCCGCGACGGCGAGCCGCTCGGCAGCTCCACCTACCTGGCGCCGCGCCCGATCCACGATGGGGTCGAGATCGGCAGCACCTGGCTCACCCCCTCGGCCTGGCGCACCGGCGCCAACGTCGAGGCGAAGCTGCTGATGCTCGGCTTCGCCTTCGAGGAGCTTGGCTGCATGCGGGTCGAGCTGAAGACTGACGCCCGCAACGAGCGTTCGCGCGGGGCGATGGAAGCGCTCCCGGCGAAGTTCGAGGGCATCTTCCGCAAGCACATGCTGATGCCGGTCACCGGCGTCCGCGACTCGGCCTACTTCTCGATCGTCGACGACGAGTGGCCTTCGGTCCGGAAAAACCTGGAGCAGCGCCTGGCAGGGGCGCGGGAGGTGCGCAGTGCCTAAACGCGAGGACATCCAGAAGATCCTCCTGATCGGCTCGGGGCCGATCGTGATCGGCCAGGCGGCCGAGTTCGACTACTCCGGCGTGCAGGCCTGCAAGGTCCTGCTCGAGGAGGGCTACGAAGTCGTGCTGGTCAACTCGAACCCGGCGACGATCATGACCGACCCCGAGTTCGCCACCGCCACCTACATCGAGCCGCTGTTGCCCGGGCCCGGTGACGAAGATCATCGAAAAGGAGCGCCCCGACGCGCTGCTGCCGACCCTCGGCGGCCAGACCGCGCTGAACATCGCGATGACCCTGTACGAGGACGGGACCCTGGAGCAGGTTCGGGGTCGAGTTGATCGGCGCCGACGCGGCGGCGATCAGCCGCGCCGAGGACCGCGAGAAGTTCCGCACAGACGATGAACGAGGCCGGGCTGCGGATCCCGTGGTCGATGACGGTGGAAACCCTCAGCGAGGTCGAGGAGGCGCTGGCCGACGGCCGCATCACCCTGCCGGCGATCGTCCGGCCCGGCCTTCACGATGGGCGGCCAGGGCGGCGGGATCGGCTACAGCGAGACCGAGCTGCGCCAGGTCGTCTCCGAGGGCCTCGCCGCCAGCCCGATCAACCAGGTGCTGGTCGAGGAGTCGGTGATCGGCTGGGGCGAGTTCGAGCTCGAGGTGATGCGCGACCGCAACGACAACGTCGTGATCATCTGCTCGATCGAGAACGTCGACCCGATGGGCGTCCATACCGGCGACTCGGTCACCGTCGCGCCGGCCCAGACCCTGACCGACCCCCTCTACCAGGACCTGCGCGACCAGGCGATCAAGGTGATCCGGGCGATCGGGGTCGAGACCGGCGGCTCCAACGTCCAGTTCGCGGTAAATCCAGAGGACGGCGAGATCGCCGTGATCGAGATGAACCCGCGGGTCTCGCGCTCCTCGGCGCTGGCATCCAAGGCGACCGGCTTCCCGATCGCGAAGATGGCGGCGAAGCTGGCGGTCGGCTACGCCCTCGAGGAGATCCCCAACGACATCACCCGCGCCACGCCCGCTTCCTTCGAGCCGACGATCGACTACGTCGTCACCAAGATCCCGCGCTTCGCCTTCGAGAAGTTCCCCGGCTCCGAGGGCCGGCTCTCCACCTACATGCAGAGTGTCGGGGAGGCAATGGCGATCGGCCGTACCTTCCGCGAGTCCTTCGCCAAGGCGATGCGCTCGCGCGAGCTCGACTCCACGCCGGAAGTCCCCGAGGCCGAAGCGGACCTGCTGGCCGCGATCGCCGTCCCCAGCGCCGAGCGCTTCGACCTGATCCACGCCGCCTTCGAGCGCGGGATCGAGGTCGAGGCCGTCCACGAGGCCTGCAAGGTCGACCGCTGGTTCCTGCGCGAGCTGCAGGCGCTGGCCAGGGACGGCGACGGCACCGACGGGCTCGTCCGCACCTACAAGGCGGTCGACACCTGCGCCGCCGAGTTCGAGGCCGCGACGCCCTACTACTACTCCGGCCACGAGCGCCCGCGCCACGACGGCTCGCCGCCGGCGAACGAGATCCGCCGCGGCGACAAGGACTCGGTGGTGATCCTCGGCGCCGGCCCGAACCGGATCGGCCAGGGGATCGAGTTCGACTACTGCTGCGTCCACGCCGCGATGACCGCCCGCGAGCTCGGCCGCGACGCGGTGATGGTCAACTGCAACCCGGAGACCGTCTCCACCGACTACGACACCTCCGACCGCCTCTACTTCGAGCCGCTGACGACCGAGGACGTGCTCGCGGTCTGCGAGCAGGAGCGACCGGAGGGCGTGATCGTCCAGTTCGGCGGCCAGACGCCGCTGAAGCTGGCGCGCACCCTCGAAGAAGAGGGGGTGCCGCTGCTCGGCACGCCGGTTGACGCGATCGACCTCGCCGAGGACCGCGGCCAGTTCGGCGCCCTGCTGCGCCGGCTCGGGATCAA
>CAWHSU010000004.1:0-88622 GCA_963832085.1 uncultured Actinomycetes bacterium | reverse complement strand
CGCCGCCGCCCGCGCGATCGCGGCCGGCAAGCAGGGGGACGCCGAGGTGCGCTCGCTGCAGGAGATCCACGCCGGTCAGGTCAGGGCCGCCGGGGCGCGATGACCGCGCCCTTCGGCCGCCGCCTCTGCGAGGTCGCCGGGAACCAGGTCTCGGGCGGCTACCGGATCTTTTCCCTCCTCGACCGGGAAGGACCGGCTCCTGAGCCAGGGCAGTTCTACATGCTCGCCAGCGAGCGCGGCTGGGGGGAGGGGGGAGGGCGGCCGTTCCTGCCCCGGGCGATCTCGGTGGCCGAGGCCGCCCCGGCGAAAGAGGGGGTACGCCTCGACTTCCTCGTCGAGGGCGTCGGCCCCGGAACCGACCGGCTCTGCGACCTGGAGAGGGGGGAGGGCGTCTGGGTGACCGGCCCGCTCGGCAACTCCTTCTCGACCCCGAGGCGGGTCACCCCGGAAGCCGCCGGGGCGATCCTGGTCGGCGGCGGCATTGGCATCGCCCCGCTGGCGATCTGGCGGCGACACCTGGTCGAGCACGGCATTCCCCTCCGCGTCCTCCTCGGCTTTCGCAACGAAGCCCACTCCGGTGGGCTGAACGAGCTCTTCTGCGCCGGCGAGGCCCTCTGTCCCGACGTCCGCCTCGCCAGCGAGGACGGCCACGCGGGTCACAGGGGCTACGTCACCGACCTGCTCGCGACGATGCTCGCCGGCGACGACGCCAGCTCCGCCGTCGTCTACTCCTGCGGCCCGCCGGCGATGCTGGAGGCGGTGCGCTCGCTCTGCGCCGAGAGCGGGGTCGCCTGCGAGCTGGCGATGGAGTCGCCGATGGCCTGCGGCTTCGGCGCCTGCTTCGGCTGTGCGGTGCCGAAGCCCGACGGTGGCTACATGCGCCTCTGCGTCGACGGCCCGGTGGTCCGAGGCGAGGCGATCGCCGAGGTCACCCATGCCTGAGTTCTGCGGCATCGAGCTCGAGCACCCGGTGATCAACGCCTCGGGGACCTACGACGCGATCGCCGCACGCAAAGTCTTCGGCGGCGAGCTGCTTGAAGAGTTCCCCTTCTCGGCCTTCGTCTCCAAGACGATCACGCCCAGGCCTCGCGCCGGCAACGCGCCACAGCGGATCTGGGAGACGCCAGCGGGAATGATCAACTCGATCGGGCTGCCGAACAAGGGGCTCGAGGGGTTCCTGGGGGAGGACCTGCCGCAGCTGGCGGAACTGCCGGTGCCGTTGATCGTCTCGGTGATGGCGACGAATCGCGAGGAGTTCGGGAGACTTGTTCGGGAGGTGGGAGAACGCGACGAGGTGGCCGGGATCGAGCTCAACGTCTCCTGTCCCAACGTCCACTCGGGGCTGATCGTCGGTGAGCAGCCGACCGAGACCGAGGCCCTGTTGGAGGCGCTACGACCGCTGACCGAGAAGCCGCTGATCGTGAAGCTGACCCCCAACGTCGCCAATCCCGAGGCCGTCGCCCTGGCGGCCGAAGAGGGAGGGGCGGACGCCGTCTCCCTGATCAACACCCTGAAGGCCAGCGCAATCGACCCGGCCACCGGCACCCCGGCCCTGGCGGCCGGCCACGGCGGGCTCTCGGGACCGGCGGTTCGGCCGATCGCCCTGCAGCAGCTGCGGGCGGTACGGGCGGTCGTCGAGCTCCCGTTGATCGGGATGGGAGGGATCTCCACGGGCGCCGACGCGGCGGAGTTCCTCGCCGCGGGCGCGACCCTGATCGCGGTCGGAACGGAGAGTTTCCGAGACCCGGGGGCCGGGGCGCGAATTGCAAAGGGGCTGGAAACCGGCGTGTCTGGAAGCCCTCCACGCCTGGCCGCACTCGACCTCGAGTAGAGGTTGAGACGAATTTTGGGGCAATTAGGCCCCCTCGCCTTGCACGCCCCCGAGCCGCGGCTATACTCGCCGCCTCAGATGCCGGCCCCACCAGTCAAATCCTCCCTCGCAGCCCCCGAAAGGTCTCTCGATCAGAGGATGGATGCCCTCAAACGCGCCAATGACATCCGCACCGCGCGGGCGAAACTGAAGAAGGATCTGAAGGCAAGCCGGGCAAGTATTCAGACGATCCTGCTGGATCCGCCCGAGTACGTTCTCACCGCCAAGGTCTTCGACATGCTCCTCGCCGTCCCCAAGTACGGCCGGGTGAAGACCAACCGGATCCTCAACCAGTGCCGGATCTCGCCGTCGAAGACGATCGGCGGTCTCTCCGAGCGTCAGCGCGCCGAGCTGATCTCGCAGCTGCGTCGCTAGACGACCGCCGCAGCAGTAAATATTTGCGGCCGCATGGCCAAGGTATTCGTCATCACCGGTCCTTCCGGAGTCGGCAAGGGCACCCTGATCAAGGAGCTGCTGAGGGAAGTTCCCGACCTGGAGCTTTCGGTCTCGGCAACGACGCGCTCGCCGCGGGAGGGAGAGGTAAACGGGCGCGACTACCACTTCCTCACGACCGGGGAGTTCGAGCAGCGCAAAGAGGAAGGCGACTTCCTCGAGTTCGCCACCTACAGCGGCAACCGCTACGGGACCCTGCGCAGTGAGGTCGAACGGCGCTTGGCGGCGGGGCACTCGGTGGTCCTGGAGATCGAGGTGCAGGGAGCCCAGCAGGTGAGAGCAGCCGAGCTGGACTCGGTCCAGATCTTCATCGCCCCACCCGACCCGGCGGTGCTGCGGGAACGGCTTGCCGGGCGTGGCACCGACTCGGCGGAGGCGATCGACGAGCGGCTGAAGGTCGCCGAACAGGAGCTGGCGGTGCAGGGCGACTTCGACCACTGCGTGGTCAACGACGACGTGGGCCGGGCCGCCGCCGAGCTGGTGGCCACCGTTCGCTCTGAGCTAGACTCGGCGGCTAGATGATCAAACCACGCGTAGACAAGCTCCTGGACCACGCCGATTCTCATTACGCCGCAGTTGTCGTCGCGGCCAAGCGTGCTCGCCAGATCAACAGTTACTTCCACAACCTCGGAGAGGGCGGCTTCGGTGAGTACCCGCCGCCGATGGTCGAGACCAACGCCGAGAGGAATTACCTCTCGATGTCGCTCGAAGAGCTCGCCGAGGGAAAGCTGAAATACGAGTACCGCACCTAGCGCTCGGGTCGCGCAGCGGCCCGACACGCGCTTTCATTAGCTGCTGATGGCCCGACTTCTCCTTGGCGTCAGCGGCGGGATCGCCGCCTACAAGGCCCTGGAGCTCGCCCGACTGGCGACGCTCGGGGGCCACGGCGTCCGCGTGCTGATGACCGAGACGGCGACGAAGTTCGTCGGCGCCGCCTCCTTCGAGGGGATCGTCGGCGCCCCGGTCCTGGTCTCCGAGTTCGAGCGGGATCCGATGCGCGGCGCCTTCCCGGGGGAAGGGCAGACCTCACATGACCCGATCGGCCACCTCGAGCTTGCCGGGCGTTGTGACGCGTACCTGATCGCTCCGGCCTCGGCGAACACGATCGCGAAGCTGGCCGCGGGCACGGCGGACTCGATGCTGACGACGTCCTTCCTCGCCTGCACGGCGCCGCGCCTGGTGGCGCCGGCGATGAACGACCGCATGTATGCGGACGCCGCCACCCAGGCGAACCTGGGGACCCTGCGCAGCCGCGGCATCGAGGTGATCGAGCCCGACGAGGGGAAGCTGGCCTCCCGCGGCGAGTTCGGCCGCGGCCGACTGCCCGCCCCCGAGCAGCTGCTGGCGCGGGTCGAAGCGGCGCTTCCCGCCGGCGGGCGCCCCTGGGACGGCCTCCGGGTCCTCGTCACGGCCGGTGGAACCCGCGAGCCGATCGATCCGGTCCGCTTCATCGGCAACCGCTCCAGCGGCCGCATGGGGATCGCCCTTGCGAGCGCCGCCTCCAGGCGCGGGGCGGAGGTGACCCTGATCGCCGCCAACGTCGCGCTGCCGACTCCGGCGGGCATCCGCAGGGTCGACGTCGAGACCGCGGCCGAGCTCGCCGCGGCCGCCGAGGTCGAGTTCGCGCAAACCCACGTCCTGCTGATGGCGGCGGCGCCGGCGGACTTCCGCGCCGCCGCCCCGTCCGCGGGCAAGCTGCAGCGCTCCGGTGCACTCGAACTCTCGCTGGAGCCGACCGAGGACATCCTCGCCGCCCTCGCCGCACAGCGCTCCGACGGGCAGACGATCGTCGGCTTTGCCGCCGAGCACGGGGGAGAGGCGGTGGAGCGCGCCCGCGGCAAGCTGGTCCGCAAGGGCGCCGACCTGATCGTCCTCAACGACGTCTCCGATCCTGAGATCGGCTTCGAGAGCGAGCGCAACGCGGTGACCTTGATCGGGGCCGGGTCCGAGAGCGAGGTGCCGATCGACTCCAAGGACGCCGTCGCCGAGGCGATTCTGGACGAAGTCGACCGCTTGCGGGAAAAAGCAAGCCGGCCGGCGGCTTGAGCGGGCTATACTGGCTGCAAGCTTTTCTGTCCCTATGCGTTTCGAGAAGTGGGCCTGGCCCACTTTTTTTACGCCTCCACCCCGAACATCCCAGGCATGGCAGACCCCACCGAGCAAGATATTCAGCAGCAGATCTCCGACCTCGACGGCGAAGTCGAGCTCGTTGCCGTCGAGAAACCGAGGAACGATTCGCTGCGACTCTTCATCGACCACCCCGATGGAGTCGATCTCGCGCTTTGCGAAAGGGTCACCAAGCACCTGAAGCACCTCTTGGTCGACTATTCGCTGGAGGTCTCTTCGCCTGGACCCAAGTACCGCCGCAACGCCACCGCTTCCGAAACCAGCAAGGAGTCCCTGCAGTGACCAAAGAGATCGTCGACGCAGTCAAAGCGCTCGAGCAGGAGAAGGGAATCTCCGCCGACAAGTTGATGGACGCCCTCGAGGACGCCCTCCTCTCGGCTTACAAGAAGACTCCCGGGGCCGCGAAATACGCCCGCGTCGACCTCGACCACGAAACCGGCGACTTCCGCGTCTTCGAGCTGATCCTGCCGCCGGAGCTGGAGGAGAAGCTGCTGGCCGAGGCGGCCGAGCTGCAGGAGGAGCCCGAGGTCGATCCGGAGACGGGGGAAATGAAAGAGCCCGAGGATCCCGAGCTCGACCCGGAGATGATCGCCCCCTACGAGGATCAGATCACCACCAAGGACGTCACCCCCGAAGACTTCGGCCGGATCGCCGCCCAGACCGCCAAGCAGGTGATCCTGCAGCGGATCCGCGAGGCCGAGCGGCAGATGATGTACGACGAGTACCAGGACCGGGTCGGCGAGCTGATCACCGGGATCATCCAGCAGTCCGACAAGCGCTACACGCTGGTCCAGCTGCGCGAGCGGGTCGAGGCGCTGCTGCCGAAGTCCGAGCAGGTCTACAACGAGCGCTACGACCACGGGATGCGGGTCAAGGCCGTGATCACCGACGTCTCCGACTCGACCAAAGGCCCTGCCATCGTCGTCTCCCGCCGCAGCCCGGAGCTGATCAAAAGCCTGTTCGAGCTCGAGGTGCCCGAGATCGCCGACAAGCTGGTCGAGATCGTCGGCGTCGCCCGCGAGCCCGGCTACCGCTCGAAGATCGCCGTCGTCTCCCACGCCGACGGGGTTGACCCGGTCGGCGCCTGCGTCGGCCCGCGCGGATCGCGGGTGCGGATGGTCGTCTCCGAGCTCCGCGGCGAGAAGATCGACATCATCCCCCACAACGACGAGCCCGCCCGCTTCGTCGCCAAAGCCCTTTCGCCGGCGCGCGTGCGCGAGGTGATCGTCGACGACGACGAGCGCCAGGCGACGGTGATCGTCCCCGACGACCAGCTCTCGCTGGCGATCGGCCGCGACGGCCAGAACGCCCGCCTCGCCGCCCGCCTCACCGGCTGGCGCGTCGACATCAAGTCCGAGACCGAGTTCGCCTCCGAAGAACACGAGGTCGAGGTCGAGGGCGAGGAGCAGTTCGACGGCCGCTGCATGGCGGTGCTCTCGAACGGGCGCCGCTGCCCGAACGCGGCGATCCCCGGCTCGACCTACTGCGGTCTGCCTTCCCACCAGGCGCTCTCGCGCTTCGAAACCAGCCAGACGGCGATCCTCACCGACATCCCCGAGGCCGAGTTGGCGATCCTCGCCGACCCGGACGCCGACGAAGGCCAGGTGGAAGAGGTGGTCGCGCGGGCGGAAGCGAATTTCGTCGAGCCCGAGGCCGCCGGAGAGGCGGAGACGGCGGACGAAGTCGCCACCGAGGAGGCAGTCGAAGAGGACATTCAGCAGGAGGCGACCGAAGCCGAGGAAGTGAGCGGTGAGACTCTCGGCGAGGATGCCGAAGTAGCCGAGGAGGCGGAGCAGGCTTAGTGGCAAAGAAACGGGTTCACGAGATCGCGAAAGCGCAGGGCGTCAGCTCCAAGGAGCTGCTTGCCGCCCTGAAAGCGGCTGGGGTCGAGGCCAAGGCCGCTGCCTCCAGCGTCGAGGAGGCCGATGCGCTGAAAGCGATCGCGGCCGCGAAAGGAAACGGTGGCGGCGCGGCCAAAAAAGCGCCGCAGAAAGCCGCTCCGGCCCAGACGGACGCGACCGCCTCGAAGCCGGCCGCGAAACCCGCCGCCGCCAAAGGCCCCCAGACCTCGACCAAACCCGTGCGCGCGGGCGGCGCCCAGCAGAGCGGGGGCGGCGGTGGAGCATCTTCGAAAAAACGCCGCGTGGTGATCGATTCGCAGGCATCCCGCCGCGAGCAGATGGGCGGACCGCCGCCGCAGCGCCCACCGCGTCGGCGCGGTGGCCGCCGCCGCCGCCCGCTGCTGGAGGAGCCGCCGCTGGGCCCGCAGACGCCTGCCGAGATCGAGGCGACCAAGGTCAACTCCGGCGCCACCGTCCGCGAGGTCGCCGAATCGCTGGGGCTGGCCCCGGCCGAGGTGATCAAAAAACTGATGATGATGGGCGAGATGGCGACGCTGACGCAGACCCTCACCGACGACTCGGTGAAGGCGATCGCCGACGAGTACGACCGCAAAGTCGAGATCGTCCACGCCGCCGACGAGGAGCCCGAGGAGCCCGAGTTCTCCGACGCCGACGAGGACCTGGTCGACCGGCCGCCGGTGGTGACGATCATGGGCCACGTCGACCACGGCAAGACCTCGCTCCTCGATGCGATCCGCGAGACCGAGGTCGCCGCCGGCGAGGCCGGGGGAATCACCCAGCACATCGGCGCCTACCAGGTCCACCACGACGAGAAGACGATCACCTTCCTCGACACGCCCGGCCACGCCGCCTTCACCGCGATGCGCGCCCGCGGCGCCAAGGTCACCGACGTGGTCGTCGTCGTGGTCGCCGCGGATGACGGCGTGATGCCGCAGACCAAGGAGGCGATCGACCACGCCCGCGCCGCCGACGTGCCGATGCTGATCGCGATCAACAAGATCGACAAAGAGGGCTCCAACCCCGAACGGGTGCGGACCGAGCTCGCCTCGGAGGGGATCTCGCCCGAGGAGTGGGGCGGCGACACGGTCTTCTGCGAGGTCTCGGCGAAGACGCACGACGGTCTCGACAACCTGCTCGACATGATCCTGCTCGTCACCGAGCTCGAGGAGCTCTCGGCGAACCCCGCCGCGCCGGCCTCCGGCAACGTGATCGAGTCCCAGCTCGATCCCGGCCGCGGCCCCGTCGTCACCGTGCTGGTCCAGCGCGGAACTCTGCGCGTCGGCGACTCGCTGGTCGCCGGTCCCCAGTGGGGCCGGGTGCGGGCGATGCACGACTTCACCGGCAAGGCCGTCGAGGAGGCGGTGCCGGGGATGCCGGTCGAGGTGCTCGGCTTCGACGGCGTCGCCGACGCCGGCGAGTTCGTGCAGACGGTCGAGGGCGACCGCCAGGCCCGCCAGATGGCGGGGGAGCGCGCCCACCGGCTCAAAACCGAGGCGCTGGCCCGCCGCCAGGGACGCAAGGTCAGCCTCGACGAGGTCTTCGCCCGCGCCCAGGAGGGTGAAATCAAGGAGCTCAACATCGTCCTCAAGGCCGACGTCGCCGGCTCCCTGGAGGCGCTGCAGGACGAGCTCGCGAAGGTGCCGCAGGAACGCGTGGCGATGAACATCATCCACTCGCAGACGGGCGGCATCAACGAGTCTGACGTGATGCTCGCCTCGGCCTCCGACGCGATCATCATCGGCTTCAACGTGCGCCCTCTACTCGACGCCAAACGCGCCGCCACGCGCGAGGGCGTCGACGTCCGCACCTACTCGGTCATCTACAAAATCACCGAAGACCTGCGCAACGCGATGGAGGGCCTGCTCGACGCGCTCGAGGTCGAGGAGACGATCGGCGAGGCGCTGGTCAAACAGACCTTCAAAGCCTCCAAGGTCGGCCGCATCGCCGGCTGTGTCGTCGCCGAGGGCAAGGCCGTGCGCACCGCCAGCGTCCGCCTGATTCGCGAGGGCACGGTGATCTGGACCGGCCAGCTCGGATCCCTGCGCCGCTTCAAAGACAACGTCCAGGAAGTCGAGGAGGGCCAGGACTGCGGCATCGTCCTCGAGGGGTACGCCGACGTCAAGGAGGACGACGTGCTCGAGTTCTTCCAGACGAAACAGGTCGAGCAGACCCTGGAGTAGCATGGCCGGACCCCGCATGCGGCGCATCAACGAGGTGCTTCGCGAGGTCGTGGGGGCCGCGATTTCAGGCGAATTGAGTGACCCCCGTATCGGCTTCGTGACCGTGACCGCCGTAGAAACCAGCCCCGACCTGCGCACCGCCAAGGTGTTCGTCAGCGTGCTCGGAGACGACGAGGAGCGGGAGGCGACGCTCAACGGGCTGCGCTCCTCCCACGGCGTGATCCAGTCGCGAATCGCGGCCGAGACGCGGATGAAGCGGACTCCGACCCTGACCTTCCACTACGACGACACGATCGAGAAGGGAGTTCGCATCTCCGAACTGCTGGAGGACGAGGAATGAGCTCGCTGCCAAACGTTGCGGCCTCCGATCTGGAGCGCGTCGGCGCCGAGCTGCGCACCCGCGACCGCTTCCTGCTGACCGCTCACGAGGGCCCCGACGGCGACGCTCTCGGCTCGCTGCTCGGCCTGCACAAAGTCCTCACCCAGCTCGGCAAGGACTCGGTGATGTTCATGGCGGCGAAGGAGTTCCCGCTGCCGATCGAGTACCGGTTCCTGCCCCTGGAGGAGGTCTTCCACGAGGCCCCGGCCGACATGGCCGACCGCACCGTCGTCTTCCTCGACTGCGGCAACCTCGACCGGATGCCGGTCGAGTGGCTGACCGCCGGCGGCAACGACGTGATCAACATCGACCACCACCACGACAACACCCGCTTCGGCGACATCAACCTGGTCGAGGTTGACGCCTCCTGCACCGCCGAGATCGTCTACGACCTCGCCCGTCTGCTCGACGCCAGGATCACCCCGGAGATCGCCTCGGCGCTGTACGTAGGGCTGATCACCGACACCGGCAAATTCATGTACGAGAACACCAACGCCCACACCCACCGGGTCGCCGCCGACCTGATCGACGCCGGGGTCGACGTCGACGACACCTACCGCCGCCTCTACGAGAACGTTCCGATCGAGAAGCTGCGGCTGGTCTCCCGCGCCCTCGACGGGATCACCAGCCACTGCGACGGCCGCCTCGCGATCAGCTACATCACCACTGCCGACTACGAGGCGACCGGGGCCGGGGAGGAGATGACCGAGGGCCTGATCGACCACCTGCGCTCGATCGACGGGGTCAAGGTCGCCGCCGTGATCCGCGACCTCGGCAACCGCGGCCGTTCCGCCCGCAAGGTGAGCCTGCGCTCCAGCGCCGGCGAGGTCGACGTCTCGGCGATCGCCCGGATCAACGGCGGCGGCGGTCACAAGCGCGCCGCCGGCTTCTCCACCGATCTCGAGTTCGAGCAGCTGGCCGAGTTTCTCGCCGGCGAGGTTTCCTCCCAGCTCGGCGCCTGAGGATGACGGCCGCAACCGGCACCGTGCTGCTCTGCGACAAGCCGGCTGGCCTCACCTCCCATGACGTCGTCGCCCAGGTCCGCCGCGAACGCGGCGTCAAAGCCGGGCACGCCGGGACCCTCGACCCGTTCGCGACCGGGCTGCTGCTGGTCCTGCTCGGCCGAGCCACCCGGCTGCAGCGCTTCCTCGTCGGGCTGCCGAAGACCTACCTGGCGACCGCACGGCTCGGCTGGCGCTCCAGCACCGGCGACTCGGACGGCGTGCTGACCGATACGGGACGCCTGCCCGACGCACTGGAGCTGCCGACCGGAACGGTGCGCCAGCGGGTGCCGATGACCTCGGCCGTGCGGGTCGGAGGGGAGAGGCTCTACAAGAAGGCGCACCGGGGCGAGGTGGTGGAGACCCCCGAGCGCGACGTCCAAGTGCACCGGGCCGAGCTCCTCTCCGGTGACGGGGAGTACGCCCACTTCGAGATCGAATGCTCCGCCGGCACCTACGTTCGCACCCTGGTCGAGACCCTGGGGGACGCCTACTGCTCGGACCTGCGGCGGACCGCGATCGGCCCCTTTTCGATCGACCGCGCAGGCGAGGAGATCCCGGCCGAGCGGGTGGCGGAGCTGGTCCCGGCGATCGCGGAGGCGCTGCGATGAGCATCAGGGTCACCTCGCTCCCCGACGCCGAGCCACGGTCCCGCAACGTCGCGATCGGCACCTTCGACGGCGTCCACCTCGGTCACCGGGCGGTGATCGAGGGCGCGGACACCGTCCTCACCTTCGACCCGCATCCGCTCGAAGTCCTGCACCCGGCGGCGACGCCGAAGCTGATCATGCCCTTCGGAGTGAAGCGCGACGTGATCGAGGGCCTCGGGGTCGAGGAGCTGGTGGTGATCCCCTTCGACCGGGAGGTCGCGAAGCAGAGCGCCGAGGGCTTCATCGAGCACGTGCTGGTGGAGAAGCTCGACGCGGATCAGGTCTCGGTCGGGGAGAACTTTCGCTTCGGCGCCAAAGCCAAAGGCGACCCGGCGATGCTGAAAGCCCGTCCTGAGTTCGAGACCCGGGTGGTGCCGCTGATCGAAGTCGACGGCGAGACCATCTCCTCGACCCGGATCAGGGCACTGGTCGCCGCCGGCGAGATGGCCCAGGCGCGCCGCTGCCTCGGCTCCCCGTTCATGGTCGAGGGAGAAGTCGTGACCGGCGACCAGCGTGGTCGCGAGCTCGGATTCCCGACCGCCAACATCGTCCCCGACGACCGCCTCGCGATCCCCGGCCACGGCGTCTACGCCGCCTTCGCCAACGGCGTTCCCGCCGCCGTCAACGTCGGCGTCCGACCGACCTTCGAGAGCGGGAGGGGGGTCCTGATCGAGACCTACCTGATCGACCACGAGGAGGATCTCTACGGCAAGATCCTGCGGGTGGCCTTCGTCGAGCGCCTGCGGGGGGAGAAGGCCTACCACGAGGTTGACGAGCTGGTCGCCCAGATGCACCGCGACGTCGATGATGCCAGGCGCGTCTGTGCTAGCTTCCAGCGGCCGTCGCACTGAGTGCGCGGCGTTTTTACGAGATGAGCCTGACCAAAGAGAAAAAGAGCGAGCTGATCGGCAAATACGGCCGCGGCGACAACGACACCGGCTCCGCCGAGGTCCAGGTCGCCCTGATGACCGAGCGGATCAACGAACTCACCGAGCACCTGCGCGCCCACGCCAAAGACCACCACTCGCGGCGTGGCCTGCTGATGCTCGTCGGTAAGCGTCGCCGCATGCTTCGCTACCTCGAGAAGACCGACCTCGAGCGCTACCGCGCCCTGGTCAAAGAACTCGGCCTGCGCCGATGATCGCCGCCGGCGAGCCGGCCCCCGACTTCACCCTCCGCAACCAGGACGGAGAGAAGGTCTCGCTCTCGGACTTCCGCGGCCGCAAGCTGATGCTCGTGTTTTACCCGGGCGACTTCAGCCCCGTCTGCGGCGACCAGCTCTCGATCTACCAGGAGGTGAAGCCGGAGATCGCCGAGAAGGGCGTCGAGCTGGTCGGGATCAGCGTCGACAGCTTTTTCGCCCATAAGGCCTTCCAGGAGAAACTCGGAATCGACACCACGCTGCTCTCCGACTTCGAGCCGAAGGGAGAGGTCGCGCGTGCCTACGGCTCCTACGTCGAGAAGATGGGCTTCGCCAACCGCACCCTCGTCCTCGTCGACGAGGAGGGCGTGGTCGCCTGGACCTACGAATCGCCCAACCCGGGCGAGTTTCCCGGCGCCAACGTCATCTTCGACGCCCTGAACTAGAGCCGATGGCCGATCTGGGCAGTGCTCCGATCCCGCCGGTTGGGGCGGACGATCACACCTGCGGCGAGGGGGAGGAGGGGCTGGTCGTCTACGCCGACCTCGGCTGCCCGCGTTGCGCCGGCGCCTGGCCGCGCCTGCGGGACCGCCCGGGCCTCCTTGTCTTCCGCCATTTCCCGGTCGCCAGCAAGCACCCGCGCTCGCCGGCCCTGCACGCAGCCACCGAGGCTGCCGGCAGGCAGGGGAGCTTCTTCGAGATGGTCGACTCGCTCTATGCCGATCGCGGCCGGGTTGACGACCCGCATCTGTGGCAGCGGGTCGAGCGTTTCGGACTTGATCTCGAGCGCTTCGAGGCCGATCGGCGGGCGCCGGAGATCGGGGTGCGGATCAAGCGCGATTTCCGATCCGGGATCCGCGCCGGGGTCGCTGGCACTCCGGCGGTTTTCGATGCCTGTACCCTTGTCGCAGTTAGAGAACGAGAGTTCTGAAAGCGAAAGGGCTGCCAACCGGGCGGCCGGAGGTAAAAAACTAAATGAGCATGTTTGACGTTACCCGCGTCTCGGTGGATGTCGGCGACAGCCAGATTTCCTTCGAGACGGGCAAACTCGCGAAGCAGGCGGGCGGCGCGGTCGTGGTTCAGGCCGGCGACACGATGGTCCTCTGCACGGCAACCGTCGGCAGCCTGCGCGACGTGGACTTCCTTCCCCTCACCGTCGACATCGAGGAGCGGATGTACGCCGCGGGCAAAATCCCCGGCTCGTTCTTCCGTCGCGAGGGCAAATCGAGCGAGAAGGCGACGCTCACCGCGCGCATGATCGACCGACCGATCCGCCCGCTCTTCCCCAAGGGCTGGCACTACGAGACCCAGCTGGTCGCGATCCCGATGTCGGTTGACCAGGTCAACCCCTACGACATCCTCGCGATGAACGGCGCCTCCGCGGCGCTGGCGATCTCGCCGGTCCCGGTCGCCGACCACGTCGGTGCGGTCCGCGTCGGCAAACTCGAGGGCGACTTCGTCGTCAATCCCGACGAGGAGAGCCACGAGGAGCTCGAACTGGACCTGATCGTCGCCGGCACCAGCGAGGCGATCCTGATGGTCGAGGCCGGCGCCAGCGGCGTCACCGAGGCCGAGATCCTCGACGCCCTCGATATCGCCCACAGCGAGATCAAGAAGCTGTGTGCCGCGATGGAGGAGCTGCAGCAGAAGGTCGGCAAGGAGAAGATCCAGGTCGAGGCCCCCAGCATCGACGAGGGCCTGCTCGACGAGATCCGCTCCTCCCACGGCCAGGCTCTGGTTGACGCGATCGCCACCGAGGGCAAGCTCGAGCGCTACGAGGCGATCGACAAGGTCAAGGACGAGGTGATCGGCCACTACGCCGCCGCGCACGAGGACGGCGAGGTAGACGGCGACCGCGTCGCCGAGGTCAAGGCGGCCGTCAACTCGATCGAGAAGGAGACGATCCGCAAGGCGATCGCGGTCGAAAAGAAGCGCCCCGACGGTCGCGCCCAGGACGAGATCCGGCCGATCGAGTGCGAGGTCGACATCTCCCCGCGCGTCCACGGCTCGGCCCTGTTCACCCGCGGTGAGACCCAGATCCTCTCCAACGTCGCTCTGGGCACGACCCGGATGGACATGCGGATCGACACCCTCGGCCTGCAGACCACGAAACGGTTCTGGCACCACTACAACTTCCCGCCCTTCTCGGTCGGGGAGGCGGGCTTCATGCGCGGCCCGAAGCGCCGTGACATCGGCCACGGTGCCCTCGCCGAGCGCGCCCTGTTGGCGACGATCCCCGACGAAGAGTCGTTCCCGTACGTGATCCGCGCGGTCTCCGAGACGCTCGAGTCCAACGGCTCCTCCTCGATGGGCTCGGTCTGCGCCTCCTCGATGGCCCTCCAGGCCGCGGGAGTCCCGGTCAGCGCCCCGGTCGCCGGAGTGGCGATGGGCCTGATCAAGGAGGGCGACGACTACATCGTCCTCACCGACATCGCCGGCGTCGAGGACCACCTCGGCGACATGGACTTCAAGGTCGCCGGCACCAAGGACGGGATCACCGCCCTGCAGATGGACATCAAGATCACCGGCGTCACCTTCGAGATCCTCGAGGACGCGCTGGAGCAGGCGCTGAAGGGCCGCCAGTTCATCCTCGGCAAGATGGCCGAGGCGATCGACGGGCCGCGGGAGAAGCTCTCCCAGCACGCGCCGGCGATCGAGTCGATCAAGATCGACCCGGAGAAGATCGGGGCGGTCATCGGCAAAGGCGGGGAAACGATCCGCGCCCTCTGCGAGGAGTTCGAAGCCGAGATCGACGTCGAGGACGACGGCACGGTGCGGATCTACGCGCCGACCGGCGAACTCGTTGACGGTTGCGTCGCCCGCATCAACTCGATGACCAAGGAGGCCGAGATCGGCGATCGCTACAACTCGGCCAAAGTCGTGAAGACGACCACCTTCGGCGCCTTCGTCGAGCTGGTCAAGGGCACCGACGGCCTGCTTCACATCTCCAACGTGAAGCCGGGCGAGCGGGTCGACTCGGTCGACGACGTTCTCACCGCAGGCGAGGAGATCGACGTCACCGTGGTCGAGGTCGACAAGGAGCGAGGCCGGATCGGCTTGCGGCTCTCCGACGATCCCTCGGTGGCGGGCAAATCGCCCGAGGAACTGGCTTCGGTCGGTTCCGGCGACGGTGGCCGGCGCAACGGCGGTGACCGGGGCGGTCGCGGTGGACGCGACCGGGACCGGGACCGCGGTGGACGTGGGCGTGAACGCGAGCGCCGCGGTTAATTGAGCGGCGCCAAGCTCACCGAGCTGGGCTCGGGCGTCCGGGTCGTGACCGAGGAGGTTCCCTCGGTCCGATCCGTCGCGCTCGGGCTCTGGGTCCGGACCGGATCCAGGAACGAGACCCCGGCGCAGGCCGGGGTCTCCCACTTCCTCGAGCACCTGCTGTTCAAGGGGACCGCCCGCTACTCGGCGATCGAGATCTCCGAGCGCTTCGACGGGCTCGGGGCCTCGATCAACGCCGCCACCGGCAAGGAGACGACGCACCTGCACGCGCGCTTCCTCGACGAGCACACCGAGGCGGTCTTCGACCTGCTGGCGGAGATGCTGCTGGCGCCGACCTACCCCGACATCGACTCCGAGCGCCAAGTGGTGCTGGAGGAGATCGCGATGTACGACGACGAGCCGCAGGACCGGGTCCACGACGTGCTCGCCGAGGCCGTCTTCGGCGCCCATCCGCTGGGCCGGCGGGTGCTGGGGGAGCCCGAGGTGATCGCCTCGATCCCGGTCCCCGACATCGAGGCCTACCGCAGCGCCCACTACGCGGCGCCGCAGATCGTCGTCGGCGCCGCCGGGCACCTCGACCACGACCGCATCGTCGCCCTGGCGGAACAGTTCGTCAACCCGCCCAGCGAGGGGGGAGGAGTCTCCGAGGCTCCGCCCGACAGCGACTCGCGCCTCTGCTTCCTCAGCAAGGAGACCGAGCAGTACCACATCTGCTTCGGCGCACCGGGACTGCGTCGCGACGACCAGCGTCGTTACCCGCTGGCCGTCCTCGACGCGATCTTCGGCGGCTCGACCTCCTCGCGGCTCTTCCGCGAGGTGCGCGAGAAGCGCGGGCTGGCCTACGCGGTCGGTTCCTACAACGAGCAGTTCACCGACCAGGGGATGGTCGCGACCTACGTCGGCACCCGCGAGGAGAACGTCGAGGAGGCCTGCGCGATCATCGGCGCCGAGATTGGCCGCCTGCGGGTCGAGCCGGTCTCCGAGGAGGAGTTGGTGCGGGCGAAGGAGAGCGTCAAGGGGCGCTTGGTCCTCTCTTCGGAGTCGACGGCGGCGCGGATGACGCGAATCTCGCGCGCCACCCTCTTCGGCCTGCCGATCGAGACCCTCGACGAAATGCTGGCCAAGGTCGACGCGATCGAGGTCGACGACCTGACCGCCCTGGCAGCGGAGCTCTACGACGCCGAGCGCCTCTCCGCCGCCTGCGTCGGCGCCGACGAGGATCGCTTCCGATCCGCCCTGGCACCGGTCAGCGAGACCCTGGCGGCGGCATGACCCGGGTCGCGGTCGCCGGCGCCGCCGGCAAAATGGGCCAGGCCGTCTGCGAGGCGGTGGAGGAGGCCGACGGCCTGCAGCTGAGCGGCCGCGCCGACCCGCAGCTCGGGGTCGAGCTGGCCGAGGTGCTGCCGGAGGCCGACGTCGTCGTCGACTTCACCGTTCCCGACACCGCTCTGGAGAACGTCCGTGCCTGCCTCGAGGCGGGTGTCCACGCCGTCGTCGGCACGACTGGATTCGATCTTGATGCAGCCCGTGCTGCAGCGCAGTCTTCCGAGGCCAACTGCTTCGTCGCCCCCAATTTCGCGATCGGGGCGGTGCTGCTGATGGAGGTCTCGCAGACGATCGCCCGCCACATGCCCGAGTGCGAGATCGTCGAGCTCCACCACGACCGCAAGCTCGACGCCCCCTCAGGCACGGCAAAGCGGACCCAGGAGCTGATCGACGCCGCCGGCGGCAACGTCCACCAGCCGATCCACTCGGTCCGCCTCCCCGGCCTGGTCGCCCACCAGGAAGTGATCTTCGGCGGCGTCGGCCAGACCCTGGCGATCCGCCACGACTCGATCGACCGCCGCTCCTTCATGCCGGGCGTGGTCCTGGCCTGCCGCAGGGTGGCGGACCTGCCCGATCGCTTCACGGTCGGACTCGAGAAGCTCCTTTAGTGGCTGCGCGGCCGCTCGACGGGATACCCTGGCACTTATGAAGGAAATCAAGGGAGTCCTCACCGCGATGGCGACCCCGTTCGACGAGAGCGGGGCGGTCGACCATGACGCGGCCCGGCGGCTGGCTGCCCACCTCCTAGAGCACGGCTCCCACGGGCTGGTGATCGCCGGGACCAGCGGCGAGTGCCCGACCCTGACCGACGAGGAGGAGATCGAACTCCTGAAGACGGTGCGGGCCGAGGTCGGCGACGAGGCGTTGCTGATCTGCGGCACCGGAACCAACGACACCCGCCACTCCGGCGAGCTGACGAAGATGGCGGCCGAGGCCGGCGCCGACGCCGCCCTGGTCGTCTGCCCGTACTACAACAAGCCGAACCCGGCCGGGATCCGAGCCCACTTCGAGGCCGTCGCGGCAGCCGTCCCGGAGCTGCCGATGATCGCCTACAACATCCCCTCGCGGGTGATCATCAACGTCGATCCGGGGCGCTTGCCGAATTGGGCCAGATCGACAATGTCGTCGCGGTCAAGCAGGCCAACGACGAGGAGCTCGGTCCGATCGAGGGCCTGACGGTCCTCGCCGGCAATGACAACACCTTCCTCCGCGTGCTCGAATTTGGCGGCGGCGGCGGGATCACCGTCTCCTCGCACATCGTCGGCGACCGGATGCGGGAGATGTGGGAGGCGGCCCAGAGCGGCGACCTCGGCCGCGCCCGCGAGATCGACGCCGAGATCACCCCCGTGTACGAGGCAACTTCCGTAACCACCAACCCGATTCCGCTGAAGGCGGCCCTGGAGATGCTGGGGCTGTGCGCGGATCGACTTCGACTTCCCCTGGTATCTGCCGACGCCGCGCAGCGAGCCGCCATCAAGGCCGGCCTCGACGCCGCCGGTGTCGCAGTCACCAGTTAGACAACGACTCAAAGAGAGTGAGTAACCACTAGTGCCAAGCAAATTGCGAGTGCTGCCCTTGGGCGGCCTCGGTGAGATCGGCAAGAACATGACCGTGATCGAGTACGACGGACGCATCGTCGTCGTCGACACGGGGCTGATGTTCCCCACCGCGGAGATGCACGGGATCGACCTCGTGCTCCCGGACTTCTCCTACCTGCGCGACCGCGCCGAGGACATCGAGGCGATCGTCCTCACCCACGGCCACGAGGACCACGTCGGGGCTCTGCCCTACGTGCTGCGCGAGATCGGTACGCCACCGGTGATCTACGGCGGCCTGCTGACGATCGGGATGGTCCGCTCGAAGCTCGACGAGCACAAGCTCGCCGACTCGACGCCGCTGCAGGAGCTGCCGCCGGGAGAGAAGGTGAAGCGCGGGCCGTTCGAGATCGAGCTGATCCACCTCGCCCACTCGATCCCCGACATGCGCGGCGTGCTGTTGAAGACCGACGCCGGCTCGGTCCTGATGACCGGCGACTACAAGTTCGACCAGACCCCGGTTGACGGCCGCCCCGCCGACGTCTCCCGCCTCGCCGAGCTGGGCAAGGAAGGGCTGACGCTGCTCTGCGGCGACTCGACCAACGCCGACCGCCCGGGGGTGGCTCCCTCGGAGTCCTCGGTGGGACCGGCGCTGCTGGAGCAGTTCTCCCGCTGCAAGGGGCGGATCATCGTCACCTCGTTCGCCTCGAACATCCACCGCGTCCAGCAGGTGATCGACGCTGCTGTCCGACTCGATCGCAAAGTCGCCCTGGTCGGGCGCTCGATGCGGAAGAACTTCAACATCGCCTCCAACCTCGGCATCGCCAACGCCCCCAAAGGGATCTTCATCCAGCCGCGGGAGATCGAGGACTTCCCCGACGAGAAAGTCGTCGTGATCTCCACCGGCAGCCAGGGGGAGCCGCTCTCGGCTCTGCGGCGGATGGCCAACAACGATCACCGCGACGTCCAGCTGCACTCCGGCGACACCGTCGTCTTCTCGGCGACCCCGGTCCCCGGCAACGAGCGGGCGGTGAACGAGACGATCGACCGCATCTACGAGATCGGCGCCACGGTGATCACCGCCAAAGACGCGCCGATCCACGCCTCCGGCCACGGCTGGCAGGAGGAGATCAAGCTGATGTTGAACCTGACCAGGCCGAAGTACGTGATGCCTGTCCACGGCGACCACAAACGCCTGCGGCTGCACGCCGAGCTGGCGGAATCGGTCGGCGTCTCCGGCGAGAGCATCTTCCAGGGCCGCAACGGCCTGCCGCTCGAAGTCGACGCCAACGGCGCCGACTTCGGCGAGGACATCCACGCGGGCGTGATGTACGTGGACGGCGTCAACATCGGCGAGCCCGACGACGCCGCCCTCCGCGACCGCCGTGAAATCTCCGCCGACGGCATCTTCATCGTCGTCGCGACGATCTCCAGCGACGACGGCAGCGTCGCCGCCGACCCCGAGGTGATCTTCCGCGGCGTCGCCTTCCTCGAGGAGGCCGGCAACCTGGTCGAAGACCTCAAGGACCTGGTCGAAGACCAGCTCGACGACGCCGCCAAGGCCGGCAAACGCGAGAACCACCTGGTCGAGGAAGACCTGCACGACGCGATCGGCAAGTTCGTCTGGCAGCGCCTCCGCCGCCGGCCGATGATCCTCCCGGTCGTGGTCGAGGTCTGATTAGGCGGAGCAGTGGGGGAGGGGCGGGTGCCTCTCCCAGACACATCTCGCTATGGCTCGATGTTGAGTGTCTGGGAGAGGCACCCGCCCCCTCCTGCGATCCGTATTCAGCTATCGATCAAGGTCGGGTCGAAGCAACAGCAGCTAAAGCAAAGGCATCTGCTCCTCCTTAGCTCCCGCTCCTTGGTCGTGTGAAAGAGCTCGCTTCGGTAGAGGGTGCCGGTGGGGGTCCCTGGGTACTCAGCATGAGGAGGGCCAGGGACGGCCGAGGCGACAGCTAAAGGCGATCCACCCGACGAGGTGCTCCCAGGGACCCCCACCGGCACCCTCCTAGCGGCCCTGATTCCCGTGCCCACAAAAAAGCCCGCCGGAACCAATTCTGGGGAGAAGTTCCGGCGGGCAATGTGTCTCGTCCGCG
Source organism: uncultured Actinomycetes bacterium (assembly GCA_963832085.1). Taxonomy (GTDB): domain Bacteria; phylum Actinomycetota; class Thermoleophilia; order Solirubrobacterales; family 70-9; genus VAYN01. The sequence continues at coordinate 68,774 of CAWHSU010000004.1, read as the reverse complement.
ATTGAAATTAGGGGTTGGCCCTAAAGCGCTTTTAAAGGTTTCGTAGGGGTTTCCTCAACGGCGCCGGCGAGGGGGATGCGGGCGCTGAAGAGGGCACCGCCGGCCTCCGACGCGGAGGCCTCGACGCTGCCGCCGTGGGACTCGGCGACGGCGCTGACGATCGCCAGACCGAGGCCGGTGCCGGTGCCACGGGCGGTGTCGGCGGGGCCTTGGCCGCGGACGAAGCGGTCGAAGATCTGCGATCGCATCTGCTCGGGGATGCCGGGTCCATCGTCGGCGACTTCGACCACAGCCTCGCCGTCATCCTCGCGCAGGGTCAGTTCCACGCACGATCCCGGAGGGGTATGGCGGATCGCGTTGTCGAGCAGGTTGAGGACCATCCGGTGCAGCTCGTCGCGGCTGCCTTCCACCCGTACCGGTCGATCGTTCTCGACGACGAGCCTGCGATCGCCCATCAGCGGTGCCGCCTCGGCCGCTGCGTCGCCGGCGATTTCGGCCAGGTCGACCCGCTGGTGCGTCGCAACTCGCCCGGCGTCGGCCCGGGCCAGCAGCAGCAGGTCCGCCACCAGGCGCCCCATCCGCTTCGAGGATCGAAGAGCGGAATCGACGATCTCCCGGTCTTCACTCTGCTCGGCGCCGCCAAGCGAGGCTTGTAGAAGTTCCAGATTGGCGAGGACGCTGGTCAGCGGCGTTCGCAGCTCGTGCGAGGCGTCGGCGACGAACTCGCGCTGCTTCTGCATCACGCCCTCGCGTTCGGTGCGGGCGGCGTCGAGTGAGCGCAGCATCTCCTCCAGGGTCCGCGTCAGCTCTCCGACCTCGTCATCGGCCTTCGGCTCCGGCATCCGCTGCGAGGGATCGCGGGTGGTGGCGATCTCCCGCGCGGTGGCGGTGAGCGAAGCGATCGGCCGCATCGCCCGGCCGGCGATCGCGACCCCGGCGATCGCAGCCAGCAGGGTGCCGCCGAAAATGCCGCCGATGACCAGCAGCCAAACGCGGTTGATCGTCGCCTCGACGTGGTCGAGCCCACGCCCATACTGGACATAGCCGGTGACCGCACCGGCTTCGGAGGTGATGGCCGCCGTCGCCACCCTCATCCCGTGATAGTTGGCGAGACCGGTTTGCAGGGGCCCCATGCGCGCTGCTCCGGTATTCCGACCGAGCAGGTTTTCGTTGAGGTCGTAGACGCGGGCCGAGGCGTCGTCCGGCAGCACGAAGTCGTTCAACGAAAGGCGTTCCCTCAGTTCCGCCTCCCCGAAGGGGGAGTAGACGACGCGAAATTCGTTGGCGAGGATCTGCACCGCGCTGCGCACCTCGCTGTCGAAGTCGTCGCGGATCCTTTCGGTGGCGATCTTTCCGATCAGTCCGCCGAAGAGGAGAAGAATCGCCAAGGTCAGGGCCGAAGAGACCAAGGCGAGCCGCCACCGCACCGGCCAGGATCTTGGCCGCGGCAGGCGCCGCGGCAGTCTCAAGTCAGGCTTTGAGAACGTAACCGGCTCCCCGTTTGGTGTGCAGCAGTCGTCCCTCGCCGCCTTCCTCCAGCTTGCGCCTCAGGTTGGAGATGAAGACGTCGATCGTGTTGGTCGCCGCCATCGGGTCGTATCCCCAGACCTCGTCCAGCAACCGCTCCCGGGAGACGACCAGGCGCTCGTTTCGCATCAGGAACTCGAGCAGCTCGAACTCGCGGTTGGTCAGCTCGACCTCCCGCCCGCCCCGGCAGACTTCGCGGGTGTCCGGATTGAGGGTGAGATCGCCGACCTCCAAAGAGGCCGATCCACGTGGCGGACGGCGACGCAGCAGGGCACGGATCCGCGCCAGCAGCTCCTGCCGCTCGAACGGCTTCACCAGGTAGTCGTCGGCACCGCTGTCCAATCCCGTCACCCGGTCCTCGGTCTCGGCCCGGGCGGTCAGGATCAGGATCGATACGTCGCCCTCGCTGCGGAGGCGGCGGCAGACCTCGACCCCGTCCATCCCCGGCAGGCCGAGGTCGAGCACGACCAGGTCTGGGATGAAGCCGGCGGCGACGTCGAGCGCCTCGGCCCCGTCGGCCGAGGTTCGCACCTCGTAGCCCTCGTTGCGGAGCGAGCGCCGCAGGACGTCGGCGATGTCGACGTCGTCCTCGACGATCAAAACCCGGCCACCGATCTGGTCCGCTTCTGCGAGCACGAATCGATGGTAACCGCGGAAATCGCCGCTCTGCGCGACTTTTAGCGTGAATTTAGCTCGCAGGGGTGGGCGGGCCGGCGTCGAACGGGAGACCATGTTCGTGCGTAAGAAGCGCGCTGGATCGGCGCGAAGGGGCAAAGCTGCGTCCAAACGCAAAGCGAAAGCCAAGGGTGGGCTGCGTCTGCCCGCCGGGCTGGAGCAGCGCCATCTTGACCTGATCGCCCTCTTCCTCGTCGCTTTCGGCGTCTACCTCGTCTTCGTCCTCTTCTTCGGCTGGGAAGGGGGCAAGGTCGGCTACGGCGTCGAAACGGCGCTGACCTACCTCTTCGGTCAGGTCGGCGCCCGCATCTTCACCGTCCTGCTGCTCGCGGCCGGGGGCATGCTGCTGACCGGCACCTCCGTCTCGTCTTTGACGCGGGGAATAGGGAGAGGGTTGCGGGCGATCTTTCGCAGCGCCTTCGCCGGCGGCGACGCCGCCGCCCGCACCGTGGCGAAGACGCACGCCGACTGGCGCGAGCACCGCGAGGCCCGCGCCGAGGCGGCCACGCTGGCCGGTCAGACCGATGTGATGAGCAGCTACCCCGAGGACGACGACGATTTCGAACCGACCGTGGCCCTCGCCGAGGAGGACGACGACTTCGCCACGCGGATACTCGACGCCGAGAGCGCCGAGGAGGAGGAGGAGGAGGAGCCGGAGCTCGAGCCCGAGCCGCAGGTGGAGCTGAAGAACTACGACTCCGAGGACGCGGTCGCCGTGGTCGACGCCGGGGACCGAGCCATGGCCGGCTTGACCCCGATGGGCTCGAAACGGGGTGTGACGATGTCGGAGGAGATCGACTACCGGCCGCCCTCCCCGAAGGTGCTCGAGCGCGGCAAGAACGACAAGGGACCCGACCCGCGCGACCACGAAGCGGTCGGCCGCAAGCTGGTCGAGACGCTCGGCCACTTCGGGGTCGAGGCGAAGATCGTCGGCATCGTCAGCGGCCCGCACGTCTCCCGCTTCGAGCTGCGGCTGGCGCCCGGAACCAAAGTCAAGAAAGTCACCGAGCTCTCCAACGACATCGCCTACGCGCTCGCCTCGACCGACATCCGCATCCTGGCGCCGATTCCCGGCAAGCAGGCGGTCGGAGTCGAGGTCCCCAACCGGACCCGGAAGATGGTCCGCCTGGGCGACATCTACGCCGGCCGGCCGGAGAAGACCTCGCCGCTGGTCGCCTGGCTCGGCAAGGGCATCGACGGCCTTCCGGTCTGGACCGACATCGCGAAGATGCCGCACGTCCTCGTCGCCGGCACCACCGGCTCGGGCAAGAGCGGCTGCGTCAACGCGATCCTCTCCTCGATCCTGATGCAGGCCTCGCCCAACGAAGTCCGCTTGGTGCTGGTCGACCCGAAGCAGGTCGAGCTCAACCACTACGAGAACGTCCCCCACCTGCTGACCCCGGTGGTCACCTCGCCGCGGCTCGCGGCCAACGTCCTCTCCAACCTGATCGGGGAGATGGAGAGCCGCTACGGGATCATGAGCGAGGCCCGCGCCCGCAACCTCGACGAGCTCAACCGCGTCCGCCGGAAGAAAGGCGAATCGCCGCTGCCGCACATCCTCTGCGTGATCGACGAGCTCGCAGACCTGATGATGGTCGCCCCGGCCGAAGTCGAGGATTCGATCATCCGCCTGGCGCAGAAGTCGCGCGCCACCGGCATCCACCTGGTGCTGGCGACGCAGCGGCCCTCGACCGACATCATCACCGGCACGATCAAGGTCAACATCCCCTCCCGGATCGCTTTCGCGGTCTCCTCGCAGACCGACTCGCGGGTGATCCTCGACCAGGGCGGGGCCGAGGCCCTGCTCGGGCAGGGGGACATGCTCTTCCGCGGTGCCGGCACCTCGAAACTGTCGCGCGTCCAGGGGGCCTTCATCACCGAGGACGAGATCGCCCGCATCACCAACCACTGGGCGAAGCAGGGCGAACCCGAATTCGAGGACGACCTGTTGGAGACCCCGCAGGAGCCGGAGGATGAGGGTCGCGACGACGACTTCGACCCCGACAGCGACGACCTGCTGGACGAGGCGATCCGCCTCGTCGTGCAGACGGAGACCGCCTCGGTCTCGATGATCCAGCGACGGCTCCGGGTCGGCTACACCCGCGCCGGTCGCCTGATCGACATGCTCGAGCGCCGCGGCGTCATCTCCGGCTATGAGGGATCGAAACCGCGCCAGGTGCTGATCACGCAGGCGGATCTGTCGCGGGTGCTCGGCGGCAGTGACCCGGCCCCGGAGCCGGTCGCCGTCGACTCCGATCCCGACGCCTAGTCCGCCGCTGCCGGTTCGGTAGCGTCCGCCGGGTGATTCGCGCCGGCATCGTCGTCACCGGAACCGAGGTCCTGACCGGCCGGATCGCCGACGGCAACGGCCCCTGGGTCTCCGAACGGCTGGCCGAGTACGGGGTCGAGGTCGCGCACATCCTCGTCGTCGCCGACCGCCCCGAGGACCTGCTGGCCTCGCTGGAGTTCATGGACTCCCAGGGAATGGACCTGATCGTCACCAGCGGCGGCCTCGGGCCGACTGCCGATGACCTGACGGCGGAGGTGGTGGCGCGATTCGCGGGGCGTGAGATGGCTCTCGACGAGGCGATGGAGGCGAAGATCGCCGAGATCCTCAGCGGCTTTGCGCAGCGCTTCCGGCTCGACGAGGGGGCGCTGCAGGAGGCCAACCGCAAGCAGGCGATGGTTCCCGAGGGGGCGCTGGCGCTGGATCCGGTGGGGACGGCGCCGGGACTGGTGGTCCCGGCGGGAGAGCGGGTCGTCGTCGTCCTCCCTGGCCCCCCGCGCGAGCTGCAGCCGATGTGGGCGGCGGCGGTCGAGACCGCTCCGGTGCGGGACGTCCTCGCTCGGGCGACCCCGCTGCGCGCCTACACGATGCGGATGTTCGGGGTGCCGGAGTCCGAAATCGCCAAGAGCCTGCGGGAGATGGAGGCGGAGGGGCTGGAGCTGGGCAGCGTCGAGGTGACGACCTGCCTGCGCCGCGGCGAGATCGAGATCGACGTCCGCTACCGCGACGAGGCCGAGAAGGTGGCGGACGCGGTCCGCGAAGGCCTGATGCGGCGGCACGCGCAGGAGACCTTCAGCATCGACGGCGAGACGATCGACGCCCAGGTGGCGACGCTGCTGCTGGGGCGCAAGCTGGCGCTGGCCGAGTCCTGCAGCGGCGGCCTGATGGCCGCTCGGATCACTGACCTGGCCGGGGCCTCGGAGTACTTCACCGGCGGTGTGGTCACCTACTCGAACGAGGCGAAGAGCCATCTGCTGGGCGTCAACCCGGGGCTGATCGAGGCCCACGGGGCGGTCTCGCCGCAGGTCGCCGAGGCGATGGCGATCGGGGCGTTGGAGCGGTTCGACGCCGATGTCGCCGTCTCGATCACCGGCATCGCCGGTCCCGGTGGCGGCAGCGAGGACAAGCCGGTCGGCTACGTCTGCTTCAACGCCCGGCTGGCCGACGGCACCGGCATCGCCCGCGATCCGGTCATCCCGGGGGGGCGGCAGGACATTCGCGAACGGTCGGCCCTGGTTGGCATGCACCTGCTGCGCCTGCTCCTCGGCGAGGAAGAAGGCACGAAGTCCTGACAGAGAATTTCCTTTGGAGCGTTGTTTCGTGCGCCCCGGCTCCGTAGCGTGGCGGTCGTGGCAAAGGAGCGACTGAAAAGCCCTCGGGCGCGCCTGTTCGTGGCGCTCGACCTCCCGGCCGAGGTGCGGGAGGGAGTCGGTGCGTGGGGGGAGGAGAGCCTCGCCGACCCGGCCCTGCGGCCGGTCCGCCCGGAGTCTCTTCACCTCACCCTCGCCTTCCTCGGCCAGCGGCCGGAGCAGGAGGTCGAGCGGATCGCCGAGGTGGTGCACGAGAGCGTCGGGCCGGCGCCCTGGGTCGAGCTGCTAGATCCGGTGCAGCGACCGCCACGGGGCAGGGCGCGTCTCTACGCACTGCCGGTGCTCTCGCCGGGGACGGAGTCGTTGCAGGCCGGTCTTGAGCAGAAACTTGTCGAAGGGGGCTTTTATGAGCCCGAGAAGCGGCCGTTCTGGCCGCATGTGACCGTGGCTCGGATTCGCCCCGAGGCGCGGGGATCGAGGCGGCCGGCGGTCGTCTCCGATCCACCGAGGAAACTGCCGGAGAGACTGTCCGAGGCCTTTCTTGGCGTCCGACTGGCGCTTTACCGTTCTGATCTTCAGCCGACTGGTGCGAACTACGTGCCGTTGGCCCAAGTCGAGCTGCCCGGCGCAGGGCGGCAGTGAGGGTGATTGAGATGGCAGATAGAAAACTGAGCGACGTCTCCGCCAAGGAAGCCAAGGCGAAGGACGCCGCGCTGGAAAACACCGTTAGCGGCATCAGGAAAGAGTTCGGCGAGGGCGCGCTGATGCGCCTCGGCGACAAGGGCACGGTCAAGGTCGAGTCGATCCCGACCGGTTCCCTGGCGCTCGACCTGGCGCTTGGCATCGGCGGCGTCCCCCGCGGCCGCATCGTCGAGATCTTCGGCCCGGAGTCCTCAGGTAAGACGACGCTGATCAACCACATCATCGCCCAGGCCCAGGCGATGGGCGGGGTCTGCGCCTTCATCGACACCGAGCACGCGATCGACCCGGTCTACTCGCGGGCGATCGGCGTCGACACCGACGAGCTGCTCGTCTCCCAGCCCGACTACGGCGAGCAGGCGCTGCAGATCGCCGATCGGCTGATCGCCTCCGGCGCCGTCGACGTGGTCGCGATCGACTCGGTTGCCGCGCTGACCCCGAAAGCGGAGCTCGACGGGCAGATCGGCGACACCACCGTGGGCCTGCAGGCACGGCTGATGTCCCAGGCGATGCGCAAACTCGCCGGCAACCTCAACCGGACCAACACCGTCTGCCTCTTCACCAACCAGATCCGGGAAAAGGTCGGCGTCCAGTTCGGCTCCCCGGAGACCCAGCCGGGAGGCCGGGCGCTGAAGTTCTACGCCTCCCAGCGGCTCGACATCCGCCGTATCGAGACCCTGAAGGAAGGGACGGAGGCGGTCGGGAACCGAGTCCGGGTCAAAGTCGTCAAGAACAAGGTCGCCTCTCCCTTCCGCCAGGCCGAATTCGACATCGAGTACGGGGTCGGGATCTCGCGTGAGGGTGGGCTGCTCGACTTCGGCATGGAGCAGGACCTGGTCCAGAAATCCGGCTCCTTCTTCTCCTACGGGGAGACGCGGCTCGGCCAGGGGCGCAACAACGCCAAACAGTTCCTGGTCGACAACCCGGAGCTCGCCCTGGAGATCGAAACCAAGGTCCGAGCGGCGCTCGGGATCGACGGCGAGGCGGCCCCGCCCGTCGAGGACGAGGGCAACGCTGCGGCAGCAGAGGCGAAGGCGGCGTAGCGCCGCCCTCGCCTCACGGCGGGCTGCCTGCCGTCCTCTATAGGATCACCGCCGCGTCATATGGACTACGAACTTCCCTTTTACATCTGTGGCGGCGTCCTGGTCGTCTCGGCGCTGCTCCTCACCTTCGTCGGGCTTAAACGGGACAACTTCCCCGGTCGGGCGCTGCCGGCGATCGTGCTCTGGTTCGTGATCTTCGTCGCCGCCGGCGGCACCTTTGCCGTTCTCTTCGCCGACGAAGAGCAGGAGCACAGGCAGCACGAGCTCGAGCAGGCCGCCGAGAGGGTCGAGGAGGGCTCCAGCGGCCCCTACGAAAACGAAGCGGGTGCCCTCGGTGGCGAACGCGAGGAGCTCGAAGAAGAGGCTGAAGAAGAGGCCCCGGGCTCCGAAGGTGAAGAACCGGTCGGCGAGACCGAAGGCTCACAGCAGGGCAAGGCGAACTCGGGTCAAGCCGGGAAAGGCGGTCCAGGAGCTTCCGCAACCACGCTGCAGCTCGCCGCCGAGCCCACCGAACTGCTCTTCGACAAAGAAGACCTGAGCGCCAAAGCAGGCAAAGTCACGATCGACTTCGACAACCCCTCGGCGATTCCGCACAATGTTGTGATCGAGAAGGACGGCAAAGAACTCGCCGGCTTCGAACCGATCACCGAAGGGGAAGAATCGTTGTCAGCCGATCTCGAGGCTGGCTCCTACGAGTACATCTGCAGCGTTCCTGGTCATGCCGAGGCAGGCATGAAAGGCACGCTTACCGTCGAGTAGCGCCGGCGCTAATCTCGTCCCTGCATGAACGGGGCGAAGAAGTTCCACGTCACCACCTTCGGGTGCCAGATGAACGTGCACGATTCCGAGCGGATGCGCGGGATGCTGGCCTCGCTCGGCTACAAAGAGGCGAGCGAGCGGGGGGAGGCCGACCTGATCCTCTTCAACACCTGCTCGATCCGCGAGTCCGCCGACAGCCGCTTCATCGCCCACCTCGGGGAGGCGAAACGGCTCAAGTCTGAAGATCCGGGGCGCCTCGTCGGCGTCGGTGGCTGCTGGGCCCAGTCGGTGAAGGAGGAGGTCTTCGAGCGCTTTCCCTTCGTCGACGTCGCCTTCGGTCCGGGTCAGATCCACAAGCTCGCCGAGTTCCTCAACAGCGACTCGCTGACCGCGCAGGGCTACTTCGAGTTCGAGGACTTCTCCGGCCACCTGCCGACCCGGCGCGAGCGCGAATTCCAGGGCTGGCTGCAGATATCGCAAGGCTGCAACTGCGTCTGCTCCTACTGCATCGTCCCCTCGACCCGCGGCCGCGAGGTCAGCCGCGACCCAGGGGAGCTGATCGCCGAGGCCGAAGGCCTGGCCGCCGACGGCGTCTGCGAGGTAACGCTGCTGGGGCAGAACGTCAACAGCTACGGGCGTGACCTGCCGCTGGAGAGCCGGATCGGCTTCTCCGAGCTGCTGCGCCGCGTCGACGCGATCGAGGGGATAGAGCGGATCCGCTACACCAGCCCGCACCCGAAGGACATGAAAGAGGACGTGATTCGCGCCCACGCCGAGCTGCTCTCGCTCTGCGAGCAGATCCACCTGCCGCTGCAGTCCGGCTCCAGCGTCGTGCTGAAGCGGATGCGGCGCACCTACAACCGCAGCCGTTACATGGACCGGGTGGCGCTGATTCGCGAGCACGTCCCCGACTGCGCGATCACCACCGACATCATCGTCGGCTTCCCCGGGGAGACCGAGGCGGATTTCCAGGAGACCCTGGAAGTGGCAGAGGAGGTCGGCTACGACGGCGCCTTCACCTTCATCTTCTCTCCCCGCCGCGAAACCGAGGCGGCGACGATGGACGGCCAGCTGCCGCACCCGGTCAAGGTCGAGCGGCTGGAACGACTGGTCGAGGTGATCCAGCGGCGCGCGGCCGAGCGCGCCCAGAGATTCGTCGGGCGGACGATGGAGGTGCTGGTGGAAGGAACCAGCCGCACCGACGAGACCCGGCTGCGGGGCCGGACCCGCCACGGCAAGGCGGTCAACTTCGAGGGCATCGCCGATCCCGGCGAGCTGGTCGAGGTCGAGATCGAAAGCGCGACCTCCCAGACCCTGAGCGGCGTTCTCGCGCGTCCCCTGACGCCCCTCCTTTGAGAATTTGAGGGTCATCGCCATCTTCGGCCCCACCGGGGTCGGCAAGACCGGCGTCGCGATCGCCCTCGCCGAGCTGCTGCGGGAGCGGGGGGAGGACCCGGTCGCGATCAACTGCGACGCGCTGCAGGTCTACGAGGGCCTGGAGGTGCTGACGGGCGCCGCGACCACAGCCGAGCGGGCTCAGCTGGAGCACCGGCTGCTGGGCGTCGTGCCGGTGACCGAGGACTTCTCGATCGGCGACTACATGCCGCATGCGCACCGGGAGATCGACACGGCCCTGGAGGCGGGCCGGAGGCCGATCGTGGTGGGAGGGACCGGCCTCTACCTGCGGGCCGCCCTGGCCGAGCTCTCACTGGTGAAAAAGCCGACGGATTCGGAGGACTCGGAGCTGTGGTCCCCCGTGACCCGCCACCCGACGACGATCTTCGGCCTCGACATGGATCGGGCCCAGCTCTACGAGCGGATCAACGCCCGGGTCGAGGCGATCGTCGCCGGCGGTGCCGCGGAGGAGGCGCGCCGGGCCGACGCCCTCGGCCCCGGTCGCACCGCCCGCAAGGCGCTCGGCTTCGACGAGCTGCTCTCCGGCGACGTCGAGGCGATGAAGAAGCGCTCCCGCAACTACGCCCGCCGGCAGCTGACCTGGATGCGCAAAATCCCCAACCTCGAGCCGATCGACCGCGGCGATCTCGGCGACCGGGAGATAGCCGAGCAGATGCTGGTCCGAATAGGCTGACGCGGGTGAAATTCGAGAAGTGGCAGGCGCTGGGCAACGACTACCTGATCCTCGAGCAGGAGCGGCTGCCCTGGGATCTGACCGAGGCGCGGGTCGAGTGGCTCTGCGACCAGCACTTCGGGGTCGGCTCCGACGGGGTGCTGCTGCTCTCCCGCAGCGATGACCCCGAGTTCGTCGCCGACCTGCGGATCTTCAACCCCGACGGCTCCGAAGCCGAGCTCTCCGGCAACGGCGCCCGCGAGGCGATCCTCTACCTGCGCCGCCACGGCTGGACCGAGGAGGAGGAGTTCGCGATCGGCACCATCGCCGGCCCGATCCGGTCGACGATCACCGGCGAGCTGACCTGCTCGGTCGACATGGGACACGCCTCGACCACCTCGAAGGACTTCCCCTCCGGCCCCCAGAACGGCCGCGGCAAGCTGGAATCCGCCGGCCGAGAGTGGGAGTTCCAGCACGTCTCGATCGGCAACCCGCAGTGCGCGATCGTGGTCGAGGCCGAGGAACTCGACCTCCTCGACCTGGAGGAGATCGGCCCCGGGGTCGAAGGGCACGGCTTGTTCCCGAACCGGACCAACGTTTCCTTCATCGCGATCGACGGCAGCCGGGTGAAGGCGCGGATCTTCGAGCGCGGGGTGGGGGAGACGCTCTCCTCCGGCACCGGCGCCAGCGGGGCCGCCGTGACCGCCTTCCTGCGCGGCTCGGCGAGCCCGATCCTGGTCGAGCTGGAAGGCGGCGAGCTCGAGGTCGAGATCGCCGACGACCTCGCGGTTCGCCTCAACGGCTGGGCCGAGCCGGTCTTCGCCGGCGAGCTCGCGCCGGAGCTGATGCAGGCGCTGACCGAGCTGGACGGCGAGTGATCCCTCCGATCGCGTAGATTCCCGCGCCGATGTCGATCGCCCACCCATCCAAGCGCCTGGAGGCCATCCCTCCGTACAAGTTCCAGGAACTCGAGCAGCAGATCGCCGACAAGCGCGCTGCCGGGATCGACGTGATCAGCCTCGGGATCGGCGACCCCGACCAGCCGACCTACCCGCACGTCGTCGAGGCGATGCAGGAGGCGGTTGAGAACCCGGCCTACCACCAGTACCCGAGCAACCGCGGTCGCGACGAGTTCCGCCAGGCGCTGGCCGAGTTCTACGACCGGCGCTTCGGGGTTGAGATCGACCCGAAGACCGAGGTGATCCCGGCGATCGGCGCCAAGGAGTGCATCTACAACCTCTGCTTCGCCTTCCTCGACCCCGGCGACGTCGCCCTCGCCTCCGACCCCGGCTATCCCGTCTACACCGGCGGGCCGATTCTGGCCGGCGCCGAGGCGGAGCTGCTGCCGCTGGTGCCGGAGCTTGGCTTCGCACCCGACCTGAGCGCGGTTCCCGCCGCCGTCGCCTCCCGGGCCCGGTTGATGTTCATCAACTACCCGAACAACCCGACCGGGGCGATCGTCCCCGACGGCTTCTTCGAGCAGGTCGTCGAGTTCGCCAAGGAGCACGAGATCCTCGTCGTCCACGACAACGCCTACTCGGAGACCACCTACGACGGCTACGTCGCTCCCAGCTTCCTCGCCACCCCCGGCGCCAAGGAGGTTGGGGTCGAGGTCTTCTCGCTCTCCAAGGGCTACAACATGACCGGCTGGCGCTGCGCGGCGATCCTCGGCAACGCCGAAGCGATCCAGACCTACTGGCGGCTGAAGACCAACGTCGACTCAGGACTGTTCGAGGCGATCCAGATGGCCGGCGTCGCCGCCCTCCAGGGCCCCAGCGGTCCGCTGGAGCAGATGAACGAGACCTACACCCGCCGCCGCGACCTCGTCGTCTCCGCCCTGGGCGAGATCGGGGTCGAGGTCAGCGCCCCGAAGGGAACGATCTACGTCTGGGCCCCGGTGCCCGAGAACCACACCTCGACCTCGTTCTGCGAGCTGGTGCTCGAGGAGGCGGCCGTCGTCGTCTCTCCCGGCTCGATGTACGGGCCCAGCGGCGAGGGCTTCTTCCGCATCGCCCTGACCACGCCCGACGAGCGGATCGAAGAGGCCGTCGAGCGCATGCGCGAGCACCTCAGCTGAGCTGGGGCGCTCGCGCCGCGACGAACGTCCTACTCGACCTCGACTTCGTCGACCATGCCTTTGAAGGCGTGCGGGGGCCCGCCTTCGCGGTCGGTGATGAAGCAGTAGAGGGCGTAGCGGCCGGGCTCGAGGTCGAGCGTGACCAGCTGGCCTTCACCGCCTTCGAGGACCGCCGTCGATTTGGTCCCTTTCTCGTCCAGCGGCGGCGCGCCCTGTTCGGATTTGAAGAATTTCTCCGCGTCCTCGGCGGTCGCGTCGCCTTTCAGCGGCGAGGCGATCAGGTGGTGGGGCTGGGCGCCGATGTTGTCGAAGGCGATCTCGGTTTTCCCGGAGGGGAGCGTCTCGGCGTTGAAGACGTACTCGGCCGCGTCAACGGTGGCCTCGCCGCCCTCGATCTCCTCGTCCGACTCCTCGCCGCTGACTTTGGTCACGGCCACGGTTTTGGCGTCCGGCTGCCCGCCTTCGGTGTTGAAGGCGTAGTACTCGCCCGGCTGCAGGACCTGCGTCACCGTTGCGCTCTCGCCGCCACCGAGGGTGCCGATGCCACCGGCAGCGAAGAACCACTCGGGGAATTCCTGGCCCTGGATCGCTTTGCCGAGCCCCTCGACCACTTCCTCAGGCGAATGCTCGCCCTCGACCCGAATCAGCTGCAGGTCGGAGGTTGAATCGGTGTCGTTGGTAAGGGTGATCTCCGCCAACCCCGCCTCGGCGCTCTCCGGCGCGGCGATGGTCACCGCTTTGCCTTTGGCCTGGACCTCGAAGCTGAGTTCTTGTGCGTCATCGCTGTCGCCGTCGCTTCCACAGGCGACCAGAGCCATGGCTGCGAAGAGGGCGATCAGACAGGTGAAACTGCGAAGGGCAAAACCGGGACGAGTGCTGCTCACAGGAACCTCCAGGGGTGGCGGACGAATTCCAAGGACCCTACCCGCGCCCGCGGTCACTCAAGCGCTGGCGGCTTCGCGCTCCGCCTTCTTGCGCCAGTAGCGGTCCAGGCCGCCCCACTGGTAGGCGGTGGGCACCGCCTGCAGGAGCTCGTCGACCGTCCCGCCCTCGATTCCTTCCGCGTCGAGCTGGGCACGAATCCGCCGCTCGAGGTCGGTGTCGTAAGCGCCTTTCTCCATCTGGCGCGCCAGCTCTGCCTCTTCGCGCAGTTTCGACCGCACCTTCTCGATGTGGCCCGTGACGTCGTCCTCGACGGCGCCGAAGTGGGTTAGAGCGAGGCGCTGCGGCGACCAGGCTGCGATCGCGTCCAACGATTTCTCCCAGGTCTCGACGTCGATGTCGGGCGGGGGAGTGGGAGGGACGATCAAGTTCGAGGGCGGGATCCGGCAGGCGGCGACGTCGCCGACGAAGGCGGTGGCGCTGTCCTCATGCAGATAACAGACGTGATGGGAGGCGTGACCCGGGGTGTAGGCGACACGCATCCCCAGCACCTGCTCGCCGCCGCTGAGAACGCGCACGTTTCCCTCCGGCACCGGCAGGATCTCACCCCAGAGGTAGCCCATCTTGTCGCCGTAGAGGCGCTCGGCACTCGCCAGCAGCTTGGAGGGGTCGATCAAATGCGGTGCACCCCGCTCATGGACGTAGACCTCGAGCCCGGGCCAGCGCCGCACCAACGCCCCCGTCGCCGCCGCATGGTCGAGGTGGATGTGGGTCAGCAACACCGCCCGCGGCTGCTCCCCGCCGATCGCCTCCAGCACGGTGCCGATCGAAGACTCCGGCCCAGGATCCACCAGCACTCCATCAACCTCCCAGCACCCGATCACATGCGGCCGCCCCAGGTGCATGACGTCGATTACGCGCACGCGCGCAGCTTATGCAGCCACGGGATCGGGGAACCGCTCGTCGGCCGCGAGCGTCTGGCGCAGACCCTCTTCCATCCCCCGCGGGGAATAGCCCAGCTCACGTTTCGCCTTTTCGTAGCTCGCCCAGAAGGTGACGCCGTCGGCGGAGGAGATCAGCTCGCGCAGGTTCGGCGGCTGGCCCATCACCTTTCCGACCACGGGGCCGAGGGGGATCATCAGCTTCAGCAAGCCCGTCGGCAGGTTCCGCTTCGGCGCCTTGCGGCCGCTGACCTGGGCCACCATCTCGATCGCCTTGCGCATCGTCGTCGCCGGGCCGCTGATCACGTAGGCCTCGCCGAGCTTGCCCTTGTCGAGCCCGAGCAGGATCCCGCCGGCGATGTCCTCGACATGGGACATGCAGATCCCCAGCTCGGGGAACGGCATCAGCGGCAGTTTGCCGGCGAAGAACTGCTCGAGCAGGTCGGCCACCTGGGAGGTGTCCCCGGGGCCGTAGACGCCGCCCGGCTGGACGATCACTGCGGGGAGATCACGCTCGGCGATCATCCGCGCGACAACCTTGTGCGCCTCGAGCTTGGTCTCCTCGTAGTAGGAGGTGAAGTCGTTCTCGGGGTTCTCGTAGGACTCGTCGACGACTTTTTTGTGCGTGTTGCCGAAGATCCCGACGGTCGAGACGTAGACGATCCGCGGCACCTTCGCCTCCAGCGCCGCCTCCATCACCCGCTCGGTCCCGGCCACGTTCGCGTCCCACATCGCCGGTCGCTGCTTGGCCGGGATCCCGACCTCGTACATCGCCGCGGCGTGGATCACCGCGTCGCAGCCGCTGATTCCGTCGCGGAGGACTCCGGCGTCGCCGAGGTCGCCGCTGACCAGCTCGCAGCCGAGCTCGCGCAGCTTCGCGCCTTTCGCGGGGCTGCGGACGAGACAGACGACCTCATCGCCGCGCCCGCGCAGCTGGCGCGCGACCTCGCCGCCGATGAAGCCGGTTCCCCCGGTGAGGAAGACCTTCACGCAAGGCACCCTAACCGGTTTGGGGCCGGCGCTTACAATGGATCTGAGTGCAAGGTTCGAGAAACGGCAGGCAGGCCGAGACCCGCTACGCGGGTTCGAGCAATGGTGCCGGTGTCTCGAATCGCCGGGCCAAACAGCGCGCGCTCGCGATCGGCATCGTCGACGGGCGCGAGGAGGGCGAGCCGCTGGCCGAGCTGAGGGAGCTGCTGCGGACCGCCGGCGTGGCGACCGTCGGCGTTGCCACCCAGCAACGACAGAAACCCGATCCCGATCGCTACTTCGGCCGTGGCCGGCTCAACGAGCTGAAAGCGGAAATCGCCGCCTGCAACGCCAACGTTGTCGCCTGTGACGACGAGCTGGCGCCCCGGCAGGAGCGAAACCTGGAGGCGGCCCTCGGCGTGCCGGTGATCGACCGCACCGCGGTGATCCTCGACATCTTTGCCGACCACGCCCACTCGGCCGAGGGAAAGCTGCAGGTCGAGCTGGCCCAGCTCGAATACAACATGGCCCGCATGCGGGGGCTCTGGACCCACCTCGAGCGCCTCGGTGCCGGGCGCATGGACGGCGGCATCGGCACCAGGGGTCCGGGCGAGAGCCAGATCGAGACCGACCGCCGCTTGGCACGAGACCGGATCTCGGCCCTGCGCCGCCGCCTGACCCGACTGGCGCGCAACCGCGGCGTCATGCGCGCCCGCCGCGAGAGCTCCTCGCTGCCGCGGGTCGCCCTCGCCGGCTACACCAACGCCGGCAAGTCGACCCTGCTGAACGCCCTTACCGGGGCCGAGGTCGAGGTTCGCGACCGCCTCTTCCACACCCTCGACCCGACCACCCGCACCTTCGATCTCTCCGGCCGCGACGCCTTGCTGACCGACACCGTCGGCTTCATCGAAAAGCTGCCGCATCAGCTGGTCGAGGCCTTCAAGGCGACCCTCGAGGAGACGGTCCTCGCGGACCTGATCCTCCACGTCGTCGATGCCTCTGCCCCCGAGCAGCGGCGGCTGGCCGACATCCAGGCGGTGGACGAGGTGCTGGAGGAGATCGGTGCCGGCGAGAAGCCGCGCCTGCTCGTCTTCAACAAGGTCGACCTGCTCTCCGAGAGCGAGCGAGGGGAGACCGCGCTCGACCATCCCAAAGCGGTGCTGGTCTCCGCCCAGGAGGGTGAGGGATTGGAGGAGCTGCGGGGGCGGATCGAGGTGGCCTTCGAGGAGACCCTGACCGAGGTCGAGCTGCTGATTCCCTACTCCGAGGGAGGGCGGCTGCACGAGCTGCACGAGGTCGCCGGGGACCTCGAACGGACCGACCGCGAGGACGGGGTGCTGGTCCACGCGAAGGTGCCTTCGGCGGAGATGCATCGGTTCAGCGATCTGGCTGTTGCTTGAGCCGTTGAGGGACCGGGAGAGGGGTTCGGCGGACAACAGCGGGGAGGGTCCGGCGAACCCCTCTCCCGGTCCCTTGTAGGCTCCGGCGCGTGCAGCTCTCGGTGATGAAGCTGAAAGAGGAGGCGGTGCTTCCCTCTCGTGCCCACGAGGGGGATGCTGGGCTTGATCTGTATGCCTGCGAGTCGGCTCATATTGGGCCCGGTGAGCGCTGGAGCGTGGGGACGGGGGTGGGGGTCGAGATTCCGGAGGGGCATGCGGGGCTGGTGCTGCCGCGGTCGGGGCTGGCCCGCGACCATGGGATCGCACTGGTCAACGCACCCGGCCTGATCGATTCCGGCTACCGGGGCGAACTGCGGGTGCTGCTGCTCAACACCGACCCGGCGGAGACCTTCCGGGTCGAGCCCGGCGACCGCATCGCCCAGCTGTTGATCACTCCGATCGCCACCCCGGAGCCGGTCGAGGCCAGCGAGCTCAGCGAGAGCATGCGCGGCGGTGGCGGCTTCGGCTCCAGCGGGCGCTAAGAGCTCTGCGCAGCTCGCCGCGCCGACTCGTGGGCGGCGGCCTCTAACTCGTCGTCTAACGGCTCCAGCTCGGGGCGGCTGCCGTAGCGGCGTTCCAGGGCGAGCGCGATCAGGTGGTCGGCGAGCCAGGCGTTCTTCGGCAGCAGCGGGCCGTGCAGGTAGGTGCCGATCACGTTGTCGCGCCTGACCCCCTCGAAGCCGTCGCGGTCGTTGTTGCCGTGGCCGGAGATCACTTTCCCCAGTGGCTCTGCGCCGTCGCCGAGATAGGTGCGGCCGCCGTGGTTCTCGAAGCCGGCGATCAGCCGCGGCCCATCGCCGAGGTCGGCCTCGATCGCGACGTTGCCGATCAGCCGCTCGCCGGGCTCGCGCACCGTCACCAGGTCGGCGATCCCGAGGCCCGGCAGCTTCTCCTCGCCGAGCTGGTAGCTGTGGCCGAGCAGCTGGTATCCGCCGCAGACCGCCAGCAGCACGGCGCCGTCATCGGCAGCGGCCGCGATCGCCTCGCGCTTGCTCGCGACCATGTCGGCGGCGACCGCACGCTGGTCGCGATCCTGACCGCCGCCGATGTAGAAGAGGTCATGGCCGGCGGGGTCGACGGCCTCGCCCGGCCCGACGCCGGCGTGGACGAAGCCGATCCCGCGCCACTCGCAGCGCCGCTGCAGGAAGAGGATGTTGCCGCGGTCGGCGTAGATGTTCATCTGGTCCGGATAGAGACTGAGAACGCGGAGCTCCATCAGAGGGTCCTCTCGAAGAGGACGACCAGCGAGCCGACGTGCAGCTCGGTGGCCGGGATCACCCGTCGCCCGGCCGGGGCCAAGCCGAAGGTCGCGGCCTCGGCCTCGAGCGCACCGGCGGTGAAGGTGGCGATCCGCACCTCGTTGGGTTCCTCGCTCAGAGACCCCTCCGGGGAGATCGCCTGGCGCAGCCGACGGACGACGATCTCCCCAGGGCCGACCGCCGCCTCGACCGCCAGGCTCGAGTAGACCCAGCCGTCGACCTCCCCCACGTCGGGGAGGGGAGGGGGCGCGCCGTCGGCCTCGGGCATCGCCTCGATGATCACGGCCGCCAGCAGGCCACCCGGCCGCAGCGCCGCGGCGACCCCACGCAGGCACTCCGCCCGCTCACCGGGATCGGCGAGGAGCTGCAGCAGGTGCGTGGGGGCGAGGACAAGCGAGACCGGGTCTGCGACCTCGAACGCCCGCGCGTCGGCCTCGAGAACGCTCACCGGCAGCTGCGCGCCGCGCGACTCGAAGACGGCGAGCAGCTCAGGGTCGCGGTCGAGCCCGATCACCGGATGGCCGCGGCGGGCCAGGTGGAGGGCGACGCGGCCGGTTCCGCAGCCGAGCTCCAGCACCGTGCCCTCGCAGCGCTCGGCGAGCTCCTCCCAGAGCGGGAGATCCGCCGCGTAGGTGCCGCACTCGACGTCGTGCCAGATCGCCGCCGTCGAAGCGCTCATCGCCAGAACTCCTCGGCGAGACCGCGATCGGCGAGCAGCTTGCGCAGCTCCAGCAGCGCGGTGTAGGTGGGGAGGGCAAAGAGGCGTCCCTCGGATCCCTCGACGGCGGCGTCCAGGGAGGTGGCGATTCCCGGCTCCACCTCGATCGCCTCGGCCGGCCAGCCCGCGTACTTCAGGCGCAGGGCCATCTCCGGCGCGCGGGTGCCGGAGCAGACGACGCGCCGGACGGCGCCGGCCAGGAGCTCGAAGTCGGCATCCCAGATCCAGGAGACGTCGCGCCCGTCGGCGATGCGGTCGTTGAGGGCGATCCAGAGGTCGATGCCATCGCCCTCGCGACTCTCCAGCAGCAGCGTCCGCAGCACCTCGTTCGCCCCCGCCGGGTTCTTGATCAGCAGGATCGAGACCGGCACCCCGGCGACCGGGATCGTCTCGACCCGGCCGAAAGCCGCCCGCATCTCCCCGAGCGCGGCGGCGATCCGCTCCCGGCCGACCCCGAGCTGCAGGCCGGCGGCGATCGCGCCGAGGGCGTTGTAGACGTTGTAGAGGCCAGGCAGCGGCAGCTCCACCCGGATCTCGCCCTCGGGCGTCCGCACCGTCACCCGAGAGCCGTCCATCCCCCGCAGCTCGATCGCGGTCGCAGCCACCTCCGGACGCGGCCGCTCGGCGCCGCAGTGGGGGCAGGAGTAGTGGCCGAGGTGGCCGACGAAGGCACGCTCGTAGGCGTAGGGGTGGCCGCAGCGGCGGCAGTGCTTGGCGTCGAAGGCGTGCTGCAGCTCCGGCAGGGCCTGGGAGGGATCCTCGATCCCGAAGTAGACGACGCCCTCGCGGCGGGCGCCTTCCGGGTCGCGGCCGAGGTCGGCGATCAGCGGGTCGTCGGCATTGAGGGCGAAGGCGGTGCGCCCGACCCTGGCGGCGACGGTCTCTCCCCAGTCGTCGGCCAGCGCCTCCATCTCCCCGTAGCGGTCGAGCTGGTCGCGGAAGAGGTTGCCGAGGACGATCAGGCGCGGATCCAACTGCTCGGCGACCCGCGGCAGCCAGGCCTCGTCGACCTCGAACAGCCCTTCCTCGCCGCGCTGCTCGAGCAGCGCCGTCGCCACCCCCCAGGTCATGTTCGAGCCGGCCCGGTTGTGGACCGGGTGGCGGCCGTCGGCGGCGAGGATGCCGGCGATCATCCCCGCCGTGGTGGTCTTGCCGTTGGTGGCGCTGACGATCGTCGTGCCGCGGTCGAGGTCGGCGCCGAGCCGGGCGATCGCCTCCGGCTCCAGGCGCAGCAGCACCCGCCCCGGCAGGGTCGTGCCGCCGCCGCGTCCACTGGCCCGGCTGGCGGCGCCGATCGCGCGGGAGAGCGCGACTTTGGCCCCGAAGAGACCTCTCGGCCGGCCATTGCCCGCCAACTCGATCAGGCCCCGTCGTCGCCGGGGACGAGGATCGAGAGGCAGCGGGGGAGGACGCGCAAGGAGACGGGCAGGTCAGTCAGGTGGTCGCCGTCGGCATAGACGGGGAAGGGGCGGCTGGCGTCGAGCTCGAGGCGGGGGGTACGGAAGACGCTGACCTCCTCCTTGCCCAGGTGCTTGCCCTTGAGCACGTCCCGCAGCCCGAGGAGGAAGCCGAGCTTGCCGCCCTCGCCGATCGAGACGACGTCGAATTCGCCGTCGTCGAGCTTGGCGTCGGGGGCGATGTACATGCCGCCGCCGTAGACGCTGTTGTTGGCGACGTCGACGAAATAGCCCGAGATGCGTTTGCGTTCGTCGCCGATCGCGATCGTGAACCGGGCCGACTTCCAGCCGATCAGGGTGCGCACCATCGAGTAGGCGTAGACCCAGTTGCCGCGGATGACGTTGGTTTGGTTGGCGAGCCGGTTGCATTCCGAGTCGAAGCCGACGCTGACGATGCCGAGGAAGCGCTTGCCGTTGGCCTCGCCGACGTCGATCCGGCGGCTGTGGCCGGCGAGGACGACGTCGACCGCCGCCTCCGGTTCCCCGGGAATGCCCAGCGCCCGCGCCAGGTCGTTGCCGCGGCCGCCGGGGATCAGCCCCAGCGGCGTCTCCGCACCCGCCATCGCGCCGCCGACGGCGCCGAGCAGGCCGTCGCCGCTGACCACGACCGGGACCTCGCCGAGTTCGATCGCCCGCAGCGCCAGTTCGACACCGTGCTCGAGGCTGCGCGTCCTCTCGACCCGGAAGACCGCCCGCCGCGCGTCCAGCGCCGCCTCGACCCGCGGCAGCAGCTTCAGCGTCCTGCCGCCCGCCGAAGAGGGGTTGACGAGCAGGGTCAGTGGCATCCCGTCGATCTCCATGCGGGGCCCAGCCTAGAGGTAGAGGCCCGGCGGCTCTCCGCCCCTGAGCCGGGCGACGAAGAAGCTGCCGTCGCCGGCGGGCTGGGTCCAGATCGGCTCGAATCCGAGGCGCGCCAAGCGCCAGCTGAAAAGACGACCGCCAATCCCGGTCAGGGGCTCGGGGCGGTTGCCGGCGGCGAGGACGAGAAAGCCCCCCGGGCGCAGCACCCGCGCCGCCTCAGAGGCGGTGGGACGGGCGTCGAGGGCAGCCAGGAGATCGAACTGATCGGCCGGGAAGGGGAGGGACCGCGGGCCACCCTGCTTGAAGGCGATTCGCCCCTCGGGGTCGAGGCCGACACGGGCACTCGCCCCTCGCGCCGTCTCCGCCGAGCGGTCGATGCCCCGGATCCGGGCGCTGGGGAACTCGCGGGCGAGAAAGAGGGCGCCGTCGCCGTCGCCGCACTCGATCTGGAGGATCCGCTCCGGGGCGCCGACATGGAGAACCGCGGCGGCCAAAGGCGTCAGAGCTGGGGCGGAGCTCATGGCTCAGATCGTAGGGATGCCGCTTTGGCCTCAGGTGCGTCCTTTAGGGTTCCGCGCGTGGAGCAGCAGCCCGACCGCCGCTGGATCGTCCTCGCCGTCTTCGCGGTGGTTGCGATAGGCGTCGTCGCTGCGGTGCTGATCTCGCAGGGAGACGGGGGCGACTCGAGTGAGGAAACCTCCGCCGCGACCGCCACCGACACCAGTGGCTGCGAGACGGTCGAGGCACCGAAACCGAAGACCGACAGCTTCAAAGCGCCCGAACAGGTCCTGAAACAGGGCGAGCCGGCGACGGCGGTCGTGAAGACGAGCTGCGGCAGCTTCGAGATCGCGCTCGACACCGAGCGGGCGCCGAAGACCGCCAACTCTTTCGCCTTTCTTGCCGAGGAAGGCTTCTACGACGATCTCACCTTCCACCGGATCGTCCCCGGTTTCGTGATCCAGGGCGGCGATCCGCAAGGCACCGGCACCGGCGGTCCCGGCTACAGCGTCGACGAGAAGCCGCCGCCGAACCTCGCCTACACGAAAGGCATCGTGGCGATGGCGAAGAGCTCCGCCGAGCCTCCCGGCCGCTCCGGCAGCCAGTTTTACGTCGTCACCGGCGCCGATGTCGGCCTCCCGCCCGAATACGCCCTGGTCGGGAAGGTGACGGAGGGATTCGACACCGTCGCCCGGATCGACGAACAGGGCGGACCGGAAGAAAAACCGAAACAGACCGTCCTGATCGACGAAGTGACGATCGAGCAGGGCTAGCCGGTACGGCTAAGCTCACTCCGTGGCCAAGCCCGACGTCGGTGATCCGGCTCCTGATTTTGCGCTGCCCGGGACGGGCGGCAAGACCTACCGCCTCTCCGACTACCGGGGCCGCAAGCTGATCCTCGCCTTCTATCCGGGCGACGCCACCACCGTCTGCACCAAGCAGTTCTGCTCCTACCGCGACCAGGGCGATCGCCTCGACTCCCTTGGCGCCGAGGTGCTCGGGATCTCCTCCCAGTCGGTCGAGTCGCACGAGCACTGGGTGAAAGAGCAGGAGCTGAACGTGCCGCTCCTCGCCGACGAGGAGAAGGAGGTCGCGCGCGCCTACGGCGTGGCGATGGGGCCGATGGTGCGGCGGGCGATCTTCGTGATCGACGAGGAGGGGGTCATCGGCCACCGCAAGGTGAGCCTGACCGGCCTCTCCTATGAGTCGGTCGAGGATCTCGAGCGCGCGGTCGCGGCGCTGGACTGATGCCTCCCGAAGTGCGGCCGTTCGCGGTCGAGGCGGGTCCGACGCTGCGAGGGGAAGCGACGGGGGAGGGGCCGCCGGTGGTCCTCTGTCACGGCATCACCGCGACCAGGCGCTACGTTCTCCACGGCTCGAAGGCGCTGCCGCGCACCGGCCACGAGGTCATCGCCTACGACGCACGGGGTCACGGCGAGTCCGATCCGGCTCCGGCGGGGGAGGATTATGGATACCCGCGGCTGGTCGAGGATCTGGAACGGGTGGTCGGCTCGCAGGTGGGGGAGGGCACCTTTCTCCTCGGCGGGCACTCGATGGGAGCCCACACCGCCGTCGCCTACGCGCTGCGGCATCCGCGGCGGCTGGCGGGCCTGGTGGTGATCGGCCCGGCCTACACGGGGGCGGTCGAGCCCGAATCGCTGAGGTACTGGGACGGCCTGGCGGCGGCACTGGAGAGTGGCGGCGTCGATGGCTTTGTTGACTACATCAGCGAGAATCAGGCCCGGGATCCGCGCTGGCGCGACTCGGTCCTGCGCTTCACGCGGGAGCGGATGCAGCGCCAGCAACACCCGGAAGCGCTGGTCGAGGCGCTGCGGGAGGTGCCGCGCTCGCGGCCGTTCGAGTCGCTCGACCAGCTGAGGGAGATCGAGGTGCCGGCGCTCGTCGTCGCCAGCAACGACGACGCCGATCCCGGCCATCCCTACGCGGTGGCGGCGGCCTACGCGGAGGCGCTGCCGGCGGCTCGGCTCCTCAGCGAGGCGGAGGGGGAGTCGCCGCTTGCCTGGCAGGGCGGCAAGCTCTCGCGCGCCTTAGCCGACTTTTACGCAGAAGTCATATCTTCCGCACCGTGAACTACCCGAGTGAGAGCGCCCTCCGCCGCGCGATCGCCTTCTGCGCAGCGCTGGGCATCGGCGTTGCCGCCTACATCGCGATTGCCGAGGCCGCCGGGGACGCTCCCGCCTGCCTCGCCGGAGGCGGCGGTTGCCACACCGTCGCCGAGAGCTCCTACTCGCACGTCGCCGGCGTCAACATCGCCGTCTTCGGGATCGTCGGCTACGTCCTGCTGCTGGCGACCGCGTTCTTCGCCAACGACGCGGCGCGGCTCGGCGGCTTCGTCGTCGCCCTCGGCGGCTTCGGATACAGCATCTTTCTCACCTACATCGAGATCTTCAAGATCGAAGCGATCTGCCAGTGGTGCGTCGGCAGCGCGGTCCTGATGACGATCCTCTTTCTACTGACCGCAACGCGTCTGATCGGCTACGGCGGTGCCGAGTTGGCGCTGCCCGATCGAGCATGAGCGCCGAGGACCGCCGCGCCAAGCTGCTGCAGATCGCCGCCGGCGCCGCCTTCCTGGTCATCGCCGTGGTCCTGGTGCTGATCGTGGTCAATTCCTCCAGTGGCGACGGTGGGGACACGACCCTGGAGGGAGCCGCCGAGGTCAACCGGCTTCTCGACGGGATCCCGCAGAAAGGTCTGGTGCTGGGAGATCCGGAGGCACCGGTCGAACTGATCGAGTTCGGCGACCTCCAGTGCCCGTTCTGCGCGGCCTACGCGGAGGAAATCCTGCCGCCGCTGATCGAAAAGCAGGTCAAACAGGGTGAAGTGAGGATCGAGTTCCGCAACTTCACGATCATCGGGCCGCAGTCGACTCCCGCCGGAGCCGCCGCGCTCGCCGCGGGCGCCCAGGGGCGCAGCTGGAACTACGTCAAGCTCTTCTACGGCAACCAGGGCCGCGAGAACTCCGGCTACGCCGACGACGAGTTCCTGGAAGCGGTCGCCAAAGGCGCCGGCGTCAAGAATCTCGCCAAATGGAACGAAGATCGTGCTGAACTCACCGGCGCGGTCGAAGAAACGACCGCCGAGGCCGAGAAACTCGGCCTCGAAGGCACGCCGACCCTCTTGATCAAAGGCCCCAACACCGACGGCCTCGAAGTCCTCGGAACCCCGGATTCCACGGGGGAGATCGAAGAGGCCATCGAAAAGGCAAGCTGAGAGCACCGGCTCTCCTCGCCCAGGTTGACATAACCACCATTATCGTGCGTTGGATACGCAGGAGTCGTCATGGGCACGTCGTAGCCTTCCGCGCCCCGTGGACCATCTGTTTCCTGAGAACTGGCCGCTCATCCGGCGCCTATCGCCATATCGGCGTGGGCTGATTGACGCTTTGCTGAGCATGCTCGTCGTAGCCTCCATGTTCTGGCTCGCCTGCGCGCAGTTGAATGTGAGAGCTAATGCCGATGTCTTGAGAACCCTGGCTGAGATCGGCGCCACCTTGCTAGTTGCGTATAGCGTTGTCGCGAGTACTGTCGTCTCAGCGGCACAGGCGGAGGTTCAAGAGAAACGCAAGGAGCGTGTCGGCGCCTTCATCGGGATCGGCTGTGCAGGTCTGATCGGCATCGCGTCCGCCCTTGTTCTGTCTCAACGCACCTGGGTCGCAAATCCAAGCTGGCTCGAAGAACTCGGCTTCGGCTGGACCGTGGGATCCCTAACGATGTTCTTTGTGATGGTCGCTTTCCAGGCCGATGTCGTCGAAAGCTGGATAAAGCCGGCTCCCTCTGGCCGCTCGCACTGGCTGACGCGGAATCGACGCCGATCCAACTAATTAAGCGGTGCGGGCGCTGCCCTTCGCCATCGGCTTGACGATCGGGACCACCTTGGGGAACTCCGGGCGCTCCACGTCACCCAGCGTGAAACCCGCAGCGCTGATCGCGGAGACGGTGTCGCGATTGCAGTGACAGCCGTCGCCGAGGAAGCGCCAGGGGCTCTCTAAGCGGTCCTGCCACTTGGCGAGGCCCGGGTCGGGCGAGCGGACGTGCTCGAGGAAGAGGAACTGGCCGTCTGGCTTGAGGACTCGCTTGACCTCTGCCAGGCCTGCGGCGGGGTTCGGCACGGTGCAGAGGACGAGCGTGACGGTCACGGTGTCGAAGCTGTCGTCCTCGAACGGGAGTCGCTCGGCCGGCGCCTCCACGACCTCGGCGGTCCGCGGCGAATCCTCCACCCTCTTCCGCAGCTGTTTGACCATGTGCGGGTCGGGCTCGGTCAGAGTCAGGTCCGAGACCGCCGCCGGGTAGAGATCGAGGTTGAGGCCGGTGCCGGCGCCCAGCTCGAGCACTCTCCCCCGCGCTCCCGCCAACAGGTCGCGACGCATGTCGCGCAAGCCCGCCTCTTCGCTGGCCTTGAAACAGCGGTCGTAGAGGGCCGAGAAGCCCCGTCCCCAGGTGGCGTCGTAGATCCGTCCCATTTCAGCGTTCGCTGTATTTACGTCCCTATAGGGGCCAAAGTTCAGCGTTCGCTGAACTCGTTCAGGCCGCGTCGCGCTGCGGCGCCGGCGCCTCCGGGTCGGCCTCCTGCCCGGGCTCGCTCTTGGCGGCGCGCTCCTCGTAGGCGCGGCGGGCGCCGTGGTCGACTTCCAGCATCAGCTTGTCGACCTTCATCGCCCGGCCGAGCGCCTCGCGCCAGCTGCGGGGCAGCGGCGCCAAGATCTTGTAGAGAGCGCCGTTGGCGCGCGGGACGAAGACGTCGAAGCGCGGTAACTCCATCGCGTCGACGATCTCGTTGGCCACGTCGGAGGCCTCGACCGGCTTGATCCACTTCTGGCCGACGCCGCTGGTCAGCTCGGTATTGACGACGGTCGGCATCACGCAGAGGACCTCGACGCCGGTCTCGCGCAGCTCCGCCCGCACCGCCTCGCTGAGGCCGACCACGGCGTGCTTGGTGGCCGAGTAGGTGGCGATTCCAGGCAGTCCTGATTTGCCCGCCTGGGAGGCGATGTTGACGATGTAGCCGCTGCCGCGCGGGCGCAGCCGCTGGATCGCCAGCTGGGTCCCGGTGATGACGCCGATCAGGTTGATGTCGATCTGGCGACGGACCGAGTCCTCGCTCTCCTCGGCCAACGGCGTCACCGGCATGATCCCCGCGTTGTTGATCACCGCGTCGACGGCGCCGAGCTGGCGCTCGGCCTCGTCGAGGAACCGCTCGAACGAGCCGCGGTCGATGACGTCGAGCGGCAGCGCGATCGTGCCGCCGCCGAGCTGCGCCGCGGTCTTCTCCGCCAGCTCGAGGTCAAGGTCGCCGATGGCGACGCGACATCCCTTGCCGATCAGCGCCGTCGCGGTCGCTTTGCCGATCCCGCGGGCACCGCCGGTGATCGCCACCACCTTGCCGCTGAGTGAACGTCGCTCTTTCGCCATCGTGCTCCTCCTACCCGTCTCGGCGAGCCCTCAGGCCGCCGGTTTGTAGACCGTGACCACGGCGGCACCGCCGAGGCCGATGTTGTGCTGGAGGGCCACCTTGGCGCCCTCGACCTGGCGCTTGTCGGCGGTGCCGCGCAGCTGCCAGGTCAGCTCCGAACACTGGGCGAGCCCGGTCGCCCCGAGCGGGTGGCCCTTGGAGATCAGCCCGCCGGAGGGGTTGACGACCGGTCCCTCGCCACCGTAGGTGGTCGCTTCGGCCTCAACCAACTTGTGCGCCTCGCCCTCGGCGGCGAACCCGAGCGCTTCGTAGGTGATCAGCTCGTTGGCGCTGAAGCAGTCGTGCAGCTCGCAGACGTCGACTTCCCCGGCCGCCACTCCCGCTTCCTCATAGGCGGCGTTCGCGGCGGTCTTCGACATGTCGGAGCCGACGATCGTCATGCAGTCGGCGTTCTCGTCGAAGGTCGAGCTGAGGTCGGTGACCATCGACTGGCCGGCGATCTCGACCGCCTGCTCCCAGAGCCCGTGCTCGTCGACGTAGCGCTCGGAGACGACGATCGCGCAGGCCGAGCCGTCCGAGGTCGGCGAGCACTGCAGCTTGGTCAGCGGGTCGTGGATCATCTTCGCCGCCTTGATGTCCTCCAGCGAGTACTCGTCCTGGAACTGGGCGTAGGGGTTGTTGACCGAGTGCTTGTGGTTCTTCCAGCCGATCCAGGCGTAGTGGTCGGGTTCGGAGCCGTACTTCTGCATGTGGTCGCGGCCAGCGTTGCCGAACATCTGCGGCGCCGGCGGCGAGGCCTCCGGGTCGCGCAGCTCGAACATCCGCATCGCGTGCTTGTCGAGCGCGTTGGTGCGGTCGGTGTACTTGACCCCGAGGCTGCCCGGCTCCATCTTCTCGAAGCCCAGCGCCAGGGCGCAGTCGACGATCCCACCTTTGACCGCCTGCCGCGCCAGGAACAGCGCCGAGGAGCCGGTCGAGCAGTTGTTGTTGACGTTGACGACCGGGATCCCGGTCAGGCCGAGCTGGTAGAGCGCCCGCTGGCCGTAGGTCGAGTCGCCGTAGCAGTAGCCGGCGTAGGCCTGCTGGACGTCCTCGTACGGGGTGCCGGCGTCGGCGAGCGCCTTGTCTCCCGCCTCTTTGGCCCAGTCGGGGTAGTCGCCCTCCTTGGTTCCGGGCTTCTCGAACTTGGTCATCCCGACCCCGATCACAAACGTGCGGTTGCTCAACGCTCTCTCCCTCCGATTTGGCTAGCTGGCCAAATCTAGCGCGCGGGCTCGATCGATGGAAGAAGTCGGCGGGTAATCTGGAGTAGTGGTGCCTCTCGCAGCCAGTACCGATCCCGCTTCGGGAGTGGGAATCCTCGCCGCGCTCGCGGCGGGAGTCGTCTCCTTCCTCTCCCCCTGCGTGCTGCCGCTGGTGCCGGGCTACCTCTCGGCGGTCAGCGGGGTCTCGGCGAACGAGCTTGAGAGCGCCGGCTGGCGCCGGGTGCTTGGGCCGAGCCTGCTGTTCGTGGCGAGCTTCTCGGCGATCTTCATCCTCCTCGGGCTGACGGCGACGGCCCTGGGGTCGTTCCTGGACGACAACCTCGACCTGCTGACGAAGATCTCCGGCGTCCTGATCATCCTCATGGGGCTGCTTTTCGTCGGTTCCCTCTTCATCACGAGGCTGAACCGCGAGTGGCACGTGAACGCGCTGCTCGACCGGGCGGGCAAAGGCGGCCCGATCGTCGCCGGCGCCGCCTTCGCGATCGCCTGGACCCCCTGCATCGGACCGACCCTGGGCGCGATCCTCACCGCCGCCTCCCTGTCCGAATCGGCCGGCCGCGGCGCCTTCCTCCTCGCCGTCTACTCAGCCGGGTTGGCGATCCCCTTCCTCCTCACCGCGGTGGCCTTCTCCCAGATGACGAGCGCCTTCGCCGTCGTCAAGCGCCACTACCAGGCGATCGTCGCCGTCGGCGGCCTGATCCTGATCGCGATGGGGGTGCTGATCCTCACCGGCGAGCTGTTCCGCCTCAACCTCGAAGTCCAGGGCTGGATGGAACGGACCGGCCTCGACTTCTACAACGAGGTCTAGCTCGCCGAGTCCGCAGAAACCCGTGTTGTAGCCGGGTTCTCGCGGACTCGCGATTAGTTCTGAGCCGGCGCGACCGTCTCCAGCTCTTTGCCGACGGCCTCGACGACCTCAAGCCCGTCGTCCTCCATATCTCGCGAGCAGACGATGCGGAACCGTCCGGTCCCGATCTCCCCATCCGGGACCACCGGCAACCCCCGAATCGTCTCCCACCCCAGCCGCTCGACCTCGAACGGATTCATCCGCACCTCCGCCGCCGGAAACGGGCAGTTCATGTTGTGCTGGTCGATCGCCTTGGAGATCGCCTCCAGGTTCTTCGCCTCAGGGGAAGCCACGGCTGGAGTTTAGGATCCCCGCTGTGCTTGCGGTTTGCGGAGGCGGCGGAAGCGACGCGCTTGCCATGGCGGATTCCCCTGGCGACCAGCGAGAACGCACCGGAAGGGGCTGACCCTCGTCGCTCTCCTCGTCGGATCGGTCTTCGTCCCAGGCGGTCTGATCGCCCTCCTCTTTGCAGGCCTGCTGATCGGTAACACCTTTCTCTCCTGATTCCACCCGTCCCGTCGCTTCCCCTCCCTACGATCATCGGGTGAGCTTTGAGCGTACGATCGCCCACCTCGACATGGACGCGTTCTACGCGTCCGTGGAGCTGCGGCGGCGGCCTGAGCTGAAGGGCAAACCGGTCGTAGTCTGCGGCTCCGGGCCGCGGGCGGTGGTGACGACGGCCTCCTATGAGGCGCGGAAGCTGGCGGGAATCCATTCGGCGATGCCGGCGGCGGTGGCGCGGCGGCGGCTGCCCGATGCCATTTATCTGCGGCCGGACTTTCCCTCCTACCGGGAGGCGTCGGGGCAGGTGATGGACATCCTGCGGCGGAACGTCGAGGTGGTCGAGGTCGTCGGGCTCGACGAGGCCTATCTGGACCTGACCGGGATCTTCTCGCCCAAGGCGACGATGCGGCGGGTCCAGACCAAGATCCGCACCGAGACGCAGCTGACCTGCTCGGTCGGGATCTCCGAGAGCCGGATGCTGGCCAAGATCACCAGCGAGCTCGGCAAGCCGGCGGGGCTGGTGGTCCTCTCCCGCGAGCGGGCCCTGGAGCGCTTCGCCGACCACTCCCCGGGTCTCATCCCCGGGATCGGGCCAAAGACGGTCTCCCGGCTCGAGGAGATGGGGATCCGCACGCTCACCGATCTACGGGGGTACCGGCGCGAGGAGCTGGAAGCGCGGTTCGGGCCCCGCTCGGGCGCCTGGCTCCACACCCGCGGCAACCTCCTCGACGAGACCCCGATCACGCCCGAACACGAGACCAAATCGCAGTCGACCGAGATCACCTTCGACGTCGACGTCACCCAACGCGCCGAGCTGGAGCGACACCTGCACGAGCTCTCCGAGGAGCTCTGCCGGCGCCTGCGCAAGCGCGAGCTCGAGGGCCGCACGATCGGGATCAAGGTCCGGCTCGACGACTGGACCAACGTCACCCGCTCCCACACGGTCGACCAGGCGACCAACGACCCGGCCGTCGTCGGCCCGGTCGCCCTCAGCCTCCTCCGCGCCTACGACCCGCAGCGGCCCGTCCGCCTGCTCGGCGTCCGCGTCGCCTCCTTCGGCGGCGGCGAGGCGGCCGAGCCGGAGCCGACACCCGGCCAGCTCCAGCTCGGTTTGGCCTCCTAGACGGCGCCGGACCAAGTAGGGCAAGGACGCAGGGAGCCTGAATAGCAGCGCTATTTAGGCGACCGAGGACGCCGCCATGCGCAGGTCCGCCGCCGTCTAGCGGCTCGCCAGCACCGTCCCGATGCCCGGGAACCCAAGCCGCTCCTTCACGGCCTCGGTCAGGTCGTAATCGCGCCCCGGCACGTACGGGCCGCGGTCGATCACCGGCACGGTCACCGTCCGCCCGCGGTAGCGGAGCTTCACCCTGGTCCCGCAGGGGAGCGTCTTGTGCGCGACGCCCATCGTCCCCGGCAGCAGGGTGCCGCCGCAGGCGACGCCGTTGCCGTAGAGGCCGGGCCCGTAGTAGGAGGCGTGGGCGTAGCGGTAGCTCGTCAGCTTGCGCCGCGCGCTGCGGGAGGCGCGGATGCGTTGGCTGTGGACGCCGTAGGCGCGAACCGCGTAGCTGCCGGTCCGCTCCGGCATCCAGCGCAGCGCAAAGCTGCCGTTCGCCCTCGTGGTGACGCCTCGCACGGCCGACTCGGCGCCGCGGAAGACGACCTTGACCCGGTGGCGTCCGCCGGGCCGCACCTTGCCGTGGACGGCCAGGCCGTTCCCGCTCAACACCGTGTGGGTCGAGAGGTGCAGGGAGACA
Source organism: uncultured Actinomycetes bacterium (assembly GCA_963832085.1). Lineage (GTDB taxonomy): Bacteria > Actinomycetota > Thermoleophilia > Solirubrobacterales > 70-9 > VAYN01. The sequence goes on along the minus strand of CAWHSU010000004.1, from coordinate 37,565 downwards.
TGGGAGCGCGATCGCTCGTGATCCTTCTGGTGGTTGCTGCGCTCGGTCGGCGCCGCCGGCGCCAGGCCGACGGAGAGCACGGTGGCAGCCGCCACCGCGGGCAGGAGGTATCGCATCTGTTTTCAGCTCGCTTTCTTGCTGCCTACGGGGTTAGCTGACGGGCTCGCGACACCGGCACTTCGCCGGCTCTCGCTATGGGCGGCTCGCCGCCCAATTCGCCCCGGCCGCGGCTGCACCGCGGCAAGTGGGTCCCCCGCTCCCCGGCGCTCAGCGGCGCGGGGACTCGGCAGATCGTTTAGCTCGTTTGGAAGAGAACACGCTAGGCGTGCCTTCAGATCACAGGTGTGACCACCCTCACAGCAATAGAGACTGCAACGTTTCTTGAAATTCGGCTCTAGAGCGGGGACAACCTGCCCGCAGCGGCCCTAGACGCATGTGCGAACATGGACAGATGACGAAGCCCGAACGCCTCACTGGACTCGATACCTCGTTCCTGCACTTGGAGCGCTCGGGCGCCCACATGCACGTCGCCTCGACCAGCGTCTTCAAAGGCGAGGCGCCGACGCACGAAGAGTTCCGCGATCACATCGCCTCGCGCCTGCACCTGGTGCCGCGCTTCCGCCAGAAGCTGCGCTTCGTCCCCTTCGGCCAGGGCCGTCCGGTCTGGATCGACGACCCGCACCTCAACCTCGACTACCACGTGCGCCAGACCGCGCTGCCGGCGCCGGGCTCCGACGAGCAGCTGCGCAACCTCGCAGCACGGATCTTCTCCCAGCAGCTCGACCGCTCAAAGCCCCTCTGGGAGCTTTGGCTGGTCGAGGGACTGACCGGAGATCGCTTCGCGATCATCGGCAAGAGCCACCACGCGCTCGTCGACGGCGTTTCCGGCGTCGACATCACCACCGTCCTCTTCGACCTCGACCCCGAGCCGGCAGGGGCGTCCGAGAAGGCGCCGCCGTGGCTCGCCAGTCCCGAGCCGACCGACGTGCAGCTGCTGAGCGAAGCGCTGAAGGAGCGCGCCACCAGCCCGAAGGAGATCGTCCGCGGCTTCCGCGCCGCCCTCCGCGGCCCGCGCCAGGTGATGAATGGCGTCCGCGACACCTCGAAGATCGTCACCGCCGGGATGTCCGCCCCCGACTCCGTCTTCAACGTCGAGATCGGCCCCCACCGCCGCTTCCAGATGACCCAGGCCGACCTCGCCGACCTCAAGCGGGTCAAAAACGCCCATGGGGGCACCGTCAACGACGTCATCCTCTCGATCGTCGCCGGCGGCATCGGCAAGTACCTGCGCGCCCGCGGCCACGACACCACCGACCTCGAGCTGCGGGCGATGGTCCCGGTCAGCGTCCGCGCCGCCGAGGAGCACGGCGCCCTGGGCAACCGGATCTCGGCGATGATGGCACCGCTGCCGGTCTGGTGCGAAGACCCGGTCGAGCGCCTGCACCTGGTCACCGGTCAGATGGGCGACCTCAAGTCCTCCGGCCAGGCGGTCGGGGCCGAGATCCTGACCAAGCTGACCGACTTCGCGCCCTCGACGATCGTCTCCCAGGCGGCGCGGCTGCAGCCCGCCCAGCGCTTCTTCAACCTCGTCGTCACCAACGTGCCGGGGCCGCAGTTCCCGCTCTACGTGCTCGGCCGCAAGATGGAGTCGATCTTCCCGATGGTGCCGCTGGCGCGGCGCCAGGCGCTCTGCATCGGGATCATGTCTTACAACGGCCAGGTCAACTTCGGCCTGATCGGCGACTACGACGCGATGGCCGATCTCGACAGCTTCGCCCTCGACCTCGAAGCGACCACCAAAGAGGTCCTGAAGACGGCCCCGGCCAAGAAGAAACCGGCGAAGAAGCGCAAAAAAGCCGCGGCGGCCTCCAGCAACGGCGCCGCACCCGTGGCGACCGAGTCGCGCTCCTGATCGCCAGCGCCGGTCGCTAACCGACCAGCCGGCCGGAGATCTCGAAGGGGAGACCGTCGGTCAGGTAGTTCCAGTCGAGCCGGCGGGCGCTGAAGCCGCGGGCGCGGGCATCGGCGTTGACCGCCACGGCGGTGATCCGCTCGAACCGGCCTGGCTGGCGCAGGCGCACCCTCAGGTGCCCGCCCCCGTGGCTGTAGGCGAGACGGATGACCGGCCGCCCCCGGCGCTCGCTGCCGAGCCGCCCGACCAGCGCCAGCCCCGACGCGGTGCCGCGTGGTGCCTCCAGCTCGACCACCACGGCGCGCGCCCGCGCCGCGCGGACCCGCAGCAGCTGAAACGTCATGTGGTTGAGCATCCGGGTCAGCGGCCGACCGTCGAGGGGCAGGTGCCCCTGGCGCGGCGCATCGGGAAAGAGCTCGCCCTCGCGGAAGAACTTGCCGGTGTGCCACTCGGTCACCGCGGCGGCGAAGCGGCTGAAGTCGTGGCTGAGGTCTGACGCTCCCACCGCCCGCAGCGCCCGTTCGTAGCTGCCGGCGGAGAAGCCGCCGGGCTTGGCGTCGATCGCCCCCGCCCAGGCCTTGCGGACGATCTCCGGCCCGTAGCGCCGCGCCAGCCACTGGTTCCAGACGGCGCTGCCGTACTCCTTGATCGAGCTGGTGGTCAGGGGCGTTTCCCAGAGGCGGACCCAGCGACGCACGTAGCGCAGGTAGTCGTTAATGCCGTTGTAGACCTGGTCCTCCATCCAGGTCGCACTGGCCTCGGCGAACCAGGGGTCCTGGTAGGCGTCGTAGCCGAACTGGAGGATGTGGTTGTACTCGTGGGCGAAGGTCACCTGCAGGTCCTCGAGCGGCTTCGTCCCCGGGAACTCGAAGGGGCTGTAGTCGTTGTCGAGGACGAGGTAGCCGTGCAGCCGGCGCGGGATCCGGCCCTGTTTACCGCCCTGCCCCCGGTCCGGCGCGGCGTAGCCGAACAGTTCGCCGCCGATCTGGGAGAGGTAGACGTCGGTCTTGCCGCGGCGGCCACCCTGCCGCCCGTCGCTTTTCGGCTCGCGCCAGCCGAGCTTCTCGTTCTCCACCGTGTGGACCCGTTCGGCCACCCGCAGCACCCGTTCGACGAAGTCGGGGATGCCGTCGCCGTCGCCGTCCTCGAGGCTCGGGGCGTCGAGGCCTACGTCGACCCAGTGGACGCAGAAGTGGGGCGAGCAGGCGGGTGAGCGCGGTGCCTCGGGGACCGAGTAGGCGTTGCGGTTGGGGTCGTCGCCGTCGGTCGGGCGCGGCCGGATTTCGGTCGGGCGCGGCTGCGGCGCGACGAACGGCTCGCCGACGGGTCGATTTCCGTCTACATGGAGCGGTTGTAGGCCCGTCGATGACGAAGAAGCCCAGGCAGGGGTCGCCGCGACGAGAGCCAGGAGCAGCGCCGCCGAGGATCCGACCAGATGCCGCCGACGGTTCCGCATGCCAGCAACAACCCTAACGGCGGCCGAAACTACCTCCCGCCATCCGGCTGGAGATACTTCCGGAGATGCGCCTGGCCCTCGCCCAGATCAACCCCACCGTCGGCGACGTCGACGGCAACGCCGCCAAGGTCGCGGAGTGGATCGGCCGCGCCCGCGAGGAGGGCGCCGAGCTGGTGATCTTCCCCGAGCTCTGCATCCCCGGCTATCCCGCCGAGGACCTCTACCTGAAGCGCCACTTCATCGCCGCCAACCAGCGGGCGATCGAGGAGCTGGCCGCCTCGACGCAGGGGATCACCGCCCTGGTCGGCTTCGCCGAGCCCGCCGCCGCGGGTGACGACTCCCGCCACGCCCACAACTCCACCGCCGTCCTCGCCGACGGCGCCGTCGCCGCGATCTACCGCAAGAACCGGCTCCCCAACTACGGCGTCTTCGACGAGCAGCGCTACTTCGTCCCGGGGCTGGAGCCGCGCTCGATCGAGGTCGGTGGGCTGACCGTCGGGCTGACGATCTGCGAGGACGTCTGGGCGCCGGGGCCGCCGGCGCAGACCGAGGCCGAAGCGGGGGCGAAGCTGATCGCCAACCCCTCCGGGTCCCCCTACCACCGCGGCAAGGGTCGCGAGCGCGAGGCGATGTTCGCGGAACGCTCGCGCGCCTACGACGCCTGCTTCGCCTTCTGCAACCTGGTCGGCGGGCAGGACGAGCTGGTCTTCGACGGGCAGAGCCTGGTTACCGCGCCCGACGGGAGCGTGATCGCCCGGGCGGCCCAGTTCGAGGAGGAGCTGCTGGTCTGCGAGATCCCCGACGGCGAGCCCGGGTCGGTGGCCCCGCCCCTCTCCGACCTCGACGAGGTCTACGAGGCGCTCACCCTGGGCCTGCGCGACTACGCCGGCAAGAACGGCTTCAAGCACCTCGGGCTGGCGCTCTCGGGCGGGATCGACTCGGCCCTGGTGGCGATGATCGCCGCCGACGCGGTCGGGGCGGAGCGGCTCAGCTGCGTCGTCATGCCCTCCCCCCACTCCAGCGCCGAGACCCAGCAGGACGCCCGCGAGATCGCCGCCAACCTCGGCTGCGAGCTGCTCGAGGTCGCGATCGAGCCGGTGATGAAGAGCTTCGACGAGGCGCTGAGCGGCTACCTGCACGAGCCCGAGGCGGCGGTGCCGCGCGACCCGACCAAACCCTCCGAGCCCGACCTGACCGCCGAGAACATCCAGGCGCGGATCCGCGGCAACCTGATGATGGCTCTCTCCAACCGCCACGGCTGGCTGGTCCTGACGACCGGCAACAAGAGCGAGATGTCAGTCGGCTACGCGACCCTCTACGGCGACATGGCCGGCGGCTTCGCGGTGATCAAGGACGTGCCGAAGGGGCTGGTCTACGAACTGGTGAGGCGGCGCAACGAGCGTGCGGGCCGCGAGCTGGTGCCGGCGAGCGTGATCGAGCGGGCGCCCTCGGCCGAGTTGCGGCCCGATCAGCGCGACGAGGACTCGCTGCCGCCCTACGAGGTGCTCGACCGCGTCCTCGAGGCCTACGTCGAGCGCGACCAGGGACGCGAGGAGATGGTCGCGGCGGGGCTGCCGGCCGAGACCGTCAACGAGGTGCTCCGCCTCGTCGACCGCTCCGAGTACAAGCGCCGTCAGGCGGCGCCGGGGATCCGGATCACCCCGAAGGCGTTCGGCAAGGACCGCCGCCTGCCGATTACGAATCGGTTCCGGGGTTGATCAGGCGCCCGGGCGCGGGCGGACGGCGATGGTCATTTGGGCGAGCGCGCAGGGCTTGCCCTCCTCGTTGACGACTTCTGCCTGCCAGAGCCAGGTGGTGCGGCCGCGGTGGCGGGCCTTCGCCCTCACTTCCACCGAGCCTTCGGTGACCGGGCGGATGAAGCTGACGTCGATCGACTGGCCCATCGCCGCCATTCCCTGGTCGTAGACGGCGCCGGCGGTCGCTTTCGAGCAGACGCTCTCGATCAGGGTCGACATCACGCCCCCGTGCATCAGCCCGAAGGGCTGGCGCAGCTCATCGCGGATCTGGAGCCGGACCCGGGCGTCGTCGGGATCGTCGCTGATCCACTCGGTGCCGATCAGGGCGTCGAAGTGGGCCGGCTTAACCTCAGCATCGTCATTCACGCTGGGCACCCTAATAGGCTTCCGACCCGGTGGCGCTCTCCGACGACCAGAAGGCGATCCTGCGCCTGCTCAACCAGCGGGGCGAGCAGGGGTACGAAGATCTTGCGGCTCTGATGGGAGTCGAGGTCGCCGAGGTGCACCGGCGGGCGCAGCAGGCTGCGGCCGAGCTCGAAGCAGAAGGGATTCCTGCTCCGGCTATTCCGACGCCTCCGGGTGGGGGCGGTGGGGACTCCCTCTCGGGAGCAAAAGCTGGGGAGGCTCCCGAGAGGGAGTCCCCATCGCCCGAGCCGCCGCCTACGGTGCCCGCTGAGCCACAGGAGCCTTCCCCTGAGATCGCGCATTCCTCAGAGGCACCGAGGGCTAGGCAAAAGCCGGTTGAGGACAAGCCGGTTGCGAAACCCAAGCACCGGACGTTGAAAGAGGACGTCCATCGGCTGAAGCTGCTCGAGGGGCGGGGGCTTTGGACGATCCTGGCCGGGGCTGCGGCCGTGATCCTCTTCGTCGTCTTCGTGATCGTCGGTGGCGATGGCACCGGGGGCGACGAGACGACGGATACGACGTCGGCGTCCACCCCCAGCGGGGAAACCGTTGCGACGCTGGAAAAAGCCTCCGAGCGCGGCGACAAAGAAGTGACGAAGGCCTCGCTGGAAGCGGTCGATGACAGCGATGCGATCGGCGTGGCGATTTTCGGGCGGGTGAAAAAAAGCCTGGCACTGCAGGTGGCGGCGGAAGGATTGGAGCCGGCCAGCGACGGCGAGTCCTACACGATCTGGCTCGCCGCCTCGCCGCAGAAAATGCTGCCGCTCGCCTCGACCGAAGTCGGCGAGGACGGCCGCATCGGCGCCCAGGTGGAAGTGCCGGTCGAAGTCCTCGCCTACCTCGCCAACGAAACCTTCGGGCAGATCGCGATCACCAGGACCGACGACTCGCAGCTGCGGGCGTCGCTGGCGAAAGCGACGAAAGAGAAAGACGCTCCGGTCTACACCGGCGACGAAGTCCTCCGCGGTGAAGTGATCGGCCCGATCGTCGGGGCGGCAAACCGCGAAGCGGGCGAATAGCCGCTTAGCCGTCCGGGAGGAGCTTGCCCGGATTCATGATCCCCGTCGGATCCATCTCTTCCTTGACTGCCCGCAACATCTCCAGGCCCGTCCTCCCCACCTCCGCCTCCATGTAAGGGGCGTGATCGCGGCCGGTCGCGTGGTGGTGGCTGATCGTGCCGCCGTGGGCGACGATCGCCTCGCAGGCGGCGCGCTTGACCGCCGCCCACTGCTCCAGCTCGGCGCCGCGGCGGCTGCGGGAGATGAAGGTGAAGTAGAGCGAGGCGCCGTCGGCGTAGGCGTGCGAGAGGTGGCAGAAGACGAGGCCGGGAGCCCCCTCTTCCAGCAACGCTTTCCGGATCGCCGAGCCCACCGCCTCGTGCAGCTCGTGATAGCGGCTCCAGGTGTGGGAAGTCTCCAGCGTCTCCACCATCGCCCCCATCTCCATCAGGGTGTCGCGGAGGTAGGGGCCCTGATAGCGGCCGTGCTCCCAGGACCGGCCGGCAGCCTGACCGAGGTAGGCGGCGCCCCCCTCGCGGAGGGCGCGCACGGTCAGCGCTCGCCGCCGCGCGACCGACTCCTCGTCCCCCTCGAAGCCGACGATCATCAGGGCACCGCCGCGGCGGCGGCGAACCCCGAGGTAGCGATCGAAGAGTCGCCCGCTGAGGCCGCGGGGGCCTGACAAGGCGAGGCTCCCTTCGGTCTCCTCCTCGTCGGAGACGCGGATGATCTGCGGCAGGCCCGGGCCCTGGGCCAACTGGCGGACAATCTCGCTGCCGGCCTCGAAGCTCTCGGCGATCCAGGCCTCGTAGCGGCGCACCGCGGGTGCCGGGCGCACCCGCACGGTCACGTCCGGAATCACCCCGAGGACACCCTCGGAGCCGAGCACTACCTCCCGCAGGGCGGGCCCAGCCGCCGTGTGGGGCGTCTCCAGCGTCTCCAGGGACCCGGCGGGCGCGACCATCCGCACCGAACTGACGAGGGCGTCGAAGCGGCCGTAGCCGCTCGACGCCTGGCCAGCGGAACGGGTCGCGGCAAAGCCGCCGATCGTCGCGTACTCGAAGGACTGCGGGAAGTGGCCGAGGGTGAGCCCCTCAGCCTCCAGCGCCGCCTCCGCCTCGGGACCGCGCAGCCCGGCGCCGAGACGGGCGGTCAGGGAACGACGGTCGACGCTGACCTCGCGCAGGGCGCCGAGGTCGAGGCTGATCAGGCGGGCATGGCCGCCGCGCAGCGGCTCGACCCCGCCGACGACGCTGGTGCCGCCGCCGAAGGGCACGATCGCGACCCCCTCCGCGGCGCAGATCTCGAGCACCCGTCGCAGCGCCTCCGCGTCGGCGGGCATCACCACTGCGTCCGGTGCCGCCTCCAGCGCTCCGTTTCGCAACCGCGCCAGGTCGACGTAGCCGCGCCCGGTCGCGTGACGTAGCCGGTCCTCATCGCCGCGGAAGACGTTCTCCTCGCCGACGGCATCGATCAGCGCCTGCGGCAACGGCTCCGCCGCCGGCAGCGCGACCTCCGCGAGCGCCCTCGCGGGTGGCCACGGCTCCAACTCCCCGATCCGCTCCCGCAGCACCGCCAGTGCCTCGGCGTCGAGCTCGGGTTCGATCGAAGGGTCCCCCCACCCCCACCACTTGGCGTCGCGCCGCGGGTTCAAGTCAGCGCCCTTTCGATTCCGTCCAGCGCCTCGTCGAGCACGTCGCCGCGGGCGCGACGCATCAGCGGCGAGCCCAGCTTCGACATCCCCTTCAGCAGCTGCTCCTCGGTGAGGCTGACCTCGGTTCCGCCGTCGCGCTCACGCAGTCCCAGCTCCACCCTCAGCGCCTTCAGGTACCGCTCGAAGGGGGTGCCCTCCAACTCCTGCTCCCAGACGTAGCGCTCGCGCTCGGCGGAGCTGACGCAGCGGAAGTCGGCGCGGATGCCGCGGCCCTCGGCCGTCTCCAGCACCTTCGTCCAGCGCACCCGCCGGCCGCCGCTCTTGCCCTCGACGTTCTCGACCCGGCTCGTCCGCGGCCACCAGCGCGGCAGGTTGTAGGGGTCGGAGACGAGCTTCCAGACGTCCCCGGAAGAGGCGGGGACGGTTCGTTTTCTAGTTACGCGAGCCATTCAGACACTCTGACAAGGACGCAGGGAGCGTGGCGTGCCCTGCACGCGAGCGACCGAGGACGCCGTCAGTCCCCGGCCAGGCGCCGCAGGTCCCGGATCAGCAGCAGGTGCTTCAGGTGGCTGACGGTGGCGGCGAGGCTTTCCAGGCTTTCCAAGGCCTCCTTGCGGCGCTCGGGGTTGCGCGAGCGCAACGAGGGGCCGAGCAGCGCTTCCAGCAGGTTGGCCTCGCGGTCGGCGGAGGAGCGGAAGACCCGCAGGTTGCGGGCGCCGACGCCGACCCGCGAGAGCTCGTTGGCGGCGCGGATGATCTCGCGGTCGGTCTCGTCGTAGACGGTCTTGCCCTCGCGTTTCTCCGGCTGCACGATCCCGTAGTTCTCGAGTTCGGAGATCAGCTCTTCGCGGGCGCCGGTCTCCTCGACGATCTCGTCGATCGTCAGGTAGGCGCGCGAGGTGTCGACCAGGATCGCGCGGCGGACGGCGCCACTGGCAGGCTTGCGTTCGCCGTCGGCGAGCACGAGGTCGCCGCCGGAGGCGAGCTCTTGACGAATCACCCGCAGCGGCAGAAACTCGTCGCGCTGCAGGCGCAGGATCGTCCGCAGCCGTTCGACGTCGGACTGGCTGTAGAGACGGTAGCCGCCAGAGGTGCGCCGCGGGCTCAGCAGCTTCTGGTCCTCCAGGTAGCGGATCTTCGAGATTGAGACGTCGTCGAACTCGTTCTGGAGGATCTTGCAAACGGCGCCGATCGTCAACGCCTTGCGGGGCCGGCTCGGCGCTTCGGCGGTGCGGCCGGGTTGCTCGGAGACGGCCATCTTCATCTCTCCAGGTAGCTCAGCTTGTACTTGCCGACCTGGATCTCGTCCCCGTCGGCGAGCCGGTGGGACTCGATCCGGCGGCGGTTGACGTAGGTGCCGTTGAGGGAGCCGAGGTCATCGATGTAGAGGCCGTCGCGACGACGGACCAGCAGTGCGTGATTGCGGGAGACGGTGACGTCGTCGAGGAAGACCCCGGCGTCGGGGCTGCGGCCGATGCTGACCCGCTCCTCGGCGACGCTGAAGCTCTCCCCGGCGCGGCCGCCGCCGGCGCGAATCACCAGCGCCGCACCGCTCTCCTCGACCACCTCGTCGATGTCGACCGGCGTCATCTCGCCGGTCTCGTCGACCCGGTAGGTCATCGTCGTCGGGTCGTCCCCGGCCTCTTTCGGGCCGCCGAGATAGGCACCGCACTTCTGGCAGTAGTTCGCCCCCTCGGGGTTCGCGAAGCCACACTCGGGACAGTGGACGGTCATCGTGCCTCCCGCTCAGGCGGCGGGCTCGTCCTCCGCCGGCGTCTGGCTCTCCCCGGCGAGAATCTGGGTCAGCTGCTCGACGTCGTCGCCGGAGATCAGCGACTCGCCGGCCTCCCGCTTGTGGCGCAGGCGGTTGACGAGCTCCGCGCGCAGGATGTCGATCTTCCCGTGCAGGACGCGCCGCTTGTAGGAGATCTCGTTCTCCTCCGCCGTCAAGTTGTCGATCATGTCCTTCAGCTCCTTGTCGCTGAGGGAACCGAGATCGGGAAAGGTGTCCTCCATCGTGCTCCTAACTGGTCGAGGCTGGGCGCGGGGAGCCGATCATAGCTTCCTATGCGAAAGGTTCAACCCCGGGTTGAAGGTTCGGGTGGATCTGGACCTCAGCTTGCAGGCTTGGAGGCGCGCACGGCTCGCATTCCGCTGCGCGCGTAGAGGACCGTGGCGATGATCGCCATCACCAGCCCCCAGATCACCAGCGCGCTCGCCACCCAACCCGGTGCAAACAGGGCGAGCCAGATCCCGCCCATGATCGGGAAGACGGAGATCCGCCCCGGCCAGTTGACCTCGATGTCGACCCCGTGGCGGAGGCCGTACTGGGCGAGGAAGAGCATCGCCACCTCGCGCAGCGCCAGCAGCGCCAGCGCCCAGCGCGGCAGCAGCGAGAAGTCCCAGCAGACGACGGCGCCGGCGAGGATGGTCAGCCGGTCGACGAGCGGGTCGAGCAGTGCCCCCATGCGGCTGTACTGGCCGGTGATGCGGGCGAGGATGCCGTCGAGGTAGTCGCCGGCGGCGATCGCCCAGAAGACCATCGCCGAGAGCAGCGAGGTGCCGTCCTCGGTGCCGTAGGCGAGGACGAGGAAGACGGGAATGGCGGCGAGGCGGAGGTAGCCGACCAGATTCGGGATCGTCCAGGGGTTGAGCGGCTCCCCCTTGCGGGTCTGAGGGGGCGGCGGGGCGCTGCGGTCGAGCCCGAAAAGACGGCGTACGCGACCGCGGCCGAAGGGCGCGGCCATGGCTAGTAGGCCTTCGCGAAGACCGCTTCGACGACCGCCGGCTTGCCGGTGAGGACGCAGCGGCTGCCGGCGGGGAGATCCTGGTCGAAGGGCAGGCAGCGCACGGAGACCTTCAGCTCCTCGAGCAGCTGCCCCGACTCGGGGGCTTCGCTCCAGGGCGCCCGCACGAAGCCCCCGGCGCTGGCATCGGCAGGATCGGTGTCGAACCAGCGACGAAACTCCTCGGGATCCTCGATCTCCCGCTGCGTGCGCGAGCTGAGGCGCTCGGCGGCGGCGCCGTGGTAGGTCTCCTGGATCTCGGCCAGCAGCGCTGGGATCAGCTCGGCGATCCGCGAGCGCTCGATCGACTCCGGCCGCGCGTCCTCGGCGTCTCGACGGCGCAGCGCCACCACTCCTTCCTGCAGGTCCCGGGGGCCGAGTTCGAGGATCAGCGGCACCCCTTTGCGCGTCCACTCCCAGCGCTTGGCCGGCGGCTCGCGGTCCCGCAGGTCCGCCAGCACCCGCACCTCGGCCCCTCCGAACGAGAGCTCACCGATCTCGCGCGCCAGCACCTCGGCCTCCTCCAGCACTGCGGAGGAGTCCTCGCCCCGCGGGATCGGCACGATCGCGACCTGGCGCGGCGCCACCGTCGGCGGCAGGCGCAGGCCGACGTCGTCGCTGTGGCTCATGATCAGGGCGCCGAGCAGCCGCGTGGAAACGCCCCAGGAGGCGGTGTGGACCAGCTTCCGCTCGCCCTCGCGGTCGGTGAAGGTGATCTCGGCGGCCTCGGCGAAGCTCTGCCCCAGGTAGTGGGAGGTCCCCGCCTGCAGGGCCTTGCCGTCCTGCATCATCGCCTCGATCGAGAGGGTCGTCACCGCACCGGGGAACCGCTCCTCCTCGGACTTCTCCCCGGTCAGGACCGGCATCGCCAGGAACGACTCGGCGAAGCTCCGGTACACCTCCAGCATCTCCTCCGCGTTGCGCCGCGCTTCCTCCTCGCCGGCGAAGGCGGTGTGCCCCTCCTGCCAGAGGAACTCGGTGGTCCGCAGCAGCACCCGCGGGCGCAGCTCCCAGCGGACGACGTTCGCCCACTGGTTCAGCATCAGCGGCAGGTCCCGGTAGGAGTTGATCCATTTGGCGAAGGACTTGCCGATGATCGTCTCGGAGGTGGGCCGCACGATCAGCGGCTCCGCCAGCTTCCCCCCCGGTTTGAGCTTTTCCGGATCGTCGGGGTCCTGTTCCAACCTGTGGTGGGTGACCACCGCCATCTCCTTGGCGAAGCCCTCGACGTGCTTGGCCTCCGACTCGAAGTACTCGAGCGGGATGAAGAGAGGGAAGTAGGCGTTGCTGGCGCCGCTCTTCTTGATCTGCCGGTCGAGCTCCGCCTGCATCAGCTCCCAGATCGCATAGCCCCAAGGCCGGATCACCATGCAGCCGCGCACGTGCGCGAGTTCCGCCACCTCCCCCTCCCGGACCACGGCCTGGAACCAGGCGGGAAAGTCCTCCTGCCTGGAGGGAGAGATGCCCTTGTCCTTGGAACGGCTCACTTTTGGAAACCTATCGGCACGACCTGCGCGCCACCCGTGCGGTGTTTCCCGGCAGCATCGACCGCGTGCCCGCCGAGTCCGCGAGAGAGCCCCATATAGGTGCTCTGACGCGGACTCGCGATCTGGAGCAGACGGTTGTCGAGTTAGCGGAGCGGCAGTACGGGGTGGTCTCGCGCCAGCAGCTCCTCGATCTTGGCTTTGGACGGAGAGCCGTTCAGCGACGAATCGAGTCCGATCGCCTCCATCCCCTGCATCCCGGCATCTACGCCGTCGGTCATCGCTTGATCCCGCGAGAGGGACGTTGGATGGCAGCTGTACTGGCCTCTGGCCCTGAGGCCGTCCTGAGTCACTGGTCAGCGGCTGCCCTTTGGATGATCCGGCCGAACTCGCGAACCCGGATCGACATCACCGTCTCTCACCGGAGCCGTTCCTCTGACCTGATCAAGAGGCACGTCTCCGACGTCCCAAGCGACGAGCGGACGGTCGAGGAAGGAATTCCGGTGACGACCGTGCCGCGAACGATCTTCGACCTCGCCGCCTCCGAGCCGACTGACGTGATCGAGAACCTCCTGCGCGAGATGGAATTCTTGGAACTGAGGGACCGCCTTTCACTTTGGGACCTGGTCGAGCGATATCCAGGCCGGCGAGGGGTACGGAAGGTGCGAGCAGCGCTCGGGCGGCTGCAAGAAGAGCCATCCGGCCGCAAGCGCAGCCCCTTGGAGGAACGCTTCGCCCCGTTCCTGCGTCATCACCGCCTTCCCTTGCCTCGCTTCAACGACTCGATCCAGTTGGGAGACAAGAACTTTCAAGTCGACTGCCACTGGAGAGGTACCGGGCAGATCGTCGAGCTCGATGGCTGGGCGGGGCACAAGACCAAAAGCGCCTTCCGGGCAGACCGGGCGCGTGACCGAAAGTTGAGGGTCGCCGGCTACTCGGTCACCCACATCACCTGGAACCAGCTCGACGACGAACCGGAGTCGATTGCTGCGGACCTGCGGGCGCTGCTCAGCGCTGGGGTCGCTACGCCCGCGTGAACCGGCGGCCCGCGGTCGGCGAGGCCTCCTCGTCGAGGAGGACCTTGTCGGACTCGCCGCGTTCGACCGCTTCCTTCTCCATGGCGGCGATCTTCTCGGGGGTGAGGTCACCGGCGTTTTCGCGCTCGATGTTGGCGACCCACTCGGCGCCCTCGCGCGACTCGGCCTCGTCGAACTCGACCTGGCCACCGCGATCGAGGGATTTGTCGATCTCTTCGAAGAGGGTGTCGACCAGCTGCTCCTGTGGGACCTTCCGCAGCGGTTTGCCGCCGGCGAAGATCAGGCCCTCGTTCTTGGCGCCGGCGATGCCGAAGTCGGCGTGGCTGGCCTCGCCGATGCCGTTGACGGCGCAGCCGAGGACGGCGACCTCGACCGGCTCCTCGTAGCCTTCGAGCCGCTGCTCGATTTCCGCCACGACCGAGTCCATGTCGAACTGGAGGCGGCCGCAGGTCGGGCAGGCGATCAGCACCGGGCCACGCTCGCGCAGCTGCAGCGCCTTGAGGATCTCCCAGGCGACCTTGACCTCCTCCTCGGCGTGGAAGGTCGAGAGGCTGATCCGGATCGTGTCGCCGATTCCGTCGGCCAGCAGCGTCCCCAGCCCGACCGCCGATTTCAGCGAGCCCCCCCATTTCGTCCCCGCCTCGGTTACCCCGAGGTGGAGCGGGTACGGGATCTTCTCCGAGAGCAGCCGGTTGGCGGCGATCGTGTTCGGCACGTTCGTCGACTTGATCGAGACCTTGAAGTTTTCGAAGTCGAGGCCCTCCATCAGTTCGACGAACTCGATCGCGGCGGCGACCAGCGCCTCGACCGGGGCTTCGCGCTCGAGCGCGTGCAGGTGTTTGGGCAGCGAGCCCGAGTTGACCCCGATCCGCATCGGCACCCCCGCCGCGTTGGCCTTCTCGGCCACCTCGGCGACTTTGTCGCGGCCGCCGATGTTGCCCGGGTTGAGGCGAATGCAGTGGGCGCCGGCGTCGATCGCTTTCAGCGCCAGGGTGTGGTTGAAGTGGATGTCGGCGATGACCGGGATCGGCGATTCGCGCACGATCGTCTTCAGCGCCTCGGCGTCCTGCTCACGCGGAACCGCGCAGCGCACCAGGTCCGCCCCGGCGTCGGCGACCTTACGGATCTGCTCCATCGTCGCCGCCAGGTTGGCGGTCTCGGTCTTGGTCATCGTCTGCACGGCAACCGGCGCGCCACCGCCGATCGGTACGTTGCCGACGAAGATTTGGCGCTTAGAGCTCATTCGGGAACTCCATGTGCGCGTCTGGCGAGCGCCGGACCGAGCGGGGCAAGGACGCAGGGAGGCGCGAATGGCAGCGCCATTCGGCCGACCGAGGACGCCGAACCGCGATGTGTCCGCCGCCGCCAGGCGTGCGCAGGGAGTTTTCGAATGAGCTCTCTAAAGCCATGCCTACAGGCTATCCGGGCGGCGCGGTCGGCATCTCCGCGCCGACTCATTGCAACGGCGTTACAAGGGCCGGCCTTCGACCGGCGGCGGCGCCGGCGTGCATTCGCGTTGCTGAGCCGTCGGGGAATCCAGCGCCCTTTCCCCCACTTCGACGACGAATTTCACCGCCGGAGAAAGGACCGTGATCACCGCCGCAGCGACCACCGCCGTCTTCTTCCAGCGGTGAGGATCATGGCCAGGGGGGCGTCGCGTGCGACTGCCTCGACCCCTGGCTCTCCCACGACCCACGGCCTGCAACCTATGGGAGCCAAAACCCCTTTGTCAAGAATCTTCTAGCAATCAATACTGCTGAGCAATCAGCGAACCTCGAAGCCCTCCCCCGTGATCCGCCCGATGTCATTCGAGAGGCCGAGGAAGAACAGCATCAGCACCAGGGCGATGCCGACCGCCGTCGCCTTCTCCATCACCCGCAGGGAAACCGGCCGGCCGCGCACTTTCTCGACCAGGCTCCAGAAGATGTGACCGCCGTCGAGGGGCAGGATCGGCAGCAGGTTGACCAGCCCCAGCGAAAGGCTGACGAAGGCGAGCAGCAGCAGCGCCCGTTCCAGGCCTCGTTCGATGACCTGGTGGCCGACGTCGCTGATCCCGACCACGCCGGAGACCTGCTCGCGCTCTTCCTTTTCGAAGAGGTGGGTGAAGACATGGAGGGTGCCCTTGGCGACTTCCCAAATTGCGTCGCCAGCCTCCTTCGCGGCGGCGCCAGGGCCGACCTCGACGTTTTCAGCGCCGTAAGAGAAGCCGATCAAGGCGCGCCTGGCTTCCTTGTCGTAGCGCGGATAGACAGAGATGCTCTCGATCTGCCCGCCCCTACGCACTTCGATCACCACCGGGGTGGTGGCGACGCAACCGTCGACCTGCTCACCGGCGCATTTGTGAGAACTGACCTGCTTCCCAAACTTCACCAGGCGTTCTTCGGTACCCAGACCGAGATAACGGTTGCCGTCGATCGCAAGAATCTCGTCCCCGGGCTGCAGCACCTTCGCAGCGGGGGTTTCCTTCCTCACCTCCCCCACGCTCTGCAGGATCTCTTCCTGGCCGTTGGCCCAGTAGACGCCGAAGAGGATCGCGAAGGCAAGGAGGATGTTCACCGCCGGTCCCGCCGCGACGACGACGATCCGCTTCCAGACGTCCTGCCGGTAGTAGGAGCGGTGGGCGACCTCAGGAGGAACCTCCTCCTCGGGGTTCATCCCGGTGATTTTCACGTAGCCGCCGAGCGGGATCGCTTTCACCCCGTACTCGGTCTCGCCCCGTTTGAACGACCAGATCGTCGGCCCGAAGAAGAGGAAGAAGCGCTCGACCCGCATCCCCGTCGCCTTGGCGGCGAAGAAGTGACCCGCCTCGTGGAGGATGATCAGCAGGCAGAAGCCGACGAAGACCCAGAACCAGCTCATGCGGGCATCAACCCCCGGACCTGCTCCTCGCTGCGCTCACGGGCCTCGGCGTCGGCGGCGAAGAGGTCGTCGAAGTGGCCGACGGGGCGGGGCGGCATCTCCTCCAGCACCCGCTCGATCACGGCCGGGATCGCCGTGAAGGGAATCCGCTCGGCGAGGAAGGCGGCGACGGCAACCTCGTCGGCCGCGTTCAGCACGCACGGCGCCGTTCCCCCCGCCTCGCCCGCCTCCAACGCCAGCCGCAGGCAGGCGAACGTCTCCAGGTCGGGCCCCTCGAAGGTGAGCGAGCCGACGGCGGCGAGGTCCAGCTGCGGCACCTCGACGTCTGCCCGCTCGGGGTGGTGAAGGGCGTAGGAGATCGGCACCCGCATGTCGGGGTAGCCGAGGTGGGCGAGCGTGGAGCCGTCGTTGAGGTGGATCAGCGAGTGGATCAGCGACTGCGGGTGGACGACGACGTCGATTCGCCCGTAGGGAACCGCGAAGAGATGGTGTGCCTCGATCGCCTCGAAGCCCTTGTTCATCAGCGTCGCCGAGTCGATCGTGATCCTCCCCCCCATCCGCCAGGTCGGGTGGGCGAGCGCGTCGGCGACGCTGACGCCGGCGAGGTCCTCGCGGCCGCGGAAGGGGCCGCCCGAGGCCGTCAGCACCAGCCGCTCGACCGTTCCCGGCGCCTCGGCGCCGATCAGCTGGAAGAGGGCCGAGTGCTCGGAGTCGACCGGCAGCAGCTTCGCGCCGGTCGCCTCGGCCAGCGCCATCACCAGCTCTCCGCCGAGCACGAGGCTCTCCTTGTTGGCGAGCGCGACGTCGATCCCCTCGCTGAGGGCGACGATCGTCGAGCCGAGACCGGCGGCGCCGACGATCGCGTTGAGGACGAGGTCGGGCTCGCTGGAGGCGATCAGCTCTCGGACTCCGTCGGAACCGGCGAGAACCTGCCCGCTCCAGCTGCCGCGCGCCCGCTCGGCCGCCCCCTCGTCGGCGAGGGCGATCGTCGGCACGCCGTGCTCGCGCGCCTGCTCGACCACCGCCTCCCAGGCGCTGCCGGCCGCCAGGCCGACCGCCTGCAGCTCCTGCGAGCGCCCGATCACCTCGAGCGCCTGCGTTCCGATGGACCCGGTCGAGCCGAGTACGAGGACCTTCTTCATGCCTGACAGAGGATAGGGAGCCCGTCTTACGGCTCAGTAAACGACTGCCACCGAGAGGTAGTAGCCGACGACCACCGTGAAGAAGACGGCGTCGAGGCGGTCGAGGATGCCGCCGTGGGGGCCGAAGATGGTGCCGGTGTCCTTGGTCCCGAGGTCACGCTTCAGCATCGACTCGAAGAGATCGCCGATCGGGGCGACGGCGGCGACGGCGGCGCCGATGATCAGAGCATCCACCCCCGAGAGCCAATCCTGGTAGAGGCCGGCGAACCAGAAACCCATCGTCCCGATCACGAAACCGCCGATCAGCCCCTCGATCGTCTTGTTCGGAGAGAGGTTGGGAGCGATTTTGTGGCTGCCGAACATCCTCCCGGTCGCATAAGCGGCGGTGTCGGCGACGAAGGTGCCGACGAGGACGTCGATCAGCAGCGCCGCACCGTGATCGGGCAGGCCCCTCAGGAAGACCGCATGGGCAAGCGGAATCCCGATCCAAGCCAACCCCAACAGCGTCACCCCGAGCGAGACGGTGGTGCCCTCGCGCTGCGCGGAGCGAGCGGCGAAGGCGAAGAGCAGCAGAAACGAGGCGGCGAAGACCATCAGGACGTTGAAGGCGGTGCCGTAGTTGGCGGCGATCACGAGCCCCGCCATCGCGATGTAGGCGGGGATGACGAGCGGGCGGTAGCGGCCGGCGATGGTCGCGAACTCGCGCAGGGCGACCACCCCGATCGCGATCATCGCCAGGGCGAAGATCTCCCCGCCCGCGACAGTGATCGCAATCGCAAAGGCGATCCAGGGCAGCGCAACGAGGATCCGCTTCGCCGTCTCACCGCTGCCACGCCGTCGCCGCGGCTCCCGCGGCGGCCGCTCCGGCGCCGCGGGCTCGTCCGCGAACATCTCGTCATCGAAGAGGTCGATCTTCACGTCCGGCTCCCGAAGCGCCGCTGCCGCGTCTCGTACTCGGCCAGGCAGGCCTCCAGCGCCGCGCGGTCGAAGTCGGGCCAGAGCTCGTCACGGAAGACGAGCTCGGAGTAGGCGCACTGCCAGAGCAGGTAGTTGGAGAGGCGCTGCTCGCCGCTGGTTCTGATCAGAAGGTCTGGATCGTGCATCTCTGGCGCGTAGAGGTGGCGGCGGAACTCCTCTTCGGAGTCCCCCTGGAAGCTTCGTGCCGCATCGAGGATCTCCGCCCTGCCGCCGTAGTTGAAGGCGACGAAGAGAACGATGCGATCGTTGCCGGCGGTCTCGGCCTCCGCCCACTCCATCCGCTCCATCAGCTCGGTGTTGAGCTCCGCTCGCCGGCCGACGAAGCGCATCCGCACGCCTTCGGACTTCAGCTCGGGAGTTTCGGAGGCGATCCGTTCGTCGAACATCCGCATCAGCCCCGCGACCTCCCCCTCCGGACGGCTCCAGTTCTCGGTCGAGAACGAGTAGACGGTCAGCTCCTCGATCCCCAGCTCGGCGGCGTCGCGCAGGCGGGCCTTCAGCGTGTCGGCGCCGGCCCGGTGCCCCTCGACCACCGGCAGCTCGCGCTGCTGCGCCCAGCGGCCGTTGCCGTCGGTGATGATCGCTACGTATTTGGGCGCGGTCACAGCGGAGGCCGCAGTCCTCAGACTTCGAGGATCTCTTCTTCCTTGCCTTTGAGCAGAGAGTCGATCTCGGCGACGGCCTCGTCGGTCTGCTTCTGCAGCGACGCCTCGGCCCGGCGCTCGTCGTCCTCGCCGGCTTCGCCCTCTTTTTTCAGCTCGCGCAGGTCGCTCATGATGTCGCGGCGGACGTTGCGGATCGCGATCCGGCCTTCCTCGGCGACGCCGTGGACGACCTTGACCATCTCCCGCCGCCGCTCCTCGGTCATCTCCGGGATCTGCAGGCGGATCACGTTGCCGTCGTTGCTCGGGGTGAGCCCGACGTCGGACTCCTGGATCGATTTCTCGATCGCCCCCAGAGCGCTCTTGTCGAAGGGCGTGACCGTGAGCAGACGGGCGTCCGAGGCGGAGACGTTGGCGAGCTGCTTCAGCGGCGTCGGATTGCCGTAGTAGTCGACCACGATCCGGTCGAGCAGGTGCGGTGAAGCGCGGCCGGTGCGCACGGTGGCGAGCTCGCCACGACTGGACTCGACCGATTTGGCCATCCGCTCCTTGGCATCCACAAGCAGTTCGTCGATCAGCTCCACTGGCCCCGTCCTCTAGTTAGCGGGTTGACTGGAGACCAGCGTCCCCACTTTCTCGCCGGAAACGATCCTATCTATGTTGCGCTCGTCGCCCATGTTGAAGACGTAGATCGGCAGGTCGTTGTCCATACAGAGCGACAGCGCAGTCGAATCCATCACCCGCAGCCCCCGCTCGATCGCTTCCCGATGCGAAATTGCCGGGATGAACCGCGCATCCGGGTTGGTCGCCGGGTCTGAGTCGTATACCCCTTCCACCCCGTTCTTCGCCATCAGGATCGCCTCTGCGTGGATCTCCAGGGCCCGCAGCGCCGCGGCGGTGTCGGTGGTGAAGAACGGGTTGCCGGTGCCGGCGGCGAAGATCACCACCCGGTTCTTCTCCAGGTGGCGCATCGCCCGCCGGCGGATGTAGGGCTCGGCGACCTCCTGGACTTCGATCGCCGACATCACCCGGGTGTGCTGGTCGAGCCGCTCGAGCGCGTCTTGGAGGGTGAGCGCGTTGAGGACCGTCGCCAGCATCCCCATGTAGTCACCGGTGGCCCGGTCCATCCCACTCGCCGCCCCGTCGAGGCCGCGGTAGATATTGCCGGCGCCGACCACGATCGCCACCTCGACGCCACGGTCGCGGACCGCCGCCACCTGCTTGGCGATCCGATCGACCTCGGCGGCATCGGTACCGAACTCCTGGCTGCCCATCAGGGCCTCGCCGGAGAGCTTCAGCAGTATGCGCCCGAAGCGCGGCTCGGGAGATTCGGTCACTGCGGCGGAGCTTATTCGCCGACCCGGAAGTAGGCGAGCCGGGCGATGCGAATGTTCTCGCCGGTTTTCGCCGCCATCTCCTGGCGCAGCTCCTCGATCGTCTTCGAGTCGTGTTTCTCGGCGTTGACGTGGGTCTGATCGAGCAGGGCCACTTCTGCCGCCCACTTGTTGAGCTGGCCCTCGACGATTTTCCCGACCACGTTGTCGGGCTTGCCTTCTTCCCGCGCCTTCTCTTCGAAGACCCGTTTTTCCGCCTCGCGCTCCTGCTCGGGAATTTCCTCGGTGGTGACGTACTGGGGCGCGGTCGCGGCCGCGTGCAGGGCGACCTGGTAGGCGAAGACCTTGAACTCCTCGTTGCGGGCGACGAAGTCGGTCTCGCACTGGACTTCGACCATCGCCCCGACCTTGTCGTTGGCGTGGATGTAGGAGGAGATGACACCCTCGTTGGTGCCGCGGCCTTCGCGCTTGGCGGCGGAGGCCTGCCCCTTCACCCGCAGTAGCTCGACCGCGCGCTCGACGTCGCCATCGGCCTCCACCAGCGCCGATTTCGCATCCATCATCGCCGCCCCGGTCCGATCCCGGAGCGCCTTCACATCAGCAGCCGTAACGCTCATTTCGACTCCCCCTCACTCTCAGCTTTCTCCTCGCCGGTTGACTCAGCGGCCTCAGCACTCTCGCTCGGAGGTGGCGGCGGCTGCTCCCCAGACGGCTGCTGGACCTCCTCTGCCTGCGCCTGCTCCCCCGCCACGGTCGGAGCCGGCTTCTTAGCGGTCTGAGCCTCGGGCTGTTGCTCAGCCGGAGCGGCCTCTGCCGCGGGTGGCGACGATGCGGGAACCTCGCCTTTAGGCGAGGGGGCCGTATCGGAGACAGGACCCGCGGCCTGCGGGGCAGCATCCTGGGCTTTCTGAGGTGCCTGAGCCTGCGGGGCAGTCGCCTGCGGTTTCTGGGCCTGCTGCTGCGGTTTCTGCCCCTGTACCTGCTGCGCTTTCTGCTGCGCCGCAGCCGTGGCCTGCGCGGCTTTTTCGGCTTCCTCGGCCGCTTTTTTGGCCTCCAGCGCTTCGACGCGAGCTTTCTCTTCCTCCTCGCGTTTTTTGCGCTCTTCCTCCTCGCGTTTGCGGCGCTCCATCTCTTCGGCGATCCGCTTCTCCTCCTGCACCCGCCAGGAAGAAGAACCGTCCTCGACCGCTTTGCCGATCGTGCCGATGACCAGCTGGCAGGAGCGAATCGCGTCGTCGTTGCCGGGAACGACGTAGTCGACCGGCGTCGGATCGCAGTTGGTGTCGACGAGGCCGATGATCGGAATCCGCAGGCGCGCGGCCTCGTTGACCGCGATCTCCTCGGTTTTCAGGTCGGCGACGAAGACGGCATCGGGGAGGCGGTCCATGTCGCGGACGCCGCCGAGGTTGAACTCGAGCTTGGCGAGTTCGGCCTCCATCCCCATCCGCTCCTTGGTCGGCAGGAGGTCGAGTTTCCCCTCCTCTTTCCAGCCGTTGAGCTCGTGGAGGCGGGCGATCCGGCCCGACATCGTGTTGAAGTTGGTCAGCAGGCCGCCGAGCCAACGCTTGTTGACGTAGGGCATGCGGCAACGGTCGGCCCATTCCTGGACCGTGTCGCGGGCCTGCTTCTTGGTGCCGACGAAGAGCACCGTGCCGCCGCCGCTGGCAAGCTCGCCGGCGAAGCGGCGCGCGTTCTCCAGCAGCGCCTCGGTCTGCAGCAGGTCGATGATGTGGATCCCGTCCATCTCGCCGAAGATGAAGCGGCGCATGTTGGGGTTCCAGCGGCGCGTCTGATGGCCGAAGTGGACTCCGGCCTCGAGCAGCTGTTTGAGTTCAGCCTCAGGCATTGGTTCTCCTTGATCTTTGGCGAAGCGCCCCGCCCCGCACCCCGGGACCTGGCCGTCGGCCAGGCAGGATCCGGTTCGCAGTCGAACGGGGGTTGATTTGGACCGTCGATTGTAGAGCGGTGCGCCTACTCGGCGTGGGCCGCCTCCAGGGCGGCGGCCAGGTCCTCGGGCAAAGGTGAGGTGAAGCTGAGCCGCTCGCCGCTGCGGGGATGCCCGAAAGCGAGGCGGTGCGCGTGGAGGAACTGGCGGTCGAGGCCGTAGCGGGCGGCGCCCCCATAGGTGCTGTCGCCGGTCAAGGGATGGCCGATCGCCGCGAAGTGGGCACGGATCTGATGGGTTCGCCCGGTCTCCAGCCGCGCCTCCAGATAGCTCTCCCGCGGCAGCAGCTCCAGGACCGTGAAATGGGTCCGCGCCTGGCGCGAGGCGGCCCCCGAGACCGCCATCCGGTGCCGCTGCTTCGCCGCGCGGCCGATCGGGGCGTCGATCGTGCCGGTGCGCGAGGCGAGGCGGCCGCCGGCAAGCGCCAGGTACACCCGTTCGACCTCACGTTCGCGGACCTGCCCCTGGAGCGCCGCGTGGGTCTCGTCGTCGCGGGCGACGACGAGGAGGCCGCTGGTCTCCTTGTCGAGGCGGTGGACGATTCCGGGCCGCGAAGGATCTCCGCCACCCCCGAGGATCTCGGCCAGCTCGTCGACCAGGGTCGGGCCGGTGTGGGACGGAGCCGGGTGGACGACGAGACCGGCCGGCTTGTCGACGACGGCGAGCGAGTCGTCGAGGTGGACCACGCGCAGCGATGGCTCAGCCATCGTCGGTCCCAGACTCGAGATCGCGCAGGTAGAGGAGGGCGAGCAGCAGCACCCCGCAGGTGATCGCGACGTCGGCGATGTTGAAGGGCGGCCAGGAGCCGACGTCGACGTAGTCGGTCACGGCGTCGGCGCGGACGCGGTCGGCGAGGTTGCCGAGGGCGCCGCCGGCCAGCAGGCCCACCGCCACCCACATCCCCGGCGTCGCCGCGTTGCGGCTGAAGAAGTAGGCGATCGCCGCGAGGGCGGCGATCGTGACGAGGACGAGGCCGACGCCGGCCCCGCCTGCGACGCCGAAAGCAACGCCGCGGTTATGGGAGAGGGTGAGGCCGAGCGGACCGAGGACGTCGACGCCCTCGCCGAGCACCAGATGCGCCTCCACCGCCGCCTTCGCGGCCTGATCGACGGCGAAGACCGCCCCGCAGACCACGCCTGCGAGGGCCCAGACGCGCGCAGTGCTGCCGGTCACCCGCGGATCAGACCGACGACGAGCGCTTGGGCAACGAGGAGGACGATCACCCCGATCATCGGGCTCAGGTCCAGGGCAAAACCGCCTCCGCCGATCGGCGGCAGGAAGCGGCGGAAGAAGTTGAGGTAGGGATCGGTCGACTCGGTGATGAAGTCGAGCACGGAGCGCAGCCAGGGGCGGTAGGGCATCCGCGGGATGAAGGAGATCACGATCCGGGCGAAGATCAGGATCACGTAGACGATGAAGAGGGCGCTGACGTAATCGGCGACGTCCCCACGGGTGATCGCAAGTGGAATCACCCCCGCATCCTCTCCAGCGAGGCCCCGACGGCGGCTGCGAAAGTCGCCCGGGCGCCCTCGCGATCGAGGGCCTCCAGGCCGGCCTCGGTGGCGCCTCCGGGCGAGGCGACGGCCTCACGGAGCTCAGCGGGACCATGGTGGCGCAGCAGCTCTGCCGTTCCCACCGCCGTCTCGACGACGAGATTCCGTGCCAGCTGCGGGTCGAGCCCGTCCGCCGCCCCCGCGTCGGCGATCGCCTCCACCGCCAGCGCCAGATAGGCGGGCGAGCAGCCCATCACCGCCGTCGCCGCGTCGAAGTCCTCCTCGGCGATCTCCACCACCCGGCCGAGCACATCCAGCTTTGCCCGCGCCTCCTCGCTTGCCGACCCCGCCACGCAGAGGAGCCCCTGTCGCACCTCGACCGCGACGTTCGGCATCACCCGCAGAATGTGGTCGGCCTCGGGGAAAGCGACCCTCAACTGCTCCAGGGTGGTGATCGCCAGCACCGAGACAACCTCATTCGCCTCGGTCAGCTGCGGCGCCACCTCCTCGAGCCGGTTCGGCTTCACCGCCAGCACCACCAGGTCGGCGCGCCGCGCGACCTCTTCGTTCGAGACGGCCTCGCCGCCGAGCTCCCCAGCCAGCGCCTGAGCGCGCCCCGAGCCGCTGTCGGAGAACAGCATCTGCTCGAACTCCCCGGCCCAGCCGCGCGCCATTGCCGCAGCCATGCTGCCGGAGCCGACGAAGCCAACGATCATGAGCGCAGACTACTCAGCGCTAAGACTGGTTGAAGAAGCCCTTGTCGATCAGCCTCGCCTTTTCCTCGGCGGAGACGTCGACGTTGCGCGGCGTCAGCAGGAACATCTTCTCGGCTATCCGCTGCATGCCGCCATCGAGGGCATAGGTGAGCCCGGAGCAGAAGTCGATCATCCGCTTCGAGAGCTCGTGATCGGCCGTCTGCAGGTTGAGGATCACCGGCACCGAGCGTTTGAACTGGTCGGCGACCTGCTGGGCGTCGTTGAAGTTGCGGGGGATGACCAGATGGACCTGAAGGTCGCCGCCGTTGTCGCCGCCGTCGACCGGCCGCAGGGTGCGGGTGCGGCTGGCGGCGATCGGCTCGTCGTCGGCGAAGATGTCGTCGATCTCGTCGCGGCGGGGGCGGCGGGAGGTCGGCAGGCGACGCACGGAGGAGCTTCCTTCGCCGCGCTCGCGCCGGCCCTCATGGACTTCTTCGGTCCCGGTCTCGGGCTCGAAGTCTTCCTCGTACTCGGGACCGTAATCGTGGTCCTCGGCCAAGCCGAAGTAGACCAGCGCTCTATGCCAAGTGTCTCGTAGGGCCATCTGTTCCGCGTGTTTCGGCCTCAGACGGCCGACTCCTTTACGGATTATTCCCAGATTTCGAGCGAAATCACCTGAAAAGGCCGTGACCGAGACGAATGATGGTCGCCCCCTCCGCGATCGCCACCCGCCAATCCTGCGAGGTCCCCATCGACAGCTGCCTCAGCCCATTGGCCCCCGCGAGCTCGGCGAGGCGGGCGAAGTAGGGCCGCGAGTGCTCGGGGTCGGGGCTGAACGGGGGCATCGTCATCAGGCCCGCAACCGTGACGGGGCAGCGCTCGACGAAGGCCGGGAGGTCGGCTGGCTCCACCCCTCCCTTGCCCTCCTCGCCGGAGACGTTGACCTCGACCAGCACCTCGGTCGCCGGTTCTGCGTGCTTCTCCAGCTGGGCGAGCACCGAATCGGAGGCCACCGAATGGATCAACCGGGTCAGCGGCAGCACCTGCTTTACCTTGCGGCTCTGCAGGTTGCCGATGAAGTCCCACTCGAAGGCCTCGCCCCAGCGCTCGTGCTTGGCGGCGAGGTCCTGCTGGCGGTTCTCCCCGACCAGCCGCACCCCCGCCTCCGCGAGCTTGCCCATCTCCTCCAGCGGCACGTACTTGGTCGCGACGAGGATCTCAGCCCGGCCGCCGGCCACGGCTTCGGCCTCCGCCAGGTTCGCCGCCACCCTGGCGACGTCGATGTCGTGGATCAACTCCGCCACCCCTCAGCCCCCCTCGATCCAGGCCAAGCCGGCCTGGCGGCCGGTGCGTCCGTCGTCGCGGCGGTGGGAGAAGAAGAGCTCCGCCTCGCAGCTGGTGCAGAGCCCCGCGCTCTCCACCCGCTCGACCCCCGCGATCGCGAGCAGGCGGCGGGCGATCTCCGGGAGGTCGAGCATCCGCCCCCTGGAGATGCCTTCTCCCAGGTCGGCGAAGACAGAAGAGACCTCGTCCCCCACCTCGTAGCAGCAGGGCCCGATCCCGGGACCGATCGCGGCGCTCCTCGCCGCGACCGCCTCCGCCCCTCTGGCGAGGATTCCGCCCGCGAGACCGCGCCAGCCGGCGTGGACCATCGCCACCCCGCCGGGGCCGGCGAGGGCAACCGGCAGGCAGTCGGCGACGAAGACCAGCGGCACCAGACCCGGCTCCGCGGCGACGTGCCCGTCCGCCTCCACCACGCCCTCGGGGCGTTCGACCCGGTGGTCGATCAAGCGGCTCCCGTGAACCTGGCGGGCGAAGCGAAGCTGGTCCGGCTCGAAGCCCAGCGCCGCGGCCAGCCGCCTGCGGTTCTCGGTCACAGCCTCCCCGGCGTCATCGGTCAACAGGCCCAGGTTGAGATGATCAAAGGGCGACTCGCTGACGCCGCCGAGCCGCGTCGAAAAGGCCGCCCGGGCACCGCCGAGATCGGCATCGAGCCATCTCACCCCGTTGCTCTCGCGCCACTCCATCCAGGTAACAAAGCAGAAGCGGCGGCTACGCCTCCCGCGCCGCCTCGAGGGCGACTTCGAGCTCCTGCTCGCGGCTGAAGATCTGCCCTTCCAGGCGCTTCTGCCGGGCCGCCCGCAGTCCCTGGCCGATCGCCGGGCCCTCCGGCACCCCCGCCTCGATCAGATCTTTGCCGTCGATCTCCAGCTTCACCTTGCTCCAGGCGGTCAGGTAGCTCTCCAGCCAGTCGGCGCCCATCGCCCGGGCGAGGATCAGCTCGACCGGGTCGCGTTTGCCGGCTACCTCGACCCCCTCGCCCGGTCGCGGCGGCCACATCGAGGCCAGCAGCCCCTCCGCTCCTTCGGGTCCGAGCGCCGCCGCGATCAGCGCCTGCTCGCGCGGCACCAACTCGGCCCAGTGGGGGAGCCTGAGCAGTTCTTCGACCGCCCGCATCAGCTCGACCCCTCCCTCGCGCAGGTCGATCACCCCCCAGCCGGCGAGCAGGCCGAGGCCGACCCGGCCGGTGGGTTCGGCGGCGAGCCGCTCCAGCTCGGCCCGGCGGCGGTCGGCGGAGATCGTCGCCAGGTCGGCCTTGCGCAGGAGCCGGTCGGTGGCGGGCTCGAGCGTGAAGCCGTAGCGGGAGGCGTACCGCGCCGCCCGAATCGCCCGCGTCGGATCGTCCTCGAAGGAACCTGGATGAAGGACTCGCAGCAGCCCCCGCTGCAGGTCCTCACGACCGTCATAAGGATCGATCAGGCCAGGGTCCTCGCTCAGCGGGATCGCCATCGCGTTGATCGTGAAGTCGCGGCGGCCGAGATCGCCCTCGATGCTGTCGGCCGGGCCGACAACCGGCAACGCGCCCGGCTCGGGGTAGGACTCCGAGCGCGCGGTGGCGATGTCGACCTCGTGCCCCTCGACCTCGACCTTGGCCGTGCCGAAGCGCTCGTGCTCGATCTCGGCGCCGCCGAGGCGGGCCGCAAGCCCGGCCGCATCGCCCACGACCACCAGGTCGACATCGGCGCGAGGACGGTCGAGCAGCAGATCGCGGACCGCGCCGCCGACCAGGTAGACCGGCTCCTCGGCCTCCCTTCGCACGGTCTCGAGCTCTGGATAAGCGCGCCACAGCGCCGCCGCTAGATCGTCCATATGCGCCCTACGATGATCGATCGGGCGGATGATCGGCCGCGCTCAGAGCCGGACCGAAATCCCGTCCGCGGCCATGCGCTCCTTCGCCTCCCGCACCCGGTAGTGGCCGTAGTGGAAGATCGAGGCGCAGAGGACGGCGTCGGCGCCGCCATCGGCGATCGCATCGCTGAGGTGGGAGAGCTCGCCGGCCCCGCCGGAGGCGATCACCGGCACGCTCACCGCCTCCGCCACCGCCCGGGTCAGATCGATGTCGTAGCCGTCGTTGGTCCCATCGCGGTCCATGCTGGTCAGCAAGACCTCGCCCGCCCCGCGCTCGACCGCCTCTTCGGCCCAGGCGACGGCGTCTCGCCCCTCGACCCGCTTGCGGCCGCCGTTGACGTAGACGCCCCAGCCTCCGTCCTCGCCTTTGGCGTCGATCGCGATCACCACGCACTGCGCCCCGAACTGGTCCGCCAGCTCGCCCAGCAGCTGCGGCCGCGCCAACGCCGCCGAGTTGACCGAGATCTTGTCGGCCCCGGCATCCAGCACCGCCTGCGCGTCGGCGACCGAGCGGATGCCGCCGCCGATCGTGAACGGGATGAAGACGTTGTCCGCCGTCCGCCGCGCCAGCTCGACGATCGTCTCCCGCTGTTCGTGCGAAGCGGTGATGTCGAGGAACACCAGCTCGTCGGCACCCTCTGCGTCATACCGCTCGGCCAGCTCCACCGGATCCCCGGCATCGCGCAGCCCGACGAAGTTAGTGCCCTTGACGACCCGCCCAGCATTGACGTCCAAGCAGGGAATTACACGTTTCAGCGCCATGAGAGAAGCGTAGAGGGCGTTGTGGGGGCGGGGCGGTGGGGGTCCCTGGGAGCACCTCCGCCGAGTGGATCGTTCAGCGGCTGGCGCCTCGAAGCTCTCCGGCTCGGCTCCATGCTGAGTACCCAGGGACCCCCACCGCCCCGCCCTCGATCGAGCTCCGGCGGATCTCTGATCACCGAAACCGTCTTAGACCCCGCTATAGGGGGTCAATCACGGTTTCGTTAACAGCCAGTCCGAAGGTGCGTGCTGGAAAGTCCCCTCCCTACCGCAGCGCCGCAATCCCCTCGGCGACGGTGAACTTGCGCTCGTAGAGGGCCTTGCCGACGATTGCCCCCTCGACATTGGGAGCGGTCTCCTGAGCGAGATCTTCGAGGTGGGAAAGATCGCCGACGCCGCCGGAGGCGATCACCTGGGCCGGGGTTGCCGCTGCGATTTGGTTGAGCTGGCGGATTGCGGGGCCCTCCATCGTGCCGTCGACCTCGATTGCGGTGCAGAGGAAGCGTTGGACGCCGCGCTCGCTCAGGTCTGCAACCGCGGTGGGGGCGTCGACGTCGCTGGTCTCGGTCCAGCCGGAGAGGGAGACCTTGCCGCCGCGGGTGTCGACCGAGACAACCACCCGCTCACCATGAGATGCAATGGCTGCGTCGAGGAACTGGGGGTCTCGTAACGCAGCGGTGCCGATCACGACTCGCTCGGCCCCCGCCGCGAGCACCGCCGCGACCGATTCGGGATCCCGCAGGCCGCCGCCGACCTGGATCGGGCAGCTAACCGTGGCGGCGATGCGGCGGATCGCGTCGAGGTTCCGCGGCTCGCCCGCTTTGGCACCGTCGAGGTCGACGACGTGGAGGAACTCCGCCCCTTCGTCGGCCCAACGCGTCGCCGCGTCGACCGGGTCGGCGTCGTAGGTCGTCTCCCGCTCGTAGTCGCCCTGGAGCAGACGTACAGCCTGCCCGCCGCGGATGTCGATGGCGGGGTAGAGGATCACGCCGGGGTCGGCGAAGAGACGCAGATGCCGGCGAAGTTGGAGAGCAGCCGCAGCCCGGCTGCGCTCGACTTCTCGGGGTGGAACTGGACGCCGAAGACGTTGTCGCACTCGGCCGCGCAGGCGAACCGGGTGCCGTACTCGGCGCTGCCGAGCAGCTCGCCCTCCTCCGGACGGGGAGCGAAGGAGTGGACGAAGTAGAAGGGGGTCTCGGAGGGAATGCCCTCGGTCAGGCGCGAGTCGCGAGCCCAGCGCACCGGCGCCCAGCCGATGTGCGGAACCTTGAGACCGGGCGCGTCGAGGTCGTCGACCCGGCCCGGCAGCATCCCCAGGCCCCTCGCGCCCCCGAGCTCGGAGCTCGACTCGAAAAGCAGCTGCAGGCCGAGGCAGATGCCGAGGATCGGAACGCCGGCTTCGCGGCGCTCGCAGGCCAGCTCGTCCAGGCCCAGCTCACGGATCCGCTCCATCGCCCGCGGGAAGGCGCCGACACCCGGCAGGATCACGCCGTCGGCGGCGCACACCTCCTCGGGGTCGCGGCTGACCTTGGCGGTGACGCCGACGTGCTCGAGCGCCTTTTCGACCGAGCGCAGGTTGCCCATCCCGTAGTCGAGGATCGCGACGCGGGCGCTCACTGGCTCAGGGTTCCCTTGGTCGACGGCACGCCGCTCTCCTCCGGGTCGATCGAGACGGCGACGCGCAGCGCCCGGGCGAAGGCCTTGAAGCAGGCCTCGATCATGTGGTGGGCGTTGGTGCCGTAGCGGACCGAGACGTGCAGGGTCAGCTTGGCGCTGTTGGCGACGGCGCGGAAGAACTCCTCGGCCAGCTCGGTGTCGAAGCCGGCGATCGAAGTGGTCGGCAGGTCGGCGTCGAAGTGACAGAACGGCCGCCCGGAGATGTCGATCGCGCACTCGGCCAGTGACTCGTCCATCGGCACCACCGCGGAGCCGTAACGGCGGATCCCGGCACGGTCGCCGAGCGCTTGGTCAAGCGCCTGTCCGAGCACGATGCCGACGTCCTCGACCGTGTGGTGGGCGCCGGTCTGCAGATCGCCGTTGGCCTCGACCTTCAGGCCGAGACGACCGTGCCTGGCCAGCAGGTCGAGCATGTGGTCGAGAAAGCCGACGCCGGTCTCGGCGCTGGCCGCCCCCCCGTCGAGGTCGAGCGAGAGGCGGATCTGCGTCTCGGCGGTCTCCCGCTGCTTGTCTGCGGTCCTGCTCATCGCCTAATCATCGCTGACTCGCCATGGACGGGGAAGCCCTCGGCGCCGGCGAGGGCGTCGACGTGCAGCGCCAGCTTCGCCGCCGCGGCGCCGTCGAGCTCGACGTTGGAGATCCGGCGGCGAAACGAACCCGGGCCCAGCGGACCGGCGTAGCGACCGGCGCCGCCGGTCGGCAATACATGGTTGGAGCCGACCAGGTAGTCGCCGAAGGCGGTGGCGCCGTGGCGACCGACGAAGACGCAGCCGGCGGTGGTGATGCGGTCGGCCATCAGCGCCGCGTCGGTCTCGAGCAGCTCCAGGTGCTCGGGCGCGTAGGCGTTGGCGAGGTCGATCGCGGCCTCGACGTCGGGCACCTGAACCAGTGCCAAAGGGGCCTCGGTGACGGTCTCCCTCGAAGCGGCCGCGGATTCGGCCGCACCGGCGATCGAGTCCAGCACCTGCTCCTCGACCGCGGCCAGCACCAGCGGGCTTTCGGGACCGTGCTCGGCCTGCGCGCAGAGGTCGAGGGCGGCCCACTCCGGGTCGGTGTCGTGGCCGGCGATCACCATCAGCTCCGAGGGCCCGGCCAGGGAGTCGATCCCGACGGTGCCGTAGACGGCGCGCTTGGCCTCCCGCACCCAGGCGTTCCCCGGCCCGACGATCACGTCGACCGGGACGATCGTCTCGGTGCCGTAGGCGAGGGCGAAGATCGCCTGCGCCCCGCCCATCGCGTAGATCTCCTCCACCCCGCAGAGCGCCGCTGCGGCCAGCACGAGCGGGTGCACGCGGCCGTCGGGGCCGGGCGGCGACGCCAGGGCGACCCGCTCGACCCCCGCCACCTGAGCCGGGATCGCGCACATCAGCACGCTGGATGGATAGGCGGCACGACCGCCGGGGGCGTAGATCCCCGCCCCCCCGACCGGGACTTCCCGCAGCGTCACCTTCTGACCGGCCGGCAGCTGCAGCTGGCGATCCTCGGCTACCTGCGCCTCGGCCACCTCTCGCACGTTGGCGATCGCGACCTCCATCGCCTCCCGCAGCTCCGGTTCCAGCATCGAGAGGGCCGAAGAGACTTCCTCGGGGTCCGTCCGCAGGGACTCGAGGCTCGCCCCCGGCGCGTCGAAGCGGGTGGTCAGCCGCAGCACCGCCTCGTCCCCGTTCTCCCGCACGTCCCGCTCGATCGGGGCAACGTCGACCGCAGGGCTCTCCTCAACCGCCCACTCGCGCAGCTCCCAGGCGGTCTCCGCCGCCTCTTCCCAGCCGAAGCGGCGGACTTTCATCGCTGGCTCGCCTCCCGCAGCTTCGCGGTCAGCTCGTCGATCTCGGCGGCACGCAGTTTGTGAGAAACACGGTTGGCGACGAAGCGAGCCGTGCACTCGACGATCTCCTCGCGAACCTCGAGTTCGTTCTCTTCCAGCGTCCTGCCGGTGGCGACGAGGTCGACGATCCCGTCGCTGAGCCCGATCAGCGGCGCCAGCTCGACCGATCCCTTGATCTCGATCAGTTCCACCCGGCGGCCGGTCGACTCGAAGTAGCGCTCGGCGATCCGCCGGTACTTGGTCGCGATCCGCATCATCCCCAACCGGCGCTGGGCCTCGGCCAGACGGTCGTTGCCGGTTTGGGCGGCGAGGACCATCCGGCAGCGGCCGAAGCCGAGGTCCAGCAGCTCGAAGACGGCCCGGTCGGACTGCTCCAGCAGCACGTCCTTGCCGGTGATGCCGATGTCGGCGGCGCCGGACTCGACGTAGGTGGGGACGTCGGAGGGCCGCACCGTCACCAGCGTCAAGCCCGAGGTCTGGAAGATCAGCGAGCGCGAGTCCCCCCGCAGCTCCGAGGTGTCGACGCCGGCGGCGTCGAGCAGATCGAGCGTTTCGCCGAACAGCGCCCCGCGGGGAATCGCCAACGTCAAGGCGCTCATGAGGTCTCGCTCCCGCGCCTTGACTCCTCCATCTGGGCGGCGTGGACGCGCTCCAGGTAAAGACCGAAGCCGGCCGCCGAGAGGTCGAGGCCGAAGCGCTTCATCAGCCCGTCGTAGCGACCGCCGCCGCCGAGGACGTGGCCGAGGGCCGGGTCGTACACCTCGAGGATGGCGCCGCTGTAGTAGCCGAGGTCCCGCAACAGCCCGAGGTCGATCTGGACGCGCTCGGCGGCGCCGCGGCGCTCGAGCTCCTCGTAGGTCTCGCTGAGGCGGGCGATCGCCCGCTCGACAGCCTCACCGCCCAGCCCCCGCGCCTGCGCGAGGATCTCCTTGCCGCCGCGCAGCTGGGTCAGCTGAGCGCAGGTGGCCGCCTGCTCGGCGCCGATCCCCGCTTCGACCAGTGCCTGCTCCAGCGCCACGAGATCGTGTGCGGCCAGGTGGGCCAGCACCGTCTCCCGGGACTCCTCGACGACTCCCAGCTCCTCCAGCAGCTGCCCGTAGAGATCGGCGTCGCCGAGCCCGATGACAGCCCGGTCGAGCCCGGCGGCGTCGAGCGCCGCCTCCAGGACCTCGATCACCTCGACCGTCCCCGCGGCCGGCGAGGCGCCGATCAGCTCCACCCCGGCCTGCATGAACTCGCGCATCTGCCCGCTCTGGGGCCGAACCGCCCGGTAGGTCGAGGCGAGGTAACAGAGGCGATACGGAGCCTCGCTGTTGGCAAAGCGGCTGGCGATCAGGCGGGCGATCGGCACGGTCATGTCGGAGCGCAGCGCCAGCAGCTCACCGCTCTCGTCGAAGAACCGGTACGAGGACCGGGCGGCGCCGCCGTCGCCGCGGGCCATCACCTCGTCGTACTCGATCGCCGGGGTCGACACCTCGCCGTAGCCGCGCGCTTCGAAGACCTCGATCAGCGCGGCTTTGAGCCTGCGCAGCTCGCGCATCTCGTCAGGCAGCACATCGCGCGTTCCCGGCGGAATCGGGTGAATCATCGGCCTGACCTTACGAGAGCCGCCGAAAAATCCCCGCTAGGCGGGGACCTCCGCAGAGACGCGTTCGATCTGGGCCCCGAGGCCCCGCAACCGCTCGTCGATCTGCTCGTAGCCGCGATCGATCTGGCGGATGTTGCCGATCTCCGAGGTTCCCTCCGCGGCAGCGGCGGCGATGAGCATCGCCATTCCGGCCCGGATGTCCGGGCTCTCGACCCGCTCGCCATGAAGCCGGCTCGGACCGCTGACGATCGCCCTGTGGGGGTCGCACAACGTGATCCGAGCGCCCATCGCGACGAGCTTGTCGACGAAGAAAAGTCGGTTCTCGAACATCTTCTCGAAGATCAGAACCTCGCCTTCGGCCTGGGTGGCAAGGGCAAGCGCGATCGAGGTGAGGTCGGCGGGGAAGGCGGGCCACGGCCCGTCCTCGATCTTCGGGATCGCGTCGCCGAGGTCCGCTTCGACCTGGAGGTGCTGCCCGGCCGGCACCAGCATGTCGGAGCCCTCGATCTCCGACCGCAGCCCGAGCCGCCTGAACTGGCGCCGCACCATCGTCAGGTCATGGGGATCGACGTCGCGAATACGGACCTCGCCGCCCGTCGCCGCGGCGAGCGCCATGAAGCTGCCCACCTCGATGTGATCGCAGGAGATCGTATGCTCGGCGCCGCGCAGGCTCTCCGCCCCGTGGATCGTCATCACGTTGGAGCCGATGCCCTCCACCTGCGCCCCCATCTTCGCCAGCAACCGCGCCAGATCCTGAACGTGGGGCTCGCAGGCGGCGTTGGAGATCTGGGTCGGGCCGGGACAGAGGGCCGCCGCCATCAAGGCGTTCTCGGTTCCCATCACCGAGGGCTCGTCCATGAAGATCTCGCACGCCTTCAGCCCGTTGGGCGCGCTGAGCTCGATCCAGCGACTGCCGTTGACCCTCGCTCCCAGGTCCTTGAAGGCGTCGAGGTGGGCATCAAGCCGGCGGCGGCCGATGAAGTCGCCGCCCGGCGGCGGCATCCTCGCCTCGCCGAAGCGGGCCAGCAGCGGCCCGGCCAACAGGAATGAGGCTCGGATCTTCCCCGAGAGCTCCTCGTCGACGGTGGGAGCGGTGACGTCGCGGGCGCAGAGGCGGAGGCTGTTGTCGGCCACCCAGGCGACCTCGACCCCGAGCTGCTCGAGCAGGGCGATCTGGGCCTCGGTGTCGCGAATCCGCGGCACCCGGTGCAGCAGCACCTCCTCCTCGGTCAGCAGGCAGGCGGCGAGAATCGGCAGGGCCGCGTTCTTGTTGCCGGCGACGGTCACTTCCCCGGAGAGGGGGACGCCGCCCTGGATCACAAACTTCTCCATCTCCCGGCTAGGGTAACGACCGCCATGGGACGACGGCTGAAGATGGGCATTGGTTTGGTCCTGGCGCTGTTCGCGCTGCTGATCGTCAACGCTCTCTGGGTCGATGGCGAAACCGGGGACGCCGAGGTCACGGCTCCAAACGGCCGGATCCTCGACCTGCCGGCGGGAGAGATACAGGTCGCCGAAGCGGGGCCACGGAGAGCGCCCCCGGTCGTGCTGATCCACTGCTTCAGCTGCGCGATGAACTGGTGGGACGGGGTCGTGCCCACGATTGAGCGCGATCACCGCGTGATCACCGTTGACCTGCTCGGTCACGGCGGCTCGGAAAAGCCCGCCTCCGGCTATACGCCGCAGAACCAGGCAAAAGCCGTCGCCGACGCACTTGAACGGCTCGGCGTCACCCGGGCAACCGTCGTCGGTCACTCCCTGGGCGGGTCAGTAGGCGTCGCGCTGACCGAGCAGAGTCCCGAGCTCGTCGATCGCCTGGTGATCATCGACATGCCGCCCGACAACTCCTACGGTGACCTCGGCTTCATCGCCGGGTTGGCCTTCCAGCCGGTGCTCGGCCAGGCGCTCTGGAGAATCAAGCCGGATTTCTCGGTCCGAGACGGCCTCCAGGTGGCCTTCGCCCCCGACTTCGAGGTTCCCGACGCCTTCGTCGAGGACGTCAAGCGGATGACCTATACGGCCTACGACGACTCCCCGGGCGGAAACGAGGACTTCCTCGAGGAGAAGCCGCTGGAGCAGCGGATGAAGGCGACGGGCAAGCCGCTGATGGTCCTGATGGGCGCCGAGGAGCAGATCATCGACGATCCCCAGCGGGCCTTGGATCAATACGCAGGCGGCGTGCCCGGGGCCGAGACCCACCTGATCGCCGGCGCTGGCCACTCCCCAAACGTCGAGACCCCGAAACAGACGGCGCAGTTGATCCGGGAGTTTGCGGAGGAAACCAGGAAAGGCATAAGATCTTCTGTGTCGGACGTCACGGAGCGTGGCCAGCAGCCACAGCAGAGCTCCGGCAAGACGTCCATGAAACGCGCTTCTGGGGTTCGCAGCGCTACTGGCGACCAGTAGCGCTGCGGCATGCCCACCCGGTTTCCCCCTGCATATGAGGGGTATCTGAAAGCCACCTGCAACCCCCCTTGCAGAACCGACATGCCGTCCGAGGGGGGTCCTATCTTGTACGAACTAATGTTCGATTCAAAGACCAACATCACCAACCGGCTGACCGACGCCGCCGATCTTCTGATCGACTTCGCAACCCTCGGCGAGTACGGGCTAGAGCCCGTTGGGAGAACTCGCCAGGGTTGTGGGGCACCTTCGACCCCCGCCCCACGCCGTGCCACGCGAGCGATTGCGCGCAGCGAGAACTGCAGCCTCCTGGAGGAATCTGGGTTGTTCCGCAGCCGCTCCCGCGGTCCGCGCCTGGATATCGCGCGGTAGCGAGGCGTTCGAGAAGCAAGCGATCCGTCGCCGGCGAGCGGCGCCGCGTAGCAGCGCTACGCAAGCCGGCCGACGAGGACGTGATGCGCCGCCTATCGGGCGCCGCAGCCCGCGCCATTCCCTGGCGCGGACCGCTAAAAGAAGAACCGGCGGCGACCTACTCTCCCAGGGGGTTGCCCCCCAAGTACCATCGGCGCTGAAAGGCTTAACTGCTCTGTTCGGAATGGGAAGAGGTGTCTCCCTTTCGCTATGCGCCACCGGAATTTTGCGAGACGCAACGCCCGGTGGAGCTTGAAAACCGCACAAGGCCGCAATGGGTAAGTAATAAATATCCGTCAAGCCCTCGACCCATTAGTACCGGTCGGCTACGCGCATTGCTGCGCTTCCACCGCCGGCCTATCAACCTGGTGGTCTACCAGGGGTCTTACTCCCTCAAGGGGATGGGAGAGCTTATCTCGAGGACGGCTTCCCGCTTAGATGCTTTCAGCGGTTATCCGTTCCATGCGTAGCTAATCTGCGATGCCCTTGGCAGGACAACAGATACACCAGAGGCATGTTCATCCCGGTCCTCTCGTACTAGGGATGACTCCTCTCAACTCTCCAACGCCCACAGCAGATAGGGACCGAACTGTCTCACGACGTTCTGAACCCAGCTCGCGTACCGCTTTAATGGGCGAACAGCCCAACCCTTGGGACCTACTCCAGCCCCAGGATGCGACGAGCCGACATCGAGGTGCCAAACCGGTTCGTCGATGTGGACTCTTGGAACCGATAAGCCTGTTATCCCCGGAGTACCTTTTATCCGTTGAGCGACGGCGCTTCCACTTGCTACCGCCGGATCACTAAGCCCAACTTTCGTTCCTGCTCGACCCGTCGGTCTCGCAGTCAAGCTCCCTTATTGCCTTTACACTCTACGCACGATTTCCAACCGTGCTGAGGGAACCTTTGGGCGCCTCCGTTACTCTTTAGGAGGCGACCGCCCCAGTCAAACTGCCCACCTGACACTGTTCACCGCCCGGATCACGGCGCGGTGTTAGAAGCCCAGAGCACCAAGGGTGGTATCTCAAGGGTGACTCCCCAGCGGCCAAAGCCACTGGTTCATAGTCTCCCACCTATCCTGAGCGAGATACCCCAGACTCCAATATCAAGTTGCAGTAAAGGTTCACGGGGTCTTTCCGTCTAGCTGCGGGTACTCGGCATCTTCACCGAGACTTT
>CAWHSU010000003.1:0-170495 GCA_963832085.1 uncultured Actinomycetes bacterium | reverse complement strand
ATTTGGCCGTTTCGGTGTCGGGGTCTGCGCAGCCGATCTGGGTGCTGACCTCGTGGAGGATGAAGTCGGAGCCGATCGAGGCGCTCTCGGGGGTCTCTTTGACCGCCGTGCTCGCCCAGCCTTCGGCTTCGAAGGCGGCCTGCTCGACGTACTCGAAGTGGTAGGTGGTG
The DNA here is from genome assembly GCA_963832085.1 of uncultured Actinomycetes bacterium. Classification (GTDB taxonomy): domain Bacteria; phylum Actinomycetota; class Thermoleophilia; order Solirubrobacterales; family 70-9; genus VAYN01. The sequence goes on along the minus strand of CAWHSU010000003.1, from coordinate 170,325 downwards.
GCTTTGCCCTCGGGGTTGATCTCGGCGTTCAAGGTGGCGCGGACGTTGCCGATCGGGTCGGCGAGGGTGGCGCCTGCGACCGGGTAGACGACGGGTCCGGCCGGCGGGAAGGGAATCAGGTTGACCGCTCCCCCCTCGACCAGGTAAGCGCCGGAGGGGCCAGGGGCGATCGCGGGGGAAGGTCCGCTGGCCAGCGAGCTGCCCAGGCTGTAGAAGACGAGCTCGAGGTTGCCGGCGGAGTCGTAGCGGGAGACCCCTGCGCGGCCGCTGCCGCGGTCGGTCACATAGAGCTCGTCGGCGGGATCGATTGCTATCGCGGTCGTAAAGGTCGCGCTGATCGTGCTCAGCAGGGTCCCGCTCGGGTCGTATTTGCGCACCTCTGCCTGGTTGGCGACGGCGAAGATGTTCCCCGCCGAGTCGAGCGCCAGCTGGCGCGATTCGGCTTCCGCAAGAGTCACTTCGCCCGCCGGCGCTCCAGCCGACGTGAATTTCTGCACCCGACCGCCGTCGTTGACGTAGAGGACTCCGCCGGGACCGACGTCCAGCGAGCTGCGTTCGGCGTTGAATTCTCCGGCCGCGGTCCCTTTGGCACCGCGGCCGCAGACGTCGCCGGAGGCGGCGGTGCAGAGGTCCGCACCGGTGGTGACGTTGACGCCGCCGCCCAGCATGTAGAGGAACTCGCCCTCGGCGGTGAACTTCTGCACGCGGTTGCTGGGGTCTTCTTCGGTGGAAGAGGATTCGAGCCCGTCGAAGACGTAGACGTCGCCGGTGGCGGGGTCGGCGGCGACCGCGATCGGGTTCAGCTGGCCGGGCTGGGTGCTGCCGCGCTGACCGGCACGGCAGACGTCGCCGTCGACGGCCTCACAGACCTCGTAGTTGGCGCCCATCTGGGTGGTGGAAATTTTGACCTCAGCGGCGCTGCCGCTGAGGTCGGAGGCGGAGCCTTCTTCGAGCTCGTGCACGTCGGCGTCGGCGTAGTCGCCGGCGAATTCGACCGTGTAGGGGCCTCCGGCAGGGCCGGTGACCGCGACATCGCCGGGGTCGAAGCCGAACAGCGTCGTAAGCGCCGACTGCACGGCCCCCGCGCTTGCGTCAAAGGGAAGCTGAATCGTTTCTGTGGCGCCTACCACGCTAAAAACGTTATGGATAAAACGGAGGTTGAAAGTTCCACCGGTGGCGGCGACTTCGACTTTCTGGATCTCGTTACGCGGTTTGTCGCCCGGGCCCGAGGCCACCACGCCCCAGCCGAAGGCCCTGACGAAGGCACCAGAAGAGCCGAAGACGTCGATGCGGCGGTTACCGCGGTCGGCTACGAAGAGGGTACCGTCGGATTCATCGGTGCCAAGACCGGTCGCTTCCTGGGTCTGGCTGGCCTCGGGGCCGGGAGTCGAGATGACCTCATCGGCCTTCGCCAGGGTCGTAGGCAAAGCCGTTAGAAACAGACACAGCCCCAAGCACGAAAAAGCCACCAGACAGAGGATTCTCCGTCGCGAGCCTTGAAGATTCACCGTTCCCCTTCCCTTTGCTGGGTCCCACCTTGTTGGGCCCACCCCTTGGAGGCTGACCTTATGGAACTTTAGAGTTCTTGTCAAGAACTCTGCGAGTCAAAACGGAGGGCCGGGAAATCCCGGCCCTCCGTCCAGCACTGTAAACGTGGTATCTGGCTATTCGCCTGAGACCTGGATGGAGCCGCTTGCGGTTGTAGCTGTGATGGGACTGGTGGTTTTGTAGGTGCCACCGGTCTTTTCGCCCACACTGCTGAAGGGACAGAGGAAGCCGTCTTTGGTGACGGTGCCTTTGATACCGCTGACATTCGGCGTGATGTTCACGTCGGTCGCGCCGTTGGTGGCCGTAACCGTACCGAGACCCGTCTGCGATTTGACTTCCATAAAGCATTCGGGGTTCGTCGAGGCGATTGTGATCGGTTTTTCTGTGCATTCGACGTTGACGGTCGATGTGTAGGGGGTAGGCGCTCCGGCGTCTTTTTTGGTCAGATGGAACAGGTAATGGCATGAATGGGTGGTGATCGTGGCCGGAATCGCTTCCCCGACTTTGCATCCTGTGTAGGTCGGTGTCACTCTGAGTGTCGAGGAGCCGTTAGTCGCGGTGCCGGTGTAATGGCTGACTTCACAGGTGACGGTGACGCCGTCGATGGTGAACTGCTCACCGATTTTTTCGCCTGTGGCGTGGACGCTGGTGGAGCCGGTCGTTGTAACGACCGGAGCCGCCTGCGCAGCTGAGGCGACGACCACGCTCATCGCCAGAACGGCGACGAGGGCCAGCCCGAGGGCCTTGAACTTACGAATCATTGTGAATTCCCTTTCGTCTGATTTGACGTTGGCCGGCTTGGATGCCGGCGCTGGGATTCATAGGGTTTGTGAGGCCAATCAGTCAACTATTTCCGATTGATAGACCATTTCCCGAGTCGGCTGAGGGGCGGCAAATCAAGAAAAGCCTGCAAATAGAAGGGTGTCCAAAAATCGAACGCGCCAAAACCGCGCAAGCGCTTTTCTGGGGGCCCTACCTTTCCGCACTTGTCCGGAAATGACTGCGGTGCTTAGCCCTTGCCTGGCTTCCCCTTGCAACTGGTCCCCACCGGCGGGCTGGTGTCGTAGCGCCGCCCGTTCTGGCCGGTCAACTGCAGCTTCACCCGGCGGGTCTTGGTGCAGAGGTTGGCGCTGTTTTGGAGCAGGCCCTTCTTGCCGCCCTTGAGGTCGAGGGTGAACTTGGTCACCGGGGCGTCGGGGACGCTTAGGAAGCGGGTTCTGAGGCCGCCGTTCTTGGAGTCGATGAAGCCGACCAGGACGATGCGGAACTGGCCTTTGAGGTCGGCGACGATGTCGGGGAGCTTTCGCTCGCCGCCGTTGGAGCGGAAGTAGACCGGGCCTTCGAGGGGTTTGTCGAGCAGCGGGGTGATCGCCTTGGCCTTGCCGAGGATCGAGGACTTGGGACAGGCGTTGGCGTCGAACTGCACCCGGGTGCAGGGGTTGGAGATCCTGGTCGGGTCGATGAAGGTGGTCGGGGGCAGGGTGACCACCGCCTTGCCGATGTTGGCGTCGCCCTTGCGGGGGACCAGGACCGAGTGCAGGGCCGGGTGGGCGGCGCGCTTGGTGCCGCCTTTGAGGGCGATCTTCAGCTTCGGCTTGAAGCCCAGGGACCCGCAGCCGGTTGCCTGGTAGCGCTGGGTGGGGGTGGCGGTGGCGCCCTCAGAGCCCGAGAGGGTGGCGGCGATCTGCTTCGGTTCGCAGCTGGTCGCGTTCAGCATGAAGTTGGGGCGGTCCAAGAAGACGCGCAGGTCGCGCAGCTTCAGCGGGATCCCCTCGAGGAAGCGGGGGATCTGATCCAGGGAGCCGTCGACCTTGACCTCGCCGGTGATCGGGTCGAGGTTCAGGCCGGTGCGCACGACCACGGTGCCGAGGTCGAAGGGGCCGGCCACCGCGGGGGTGATGACGGCGACCGAAAGCGGTGAGGAGCCGTAGGGGCCGGCGAGGTAGATCTGGCCGCCGACGTAGGTGAGGGCATCCCCCACCCCCGCTCCGGCCAGGACCGAACCGACCCGCGATCCCGCCGGGCAGCTGGGGGCGGCGAGCTCGGTTTTTCCGGCCTTCACCTTCGCCGCGGCCAGGGCGGCGTCGGTGCAGCGCTCCACGCCGGCGATCTTGCCGACCAGGCCCTTGGGCAGCAGCGCGTCGAGGCGGGTGATCTCCTGATCTGCATCAGAGCGGGTCAGGCGCAGGTAGAAGGGCGAGAAGGCCCCGGCGGTCGGGGTGAGGGTGCCGGCGGCGGGCAGGGCCGGGCCGAAGGGCAGGGCTCCTGCCGGGCAGGGTCCTCCGCCCGGACCCGAGGCGATCGCAAAGGAGGCGCTCGGGGTCGCCGCCGCCCCGCCCGACCAGGGAGCCATCAGGCTGGTCGCCTGGTAGGTGCCGCAGCGCGGCGGGGTGGCCAAGGGCGCCCGGGGGCCAGCGCGGAAGTGGACGTCGAGCTTGGAGAAGGGCAGTTGGGGGATCTCCTCGAAGCTCGAGGTGAGCTGGCCGGTTTTCGGGTCGGCGTCGATCTTGCCGGCCTGTTTGATCAGCAGGCCGACCTTCGGGTTGCGGATCACCATGTAGGCGGCGAGGAGGGAGTTGAAGGGGTTGTTCCTGGGCTCGGCGAGGTAGACCGAGCCGTTGACCGCTTCGCCCAGCAGCGGGGTCTCGATCTCGACCGTGCCGAGCTTGGAGCTCTCCGGGCAGCCCGAGAGCGGATCCTCGAGATTGGCGGCCGCGTACTGGGCCGGGCTGCAGACGCCCTGGCCTTCGGCCGCGGAGGGGTTGGCGGTCACGCCCTCGGGCAGAGTGAGGCGGACCGAGCGGATGTCGGACTGGGCGGTGCCGTCGGCTTCGGTCAGCCCCGGGTCCTCGACCTCGATCCCGACGTCGATCCCCGAGGCGCTGGTGGCCTGCGTGGTGGTCGGCTGGGCTGAGGCGAGCCGGGGGTCGAAGGTGAGCAGGTTGCAGTCGGTGGTCGCCGGGCTGGTGGCGGTCGCGTCGTCGCTGTCCCCCGTCCAGGAAGTTGCCTGGAAGAGGGTCGACTGCGGGCCCTGGCAGCTGCGGGGCAGGGTGATCAGCGGTTCTTCGGAGGTGGTGACCGGGCAGAGGCCGTTGGAGAACGGCTCCAGGGTCGGGCCGGCCGGCGAGCCGATGCAGTGGCCGCGCCAGGGGTCGTGGGCCTCATCGGCCGGATTGCCCCAGAGGGTCACTTTTGCGCCGTAGACGAGCAGCGGCTGGGGAGTGTTGCGGACCTTGACGACGAGGTTGTAGGGGGGGGACTGGTTGATCACGACGTCGAAGGCGATCGGCTCGGTGACGGCGATGAAGCCGAAGCGGGCGGCCACGCCGGGAGGTGCCTCGAGCAGGTAGACGGGGGTGTGGAGGTAGGATTCGTTGCCGACCGGGAAGACCGAGAATTCGGCCTTGACCTCGGCAAATCCGACCGCCGAGGCGTCAGAGCACTGGTTGTAGCCTGATTCAGTTTTGATGAAGAGGGTGCGGGGACATGGCTCGATCGCGTTCTGGTCGCCGATGAAGCCGGGAAGCTGGGTGACGGTCAGATCCTTGAGCTGGCCTTCGGGCACTTCTCCGTCGATTTTTTTCCCTGCTTCGTCTTCGGCCCCGTCGGGAACCACTTCGGAGTTCAACAGCAGGGTGGTGGTGATCGCGAAGGGATGAGTGCCGGCCTTGGTCGCCGGCGAGCCGTCTTCGTTTTCGAACTGGACGCCCACTTCTTTGAAGCCGAAGTCGGCCATCGCCGGCGGCATGATTACCAGCAGGGACAGCAGGGCGGCCATCAGCACGCCGAGGGCCCATTCCCCCGGTGCTCCGGGGAGGCGAAGCTCGACGAACACGCGCAGCCTCATCGTCCTGCCCTCCCGCTCTTCTTGGCTTTGCCCTTCGACTTGTTCTTGGCGCAGACGACCTTGCCTTTGCGTTTGACCTTGTGCTTGCCCTTGGGGCATTTCTTCGGTGCTTTGCCCTTCGGTGGCGGGTTGCCGGCGGAGGGAAGCTCCGAGGCTGGGGCCAGGGCCCCCGGCGCGGGGCCTGGGCTCTGACAGGGCGGGCCGGTGATTCCTTCGGGGTCGCAGATCACCGGCGGGATCGTCGCAGGGGTGCCGCCGGAGATGCGGGCGTCGTAGACGTCGAAGAGGTCGGGGTCCTTGTCGACGAGGCTCTCGTAGGTCTTGAAGAAGACGTCGGCGCCGCTGGCCGAGGAGTCGACGTATACGGAGTCCTCGGGGTTGGTGCCGGTGGAGATCAGATCGACGCAGCCCGCCGCCGCGGCGAAGTAGGTGGCGTCGGCCTCATCGCAGCTGCCGGCTCCCGGGCGCTGCCACTGGTAGACGTCGGCTTTGCCGTTGACGTCGCGGGGGGAGAGGGAGTCGTAGCTGTTGAAGAAGACCCGGCTGCCGTCCTCGGAGATCACCCGGGTCGCATGGATCTGGCTGGTCCAGGTCGGGATCGTCGCCGCGACCCAGGGCTCGCTCCCGTTGATGCTGATTCTCCGCCCCTGCGGCCGCGACCCGCTCGGGTTGCAGGAGACGCAGAGGAGCTCCCCCGCCCCCCCTTTGGCGCTCGTGTCGTAGAGGAAGACCTCCTGGTCGGCTTTGCCTGAGGCCGCGTCGGTGTTGTCATAGCCGCTCAGCGAGCCGCTCGACATGAAGACGATCTGCTCCCCGTCCGGGGTGACCCGGGCGCTGCGCCTGAACGGTGCCTGCGAGACGGGGCTGATCAGCAGCGCGGCGTCGGGCAGCGCCGTGACGAACCGCTCCTCCCCTCCCTCGCGCAGGTAGAGGTTGGAGCCCCCCTCCTCCGCCCCCGCCGCCAGGGCTTCATTGGAGACGAAGTAGATCCGCGAGGCGTCCTCGCTCATCCCCGCCACCCCCTGCACCTGGCCGGCCAGCTGGGTCGCGGTTTTCGTCGCCACGTCGAATTCATAGAGGCTGTTGTTGATCGCGAAGATCGCCTTCGAGCCGTCCGCGGCTGCCCCCCAGAAGAAGGCCGGTCCGCTGCCCACCGCTTCGGAGACCGCCACGGTTTCGCTGCCGCCGATCCTCACGTAGAGCCTGTTCGTTTCCGCGGTGCTCCAGAAGACGTGGGAGCCGTCCTCGGAGACCGCGTTGACGAGGTTCTTTTCCCGTTCCCAGTTGGAAGGAGAGGGGCCGCTGCCCAGGTGACAGCCCTCGCTGCTCGCTTTGCCCCCGGGCAGGATGCAGACCAGCCGCGGCTCTCCCCCGCTTGCTTCGTAGGCCTGGGTTTTCCCGCCCCTGGCATCGGGCGTCCAGTTTCCCCAGCGCGCTGAACACCGCCAGGCTGCCGTCCGCGGAGATCCCTTCCATCTGCGGCCTGAAATCGCTGGGTTTGGACACAAGCAGCCCCTCGGGGTCGCGGCTGATCGCCTCATACTCCCCCGCCCCCGGCTCGCAGTTGTCGCGCCGGTAGATGTTTTCCTGCCCTTCGATCGCCCCCGGCCCCAGCAGCGGTTTCGCCGTGTCCTGGCGCACCCAGCCCTGGCAGAGATCCTCGGTGAAGGCCTTGAACTGGAAGTCGAGCGCGTCGCCGATGATGATCATCGGGCCTTCCCGCGGCGGGGAGATCGATTCCGCCGACCATTCCCCTTCGTCGTTGATGCGGCGGGAGAGGTACTGGGAGGAGTAGGGGGCGCCCTCGGGGTCGGCGAAGGAGGTGTAGGCCGAGTAGGTGAGGCTCTGGCCGTCGCTGGCGCTCTGGTCGAAGGCGGCCAGGTAGTTGATGAAGGTATATAGGACTTCGACGCTGGAGCCGTTTTTGTCGACCGGCGAGACCATCTCATAGCCACGGCAGTCGGGCAGGAAGGCGGCGGGGCCGGGACGCAGGGCTTCGTTGGCGCAGCCGCTGAGGGGCTCGGGCGGGGCGAAGGTGGCGAAGCGCTCGGGGTCGCTCTCAGAGACGCAGACGACAGTGGGTTCGAGGGGTTTGCAGTTGTTTTCGGCGACCAGGCGGTAGCGGTAGGCGGTGCCGGGCTGCAGGCCTGCGGCCACCGCGGTGCGCTCGAGGAAGGCTTCGCCGGAGCCGAAGTCCAAGGGGGCGCCGGCCGGGACTTTGGTCGCGCCGGCGAATTCGGTGGCTTCGAAGGCCGCCTCGGTGACCAGCTCGAAGTAGCCGGTGGTGGCGAAGCCGACCGGGTTGGCTTCGCCGTGCAGGGTGGCGGTGTCAAGGCCGACCCCGGTTGACCAGAGGTCTTTGAATTCGACCGGGTCCTTGGTCGTGAAGGTGGCGTCGGGGCCGGGGCGATCAGAGCCGTCGGCGTTGGAGGCGACGGCACGGAAGCGGTATCTGGTTGAGGGGGTGAGGCATTTGGCCGTTTCGGTGTCGGGGTCTGCGCAGCCGATCTGGGTGCTGACCTCGTGGAGGATGAAGTCGGAGCCGATCGAGGCGCTCTCGGGGGTCTCTTTGACCGCCGTGCTCGCCCAGCCTTCGGCTTCGAAGGCGGCCTGCTCGACGTACTCGAAGTGGTAGGTGGTGGCTTTGCCCTCGGGGTTGATCTCGGCGTTCAAGGTGGCGCGGACGTTGCCGATCGGGTCGGCGAGGGTGGCGCCTGCGACCGGGTAGACGACGGGTCCGGCCGGCGGGAAGGGAATCAGGTTGACCGCTCCCCCCTCGACCAGGTAAGCGCCGGAGGGGCCAGGGGCGATCGCGGGGGAAGGTCCGCTGGCCAGCGAGCTGCCCAGGCTGTAGAAGACGAGCTCGAGGTTGCCGGCGGAGTCGTAGCGGGAGACCCCTGCGCGGCCGCTGCCGCGGTCGGTCACATAGAGCTCGTCGGCGGGATCGATTGCTATCGCGGTCGTAAAGGTCGCGCTGATCGTGCTCAGCAGGGTCCCGCTCGGGTCGTATTTGCGCACCTCTGCCTGGTTGGCGACGGCGAAGATGTTCCCCGCCGAGTCGAGCGCCAGCTGGCGCGATTCGGCTTCCGCAAGAGTCACTTCGCCCGCCGGCGCTCCAGCCGACGTGAATTTCTGCACCCGACCGCCGTCGTTGACGTAGAGGACTCCGCCGGGACCGACGTCCAGCGAGCTGCGTTCGGCGTTGAATTCTCCGGCCGCGGTCCCTTTGGCACCGCGGCCGCAGACGTCGCCGGAGGCGGCGGTGCAGAGGTCGGCACCGGTGGTGACGTTGACGCCGCCGCCCAGCATGTAGAGGAACTCGCCCTCGGCGGTGAACTTCTGCACGCGGTTGCTGGGGGGGAGTTCGTTGTGGCTCGAGGTTTCGAGGCCGTCGAAGACGTAGACGTCGCCGGTGGCGGGGTCAGTGGCGACCGAAGCGGGGTTCAGCTGCCCGGTCAGGAGGCCGCGCTGGCCGGTGCGGCAGACATCGCCGTCGGCTGCCTCACAGACCTCGTAGTTGGCGCCGACCTGGGTGGTGGTGACTTTCAGCTCCGCGGCGCCGCCGGTGAGGTCGGAGCCAGCTCCCTTTTCGAGCTGGTGGACGTCGGTATCGGCGTAGTTGCCGGTGAATTCGACCGTCCAGGGACCGCCGGCGGGGCCAGTGACCGCGACGTCACCGGGGGCGATCGCCTGCATCGACTCCAGGGCGCTCCGGACCTGGTCGGCGGAGGCGTTGAAGGGAATTGGAATCGTTTCCTGCTTGATGTTGCCGATCGTCACTTCGCTGTTCTGGACGAAGAGCAGCGCAAAGGTGCCGCCGGTGGCGTCGACTTCGATTACCTCGGTCTCGTTGCGGGGATCGTTCCCTGGCCCCGAGGTGACGACTCCCCAACCGAAGGCTCTGACGAAGGCGCCGGAGGAGCCGAAGACGTCGACGCGGCGGTTGCCGTGATCGGCGACGAAGAGGGTCCCACTGGATTCATCGGTGCCAAGACCGGTCGCTTCCTGGGTCTGGCCGGCCCCAGAGCCGGGAATCGAGATGGCTTTGTCGGCTTGGGCCAATGAAGGGGTGAGCGCCAGCAAAATGAGACCCAGACAGCCCACTCGACCCACCATACGAACGACACTCCGTAGCGAAGCCAGAAGATCCCCTTTTCTTTTCCCCTGCCTGAAACTTGTCCCTAGAGCGAACTTTATGGAACTCACTGGTTCCTGTCAAGAAACGATCCCTGGAATGGCAATCCAAAATGGCGGAGGGCCAAGGTCGGCCCTCCGCCATACTGCATGTATCCGTCAGGTGAGCCCGAACTACGAGCCCGAGATCTGGATGGTGCCACTCGCGGCTGTAGCTGTGAGGGGTTTTTCGGTTTTGTAGGTGCCGCCGGTCTTCACGCCCGTGCTGGTGAAGGGGCAGAGGAAGCCGTCTTCGACGACGGTTCCGGTGATGCCGGTGACATTCGGTTTGATTTCCACATCGGTTTTGGCTGCGTTGTTGGTGATTTCACCCGTTGTCAGATTGGTCTGCGAACCGACTTCCATGATGCATTTGGGGTTCGTCGAGACGATTGTAATTTTTTTACTGTTTGTGCACTCGACGTCAGCGTGCGCTTTGAAAACGTTTTCCGCCACTTTTTCTGTCAGATGGAACAGATAATGACATTCATGCGTGGTGATGACGGCCGGAATCGCTTCCCCGACTTTGCATTCTGTGTAGGTCGGTGTGACCCTAATTGTTTCGCCGTTATTTTCCACAGTGCTGGTGTAGTGGCTTACTTTGCAGGTGACCCCGACGCCGTCGATTTTGAATTCCTCGCCGATTTCCACACCTGTGGCGTGGGCGCTCACCGTCGCGCCAGCGGTGATTGTGACTTTCGGAGCCGCCTGCGCAGCCGAGGCCACGACCACGCTCATCGCCAGAACGGCGACGAGGGCCAGCCCGAGGGCCTTGAACTTACGAATCATTGTGAATTCCCTTTCGTCTGATTTGACGTTGGCCGGCTTGGATGCCGGCGCTGGGATTCATAGGGTTTGTGAGCCCAATCAGTCAACTATTTCCGATTGATAGACCATTTCCCGAGTCGGCTAAGGGGCGGCAAATCAAGAAGATCCTGCAAATAGAAGGGTGTCCAAAAACCAAACCCGCCAAAACCGCGCGGGCATTTTTCTGGGGGCCCTACCTTTCCGCACTTGTCCGGAAATGACTGCGGTGCTTAGCCCTTGCCTGGCTTCCCCTTGCAGCTCGTCCCCACCGGCGGGCTGGTGTCATAGCGCCGGCCGTTCTGGCCGGTCAGCGCCAGGCGCACCCGGCGGGTCTTGGTGCAGAGGTTGGCGCTGTTTTGCAAAAGGCCCTTCTTGCCGCCCTTGAGGTCGAGGGTGAACTTGGTCACCGGGGCGTCGGGGACGTTGAGGAAGCGGGTTCTGAGGCCGCCGTTCTTGGAGTCGATGAAGCCGACCAGGACGATGCGGAACTGGCCCTTGAGGTCGGCGACGATGTCGGGGAGCTTTCGCTCGCCGCCGTTGGAGCGGAAGTAGACCGGGCCTTCGAGGGGTTTGTCGAGCAGCGGGGTGATCGCCCTGGCCTTGCCGAGGATCGAGGACTTGGGGCAGGCGTTGGCGTCGAACTGCACCCGGGTGCAGGGGTTGGAGATCCTGGTCGGGTCGATGAAGGTGGTCGGGGGCAGGGTGACCACCGCCTTGCCGATGTTGGCGTCGCCCTTGCGGGGGACCAGGACCGAGTGCAGGGCCGGGTGGGCGGCGCGCTTGGTGCCACCCTTGAGGGCGATCTTCAGCTTCGGCTTGAAGCCCAGGGCCCCGCAGCCGGTTGCCTGGTAGCGCTGGGTGGGGGTGGCGGTGGCGCCCTCGGAGCCGAAGAGGGTGGCCCTGGCCCCCAGGACTTCGCAGCTGGTCGGGTTGAGGGTGAAGTTGGGGCGATCGACGTAGATCTGCAGGTCGCGCAGGCGCAGGGGGATGCCCGCCAGGATCGTCGGGATCGGATCGGTGGGCGAGCCGCGGACCACGACCTCGGCGGTGTCGGGGTCGAGGTCGAGGGCCTGGCGCACGACCACGGTGCCGAGGTCGAAGGGACCGGCCACCGCCGGCACCACCGCGGCGATCGAGAGCGGGGCCCCGGCATAGGGACCGGCGAGGTGGAGGGAGCCGGTGGCGGTGGTGAGGACCTCACCGACCCCCGCCCGCGCCACCAGGCTGCCGATCCGCGATCCCGCCGGGCAGCTGGGGGCGGCGAGCTCGGCTTTTCCGGCCCTGGTCTTAGCCGCGGCCAGGGCGGCGTCGGTGCAGCGCCCGAGGCCGGCGATCCTGCCGACCACGCCCGGGGGCAGGACGGCGTCCACGCGGGTGATCTGCTGGTCGGCATCTGAGCGGGTGAGGCGCAGGTAGAAGGGGGCGTAGGCGCCGGCCTGGTTGGAGAGCGAGCCGGCGAGGAAGCCGGGGGAGAATGGATCCGCGGTCGGGCAGGGCCCGGCGCCGGGGCCCTGGGAGATCGCAAAGGAGGAGTCGAAGGGCAGGGGCGGGTTGCCCGAGGAGGGGGTGAAGAGGGTGCGGGTGGAGTAGGTGGCGCAGCGGGGCGGGGTCACCAACGGGGCGCGGGGGCCGGAGCGGAAGCTGACGCGCAGATCGGAGAAGGGCAGCTCGGGGATCTCGGTGAAGCTGGTGGTGAGGCGACCGGTGAGGGGGTCGGGGGTGATCCTGCCGGCCTGGGTGATCGCGATCCCGAACTTCTCGTTTCTGATCACCAGGTAGGTGGCGAGCAGGCTGGCGAAGGGGTTCTGGTAGGGCTCGGCCAGGTAGAGGATGCCCTGCAGGGGCTCGTCTAGCAGCGGCGAGACGATCTCGGCGCTGCCGAGCTTGGACTCGGCGGGGCAGCCGGGGCTCTGCGGGGAGACGGCGGCGAGCTGGGCCGCGGTGCACACGCCCTGGCCTTCGGCGGCCGAGGGGTTGGCGGTCATGCCTTCGGGCAGGATCACCTCGACCGCCGCGATGTCGGCCTCGGCGCGTCCCCCGGGGTCGGTGAGGCCCGGGTCCTCGACCGAGACCCCGAAGTCAAGGCCCGAGGCCGAGGTGGCCTGGGCGGTGGTCGGGGCGGCGGCGGCCTCGGGGGAGAAGGCGAGCGTCCCGCAATTCTCGATCGCCGCGGTGGTGGCGGTGCCCTGGTCTGAGTCCCCCTGCCAGGAGGTGGCCGCAAAGGTGGTGGCGAGCGGCCCCCTGCAGGAGCGCGGCAGGGTCAAAAGCGCCTCGCCGGGGGCGACCGCGGCCGAGCATTTGGAGATCGGCTCGGGGGTCGGTTCGACCGGGGGGCCGATGCACTGGCCACGCAGGGAGTCGTGGGCGGGATCGGAGGGGTTGCCCCAGAGGGTGATCTGCGAGCCGTAGACGAGCAGGGCCTGGGAGGTGTTGCGGAGCCTGGCGATGAGGTTGTAGGGGGGGGACTGGTTGATGGCGACGTCGAAGGTGATCGGCACGTTGGCGGCGACGAAGCCGAAGCGGGCGGCCACCCCGGGCGTCGCCTCGAGCATGTAGATCGGCAGGTGCAGGAAGACTTCCTCGCCGACGGGGAAGACTTTGAATTCGGCCTTGACCGCGGCGAAGCCGACCGCGCTCTCATCGGGGCAGGAGGCATAGCCTTCAAAGCGGGTGGTGAACTCGGCCTGGGTGCAGGGCTCCACCGCGGTCTGGGAGCCGACGAAGCCCGGCATCTGGGCGACCGTGAGGTCCTTGAGCTGGCCTTCGGGCACTTCGCCGTTGACGGGTTTTTCGGTGACGGGGTCGATCGCGCCTTTGGGCACGACTTCGGCGCTCAGGGCCAGCTCGGTGGTCATCTGGAAGGGGTGGGTGCCGGCTTCGGTCGCCGCGGCTCCGCCCTGCTCTTCGAAGCTGACCCCGAGGTCTTTGAGCCCGAAGGCGGCCTGGGCGCTCGGCGGGGAGAAGAGTCCCACCAAGACGAGGACGAGGAGCTGGGCAAACAGCCCGAGGGCCACTGTGTCGAGGCGCAGCTCGGTCGTCTTGACTGCGCGCAGGACTGTGCCGTCGGACAGGCGCATCTCCTCGATCGTCTTGCGCCGCACCCTCATCGTCCCGCCCTCCGGCTCTTGTCCTGGGAGCTCTTCTTCTTGGCGCTCTTCTTCTTGTTCTTCACGCAGACGGTCCTGCCTTTGCGTTTGACCTTGTGCTTGCCCTTGGGGCAGCGCTTGGGCTTGGGCTTGGCGGCCTGGTTGCCGGGGCCGACGAAGGTGGCGCTGGGGGGAGTCGGGCCGGGGGCCCCGGGCACCACCGGCCCCAGGCAGGATTCGCCCTGGCACTCGGGCAGCGGGATCGGCGCGGCGGCGCTGCCGCCGCCGACCCTGGCGTCGTAGATGTCGAGCAGGCCGGGGTCGGAGGGAGCCAGGCTCGAGTAGGTCTTGAAGAAGACGTCGTCTCCGGAGGCCGAGGAGTCGACCAGCTCGGAGTCCTCGGGGCTCTCGCCCGAGGAGACCAGGCTGATGCAGCCCGCCGCGGAGGGGACGTGGGTGGTGAGGGTCTGGGTGCAGCTGCCCTGGCCCTCGGCCTGCCACTGGTAGACGTCCTGGGCGTCGTTTGAGTCGTTGGAGACCAGGGACTCGAAGCTGTTGAAGTAGACGCGGGTGCCGTCGTCGGAGACGACGCGGGGGGCGTAGAGCTGGTTGGTATGAGGGGTGATCCACCCCGCGGCCTGAACGCTTCCGCTTAGTTTGTTGGTCAGTTTCTCGCCTTCCGGTCGCGCCCCGCTCGGGTTGCAGGAGACGCAGACCAGCTGCCCCGCCCCGCCGTCGGCGGCGGCGTCGTAGAGGAAGACCTCAGCGTCTGCCTCTTTGTTAAGTGCGTCGGTGTTGTCGTAGCCGGTGAGGGAGCCGTTCGACATGAAAACGATCTGCTCCCCGCTCGGGGTCACCCGCGCCGTGCCGATCGCGCCGGTTGCGATGAAGCGGAAGTCTCCGCCCTCTGCGAAATAGAGGTTTGATTTGCCTGCCGTCGCCCCGGGGGCCAGAACCTGAGTGGACGAGAGATAAAGGTGAGAAGCATCATCGCTTGCTCCCGCCACCCCCACCGATCCCCCCGCGATCAGGTCTGCGGATCTGGCCTGCAAATCGAATTCATAGAGGTTGCCTCCAATCGAGAAGATGGCCTTGGAGCCGTCGGCGGCAGCCCGCCAGAATTTTGCGGGTTCTGGCGAAACCAATTCTGAGATCGCAATCGTCTCCTGGCCATCTACGCGTACGTAGAGCCTCCCAGGCCCATCTGGGCTGAGACTCCAAAAGACCTTCGAACCGTCTTCCGATACCGCATGGGTGAGGGTGCCGATACGTTCGTTGCCAGAACCCGCCGCGCCATCCCCGGCTCCTACGGAAGTACCCAAAGAACAACCCGTGGTACCAACCGTCCCATCCGGCAGCACACAAACTAATTTCAGCTGACCTCCGTTCGCTTCATAGACTTGGGAGATATTTTTGCGGGCATTGCTGGTCAGTTTGTCCTTGGTGACGAAGAAAGACCTACTTCCGTCCGCCGAGAAGCCTTGGAGTTCTGGGAAGAACAGGCGCGGGTTGATGGTCGGCGCAAGGTTCGGCGGCTCGACCGAGGTCAATGCTTCATAGAAAGGAGCACCCGCACCGCAGCCGACGCGACGGTAGAGGTTGGGGTAGTCGGGGGTCCCGCCGGGGGCGAGCAGCGGTTTGGCGGTGTCCTGCAGCGGCCAGCCCGAGCAAAGGTCGTCGGTGAAGGCCTTGAACTGATAGTCAAGACCAGCGGTGTTGTAGAGGGTGGGGCCTTCGCGAGGCGGGGAGATCGATTCGGTGGTCCAGCCGGAGGCGCCGCGGCGGGAGATGAACTGCGACGAGTAAGGGGACCCCTCGGGGTCGGCGAAGGCTTTGTAGGCCGAATAGGTGATCGCCTGGCCGTCGGTGGCGCTCTGGTCGAGGTTGGCGAGGAAGCCGCTGATGTTGAAGACGACTTCGACGTTGGTGCCGTCTTTGTCAACCGGCGAGACCATCTCATAGCCGCGGCAGTCGGGCAGGAAGGCGGCGGGGCCGGGACGCAGGGCTTCGTTGGCGCAGCCGCCGAGGGGCTCGGGCGGGGCGAAGGTGGCGAAGCGCTCGGGATCGCTCTCGGAGACGCAGACGAATGAGGGTTCCAGAGGTTTGCAGTTGTTTTCGACGACGAGGCGGTAGCGGTAGGCGGTGCCGGGCTGCAGGCTTTCGGCGACGGCGGTGCGCTCGAGGAAGGCTTCGCCGGAGCCGAAGTCAAGCGGCGCTCCGGCCGGGATTCTGGTCGCGCCGGCGAATTCGGTTGCTTCAAACTGGGCCTCGGTGACCAGCTCGAAGTAGCCGGTGGTCTGGAAGCCGACCGGGTTGGCTTCGGCGTGCAGGGTGGCGGAGTCAAGGCCGACCCCGGTGGTCCAGAGGTATTTGAATTCAACATGAGATTTGGTCGCGAAGGTCGCGTCGGGGCCGACCCGGTCCGAGCCGTCTGCGTTGGATGCCACCGCTCGGAAGCGATACGCGGTATCCGGCGTCAGGCAACTAGAGGATTCGGTGTCGGGGTCTGCGCAGCCGATCTGGGTGCTGACCTCGTGGAGGAGGAAGTCGGAGCCGATCGAGGCGCTCTCGGGGGTCTCTTTGACCGCGGTGGAGGCCCAGCCTTCGGCTTCGAAGGCCGCCTGCTCGACGTACTCGAAGTGGTAGGTGGTGGCTTTGCCCTCGGGGTTGATCTCGGCGTTCAAGGTGGCGCGGACGTTGCCGATCGGGTCGGCGGCGGTGATGCCTGCGACCGGGTAGACGACGGGTCCGGCCGGCGGGAAGGGAATCAGGTTGACTCTGCCCGATTCCACCGCGTAGACATCGCCTCCGCTCACTGGCGGGTAGGGGGCGACTGCGGTGGCTGCGAAACCCGATTCGCTGTAGAAGACGAGCTCGGGGTTGCCGGCCGAGTCGTAGCGGGAGATTCCGAACCGGCCGCTGTCGAGACTCGAGACGTAGAGGTCGTCGGTTTCGTCGAGCGCGATCGCGTTCAGGTTGGAGACGGGAGTCGAGTCGATTTCGCTGCCGGTGGGGTCGTATTTGCGGACCGCGGTGGAGTCGGCGGTATAGATATCGCCCGCCGAGTCGACCGCGAGGAACCGCGAGCGGGCTCCTACCAGGCTCACTTCCCCCGCCGGCGCACCGGCGGGAGTGAATTTCTGCACCCGACCGCCGTCGTTGACGTAGAGGATGCCGCCGGGTCCGACGGCGAGGGAGCTGCTCTCGGCGTTGAACTCCCCCGTTCCGGTTCCCTTGGCCCCGCGGCCGCAGACGTCACCCGAGGCGGCGGTGCAGAGGTCCGCACCGGTGGTGACGTTGACGCCGCCGCCCAGCATGTAGAGGAACTCGCCCTCGGCGGTGAACTTCTGCACGCGGTTGTTGGGGTCTTCTTCGGTGGAAGAGGATTCGAGGCCGTCAAAGACGTAGACGTCGCCGGTGGCGGGATCGACCGCCACCGCGACCGGACTCAACTGTCCGCTCATGATGCCCAGTTGGCCGGCCCGACAGACGTCGCCGTCAGCGGCCTCGCAGACCTCGTAGTTGGCGCCGAGCTGAGTGGTGGTGATTTTCAGCTCCCCGGCGCCGCCGATGAGGTCGGAGGCAGAGCCTTCTTCGAGCTCGTGCACGTCGGTGTCGGCGTAGCTGCCGATGAATTCGACCGTGTACGGGCCGCCGGCTGAACCGCTGACGGCAACGTCGCCGGGGGCGATGGCCGGCAGCAGCTCCAAGGCGCTCTGGACTTGGGCGGCCGAGGCGTCGAAGGAAATCGAACTCGTCTCTTGTTTGATGGGGCCGATGGTCGCTTCGCTGTTCTGAATGAAGAGCAGCGTGAAGCTGCCGCCAATGGCGGCGATTTCGACTTTCTCGATCTCATTGCGAGGTTTGTCACCCGGGCCCGAGGCGACGACGCCCCAGCCGAAGGCCCTGACGAAGGATTGATCGGAAGCGAAGACGTCTATCCGGCGGTTGCCGCGATCGGCGACAAAAAGGGTACCGTCGGAGGAAAAGACGCTGAGGCCGGTTGGGTTCAGGGTCTGTCCAGCGCCAGATCCCGGCAACCCAACAAGCGCATCCCCTAGGGCGTTGCAAGCAATTACAACCCAGACGATTACACTAATCCAAACACACTTACCAAAACGCCCCAGCCTCAACTCGGCTCTCATTTGTCCTCCCTGAACATGAACCTCTTGTTCCAAAACCCTAGGGGACCTTGCAGTTCCTGTCAAGAAACAGCATAGTTCCCAGGATAACTCTAGGCAGACCATCCAACACAAGCAGGGGCCGACATTTCGGCCCCTGCTTGTCAATGCCTCTCATCCATCGATGCCGTTTGGTTCGGTCATCGCAAATGGGTTACACACCTGATACTTCGCAACTCCGGAACGTACCGGCAGGTGCTGTGCAACGAATTGTAATTTTGTTCGTTTCACCTTCGTTGGTGACGTATTCGCCACCGTGTTTCAACCCCGTGCCGCTGAACGGACACAAGAATCCGTCATTCGTGACAGTGTATGTAATACCTTTAACTGTAGGCTTAACATCAACGTCATTTGCTGACGCGGGTGTATTTGTTGTATTTGTGAAATCGACAGTTGTGAGGCCAGTCTGAGATTCGACTTTCGCCGCACAGGTAGAGGCCGTGATAGTGATGGCTTTTCCTGCTTCACATTTGACATCCACGTGGGCCCTATAGCGATGTAGTTCGACCCGTTCTGTCGCATGGAACACGTAGTCACACCCGGTGGTAGTTATCGTCGCGCTCAAGAATCCAAATGCTTTACATCCTGTGTAGGTTGGGTGCACCGTCAGTGTGCTCGATGGTTCCGCCAGGGAGCCGGTGAAGTGACTTACTTCACATTCGACAGACCCAGCTTCGGTCACAAAGCGCTCACCGATTTTTTCAGCTGTTCCCTCGATCGTAGCCGGGTACTGAAATGATGTGAACTGTGGGATCGCATGCGCTGCCTGGGCTGCCACAGCGCCAATGGCCGTAACCGCCAAGAATGCGAGCCCGAGAGCTCTGAACTTGCGAATCATGTTCTTCCTTTCCTGTTATCCAACGCTCACGAATGATGTGAGCGATGAATCCCTACATCGACCCCCCTGGCGGGTCAACATGTTTTCTCCATTCAGCCTCCCGTGGGTCGTGACCTTAGCCAAGGTCGTCGGAAATCCCCTCCAATCTCCAGGAATTCAATAGCGCGCACGGGCCAAAAAGTCCCCTCGTTATTTTGCTCCCAGCGGGCTCCACGGTCGCCGTACCAGCACCCGCGTAGGCTCCTGAACTCGCAACTCAACGGCGCGCGGAAAGCTCACGCGCGCCGTTGATTGATCAACAACTACCTCAGCTGCCAGCTACCTCAATACCAATCGATTCAGTTCCACGGAGGCCTGTGATTGTGATGCGGCCGTTTTCTGCCGTGGAGTATTCGCCCCCCGCTTTTTCCCCGGTTCCGCCGAACGGACACAGGAAGCCATCGCTGGTGACCGTATATTTGATCCCGGTCACTGTAGGCTTGACTGTGATGTCCTTTTTCGGAGTAGCTGCTGTGTCGTTTGTGATATCGACGGTTGTCAAACTTTGTGGTTTGACTTCAGCAGCACAGGTCGAAGCGGTGATTTTAATTGATTTGCCTACTTCGCACTCAATGGTTACGTGTGCTCTGTAGTAGTCCGCTATGACTTTTTCTGTCACGTGGAACACGTAATCACAGCCAGTCGTCGTGACCGTAGCGCTCAGGAAGCCAAACGCTTTGCACCCTGTGTAGGTCGGATGAACTGTGGCTGTTGACGGGAATGTCGAATGATAGTGAGCCGAGATTTCACCATGATAATGACTTACTTCGCATTCCACCGCACCAGCTTCCGTGGTGAATTTCTCTCCGATATTTGCTCCTGTGCCATGTATTGTCACAGGATAGCTTTCTGCATTGAATTCAGGGACAGCAACCGCGCTATGAGCGCTAACGGCCCCTATCGCGCTCATTGCTAGAAATGCGAGAATCAATGCCTTTGACCTGCGAATCATTTCTATTTCCTTTCTGTTGAGTCCTCGGGTTCCCCCGAGAGCGCAGTAATTCACTCGCAAACAAATCCCAACAGTCAAGGAATCAACAGTATGCGTGCACGCCTCTTCAAAAGATGCTTCGCAAAAGACCTGCACAGCGGAGGAATCTGCAAAGGGCGTGCGCGAGATCGCGCACGCAAAAACCTGATCTCAGGCCCTGAACAGATGGGCTGAAGCTACGGCTTCTTGACCAACGTCGCCGTATAAAGCAGCCGCGCGTTGGAGTAGTAGCAGCCGTAGGTCTTGATTTTGCCTACGCCCTGCTGGGGGTGGCCGCCCTGGATGTCTTCCTTGGATGAGCAGTGCTCGGGAAGGCGACTGCCGCGCCAGGTGTTGTCAGCGGAGACGTTGAAGGCGAACATCGGCGCCCAGGTGGGGATGGTGAGGGCGACGACCTGGCCCTGGAGAACCGTGAGGGGATGGTCGAGGGCGAAGACGGGGGTGCTGCCGAAGTAGGGGTTGAGGATCTCGATCGGGCTCTGGCGGACGAGTTTGTATTTGGGGGGCTTGCTGTCCTCGATCGGGCGCAGGACGCCGATCCGAGCCTGAGAGGGGGTGCCGAGGAAGTCGTTGAAGAACCCCACCTCGTCGGTGGTCGTGTCGGTTTCCACCGTCGAGGGCTTGGCGAGGGTGATCGACCAGGCGACGATCTTGCCTTCGAAGGGCGCCTCGTAGGGACGCGGGACCCCGTCGGCGATCGATTGGAAGCCGGTGACGTGGCCCTCGACTCGGCAGGGCGTGACCTCGACGTTGTTGACGATTTTCCCCGGGCACGAAGCCGGCGGGGTTTCCGAGGTCTGGCCGAGGACGACCACCCGCAGAGGCGCCGAATCGGCGGCGCGGGGCGTGGCGATCACCAGGGCCGCGAGCAGGCAGGCGGCGGCGATCAGGGCCCAGCCCCGCCTGGAAGTGGATTTGATCTCTGCGAACCGCATCGATTGAGCCAACACGGGGTGCCTTCCCCAGTTGCGGCGCTAATCCTGCCCTCCACGACATCTGAATGCGGCGCTGCGAAGGCGTTTGCACGATCCTGGCCAAGCGGCCAGATAGGGTTCGGCGCCAGATGGAGCCCTCGAACAGCGCAGACGACTTCATTCCGGCCGGCCTCGCCGCCTACGGGATCGAGGCGGACGAGATCGAGCTGGCGGTGATCGGCGCCGCCCACCAGACGTTCTGGCCGCCGATCCTCGAGCTCCTCGCCCTCGACACCAGCGAGGTCCCGGACGAACCGGCTCCCGACCTCTCACAGGCGCCGCCCCGATGAACGCTGCACCTGACCTCTCGCTGCGGGCGCAGGCGGCGGCGATCGCCGCCGGTGAGGTCGACCCGGGCGAGCTGCTGGAGGCGACGCTGGAGCGGATCGCCGAGCGCAACCCGGCGCTCAACGCCGTCGTCGAGACCTTCCCGGCCCACTCGCGAGAGATGCTGGAGGCAGCGCCCGACGGCCCCCTGCACGGCGTCCCGATCGTGATCAAGGACGAGTGGCCGCTGCCCTGGCGGGCGCAGCGCTTCGGCGCCGCCGAGATGCTCGCGCCGACGGCGCCCGGCGAGTCCGGTCCCTACCGCGCCCTGCGCGACGCCGGAGCGGTGATCGTCGGGGTCGGCAACATGCACGAGCTCGGCGCCAGCAGCACCGGCAGCATCTCCGTCTACGGCCCGGCGCGGAACCCCTGGGACACCGAGCGCTGCCCGGGCGGGTCCTCGAGCGGCCCCGCGGCCGCCGTCGCCGCGCGCCTCACCGCCGGCGCGGTGGGAGCCGACGGGATCGGCTCGATCCGCTACCCCGCCGCCTACTGCGGCCTCACCGGCCTGAAGCCGACCTTCGGCCGCTCGGCGATGGAGGGCCACCACATGGCCGGGGTCTCGACCACGATCGTCTCCGGTCCCCTCTGCGCCGACGCCGGCGACTGCCGCCTGCTCGGCTCGGCGCTGTTCGGGGAAGAGCTGCGGCAGGACGAGCCGAAGGGCCTGCGGATCGGCGTCATCCGCGGCGAGGTCTCCGAGGACGTGGCGCCGGCGGTGCGGGAGGCCTGCGAGGCGGCGATCGAGGACCTGCGCGCGGCTACCGGCGGCGAGGTGCGCGAGATCGAGCTGCCGGAACTGGCGGCGGCGACGCTGGCGACGGTGCTGATCGCCAACACCGAGAGCCTCGGCGACGTCACCCCCGAGCGCCTCAACGACCTCGATCCCGAGCTGAGCCCGATCGCCCGCGGCCTGCTCAAGTACCGGGTGCTGTTACCGGCCATAGCGACGGTCAAGTCCCAGCAGGTGCGGACGATGGCCCGCCGCACCCTCGCCGCCGTCTTCGAGGACGTCAACGTGATCGCCTGGCCGACGGTGCCGGCGGTGGCGCCGCCGCTGGAGGCGCCGCTCGTCGAGCTGCCCTCCGGCACCCTCACCGCCGACGAAGCCAACGTCCGCGGCGGCGCCCTCGCCAACCTCACCGGGATCCCGGCGATCAGCGTCCCGGTCGGCACTTCGGAGGGCCTGCCGGTCGCGCTGCAGCTGCAAGCCGCCTGGGGGCGCGACGAGCTGCTGCTGGACGCCGCCGAGGCGATCGAGCGGGCGAACGAGCGCCGCTGGGTCAACGCGGTGCCGCCGCCGGCGCGCGGAGCCGAAGCGCTGGAGGCCTAACGGTGCCGGCGATCGCGGTCGAAGAGCTGGAGCGCGCCTTCGGCGAGGTGCTGGCGGTGCAGGGAATCGACCTCGCGGTCGGCGAGGGTGAGATCTACGGCTTCCTCGGCCCCAACGGCGCCGGCAAGACGACGACGGTGCGGATGCTGACGACCTTGCTGCTGCCGACCGGTGGCCGCGCCAGCGTCGCCGGCCACGACGTCGTCGACGAAGCGCGCCAGGTTCGCTCCTCGATCGGCGTCGCCCTGCAGGAAGCGGCGCTGGACCCGCTGATGACCGGCCGGGAGCTGATCCGCCTGCAGGCGACGCTGCAGGGGCTGCCGCCGGCCGCCGGCCGCGAGCGAGCCGATGCGCTGCTGGAACGAGTCGACCTCACCTCCGCCGCCGACCGCCGCGTCGGCGGCTACTCGGGGGGCATGAAGCGACGCCTCGACCTCGCGGCCGCACTCGTCCACGAACCGCGCGTGCTCTTCCTCGACGAGCCGACCACCGGCCTCGATCCCGTCAGCCGGAAGACGATCTGGGAGGAGGTGCGGGCGCTGAACGAAGACGGCACCACCGTCTTCCTCACCACCCAGTACCTCGAGGAGGCCGACCAGCTCGCCGACCACGTCGGGATCATCGACAGCGGCCGCATCGTCGCCGAAGGGACGCCGGAGGCGCTGAAGAGCGAAGTCGGTCGGCCGCACGTCGAGCTGCTGGTCGGCGAGGGGGCGGTGCCGGAGGCCGAGCGGGCCTGCGCCGAGCTCGGCAAGCTGCTGCCGCCGAAGGACGGCAAACGGGTCCTGCTCGAGGTCGAGAACGGCGCTGCCGACATTCCGCGGGTCGTGATCGCCCTCGACGAAGCGGGGGTCGCGGTGGAATCGCTGGAGCTGGTCCGCCCCACCCTCGACGACGTCTTCGTCGCCAAGACCGGCTACCACCTCGAAGAGGAGGAGGGCAAGGGCGACGCCGAGGAGGCGGAGGCGGCGTGAGCGACCTGGCGAGCACCGCCCGGGTCGTGCGGGCGCTGGGGGCGCGCTCGATCCGCCAGACCTTCCGCCGGCCGCAGCTGATCTCGCCGATCGTCGTCTTCCCCACCCTGCTGCTGGCGATCCAGACCGGCGGCGCCGGCGCCGGGGTCGAACTGCCGGGCTTTCCGCCGGTCCAGAGCTTCCTCCAGTTCATGCTGGCCGGCTCGATGATGCAGTCGATGATGCTGGCGGGAAACAGCGGCGGCATCGCCTTCGCCGTCGACATCGAGATGGGCTTCACCGACCGGCTCTTCGCCGCCCCCATCCCCCGCTTCGCGATCGTGCTGGGGCGGCTGGCGGGGACGGCGGCGCTGGGTCTCTTCGCCGCGATCTGGTTCCTCGCGATCGGCCTCATCTTCGGCGCCGAGATCGAGGGCGGGATCCCCGGCGCCCTGCTGGCGACGGCGCTGATCACCGCCTCGGCGCTGGCGGTGGGCGGCATCGGCGCGGCGATCGCGCTGCGCACCGGCAGCGCCAGCGTCGTCCAGGGGCTCTTCCCCCTCGTCCTCGTCGTCCTCTTCCTCTCCTCCGCCTTCTTCCCCCAGGCGCTGATGATCGAGCCGGCGAAGACGATCGCCGAGTACAACCCGCTCAGCTTCATCGTCGAAGGGGTGCGGGAGCCGATCATCTCCGGCATCGACGCCACCGCGACGCTGGAGGCGGTGGCGGCGATCGCCGGCATCGTCGTCCTCGGGCTCGTCCTCAGCGCCCGCGCGCTCCGGCACCGGCTGCGGGTGGGCTGATGGAAGCGGCCGCACCCCCACCTGGCGCGCGAACCTGGCGACGATCGCCGCCCTGATGGCGCGGGCCAAGAACGAGCTGGTGCGGGTCCCCGGCGCCGCGATCCCGGGAGTCCTGGCGCCGACGATCTTCTTCCTCGGCCTCAACGGCGTCTTCGGCGCCCTGACCCAGCTGCGCGGGTTCGAAACCGGCTCGTACGAGAGCTTCATCGTCCCGGTCAGCATGCTGCAGGGAGCCGGCTTCACCGGCGCCGCCGCCGGGGTCAACCTGGCCCGCGACTACGAGCAGGGCTGGGTGGACCGGCTGCTGGTCTCCCCCGCCCCACGCTGGGTGCTGCTGGCCGGCAACGTGCTCGCCGCCAGCGCCCGGGCGCTGATCCCGGCTACCTTCGTGCTGGCGATCGCCTTCGCCCTCGGCGCCCAGTGGCCGGGCATCGACGGCTTCCTCGTCTGTTACCTGATGGTCGCCGCCACCGCCGCGGCCGCCGCCTGCTGGGGATCGATGCTGGCGCTGCGCTTCAAGAGCCAGTCGGCGGCGCCGCTGATGCAGGCGGGGATGATGGGTCTGATCCTCCTCACCCCCGCCTACGCGCCGCTGGCGCTGCTGCAGCCCTGGCTCGAGGACGTCGCCAGCGTCAACCCTCTAACCGAGGTGGTCGAAGCGGCGCGGCAGGGGTTCGTCGGCTCGGTCACCTGGGCGGAAACCTGGCCCGGGCTGGTGGCGCTGGCGGGGCTGCTGCTGGTCCTCGGCGCCCTGGCGCTGCGCGAAATGCGCCGCACCAATGTCTGAGCGCAAAGTGGTCCTCGCCGAGGCCGAGCGCGTCCTGCGCCAGAACTGGGTCGTCGGCCGGCGGGGCGAGACCCGCTTCGGCTACACCGAGCCCAGCCCCGGCCGCTATCCCTGGCAGTGGTACTGGGACTCCTGCTTCGCGGCGATCGTCTGGCGCCGGTTCGAGCCGGCCCATGCTCGCGACGAGCTCGAGAGCCTGCTGGCCGCCCAGCGCCCGGATGGGTTCATCGGCCACACGATCTTCTGGCGCAGCCGCGTCTCCCTCCTGCGCCTGCTCTTCTACAACGTCGTCAACCGCCGGGCCGAGCAGACGGAGACGATCCAGCCGCCGCTGCTGGCCTGGGCCTGGCGGATCGCCGTCGGCGACCCGAACGAGGAGCCGCGGATCGGCCTCCACATGGACTGGCTGGGCCGCAACCGCGACCTCGAGGGGGACGGCCTGCTCTGGATCGTCCAGCCGGACGAGTCCGGCCTCGACGCCTCGCCGAAGTTCGAAGAGGTGTGGGGACGGCGCGCGGTCGGGCGCATCGGCTTTCCGCTCCTGGTCCACCGCAACCGCCGGCTCGGCTGGGACGCGCGGCGGATCCGCGACGCCGGCGGGCCGGTGCTCTGCGAACCCCTCGTCAACACGCTCTGGTCGCTCTCGCTGCAGGCGCTCGGGCGGCCGTCGGCGACGCCGGCGCTGGTCGACCGGCTCTGGGACGAGCGGCGCGGTCTCTTCCTCGACGAGGCGCAGCCGGGAGGGGCCCGCCTCCAGACCCTGACCTGGGCCTCGCTGGCGCCGCTGGCCCTGCCCGACCTGCCGGAGGAGATCGGGCGGCGACTGGTCGAGGAGCACCTGCTGGACGCGGGCGAGTTCCTCACCCCGGTGGCGCCGCCCTCGGTCGCGGTCGGCGAGCGCGGCTACGAACCGGGCGGCGGCCATGGCCCGATTCGCCGCTACTGGCGCGGCCCGACCTGGATCAACTCCGCCTGGCTCGTCTGGCTGGGCCTGCGCCGGCTGGGCTACGAGGCGGAGGCAGAGCGGCTGGCCGACGGCGTGATCGGCGCCACCGCCCGCGAAGGCCTGCGCGAGTACTACGACCCTCGCAACGGCAAGGGACTAGGGGCAAAGGACTTCGCCTGGTCGACGCTGGTGGCGGAGCTGGCAGAGCCGAGAAAGCTCTATTTGTAGCGGTACGTAATCCGGCCTCTGTCGAGGTCGTAGGGCGAAAGCTCGATCTTCACGCGGTCCCCCGGGAGGATGCGGATGTAGTGGCGGCGCATCTTTCCGGAGATGTGGCCGAGCACGTCGTGCCCGTTGTCCAGTTTGACCCGGAACATCGTGTTGGGGAGAGCCTCGGTGATCTCCCCCTCCATTTCGATCTTTTCCTCTTTGGCCATGCGGGGCGCAGCGTATCTCAACGGCGCAGGTGTTCGAGTGCGCCAGCGCGGTCGGTGACTTCGCCTGCATACTGCGCGGCCTCCAGCTCGGCTACAGCCGAGCCGAGCTCGGGCCCTGGCTCGATGCCCAGCGCGGCGGCGATCTCGTCGCCCCGCAGCAACGGCGGCGGCGGTCCCTCGCGGCGCCAGTCGAGCCCGGCGGCGATCATTTCCCGCGCCAGGGTCAGGTGGGCGGAGACCATCTCCGGGCTGGCGATCGGGCCAACTCCGCGGGCGGAGAGGCGGTCGGCGACGGTCAGCAGGGTGACGTTGACGATGACCGGTTCGGTCGCGCGGAGGTAGGCGTGGACCCGGCGCGGGGGCAACGGCATCTCCGGGATCAGGAATCCGAGCCGGAGGTGGTGCAGGGCCAGTCCCTGCAGGTGCTGGGTGAGCCGGCGGCTGGCGCGCAGCCGCTTGCAGATCCCGGCGATCACCTCCGCCCCGACCTGGTCGTGACCGCGGAAGCCGACGAAACCGTCCCGTTCGGCCTTGGTCGCCGGCTTGGCGATGTCGTGGAAGAGGGCGCCGAAGCGCAGCGCCGTGCGCCGCGTCATCTCGTCGGCGAGCGGCTCGCAGAGCATCTCGGCCACCTCGGCGGCGCGGTCGCCGGCGAAGCGCTCCAGGTCCCGCTCGACCTCGAGCGTGTGCTCCAGCACCGCGATCGTGTGGTCGTAGACGTCGAGGTGGTGGTTGGGCCCCTGCTCGACCCCGCGCAGCGCCTCCAGCTCCGGCAGCACCACCGCGGTGAGCCCAAGCTCGTCGAGCAGGCGCAGGCCCCGCAGCGGGTCGGGGCCTCCCAGCAGCTGTCGCAGCTCGGTCAGCTGGCGCTCGCCCGCCGGCTCGGCGGCGTGAGCGGCGGCGGCGCGGGCAAGGGCGGCGGTCGCCGCGTCGATCTCGAGGTCGAGCTGGGCGGCGAGGCGGGCCGCTCGCAGCAGGCGCAGGGGGTCGGCGGTGAAGCTCTCCTCGGAGACCGCCCGCAGGCGCCGCTCGGCGAGGTCGGTCAGGCCGGCGAAGGGATCGACCGGCTCGGCCGCGCCGAGCGGGACCGCGACGGCACCGATCGTGAAGTCCCGCGCCGCGAGGTCGGCCTCGATGCCGCCGCCGCGAAGGGCGGTGACGTCGATCTGCCAGCCGCGGGGTCCCGCAACTACCCGCCAGGTCCCGAACTCGGCCGAAAGCTCGAAGGCGTGCTCGCCGAGCTCCGCCCCGATCGTCCGCGCGACGACGCCCGGGTCCCCGGCGACCGCGAGGTCGAGGTCCGCGACCTCCTGGCCCAGGGCCGCGTCCCGCACCGCACCGCCGACGATCCAGATGCCCTCGGCGTCCGGCAGCGCCTGGCGCATCGCCGCGACCACGGGGGCCGAGGAGAGCGAGGCAACCGAGCTCATGCCGCCTGGCGCGGCACCCGCGGGGAGATCGCGCAGGTGACCTCGTAGTTGATCGTCTCGAGGCGGTGGGCGACCTCCTCGGCAAGGATCTTCTCCTCGCCCTGCCGGCCGATCAGCACCGCCTCGTCCCCCGGCTCGACCTCGGTCTCGGGACCCAGGTCGATCGTCAGGTTGTCCATCGAGACGGTGCCGACCAACGGATGCCGCCTGCCGCGGACGAGGACGTCGGCGTTGTTGGTGAGGGCCCGGCGCACACCGTCGCCATAGCCGAGGGGAACGACGCCGACCCAGGTGTCGGCCGGGGCCTTCCACTTGCGGCCGTAGCCGGCACTGGCTCCCGCCGGAAAGCGCTTGACGTCGGCGACGTGGGAGGACAGGGTCATCGCCGGCCGCAGGCCCTGCTCGGCTGGATCCCGCTGGAAGGGATCGAGCCCGTAGATAGCGACCCCGCAGCGGGCCATGTCGTGGTGGGAGCGCCGGTCCCGCAGGACGGCGGCGCTGTTGGCCGCGTGGACGATGACCTCGGGGTGCTCGGCTTTGACCGCGCCGGCGAGCGCCTCGAAGCGATCGAGCTGCTCGTCGAAGAAAGGTGAGTCCCGTTCATCCGCCGTCGCCAGGTGCGTCCAGATTCCCGCCAGCTGGAGGTTGGGATCGGCGGCGCAGGCCTCGACCAGGGCCAGCACCTGATCCGGATCGCGGCTGCCGAGGCGACCCATCCCGGTGTCGTACTTGACGTGCACGCGGGCGGGGCGGCCATGGGCGCGGGCGCGATCGGCGACCAGGCGCCGAAAGTCCTCGCGCCAGAGCGCCAACTCCGACCCGGCGGAGAACGCGACGTTGACCTCCTCGGCGGTGAGTGCGCCCATGGTCAGCAGCGGCACGTGCTGGAAGCGCCGCCCGATCTGCTCGGCCTCGGCTGCCGTGGCAACCGCCAGCCGGGTGGCGCCGCCATCGAGCGCCGCGCTGGCGCAGCCATCGGCTCCGTGGCCATAGCCGTCGGCCTTGACCACCGCGCACAGCTCGGCCTCCCCCAGCTCGGACTTCAGGCGCGCGCAGTTCGCCCGGACTGCGGCGTGATCGATCCGGGCGGCCGCCCGCTCCATGGCTACTCGCTGTCGGTGACCAGGGCGGCCAGCGCGTCGGCCCTGGTGACCATGCCTGCCAGATAACCGTCGGCGTCCACCACCGGCAGGTGGTTGTGGTGCTCGTCGGCGATTTTCTTCGCCACCCGATCGACGTTCTCGTAGTCGTGGCAGACGATCGGGTCGGCGGTCATCAGCTCGGAGACTTTGGTGGCGAAGGCTTTCTCGAGGCGCTCCTCGAATCCCTTCATCGAGCCGACGAAGACGATGCCGCCCATGATGTTGAGGTAGTGCGGAAGATGAAGATCCGACTCCTCCTCGCTGAGGATGAGGTCGGACTCGCTGACGATCCCGACGACCTTGTTCTCCCCGTCGACCACCGGGATCGCCCCGAGGTCGGTTTTGGCGAGCAGGTCGATCGCGGCGCGGGCGTCGTCGTCGGGCCGGACGCTGGGGGCGTCGCGGTCCATGATCTCTCCGGCGGTCTTCATGGGCGCGAGGTTATTCGACCGGGCCGTCGGGACGTATCCCCAACGGGATCGAGTCGATCACGTCGGAGGCGATCACCGACTCCGCCGCACCCAGCCGCCGTGCCGCCTCACGGCCGGCGCGGGCGTGGGCGACAACGGCCGCGCAGGCCGCCGCGAAGGGCTCGAGTCCGCGGGCGAGGAGCGCCGCGGTGATTCCGGAGAGGACGTCGCCGCTGCCGGCGGTGGCGAGCGCCGGGGCGGAAATCGCGTTGACGGCGACGCGGGGGCCGTCGGTGACGATCGTGTCCTCGCCCTTGAGGATCACGACCGCACCCGCCTTCTCCGCCGCCTCGCGGGCGGAGGCGAGACGGCGCGCGTCGACCTCGCTCGACTCGCGCTCGAGCAGGCGGCCGAGCTCCCCCGCGTGGGGGGTGAGGATGGTGGGCGCCTCGCGGGCGGCGAGCTCGCCGAGGCGGCCGGCAAAGGCGTTGAGCCCGTCGGCGTCGAGGACGAGCGGCGCCTCGATCTTCGCCACCACTTCCCGCGCCAGCTCGAAGGACCCAGGGTCCCGTCCCAGGCCGGGACCGACCACGCCGGCGGCGGCTCGCTCGAAGGTCCGCAGCACCGCCTTTTCCGACGCCGGCACCAGGCAGCCGTCGCCACCGGGACAGCCGACCGACATCACCTCGGGCTGGGCCAGCTCGAAGACCATCTCCAGGTCGGCGGGCACGGCGACGGTGGCGTAGCCGGCGCCGGCCCTGATCGCCGCCAGGGAAGTCATCCGCACCGCTCCGGTCAGCCCGCGCGACCCGCCGGCGATCGTGACCTGCCCGGAGCTGAACTTGGTCGACTGCGGCCCGCGCGGCGGTGCCAGAGCGAGGACCGCTGGGGTTATCTCGCCGCCAGACGCTTCCCCCGGTGCTCCCGCCGGAATCCCGATCGGGACCACCCGCAGCTCACCGCACCGCCACTTCCCTGGCGCGATCCGCTGGCCCAGCTTGGCAGCGTGGAAGCTGACGGTGAGGTCGGCCTGAACTGCCTCCCCCTCCACCTCGCCGGTCGAGGCGTCAACCCCTGAGGGGATATCGCAGGCGACGACTGGGGCGGCGCAGGCATTGATCGCCTGGATCGCGCCGGTCGCCGGCTCGCGCGGCTCGCCTTCGAACCCGGTGCCGAAGATCGCGTTGACGATCGCGCCCGACCCCTTCAGACGCGCCTCAAAGCCATCGGCAACCAGATCACCACCGAAGCGCTCGTAGTTCACCGCCGCATCTCCGCGTAATTCCTCCCCCGGCCACAGCAACAGAGCCTCGACCTCGAATCCCATCTCCCGCAGCAGCCGCACCGCGACGAACCCATCGCCGCCGTTGTTGCCCTTGCCGCAGACCACCCGAATCGGTCCCTCCGGCGCAAGCTCCGCAACCGCCTCGGCCACAGCCCGCCCCGCCGCCTCCATCAACTCCAGCGAAGGCACCCCCCGCTCCTCAATCGCCCACCGATCGACCCCCCGCATCCCAGCGGCGTCGTAGAGCGGCTTGAGCCAAGGCTCCATTTGGCCAAGCCTAAGCGTAGGGAGGGTGTCGGTGGGGGTCGCCCGGAGCACCTCCGCCGAGTGGATCGCCTAGCGGCTAGCGCCTCGGAGCTCTCCGGCTCGGCCCCATGCTGAGTACCGGTTGACCCCCACCGACACCCTCCCCTCAGGCGAGTTCCAGCATCTCTAGATCGCGAGACCGCAAAAACTCATTCTCAAGGTGCTTTTTTGCGGTCTCGATGAATTGGGCTGCGGCTTGACGAGGGGTCTGGTCACCCTCCGCGGGAATGTCCGCGAAGCGCGCGATATGCAATCTGATTCCTGCCCGCCATAGGCGGGCAGCATCTTCGGGAGCTGCCCCGATAGGGGCGCGACAAATTCACGCGGTGGGTGACCAGACCCCTCGCTACGCGCCGTTACTTCAGGCCGATGATCAACTTCGCGGTGGCGAGGTCGCCAGATGCTTCTGACCCCACCGCCACGTAGTCGATCTTCTGCAGGTACGGCTCGGCTGCTTCGAATTCTTCTTCGCCCGGCGGAATCAGCGAGGAGGCGAGCTTCAACGCCTTCGGACCGGAGACGAAGGCGGTGATCGGCGTCTCGGCGAGGGCGCTGACGGCGTCCTTGTAAGCAGGTGAGTCGGCCAGGGTCCGGCCCGGTTCCTCGAAGGCCGCCAGCGTCGAGGCGAGGCCGTAGCCGATCGCGATGCGAGCGCCTTTGGCGGCGACGACCACCGACTGGGGTCCCAGTTCCGGATCGCGGATCGAGAACCCGCTGACCTTGTCTTTGATCGTGGTGACGCCGGGGACGTTTGCCGAGCGCAGGAAGAGGCCGATGTTGGAGACGGTGTTCTTCGCCTGGGTGGCATCCTCGGTGGTCAGCACCAGGGCGCCGCCGAGATTGCTTTCGTTGCTTCCCTGGGCGAAGGCGCCGACGTCGCCGATCGAACCGGCGATCGATTCGAGGTCGATCCCCGCCTGTTTCAGCGTTTTCTTCAGCTGGTTCGGCGGCAGCTCGCCAGGGATCCCCTGTTTGTCGATCTGGTCGATGCCTTCGTTGAAGCTTTTGCCGAATTCGGGCGCGGCGAAGGCAGCAAAAGAGTTGGCCGGCAGCGAACCCAGCAGCTCGCTGGCGTCACCCGAGGGCACGTTTTCCTCGATTGCGTTGCTGCTGACATCGATCTCGATCTGGTCTGAGCCCGGAACAAGGCTGGCGACGGCGGTCGCGTCTTTCAGATCGATCCCGGCGTTTTCGAACAGCGTCTTCGCATCGAGATCGACTTCGCCTTCGGCTTCAGCCGCCTGGATCATGGCGCTGATGTCGACATAGACGTTCGTGGCGCTGTTCTCGGGAGCCTCCGAGATCGCCTGGGAGTACTGGCTTTCGTCGGCCAGCGACTCCTCCTTGGAGGCGGCGATGACGTCTTTGAAGACCGCTTCCTCGTCGGTGAGCACGAGCAGGCCATCGACGACGCCGCTGACGTCTCCATCCTCGTCGACCTTGAAATCGACGCCTTCGAACGACTCTTCGCTGACCTCTTCGTCGGCTTGCTCGGCCTGATCGGCGAGGAACTCCTCAGCTGCACCGGAGTCGGTGGTCTCGATGGCGATGGCGAAGTTCTCGAAGTCGCCTTCGCTGAATTCCGGATAGATGAAGGCGCCTCTTTCGCCGAGCCAAGGCTGGACTTCCTTCTCGAAGTCGATCTCTTCGTTCTCGTCCGCAGCCGACTCTTCGAGTTCTTCGACGATCAGCCCGCCGAGATCGTTGACCCCGGCGATCTTCTGCGCCAACCCCTCGATGTTGGTCTTGGTTTCGCCCTGCGGCTGCAGCACGAAGTCGAGGTAGAGCGGCGTCCCCGCCGGCGCGATGCTGGCCGGGTCGGCGCCGCCGCCGCCATCGTCATCGCCGCCGCCGCAGCCCACGGCGAAGAGGGCGACGATGGCCGCAAGAAGCGCAAGGAGGACGAGGCGGAGCTTCACGAGGTCGCGCATCCTAGCGACCCTTTTGGACGAGTTCACTCGACCGTGACGGTCTTGGCCAGATTGCGGGGCTGGTCGACGTTGAGCCCGCGGTTGCGGGCGATGTCGTAGGCCAGCAGCTGCAGCGGCAGGATCGCGACGATCGGCTGCAGGATCCAGTCGGTGGCGGCGACCTCGATCGTCTCGTCGGCGACCTCGGAGACCCGCGTATCGCCGGCGGTGGCGATCGCGATCGTCTGGGCGCCGCGGGCGCGCACCTCCTCGACGTTGGAGAGCACCTTCTCCAGGACCGGGCTCTCGGTGGCGATGCAGATCACCGGCGTCGACTCGTCGAGCAGGGCGATCGGCCCGTGCTTCATCTCGCCGGCGGCGTAGGCGTCGGTGGGGATGTAGCTGATCTCCTTCAGCTTCAGCGCCCCCTCGAGGCAGATCGGCAGGCCGATGTGGCGCCCGAGGTAGAGGAAGAATTCCTGGTCGCCGTGGCGGTCCGCCACGCCCCGCGCGGCCTCCGCGGTCATCACCAGCGTCTCCTCCATCCGCGATGGCAGCCGCTTCATCTCGGCCACCAGCTCGGCCAGGCGCTCGGGCGGCAAGGTCCCGCGCAGCTCGGCGAGCCTCAGCCCCAGCAGGTACATCGCCGCCACCTGGGCGACGAAGGTCTTGGTCGCGGCGACGCCGATCTCGAGCCCGGCGCGGGTGTAGAGGACGGCGTCGGAATCGCGGGTCGCCTGGCTGCCCATGATGTTGGTGACCGCCAGCACGGTCGCCCCCGCCTCGCGCGCCAGCCGCATCGCCGCCAGGGTGTCGGCGGTCTCGCCCGACTGGGTGATCCCGACGACGAGGTCGCCGGGACCGACGACCGGGTTGCGGTAGCGGTACTCGGAGGCGATGTCCATCTCCACCGGCACCCGCGCCCACTGCTCGATCGCGTAGCGACCGACCAGACCGGCGTGGTAGGAGGTGCCGCAGGCGACGATGACGATCCGCCGCGCCTCGCGCAGGAGCTCGTCGTCGAGCTCGACGTCGGAGAGGTCGACCCCCTCGCCGCCGGGAAGGCGGTCGGTGATCGTCTCGGCGACCGCGTCGGCCTGTTCGTGGATCTCCTTCAGCATGAAGGTCTCGTAGCCGCCCTTCTCGGCGGCGTCGGCGTCCCAGGTCACTTCTTCGGAGGAGCGCTCGATCGGGTTCCCCTCGGTATCGGTGACGCGGACTTCGCCGGCTTCGATTTCGACGATCTCGCCGTTTTCGATCGGCATCGCGATCCGGGTGTCGGCGAGGAAGGCGGGGATGGCGGAGGCGAGGAAGGTCTCCCCCTCGCCGACGCCGGCGACCAGCGGGCACTCCTTGCGGGCCCCGACCAGGCGCTGCGACTCGTCGGCGTGCATGGCGACGAAGGCGTAGTGGCCGCGCAGCTCGGCGTAGGCGGCGCGCACCGCGGCGGCGAGGTCGCCGTCGTAGTGGCTGGCGATCAGGTGGGCGACGACCTCGGCGTCGGTCTCGGAGGTGAAGACCTCGCCCGCCTCTTGGAGGCGGCGGCGCAGCTCGGTGTGGTTCTCGACGATCCCGTTGAGGACGATGTGGACGCGGCCGGAGCTGTCGTCGTGGGGGTGGGCGTTCTCCTCGGTGACCCGGCCGTGAGTCGCCCAGCGGGTGTGGGCGATGCCGGTGTCCGACGGAGGCAGCGCCCCGGCGCCGTTGCTGGCGCGGGCCGTCGACCGCGGCGCGGAGGTTGGCGAGGTTGCCGACCGCGTGCACGCTCTCGACCTCGCCGTCGGCGAGCACGGAGAGACCCGCGGAGTCATAGCCCCGGTATTCGAGCTTTTCCAGACCCGAGAGCAGCAGCTCCTCGCAGGGCCTGGCGCCCACGTATCCGACGATGCCGCACATGAAGGCGAGTAAGGGTAGAGGGAGAGGAGCCTGGGGTCGGGCTCAGGCGAGCTCTTGCCGCACAACGCCCACGAGGCGATCGCAGACCGCCTCGGCCTCCTCGGCGCTGGGAGCCTCGACCATCACCCTGACCAGGGGCTCGGTGCCGGAGGGCCGCAGGAGCACCCGGCCGCGGCCGCCGAGAGCCTCGCCCTCGCGCTCGACCGCCTCCCAGACCGCCGCCGCGCCCTGCACCGCCTCGCGCTCGGCGACCTCGACGTTGACGAGGACCTGGGGCAGTTTCTCCATCGGAACCGCGTCCTCCAAGGGTGCGCCGCCGAGCTCGCGCATCGTCGTCAGGGCGGCGGCGATGCCGTCGCCGGTGGAGACGAAGTCGGAGGCGATGATGTGACCCGACTGCTCGCCGCCGAGCTTCCACTCCGCGCCGCAGCATCTCGTCGATCACGTAGCGGTCGCCGACCTGAGTCACGGCCACCTCGATCCCGGCCTTCTCCATCGCCTGGTGGAAGCCGAAGTTGCTCATCACGGTGACGACGACGCCGCCCTCGAGCTCCCCCCGCTGCGCCATTCCCTGCGCCGCCAGGGCGATCAGCTCATCGCCGTCGTGGACGCGCCCGGAGCCGTCGACGGCGAGGACCCGGTCGCCGTCGCCGTCGAAGGCGAAACCGATCTCGGCCTCGGAGGCGGCCACCTTCTCCGCCAGCTGCTCGATGTGGGTGGAGCCACAGCCGGCGTTGATGTTGCGGCCGTCGGGCTCGACGCCGATGGCCTCGACCTCGGCGCCGAGGCGTTCGAAGATCGCCGGAGCGGCGCGGTAGGTGGCGCCGTTGGCGCAGTCGAGGACGACGCTACGGCCCGAAAGATCGAGCGGGAAGGCCGACTGCAGCTCGCGCAGGTAATCCTCGAGACCGCCGTTCAGCTCGCGCACGTGGCCGGCGTGCTCAGCTGCGGGCGCCCGCTCGAGCATCGCCTCGATCTCGGCCTCGACCTCGTCGGCCAGCTTGGTGCCCCGACTGTTGAAGAACTTGATCCCGTTGTCGTGAAAGGGGTTGTGGGAGGCGGAGACGACGGCGGCGAGGTCGAGGCCGAGGCGCTTGACGAGGATCGCGGCGGCCGGGGTGGGCAGGACGCCGCCCAGGATCGCGTCGCCGCCGGCTGCGGCGATTCCCGCCGCCAGCGCCGCCTCGAGCATCGGCCCCGACTCGCGGGTGTCGCGGACGATCAGGACCTGCGGCCGCTCGGCCTCGAGCGTCGCCGTGGTCGCTCGGCCCAGCGACGTCGCCAGCTCGGCGCTGAGGAAGGTACCGGCCTCCCCCCGGACCCCGTCGGTTCCGAAGAGCTTGCGCGCAGTCGTCAATACGCTCCCGTCAGCGCTTGCTGAACTGCGGCCGCTTACGGGCCTTCTTCAGACCGGCCTTGCGACGCTCCTTGACGCGGGCGTCGCGGGTGAGGAAGCCGCGGCGCTTGAGATCGCCGCGGAGCTCGGAGTCGATCTCGGTCAGGGCGCGGGCGATGCCGTGGCGGACCGCCCCGGCCTGGCCGCTGATGCCGCCGCCGTGGACGCGGACGCGGACGTCGACGTTGCCCTCGTAGCCGGAGACGGCAAGCGGCTGCTTGACGATCGTCTGGTGCAGGGGCCGCGGGAAGAACTCCTCGATGTCCCGCTTGTTGACGATGATCTTGCCGTTGCCCGGCAGCAGGGTGACGCGGGCGATCGCGTTCTTGCGTTTGCCGGTAGCGAGGAAGCGGGCGCCTTTCTCGATTTTCGCGGGGGCGCGACTCGCGGCGGCGGCGTCGGTGTCCTCGGTCGCCGCCAGCTCGGCCTCGCGCCGCGCTTTCTCTTCTTCCTCGGCTTCCAGGCGGGCGCGCTCCTCCGCGCTCAGCGCCGGGCCCTCCGGCTCGACCAGGATCGGCTCCAGGTCGGCACCGGGAATGACGTCTTTCTTCTTCTCCTCGGCCTTCGGCTCCTCGGCAGGCGCCTCGGGCTCGGGCGGAGCCTCCTCCGTCTCCTCAGTGGCGACGGGCTCCTGATCAGCCTCCGGAGCGGTGACCTCCTCGGCTACCGGATCCTCGGAGACCTCCTCGGACGGCTGATCATCCGCCTGCTCCTCGGACGGCTGCTCCTCAGACGCGTCTGCCGCGGGTGGCGACGATACGACAGGACCCGCGGCCTCCGCGGTCTCGTCCTGCGGCGTCTCCTGACCCTCGGTCGTCTCGTCTTCCTGCGGCGTTTTCTCGTCGTCCATCAAGTTCAGTTCGTCTCCATCGTTTTCGGCTGCTGCGCCGCGTGCGGATGATCCGGCCCGGCGTACACCTTCAGCTTCGTCAGCTGCTGACGAGCGAGGCGGTTGCGCGGCAGCATCCCCTTCACGGCCTTGCGGATCACTTCCTCGGGCTTGCGCTCGAGCATCTCGGCGAGGGTGCGGGACTTGATCCCGCCGGGGTAGCCGCTGTGGCGGTAGTAGGTCTTCTGCGCGAGCTTGTCGCCGGTGACGCGGATTTTCTCGGCGTTGACGACGACGACGAAGTCGCCGGTATCGATGTGCGGCGTGTACTCCGGCTTGCGCTTGCCGCGCAGCGTGTCGGCGATCTGGGTCGCGAGCCGGCCCAGGGTCTTGCCCTCGGCATCGACTACGTACCAGTCGCGCTGGCGGTTGGCTGGAGTGGCTACAAAGGTCTTCATCGCGCAAAAACCGCGCAGTCCTTCCCACGCGGCCGGGGGATGATAGCCGTCTCGCCGTCTGCGGGGCTCTCCGGACGGTTGCTTATACTGCCGCCCGAGCAATAGCCGAATCCCGTGCGGGCCACCGTTCGGGAGCGGAGGAACCGAAGGGACCCTTGCAGGTCTCAGGGGCGAATCGGACGAAATGTGTCCGTAGCGCGACTCTTTCAGCGCGAGCCCGTCAGCTAACTCCGCAGGCGATGGAAAGAGAGGGCTAGCGGTTGAACAGCAAAGGGTTCGTCCGGTCACGGTTGGCCGGCCAGATATGCATAGCGGCTGGCGTCGCGCTGCTCGGGTGCCTTACCGGCGTTGCCTCCGCGGGGACGACCGGCGGTGCCGGAACCCCTGGCTCGGCTCCCGCCAAAGGCAGCCCACCCGGGGCGCCATCTGCCGCTCCCAACGCCGGCACCCTGACCCTGGTCGCCGCCAAGACGACCCCTCGAAAATCCTTCTTCTTCGGTTACCGCTACCCCCGCCTCAGCTACACGATCGGCAGCAGCCTTCCCCTCAACGACCTGCAGATCGAAGTCGTCAACGCCGCCGGCGAAGTGATCAAGACCTTCTACCGCGAGGACGTCGCCCCCAACGTCGAAAACAAGGTCCGCTGGGACGGCACCACCAACGAAGGCCGCCCTGCCCGCAACGGCCGCTACAGCTTCCGGATCAGCCCCCAGGGCCCGACCGCTCCGGTCGCGCGCAAGGCGACGAGCTCCACCACCCTCAGCCTCGCCTTCTCCCTCTACGGCTATGCCTTCCCGATCCTCGGCAATCACAACTACGGCTCCGGCGGCTCGGGCTTCGGCGCCGCCCGCTCCGGCCACACCCACCAGGGGCAGGACGTGATGGCCGCCTGCGGGACGCCGCTGGTCGCCGCCCGCGGCGGGGTCGTCCAGGTCTCGACCTGGGACGACGCGGCCGGCAACTACGTCGTGATCGACGGCAAGGGGTCCCCCTACGACTTCATGTACGCGCACATGACCGAACCCTCACCGCTGAAAGAGGGAGAAACGGTCCGCACGGGTCAGCCGATCGGGATCGTCGGCACCACCGGCTCCTCCACCGGCTGCCACCTCCACTTCGAGATGTGGGGCGCCCCGGGTTGGTATGAGGGTGGCTCCCCCTTCGACCCGCTCTCCTATCTCCAAAAGTGGGACGCCTACAGCTGAGCTGAACCGAGCTCCGACCGGACCACGGGCGCCTCCGGGCGCCCGTTTCTCTTTCGCGATCTCCGAAAAAGCCACCTTTCCAAAACGGCGTGTTCTGGATTGATCTAGCTGAATGGTCTATACGTATGGAGTGACTGACGAACGCACCAGTACCAATATTCCCCAGCGCCCAGGAGAGACCTAATGAAAGACCCAGCGACGGAACCCATCGATCAGCGTCTCGTCCATGCCTTGGCCCATCCCCTTCGGGTCAGGATCCTGGAGGTTCTCAGCGACCACGTCGCAAGTCCGAATCTCTTGGCCGGCCGGCTTGAGACCAGGCTCGGCGACGTTGCGTACCACACGCGGGCGCTGGACCGTTACGGCTGTCTGGAACTCGTCGACACGGTTCAGAGGCGCGGTGCGACCGAGCACTTCTACAAGGCGACGCCGGAGGCGTTCGTCGGTGGCCCCCACTGGCGCAAAGTGCCCCGCGCGCTTCGCGGCGGCGTCTCGGCGGCGACCCTCCAGACCTTTCTCGACAAGGCGATAGCAGCGCTGGAGGCAGGCACGCTCGACGGTCACGACGACACGATCTTCCGCTGGATGCCGCTCTTCGTCGACCAAAAGGGCTGGGAGGAGGTGGTCGAGATCATGGAAGAGGCGACCAACCAGGTTCTGGCCGCCCACCTGCGCAGCCAGGACCGGCTCAACGAGACCGGCGGCCGCGGCGCGATCTCAACCGTCGTCGGGCAGGCCGCCTTCGAGACGGCGGGCTCGCTGGAGGCCGATTAGTTAGGCGTAGAGGGGTCCGGACCCCCTTCAACCCTCCCCAACCGCGGCCGGTCGCTACTCCCACTCGATCGTCGCCGGCGGCTTTGAGGAGACGTCGAGGGCGACCCGGTTGACGTCGCGGATCTCATTGATGATCCGGTTCGAGACCCGCTCCAGGAGGTCGTAGGGGAGCCGCGCCCAGTCGGCGGTCATCGCGTCGTCGGAGGTGACCGCGCGGATCACGATCGGGTAGGCGTAGGTGCGGCCGTCCCCCTGGACGCCGACCGAGCGGACGACCGGGAGCACGCAGAACGACTGCCAGAGCTGGCGGTAGAGCTCCGCCGCCCTGATCTCCTCCTGCAGGATCGCGTCGGCGGCGCGGAGGATGTCCAGGCGCTCTTTGTTGACCTCGCCGCCGACGATGCGGATTCCCAGGCCCGGCCCCGGGAAGGGCTGGCGCCAGACCATCCGCTCCGGCAACCCGAGCTCGGCCCCGACCGCCCGGACCTCGTCCTTGAACAGCATCCGCAGCGGCTCGACCAGCTCGAACTCGAGATCGTCGGGGAGGCCGCCGACGTTGTGATGGGACTTGATCGTCGCCGCGTGGTCGGAGCCGCCGGACTCGATCACATCGGAGTAGAGGGTGCCCTGGACGAGGTAGCCGGCGTCCTCGAGCTTCGCCGCCTCCTCCTCGAAGACGCGGATGAACTCGGCGCCGATGATCTTCCGCTTCTCCTCGGGGTCGTCTTTGCCGGCCAGTTTGGCGAGGAAGCGCTCTTCGGCCTCGACGTGGACGAGCGGGATCCCGAACTGGCCGAAGGCCTCGACCACCTGCTCGGCCTCGTTTAACCGCATCAGGCCGTGATCGACGAAGACGCAGGTGAGCTGGTCGCCGATCGCCTTGTGGACCAGCAGCGCCGCGACCGAGGAATCGACGCCGCCGGAGAGACCGCAGATGACCTTGCCGTCTCCGACCTGAGCCTGGATCTTCTCCACCTGCTCGGCGATCACCGACTGCGGAGACCAATGCTCCTGGCAGCCGGCCACGTCCCGCAGGAAACGGGTGAGGATCTCGGTGCCGTAGGGGGTGTGGACCACCTCCGGGTGGAACTGGATCCCGTAGAGGCCGCGGTCCGGGAGCTCGCAGGCGGCGACCGGCGAGCTCGGGCTCGAGGCCAGGGCGGTAAAGCCTTCCGGCGCCTCGAAGACAGCGTCGCGGTGGCTCATCCAGCAGCTCTGCTCCTCCGGCAGGCCCCCCATGAGACGGCCGCCGCCTTCGCGGAGGACGAGGTCGGTGCGGCCGAACTCGCCCGACTCCGCCGACTCGACCCTGCCGCCGAGGGCCAGGACCATCGCCTGCATCCCATAACAAATGCCCAAGGTCGGAACGTCGAGATCCAGCAGCTGCGTGGGGAACTTGGGCGCTTCCGGCTCGTAAACCGAGGCCGGCCCGCCAGACAACACAAGCCCTTTCGGCTTCCGCTCCTTGATCTTCTCCACCGACGTGCTCGCTGGCATCAACTCAGCGAAGACTCCACATTCCCGGATTCGACGGGCGATCAGTTGCGAATACTGCCCGCCGAAGTCGAGGACCAGTACCTCCTCCAGCGCCCCTCCGGCGGGTGGCGTCGTAGGGGGGACCCCCTCCTGCCGCGCAGGAGGGGGTGGGTCCCCTGCGGCGACAGGACCCGCCGGCCGGAGCACGTCGGAACTACTAGTCATCCGATACAGCGACCCCCGTGGAAACAGCCGCCCGCCCATTCGAGCCCATACCCACCGACTGCTCGTTCTGCAGCTTCTTCCCCTCGCTCATCAGAGCCGGGGCGACCATCACCTCGGCCCGCTGGAAGGAGCGGATGTCCTCGTAGCCGCAGGTGGCCATCGAGGTTTTCAGCGCCCCCATCAGGTTGAAGGTGCCGTCGTTCTCTTTGGCCGGGCCGAGGAGGATCTCCTCCATCGTCCCGTCCTGCTTGGTCGAGACGCGGGTGCCGCGGGGCAGCGAGGGGTGGAAGGTCGCCATCCCCCAGTGGAAGCCGCGACCGGGCGCCTCTTTGGCCCGGGCCAGCGGCGAGCCGATCATCACCGCGTCGGCGCCGGTGGCGATCGCCTTGGAGACGTCGCCGCCGGTGCGCATGCCCCCGTCGGCGATCACGTTGACGTACTCGCCGGTCTCCAGCATGTGCTGGGCACGAGCGGCCGCGACGTCGGCGATCGCCGTCGCCTGCGGGACGCCGATCCCGAGCACGCCGCGGGTGGTGCAGGCGGCGCCGGGGCCGACGCCGACAAGGACGCCGACGGCGCCGGTCCGCATCAGATGCAGCCCGGTCGAGTAGGAGGCGCAGCCGCCGACCACGGTCGGCACCGGCACCTCGGCGATGAACTCCTTCAGGTTGAGCGGCTCGACCGTGGTCGAGACGTGTTCGGCGGAGATCACCGTGCCCTGGATGACGAGGATGTCGAGCCCCGCCTCAACCGCCACCTCGTAATACTCGCGCACTTTCTGCGGGGTGAGCGAGCCGCAGGCGACGGCGCCGCGGGCCTTGATCTCCTCGACCCGCTTGGCGATCAGCTCCGCCTTCACCGGCTCGGTGTAGATCTCCTGCATCAGGCGGGTCGCTTCGTGCTTGGGAGCGGCGGCGATCGCCTCCAGTCTCTCCTCGGCGTTCTCGAAGCGGGACCAGATCCCCTCCAGGTTCAGGACCCCGAGGCCGCCCAGCTCGTTGACGAGCACGGCGGTGTCGGGGCTGACGACCCCGTCCATCGCCGAGGCGACGAGCGGCAGCTCGAAGCGGTACGGCCCAAGGGTCCAGCTGATGTCGATGTCATCGGGATCGCGCGTCCGGCGGGAAGGAACGATCGCGATGTCGTCGAATCCGTAAGCGCGGCGGCCCTTCTTGCCGCGGCCGATTTCGATTTCCAAGTTAGTCCTCCAAGGCGTGGCGTTGAATAAGCCAGCCTACACTTCCGCGGGGACCTCCAAATCGTGCACCGAGACCTCGCCGAGCAGGCGCTCGACCTGATTGCGGTCAACGGTGCCGGCGCCGAAGTGCTGGGTCGACTCGGCCCCGCAGGCGACCCCGTAGGCGAGGCACTCCTCCTCCGAGCGCCCCTCGTAGCGGGCGGCGACATAGCCGGCGACGAAGGCGTCTCCGGAGCCGACCGTGGAAACCGGCTCCAGCGGCTCGGTGTGGACCTCGAGCAGTCGCCGCGCGCTGCCCTCGCCGACGGCGGCCACACAGCCGTCGGGGCGGGTGATCGCCGCCTCGCCCGCCCCCAACCGGACCAGCTCCAGCAGCCCCTGGGCGAGGTCGCCGTGGTCGGCGAACTCCTGCCCCACCAGCTCCTCGGCCTCGCGCTCGTTCGGGGTGACCATCGAGGCCCCGGCGCGCACCCCCGCCAGCATCGCCTCCCCCTCGGCGTCGAGGACGACCGGCACCCCGCGGCGGGAGAGGTCGTCGATCAGGCGGGCGTAGAGGTCGTCCCCCGCTCCCGGCGGAACCGACCCGGCGAGGACGCAGATCTTCGTTCCCCCGGCGAGGTAGGCGATCCGATCGAAGAGCCGTTTCACCTCCTCGGCGCTGACCGCCGGTCCGCGCTCGTTGATCTCGGTCTGCTCGCCGGAGGTGGGGTCGATCACCGCCAGGTTGATCCGGGTCTCGGCGGCGATGCGGGTGAAGTCGGTCAGCACCGACTCCTCGTGCAGCTGTTCCAGCACCTGGGTCCCGGTCGGGCCGCCGACGAAGCCGGTGGCGATCACCGGGCGCCCGAGCAGGCCCAGCGCCCGGGCGACGTTAATGCCCTTGCCGCCGGCGACGGTGCGGCTCTCGACCGCGCGATGGCGGCGGCCGAGACGGAAGTTGGGCACGGCGACGGTACGGTCGATCGCCGCGTTCAGGGTCACCGTGAGGATCACTTGGTCTTCATCCCTGACTCAACTCCTGGACTCGTTTCCGCGGCTCGCCCGCCGCAGCAGGAATACCCCGATCATGAGTATCACGAACACCACGATCCCGATAGGGATCGAGTTGTCAGCGACGGTGGCCCGAACGCGGTCGAAGAGGCTGGCCTCGGGCACCGCTCGACCGGCGCGAAGGGTGACGCTGCCGATCCGATGGCCGTCTACGAACGCGGTCGCCTGCCCGAGCCTGGTCCCGCGCCGGATCGGTCCCTCCACCTCGCGAGGAGCCCGCACCCTCAGGTCGAGTTGCTGGTCGCGCCGCACCCCCACCTGAAGCGACCGTTCGGCCCGCAGCGGCAGGCGGCCGCCGGAGTAGCGGATTTCCGGGGTGGCGAGATCCTGACCGGCGCGGATCGGCACTCGTCGCCGGTACTGGGAGAAGCCGTATTCGAGCAGCTCGAGGTTTTCGAGGAAGCGGGATTCTTCGCTGGGAGCGCCGATCGTCACCGAGACAAGGCTGACGCCGCGCTGCTCCCCGGAGGCAACCAGGACGTAGCCGGCGTCGAAGGTGTGGCCGGTCT
Organism: uncultured Actinomycetes bacterium; assembly: GCA_963832085.1. Taxonomy (GTDB): domain Bacteria; phylum Actinomycetota; class Thermoleophilia; order Solirubrobacterales; family 70-9; genus VAYN01. The sequence goes on along the minus strand of CAWHSU010000003.1, from coordinate 126,756 downwards.
TCATCCCGGTCGCCCAGGGGACCATTCCCAGCAGATCGTTGGAGTTCTCGATCCGGCGCGGCGGCTGCAGGCTGCGCAGCAGCGCGCTGCGGGTATCGACGATCTCGGCGAAGGCGGGCAGCTGCAGCAATCGCCGACCCAGGGTCGCCAGGTCGGCCGCGGTCGAGTAGTTGCCGCGCTCGTCCAGCCCGATCGAGTTCGCGTAATGCGTGTCGGAGAGGCCGAGGGCGGCGGCGTAGCGGTTCATCTGCCCCACGAAGCGCTCTTCGCTGCCCGCCGCCGCGACGGCCAGCGTGTGAGCGGAGTCGTTGCCGCTGACCAGGAGCAATCCGTAGAGGAGGTCGTGGACGCTGATCCGCTCGCCCGCCCGCAATCCCAACAGCGACTCGCCGTAGATCGGCTCATATGGGGCGGCGCGCACAATCGTTTCCGCCCCCAGCTCCTTCAGCGCCACGTAGGCGGTCATCAGCTTGGTCGTGCTGGCGATCGCATGACGCTGTTCGGCGCCGTGGGAGGCGAGGACGGCGCCGTCGCGGGCGTCGACCACCAGCCAGGCCTTCGCTTCGAGCCCCTCCGGGCCTTTCGTCGCGGCGGCGGATGCGGCAGGGACGATCCAAAGCGCCAGCGCCAGCAGCACCGCTAGCAACCCGGCGCGGCGCGCCGGCGTCACTTGAGTTTCAGCGTCTGCCCGGCGATCAGGATCTGGGGATCGACTTCGGGGTTCAGCGCGAGGATCTCGGCCACCGGAATCCCCGTCTTCTGGGCGATCGCGGTCAGGGTGTCCCCCGTTTCGACCGTGTAGGTCTTCGCCGTCGTCTGCTTCTTCTTCTCTTTCTTGGCCGGCTTCTCGTTGCGCTGCTCCGGCGAGGAAGTGTCTTCGTTCATCGCCGCGCCGACGACCACGACGATCACGAGAACCGCCGCCACGAGGGCGACGGCGGCGGCGATTCGGGCGGCGGCGCTGGTGCGTTTTTGCATTGGACGGGGAAGAGTGGTGCGGTTGGGGCGGCTGATCGTAATCGCGTTCGCCCTCGTCAGGTGGTCGATATGTCCCAGACCGCTCGGCGGAGCCGCTCGGCGGCGGCGGCGGGATCGGGATCGGCGGCGATCCCACGCGAGGCGGCGACCAACCCGGCGGCCCGCCCAGGCGCGAAGGCGGCGCCGAGGAGCTCCGGCTTCCCTCCCTGAGCTCCGACTCCGGGGATGAGGAAGATCGCCCGCGGCATCAGCTCCCGCATGCGACTGAAGTGACGGGGCTCGGTGGCGCCGAGGACCGCGCCCATCCCGCTCAGTCCTCCCTCCCCCGACAAGCGCTCGGAGAGCTCGTCGACGAAGCCGGCCAGGCGCTCGTGCAACGGCGCCTCGGGCGCCGGCAGGTCCTGGAGGTCGGCGGCGCCGGGGTTGCTGGTGCGGACGAGGGCGAAGATCCCCGCCCCCGCCTCGGCCGCGGCGGCGACCAAGGGCTCCAGTGCGTCCCTGCCCAGCAGGGGGTTGGCGGTGAAGGCGTCGGCACCGAGGCCGCTGACGGGGCCCCAGGGGGTCGGCGTCTCGCCGACCAGCGCCTGCGCGTAGGCGGCGGCGGTGACCGGCACGTCCCCGCGCTTGCCGTCGGCGACGACCAGCAGCCCGGCTTCGCGAGCCGCGACGCAGACCTCTTCCAGGGCGCGCCAACCGGCGGCGCCCAGTCGCTCGAAGCAGGCGAGCTGCGGCTTCACCGCAACGCAGGATGGGCCAGCCTGGTCGATCAGGGACCGGCAGTGCTCGACAACCGCGGCGGCTGCCAGCTCGGCTGCCGGCGCGTCGGGGTTGCCAGCCGTCGTCCCCTCCCCGGCCAGCTTGGCCGGATCGGGGTCGAGGCCGAGGCAGATCTGACTGCGGCGCTCCTCAACGAGCGCCGCGAGCCGATCCGCGAAAGGGGTCAGGGGGCTGTTCAGCCGCCCTTGACCTTGGTCTTCAGGGCCGAGCCGGCGGAGAAACGGGGAACCTTGCCGCCCGGGATGGTGATCCTTTCGCCGGTGCGCGGGTTGACACCCTGCCGCGGGCCACGCTCGGCGACGTGGAATTTGCCGAAGCCGGTGAAGGCAACCTCCTCGCCATTGCTCAGGGCACCGGTGATTGCGTCGAGAACGGCGTCAACGGCATCGCTGGCAGCTTTTTTGCTGCCGAGCCGCTCGTCGCCGGCCAGTTGATCCAGAAACTCAGCCTTGGTCACGTCGTAAGTCCTCCTCGGGGGTTGAAGATCGGCGCAATCTAACAGTGGCTACGGCGTAAGAAATTCGCGCTCTAGAGCCAAACGTCACGAACCGCTGATTGCCATCTCGGCGATCAGCAGCGGCGGGGTGCTGACCGAGCCGCCAAACGGGACCCAGCGGGGCACCGCGCCGGCGGCCCTGACGGCGCCGAGCATCGCCACCAGCTCGCCCGCGATCGTGAACTCGCGCACCGGCTCGGCGAGCTGCCCGTCGCGGATGATTCGACCCGAGGCGCCGACCGAGAAGACGCCGGTGACGGGGTTGACGCCGGAGTGCAGGCCGGCGACGTCGGTGACGAAGACGCCGTCTCCGGCCTGCGCCAGCAGGCCCTCCAGCGAGAGCGAGCCGGGCGCGACCATCAGGTTCGAGGTCGAGACCGATGGCAGCGAGCGGTACCCCTGTCGCGAGGCCGATCCGGTCGAAGAGCCGCCCTCGCGGTTGGCGGTGTAGGTGTCGTAGAGGTAGGAGCGCAGCCTGCCGCCCGCGATCAGGGCGGTACGGCGGCGAGGCACCCCCTCGCCGTCGAACGGCGCCGAGGCGGGGCCGAGCGGGTCGCGGCCGTCGTCGTGCAGGGCGAAGGCCTCACTTGCCACCTCCTCCTCGAGGCGGTCGGCGAAGGGAGAGCGGCCCCGCTGGATCGCTTTGGCACTGAGGGCGCCGCCGATCAAGCCGGCGAAGCTGGCGGCGACGGTCTCGTCGAGCACCACCGGGCAGGACCGCGAGGGAGGCTTCCCGGCGCCGATCATCTCCAGCGCCCGCCGCGCCCCCTCGGCGCCGATCTCCTCGGGGTCGAGGCCGCGGGGACCGCGGGCGAGGCCGAAGCCGAGCCCGGTCTCACGTGCCCCCTCGCCCTCGGCGAGAGCCTGCAGGTAGGCGTAGGAGCTGGAGGCCTCGTACTCCCCCGCCACCCCGGTGGAAGACGCGATCGCCACCTGCTCATCGGAATCCGCGTAGACGGCCGTCTCGACCCCGACCAAGCGGGGGTCGGACTCCAGCGCGGTCCGCTCGACGGTCAGCGCCAGCTCAGCCGCGCGGGCGGTCTCCCATTCGGCGACCGAGGGATCGCTGAGCCCGGACAGGGCCTCGAACTCGGTGGGTTGCGGCGGCGTCGCGAACTCGTCCTCGTCGGCGGCGCCCGCAGCCTCGGCGGCCCTGGCAGCGATCTCCTCGACCCCTGCCTCGGAGAGATCAGTGCCGAAGGCGTAGCCGACGCGGTGACCGATCCAGGCCCGCACCCCGACGCCGCTCTGGGTCGCCGCGGTGAGGCTCTCGACCTCGCCGCCGTGGACCCGCACCTCGCGACCGGCCTCGCGGGAGACGTAGGCCTCGGCGTCGCCGGCGCCGGCCTCGGTCGCCGCCTCGACCGCGCGGCGCGCGGTGGCGCTCAGATCGCTCACCGCTCGGTGCCCCCGACCGTCATCGCCCGCACCCGCACGTGGCCCTGACCGGTCCCGACCGGCGCTTTCTGGCCGCCCTTGCCGCAGATCCCGGTTTTCATGAAGAAGTCGTCGCCGACGGCGTCGATCGCGGCCAGGGCCTCGAGGCAGTTGCCGATCAGGGTGGCGCCGCGGCAGGGGCGCGTCACCTTCCCGCCCTCGATCAGGTAGCCCTCGGAGACGCCGAAGACGAAGTCGCCGGTGGCGGGATCGACCTGGCCGCCGCCGAAGGAGACGGCGTAGAAGCCGTTGTCGAGCTCGGCGATCATCTCCTCGGGGGTGGCGTCGCCGGGGGCGATGTAGGTGTTCGTCATCCGCGGGATCGGCAGGTGGCGGAAGCTCTCGCGGCGCCCGTTGCCGGTCGAGGCGACGCCGGCGCGCTGGGCCGTCAGCCGGTCGTAGAGGTAGGAGGTGAGGCGGCCGTCCTCGATCACCTGGGTCTTCTGCGTCGGCTGGCCCTCGTCGTCAATCGCGTCGCTGCCCCACTCCCCTGGGAGGCGGCCGTCGTCGTAGGCGTTCAGCAGCGGTTCGGCGACCTGCTCGCCGAGCTTGCCGACGTAGACGCTGGCGCCCTTCTGGATGTGGTCGGCCTCGAGGCCGTGGCCGGTCATCTCGTGGAAGAGCACCCCGCCGAAGCCGCCGCCGACGACGACCGGCATCGATCCCGAGGGGGCGGGGACGGCGTCGAGCAGGGTCAGCGCCTTGGCGGCTGCCAGCTCGGCGATCTGGCCGGGGTCGTCTTCGAGCAGCTCGAAGCCGCGGTGGCCGCCGAGCGTCTCGGCCCCGGTCTCCACCGTGGCTTCGCGGCGGGCAACGGCCTGGACGCCGATGCGGGTGCGGGTGCGGTCGTCGCCGGTGAAGAGTCCGTCGGAGTTGGCGACGGCGACCTCGCGCCGGGCCTCGGCGTAGGAGGCGGTCAGCTGCGCGATCTCGGCGCCCTTGGCGCGAGCCCGCTGGTCGAGCTCGCGCAGCAGCTCGGCCTTGCGCTCGGCGGGGACGTCTTCGGGGCGCCGCTCGATCGGCAGCGGCTTCGTCTCACGCGCCTGCAGCGGGCGCGGCTCGCTGCGCTCGGCCCGCAGCGCCGCCGCGGCCTCGTCGGCGGCGCGTTCGATCTCGGCCGGCTCCAACCCGTCGACATGGGCGAAGTAGGTGGTGTTGCCGTCGACCACCCGCACCCCCGCGCCCTCCTCGGCGCCGGCCTGGACCGACTCGATCCGCTGCTCGTCGATCGCCAGCGACTGCCCCTGGCGCCGTTCGGCGAAGACCTCGGCGAAGCGGCCGCCGTTGGCGAGCGCCCGGGAGAGGACGCGCTCGGCGACCGCGGGATCGAGCGGGGCGCTCATCCCTTCGGCTTCCTTCCCGCAACCTCGATCAGCCGCCCGGCGGCGACGAAGAGCTCGGCGCCGCTGCGCGAGTCTTCGGCATGGTCGGCGCTGCGCCCGTGGGGGTAGTAGAGGCGGGCGAAGGGGCGCCGCGCGACCCGCCGCCGGCGCATGAAGGCCGCGGCCTCGTCGGCGTAGACGGAGACGCGGTCGAGCAGGATCCGGTGTGGCTTGGGAGGCATCAGCCCCCCTCCCCCGTCAGCTGCCGCAAGGTCGAGCGCATGTCGAAGAGCATCAAGGAAGCGAGGGCGAAGCGCTCGGTGACCGCGACCGCCGCCAGGCCGGCGTTGCGGATCGCGAAGACCTCGCCCTGCTCGGTGGCGATGTGGACCTGCTCGACCGGCACCCCCTCGGCGACGTCGGCGGCCGCGAACAAGGCCGCGGCGTCCTCGCTCCAGCGCTCCGACTCCTCCCCGCTCGCCGCCAGGACTTCCCCCTTCGGCCCGAGGATCGCCGCCCCCCGCAGGTCGGGAGACATCTCGCTGAGGAAGGCCAAGGCCGCCGCCGCGGAATCCGCGCTGGGGGCAGTGGCTGCGGCACCGTCAGGCATGTCGGCGAAGATACCGAGAGTGTCCCTCGCCCGAGCCTCCTGGATCGTCACCGTCGTCATCTGCGCGATCGCCGCGATCCTCTTTGCCTCCACGGGCTACACCGGCTACGCGATCACCCTGGTCGCGATCGGACTGGCCGCGAGCGTCAACCTGCTGCCGCCCGCCTGAGCGATCAGCCCGACCGGTAGGGGCCGTCTTCGCCTTCGCGGTAGGAGGTCTCGGGCTCGGCGTGGATCAGGACCTCGGCCTGGGGAATCGTCGCCTCGATCGAGGCCCGCATCTCGTGGGCGAGCTCGTGGGCGCGCTCGAGGCTGGTGCCGGAACGGTACTGGACGTGGAAGTCGATGTGGCGGCGGCGGCCGGCGCGGCGGGCGCGGAGCTTGTGGTATCCGGCGACCTCGGGGGTCCGGGCGGCGGCGATCGCGGCCTCGATCCGGTCCATCTCCTTCCCCGGCAGCGCCTCGTCGACCAGGACCCCGGAGGAGCGGCGGATGATGCGGATGCCGGCCCAGACGATCGCCCCGGCGACGAGGAGCGCGGTGATCGAGTCGAAGGCGACGACGCCGGTGATCTCGACCAGCCCCAGCCCGACCAGCACCCCGGCGGAGGTGAGGGCGTCGGTGCGGAGGTGGGCGGCGTCGCCTTCCAGCGCCGCCGAGTCGTGGGCCTTTGCCTGGCGCGAGAGGATCGTCGAGACGATCAGGTTGGCGACGACCGAGATCCCCATCACCGCGATGCCGACCCCGAGCGCGTCGACCGAGGCACCGGCGACGAGCCGGTGGGAGGCCTCGTAGATGATCACCGCGGCGCCGACGAGGATCAGCATCCCCTCGATGTTGGCCGCCAGGTTCTCCACCTTCTCGTGCCCGTAGGGGTGCTCCTCGTCGGCCGGCTCGTCGGCTTTGCGGACCGAGATGAAGGCGATCACGGAGGCGACCAGGTCGATCAGCGAGTGGATCGCCTCGGTGATGATCGCGATCGAGCCGGTGATCGCGCCGGCGGCCAGCTTGAGGGCGATCAGGATCGAGTTGGAAGCGATCGAGAGCCCGGCGGCGCCGCTTTTGGTGCGGATCAAGGTCCGGCCCCTGGCTCCAGGCCGAGGTGCCGCGCCAGCATCCGCGCCGCCTTGCCGCGGTGGCTGATCGCGTGCTTCTCCTCGGGGCTGAGCTCGGCCATCGTCCGTCCGTCGGCGTGGCCGGTCTCGTCGGGGACGAAGGCGGGGTCATAGCCGAAGCCGCCACTGCCGCGGCCCTCGCGCAGCAGGGTCCCCTCGCAACGGGCCTCGAAGACGTACTCGGTGCCGCCCTCGTCGATCAGGGCGATCGCGCAGACGTAGGCGGCACGGCGCTCGCCGCCGGCGGCATCGACTTCGCGCAGCAGCTTCGCCAGGTTGGTCTCGTCGCTGGCGTCTTCCCCCGCGTAGCGGGCGGAGTAGATCCCCGGAGCGCCGCCGAGGTCGGCCGCTTCGATCCCGGAATCGTCGGCGATCGTCACCTCAGCGGTCGCCGCGTGGGCGGCACGGGCCTTGATCAGCGCGTTGGCCTCGAAGCTGTCCCCCGTCTCCGGCGGCATCGTCACCTCGGCCGGCAGCGGCTTCAGGCCCACTCCCGGCAGCAGATCCTCCATCTCCCGCACCTTGTGCTGGTTGCGGGTCGCGAGGATCATGCTGCCCGCTCCTGCACCTCCCGCAGGCGGCCGATCCCCAGCTCGGCGAGCCCGAGCAGCTCGTCGAGCGAGGCGCGCGAGAGCGGCGTCCGCTCCGCCGTCGCCTGCACCTCGACCAGCCCTCCGTCGCCGGTCATCACCACGTTGGCGTCGACTTCCGCATTTGAGTCCTCGCCGTAGTCGAGGTCGCAGAGGGCGCGACCGTTGACCATGCCGACGCTGACCGCCGCGATCGAGCCGGTCAGCGGCAGAGCGTCGAGCGCTTTCTTGTCAACGAGCTTCTGGAAGGCCTGGCGCAGCGCGACGTAGCCACCGGTGATCGCCGCGCAGCGGGTGCCGCCGTCGGCTTCGAGCACGTCGCAGTCGACGTAGACGCTGCGTTCGCCCATCGCCCGAAAGTCGACGATGACCCGCAGCGAGCGGCCGATCAGGCGCTGGATCTCCACCCCGCGCCCGTCCTGTTTGCCCTTCGAGATGTCGCGCTGCTTGCGGTCGCCGGTGGAAGCAGGGAGCATCGCGTACTCGGCCGTGACCCAGCCTTTGCCCTTGCCCGTCATCCAGCGCGGCACCTGCTCCTGGACCGAAGCGGTACAGATCACCCGGGTGCGGCCGATCGAGATCAGCGCCGAGCCGGCGGCGCTTTCGACGAAGCCGGCGTCGATCGTCACCGGGCGGATGTCAGCGGGTGCCCTGTCGTAGCTACGGGAAGCCGGCATCGCGCGAGTTTGTCATGCGAAAGCGAGTGGCGCTTTTGTCTCCCATAGGGGGACAAAAGCGCCAGGGCCCTATTTGAACGCGACCTTGTCGACCGCCTCCTTGATCTTGTTGACGATGACGTCGGCGAGCTCGGTTCCCTGCTTGCCGTTGAAACCTTTCATCGCCGCCACCATCCCGACCATCAGCAGCGAGACCAACAGGATCAGCCCGACGTACTCGACCGTCCCCTGCCCCGTCTCCCCCGCCAGCCGCTGGATCTCCCGCACCCGCCTCGAGACGGCGGCGTGCAGGTAGCCCATCAGCGCATAGATCATCGTCAGCCTCCTTGGTTCGATTGAGCCGGGATGCTCGGCGGCGCCGGCGCACCGAACAAGACCCAGGAGTGCCGAAAGAGACTCAGCAGTTCAAGAAGTCTGTGACGTCTGGATCTCTCCCCGCGCCAGCGCCTTCACCACCGCCTCGGTCCGGGTTCGCGCCTCGAGCTTGCTCATCGCGTTGCGGATGTGGGTGCGGATGGTCTCGGGAGAGAGGACGAGGCGCTGGGCGATTTCCTCACCGCTCAGTCCTTGCGCGAGCATGGTCAGGATCTCCGACTCGCGCCCGCTGATCGCTTTCGCCCCGCCGTTGCCGTTGCGCTTCGGCGCGAAGCGTGGGTCGAAGTACCGCCCCCCGCGCCAGACCTCGCGCAGCGCTTCGACCAGGACCGGCAACCCGGCCGGCTTGGCGACCAGCCCCCGGGCGCCGCTGCGATAGGCCGCCTCGAGCAGGTCGGGGTCGCTCAGGCCGGTGTAGATGACGAACTTGGGGCACGGGGGGCGGTCGCTCAGCCGCCTGACCAGCTCGGTGCCGCGTTCGTCCGGGAGGTCGACCCCAACCACCGCCATGTCGGGCTTGCGGTCGGTGATCACCTCTTCGCCGCGAGCGGCGGTGGTCGCGCATCCCTGCACCTCGAAACCACTTCTTTCGAGCAGAACCGCGAGCCCGTCGCGCAACGCCTCGTGCTGCTCGACAAGGACCAAAGTTGGGCTCCCGCTGGGCTCCGCATCCATGATTTCCTCCTTTTGCCAGTCCAGCGGCTGCCCGGAGTCCCGTCCAGCGCCGGCCGAACGGTCAAATACCCACGACGTATTAGCGGGAAACCGCGAAGTACTACGGGGGGACTTGAGCCCTACCGAAAGGCCTGAATACCCGTCACGGCGCCGCCGATCACCAGCGCGTGGACATCGGCGGTCCCCTCGTAGGTGACCACAGACTCGAGGTTGTTCATGTGGCGGATCACCGGATACTCGAGGGTGACGCCGTTGGCCCCCAGCACCTGGCGCGCGCTCCGCGCCACCTCCAGCGCGCCGTTGACGTTGCCGAGCTTGCCGAGGCTGACGTGCTCGGGCCGCAGCGTCCCCTGGTCCTTCATCCGCCCCAGGTGCATCGCAACCAGGGTCGCCCGGTTGACCTCCAGCACCATCTCCGCCAGCTTCTGTTGCTGGATCTGGAAGGAGGCGATCGGGCGGTCGAACTGGGTCCGCTCGAGCGCGTACTCGAGCGCGGCCTCGTAACAGGCACGACCCGCGCCAGCAGCTCCCCAGACGATCCCGTAACGGGCCTCGTTGAGGCAGGAGAGCGGGCCTTTCAACGAGCTCACCTCGGGCAGCACCGCGTCGGCCGGCAGCCGCACGTCGTCGAGCAGCAGCTCCGAGGTGACCGAGGCCCGCAGCGAGAGCTTGCGGTGGATGTCCTGGGTGGTGAAGCCCTTGGCCCCCTTCGGGACGAGGAAGCCGCGCACGCCCTCGTCGGTCTGCGCCCAGACCACCGCCACCTCGGAGACCGAGCCGTTGGTGATCCACATCTTCTGCCCGTGCAGGATCCAGTCGGAGCCGTCGCGCCGAGCGCGGGTGCGCATCGATCCCGGGTCGGAGCCGGCGTCGGGCTCGGTCAGGCCAAAGCAGCCGATCGCCTCGCCTGCGGCCATGCGAGGCAACCACCCTTGTTTCTGCTCCTCCGAACCCCAACGCCAGATCGCGTACATCGCCAGCGAGCCCTGGACCGAGACGAGGCTGCGGATGCCGCTGTCCCCCGCCTCCAGCTCCATGCAGGCGAGTCCGTAGGCGGTGGCGCTGGCGCCCGCACAGCCGTAGCCCTCCAGGTGCATCCCCAGCACCCCGAGCTTGCCCAGCTGCGGCGCCAGCTCAGCGATCGGCACCCTCGCCTCCTCGAACCAATCCCCCACGTTCGGCACGACCCTGTCGCGGACGAAGGCGCGAACGGTGTCGCGGATGTCGCGCTCCTCGTCGGAGAGGAGAGCGTCGAGGGCCAGGTAGTCGTGGGGGCGGATCGGAGCGGCCGGCACACCGCGAACTCTATTTGCCGTTGATCGATTCGACCACGTAGGCGGCGACGTCTTCGATGTCCTTGCTCGAGAGCAATTCGGCGAAGGCCGGCATCCCGCCGCCGCCTTCGGTCACCTGTTCGATCGTCGCATTGAGGCTTTTCGCCTTCGGCGAGCCTTTCAGCGACGGTCCGCCGTTGCCGCCGCCGCCGGTGGCGCCGTGACAGATCGAGCAGTTTTCGGAGAAGACCGATTTGCCGGCCATCGCGTTGCCGCCGGCCGATTCCTCTTCGACGTTTTCCTTGCCTTCGGTGCCGCCGCCGGCCGCTTCCTCCGGCGAGCCTTCCGATTCCTCGACTTCGCCCTGCGGCGTCTCCTCGCCGGCGTGCTGGCCCTGCTCGCCTTTGCCTTTGGCCTCGAGCTCCTCCAGCTCGCCGTCGAGCGAGAAGAGCCAGAGGTTGTCGCCGTGGGCGCTGGCGGCGAGCGAGTTGCCGCCGGCGTAGAAGGCGAGGTACTCCTCGCCGTCCCATTCGAAGACGGTCGGCGTCGTGTTGGCGCCGGCGCCGGTCTGGAAGGACCAGAGCTCGTCGCCCGACTCAGCGTCGAGGGCGGTCAGCTCGCCGTTGCTGCGGCCCAGGAAGACGAGGTTGCCGGCGGTGGTGACAGTGCCGCTGTAACAGGATTCGCCTTCGAATTCCTTCTGCCACTCGATCTCGCCGGTGTTGACGTCCTGGGCGGTCAGCGTCCCGTTGTAGGTGCCGAAGCCGGTCAGGGTGAAGACGCTGGAGAGGTAGGTGGTGCCGACTTTGTGCGGTTCCAGGCCTTCGGTCATGAAACCCGCGTAGCTGGAGATGCCGCAGATGTAGACGTCGCCGGTGTTGCGGTTGTAGCTCGAAGGCGGCCAGTTGGTCCCCCCGCTCGGGCCGGGGGCGATCACTTTCGCGTTCTTGTTGAAGGGGTCGAAGATCTCGCCCGCTTCGACCTGGATGTCTTTGCCGACGATTCCTTCCGCCAGCCCTTTGATCTCCTCAACCTGCCCTTCGGTGACCTCATGCGGGGTGAACGGCTCGGTCAGGGGATAGGGCTGGGTCGGCCAGGTCGCCTGCTGCCGTTTGTCCTGCGGCACTTTTTTCTCGACGATCCCGTGCACCGGCTCGCCGGTTTCGCGGTTCAGCATGTAGAGCCATCCGGTCTTCCCCGGCTGGCTCAGGCCCTTGACCTCCTCGCCGTCGACCTCGCCGTTCCAGAGGACGACCGGGCTCGGGGCGTCGTAGTCCCAGATGTCGTGGTGGACCTGTTGGAAGTGCCACTTGTGTTTGCCGGTGGTGGCGTCGATCGCGACGATCGAGGCGGCGAAGAGGTTTTCGCCGGGCCGGCCGCTGCCGTTGAGGTCAGGTGAGGCGTTGCCGGTCGAGAAATAGAGCATGTTCAGTTCGGGGTCGACCGCGGGCGTGTTCCAGACCGGGGCGCCGCCCCGTTTCCAGGCGTCGCCACCGCCTTCCCAGGTCTCGTGGCCGACTTCCCCGGGCCCCGGGATCGTCCAGAATTTCCATTTGACGTCGCCGGTTTTCGCCTCGACGGCGGTGAGACGGCCGCGGATCCCGAACTCGCCGCCGGAGACCCCGGAGTAGACGAGGCCTTTGTAGTAGAGCGGCGCCGAGGTGATCGTCTCGCCGTTCTGCCATTTCCCGATCGTCGCTTTCCATTTGACTTCGCCGGTCATCTGGTCGAGGGCGACGAGGGAGCCGTCGAGCTGGCCGAGGAAGACCATTCCCTCGCCGAGGGCGACGCCGCGGTTGGTCCAGCCGCAGCAGACGGTGTCGATCTCAGGCGGCAGTTTCGCTTCGTAGACCCAGAGCTTTTTCCCGGTCTCGACGTCGACGGCGAAGACGTCGTCGGCACCGGTGACGACGTACATGACCCCTTCGTAGACGATCGGCTGCGCCTCGGCCGAGTACTTGGTCGCCTCGCCGGAGCCGTTGAGGTGGGTCATCCAGACTCCCCCCAGCTCGTCGACGTTCTCGGTGTCGATTTCGTCGAGTGGTGAGTAGCGGGCATTGGAGAGGGAGCCGCCGTTGGTCAGCCAGTTCTCCTTCGGGTCAGCGGCCAGTTCCTCCGCGGTGAAGGCCGGCGCCTTGACGATGTCCCCGACCGCCTCGCCTCCCGGGGCCGCAGAGCGGGGGGCGACCACTTCGGTGGTGGTCTTGGTCGGACCGGTCTCGTGCCCGATCAGGTAGCCGACGAGGAAGGCCAGACCCAGCCCGACGACGACGGCACCGAGGCCACCGAGAGCCAGCAGGGCAGCGGGGGGTCGTTTCTCTCGCACGTTGACGCTTTGTCTACCCGGTTGCCTGGGCGGATATACCCTGCCGTCGTGAGGGTTCTCGTCGTCACCAACTTCATGCCCGACGCCTCGGCGCCACAGCGCGGACGCTGGGTGCGGGACCAGGTCGACGAGGTCCGCCGCCGCGGCGTCGAAGCCGACCTCTTCGCCTTTCCTCCGGGGCGCGCCGAGTACCTCCCCGCCACCCGCCGCCTCCACGCCTTGCTGCGGCGGGAGCGATTCGACCTCGTCCACGCCCACTACGGGCTGGCGGGATGGGTCGCCCGCCTGGCCGGTGCCTCCCCTCTCCTCGTCACCTTCCACGGCACCGACGTCCGCCACCACCTGGTCGGCCACCTCTCCCGCCGCCTCGCCTGGCGGGTCGACCTGGTCGCCGGGGTCTCGCGGGCGCTGTTCGAGCCCGAGGACGGCCGTCCCGGGCTGCCGGCGGTTCCGGGCTCCGCGGTCCTACCTTGCGGACCTGACTTGAGTCGCTTCGGCCCGAAGCCGCGAGCCCAGGTTCGCCGCCAGCTCGGCCTCGACCCCTACGGCAGCTACCTCTTCTTCCCGGCCAACCCGGCCCGTCCCGAGAAGCGCCACGACCGCGCCGCCGAGGTAGCGGCGGCCTGCGACGCCGACCTCCTCACCGGCGGCTCGATCGAGCCCGAGCAGATGCCGCTCTGGATCAACGCCGCCAACGCCGTCCTCGTCACCTCCGACTACGAGGGCTTCGGGATGGCGGCGATCGAGGCGCTGGCCTGCGACGTTCCGGTGCTCTCCACCGATGTCGGCATCGCCCCCTACGCGTTGCGGGGAATCGAGGGCGTGCCTCTGCGCCCCCTTCGATGTCTCCAGCTGGGCGGCGGTGGCGCGCCGCCACCTGGATGCGGCGGATCCGCGCGTCAGTGGCGCGGCGCGAGCCGCAACTCTCTCGGCCTCAGGGATGGCGGAGCGAGTGATCGAGGCCTACCGGACGGTCTTGAATTAGATTGAGACGCGATGAGCGCTGAACCGGGTGCCGCTGACGAGAACCTCGAGAGCCAGATCCGCGAGGCGGAGCGCCGGCTGGAGGAGGCGGCGACGCTTGCCGCCGAAGCCGAGAAGCGGGCCGAAGAGGAGATCAAGGCGCTGGAAGCCGACCTCGAGCGGGAGCGCGAGGAGAAAGAACGGGCACTGGTGGGGGCCGAGGAGCGACTGGGCGAAATCGAGTCCCAGGTCGAGGAGGCGGAGCGCCGGGTAGAGGCCGCCGAGCGGCGCGCCAAGGTCGCCGAGGAGACGATCGCCGACGAGCTGGCGCGCGCCCGCGAGGGCGCCGCGGCCTGGCTGCAGGCGCAGCTCGACACGATCCGTCGAGAGGCCGAGGGACGATAAAGGCGTCAAGTGAGTTCGACGTCGCCGTGGTCGGCGGCGGCGCCGCCGGCCTTTGGAGCGCACTGCGGGCGGCCGAGCTCGGGGCCCGCGTCTGCCTCGTCTCGCGGACGCCGCTTTCGGAGAGCGCCAGCTACTGGGCCCAGGGAGGCCTGGCCGCGGCGCTCGAACCCGACGACTCCCCCGATCTCCACGCCGCCGACACGATCGCCGCCGGCCGCGGCCTCTGCCGCACCTCGGCGGTGCGGGTCCTGGTCGAAGCGGCGCCGGAGACGGTCCGCGACCTGCTCTCCCGCGGCGTCGTCTTCGATCTCGACCACGAGGGCCGGCTCGCACTCGGGCTCGAGGGCGGGCACACGCACCGCCGCATCGTCCACGCCGGCGGCAGCCAGACCGGCCACGAGATCACCTCGAAGCTGGCGGCGATGGTCGCAGCCCAGGAGCGGATCGAGGTGATGGAGCGGACCTCGGCGTTGGCCCTGTGGAGCGACGGCGAACGCTGCCACGGGGTGGTCACCGACGCGGGAGCCGTGGCGAGCCCGGCAACGATCCTCGCCACCGGCGGCGCGGCGGCGCTGTGGCGGCGAACGACGAACCCCCGCGGCGCGATCGGCGCCGGACCGGTGCTCGCCTCGCTCGCCGGGGCCAACCTCGCCGACCTCGAGTTCTGCCAGTTCCACCCGACCGCGCTGGCGCTGCCCGGGACCCCGCACGACGGGGTTCTGATCACCGAGGCGATCCGCGGCGAGGGCGCGAAGCTGCTCGGCGCCGACGGCGAGCGCTTCACCGACGAGCTCGCGCCCCGCGACGCGGTGACGGCGGCGATCCTGGAGAAGATGCGGGTCGAGGGCTCGGCCACGGTCGACCTCGACCTGCGCGAGATCGACCCCGCCCGCTTCCCCAACGTCTTCGCCTCGCTGGCGGAGGCCGGGCTCGACCCCCGCAGCCAGCCGGTACCGGTCACCCCCGCGGCGCACTACACGATGGGCGGGATCGCGGTGGACATCGACGGTCGCTCCTCGCTTCCCGGCCTCTACGCGGTCGGCGAGTGCTCCTGCACCGGTCTCCACGGCGCCAACCGGCTCGCCTCCAACTCGCTCAGCGAGTGCTTCGTCTTCGGCGGTCGCGCCGCCGCCGCGGCGATCGAGGAGGAGGCCGCCCCCAGCCGTCCTGAGCCCCCGCAGTGGCGCTTCGACCCGCCGAGCGAAGAGACCCGCGACGCGGTCTGGCGCTACGCCGGGCCGATGCGCAACCCGGACGACCTTGCACGGCTGATCTCCAACCCCTATCCGCTGGCGCGGGCGATCGGCGCCAGCGCGCTCGGCCGCCGCGAGTCCCGCGGTGGTCACCTACGAAGGGACGCCCCCGAAACCGACCACGCCCTTGACGGCATCCACGTCGTCGTCGCCCCCGACGGCAGCGTCCGCGACGAGGAGTGGCACTAACCGAACGCAGTTGTCCCCGGTATGCGGGGACAACTGCGTTCACACTCTCACCATGCTTCTAGGGGTCGACGTCGGCGGGACCTTCACCGATGCGGTTCTGCTCGACGGCGGCGCCGTCCACACCGCCAAGGTGCCGACGACGCCGCGCCAAGAGTCAGTCGGGGTGATGCGGGCGATCGAGGCGGTGCTGGAGCGGGCGGGGGCGAGCCCGGACGAGGTCGAGGTCTTCGCCCACGGGATGACCGTCGGCACCAACGCGCTGCTGGAGGAGCGGGGGGCGCGGACGGCGCTGATCGCTACCCGCGGCTTCGCCGACCTGCTCGAGATCGGCCGCCAGGACCGTCCGCATCTCTACCGCCTCTGCGCCCCGAAGCCGTCGTCGCTGGTCGAGCCGAAGCTGCGTCTCGAGGCGGCGGAGCGGATCGGTCCGGTGGGAGTCGTCGAGGCGCTCGGCGACGAGGAGCCGGAGCGGCTGGCGGCGGCGATCGAGGCCAGCGGTGCCGAGTCGGTTGCCGTCTGCCTCCTCTTCTCTTATCTGGACCCGAGCCACGAGCAGCGAATCGCCGAGTGCCTGCGCCGGCGCCTTCCCGGCGTCCACATCTCCGCCTCCCACGAGGTCCTGCCGCGCTTTCGCGAGTACGAGCGCTGCTCGACCACCGTCATCGACGCCTATCTCAGCCCCCTCCTCAGCCGCTACCTCGGGCAGCTCAGCGAGGCGGCTTCAAAGGCCGCGCTGCCGCAGCCGCTGGTGATGCGCTCCTCCGGCGGCGTCGCCCCGGCCAAGGAGGCTGCCCGCGCCGGTGCCTGGAGTGTCCTCTCCGGACCGGCCGGCGGGGCGGTCGGCGCCGGCCTGCTGGCGCAGCTCAGCGGCGACGGCAACGCCCTCGGCTTCGACATGGGCGGCACCTCCTGCGACGTCTGCGTCGTCGAAGCGGGCGAGGTCCGCCGCACCGACTCCCGCGAGATCGACGGCCGCCCGATCCAGCTGCCGATGGTCGACGTCCACACCGTCGGCGCCGGCGGCGGCTCGATCGGCTGGCGCGATCCTGGCGGCGCGCTCCGCGTCGGCCCCCACTCCGCCGGCGCCGACCCCGGCCCCGCCTGTTACGGCCGCGGTGGCAGCGAGCCGACGGTCACCGACGCCAACCTCCTTCTCGGGCACCTCGCGGCCGACTCACGGCTCCCGGGCGGGGTCGAGCTCGACGCGGAGGCGGCCGAGCAGGCGGTGGCCGCGCTCGCGGGTTCCCTCGATCTCGATCTCCTCGAGACCGCCGCCGGCATCCTTCGCGTCGCCAACCAGGAGATGGTGCGGGCGCTCCGCGTCGTCACCGTCGAGCGGGGTGTCGACCCGCGCGGCTTCGCGCTGCTGCCCTTCGGCGGCGCCGGCCCGATGCACGCGGCTGCGGTCGCAGCGGAGCTGGGGATCGGCACGATCCTCTGCCCTCGCGCCGGCGGCGTCCTCTCGGCGCTGGGACTGTGCGCTTCGGAGCGCCGTCGCGACACCGCGCGAACGGTGATGCTCAGCGGCAGCGACCTCAGCGCTGAGCGCGTCGCCGCCGAGGTGCGGTCGATGGTCGAAGGCGCCGGCGCCGGCCTCGAAGACGAAGCAGAGGCCCGGCTCACCTACAAGCTGCGCTACGCCGGCCAGGCCTTCGAGCTGCCGGTACCGGGACCGACCGAGCCCGATCCCGCCCAGCTCGTGGAGGGGTTCGAGCGAGCGCACGAGGAGCGCTACGGCCACCGCGACCCTGACGGTGAGGTGGTCCTCGTCGACATCGACCTGGCCCTGGTCGTCCCCGGACCATCCCCTCAGCCGGTGGCGGCGAGCGGAACGCTGGGGCGGGCCTCACGGCCGGTCTTGTTCGAAGGGGAGTGGATCGAGACGCCGATCCTGCGCGGCGAGCCGCCGGCCGATGACGAGGCCGAGGGCCCGGCGGTCTTCGAGCTGCCGGAGGCGACCTTCGTCGTCCCGCCGGGCTGGAACACGAAAGTCGACAACCACGGGACCCTGATCGCGCGGTTCCTTTCAGGAACGGCGGGATAAGGCGATGGACCCGATAGCCCTGCAGGTCCTGGTCGGCGGTCTGCGGGCCACCTGCGACGAGATGGGCGCGACCCTGGTCCGCTCCGCCTACTCGGCCAACATCAAGGAGCGCCACGACTGCTCCACCGCCCTCTTCGACGCCGGCGGCGAGCTGGTGATGCAGGCCGAGCACATCCCCGTCCACCTCGGCTCGATGCCCGACGCCGTCGCCGCCGTCCTCGGCGAGGACCAGCGGCCCGGTCAGAGCTGGATCCTCAACGACCCCTACCGCGGCGGCACCCACCTGCCGGACATCACCCTGGTCTCCCCCGTCTTCGCCGCGGGGGAACTGCTCGGCTTCGCCGCCAGCCGCGCCCACCACGCCGACGTCGGTGGCCCGACCCCGGGAGGGATGCCCGCCTTCTCCCGCACGCTCGAAGAAGAGGGAGTGGTGATCCCGCCCACGGTCGCCGATACCGAGACGCTGGAGCGCCTGGCCGGGCAGATGCGCTCCCCCCATCAGCGACTGGCGGACCTGCGCGCCCAGCAGGCCGCGAACCGGATCGGCGAGCTGCGATTGGGAGAGCTGCGCGAGCGGCTGGGGACCGAGGCCCTGCGCGAGGGCATGTCCGAGATCCTCGCCTACACCGAGCGGCGCACCCGCGCGGCGTTGGCGGCGCTTCCCGACGGCAGCTACCGCGCCGAGGACGTGCTGGAGGCCGACTGGAACGGCGAGGAGCGGGATCTGCGGCTGCGACTCGAGGCGACGATCGAGGGCGAGGAGCTGCGCCTCGACTTCAGCGGCAGCGCCGAGCAGGTCGCGGGCAACCTCAACTGCCCCGTCTCGGTGACCAAGTCGGCCGCCTTCTTCGCCGTCCGCGTCCTCACCGACCCCGACGCCCCGCCCTCGGCCGGCGCCCACCGCCCGATCGAGGTGATCGCCCCCGCCGGCTCCCTGCTCAACGCCCGCTTCCCCGCCGCCGTCGTCGCCGGCAACGTCGAGACCTCGAGCCGGGTCGCCGACCTCGTCCTCGCCGCCCTCTCACAGGCAGGGCCGGGACTAGCCCAGGGCCAGGGGACGATGAACAACCTCACCCTCGCCGGCGAGGGGTTCACCTACTACGAGACCCTCGGCGGGGGCCAGGGAGCCTGCCCCGACGCCGACGGCCCGAGCGCGATCCACGTCGCGATGTCGAACACCCTCAACACCCCGACCGAGGCGCTCGAGGCCGAGATCCCGGTGCGGGTGCGCGAGCTCTCGCTGCGCGAAGGCAGCGGCGGGGCGGGGAGCCACCGCGGCGGCGAGGGGATCGTCCGCGAGCTCGAAGCGCTGGCACCGATGCGGTTCACGCTGATCACCGAGCGTCGGCGTCACCCTCCTCGAGGCCACGGGGGCGGGGATGGAGCGCCCGGCGTCAACCTTCTCAACGGGTCGCCGCTGCCCTCGAAGGCGGCCGGCGATCTGCGTCCGGGAGACCGTTTACGGCTCGAAACTCCCGGCGGCGGCGGGTGGACGTAGATCACACATCGCAAATTTCGCAGTTTTTTAGTTGAGATTTCCCAGCACTCGTCTAGAATGCTCGCCCTCGGGCGGGCAGTAACGGCCTCAGCAGGCCCGGTTGAACACGGCCCCGACCCACCTCTAACGAACCAGGATTACTTTCAATGCCGATCGCTCTCAAGGAATGGGCTGTAACGGTCCGCGCTCTCGCGGAGGGCGAGCAGTTGCTGACCCTGCGCAAGGGCGGCATCCGCGAGGAGAACAAGCACTTCGAGCTCGAGCACGAGCGGTTCTTCCTCTACCCAACCTTCGATCACCAGCGAAACAACCTGGTCCGCGAATCGCACCACCCGGAGCTGCGTCGCGCGCTCGAGGAGGGTGTCTGGCCCGACGAGGAGCCGCCGCCGAAAGCGCTGCTCCAGGACGGCGGCATCCCCCAGCCCGATCGCGTCCGTCTGCGCGCCTGGGCCGAAGTCGTCGATCACGTCACGATCAACGACCGTCGCAGCCTCGACGCCCTCTCCCCCTATTACATCTGGACTCCGGACTACGCCGAAAAGCGGCTCGCCTGGAAGCGCCGCCACCCGCTCCACGTCCTCCTGCTGCGGGTCCACCGGATCCCGCGCCCGGTCACGGTGCGCGTCCGCGACGAGTACCACGGCTGCCGCTCCTGGGTCGAGATCGACCGCGAACTGCCCTTCGAGGGCACCCCGGTGATGGCGGACGAAGAGTTCGACCGCGCCCGCGAAGAGATTCGCAACAGGTGCGGCGCCGGCGAACCGGCCCTCGTCTAAAGCCGCTTTCCCTCCCGCTAGTCTCGCTCAATGTCCTGGGTCGAGACTGAGTCGCTTAGCTTCACCGCGCGCCACGACTCCGAGGACTCCGCCTACGCGGAGCGCCTGCTGGACCGGCTCGAGCACCTGCGACTGCGGCTCGAAGACCGCTTCGAGCGGGTGCCGGAGGAGGTGGCGATCGTCGTCCACACCAACCCGGTCTGGCTGACCGCGGCCCATCCCTTCCTCCCCGCCGCCCGCTGGTCGGCGGCCCCGGCCGGCCGCCGCTACCTCGCCGGCTGGCCGATGTCGACCGAGCTGCACGTCCTCAACGACCCCCATATGGAACGGCGCGCCGCCGGCGACGACTCCTACGAAGCGCTCCGCGGCACCGCCGAGCGGCTCTACGCGCAGATGGTGGTCTCCGCCAACAACACCGCCCTCCCCCCTCCTGGACGCCGCGCCGCTTCGCCCGGTACCTGCGCTGGGCCTGGCTGGTCGAAGGAGGTGCCCAGTACTTCTCCCGCCAGGTCGGCCTCTACCGCGCGGCGACGATCCGCCGCCTGCGCGAGAGCTCCCGCCCCTCCTTCCCCCCGTCCCGCCGCGACGCGGTGATCCTCGGCGGCACGATCTTCGACCTGCTGGAGAACGAGCGCGGCCCCGAGGCCTGCGAGCGGCTCGTCGACCACCTCCTCCCACAGGGCCCCGAGGTACAGCTCGAAGACGCCTTCGACGCCCGCTTCCGCGACATCGAGGACGCCTGGCGCGACTACCTCCGCGAAATGGTCCGCGGGCCGATCGCGGTC
The DNA here is from genome assembly GCA_963832085.1 of uncultured Actinomycetes bacterium. Classification (GTDB taxonomy): domain Bacteria; phylum Actinomycetota; class Thermoleophilia; order Solirubrobacterales; family 70-9; genus VAYN01. Next base: position 106,191 of record CAWHSU010000003.1, on the reverse strand, counting down.
AGGTAGGTCTGCTCGTCAGGCGAGCTGGTAGAGGAGCCAGAGGAAGGCGGCTCCGCCGAGCACGGCGACGAGAATCCAGAAGGCCAGCCGCCCGGGCGAGGTGACGCCGGTTTCGCCGCGGGCGAGGCGGCGTTCCTCCTCGATCTCGGCCACCTCGTCCTTCTCCTCCTCGACCATCGTTTCGGCGAGGACCTCGCGGGCCCGCTTCGCCAGCTCCAGAGCGACGTAGACGTCGCGTGGGCCGGCGGCGAGGAAGTCGGGGTTGTCGAAGGCGGCGCTCCGTTTCAGCATGCTCGGAATGCCGGCCTCCGAGAGCAGCCCCTGCAGCATTTCGGCTTCGGGCTGGGTCCGCGCAAAAGCGACCTTGACGAACGGACCGCCACCGCCGCCCCCGCCGCCTCCCTCGTCGTCGTCCGGGCCGCCGCCTCCCCCGTGCCCGTGGGTCACGCGGCGTTCGGGAGCCGGCTGCTTATGAGACGTCGAGATCGACATCGGCGATCTTCATGTCCCTGAGGTCGTAGGCCTTCACGTCCGGCGCGTCGGAGTTCTCGAGCGAGACGATCACGTAGACCTGTTCGGGCCACATCACCGCCTCGTTGACGTCGGTCTGCGAGGGATAGGCGGCGCTGCGGGTGTGGGAGTGGTAGATCCCGATCAGCTCTTCCCCCGCCCCTTCGATCGCTTTCAGCGCGTCGAACTGGCCCTGCGGGTCCATCTCGTAGCGCAGCGGGCTGGCAGCGGCGTTCTCGACCCGGACGACGCTGGTCGCCTCGCCGTCGCGGCCGCCGATCATCCCGCAGCACTCGTTCGGCAGGTCCTCGCGCGCGTGCGCGACCATCTCGTCGATCAGTTCCCGGGAGATGCGCATCGAGTCGGGGACCGCTACCACCAAACCGTCGTATCGAGGTTTTCGATCTCCTCGATCGGTTTGGTGTAGACGCCGGAGGAGAGGTACTTCCAGCCGTCGTCGGGGATCAGGAAGACGACGTTGCCGGAGTCCAGCTCGCCGGCGATGCGGCTGGCGATCGCGGCGATCGCGCCGGCGGAGACGCCGGCGAAGACGCCCTCCTCGTCGAGCAGCTTCTTCGTCCAGACGATCGCGTCGCGGTTGGAGACCATGATCTTGCGGTCGAACATGGAGATGTCGATGATCGGCGGGATGAAGCCGTCGTCGAGCGAGCGTAGACCCTGCACCAGCTCTCCCTGCATCGGCTCGGCGGCGACGATCAGCGTCTCCGGGTTCGCCTCCTTGAGGCGGCGGCCGTTGCCCATCAGGGTCCCACCGGTGCCGAGGCCGCCGACGAAGGCGGTCACCTCGTCGAGCTCTTCGAGGATCTCCACCGCGGTGCCGTTGTAGTGGGCGAGCGGGTTGGCCTCGTTGCCGTACTGGTAGGGCATGTAGTAGCCGGGCTCCTCGGCCATCCCCAGCGCCACCTCGACGGCGCCGTTGGAGCCCTTCGATCCCTCCGAGTAGACGATCTCCGCCCCGTACATCCGCAGCAGCTGGGTCCGCTCCTCGGTGACGTTGTCAGGCATCACCACCTTCAGCGGGTAGCCCTTGCGGCGGCAGATCATCGCCAAGGCGATGCCGGTGTTGCCGGAGGTCGGTTCGAGGATCGTGTGGCCAGGTTCGATCGCACCCTCCGCCTCCGCGGCCTCGATCATCGATTTCGCCACCCGGTCCTTGACCGAGCCGGTCGGGTTATGCCCCTCGAGCTTGGCGTAGATGCGGACGTCGGGCTTCGGGGAGAAGCGCGGCAGCTCGACCAGCGGGGTGTTGCCGATCGACTCGACGACGTTGCCGAAGCGGCCCCCACAAGGTTTGTTGAGTATCTGATCGCTCGCCATCGGGCCGCCTTTACTTCAGAAAGTGTAGCGAGGGTTTTGGGACCCCGAGAACCGGATTGGAAAAGTCCTGTAACGGGGACGTAACGCGCAGCTTGTATATGTAATGGGCGTCCTGTCCATTCTTGATCGGAGGGAAGTCGATGAGAAAGACCCGGCTGACCGCACTGTTTGCGGTCTTGCTCCTGGCAATTGCGTCACTGGTCGTAGCCGGCTGCGGGGATAGCGATGACGAGACCACCGCCAGTGGCGGCGGAGGTGGCGGCGAGGCCCTGACCGTCGGCTCCGACATCCCCTATCCCCCGTTCGAGCAGGGAAAAGAGGGCAACTACACGGGCTTCGACGTGGAACTCCTGGAAGCGGTCGGGAAAGCGATCGGGCGTGAAGTCGAGTTCCAGGACACGTCCTTCGACACGATCTTCCTCGACCTCGCGCGCGGCAACTTCGACGTAGCGGCCTCGGCGGCGACGATCACCGACGAACGCGAGAAAACGGTCGACTTCACCAATCCGTACTACATCTCCGAACAGGCGATTCTGGTCAAGGAAGGCAGCGACATCGACTCGGTCGAGAAACTGAGCGGGGCGACGGTCGGTGTCCAGCAGGGTACGACCGGGCAGGAATTCGTCGAAGAAGAGGTCGGCACCGATCCGCGGAAATACCCGCAAGGCCCCGATGCCGTCAGCGCGCTGGAGAACGGCACCGTCGACGCCGTCGTGATCGACATCCCCGTCGCCGAAAACGCCGTCAACGCGAGCGAGGGCCTTGAAACCTCAACCGCGATCCCGACCGAAGAAGAGTACGGCTTCGCCGTCGCCCAAGGCGATACCGAACTGCTCGAAGAACTGAACGAAGGACTGGAAGAAGTGATCGACGACGGCACCTACGCGACGATCTACAAAAAGTGGTTCAAACGCGAGCCACCGAAAGAAATCGAGTCGGCCACGCACGAAGCGACCTGATCAAGGGGCCGCGAGTTGAAGAAGGGGCGCCGGCGACGGTGCCCCTTCTCTACGTTTAAGGGCTAATGCAAGAGTTCCTCAACCAGTTCTTCGACGTCGGCTTCATGGTCGACCACTTCGACGAAGTTCTCGACGGTTTCTGGATCACGGTTCAACTCGCCGTCCTCAGCGGCATCCTCGCCCTGATCTGGGGGCTGATCCTCGCCACTCTGCGCCAGCTGCCCGGCAAAGGCCTGATGCCGGTCCGCGCGGTGACCATCGCCTACATCGACGTCTTCCGCGGCATCCCGCTGCTGGTGCTCATCATCCTCATCGCCGGCGGGGTCCCCGCCCTGGAGTTCCTGCCGGAGTCACTGCGCCTGCCCCAGTGGTTCGGCAAACCGGACAACTTCTGGTTCGGCGTCCTGGCGATCACGATCACCTACGGCGCCTACATGGCCGAGGTCTACCGGGCCGGGATCGAGTCGGTTCCCGGCGGCCAGATGGAGGCCGCGCGCTCGCTCGGGATGAGCCACGGGCAGGCGATGCGGAACGTGATCCTGCCGCAGGCGGTGCGGAAGGTGATCGCGCCGCTGCTCAACGACTTCGTCGCTCTGACCAAGGACACGACCCTGGTCAGCTTCATCGCCCTCAACGAGGTGACGCTCGTCGCCAGCGACATCCAATCTGAAACCTTCAACAGCTCGGCGGTGACCTTGGGGGCCCTGATGTTCCTCGTCGTCACCCTCCCGCTCGCCCGCCTCATCGACAAACTGATCGCGCGCGAACAGGGCCGCTTCACCCGCGGTGCGCCCCGCGTGGAGGCGCTCTGATGGAGAGTCAGCTCGGCAGCAGCGGTTCGATGCTGAGCTTGCGAGGCGTCTGCAAGCGCTTCGGCCAGCTCGAGGTGCTGCGCGGCGTCGATCTCGAGGTCAAGAAAGGCGAAGTCGTCTGCGTGCTCGGCCCCAGCGGCTCCGGCAAGAGCACCCTGCTGCGTTGCGTCAACCTGCTCGAGCCGCCCGAGGAAGGCGACATCCACCTCGAAGAACGCAGCATCTGCAAGGGACCCGGCTCGGGGAGCGGCGAGCAGGGCTGGGAGCTCAACTTCGTCCGCCAACGGGTCGGGATCGTCTTCCAGCAGTTCAACCTCTTCCCTCACAAAACCGCGCTGCAGAACGTCACCCTCGCCCAGGAAAAGGTTCTCGGGCGGAGGACGGCGGAGGCGCGCAAGAAGGGCGCCGAGCTGCTCGAACGGGTGGGCCTGGGAGATAAGCTCGGCGAGTACCCCGAACGCCTCTCCGGCGGCCAGCAGCAGCGCGTCGCGATCGCTCGCGCCCTGGCGATGGACCCGCACGTGATGCTCTTCGACGAGGTCACCAGCGCCCTCGATCCCGAGCTCGTCAAAGAGGTGCTCGACCGGATGCGGGAGCTGGCCGAGGAAGGGATGACGATGATCGTCGTCACCCACGAGATCGGCTTCGCCCGCGAGGTCGCCGACCGCGTCGTCTTCATGGACGGCGGCGTGATCGTCGAGGAGGGGCCGCCTTCGCAGGTCCTCGACAACCCGCATGAGGAGCGGACTCGGCAGTTTCTCGGCTTGGTCCTAGACCGCTGAGACGCCGAAAATCAAGCCGGCCAAGGACGCAGGGAGCGTGGCGTGCTTTTGGACGCGAGCGACCGAGGACGCTGGCAGGCGCCGATTTGCAGGCGTCTCAGCCGCCGGCCATCGCCGGCAGGATGACGACGGTGTCGCCGTCTTTGACCGCGGTCTCGAGCCCGTCGAGCACCCGCACGTCCTCGTCGTTGAGGTAGACGTTGACGTAGCGGTTGAGCTCGCCGCCCTCGTCGAAGAGCTGGGCCGCGGTGTCGGGGTGCTCGCCGGTCAGCGAGCGCAGAACCTCGCCGACGTTGCCGCCGCCGGCCTCGACCTCGGACTGACCACCCGTTTTCGGGCGCAGCACTGGGGGGATGCGGACGGTTGCCATAGGGCGGTGATCCTAGCCTAGGCCGTGAAAACCAAGCAGCTCAAGGACGCAGGGAGCGTGGCGTGCTCTGCACGCGAGCGACCGAGGACGCCGAGATGCGCCGGTTTGCAGCGGCCTAGCGGTCGCCCCCGGCGCCGACGCAGAAGGCGTCGTAGTCGGGGAACCGGCCCATCTCCGACTCCGGGATCTGTTCGGCGTTCTCACCGCAGATCGGGCAGTCGGGGTCGCGCCGGACCTTGAGCTCGGTGAAGCTGGTGCCGAGGGCCTCGTAGAGGAGCAGGCGGCCGATCAGCGGCTCGCCGGCGCCGAGCACGAGCTTGATCACCTCGTTGGCCTGCAGCGTGCCCATCGTTCCGGCCATCACCCCGAGCACCCCGTTGGCGGAGCAGCTCGGCGCCAGCTCGGCCGGCGGCGGGGTCGGGTAGAGGCAGCGGTAGCAGGGGCCCTCGAAGGGGACGAAGGTCGAGATCTGCCCGTCGAAGCCGAGGATCGAGGCGGAGACGACCGGCTTGCGCAGCCGCACCGAGGCGTCGTTCAGCAGGTAGCGGGTGGGGAAGTTGTCGGCGCCGTCGACGACGATGTCGTAGTCCTCCAACACCTCGAGGATGTTGCTCGCGTCGAGGCGGCCGTTGTGCTCGATGACGTTGACGTCGGGGTTGAGCTGTTCGATGAAGATCCGGGCCGAGGTCGTCTTCGGCATCCCGATCCGCTCGGTGTTGTGGATCACCTGGCGCTGCAGGTTGGAGGCGTCGACGACGTCGTCGTCGACGAGGCCGATGGTGCCGACCCCCGCCGCAGCGAGGTACAGGGCCGTCGGGGCGCCGAGGCCGCCGGCGCCGAGCAGCAGCACCTTCGCGTTCAGCAGCTTCACCTGGCCGTCGACTCCGACCTCGGGCAGGAGGGTGTGACGGGAGTAGCGCTCGCGCTGCTCCGGGGTCATCCCGTGCGCGGCGACGACCGGCAGCCCTTGCTCCTGCCACTGCAGGATGCCACCGCTCATCGAGGCGACGTTTTCGTAGCCCAGCTGCTGCAGCTGGGCCGCGGCGATCGCGGAGCGGTTGCCGGAGCGGCAGTAGAGGATCGTGCGGGCCGCTTTGTCCGGAGCCGCGGTGGCGATTTCGTCGCCGAGCAGACCCGGGGGCACCAGCTTGCCGCCCTCCAGGTGAGCCTCCTGGTACTCGTGTGGCTCGCGCGTATCGATCAAAACGACGTTGCCGCCGTTGATCTCCTCGGCGGCCTCGAAAGGTTCGATCTCCTCGATCGTCTCAACGCGCGTCGTGTCGATAGCCATTTAAGAAATCCCCTAATTCGGATCAGCTTTACTTCAAAAAGTATAGCCAGACGAAAAAGCGGCCCCGGGAAGATTCCCCGAGGCCGCTCGAACTTCTCGTGAAGGGCTACGCCCTAGGCGAAGCTGGGGCGCATCTGGCGCAGGCGACGGACCCGCTCTTCGATCGGCGGGTGGGTCGAGAACAGGCTGGCGATGCCCTTGCCCTGGAACGGCTTGACGATGTAGAGGGGCTCGGTGGCCGAGTTGGTGTTCCCTCGCATCGGGATTGCCTCCGCGCCCTGCTCCAGCCGCAGCAGCGCGCTCGCCAGCGACTCCGGGTTGCCGCAGATTTCGGCGCCCCCGGCATCCGCCGCGTACTCGCGCTGGCGCGAGATCGAGAGCTGGATGATGCTCGCCGCCAGCGGGGCCAGCAGGACCATCGCCAGCGAAGCGACGAGGCTGAGTGGCGAATCGTTGTCGCCGCCGAACCACATGAACATGTAGGCGAGGTAGGTGATCGCACCGCCGATCGCCGCGGCGACCGACTGGATCAGGATGTCGCGGTGCTGGACGTGCGCGAGCTCGTGCGCGAGGACGCCGCGCAGCTCGTCCTCGGAGAGCAGCTTGGTGATCCCCTGGGTCACTGCAACCGCCGAGTGCTTGGGGTTGCGCCCGGTGGCGAAGGCGTTCGGCTGCTCCTGCGGGATTATGTAGAGGCGCGGCATCGGCAGGCCGGCGCGGGTCGTCAGTTCCCGCATGATCTGGTAGAGCCGCGGTGCTTCAGACTCGTCGATCGGCTTGGCGCCGCTCATTTTCAGCGCCAGCTTGTCGCTGAAGAAGTAGGAGCCGAGGTTCATCAGCAAGGCGATCCCGAGAAAGAGTGCAGCGGTGCTCGGGCCGCCGATCAGGGCGCCGATCAGAACCAGCAGGCCGGAAAGGGAGGCCAGCAGGATCGTGGTCCGTAGGGTCGCGCCCCAACTTGACTGCTTGGTGGTGGTCATCGTTCGATCGCTCCTGAGTTCGGTTTGCCTTCCCAGTATCCGGCGCACACGTCAAATCGCCTATAGGGGAAATCCCCCTACCCGGCCGGGGAAATCCCCTAGTGCTTCTAGGCTTGGCCGATGACCTTGACGGTGATCGGCCTCGCCCTGGTGGTCGTTGCCCTGACGCTCTCCCTCGTGCGGGAGCGGCGGCGGCTGCGCCCGCTCGAGGACCTGGTCGAGGCGATGGAGAAGGTCGACCTCTCGAGCCCGCGACCCCTCCTCCCCGCCTCGATCGACGGCGTCGCCGAGACCGAGGAGGTGGAGCGGATCGAGCTCGCCTTCCTGCGGATGATGCGGCGGCTGGAAGCCGAGCGGCGGCGAGCGGGCTCGGCGGCGCTGCACGCCCAGGAGGAGGAGCGGGCCCGGGTCGCCCGCGACCTCCACGACGAGGTGAACCAGTCGCTGACCGGGCTGCTGCTGCGGCTGGAGGCGGCGCGCGAGACCGCTCCGCCCGAGCTCGAGAGCGAACTCGCGGAGACCAAAGCGCTCGCCAACCAGGCGATGAGGGAGCTCCTCTCCCTCGCCCGGCAGCTGCGGCCGACGGCGCTCGACGACCTCGGCCTGGTGGCGGCGATCGGTGGCCAGGTCGAGCAGCTCGGCCACGGTGAGATCGAGGCCGAGCTCAGCGCCGAGGGCGACTTCTCCGACCTCGGCGACGACGCCCAGCTGGTCGTCTACCGCGTCGCCCAGGAGGCGCTCTCCAACGCCGCCCGCCACAGCGGCGCCGCCCACGTCGAGGTGCGACTGCGGCGCACCGGGGCCGGCGGCGTCGTCCTCGAAGTCGCCGACGACGGCCGCGGCTTCGCCTTCGAGAAGTCCGAACGCGGTCTGGGCATCGGCGGCATGCGCGAGCGCGCTCTCCTGGTCGGGGGCGAGCTGACGATCGAGTCCCGCCCCGAGCATGGCACCACCGCCCGCCTCGACGTGCCGGGAGAATCAGCGCGATGAAGGTGTTGATCGCCGACGACCACGGGATCGTCCGTTCCGGGATCCGGCTGCTGCTGGAGCGCCAGCCCGACATCGAGGTCGTGGCCGAGGCCGGCGACGGGGCCGAGGCCCGCGACCTGGCCGTGCGGGAGCGACCCGACCTGGCGATCCTCGACGTGAAAATGCCGAAGCTGACGGGGCTGCAGGCGACCCGGGAGATCAAGACCCAGGCGCCCGAGGTCTCGGTCCTGATCCTCTCCATGCACGACGACGAGCGCTACCTCTTCGAGGCGCTCAAAGCCGGCGCCTCGGGCTACGTGCTGAAGGCGCAGGCGGACACCGACCTGCTGGCGGCGATCCGCGCGGTCGAGCGCGGCGAGCCCTTCCTCACCCCGGAGGCGCAGCGGACCCTGATCAAGGACGTGCTCGAGCGCGGCTCCAGCGGCGAAGAGGAGCTGACGCCGCGCGAGGAGGAGATCGTCAAGCTCGTCGCCGAGGCGCACACGACCAAGCAGATCGCCGAGATCCTCCACCTCTCCGAGAAGACGGTCGAGAACCACCGCGCCAACGCGATGCGCAAGCTCGGGATGCGCGACCGGGTCGAGCTGGTCCGCTACGCGATCCGCCGCGGCCTGATCGAGCCGTGAGGGCCATAACCGACCTCTTCAGTAGGATTTGAGCCGATGCTGTTCTCGACCAAAGCCGAGTACGGAGTGCGCCTGATGGTCGAGCTGGGCCGCCAGCCCGGCTCGCAACCCGTCTCGCTGGGCTCCGTCGCCGAAGCCGAGAACCTGCCGCTCTCCTACTTGGAGCACCTGGTGGCGAAACTGCGCAAGGCGGACCTCGTCACCTCGACCCGCGGCGCCCACGGCGGCTACCGCCTCGCGAAGCCGGCCGAGGAGATCACGATGGATTCGGTGGTCGAGGCGCTGGAAGGACAGATCGCCCCGATGGAGTGCTTCCACGACTCCCCCGAAGGCAAAGTCCTCTGCTCGCACGAGAGCGACGGCGACGACGCCTGCGCGACGAAGCTGCTGTGGATGCGTGTGCAGGGCGGCGTCACCAAAGCGCTGGCCGGCACCACCCTGGCCGAGCTGGTCGAGTTCTCGGCGCGCAGCGCGCCGACCCGGGCCGCTGTGCTCGACAGCGTCGCCTAACCAACTTTTAGAACCCCAGAAACGGAGCGAAATTGGCTGAGCTTGAGATCCGCAACCTGCACGTGAAGGTCGAGGAGAAGGAGATCCTCAAAGGCCTCGACCTCGACGTCGAGAAGGGCAAGGTCCACGCCCTGATGGGCCCGAACGGCTCCGGCAAGTCGACGCTCGCCAACGTGATCATGGGCCACCCGGCGCTCGAGGTGACCGCGGGCACGATCACCTTCAAAGGCGAGGACATCACCGAGGCGGCTCCCGAGGACCGCTCGCAGGCAGGCCTCTTCATGGCCTTCCAGTACCCGGTCGCGATCCCCGGCGTCTCGGTCAGCAAGTACCTGCGGATGGTCATCAACGCCCACCGCGAGGCGCGGGGCGAAGACCAGATCAAGATCAAAGACTTCGCCCGCACCGCCCAGGAGGCGATGGAGCTGGCGAACATCCCCAAAGACTTCTCCAGCCGCTACCTCAACGACGGCTTCTCCGGCGGTGAGAAGAAGCGGATGGAGCTGCTGCAGCTGGCGCTGCTGCGGCCGGAGATCGCAGTCCTCGACGAGACCGACTCCGGCCTCGACATCGACGCCCTGCGCACCGTCGCCGAGGGGGTCAACAAGTTCTCGGGCCCCGACATGGGCGTCCTGATCATCACCCACTACCAACGGATCCTTCACATGGTCAAGCCGGACTCCGTCCACGTCATGTTCGAGGGACGGATCGTCAAAGAAGGCGGGCCGGAGCTGGTCGGCGTGCTGGAGGAGAAGGGCTACGGCTGGATCCGCGAGGAGGTTGAGGCAGGCGCGGCCGCCTGACCTGGCCGAGATGGAGCCGGTGAGCGCCAAGAGCCCCGCTGCGGCGACGCCGTTCTCGATCGAGAAGGTGCGCTCCGCCTTCCCGGCGCTGGAGCGCGAGGTCCACGGCCAGCCGGTCGCCTATCTCGACAGTGGCGCCAGCGCCCAGCGGGTACTGGCCTCGATCCAGTCGGTCGACCGCTACGAGCGGCGCCACCACTCCAACGTCCACCGCGGCTCCCACACCCTCTCGGCCGAGGCGACCGAAGCCTACGAGGGAGCACGGGCGACGGTCGCCGACCACATCGGCGCCGCCGACCGCCGCGAGGTCGTCTTCGTCCGCAACGCGACCGAGGCGATCAACCTCGTCGCCCGCGCCTGGGGCGACGCCAACGTCGGCGCCGGCGACCGGCTGCTCCTGACCGAGATGGAGCACCACTCCAACATCGTCCCCTGGCAGCAGCTGGCGGAGCGGGTCGGGGCGGAGATCGACTGGGCGCCGATCGACGACGAGGGACTGCTCGACATGGAGACCTTCGGCGCGCTGCTGGACCGCGGTCCGAAGCTCGTCGCCGTCGCCCACGTCTCCAACGTGCTCGGGACGGAGAACCCGGTCGCGGAGATCTCCCGGCTCGCCCACGCAGCCGGCGCCAAGGTGCTGGTCGACGGCGCCCAAGCGGCCCCGAAGCTGCCGCTGGAGATGGCTGAGCTGGGAGCAGACTTCTACGCGATCACCGGCCACAAGCTCTACGGCCCGACCGGGATCGGCGCGCTCTGGACCAGGCTCGACCTGCTGCGGGAGATGCCCCCCTTCCTCGGCGGCGGCTCGATGATCCGCAAGGTCAGCCGCGACGGCACCACCTACGCCGATCCCCCCGCCCGCTTCGAGGCGGGAACGCCGGCGATCACGCAGGCGATCGGGATGGCCTCGGCCCTGCGCTGGCTCGACTCGGTCGGGATGGAGGCGGTGCGCACCCACGAGGAGCAGATCGCCGACTACGCCTTGGAGCGACTGGCGGAGGTGCCGGGACTGCGCGTCTTCGGCCCGCGCCGCGGCGCCGGGCGCCTCGGCCCCGTCTCCTTCGAGATCGAGGGCATCCACGCCCACGACGTCTCCGAGATCCTCGACCGCCACGGCGTCGCCGTCCGCGCCGGCCACCACTGCGCCCAGGTCCTGATGGATCGACTCGAGATCGCCGCTACGGCGCGCGCCAGCTTCGGCGTCTACACGACGACCGAAGAGATCGACCGTCTCGTCGACGGCCTCGAAGACGCGCGCCGCGTCTTCGGCCTCTAGCCCCACCTAGGGCGTTCAGTCCCCGGGCAGCCAGATCTGTCCGCTCTAGCTATGGTTCCCGCGCTCTGATTATTCAAGAGCTGTCTATCCATAGAAAGGAACCAGATGTCTCGCAAGTTGATTCCGGCGTTGTTCGCTGTTGCAATCCTGGTCGCGGCCTTCTCCGCCGCGGCCCAGGCCAGCACCTTCACAGCGGAAAAATATCCCGCCACGATCGAAGGGAAATCCGTGGGCACCCACGTCTTCTCGATCGAAAACAACCTCAAAGTGGAATGTCAATCCTCCCATTTCAATGGAACGCTTTCGGCCGCCTCGTCGACAGCGACAATCACCCCCACCTACACAAGTTGCGTTGCCTTCGGCTTCCTCAGCTCGACGGTGAACTTCAACGGCTGCGACTACCTCTTTCACGCTGGTGAAGAAGTGGCGCCCGACAAACATCAGGGCACTGTGGACATCGTCTGTCCCGCCGGCGCATCGATCGTGATCGCCGCGAGCACCTGCGAAGTCTCGGTTCCGGCGCAGACCGGTCTCGGCTCCAACAACATCGAAAACAACACAAACCCGTTGGACCTGACCGCAACCGGGTCGCTCACGGGCATCAAATACACGAAAACCAAAGATGGCTTCCTCTGCCCCTTCGCGGGCACCGGCACCAAAACCGACGGCGGCTACGCGGGCACCGCGACAGCCACCGCCAAATCCGGTGGGGTTCAGGTGGGCATCTCCGTCAGCGGCTGACGCCCTCCTCGGTGCTGCCGATCAGCCGATCGGCAGCACCGAGGATTTGTCCCCCTTGCACTTCTTGGTCTTGGCGACCGTCGCGTAATAGGAGCCGGACGGGATCTTTTTGCCGATCGGAACCGCCCACTTGCCCTTGGCGTTGCTGCGGTCGCGTCCCAGCAGCACCTTCTTGCCGTCGCGCTCGCGGAACAGCTTCACGTTGCGGTTGCCAAGGCAAGCTCCGCGAGGAGAGGTGACCTTCCCGTGGAAGGCGGGGAATTTGAGACTGACGACGATCTTCGTCTTGAAGGCGGCTGCACCCGTCGCGGGCATTGCCAACATGGCGCCGACGCAGGCGATGGTAAGAACGATGAGCAAAAGGCGACGACTGGCAGACATGGTCCTCCCTGGGTTTGAAGTTGCCCGACCACTCTAAATGCGCCGCCCACTCCCTGCGCTAGCCTCGATTTATGGACGAGCTCTACCGCGACCAGATCCTCGAGCACTACAAGCGGCCGCACAACTTCGGCCGGATCGAGAGACCCGACCTCGAGTTCGAGGACACGAACCCGTTCTGCGGCGACGAGCAGCACGTGACGATCCGCCTCGACGAGGACGACCGGGTCGCCGAGGTCGCCTTCGACGGCAAGGGCTGCGCGATCTCCACCGCCGCCACCTCCCTGCTGACCGACGAGCTGGTCGGCATGAGCCGCGAGGAGCTGCTGCGGCTGCCGAAAGAGTTCGTCCTCGAGCTGCTCGGGATCGAGATCTCGGCGACGCGGATGAAGTGCGCGATGCTCGGCCTCAAGGTGGTCAAGAGCGCCTCCCTCGGCAAGGTGGCCGAATGGGAGGACGAGGGCGAGACCGGCGACCCCTCCGAAGCCGTCGCCGATCTCGGCCAGATCTAGGAGGGCTGCATCACTGCGAAGCCGGCACCCCAGGGATCGGCGACCATCGCGAAGCGGCCGGCGGGAATGTCAACCGGCCCGAAGAAGACCTGGCCGCCGAGCTCCTTGATCTTGTCGACGGCCTCGTCGGTGTCGACACTGCCGAAGTAGACCATCCAGTGAGCCGGAACCTCGTCGGCCATCTTGCCCTTGACGTCGGCCATCCCGGCAACCCGCTCGCCCTCGACCTTGGCGACGTAGTAAGTCATCTCCTCCATGTCTTCGCCCTCCTCGAACTCCCAGCCGAAGACGGCGCCGTAGAATTTCTTGGCGGCGTCGGGGTCGCGGCTCTCGAGCTCGTTCCAGCTGGGGGCGCCTTTCTCGTTGACGAGTTCAGATCCGGCGAAGTCCGCCGGCTCCCAGATCCCGAAGAAGGCGCCCTCGGGATCGGTGAAGAGGGCGAGGCGGCCGTAATTGCTGACTTCCATCGGCTCGGCGATCATCGTGCCGCCGTTTTCCTGGATCGCGCGGGCGATCGCGTCGGCGTCGTCAACGGAGATGTAGGTGCTCCAGGCCGGCGGCTGGCCCTCCTGCATCAACGGCATCACCCCGGCGACGTCCCTGCCGTCCTTTTTCGCCCGCCGGTAGCCGGCCATTTCCGCCGAGTTGGGCAGCTCCGGGATCTCCCAGCCGAAGATCACGTTGTAGAACTTCTCCGCGGCCTCGATGTCAGGCGTCGCCAGGTCCACCCAGCAGGGGGTTCCGGGCACGTAGGTGGTCCTCTCGCTCATCTGGAAAATCCTTTCGTCGTCGGGGTCCTGTAGATAAGACCACGCCAGCAGCCGAACGCGTCGCCCCGCTAAAATCCGACCTTGGAAGTAGGATTAAGTCTCAAGCCGCACGAGCAGCGGCAGCGACCCAGGAGCACCACCCTCTTGACCGACACCGCAGGAACCAAGATCCCCGTATGCCCGGCAGCGGAGCTGCCGCCGGGTGAGATGCGCCTGGTCGAGCACGACGGCAAGAAGATCGGCGTCTTCAACTGCGATGGCACCCTGTACGCGATCGAGGACCGCTGCTCCCACGACAACGGACCGCTCGCCGAGGGCGAGTTCGACCCGGCCGCCTGCACGGTCGAGTGCCCGCGCCACGGCTCCCTCTTCGACCTCAGCACCGGTAGGCCGAAGACGCTCCCAGCTTTCCAGCCGGTGCAAACGTTCCCGGTAGAGATCGAGGACGACACCATCACCATGGAGGTCGACTGATATGGCAACGCCCGAGGTACTCGCCGAGAAACGCGAGCTGGCCGGCATCAACGCCGACTACAAGGAGAAGTTCGGCTTCCACGACTCGGAGTCGGGTTACGCCTACAAAGCGCCGAAGGGGCTGACCCGCGAGGTCGTCGAAACGATCTCCGACTTCAAGGAAGAGCCGAAGTGGATGCGTGACTTCCGGCTGAAGGCGCTGGAGCACTTCGAAAGCCGCCCGACCCCGAAATGGGGCGGCGACCTCGACCAGATCGACTTCGACGACATCCACTACTTCGTCCGCGCCTCGGAGAAGAACAGCCGCGACTGGAGCGAGGTCCCCGACGACATCAAAAACACCTTCGACCGGCTCGGGATCCCGGAGGCGGAGCGCAAATTCCTCGCCGGCGTCGGCGCCCAGTACGAGTCCGAGGTCGTCTACCACCAGGTCAACGAGAAGCTCGAGGCCCAGGGTGTGATCTTCACCGACATGGACACCGCCCTGCGCGAGCACGAGGACCTGGTGCGCGAGCACTGGGCGACGATCATCCCGCCCAACGACAACAAACTGGCGGCTCTGAACAGCGCCGTTTGGTCGGGCGGCTCCTTCGTCTACGTCCCGGCCGGGGTCAAGGTCGAGATGCCGCTGCAGGCCTACTTCCGGATCAACACCGAGAACATGGGCCAGTTCGAGCGGACGCTGATCATCTGCGAGGAGGGCGCCGACGTCCACTACATCGAGGGCTGCACCGCGCCGGTCTACTCCAGCGACTCGCTGCACTCCGCCGTGGTCGAGATCGTCGCCAAGAAGAGCTCGCGGGTCCGTTACACGACCGTCCAGAACTGGTCGCAGAACGTCTTCAACCTCGTCACCAAGCGCGCGGTCGCGCACGAGAAGGCGACGATGGAGTGGGTCGACTGCAACCTCGGCTCGAAACTGACGATGAAGTACCCGTCGATCTACCTGATGGGCCCCGAAGCCCACGGCGAGATCCTCTCGATCGCCTTCGCCGGCGAGGGCCAGCACCAAGACGCCGGCGGCAAGATCATCCACGCGGCGCCGAAGACGTCCTCCTCGATCTTCTCCAAGTCGATCTCCAAGGACGGCGGCCGGGCGACCTACCGCGGCCTGCTCGAAGTCGCCGACGGGGCGAGCGAATCCCGCTCCAAGGTCGTCTGCGACGCGCTGCTGCTCGACGAGGACTCGCGCTCGGACACCTACCCGACGATCCGGATCGACGAGAACGACGCCGACATCGGCCACGAGGCGACCGTCTCCAAAATCGGCGACGAGCAGCTCTTCTACCTGCAGAGCCGCGGGCTCGACGAGGAGGAGGCCTCGAAGATGATCGTCAACGGGTTCATCGAGCCGGTGACCAAGGAGCTGCCGATGGAGTACGCGGTCGAGCTCAACCGGCTGATCGAGCTGCAGATGGAGGGCTCCATTGGCTGAGGTAGCGGTCCAACCGGCTTGGCTCGACGAGAGGCGCCAGCGCGGCGCCTCTCTCGCGCAGGAGCTCCCCCTCCCCGACCAGAAGGCGAAGGGCTGGGAATTCACCGACCTCTCCGGCCTCGACCTCGCCTCCTACGAGGAGTCGAGCGCAGCGCCGGTCGTCTCCGGCGCCGAGGGCGCGGTCGTGATCCCGCTGAGCGAGGCCCTGACCAGCCACGGCGACCTGCTGCATGAGCGGCTGGGCTCGCTGGTGCCGGTCGAGGACCCGTTCGTCGCCCGCAACGAGGCGGCCTGGCAGGACGGCGTCCTCGTCTACGTCCCCAGCGGCGTGCAGCTGAGCGAGCCGATCCAGATCGAGCTGCCGATCGACGCGAGCGGAACCGCCACCAACTGGCGGACGCTGATCGTGCTCGAGGACGGCGCCGAAGCCGAGGTCTGGGAGCACTGGTCCTCGCCGAGCGACGACGTCGATGCCGTCCTCAACTCGGTGGTCGAGCTCGCGGTCGGCCAGGCCGCGACCCTGCGCTACGTCAACACCCAGGACATCTCCGAGAAGTCATGGATCTTCGCCACCCAGCGCGCCCAGGTCGAGCGCGACGGCCGCCTCGACTGGGCGGCGCTCGGCTTCGGCTCGGGCCGGGGCAAGGTGCGGATGGAGACCAAGCTCGCCGGTCCCGGCTCCGAGGCCCGCGTCACCGGCGGCTACGCCGGCGGCGCCGGCCAGCACCTCGACTTCGACACCCTGCAGGAGCACGCGGCCCCGAACACCAACTCCGACCTCGCCTTCCGCGGCGTCCTCGCCGCCGGCGCCACCGCCGTCTGGCGGGGGATGATCAAGGTCGATCCGGGGGCGCAGCAGACCGACGCCTTCCAGGAGAGCCGCAACCTGCTGCTCTCGCCCGAGGCCCACGCCGACGCGATCCCCGGCCTGGAGATCCTCGCCGACGACGTCCGCTGCACCCACGCCGCGGCGATCGCCCAGGTTGACAAGGAGCAGCTCTTCTACCTCACCTCCCGCGGCCTCGGAGACGAGGCGGCGAAGGCGCTGATCATCGAAGGCTTCCTCGAGTCCCTGGTCGAACGCCTGGCCGAGGGCCCGGTGCGCGACAGCGTCTCCGAAGCGCTCGAGACGCGCCTGGCGGAGATTCTCTAAGAGCTCCGGCCCGCGGGTCCTGTCTCCGATCGGGGGCTCTCCCTACCGGGAGAGTCCTCCCGATCGTCGCCACCCGCCGGAGGAGCGTCTATCGCCTGGCGCTGGGAGATGTAGCTCCTGACGATCGCGGCGCCCACGATCAGGACCGGGACCGCGTAGAGGACCCAGATGAAGTAGTGGCCGACGTGGGCGAGGGGGAGCACTGGCCTCCCCCTACCCGTTCGAGACCGAGAGCAGGTAGAGGCCGAAGCAGGTGAAGGCGACCATCACCGCCAGCATCCAGTACTGGGAGGCGGTGGCGCGGCGGTAGTCGCGCCAGTAGACGAGGGCGCGGTCATGGGCGAGCATCAGCCCGATCACGTGCCCGACGATCAGCGCGGCGACCTGGACGTACCAGATCGTGTTGGCGGTGAGGATCCTGTAGTTGACGCCGGAGCCGGCGGTGCCGAAGAGGTCGGTGGTGCCGGTGCCGAGCGGGTCGGAGAGCAGGTAGGTGAACTGCGCCTGCTCCTGGAAGACGAAGAAGCTGAAGTAGTGGGCGACCAGGTAGGCGAGGGCGATCGGGATCAGGGTGTGGGCGAAGCCGACCCGCAGCGTCGCCAGCGACGGCGCCCCGGGGACCGTCCTCATCCCCCGCACCCCGAGCATGTAGATCATGCCGACGCCGGCGAAGCAGAGCAGCATGAAGACCGTCCCGGAAAGGCGCAGCGAGGTGACGACGCTGAAGCCGACGTCTTCCATCCAGCCGGCGAACGTTTCCAGCGGGTCCGCGAAAGCCCCCTCCTGGCCGCCGTCGAAGCTGGTGGTGGCGATCGAGGCGATGACGACGGCCGCGGAGCCCGGAACCGTCGCCCAGGTCGTGGCGGCGGCGAAGGGACGCCTCCGCACGAGCCGCCCGTCGCTCGTCCCGAAGATCCCGAGCCGGCCGAACATCCCGAAGTAGACCGAGAAGACCTCCCCCCGCTCGCACCATTTCTCGACCCCGAAGGCGGCCATCATCGCCAGCGTGTAGGCGCTGTAGACGAGGGCGGCGACGGCGACCGTGTGGGGGTCGAAGCCGATTCCCCCTTTTCCGTAGACGACCTCCAGCCAGACGACCGCGAGCAGGCCGACCACGGCGGGCCAGCGGCCGAGCCGCTCCGGGTAGGCGAGGTGCGTGGGCCGCTGGCCGGCGATCAGGCGGAAGCCGCCACCGACGGCGCGGCCGATCGCCCGCCAGGGGTTGAAGGGCCGGAAGAGATCGCCGAAGATCGCCGAGAAGAAGGGGAAGCCGAGCCAGCAGGTGACGAAGAGGAAGGTCAGCGCGAAGTTGCGATCCGGGGCGACGGTTCCCTCCAGCCCGGCGTAGATCGCCAGGCCGAGGAGGAAGACCCCGACGGCGCCGCAGACGATCTGCGCCGGCAGGCTGAGCAGGGCGCGGGAGAACCCCTCCCCGAGCGGGCGCTGGCGCAGGTCCTCGAAGCGAGGGGTGCGCCAGCCCGCCGCCAGCGCCACGAAGGAGACGATGAGGACGATCGAGGCGCCCCAGGCGAAGAGCCAGGCAGGGACCGGCAGATCCTGCCTGGAGGCCAGGGCGTGCGCCAGCGGCAGGAAGCTCATGGATTGATCCGCAGCTCCAGGATCTGGACCCCCAGCCCCTCCAGCTCGGCCTCGAAGATCCCTTCGATTTCGGCCGGGAAGTCGAATTCGGTCGTCCCGCCCGCGGGCACGTCCTGGGCGATGTCGTAGCCGTGGACGTGGATCTCTTCGGCCTGGTCGGAGGAGACGCGGAAGCGGACGTCTTCGCCGGCCTCGAATTCGAGCTCCTGGACGCCGCCCACCGGTTCGCCGTCGCGGACGACGATCGTCGGGACGTCGCCACTGCCACCGGTCGTCGGTTCCCCTTCGGACGCGGCCGCGCCTTCGAGCTCGGCGCAGGCGATCTCGTCGCTGTGCGCGTGCTCGGGCTCTGACTCCGACTCGTGACCGGGGCCTTCCTTGGAGTGGTCCACCCCTTCGTGGACGAAGATCGTTTCGGATTCGCCCGCCGCGGCAGCGGTCATCTCGTGCGACTCGTCGAGATGCAGAACCACTGAGCCGGCTTCGCCGACCGGGACTTCGCGCTTGCTCGAGGTCGTCGCTTCGCCGTCGCCGGTGGAGTCGGAGGTGAACTGGAGGTGCAGCTCGTTGGGCGGCTCCTCCGAGCCTCCCTTTTCGAACTGGAAGTGCGGACCGCCGGGATCGGCCTGGTCGCAGCCACCGGTGTGGAGGTGGGCGACGTACTGGGTTTCCGGCTCCAGCCAGCTCAGCGAGATCGAGACCACGGTGCCGCCGTCCGTGCGCTCGAGCTCAGCTTCGCCCTTCACTTCCGAGTAGATAGGGGGAGCGTCGGCAACCGGCTTGAATTCACCGGTGACGGCCGCACCCTCTTCGCCGCTCGTCTCGGTAGTGCTGTCATCGCTGCCGCCACAGGCAACCAGCCCGGCTGACGTCGCCAGCACGCACAGCACCACAATCAGCTTCCTTGGATCCCTCATCTTCAAAGTCCTTTCAGCTCAACTTCCTGGCACGAAAGAAGCGCCCGCGCCCGGGTGGGCGTGAGTCGCTCTAGGCGCGCGCCGGAGGAGCCCGGCCGGAAAGCGAGAAGGCGAGGAGCAAACCCCCGCCGGGGGCGAAGGACGGCGACCGGCGCGGGGCGAGCCGGCGGCTCGAGACCCCGAGCCGCGGCCGGCGCCGGGCGGCGATCCGCTCGGCCAGGCGGACGATCGCCTCGTGGCCGGGATAACGGCCGAAGAGCAGCATCCCCAGCAGTGCCAGCAAAGGCAGCGCCGGGAGCAGGAAGGTGACGAGCTCGGTCACGCAGCCAGGATAACGTCCGCTTTCCGTGCGCCCCGGTCGCGACAACATTCCCTCCCCCGACCTGCCGACCAACCTCGCCTGGGTCGGGACCGAACCGGAGTCAATGCCGGCATTGACGGCCGGTGGCCCCGCCCTCGTCCATTTCGTCGAATACGCGCAGCTGAACAGCGTCCGCACCCTGCCCTACCTGGCGGAGTGGAATCGGCGCTACCGCGAGGCGGGGCTGAGCGTGATCGGGGTGCAGGCCCCGCGCTTCGATTTCGCCGCCGAGCCGGAGCAGGTCGCGGCCGGCCTGGCCGAGCTGGAGGTCGAGTTCCCCGTTGCGATCGACGCCGAACACGAGCTTTGGAGCGCCTACGGCTGCGAGGGCTGGCCCAGCCTCTTCCTCTGGAGCCTCGGCGGGGCGCTGGCCTGGGTGCACTTCGGCGAGGGCGAATACCGGGCGACCGAGGAAGCGATCCAGGCCGAGCTGCGGGAGCAGGACGCGCTGCAGGAGCTGCCCGAGCCGATGGCGCCGCTGCGGCCCACCGACGGTCCCGGAGCGCGGGTGATCCCTCCCACGCCCGAGGTCTTCCCCGGCGGTTCCTGGGAGCGCCCCTGGGTGGCGGGGGAGGACGGCGAGGACCTGGCGCTCGACTACCAGGCGGGCGGGGCCTTCGCCACGGTCGAGGGGGTGGGCGAGATCGGGGTCGAGATCGACGGCGGGTGGAGCAGCGTTCCGGCCGGCCCCGTCCCCGGCCTCCGCACCCTGGCCGAGCACCCGGGCCACGCGGCCCACAACCTCGTCCTCCGCCCCGCCCCAGGCGTCAAGATCTGGTCCCTAAGCTTCGCCCCCGGCATCCCCTGAACCCAGTCACGAGGAGGAATGATGATCACCAAGACCGACTTCGTCGGCGTTCCGTCCACCGACGCCGAGCGCACCCGCGCCTTCTACGTCGACACCCTCGGCCTCAAGCAAGACGAAAACAGCCGCTTCGAGTTCTGGGTCGGCGAGACCTGCTTCGGGATCTGGGAACCGGCGAAACAGGGGATGGAGTTCGCGCCCCAGAAAAACGCCCACCCGGCGCTGCACGTCGACGACGTCCCCGCCGCCCGCAAGGAGTTGGAAGCCAAAGGCGTCGAGTTCGCCGGCGAGACCTTCGACACCGGCGTCTGCCACATGGCGCTGTTCACCGACCCCGACGGCAACGACCTGATGCTGCACAACCGCTACGCGCCGTACGAGTAACGACTGCTAGGCCCGCGCCGCAACCTCTTCGCGAATCTCCTTCGGGAGCATGAAGCGGACGTCCTCGTGGACGGTCCGGAGCTCGGAGACGTCGTCGGCGCCGCGCTGGCGGAAGAAGGTGACGAGGCTCTCGACCAGCTCCTCGGGGGCGGAGGCGCCGGAGGTGATGCCGACGGTCTCGACGCCCTCCAGCCACTCCTCCTGGACCTGGGTGTGGTTGTCGATCAGGTGCGAGGCCGCGCCGTGTTCGCGCGCGACCTCGACCAGGCGGTTGGAGTTGGAGGAGTTGGTCGAGCCGATCACCAGGACCAGGTCGCACTCGCGGGCGAGCTGCTTGACCGCGATCTGGCGGTTGGTGGTCGCGTAACAGATGTCGTCGGACTTGGAGCTGACGATGCCGGGGAACTTGGCGCGCAGGGCGGCGATCACCTCGGCGGTCTCGTCGACCGAGAGCGTCGTCTGGGTGATGAAGGCGACTTTGTCCGGGTCGGGGACCTCGAGGCTCTCGACTTCGTCGGCGGTTTCGATCAGGACGATGCTGCCGGGCGCCTCGCCGGTCGTGCCTTCGACCTCCTCATGGCCCTCGTGGCCGATCATGATGATCGTGTAGCCCTGGGCGGCGAAGCGGCGGGCGGAAACGTGGACCTTGGTCACCAGCGGGCAGGTGGCGTCGATCGTCCGCAGCCGCCGGGCGGCGGCGTTCTCGTGGACGCTGGGAGCGACCCCGTGGGCAGAGAAGACGACCATCGCGCCCTCCGGCACCTCGGTCTCCTCCTCGACGAAGATCGCCCCGCGCTTGGCCAGCTCCTCAACCACGTGCTTGTTGTGGACG
The DNA here is from genome assembly GCA_963832085.1 of uncultured Actinomycetes bacterium. Lineage (GTDB taxonomy): Bacteria > Actinomycetota > Thermoleophilia > Solirubrobacterales > 70-9 > VAYN01. Next base: position 84,583 of record CAWHSU010000003.1, on the reverse strand, counting down.
ATCTCCTTGCGCACGTAGACGGGGGCGCCGTGGAGCTCAAGCGCGCGCTCGACCGTCTGCACGGCGCGGTCGACGCCGGCGCAGTAGCCGCGGGGGGCGGCGAGGAGCACCCGTTTGGGCGCGGTGGCGGTGGCAGCCATGCCCCCAGGGTACCGGGGGACGTGTCTGAGCTTGACCCACAAAGACGACGGGAAAGCTCAGACACGGTCGCTGCCTTGCGGTAGATGGGGCGAGCGAGCCCCGAAATTGCGGCATAAGTAGCCTTGCTGGATGGCAACCTCCGGCCGCCACCTCGACCGCCTCACCGCTGTCGACGCCTCGTTCCTGACCAACGAGAGCTCCAGCAGCCACATGCACATCGGCGCGATCCTCATCTTCGAGGGGCCGCCGCCGAAATACAACGACCTGGTCGAGCACGTCCGCAAGCGCCTGCCGCTGGTGCCGCGGTTCCGCCAGAAGCTGGTGGTGCCGCCGCTGGAGGCCGGCCGGCCGCTCTGGGCCGACGACGTCAACTTCAACCTCACCTACCACATCCGCCACACCGCGCTGCCCGAACCGGGCGGCGAGGAGCAGCTGAAACGGCTCGCCGGCCGCATCTTCTCCCAGCAGCTCGACCGCTCGAAGCCGCTCTGGGAGCTGTGGCTGGCGCAGAACCTGGAGCGCAACCGCTTTGCGATCCTGACCAAGACCCATCACGCGATGGTCGACGGGATCTCCGGGGTCGACATCGGCACGGTTCTCTTCGACCTCGAGCGCGACGCCGCTCCGCTCGAGCTCGAGGACGACTGGGTGCCGCAGCCGGAACCCGGCACCACCGAGCTGGTCGCGCGCGGGATCGCCGACGCGGTCGCCGCCCCGGTCAAGCTCGCCGAGCGCGCGGTCGACGTCGTCCGCAACCCGGAGACGACGGCGCGCAAGGCGGTCGAGGCGCTGGAGGGCGTCGGGGAGATCGTCAGCGCCTTCGCCGACCCGGCGCCGGACGTGCCGCTGAACGACGAGATCGGGCCCCACCGCCGCTACGTCTGGGCGCGTTCGGAGCTCGCCGCCTTCAAACGGATCAAGGACAACCTCGGCGGCACCGTCAACGACGTCGTCCTCGCCGTCATCACCGGCGCCCTGCGCAGGTGGCTGCACGGCCGCGGCATCCGCACCGAGGGTCTGGAGCTGCGGGCACTGGTGCCGGTCTCGGTCCGCAGCGAGGACGAGCGCGGCAACCTCGGCAACCGGATCGCATTGATGCGGGGGCCGCTGCCGGTCTACATCGAGGACCCGGTGCGGCGGCTGCGCACGGTCAGCGACGCGATGGCCGGGCTGAAGCGCTCCAAACAAGCGCTGGGGGCGGAAGTGATCTCTCGCTTCAACGACTTCGCGCCGCCGACGATCCTCGCCCAGGCCGCGCGGATCAACTTCTCGACCCGTCTCTTCAACCTGATCGTCACCAACGTGCCGGGACCGCAGCTGCCGCTCTACGTGCTGGGGCGCGAACTCGAGGAAGTCTTCCCGGTCGCCTTCCTGCCGCAGAACCACTCCCTGGCGGTGGCGATCATGAGCTACCACGGCAAGGTCGGGTTCGGGCTGCTGGCCGACTACGACTCGATGGGAGACATCGACGTCGTCAGCAACGGCCTCAACGAATCCCTGGCCGAGCTCGAGGCGGCGGCGGGCAAAGCCGCCAAAGCGGCTTAGCCGCTTTTCCCACGGGTAGCGGGAGAACCGAGATGCCCCTTCTCCTCGTCCTCCTCTTCATCGTCATCCCGATCGCGGAGCTCTACGTGATCATCCAGGTCGGGCAGGCGATCGGCGTCGTGCCGACGCTGATCCTGCTGCTGGCCGACGCCGTGCTCGGGTCGATGCTGCTCAAACGCGAGGGGCGGAGCGCCTGGCGGCGCTTCAATGAAGCGCTGGCGGCGCGGCGCTTCCCGGGCAGGGAGGTGGCCGACGGGGTGCTGATCGTGATCGGCGGCACCCTGCTGCTGACGCCCGGCTTCCTGACCGACGTCTTCGGGCTCTTCCTGCTGCTGCCGCCGACGCGGGCGATCGCGCGGCGGCTGCTGAAACGGCTGACGATCGGGCGCTTCGCGGTCGTCGGCATGGGCGGTGGCGGCCCCGGGCCGTTCGGTCCGCCCCCCGGCGGCCCGCCGCCCAGCCGCGACTACGACTTCGACGCCAGCGCCGAAGAGGTGCCGCCCCAGGGCGACCGGGAGCCCCGGCTTCCCCCCTCCGATCGAGGCTGAAGTTGGCGGACGGGGCACGGCAGACGCGGCGGCTTTTGGCCCGTCGGCCGACCCCTGAGGACCGGGCCGCCTACCATGCCCACTTCACACATCCCGTCGTCGAAAGGTGGCTGCGCCCGCCGCCGCTGCCGCCGTTCGAGGCACGGGTGCTCGACGAGCTGGTCGAAGGCGACTGCGCCCACTGGGCCGACCACGGCTTCGGGCCCTGGGTCCTGATCGAGAAGGAGAGCGGCGAGTTCGCCGGCCGCGGCGGCCTCGCCTGGACCTCGGTCGAGGGCACCGCCCAGGTCGAGCTTCCCTGGAGCATCGAGCCCCGCCTCCACGGCCGAGGATTGGGGACCGAGGCGGCGGCAGCGGCGGTCGAGTGGGCGGTCGAGCTGCGCTTCGAGGAGGTGATCGCACTGGTGCTGCCGGCGAACCTCGCCTCCCGGCGGGTGGCGGAGAAAGTGGGGTTCGCGAAGGACGGGGAGGCCATCCACGCCGGCCTGCCCCACCTGCTCTTCCGACTGCGGCCGTCGGGACCGTAAAGGCGGGTCGTTCAAACTGGCCAGCCAGCCAGTTAGTATTCAGGGCCGTGGCGGACCAGAGAGAGATCGCGGCCGGGGACGGCGACGTCAGAGACGCGCTGGTGCTGGAGCGAGAGCACTGGGAACAGGGGCCGCCGCTCGAGCTGTTCAAGCGGATGCGGGGCGAGTGTCCCGTCCACTGGACCTCGGAGGTCACCGAGCTCCCCGCCGCCAAGGGCTTCTGGTCGGTGACCAAAGCCGACGACGTCCACACGGTCAGTCGCGACTGGGAGACCTACTCCTCCGAACTCGGGGGCGTGGTCGTGATCGACGAGGTCTTCCCGATCGAGCTGGCGCGGGCGATGTTCATCGGCATGGACCCGCCCAAGCACGACCGGCTCAAGGCCCTCTTCCAGGCCGGGTTCACGCCGAAGCGGATCGCCGCCCACGAGGACGAGATCCGCGAGATCGTCGTCGGCGTGCTCGACCGGTTGGAGGGCCGGGACTCATGCGATCTGGTCACCGACGTCGCCCAGCCCGCCGTCTCGCGGGTGATCGGCAGCTTCATGGGGATTCCGGAGGAAGACGACCAGGCCTGGGCGGATCTGATGAACATGGCCCTTGCTGCCAGCGACCCCGACTACAGCCCCTCGGTCGACAACGTCGAAGAGACGATCCAGGAAGCGATCCAGCAGGTCTTCGCCCGTTGCGGCGCGATGATCGCCGAGCGCCGCGAGAACCCGACCGACGACCTGACCAGCGTCCTCGTCGAGGCCGAGGTCGAAGGCCAGCGCCTCGAGGAGCACGAGATCGTGATGGGTTTCTTCCTCCTCGTCGCCGCCGGCAACGACAGCACCAAGGCCACCTACTCCAGCGCCATGCGGGCGCTGATGGAAAATCCCGATCAGCGCCGGCTGCTGGTCGAGGACCCCGCCCTGATCCCCGGCGCGGTCGAGGAGGCGCTGCGGATGTTTCCCGCCTTCGCCCACTTCCGCCGCACCGCGACCAAGGACACCGAGCTCGGCGGCCAGCAGATCAAAGAGGGCGACAAGGTGGTCATGTGGTACGCCTCATCGAACCGCGACGAGAGCCGCTACGAGGATCCCGACCGCTTCGACGTCCTCCGCAATCCCGAGCACCAGGCCTTCGGCGCCGGCGGCCGTCACTTCTGCCTCGGCACCGCTCTCGCCCGCCTCGAGCTGAAGATCCTCCTCGAGGAGACCCTGGCGCGCTACCCGAACACGGAGATGGCGGGACAGCCCGCCTTCGTCGAGTCGGGCTTCCTCAACCAGCTGAAAACGCTGCCGGTCCGGCTTTCCTAGAACCCCAGGGCGAACTTCGCCTCCTCGGACATCAGTTCCGGGCTCCACGCGGGATCGAAGACCATCTTCGGGTGGACCGCGGTGACGCCCGGGAGGTCGCCGACGAACTCGCGCATCTGCTCGGAGACCTGGGGGCCGATCGGGCAGGCGGGGGTCGTCAGGGTGAAGGTGACGTAGACCTCGGTGCCCTCGATGTTGACGTCGTAGACGAGGCCGAGGTTGACGAAGTCGAGGCCGAGCTCGGGGTCGATGACCTCCTCGAGCGCCTCGTAGACGTCCTCCTCGGTGAGGGTTTCGTCGCTGGTCGCGTCGGTCGGTGCGGGGTTATCGCTCATCCCTGCATGGTAGCCGGGCGGCCGGCTCAGCCCGGCAGTTGGGGCTCCGGGGGCGGCCCCTCCCCCGCCGGCGCCAGCTCCAGCTGGTACCAGCCGACGTCGTGCCAGGCGCCGTGCTTCCAGCCGATCTCGCGGTTCACCCCCACCCGCTCGAAGCCGAGGCTCTCGTGCAGGCCGACGCTCGCCTCGTTCGGCAGCGTGATCCCGGCGCAGGCCATGCGGAAGCCGCGCTCGCGCAGGCGGTCGAAGAGGGCTTCGTAGAGGGCGCGGCCGACGCCGTGGCCGCGAGCGCTCTCGCCGACGTAGACGGAGACACTGGCGCTCCAGCGGTAGGCGGGCCGCTCGTTGAAGGCGGTCGCGTAGGCGTAACCGACCACCTCCCCCTCGATCTCGGCGACAAGCCAGGCGTGGCTGGCGCCGTAGCGCTCGATCCGCGTCGCCATCTCCCCCGCCTCCGGTGCCCGTTCCTCGAAGGAGACGGCGCTCTCCTCGATGTGCGGGGCGTAGATCGCAACGCAGGCGGCGGCGTCGCGGGCGGGGTCGGCATCGCGAATGCTGAGGGCGGTCATGGCACCGCAATCTAGAACGACGGGGTGTGGTTGAGCTTTGGCCCCCTATGAGGCACCAAAGCTCAACCACACCCTTCTGCAATCACTAGGCTGCCGGGCATGAGCCAGGAGGGTCAGATCGTGCGGCGGTCGATCGGGGTCGTGTTCTCCGACGGGGGGCTCCTCGCCGTCACCTCGTCGCTGCCGGCGGGCGGCCGGGCGCACGGCGACGAGGAGGTCACCGCGGTCCTCTGCGACCCCGACGGCGCCCCCCTCGCCTTCGAGGAAGCGCTGTTATCGACCGAGTACGGCGAGGACGGGGTGCAACGTCGGGTCACGCTCGAGCTCTGGCCGAGCATCGAGGAGATGCGGCCGCTGCGCGGGGCCGGGACGCTGATCAGCTCGGTTGCCGTTCGCCGCCAGGGGCTCGATTCCCGGATCGCCTTCTTCCGCTGGTCGATCGAGGGGCGCGAGGGGCTCGGCACCTACGAGGTCTCCCGCAGCGTCGATGGCTGAGATCCGCGCGGTCGTCTCCGACTTCGGCGGCGTCCTGACGACGCCGCTGCTCGCCGCCTTCGCCGCCTTCCAGGACGACAGCGGGATCTCTCCCGAAAACCTCGGCAAGGCGATGCGGGTCGGGCTCGAGGAGGGCGAGGAGATCCCCCTCTTCCGGCTCGAGCGGGGGGAGATCAGCGAAGACGAGTTCGTCGAGGGGCTCGAGGACGGCCTGGAGACGGTCCTCGGCCACCGCCCCCACCTGCACCACTTCCGCCAGAAGTTCTGGGGCGCCCTGCATCCGAACGAGGAGATGATCGAGCTGATGCGGGAGCTGAAGGCGAGCGGGCTGAAGATGGCGATGCTGACCAACAACGTGCGCGAGTGGGAGCCGATCTGGCGCGCGATGCTGCCGGTCGACGAGATCTTCGAGGAGATCGTCGACTCCGCCTTCGTCGGCTGCCGCAAGCCGGAAGCGCGGATCTACGAACTGACCCTGGAGCGGCTCGGGACGCCGGCCGGGGAGTGCCTGTTCATCGACGACCTGCAGCCGAACATCGACGGCGCCGAAGCGGCCGGGATGAAGGCCGTCCACTTCCGCGACAACGCGCAGGCGATCGCCGAGATCCGGGCGGCGCTCGGCTAGCCGTTCTTCAGCCCGGCAGGCGACTCACGCCAGCGGCGGGCGAACGGCAGGCGCCAGCTGTGGGGAGCGATCAGGCCGCCGATCTCGGTCGGTCCCCAGGAGCCCTGCGGGTACGGTTTCACCGGCGACGGGTCCCGCAGCAGCGGTTCGGCGACCTCCCAGAGCCGCTCGATCCCGCGGGCGGTGGTGAAGAGGGTGCGGTCGCCGATCATCGCATCGCGGATCAGCCGCTCGTAGGCCTCGACCGCCTCGCCGCGGTAGTCGGTTTCCTCCAGCGAGAACTGCATGCTCGCCTTCTCCAGCACCATCCCCATCCCCGGCCGCTTGCCGTAGAAGGAGAGCGAGACGCGGGAGGACTCGTGGAGGTCGAAGGTGAGGTGGTCGGGGCCGTAGCGACCGACCCGGGAGTCCTGGGGGAACATCGCGTGCGGCGGCTCGCGGAAGGCGATCGAGATGATGCGAGCGTTGTCGCCCATCCGCTTGCCGGTGCGCAGGAAGAAGGGGACGCCGCTCCAGCGCCAGTTGTCGATTTCGCAGCGCAGGGCGACGAAGGTCTCGGTGCTGGAGTCGGGGTCGACGCCGGGCTCTTCGCGGTAGCCCTCGTACTGCCCGCGCACCACCTGGGAGGGGTCGAGCGGCTGCAGGCTGCGAAAGACTTTGTCCTTCTCCTCGGTGATCGGTTCCGGCGCCAGCGCCGTCGGCGGCTCCATCGCGACGAAGCCGAGGATCTGCATCAGGTGGGTGACGACCATGTCGCGGAAGGCGCCCGTCTTCTCGTAGAACTTCGCGCGCGAACCGACCCCGAGCGTCTCCGGCACGTCGATCTGGATGTGGTCGATGTGGTTGCGGTTCCAGATCGGCTCGAAGAGGCCGTTGGCGAAGCGCAGGGCGAGGATGTTCTGCGCCGCCTCTTTGCCGAGGAAGTGGTCGATGCGAAAGACCTGGTCCTCGTCGAGGACCTCGTGGACCATCTCGTTCAGCTTGCGGGCGCTGGCGAGGTCGGTCCCGAACGGCTTCTCCATTATCACCCGCGAGCGCTCCGAGAGGCCGCAGGTCCGCAGCATCTGGATCACGTCGGGGGCGGCCGTCGGCGGCACGCTCAGGTAGTGGAGCAGGCGCATCTGTGGGCCGAGGTCCGCTTCGGCCCTGTCGACCGCCTCCTTCAGCCCCTCCGGCGCCGAGGAGTGCGGCACGTAGGAGAGCCGAGCGGAGAACTCGTGCCACTCCTCGCCGCCGAAGGCGTGGCGGGCGAACTCGCGGCAGGCCTCTTCGGCGATCGCCCGGAAGCGGGCGTCGTTGATCTCCTCCATCGACACCCCGACGATCCGGAACTCCGGCATCAGCTCCGCCTGAAAAAGCCGCAGCAACCCCGGCAGCAGCTTCCGCCGCGCCAGGTCGCCGGTGGCACCGAAGATGACGATCGCTTGCGGGGGAACGTCCAAGGGAGCGAGCTTAGCCAGCCGGCTCCCTGTAGTTCGGCGCCACCGGCTCCTACAGCTCTATCGAAATGAAATCGCGGCGCACGAGAAAGACGATCAATCCAAGAGACAGAACGCCGAGAGCCAAGAACCCCTGCACGAACCCGTCGAGCAAAATGCTCAAGCCCGTTCCCGCCGTCAAAGTCAGGACAACTCCGATGACGGTTGCCAGAAGGTCGGTTTTCTCGCTGGTCTTCATTTCTTTCATTATGCACCCTCGGGTAGATGTTTTGTCGTCAAGCTCTCCGGCGAAGCTCCCTGGCCGAAGCCAGCATCGCCAGCAGTCCCAACAAAACGACCAAGACTGGAAAAGGCCGGGGCTCCTCGTAGATCAAGAGCCCTCCCCATGCGGCCCAACCCCCGGGCAGGAGATAACCACTGAGCCTCAGTTTGATCGGTCCCTTCTTGTGCTGGTCGATGAAAGCCGCAACAGTGACTTGCAAGACGCCCAGCCCGCTCCAAATGCCGATCAAGAGGACGAGCCAGCCCGCCCAATCGCCTGGAAGGGGCTCGCCGAAGAGCAGCCGGGACACCGTTGCAAGGATCACCAGGCCTTCTAAGCCTTGACCCCCTCGAGCTCTCCCCCTTGCCCCTAACTAATTGTCGCTACCAGCCCGGTCCCAGACGTAGAGCTCGAGCGCCTCGGCGGCGAGCTCCATCAGTCGGGGTGGGCCGAGGAGGCCGAGGACCAGCTCAAGGGCGTCCTCCTCGGTGACTCCGGAGTCGACCGCCTCCTCGCCGCGGAAGCCGGCGGCGAGCTTGAGGGCCTCGCGGCGGTTCTCGCCGAGGGAGCCGAAGGCGGCCATGAGGAAGTCGCGGTTGGGGACCGGCTGGCCGGACTCGAGGGAGCCGTGCCAGGCGGCGAGCATCGAGAGGTCGTGCTCGTCGAGCTCGGCGATCGCCTTCGCGTAGTGAACCTCGAGCTCTGCGTCTGGGATCTCGTCCACCCACGCCCGCACCGCCTCCCCGAGGAGTTGGCGGCGCGCCTCTCGCCCGACGGAGTCGGCGATGGCGCGGATGGCGTCGGCTGGGTCTACGAAGCAGAGTGACATCGTCTGCGCAGAATTTAGAGGCGGCCGATGACGCCAAAAGATGCCCGCTAATCCCCCAGTTTGCGGGGTCGTGGAGGACGTTGCGCTGGCGACGCCGGAGCCGTCCCTAGGCTCGGGCGAGTGCCGCTGAAACTGATCCACGGACCGCCCAACTCGGGCCGCGCCGGGCTGATCCGCCGCGCCTTTGCCGCCAGCCTGGATCGCGACCCCATCCTCGTCCTGCCGACCGTCGACGACGTCTTCTGGTTCGAGCGCGAGCTCTGCGCGGAGGGGGCCCTCCTGGGTGGCTCGGCGATGACCTTCGGCGCTCTCTTCCGCACCGTCGCCACCGCCGCCGGGTCGCCGCCCGGGGCCGAGCTCTCCCCCGCCCAGCGGCTGCGCGCCGTCGCCGTGGCGATCGAGTCGCGGCGGGGCCGGCTCGGACCGCTGCGCCGCTCCGCGACCCGCCCCCGCTTCGCCGGTGCCCTGGAGCGCCTGCTCGACGAGCTGCAGGCGGCGGGGGTCGGACCGCGGGAGGTCGAGGCGAGCGCGGCCACCCTCGAGGGCTCCGCCTACCTCAGCGACCTCGCCGCGCTCTACGGCGGCTACGAGGAGGTGCGCCGGCGCAGCGGCCGCGCCGATGCCCACGGGATCGCCCGCGAGGCGATCGCCCAGCTGCGGCGCGACGGCTCTTTCTGGGGCGAGCGCCCGCTGCTCCTCTACGGCTTCGACGACCTGACCAGGAACCAGTTCGAGCTCCTCGCCGCCTTCGCCAAGCTGACCGAGGTGACGGTCGCCATCCCTTATGAAGAGGGAAACGCGGCGTTGGCGGCGCGAGGGCGCCTGCTGGGCCAGCTGCGGGATCGGATCGGCACGGCGGAGGAGGTGGCGACGGAGGCGGAGCCCGGCAACACCCTCAGCCCGCTGCTCTTCAACCTCACCGTCTCCTTCGGCGCCCCCCGCCCCAAGCGGGCCGAAGCGGACGGCAGCCTCACCCTGCTGCGCTCGGCCGGGACCCGGGCCGAGGCCGAGGCGATCGCCGCCCACGTCTCCCGCCTCGTCCACGGCGGCGCCCAGCCGGACGAGGTCGCGGTCGCCCTCCGCGACCCCGGGCGCCGCGGCGGGGAGGTCGCCGCCGCGCTGGAGGCGAACGGGATCGCCACGGCGCTGGAGGCGGAGCTGCCGGTCGCCCAGACGGGCGCCGGCGGTGCCCTGATCGCCCTGCTGGAGGCGGAGTTCGGCGCCCGCCGCGCCTCCGACTTCCTCCGCTACCTGCGCGGCCCCTCCGGCTTCTCCCCCGGCCGCGTCGACTGGTTCGAGCGCCGGATCCGCCGCCGCCGGGTCCGCGACGCCGAGACCGCGCTGCTGCTCTGGCAGGGCGAGGATGGAGAGCCACCACGCGACCTCCTGCAGCTGCGCGAGGCGGCCGTGCGCTCGCCGGCCGAGCTGGCGGCGGCGGTCGCGGCCCTGGCGGGGCGGATGGCGTCCCGCCCCTTGCGCGAGGAGCAGGACGGGCCCCAGCCCCAGCGCGGCGACGGGCTCGAGCTGCGCGCCGCGGCGGCGATCTCCTCGGCGCTCGCGGACCTCGCCGAGCTGGGGGACCTGGCCCCGCGCGCCGTCGAGCTGGCGCGGGTGATCGAAGAGCTCGACTTCCGCGTCTGGTCGGGCCCGGTGGAAGGACGCGTCCGCGTCGCCAGCCCCTACCGCCTCCGCGCCGCCCGCTTCGACCACGTCGTCGTCGGCTCCCTGCAGGACGGCGAGTTCCCCCGCCGCGACCGCGGCGCCGACCCCTTCCTCTCCGACTCGCAGCGACAGACGCTGGGCCTCGACCCACGCGGGGACAGCGAGGCCGAGGAGCGCTATCTCTTCGCCGCCTGCCTCGCCCTCCCCCGCCGCAGCCTCGTCCTCTCCTACCGCGACAGCGATGAGGACGGAGCGGCGACGGCGCGCTCGCCGCTGATCGACGACGTGCGGGCGCTGCTGGCCCCGGCCCCGGAGGGCAGCGGCTCCGACCCGGTCGAGGAGGAGATCACGGTCACGCGCGACCTCGCGCAGGTGGTGGTGGCGCCGGCCGAGGCGCCCTCGGAGGACGAGCTGGCACGGGCGCTGGCCGCGCAGGGTCCCGCCGCCGACACCGCCGCCCTGCTGGGCCGGCTCGAAGTCGAGGGGGAGCTGGCGGCGCGGGTGACCGCGCGGGTGGAGGAGGCGCGGCGGGTCGAGGCCGCATCCCGCGCGCCCGGACCGTTGACGAATCCGGCGGCGCTGGAGTCGCTGGCGTCGGTCCCCGCCTACGGCGGCACCACGCTGGAGGAGTTCGACGTCTGCTCCTACCGCTGGTTCGCCGGCCACGAGCTCGACCCGCAGCTGCTCGACCCCGCCCCGGACCCGCTGGTCCAGGGCGGGCTGATGCACGAGGCGCTCGACCGGCTCTACCGGGAGCGGCCGGGCGGCGACCCGCTGCCGCGGCCGGGGACCCTCGGCGCCTGGACCGAGCGCGGCCGCGAACTGGTGGCGGCGGTCGTCGTCGAGCGCGAGCTTGGCACCCACCCGGCCGAGCGGGCGATCGTCCGCCGGGTCGAACGGCTGCTGGACCGCTTCCTCGCCGAGGAGTCCGAGCGCGAGACCGGCGGCTTCGAGCCGTGGCTGCTGGAGGCGCGCTTCGGCGAGCACCCCGACGCCGAGCGCCCGGCCCTTGACCTGGGCGGCTGGGGACTGCACGGGGCCGTCGACCGCGTCGACCGCTCCCGCGAGGGGCGGGCGGTCGTAATCGACTACAAGCTCGCCGGTCAGGTCACCCCCCGGGAGAAGTTCGAGGAGCGGGCGAAGCTGCAGCTGCCGCTCTACCTGCTCGCCGTCGCCGAGCACTGGGGCGCGGAGCCGGTCGGGGCCCTCTACCACCCGCTGCGGGGCACCTCCTCACGCCGCCCTCGCGGCGTGGTCTCAACCGAGGTGGCCGAGGACCTCGCCGGCTACGACCTCTACCGCGGCGACGTCGTCGAGCCCGAGGGCCTGAAAGAGCTGCTCGACGAGACGCGGCAGCGGGCGGGCACGATCGTCACCCGGATGCGGCGCGGCGAGATCCGCCGCGACCCGGGACCGCGGCCGGGCCTGCGCGGCCACGACGTCTGCCCCGCCTACTGCACCTTCGCCCCGATCTGCCGCCGCGACCGCGCGCCGCGCTACGAGCAGGAAGAGGAGGGCGAGGAGCGGTGAGCACCGAGCAGGTCGCCGCAGCCCCAGCACGCCAGCCGACGCCCGAGCAGGCCGCCGCGATCGCCGTGCGCGGCAAGGACGTCCTGCTGGAAGCGGGGGCGGGCACCGGCAAGACCGGGGTCATGGTCGACCGCTACTGCCGCCTGGTCTGCGACAGCGGCCTCTCCCCCGACGCGATCCTCGCCTTCACCTTCACCGACAAGGCGGCGGCGGAGCTGCGCCAGCGGATCCGGGCCGAGCTGACGCGGCGGGCGGAACGGGGATCCACCCGGGCCGCGACGGTCCTGGCGGGGATCGGAGGCGCCTGGGTGACGACGATCCACGGCTTCTGCAACCGCGTCCTCGCCGCCCACCCCGTCGCCGCCGGGGTCGACCCCGGCTTCCGCGTGCTCGACGCGCCGGAGACCGGCCGCGCCGCGCGGGAGGCCTTCGACGACGCCCTGGTCGAGTTCCTCGCCGGGGGCGACGCCGCCCGGGAGGAGACCGTCGCCGCCTACGACCTCGAGAACCTGCGGGCGATGGTCGCCGGCATCCACGCCGAGCTGCGCAGCCGCGGCGTCGCCGAGCCGCGGCTGCCCGAGCCGCCGCCGGCCGATCCCGAGGCGGCGGTGCGCCGGGCCGCCGAGGCCGCCCGCGAGTGCCTGGGGGAGCTGAAGGAGAGCGACCCGAAACGGGAGCGGCTCGAGCGAGCGCTGGCGCGACTGACCGCCTCCGGCCCCGCGCCCGGCCTCGACGAGCTGCTCGCGTTCGGGACCGGCAGCAAGGCCAAGGCCCTCGCCCCCTACAAGGAGGCGATTGACGCCGCGATCGCCCGCACCGCCGAGGCCGGCGAGGGCGGGGTCGTCTACGGCCATATCGGCGAGCTGCTGGCGCTGTTCTCCTCCCGCTTCGGAGCGGCGAAGGAACGGCGCGCCGGGATCGACTTCGAGGACCTGCAGATCCTCGCCGCGCGGCTGCTGGAGCGGGCCGAGATCGGCGAGGCCTATCGCTCGCGCTTCCGTCAGATCCTCGTCGACGAGTTCCAGGACACGAACCGGCTGCAGCTGCGGCTGATCGAGGCGCTGCGCGGTCCCAAGACCGAGCTGATCGTGGTCGGTGACGAGCTGCAGTCGATCTACGGCTTCCGCCACGCCGACCTCGAAGTCTTCCGCCGCCGGCGCGAGGAGATCGACCGCCGCGCCGACGCCGAGTTGATGCGGCTCAGCGGCAACTTCCGCTCGCGCCCGGAGCTGATCGGCGCCGTCAACCTCTGCGGCGAAGCGTTGCTGGGCGAGGCATACACGCCGCTGCGGGTCGGCGCCGGCGACCTCTCGCTTCCCGTGCAAGAAGTCGCTGAGACCGAGCCCGCCGTCGAGCTGCTGCTGACCGCCCGCGACGGCTGGGACGAGGAGGGAATAGAGCTCGAGCCGACGATCGACGGCTCCACCCCGCTCAACTGCCTGGCGGAGGCGCGCTTCGTCGCCGAGCGGCTGCGCGAGCTGGCCGCCGAAGGCGTGCCGCGCGGGGAGATGGTGGTGCTGCTGCGCGCCTTCACCCATCTCGACGCCTACGAGGACTCGCTCGAACGAGCGGGACTGCGGCCCTACGTGGTCGGCGGGCGCGGCTACTGGTCCCAGCAGCAGGTGGCCGATGTCTGCGCGCTGCTGGCGGTGATCGCCAACCCGCTCGACGACCACGCCCTCTTCGGTGCCCTCGCCTCCCCCGCCTGCGGCCTCGCCCCCGACACGCTCTGGCTGCTGCGCAAAGCGGCGGGCAAGCGCCGGCACGTCTGGCCGGCGGTGGAGCGCGCGGCGGGCGCCGGCGACGCCGAGCTGGTCGAGCCCGAGCGACTGGAGGGGATCCCGGCCTCGGAGCGGGAGCTGCTGGCGAAATTCGTCGCCGCGGTCGGCAGCCTGCGCGAGCGCGGGTCGCGGCTCTCGCTGCCCGCCCTGATCGAGGCGGCGGTGACCGAGACCGGCTACGACCTGGCGGTGCTCTCGCGGCCGGCCGGCGAGGCGCGCTTCGCCAACGTCCGCAAGATGGGCCGCCTCGCGGCCGAGTTCGAGTCCCGCGAGGGGCGCGACCTGCGCGGCTTCCTCGATCTCCTCGCCGCCCGGGCCGAGGGCGAAGCCGAGGCGCAGGCGGCGACCGCGGCCGAGGGCCACGACGGGGTGCGGATCATGACCGTCCACAACGCCAAGGGCCTCGAGTTCGGCGTCGTCGCCGTGCCCGACCTCTCGCGGCGGCTGTTGGGCGGCAATCGCGCGCCGCTGCTGGCGATCGGCCGCGAGGAGCAGCCGCGGGTGGGGCTGCGCCTGGTCCGCCTCGGCAGCCCGAAGATCGACCTCTTCGACTACGGCGCCCTCTGGGAGGAGTCGCAGGCGCGGGAAGCCGAAGAGGAGCTGCGCCTGTTCCACGTCGCCGCCACCCGCGCCCGGCGCCACCTGATCCTCAGCGGCGTCGTCAACCCCAAAGAGGGGAAGGAGACGAAGGGCAAGCCGGTGGTCGAGCGCCTCGTCGACGCCCTCGGGGTGCCGCGGGACGCCGAGGCGACGGTGCCGGTGGCAGCCCCCGCCCCAAGGCCCGGCCTGGAGGCCGAGTTCGAACCGTCGGAGATAGCGGTCCGGGTGAACCTCCCCTCGCCCGGGCGGGCGGCCGAGCTGCGCGCTCTGCGCCGCATGGACGCGGCCGAGCGCGAGCTCGGCGAGGGTCCGCCGCCCCTGGTCGAGCGCCAGCCGCCGACCGTCCCCAGCCGCCCCCTCTCCTACACCGCGATCTCGGCCTACCAGGAGTGCCCCTACCGCTTCTACATGGAGCGCGTCCTCGGGCTGGCGCAAAGCGAACGCACTTCTCCCCGCATACCGGGGACAACTGCGTCCGGTGAAGACGAGGCCATCTTGCCGTCGGCGCGCGAGGAGCGGACGGCTCGCGGGGCCGCGGTGCACGCGCTGCTCGAGTGGAGCGAGGCGAACGGGTGGGCGATGCCGCCGCCGGAGCTGGCCGCGCGCCATGCCGTCTCCAACGGGCTGGCCGAGGAGGCGGGAGCAGAGATGCTCGAGCCGGTCCGGCAGTGGATCGACTCGCCCCTGCGCGAGCGGATCGCGGCGGACGCGACCCGCACCCGCGCCGAGGTCCCGCTCCTGCTCGGCGTCGGCGGCACCGTCCTGCGCGGGTCGATCGACCTGCTGGTCGAGCGCGAGGGCCAACCGCCGCTGGTGATCGACTACAAGACCGACCGCCTAGCCGACGTCGAACCGGCTGAGCGCGCGGCGAAGTACGAGGTGCAGCGCTCGATCTACGCGCTGGCGGTGGCCGAGGCCCTGGGCGCGCAGGAAGTCGAGGTCGTCTACGTCTTCCTCGAGCGACCAGACGAGCCGGCCGTCTCCCTGCTCGGAGCCGAGGAGATGGCCACCGCCCGCTCCGCGCTGGAGCAGGCGATCGCCCAGATCAGCCATGGCGAGTTCCCGGTGGCAGCCCCGGAGGAACGCGACTGGTCCCTCTGCCGCGGCTGCCCCGCCCTACGGGGTCTCTGCTCCGGCCCCCTCGAGCCGAACAGCTAAGTCGTCTAGCCGCAGCTCTTTCAAGCCCTCGCCGACCTCGTCCAGCTCCGCCGCGCAGTAGCCGACCAGGTCCCGCCCCTCCTTGCAGAGCTCAAGCGTCTCGCGCAGCCCTGCCTGGCCGGAGTCGAGCCGGTCGATGATCTCCTCCAGCCGCTCGACGGCGGCCTCGTAGGAGTCAGGCACCTTCTCGCTCGGGTTTCGCTCGGACTCTTCCATCGGCAAAGCGAAGGCTAATGCGCTCCGCGGCGCCCGCCTCGGCAGCGCTCGTCAGCGGCTCCCCGGCCGGGTCCTCGACCAGGACGTAGCCCCTCTCCAGCGTCCGCTCGGGTTCGTGGGCGCGTAGCGCGACCGTAGCCCGATGCAGGGCCTCCCGCCGTTTCTCCATGTCGGCGCCGATCGCCCGTCGCCGCGCCCGCTCCAGCACCACGGTCCCGATCCGCCGCTGCGAAGCAGCCCGGTCCGCCAGCCCTCGTTCGGCGGCGGCGCGGATCTCGCGGATCTTCTGGTTGAGGGCGGAGCGCTCTCGCTGCAGAGCCCTTGCCGGCCCCCGCGCCAGGGCGCTGAGGTGACGGGAGCGGGTCCCGATCGCCCCCTCCCCCGCCCGCCGCAGCGCCACCGCGCAGCGCTCGAGGCTCTCTCGTGCCGCCAGGCAGTCGAGCGGCACCGCCGCTTCGGCGGCGTGGGTGGGCGTCGAGCAGGCGACAGCGGCGACGTCGTCGATCAGGGTGCTGTCGCGCTCGTGGCCGACGGCGCTGATCACCGGCACCCGCAGCATCGCCACCGTGCGGCAGAGCGTCTCGTCGCAGAAGGCCCAGAGGTCGGCGAGGCTGCCGCCGCCGCGGGTGACGACGATCGCCTCCACCTCCGGCCGCGCCGCCAGGTCCTGGAGGGCCATCCCGATCGCAGGCGCGGCGTGGCGGTCCTGCACCGGGGCGAAGGCCCAGATCACCGACCCTCCCCAGCCCCGCCGCTCCAGCCCCGCGCAGAGGTCGCGCCGGGCCGCCCCCGTCTCCGCGGTGACGACGCCGATCGTCTTCGGCAGCAACGGCCGCGCCAGCTGCTTCTGCAGCTCGAACAGGCCCTCCGCGCGCAGCTGCTTGCGCAGCGCCTCCAGTCGCGCGATCAGGTCCCCCTCCCCCGCCAGCCGCACGTGGGTGGCGCGGAAGCAGAAGTTGGGCGAGGCCTGGCCGCCGCCGGGGTAGTAGTCGAGCCCGCCGGAGATCACGACTTCGGCCCCGTCGCGGAGGCTGGTCTCGCTCAGCCCCGCCTTCTCAAGATCGTTGAGCCAGATCGCGCAGGGGATCGCGCCCTCGCCGTCGCGCAGCTCGAAGTAGGCCTGAACTTTGCTGCGGCCGATCCCGGTCACCTCGCCGATCAGCTGCACCCGCGCCCGCTGGCGCATCCACCCCTGCAGTTTGCGCGCGTAGCGACCGACGGCGAACGGCCCCGGAAGCTGCGCTCCCGCACCGGGCGGGCTCAGCTGGCTTTCTTCCACTCTCTAGCCCAAACCTTCAGCTCATTGAGAACGGGATCAAGCCCTTGCCCGATCACGGTCAGGGAGTAGGTCACCCGCACCGGCGTGCCGGCTTCGACCTGGCGCTCGACCAGCCCCTCCCCCTCCAGCTCTCGCAGCCGCTGCGAGAGCAGTCGATCAGAGAGTCCCGGAACCGCCTTGCCCAGCTCGGCATAACGCATCGGCCGCTCCGTCAGGGCACAGACGATCGCGCCGGTCCAGCGCTTGCCGATCAACTCGATCGCATGGTGGAAGTGCGGGCAGACCGCCCCCGGCACCTCCCCTTGGACCTGGGTCGAAGTGACCTGCTCCATATTCCGAGCTTACTGAACGTAAGTGCTGGGCTTTTCGGCCCTCACGCCGTGCAGGGACCGGTGTCGACCTCGTCGACGGTTCGCTGCAGGGCTTCGCTCACCTGCTCGGCCGGGATCGCGAAGCCCCCTCGCGGGCCGCTGGTGGTCGCGGCGAAGACGGTGCCGACGGCGTTTCCCTGCGGGTCAACCAGCGGCCCACCGGAGTTGCCGCTGCGGACGATCCCGCTCATCGAGACGATCGTGCGCTCGATCGGGCCGTTGCCGTAGGAGTCCTCGCTGATAGTCGCTCGGGTTTCGCCGATCCGGGCCGGTGAGAGCGAGTAGGGACCGTTTTCGGGATAGCCGAGGACCGCCGCATCCTCGCCCTCCTGGCGACGCGAGCTGATCGGCAGGACCGGGAGCGCCGTCCCCACCCGCAGCAGCGCCAGGTCCTGCCGCGGCTCGTAGTAGATCGGGGTCGCCTCCAGCTCGGTCCCGTTCTGGGTGGTGACGGTGGTGTCGTCGGCGCCGGCGACGACGTGGGCGTTGGTGACGACCACTCCCGGTTCGACCGCCCAGCCCGACCCCTCGATCCCGAGCCCGCAGGCGGTGCTGAGGACGCGGACGACGGAGTCGCCGGCATCGAGGACCTGCGGGTCGGAGGCGATCCCCGCGTCGGGGGCGGCGACAGGCGCGGCGGGGCCGAGCACCGTCGGCGCCGGATCGACCCGGTTGAGCGCGTTCAGCACCGGCCCGGTCGGGGGCAGGACGTCGTTGAGGCTGCGCAGGATCAGCGACTGCTGGATGTCGGCGCGCAGCTGCGCCGTCGAGGGGGCGTGGAGGAGCACGGCGCCGAAGACCCAGGCCATCCCGAGCGCGACCGAGGCGATCAGGGCCGCCCCGCCGGCCCCGTCGGCCGCGTGCAGGAAGGGCCGGCGGACGATCTTTTCCCGCAGCCCGAGCGCGAAGCTCTCCAGGGTCACCGCCGTCAGCGCCCCGACCAGGAGCGCTCCCAGCGCCGCGCAGAGCGGTGCATACGGGGAGTGCGAGCCCTGGTTCAGCAGCAGCGGGCCGATCCTGCTGCCGGCGAAGGCCCCGATCCCGAAGCCCAGCAGGGTCAGCGCGCCGACGATCAGGCCCTGCCGGTAACCCCAGAGGGCGAGGGCCAGGGTGAAGGCGACGATCGCCCAATCCAGCACGGTCACCCGGTGAATAGAAGCATGCCGGGAATCGCTCCTTTACCTTTCGTCGGTGAGTTCGTTTCCCGCCGAGGGTGAGCGTCGCCGCCGCCTCATCACCCGCACCCTGCCGCTGGCCGTCGTCGCCCTGGTCGCTTTCGTCATCGGCGCCGCCACCGGCTCGCCCGGCTCGCCCGAGAAGGAAGCCGCCGATCGCTTCGCCGCGGCCTGGGAGGCGAAGAACTTCAAAGGCATGTACGGGGAGCTGAACGCGGCCTCGAAAGCGCGAATCAGTCGCAAGGATTTCGAAGCCGCCTACCGCGAAGCCCAGCAGGTGGCGACGGCGCGGCAGATCGAGGCGGGCTCCGCCGGAGAGGCCGAGGACAGCGGCGCCGGCAAGGCGGTCCCGGTCGAGATGACGGTCGCCACGGTCGCCTTCGGCCCGGTCGCAGCGGAGGTCGTCCTGCCCTTCGCCGACGGCGGGATCGAATGGGACGAGAGCCTGGTCTTCCCCGGCCTGCGGGAGAGCGAGGAACTGGCCGCCGACACCGAGCTCGCCGAACGGGCGCCGATCCTGGCCCGGGACGGGACGCCGCTGGCCGAGGGCCCGGCGACCGAACGGGAACACCCGCTCGGCAGCGCCGCGATCGACGTCACCGGCGAAATCGGCGAAGCCCCCGAAGAAGAACTGGCCAGGCTCGCCCGCCGCGGCTTCTCGCCGGAAACGCCGGTCGGGATCAGCGGCCTCGAGCGCGCCTTCAACGCCCGCCTCGCCGGCAAGCCCGGCGGCTCCCTGCTGGCGGTGACCGCCGACGGCTCCTCCGTCCGCACCTTGGCCAAATCGAAACCGCAACCCGGCGCCCCGGTGAAGACGACGATCGACCCCGAGCTGCAGGAGGTCGCGGTTGCGGCGCTGGCCGGGCGCTCGGGCGGGGTCGCGGCGCTCGACACCCGCACCGGCGACGTGCGGGCGCTGGCCGGGCAGGCCTTCTCCGCTCCCCAGCCCCCCGGCTCCACCTTCAAGGTCCTGACCACCGTCGCCGCCCTGGAAGCCGGCGAGGTGAGCATGGACGACGAATTCGAAATCAGCGACGGCATCAACGTCGGCGGACGCTTCATCTACAACGCCAACGGCGAGTTCTGCGGCGGCACCTTCCGCGAAGCCTTCGCCCACTCCTGCAACGCCGTCTTCGCCCCGCTCGGCCCGGCGGTCGGCAACGACAAGCTGGTCGAAACCGCGGAGAAGTTCGGCTTCAACCAGCCGCCCGCTCTCTACGCGCCGCAGATCGTCCGCGAAGTCGAGCCGGAGGAATCGACGATCCCGACCGAGATCGGCGAAGAAATCGACCTCGGCGTCTCGGCGATCGGCCAGGGGGAAGTGCTGGCCACCCCGCTGGAGATGGCAAGCGTCTCGCAGGCGGTAGCCAACAAAGGTGTGCGGCTGCCGACCTCGATCGTCGTCACCAAGAAACTCCGCCCCGACCCCGAGGCGGTGCGGGTGATGTCGCCGCAGGTGGCGAAGCAGATGACCGAGTTGATGATCGGCGTCGTCACCGAAGGCACCGGCACCGCCGGGGCGATCTCCGAGGCGCAGGTCGCCGCCAAGACCGGGACCGCGGAGCTTGGCCCGAAGCCGGGCCAGGAGGAAGAGGAGAACCCGGTCCAGATCAAGGACGCCTGGTTCACCGCCTTCGCCCCGGCCGAGAAGCCGCGGCTGGCGGTCGGGGTGCTGCTGATCGAAGCCGAAGCCTCCGGCGGCGAAGTCGCGGCGCCGATCGCCTCGGAAGTCCTCGCGGCGGGGCTCTGAGTTGAAACCGCCCCCGCGTGTGCGGCTGGCGAGCGCCGGACCAAGCAGTACAAGGACGCAGGGAGCCTGAATAGCAGCGCTATTCAGGCGACCGAGGCGCGTAGCGGTCCGCCGCCGCCAGACGTGCGCGCGGCTGAGGTCGAGCGTCACTTCGCCGCCCTCTTCGCCCTCCTCGGCGGCGGGGATGTGGAGGATCAGCGGCCGGTTCTCGGAAGCTTCGTCCGGAAGCAGGAAGATCGCCACGGAGCCTTCGATCGCCCCCAGCTGCGGCGCCGAGTCGAGGACCGGGACCTGTTCTTCGGCCTCGACCTCACCGCCGAGCGGCAGGGCGAAGATGCTCTCGCTCTCGAGCACCTCGTACTCCTGGTCCTCGGTGTCGGTGATCGTCAGCGTCTCCGGCAGTGGCTGCACGTGATCGGATTCGTTCTGGACTTCGAAGAAGACGCCGAAGTAGGCCGTCCCCTCCGGCGCTTCCGGCTGGCCCTCGAGATAGGCCTCATCCTCGGAGTCGTTGGGGTTGAGGTAGCGCGAGAAGGTGACGTTGTAGTGGAGCTCGCCGATCTCGACCGGCGCGCCCTCCTCGACCTCGTGCGAGTCGCTCTCGTAGCCGCAGGCGGAGACGCCGACGGCGAGCGCGAGCAGCGCCAGGAGCGCAAGCAGGGCAGAGGAGGCGGCGGTGCGGGGACATCGCGGCGAGGAGTCTATATCGCTCTAGGGGATGCCCGTCGCGTACCGGTTGCCGCCGGCGATCGCGATCCGCTCGGCGCGGGGCTGGTCGGACTCGAGGTTGTCGCGCAGACGGCGCAGGGCCTGGCGCCAGCCACGGGCCTGGAAGAGGGAGCCGGCGCTGAGCAGCTCGAGAACGCGGTCGACGGCTGCGGGTTCGGTCCAGTGGGAGACGCGGACGGCGGTCAGGTTCCCCGGCGCCTCCGTCAGCTCCCAGACCGTGTGGTTGGGGATCCGGTTGCCGCGGCCGCCGCGGCCTTCCTCGACGATTCGGAAGGGCCCCTCGATCGCGACGATCGAGGTGTCCATCCAGACCTTCCGCAGCGGGCCGTGGGCGCGGAACCGCGCTCCGGCGCCGATTCCCATCGCTTCGATGCGGGTGAGATGGAAGTCGGTGAGGAAGTGGTCGGTGAAGGAGGGCCGCGCTGGCGAGGTCGGCGATCGCCGCGAAAGCCTGCTCGCGGGGAACGTCGATCTCGATTTCGGTGCTGATCGGACCCATCGGGGCGGCGGATTCTAGATGGCGGCCACCCAGGGGGGATCTGGTAGAGAGATTTCAAGTGACAAGGGACGAAGTCCGCGTCTAGTATCGAATGCGACCAGTCAGGAAGGAGAGTTTCCTATTTTCGAGAGTGCCGGCACCACCCGGCCGGCGAGGCCTACGCCACCGGCTCCCTGCCCGGAGAGGGCACCTACTTCTGCCTCGTCTGCGGCACCCAGCTCGCCCTGCGCGAGACCGACCCGCTGCCGGAGTGCCCGCGCTGCGGGACGATCCGCTTCCGCCGCGACTCGATCTTCTCCTCGCTGCAGGAGCACGGTCCTCCCACCGTCGAATTCGCGCTGAGCGGCGAGCGCGAGACGCCGAACTGGCTGGACCAGGCTCGCGCGAGCCTGACCGAGGCCGGGCTACCACCTCGCTCTGCGCGAGCGAGGTGAGATCGTCGACCTTCGCGCTCGAGGGCGGCTGGAGCCGGATCGGCCGCTGCGACACGGCCGAGATCTTCCTCGACGACCCCAGCGTCTCCCGCCGCCACGCGATGGTCGCGCTTCGAGTCCGACAAACCCCCGCGGATCCTCGACGACCGCAGCCTCAACGGCGTCCTCGTCAACGGCCGCAAGGTGGAGTTCGCCGAGCTGCAGCCCGGCGACGAGCTGGCGATCGGCCGCTACCGCCTGTACCTGCTGCAGCCATAGATCAGCCGAGACCGCAAAAACCCTCCTTGAGGGATGTTTTTTGCGGTCTCGCGAGATCCAGGCTCCCTTTTCCCGCCACCCCCGCTCCTACGATGCGAGGCGGTGAACGCTGCCCAGCCACCGGACGATCCCGGCTTCCGATCGGGCGAGGAGTCGATCTCGGCCTCCGCCGAGCGCGCCCGCGCCGAGCTCCACGCCGAGATCGAACGCGTCCGCCACGGCGTCGAGCAGATGCTCGACGAGCAGAACGCGCCGCTCAACAGCGACCTCCGCCGCGAGCTCGACACGATGCAGGAGGACCTCCGCCGCTACGTCAAGACCCGCATCCGCAAGTCCCAAAAGCGCACCGACCGCTCGATTTCTCGCCTTGAGAACCGCACCGCCACCCTCGAACAGCGCCTCGACAGCCTCGACGCCGAACGCCGCCTGGCCGAGTGGCGCATCCACTCCGACACCGAGCGCATGCTCGACGGCCTCCTGGAGGAGGTCCGTGCGATCGCGGACCGGTTGGAGGGGAAAACGCCCTAAATCACTCGGTGCTGATGCTCGGGTCCGCCTGGACCTTGAACGGGACGATCATCAGGAAGTTGCTGGTGGCGTCGGCGGCCAGGTCGAGGACGCGGTCGGCCTCCTCGTTCTGGTCGGTGGCGCGGAGTTCAGAGGCGTAGCCGCCGAGAAGGTCGTCGATGTCGATCAGGGCTTCGGCGTCGAGGTCCTTGAGCTCGACTTTGGCGCCCTTGCCGAGGCGGCGTTCGATCGCGGCGCGGTCGAGGCCGAAGGCGTTCTGGCGGACGTAGACGCGGCCGCCGGTCATGCCGGCGCAGGCCCAGGGACCGATGTCGCCGAGGACGACGGCGCGGCCCGAGGTCATGTACTCGAAGGCGAAGCCCTTGACGTTGGCGCGGTCGGCGAGGACGCCGCGGCTGTCGTCGATCGGCCCCTCGGGCTCGCCCGCGAGCACCACGTCGGCGCCGGAGAAGCGGATGCAGAAGCGCGAGTCGGCCGAGCCCTGGACGTAGAGCTTGCCGCGCTGGGCGCCGTAGGCGAAGGACTTGCCGACGGAGCCGTTGAGGCGCTGGCCGCGCGCACCCTTGCCCTTGAGGATCGCGATCGTCCCGCCCAGCATCGTCTTGCCGACGCCGTCCTGGGCGCCGCCCTCGATGCGGATGTTGACCCCGTAGGAGTTGAAGGCGCCGAGCCCTTGGCCGGCGACGGAGCCGCCGTTGAACTCGAGGCTGGCGAGGACCTCGTCGCTGGACTCGGGACCGTCTTCGAAGATCCGCGAGCGGGCGATCGCCCCGGAGAGCTCGGTGCCGAGGACGCGGTCGTTGGCGTCGGTCGCACGTGGGAACTGGCTGCGGATGGTGGTGCCGCCGCAGATTTCCGGCGCCAGCGCGGCGATCTGGCTCGAGGCCTCCTTCGCCTCCATCCGGATCGGCCGGGCGACGACGAGGCCGGCTTCGGCCCGCGCCTCGGTCTCCTCGGCCACCGGCAGGTCGAGCGGTTCGAGGTCGAGGTGCTCCTCCAGCGGCTCGATCAGCGGCGCCAGGTCGATCGTGTCCTTGGCCGCCACCTGCTCCAGCAGGTCGTAGCGGCCGACCAGGTCCTGGGCGCGGTCGTAGCCGAGCGAGGCCACCACCTGCTTGACCTCCTCGCCCATCGAGGCGAAGAAGCGGGCGCAGCTCTCCGCCGCGCGGTCGACCTCCTGCGGGGTGAACTTCTTCAGCCCGTGGGCCTCCGCCTCTTCGGGGGTCTCGATCTGGGTCGCGATCCCGACGTGGCAGGTGTCGAGCTGGCAGCCGCGGCAGATCGTGCAGCCGATCGAGACCATCGCCAGGGTGCCGAAGCCGACCCGGTTGGCCCCGAGGCAGTGCAGTTTGACGATGTCGTGGCCGGTCCGGTAGCCGCCGTCGGCCCAGATCTCGACCCGGTTGCGCAGCCCGGCCTCCATCAGCGCCCGGTGCACGGCGCGGGTGCCGATGTCGCTCGGCAGCCCGACGTGGCGCAGCGCGTGCTGGCGCGCCGCACCGGTCCCCCCCTCGAAGCCCGAGAGGGTGATGATGTCGGCGCCGGCCTTGGCGATCCCGAGGCCGATCGTGCCGATGTTCGGCACCACCGGCACCTTGACCGAGACCCGCACGTCCGGGTTGACGGTCTTCAGCTCGTCGATCAGCTCGGCCAGGTCCTCGATCGAGTAGAGGTCGTGGTTGTTGGAGGGCGAGATCAGGTCGGTGCCGGGCGAGGCGTTACGCGCGGCGGCGACCTTCTCCGAGACCTTCTTGCCGGGCAGGTGACCGCCCTCGCCGGGCTTGGCGCCCTGGCCGATCTTGATCTCGGCGACGTAGGAGCTGTTCAGCATCTCCGCCGAGACGCCGAAGCGTCCCGAGGCAACCTGCTGCCCGCGCCAGTTGCGGTACTGCCCGTACATGTCGCGGATCTCGCCACCCTCGCCGTTCATGCAGAGGATGTTGGTCGCCTTCGCCGCGTCGGCGTAGGCGCGGAAGGCCGGCTCGGACTGCGAGCCGAAGCTCATCGAGGAGATCACGATCGGGTAGTCGTGGTGGCCGACACCGGCGTCGACGACGCTTGCGTCCTTCAGAGGCTCCCGATCGCCCACCAGCCCCATGATGTGGCGCATCGAGATCGGGCTCTGCTTCTCCAGGTCGCGGACCTTCTGCGAGTACTCCTCGTAGGTCCCGGAGCCGTTCGCGGTCGCGATCGCGGCCTTGTAGACCTTCGGGTAGAAGCGGAACGTCTTCGCCGGTTTCGCCGCCGCCTCGTCGCCGCTGAGGGCGTGGGCGCGGGCGTTGGTGTCCTCGTCGAGGTCGGCGAAGCCGGTCCCCGCCTTCTCGGAGGCGGCGTAGAACTCGGTCTGGAAGATCTCGGCCAGCTCGGGCTTGATCCCGATCGAGCTGAACTGGCGCGCGTAGCCGCGGACCTCGTGGATGCCGATCGTCGAGATCACTTTCTCGATCCCTTTGCGCAGCGCCGCGCAGAGGTTGGAGACGTCGGACTCGTAGTCCTCGACGCAGATCACCTCGACCATCGTGTACGGGCAGACGCCGTTGGCGCCGAGGCCGAGCGCGAGCATCACGTCGTGGACGTTGCGGATCGCGGCCGAGCGCAGGACGATGCCGCAGCGCCGCCGCAGGTTGACTTCGCCGGTCTCGACTTTGAACTGCTTCAGCGCCTGGTCGATCGCCGAGGTCGCCAGGTGCGGGTCGAGGTAGCGCCGCTCGGCGTCGTAGACGGTGCGGTCGGTGAGGACCAGCAGCTCGCAGCCGTTGCGGACCTTCTTCACCGCCTCCTGCTTGACCCGCTCTATCGCGCCCCGGGTCGTCTCCGACTCCAGCAGGGAGATGTCGACGGCGCCGGCGCGGCCGCCGAACTCCTCCCAGAGGTCCTCGAGCAGGTAGGTGTCGTGCTCGCGCGCGATCGCCCGGTAGGTCTTGTCGGCGAGCGGCGCCAGGCCGTGGTGGCCGCCGAGGACGACCGGGAAGCCGAGTTTCGACGGTGCCGGTGTCCTCGCCCGCGTTGTCCGGGGAGGGGCGCCGCCCGAGCAGGGTCCGGGTCGAGAAGTGCTCCATCTCGCGTTCGCGGTCGATCGCCGGGTTGGTGACGACGGCGACCGTCTCCTTGAAGTAGTCGGCGAGGTTCTGCCGCTCGGGCGAGAGCGCCGCCAGCGGGCCGTCGTAGCCGAGCGAGCCGACCGGCTCGGCCCCGTTGGAGGCCATCTGCTGGACCAGTTTGACGTCGTCGCGCTGCCAGCCGAAGCCGGCGAGGACGCGGTCGGAGACCTTGACCGGCTCCTCGGGGCCGGCGTCGGAGTAGCCGGGGACGTCCTTGCCCTCGAGCGGGCCGCCGGTCTCCAGGGCGCGGTCGTAGGCGGCCATCGCCTCGATGCCGTTGCGAGCCAGCCAGCGGTCGCGGACGATCCGCAGCATCTCGTCGTGCGGGTGCAGGGTCGAGTTGCGCCCGGCGCGGTCGATCAGGACCAGCGCCTTCTCGCCCGGGGCGAGCGGCTTCGGCTCCGAGCACATCTTCGCGACCGAGACGACGCCGGGCTCGGAGCTGAAGACGTAGTCGTCTTCGGTCTCGACCTGCCAGAGCGGACGCAGACCCATCGCGTCGGCGGAGAAGACGCACTCGTCGGACTGGCGGGCGATCAGCGCCACCGGGCCCTGGGCGAACGGCCCCATCGTCTGGTGCAGGTAGAGGTAGAAGGCGTGCAGATCGGCGGGGAGGCCCTTGATCTCCTCGACGATCGGCGGCACCACCATCTCCATCGCCTCGGCGAGGCTGAAGCCCTCGCGGCTGACCAGGGTGTCGATCGTGCGGTTGAGGTCCTGCGAATCGGAGGAGTCGGGCTGGATCGGAACCGCCAGCATCTTCGCCTCCTGGCGCAGCTGCTGGATCGTGTTGATCTCGCCGTTGTGGCCGAGGACCGAGAACGGCTGCACCCGCTTGAAGGAGGGCCAGGTGTTGGTCGAGTAGCGGTTGTGGCCGAAGCAACCGATCGTCTCGAAGCGCGGGTCGCGGAGGTCGGGGTAGTACTCGCCGAGGACCTTCGGCGCGCCCATCACCTTGTAGACGCAGGTGGTGGCGGAGAACGAGGGGACGTGGACGTCGAGCTCTTTCTCCAGCGTGATCATCAGGTCGAAGAGGACCGAGTCGCGGCAGCCGGCGTCGGGGACGAGGCCGGCGAGCTGCCAGAAGATCGGCTCCTCCTCGCGCGCGGTCGGGCCCAGCGCCGGTGAGTTGACGACGCCGACGCGCTCGGCGAGGACGCGGAAGCCGCCTTCGGCGAGCAGTTCGCGGGCGTCGTGCTTGATCTTCTCGACGTCCTGAGAGCGCTCGATGAAGACGTGGGCTACGGCGAAGGCGTCATCCGTGGCCAGGGAAGGATCGTGCCCCCCGGTGCGGACCTCCTCGGCCCAGATCCTGCGCGGTATGTCGAGCAGCAGGCCGCAGCCGTCCCCCTCGCCGTCGACGTTGCCGGCGCGGTGGAGCATCTTCTGCAGGGCGGGGATCGCCAGCTCGATCGGTTCATGGCTCGGCGTCGCGTCCTTGCGGACCGAGGCGTAGATGGCACAGGCGTCCTTGTCCTCGACGCTGGGCGGTGAGACGAGCGGACGGTAGGGACGCTCTGGCGAGTAGCGCTCGACGCGAGCGGCGCGATCGGACTGGGTCTTCACTTTTTACCTCCCGGGTTCCACGCCTTCTTCGAGCGGGCGCGCGACGGGTTAACGAGTTACGGGATTATAGGGCTCGGTCAAGCCCGCAATAGCCTAGCGTGGCCTGCCGCTTGTTGCTCCTACGCCGATCAGAGGCGTGACGAGCGTCAAAGCGACTGACGATCGTCGAGCGGTTCCTCGAGCTAGCGAAGGTGTCGACAGGCGCCGTGTCCTCCTGACCGAGCGCCTCGCCTCGATCAGTAGGCTCGACCTGCCGCTCTCGTCGTGTAGGGGACCGTCTTGGACCGATTGACCGGTTGAGCCGCAGGCGAGGTCCGAGGCCTGTGCGCCAAGCCAGTCGCCCGACCCCTCCATCCGCTCGAATTCGTCCCGATGCTTGATCGTGTAGCGGCTCAGTGCCGTCGGCGGAGATTGGATCGGCTGCCGGAGCGGTTGAAGCCGGCTTCGTCGCCGAGGCCGGCGTCGGTGGAAGCGGTGCCGAGACGACCTGCTCCTGGCCGCGCCCGTTCGCGTCGGATTGACGCGACGGCGTAGCTGGTGTCCTGGCCCTGGAACTCGGCCAGCAGGCGAGCGCCGTTGGCGGACCAGTCGGTCGGGAAGAGGCCCTGCAGCAGCGGTGGGACCTTGGTGTTGGTGAGGCGCTTGACCCCCTTGCCCTGGGAGTTCATCAAGAAGAGCTCGTTCTTCGGCCCGTACTTGCGCTTTTTCCCGTCAATGGTCTTGACGAAAACGATTTTCTCGGGCCCCAGAGCGGATCGGAGGAACGGTGGTCGCTGGTCAGCCGCACCGGTTCCGGGGCGCGGACGTTGACCACGCCGGGGATCGGCACCGGGAAGCGGAAGACGTCGCTGCGCGGCGGGAACTTTTCGCTCCCGGAGCGCGCGTAGGCGATTTCGGTGCTGTCCGGAGAAAAGCTGAAGCCGCTGAAGTAGCCACTGGCGACGACCGTCTGCTTGCCGCTGGCGACGTCGATCAGGACCAGGTTGCGCTTGCCGAGTTCGGGCCCGCGCAGCGCCGCGATCGTCTTCGAGTCCTGCGACCAGGCCAGGTAGAACGCTTCGCGCAGGTTGGTCATCAAGGTCTTGCCGGCGCCGCCGCTCGCGGGAGCGAGCTTCAGTTCCTGCGCGTTCTTCGGACCTTCGTGGAGGTAGGCGACCGAGAGCCCGTCAGGGGCGACGTGCGGGTTGTGCCCCTTCTCGACCTTGCGCGCGCCGCTGCCATCGTCGTTGGCGACGTAGATCGTCGTCTTGAACGGATCTTTGACATAGCTCAACGTCGCGTTCGCGGCGACCGGAAAGGCAAGCGCCACGGCGAGGACGAGGACGGGCAGGAGCAGCTTCGGCTTCGAGTAGGTCGGCATGGCGCGCGATCCTAATCGCGCCGGCGGCGATCTACCCAGGCCCGACGATCGCCGCGGCGACGAGCCCGCCGCTGACGCCGATGAAGCTGACCACCGCCAGCGCCCGGTACCAGAGGCGCCCCTCCACGTCGGGGTCGAAGGCGAGCGGGACGAAGAGGAGCGGGTTGACGAAGGTGCCGAAGACGAGCGCGGCGGCGATCGCGGTCGGCAGGTCGGGCACCGCCAGCCCGACCCCGATCAGGATCAGGCCCATCATCACGTAGTCGAGGTGGACCTGGCGAATCCGCTGCGGGGCGACGACGCCGATCCGCCGCAGCCACTCGGGCCTCTCGCCGCGGATCACCATCGCCCAGCCGAGCAGCCCGCCGATCGCCAACTCGACCAGCCCGATCTGCACCACCCAGTCCATCAGCCGATCAAAGCTCCGGCACGTCGGCGCCGAGCGGGCTGAAGGGCAGGCGCTTGACCTCGGCCCAGCCGGCGCAGCGCTCCTCCAGCGCCGCGGCGACGTTGCCGGCGTCCTGCCAGGTGGTCCAGACCAGGACCGTGGGGCCGGCGCCGGAGATCGTCGCCCCCAGCGCCCCCAGCTCCTGTGCCGAGTCGACGATCGCCATCGAGCGCGGGTAGAGGTCGCGCCTGCGGTCCTGATGGAGGCGATCGTGAAGGCCGCGGGCGAGCAGGTCGAGGTCGGAGCTGCGCAGGCCCAGCACCAGCATCGCCGCGGCGGAGACGTTGGCGACGGCGTCGGCCAGCGGCACCTGCGCCGGGATCGCCTCGCGTGCCAGCTTGGTCGAGACTTCGTCGGGCGGGATCACGACGATCCCCTCCAGCCCCTCGGGTGGGTCGAACCGCGCCGCCGTCGGCGCGCCGCCGTCTCCCGTCCCGCAAACCACGAAGCCCCCGTAGATCGCCGCGGCGACGTTGTCGGGATGCCCCTCGATCTCGGTCGCCCGCGCCAGCATCTCCTCCTTGGAGAGCGCCAGCTCGTAGAGGTGGTCGGCGGCGTAGAGGCCGGCAACGATCGCCGCCGAGCTCGAGCCCAGCCCCCGCGCCAGCGGGATCTCGCTGCGCAGCCGGAAGGCGATGCCGTCCGCCGGCCGCAGGCTCTCGAACGCCCGCACGAGCAGGTTGCCGCGCCCGGTCGAGACCTCGAGCCCGCCCGGGTCGAAGGAGAACTCCCCCACCTCCTCCACCTCGAGCTCGAGGTGCATCGCCATCGCCGCCGCCATCGCGTCGTAGCCGGGCCCGAGGTTGGCCGAGGAGGCGGGGACGCGGACGAGTCGCCGGCGCGTGGTCATCTGCGGCTCAATCGAAGACCGCGCGCTCGACGGCGCTGAGGTCGTTCTCGCAGGCGATCACCGCGGGGGCTTTGCCGAGGGCGGTGTCGGGGTCCTTGAGGCCGTGGCCGGTGAGGACGCAGACGACGGTCTCCGGCTTCGCGGCACCCTCGACGACCGGCAGGCCGTGGGCCAGCAGCCCCGCCACCGAGGCGGCGCTGGCGGGCTCGCAGAAGACGCCTTCGGTGTCGGCAAGCCAGCGGTAGGCGTTCAAGATCTGCTCGTCGGAGACGGCGGCGACGCGGCCGCGGGAGGCGGTGAAGGCGGCCATCGCCTCCTCCCAGCGGGCCGGGTTGCCGATCCGGATCGCCGAGGCGACGGTCTCCGGGTTCTGCACCGGCTCGCCCCGCACCAACGGCGAGGCGCCCTCGGCCTGGAAGCCGTAGAGGATCGGCGCGGTTTCGGCCTCCTGGAAGCCGCGCCAGTAGGCGGTGACGTTGCCGGCGTTGCCGACCGGGATCGCCAGCGCGCCCGGCGCCCCGCCCAGATCCTCGACCACCTCGAAGGCGGCCGTCTTCTGGCCTTCGATCCGGTGCGGGTTGACCGAGTTGACGAGCTCGATCGGGTGCTTCTGGGAGAGCTCGCGGACGATCCGCAGGGCGTCGTCGAAGTTCCCCTGCAGGGCGACCACGCGGGCACCGTGCATCAGCGCCTGGGCGAGCTTGCCGATCGCGATCTTCCCCTCGGGGACGATCACCGCCCCCCGCATCCCGGCGCGGGCGGCGTAGGCGGCGCAGCTGGCGGCGGTGTTGCCGGTCGAGGCGCAGATGATCGCCTCCGCCCCGCGCCCCTTGGCGCGGGAGACCGCCACCGTCATCCCCCGGTCCTTGAACGAGCCGGTCGGGTTCAGGCCCTCGAATTTGAGATAGGCGCGGGCTTCGATCCGCTCCGAGAGCCGCGGCGCCTCGATCAGCGGCGTCGAGCCCTCGTTCAGGGTCACAACAGGGTCGCCGGGCTCCAGCGAGAGCCGGTCGCGGTAGCGGTCGATCAGGCCGGCGGCCATCAGTACTCCTCCTCGATCACGCGGATAGAACGCGGCGGGGCGCGCAGGTCGCCGAGGTCGCCCAGCGCCTCGACCGCCGCCGCGAACTTCGACTCGAGGCACTCGTGGATCACCATCACCAGCCGCGCCTCGTCGCCGATCCCGCGCTGGACGACGCTCTTGACCGAGATGCCGTGGTCGCCGAGGACGGTCGCGACCCGCGCCAGCACGCCGGGCTCGTCCGCCACCTCGAGGTAGAGGTAGAACGAGGAGCTGACGTCGGCGACGATCGGCAGCTCGACCCGGGTCTCGTGCACGGGCGCCTCGCCGGCGAGGATCGAGACGACGTCGCCGAGCACCGCCGAGGCCGTCTGCAGCCCTCCCGCCCCCGGTCCCGACATCGTCACCTCGGTGATCGCCGGCGCCTCGACCATGACCGCGTTGAACGGCCCTTCGATCGGCGCCAGCGGGTGGCCGCGGTAGAGGAAGCAGGGGAAGACGCGGACGCTGATCCCGCCGTCGCGCCGTTCGGCCACCCCGAGCAGCTTCAGCGAGAGCCCCAGCTCCTTCGCGTAGGCGATGTCGTCGGGCTGGATCCCCTCGATCCCCTCGTAGGTGACCTCGGAGAGGGTGACCGGGGTGTGGAAGGCGAGGCGGGCGAGAATCGCCATCTTCGCCGCGGCGTCGGCGCCGTTGACGTCGTCGGAGGGGTCGGCCTCGGCGTACCCGAGCTCCTGGGCGCGGGCGAGGACGTCGTCGTAGCCGGCGCCGCTCGCCGCCATCTCGGTGAGGATGAAGTTGGTGGTGCCGTTGACGATCCCGAAGACCTTGGCGATCTCGGTGACGCCGAAGCTCTCCTGGATCGTCCGCACGATCGGGATCACCGCCGCGACCGCCGCCTCGAAGCGCAGCTGCACCCCCGCCTCGCGGGCGACGGCGAAGAGCTCGTCGCCGTGCTGGGCGAGCAGCTGCTTGTTGGCGGTGACGACGGGCTTGCCGGCGCGCAGGGCGGCGCGGACGTGATCCCGCGCCGGGTCGGTCCCCCCCATCAGCTCGACGATCAGGTCCGAGCCGGCGAGGATCGACTCGAAGTCGCCTTCCTCCCGGGTCAGCACCCCGGTCACTTCCGGCCGCCTCCCGGTCGCCGCCTCGACCGCCTCCGCCCGCTCGGCGAGCAGGTCGGCGAAGGCGGCGCCGACCGTGCCGCGCCCAAGCAGCCCGATGCGGACGGGTTTGGAGCCTGCGGAGGCCACGCGCTTTAGACGTCCCTCGCGGTCAGGTCCTCGTAGGTCTCGCGCCGCACGACCACCCGCGACTCGCCGTCGCGGCAGAAGACGACCGGCGGTCGCGGCACCCCGTTGTAGTTGTTCGCCATCGCGTAACCGTAGGCGCCGGTCGCCGGGGTGACGAGGACGTCGCCGACGGCCGGCTCCGCCAGCAGCGTGTCGCGGACGATCACGTCGCCGGACTCGCAGTGCATCCCGGCGATCGTCACCAGGGTGTCGGCGGGGGCGCCGGCGCGGTCGGCGATCAGCGCTTCGTAGTGGGAGCCATAGAGCATCGGCCGCAGGTTGTCGGACATGCCGCCGTCGACGGCGACGTAGGTGCGCACGCCGGGAATCTCCTTGACGGTGCCGACGCGATAGGCGGTGAGGCCGCCGTTGGCGACCAGCGAGCGGCCCGGCTCGACCAGGATCCGCACCTCCGGGCCGAAGACCTCGTGGACGCCGCGGACCTTGACCTCGACGTAGGCGTCGATCGAGGGTGGCTCGTCCTCGATCGTGTAGGCGACGCCGAGGCCGCCGCCGACGTTGACGACCTGGCACCAGTCGCCGGCCAGCTCCCCCAGCGCCTGGATCGCCAGCGTGTAGGGCTCGAGCTCGAAGATCTGGGAGCCGATGTGGGCGTGCAGCCCGACCAGCTCGAGCTTGTCGGAGGCGAGCACCCGCTCGATCGCACTCGCCGCCAGTCCGTCCGCGAGCCCGAAGCCGAACTTGGAGTCGAGCTGGCCGGTGGTGATGTAGTCGTGGGTCGAGGGCTTGATCCCAGGAGTGACCCGGATCAGCACCCTCTGCGGTTCGTCGAGCAGCCGCTCGCAGCGCTCGATCTCGTCGAAGGAGTCGACGATCAGGTGGCGGATCCCGGACCGGGCGGCGAAGAGGATCTCCGCGTCGGACTTGTTGTTGCCGTGCATGTGGATGCGGTCGGGGTCGAAGCCGGCGCGCAGCGCCATGTGCAGCTCGCCGCCGGAGGCGACGTCGACGGAGAGGCCCTCCTCGGCGAAGAGGCGGTAGGCGGCGGTGCAGGGCAGCGACTTGCTGGCGAAGAGAACCTCGTACTCGGCGCCGCGGCGCTCGAAGGCCTCGCGGTAGGCGCGGGCGCGGGCGCGGATGTCGTCCTCGGCGTAGAAGTAGGCGGGGGTGCCGTGCTCTTCGGCCAGCGCGACCACGTCGCAGCCGGCCACCTCGAGGTGCCCCTCCGCGTTGACGCGGCTCCCCTGCGGGAAGACGGCCGAGTCCTCGATCGGGTCACCGCTCGTCACCGAGCCCGGCTGTCCTCGCTCCGCCATAGGGAGGGCATTTTGACGATTAGGGCCTGAGCGGGCGGAACGCTCAGTTCTCAATCTATTTTTTCGGTTTGAGGATGCCTTCGACGGTGCCGACGGTGCTGTCGACCACCTGGCCAACCGTGGATTCGGGGCCGGCGACTCCGTTGACCGCGCCTTCGGTCACCTGGGTGACGCCGGTTTCCTCCAGCACCCCGCCGGTGACCGTCTGATCGACCTGGTTGACGGTTTCGTTGACGGTGCCGGTGACTTTCCCGGAGGGCGTCGAGGCGGTCGTGCTGCCGCCGCCGGTTTCGCCGCCGCCGGCGCTGCCGCTGCCGCCGCTGCCGCTGCCGGCATTCGAAGCCGTGCCCCCGCCTCCGCCTCCGCCGCCCGAAGGTCCGCCGGGGGTCGAGGTCGGGACGGAGCCGCCGTCACCGCCGCCGGGTGCCGCGCCTCCTCCATCGCCACCGCCGCCGCCAGGGCTGCCTGGCTGCTGGCCGGTACCGGCGACTCCTTGACCACCGGCCGGGGACGATCCGCCTCGGTCCGCCGCGCCGCCCTGCGGCCGCGCCGCCGTCGCCCTGACCGGGCGCGGCTTTCGAACCGGCCGGCGCCACTGCCGCGGCCGCCACACCGGTACCGGGTGCGGCTGGCTCCGCAGAAGAGACCGAGGTCTCCTCGTCGGCGCCCGCCAGTCCGGAAAGCGGCCAGTCCTCGAAGACCTGAGCCGAGACCAACAGAACGAAGGCGACGAGCGCGGCGGCGATCAACCCCGCACCCGAGATTGCGCCCACCATGTATTTCCTCGTCTGCCTGATCATCCGCTGTTGCGCTACCCAGGCTAGGGCCACCCCCAACAGGAGGAAAGCATGAACTACTAAAATTAAGTAGACGTAAGCACTAACGAGGCGAGGCGTTCTCGACGCGCAGCAGCTCCTGGTCTGCCTCCTCCTCCATCTGCAGGGTCGTGTGCTCGATCCCGTAGCGCTCGCGCAGGGTCAGCTCGAGCCGGCGCCGGATCAGGTCGCGGTCGCTTCCCTGGGCGACCACTACGTGCGCCGCGAGCGCCCCGAAACCGGCCGTCAGCGTCCAGACGTGGAGGTCGTGCACAGAACGCACCCCCTCCTCCTGGCAGATCGCCGCCCCAGCGCCATCGACGTCGAAGCCGGCCGGCGCCGCCTCCATCAGGACGTCGACCGGCTCCTTGATCAGGCGCCAGGAGGAGGCGAGGATCAGGACCGCGATCAGCAGGCCGACGATCGGGTCAACGACGGGTGAGCCGCCGAGCAGGACGAAGGCGCCGGCGACCACCACCCCGACCGAGCCGAGCGCGTCGGCGGCCGAGTGCCGCAGCACCCCCTCGAGGTTGATGTCCTCGCGCTGGCCGCGGGCGAGGACGACCGTCGCAGCGAGGTTGCCGGCGAGCCCGAAGAGGCCGAGCGCGAGCACCCCCCAGCCGTCGATCTCCGGCGGGTCGCCGAAACGACCGAAGGCGGCGACGGCGATCGCGATGCTGACCGCCACCAGCGTCAGCCCGTTGACCAGCGCCGCCAGCACCTCCGAGCGCTGGTAACCGAAGGTGCGCCGGCCGGTCGCCGGCAGCGCCGCCAGCCGCACCGCGATCAGGGCGAGGACGATCGCGCCGGCGTCAGAGAGGACATGGCCGGCGTCGGCGAGGAGCGCCAGCGAGCCGGTGAGGATGCCGCCGATCGCCTCAGCCACCAACAGCCCGAGGTTGATCCCCAGCGCCACCCACATCCGCCGCCGGCTGTCCGCGCGGCGGGCGTCGAGTGCGTGGCTATAGTCGTGCGGTCCGTGCACGGACCGAGGATAGATCGAGGCTAGGCCGCGACCGGCTCCTTCTTGATCGTCTCCTCGGCGACTTCGGCGGCGTAGCCGAGGCGCTCGGCGTAGTCGCGAGCCTGCATGCGGGAGATGACCATCCGCTGGATCTCGGCCGTGCCCTCGAACAGCTGGTAGATCTTGGCGTCGCGGAACCACTTCTCCAGCGGGCAATCGGTGCTCTGCGAGTAGGGGCCGACCAGGTCCATCAGCGTCGTCGTCGCCCACATCGTCACGTCGCCGGCCTTGAGCTTCGACATCGAGCCCTGGCCGCCGGTCATCGGTTTGCCGTTGCGCCCCATCCAGGCGGCGCGCTGGACCAGCAGGCGGGCGGCTTCGATCTCGGTGGCGACGTCGGCCAGCGTCTGCTGGATCCGCTGCGCCTTCAGCATCGGCACGCCGCCTTCGGAGCGGCCGTCGAGGTACTCCAGCGTCCACTCGTAGGAAGCCTGGGCGATCCCGAGCGCGGAAGCGCCGACCAGCGGCCGGGTGATCTCGAAGGTCGCGAGCGCATCGGCGCCGCGGGATTTCTTCCCTTCCCGACCGCGTTGCAGCTTCTTCTCCAGCTTCTCCTCGCCGCCGAGCAGGTAATCGACGGGGATGCGGCAGTCCTCGAGCACGATCTCGGCGGTGTGGGAGGCGCGGATCCCGAGCTTCGTCTCCTTCTTGCCCTGGCTGAGGCCGGGGGTCCCCTTCGGGACCACGAAGGAGGCTTGGCCGCGGGTCCCGAGCTCGGGGTCGACGACGGCGACGACGACGTGGACGTCGGCAATGCCACCGTTGGTGATGAAGACCTTGGTCCCGTTGAGGACCCACTCGTCGCCGTCGCGCTTGGCGGTCGTCTTCAGGTTCTTGACGTCGGAGCCGGCCTGCGGCTCGGTGACGGCGTAGGCGCCGAGCTTGATCTCTTCACCGCTGCCGAAGCACTCGGGGACCCAGCGGCCGATCTGCTCACCGGTGCCCGAGGCGGCGATGCCGGCGGCGGCGAGGCCGGAGCCGCTGATCGCCAGCGCGATCCCGGCGCAGCCCCAGTGGAACTCCTCGGCCGAGATCACCTGCATCTGACCCTCGGGGTCGGCGGCGTTGCGCTGGATCGACTCGAGGCCACCAAAGCCCTGTCGGCGCGCCTCTTTGATCGCCTCCCAGGGGATGCTCTCCTCTTCGTCGTGCTTGCGCGCGACCGGTCGCATCACCTCGGCGGCGAACTTGCGACACCGCGCTTTGAACTCAAGCTGTTCCTCGTTCAGTGCGAAATCCATCTCTTCTCCCCTTCTGGTCCTCTGCGCCTACCGATTGACTGGTCAGTCAGCCAGTCTTGGACTTTACTCCTCCCGGCGGCAGGCACCCCGATACGTTTCCTTCCGTGATCCCGAAGCGGCCGATCAACGCGGACGTCCCCGAGACCGAGAAGAAGCGCGAGCCGAAGCCGGGGGCACCGAAGGCGCTGGCGGCGCTCGTCGTACTCGCGCTCGCCTTCATCGCGGCTGCGATCGTCTTCGGCAGCGGCGGCGATGGCGACAAGGGCACCACCTCCCCTGCCCCCACGCCAGCCCCCGCGGACACCGCAGATCCCGCGGAGGCCCCTGTCTCCCAGCCTGCCGAAGAGCTGGGCTATCCGAGCTTCGCGACCAACAACACGGTCCGCATCGGCGGCTCCGACCCGGTCGCCAACGCAGCCGCCGTCGCCCTCGCCGTCTTCCCCTCGACCACGCCCGAGCAGCGTCCGGCGGCGGTGGCGTTGGTCGGCGAAGAGGACTGGGCAGGCGCGATCGCCGCCTCCGTCCTGATGGCGCCGCCGGTGCGGACGCCGATCCTCTTCTCGAACTCGGAGGAGCTGCCGGAGACGAGCGATGAAGCGCTTTCGGCGCTCGATCCGCAGGGCGGCGAGGCGACCGGGAACGCAGCGCTCTTCGCCGTGGGGCGGCTGGCATACCCGGGGGACGCGGTGCCGATCGACAGCGGCGAATCCGCCGCCACCGCCGCCCAGATCGCCGCCCTGCGGGACCGCCTCACCGGCAAACCCCCGCGGCATATCGTCATCGCCTCCAGCTCCCAGCCGGAGTTCGCGATGCCCGCCGCCGCCTGGGCCGCCCGCTCCGGCGACCCGGTGCTCTATGCCGACACGGAGAAGCTGCCTGCGGCCACCGTCGCCGTCCTCGAAGACCACCCGAAGGTGCCGGTCTACGTGCTCGGTCCCTCCTCGGTGATCTCCTCCGAGGTCGTCCGCGAGGTCGCCAAAGTCGCAAAACGGGTCAAGCGCGTGGGCGGCGAGGACCCGGTCGCCAACGCCCTCGCCTTCGCCCGTTATCGCGACGGCAACTTCGGCTGGAACGTCAACGACCCCGGCCACGGCTTCGTCCTCGCCCGCAGCGACTCCCCCGCCGACGCCGCCGCCGCGGCGCCGCTCTCGGCCTCGGGCACCTGGGGGCCGCTGCTCCTCACCGACAACGCCGCTACGCTCCCGGCGGACCTCCGCAACTACTTCCTCGACGTGAAGCCCGGATATACCACCGACCCCACCCGCGCCTTCTACAACCACGTCTGGGTGATCGGCGATCAGGAGGCGATCGAGGTCGGCCAGCAGGCGGAAGTCGACGAGCTGGCCGAGCTGGCGAAAATAAGCGACGAAGAATGAGCGAGTCCGAGAACCCCGAGCTGCTCGGGCAGGCGCAGGAGATCACGGTCGAGGACATCCGTGCCCTCGCCGGTCCCGTCACCCCCCACTTCGCGCTCCAGGTCCGCAACCGGATCCGCCGCCTGATCGAGCCGCTGCCGGCGGGGCATCCGGCACGGCTCGAAGGCGAGCGGCAGATCGCCCGCCTGGAAGAGCTCGCCCAGCACAGCGGCGAGCCCCGCGACGGGCTCGGGATCTCCCATTGAAGTACCTCGCTCCCGGCGTCTGGCGGCTGAAGGAAGCACCCCGCCCCCTGATCAACGTCTACCTCGCCGAGGACGTTCTCATCGACGCCGGCCGGCGCTGGGACAAGCGCCGCATCTTCTCCGAGCTCGAGGGGCGGGAGATCTCGATGGTCGCCCTCACCCACGTCCATCCCGACCACCAGGGCTGCGCGAAGGCCGTCTGCGAGGCGCGCGGGGTTCCGCTCGCCTGCCATGCCGACGACGTCGACGCGATGGAGGGGCGGCGGCCGGTCGCGGCAAGCCCCAAGCCGGTGGCCCAGGCCTTCGGCAAGATGTGGACGGGACCGCCCCACAAGGTCGACCGCGTGCTTCAGGAGGGCGACGAGGTGGCCGGCTTCCGCGTCGTCCACGCGCCGGGCCACGCCCCGGGCGAGGTGATCTTCTTCCGCGACTCCGACCGGGTCGCGCTCTGCGGCGACGTGATCCGCAACATCACTTACGTGACGATGCGGACGCGGCTGGCCGAGCCCCCGGCCGACCTCACCCCCGACCCGGCGGAGAACCGGCGCTCGATCCGCAAGCTGGCCGAGCTCGAGCCCTCCCTGATCCTGCCCGGTCACGGGCCTGCAGTCACCGACATCGGCTCCTTCGAGCGCTTCGTCTCCGCTTTGCCGAGTTAGCGGCAACTCTCAGACGCGGACTCTGCGCAAATCCCGAGGTTCCCGGCTGTCTGGCGGGCTTCGGTGCGTTATCTAACGCGGGAAGGGGGATGCGGAGCTGCGATTCGTCCGACCGCCTTCCTACATTCAGCGAACTTCAATGGCCCCCGCGGGGACCTTCCGAGTTCCCAACCGAAGGGAAGCGCAATGCCAGAGTTGGCCCAGTCCGAAACCGAGACCCGATTCGAGGTTCCCGAGATCATGGACTGGACGATCCTGCCGGCAAGCGTGACGGCCGCCGCCTGGACGGACCCGGAGGTGCGAGCGCTCCTACTCACCGATCCCACCAGCTTGCTGCGGGAACGGATTTCCCGCTGGCCTGACAACAAGACCTTCTGTGTGGCGGTCGATTCGGCGGAGATCAAATTCTTCGCGCTGCCGGCGCGCAAGAAACACCTGGCGCAGCTCTCGCGCGAGTCCCTGCTGGAGATTCTCTCGCGGGAGATGCATGACGACGACAGCCTCGAGTGCTGGCTTCCGAGCGACGTGATCGCGGATTCCCTCAGCGACGACGATTTCAAAGCCGAGCTGATCCGCAACCCGGGCAAGGTGCTCGAGAGCCGTGGCTACTCGCCGCCAGCGCGTCAGATCGTCGTGCTGGAGAATTCGGAATTCACCTACCACCTCGTGCTCACGGAGAGCCCCTCGCGCCAGGACGAACTCGACCTCAAGTCCCTGGAAGCGACGCTGATCGAGAAGTACGGCGTGAACACCACCAGGTGCTGTGCCTCGGGCACCTGCAGCTGACCCCGCCGTCTCTCTTTCCCAAGCCCACCGGCAGAGGGTCGAGGCGGCCCTCGCTGAAGTAGTTTCAGCCTCGACCTTGCCGCTGTCCCAATCAGCGGTCCGCCGGATCCGGGAACAACTCGCAGAGGCAGCGGATGAACCCATGACTCCGACGGCGGTCGTAGCGGCCGCGGTCGGTCGGATCGCCCGGAGGGAAGGCCAAGACCCCCAGGCCAGCTCGATCGCCCATCCTTCCCACACCGCCTGGCTCAGGGAGCTTTCCGAGCGCCGCCTGGAGGGGCAGGCGAAGAACCTGGCGGAGGCGCTCTCGCGTGCCTGCTCTCACCTCCCACAGCTGCCGCTTCAGCGCTCTCCCGCGATCTCTGAAATCAGCGCCATCGAG
The DNA here is from genome assembly GCA_963832085.1 of uncultured Actinomycetes bacterium. Lineage (GTDB taxonomy): Bacteria > Actinomycetota > Thermoleophilia > Solirubrobacterales > 70-9 > VAYN01. The sequence continues at coordinate 44,554 of CAWHSU010000003.1, read as the reverse complement.
GCGCTGGGGTCCGAGAGCCACAACGATGGCAAGCGCCCGGTGCTCATTCGTTTCTCATCCCAACAGGCCGTCGTCTACAAGCCGGTCAACCTGCGGAGCGATCACTTGGTCTCGTCCATGCTGGCGGAGATCTCTCCCGGCCGTGGGGATGAAGCTCTCTTCGCAACCTTGAAGTACGCACCGCTGGGCGAGGAGTACGGCTTCGTCGCCTATGCCTCGACGGCGCAGCGCAGCCATACGAAGAGGGCGCTCGAGCGCTTTTACTTCCGCTTCGGCGCCCTCGCCGCCGCCGCCTACGCGCTCAACATCACGGACCTGCACATGGAAAACGTGCTGGCGGTGGGGGCACATCCAGTGGCGATCGACTTCGAGACCGCCTTCTATCGCTTTCCCGAGGTGATCTCGCCAACCGACGTGACCTCGAGCGGCCTGATCGAGAGGCCCAGCCCGACCGTTGCAAACTCAGGCCTTCAAGGCGGTGGCTCGTGCCGGCGCTGGGCGGTCCATTCCCTGCGCGAGGGGGGCCGGCAGATGGTCGGCTACCGCATGCCCTACTTCCACGCGGCCAACCGCAGGAGTGACCACAGCGGCCATCTGGTCGAGCCGTCCCGTTTCCTCCCCGATCTGCTCGCCGGCTTCGAACTCGGCTACCGAGTGATGCTGGGCGAGCGGGACCGGGTTCGGCGAGAGGTCGAGACCAGCCTCCGGAGCGGCGAGCTGCGAGTCAGGCACATCGTTCGCTTCACGGCGCACTATGTGGTCCGGTATTTCCAGCTTCTGCAGCCGACTGCCGCTCCGACAGAGGAGCGAGAACACGCTTTGCGCACCAGCCTGGAGACCCATCAATCGTCACTTGAAGCTCCCGGCGCAAGACTCATCGGGAGCGAGGTCGGCGATCTACTTCGCGGAGACGTTCCCTACTTCTGGACGCAGCTCGACTCCTGCGATCTTCGCGATCGCCATGGCATCGCCCAGCCCCAATGCTTTCGTTCCAGTCCCCTGGAAGCGCTCGAGGGGCAGCTACGGCGCCTCTCCGAGGCTGATCTTCACGATCAGCGGGTACTGCTCGAAGAGTCACTCGCGCCTCCCCATGGACAGGCGCAGCTTCCGCCGCTTGGGCGGGTTGACGAAAGACCACGACTGGAAGGGAATCCAGAATGAAAACGCTGATGAAGAGGCGCCCATCGCCGGCGATGGTGGTGGCGCTGATCGCACTGGTCGCCGCCCTGGCGGGAACCGCATACGCGGCGCAGTCGATCAACGGCGGTGCGATCAAAAAGCAGACGATCGGCGGCGGCAAGCTGAAGCAGGACACCCTGACGGGGTTCCAGATCAACAACAACAAGCTCGGCACGGTGCCGTTCGCGAAGGTCGCCACCCACACCTTCTGGGCGGTCGTCAACAACCCGGCGAACCCCGGCAACGCCGCCCTGGCTCGCGCCAGCGGCACCGGCATCACGGCGACCGAGGGCGGCGGAGCGGTGACCATCGTCTTCCCGTTCAACGTCTCCACCTGCGCCAACGTCGCCGCCCGCAACAACGCCGGCACCACGGTCCCGAACTCGGGCTACGCGCAGACCAACACCTCCGCCGCCAACCCAAACGCGATCGAGGTCCGGACCAAAGACAAAGACGGCGGCCCCGAGGACGCCGACTTCCACCTGATCGTCATCTGCCCCTAACCGGCGTAACGACCTCGGCCATGGCGGCTAGGATGCCGCCATGGCCGAGGAAGGCATCGACAAGCCCGAGCAGGCGCGCGAACTCGCGATTCAGCGCCTGAAGCTGAAGCAGGACTTCAAAGGAATGGCCGCCGGCGGTGCCTTCGCCGTCCTCGTCTGCATCGTCATCTGGGCGATGGGAGACGGCGGCTACTTCTGGCCGGTCTGGGTGATCCTCGGGGTCGGCATTGCCGTCGTCGTCCAGGCCTGGAAGGCCTACGGGCCCAGCAACCGGATCACCGAGGCCGACGTCCAGCGGGAGATGGAACGGGGCTGACCTACTCGCCGGCCGGGAGGCGGGCGAGCTCCATGTCGACGCGGGCGCCGCGGAACGGCACGCCCTCGGCGAGGAGCAGCGCGCGCTGGCGATCGGCCTTGGCCAGGGAACCGTCGGCGCGGACGACGCGCCACCACGGCAGGTCGGGATCTTCGGCGTGGAAGAGGACGGTCCCGGCGAACCGGGGCGCCCCCGGCGAGACATCCCCATAAGTGCGAACGAACCCCTCCGGAATCTCACGCACCCGCTCCAGCACCTCGAACTCGCGAGTCTGCGAGAACCGGCCTATATCGCCGGTTTTCGCAGACTCGGCGTTCACGCCTCCGGGCCGAAGGCGTCGATGATGCGGTTCTGGAACTCGCTCAGCTCCTCGGGGGAGATGAAGTAGGTGGGCGGGGTGAGGAAGAGGCCGTCGGCGCGCTCGGCGGTGGCCTCGACCCGGGCGCGGACCTTGTCCAGCGGCCCGGCGGCGCAGTAGGCCTCGACCATCTCGTCGCTGATCGCGGCCGGGACCGCCGCCAGATCGCCGCGACGGAATGCCTCGCCGGCGGCGACCGCGTTGTCGGCGAAGCCGTGCAGCTCCCAGAGCGGCATGTAGGTCTTCACGGTCGCGTAGAAGGAGATCGTACGCCGGGCCATCTCGATCGCCCGCCCCTCGTCGTCGTCGATCGCGCAGCAGACGGTCGGCAGGTAGTCGAAGTCGGAGCGCTGGCGGCCGGAGCGCCGCAGGCCCTCCTCGAAAGCATCGACGACGACCTCGTCGATCCAGCGCAGGCTCTGGATCGGGTGGCCGATCAGCCCGTCGGCGACGTCGCCGGCCATCCGCGCCATCCCTGCCTGCACGGCGGCGGTGTAGATCGGCACCGCCTCGCGCGGCGCCGGGTGCGGGCGCACCCAGCCCTTGATGTCGATGTCGTAGTACTCGCCCTGGTAGCGGATCGGCTCACCCGCGCTGGCCTGGCGCATGATCAGCCGCGTCGCCTCGATCGCCTCGCGCAGGTGCGGCGCCGGCCGGCCGTAGTCGGCGTTGTGCCAGGTCTCGTTGAGGCGTTTGACCCCCGCCCCCATCCCCAGCCGGAAGCGCCCGCCCGACATCTCGTCGACGTCGAGGGCGCTGATCGCGTGGATGAAGGGGCTGCGGGTGAAGGCCCAGACGATGCCGGTAGCGACCCCGATCCGCTCGGTCTTCGCCGCCAGGTAGCTGGCCTGGGTGACGGCGCTGCGGAAGAGCTCCGGCGCCCAAACGCACTCGACGCCGGCGGCCTCGGCCCGCAGCGTCTCCGCCTCGAGGTCGGCAACCGACGTTCCGATCGCGGCGACGGAGATGCGATCGAGGGCGCCCATCCTGGATCAGCTCAGGCGCTGGCCGGAGCGGTCTCGCCCGCCAGGACGGCCTCGGCGACCTGCTCGCGGTGCCACTTGGCGCTGCCGAACATGGCCGCGTTGGCGCGGCCGCGCTTGAGGAAGAAGTGGAGGTCGTGCTCCCAGGTGAAGCCGATCCCGCCGTGGACCTGGATTGCCGCGTCGGGCACCCGCCAGCCGGCATCGGAGGAATAGGCCTTGGCCATCGAGGCCGCCAGCGGCAGCGACTCCGGCTCGGCGTCGGCGGCCCAGGCGGCGCCGTAGACGGCGGAGCGGGAGTTCTCGGTCTCCAACAGCATCTGCGCGCAGCGGTGGGAGACGGCCTGGTAGGCGCCGATCGGCCGCCCGAACTGCTGGCGGTCTTTGGCATAGGCGACCGACATCTCCAGCGAGCGCTGGGCGACCCCGGTGGACTCGGCCGCGAGCGCCACGCAGGCGCGGTGCAGGACCGGGAAGTAGTCAGATCCCTCACCCGGCAGCGTCGCCTCCGGGGCGACCTGGACTGCGTCGAGCCGGACCGAGGAGAGGCGGCGGGTGAGGTCGATCGACTCCTCGGGTATCACCGTGACGCCCTCGGCCCCCTTCTCGACGAGGTGGCGGCGGCCGTCGGAGGTGGCGACGAGGAAGAGGTCGGCACTCGCCGCGTCCATCACCAGCGTCTTTTCGCCGTTGAGGACGACGCCGTCGCCAGCCGACTCGGCGTCCAGCGTGAACATCCCCGGCTCCGCCGCTGCGCCGGCGTCGACCAAGGCCGGCGTGGCGCGCAACTCACCGGCGGCGAGCGGCGCCAGGTAGCGCTCGCGCTGCTCGTCGGAGCCGCCGGCGGCGAGCACCAAGCCGACGACCGTGTTGGAGAGCAGCGGCGAGGGAGCGAGGGCGTAGCCCATCTCCTCGAAGAGCACCGCCAGGTCGACGATCCCCAGTCCCTGTCCACCCCACTCCTCCGGCAGCGCCAGCCCGGCCCAGCCGAGCTCGGCCATCTCCCTCCAGCCGCTCTCGTCGAAGCCGCTCTCGCTCTCAGCGATCTCCCGGATGCGGTCGGATTTGAAGCGCGAGGAGAGGAAGTCGTGGGCGGTCGACTTGATCGCCTGCTGCTCGTCGGTGAGGTCGAAGTACATCTACCGCAGCCTCGGCAGGCCGAGCACCCGCTCGGCGATGATGTTTTTGAGGATGTCGGTGGTCCCGCCCTCGATCGAGTTGGCGCGGGAGCGAAGGAAGCCGTACTGCCAGGCGCCGCCGGCGACCGCGTGCTCGGAGCCGCGCATCAGCACCGAGTAGGCGCCCTCGATCTCCAGCGCCAGCTCGGTCAGGTCCTGGTTGATGTCGGCCCACTGCCACTTGCCGAGCGAGCCCTCCGGCCCCGGGATCCCCGACTGCATCGTCTTGGTCAGGCCGCGGTAGGCGTTGAGGCGCATCGTCTCCACCTCGATGTGGAGCTGGGCGATCCGCTGGCGGAAGTAGGCGTCGTCGGCCGCGGTGCCGCCGCCTGCCTGGGTCTCCTGCGCCAGCTTCGCGAGCCGGCCGAGGCTGTTCTGGATCTGGGAGATCGCGCCGAAGGCAAGCCCGGCGCGCTCGTTCATCAAGGTCGTGATCGCCACCGCCCAGCCGTTGCCGACACCGCCGACGACGTTCGCGTCGGGCACACGCGCCTCCTCGAAGAAGACCTCGTTGAACTCGCCCTCACCGGTGATCTGGACCAGCGGCCGCGTCTGCACCCCCTCCTGCTCCATGTCCATCAGGAAGTAGGTGAGGCCCTGATGCTTTGGCGCATCGGGGTCGGTGCGGGCGACGAGCATGCACCACTTGGCGTACTGGGCGAAGGTGGTCCAGACCTTCTGCCCCGTGACCACCCATTCGTCGCCGTCCTTGACCGCGCGGGTCTTCAGCGAAGCGAGGTCGGAGCCCGACTCTGGCTCGGAGAAGCCCTGGCACCAGATCTCCTCACCGGTCAGGATCGGCTCCAGGTAACGGGCCTTCTGCTCATCGCTGCCGTGGGCGATGACGACGGGGCCGCCCATCGCCAGGCCGAGGACGTTGGCGGGGCTCGGCGCTTCCTGGCGCGATGCCTCGGCGGCGAAGATCGCCTGCTCGATCATCGTCGCGCCGCGGCCGCCGTACTCCTTCGGCCAGGAGATCCCGGCCCAACCGGCGGCGTGCAACTTCAGCTGCCACTCGCTGCGGAAGGCCATCACCTCGTCGAGGCCGGCCTCGGGCTCCGGCCCGGGGTGGTTCTCCTGCAGCCAGGTGCGAACCTCGTCGCGGAACTCCTCCTCCGCTGGCGACAGCGTCAGGTCCATCGAGGGCGCAGCATATAGAGGTCACCTGGCCGGCTGGCCAGGTGACCTCCAGGTTCTATTCTTCGCCGCACTCGGCGAGGCCGTAATCGGTCATCAGTTTGTTGTATTCCCCAAAGGGGCCGCCGCTGGAAACCAGAAGGCTGCTCGGGTCTTCCCTGACCTCCTGAAGCCCTTCTTCGCCGGCGCTGACCGCTTTGTCGACTTCCTGCTCCTCCCCGGCGGGGGCGCCAAGTGCCCGCAGTTCTTCGATCTGCTGTCCGATGATCGGAATGTAGAGCTGTTCCACCGCTTCGATCAGCTGTGGCCTGCTCGGTTCCCCGCTCGTCGAGAGGCTGGTCTTTTCGTTCGAGAAGTCTTCGAATTCGTCTTCGAACTGCTTGTTGGTGCGGGCGCAGATCGCGTTGCCCTGCTTGATGAACGCCGACTTGGTCAGCGAGGCGGTCGACTCAGTCGTCTCGTCTCCCCCACCGCAGCCGAAGACGATCGTCGCCAGCAACGCAGCTATGGCAAACAGCCCGATTGATCGCTTCCTCATCTTCCCTCCTCCGCCGGTACGTCAGCGCAGGAAAGGTATCGACTTTTCGATCAATCAGCTAAACGAGCTTGATCGGGTCGCCGGGCCTGCTGGTCCGGCGACCCGAAAGGGTCATCCTTCGCCGCAGACCTTGAACCCGTAATCCTCGGCCAGTTCGCTCGGCTCTTTCAGGGTCTCCTCCTCGAAGACCAGACCCGGGTCATCGTCGATTTCGTCTGCCGCCCCTTCGAGCGAGACGAAGATCTCCTCGACCTGGTCCTCGTCGCCCTCGGGCGCGCCAAGGGCCCTCAGATCCTCAACCTGCCCGTTCAGGTTCGGGACGAGCACCTCGCCGACCGCTTCTTCGATCTGCTCTTTGCTCGCTTTTTCAAGCGTGAAGTCGTTTTCCTCGGCGAACTCTTCGGCTTCGGATTCGCTCGCTTCGTTGGCCTTCTCGCAGATCGCGTCGCCCTGTTTGATCAGCTCTGCTTTGGTGATCGTCGCGGTCGTCTCGCGGTCGGTCTCACTGTCGCCGCCGCAGCCGGCGACGAGCGCCGCGATCAGCGCCAACGCTGCCAGCGCGGCAAGCAATACCTTGTTCAAGTTGTCTCCTTGGCTCGAAGTGGAAGGGGCAGGGAACCTACCCCCGCCCGCGGCGCCCTACACACGCTGGATCAGGGTCCCGGTGCCGAGACCGCCGCCGCAGCACATCGTCACCAGGCCCATCTCCTTGTCGGAGCGCTCCATCTCGTGCAGCAGGGTGGTGATCAGGCGGGCGCCGGTCGAGCCGAGCGGATGGCCGAGCGCGATCGCGCCGCCGTTGACGTTGACCCGGTCCATGTCGGGGTCGAGCTCGCGGCGCCAGGCGCCGACCACGGAGGCGAAGGCCTCGTTGATCTCGACCAGGTCGATGTCCTCCATCTTCATCCCGTTGCGCTCGAGCAGCTTTTCGGTCGCCGGGATCGGGCCGGTCAGCATGATCACCGGGTTGACCCCGACCGTGGTCTGGTCGAAGATCCGCGCCCGCGGCTTCAGCCCCAGCGCATCGGCTTTCTCACGCGCCATCAGCAGCACCGCGGCGGCGCCGTCGGAGACCTGTGAGGAGTTGCCGGCGGTGATCTTGCCATCCTCCTTGAAGGCCGGCTTCAGCTGCGAGAGGCTCTCGATCGTCGTCTCGCGCAGCCCCTGGTCGGTGACGTAGGTGTCGCCGTTGACCTGCATCGGGATTATCTCGCGCTCGAAGCGGCCCTCGTCGGTCGCCTGCTTGGCGAGCTGCTGAGAGCGGGCCCCGAGCTCGTCGAGCTCAGAGCGGCTGATCTCCCAATTGTCGGCGATCATCTCCGCCGAAAGGCCCTGGGGGATCAGGTCGTAGCGCTCCATCAGCTCCGGCGAGAAGGCCATCCCGTGCTCCTGCATGACTGAGAAGGAGTCGGCGAAGGAGATGTGGCCCATGTGCTCGACCCCGCCGCCGATCGCGACGTCGTGGACGCCGGAGGCGACCAGGGCGGCGGCGAAGTTGACCGCCTGCTGGGCGGAGCCGCACTGGCGGTCGACGGTGGTCGCCGGCACCTCCTGCGGCAGACCGGCCTCGAGCCAGGCGTTGCGGCCGACGTTCAGCCCCTGCTCGCCGAACTGCTGGACGCAACCGGCAATCACGTCGCCGACCTCATTCGGATCCACCCCGGCGCGCTCGATCAGCTCCGAGTAGGTGCGGGCGAGGAGGTTGGAGGGATGGAGGTCCTTGTAGTAGCCCTTCTCCGGGTGGCCGCGCCCGATCGGGGTCCGCACCGCCTCGACGATGACGACCTCTCGCCCTCCGAACCTGCCGTTGCCGTTACCCATCGCCAGCCTCCGTTCTGAAGAAGAATCATCGGCGCGCGCACGCGCTGCCTCCTCTCCAGAGTAGCCGACTGACTGGTCAGTCAGCCAAGCCCAGGAGCAAAGACCGGGCTCACGTCATCGGGGCGGGGATGCGTGATAGGAACCCGGGCCAATGAGCGCAAATCAGGGGTACTCGAGTCCAGGGATCGCGGGCAGCGGGGCAATCGCCACCGGCCTTGCCGCGGTCTCAACCACGACCGCCGACACGATCCTGCTCGCTCGCAGCGAGGCCTCGGCCTGGCGCGCTGAGGAGAAAGTGGTCGCCGCCTGCGCCAAGATCGAGGGCGCCGAGCCCTCGCGGCTGCGGGTCACCACCGACCCCAAGGACCTCTCCGACTGCGACGTCATCGTCGAGGCGATCGTCGAGGAGGTGGAGCCGAAGGGCGAGCTGCTGCGAGCGATCGCCGCGGCCTGCCCGAATGCCGATCTCGGCACCACGACCTCTTCGCTCAGCATCGCCGAGATCGCCGGGGCCGCCGGCACCGACAGCCTCTTCGGCTTCCACGTCTTCAACCCGGTGCCGCGGATGAAGCTGATCGAGGTCTGCATCCCCGACGGCGCCGCCGGCACCCGCGAGAAGGTGCTCGCCTGGGCCGCCGCCCTCGGCAAGACCGCGGTCGAGGTCCCCGACGAAGCCGGCTTCGTCGTCAACCGCCTCCTCTTCCCCTACCTCTTCGACGCGGTGCGGATGATCGAACGGACCGGGATGGAGCCCGGCGCGGTCGACACCTGCATGAAGCTCGGCGCCGGCCACCCGATGGGCCCACTGGCATTGCTCGACTTCGTCGGCTTCGACGTCTCGAGGGCGATCGGCGACGCCCTCTACGCCGAGTCGAACGAGCCCACCCACAAGCCACCTGATCTGATGGTGAAGATGGAGGGCGAAGGAAAGCTGGGTCGCAAGTCCGGCGCGGGGTTCTACAGCTACGACTGAGGGACTTGGCGTTGCGAGGGGGAGGATGTCGATACCCCCTCCCCGGGAATTGCGCGGCACGCGGCTTCGCCGCTTAGCCGCAATCTGTGAGCGCGCTTCGCGCGCAAACATCAGATTGCATATCGCCGAACATTCCCGCCTCGGGGGTATCGACATCCTCCCTACGTAACGAGCTCTCACAGACGCCATAGGGACGGCAGCTTTCTAATTGAGAGATGCCGGACCCTTGGCCGTCCCGATGCTGCGTGTTGGAGAGGGGTCCGGTCATCCCCTGAGGGAATGTCCGCGAAGCGCGCGAAATGCAATCTGATTTCTGCCTGCCATAGGCAGGCAGCATCTTCGGGAGCTGTCCCGATAGGGACGCGACAAATTCACTCAGGGGATGACCGGACCCCTGTACCGGCAACGCTTCGTCTAAGCCGCCCTGCTCTTTCCAGAAACGTCCCAAATCACATCCGCCTCACTAATCCCCTGGCGGCGGGCGGAGATCTCGATCTCGTCCCAAGGCAACTCAGCCTCGGGGAGATCGTCCCAGCGGGCGAGGTCGAGGGCCTCGATCGAACCCCTGAGCGCGGGGCCGAGGTGCTCCTCGGAGCGCAGCAGGGCCCTGAGGACCTCGAGCTGCTTGTCGGTCAGGCGTACAACCCACATGCGGTACCTCCAGATTCGAGCGGTCGCGGGTTGCTCGATGAAGTTAGGTAGCGGGGCGGACGGAACTGTTGCTGATCCGCACCGCCTCGATCCGGTTCTCCCGCACCGCCTCGACTCGGATCGTGTAGCCGTTGGCGGTGATCGAGTCCCCGCGTTTGGGCAGCCGGCCGAGCTCGCCGAAGACGTAGCCACCGATCGAGTTGTACGTTTCGCTGTCCACGGGCAGTTCGATGCCGGCATCGGAGAGGTCGCCGAGCGAGACGTGGCCGCGGACGAACCAGTCGCCGTTGTTCAGTTTCCGCACCGCCGCCGCGCGCGGATCGGTCTCGTCCTCGATCTCCCCCACCACCTCCTCGAGGATGTCCTCGACGGTGACGATCCCGACCGTGCGCCCGTACTCGTTGACGACGACCGAGAGCGAAGTGCGCTGCACCTGGAGGTCGTGCAGGAGGTCGTCGAGCGGCCGCGTCTCCGGCACGATCAGAGCGTCGCGGATGACCGTGTCGAGCGCCGCCTCGGGCCCCTCGCTCATGTAGAGCCGGGCGAGGCTGTTGTTGTGGACGACGCCCTTGACCCGGTCGGGGTTCTCGTCCTCGATCACGACCAGGCGCGTGTGCCCGGAGGTGACGCAGCGCCGCAGCGCCGCCTCCACCGTGTCGGAAGCATCGACGGTGACGACGGCCGGGATCGGCGTCATCACCTCCCGCGCCTCCTGCTCGTGCAGGTGGAAGACGCCGCCGAGCATGCCGGCCTCCCCCGGGTCGAGCCGGCCACGCTGAGCGCCTCGGGAGATCAGCAGTCGCAGTTCCTCGGGCGAGGTCTCCTCGCCGTCTTCGACCTCGACTTTCAGCACTCGCTGGACGAGGAAGTTGGCGGGGACGTTGGTGGCGACGATCAGCGGATGCAGAATCCGGCGGAAGAAGGCCATCGGGCCGGCGATCCACATCAGCACGCCCTCGGCCTTGCCGATCGCCAGCATCTTCGGCGCCTGCTCGCCGAGGATGACGTGGAGGAAGGTGACGATCGTGAAGGCGGCGGCGATTGAGATCGCGACGGCGGCGGCGTGGCCGAAGAATTCGCCGACGAGCGGCTCGAACAGCTCCGCCAGCGCCGGCTCGCCGAGGAAGCCGATGCCGAGGGAGGCGAGCGTGATCCCCACCTGCGAGGTGGCGACGTACTGGTCGACGTGGTCGACCTGGTTGAGGGCCTGGGTGGCGCGCTTGTCGCCCTCCTCGCGCAGCTGCTCCAGCCGCGAGCGGCGCGAGCGCACGATCGCGAACTCGGCCGCGACGAAGAAGCCGTTGACCGCAATCAGCAGCAGAAGCAGGACGAGCAGTAGGACGCTCATCGGCTATGCGGCCCGGTACTTCGGGCTGGGACGTCCTCGGCCATTCGGCACCGTGAATATAGCTACCCGCTCCGGCGCTCTCATGCCTCGGGTCCGATCAAGTGCGATATTGACCGAACTATGCGAGTTGCCACGCTCAGCGAGATGCTCGAAGAGATCGTCAGGCTGGGCGAGGCGACGGGGATGGAAGACCACGCCCACGAGCTGCGGGGAGAGCTCGAGGGGCGGCTGGCGACGCTGCGCGCCGGCGTGGCCGGAACCGGCTCGCCGCGGGTGATCGCCCTGCAGCAGCTCGACCCGCCCCGCGTCGGCGGCTTCTGGATCCCCGAGATGATCTCGATCGCCGGCGGCGAGGACGTCGCCGGCGACCCCGGGCTCAACCCGCCGGCCGTCGGCTGGGGCGAGATGGAGAGCCTCGGCGCCGACGTCGTCATCGTCATGCCGGCGGTCTCGGTCGAGAACGCGCAGGCGCAGGCGATGGAGCGCTGGGAGCAGATCGCCGGACTCGGCGCCACCCGCCTCTACGCGGTCGAGGGGACCGTCTTCGTCGAGCCCGGCCCGCGCCTGGTTGACGGCGTCGAGCTGCTCGGCCACATCCTCCATCCCGACCTCGTTGACCCGCCCGGCAACCTCGGCTTCGTGGCGCTGCGGGCGCCGGCCTCGCGGCGCTGAGCCTTCCCGCCGGCTAGACGGCCGCGAGGGCGCTGATCACGGCGACGACGGCGACCGCCGCCATCGCCAGGAACTCGGCCGGACGCCGGGCTCGGCCGAGCATGCCCCTCTCGCCGGCGACGATCGCCAGCGCGCAGAGGGCGCCGCCGACGAGGCCGCCGATGTGCCCGCCGACGCTGATCCGCGGCACGACGAACCCGAGCACCAGGTTGAAGAGGATGAGGAAGCCGATCTCGCTGGCGATCGAATCCATCCCGCGGCCGCGGGCGATCACGAAGGTGGCGGCGGCAAGACCGAAGACGGCCCCGGAGGCGCCGATCGTGAGGACGTTGGGCTCGACGATCAGGGCGCCGCACGATCCCGCCAGCAGCGAGGCGAAGTAGAGGGCGAGGAAGCGCGGCGTCCCCAGAGCCGGCTCCAGCAGCCGTCCGAGGATCAGCAGCAGGAACATGTTGAAGCCGATGTGGATGATGCTGGCGTGGAGGAAGCCGCTGGTGATCAGGCGGTACCACTCGCCTTCGGCGACGAAGGGGCCGAAGAGGCCAAAGTCGATCATGAACTGGCTCAGCCCATCCGTGAACAGCCCCCCGGAGCCGGTGGCGATCTGAATCAGGTAGACGACCACGTTGATCCCGATCAGCACGTAGGTGGCCGGCGTCAGGGCGAAGCCTTCCGGTTTGCCGACGCCCTGCACCACTTTCGTCCGCTGGCTGGCGCACTCGGGGCAGCGCATGCCGACGGGGGTGGGAGTCATGCAGTCGGGGCAGATCGGCCGCCCGCAGGAGGAGCAGGAAACGCCGGTCTCGCGGTCGGGGTGGCGGTAACAGGTCTCGGCCATCGAGCAGAGCAGCCTACAATCGCCGCCGATGGAGGCCGCCAGCCCCGCCCGTCTCTACGCCACCGTGGCCGGTTCCGTCCTCGTCGTCCTCGGCATCCTCGGTTTCTTCTACAGCGCCTCTTTCGGCGAGCTCGACCACTACGAGGACGCCCTCGGCGCCCTGGAGGTGAACGGTTGGCTCAACCTCCTCTACCTCGCCACCGGCGCCCTCGGGGTGCTGCTCGCCGGCGTCGCCTCACGCCAGTACTCGCTGGCGATCGGGCTCCTCTACACGGCTCTGGCGATCGTCGGCTGGGGTACCGGGTGGCTGCACCTGGCGCTCGGCGTGCTCGGGTTGGCCGCGGCGGCGGGGACGCCGAGCGGGCGCAGCGGACAAAGCGCGAAGAAGAGGCGGCCACGGCCGCGGCGGTCAAAGCCGCGAGCGAAGCCCGCTGGTAAGCGCGCGTAGGCCGCTCTCGCTGCGGCTGCGGCTGCGACGGCGCAGCTCGAGCAGGACCAGGGCCCCGGTCGCCACCCCGCCGGCGCCGACGGCGACCACCGGCCGCACCCAGTTGCGCGGATCGCGCAGCGCCCGCAGCTCTTCCTCGGAGAGCTCCTCGGCCCAGTCGGAGAGCTCGTCCGCCGCCGCCTGGGTGACCGCGGCGAGCGTGTCCTCGAGCCGTCCCGAGAACCGCTCCGGCGGCTCGATCGGCCGCAGGGCGTCGGTCAGCAGGGACTCGACGTCCCAGGTCGATCCGCTCAGATGGTCACTCGGCATCTTCCATCTCCTCCTGCAGCTGTTTGATCGCGCGGTGGATCAGGACCTTGGTCGCCCCGTCCGAGCGTCCCAGCGCCCGCGCGATCTCGCGGTTGTCCATGCCGAGGGCGAAACGCATGATCAGCGCCTCGCGGCGGTCGTCGGAGAGGTGCTCGAGGTGCTTCATCACCTGCCGCAGCTCCTCCCTGCCCTCGGCGATCGCCACGGTGTCGTGGCGGGCGGCGATCGGCTCGGTGCTTTCCAGCGGCGTCTGCGGCCGGCGCGAACGGTCGCGGTAGTAGTTGGCGGCGAGGTTGTGGGCGATCCGGATCACCCACGGCCGCAGCGGCCGGCCGTCGGACTCGCGCCGGGCCCGGTCGAAGTGCCGGTAGGCCTGGAGGAACGCCTGCTCGGTCAGGTCCTCGGCGTCGTGGTGGTTCCCCACCCGGTAGTAGGCGTAGGAATAGACGTCTTTCAGGTGCGAGCGGTAAAAGTCCTCGAAGGCGCGGTCGAGCTCCGCCTTGGCCGCCGGAGCCAGCGCGGCCGGCTCGACGTTCTCCTCGGGGCCGCTCACCGGCCAAGCCTAAGGGGCCCCGCAACCCGGGGCACATCAGGCGGCCTGCCTCTGGCGCTCGACCTGACGCAGGCTGGCGATCCACTCCTCGGCGTCGAGGTCGCCGCGGATCAAGGCGGCCAGGGCCGCCAGCGCTTCGGCTTCGACGCCGGAGGCGGCGACCGCCTCCGCCAGCAGCGGCACCGTGTCGAGCCCCTCGGAGGCCTGGCCGATCTTGCCGGGAATGTCGGCGGCCGGGGTGCCGGTGCCGAGCAGCTCGCCGGCGCGACGGTTGCGGCCGGTGGGGGCCATCATCGTCGCGGTCAGGTCGCCGACCCCGGCGAGGCCGGCGAAGGTCTCGAGCTCGGCGCCGCGGGCGACGGCGTGCTCGATGCACTCGCGCCAGATCGCCGCCACCGCGATCCCGGCCGCGTTGAGGCCATGGGGCTCGGCAGCGGCGGCTGCCAGCGCAGCGGCGTTCTTGGCGGCGCCCGCCATCTCGACGCCGGTGACGTCGCGGGAGCGCTCGCAGACGAGGCCGGCGCGGTCGAAGACCTCGCCGATCTGCGCCCGTAGCTCCTCGTCGGCCGATCCCAGCACCAGCGCCGCCGAGCCCGAGACGGCCTCGCGGGCGTGGGCGGGGCCACCGAGGCAGGCGATCGCCCGCGCCCGTACCCGCTCGCCGACGTAGTCGGAGGGCAGCTGGCCCTGCGGCGCGATCAGTCCCTTGGTCAGCATCAAGACGGCGCTGCGCGAGCCGACGCGGTCGGCGATCGCTCCCACCGCCTGCGGCAGCTGCTTGGAGGGGATGGCGAGGCAGATCAGGTCGAGGCCGGCGAGCTCGATCGCCGAGGCGGGACGGACGTCGATCGACTCCGGCAGCGGCACCCCGGGCAGGTAGCGGCGGTTCTCGCCGTCGGCGATCAGCTCCTCGACCCGCTCGGAGGTGCGGGCGCCGAGCTGGACCTCGAGCCCGCCGCGGGCGAGCAAGACCGCCACCGCCGTCCCCCAGCTGCCGGCGCCGATCACCGCGGCGCGGCGCATCGGCGGCAGGCCGCCGAGGTCTTCCCACTGCAGCAGGACGTTGGGCCAGATGCGGGCGGTCACCGTTTCCGCCAGCGCCGGCGAAGGCTCCTCGGCACGGGGGAAGGTCATCGGCGGCCCCAGCCGCACCTTCACCTTGCGCGGGCGGATGCGCCAGCCGCGGCGGACGTCTTCGGTGCCGAGGACGGCGGTGGGGATCACCACCGCCCCGGTCTGCAGGGCGAGCCGCCCCACCCCCCGCTTCGGGTTGGCGAGGGTGCCGCGGCGGATCCGCGTCCCCTCGGGGAAGACGCAGACGGCGCCGCCGCGTTCGGCGATCATCCGCGCGGTCAGCATCGATTCCTCGTCCGACTCGCCGCGGCGGACCGGGAAGGCCCCGAGCCGCGAGAGCATCCATCCCTGCCAGCGCCGCTCGAAGAGCTCGACCTTGGCCATGTAGTTCATCGGTCGCCGCCAGGGCAGGCAGGCGCCGGCGACGAAGGGATCGAGGAAGCTGCGGTGGTTGGAGGCGATGATCACCCCACCCTCGACTCGCCCGTACTCCCGTCCCATCCGGCCGAGCCGGAAGTAGACGAGGAAGAACGGCAGCAGGAAGGCCCTGGCGAGGTGGTACAGCGGCCAGTTGACGCTGTGCTTGCGCGTATAGGCGTGGTAGGAGGCAAGACGCTCTGGGGTCACGCGTAGCGCTACACGCCTAAGCGGGCACGGTTACGTATCGCTTCCGGCACAACCTGCGCACCACACGCGCGAGGTTTCCCGGCACGCTCGGCGCGTGCCCTGCGAGACCGCAAAAACATGCGATATGCGCACTCTTTTGCGGTCTCGCGAAAGGGAGCGGGCGATCGGCGAGCTGGCGGACTGTCAGTACGGGGTGGTGGGCCGGGATCAATTGGTTCAGCTGGGGTTCGGAGCGGACTCAATCGGCAGGCGGATCAGGACAGGGCGGCTGCATCGGCTGCATGCGGGCGTCTACGCGGTGGGCCACCGCGTGATCCCGAGGGAGGGGCGGTGGATGGCGGCGGTTCTCGCCTCCGGACCCAACACCGTCCTCAGTCACTGGTCAGCTGCGGCGCTGTGGATGATCCGTCCGAACTCGCGGGAGAGGATCGACGTCACCACTCCTCGGAAGGGGAGGTCTTGGACAGAGATCCGCCGACATCACTCGCCCTTACCTGCTGACGAGATCACCGTCGAGGAGGGAATCCCGGTGACCACGGTGCCGCGAACGATCTTCGACCTGGCGGCGACTGAGCCCGCAGACGTAATCGAGAACCTTCTGCGGGAGATGGAATTCCTGGAACTCCGGGATCGCCTCTCGCTTTGGGACCTGGTCGAGCGTTATCCGGGGAAACGAGGGGTGCGGAAGGTTCGGATGGCGCTAGAGCGGTTGAAGAAAGAGCCACCGGGTCGCAAGCGCAGCCCTCTCGAGGAGCGCTTCGCTCCCTTCCTGCGTCGTCACCGCCTGCCGCTTCCGCGCTTCAACGACTGGATCCTCCTCGAGGGCAAGCGCTACCAAGTCGACTGCCACTGGCCGGATACGCGCGAGATCGTCGAGCTCGACGGCTGGGACGGCCACTCCACCCGCACCGCCTTTCGCAACGACCGGGCTCGGGATCGAAAGCTGAGGGTCGCGGGCTACTCGGTCACCCACATCACCTGGAATCAGCTCGACGACGAACCGGAGGCGGTTGCGGCCGACTTGCGGGTCCTCTTGATGAACAACGAGGCCGCTTGAGCCGGTCCCCATCCACCCCTACTAAGCAGGTAGGGGTGGATGGGGACCGGCTCTGTCGCTACCACGCGCTCTGGACCAACGTCGTCAGATCGTCGCGAGAAGTAGAGCCCGGAACGTAGGCAAGCTCCGGCCGTTTGAGCATCGCCTCGATCGCCTCGTCGAGCTTCGATGCATCACCGCCGAGCTCGCCGAGGGGGCGCGGTCGACCCAGCTCTTCGATCCGCCCCTGCAACCCCGGCCGATCGGTGCCAAGGGCAGCCGCTAAGCGCCTATACGACTCCGGCGCCCGCTCGGCCAGGTACGCGATCGCCTGCGGCAAGATCGCCGCATTGGTCTCCGCGTGCGGGATGCCGCAGACGCGGACGAGGGTCTGGCAGACGAGGTGGTGGAGGCCAAGGCCGGCGGAGTCGATCGCGTAGCCGCACAGGAGCGAGCCAAGGGCGAGCCCGGCGCGGTCGCGTCCCTCCCGCTCCTGGTCGAGCGCGCCCGCGATCAGCTCCGCCCCTCGCAGCGCGGTCATCTCCGAGACGGGATTCGAACCCGGCACGTAGAGCGTGTCCGCCCCGTGCGCCAGCGCGTTCATCGCGCTGGCTCGCAGCTGCGCCTCCCCTTGGCCCGTCATCGCCTCCGGGTCGGCGATCACAAGAGAGGGTCGGACCATCCCCCGCACCCGATCTTCGGCTCCGGCCGGCAGCCGGTGGATGGCCGTCATCGGCGCCCCCGACAACGTCGTCGGAACCGCCACTACCTCCGCCCCGGAAATCGCAGCTATCGCCTTGGCCACATCGACGACCCGGCCGCCGCCAAACGCCACGACCGGACGCGGTTGCCCTTCCTGCCTGCCATCAAAAGGAAGGGCAACCGCGTCCAGCAACTCAGCGGCAGCAAGCGGAACCTGCCCTGGGGCAACCTCGTGCACCCGCTCGGCCGCAGCGGCCAGACCCTCGGCGTCGCCCAGCGCCCGCTCCGTACTCAGCAGCTCGAACTTCTCGACCCCGTGCTCACGGAGAATCTCAACCGCACCCCCAACCCCGCCCCGCCGGAAGACCACGGTGCGCCCGGCGTCGCGCCAGGTGAAGTCCGCCGTCAACCCTGGGCTTTGAGCCGCGGGTTCTCCACCGGCCGCAGTTTCGGTTCGACCTCGTCGCGCAGGTGCTCGTAATCGGGCGGCAGCGAGAGCTTCTCGCCGAGGTGCTCGAGCGGCTCGTTGACGGTGAAGCCCGGGCCGAGCGTGGCGATCTCGAAGAGGATGCCGTTGGGCTCGCGGAAGTAGATCGATTTGAAGTAGAAGCGGTCGATCTCCGGCGTCGGCTGCGCCCCGCCGGCCACTGCTCTCTCGCGCCACTGCATGTGCTCCTCGGGGGTGGAGGCCCAAGCGACGTGATGGACGCTCCCGGCTCCCTGTAACCCGCGCTCGGCTGGCGGCTCGTCGTAGATGTAGAGACCGCCGCGCTGCTCGCCGCGCGCCTCCCAGGCCCCGTCCACCTGCTCGAACTCGAGCGCCTCGAGCAGGCCGCTGCTGTCCTGCGGCGCAGCGGCGTAGGCGCGGACCGCGTGGAAGCCCTGCAGCGCCACCTCCGCCGGCACCTCGGGGTGGTCGGCGATCAGCGGCTGGTCGGGCACGTCGACCACGAGCAGCTCGTGGTCGAGCCCCTCGGGATCGGAGAAGACGAGGCTGTCGCCGTCGCGCTCGGACTCGACGTCGTTGGCGCGCAGCCGCTCGGCCCAGAAATCCAGCGCCTCGCCCGAAGCGACCCGCCAGACGACCCGGTGCACCATCCCCGCCCCCGCCCGTCCCAGGGCGGCGCCGGGGTACTCGAAGAAGGTCAGATCGGAGCCGGCGTCCCCCTTCTCGTCGGCGTAGAAGAGGTGGTAGACGGTCGGGTTGTCCTGGTTGACCGTTTTCTTGACCAGCCGCAATCCCAGCACGCCCGCGTAGAAATCGACGTTGCGCTGAGCGTTCTCGGTGATCGCAGTTATGTGGTGAATGCCCTCTAGCTTCATTGCTCACGTATACCATCCGCCGATGAGCCGCGGACGACGACGTACCGTCAGGGCCTTCGTGGTCCTCGGTTCCATCCTCGCCTTCCTCAGCGTTTTCGCGATTTGGACCGAGCGCCAGGCGCTGAATACCGACGACTGGGTCTCGACCAGCGGCCGGCTGCTGGAGAACGAGACGATCCGCGTAGCGCTCAGCGACTACCTCGTCGACCAGCTCTACGAAAACGTCGACGTCCGCAAGGAATTCGAAGACCGCTTCCCGGACGACCTCAAGGAGTTCGCCGGCCCCGCCGCCGGCGGGGTGCGTCAGTTCGCAGGCCAGGGCGCCGAAAGGGTGCTGGAAACCTCGACCGCGCAGGAGCTCTGGGAAGAGGCGAACCGGACCACCCACGAGCAACTCCTCGCCGTGCTCGAAAACAAGAAAGAAGCGATCGAGACCGACGAAGGCAACGTCAGCCTCAACCTCGGCCAGCTGCTCCAGAACCTGGCCGAGCAGGTCGGGATCGGCGAAAGCCTGACCGAGAAAGTGCCGGCCGACGCCGCCCAGATCGAGATCCTCAAGTCGGACGAGCTGAAAACCGCGCAGGACATCGCGATCGCGATCAAAGGCCTGGCGCTGCTGCTCTCGCTCCTCACCTTCGCCTGCTTCGCCGCCGCGATCTACCTCTCCCGCGACGGGCGCTGGGTCACCGTCCTGCTCAGCGGCGTCGGCCTGATCGCCGCCGGGTTCGCGGTGATCGTCACCCGCCAGATCGCCGGCGGCATCGTCGTTGACCAGCTGGTGACGGCCGAGAGCGCGAAGCCGGCTGGCGAAGCGGCCTGGGACATCGGCACCTCGCTGATGACCAGCATCGCCACCACCGTGATCGTCGTCGGCATCCTCTTCCTGGTCGCCGGCTGGCTCGCATCGCCCACCACTGGCGCCCGCGCCACCCGCCGCTTCCTGGCGCCGACCCTGCGCTTGCACACCGCCTACGTCTACGCCGGGCTGGTGGTCGTCATCGGCTTTTACTTCCTCAGCAGCCCGACCCAGGGGCTGCGCTCGTTCCTCACCACCCTGGTCGTCGCCGGAATGGCCGCCTTCGGGATCCACGAGCTGCGAAGGCAGACCGAAGAGGAGTTCCCGGATGCCACCTACGACGACGTCTTCGGCGGTACCCGCGACAAGGTCGTCACCGCGGTCAAGGACGCGAACATCGGCGAGAAGGTCGGCGAGCAGGCCTCGAAGCTGCGCCTGCCGGAGGTGCGGCGGCCCGGCGGCGAGCACGAGCCCGCCGAGCCCCCCACCGCAACGCTGCCGGCCGACGAAGACGACGTCCGCCTCGCCCGCCTGGAGCGGCTCGGCGTCCTGCGGGACAAAGGCATCCTCACCGATGAGGAGTTTGCCGCCGAGAAGGCGCGAGTCTTGGGTACTGACGGACGTTAGTAGCGAGATGACTCCCCTGCCTACTCAACGGATATTCGATTGCGCTACCGGAGATTCGTCCGGTTTCCTACCCCGCTCCAGATGACCACCCTTGAGAAAGAGCGCCTCCAGCAAGCCCCGGCTCCCCAGGGAGGTGAAACGGGGTGGTATCCCGATCCCCTCGGAACCACCGCGGAACGATTCTGGGACGGCGAGTGGATGGCCCTGATCCGGACGCCGCGGCTGCGCCTCGCGGCGGAGGCCCTGGTCCGGGAAGAAGCGCCGCAAGGGCCGCGCCTTTCCCTTTTGACGCGGGTCCCGTCGCTGCAACTGCCGCCGCTCTCGAAGGAGAAACGCGAGCAGCGGACCCGGGAACGAGAGCACATCAAGCAGCGCCTCTGGCTGGAAGCCGAACGGCAGGCCTTCTTCCAGAGCCCGGCCGGCCGGGCCCGGCTCGCCTTCGAACGGGGGCAGCAGCTGTTCCAGTACGAGCTTGAGATCGACCGGGTCGAGTCGACGGTGATCCCGGGTCCCGTCGGGGCGCCGGCCCGCGCGACCGAAGACGCCGTCGACATCCTCAACTCGGTGGCCGTCGAGGGCTGGAAGCTGGTCGACGGGAAATTCTTCTACGTCGAGCCTCGTGGGTTGGTCGGCTGCTACCTCTTCAAGCGCTCGAAAAAGCGCCGGCAGCCGATGAACGACCCCTGGCAGGCGTAGGAGCCCTCCTAGATCCGGAGGCCGCCCCACCGCGGCCCCCGGACCCCTTGCTGGGCTAGACGCCCAAGCTGATACGAACGCGCGCACCCGGCGCCAGGATTTTGCCCGGTCGCGGGGTCTGCTTGAGGACCGTGCCCTCTTTCTTCGCCGGAGCCTCGACCTTCTTCACGTGGCCGAGCTTGCAGCCCCGGCTCCTGATCAGCGATTTCGCCCGCCTCAGCGGCTTGTTCCTGACCGCCGGCACGACGCAGGCGCGGTAGACGAAATCGTCGAAGCGGGTGTCGACGTTCTCGCCGGCGAAGGTCGTCACCGAGATGTCGGCTTTGCCCGGGCGCAGGCTGCGCGGGGTGGTGACGGTGATCTCCGTGTCGGAGTTGACGCTGAAGCCGGCAGCCGGCGTGGTGCCGAACAGCACCGAGCTGGCCCCGGTGAAATTCTTGCCGGTGATCGTCAGCACGGTGCCGCCGGTGACCGAGCCGAAGGACGGCGTGATCGAGGCGACTTCCGGCACCGGCTGGACTTCGGCGCTGAGCTCGATCTCTTCGCCCGTGAACGTTTTGCTGGGAGCGTTGACGGTCCCTTCGAACGGGCTCGGGAAGATCGACGCGTAGCTGGCGCCGGACTCGGTCTTGACGCCGATTTCGTCGTTTTCGCTGGTCGGGTTGACGCCGATCAGGTCACCTGCCTGGATTTTCAGGTTCGTCTCAAAGGTCTGCAGTCCAGGGCCGGCCGGGACAGCGGGAGCGCTTTTCCCTGCCGCTTCATAGGCGCCTTTGCCGTTCGGACGCAGCACCCGGAGGTAGAACGGCCCGCCGACAGCGCCCTGCACGCGCCACCGCACGATCGCGCCGCTGACCGGAGAGGCAAGGGTGGCGCCGGCCTCCGGCAAGGCGGTGTTGAAGAGGGTCTGGGTCCGTTCGAATTTCTTCGAAGCCCAGCCTTCCGGCAAGACGCTGCCGATGCTGATTACCGCTGCCTGCGCCGTCGCCGCCGTCAGCAGCACGCAGGCGATCGCCATGCCGGCGAGAGCCGCCAGCCGCCGTCGCCCTCGCCCTTCGTCTCGAACAACACTCCCCAGTTGTTGCCGCATTTCCTGCCTCCTTGGTTGGTTGCCTGGCCCTTTGCACAGGCGCCGTGTGCGTCGCTTGCCTAAACGGAGGGGCGGGGCAAAGTTGCGGAAGCAGGCGAAGAACTCGCGTGTTCTGTCAAGTCCAGTGAAGGGGAAGCCCGCCGCCGGAATCGAACCGGCAACCTCCTCATTACAAATGAGGCGCTCTCCCAGGTTGAGCTAGGCGGGCGAGATGACGATGATGTCCGTAATGGACATGACGTTCAGATTCTTGGGGCCCGGCGAGGGTACCGTGCTGACGCGTGCGATCGAGGCGGCATATGGTCAAACCTACGATCTCCGGTGGGTCTACGATCCGGCCGAGGTCGGGGCGCGGATCGCGGCCGGGAGATACGTCGCCTGCGTGGCTGAAACCCCTGGAAACGAGGTGCTTTGCCACCTCGGGATGAGCCTCGGCGCGGCCGGCGATGCAGTCGGTCACTCCGGCCAGGCGGTGACGCTGGCGGCGGCGCGGGGGCAGCACCTCTTCACCCGCACCAAGCGCTACCTGATGGACTGGGCCAAGGAGCGCGGTCTGGCCGGGATGTACAGCGAGGCCACCGCCGCTCACCCCTACAGCCAGAAGGCCAACATCGAGCTCGGGGCGCACGAGACCGGGTTCCTGCTCGGCTGGATTCCGGCCTCGGTCAGCAACGACGCCGCGGCCCGCCGCGGCGGGCGCCAGTCGGCGGCGCTGCTCTACCTGAAGCTGAACGACGGCCACGAGCGCAGCGTCTACGCGCCCGCGCGTCATCGCGAGATCGTCGGCCAAACGCTGGAGTTGTGTGGGCTGCGGGGGACGCTCGCCCAGCCGCCGCCAGGTGCGGTGCCGGCCGAGCGGACCGAGCTCCAGGTCGAGGTCGACAGCGACCACAACCTCGCCCTGCTCACCGTGCTCGAACCCGGCACGGATCTCGAGCAGGTGATCGGCGCTGAGCGCCACCACCTCTTCCACCGCGCCGACCTCGACGCCGTCTACGTCGACCTACCGCTCGAGCAGCCGGCGACGGCGCTGCTCGCCGACCAGCTCGAGCGCCTCGGTGTCTCCTACGCCGGAATCTTCCCGAACCACCGGACCGACGGTGACGTGCTCCGGATGCAGTCGCTGCACCGGGTCCGAGTCAAGGCCGACGACGTTGCCGTCGCCTCAGACCACGGGCGCGAGCTGCTCGACTACGTTCTGGCCGACCTGCCGCAGACCGCTTAGAGCGCAACCTCACGAGACGTCAGGTGGGCTCCCACCTTGCGCTTCACCCGCTGCAGGGCGTTGTCCACGGTCTTCGTGTCGCACTCCAGCCGCTCGGCGATCAGCTCGTAGGAGTCGCCGTCGAGGTAGAGGGAGAGGACCCGGCTCTCGAGGTCGGAGAGGACGCCGGAGACGCCGGAGAGACAGGAGACGAGGCTCGCCAGCTCTTCGGTCGCGATCACCTGGTTGACCGGGTCATGGACGCTCGGCCCCGGCAGGATCTCGTCGAGGGTGGTTTCGGAGTCGCCAGCCGCGGCCGGCGTCTGGCTGAAGGAGACGTACTGGTTCAGCGGCGTGTGCTTGTTGCGGGTCGCGGTCTTCACCGCGGTGATGATCTGGCGGGTGATGCAGAGCTCGGCGAAGTTGCGGAAGCTCGACTCGCGGTCGGTCCGGTAGTCGCGGATCGCCTTGTAGAGGCCGAGCAGGCCCTCCTGGATCAGGTCGTCTGACTCGCCGCCGAGGAGGAAGTAGGACGAGGCCTTGAGGCGGACGAAGCCGCGGTAGCGCTTGACGATCGCGTCGTAGGCGTCTGGTCGTCCCTCCTTGGCGAGAGCGACGAGATAATGATCATCAAGTTCAACTTGAGGGTTAGAGATTCGGGGGGTCGCTGCCACGACCGGAACCGGCAGTTCCTGCGTAGGCGTAGATAGAGCCACAGATCCTTCTCCTTGCTGAAGGGTCGTGGCGCCGCTTACCTCCCCAGAGGCGCCCTATTCACCAGGGCACACCTCAAGCTGAGGTTCACCCTTATTGCGCCGCTAGTTTATGTGCCTGCGGAGTTCTGTCAACCCCAAACCGCGAAATTTGCAAACGCCGTTGCATTTGCAGGGGTTGGCGACGGGAGCGCGGCCCCTCAGCTGGATCGCTGACGGACCGCCTCGAACAGCAGGGCGGTGGCAGCGGCCGAGACGTTGAGGGACTCGATCTGACCGCGCTGCGGGAGGGCGACCAAGCCGTCGCAGGAGGCGGCTACCCGGGGACGGAGGCCTTTGCCCTCGCCGCCGAGAACGATGATGGTGGAGCCCGTCAGGTCCGCCTGCCACGGGGTCTGCTTGGCGTCGGCGTCGGCTCCCCAGATCCAGAAGCCGGCCTGTTTTGCTTCGGCGAGCCAGTCGGCGAGGTTGCGGACGTGGGCCACCTCGAGGTGCTCGACGGCGCCGGCGGAGGTCTTGCAGGTGACGGCGGTGACGCCCGCCGAGCGGCGCTCGGGGATGACGACACCCGTCGCGCCGGCGAGCTCGGCCGAGCGGCAGACGGCGCCGAGGTTGCGCGGATCCTGCACCTGGTCGAGCGCCACCAGCAGCGATCCCTCCCGGCGCAGCACCCCGGTGGGATCCCCGTAGGGATAGGGATCGACCTCCGCCACCACTCCCTGGTGGTCGGGCGAACCGCAAAGGCGCTCCAGCTCCGCCGGCGCGGTGTCCGGCGCGCGCCAGACCCGGTGGACCCGTCTTCTCCCCCGCTCCGCCTCGGCGACCGGGTTGCGCCCGTAGATGAACTGGTTCGACATCTAGGCTTTCGGGACCAGCGACGGACCCTCAGCCGAATCCCGCACGGTCCACCCCATCTCGGCGAGCTGGTCCCGCAGCTCATCAGCACGCTCAAAGTCCTTGGCCGCCCGAGCTTCCTCGCGTTCTCCCATCAGCTTCGTAGCGTCCTCGTCGGTCTGAACTCCCTGATCCGGCTGGGTAAGGGAGCCCAGACCGACGAGGTCCAGCATCTCAGCCAGGGCGACAGCGGCCGCCTCCCCCCGCACCTCACCCCGGTTCGCTTCCCCGACCAGCTCAAACACCTCGGCGAGAGCCTTTGGAGTATTGAAGTCATCGGCGAGCGCATCTCGGAACGCCTCGAGGCGGGGAGCCGCGCCCGTCTGGGCGTCGGGGGAGGGGTCGCCGGACCCTCCCCGCTGTTGGTCCGCCGACCCCTCCCCCGACGCCCCCACAGGGTTCTCCCTGAAGAAGTTCCTAAGCCGCTCGACCCTGGCAACTGCCTCCTCCATCGGCCCCTCACCGAACGCCAACGGCTGCCGATAGTGCCCCGAGATCAGGTAGGCGACGACCGCCTCCCGCCCGTAGGTATCGAGCGCCCGGGAGAGCTGGAAGATGTTCCCGTCGCTTTTCGACATCTTCGCCGCATCGGTCTCGATCATCCCGTTGTGCATCCAGACCCGGGCAAACGGGCGCCCGGCGGCCTCGGACTGGGCGATCTCGTTCTCGTGGTGGGGGAAGACGAGGTCGGAGCCACCGCCGTGGATCGCGAAGGAGGCACCGAGCTCCTGCTCGGCCATCACCGAGCACTCGATGTGCCAGGCGGGCCGGCCCGGCCCCCAGGGGGAATCCCAGTGGGTGTCCTCGTCGGCCTTGTGCGCCTTCCAGAGGGCGAAGTCGAGCTGGTCCTCCTTGAGGGAGGCGGAACCGGCGTCCTCGCCCTGGTCCATATCCTCCGGGCGGCGATTGGAGAGCTTGCCGTAGGCGTCGAAGCTGCGGACCCGGAAGTAGACGTCCCCGCCGGACTCGTAGGCGTGGCCGCCCTCGACCAGCTCGGCGATCAGCGAGACGATTCCCGCCACCGTCTCGCTCGCCAGCGGCTCGGCATCCGGGCGGCCGAGGCCGAGCCGGCCGGTGTCTTCGAAGTAGGCGGCGGTCATCTCCCCCGCGAACTCGGTCGACTCCTTGCCGGCCGCCCGCGCGGCGACGTAGATCTTGTCGTTGATGTCGGTGACGTTGACGACCAGCTTCGGCCGGTACCCCTCCGAGCGGAGGAAGCGTGCGAGCAGGGAGAAGACGACGAAGGGGCGCGCGTTGCCGATGTGGATGCGGCTGTAGACCGTCGGCCCGCAGGCGTAGATCCCCACCTCCTCGGAATCGAGGCTGCGCAGCTCCCCACTGAGCGTGTCTCTGACCCTGACGTCCCGCATCGGTCAGGGGATGTTATGCGGCGAACCTAGAAGGTGCGGTAGCCGGCCGTCGAGGCCTTCGACTCTTTACCGCTGAGCCAGGCCGGGGTGACCTCCTCGGCCGCCGCCTGCGCCTCGCGCCGGGCCTTGCCGACGCTGGCTTTGATCTCGTCCTCGGTCGCTTCGCGGACGCGCTCCTCGCGCCGCTGCGCCTGGACGCGGATCCGGTCCGACTCTTTGCGCAGCTGGTCCTCGGCGCGGGCGCGGGCGGCCTCCTCGGCCTCCCGTTCGACTTTCTCCATCAGTTGGCGGACGCTTTCCTCGGCTTCCCGCCGCACGTCTTCGGTCCCCTCCATCACCCGCCGCTCGATCTCGGTCTCGAGCTTGACCGCCGCCTCGTGGGCCTCGGCAGCCGCGGCTTCGGCGTCGGCCGCCCGCTGCTCGGCGGCGGCGACCCGACGATCGGCCTCGGCCTGGATCCGCTGGCGGGCCTCCTCGACCTTGGCCTTGAACTCGACTTCAGCCGCCCGGCGGGCATCGGCGATGGCGCTCTCGGCTTCAGCTTTTGCCTCGACCGCAACCTGCTCCGCGACCGACCGCGTTTTCGCGGTCTCGGCGACGATCTCTTCGCGCTCCGCCTGGGAGCGCTGCTGCAGCTCCTCGAAAGACTTCTCGGCCCGGTCGCGCGCCGCCTCGGCGGCGCTGGCACGGGCATCGGCCTCAGTCCGCGCCTTGCGCTCGGCGGCGATCCGCTCGCGCGCTTCGGAGGTGACTTTCCGCAGCGTCAGCATCGCCCGCTCCTTGACCTGGCCCTTAACCGCGTCGGCGCGCTCTTCGGCTGCCGCCACCCGCCCCTCGCTGACCCGGACCCACTCGAGCGCCTGGTCGGCAACCCCGCGCACCGCACGCGTCGCCTCCCCGACCTGCTGCAGATGCCTAGCTGGCTCGCCCATTCCCGCGCAACCTACTACCAGCGCCGGAAGCCATCTCCAGCCTCCAACCGAAGGGCCCCGCAATTTGCGAAAGGCCCGAATGAGCCGCCGGGGGAGGGGTTCGCCGGACCCTCCCCGCTGTTGTCCGCCGAACCCCTCCCCCGGCGGCCTACGCTAAACCGACTTTTGCCCCTCGCGCGCCCGCAGGTCCTTCTTCAGAACCTTGCCGGTGGCGTTGCGCGGCAGCTCCTCGAGGAACTCGATCTCCCGCGGGCTCTTGTAGGAGGCGAGGTTCGCCTTCACGTGCGCGGTCAGGTCCCGCTGGGAGACCTCGATCCCGCTGCGGATGACGACGAAGGCCTTGAGCCGCTGGCCGAACTCTTCGTCCTCGACCCCGATCACCGCCACCTCCTCGACCGCCTCGTGGTCGGCGAGCAGGTCCTCGACCTCGCGGGGGAAGACGTTCTCGCCGCCGGAGACGATCATCTCGTCGTCGCGGCCGTCGATGAAGAGGCGACCGTCGGAGTCGAAGTGGCCGACGTCGCCGCTGGAGTAAAGGCCGTCGAGCATCTCCTTGCCGCCGCCGCCGGTGTAGCCCTCCATCGCCATTTCGTTGCCGACGAAGATGCGGCCGACCTCTCCCTGCGGCACCTGCCTGCCGCTCTCGTCGTAGAGGCAGATCTTGGTCCCGCGCGGGGGTTTGCCGGCGGTTCCGGGCGCGGCGCGCAGGTCCTCGGGAACGGCGACCGTCGCGTAGGCGACCTCGGTCGAGCCATAGAGGTTGTAGACGTTGTCGCCGAAGCGGTCCATCCACTCGATCGCCAGCTCCCCCGGCAGGGCGGAGCCGGAAAGGGAGGTGATCTTCAGCGAGGGCAGGCTGTACTTGTTGAGGGTCTCGTCGGGCAGGGTGAGGATGCGTTGGATCATCACCGGGACCGCGGCGAGGACGTCGGCCCGGCTCTGTTCGATCGCCAGCAGCGTTTCCTCGGGGTCGAAGCGCCGCCGCAGGACCATCGTCGAAGCGGTCGGCAGGCTCATCACGAAGTGGAAGAACCCCCAGGAGTGGAAGAGCGGGGCGGCGATCATCATCGTCATCCGGCTGCGGAAGGGGATCTTGTCGATCAGCGAGGCGATCGGCAGGAGCCCTTCGGGGCTGGAGCGCTGGGCGCCCTTCGGGGTACCGGTGGTGCCCGAGGTGAGGATCACGAATTTCGGCTTCTCGGGGGGCGGCTTCAGGTTCGACTCGTCGCCGCCCTCGATCAGGCTGTCGAGAGTCGGACCGGAGACGGCCCCGTCGCACCAGCCGACGATCCGGGTGACGGAGTCGTCCACTTCGGCCAGCAGGTCGCCGAACTCCTCGTCGTAGACGAGCGCCTTCGGGCCCTCGCGCTTGGTCACCTCGGCCAGCTGCGGCCCGGCGAACATCGTGTTCAGGTAGAGCGCGCTCGCTCCCAGCTTCGCCGCGGCCAACGTCGCCTCGACGAAGCCGCGGTGGTTGCGGCACATGATCCCGACGCCGTCCCCTGGGCCGATCCCCATCCCGGCAAAGGCGTGGGCGAGCGCGTTGGAGCGAAGGTGGAGGCGCTCCCAGGTGAGGGAGCCGCGCTCGTCGACGATCGCCAGCTCGTGCGGGAAGTGGATCGAGGCCGTGGTGACGCCGGTCGCCGGCGAAGCGCCCCAGCGCAGGAAGGTGCTGCCGATCTTCAGCGCCTTGTCGGGACGCATCGGCCCGACGATCCCCGACTCCCGCAGAACCTTCCCCTGGAAGACCATGTCGGAGACCGAGGCCTTCAGGCTCGCGGCGTTGACTTTCGAGTTCGCCATCCGCCGGGAAGACTATTCGGAATCGACGCTTGCTACCGCCATGCAGGCGATCCCCTCGCCGCGGCCGACGAAGCCCATCCCCTCGTTGCTGGTCGCCTTGACGCTGACCCGGGCGGAGGTCGCCTCGGCGAGGATCCGCTCCATCTCCGCCTTGTACGGACCGAGGCGAGGTTGCTCGCAGATCAGGGTCGCGTCGATGTTGATTATCGGGCCCGCGATCGTCCCCACCACGGTGCGCAGCAGGTCGATCGAGTCGGCATCCTTCCAGGCCGGGTCGTCGTCGGGGAACATCGAGCCGATGTCGCCACCGCCGGCGGCGCCGAGCAGGGCGTCGATCACCGCGTGGGTGAGGACGTCGGCGTCGGAGTGACCCTCCAGCCCCTGCTCGTGCTCGATCTCAACCCCACCAAGGACGAGCCGCCGCCCCGCTGCGAAGCGGTGGCTGTCGTAGCCGAGGCCAACCATGTTCAGCGGACCCGGTTGCCAAGGGGAGCGAGACTCCGCTGGCGCTGCTCGAAGACGCATATCTCCTCTATTCCCAGTTCCTCCAGAAACCGCACCGCGCGCTCGTATTCGAACCCGACCTGCTCCGGGAGGTGGGCGTCGGAGGAGAGGGCGAAGACCGCCCCCGCTTCGACGCACATCTCCGCGAACTCGCGCGAGGGATAGAGCTCGCCGACCGGCTTGCGGATCCCAGCGGTCGAGACCTCGACCGCGATCCCACTCTCGGCGATCGCTTCGACGGCGGGCTCGTAGAAGGCTCGCGGGTCGCGCCCCGGCTGGGGCCGTGCCCGGCCCCAGACCTTGACCAGGTCCGGGTGGGCGAGGATGTCGTAGAGGCCGGAGCGGGCGCAAGCGGCGAGCGCCTCGAAGTAGCGGCGCCAGATCTCGTCGGGATCGCCAGCCCCCTCCCAGACGTCAAAGCCGTCGTGGTCGACCGCCGCGTCGCCCTCGCCGATGAAGTGGACCGAACCGACCACGTAGTCGAAGTCCCGCGCCTCCAGCAGCGAGGCGACCCGCTCCTCGGCGCCGGGCACGTAATCGCACTCGATCCCCAGCCGCAGCGGCGTGCCGCGGACGAACTCGCAGTAGGCGTCGATGTCGTCCTGGGCGTTTTCGACCCAGAGCGGGTGGCGCCAGAGGTCGAGGGCCTGGCGGAAGCGGTAGACATGCTCAGAGACGCCCAGCTCCTCGATCCCGGCCGCCGCGGCGGCGGCGAGGTAGCGCTCGACGTTCTCGGTGGTGAAGTAGCGCTCGAAGGTGGTGCCCTCCTCGTCCGGGCGCAGGTGCAGGTGGTAGTCGGTCAGCATGGGATCGAGCCTACCGACGGGACTGCAGCAAAAGCTCGACGACGCGCAGGTCCAGCGGCGTCGTCACCTTCAGGTTCTGGCCTTCGACCGGGTGGAGGAGGACGGTTCCTCCCGCTCCCTCGACCAGCATCGCCTCGTCCGTCGCCTCCTCGGGCCGCTCGGCGACGACGAGCGCCTCGCGCAGGGCCTCGGTGCGGAACAACTGCGGCGTCTGGGCAGCCCAGAGCTGGCGCCGATCCTGAGTGCTCTCGACGACGAAGGGGCGATTTGCCACCCCTGGGGTGGTCAATTGCCAGTTCGTTTCTGCGGCGCGCTTGATCGTGTCGGCGACCGGGGCGGCGGCGATGACGCCGGCCGCGTCCGCGCTCTCGGCGAGGTCGGCGACGAGGGCCTCGACCAGCGCCGGCGTCAGCAGCGGCCGGGCGGCGTCGTGGATCGCCACCAGCTCGGTCCCGACCGTCGCCAACGCGTTGGCGACCGACCGGGCCCGGGTGACCCCGCCGGGAACGACGGTGAGATCCTGACCCGCGACCTCCGCCTGATGCCCAGGCGGCGCCGCGACGACGATCGCGCGCACCGACTCGCACGCCCGGAAGGCGTCGATCGACCACTCGATCATCGGCCTCCCCGCGACCGGCACGAAGGCCTTCGGGCCGCCGGCTCCGAGACGCTCCCCGGAGCCGGCGGCCGCGATGACTGCGGTTACACCTGGCCGACTAAGCGGTGGCAGTGGCGGCGAAACGCTCCTCGAGAAGGCTGTCGAGATATTCCTCGGCGCCGTCCTCGTCTTTGTCGAGCGCGTACATGAACTCGGAGGCGAGGATCTTCTTCGCCCGGGTGTACATCTGCTTCTCCCCGGTGGAGAGGCCCTTTTCCATCTCGCGGATGGCAAGGTTGCGGACGACCTCGGCGAGCTCGAAAACGTCTCCGGTCTTGATCTTCTCGCGGTTGTACTTGAAACGCCGGTTCCAGTTCTTCGGCATCTCGGAGACGTCGTCGGTGAGGACGTTGGTGACTTTCTTGATTTCGTCCTCGTCGATGATCCGCCGCAGGCCCGCTTTGCCGGCGTTTTCGCAGGGGACCATCACCGTCAGCTCGTTGTGGAGGATCTTGATCGTGAGGTATTCACGCTTCTCCCCCATCAGCTCACGGGTCTCTTTGGTCATCACCAGGCCCGCGCCGTGGTGCGGGTAGACGACCTTGTCGCCTATCTCGAAGTCGCAGACGTATTCCACGTCCTCCTCGAAGACAGCCTCCATAGTGGCCTCGTCTAGCTCGGAAATCGGTGACTCCTTTCGTTTTTCGACGGCGGTGGCGCCGTCAGCTCTGCAAGTACCGGTCGAACAGATCGACCTCCTGGAGCCGTCGCAGGCCCTCGCGGATGTCCTTGGCCCGGGTGGGGCCGACTCCGTCGACGGCGGCGAGGTCGGCGTCGGAGGCCGCGAGGACCTCTTCCAACCCGCCCAGCTCCTGGGTGATCTTCTGGACGACAAGCTTGGGGATGCGCGGGACCCGGCCCAGCACCCGGTATCCCCGCGGCGCAACGGGGAAGTCCAGGGTGTTGACCTTGCGGTCGTAGCCGAGCAGCTCGGCGAGGCGACCGAAGTCGAGCACGTCCTGGTGGGGCATCCGGCCCAGTGCCTGCAGCACCGCGGTCAGGTTGCCCTCGGAGTCTTCGACCGAGTAGTCGCGGATCAGCGCGGTCTTTTCGCCGGCGACGCCGACCATCGTCTCCTCCAGCTGCATCTCGATCAGCCGGCCCTCGGTCCCGAGCTCGACGATGTAGCGCTCGACCTCGACCGCCATCCGCGTCACCAGCTCCGCCCGCTGCAGAACCGAGAGGGCGTCGTGGAGAACCCCGCCGCCCTCGAACTCGAGCTGGCTGAGCCGGGCGGAGACCTGGTCGAGGCGCTGGCGGTACTTCTCCAGCGTCGCCAGCCCCTGGTTCGCCTTCGCCAGCACCGCGGGGATGTCCTGGAGGATGTACTTCGTTCCCTCTACGTAGAGGGAGACGACGTCGCGGCGCTGGGAGATTGCGATCACCAGCGCCGTCGTCTGTTTGGAGACGCGCTCGGCGGTGCGGTGGCGGGTCCCCGTCTCCGAGCTGAGGATCGTCGGGTCCGGCATCAGCTGGACGTTGGCCCAGGCGATTTTCGTCGCCTCGCCGTTGAGCACGATCGCCCCGTCCATCTTCGCCACTTGGTAGAGCATCGCCGGCGAGTAGTCGACGTCGAGCTTGATCCCGCCCGAGAGCAGGTGGGAGATGTCGTCGAGGTCGCCGACGACCAGCAGGCCGCCGGTCCGCGAGTGGACGATGTTGTCGATCCCCTCGCGCAGGGCGCCACCGGGGGCGACTACGTCCAGTGCTCTGAGAAGTCGGGGATCTTGGCGTTCTGAAAGCTCTTGGAGCTCATCCCCAGACAAAGAAGGCATCGCCTAAGAGGATGGCAAATAGCGCTCTGGAATGCGGTCTGGGCATTTCCGAGTTGATAGGTCGGATTTAGCTTTGTCAAGCGGACCTAAAGATGGAAGCGCTTGTGGTGCATGTGGTGGCGCTGTTCTCCCGCCGGCGGTCTCCCGGAATCTCGCACGAATGCCCAGGTGAGGACGGTACCGACGGCGCAGAGCGCGACCGCCACCCAGGTCGAGTCGGCGACCGCGGCGGCGAAGGAGTGGCCGTCGCCGAGCAGGGCGTGGAAGACGGCGCCGGTGGCGGCGAGGGCGACGGCGCCAGCGAGGACGCGGTCCATCGCCAGCACGCCGGATGCGATTCCGACCTTCTCCCCCGGCATCGCCGCCATCGCCGCGGTCGACATCGGCGCGTAGACGAGCCCGAGCGCGATCCCGAAGAGGAGGTAGCCGGCGAGGAGCAGGACGTAGGGGCTGTCGGCCTCGATCCGGGTGAGGACGAGGAGGCCGATCGTGCCGCAGATCATCCCGGCGCTCATCAGCCGGCGGGCGCCGAAGCGGGCGATCAGCCGGCCGGAGAAAGGTGAGACGAAGACCATCGGCACCGTCACCGGCAGGATCATCAGCCCGCTGAGGATCGGCGAGTGGTCGCGCACGTCCTGCAGGTACTGGGGCTGGAAGAACATCACCGCCCAGTAGGAGCCGACGAGGCAGAAGGCAGCGGCGCTGGCGCCGAAGTAGGGGCCGTTGCGGAAGAGGGCGAAGTCGACGATCGGCTCGCGCGTGCGGTGCTCGGTTCGCCAGAAGGCGAACAACAGGAGCAGACCGAGAACCGCCAGGCCGGCGACGGTCTCGCCGGCCCAGGACTGCGACTGGACCAGGGCGAGGACGACGGCGGTGACGCCGATGCTGAGGAGGGCGAGGCCGGCCCAGTCGATCCGGGCGCCGGCGGCGGGGTCGGTCGACTCCGGGGCGGCGGCGGCGGTGATCGCGATTCCGAGCGCCAGGACCGGCAGGTTCATCCAGAAGATCACCCGCCAGTCGAGTTCGATCAGGACGCCGCCGGCAAGCGGCCCGACCGCCAGCGCCACCGCCGAGACCGCCGCCCAGATCCCCAGCGCTCGCGGCTGCTCCTCGGCCGGGAAGACGTTGCAGACCAGCGCCAGCGAGAGCGAGAGCATCGGCGCCGCCCCGATCCCCTGCAGGACTCGGCCGCCGATCAGGGCGGTCTGGTCGTCGGCGGCGCCGGAGAGGACCGAGCCGACGGCGAAGAGGACCATCCCGGCGAGGAACACCCGCTTGCGCCCGAACATGTCGCCGAAGCGCCCGGCGGTGACCACCAGCACCGCGATCGTCAGCAGGTAGGCGTTCATCACCCACTGCAGCCCCTCGGCGCTGGCGTTGACGTCGTGCCGGATCTCCGGCAGCGCCAGCGCGACAACCGTCGAGTCCAGCATCAGGATGAAGAGCCCGGCGCAGGCGCCGCCCAGGGTCCACCACTTGCGGTTCACGCGCGCGACGCTATCGCTCGAGGCGGAGGGGTCCGGTCGTCCCCTGAGCGAATTGAGTCGCGTCCCTATCGGGACAGCTCCCGAGGATGCTGCCTGCCTATGGCAGGCAGGAATCAGATTGCATATCGCCGCTTCGCGAACATTCGCTCAGGGGACGACCGGACCCCTTCCAACACGCACTCCAGGGACGGCTGAAGGTGCGTCATCTCTTTCTTAGAAGCTGCCGCACCCTCGGGCGTTTACCGGAGCTCGCTCGTAGGGAGGGTGCAGACACCCCCGAGGCGGGAATGTTCGGCGATATGCAATCTGTCTTTTGCGCGGGCGCAGCCCGCGCGGCATGTTCGCTCCGAGCGAAGCGAGGTGCGTCAATTCCCGGGGAGGGGGTGTCTGCACCCTCCCTCGGCACCAGGGTCAGTGAAGTGCGACCAGGTCTCGTTCGGGGTCGATGCCCCAGCGGCTGCCGACCGCGGCAAGCTCGTCGGTGAGGGGCCAGCGGTCAGGGCGCTCCTCGCCCTCGTGCTGGGGGTTGGCGCCCTTCAGCGCCATGGAGCCGGTGTTGTCGCCGATCGCGCGGATCGCGGCGATGTCGTCGGTGCTCAGCCGCTGCTCGGCCGGCAGCGCCGCCAGCTCGGCCCGCTTGTCCTCAATCGAACGGGCCTCGGGGCCGATCTCCTGGATCAGGGTCGGGGCGACCGACTCGACCGCCGGGTGGCCGAGGTTCCACTGGCAGGCGAGCTGCATCAGGGTGAGATCGGCGCGCTCGGCAAAGGGGCGCAGTTGCTCCAGCTTCTCCGCCCCAGCCTCGATCCAGCCTTGCGGGCGGAACTTGCGGTGGTCGTGCTCCGCCAGCTGGGCGCCGGGGCGGACGTCGTCCCAGAAGAGGCCGCCGTAGTCGACGACCCGGGTCAGCACCTTGACCTCGTGGCGGGCAGCGGCGTCGAGGCAGAGCTCGCCCGGCCAGGGCTCAAGCGGATTGAGGATGACCATCGCCCAGTCGATGCGGTCCCCGAAGCGCTCGAGGCAGGAGATGACGTCGAGCGTGAAGCCGTTGGCGGGCCCGGGAGCGACGCCGATCATCGACGCCAGCCCCGCCTCCCGCAGCGCCGCCATCCCGTCCCAGACGACCTCGCTCGAGTAGCCGATCCGGTCGGGGTTGTGGAGCAGCAGCAGGTCGAACGAGTCGGCTCCGATCCGCTCCAAACTCGCCTCCGTCGCCATCCGCAGATAGCTCGCGTACCGGTCCGACCCGCGCAACCGCGGGTCGGTGAAGCGCGGAAACCCCTTCGGCCCTTCCCGCTCCCCCTCGTAGAAGTCGTGGCCGACCGCGCCGATCAGGCTGTACTCGTCGCGCGGGACATCCGTCAGCGCGCGCCCAAGCAGGCGGTCCGCCTCGCCCTGCCCGTAGGCGTCAGCGGTAAGAACGGTCTCGATACCCCCGCCAGGCCGCAGCAGCGCCTCCAACCGCTCCTCCTCGATCTTCTCCCCGAAGTGGAGATACCGCCCACCGCTCCAGGTGCCGATCGCGGCTCGCCCAGGTTCACGCATGGCTGAACCGTAGCGCCAAGGAAGACCGAAGGATCAGCTTGACGAACCGCCGACACGGCGGTTTAGCTCAGCCAGCCATGTGCTGGACAGACGTCGCTCGGGCGCGGAGCGGCCATCAAGACCCGGCGTACTGATCACCATTCCATTTACAAGATGGACTCTTAAGGCCCCTCTGAACAGAGGGAGCTTGACCTCGAAGCGGTCGACTTCATCCCAGGTCCAGCGCCTGCTCCGCAACAAGTCGCGAATCGTTACTCCTTCCTGATCAACAATCAAGCCAGATCTAGCAACGCCTGCGACCATCACCCCCGCCCCTATCAACGCGAGTCCGGCCAAGGCATGTCCGAGGCCTCGATCATCGACTGGAACAGCAATGAGAATTCCGAACAAGGCCAGGACCCCTGCTAGAGCCCATGCCCCTGGCTCCTCCCAGTCGTTAAGCCGTAGTAGCTCCCCTTCCGGTAGTGGTCTCATTTCCAGACCTCTAATTGGGCGGCGCTCATCATGATCCCCTAGCAACACCTGTGGAATTCAGCCACCATCTGAACCTTCGCGCGCCTCAAGTTGCTTGCTGCGCTTTACCCCCGCTTCAGTGAACGACCAAAGGAAATACTTAGGATCATCTCCCCACGGCTTTTCTTTAGCGTAACCCGCCTCGATTAGTGTGGGAACGAGGGCATTCAACTCGGCCTCAACAGCATCCGTGAAATCCTCTGATGAGAGCTCCCAGGCTCGCAGCAGTTTTTCATCTAGGGGGTCGATGATGCCCAAGATACGCGAGTCACGAGCCTATTCAGGCTTCGTCTTCAAGCCTAAGGTCTTCAACCAACCGGACAACGTTGATTGAGTAACTCCAATATTTTCCGTTTAGAGCGTTCATGCGGTCAGCCTCCTTCTGAGCGGCACATCCTCCGTAACAAACGCCTTGGTCAGGGTGATGTCGTCCTCATTAAGGGGGCCCTCCCTGCCGCGTCTGTCAGGCTTGGGCAGCCGGATCACCACGAATATATGTTGATAACGCAAATGTGGGTTTGGGAAATGTGTCAATGGAGATCACGAACGGCTAGTCAGTCTGAGGGTAGGAACTGGCCCTATAGACGAATGGATCAGGACTCGTCGTCCTCAGTTGCTTTGTTCGTCACTGACCACCGGAACTCGTCCTTGAAGTCTTCGAAGCACTCCTCGCAGATCCACTTCTGCGACTCAATGCCGCTCCCGAGGACTAAATAACCCGCAGTGACAACGCGACGATCCGTAGGCGGCCTCGCTGAGACCTTTGCATGTTCTTCGAAGACCACCTGACAGAACTCGCAATGGGCGTGATTCCAGACATGAGGCGGCTCAACCTGCTCCCAGTCGTCCACAGCATCTGGCGGCGCGAGAAGATCGTCAGAGGGAGTAGCAGCAGCGAAGCCCTCGATCACAACGCCGCGAGACGAGGACCTCCATGCTCTTAATCCCTCTCAATTGGGAGGCGTATATGGGCGTCGTTCGAGATCAACCCCCATGAGGTGCCGCTCTTGACCCATGCGGCCAGTCATCTGAAGCTGCCGACACGTACACAGCCTCCCGCGGATGTGGTTCAGGCGCGACTTATGGACGGATGATCAGGACTCGCCGTCGCCGGCGCCGTCGGAACCCTCGTCCTCGGGGCCGGCATCGCCGTCGTCGTCCTTCTTCGCGCCGACGCCGACCTTCTCGCGCTCGGGCTCCACCGCTTTCGGCTTCTTCGGGGCGATGATCTCGAGGCTGAGGGGTTTGTCGTCCTCGTCGCCGCTCTCGTCGCGGCTGACCATCACCGTCGAGCCGGGGGTCATTTCGCCCTGGCGCAGGACTTCGTCGGCGAGCGGGTCCTCGATGTAGCGCTGGATCGCCCGGCGCAGCGGACGGGCACCCATCGAGGGGTCCCAGCCTTTCTCGACCAGCAGGTCCTTGGCCTCGTCGGTCAGCTCCAGCTGCAGTTCGTGCTCGGCGACCTGGACGCGGACGCGGTTGATCATCAGGTCGATGATCTCTTTCACCTCGTCCTTGGCGAGCTTGTGGAAGACGATCACCTCGTCGATCCGGTTGAGGAACTCCGGCCGGAAGACTTTTTTCAGGTCGCCCATGATCCGGTTTTTCATGTCGCCGTAGGACATGCCGGTCTCGTCCGCGACGGTGAACCCGATCGAGGTGTTCTTGGCGATCTCGCCCGCCCCGATGTTCGAGGTCATGATCACGATCGCGTTGCGGAAGTCCACGGTGCGGCCCTGCGAGTCGGTCAGACGCCCGTCCTCGAGGATCTGCAGGAGGATGTTGAAGACGTCCGGGTGCGCCTTCTCGATCTCGTCGAGCAGCAGCACCGAGTAGGGCTTGCGGCGCACGGCCTCGGTCAGCTGGCCGCCCTCGTCGTAGCCGATGTAGCCCGGGGGCGAGCCGACCAGACGGCTGACCGCGTGCTTCTCCATGTACTCGGACATGTCGATCCGGATCATCGCCTCCTCGTCGCCGAAGAGGAAATCGGCGAGGGTGCGGGCGAGCTCGGTCTTGCCGACCCCGGAGGGGCCGAGGAAGATGAACGAGCCGGCGGGCCGCTTCGGGTCCTTGATCCCGGCGCGCGAGCGGCGGATCGCTTTCGAGACGGCGGTGATCGCGACCTCTTGGCCGATCACGCGCTTGTGGAGTTCCTCCTCCATCCGGATCAGCTTCTTGGTCTCGGCCTCGGTCAGTTTGAAGACGGGGATGCCGGTCCACATCGAGACGATGTCGGCGATCTCCTCCTCGCCCACCTCGGGCCGTTCGCCGTTCTCGCCCTCGGCCCACTCGTCTTCGAGCTGGCGCTTGCGGGTGGTCAGCTGGCGCTCGGTGTCGCGCAGGTTGGCGGCCTTTTCGAACTCCTGGGCCTCGATCGCGGTCTCCTTTTCGCGCCGCGTCTTCTCGATTTCCTCCTCGAGGTCGCGGTAGACCGGCGGAGCGCTCATGCTCTTGATCCGCATCCGCGAGCCGGCCTCGTCGATCAGGTCGATCGCCTTGTCGGGCAGGAAGCGGTCGGAGATGTAGCGGTCGGCGAGCTCGGCGGCGGCCTCGAGGGCGTCGTCGCGAATCGTCACCTTGTGGTGCTGTTCGTAGCGCTCGCGCAGCCCCTCGAGGATCCGGACCGTGTCCTCGGGCGAGGGCTGGTCGACCCTGATCTGGGCGAAGCGGCGCTCCAGGGCGGAATCGCGCTCGAGGTACTTGCGGTACTCGTCGAGGGTGGTGGCCCCGATCGTCTGCAGCTCGCCGCGGGCGAGGGCCGGCTTGAGGATCGAAGCGGCGTCGATCGCACCCTCGGCGGCGCCGGCACCGACCAGGTTGTGGAGCTCGTCGATGAAGAGGATGATGTCGCCGCGCTGGGTGATCTCTTTCATCACCTTCTTCAGGCGCTCCTCGAACTCGCCGCGGTACTTGGAGCCGGCGACCAGCGCAGCCAGGTCGAGGGTGTAGATCTGCTTGTTCTTCAGCAGCTCCGGCACCTCGCCTTTGTTGATCCGCGCCGCCAGGCCCTCGACGACGGCGGTCTTGCCGACGCCCGGCTCGCCCAGCAACACCGGGTTGTTCTTGGTCCGGCGGGAGAGGATCTGCATGATCCGCTCGATCTCGGTCTCGCGACCGATCACCGGGTCGAGCTTGCCCTCCTCGGCGAGGCGGGTGAGGTTGCGCCCGAACTGGTCGAGCAGTTTCGAAGACTTTTTGCCCTCGCCGCCACCGGCGCCCGCGCCGGCGCCCTGGCGACGTCCGCCGGGACCGGAGAGCATCCGGATCACCTCGTTGCGGATCTTGTCGGAGTCGGCGTCGAAGTCGAGCAGGATGCGGGCGGCGACGCCCTCGTTCTCGCGCACCAGGCCGAGCAGGATGTGCTCGGTGCCGATGTAGTTGTGGCCGAGCGAGAGCGCCTCGCGCAGCGCCAGCTCCAGCACCTTCTTGGCGCGCGGGGTGAACGGAATCTGGCCGGAGGTGACCTCCTCGCCCGAGCCGACGATGCGCACCACCTGCGAGCGAACGCGTTCCACCGTGATGTCCAGCGACTCGAGGACGCGGGCGGCCAGCCCCTCCTCCTCACGCAGAAGCCCGAGCAGGATGTGCTCGGTGCCGATGTAGTTGTGCTTGAGCGTCCGGGCCTCCTCCTGCGCTAGGACGACGACCTGGCGAGCCCTCTCAGTGAATCGCTCGAACAATGCAGACCTCTTCCTGGTTCCAACCCGGGACAACCCGGGTTTGTACCGCCGAATGCCTTGCTCCCTATCGGGAGGCATCCATCTGTCCCATAACTCTACCGGGGAGAGATGTCCGGCTTCTGAGCGCTTGAGCACGCTAAGAGCGAGATTTCACGCAGAACTTGGCACGTTCGGAGCGATTACGTGCGCATCGCGGGGAAGAGCAGGACTTCTCGCAGGCTCTTGGCGCCGGTGAACATCATCACCAATCGGTCGATCCCGACCCCCACGCCCCCGGTCGGCGGCATCCCTTGTTCGAGCGCTTCGACGTAGGTCTCGTCGAAGGGCTGCGCCTCCTCGTCGCCCCGCGCGACCTCCACCGCCTGCTGTTCGAAACGCCGCCGCTGCTCGTCGGGATCGTTCAGCTCGGTGAAGGAGTTGGCGATCTCGACGCCGCCGACGAAGGCCTCCCAGCGCTCGACCAGCCCCTCCCCGGAGCGGTGGCGCTTGGCGAAGGGCGAGAGCTCGACCGGGTAGTCGAGGATGAAGGTGGGCTGGATCAGCCCCGGCTCGACGTCGCGCGAGAGCAGCCCGTTGACGAGCTTGCCCCAGCCCTCGGCCGGGTCGGGCTCGGTCCCCATCGCCTTTGCCAGCGCCTCCCGGGTCGGGTGCTCGGCGATGTCGATCCCGGAGCGCTCGAGGATCGCCTCGCGCAGGGTGATCCGCCGCCAGGGCGGCGCGAAGTCGATCTCGGTCTCGCCGCGCTGAACCTTCGTGGTTCCCAGGACCCGCTCGGCGACCTCGGCGACGACGCGCTCGAGGTCGTGCGCGGTCTTCTCGTAGTCGGCGTAGGCCTCGTACCACTCCAGCATCGTGAACTCGGGGTTGTGCTTGTGCGAGACCCCCTCGTTGCGAAAGTCCTTGCCGAGCTCGTAGACGCGGTCGATGCCCCCGACGACGAGGCGCTTGAGGTAGAGCTCGGTCGCGATCCGCAGGTAGAGGTCGCGGTCGAGGGCGTTGTGATGGGTGGTGAAGGGACGGGCGAGGGCGCCGCCGTAGAGCGGCTGCAGGACCGGCGTCTCGACCTCGACGAAGCCGTGCTCGTCGAACCAGCGGCGGATCTCGGAGATCGTGCGGGCGCGGAGGCGGAAGGTGCGCCGGCTCTCCTCGTTGGCGATCAGGTCGAGCTCGCGGCGGCGGAAGCGGGTCTCGGTGTCCTCGAGGCCGTGGAACTTGTCGGGCGGCGGGCGCAGGCTCTTGGCCAGGAGGCGCCAGTGGTCGATCGCCAGCGAGAGCTCGCCCCCCCGCCGGGTCGCCATCGCCGTCCCCTCGGCGCCGACGATGTCGCCGAGGTCGAGGTCGACGAGGAGCTCATAGGCCTCGTCGCCGAGCACGTCCTTGCGCGCGTGCAGCTGGATCTGGCCGCTGCCGTCGCGGACGTCGAGGAAGCAGGCCTTGCCGTGACCGCGGCGGGCGACGATCCGCCCGGCGACGCGGTGACGGGAGTCGGTCTCCATCCCCGCCGCCAGGCCCTGGTGCGCCGCCCGCACCTCGGCGATGTCCTCGCGGCTGGAGAACTCGTGCGGAAACGGCTCGATCCCCGCCTCGCGGATCCGCTCCAGCTTCTCGCGGCGATCCTCGAGGACCTGGGAGAGGTCCTGCTGCTCCTCTTGGGGGTTGGGCCCGCTCATCGAGGGGCGAGCCTAACGAGCCTCAGCGAGCTTTCTCAATCTTGGTGATTTTCAGTTTTTTCTTCGGCCCCCGCGGGACCTCGACCGTGACGACGTCGTTGCGCTTTTTCCCGATCAGGGCTTTGCCGATCGGCGACTCGTTCGAGAGCTTGTGCTCGAGCGGGTTCGCCTCGGTGGAGCCGACGATCTGGAATTTCTGCGAGTCGCCGCTCTTCTGGTCTTTGACGTGGACGATCGAGCCGAAACCGACCTCGTCGGTGCTGAGCGACTTCTCGTCGATCACCTGGGCGCGCCGCAGCTTCTCTTCCAGCTGGGCGATCCGCGCCTCGAGCAGGGCCTGTTCGTTCTTGGCGTCGTCGTATTCGGCGTTCTCGGAGATGTCGCCGAATTCGCGCGCTTCTTTGATCCGGGCCGCGACCTCCCGGCGTTTGGTCGTCGAGAGGAACTCGATTTCCTCTTTCAGCTTTTCCAGCCCCTCGGGGGTAATGACGGCCTGACGCACTTGAACGACCTCGCTTTGGATTTGGAAAAAGGAGCCTGACCGCTCTCCTGGGACCTAAAAAAATGCCCTGATGCGCCCAACGGACGGCGGCACACCCGGGCAGGGAGCGCGCGATTATAGCGAGGGTGGCTGCCTGGCCAAAGGGGGGTCTCAGGCGACTGCCGCAGGGGCGGCGAGAGGGGCGATCAGCTCCCGCGTCCGAGCCAGATCGGCGCTGTGCTGGAGCTCGAGGAAGAGCTCTTTCGGCGCCTCCAGGCGCTCCACGTACCAGGGGTGGAATTTGCGCAGGTAGCGCGCCGCCCGCTCGGCCCCCAGATGCTCCTCGGCGCGGTCGACTAC
This sequence comes from uncultured Actinomycetes bacterium, assembly GCA_963832085.1. Taxonomy (GTDB): domain Bacteria; phylum Actinomycetota; class Thermoleophilia; order Solirubrobacterales; family 70-9; genus VAYN01. The sequence continues at coordinate 2,383 of CAWHSU010000003.1, read as the reverse complement.
CCAGAGCCACTCGGCGACGACCTCCTCGCGGCTCGGTGGCTCCATCCGGCGCCCGGTCAGCTCTTCGAAGACCCACGGGTTGCCGAACGAGCCGCGGGCGATCATCACCGCGTCGGCGCCGGACTCCTCGTAGGCGCGGCGGGCCGCCGCGGCGCTGGAGAGGCCGCCGGAGACGATCACCGGAACGTCCACCCGTTCGACCAGCTCGCGGGTGAGGTCGTAGTCCGCCTTGCCCTTGTGGCCTTTGGTCGCAGCGCGGGGGTGGAAGGCGATCGCGGCGACCCCCGCCTCCTCGACCAGGCGGATCGCCAGATCGAAGCCGGAGCGGTCGCCGGCCTCGATCCCCGAGCGCAGCTTCACCGTCACCGGTAGGCCGCTGCCCTCGGCGGCGCCGCGAGCGAGGGCGAGGGCGAGCTCGGGGTCGCGCAGCAGCTGGGCGCCTGCCCCGGTGCGGCGCACCTTCGGCACCGGGCAGCCCATGTTGATGTCGATCAGGTCGGCGCCCGCCTCGGCGACGATTTCGGCTCCGGAGCGCATCACCTCGGCGTCATGGCCGAAGAGCTGGATCGAGACCGGGTGCTCGTCGGGATGGATCCGCAGCAGCTCCCGCAGGGTGCGCTCGTTGCGGTAGTGGAGGGCGAAGCTGGAGACCATCTCCGAGACCGCCAGGCCGGCGCCGTGGCGCTTTGCCTGCATGCGCACGAACCAGTTGCCGATCCCCGCCAGCGGCGCCAGCAGGACCCGGTTGGCGATCGGGACGCCGCCGATCTCGAAGGGGTCGGTCAGCGCCGGGCGAAACCCTGCTTTCTCAGCGGTTGCGCTCATGGATCAGCCGCAGCCCTTTCAGGGTCAGCAGGTCGTCGACCTCGTCGATCGTCTCGGTGAAGGGGACGACGACCGAGGCGTAGCCGCCGGTGGCGAGCAGGCGCGGGTTCGGCAGTTCCTCTTCGATCCGCCTGACGATGCCGTCGATCAGGCCGGCGAAGCCGAAGATGAAGCCGGAGTTGATCGCCGCCCGGGTCGAGCGGCCGATCGCTTCCTGCGGCTCTTCGAGGTCCAGCCGCGTGATCCGGGCCGCCCGTTCGATCAGGGCGCTGAGCGAGGGTGCGAGGCCGGGCCCGATCGCGCCACCGAGGTACTCGCCCTCGGCCGAGACGCAGTCGATGTTGATCCCGGTGCCGAAGTCGACCGAGACGCAGGCCGTGCCGAAGCGGTCGTAGGCGGCGATCGCGTTGACGAGGCGGTCGGCGCCGACCTCGAGCGGGTTCTCGATCCGAATCGGCATCCCGGTCTTGAGCCCGGGGCCGATCGTCAGGCACTCGGCGTCGAGGTAGCGCTGCGAGAGCTGCTCGAACTGGCTGCCCAGCGGCGGCACCACCGAGGAGACGCAGACGGAATCGACGTCGTCGAACGACATCCCGCAGAGCGAGAAGAGGCCGGCGATCCGCTCGGCCAGCTCGTCCCCGGTCGCCCCCGAGCGGGTCTGGAAGCGCCAGTGCTCGACCAGGCGCTCGTCCTCGAAGACACCCAGGTGGGTCTGCGTGTTGCCGACGTCAGCCGCGAGCAGCATGGAGCGATTATCGCGACCCGCGACTGGCTGGGTAGCCAAACGAGGCCGATTCCGCTTAGGATCGCCCGATGAACGCACGCCTATACGTCATTCCCGCCTCGCACCCGAGCATCGCCGTCGAGCTGATGCTCGAGCACAAGGGCATCGCCTACAAGCGCACCGACCTGCTGCCGGTGATCTCCAAGGGGGTGCTGCGAGCGGTCGGCTTTCCCGGCGTCACCGTGCCGGCCCTGAAGATCGACGGCGCCAAGGTCCAGGGCTCGCGCCAGATCGCCCGGGAGCTCGAGCGCCTGCGCCCCGAGCCGGCGCTGTTCCCCGCCGATCCCGAGCAGCGCGCCAAAGTCGAGGAGGCGGAGCGCTTCGGCGACGAGGAGCTGCAGCACCCCGTCCGCCAGATCCTCTGGTGGGGGATGAAGAAGGACCGCAAGCCGCTGCGCGGCTACTCGGAGGGAGCGAAGATCGGGATGCCGATCGGCCTGGCGGTGAAGACCGCCGCCCCGATCGTCGCCCTCTCGGCCCGCTTCAACGAAGCCAGCGACGAGAACGCGCGCACGGCGATCGAGGCGCTGCCGGCGCTGCTCGACAAAGTCGACGCCTACGTGGAGAGCGGGGTGCTGAACGGCGAGCAGCTGAACGCCGCCGACTTCCAGATCGCTCCCAGCCTCGGCCTGGCAATGACCCTCGACGACCTGCGCCCGGCGATCGAAAACCGTCCTTCGGCGGCGTTGGCCAAACGCCTGGTCCCGAACTACCCCGGCCGGATGCCGGCGGTGCTACCGGCCGAGTGGCTCGACCCGCTGGCCGGGGCCCAGC
>CAWHSU010000002.1:0-654864 GCA_963832085.1 uncultured Actinomycetes bacterium | reverse complement strand
CTGCGACAGCTGCGAGGAGCCGAAGAACTCCTTCATCGCCGCCACGACCGGGCGGATGTTGATGATCGTCTGCGGGGTGATCGCGTCGGAGTCCTCGGTGGTGAGGCGCTCGCGGACCACACGCTCCATCCGGTAGAGGCCGATCCGGAAGGCCTCCTGGATCAGCTCACCGACGGTGCGCAGGCGGCGGTTGCCGAAATGCTCGTACTCGTCGAGGTGCTCGTAGACCGGCTTGCGCGGGTAGGTGATCGCCTCCGCGGCATAGTCTTTGATCGGGTTCTCCTCGTCGATCTCCTCCGGGATGCCGAGCAGTTTCGGCAGCGAGGTCAGCTCCTTGACGAGGGCGATGATGTCGTCGTGGGTGAGGACCCGGGTCTCGAGGTCGATGTCGAGGTCGAGGCGGGCGTTGAGCTTGTAGCGACCGACCCTGGTGAGGTCGTAGCGCTTGGGGTCGAAGAAGAGCTGCTCGAGCAGGGCCTTCGCGGCGTTGACCGAGGGCGGCTCGCCCGGCCGCTGCTTTTTGAACAGCTCGATCAGGGCGCCCTCTTCGGTCCGGGTCGCCTCGGTGTCCGCCTCGATCGTGTGGCGGATGTAGACCGAGTTGTCGAACATGTCGAGGAGCTGCTGGTCCTCGACGTAGCCCATCGCGCGCAGCAGGACCGTGACCGGGAGTTTGCGCTTGCGGTCGATGCGGACGAAGACTTTGCCTTTTTTGTCGACTTCGAGCTCCAGCCAGGAGCCGCGGGCCGGCATCAGGTTGGCGATGAAGACCTGCTTTTCGGGGTCCTTCGGGGCCATCACGTAGGCCCCCGGCGAGCGCACGAGCTGGGTGACGACGACGCGCTCGGTGCCGTTGATGATGAAGGTCCCGCGCTCGGTCATCCACGGGAAGTCGCCCATGAAAACGGCCTGCTCGCGGATCTCACCCGTCTCCTTGTTCTGGAAGGCGACGGTCGCGGTCAGCGGCCGGGAGAACGTCATGTCCTTCTCGCGGCACTCCTCGATGGTGTGCGGCGGATCCTCGAATTTGAAATCGCCAAAGACGATCTGCAGGTTCCCCGTGTAGTCCTCGATCGGGGATATGTCGTTGATCGTCTCTCGCAGGCCACCCTGTTTCGGATCCGTCAGTTCCTCGAAGGAACGACGCTGGATATCGATCAGGTGTGGAACCTCGAGAGGGTTGTCTAGGCGGGAAAAGCTCCTACGGGTTACGGGGGCAGCGTTGGAACGTGCCAAGTCGGCGACTCCTCGGACGGTCAGAGGGACGTGGATACTGCGCAAATCTGGGCAGGGGAACTCAAATTGGGCGCGACGGCGGAAAATAACACACCGACGCACCCGCCTTCAAGATTGGCTCCCCAGGCGGGATCCGCGGGTACGGAACGAGCTCTTACGAAAGCTCGACCGTAGCCCCGGCCTCCTCCAGCTCAGCTTTGAGTTTGTCGGCCTCATCGCGGTCGACGCCCTCTTTGATCGCTTTCGGAGCCTCGTTGACGAGCGCCTTGGCCTCTTTGAGGCCGAGCCCGGTCGCCGAACGAACCACCTTGATGACGGGAACTTTCTGGCCGCCGACCTCTTTGAGGATGACGTCGACGGTCGAGGACTCTTCGGCGCCGCCCTCGTCGCCACCGCCGCCGCCGCCGGCAGCAGCCGGTGCAGCGGCCGCAACGGCCGTAGCGGAGACTCCGAACTCCTCCTCGAGCGCTTTGATCCGCTCGGAGAGCTCGAGCACCGAGATGCTTTTCAGCTCCTCGATCCAGTCCTCGGTTGAAGTTTTGGTTGCCATGCGTCGCTACCCCTCTTCCTCGTTTGAATCTTGATCTGAAGTCTCCGCCGCCTCCGGCTCGTCGTCCGGAGCATCGGCCTGATCGGCCGGCGGCTCATTTCCACTTGAAGCCTCGGTCGGGGCCTCCTCCTCGGAAGCCTCCTCCGCTTTCTCGCTCTCGGTAGGCGCCTCCTCAGCTGCCGGAGCCTCACCGCTGACCAAGCCTTTCTCGGCGATCTGACCGAGCTGCAGCGCCAGGCCTTGGATCATCGAGCCGAGGCCGCGTACCAGGCCGGTGATCGGGCTGGCGACGACTCCGGCCAGCTGGCCGTTGAGCACTTCGCGGCCGGGCAATTTGGCGATCGATTTGAAGGCGAGTTCGTCGAGCGAAGTCGCCTCCATGAAGCCACCCTTGTAGGTGAGGACTTCGTGCTCTTTGTTGAAGGTCGTGATCGCCTTCGCGGCCTGGGCGGTGTCGCCGCGGACGAAGGTGAGCGCGGTCGGGCCCTGCAGCAGCTCCGCCAGCCGTTCCTCGCCTGCCTGGTCGGCGGCGATTTTCGTCAACCGGTTCTTGACGATGCGGAAGCTGGCGTCGGCTTCGCGCAGTTTTGCGCGCAGCTCGGCGGCCTGCGGAACGCTGATGCCGCGATAGTCGACAGCGAAGATCGCCTCAGATCCCTCGATCTCGGCGGCAATCTCTTTTATGGCTTGTGACTTTTCCTCGCGGTTCATCGTCTCACCTGCACCGGGCTTGCGGGCTACCGCCCTGCCGGTGGTCTGCGGTTAGCGGCGACGCAGTTTAAGCGGTCGCCGGCTCCTCTGCGGTCTCCCCCGCGCCGACGGCGACCGCTTCGCGGTCCGCGGCTTTGGCGCCGGCGTCGACCCGGACGCCCGGGCCCATCGTCGTCGCCAGGGTGGCGGAGAGAATGTATTTGCCCTTTGAGGAGGAGGGCTTGGCGCGCTGGATCTCCTCGATCACGGCCTGGTAGTTCTCGAGCAGTTTGTCCTCGTCGAAGCTGGCCTTTCCGATCGCCATGTGGACGATCGCCTGGCGGTCGGTGCGGTATTCGACTTTGCCGGATTTGGAGTCGTTGACGGCCTTCTGGACATCGTCGGTGACGGTGCCGACCTTGGGGTTCGGCATCTTGCCCTGGGGGCCGAGAACCCGACCGAGCTGACCTACCCCTTTCATCATCTCGGGGGTCGAGATCGCGACGTCGAAGTCGGTCCAGCCCTCCTGGACTTTCTCGACCAGGTCCTGGCCACCGACGAAGTCGGCGCCGGCTGCCTCCGCATCGCGGGCCTGCTGACCCTGGGCGAAGACGGCGACGGTGACGTCCTTGCCGAGCCCGTGCGGCAGCGCGAGGGTGCCGCGCAGCTGCTCGTCGGCGTGACGGACGTTGACACCGAGGAGGATGTGCAGCTCGACGGTCTCGTCGAATTTGGTGCTCGCCGTGTCCTTGACCAGGGCGATCGCCTCGGCCGGCGGGTAGGCGCGGTCGCGCTCGACTTTCTCGTACTGCTGGCGGTATCGCTTGCCGTGGGCCATTGAAGTCTCCTAGGCGACGTTGACGCCCATCGAGCGGGCGGTGCCGGCGATGATCTTCTTCGCGGCGTCGATGTCGTTGGCGTTGAGGTCGGGCATCTTCCGTTCGGCGATCTCCTGGATCTGAGCGTCGGAGATCGTCCCCACCTTGTTGACGTGGGGCTCGCCCGAGCCCTTCGGAATTCTGATCGCTTCCTTGATCAGGACCGCGGCGGGCGGCGTCTTCGTGATGAAGGTGAAGGAGCGATCCTCGTAGACGGTGATCTCCACCGGGATGATCGTCCCGCCCTCACCCTGCGTCTGCGCGTTGAACGCTTTGCAGAAGTCCATGATGTTGACGCCGTGCTGACCCAGCGCGGGGCCGACCGGCGGGGCGGGGTTCGCGTTGCCGGCCTGGATCTGCAGCTTGATGAGGGTGAGGACTTTCTTCGCCATGAGGAGGGTTCGAGAGGGTAGCGGTCTTTAAGACCTAGATCTTCTTGACCTGGTCGTAGCCGACCTCGACCGGGGTCTCCCGGCCGAAGATCGAGACCAAAACCTTGAGTTTCGCCGCATCCTCGTTGATCTCGGCGATCTCGCCGGAGAAGTCGGAGAGCGGACCGGAGATGACTTTGACCGATTCGCCGATCGCGAACTGCGCCTGGGTGCGGGGGCGCTCGGCGATCTCGCGGTGGAGCAGGCGGTCGACCTCGGGTTTGGAAAGCGGCACCGGCTTGTTGCGTTCCGCTCCGACGAAACCGGTGACCCCGGGCGTGTTTTTGACCAAGTTCCAGGAGTCGTCGGTCATCTCCATGTTGACGAGGACGTAGCCGGGCATCGTTCGTTTGTCCTTGGTTTCTTTCTGCCCGTCTTTGTTCAGTTCCGAGACCTGCTCGGTCGGGACGACGACCTGACGCACGTTGCGGTTCTGACTCATCGTCTCCACCCGGTGCTCGAGGTTGTGCTTGACCTTGTTCTCGTGCCCGGAATAGGTGTTGATCACGTACCAGCGATACATCTGAGAAAGCCTTTGTTTGGGATCCCGTTTAGAGGATCAGCTTGATGAACTCACTGAAGACCGCATCCAGCGCGCCGAGATAGGCAGCTGCGACTGCGACGAAGAGGATGGTCACCGCGGTGGCCTGGACCAGGGTGTCACGGTCCGGCCACTGGACTTTCTTCAGCTCTTGCCAACAGGATATGAGGAAGCCGATGAAACCGGAGCGCTGCCGTTCGGCTTTCGCCTGTTTCTGCTTCTTGGCGAGCTGCTCGCTCTCGCGCCGCTTCTGGTCCTCGCGCTTGCGCTTTTCCGCTTCCTTGGCCGCTCTTGCTTCGGCGCGGCGGGCGGATCGGGGCTTCGGCGCGTCCGGCGTCTCGAGCTGGGACTCAGGGGCGCCGGCGGCGATTCCCATCTCGACCGCCTCGGCCTCGGCTACCTCGCCCGAGACCGGTACCTGCGTGTCGTGCTGGGCCTCGGAAGGACTGTCGTGCCCACCGGAGCGTTTCCGCTCTTCAGCTTCCCGAGCCCGACGCTCGGCCTTGCGCTGTGCGCGGGTCTTGGCCATTGGGGGCTACCGGGTCTCCTTATGAGGGGTGTGATGACCACACCAGCGACAGAACTTGCGCATCTCGATCCGGTCCGGCGAGTTCCGCCGCGACTTATTCGTCTGATAATTCCGTCGCTTGCACTCTTCGCAAGCCATCGTCACCGCGATGCGGACATCTCCGCGAGCCATCTTCTCCCTCGTTCCGTGCCTGAGGTCAGTCGTTACAGAAGAAAAACCCCGGGCCGAGGCACGAGGCTGCGGCAAGGATAGCGCCATGTGACCGGCAGGGACTGCGAGCCGACGCCCAGTCGAACGAAGCCTCACACGAAATACCCAATTCTTTGTAAAGTCGTTTTTCAACCAAACCTTGTGGGCACCCAGGGGGCCATCGTGCACGAAGCGGTTGAAAGCCGCGGTCTCTACGACAGAGACAGCTTTGTCGAAGCAGTCGAAGAACGGATCCTCGACCCGCTCCATCGCGAGCAGGTCGGGGCACTGCTGCTGCTCGACATAGATTCCTTCCACCTGGTCAACGATTCGCTCGGGCACGAAGCGGGGGATCGGTTGCTGGAGACGGTGGGGGCGACGCTGCGCGACGAGTCGCGGGCCGACGACCTGCCGGCGCGGATCTGCGCCGACGAATTCGCCCTGCTCCTGCAGCGGGCGACGCCGCGCCAAGCGATGGCCACCGCCGAGCGGCTGATCGCACTGGTGCGCGAGCGCGGCAAGCCCGCGGTCGGGGCGAGCGTCGGGATCGCGACCTTCGGCGGCACCGGCGAGGCGGTCTCGGCCGAAGGCCTGATGATCGCCGCCGACATCGCCCTCTGCGAAGCCAAGGAGCAGGGCGGCGGCCGCGCGGTCAACGCCGCCAGCGGTCCGAACCTGAAGCTGACCTGGGCCGACCGCATCCGCGACGCCCTCGATCAGGAACGGCTCGTCGTCTACGCGCAGCCGATCTTCGACCTTCGCAAGCAGTGCGTGGCCCGGGAGGAGCTGCTGGTGCGGATGCTTGACGAGAACGACGACGTGATTCCGCCTTCGTCGTTCCTGCCCACGGCCGAGCGCCTGGGGCTGATCGCGGAGATCGACCGCGTGGTCCTGGCGAAGGCGATCGAGATGGCTGGCCGCTCGCAGCCGATCGCGGTCAACGTCAGCGGCGCCTCGCTCTCGGACCCGCGGCTGATCGAGGACGTGGAGGCGGCGATCGCCGCTGGGCTCAACCCCGCGTGGCTCGACTTCGAGATCACCGAGACGGCGGCGATCTCGAACATGGAGCACGCGCGTGTATTCGCCCGAGCGGTGACGGAGATGGGCTGCGGGCTGGGGCTCGACGACTTCGGCACCGGCTTCAGCTCGTTCAGCTACCTCAAAGATCTGCCGATCCAGCACCTGAAGATCGACATCGAGTTCGTCCGTGAGCTCTCCTCCTCCCCCACCGACCAGCGCCTCGTCCAGGCGATGGTCCAGTTCGCGAAGGCCTTCGGACAGGAGACGGTCGCCGAGGGGGTCGAGGACGCCGAGACCCTGGCGATGGTTCGGGCCTTCGAGGTCGACTACGCGCAGGGCTTCCACATCGGCGAACCCGCCCTGGTCGACTGCGGCAAGATGCCCGCCCCTGCCTGAGGGTCTTTGGTGGTGGGGCCGCTCTAGAGCCCCAGCGTCTTCGCGACGATGTTGCGCTGAATCTCGGAGGTCCCGCCGTAGATGGTCGAGACCAGCGAGGTGCGGACGAGCCGCTCCATGTCGTACTCGGAGGAGTAGCCGTAGCCGCCCATCATCTGCATCCCCTCGAGGGTCGTGCGCTTGGCGACCTCGGTGACGAAGAGCTTCACCATCGAGGCCTGTTGGGGCAGCATCCGGTCGGGGTCCTCGTCGACCAGGCTGGCGACCCAGTGGGTCATCAGCCGCGCCGCCTGCAGGTCGGTGGCGAGGTCGGCGATCCGGTGTTGGAGCGCCTGGAAAGAGCCGATCGGGCGGTCGAACTGGCGCCGCTCCTTGACGTAGAGGAGGAGATCGTCGAAGGCCCGCTGGGCGATCCCCAGCATCGTCGCGGCGAGGATCAGTCGCTCGACGTTGAGCCCCGCCATCAGCTGCATCCAGCCCTGGTCGACCGCGCCGAGGACACCGTCCTCCGGCGCGGCGCAGTCGGTGAAGTAGAGGTGGTTGGTCTCGCGCCCGCCCATCGTCTCGATCGGGACGATCTCCATCCCCTCGGCCTCTCGCGGGACCCAGATCATCGTCATGCCCTCGTGCTTGCTGCCGCCGCGAGTGGTGCGGCAGACGACCAGCACGTGGTCGGCGATGTGGGCGTTGGAGCAGAAGACCTTCTGGCCGTTGATGACGAAGCCGCCGTCGACCGGCTCGGCCTTGCAGGAGAGGGCGCCGACGTCGGAGCCCGCCTCGGGCTCGGTCATCGCGATCGCCTCGACCGCGCCGGAGGCGATCCCGCCGAGGATTTTCTCCTTCTGGGCCTCGCTGCCAAAACGCTGGGTGGCGCCGGCGACGATCAGCGTCGTCGCGTAACCGCCGATCGGGGCCAACCCGCGCGAGGTCTCCTCCATGAACAGGCAGGCGTCGAGCATGGTGCCGCCGGAACCGCCGTAGCTCTCCGGAATCGTCACCCCGAGCCACCCCAGCTCCGCCATCTGCCTGTAGATGTCGAAGTTGTGGTGCTCGCTGTAGCCGTCGGTCAGCCGCTCGCGCTGGTCCTGCGTCCCGCACTCGCGGTCACAGAAGTCCCGGATCGCGTCGACGAAATCGTTCTGCTCGTCGGTCAGGGCGAAGTCCACGACGGCAGCCTATCGAGGGAGGAGAGGGTTGGCCAAACAGCCAGAAAAGCCCGGAACGAGACTCGAACTCGTGACCCCTTCCTTACCATGGAAGTGCTCTACCAACTGAGCTATCCGGGCGGGCCGGCCCCCCTGTGAAGCCGTGCGCTCAGGATGATTCTAGATGAACTTCGAGGGCTGGAACTTGCAGTAGCGGAATTCGTAGTCGAGCACCTGGTTGTTCGCCTGCCGCGCGTTGCTGATCAGGCGCACCACCATCTTCTGCGCGCTCGTCTCTTCATCCTTGGCGAGCTTTTTGGCGACCGCTTCGAAGAGCTGGATCTCGGTCTTCACATAGCCCAGCCATTTGGTCAGCCGGGTCGCGTCCGCGGTCGGCTTCGGAACCTGCAGGAGCTGCGCCCGGGTCCGCTTCAGAGCGCGGGCGGCGGCCAAGAACTGCTTCGAGGCGGCATCGAGCTTTCCGGCCTTGACCTTTTCCCGCACGCCTTTGAGGATCTTTTCGTTCGCTTCCGTGTTCGACTTGCAGATCGGTTCGACGGCTTCCTTGTAGCTCTCAGGCGTCGCTTCCGCGGCGATCGACGGGACCGCCCCCAGCAGCGCGGTGGCAATGACGAACGACATCACGAGCTTCTTCCCTGGCATCGGAGCCTCCCCTTCGAATGGACAGCGACCACGAATCATAGGTTCCGGGGCGTTCCGGGGCGTGTCTTTTCCGTGCACTTGCTCCCCCCCGGCTTTCCCACTTTGAGAAGTGGCGGGCCAGCGCACCCTGTAGCTTGCCCGGAAGTGCGCGCCCCGCTTCTCCGCCTCTCCTGCCTCTTCGTCTTCGTTCTTGCCGTTGCCGCAACCGGCTGCGGGGGCTCGGATGACTCCTCCCGTCCCGCACCCGCGACGACCGAGTTCCCCGCGGCGAAGGGGAAGACGATCGCAGAGCTGCTGCGCGACTCCGGGGCGAAGCCGACGAAGCTGGTGATCGCGCCGGCGGCGCAGGTCTTCGACGTCGGCGAGAACCGGTATCCGTTCGGCGTCTTCACCCGGGGCCAGGAGCAGATCGACGACGCCGACGTCGCGCTCTACTTCGCCAAGGACGAACGCTCGCCGGTGGTGGGGCCGCTGCCGGCGCGGGTCTCCTCGCTGGAGACGAAGCCCGCCTACCGCTCGCGGACCCAGGGGCCCGGAGAGGCGTCGACCGTCTACGTCGTCCCCAAGATCGACTTCGACCGGCGCGGCTCCTGGGTGGGGATCGCGATGCTCAAGGGCGAGAACGGGCTCGAGGTTTCGCGGGTTCCGAGCCCGGTGGTCGGGCAGTGGCCGAAAGTGCCAGCAGTCGGAGAGAAGGCGCCGGCCGTCCACACCCCGACCGAGGACGAGGTCGGCGGCGATCTGGCGAAGATCGACACCCGGATCCCGCCCGACCAGATGCACGAGGTGGACTTCGCGGACGCCGCCGGCAAGCGGCCGGTGGTGCTGGTCTTCGCAACGCCGGCGTTCTGCCAGAGCCGGGTCTGCGGCCCGGTCGTCGACATCGCCCAGCAGGTCTCCGACTCCTATGACGGCAAGGTCGACTTCATCCACATGGAGGTCTACAACGAGAACGACCCCGGCAAGGGGGTGCGGCCGCAGATGCGCGCTTACAACCTCCCCACCGAGCCGTGGACGTTCCTCGTCGACCGCGAGGGAGTGATCCGCGACCGCGTCGAGGGCGCTTACGGGGCGGCCGAACTGGAAGCAGCCGTGCGGAAGATCAGCGGCTAGAGGAGCTGCGCCGCCGGCGGCCTTTGCGCGCCGGCTTGGCCGCGTCGCGCAGCGTTCTTTCTCCCGCTTTCTCGGTCGCCTCGCCCATCGTCATCTGGAACATCGCCAGCAGCGCGTCGGAGGCGAGCGGGCGCATCCGGTCCAGCGCCTCCCGCACCTTCGGCCAGTCCTCCTCGGGACGGCCGGCTTTGTCGAACGGCTCCCAGATCTCGCGGACGAAGAGCTCGACGAAGGTGCGGGCGACGCGCTCGGAGCCGCGCCGCAGCGACTCGGCGGTTGCCACCGCGGCCTGCGGGGAGACGCCGAGCTCGATCAGAGCGGCGCCGGCTCCCTGCAAGCGGGGACTGATCACCTCGATCTTGCCGTCGGGAAGTTGGCGGAGGATTCCCATCTTTTCCACCCGGCTGAGCAGCTTGGGCTCGAACCTCTCGACCCCCCAGGCGGCGGCCAGCTCCTCGGCGGTGAAGATTTCCGGCGTCTCGTCCTCGAACGGGGCGCGCACGGCGCGGGCGAAGTCGACCATCTCGCGGGAGGAGCCTTCGCTGCTCTCGAGGACGCGGCGGATCGCCTCGAGGTTGAGGCCCTCGGCCTGCATTTCCCGGGTCAGCTCGATCCGCGCGACGTGGTCCTGGTTGTAGTAGCCGGTGCGGCCCTGGACCTCGGGCGGCGGGAGCAGGCCGCGGGTCTGGTGGGCACGGATGTTGCGGATCGTCATTCCCGTCCGCCGCGCCAACTCCCCGATCGTCATCTTGCCGTCGGGCTTGTCGTTCTGCCCCTTGCGGCCGCTCATCGGCCCATGGTAAGCGGGAGGCGCTGCCCGTTCATCTTTTTCGCCTCGTCTGAGCAGAGGAATGCGACCGCGGCGGCGATGTCCTCCGCCGGGGTGAAGGTCGGGTACTCCTCCCCCGGGTTTTCCTCGCGCATGCGCGGCGTGAGGATCGCGTCGACGACGATGATGTTGGCGGTCGCGCCGCCGGGCTCGAAGCCGTCGGCGAGGGCGAGGGTCCAGGCCTCCGCGGCGGCCTTGGCGGCGGCGTAGGCGGCGTTGGCATTGGTCGGCGCCTGCGCCTGCTTGGCGGAGACGAGGACGAAGCGCCCGTTCCCGCTGGCGGCGATCTGATCGTGGAAGGCGCGAGTGGTGTGCTGGACGGTGCGGACGAGGAGGTCGTGGAGGAGATCCCAGTCGGCGAGTGGCGCCTCGTGCAGCGGCTCTCCCCCGCGCCAGCCGCCGACGAGGTGGACGAGCCCGTCGACGCGGCCGAAGCGCTCGACCAAGGCGGCGCACCAGGCGCGGGTGGCCTCCTCGTCGAGAAGGTCTGCGGTGCGACCGTCCCAGCGGTCTGCCGAGAGTTCGAGCTCGCCGGCGAGGGCGTCGAGGGCGGCCTGGTCGCGGTCGGTGCCGGCGACGATCGCCCCGGCGGAGGCGAGCCGCTCGGCGACGAGCGGGCCGAGGCCGCCGCCGACTCCGGCGATTGCGATTACGCGGTCGTTGAGCATGCGGGCATCTTTTCAGGCCGGAGCCGCTGTCTTTTGACTGCGTAAGTTTCTGTCTGCAGTACCTGCCATGATCGCACCATGAAAACCGTCACCCCATCCACCCCACACCGGCGCGAGCGGGCGGTCAACAGGCGGGTCCAGGGAGACATCGGTGAGATGTCGGCACTGGAGTGGCTAGGGAGCAAGGGTGCGACCGTCTGGGTGCCCTTCAATCACAGCCCGCATGTGGACCTGATGGCTGAATGGGACGACGCGCTGATCAAGGTTCAGGTGAAGAAATTCGATCCGGCCCAGGTCGACTATCTCTTCGTGCTTGTTGGCGATGGCCGGCTGGTTCATCCCCGCCGGACTGGTGGAGGCCGCTCGCTCTTTGGCCCTTGGAGGGAGAAAGTACTCCGAGTTCGAGGTCGAGCGAGGAACCAACCTGGAAGCAGCCGTCTACTCGCGCGCCCATCTCAATAGAATTCTTTCTCCCACCGCGGGGGAGTGCCAGAGCGGTCAAATGGACTTGACTGTAAATCAAGCGGCTATGCCTACGCAGGTTCGAATCCTGCCTCCCCCATCGGCCAGCACTCGACAGGTGCTGTTGCGTCCAAAACGCCAGATGACGATTCCGAAGGCGCCTTGCGAGGACGCAGGTCTGGTCGCGGGGGATCGGCTTCGTGTTCAGGCCGATGGAGAAGGACGCATCCTCCTCGAGCGAATCCCGCCCGTCTAGCCTTCGGAGGCCCCGAGCCTGACCATCATCTGCTCGTTGAACGCAGTCAAGGCAGAGAAGGGGCGCATGAAGACGGTCAGCTCACGGATGCGGCCGTCCTCGTCGAGCTCGAGAAAGTCGATTCCCTCCAGCTCCCGCTCCCCCACCTTCGCCTCGAACCGCAGGACGACGGTGCTCCCCTCGGCCAGCTCGTCCGTGTAGGTGAGGTCTTCCAGGGTGGCGGCGACGTGGGTGAGGACGGCGCTCACCGTCTCCCGGCCTTCGAAGCCGCGAAAGAGGACGGGGCTGTGGAGGACGACGTCCTCGCGCAGCGTCTCCGCGAGCAGGTCGAGGTCCTTGCTCTCGGCGGCGCGGCGGAAGGGGTGGGGCCCGGCCATTGCCCTCCACTGTAGCTCGGCTCGGTGGGATACTCACGCGATGCCAAGCGATCGCTTCTGGTCCAGGTTCTCCAACTCCCTGGGAGCGACGGGGCTGCGACTGGTCGGCAAGCTGAACGCGCCGATCTACCGGCTCAGCCGCGGGCGCATCGGCGGCAAGCTCGGCAAGGCGCCGATCCTGCTGCTGACCACCACCGGTCGCAAATCGGGCCAGCAACGCACCGCCCCGGTCCTCTACCTCGCCGACGGCGAGCGCTTCGTCGTCATCAACACCAACGCCGGCAATGAAAAGACGCCGGCCTGGTCGCTCAACCTGCGGGCTAACCCGGAAGCCGAAGTCGAGGTCGGGAAAAGAAAAGTGAAAGTGCGATCCCGCCTGGCCGAGGGGGAGGAGCGAGCCGACCTCTGGCGCCGGCACATGCAGCAGTACTCCGGCTGGGAGTTCTACGAGTCGAAGCTCGACCGCGAGATCGGCGTCTTCGTGCTCGAGCCGCGCTAGGAGCTACGAGGCTTCGCGGAGCATCTGCGCCTCGGGCAGGCGCTTCAGCTTCTTCAGCGTGTTGTTCTCGATCTGGCGGATCCGCTCGCGGGTGACGCCGAAGGTGCGACCGACTTCCTCCAGGGTGAGCGGCTCGGCGCCGGCGAGGCCGTAGCGCAGTTCGATCACCCGCCGCTCGCGGTCGGGCAGCGCTTCCAACGCTTTCTTCACGCCCTCCTTCTGCAGGTGCTCGCTCGCTTCCTCGAAGGGCTCGAGCACGGCGTCGTCGGCGACGAAATCCCCCAGCTCGGATTCGTCCTCGTCCCCCACCGGTTTCTCCAGCGAGACCGGAAGCTGGGCGACGCGGAGGATGTCCCGTACGTCGGAGACGGGCCAGCGCAGCTCTTCGGCGATCTCCGCCGGCTCGGGCTCGCGACCCAGCTTCTGCACCAACTGCCGTTCGACGTGAGCGACCCGGTTCAGCTTCTCGACCATGTGGACAGGGATGCGGATCGTCCGGGCCTTGTCCGCGATCGCCCGCGTCACCGCCTGGCGGATCCACCAGGTCGCGTAGGTGGAGAACTTGTAGCCGCGGCGGTAGTCGAACTTCTCCACCGCTCGGATCAGCCCCAGCGACCCCTCCTGGATCAAGTCGAGGAAGCTCAGCCCGCGGCCCAGATAGCCTTTCGCGATCGAGACGACGAGACGTAGGTTGGCCTCGACCATCTGCCGCTTCGCCAGCATGTCGCCCCGCTCGATCCGTTTCGCCAGTTCGACCTCCTGCGTCGCGGTCAGCAGATCGACCTGGCCGATCGCCCGCAGATAGAGGCGCAGGGAGTCGAGGCTGGGCTCGACGGTGAGGTCGAGCTCTTCTTTTTTCGCCACGCCGCTCTCGCCGGTGCGTTGCGCTTTGTAAGCGCTGACCCCGTCCTCGGCGATGACGTCGATTCCGTGCTCGACCAGATGGGCGTGGAGCTGGGTGACCTGCTCCTTGGTGATCTCGATCTCCTCGAGTGTCGAGGAGATCTGCTCGAAGGTGAGATAGCCGCGCTCGCGACCCAGCGTGATCAGGCCCTGAAGCTCCTCGATCTCACCGATCGGGCTGGCCTCCTCACTGCGCTCGATGACCTCAGCCGTGGTCTCCAACGGTTCGATAGTCACTGCTCCGCCGCGCTCCCTCTCCCATTCCCGGGCGGCCGGCCCCAAAGCTCCGACCGCCGTCCGGATTATAGGCGGAAAAAATTCCGCAACGCCCGACATGTCTCGTCGCTTACTATTCATTAGCCGATGGCAAGTCAGCCGACCGCCACCCCCGCCCTCCCCGACGTACAAGGAGCCTTGCCGGCCACGCAGGTGAGCCTCTCGCGGGTTGGCGTGACCGGGGTCGAGAAGGTGATCCGGGTCAAGGCCGACGGTGTCGAGAACCTCTTCTACGCCGGGTTCGAGTGCTTCGTCGATCTCAACCCCCAGCAGGCGGGCGTCCACATGTCCCGCTTCGAGGAGATCATCGGCGAGGCGATAGACGAGGTCGTACTGGGCGAGGCCTTCAAAGCCGAGGTGCTGGCCGCCCACGTCGCCGAGAAGGTGCGCGAGCGCCAGGGCGGCGAGCGCGCCGAGGTCTCGATCACTGCCCGCTATCCGGAAACGACGAAAACCCCCGAAACGGGCAAGAGCACCCAGGAGATCTACGTCCTCTACGGCACCGCCGTCGCCTCCGCCCGCGGCACCCGCACCCTGACCGGCGTCGAGGCCCAGGGCATGACCGCCTGCCCCTGCGCGCAGGAAGCCGTCGCCGGCCTCGCCCGCGAGCGCCTGGCGTCCGACGGCTTCAGCGATGAGGAGGTCGAGCGGATCATCGAGCTGGTCCCGGTCGCCACCCACAACCAGCGCGGCATCGGCACGCTTTACATCGGCTGCCCCGAGGGTGGGCCGGCCTGGATCGAGGCGCCGGAGCTGCTGAAGATCGTCGAGAGCTCGATGAGCTCGGAGATCTACGAGCTGATGAAGCGCTCCGACGAGCGCTCCGTGGTGGTCAAAGCCCACGAACACCCCCGCTTCGTCGAGGACTGCGTCCGCGAGATGGTCCGTCAAGTCGTCGAGGGCTACCCCGACCTGCCCGAGCAGACCTTCGTGATGGCCCGCCAGGAGAACCTCGAGACGATCCACCGCCACAACGTCGTCGCCGAGCGCTACGGAACGCTGGGCGACCTGCGCGCCGAGCTGCGCGACGGCGAGCACCAGAGTCATCACGTCACCATGCGTGAGTGGCTCGAGGCTCCTACGGCCTAGGGACCCAGCTACCGGTAGAGGGTGCCGAAAGGCGCTATTTCGCGAGTCCGCGAGAACCCGGCTTCTGGACGGGTTGTCGCGGACTCGGTGAAATTCGCGAGCTGGCGCAAATCCCAGGGAGGGAAGGGGCACACCCGTCCCTCCCTACCGCTAAGCCGCAGTTTTCGCCTTCGCTGCCACCCGTTCGCGCTCCAGTTCCTCGATCCGTTTGCGCAGGCCGAAGAAGTAGTCGACGCCGCTGACGACGGTTACCGCGAGGGCGATGTAGACGAGGATGTCGACACCGAGGGGAGCGGGGTTGGTGGCGATCAGGGCGATCACGGCGGCGATCTGGAGGACGGTCTTGAGCTTGCCGAGCCAGCTGGCGGCGATGACGATGCCGCGCTCGGCGGCGATCGTGCGGAGGATCGTGACGGCGATCTCGCGGGCGATGATCACCATCGCCACCCAGGCGGCGAGCCGGCCGAGCGAGACCAGCGAGACGAGGGCCCCGGTGATCAGCAGCTTGTCGGCGAGCGGGTCCATCAGCTTGCCGAAGGTCGTGACCGCGTCGCGGGAGCGGGCGAAGTAGCCGTCGAGGCCGTCGGTGAGGGCGGCCAAGGCGAAAACGGCGGCGGCGAGGGTGTCCCCGTTCGGGCTCTCGCCCAGCAAGGCGACGACCACCACCGGCACGGCGAGGATGCGGAGCAGGGTGAGCGCGTTGGGCAGGTTGAGCGGGAACATCCCCGCTCACTTACCCCCGGCGGGCGCCGGTGCCACTTCCGCGTCTCGCTTCGCGAAGTACTCCTCGCCCTCGATGCTGATCTTCGGCAGCCAGCGGTCCATCCAGCGAGGCAGCCACCAGGCGTGCTTGCCGAGCAGGACCATCACCGCCGGCACCAGCAGGCAGCGGACCAGGGTCGAGTCGATCGCGATCGCCACCGCCAGCCCGACCCCGAACTCCTTCACGACCGGATTGCCGCTGAGGACGAAGCTGGTGAACACGCAGACCATGATCGCGGCCGCCGAGGTGATGACGCGACCGGTGTTGGCCACCCCTTCCACCACCGCGCGGCGCGCGTCGCCGTATTTCTCGTAGTGCTCCCGGATCTGAGTCAGAAGGAAGACCTCGTAGTCCATCGAGAGCCCGAAGAGGATCGCGAACATCAGCAGCGGCACGAAGCTGACGATCGGAATCGCGTGGTCGAGGCCGATCAGCGAGGAGCCCCAGCCGAGCTGGAAGACGGCGGTGACGACGCCGTAGGCAGCGGCAACCGAGATCAGGTTCATCGCCGCCGCCTTGATCGGAACCAGCAACGAGCGGAAAGCGATCAGAAGGACGAGAAAGCTGAGCCCGACGACGATCGCGATCATCAGCGGCAGCTTGTCGCTGATCTGGTTGGCGAGATCGATGTACCCGGCGGTCTGGCCGCCGACATAGGAGCTGGCCTCGGTGCCTTGCAGGGCTTTCGGGATGGTCGAGGTCCTGAGGCCTTCCACCAGGTCGACCGTTTCGTCCGCCCATGGCTCGGATTTCGAGATCACCGTGAAGACAGCGACGGTCCCCTTTTCGTCGAGGGTCGGTTCGCTGACGGCGGCGACGTCGGCAGTCGCCCCGATCTCCTTCTCGACGCTCGGCAGCACCTGTTTGGCTTCCGCCGGCGAGGAGAACTCGGAGGCGATCAGCAGCGGGCCGTAGACCCCGGGTCCGAAGCCCTTGTCGAGGGCGTCGTAGGCCTGGCGCGAGGTCGTGTCCTTCGGCAGGGCGCTGATGTCGTTCTGGCCCAGCTCGAGTTGGAGAACCGGCAGCGCGAGGACGGCAAGGATCAGCAGCGAGACGACGGTCGCGGTTCCGGGGCGGGCGGATACGCGTTCCGCCCAGCGTCGCCAACCGTGGGGCTCCTTGTCATCCGGATGGGTCTTGCCGAGCTTGACCCGCAGCGAGTCGATCCGCGGACCGAGCGCTCCGAGCATCGCCGGCAACAGCGTCGTCGCGGCGAAGACGGCGACCACGACCGCCACCGCGGCGGTAAAGCCGAGGGTGGCGACGAGCGGGATGCCGGCGAAAGCCAACGAGCAGAGGGCGATCACGACCGTGAAGCCGGCGAAGACGACCGCACCCCCTGCGGTCGCGGTAGCGCGAGCGATCGACTCGCGCATCTCCATCCCTTCCCCGAGCTGCAGTTTGTGCCGGGTGACGATGAAGAGCGCGTAGTCGATGCCGACCCCGAGCCCGATCATCGTCCCCAGGGTCAAAGCCACCCCCGGCACCTCGAGCACGTGCTCGAGCAGGCGGATGATCGAGAGGGCGCAGAGGAGCCCGATCACCGCCGAGAGGATCGGCAGCATCATCGCCGTCGCCGTCCCGAAGGCGAAGAGGAGGATGACCACGGCGGCGGCGAGGCCGATCACCTCGCTGGTCTCGGTCTCCGGCTTCGAGAGCTGCTGGCCAACGTAGCCGCCGACGGCCGTCTCCAGCCCCGCCGCGCGGGCGGGCTCGGCCTTGTTGAGGATCCGCTGCGCCTGTTCTTCGTCGATTTCGCCCGGACCGACGTTGAGGACGACCGGGATGTAGCCGATCGACTGGTCCTTGCTGAGGAAGGCCATCCCCTGGGGGCTGAGCGGGCTGACCGCGGAGTTGACCTCCCCCAAGCCGTTCAGGCCCTTGACGGTTTCAGCCACCGCTTCGGCGTACTGCGGCTGGGTCAGCTTCCCCCGCGGAGCTTCGAGCACCAACGGGTTGCTGCCGTAGGCCTGCTCGGGCAGGTCGTCTTCGAGCAGTTCCGTCGCCTTGGTCGAGTCGGTGCCCGGCAGCGTGAGGTTTTCGCTCGTCTTGCTGCCGGCGGCGTGGCCGACGGCGAGGAGGGCGATCGCGAGAACGATCCAGGCCGCGATCACCGGCCAGTGGTGACGGGAGCAGAAGCGGCCGATCGCGTAGAGGGGGCCGGTCACGGCCCCATCATCGCCTGCGGGGCGGGCGTCTCGCCGGTCTCGAAGGCCTCGGGAATGGTTTCCAGCGGCGCCGCGCCGAGCGCGCGGCGGATCAGGACCAGCCGCTGCGCCTGGTTACCGGCCATCGCGGCCACCAACGGCCGCGGCCAGGCGATCGTCAGTTTGGCGACGGCGCTGAGCTCGGCGTCGATCGTCGCGCTTTCCATCTCGTAGAGAAACTCGAGCGCGTCCCGGCGCCCCTCCACACCCTCCGCCTCGATCGTTTCGGCGGGTGGGTCGGCGTCGCCCTCGAGGCCGCGCAGCGTCTTCATCGTCGCGTCGACGTGTTCCTGTTCCTGGGAAAGGAACTCGCGGGCGGCTGCAAGGTCGGCCCCTCGCAGCGCCGACAGCACCTCGCCGTAGGCGTCGACCGCCGCCAGCTGCCTGGCGAGGATTTCGTTCAAGACCTCCACGTCCCCCTCCTGGTCGATCGCGGAATCGCTGCCGCCGCCGCAGGCGACGAGGCTCCCGGCGATGACGGTGGCGAGGACCCCCAGGAGGAGGACACGGCGCACGGTGCGCCCGCGCATGATTCGGTTTGGTGCCATGGGGAAGAGGCGAAGCCTATGAGCTCGGACAGCGTTCAGGCGCTTGCAGCCCTCGCCGAGGAGGTCCACCGCTGCCGCCTCTGCCCGCGACTGGTCGAGTGGCGCGAGGCGCAGGCGGCAAATCCACCCCGCCGCCATCAGGGCGAGGAGTACTGGGCGCGACCGATCTCGGGCTTTGGCGATCCGCAGGCCCGGGTGGGGATCGTCGGCCTGGCGCCGGCCGCCCACGGCGCCAACCGCACCGGCCGGATATTCACCGGCGATCGCTCCGGCGACTGGCTCTTCGCCGCCCTTCACCGAACGGGCTTCGCCAACCAGCCCGAGTCCGAGTGGCGCGGGGACGGGCTCGAGCTGCGAGACGCCTACGTCACCGCCACCGTCCGCTGTGCTCCTCCCGCCAACAAACCGACGCCCGAAGAGCGGGACACCTGCCTCCCCTACCTGCAGCGCGAGCTGGAGCTGCTGGAGCGCTGCGAGGTGCTCGTCGCCCTCGGCGCCTTCGGCTGGGATGGAGCCCTGCGCGCAGTGAAAGCCCTCGGCGAGGAGGTGCCGCGGCCACGGCCGAAGTTCGGACACGGAGCCGAGGCGGAGATAGGACGCTGGCTGCTCCTCGGCTGCTACCACCCGAGCCAGCAGAACACCTTCACCGGCAAGTTGACGATGCCGATGATCGATGCCGTTTTCGCCCGGGCGGGCGAGCTGGTCGATAGGGAATAGCCGCCTTAAAAAACTTGAGCGTTCAAGGTGGAAACTATTCCATTGGTTTAACGGTCTCTACTGCGCTGCGAGGCAAACCAGGGGGAAGGGGAACTCACTTGCGCAGGCCACGAATCAAGCGGACGACCGAGGAGATAGAAACGCCGGACGGGGACGTCTACCTGCTGCGACCAAGCGCCGATAATGACATTCGGATCGAGAAGCCGGACAAGGAGGAACGGCGGCTGCTCGCTGCCGTCAACGGGGAGCGCTCGGTGGAGGAGCTGAGAGCGGAGTTCGGGGCCAAGGAGGTCGACGAGCTGATCGTGCAGTTGGGGGAGCTCGAAGTAGTCGAGGACGCGGCAGACGACGAGCTCCTCCCCGCCGCTGAACTGGAACGGTTCGACCGCCAACTGCGTTACTTCAGCGACGTCGGCCCGAGCGGGATCACTCCCTCGGAATGCCAGCAGCGGCTGAGGGAGGCGAAGGTGTCGGTGCTCGGCGTCGGCGGTCTCGGCGGCTGGGCCGCCTGGGCCCTGGCCTGCTGCGGGGTCGGCGAGATGTGGTTGGTCGACGGGGATCGGGTCGAGATCAGCAACCTCAACCGGCAGATCCTCTACACCGAGGCCGACATCGGCGAGCTCAAGGTGGAGTGTGCGGCGAAGCGGCTGCTCGCCTTCAACTCCGGGACGAAGATCACCGCCACCGTCCAGCGATTGGAGAGCGAGACCGACATCGCCGAGTTCATCGCCGGCTCCGACGTCGTCATCGACGCCGCCGACTGGCCCGCGCACGACATCGAGCGCTGGTGCAACGCCGCCTGCTTCAAGGCGGGCATTCCCTACATCACGATGAGCCACTTCCCGCCGATCGCCCGGGTTGGTCCTCTTTATGTCCCGGGCAAGACGGGCTGCTTCATCTGCCAGGAGATCGGCTACCGCCGCGAGTACCCGCTGTTCGACATCGCCGTCGAGCAGCGGCGGGCGAAACCGAGCCCGGCGGCGACGCTCGGCCCGGCCTGCGGGATGATCGGCGGCCAGGTCGGGATGGAGGTGCTGCACCTGCTGACCGGGCTCGCCGAGCCCTCGACCCAGGGCGTCGCCCACATCTACGACCTGAGGACGATGGAGGTGAAACGCGAGCCGGTCGTGCAGGAGCCCGAGTGTCCGGTCTGCGGGACGGGGTAGGTTCCCGGCGATGCGGCTCGCCACCCCATTCGTGATCCTCGCCCTCCTTGCCCTCCTCGGCGGCTGCGGCGACGGCGGGGAGAGCACCGCCGACTCGACCGATCGGGCCCAGACCCCCGCGGCGCCGGCCATCCAGCTGGCATGGGAACGAAATCCGAACTGCAAGCCGCCACCGGGGGCCTCGCGCTGGGGCTGCTCGGTCGGCCCCTACCGCTGCCAGGGAGTCGTGGTCGACCGGGGCTGGTCGATCAGCTGCGCGAAACCCGGCCGCTCGATCTCCTTCAGGGTCCAGCCGGGCTAGCCCCGCGGGCCGCCAGGCGTGCCGAGGGATCGACGAAGAGCACGAGCCAGAGGTAGGGCGCGACGCTCGGCGCCAGGAACGCGATCGGCACCGAGAGCAGGAAGATGCCGGCGATGTAGGCGCTGCGGATCTGGTTTTCCCGGTGGGTGCGATCGTCGGTCTTGACCAGCCCCCGGCGGCGGGCGTCGGCCCCCATCAGCAGCCCGAGCAGGACGACGACCGCGAGGTTGACGGAGTAGAGGACGACCGCGGGCGTCTTGCCGCTGTACTCGCCGAGCACCTCGCTGCTGAAGGGGATGAGGACGATCCAACCGAGGTAGAGCAGGTTGAGACCGATCAACCGCCCGTCGAAAGCCTCGACTTCGCTGAAGAAGCGGTGGTGGACGAGCCAGAAGCGCCCGATCACCGCGAAGCTGATCGCGTAGGCGAAGAAGGTGTCCCGCTGTTCCCAGAGCTCGTTGTCGATCTGCCCTTCGGTCAACCCCTTGTCGATTCCGAGGTTGAGGACGAGGAGCGTGATCGCGATCGAGAAGACGCCGTCGCTGAAGGCGACGATCCGCCCGAACTCGATCTCGTTCTCCGCCCGCTGCCTCGGCGCCCGCTCTCTGGCCACCCGCGGATCATCTCCCCCGGGCGCGACGGAACCGAAGCGCAGGCTCTCCTAGAATGCCGGGAGCCCGCCGGCGTAGCTCAGTTGGTAGAGCACTTCATTCGTAATGAAGGGGTCACCGGTTCAAGTCCGGTCGTCGGCTCTACTGCTGCCTGCTATCTCTTCTTTTTCTGGCGCCGTTCCAGCACTTCGCCGAAGGCCTTCTCGATTTCGGTGGTGAGGGTGAGGCGGAAGGTGGCGTTGAGGGCGTCGAAGGCGAGGGGTCGGAGGCGGCCGATCGCGGCGATGATCTCGTCCCAGCCCTCCTCCGGGCGCCCGGCTTCGTCGAAGGGCTTCCAGACTTTCTCGACGAAGAGGTCGACGAAGGTGCGGGCCGAGGCCTGGGAGTTGCGGCTCAGTTTCTCGATCGCCGCGAGGGCGGCCGGGAGCTCGATGCCCATCGCCAGGACTTCCTCGGCGGCGCGGATCAGAGCGGGGCTCGGCGCTTCGAATCGATCGTCGCCGAGGTCGACGAGGAGGCCGAGCTTCTTCGCTTTCTCGATCAGCTTGTCGTCGTCGGCGCCGAACTTCTCGACCAGCTCGGCGCGGTCGTAGACCTCGGGCGCCTCGGTGGCGAAGGGGGCGGTGACCGCCTGGCGCAGGCCGACGAAGCGGTCGGCGTCGGCCCCGTGCTCGCCGATCAGCCGTGAGATCGCGCTCAGCTTGAAGCCCTCCCCCTGCATCTCCTGGATCAGGCGCAGGCGGGCGACGTGCTCGGGGCCGTAGTAGCCGACTCGAGCCCGCACCTCCGGCGGCGGCAACAGGCCCCGCGACTGGTGGTTGCGGATGTTCCGCACCGACATCCCGGTCTCGTAGGCGAGCTGCTCGACGGTGAGGTTTGCCTCCGCGGCAGCGGAATCGGCCTGGGGTGCGGCTTTTTTCGCCATGTGACGATTCTACCTTGCTGAATGTAACCTCGTTTGAGGTAACGTTTATCAGGGAACAAGCTTCTGGCAATCCACTTAAGGGACTTCCAAATGAACATCGACTTCGGAACGCTCGCACCGCTTGCCGCAGCCGCCCCTCCCGCGGGGGGAGCCGAGCTTGCGCAGATCGCGATCGCCACGGTCGGCGCCACGATCCTCACCTGCGCGCTGCTCTTCCTCGGCTTCGGCCATCGCAGCGGCCGCGTCCAGATCCTCCAGCGCCTCGCCGACCGCGCCGAGCGCCTCTCCGGCATGCCCGGCTGGGTCGCCTTCCCTTCGGCGGTCGCGACCGTCGCGCTGCTGACCGCTCTCTTCGGCATGTACTGGGACATCTCTCTCCACATCGACAACGGCCGCGACGCCGGGCCGCTCGCCAACCCCGCCCACTACTTCATCCTCGCCGGCCTCTTCGGCATCTTCAGCGCCGGCTTCTTCGCCATGGTCCTGCCCCCGCGAGCGCCCCAGCGGGGTCGCGATCCGGATCGGCCGCGACTGGTGGGCGCCGCTCGGCGGCGTCCTGATCTGCGCCTGCGGCGCCTTCTCGCTGATCGGCTTTCCCGCTCGACGACGTCTGGCATCGCCTCTTCGGCCAGGACGTGACGCTCTGGGGCCCGACCCACCTGATGCTGATCGGCGGCGCCGCGATGACCCTGGTCGGGATCGCCGTGCTCACGGTCGAGGGGATGCGGTCGAACGCCGACTCCGAGACCCCGGTCGAGGAGCTGCTCCACACCAAGATGGCCCGCGCGATCGCCCTCACCGGCGGCCTGATGCTGGGCCTCTCGACCTTCCAGGCCGAGTTCGACTTCGGCGTCCCCCAGTTCCAGCTGATCTTCCAGCCGATGCTGCTGATGCTCGCGGCGGGCGTCGGGCTGGTTCTCGCCCGGGTCTACGCCGGCCCTGGCGCCGCCCTCGGAGCCGCCGGCTTCTTCATCCTCCTGCGCGGCGGCCTAGCGCTGGCTGATCGGCCCCGCCCTCGGCCAGACGATGCCCCACTTCCCGCTCTACATCGTCGAGGCGGCGGTGGTCGAGGCGGTCGCCCTCTTCGTCTCGACCCAGAACGGCCGCTGCGCTTCGGGCTGGTTTCGGGAATCGGGATCGGCACCGTCGGCCTCGCCGCCGAGTGGGCCTGGTCGCACCTCTGGATGCCGCTGCCCTGGCCCGAGTCGGCCTTCCCCGAAGCGGCGATCGTCGGCTTCGCCGCGGCGATCGCCGGGGCGACGATCGGGGCCTGGATCGGCACCCACCTCTGCGCCGATCCCGCCGCAGCGCTCGCCCCTCCTGCGCCGCGCCGCGCTCTGCAGCGCCGCGGTCCTGGCGGCGCTGGTCGCCTACGGCCTCTACACCCCGACCCAGGAGGGAGTCAGCGCCCAGGTTGCGCTGAAGGAGGTCGGCGGCCAAGCCGGTCGCGAGGTCGAAGCCACCGTGCGTGACCCGCCCGACGCAGCAGCGGACGCCGAGTGGTTCGACGTCACCGCCTGGCAGGGCGGCGGCCTTGTCGTCGCGCCGCTGGAGCGGACCGGCCCGGGCCTCTACCGGACGACCGAGCCGATCCCCGTCCACGGCAACTGGAAGGCGATGATCCGCCTCCACGACGAGAGCTCGCTGACGGCGCTGCCGATCTACCTGCCGCGCGACGAGGCGATCCCGGTCGGCGAAGTTCCGGCCCAGGCTCAGTTCACCCGCTCCTTCAGCGACGAGCACCAGCTGCTGCAGCGGGAGGCCGAAGGCGGGTGCCCGCCGTCGTCGTCGCGCTCGCCTATTCGACCGTCGCCGCGATCGCGCTGTCGCTGCTCGCCCTCCTCGCCTGGGGCCTGCACCGGCTGGCAATGGGACTGCGGCCGTCGCCGCGGCGC
Organism: uncultured Actinomycetes bacterium; assembly: GCA_963832085.1. GTDB lineage: Bacteria > Actinomycetota > Thermoleophilia > Solirubrobacterales > 70-9 > VAYN01. The sequence continues at coordinate 630,991 of CAWHSU010000002.1, read as the reverse complement.
GCGGCGGCTGAAGCTCCGCGGCGTCTTCGGCCTCCAGCAGGGCGGCGGCAGATGATCCTGCCGCTCGCCCACCACCGCGCCCTTGTCTCGCTGCCCGTCTTCGCGCCGGCGGTGGTGATATCCTCTTCCTCCTCGTCCACCACCTGCGCGAGCGCCGGCGGTGGGACGAGGAGGATCGAGAGCTAGATCACCGAGACCGCAAAAATCCCCCTTGAGGGAGGTTTTTCGCGGTCTCGCGGTCTCGATCGCCTCGGCGTAGGGGCCGTGGAGGGTCGCCCGTGGGATCGGTATCGCGACGCCGTAGGCCTCTCGCATCGCCCGGCTCAGCGTTCGCTTGAAGGTCGGGCCGTGCCAGCCGTGGGCCTCGGCGGCGCGGCCGACGTGGAGGTGGACCAGCTCGTGCAGCAGGGTCTCGAGGATGTCGCCGGCGCGAATCCCGGGATAGGCGGTGACCGAGAGCCGGAACTGGCTGGGGACGGCGAATCCGAGGCGGTTGGGACGGCGGCTGGCGCGGCGCACCTTCAACTCCGGCCGGCGCTCGGCCAGGGCCCGTCGGCGAAGGCGGGCAATGCCCGCAGGCGTTCCATCTCCTCGTCCAGAGCCACTCCCGCAACCAGGTAGTAGGAGCGCGGCCCGCTGAGAGGACACACTCTGAACAGCGGCGCGCCGCCGCCTCAGCTTTGGCAACGGGGGCACCAGAAGGTGGTCCGGTTGGCGTCTCCCTGGCCACGCGAGGAAATCGGGCCGCGGCAGGACGGACAGGCGCCCTGGCGCCGTTTGTAGACCTGGAAGCGGTGGCGGCCGCCGGTCTCCACCGCCGCCAGCATCTGCCCGCGGGCGGCCTCGAGGACGGCGCGGAGCTCCTCTTCGGAGACGTCGCCGACCTGCCGCCAGGGGTCGACCTTGACCGCGAAGCAGGCCTCGCTCTTGAAGATGTTCCCGATCCCCGCCACCAGGTGCTGATCGAGGAGGGCGTCGCCCAGGCCCCTCGCGGGATCGGCGCGCATCGCCGCGATCACCGGCTCGGGGTCGAAGTCCTCGGCGAGGATGTCGGGACCCAGACGAACCAGCTGCGGGTCGCGGCGCAGGCGGCTCGTCGTCGTCACCCGCAGCGTCGGGCCGCCAAACTGGACCGCGTCCCAGCCACCGCCGCTGAGGACGGCCCAGGCCGAGGAGCGCGCCCGCCGCCAGCGGGCGCCCGGGCGGTAGAAGTGCCAGCCGCCGCTCATCCCCAGGTGGCTGTGCAGGGAGAGCTCGCCGAAGCCGAGCATCAGGTGCTTGCCGTGCGCTTCCACGCTCTCGAGCGAGTGACCGTCGAGCCGTTCGACGTTGGTCGCCTTCCCCCGCGGGTTCGGAGCCCTCGCCGCGACCGTCTCCCCCATCAGCGTCGCTTCGAAGCGGCGCGCCAGCCGCAGGATCGTGTCGCCCTCTGCCACTCCCCCATGATGCAGATCCGCTCAGGTGGGTAGGTGAGTGGAATGTTCAAGCGAGCGAAGATCGACCGCAAAGCGCGACAGGTGGCGCTCCAGATCGGTGGCACCCGGGTGGCGATGGGCGTTGGAATCTTCTTCGCGACCCGCCCCGCGCTCCGCGTTCTCGGCTTCGGCGAGGCAGGCGCGACGGGAATGGCGCTCGGCAAACTCGGCGGCGGCAGAGACATCGCGATCGGGGCGCTGACGCTGGCCGCGCGCGACGACCGCCAGGCGCTGCGCACGGCGCTCCTCGTCTCCAGCGCCTGCGACGTCGCCGACGCGGTCGCGCTGGGGATCTCAGCCCGCCATCCCGAAACCCGCAAAGCGGGGATCGGCGGTGTCTTCTCCGGCGGCATTGCCGCTGCCGCCGGATTCTGGGCCTGGCGCCGGCTGGGCGACTGAGCTCGCCTAGGTAGGCGAGCCGTTGTTCGACGCCGCCGCGTCCCCCTGGAACTCGTGCGACTCGATCACCCGGTCGATCAACCCGTACTCGACCGCGTCGGGCGGCTGGAAGAATTTGTCGCGTTCCATGTCGGTGTGGATCTGCTCCTCCGACTGCCCCGTGTGCTTGACGTAGATCTGGTCGAGCCGCTCGCGCAGCGCCAGGATCTCTTTCGCGTGGATCTCGATGTCGGTCGACTGGCCTTCGAAGCCGCCGCTCGGCTGGTGGATGAGGATGCGGCTGTTGGGCAGCGCCATCCGTTTCCCTTTGGCCCCACCGGTGAGGATCAGCGATCCCGCCGACATCGCGATTCCGTAACAGATCGTCTGCACGTCGGGCTTGACGAACTGCATCGTGTCGTAGATCGCCAGGCCCGCGTAGGCGGAGCCGCCCGGCGAGTTGATGTAGAGGCTGACGTCCTTGTCGGGATCCTCGGCCTCCAGGTGCAGCAGCTGGGCGATGATCAGGTTGGCGAGATCCTCGGTGACTGGCTCGCCGAGAAAGATGATCCGCTGCGCGAGCAGGCGGCTGTAGATGTCGAATGAACGCTCGCCGCGAGCGGTTTGCTCGACGACCATCGGTACCAGTGGCATAGGGCCTCTTTCCTAGTTCGCGTCGGAGTTGTACTTATAGCCAACGCCGCGCACGGTCAGCACCAGCTCGGGCTTCTGGGGGTCGCGCTCGACCTTCTGGCGGAGGTTGGAGATGTGGACGTCGCAGGCGCGTTCGTCGCCGTCGAACTCGGTCTGCCAGAGCTCCTCCATGATCTGGGCGCGGGAGAAGACCTCCCCTGGTCGGGCGACCAGGAGGCGCAGCAGCTGGAACTCCGAGCGGGTCAGGTTGACGGGGACGCCGCGGACGGTGGCGACGTGGCGGACGAGGTCGATCGAGACCGGCCCCGACTCGATCTTCACCGCCTGGGCGAGCGGCGAGCGGTCGAGTTCGCGCCGCCGCAGCTGCGCCCGCACCCGGCCCAGCAGCTCCCGCACCGAGAACGGCTTGGTGACGTAGTCGTCGGCGCCGACCTCGAGCCCGACCACCTTGTCGACCTCGGCGTCTTTGGCGGTGAGGACGATGATCGGCACGGCGCTGCGCGAGCGGACGTCGCGGCAGATGTCGAGGCCGCTCGGCCCCGGCATCATGATGTCGAGGATCAGCAGGTCGAAGGGGATGCCGTTGCCGAGCAGCTGCGCCGCCTCGTCGCCGTCGGCGGCGGGGGTGACCTCGAACCCCTCCTGGGCCAGCGCGTAGCCGACCGAGTCCCGGACCGAAGGCTCGTCGTCGGCGATGAGGATGCGGCCGCTGCTCATGCGACGGGGGTCGGGCTCGGTTGCGCGATCGGGAGGCGGACCCAGAAGGTGCTGCCCTCTCCCTCGACCGATTCGGCGCCGATGCGGCCGCCCATCACGTCGACCATCCGCCGCGCGATCGCCAGGCCGAGGCCGAAGCCCTCCTGCTTGCGCGACTCGCTGCGACGGTAGAAGCGCTCGAAGACGCGCTCCAGCTCCGCCGCGGGAATGCCGGTTCCAGTGTCGATGACCTCCAAGATGACTTCGCCCTCGCTGTCGTGGCGGCCGCGAACGGTAACGGTGCCGGGGGGTGGCGTGTTCTTGAAGGCGTTGGTGAGGAGGCCGATCATCACCTGCCGCAGCAGGGTCGGGTCGCCGGCGGCGGCCAGATCGGACTCGACGTCGACGACGAGCTCGACGTGCGGCGGCGCCTCGCAGGCGGAGACGACGTCCTTGACCGCCAGCGGCACGTCGACGATCTCGCTCTCGGGGGCGCCGCGGGACTCGACCCGGGCCAGAGTCAGCAGCGACTGGGTCAGCCGGTTCATCCGCTCGGCGTCCTCGCCGAGGCGGTGGAGGAAGTGGTCGCGGTCCTTGGGGTCGTTCTTGGCGCCGTCCTGCAGCACCTCGATCGCGCCGGAGATCCCGGCCAGCGGGTTGCGCAGCTCGTGCGCGGCGTTGGAGACGAAGTCCGCTTCGGCGAGCTCGCGGCGGAGCTCGTCGGTGCGGTCGCGCAGGACGGCGAGGACGGCGCGCTCGTCGGGCAGGGAGCGGGCGGTCATCGCGTAGGCGCGGTCGCCGATCCGCAGCGCCGGATGGGCGGAGAAGCCGACCTCGGCGGCGCGGTGGAGCTGGGGCAGGACCACGTCCGGCGGCTGCCCGGAGGCGTCGAGCAGGCGCGTCGGCGGCGCTGTTGGAGAAGCGCACCGGCCCTTCGTAGTCGACGACCATGACCACGTCGGTGAGGCCGTCGAAGATCGCCGCCAGCTTGTTGCGGTCGGCGGTCAGCACGCCGAAGCTCTCCTTCAGCGAGGCGCGCATCGAGTCGAGGGCGCGGGCGAGATCGCCGATCTCGTCGGGTCCGGCGGTTTTCAGCGGCGCGTCGAAGGAGCCGCCCTGCCATCTCCCCGGCGGCGCGGGCGAGGCCGACGACCCGGTGGGAGATCGCCACCGCGATCAGGAAGCCGGCGAGGACGCCGAGCATCACCGCGCCGATCAGCGCTTGCGCGTTGTCGCCGAAGAGATAGACCGCAGCGGCGGTGATCAGGCTGACCGCGGCGAAGGCGCCGGTGAGCCAGAGGCGCATCCCGATTCGCAGGCCCCCCGGCAGTGGCCCCGCCTGACTCCCGTCGGTGCGACTCATGAAGATTTACTAACACAATCCTGTTCTCGTCGCAGGAGGGCGGGCATTCCCGTGCCCACATGGGAGAATCGAGCCGTGCGGACTCTCGTCTTCATTCCCGCCTGGAACGAGGAGGCCTCGGTGGCCGGTGTGATCGCCGACGTGCGCAAATCGCTGCCGGAGGCCGACCTCCTGGTCGTCGACGACGGCTCCACCGACGGCACCGTGGCCGCGGCGCGCGAAGCGGGCGCGCTGGTCGCCTCGCTTCCCTTCAACCAGGGCCTTGGGGCGGCGCTGCAGACCGGCTACCTCTACGCCCTGCGCAACGGCTACGACGCCTGCGCCCACCTCGACGCCGACGGCCAGCACCCGCCCGAGGAGGTCGCTCGCCTGCTCGAGGAGATCACCGCCGACCGCGCCGACCTGGTGATCGGGTCGCGGTACCACGCCGGCGCCGTCTCGGGCAGCGGCGACTACCGGCCGACCTTCTCGCGACGGATCGGGACCAGCGTCTTCCGCTTCTTCCTCACCCTCGCGACCAGACAACGCTTCACCGACACGACCAGCGGCATGCGGGCGGCCAACCGGCGGGTGATGGCGCTGTTCAGCAAGCACTACTCGCCCGACTTCGCCGAGATCGAGTCGCTGCAGCTGGCGGTGCGCCAGGGGCTGCGGGTCGAGGAGCTGCCGGTGCGGATGCTGGAGCGGGCCGGCGGCACCTCCTTCCTCACCCCGGTGCGCTCGGCCTTCTTCATCTTCAAGGGCCTGGTCGTCCTCCTGGTCGGCCAGTTCAGGCCCCGGCAGGCGGAGGCTGAGCGATGAGGCTGCTCGCGGCGGCCGGCGAAGCCGGCCAGGTCCACCTCACCTCGCAGACGCGGATCGTCGCCGCGGTGCTCGCGATCTTCTTCATGCTGCTGATCCTCGACCTGATCCGCCGCGACCGCCTGCAGGAGCGCTACAGCGTGATCTGGTTCGTCGCCGGCCTCGGCATGCTCGCCGGCGCCGCCTTCCCCGGCCTGCTCGAGCTCGTCGCCGACCTGCTGGGGGTCCGCAACACCAACGTCGCCCTCTTCTCGATCGTCCTCCTGCTGCTGCTCGGACTGGCGCTCAACTTCAGCGTGATCATGTCCCGCCAGGCCGCCCAGATCACCCGGCTGGCTCAGGAGCGGGCGATCGAACAGGCCCGGAGCCAGGCCGAGCCGCAGAACGGCAACGGCAGTTCAGCTCAGCAGAGCCTCAAGCCTGAAGAAGAGCGCTTCGAGGGCTAGCTCCTCGCTGACGTTGAGGTCGAGGCCGCGGCGGGTCTCCTGAACCAGCTCGGCGCCGCGGCGGGCGGCGGCCAGGTCGAGCCCGCCGGCCTGAGCTCGCAGCCGCTCCAGCCGGTCGCGGTTGAAGGCGACCTCCTCCGCCCCGGAAGCGACCGCCGCCAAGTCTCGCAGCCAGGCCGCGCAGAGCTCGAAGCCGAGGTCGAGGATTTCGGTGCGGCGGCGGCGGCCGGCGCGTTTGGCGCTGTCGGTGATCTCCTTGGCGCTGCGTTTGACGCCCGCCTTGGTTTCCTCCTCGAGCGCTTCGCGCGCCGCGGCTTCGGTATCGGCGCCGGCGGTCTGCGCGCGGTCGAGCAGCCGTTTCCAAGGAGCGCCGGCGCACTCGCCGTCGAGCGCTGCCGCCACGCATCCCTCCACCTCGGCTCGGAGCTCGGCCCCCTGCTCGCCGAGCAACAGCTGCGCCCGCTCGAGGTCGCCGGCGGCGAGACGGGCGGCGGCGGCGATCTCGTCGGGTGATCCGACGCCGGCGGCGGCCAGCTCGCGTTCGAGCACCGCCGCCGGCAGCGGCGCGAAATCGATCGACTGGCAGCGCGAGGCGACCGTCTCCAGCAACCCCTCCCCGTCGGAGCTGAGCAGGATCAGGTGGACGAACCCGGGCGGCTCCTCCAGCGTCTTCAGCAGCGCGTTCTGGCTCTCGTCGCGCATCATCTCCGCCGCCTCGATCACGAAGACCCGCCTGCCGCCTTCGAAGGGTCGGTAGGCGGCGGCGCGGATCACCCGCTCCCGCACCTCCTCGACCATGTGCTGGGCGCCCGCCGGCGCCAGCCAGAGGAGGTCGGGATGCGGCGAGGGATCGAGCAGCGCCCGCCGCCGCGCGTCCTCCGGATCGGCCGCGGCCGCGGCGAGCATCTCCGCCGCGAAGGCGCGCGCCGCCGCGCGCTTGCCCGAGCCCTGCGGCCCGCGGAAGAGGTAGGCGTGCGAGGGGTCCCCGGCGAGGGCGGCGTTCAGCGCCACCCGCGCCCGGCCCTGGTGCTCGGTCGCCTCAAGCAGCGCCGCGGCGCTCATCCACAGCTCCGATCACCCGCTCGTGGACCTCCTCGACGCTGCCCGTGGCGTCGATGACGACGACGCGGTCGCTGGCGATCTGGGCGATCTCGTCGTAGGCGGTCGCGACCTCGCGCTGCAGGCCGAGGCCCTCGGACTCGAAGCGGTCCTCACCCTCGGCCCGGCCCAGCCCCGTCTCGGGGTCGAGCCGCAGCAACAGGGTCAGGTCCGGCCAGAGGCCGTCGGTGGCGATCTCGCAGAGGCCGATCACCTCGCCGACGCCGAGGCCGCGGGCGGCTCCCTGGTAGGCGACGCTGGAGTCGGAGAAGCGGTCGGCGACGACGTCCCGTCCCGCCTCCAGGGCGGGACGGATCACCCGTTCGGTGAGATCGGCACGGGCGGCGAGGAAGAGCATCAGCTCGGCCAGCGGCTCCAACTCCATGCCCGGGTCCGCCAGCAGCCCGCGGATCCGCTCCGCCGCCTCGGTTCCGCCGGGCTCGCGGATCGCGATCGTGTCCTCCCCCAGCGCCTCGACCAACAGGCGGGCCTGGGTGCTCTTGCCCGAACCGTCTACTCCCTCGAGGGAGACGAACAACGCGGTGGCCTCAGCCTTTGCTGCCGGCTTTGGCGCGTTTGCGCCCGCGCGTCGCGGTGTCGGCTTTCGACGCTTTGACTTTCGCTTTTTTGGTCTTCGCCGGGGCGGCGTCCTCGTCGCCCTTCGGCGGCGCCTGCTTGTCCATCGCCGCTTTGGCCGCTTTGGCGGCTTCGCGCTCGGCCCGGCGTTTCTTCATCTCCTGCATCGACTCGCAGTCGTCGTTGAGGCAGAGGTTCCAGGGTCGGCCGCGGAACGGCTGGACTTTGAGGCGCGGGGTGCGGTCGCAGATCGAGCAGCGCTCCTCGAGCCGGAAGACGTCGCCGCGCTGGGGCAGCGGGAAGGTCTGGTCGCAGGACTCGGGATCGTCGAGGGTCCAGCCGCTGCAGCCGACGAACCGTTTGCCCGATTTTTTCGCGCGGATGATCCGCAGCATGTTCGGGGAGCCGTCCTCCTTGGTGCGACCGGCTTCTTCGCAGACCTTGCAGGGGCCGAGGATGCGGTCCTCGTCCATCCCTTTCCAGATCACTTTCGCCAGGTCTTCGCGGCTGCCGTCGATTTCGGTCCAGGTCTTGTGGAGGAGGTCGCGGCTCTCGCCGACGACCGCGCCCTTGGTCATCTCGCCGGCGGCGATCCGGTCCATCTCGGCCTCGAGCTGGGCGGTCATCTCCGGCGTCGCCATCGCCGGCACGTAGTTCTTGAAGGCCTCGTAGAGGGCGATCCCGGTCTCGGTCGGAACCGGCGGGTTGCTGTAGACGTAGCCGCGGTCGAAGAGCTTCTGGATGATGTCGGCGCGGGTCGCTTTGGTGCCGAGGCCGCGCTCCTCCATCATCTCGATCAGTTTCGCCTGGGAGATGCGGCCGGGCGGCTGGGTCTCCTTGTCGACGATCCAGGGCTCGCCGTCGAGCTGCAGGGTCTGGCCCTCCTCCAACTTCGGGATCTCGTCGTCGGCGGAGCGGGCGTAGGTGTAGATGCCGGCGTAGCCGGGGTCGACGACGACCGAACCGCGGACGAAGTAGGTCTGGTCGCCGGCCTCGATGTCGGCGCGGGTCGACTCGGTGATCATCGGCGGGCTGAAGGTGGCGAGGAAGCGGCGGACGACCAGTTCGTAGACCCGTTTCTTCGGTCCCTCCAAGGCGCCGGGGTGAACGGCCTGGGTCGGGTAGATCGGCGGGTGGTCGGTGGTCTCTTTTTTGCCCCGGGTCGGTTTCAGCTCGCCCTCGAGCAGGCCCGAGGCGGCGGAGAACTCTTTGATCCGGACCAGCGAGGTGACCAGCTCGCGCAGCGGCAGCGAGGAGGGATAAACCGTGTTGTCGGTGCGCGGGTAGGAGATGAACCCGTCCATGTAGAGGTCCTCGGCGATCCGCATCGCGCTCGCCGGGGTGATCCCGAGGCGGCTCGAGGCGTCGGTGCTGAAGGCGGTGGTGTTGTAGGGCGTCGGCGGCTTGCGGGTGTTTTTCCGCGCCGTCACCGACTTCACCGTGCCGGGGCTGGAGGTGCCGGCGAGCGCTGCGTCGGCCTCCGCTTTCTCCCAGAATTTGTCGACGCTGTGGTGGGTCTCGAAGCTGCCGTCGGAGTGGTCGAACTTTGCGAACAGCTCCCAGAACGGTTTCGCGACGTGGGCGCGACGTTCCATCTCGCGCTCGACGATCAGGCCGAGGGTGGGACTCTGGACGCGGCCGACGGAGAGGAAGTTGGAGCCGAAGCGGCGGCTGGCGAGGGAGACCGCGCGGGTCAGGGTCGCACCCCAGAGCAGGTCGATGTCCTGGCGGGCGGCGCCGGCGTTGGCGAGCGGGTAGGAGAGCTCGTCGAGCTCGTTGAAGGCGCGGTCGATCTCTTCTTTGGTCAGAGCCGAGTAGCGGGCGCGCTGGATTCGCAGGGTGCCGTCAGCCGTGCCCTCGCGCGAGCCGAGGGCGGGGTTGGAGTCGAGCATCTCCTCCAGGGCCTCGAGGCCGATCAGCTCGCCCTCGCGGTCGAAGTCGGTGGCGATCACCAGCTCGTCCGCCTCTTTGGCCAGTTTTTTGATCGCTTTGACGACGTTTTTGTCCGTCGGTTCCTTGATCAGCTCGGCGTCGATCAGGTCGTGGAGATCGGTCTTCTGCCAGTTCGAGTAGCCCTCGGGAAAGGCCGGGCCGAGCACGTGGCCCTTCAGGCCGACGGTCATGTGCTCGTCGCCTTCGGCGTCTTTCCAGGCGTAGAAGGGGACTTTGAAAGTTTTGTCAGCGCTGTTGGAGCCGTTGCTGAGGGCTTCGGCGATCTTCTTGGCGCTGTTGTTCTTCTCGGTGACGATCAGTCGCATGGGGCGGCGAGGGTAGCAGGGGCGTTCGGCTGCGCAAGCGGGCATCCATTCGGCCAATCTCTTGGCCGGCGGGTTCCAATCTCCCTAGGATCACCGCTCCATGAGATGTCTCGTTACCGGCGGCGCCGGCTTCATCGGCTCGAATTTGGTCGACGCTCTGCTCGCGCGGGGTGACGAGGTGACCGTGGTCGACAACCTCTCCACCGGCCGCCGCGTCAACCTCGATTCTGCCCTCGCCGCGGGAGCGGAGCTGGCGGAGCTCGACATCCGCGACGGGGCGGCGCTGAGCGATCTGGCGCAGGAGTTCCGGCCCGAGCGAATCTTCCACCTCGCCGCCCAGATCGACGTTCGCAAGTCGATCGAGGACCCCGCCTTCGACGCCGGGGTCAACGTCGGGGGCACCGCCAACGTGCTCGAGGCCGCCCGCATCAGCGAGTGCGGCCGGGTCGTCTCGATCTCCACCGGCGGCGCTATCTACGGCGAGGGCGAGGGGCAGCAGCTGCCGCTCCCCGAGGACGCCCCGATCGCGCCGATGTCCGCCTACGGCCAGAGCAAGTACGCCGCCGAGGGCTACCTGGCTCTCTACGAGCGCCTCTACGGACTCTCCGGCGTCTCGCTGCGCCTGGGCAACGTCTACGGCCCGCGCCAGGACCCGCTCGGGGAGGCGGGCGTGATCGCGATCTTCTGCGGGCGGCTCGAGCAGGGCGGCCGCCCCACCATCTTCGGCGACGGCACCCAGACCCGCGACTACATATATGTGGGCGACGTCGTCGCCGCCGCGCTCGCCGCCGGCGAGTCCACCGTCAGCGGCCCGATCAACATCGGCACCGGCCGCGAGACGAACGTGCTGGAGCTGGCCCGAGCGCTGCGCGATCTGGCCGGAGCCGAGAGCTTCGAGCCCGAGTTCGCGCCGCCCCGGACCGGCGAGGTGCAGCGGATCTCGATCGACGCCGGCCGCGCCGAACGCGAGCTCGACTGGCGCGCCGAGGTAGGCCTCGAGGATGGCCTGCGCCTGACGCTGGACTCGCTCCCCTCTTCCTGAAGCCACGGATCCCCAGAGGCGATCGCGCATCGGCGTCGCCGATGACGAATACCGGGCAACCCTGAATGCCTTAGCGCTTCCGGCCCTTGACAGATCGACCCGAACCGATCAACTTTTCTTTATCAAAAGAAAGAAGGGTCGACGATGATTCGCAATCTCAAGCTCCTCAGCCTTGCCCTCGCCTCGCTCTTGGCACTGAGTGCCGCAATGGCCGCGACTGCCCTGGCTGTACCGCAGTTCACAGCCTCCGCATACCCAGCCACCGGAACAGGCGAAAACACCAGTGGCACCGAAGTGTTCACCACCGAAGGTGGCAAAGTCGAATGCGACAGCCACTTTGTCAGCCACTCGCTCAGCGGCGCCAGCAGCACACTGACGGTTACACCTACCTATACGAACTGTTCCGCGTTCGGTTTCCTCAGCGCGACCGTGAACACGGAAGGATGCAGCTACGTGTTACACGTTAAAGAAAAAGTGGCGGCAGAAGAATACGCAAGCACTACCGACATCGTCTGTCCTGCGGGCAAATCGATCAAAGTCACCGCTAGTACCTGCAAAATGGAAATCAAACCCCAGACGGGCCTGTGGAAATGGCTCATAAAGGTGGTTCAAAAGTATGGACCACCCGTTTGGCGCTTCGTAAAGCGCCACGCGATTCGCATCGCGGACCTCATCTACCACATCATCTCGGATGGATTCCTTTGCCCGTTCGGCGGAACCGGCGCCAAATCCGACGGTCAATACAACGGGGAATTCGACATGGAGCGCATCGGCGGAGGAGATTTTCTCGTCAGCGGCTCATAGCGCACAGCAATGGCCGAGGTGCCGCGGTGTCCCCGAGACCGCGGCACCTCTAAGCTTCAGACATGCCCGCACAGGCCTATGCCGGCAAGGAGTGCGTCTGCCAGTACCGCAAAGGGATCTGCGATCAGTCCTGCGTGCGGGACATGCTCGAGACGCCCTTCTACATCGCCTGCCTGAAACTGACCGGCCGCAAGTGCCTGGTCGTCGGGGGCGGTGACATCGGCCTCGAGAAGGTCGAGGGGCTGCTGGCCTGCGGCGGCGGCGTGACTCTGATCGCTCCCGTCGCCCACCCCGAGCTGGAGCAGCTGGCGCAGGAGGGGTCGATCACGTGGGAGAAGCGCGCCTACGCCGGATCCAGAGACCTCGAGGGGGTCTTCATGGTGATCGCCTGCACCGACGACTCCGAGGTCAACATCGGCATCTTCGACGACGCCGAGCAGCGGGCGATGCTGGTCAACATCGTCAACGTGCCGCCGCTCTGCAACTTCATCCTGCCGGCGATCGTCCGCACCGGGCCGCTGGCGATCGCGATCTCGACCGCCGGCGCCTCCCCGGCCCTGGCGAAGCGGATGAAGCGCGAGATCTCCGAGCTCTTCGGCGAGGAGTACGCTCGCCTCGCGGTGATCCTCAACGATGCCCGCGGCTGGGCGAAGGGGACGCTGCCGACCTACCAGGACCGCAAGGACTTCTTCGAGGGGATCGTCAACGGCGACCCCGACCCGATCGAGCTATTGCGCGACGGCCAGGAGCCGGCGGTGCTGGCGATCATCGAGTCCGCCAAAGAGCGGGCCGCAGCGGCGCTTACCTAGCCACGCCTGATGACGCGCGCGTCAATTCGCGCGCGTGAATCTTCGTTGTCCGGACATGCAGGGACTTCCTTCCCAGCTGGAGGCTCCTTCCATCCTGTCCACGGTGATACTTGACTACTCATATTCAGAGTCTCTTGACTGCTTGGAGTAGCTTCGCAAGCAACCGAGGGGAAAAGATATGACTCGCAGTCTCAAAGCATTAGGAATCGCTTTTATCGCCATGGCGGCGATGAGCGCAACGGGAGCCTCAACCGCGGAGGCGGTGCCGCAATTTACATGCTCTAGCTATTCCTGCTCGTACACAGGCTCGGTTCCCCAGGGCCTCGAAGTTTTCACCACCGAAGGTGGCAAAGTCGAATGCGCCTCCCATTACCTCAGCCATCCGCTCAGTGGACCCAGCTCCACACTGACTCTCACACCAGCCAGAACCAATTGCACGGCGTTTGGCTTTCTCAGTGCGACGATGACCAATGACGGTTGCATGTACGAACTCCACGGAACAGAGCTGGTCTCAGCTGGGGTGTACAGACACCATGTAGACCAGATATGCCCGAGCGGTAAATCAATGAAAATCACTGCCAGCACCTGCTCGGCGGAAGTAAAAGGCCAGACCGGTCTTACAACCGTCAAAACGACGAACTCGGGCAGCGGCATCCTTTTTACCTGGGAAATTTCAAAAATCGCCTATACGGTCACCAATGACGGGTTCCTGTGTCCATTTAATGGGACCGGCAGCAAAACCGATGGCCAATTGACCGGCCAAGTGACTATGTCTCGCGTTGGCGGTGGCAGCATCTCGGTGAGCGGCTCGTAGCCTGGAGCACGTTCGGCCGCGCGCGCGAAGTCGCGCGCGCGACATTTCAGCGTTGGAGATGTGCAGGCCTCCTTCTTCGCCTTCGGCTGTCCGCCTACCGCATCCACAGGGATATCGATGCAGATACTTGCCCGTTTTGCATTTATGCCTTTTGTTACCGGAGCACAATTACAAGCAATAGAGGGGACAGAAGATGATCCGCAACATCAAGATTCTCGGCATTACCGTTGTTGCCGCGATGGCGCTGAGCGCCGTCGTGGCTTCCGCGGCGATGGCCGTGCCGCAGTTCACAGCGTCGACTTACCCGGCGCAAGTGACAGGCACGAGCGCTGTCGGTGCTGAAAAATTCAAAACCGACGGTGGCACCATTGAATGCAAAGGCCATTTCCTCAGCGCATCGCTCGGGGCTGCGAACTCGACACTGACGGTTACTCCGAAATACAGCGAATGCACAGCCTTCGGGGGTTTGAACGCGACCTTCAACACCGAAGGTTGCACCTACGTGTTCCATGCGACAGAACTGGTGAGCGCCGGCGTCTACAAACATCACGTCGACATCGTCTGCCCGGCAGGCCAGTCGGTCAAGTTCGTCGCCAGCACCTGCAAAGCGGAAATCAAAAGCCAGACCGGTCTTACAACGGTCAAAACCACTAACTCCGGCACCAGCGTCGTGGTGAATCCGGAAGTCACCAAAATCGCCTACACGGTGACCGAAGACGGCTTCCTCTGCCCGTTCACCGGCACCGGCTCAACAAACAATGGTGAATACACCGGTGCGGTCACGGTGTCTCGCGTCGGCGGCGGTAGCGCTTCGGTGAGCGGCTCCTGACCTCGTCCTGGGTCGAAGGGCGGAATCCCCGTCCTTCGACTCGCTGCTACTCCATCCCGCAGGCAGCGCCGCGCACGCGGTCGAGCGTCTCGCGCAGCTGATCGGCCTGGCCGGCACTGATGTTGGCCGAGAAGGCGACCTCGAGCTCCCCCCGTACCACCGGCCGCATTTCCCCGAGCAGCTCGACGCCGGCGGGGAGCAGCGTCGCGTAGCTGACACGGCGATCGGTCTCGCAGAAGGTCCGCTCGAGCAGTCCTGCCTTGATCAGGCGGTCGACGAGCTTGGTCAGGCCGCCGCGGGTGATCACCAGCGCCTCGGCCAGCTCCCCCATCTTCAGCCGCTGCTCGGGTGCGCGATCCAGCGTCGCCAGCACCTCGAACCAGGGAAGGGGCGGCAGCTCGGCGGCGGTGAGCGCCTCCTGCAGGCGGCCGCTGACCGCCGCATGGGTCTGAGTGAGCGCGATCCACGCCTCGCGGTGCGGATCGAGCTCGGTCTCGGCGCAAGCCGCCTCGGCGATTGCAGTCACTTCGGTCACGAGCACATCTTCTCATAGGAATGTTGTGATGACAATAGTTGACAAGCAAAGCTTTGTTGCTATGATTGTTTCCAAGTCAATCGTTTTGAGCATCAACCACCTTGGGAAGGAAGAACAATGAGCACCGAGACGATCAAGCAGCAAGGGGTTCCAGCCGGTACCTGGGTAGTGGATCCGGTCCATTCTTCGATTGCATTTGCGGTCACCCACAACGGGCTCACCACCTTCCGCAGCGGCTTCGGGCGTTACGAGGCACGCCTCATCGGTGGCGAGCAGCCGCGGCTCGAGGGCGCAGTCGAGGTCGAGAGCGTCGAGATCGAGGAGGAGATGCTGAAGGGCCACCTCCTCTCCCCCGAGTTCTTCGACACCCAGCGCTTCCCGCAGCTGCGCTTCACCTCCACCGAGCTCAGCGTCGGCGAGGACGGGACGCTGCGGGTCCTCGGAGGGCTCGAGATCCACGGCGAGACCCGTGAGGTCGAGGCCAGCGGCCGCTTCGCCCAACTCGGCGGCGACCTCGCCGGCAAAGAGCGGATCGGCCTCTCGATCGAGGCGACCGTCGACCGGCGGGACTTCGGTCTCGACTGGCAGGCCGAGCTGCCGAGCGGCGGCGAGGTCCTCGACTATGCGGTGACCATCAACGTCGACCTCGAGCTCGTCGGCGAGGAGGAGGCGTAACCATGAGGGTCCTCGGCATCACCGGAAGCCTGCGGCGGGACTCGCTCAACCACGCCCTGATGCGGGAGGCCGCCGAACGGCTTCCCGCCGGGGCCGAGCTGATCGAGTTCGAGCACCTGCGGGAGATCCCGCCCTACGACGCCGATCTCGAGGCCGAGGAGACGCCGGCGGCGGTGGCCGAGCTGCGCCAGGCGATGCGCGAGGCCGACGCCGTCCTCGTCGTTACCCCCGAGTACAACCACTCGATCCCCGGCGTCCTGAAGAACGCGCTGGACTGGGCCTCACGCCCCGCCGGGCAGAGCGCCCTGACGGGCAAGCCGGCGGCGGTGATCGGCGCCTCGACCGGGATGTTCGGAGCCGTCTGGGCCCAGGCCGAGACCCGCAAAGTCCTCGGCGCCCTCGGCGGCCGCGTGGTCGAGGCGGAACTGCCGGTGGCCGGCGCCGCCGAGCTCTACCGCGACGGCCGCCTCGAGCTCTCCCCCGAGCAGTCCCGTCAGTTGGAGGAGATCCTGGCGACGCTCGTCGCCGAAGTCGAGCAGCTGCGCGAGCTGGTTCCGGCCGCAGCCTGAGCTAGCCCTGCGGCAGGGCGAAGAAGGCGACCGCGGAGAAGTGGGCGACCGCCGCGGCGATCACGAGCAGGTGGAAGACCTCGTGGTAGCCGAAGATCGCCGGGTTGGGGTTGGGGCGCTGAATCGCGTAGACGACGGCGCCCGTCGTGTAGAGCGCTCCCCCGACTGCGACGAGAATCGCCCCGCCTGCGCCGAGGGAAGTCCAAAGCGCCGGGAAAGTCGCCACCGCCACCCAGCCGAGGGAGAGGTAGATCAGCGCCGAGGCCCATTTCGGGTGGTCGATCCAGATCATCTCGACGATCGCCCCGGCGATCGGCGCCGACCCAGACGACGACGAGGATCGCGGTTGCGAGGGTGCCGTCGAGGACGAGCAGGGCGAACGGCGTGTAGGTGCCGGCGATGAGGAAGAAGATCATCGAGTGGTCCAGCCGCCGCATCCAGCGCCGGACGTTGGGCCGGCTCCAGTTGACCCGGTGGTAGAGGGCGCTGGTGCCGAGCAGGGCCGAGAGGCTGACCGCGTAGATCGCGACCGCCAGGGTCGCCTTCGGGGTCTCGGCGAGGATCACCAAGGCGGCGCCGAAGCCGAGCGAAATGAAGAAAGCCCACTCGTGGGAGACCCCGCGCAGCTTCGGTTTGACCGCGGCGATCGCCTCCGCCGTCGCCTCTTTGGCCGCACTCGCGCGCTCTTCGACGGCCTCTTTGGCCGCGCTCGCCCGCTCGCCCATCGCCGCTCCCGGGCGGCGCTCGCCTTCTCTCCCATTCGTTCCCTGCTCATGCGCTAGCTCCTCTGCCACCTGGCAAGGCTACCCGGCATTAGTGCCGAGAATGCGGAATTGACACAATTAGGAGAGGAAATCGGCAGCCTCGGAACCCCTTAATTGCGCCTTCTGAGACTTTTTCCGTCCTGTCCGTAAGCGATCCTGCCTAGTTACCGCCTAAAGCCGCTGCGAGAGGAGAAGTTCGATGTCCAAGACCGCCACTTAGCACTCCCAAAAACGGTCTCCAGGGCCTCTCGATAGAGCGGCGGTTTTCGACTGCCGGCGTGCATCCTTTCGACCAGATCGAGTGGGAGATCCGCGACGCGGTGATCGGCGATCCCGAGAGCCCGGCCTTCGAGCAGCGCGGGGTCGAGTTCCCGAAGACCTGGTCGCAGAACGCGACCAACATCGTCGCCCAGAAGTACTTCCGCGGCCAGCTCGGCAGCCCCGAGCGCGAGAGCTCGGTCAAACAGATGATCGGCCGCGTCGCCGGCACGATCGCGGGCTGGGGACGGCGAGGGCGGCTACTTCGCCTCCGAGGAGGACGCCGACGCCTTCGAGATGGAGCTGACCACGATCCTGCTCAACCAGAAGGCGGCCTTCAACTCGCCGGTCTGGTTCAACGTCGGCTTCGAGGAGACGCCGCAGTGCTCGGCCTGCTTCATCCTCAGCGTCGAAGACAACGATGGAGTCGATCCTCGACTGGAACACCAAAGAGGGCAAGATCTTCCGCGGCGGCTCCGGCTCCGGCATCAACCTCTCCAACATCCGCGGCTCGATGGAGCCGCTGAAGAAGGGTGGCACCGCCAGCGGTCCCGTCACCTTCATGCGCGGCGCCGACGCCTGGGCGGGGACGATCAAGTCCGGCGGCAAGACCCGCCGCGCGGCGAAGATGGTCGTCCTCGACGTCGACCACCCGGACATCGAGCACTTCATCTGGTGCAAGGCCGACGAGGAGAAGAAGGCCGCGGCGCTGCGCGACGCCGGCTTCGACATGTCGATCGACGGCGAGGGCTTCACCTCGATCCAGTACCAGAACGCCAACAACTCGGTCCGGGTCACCGACGAGTTCATGGAGGCGGTCGAGGCCGGCGAGGACTGGCAGCTGACCGCGCGCAGCACCGGCGAGCCGGTGAAGACGCTCGACGCGCGCGAGCTGATGAACCAGATCGCCGACGCCGCCTGGCGCTGCGCCGACCCGGGCGTCCAGTACGACACGATCATCAACCGCTGGCACACCTGCCCGGAGTCGGGCCGGATCAACGCCTCCAACCCATGCAGCGAGTACATGCACGTCGACGACTCGGCCTGCAACCTCGCCTCCCTCAACCTGATGAAGTTCCGCCGCGAGGACGGCAGCTTCGACAGCGCCGAATTCGAGCACGCCGTCGACATCGTCTTCCTCGCCCAGGAGATCGTCGTCGGCTTCTCCAGCTACCCGACCGAGGAGATCACCGAGAACGCCAACCGCTTCCGCCAGCTCGGCCTCGGCTACGCCAACCTCGGCGCCCTGCTGATGTCCGACGGTCTCCCCTACGACTCCGACGAGGGCCGCAACGTCGCCGCCGCGATCACGGCGCTGATGACCGGCCGCGCCTACCGCCAGTCGGCGCTGATCGCCGCCGGCGCCACCGGGCCCTATGAGGAGTACGAGAAGAACCGCGAGCCGCACAACGGCGTCATGAGGATGCACCGAGACGCCTCCTACGAAGTCGACGCGACCGGGATCAAAGGCGATCTGCTCGAGGCCGCCCAGCGGGCCTGGGACGAAGCGGTCGAGCTCGGCGAGGAGCACGGCTACCGCAACGCGCAGGCGACGGTGCTGGCCCCGACCGGGACGATCAGCTTCCTGATGGACTGCGACACGACCGGGATCGAGCCCGACTTCTCGCTGGTCAAGTTCAAGGAGCTGGTCGGCGGCGGGCAGATGACGATCGTCAACCAGCTCGGTGCCGCTGGCGCTGGAAGCGATGGGCTACTCCGAGGCGGAGATCGACCAGATCAACGCCCACATCAAGGAGAAGAACACGATCGTCGGCGCGCCGGGGCTGAAGGACGAGCACCTGCCCGTCTTCGACGTCGCGGTCGGCGAGCGGGCGATCTCCCACACCGGCCACATCGACATGATGGCGGCGACCCAGCCCTTCATCTCCGGGGCGATCTCGAAGACCGTCAACCTGCCGCAGTCGGCCACGGTCGACGACATCGCCGACGCCTACACCCGCGGCTGGAAGGGCGGCCTCAAGGCGCTCGCGATCTACCGCGACGGCTCCAAGACCGCGCAGGCGCTGCGGACCGACGCGCAGGAGGAAAAGGAGGCCGAGGCCGAGGTTGTGATGGCCGAACCGGTCCGCAAGAAGATGCCGCGCGAGCGCGAATCGATCACCCACAAGTTCTCGATCGGCGGCCACGAGGGCTACATCACCGCCGGCAAATACGAGGACGGCACGGTCGGCGAGATCTTCCTCACCGACATCGGCAAGGAGGGCTCGACGATGCGGGGGCTGCTCAACGCCTTCGCCACCGCGATCTCCCTCGGCCTGCAGTACGGGGTGCCGCTCGAGACCTTCGTCCAGAAGTTCAGCTACATGCGCTTCGAGCCGGAGGGGATGACCCGCAACCCGGAGATCCCGTTCGCCAAATCGATGCCCGACTACATCATGCGCTGGCTCGCCAGCCGCTTCGTCGACGACACCGAGACCCTCGAGGAACTCGGGATCATGACCACCGAGGTGCGCGCCAAGAAGGAAGCGGAGACCTCCCAGCTCGGTCTCGGCATCGCCACCGACACCGCCGGCCCGGCCAACGGCAACGGTCACTCCGGCGGCGGCAATGGCAACGGCGGCGCGGCGGCAAAGCCCGGCGCCCCGGTACCGGCCGCCGAGGCGCTGACCGAAACCCCCCCGGTCCGCCCGGCGAAAATGCAGGGCCTCGAGCTCGGCCCGGCCTGCGAGCAGTGCGGCGGCATGATGCAGCGCACGGGGTCTTGCTACACGTGCAGCAGCTGCGGCAACAACACCGGCTGCGGCTGAGACCATGAGCGACTCGTCGCCGGGCGCGCTGCGGCTGCTGCTCGCGCTGGGGTACGGGGGCGGCGCCGTTCTGCTGCTCCTGCTGCTGACCAAGGACGACGCCGAGGCCCTGACGGCGCGGGTGGGCTACACCGCGCTGAGCGTGATCGTCCTCGGCTTGGTCGCGGCAGCCGGAGCAAGACTGTTCGATCGGTCCGAGATGGCCTCCCTCTGGGGTTGGACGACGGTGCTGGTCGCCGCCGTCACCTTAGTCCTGACCATGGTCGAAATCTGGCCTGACGATTTCGATCTGAACGAGACCCGGACGCTGGTCATGATCGTGATCTCGATCCTTCTGGGAGGCGGCTCGCTGGTGCTGAGCGGCGAGGGCGACGAGGGCGATCAGGCGACCCGAATCGCGAGCCGTGTCGCCCTCAGCGCCCTGGTGGCGTTCGGGGTGCTGACCGTCCTCCTCGCCTCCGGCGTCGAGATCGGGGAGCGCTGGTTCGGTATCGCCGCGGCGGTGTTCCTGATTGCCGCCCTCTCCTTGCCGGTCCTCCGACTCGCGACCGAGAGGGACGACGCTTTCTAGGTCTCGACGCCCCGGGCCGCCAGCCACTCGGCTACCGGCTCGGGAGGGTTGCCCTCGAAGACGAGGCGAACGCCCTCGCGGAGGACGTGGTCCCCGTTGTCGGCCTGGCTCGGGTTGGTCGCCAGCCAGAAGGCGGCGGCCGCGGCGGCGAGGGCGGCGGGGTTGTCGCCCTCGGGGTCGATGCCGCGGACGGTGCTGAGCAGCTCGCCCTGGAGGTCCTCGGCGGCGGTGGTCGGGCGGTCGTCGTCCTCGAAGCTCTCGAAGAGGCCGATCACGGCGGTGTCGGTTCCCTCGGGGTCGCAGATCGCCGTCGCCTCGCGAACCACCTCGGAGATGGTCGGGATGGTCTCGCGGCTGCCGGGCTTCATTGCCCGTTTCCTTACCCCGCTACCTCAGTTGAGAATCACCTCGGCGTCGTGGCGCGGGGTCTCGGTGATGGCGCGGCGGAAGGGGCGCTCAGAGGCGGGGTTCGCCGGCTTCACCTCGCGGCGGCGGACCAGCTCGCGAAGGACGACCGCCATCTCGAACTGGGCGAAGGCGGCGCCGAGGCAGCGGCGGACGCCGCCGCCGAAGGGGATCCAGGTGTAGGTGCCGGGCGGGTTGTCGAGGAAGCGCTCGGGGAGGAAGCGCTCTGGTTCCGGATAGATCTCCGGGTCGCGGTGGATCAGGTGGATGGACGGGGTTACCGAAGCGCCGGCGGGCAGCTCGTAGCCGCCGATCTCGACCGGCTCGGTCAGCCTGCGGACGACGAGCACGATCACCGGTCGCAGCCGCAGCGTCTCCTGGATCGTCGCCGTCAGGTAGCTCTCTTCGCCGGCCTCGACCTCGTCCCGCAGCCGCTCCAGCTTCTCGGGATGGCGGACGAGCCGCTCCATCGCCCAGGAGAGCGCGGTCGCGGTCGTCTCGTGGCCGGCGACCAGCAGGGTCAGCAGCTCGTCGCGGATCTCGGCGTCGCTCATCGGGCTGCCGTCCTCGTGCCGGGCGCTGACCAGCATCGAGAGGATGTCGTCGCGATCGCCTACGTCGGCGGCCGCCCGGCGCTCGGCGATCTCCTGCGCGATCAGCGCGTCGACAGGCTCGACCCGGCGCCGGAAGGGGCCGGTGCGGGTCATCCGGTCGGGCCCGATCGCCAGGATCGGCAGCAGCAGCGCCGGGTTGGTGGTGAGGTCGAGGAAGGTCCGCAGCGCCTCCCGCAGCGGCCCCATCCGCTCCCCGCCGTGGACGCCGAAGACGGTCTCGAGGATGATCTCCAGGGTGATCGCCTGCATCCGCGGCCGCAACTTGCAGGGGACGCCGGTGGGCCAGCCCTCGATCTCGCGGGCGGCGATCTCCGTCATCTTCTCGCCGTAGGCCTTCATCCGGTCGCCGTGGAAGGGCGGCAGCAGGAGCTTGCGCTGGCTGATGTGCTTCTTCTCGTCGAGGACGAGGACCGAGTTGTCGCCGAGGACGGGACGGAGAATCTGGTTGCCCTCGCCGGCGTGGAAGACACGAGGGTCGCCGGTGAAGACCTGCTTCACCAACTCCGGATCGCTGAGCATCACCCAAGTGCCCTCGTAGGCGATCTTGAGCGTGAACATGGGACCGAAGCGGGCGCGGCTCTGCTCGAGGAACCACTGCGCCTGACGCGACCAGATCGCGGTCTGCAGCGCCCGTGGCATCCGCGGCCCCGGCGGCAAACCCTTGACCGAGCCAGGACTGTGCCCGTTGGCCGGAGCCACTGCCTGAGCCGTCGCCTCCACAGGCTGAAGCTATCCCGCTCGCGGTCGCCTGGTGTGTGACATCGATCCGCCACCAGTGGCAGGACACTTCCGACCTGCGCCCTCCTGGCGGCTACTCGTACTGCAACGACTGCAGGACATTCAGCCGTGAAGCGCGGCGGGCCGGCAGGATCGCCGCGACGATCCCGACCAGGGCCGAGAAGATCAGCAGCAGGACCAGCCAGACGACCGGATAGGAGAGAGTGAAGCCTTCGTCTTTCAGCGGCTCGGAGATCAGGGTCGCGAAGACGATCCCCAGCACCAGGCCGAGGATGCCGCCGATCAGGGCGGTGATCACCGCCTCGTAGCGGATCATCGTCCGCACCTGGCGCCGCGACATTCCGATCGCCCGCAGCATCCCCAGCTCGCGGGTGCGTTCGTGGATCGAGAGCGCCAGGGTGTTGGCGATCCCGAACAACGAGATCACGATCGCGAAGACGAGCAGGGCGATCACCAGCATCACCAGCTGGTTGATCTGTTCTTCGCGGCTTTCCTTCAGTTCCTCCTGGTTGAGGACTTCGGCGACCGGAAAGGCGAGTTCCACCCCACTCGTCAGCAACGTCTGCACCTGCGCGGGATCGGCCCCGTCTTCGAGCTTGACGAAGTCGGTCAGGTCCTGGGTCTGGTCGAAGTCCCGGGCCATCACGCTCTGGGTGACGAGGACGTTGCCGAGGACGCCGAGCTTGGAGTCGAACTCGCCGACCACCCGGAAGCGCGGTTGCTTGCGGGTCTGGGTCAGCAGTTGGAAGCTGTCGCCGAGCTCGAGGTTCTGGGAGGAGGCGAAGGCGTCGGAGACGATCGCCTCGCGGTCGGAGAGGTTGCGCAGGACGGCCGGTCCGCCCTGCTCCCATTCGATCGTCACCGTCTCGCCGATGTCGAGCGAGGGCGCGTTGACCCGGGTGGTTTCCCCCGGCGCCCCGTTCTCGACCACCTTCGCTTCGGCGCCGCGGATCGTCGCCACGAACGCCACCCCCGGCACTTTCTCGGCGGCCTTCGCGGCGCCGTTGGGGATCGGCGAGAAGCCGTCGGTGTTCTGCACGATCAGGCCGCCGGCGAAGTTTTCGTCGACGACCTGGGCGACCGTGCTCTTCAGCCCGGCGGCGAAGACGGCGACGAACGCGACCAGCGCCACCCCGATCATCAGCGCCGCCGCGGTCACCGCGGTGCGGCTCGGGTTGCGCTGGGCGTTCTCGCGGGCGAGGCGGCCGGTCAGCCGCCGCAGCTTCTCCAGCGGCCAACCGGCGAGGGCCGCCAGCGGCGGGACCAGGCGCGGGCTGAAGAGCGAGACGGCGAAGATCACCGCGACCGCGCCGCCGCCCATCAGGATGGCGCGGGCACTGGCGCTGCCGCTGCCGAAGAGGCCGAGCAGGACCATCGCCAAGCCGGCGGCACCGAGCAGGACCGAGAGCACGAGGTAGGCCAGCCGGCGACGCCGGGTCGGGGCCGGGGCGAAGGCGTGCAGGGCGGCGATCGGCGGCACCCGGGTAGAGCGCAGCGCCGGCACCAGCGAGGAGACGACGGTGACGAGGACGCCGACGAGCAGGGAGACGATCACCGTCCGCGACTCCATCACCAGGCTCGTCGTCGGCAGGTCGATCCCGAAGGCGATGAAGAGGGCGTTGATTCCCTTGGCGATCAGGAAGCCGCCCGCGATCCCCAGCAGGGCCCCCAGCAAGCCGATCGCCAACGCCTCGACCATAACGGTGGTGAGGATCTGCCGCCGGCTCGCCCCGAGCGTGCGCAGCATCCCGAATTCGCTGACCCGCTGGGCGACGGTGATCGAGAAGGTGTTGAAGATCGAGAAGGAGCCGACGAAGACGGCGATGAAGCCGAAGACGAGGAGGAAGGTCTGCAGGAAGCCGAGGTCTTCGCGGATTTCTTCGGAGCCGCGGTCGGCGTTTTCGATTCCGGTCTCGACCAGGACTCCGGCAGGCATCCGTTTCGCGATCCGTCGTTTCAGTGCCCCTTCTGAGACTCCGTCGTCCGCGGCGACCGAGATCTGATCGAAGCGGCCCTGCTTGTGGGTGAGCCGCTGCGCAACCGGCAGCGTCACCTGGGCGATGCTGGCCCCGCCGAAGGAGGCGTCGCCGAGTTGGGTGAGGCCGACGAGGCGAAAGCTTTCGAGCCTGCCCTGCCCGATCAGCTTGATCGTGTCGCCCAGCTCGAGGTCGGCATCGTCGGCCGCCGCCTTGTCGATCGAGGCTTCGCGAGGGCCCCGGGGGACATGGCCGTCGACGTAGGTAGTCGACCTCAGGCCCTCGGGGAGAACCGAGGAGATGAACTTGGGGGCAAATTTGTTGCCGATCTTTTCGTTCTTCGCGTTGAAGAAGGCGCCAAAGCTGAAGATCGCCCCTGCGGCTTCCTTGACTCCCGGCGTGCTTTCGACCGCTGGCAGAAGCGAGGCGCTGATCGACGGCGTTTCGCCGCTTTCCTGCTTGACCGGGTTCTCGGCGGTGACGACGACGCTGGTCCCCTTCAGCGACTCGCTGAAGATCTCGTCGAAGGCGGCGAAGATCGTGTCGGTGAGGACGAAGGAGCCGGCGACGAAGGCGACTCCGAGGAAGACCGCGAAGGTCGTCAGCAGGGCCCGGACCTTGCGAGCCCAGAGGCTCTTGAGGCCGAGGCTAGTCAAGCTGCTTCTGCAGCTCGATTACCTCGTCCGCCGAGCCGGGAGCGGCATCGCTGACGATCTTGCCGTCCTGCAGGGTGATCAGCCGGTCGGCGTGGGCGGCGGCAACCGGGTCGTGGGTGACCATCACCACCGTCTGGTCGAACACGTCGACCGCCTGGCGCAGCAGCCGCAGCACGTCGGCGCTGGCCTTGGAATCGAGGTTGCCGGTCGGCTCGTCGGCGAAGACGACGGCCGGTTTGCTGACCAGGGCGCGGGCGACGGCGACTCGCTGCTGCTGGCCGCCGGAGAGCTCGGCCGGGCGGTGCGTGCGCCGGTCCTCGAGGCCGACCGTGCGGACCAGCTGGTCGACCCACTCCCGGTCGGGCTTGCGGCCGGCGATCGAGAGCGGCAGGACCAGGTTCTCCTCCGCGGTCAGGACCGGCAGCAGGTTGAAGAACTGGAAGACGAAACCGAGCTTGTCGCGCCGCAGTTGCGTCAGCTCACCGTCGTCGAGCTTCGTGATCTCGACGCCGTCGAGCTCGACCGTGCCGGCGGTCGGCTTGTCGAGGCCGGCGAGGATGTGCATCAGGGTCGACTTGCCGGAGCCCGAGGGACCCATGATCGCGGTGAAGCGGTCGCGCTCGAAGCCGGTGCTGACGCCCGCCAGCGCATCGACGGCGGCATCACCCTCGCCGTAGCGGCGGTGGAGGTCGGTGGCGACCACGACTGGTCCGTTGACGCTCACTACCCGGCACGGTAGCCAATAGCCTGGGCTCGTGCCCCTCGCCAACCGCTTCGACGGATTCCTGGTCGATCTCGACGGCGTCGTCTGGATCGGTCGTGACCCGGTACCGGGGTCGGCCGAGACGCTGCGAGCGCTGCTGGACGCCGGCAAGCGGATCGTCTTCGTCACCAACAATCCCGGCAAACCGCCCGCCGTCTACGCGAAGCGATTGCTGGAAATCGGCGTCCACGTGCATCCGGAACAGGTCGTCACCGCCGGCATGGCGGTGACGCGACTGGCCGCCGAAGCGGTCGGGGACGAAGGCAGCGCCTTCGTGATCGGCCTGCCGGCGTTGAAGGAGATGACCGCGGCGACGGGCATCCGTCTGCTCGAACGCGAGGAGGCGCGCGAGGCCGACGCGGTCATCGTCTCCGGCCACCGTGGATTCGACTACCGGGAGCTGCTGGCCGCAAAGCAGGCTCTCGACCGCGGCGCCGCCCTCTTCGCCACCAGCCGCGATCCGACGATGCCGTTTCCCGGCGGCGAGATCCCGGGAACCGGGGCGGTGCTGGCGGCGGTGGAGACGGCCTCCGGACGCCGCGCCGAGATCGCCGGCAAGCCGGAGCGGCACCTGTTCGAGATGGCGATCGAGGCGATCGGCGGCGAGGGACGGCTGGCGATGGTCGGCGACCGCGTCTCCTCCGACGTCGAGGGCGGTCGCGGCGCCGGGCTGGAGACCATCCTCGTCCTCAGCGGCACCACCTCGCGCGAGGAGGCGGAAGCGGCCAGGCCCGCGCCCGATCACGTCTTCGAGGACCTCCGCGGCCTGCTGGCGTGAGCGCTGCCGAACCTCCAGCGCCCGCCCGCAACCACCGGCCCGGCCTCAGCTTCGCCGGGGTCTTCGCCGTCACCTTCTGCGGCCTCGTCGGCGTCGGCTCGGTCCTGCCGGTGCTGCCGCGCTACATCCATGGACCACTCGATTCAGGTGACCTCGCGGTCGGAGTCGTGATCGGCGCCTACGCGGTGACGGGGCTGCTGCTGCGGCCCGTGGCGGGGCGCATCGCCGACACCCGCGGGCGCAAGCGGACCGTGCTGGTCGGCGCGGCGCTGGTGGCGCTGAGCGGCCTGCTCTACCTGCCGAGTCTCGGCCTCGCCGGGCTGATCGTCGCCCGCCTCCTCCTCGGCGCCGGCGAGGGAGCCGTCTACACCGCCGGCTCGGCCTGGATCGTCGACCTGGCGCCGGAGCAGCGCCGGGGGCGGGTGCTCGGCCTCTACGGGCTCGCCGTCTGGGGCGGGCTCGGCATCGGACCGCTCTTCGGCGAGCTGCTGCTGGACGCCGGTGGCTATACCGCCGTCTGGATCTTCGCCGCGGTGATGCCGGTGCTCGGCGCCCTCCTCGCCCTCTTCGCTCGCGACTCCTTCGTCCCGCGCGAGCACGCCGAGCCACACCCCCTGATCGCGCCAGAGGCGGTGGGGCCCGGGCTCGCGATCGCCCTGGCCTCGATGGGCTACGCGGCGATCGCCACCTTCATCGTCCTCCACCTGGAAGCGCGC
Organism: uncultured Actinomycetes bacterium; assembly: GCA_963832085.1. Taxonomy (GTDB): domain Bacteria; phylum Actinomycetota; class Thermoleophilia; order Solirubrobacterales; family 70-9; genus VAYN01. The sequence goes on along the minus strand of CAWHSU010000002.1, from coordinate 604,162 downwards.
GGGATCGGCCACGGCGCCACCGTCTTCGCCGCCTTCGCGGCGATGCTCGTGCTCACCCGACTGGTGCTCGGCCATCTCCCGGACCGGGTCGGCGCGGCGCCGGTGGCGATCGTCGCCACCCTGGGAGAGGCCGTCGGGCTGGTGCTGATCGCGGTCGCCCAGACGTTGCCGGTCGCCCTGCTCGGCGGGCTGGCGATGGGCGCCGGCTTCTCGCTGCTCAACCCGGCGCTGATGCTGATCGCCCTCGGCCGCGTCTCCCAGCAGGCCCGGGGAGCGGCGATGGGGACCTACACCGCCTTCTTCGACGCCGGGGTCGGGTTCGGCGCGCCGCTTGCCGGTCTCGTCGCCGCTCTCGCCGGCTACGAGGCAGCCTTCCTCTTCGCCGCCGCGGTCTGCGTCGGATCGGCGCTGCTGGTCTTCGCGCAGCGCCCTACCGCTCGCTGATCAGCAGCGTCTGCAGGCCGCGCCCGATCCGGCCCCGCTCGTCGAACAGCACCGACTCGGCGGTGCCGATCCCCTTCGGCTGCGGAATCGTCACCGCGTCGATGCAGATCCAGTCCCCCCGCGGCATCCGCTCCAGGTGCACGGTCAGGTCGACGTTGATGAAGAGGTAGCGGCGGAAGTCGAGAGAGGCGCTGACGCCGTTGCCGACGTCGGCGACGACCAGCGTCCGCTGCAGCGGCGTCGGCTCCTCTCCCGCGACCAGCGGCTGGCGCATCCGCATCCAGACGGTCGCCGGGCCGGGCTCCATGAAACCGCCGGCGGCGAAGCGGGCCTCCATCGCCGAGTGGTAGCCGTGCTCCTGCCCCGTGGGGAAGAAGGCGGTCTCCGTTTCCTCCGGCAGCGGCGGGACAGTGGCGCCGACGATCGCCTCCGCCGGGATCTCGACCTTCGCGGTCCGGATCCGCCAGGCGCGGGCGCGCATCAGCACCTCCCCGTCGGTGTCGCTCAGCTCCGCCTCGACCATCTGCACCCGCCGTCCCGGCCGCACCACCCGCGCCTGCGCCCGCACCGGCGCAATCGGAACCGAGCGCAGGATCTCGAAGGTGACCCGGCCGACCTGGAACTCAGAGGTCTCCGGCAGCCGCTCGATCGCGTAGCCGAGCAGGGCGGCGGGCGGGCCGGCGTGTTGGGCGCCGGGATCCCAGGGGCCGCGGGTCAGCTCGGTGGCGTGGAAGAGGTCACCGTCGAGCTCGTAGAAGGCATCGAACACGGGGCCATCCTAGGCGTGTCTGAGTTTTCCCCACACCAGCGTCGGGGAAACTCAGAAACGTCGATTAGCAGCCGCCGCCGAACTCCTGGGTCCAGACGTGGGCGCCGCCGGCGCCATCGAGTCTTCCCACTTGCAGGCCGATCCCGACGTCGGCGTAGGAGCCGAGGATGTTGCGACGGTGGCCGGAGGAGTTCATCCACATCGTGAAGATCGAGCGCGGCGTCGCGAGGCTGCCGCTCCCGTAGGCGATGTTCTCGCCCAGCCGACATCCCTCGTAGCCCGAGCGCTCGATCCAGTAGGCGAAGTCACGGCCACAGGCTTCGTGGCCGAATTCGTCGCAGCGGAGGATGTCGGCGGACTTGCGGGCGGCTGCCTCGGCGAGCGAGCCCGGGGCGTCCAGCGGCTCCAGACCGCGGTTGGCCCGCGCGCGGTTGACGAGACAGAGCATCGCCCGCTCCTGCGCCCTCGCCGGAGCGCTCGCATCCCCCTGGCCGGGACAGGCGGCGCGAACGGCGGCCGTGCCCGCATGGGCGCCGACGTAGGTCACGAGGGCCGCGGCGAGCAGGGCCAGGGAGGCGATCAGGGTCCGGCGCGTCCAACTCACGAGGCCCGTATTACCCGAGGCGTACCCTTTTCTCACAAGCGAAAGGAGCGAGATGGCGACGAAGATCGAGAAATCCGAGCAGGAGTGGCGCCAGCAACTTACCCCCGAGCAGTTCGAGGTCACCCGCAAGGCGGGGACCGAGCGCGCCTTCACCGGGCCCTACGTCGACGAGAAGGCGGAGGGGATGTACCGCTGCGTCTGCTGCGGCACCGAGCTCTTCTCCTCGGACACCAAGTTCGACTCCGGCACCGGCTGGCCCAGCTTCACCGAGCCGGCCAACCTCGAGCACGTCGAGCTGCGACCGGACAACAGCCTGTTCATGCGCCGGACCGAGGTCGTCTGCAAGCACTGCGACGCCCACCTCGGCCACGTCTTCGACGACGGCCCGGCCGACCGCGGCGGTCAGCGCTACTGCATCAACGGCTGCGCGCTGACGCTGGAGAAGAAGGACTAGAGCGCGCCGCCACCGGCGCCGAGGTAGCTGAACCGCACCGCCAGCGCCACCGCCTCGGTGCGGGTGTCGACCTCGAGCTTGGCGATCGCGTTGCGGACGTGGGTGTGGACCGTCGCCGGGCTCAGCTGCAGCCGGTCGGCGATTTCTTTCACCCGCAGCCCCTCCGCCAGCAGCTCGAGGATCTGGCGCTCGCGCGGCGAGAGCTCGAGCAGTTTCTCGACCTCCGACGGCTTGCCGCCGGCGAAGTCGCCGCCGAGGAAGGTGCCACCGCCGGTCACCGCTTTCACCGCTTTGGCGATGTCCTCCGCCGGCGCCGACTTCAAGACGTAGCCGGAGGCGCCGGCTCGCAGCGCCAACGCCAACAGGTCGGGTTGGGCATGGGCGGTGAAGATGATCACCTTCGTCCGCGGCCTCGCTTTTAGGACCTCCTTGGTCGCCTCGATGCCGTCGCGTTTGGGCAACTCGACGTCGATGATGAGTACATCCGGTTCCAGCTCTTTGACGACCTCGACGACGTCGCGGCCATTGCTGGCCTCGCCGACAATTTCGACAATGGGCGAATTGGCCATGCGCGACTTGATCGCCTCGCGGACGATCTCGTGGTCATCGCAGAGCACAACTCGTTTCGCCTCCCTGACGCCAGTGCTCATCGTGGCGCGATTCTTTCAGGCGATCCGTACCGATGCAAAGAATTGGGTAGCGTGAAACTCCCGTCGCTTTCCTGGCGGTTCTCGATCAGGGCGATGATCGTGCGGCCGACGGCGCAGGCGGTGCCGTTGAGCGTGTGGACCGGCTGCGGCGCCTCCCCCTCCGCGGGCCGGTAGCGGGCACCGAGGCGACGCGCCTGGTAATCGGTCGTGTTGGAACAGGAGGTGAGCTCGCGGTAGCGCCCCTGACTCGGGATCCACGCCTCGCAGTCGTACTTCTTCGCCGCCGGGGCGCCGAGGTCGCCGACGGCGACGTTGACGACGCGGTAGGGGATCTCGAGCTCGCCGAGGATCCGCTCCTCGATCGCAAGCAGGCGCTCGTGCTCCTCGCCCGAGGTCGCGGGATCGACGAACGAGAACATCTCGACCTTGTCGAACTGGTGAACGCGGAAGATCCCGCGGGTGTCGCGGCCCGCGGCCCCCGCCTCACGGCGGAAGCAGGTCGAGAAGGCGCAGTAGCGCAGCGGCAACGAGCCGGCGTCGAGGATCTGGTCGGCGTGGAGGCCGGCCAGGGCGACCTCCGAGGTGCCGGTGAGGAAGAGCTCGTCCTTCGGGATCTCGTAGATCTGGTCGCGGTCGCCGGGGAGGAAGCCGGTTCCCTCCAGCGCCTCTTCGCGGACCAGGACCGGCGGCACCACCGGCTCGTGGCCCTCGCCGCGGACGAGCTCGATCGCGAAGCGGACCAAGGCCAGCTCGAGCAGGACCAGGTCTCCTTTTAAGTAGGCGAAGCGGGAGCCGGAGACCTTCGCCCCGGCCTCCATGTCGATCAGGTCGAGCTCAGTCCCGATCTCGAGGTGGTCGCGGGGCTCGAAGTCGAAGCTCGGCGGCTCGCCGACCTCGCGAATGACCACCGCATCCTCCTCGGTCATTCCTTCCGGGGCGTCGGGGTCGGGGAGGTTCGGCAGGGTCAGAGCCAGCTCGTCGAGCTTGGCTTCGATCTCTGCCAGATCGCCCTGCAGGTTCTTGATCCGGTGGGACAGCTGCCGCAGCTCCGCCAGCGTGTCGGGATCCGGGCGCTTGCCCTTCGTCGCCTTCGTCGCTTCGTTCTGAGCGGCCCTCCCCTGCTCTATCTCCGGCAGCAGCTCGCGCCGGCGGACATCGAGGGCGAGCAGCTCGTCGACCTGCTCGGCCGCCCCGCGCCGCGCCAGCGCGGCTTTGAACCGCTCGGGATCAGAGCGGATCTCCTTCAAGTCGAGCATGACGCCTCCCTTAAGGAGTTTCGCCGGCTTCGCCGGGTCGCGGCGACTCTTCGGCTTCGGAGCCGGCGTACTTGGCGACGAATTTGGCCACCGCCTTCGCTTCCTCGCCGACGACGATGTTCTGGGGCATGATCGCGCCGGAGAAGCCACCGTTCTGGATCGCGAAGAGCGCGTCGTCGTAGGTCTCGACCCGCTGATCGAGGTTCGGTCCCTGCGTGCGCTCGCCGCGATTGCCGCTTCCCTGCGAGCCGGCGGCGCTCAGCGTGTGGCAGCCGGCGCAGTGGTTGGCGAAGAGGACGGCGCCGTCATGGTCGTCCTTGGAGGCGGAGATCCCCTCCTCGCCGAAGCCGCAGGCCGAAAGGCCGAGGGCGGCGAGGACCATTCCGATGATCAGCACTGGACGCATGCGGCGCGCATCATATTGTCTGGAGCCGATCTAGCTCTTTGACGATGCCCGCGCCCGATCCAGACAGCTTCCGCGCCGCCATGGCCGGGCTCCCGACCGGGGTCACGATCGTCACCGCCGAAGGCGTCGCCGGACCGGCCGGGGCGACGGCCAACGCGGTCAGCTCGCTCTCGATCGAGCCGATGATGATGCTCGCCTGCCTCGACCGCGGCTCCCGCACCCTGCTCGCCGTCCAGGCCGCCGACAGCTTCGGGATCAGCGTCCTCCACGCCGGTCAGGAGGACGTCGCCCGCACCTTCGCCACCAAGGCTCCGGTGGCCGAGAAGTGGTCCGGCGTCGCCTGGAGCGACCGCGACGGCATCCCCACCATCGACGACGCCCTGATCTGGATCGCCTGCGACCTCCGCGACGTGATCTCCGCCGGCGACCACGTGATCGTCACCGGCGAAGTGACGGCGCTGGAGGCGCGGGAGGGCGACCCCCTCGTCTTCCACGCCGGCGAGTACCGTCCCCTGGGCTCATGACCACGGAGTGGACCTTCGCCCAGAAAGCCATCGTTGTCCTGGCGGCGCTGCAGCTGCTGTGGGGGTTGGCGGGGTTCATCGCCGAACCGAGCTTCCACCTCGGAGCCGACGCGCCGACCGAGAAGGTCCTCGGCGTCGACTTCAACGGCTACCACGCACTGGCCGGCCTACTCCTCTTCGCCCCCGCCTTCTACTTCGCCCGCCGCCCCGACTGGGCGCTCTACTACGCGATCTACGTAGCAGGGGCGCTCTTCATAACCGGGATCTGGGCGCTGTTCGACGAACAACCGGCCTGGGTCTTCACCTTCCCCAACAACACCTCCGACGCGATCTTCCACCTTGCCACCGGCGCTCTCTTCGCTGCCGTCGTCGCGATTCAGCTGGCGCAGGACCGAACGCTCCAGACGCCGGACTGAAGTCATCGTCATCGAGCGGGCAATTTGCCTCCCTATAGGTGGCAAAGTGTCGGTTCGCGTTCGGGCCTACGAGCGGGGCAAGAGCAAGGGTGACTAGCTAGCGGTGCCTAAAGAGACCGCTCGTCCCCGCGCGCGATCCGAGGAAGAGGATGACGCCGCAACTGACGGCCATGATCCCCATCTCGCGGCGGACGATGGCGAGGGCGATCGTTTCCTTCTCGGCTTCGGGCAGGGATTCGTAGTCGGTCTCGCCGATCTCGCGGTGGGCGGCGTCGGCGCGGGCGCCCTCGGCGATGAAGGAGACGACGAGGGGGAGGATCCCGTAGAGGTAGTGGAGGCCGTCGTCTTGTTCGTGGCCGGTGACGACGAGGAGGCCGCCGAGGAGGGCCTGGGCGAAGACCGCCCCCTGAGCCGCCCGGAGCAGGTACCAGAAGGGGATCGAGGGCCGGTCGCGGTACCAGGCGATGCCGCCGACGGCGAAGGCGGCGGCGTTGAGGGCGATCAATAGGACGCCGATCGCGATATGGAGGCCGAGCATCGCTAGTGCCCTCTGGAAATCCGCGTCTGCGGCTTGCGAGTGCCGGACCGAGCGGGGGTGGCAGGGATGGCAGCGCCATCTGGCCGACCGAGGACGACGCCCCGCGATGTGCGTCCGGTGCCGCCAGGCGTGCGCGGGGATTTCCGGAGGGGCACTATATCCGCCTGAGGGGTCGGAATTCGGCTTGCTGATGCGGAAAGACACTATGTAGCAAGTTGTCACAATGTCGGTGTATAACAGCGGTTCCGGCCACGTCTCCTCCCCGTGCTCAAGACCTACCTCCCGATCCTCGTCTTCGCCTTCCTCGGCCTCACGGTCGGCGGCGTCTTCGCGATGCTCAACCACCTGCTCGGCCCGAAGAAGCCGGCGCGGCCGACGGCGGCGAGCCGGCGCCAGGGCGAGCCGTACGAGTCGGGGATCCCGGTCGAGCCGATGAAGGGACTGCGCTTCGGCGTCACCTTCTACCTGGTGGCGATGCTCTTCATCCTCTTCGACATCGAGGTCGTCTTCCTCTATCCGATCGGGGCGATCCTCAAGGACGCCGACAGCGTCTTCGTCCTCGGCGAGCTGATCACCTTCGTCGCCCTCCTGCTCGTCGCCTTCGTCTACGTCTGGCGGAAGGGGGCCCTGGATTGGAAGTAGAGCGCCGCAGCCTGCGTGAGAAGCAGATCGACGCCCGGGCGATGCTCCGCGGCGACCTCGAGGGCGAAGACCTCGAGCGCTACGTCGAAGAGCGGGTCGTAACGACCACCTTCGAGAAGGTCCAGAACTGGGCGCGGGCGAACTCGATCTTCCCGCTGACCTTCGGCCTCGCCTGCTGCGCGATCGAGGCACCGATCTCGATCGTCACCGCCCGCTACGACCTCGCCCGCTTCGGCGCCGAGGCCCTGCGCGCCTCGCCGCGCCAGGCCGACCTGATCATCCTCTCGGGCCGGGTCAGCGATCAAAATGGCGCCGGTCGTCCGCCGCCTCTACGACCAGATGCTGGAGCCGAAGTGGGTGATGGCGATGGGCGCCTGCTCCTCCTCGGCGGGGATGTTCTCCAACTACGCCGTCGTCCAGGGCGCCGACAAGTTCATGCCGGTCGACATCTACGTGCCCGGCTGCCCGCCGCGGCCGGAGGCGGTCCTCTACGGCTTCACCAAGCTGCAGCGCAAGATCATGGGCAGCCCCGACCAGAGCTGGCGCCGGCGCTACGACGCCTACGGCACCGAGGAGTGGGCGCGCGGCGGTCCCCGCAGCGAACCCAGCCCGGAGGCGGCGAAGGCCTACGAGCAGGCGCGGCGCTCGGTCGAAGAGCTGCGCGAAGCCGGGGAGCCCTCCCTTGCCTGACGCCCCCGGACTCGAGCTGATCCGGGGGGAAATCGAGCGCGACTGCCCCGGTGCCGTGCTGGCGACCTCCTTCGACCGCGCACAGGCGGCACTGATCGTCGACCCCGAGCAGGTGATCGACGCCCTGCGCTGGCTGAAGGAGCAGCCCGGCCACCGCTACGACTTCCTCTCCAGCCTGCACGCGGCCGACTACCTGCCGAACGAGCCGCGCTTCGCCGTCCATTACGAGCTGATCAACCGCAACCGGGTCGAGCGCATCCGCGTCAAAGCGATGCTGGCCGACCCCGGCGACGAGGAGCTGCCGGAGATCGACTCCTGCGTCGAGCTCTTCCCCACCGCCGAGGCGCAGGAGCGCGAAGCCTTCGACTTCTTCGGGATCGTCTTCCGCGGCCACCCGAACCTGACCCGGATCCTGCTGCCCGACGACTACGTCGGCTGGCCGCAGCGCCGCGACTTCCCGATCGGCGGCGAGCCGGTCACCTTCACCTACAGCGAGGCTCGCTATGACTGAGCAGGTGCTGGATCTCGATCGCGAGATCATGACCATCAACATCGGGCCCCACCACCCGGCGACCCACGGCGTGCTGCGCCTCGTCGTCGACCTCGAAGGCGAGATGGTGCGGGAGGTGCGGCCGGTGATCGGCTACGTCCACACCGGGATCGAAAAGTCCTGCGAGGACAAGAGCTACTGGAAGGTCATCCCCTTCGTCGAGCGGATGGACTACGTCTCCTACTTCTTCCAGATGGAGGCCTACTGCGGCGCCGTCGAGCGGTTGGTCGACCTCGAGATCCCGCCCCGCGCCAAGTACCTGCGGACGCTCTTCCTCGAGCTCAACCGGATCCACTCCCACCTCGTCTGGCTCGGCACCACCGCGCTCGACCTCGGCGCGATCTCGATGCTCTGGTACTGCTTCCGCGAGCGCGACAAGATCCTCGACCTGTTCGAGATGGCGACCGGGCAGCGGATGCACACGCGCTACTTCCAGGTCGGCGGCGTGATCGAGGACATCCCCCTCGGCTTCGAGAAGAAGTGCCGCGCCTTCGCCGAGGAAATGCCGATCCGGGTCGGCCAGTACGAAGACCTGCTCGACCGCAACGAGGTCTTCCTCTCCCGCACCAAAGGCACCGGGATCGTCTCCCGCGAGCGGCTGCTGGAGCTGGGCGTGACCGGGCCGCTGCTGCGCGCCGCCGGCGACCCCTGGGACCTGCGCAAAGCCTTCGACTACCTCGCCTATCCCGAGATGGACTTCAAGATCCCGGTCGGGACGGTCGGCGACAACTACGACCGCTACCGGGTGCGGGTGGCGGAGATGGTCGAGTCGGCGCGGATCGTCGAGCAGTGCCTCGACGCGCTCCCCGAGGGTCCCTTCATCGCCGACGACCGCAAGTACGTGCTGCCGCCGCGCTCGGAGCTCTCGACCTCGATGGAGTCGCTGATCCACCACTTCAAGCTCGTCACCGAGGGCTACCGGGTCGATCCCGGCGAGATCTACTACTCGATCGAGGGACCGCGCGGAGAGCTCGGCTGCTTCGTCGTCGCCGACGGCTCGGCGAAGCCGGCCCGGGTCCACTTCCGCGACCCCTCCTTCGTCAACCTGCAGTCCTTCCGCGACATGGCGGTCGACGGCTACGTCGCCGACATGATCGCCAGCCTCGGCATGCTCGACCCGATCCTGGGAGGTGTCGACCGATGAGCGAGCTGCCCGTCGATCCCGCGGTTCGCGAGGGGCGCGTCCCCGGCCGCGCCGAGGAGGAGATCCCGGAGCTGCACGAGGTCGACTGCCCGCCGGAGCTGGCGGAGCGGATCGAGACCCTGATGGGTCGCTACCCCGACCGCCGCTCGGCCTCGATCCCGGCTCTGTGGGCGGTGCAGGAGCGCTACGGCTGGTGCACCCCGGAGGGGATCCGCCAGGCCGCCGCGGTGATGCGGGTCACCCCCGCCTACCTGGAGTCGGTCGCGAGCTTCTACGACCTCCTCCACACCTCCCCGGTCGGGACCCACCGGATCGAGGTCTGCACCAACATCAGCTGCTGGATGCGCGGCGCCGACCGCCTCCTCGACGCCTTCAAGGAGGCCGCCGCCGGCGACGAGGACAACTTCTACGTGACCGGGTTCGAGTGCCTCGGCGCCTGCGACATCGCCCCGATGGCCTCGATCGACCAGCGCTACTACGGGCCGCTGGAAGCGGCCGAGGCGGGGTCCGCGATCAAGCAGCTGCTGGCCGGCGAGGAAGTCCTGCCGGAGAAGGCGCTGGCCAGGCGCGGACTGGCGGGGGACTCCTGATGCCGCACTCGCTGGAGAAGCGCCTGCTGCTCGAGCACGCCGAGGACCCGGCGCTGCGCACGCTCGACGGCTACCGGCGGCTGGCCGGCGGCTACGAGACGCTGGAGCGCGCCTACAAGGAGATGGAGCAGGACGAGGTCCTCCAGCAGCTCGAAGACTCGGGCCTGCGGGGCCGCGGCGGCGCCGGCTTCTCGATGGGCAAAAAGGCCTCCTTCCTGCCGCGCGGGGAGATGGCGAAGTACCTCTGCTGCAACGCCGACGAGTCCGAGCCCGGCGCCTTCAAGGACCGGGAGCTGATGCAGCGCAATCCCCACCAGCTGATCGAGGGGATCGCGATCGCCGCCCTGGCCGCCGACGCCGGCCACGCCTTCATCTTCATCCGCGGCGAGTACGACGAGCAGGCCGACATCCTCGACGCCGCCGTCGCCGAGGCCTATGAGGCCGGCTACCTCGGCACCAACGTCCTCGGCTGCCACCGTGACCTCGAGCTGGTCGTCCACCGCGGCGCCGGTGCCTACATCTGCGGCGAGGAGACGGCGCTGCTCGACGCGCTCGAGGGCAAGCGCGGCAACCCGCGCCTGAAGCCGCCCTTCCCCGCGGTCCAGGGCCTCTACGGCGGGCCGACCCTGATCAACAACGTCGAGACGCTCTCCAACGTCCCCCACATCGTCCGCCACGGCGCCGAATGGTTCAAGGGCTTCGGCACCGAGCAGTCGCCGGGGACCAAGGTCGTCTCGATCTCCGGCGGCGTCCGCCGTCCCGGCAACTACGAGGTCGAGCTCGGGATTTCCGACCCGGGAGCTGATCTGCGACCTCGCCGGCGGCCCCGAGGAGGGCCACGAGATCAAGGCCTTCTTCCCCGGCGGCTCCTCCTCGCCGGTGCTGACCGCCGCGGAGGGGCTCGACCTCCCCTACAGCTTCGAGGCGATGGCCGAGGCGGGCTCGATGCTCGGCTCCGGCTCGATCATCGTCTGCGACGACCGCGTCTCGATCCCGCACCTGGCGCTGCGGACGGCGCGCTTCTACCACCACGAGTCCTGCGGCAAGTGCGTCCCCTGCCGCGAGGGCACCAACTGGACGGTGAAGATGCTGGAGCGGATGGTGCGCGGCGAGGCGACTCCCATGGACCTCGACGTCGTCAGCTCGGTCCAGCAGAACATCATCGGCCACTGCCTCTGCGTGCTCGGCGACTCGATGGCGATGCCGGTCGGGGCGATGGTCCGCAAGTTCCGCGAGGAGTTCGAAGCAGTGATGGCCGACCCGGCTGGGACTGCGTCGTCCGCGGCGCCGAGACCCTGGAGGTCGCCGCGCGGCCGCGAGGTGACGATCACGATCGACGGGCGCGAGGTGCCCGCGGTCGAGGGCGAGATGCTCCACGACGCCGCCCGCAAGGGCGACGTCGAGATCCCCTATCTTCTGTTACGAACCGAAACTCGGCGACCCGGTCGGCGCCTGCCGCATGTGCCTGGTCGAGATCGAGGGGATCCCGAAACTGCAGACCTCCTGCTCGACCCCGGTGCGCGAGGGGATGGTCGTCCACACCCGCACCGAACAGGTCAAAGAGGCGCAGAGCGCGGTGGTCGAGTTCCTCCTCGTCAACCACCCGCTCGACTGCCCCGTCTGCGACAAGGGCGGCGAATGCCCGCTGCAGGACATCTCCTACGGCTGGGGCCCCGGCAAAAGCCGGGTGATCGACGAAAAGCGCCACTTCGAGAAGCCGATCGAACTCTCGCCGCTGGTCGCGATCGACCGCGAGCGCTGCATCCTCTGCTACCGCTGCGTCCGCTTCAGCCAGGAGATCTCCGAAGACGCCCAGCTGCAGCTGATCGACCGCGGCGACCGCACCTACGTCGGCACCTTCGACGACCGTCCCTATGTCGCCCCCTTCCACGGCAACATCACCGACATCTGCCCGGTCGGGGCGCTGACCAACTACACCTACCGCTTCCGCGCCCGGCCCTGGGACATCGAGCACGCCGGCTCGGTCTGCACGCTCTGCCCGAGCCAGTGCAACGTCAGCTTCACCGTCCGCGACGAGAAGGTGAAACGGGTGATGACCCGCGACAACCACGAGGTCGACGACGGCTGGCTCTGCGACCGCGGCCGCTACGGCTTCGAGATGTTCGACGCGCCGGAGCGGATCGACGGGCCGCGGCTGAAGGGCGGCACCGAGGCCGGCTGGGAGCAGGCGATCGGGGCCGTGGCCGAGGGCCTTCAGCGCGCCGGCGGCAAAGTCGCCGCGATCGTCGGCGACGCCTCCAACGAGGAGGGCTTCCTGGTCCAGCGGATCGTCCGCGACGCGCTCGGCTCGCCGCATCTCGACTCGCGCCCCTCGCGCGGGCCGAAGGTCGGGGTGCTGCGGCGGCTGGCCGCGCCGGCGATCTCGGCCAAGGTGCGCGACATCGACGAGGCCGACGCGATCCTCGTCCTCGGCACCGACCCCCTGCACAGCTCGCCGATCCTCGACCTCCGCGTCCGCAAGGCGATCCGCCGCAACGGCGCCAAGCTGGTCGTCGCAACCGAGCGGCCGACCGCGCTCGACGGCGGCGCCGAGGCGATCGCCCGCTACGCCCCGGGCCAGGCCGCCCACTTCGTCTCCGAGCTGGCGGCCGCGATCGGCGGCACCGAGAACGTCGCCAGCCCGGTTGCCGCGACCCTGCGCGAGGCCGGGAAGGTCGTCGTCATCTGGGGCGAGCGGATCGCCCGCGAGGACGGGGCCGCCGAGGCCCTCCTCGACGTCGCCTCCGCCGCCGGCATGCCCGCCGCCGATGGCTCGGGCCTGCTGGAAATCCCCGACACCACCAACGCCCGCGGACTGCGCGAGGCGGGCGTCCTCCCCGACGCCGGCCCGGGCCTCGCCGAGATTGGCGAGGGCATGTCCACCGAGGAGATTCGCGCCGCCCTCGTCTCCGGCGAGCTGACCGGCCTGATCCTCTTCGGCGCCGACCCCCTCCGCGACTTCCCCGACACCCCCGCCTGGGAAGAGGCCCTCACCGCCGCCGACTTCGTCGTCTCCTTCTCGATGCACGAGAACGCGACCACCGCCAAGGCCGACGTCGTCCTCCCGCTCGAGACCCACGCCGAGAAAGACGGCACCGTCACCCACCCCGACGGCCGCCTCCAGCGCGTACGCCCGAGCGCTTCCCGCCCCGGCGACATCCGCTCGAACATCATCGTCCTCTCGGAGCTCGCCTCGAAGCTGGGTCTCGACCCCGGCATCGACTCCCAGCCGACGGCTTTCGCAGCCCTCACCGAGGCGGTGTCGTTCTACAGCGGCATCACCGACTCCGACATCGGCGGCCGCGGCCTCCGCTGGCAGGACAGACAAGGTGCCGCCAGCGAAGAGAGCGGCACCGAGCACTCGGGTCCCGAAGGCGCCACGGAGTCCGAGGAGCAAGGCCCGACCGAGACCGGCGCCACGAGCAAGCCGGGGTACGTCGGAGCAACGGATTCTCCCGCCCAAGCCCACAGTGATGACGGCGCTTCCGAAACGAGTGAGACCGTCGGGTCGGGGTCTCCAGACACTCAGCGCGACGCGCCAATCAGCATGGTCCAACCCGACCAGACTCCTCGCGGAGTCGCGTCTGGAGACCCCGACGCGACGGTCCCCCCGCCTCAGGAAGGGCAGTCTTTGCTCCTCGGCACCTACCGCGACCTCTGGGCCGGCCCGATCACCGAGCTCAACCCCCCGCTCAAATTCCTCACCCCCCAGCAGCGTCTAGAGATCTCCCGCGAGGACGCCGCCCGCCTCAACCTCAAGTCCGGCGACCGCGTCCGCGTCAGCCAGAACGGCTCCGGCGTCGAGGCCCAGGTCCAGGTCAAGGAACGGGTCAGCGAGGGCGTCGTCTTCATGGCCGAGGGCGTGCTCGACGGCAACGCCAACGGGCTGCTGAACGGCGGCCCCGTCCAGGTGAAGATCGAGAAGCTCGGCGAGGTCGCGTCCTGATGCTGCCGCTCGCCGAGACCGGCTTCGCCGAAGCGACCTGGATCATGGTCCTCAAGAGCGTCGTCATCTTCGCCGTGATCTTCGGCATCCTGCCGCTGCTGACGGTCCTCGAGCGGAAGCTGATCGGCCGCTTCCAGCACCGCTATGGCCCCAACCGGGTCGGCCCCTACGGCCTCCTGCAGCCGCTCGCCGACGTCGGCAAGCTCGTCTCCAAGGAGTCCTTCCGGCCCGAGAACGCGGTCCGGACCCTGTTCATCCTCGGACCGCTGCTGCCCGTCCTCGCCGGCGTGCTCTCGCTGGCGATCATCCCCTGGGGCGACGTCCAGGACGGGGTCGGCCTCTACGGGATCGACGTCCCGATCGGGATCCTCTACTTCTTCGCCGTCGGCTCGATCGCCTTCTACGGCCTCCTCCTCGGCGGCTGGTCCTCGGGCTCGAAATACAGCCTCCTGGGGGCGATGCGCTCGGCCGCGCAGCTGATCTCCTACGAGGTCTCGATGGGCCTGGCGCTGCTCGGCGTGATCATGATGAGCGGCTCGCTCTCGCTGGTCTACGCGGTCCACGCCCAGGGGGCGATGTGGTTCATCGTTCCCCAGTTCGTCGGCTTCCTGATCTTCATGCTGGCCGGCTTCGCCGAGACCAACCGCACCCCCTTCGACATGCCCGAGGCCGACGCCGAGCTGGTCCAGGGCTTCATGACCGAGTACGGCGGCATGCGCTTCGGCTCCTTCCTCCTGGTCGAATACATGGAGATCCTCGTCGTCTCCGGGATCGCCGCGGCGATGTTCCTCGGCGGCTGGATGGGCCCCGGCCCGAGCTTCCTCGACCCGATCTGGATGCTGACGAAGATGCTCGGCCTCGTCCTCGTCTTCATCTGGGTGCGGGCGACGCTTCCCCGTCTTCGATATGACCAGCTGATGACCCTCGGCTGGAAGGTGCTGCTGCCGCTCGCCACCCTCAACGTCCTCGTCACCGCCGTCGCGGTGGTGGTGTTCTCGTGAGCGCCAACAAGCACGGCCAGGGCTTCGACCCCAAGTCCGCCTCCTACCTCGACTCGATCGAGGTGGTCGAGGTGCAGCGCGGGCCCGAGCCGGGCGGGCTCGGCGGCGCCTACCGCGCCTTCGGCGAGACCCTGCGGGGGCTGAAGACGACGATGGCGCGGCTGATCGAGGGGCCGATGACGATCGAGTACCCGGAGGAGAAGACGCCGGTCTACCCGCGCTTCCGCGGCCGCCACAAACTCCACAAGTTCGAGGACACCGGCCTGGAGAAATGCGTCGGCTGCTCGCTCTGCGCCGCCGCCTGCCCGGCCGACTGCATCCGCGTCGTCGCCGCCGAGAACATCCCCGGCGAACGGGTCTCCGCCGGCGAGCGCTTCGCCGCCGTCTACGAGATCAACATGACCCGCTGCATCTTCTGCGGCTACTGCGAGATCGCCTGCCCGTTCGACGCGATCACGATGGGCCACGACTACGAGATGGCCGACTACGACCGCCGCGACCTGATCTTCACCAAGGAGATGCTGCTCGCCGAGCCGATCGAACGGACGCCGCTGAAAAGCGAGGGGGAATAGTGGAAGAGGTGCTGTTCTTCCTCTCCGCGCTCGGAGCGCTCGGCGGCGCCGTCGGCGTGATCGCGATGCGCAACCCGTTCTACTCGGTGCTGGCGCTGATCGTCCACCTCTTCTCGCTGGCGGCGCTCTTCCTGCTGCTGACCGCGGCCTTCGTCGCCGCCGCCCAGGTGGTCGTCTACGCCGGCGCGGTGATGGTCCTCTACGTCTTCGTCGTCGCCTACGTCGGCGGCGGCGGCGAGTCGGCCTGGGAGCCGATCCCCGGCCAGCGCTTCCTCGCCCCTCTCCTCGGCATCGCCCTCTTCGTCGAGCTCTCCGTAGCCGTCCTCTCCTCCTCCCTGTTGGCGCTGGGAACCGACGGCCCCGACGTCAAGCCCGGCTTCGGCGACCCAGCAGCAATCGGCCAGCTCCTCCTCGAGAAGTTCCTGCTCCCCTTCGAGGCCGCCTCGATCCTGCTCCTGCTGGCGGCCGTGGGCGCGATCGTCCTGGCCGTCCAACCGCCGGAGGGGAGCGGGCGATGAACATCGAGTGGTTCATCGTCCTCCAGCGCCCTGCTGTTCGCCACCGGAGCGATCGGGATCCTGATCAGCCGCAGCCCGATGGTGATCCTGCTCTGCCTCGAGCTGATGCTGAACGCCGGCAACCTCGCGCTCGTCGCCTTCAGCCGCATGGTCGGCAACGAGGAGGGACAGGTCTTCGCGGTGATCGTGATGGTCGTCGCCGCCTGCGAGGTCGTCGTCGGCCTCGGCCTGATCGTCGCGATCTTCCGCCGCCGCCTGCCGCTCAACGTCGACGACCTGCGGGAGCTGCGCGGATGAGCGCCACCGCCTGGGCCTGGCTGGTCCTGCTCTTCCCGCTGGCCGGCTCGATCGTGATCGCGCTCGGCTACCGGGCGCTGCCGCAGAAGCTCGCCGGCGCGATCGGCACCCTCTCGATCGGCCTCGCCTTCGCCTGCGGCATCGCCGCCCTCGTCAGCCTGCTCGGCGACGAGCCCGAGGCGCGCCACCACGCCTCCTCGCTCTGGGACTACGCCAGTGTCGCCGGCCTCGACATCAAGCTCGGGATCTTCGTCGACCCGCTCTCGATCTTCATGGTCCTCGTCGTCACCGGCGTCTCGACCCTGATCCACCTCTACTCCTACGGCTACATGCAGTCAGACGCCGGCTACCACCGCTTCTTCAGCTACCTCAACTTCTTCGTCTTCTCGATGCTGCTGCTGGTCCTCGCCGGCAACTTCGTCCTGCTGATCGTCGGCTGGGCCTTCGTCGGCTTCGCCTCCTACGCGTTGATCAGCTTCTGGTACCGGCGCGAGACCGCAACCCGGGCGGGGATGAAGGCCTTCGTGATCAACGTCGTCGGCGACATCGGCCTCGTGCTCGCCGCCTTCCTGATCTTCCGCGAAGTCGGCAGCTTCGACTACGGCACCGTCTTCGAGAAAGCGCCCGAGGTCTTCGCCACCAACGAGTGGACGATCGTCGCGATCTGCCTGCTGCTCCTCGTCGGCGCCTTCGCCAAGTCCGCCCAGCTGCCGCTCCACACCTGGCTGCCCGACGCGATGGAGGGGCCGACCCCGGTCTCCTCGCTGATCCACGCGGCGACGATGGTCACCGCCGGCGTCTACCTGATCGCCCGCACCCACGTCCTCTTCGAACTCGCCCCGACCGCCGCCGACGTCGCCGCCTTCACCGGCCTGGCGACGCTCCTGGTGGCGGCGACGATGGCGTTGGTGATGACCGACCTGAAGCGGGCGATCGCCTACTCGACGATGAGCCAGATCGGCTACATGATCATGGGGGTCTCGATCGGCGCCTACAGCGCCGGCATGTTCCACCTGATGACCCACGCCTTCTTCAAGGCGCTGCTGTTCATGGCCGCCGGCTCGATCATCGCCGCGATGGCGAACGACCAGAACATCGACCGGATGGGCGGGTTCGGCAAGGCGATGCGGTTCACCTCGATCGCCTTCGTGTGTGGCGCCCTCGCCCTCGCCGCCTTCCCCGGCACCTCCGGCTTCTTCTCCAAGGACGAGATCCTCGCCTTCGCCGAGGCCCGCGGCGGCATGTACCTGATCTTCACCGTGCTCGGCTATGTCGGTGCGCTGCTGACCGCGATCTACGCCTTCCGCCTCGTCTTCCGGGTCCTGCCCGGGAAGCCTTGTGCGGAGGCCCAAGAGCTGATCGACACCGGCCACGTCGCCCACGAGGCGCCGAAGAACCCGGCGACGGGTGAGCCCGAGGACACCGACGTCGGCTTCCCCGGCTCCGAGCACCACATCGCCGAGCAGTCGCTGCCGATGCGGGTGGCGATGGGCGTGCTGGCGGTTCTGGCCCTGGTCGGCGGCCTGGTCCAGATCCCGGGAGTCGATGACGTGGTCGGCAAGTTCCTCGAGCCGGTCTTCGAGGAGTCCCCCCTGGCCCACATCCACCCCTCGCTTGCCCAGGACTACATCGGCCTCGGGATCGGCGGCGTCATCGCCCTGCTCGGCATCGGCATCGCCTACTACCTCTACGTTGCGCAGCCGCAACTGCCGCGGCGGCTGGAAGCGCGCCTGCGCCCCCTCCACACGCTGTTCGTCAACAAGTGGTACTTCGACGAGCTGATCGACTTCCTCGTCGTCCGCCCGGCCCTGGCGATCGGGCGCTTTGCCAACCGCGTCTTCGAGCGGGTGGTCGTCGACGGCCTCGTCAGCGGCACCGAGGGGACGGTGCGCGGCGCCGGCGGCGTCGTCCGCGCCGTCCAGAACGGCTTCGTCCGCAGCTACGCCCTGCTCCTGATCGCCGGCTTCGCCGGGCTCGCCCTCTACTTCCTCCTCACCGCCTCATGAGCAGCGCTCTCCTCTGGGCACCGCTCGCGTTCGGCCTCATCGGACTCTTCCTGCCGCGGCGGGCGGTCGGCCCGTGGGCGGTGCTGGGGACGCTGGTCAGCCTCGGTCTCGCGATCGCGATCCTCGCCGGCTTCGACTCCAACAGCTCCGGCCTGCAGTACGCGGTCGACGAGCCCTGGATCTCCGGGCTCGGCGTCGACTACAGCCTCGGCGTCGACGGTCTCAACCTTTTCCTCCTGCTGCTGACGGCGGTGCTCTGGGTCGGCGGCGTCGCCTTCGCGGCGCTGCGCGAACAGGAGCGGCCGAAGACCTTCTTCTTCGCGATGCTGGTCGCCGAGACGGCGACGCTCGGCGCTTTCCTCGCCCAGGATCTGCTGCTCTTCGTCCTCTTCTTCGACCTGATGCTGGTCCCGTTCTACTTCCTCTTCGGTGCCTGGGGCCACGACCGCAGCGGCGAGGGCGGCCTCACCGCCTCGGCGGCGACGCTGAAGATGATCGTCTACACCCTGATCGGCTCGCTGCTGATGCTGGTGGCGGCGATCGCGACCGCGATCATCGCCGCCGACGGCGGCAGGATCACCTTCTCGATCGCCGAGCTGGCGCAGGAGCCGATCGGCGCCGGCAGCCAGCGCTGGATCTTCTGGTTCTTCGCCGCCGCCTTCCTGGTCAAGATGCCGGCCTTCCTGCTGCACGGCTGGATGCCCGACGCCTACCGGGCGGCGCCGCTGCCGGCTCTGGTCGTCTTCTCCGGCGTCCTCGCCAAGGTGGGCGCCTACGGCTTCCTGCGGGTCGTGCTGCCGGTCTTCCCCGACGCCACCGTCGAATTCCAGGAGGTGATCCTGGTGATCGCCCTGGCCTCGATCCTCTACGGCTCGGTGATGGCCTTCACCCAGACCAACGTGCGGCTGATCGCCGGCTACTCCTCGGTCGCCCAGCTCGGCTTCATCACCGCCGGGATCTTCGCCCTGCGCGCCGACGGGGCCGATGGGGCGGTCCTGCAGATGGTCAACCACGGCCTCGTCGTCGCTCCGATCCTGATCATCGTCGCCCTCCTGCTGGAGCGGACCGGCAGCGAGGACATCCGCGAGATGGGTGGCCTGGCGCTGCGGGCCCCGGTCTTGGCGGCGCTGTTCCTGATCGTCGCCCTGGCGACCCTGGCGATGCCGGGCTCGGCCAACTTCGTCGGTGAGTTCTACATCCTCAACGGCCTCTTCCAGGAGAAGATCGTCTTCGCCTTCGTCGCCATCACCGGCGTCGCGATGTCGGCTTACTACGCGCTGCGGCTCTACCAGCAGACGATGCACAACCGTCAGCCGGAGGGACTGCTCTCGCGGGAGATCGGCCTCCGCGACGGCCTCGTGCTGGCGCCACTGGTGCTCTGCATCCTCGCCCTCGCGCTCTACCCGCAGCTGATCCTCGAGCGCACCGCTCCCACCGTCGAGCAGACCGTCGCCAAGGTGTATCGCGATGAAGCCCCCGAAGCGGAGCTGGCCAAGAGATGAACTTCAACGAGCCCACGATCGACTACGCCGGCATCTCGCCGCTGATCGCGCTCACGGTCGGCCTCTGCGTCGTCCTCCTCAGCGCTGTCTTCAAGCCGCTGAAGCGGAGCGCGCCGCTGCTGACGCTGATCACCCTCGCGGCCGCCGCCGGCCTGCTGATCTGGCACTGGGACGACCCGAAGACGCTGGTCGCCGGCTCCCTGCGGCTCGACGACCTGGCGATCTCGATCTCGCTGATCGCGATCCTCACCGCCGGCTTCTGCGTCCTGCTCTCGATCCGCGAGCGGGCGACCGAGGAAGCCGGCTCGGGCGAGTACCACGCGCTGCTGCTCGGCTCGACCCTGGGAATGGTCCTGCTCGCCCAGGCGACCAACCTCGTCACCTTCTTCGTCGGCCTCGAGATCCTCTCGATCCCGCTCTACATCCTCTGCGCCACCAACCTGCGCCGCGAGGGCTCGCTGGAGTCCGGGCTCAAGTACCTGATCGTCGGCTCGGTCGGCTCGGCGACGCTGCTCTACGGGATGGCCTTCCTCTACGGCGGCACCGGCTCGACCGACTTCACCGGGATCGCCGACGGGATCGCCAGAGAGGGCCTCGACGGCGACCCGCTGATCCTGATCGGGATCGCGATGGCGGCGGTCGGGCTCGCCTTCAAGACCTCGATCGCGCCCTTCCACCAGTGGACGCCCGACGTCTACCAGGGCGCCCCGACCCCGATCACCAGTTTCATGGCGGTGGCGACCAAGGCCGCGGCCTTCGCCGTCTTCATCCGCTTCTTCGATGTCGCCCTCGGCTCCCAGCTCGACGAGTGGCAGCCGGCGCTGGCCGCCTTGGCGGCGATCTCGATCGTCGTCGGCAACGTCGGCGCCCTCGGCCAGGACTCGCTGAAGCGGCTGCTGGGCTACTCGGGGATCGCCCAGGCCGGCTACATGCTCGGCGGGGTCGTCGTCGTCTCCGAGGCGGGCACCAGCTCGCTGGTCTTCTACCTCGCCACCTACGCCTTCATGAACCTCGCCGCCTTCGCCGTGATCGTCGCCCGCGAGCGCGAAACGGTCTTCGGCGACGACATCCGCGCCGTCCGCGGCCTCGGCGCCGAGCGGCCGCTGCTGGCCTGGCCGCTGACGATCTCGATGCTCGCCCTGGCCGGCCTGCCGGCGACCGCCGGCTTTATCGGCAAGCTCTACCTGATCGAGGCGCTGGTCGAGGGCGACTACACCTGGCTCGGCGTCTTCATCGCGATCGGGACGATGATCTCCCTCGCCTACTACCTGCGGGTGGTGGCGGCGATGTGGATGCGGCCCGAGGACGAGGCCGCGCCGGGGGCGATTCCGGCGATCGCCGGCGCCTCCCCCGAGGCCGATCCGGTCGACCCGGAGGCCGGTCGCCGCTGGTACCTGGTCGGCCCGGCGCTCCTCGCCGCCGCCGCAACGGTCTTCTTCGGAGTGATTCCCCAGCCGCTGGTCGAGTGGGCCAGCCACGCCGGCGCCTCGCTCTTCGGGTAGAAACGCCGGATCGGAGTCCTCCTCACCACTGGCGCGATCGTCGCGGCCGTCGCCATCGGCGTCTGGTCCGAGGGCCGCTGGCCGGCGGGGGCCGCCAAGGCCTCCCGCAGCGCGCTGACGCTGCTGCTCTACGTGCTGCTGCCGCCGGTGATCTTCTTCAACATCGCCGCCAGCGAGATCGACGTCGGCCACGGCGTCGGCCTGCTGCTGGGGATCGTCGCCTCCTCGCTCGGCGGCCTGGTCGCCTACTGGGGGGCGAGCCGGCTCCTGAAGCTCTCCCGCCCCCAGGTCGGGGCGGTCGTCTGCACCGTGCTCAGCGTCAACACCGGCTACCTCGGCTACCCGCTGGCGGTGGCGCTGCTCGGACGCGACGAGCTCTCCGACGCCGTCCTCTACGACGTCCTCGTCACCGGCCCCTGCCTGCTGCTCGGCGCCTTCGCGGTCGGCGCCGCCTTCGGCACCAAGGCGGGGGAAACCCCGCGCCAGCGGGTCGGCGCCTTCTTCACCCGCAACCCGCCCCTCTACGCGGCGATCGCCGGACTGCTCGCCCCCGACGCGCTCGCGCCCGACCTCCTCGTCGACCTCTCGCAGATCCTCATCGTCGCCATCCTCCCGATCGGCTTCTTCGCCGTCGGCGCCACCCTGGCCGAGAACGCCGAGCGAGGCCAGCTGCCGATGCCGCCGCCGCTTACCCGCCCGGTGATGCTGGTGATCGCCACCCGCCTCGCGGTCGTGCCGGCCCTATTGATGCTCCTGGCCGCCCCCCTGATCGATCTCCCGCCCGCCTACCGCCTGCTCTCGGCGATGCCCTCCGGCCTCAACTCCCTGGTCATCGCCCACGCCTACGGCCTCGACATGGAGATCACCGCCGAGGCCGTGACCTGGTCCACCGCGATCGTCGTGCTGGCGGCGCTGGGGTCGTTATTGCTCTGAGGCCTAGAGGAGGGCGGCGATCGTTCCGATCAGAGTTGCGATCAAAGCCAGAAGCGCAGCGCCAAAGCCAAAGCCGATTTGGATCAGCGTTCGCTGCAGGGAGTCGAAGCGACCGTTGAGCTCTCTAAACCCTGCATCCATGCGGGCGAAGCCTTCGTCCATCCTCTGATCCACCCCATCGAATCTCTGGTCGATCGCTCGGAATCTCTCGTCAAGACGTCCGTCGTCCCAGTCCACCATCCCTGCCTCCCTGTCCGCGACCATTGCCTCCATGCCTGAGACCGTAACAGACAAAATGTTACGTATGGGTGCCGTCTCTGTAAATTCTTGGTGTGCTCCACCACGTGGGAATCGAGATTGCGCCAGCTGACATCGAGGCCGCTACCGGCTTCTTCGAGCTGATCGGGTTCGCGCGGGTCGAGCCGCCGGCGACGCTGCGCGAGTTCACCTGGCTCGAGCGCGAAGGAACGCAGGTCCACCTGATGCCAGTCGAGGAGCCGACGGTGCCCTCGCCGGGTCACCTGGCGGTGGTAGCCCCGGACTTCGAGCGGACCGTCGCCCGCCTGCGCGAGCGCGGCTTCGAGGTCGAACCCAAACGCGAACACTGGGGCCGGCCGCGGGTGCTGGCGATCGCGCCCGGCGGCCACCGGGTCGAGCTGATGGCGGCGCCTCCCCAGCCCCAGGCTTAGACCGAGCCACAAGCTGGCGGCCCGTCTACCGGCCGCACTACGATGCGCCGGTGCGCTATCCGGTTGAAGACTTCACCGCCGAGGAGCGAGGCCTGCTCGCCCCTCATTTCACCAACCTCGACCGCCCGGTGTTCGCGCTCGTCAACCTGCCGGAGACGGTGAAGGGGGCGCTTTTTGCCCGCTATTCGCGCTATTCCGGGACCATCCGCAGGCTCTACCTGGAGGAGTTCGCCGCCGACGCGCCGGCCGGGGGCCGCCCTTTCGACGAGGACGAGGGAGCGCGCGCGGCGCAGCTCTACGAGCGCATCTTCGTCGGCTACGGGGACGACTCGATCGCCCAGCTCGGCGGCGCCCACGTCGCCTGCGAGTGGGTCTCCAACATCCTCACCAAGGTCCTGCAGCGCGGCCGCCTCGCCGCCTACCTCGAGCAGTCGACCCGCTACATCCCCTACGACAAGCCGCTGCCCGAAGGCGGCTACCGCTTCTACCGCGACGAGGAGCTCGGACCGCAGTTCGGCGCCGCGATGGACGAGGTCTTCGCGATCTACTCCTGCTCGCTGACCGAAGTCGAGGAGTGGGCGGCGAACCGCTGGCCGCGGGGGGATGAGCCCGAGGGCGCCTGGCGCCGCTCGATCCGGGCCAAGGCGCTCGACCTGCTGCGCGGCCTCCTGCCCGCCGCGACCCTCAGCCACGTCGGCATCTACGCCACCGGCCAGGCCTACGAGCAGCTGATCATGCGGCTGATGGCCTCGCCGCTGCCGGAGGCGCGCGAGTACGGCGGGATGATCCTGGGTGAGCTGCAGCAGGTGATGCCCAGCTTCGTCACCCGGGTCGACCGACCGGACCGCGGCGGCGAGTGGATCTCCTACCTCGAGCGCCGCCGCGAGCAGACCGAGAGCTGGGTTGCCCGGCTCGGGCTCGACCGCCGCGGCGACCGCGACGACGCCCCCTCGGTGGAGCTGATCCACGTCGACGGCAGCGAAGAGGCGCTCCTCGCCTCCTCGCTGTTCGAGTCGGCGAGCGCACCGGAGACCGAGATCCTCGCCCGCCTCGACGTCCTCGACCGCGACGAGCGAGCGCAGCTGCTGGGCGCCCTGGTCGGCGACCGCGCCAACCGCCGCTACCGGCCCGGACGCGGCTTCGAGGCGCTGCGCTACCGCTTCGAGATCGTCTCCGACTACGGCGCCTTCCGCGACCTGCAGCGGCACCGGATGCTGACCTGCCAGTGGCAGCGGCTGACCCCCGACCTGGGGGCGGGGATCCCGGAGGAGGTCCGCGAAGCGGGCGTCGGCGACGAGTTCGAGCGGGCGCTGGAGGTCTCGCGCCAGGAGTACGAGCGCCTGCTCGAGGCCGGCCTCGGCGATCAGGCTCCCTACGCCCTCAGCCTCGCCTACCGGATCCGCTACACGCTCGACCTCAACGCCCGCGAGGCGATGCACCTGATCGAGCTGCGCTCCGGTCGCGAGGGGCACCCCACCTACCGGGCGGTGGCGCAGGCGATGCACGAGCGGATCGCCGCGGTCCACCCCGGAGTGGCCGCCGCCATGTCCCACGTCGACACCTCGGTCGAGCCGCGGCTGGAGCGGATCATGAGTGAGATCCGCACCCACCGCAAGCGGGTCGGCGCCGGCCACTCCGAGTAGCCGTACCTACCGGTCGAGCTCCTGGGCGACCTCCTCGAGCAGCTCGAGGGCGTCCTGCAGGCCGTCTTCCATCCCGGAGGCGATGATCGCCTCCCGCACCTCGTGGCTCGGGCACTGGATCAGCATCGTCACCTCGGTCCGGTCACCATCGCCTTCGGCGAAGGTGACGGTATTGAGGGTCGCGTTCGCCTCCAGCTCCTCGGGGGGAAGCGGCGCCCCCTCGAAGACCTCGGTGCTGACCAGCCGCTCGTTCGGGACGATCTCGCGGTACTCGCCGTGGAAGGCGACCTCCTGGCCGTTGTCGGCGTCCATCACGTAGCGCCAGCGCCCGCCGACCCGCAGGTCAATCTCCATGCTCCGCGCCGTTCCCCGCCGCGCCGTCCACCACTTCGCCACCAGCTCGGGGGTGGTCCACGCCTTGTAGACGAGGTGCCTGGGAGCGTCGAACTCGCGGGTGATGAGGATCTGGTCCTCGGCCGGGAGCGTCAACTTCGCTTTCTTTTCATCGGTCATCGTCATCTCCTTCTTCCTCCTCTTTCTTCTTCAGGTCTTCCAGAACGTCGTCGAGCCGCTCGAATCGCTCCTCCCAGAGGTGCTCGTAGCGGCTGACCCAGTCGAAGACGGGACGGAGCGCCTCGGCATCAACTCGGTAGAGACGCTGCCGGCCCACCTCCCGCGCTTGCACCGCACCGACCTTCCGCAGCACCCGCAGGTGCTTGGACACCTGCGGCTGCCCCAACCCCGTCAGCTCGACGAGGTCGTTGACCGGCCGCTCCGCGGTCGCGAGGAGATCGAGGATCTCCCGCCGCCGCGGCTCGGCGATGGCGTTGAAGGCATCGGCGGTGGTCGGCAATCGACTCATGCCGGCAATATATACCTATATGGGAATATGTCAAGCAGGCTGCGGTCTGCGAACTACTCGCGCTGCTTGCGCTTGCGCCTCTCGGTCGGCGGCTCGTCTCCGCCCTCGTCGTCGTCCCAGCCGTCCTCCGGCTCGAGTTCGGCCGCCGCTTTCTCGCCGGGGGTCGGCCAGGGGATCGCCTCCCCCGCCTCCCAGGCCGGCGGTTTGCCGCCGGGGAGAGCGCCGAGCACGAGGAGGCCGAAGTAGATGAACCAGACGACGGCGACCAGAAGAGGATCGGGCCGAGCAGGAACGAGACCCCGGCCACCATCCCGAGCGAGCCCCAGAAGCGCGAGAGCAGGCCCGTGCGCATCGCCCAGAGCCCGCAGTAGAAGAGGGCGATCGCCAGACCGAGGGCACCGGAGATGCCGAGGCCGGAGACGATCGGCGTCAGCGAGGCTTCGCCGACCGCGTTGGAGGCTTCGTCGTCTTCGATCTTGCGGTCTTCGCACGCGGCCAGCGGGCTCTCGCCTTTGGCCGGCTCGTACTCGTCGACGAGGAAGCCCTCGTCCTCGTCCTTGCGCTCGTCCAGGCAGTCTTCCTTCGGCTCTTCCCTGGCCAGCTCCGACTTCGCCTTGCCGGCGACGAACTCGTCCGCGGCTTCGTTGGTCGCTCCGATCGAGAGTCCGGAGGAGACGGCAAGGAAGAGCGGCGCGACCACGACGAGGCCGATCAACCCCGAACGGACCCGGTCGCTGCGGGCCTGATCCGCCCGGAAGAGGTAGACGAGCGGGAGCGCCAGCAGGGCGAATGCGAGCGTCTGCATCAAGCCCGAGAGGAGGACCGAGCCGCCGTCGTCGTTGGCCGCCCGCAGCAGCTCCGCCTGCCCGTCGCCGCTGACTTTGACAAAGCCGGAGACGACCAGCAGCACCACCCCGAGGATGCTGGCGATCGCCACC
The DNA here is from genome assembly GCA_963832085.1 of uncultured Actinomycetes bacterium. Classification (GTDB taxonomy): domain Bacteria; phylum Actinomycetota; class Thermoleophilia; order Solirubrobacterales; family 70-9; genus VAYN01. The sequence continues at coordinate 578,076 of CAWHSU010000002.1, read as the reverse complement.
GGGACCGCCCAGCGCGACTCCCAGGCCCTGATCTCGGCCTTGCTCTTTCCCATCCTCAGTCCGTCCCCTCTCGTGGTGGCAAGGGCCGTACGCTATCGGGGATGAATCAGGCCGAGCGCACCCCTGTCGTCCCGCTCGAGGCGGGCGCCGGTCCCGAGAATCCCCCCTGTCCCGCCTGTGGGGAGCCGCTCTTTGGCTGGATCGGAAGGAAGGACGGTTTGGAGGGTCCGGTACGGCGGTGCGAGAGCTGCGGTCTCGGCGTCGTCGGCTTCCCCGGCGAGCCGGAGCAGGCGCTGCGGGAGCTCGACACGCTGCGCGAGGGCGGCGCTCTGCGCATCGTCGACCGCGGCAGCTTCGCCTGCGCGCTCGGCGGCGCCGGCTGGTTCGGCCTGCGGCCGCGCTCCAGGTGCTTCTTCACGCTGGAGTCGGTTCGCCGCCTCGTCGCCCGCCGCGACCAGATCGTCAAGTCGCGCCGCTGGCTGCCGGCCGCGAGCTTCCTCGCAACCTGGCAGACGCTGCTGAACAGCGTCACCTTCGGGCACAACGTCGCCCTCGGCGCCCTGCGCGGGACGCCCGCGACGCCGGCGAGGGAGCCCTGGCAACGGCGGATCGACGCCCTCGCCAGCGTCGTCCTCTCGCTGCCGGCACTGCTGGTGGCGATCCCGGTGGAGCTGGCGGGCGGCCTAGTGGGGCGCGGCGCGGTTTATTCGCTGCGCTTGGAACTGCTGTAACGGTCCTCCTGAGGTCGCTGGACCAAGCAGTTCAAGGACGCAGGAAGCCTGGATAGCAGCGCTATTCAGGCTTCCGAGGACGCCGAAATGCGCCGGTCCAGAGGCCTCAGGAGAGGCCTTCGCGGGCCTCGCGGACCAGGGTGACGGCCTCGGGGAAGAGGACGCGGATCGCGTCGCGAACCTGCATCGCCTGCTCGTCGGCGTTGCCGGTGAGCTCGAGCCGGCCGATCGAGGCGACGGTCATCTCGACCGCGAGCTTGATCGCGTTGTCGGCCCAGGCGACGCGCTGCGAGGACTGCATCTGCTCGGAGAGCTCCTCCATGCGGGCGCGGAACTCCTCTGGGTCTCCGAAAAGGTTGAAGCCCTCCATCGCCCTGCATGTAAGCAGAACCGTGACGCCGCCGGCTCCGAATCGTCACTTCCTGCGCGCCACCCGTGCGCCGGCCTGACCTAGCTTCTGGGCGATGTGGGAGCGATGGAAATCGGAGCGCGGCTCGGCGAGCGTCGAGCAGGCCGCCCTGGCGGCGCTCCTGGCCCTGCTCCTGGTCGCCGCGATCTCCGCGGTCGCGGCAGGCGGAGAGGTTGACGCCGGCCGGCGGCTCGCCGGGGCGATCGCCGGCAAGCTCGAGTGCGCCCCGCGCCTGCCCGACGGCTGCCGGCACCACCCGCTGGTGCCGGCCTACGGCTGGCCGCTGGCGCGTCTGACCAGGGCCCTGGCGCCGGCGCCGGTAGCGCTGCCAGGCCCCCGCGGCCTGCCGTTGATGCCGGTCGACTTCCGGCGCTGCCGCCGCGAGAGCTGCGCCGTCGCCGCCGGCCCGCACCTGACCGCCTCCGGCCGGCGCACCACCGCCTTCACCGAGCTGATCGACCGCCGCTCCTCCGGCTGGGTCGAAGTCGTCTACTGGCTCTACCGCCCCACGCTCGGGTGGCAGCGCGACGGCCGCCGCGCCACCCAGGCCGACGTCGAAGCCGCCGCCGGGGTCGAGGTCCTGCTCCGGGACGACCCGGCGCTGGTCCCACTGGAGACCCTGCCCGGCCGCAACCACTACGAGTTCCCGCCCGGCGAGCAGCCGCCCTGGCAGTGGCACGTCGCCGGCCGCTACCCGGGCTGGTCCAATTAGGCCTTGGCGGTCAGCCGGCGCTTACGCAGGAAATCGAACAACTTGCGGACGCCGACCAAGACCAGCATCAAGTTCGCCGCAAGGCTCAGAAAAATCACAAAGGAGACGAATCCGAAGTCGTATTCGAGACCACCATTCCCTTCGCTTTCAGGCATGTAGCCGGTCAATTCGAGAGCAACTCCAGCAACCAACGGACCGGCAAGGGCGGCCACGACCCACCATCGACCGACGATGAAGGGAAGGAGGAATACCGTGGCGTAAAGGGGGATGGCCCACACGTCGCCCAGCCCAAGCAACACCCCCATCGCAACCCCAGCGACTACCGTCAGAACGACACCAGTTTTGGTACTCATACCGGACGGTACCCAGGTCCGGTAGTGCCGTTACTCAGCTAGGGATTCGCCGCCTGCGCGGCCTTCTCGCTTTGAGCTTCCTCCTCGGCCTCGCGGATCAGGCCGCGCCAGTCGGTCGTCCGGAAGACGAGCAGGATCGCGGCGAAGCCGAGCACCGCCGACCAGGCCGCCATCGCGATCTGGGTTCCGACCGAGAAGGAGAGGACGGCGGCCCGGCTCGGCCCGCTCAGGGTGGCGACCAGGAGCGCCTGCTGGGCGCCGGCCCCGCCCGGGGTGAGGGGAACGACGTTGGCGATCGCCTGGCAGCTCATCACCAGCATCACGTTGCCGAACGAGCCGCCGATCCCGAAGGCCTCGAGGAAGAACCAGAAGGCGGCGAAGCGGAAGAGCCAGCCGACCCCCTGCCAGGCGAACACCTCCCGCATGTAGCGGCGGGGGTCGCGGAGGATGACCAGGCCCTGGCGCACCCGCGCCCAGAAGCGGCGCACCCGGTGGGCCAGCAGGTAGACGCCGACCACGGTCGCCAGCAGCAGCGCCCCCACCGTGATCGCGAGGACCCTGGGGTTTTCGACCCAGAAGGAGATCTCGAAGGCGGGCAGCTTCGGGATCTGCGGCAGCGGCGGCAGCAGCCCCTGGGTGATCGCATAGAACAGGACCAGGATCCCGACCGAGGTGTCGAAGACCGTCTGGACCAGGAAGGAGGAGGTGACCGCCGGGTAGGAGGAGTCGGGGATCTGCCGTTTGACCAGAAAGACTTTGGTGACGTCACCGGCGTGGGCGGGGATGATCGCGTTGATGCCCGCTCCCGCCAGGTAGGCGGCGGCCAGGGGCCGGTAGGCGATCGGCTTGTCCGGATAGGCCGCCCGCAGCACGTTGCGCCAGGCCCAGGCCCGCGCCAGCTGCATCGCCAGCAGGCAGAGGAGGGCGATGCCGAACGTCGTCCACTCGATTTCGGAGAGATGGCGGAAAAATTCGGCGGCGCGGTTGAAGAACGCCTCGAAGTTGCTCTGAAGATCTGCGAGGACCATCGCAGCTAGACTAGCCACGCTCGTGCCGGATACCGACACGCACACCTTGCCGCCCACCGCTTCTCCGGACCCCGCCGACCAGGCGATGTGCGCGCGTGCGCGCGAGCGCTACGCGGCCGACCGCAGGAGCCGTTTGCGCAAACGCCGCAAACGCCACGCCCAGCTGCCGAACCTGATCATCATCGGCGGTCTCAAGTGCGGGACGACGAGCATCCACCACTACCTCGGCCTGCATCCGGAAATCCAGATGTCGAAGCCGAAGGAGCTCAACTTCTTCGTCGAGGAGCTGAACTGGGACCTCGGCCTCGACTGGTACGCGAGCCGCTTCGACGACCGCTTCAAGGTCCGCGGCGAGTCCTCGCCCCACTACACGAACCTGCCCCGGTTCGAGGGGGTGCCGGAACGGATCAAGCAGAGCTGCCCGGACGCGCGCCTGCTCTACATGGTCCGCGACCCGATCAAGCGGATCCTCTCCCACTGGGTCCACGCCACCGGCGCCGGCTACGAGACCGGCGACCTGGTCGAGGTCCTCTCGCACTCGAACAACTCCTACACGAACCGCTCCAAGTACTGGATGCAGCTGCAGCCCTACCTCGAGCGCTTCGATCGCGACCAGATCGCGATCATCACCCAGGAGGAGCTGCACACCGAACGCGAAGAGACGATGCGCAAGGCCTTCGCCTTCGCCGGCGTCGACGAGAACTTCACCTCCGAGCAGTTCGATCGCGAGTGGGAGAAGTCGAGCGCCAAGGAGGGCGACAAATACCAGCTGATGGAGAAGCTGGTGAAGCTGCCGGGCTTCCGCTCCTTCGACCGCAACTTCGACCGCCTGCCCGAGTCGATGCGCTGGCTGGTCGAGAAGGTCGTCCACGACCCCGAGAAGCCGCCGGCGCCGAAGCCGAAGCTGCCCGACGACCTCTTCGAGACCGTCCGCAGTCGCTTCACCGAGGACGTTGCCGAGCTGCAGAAGTTCGCCGGCCGCCAGTTCGCCGGCTGGCACGACTACTCCTGACCGGGCGCGGGTAACTTCGAGCCGATGCAGCGGCTCCTGCCAGATCCGGGCTCGACCACGATCGAGCAGCAGCTCGAGACCTACCGCCCCTGGGAGGAAGAGCGCGAGGGACGCCCGTTCGTCGCCCTCAACTTTGCCGCCACTCTCGACGGGCGGGCGACGATCGGCGGGGTCTCGGGACCGATCGGCTCCAAGACCGACACCGCGATGCTGGCCGGCCTGCGCAAGCGCTTCGACGCGGTGATGATCGGTGCCGGGACGATGCGGGCCGAGCGCTACGCCAACCTCGACAAACCGCTGGTCGTGGTGGAGAGCGAGAACGGCGAACCGGCCGACCTCGCGGGACTGCTCGGCTCCCTGCGAGAGGAAGGTGTGCGGGCGGTGATGTGCGAGGGGGGGCCCACCCTGCATGGCTCGCTCCAAGCCGTGGGGCTGGTCGACGAGCTGTTCCTGACGATCGCGCCGAAGCTGAGCGGCGGCGAGGGGCCTCGGATCGTCGAGGGATCGTTGCCGGACGTCGTCGACCTCGAGCTCGCCTGGCTGCTCGAGGAGGGCGGCGAGCTCTTCGCCCGTTACCGCCGGACCTGAGCTCGCCGATCAAATAGCGTTCTCCTCCCAGGAGAGGACGAGGAGAGGAACCGATGGACTTCACCCCCAGCCCCGAGGTCGCACAGCTGCGCGAGCGCGTGCTCGACTTCATGGACGCCGAGATCTATCCGCAGGAGCGGGAGCTGATGGAAGCGCTCGACGAGGAGGTCGGACCCGGCGTCCCCTATCCGCAGAACCTCGTCGCCGTCCGCGAGAAAGCCAGGAACGAGGGACTGTGGAACCTGTTCATGCCCGACGAGCGCTTCGGGCCGGGGCTGAAGAACTGGGAGTACGGCCTGCTCTGCGAGGAGATGGGGCGCAGCCCTATGGCGGCGCCGATGGCCTTCAACTGCGCGGCCCCGGACACCGGCAACATGGAGATCCTCGCCGAGCACGGGACCCCGGAGCAGAAGGAGCGCTGGCTGGAGCCGCTGCTGGAGGGCCGGATCCGCTCCTGCTTCTCGATGACCGAGCCCGCGGTGTCGGGCTCCGACCCGACTCTGCTGCAGGCGAAGGCGACCCTGGACGGGGACGAGTGGGTGGTCGAGGGCCACAAGTGGTTCACCTCCGGCGCCGTCGGCGCCGACTTGGCGATCGCGATGGTCGTCACCGACCCCGACGCGCCTCCCTACGCCCGCGCCTCGATGATCTGCGTCCCCACCGACAACCCCGGCTTCAACCTGGTGCGGCCGATCTCGGTGATGGGGCACGACGGCGGCCCCGGCCACTGCGAGATCCGCTACGAAGAGTGCCGGGTGCCGAAGGAGTTCCTGCTCGGCGAGCGCGGAGCGGGCTTCGCGGTCGCCCAGGATCGCCTCGGACCGGGCCGCATCCACCACTGCATGCGGGCGATCGGGACGGCGGAGCGAGCGCACGAGATGATGTGCCGCCGCGCCAACGAACGCAGCGCCTTCGGCGGACCGCTGGCCGACAAGCAGTTCGTCCAGGAGTCGATCGCCACCTCGCGGATGGAGATCGACCAAGCCCGCCTGCTCACCCTCTACGCCGCCTGGAAGATGGACACCGAGGGCAAGCGCGCCGCCCGCCAGGCGATCTCGGCGATCAAGATCGTCGCCGCCAACATGGTCATGGACGTCCTCGACCGCGCGATCCAGATCCACGGCTCCCTCGGCATGACCGACGACACCCCGCTGGCGATCATGTGGCGCTTCAGCCGCATGCTCCGCCTCGCCGACGGCCCCGACGAGGTCCACAAAATGGTCCTCGCCCGCCGCGAGCTCAACCGCTGGGCCAAGCGCGCCGAAGCCGAAGCCGAAGGCAACCTGGAGCCGCGGCACACGCCGCGGATGGTCTGAGCCAAAAGGTGGGGTGCCCCCCACCCTGAAGGGGCTTAGCTGCCCTCCGCCGCCTGTGCTGCGACATCGGCTGCGGATCCTCCGGAGGGGCTTGATCCAGAAGGAGCTTGAGCCGCCTTGCCAGTTGAGCCACCAGTACTTCCTGCCCCTTCGAGGCCTACGGATTCACTCGCCTGTTCAACCGCATCGCGCTGACCTTTTTGCGGCTTGGCATCTTGCTTTGCACTGGCCGGAGTCGCATTTTCCGGCTCGGGCTTGGGCGCCCTCCGGTCCTTGTGTTTGGAGTGATCGTCAGCGGGGGTCGTGGTGACCGTTGCCGTCTGTGGGTTCTTCTTGGAGGAGGTGGAGGACCTCTGTCGATTCGTCTCCCGCTTGCGCTCCTTCTTGCCAGAGACCACGGCGGGTGGAGTTGAAGAGGTCTCAGTCGCCTCCCCACCGGAGTTGCCACAGCCGGTCAGCCCAAGGAGGCAGGACAGGACAACAAGGGACCAGAAAAGGGACCGGGCTTTCGCCCGGCCCCTTTCAGCAATCAACTGAGTGCGGTCTTTAACCAACGAACTGCACGTAGAAGCTGATCGTCGCGATCCCCGCACCGCCGTTGTCGGTAGTGCGAACCGATGCGTCGGTGCCAGCCGGACAGACACCGAACTCCTGGAGGGTGGCCTGCGCGAAGGTATTCGCACCGCCGCTGATCCAGTCGACGGTCGCCTGGATGTTTTTCGGGGTGAACCCGAGCTCGAAGCAATAGGCAGATCCGCCAACGAGGGTGACGCTGGCGTCGGTCAGACCCTTCGTGTACTGCTCGTCCACGCCACCGCCAGCCTGGACTCGTGCATAAGCACGCGGGGCGCCGTTTTCGGCGTTGACCGCCAAGGCTGCTTTCGGAACCTGGCCAAGCGAGCCCTCACTGACCTTCTCGCCGGTTACGGCGTCGTTAGCGATTTTCGACGTGGTGACCGACCCGTCGGCGATCTTGCTGTTGTTCACCGCGTTTTTCTTGATTTTCGCGGTAGTGACCGCTTCTTTGACGATCTTGCCGGTCTTCACCGAGTTGGCTTTCAACTGGTTTGCGCCGATCTTCGAGGCGGCAAAAGCGGTAGCGCCACCGAGGACGAGGAATACGGCGATTGACGACATCACGTTTGCGTACGTGAGCCGTCCGCGTAGCTGCTTCACGAATAACTCTCCCTTTTAAGGATTGAGAACGGGCAGGGAAAACTTCCGCCAAAGGCGGGGATTCCCTTCTTGGTAGGTCAGATGGACCATTTCAGCCCTCCCGGACGCTGTCAATCGCTCTGGACGGGCGATTTAGGTGCTTGAACCGGCGCGCTCGACCCGCTCGGCCTCCTCGGCGAGCCGCTCGACCAGCCGCGCGAAGGCCTCGACGCCCTCGTTCACCTTGCCGTAGCCGCCGGCGACGTAGCGGGCGTAGACGCCCTCGAGGATGATCGCCAGCTTCCAGTAGCCGAGGGCGACGTAGAAGCCGAGGTCGGAGAGGTCGCGGCCGCTGCGCTCGGCGTAGCGGGCGGCGATCTCGGTCTGGGCGGGGAACCCCGGAGCGAGGTTGGCGGGCATGCCGAGGGCGACGACGTCGTCGCCCCGCTCGGGCCAGTAGGCCATCAGCAGGCCGACGTCGGCAAGCGGGTCGCCGAGGGTGCAGAGCTCCCAGTCGACCACCGCGGCGACCTCGCCGCGGTCGGTGAGGATCATGTTGTCGAGGCGGTAGTCGCCGTGGACGATCGTCGCCGGCCCCTGCTCGGGGATGCGGGCCGAGAGCGCCGCGTGGACGCGGTCGATCGGCTCCAGCTCGCGCGTCTTCGACTTCTCCCACTGCCCCTGCCAGCGGCGCAGCTGGCGGGCGACGTAGTCCTCCTTGCGGCCGAGGTCGCCGAGACCGACGGCGTCGGGATCGACCGCGTGGATCTGGACGAGGGTGTCGGCGACGCGCTCGCCGATCGCCCGCCGGTCGCCCTCGTCGGGGAAGATCTCCGCCTCGGCGAGGCCGCGCAGGATCGGCCCCTCGACGAACTCCATCACGTAGAAGGGGGCGTCGTTGACGCTCTCGTCCTCGCAGAGCCCGACCACCGGCGCCACCGGCACCTCGGTCCTGCCGAGAGCGGAGACGACCTTGTGCTCGCGGCCCATGTCGTGGGCGGAGCCGAGCCGCTTGCCGAGCGGCGGCCGGCGCAGCGCCCACTTGCGGCCGCCGGCGTCGGTGACGCGGTAGGTCAGGTTCGAGTGGCCGCCGGCGATCCGCTCGAAGCGCAGCGGGAAATCGACCCCCGGGACGTGCTCGCCGAACCAGGCTTCGACCGGTTTGGGATCGATGCCGTCCGGCGCGGCGACGGTTCCGTCCTGCTCGGTAGCCTCGTCAGCCATAGGGCCGCAAGCATATTCACGATCCAATCGACGGCTGAGCCCGTCCCTCGCCAACCGGCTCCGGATCGGGTTCGCGATCGGCTTTGCCGTGCTCGCGGCGATGGCGGTGATCGGCGTCGGCCGCTTCATCCAGCAGCGCCAGGACTTCGAGGACGCCGTCGCCAACTCCTACCAGGTGGAGATCCAGGCGCGCGACCGGATCGCCCAGGGCACCGGCGGCAAAGCAGCCGAAGCCACGGTCGCCCGGCAGGCGCAGCGCCGCAGCGATCTGCAGGACGAGATCTCCAGCGACACCCGCGACACGGCGCTGCTCGTCGCCGCCGGTCTGCTGGCCGGGCTGACCGGGGCGCTGCTCCTGTTCAGCGGCCTGATCTCCTCGATGCGCCGCCCCCTCGAGGAGCTGGTCGACGCCGCCGGCAAGCTCGCAACCGGCGATCGCAGCGCCAGGGTCGAGGTCGGCGGCCTCTCCGAGACCGCGACCCTGGGCGCCGCCTTCAACGAGATGGCCGAGGAGCTCGAGCAGGAGGAAGCACGGCGAGAGGAACTCGATCGGCTCAAAGACGAGTTCGTCCTCACCGCCTCGCACGAGCTCCGCAGCCCGCTCACCTCGGTCCAGGGGTTCGCCGAGCTGCTGATGCTCGACCGCGACTCGCTCACCCCGCGACAGGCGGAGACGGTCGAGATCATCCTCGACAACTGCCGTCACCTGGTGCGGCTGCTGAACGACCTCCTCGACCTCGCCCGCTCAGACGTCGGCCGCCTCCAGATCCGGCCGCAGCCGACCGAGGTCGCACCGCTGATCGAAGACGTGGTGCGTACGATGCGGGCTCAGACGGAGGCCGGGAACCAATCGCTCGCGGAACACGTCCAGCCCGGCCTGCCGCCGATCAACGTCGAGCCCGACCGTATACGGCAAATCTTGGTGAACCTGATTACGAACGCGCACGAGTACTCGCCCGAAGGGGCGTCGATCGCCGTCGCGGCGCATGCCGTCGGCAGCGAGGTGGAGATCGGCGTGACCGACGACGGACCCGGGATCCCGGCCGAGCAGTTGGAGCGGATATTCGAGCGCTTCACCCGCGGCGACGCCGGGCTCACCCAGCGGGTGGGCGGCACCGGCCTCGGCCTGGCGATCTCGAAATCGCTGGCGGAGGCGCACGGCGGCAGCATCGCCGCCTCCTCGGCGGTCGACCAGGGCTCCAGCTTCCGCGTGCGGCTGCCGATCGCACCCTCCCCCGCGCTCGGCGGCGATGGCGCCGGCGGCGGGTCCGGCCGGGCCGCGGCGGAGACCGGCTGATGGCGACGATCCTCGTCGCCGACGACTCGGAGACGATCCTGCTGCTGATGCGGACCCGGCTCGAGATGGCGGGCCACGAGGTCGAGACCGCCGCCGACGGTCAGGAGGTGCTGGACCAGATCGCCGGTGGCGTCGTCCCGGATGTGCTGCTGCTCGACGCGATGATGCCGCGCAAGTCCGGGATCGACGCCCTGCGGGAGCTGCGCAGCGCCGGCAACGACATCCCGGCCCTGATCGTCAGCGCCCACCAGAACCCCGGCGACGCCGACGCCCCCACCGACCTCGCGATCGACGGCTACGTGACTAAGCCGATCGACTTCGACCGGCTGCTGGAGACAATCGCCGAGCTGACGGCCTGAGCCTCAGCTCTTGGCGATCTCGAGCCGGATCTCCTTGCCTTTGAGCTTGGTCCCGTCGAGGAACTCGACGGCACGCTCGGCCTGATCCGGGTCGACCTCGACGAAGGAGAAGCGGTGCAGGACGCGGACGTCGTGGACGGCCTCGTCGGGGAGGACGGCGCCCTCGCGCAGCGCCCAGCGCAGGTCCTCCTCCTCGATGCCGCTGCGCTCGCCGCGGTTGACGAAGAGCTTGACGGTGTCGCTTGCGGCCTTGTCCGCAGTCTTGTCCTCGTCGCCGCCCGACTCCGCCGCGGGGGCGCCGTCGCCGTTGGAGGCGGCCGCCGGCTCGCGCCGTTTGCGCTCGCGCCGCCGCGGCCGCGGCGCGTGCTCCAGCCGCTCCTCGGGGGTCTCCCACTCGCCGATCGTGGTGCTGACGTCGCGCTCGATGCGGCCGATCTCGTCGCGCTGGTCGGGGGTGACGAAGGTGATCGCGCGACCGGTGCGCCCGACCCGGCCGGTGCGGCCGATGCGGTGGACGTAGGTCTCCGAGGAGTTCGGCACGTCGTAGTTGATGACGTGGGTGACGTGGTCGACGTCGAGACCGCGGGCGGCGATGTCGGTCGCCACCAGCAGCTTTACGCGGTGGTCCTTGAAGGAGATCATCACGCCGTCGCGGACGCCCTGGCTGAGGTCGCCGTGCAGCGCCTTCACGTCGAGGCCCTTGTCCTTCAGCAGCTTCTCCAGCTTCGAAGCGCCGATTTTGGTCCGGGTGAAGATGATCGCCTGCTCGGGTTCTTCGGTCTTCAGCAGCTCGATCAGGCGCGCGCCCTTCTCCTTGGCCGGGACCTCGACGAAGGCCTGCTGGATCGCGTTGACCGTGAGTTCTTTCGGGGTGATGCTGATCGTCGTCGGGTCATACATGTAGCCCTCGGCCAGCTTCTGGATCGGCGGCGGCATCGTCGCCGAGAAGAGCGCCGTCTGGCGGCCGCTCGGGCACATCCGGAGGATCTTCTCGACGTCCTCGATGAAGCCGAGGTCGAGCATCTCGTCGGCCTCGTCGAGGACGACGAAGCGCGCCGCGGTCAGGACCAGCGAGCGGCGGGACATCAGGTCCATCATCCGCCCCACCGTGGCGACGACGACGTGGGCGCCGGAGCGCAGCTGCGACTGCTGCGAGCGGATCGGGGCGCCGCCGAAGACGGCGACGATCTCGATGTCGAGGTGCTCGGCGTAGGAGCGCAGCGCCTGCGTCACCTGGATGCAGAGCTCGCGGGTCGGGGTGAGGACGATCGCCTGCACCTCCGGATCGGCCGGGTCGAGGTACTGCAGCAGCGGCAGCCCGAAGGCGGCGGTCTTGCCGGTCCCGGTCTGGGCCTGGCCGATCACGTCGTGGCCGCCCAGCAGCTCCGGGATCGCCTGTTCCTGGATCGGCGTCGGGTCCTCGTAGCCGAGCTCGTCCAGCGCCTGCTGGATGTCAGGCGAGAGGCCGAGGTCCTTGAAGGCAGTCATAGGGGGTCCGATCAGGAGGAGGGGTCGAGGAGGAGCTTGCCGGTGGTGCGGCGGGCGATCAGATCTTCGTGTGCGCGCGCCGCTTCGGACAAGGGGTAGACCTCTCCGATGGTAACCGTCAGCTCATCCGCGGCGATCGCTCCCAGCAGTTCGCGGATCATCGGACCCAGCAGATCCGGGCGCGCGAGCAGGTGCGCGAGCCAGAAGCCGATCACCGCCTTCGAGCCGCGCAGCAGCGAGGCGGTGGAGAGCTGGCGCTGTTCGCGCGAGGCGATCCCGAAGACGACCATCCGGCCCAGCGGGGCCAGCACCCCCATCTCGGCGTCGAAGGCGTCGCCGCCGCTCATGTGCAGGACCGCGTCCACCCGCTTGCCGTCGTTGGCCTCGCGGATCGCGGCGCCGAGATCGTCGGAGCGGGAGTCGACGCAGGCGTCGGCGCCGAGGCTGCGGACCAGCACGCGCTTCTCCTCGCTTGAGGCAAGGCCGATCACCCGTGCCCCCGCCCGCTTCGCCACCTGCACGGCGAGGGTGCCGGTGCCGCCGGCGGCGGCCTCGATCACGATCGTCTCGCCGGGCCCGATCCGGGCGCAGCGGTGGACGAGCGCCATTGCCGTCAGTCCCTGCAGCAATCCCCCCGCCGCCTGGTCGTAGTCAACCTCTCCGGGGAGCTCGATCAGCTGCGCCTGCGGCACCGCGACCTTCTCCGCATAGCCACCGCTGCCGAGCAGGGCGACGACCCGGCGACCGTCGTTGAGCTGGCCGCTGACCTCGGTCCCCGGGATCAGCGGCAGGGTCTGCTCGGCGAGGTAGTCGTTGCGGGAGGCGTGAGTGTCGGCGAAGTTGACACCGCAGCGCTTGATGTTGATCACGACCTCGGCCAGCTTCGGGCTGGGGTCGGGAACCTCCCGGTAGTCGAGGACCTCGGGACCGCCAAACTCGTCGATCTGGATCGCTTTCATACTCATCGCGGCGATCCTACGGATACTGTTCCCGCCATGTCCCTGACCGTAGTCGGATCGATTGCCTTTGACGCCGTCAAGACCCCCTTCGGGGAGCGCGAGCGGATGCTCGGCGGCGCCGCCGTCCACTTCTCCCTTGCCGCCAGCTTCTTCACCGAGGTGCGACCGGTCGGACCGGTCGGCGACGACTTCGGCGCCGAGCAGTTCCAGGTGCTGGAGCAGCGCGAGATCGTCTGCGACGACATCGAGCGGGTCGAGGGCGGCAAATCCTTCTTCTGGCGCGGCCGCTACGAGTACGACCTCAACGTCGCCCACACCGAGGACACCCAGCTCGGCGTCTTCGGCGAGTTCGAGCCGAAGCTCTCGGCCGCCGCCCAGCAGGCCGACACCCTCTTCCTCGCCAACATCCAGCCCGATCTGCAGCGCCAGGTGCGAGCCCAGTGCACGGCCGCGCGGCTGAGCGGGCTCGACTCGATGAACCTCTGGATCGAGACGGCGAAGGACTCGCTGACCGCGGCGATCTCCGAGGTCGACTGCCTCGTCGTCAACGACGCCGAGATCCGGATGCTGACGGGCGAGTCGAACCTCGCCCGCGCCGCCGGTGCCGTGATGGAGATGGGGCCGCGGGCGGTGATCGCCAAGCAGGGCGAGTACGGTGCCGCCCTCTTCACCAAGGGCGGCTTCTTTGCCCTGCCGGGCTTCCCGCTCGAGGAGGTTCGCGATCCGACCGGCGCCGGCGACAGCTTCGCCGGCGGCTTCTTCGGCTACCTCGACGGGCTCGACGGAGAGCTCGACGATTCCGAGCTGCGGCGGGCGATGGGCTACGGCACCGTGCTCGCCTCCTTCAACGTCGAGGAGTTCGGGACCGAGCGGGTCTCGCGGCTGACCCGCGAGGAGATCGACGAGCGCTTCGAGCAGCTGCGCGCGATGACGCAGTTCGAGGGCCCCGTCGTCTCTTAACAGCCAACGAGAGCGAAGTGACAGAATGGGCGCCCCCCATGGCATCTGACTCGCTGACCGTCACCGACAACCGCACCGGCAAGACCTACGAGCTGCCGATCTCCGATGGGACCGTGCGGGGCATGGACCTGCGGCAGATCAAAGTCTCCGAGGACGACTTCGGGTTGATGTCCTACGACCCGGCCTTCACCAACACCGCCTCCTGTCGCTCGTCGGTCACCTACATCGACGGCGCCGCCGGGATCCTCGAACACCGCGGCTACTCGATCGAGCAGCTTTGCGAGCGCTCCACCTTCCTCGAGGTCGCCTACCTGCTGGTCTTCGGCGAGCTGCCGACCGCGCCCCAGATGGATCGCTGGGTCTACGACATCACCCACCACACCTTCGTCCACGAGGACCTCAAGCACTTCTTCGAGGGCTTCCGCTACGACGCCCACCCGATGGGGATGCTGCTCGCCGGCGTCGGCGCGCTCTCGACCTTCTACCCCGACGCGAAGCAGATCGGCGATCCCGAAGAGCGCTACATGGCCGCGGTGCGGTTGATCGCCAAGGTCCCGACCCTGGCCGCCTTCTCCTACCGCCACAACATGGGGCTGCCCTACGTCTATCCCGACAACGAGCTCGACTACGCCCAGAACTTCCTCTCGATGATGTTCAAGAAGACTGAGGACCGGCACATCCCGAAGGAGGCGCTGGCGAAAGCGCTCGACGTCCTCTTCATCCTCCACGCCGACCACGAACAGAACTGCTCGACCAACGCGGTCCGCGGGGTCGGCTCCTCCGACGTCAACCCCTACTCGGCGGTGGCGGCCGGGGTGGCGGCGCTTTACGGGCCGCTGCACGGCGGCGCCAACGAGGCGGTGCTGCGGATGCTGCGGCGGATCGAGTCGCCGGAGAACATCCCCGACTTCCTCGAGCGGGTGAAGCAGCGCGAGGAGAAACTGATGGGCTTCGGCCACCGGGTCTACAAAAACTACGACCCACGGGCGCGAATCATCCAGGGCTACCTGGACGAGGTCTTCGAGGCGACCGAGTACAACCCGCTGGTCGAGATCGCGCAGGAGCTGGAGAAACGCGCGCTCGAAGACGACTACTTCACCGAGCGCAAGCTCTACCCGAACGTCGACTTCTACTCGGGGATCATCTATGAGGCGCTGGGGATCCCGACCGAGATGTTCACGGTGATCTTCGCCATCCCCCGCACCGCCGGTTGGGTGGCGCAGTGGATGGAGATGCAGGAAGACCCGGAGAAGAAAATCGCCCGACCGCGCCAGATCTACACCGGCAAGCGGGAGTTGGACTACGTCCCGCTCGAGCAGCGTGAGGGGCCGGAGAAAATCGTCGGGCCGCCGGCGCGGCGGCCGAAACGGCCCCGCCGCGGGGCTTAGAAGCAGCACTTCGCCTCCAAAGGCATCCGATCTCAGCAGTTCCTCGTAGGGGAAGGGGATGGAAAAATTTCCCTATCCAAGGAGGACCCATGCTGAAGCGACTCCTCGTAGCTGCTGCTGCGATCGCCGTGCTCGCGCTGCCGGCCGGCAGCGCAACGGCTGCCCCGAGCAAGAACATCGTTGAAACGGCTGCGGGCGCGCCCCAGTTCTCGACCCTCGTTTCCCTGGTGAAAAAGGCCGGGCTGCTCGGCACCCTCTCCGGCAAGACCAATTACACGGTGTTTGCCCCGACCAACGCCGCGTTTGCCAAGGTCCCGAAGAAGACGCTGAACGAGCTGGCCTCGAACAAATCGATGCTGAAGAAGGTTCTGCTCTACCACGTGCTGCCCGGCAAAGTCCCGGCCAGCAAGGTGCTGAAGATGAAATCGGCGATGACCGCCGAGGGCTCGAAGGTCACCTTCTCGGTCCGCGGCAAAAACGCCTTCGTCAACGACTCCAGGATCACCACCACGGACATCCGCTGCAGCAACGGAATCGTCCACGCGATCAACGCGGTCCTGCTGCCGCCCGAAAGCTAAGTCGCTCAACGGTGGGAGTTATGCCCCTATAGCGGGGATAACTCCCACCGATTTGCATAGCCTCAGGCCATGCCCCGCTGGAAGCTGACCGTGCGCCATGGCTCCGACGTTGACCACGAGCGTTTCGACGACCTCGGCGAGGCGGTGGCAGCGATGCGGGAGCGGGCTTTGGCGATTCGGAGCGAGGGGCCGGTGCGGCGGGTGCAGTCCCTGCGGGACTACGAGCCGGGGGATCAGGTCCACGCGCGGCTGCAGCTGAGCAGCGGCGGGCTGCTGCGGAAATCGGCGGCGGGGGTGGACGTGCGCGGCGACGGCACGTTCGTCCCCTTCAAGGGCGGGGTAGTGCGGGAGGAGCTGGATCCCACGCACCACGACACGCCGTTCGACCTCGTGCGCGAGACTCTGGAAGCGGACCGATGAACCAAGCCGAGACCGAGATCCCGAAGGGCAGCTACGCCGCCGGCGAGCGGGTGAAGCTGCCGGCCGGCGCCAAGCCCCCCTATGCCGTCTTCATCAACGGGATCGAACAGGACCCTGGCAGCTACCGGATCGAAGGCGACGAAATCCACTTCGGCCGCCCGATCGTCAAGGAGAAGGTCGGGACGGGCCGCTGGCTGGCGATGTACCTGGGGCTCTGGGGCACCTATCGCAAGAACGAGACGATCGACCTCCAGTTCACCCGGGACGGCAAGATCGAACTGCGCTCCGACCTGCCGGTGATCCCCTACGCCGAGGGCGTGGGGCCATGAACATCGGCTTCCTCCTCCTCTGCGACCACAGCGAGGCCGTCAACGGCAAGCTCTACCTGACCGGCGGCGGCTGGAACGTCCTCCGCCTCCCCGAGCTGCCCGCCGAGTGGTCCTTCTCGATTGGCCTCGGCATCGACATCGCCTACCACGAGACCAACGAACCCCATGAGCTCGTCGTCACCGTCCAGGACCCCGACGGCATCGAGCTCGGCGACGGCCTCACCGCCAACTTCGAGACCGGCCGCCCACCGGGTCTCCCCCAGGGCCAGGAGCAGCGCCTGGTGATGTCGATTGCCGCGACCGCTGCGTTTGCCACTGCGGGTCCCCACGCAGCCGTGGTCCAGGTCAACGACGAGGAGATCGGCCGGGCGCGCTTCTACCTGATGGAGGGCGGCGGGCCCGAGGTGGAACTGGCTTAGGGCTAATCGCGCCTAGCTCTGCGAACTTTCGATCATTTGTGAATGCAGTGCCTCGAGTCCATGTCCAATAATTCGCCGTACGAAGCTCTTCACTCGGTGCTGCGCAAGGCCCGATGGCTTTGGCCAAAGATCAGAAAGGTTGACTGCCAGCGATTCGTGCGGAGCCTGAGCGGATCTTAAAAAGAGCTGCCCCCGAACGTTGGGGTCGTCCGACACGAATACGTCGATGCGACGCGCCATCTCTACTTTCCTCGGCGTAATCGCCGCTCCGCTGATCCGAATGGCCCTGGCACCTGGACCAGGGATCTTGCGAAACCCTTTAGGAGCAGAGATCCTCGTCGATATAACTCCTTTTACCGTCAGATCTACACTTGGCGAGCCCCGCAGTTCCTCAACCTGCTCGTCCACCACTTTGCGCAGCCATTTGATCAGGTCACGCGCCATTTCATCACGTGCTTTCGAGCGCTTATCCACCCTATTCAGCTCATCGAATTTTTCTAGCACTGACTCTGGCTGAGGAGCTTGCGCAGTTCGCAAGCTGTCATGCATTAGTTCCAAGGTTTCTCTAGACATTCGCGCAATGAAGTCGACAAAGATCGCCGGCTGACCAGCATCCGCTTTAGCCAGAGATTTGAAGTACTCATCACGGTGCTCTTGGAGAATCAGCAGCGGCACGGAGGCAGAGCGATAAGTAAAAGCGGAGGCGACTGCCCGAGCAACGCGTCCGTTGCCATCTGCAAATGGATGAATTGCAACAAGTGCATAGTGAACGTAGGCCGCTTGAATAACGGGATGAGCGCCAGCGAAATCCGGTGTTTCGAGCTCTAGGAGGAAGCGCTGCATCTCGGATTGAGTTTCATCCACAGGCGCGTAGGCATGTGGTTCTCCGTTTGCCGCTTGCACATGATTTGGATGCTCCTTGTACTTCCCCCGCGGGAGAGGCTGCTTCTGCGAGCCAGCTGCCGTATACACAAGGTAGGTCTCTTGGGCCGCCGTAATCTCCTCGTGAATGCGCCTGATCCAAACCTGAGTCATCTTCGGTACGTGGGAAGTCACGTGATCGAGGACTAGCTCAAGTGCACGAAGCTGAGCCTCGAAGAGGATAAGAGCATCGGGTCCTTGTGCCTCCACCTGCTGTTCCCAGGCAACAGACTGTTCTGCGACGCTGAAGGTCAATCCACGATTGGTGGCATAGAGCCCCTCGATAGCACCGGTGTCGAAAGCGGCGGCCCGAAGCGCAATCTCCCTTGCCCGTCGAATCTCAGCGTCAGTTGCCTCACCTGCGGCCTCCTTAAACGCTTCACATTTTTCATCCCAGAGGCTTAGCTCCTTCGCCTTTTTCGGCCATTCGGAAAAAGAAGGAAAGGGAGCGTATGCGGAGTCGAGCTCGGCGACCTGAGAGGCGGTAAGGGGCTGTGGCTTCTCATCAGACACGAACTTAGGATATGCGCCTTCAGTGACAGTTCGTGAGCAATCGCTCAATTATTGAAGACGTAAAGCAGCAGGAAGGCAACGATCGCGAACGCGGCGCCGGCAGCTTGGATGCCGCGGTCGCCGGCGATGATGCCGGACATCGAGCGGTCGTCGTTGCGGTCGTAGATCAGGTAGAGGTAACGGAAGATCCCGTAGACGGCAGGAGGGATCGTCCACATCATCTCGCTGCCGACGATCGGCGAGTTGACCGTGTAGATCGCGTAGCTGATCACGGTGCCGGTGGTGACCAGGGAGACCATCTGATCGAGAAAGGGCAGCGAGTAGTGCTCGAGCACGGGCCGGGTCGAGGTCCCCTCGTGCAGCTCGGAGACCGCCTCCTGGCGGCGCTTGGTGAAGCCGAGGAAGGCGGCGAGCATGCCGGTGCAGAGCAGCAGCCATTCGGAGGCGTGGGCGTCGACGGCCTCGGCACCGGCGGCGACACGGAGGATGAAGAGCCCCGCCAGCGTCATCACGTCGATGATCACGATCTGCTTGAGGCCGAGGCTGTAGGCGACTTGGGCGGCACCGTAGCCGACCACCATCAGGCCCACCTCCCAGTTGACGAGGAAGCCGAGGCCGAGGCCGATCGCGGCGATCGCCGGCGCGATCGTCTTCGCCGCCGCCTCCGAGAGCTCCCCCGCCGCCAGCGGCCGGAAGCGCTTCTTCGGGTGCTTGCGATCGAGCTCGACGTCGATCAGGTCGTTGAGGAAGTAACCGGCACTGGAGATCAGGCAGAAGGCGAAGAAGGTGACCGTCGCCGCGGCGATCGCGTCGAAGTCGTTGAACTGACCGGAGAAGAGCAGCCCGGCGAAGACGAAGACGTTTTTGATCCACTCCTTCGGCCGCCCGGTCTTGATCGCCGCCCGCAGCGGCGAGCGCCGCGGCACCACGGGCTCCTGCTCGGGCTGCGTCGGCTCAGCCGGCACGGTGGGCTGTTCGGAGGTGATCATTTCCATTACGAAGGAATGGCAGGGCGGCGAGACTCGGCTGCCGAGCCGGGAATGCGGGTTGCGAAAGGGTACCGGCGCGAGGGGTCAATCCCCGTCCCGACCCGGCTCGAGACATCCACCCTTCCACCCAACTGCTGCAGCAGAGAATCCAGCTTCTCCAAGTTCTCACGGCTGGGATCGGGAACTACGTCCACGTCGCGAGTTGCGTAGGCGCAGCGAGTTCGCACTCAACTGCGCTGGGCGCTCCCGGTGAAGGTTGAGAGAAATTCGCTCAAAGCCAATCCCTCGGCGAGGTTTACGGAAAGGGAACGGCGACCGTCCTCGCGCAACTGGCGACGTCGCGCCTCCTCATTGGCGCGCCATGGGTCCTCTTGCCGCAGCTTCGCTGCCGACTTCGCGGGTGGCATAGACAAAGGGTAGTCAGGGATCGGTCAAGACGCGAGAGCTGGGCATCTCTGGGTCGTCTTCGACCGCAGCCTGAAGTTCCTAAGACCGGCTAGGCCGGATCGATGAGGACGCCGGGGTTCAGCATCCCCCCCGGGTCGAGCTCGGCCTTGGCGGCGCGGAGGGCGGCGGCGAAGGGGGCGGGGCGCTGGCGGTCATACCAGGGGCGGTGGTCGCGGCCGATGGCGTGGTGGTGGGTGATCGTGCCGCCGCCGGCGATCAGCGCCTCGGAGACGGCGGCCTTGATCTCATCCCACTGCTCGACCTCGCCGCCGCGGATCGCCGGGGCGAGGACGGTGAAGTAGGGGGCGGCGCCGTCGGGGTAGACGTGGGTGAGCCGGCAGCTGACGCGGGGCGAGCCGGGACCCTCGGCGGGGGCGCCGCTGACCTCCGAGACCGCCCCCCGCGCCGTCTCCATCACCGTCGCGTGGAACTCCTCGAAGCGGTCCCAGGTGATCGCCGTCTCGAAGGTCTCGGAGAGGACGCCGCAGGCGACGAAGGTGTCGCGCAGGTACGGCGCCAGGAGGAACGCCCCGCGCCAGGCGCCGACCGCGTCGTCGCCGTCGCCAGAGCTACGAACCTCGCCGGGACTGCCGCCGTGCTCCCGGGCGATCGCGAGGGCCAGGTTCATCCACTCATCCATCGGGTGACCGGCGGACTCGAAGCCGAGGATCAGCAGGTTTGCGCTGCCGTCGCCGGCGCCGGTCAGCTCGGCCTCGGCGGCGTCGAGGAGGCGGCAGTTGGCCGGGTGGAGAGCCGACTGGGCGATCTCCCGGACCGCCTCCGCGGCCTGACTGAAGTCGGCGAACTCGACCCCGACCGAGGCCTTGTGCTGCGGGCGCGGTCGCACCCGCACCCAGGCGTCGGCGATCACCCCGAGGATCCCCTCTGAGCCGACCAGGAGCCGGTCGGGCGAGGGACCGGCCCCGGACGCCGGTAGCCGCCGGCTCTCCCAGGCTCCCCGCGGCGTAATCGCCCGCACCGACTCGACCAGGTCGTCGATGTGGGTCTCCAGCGTCGCGAAGTGACCGCCGGCTCGGGTCGCGATCCAGCCGCCGAGGGTCGCGTACTCGAAGGACTGCGGGAAGTGGCGCAGGGTGAGGCCGTGCTCGCGCAGCTGCTCTTCCAGGCGCGGTCCGGTCGCTCCGGCCTGGATCCGCGCCGCCAGCGACTTCGGATCGACCTCCAGCACCCGGTCCAGCCGCCGCAGGTCCAGAGAGACCACCGGCCGCTCCCCCAGCCGCGCCTCCACCCCGCCGACGACGCTGGTCCCGCCGCCGAACGGAATCACCGCCGCCCCCTCGGCCTCGGCCCAGCTCAACACCGCCTCGATCTCGGACTCGTCCTTCGGAAAGGCCACCAGATCCGGCGGGTCCTCGAACTTCCCGTAGAAGCCACGAACCACATCGCGGTAAGCCTTCCCCAACGCATGCGAGACCCGCTCGTAGTGGTCGTCCGAGAACAGGTCCCCAAAGCTCGCCGGCCGCTTCAACCGCGGCTCCCGCAGCTCGACCTCCTCCAACGGCACCGGCTTCTTCACTTCGCCGCCGAACCCCAAGCGGGCGCGAATCCCTTCAGCAGCCTCCTGCAGCTGAGTAGCCGTAGGAGCCTGGTCCTCGTATCCCCAGCCCCAGTGCTTGAGCCGGCGTCCCACCTAAAACGCTCCTCCGGCGGGTGGCGACGATATTGAGGACTCTCCCGGTAGGGAGAGCCCAATATCGGAGACAGGACCCGCCGGCCGGAGCGCTACCAGTGCACGCCTTTCATCAAGTGAGCAAAGGCAACGGCCTCGGTCGAAGGCGCTTTGTCCCGCGCCTCCTCCTCCTTCCCCTTCGCCGCCTGCGAATCCGGGAACAGCTTGTAAGCGGTGTTGAGGATCGAGTCGCTCGCCTTCGGCGCCACCGCGTAGACCAGCTTGCCGAGGTTGCCGAGGCGGGTCGCCACCTTCTTCGGGCGGTTGACCATCGCCTTGGTGATCATCTCCGCCGCCTCCTCGGGCGTGATCGCCGGGAACATGTCGTACATCCGCGTCGGCGCGATCATCGGCGTCCGCACCAGCGGCATGTTGATCGTCGTCAGGTGGACGTCGTCGTTGACCACCTCGGAGGCGATCACCCGGCTGAATGCGTCCAGCGCCGCCTTCGAGGCGACGTAGGCGGAGAAGCGCGGCGGGTTGGTCTGGGTCCCGATCGAGCTGATGTTGATGATGTGCCCCGACTTGCGCCCCCGCATCGTCGGCAGCAGCGCCAGGATCAGCCGCACCGCGCCGAGGTAGTTGAGCTGGATCGTGCGCTCGAAGTCGTGGTAGCGGTCGTAGGAGAGGGCGATCGAGCGCCGGATCGAGCGGCCGGCGTTGTTGACGAGGATGTCGACGTGGCCGTGGTAGGTGAGGACCTCCTCGGCCATCCGCTCGATGTCCTCGATGTCGGAGAGGTCGCACTGGTGGATGTGGGCGGTGCCGCCGGCGGAGACGATCTCGTCTTTGGTCGCTTCCAGCTTGTCGAGCGAGCGGGCGACCAGGAGCACGGTGGCACCGGCGTCGGCGACCTTGACCGCGGTCGCTTTGCCGATCCCCGAAGACGCTCCGGTGATGAGGACGACTTTGCCCCGCACCGCGCCGGAGAGCGAGCGGTCCTTGAACAGGTCGGGGTCGAGGTTGCGCTCCCAGTAGTCCCAGACGCGCGCCGCGTAGCTCTCCAGCGGCGGCACCTCGATCCCCGAGCCTTTCAGCGCTTTCTGCGTCTTCGCGGAGTCGAAGGTGGTCGGGTAGTCGACGTAGGTGAGCAGCTCGGGCGGCAGGTCGAGCTGGTTCAGCGCCACCTTCGCCGCCTGCCTGGCCGGCGGGAACAGCTTCAGCGCCGTCCGCAGGGCGCCGGTCGCCGGCTCGGTCACCTCGCCGTTCAGCCGCATCGTCATCTGCGGCGCGTCGGCGGCCTTGGCGAAGATGTTGATCACCTCACCCGCCGTGTGCGGGTTGGGGTCGGTGAGGTGGAAGGCGCGCCCGTTCAGCCGCGGTTTGTGGGCGATGTGGTCGATCGCGGCGGCGACGTAGTCGACCGGGACGATGTTGATCTCGCCGCCCTCGATCCCGAGCACCGGCAGCCAGGAGGGCGCCACCCGCCGCAGTCGCTGCAGGGTCTTGAAGAAGAAGTAGGGGCCGTCGATCTTGTCGATCTCCCCCGTCCGCGAATCGCCGACGACGACCCCCGGCCGGTAGACCCGCCACGGGCGCTGGCACTCGTCGCGGACGAGGCGCTCGGACTCGTGCTTGGTGCGGAAGTAGGGGTTGTTGTCCAGCCGTTCGGCCTCCTCGAACATCTCCTCGGTCCAGACGCCCCGATAGAGACCGGCGGCGGCGATCGAGCTGACCTGGTGGAAGATCCCCGCCTCGAGCGCGCCGGCGAGCTCGATCGCGTGGCGGGTTCCCTCGACGTTCGCGACCTCCTGCGCCTCGGCGTCGGCGGTGAGATCGTAGATCGCCGCCAGGTGGAAGAAGTGGTCGATCTCCCCCCGCATCGTCAGCAGATCCTCCTCGGAGACGCCGAGCCCGGGCTGGGCGAGGTCGCCGGTGATCGGGACGATGCGGGCGCCGTCGGCACCGAAGCTGGTCCGCAGCTCCTCCAGCCTGCCGCGCGATCCGGCCCGCACCAGGGCGTAGATCGTGCCCTCGCGCTGGAGCAGTTTCTGGACGAGGTTTCGGCCGATGAATCCGGTTGCGCCGGTGACGAAGTAGCTCATTGGGGTACCAGGGTATCTCGATAGGCGTGCCGATAAACCACTTTCCTTAGACTGAGCCCAGATGCCCGAGACGGCGACCGTCCAGATCACGATGCCCGAGATGGGCGAGTCGGTGACCGCGGGCATCGTTCTCGAGTGGCACGTCGGCGAGGGCGACGCCGTCAGCGAGGGCGACACCGTCGTCGAGGTCTCGACCGACAAGGTCGACGCCGAGGTGCCGGCGCCGGCTGACGGGGTGATTACGAAACTGATTGCGCAGGTGGACGACGAGGTCGCCGTCGGGGCGCCTCTTGCTGAGATGGAAGCGGGAGACGGCGAGGGACAAGGCGCTGAGCCGGCGGGTCCTGTCTCCGACACGTCCTCCCCGCCCGGTGGCGGGGACGACGTATCGTCGCCACCCGCCGGAGGAGCGTCTACTACCGCTCAGGGTTCGAACGGATCTGGCAATGGTTCGGGCGCCGATGTGAGAGCTACGCCCGTTGCGCGGCGGGTTGCGGAAGCCACTGGCGTCGACCTTGCTTCGGTTAGTGGTTCCGGTCCCGGGTCGAAGGTGACCAAAGAGGATGTGGTGGCGGCCGCGGACGGAGGTGGGAACGGCGCTGCCGCGACTGCCAAGGGCGAGGCGAAGCAGTTGCGCGGGGCCGCGGCGATGTTGGCCAATGCGATGGACGAGAGCCGGGCGGTGCCGACGGCCACCTCGTTCCGGACGATCGCGGTGGACACGCTCGACGCCAAGCGCAAGGCGATCAACTCGGTGCTGAAAGAGCGCGGGCTGAAGGTCTCCTTCACCCACCTCGTCGCCTGGGCGATCGTCGAGGCGACGAAGCAGTTCCCGGTGATGGTCCGGGTCTTCGCCTCCGAAGACGGCAAGCCGTTCGCGATCGAAGACAGCCCGGTCAACCTCGGGATCGCCGTCGACGTGGAGAAAAAAGACGGCTCCCACACCCTCATGGTGCCGGCGATCAAAGGCGCCGACGGCCTCGACTTCGCCGGCTTCCACTCGCGCTACGAAGAGCTGATCGCGAAGACGCGGGAGAACAAACTTTCCGCCGACGACTTCCAGGGCACCAACATCTCCCTCACCAACCCGGGCGGGATCGGGACGATGGCCTCGGTGCCGCGGCTGCTGAGCGGCCAGAGCGCGATCATCGCCACCGGCTCGATCGCCTACCCGCCGGAGTGGAAGCACGCCTCCCCCGAACGGCTGAAGCAGCTCGGCGTCTCGAAGGTGATGACGCTGACCTCGACCTACGACCACCGCGTCATCCAGGGCGCCGAGTCGGGCGCCTTCCTGCGCCGGATCGAGGAACTGCTGCAGGGCGAGGACGAGTTCTACGAGTGCGTCGCCAAGGACCTCGGCTTCGAGCAGACCGCGGTCGTCACCAACGCCCACCCCGCCTCCGCCTCCGCCCCCCCGCTCACCGCTGCCGCGCCGAGCGCTGAGGTGAGCAGCGCCCCCGGTCAAATCGACGAAGAGCTGCTGCAGGCGGTCCAGGCGGCGACCTCGCTGCTGAAGGCCTACCGCACCCACGGTCACCTGGCGGCGCAGCTCGACCCGCTCGGCTCCGAGCCGAAGGGCGACCCCGCCCTGCAGCCCGAGAACGTCAACCTCACCCCGGAGCTGATGGAGCGGATCCCGGCCTCGATCCTGCGGATCGGCGTCCCCGGCGAAACCCTGCTGGAGGCGCTGCCGCGGATGCGCACCGCCTACTGCGGCACGATCGGCTACCAGGTGGAGCATCTCTCCTCCCACCAGCAACGGATCTGGCTGCGGGAGATGATCGAGACCGGGGCCCATCGCCAGCCGCTCACCGACGAGGAGAAAAAGCGGCTGCTGAACCGGCTGATCGACGTCTTCCAGTTCGAGCGCTTCCTCGAGAAAGCGTATTTGGGGCAGAAGATGTTCTCGATCGAGGGGCTCGACGCGGTCGTGCCGATGCTCGACGAAGCGGTCACCCTCTCGCAGCGCGCAGGGGCCGAGGAGGTCGTCTTCGGGATGGCCCACCGCGGTCGCCTCAGCGTCCTCGCCCACAACCTCGGCCGCCCGGTCGAGTCGATCCTCGCCGAGTTCGAGGGCTCGAAGCAGATCGACGCGGTCAAGGCGGTTGCCGCGATCCCCCACGGCGGCACCGGCGACGTCAAGTACCACTACGGCCACCGCGGCGTCTACGAGACCGCCGACGGCGAGAAGATCTCGGTCCGCCTCTACCCCAACCCGAGCCACCTCGAGTTCGTCGACCCGGTCGTCACCGGCGGCACCCGCTTCCTCCAGCAGGACTTCGAGGGGTCGAAGCTGAGCCACGAGTTCAAGCGGGCGGTGCCTGTGCTGCTGCACGGCGACGCCGCCTTCCCCGCCCAAGGCGTGGTCGCCGAGACCCTCAACCTCCAGGGCCTGGCGGGCTACACCACCGGCGGCACGATCCACCTGATCCAGAACAACCAGGTCGGCTTCACCACCGACCCCAGCGAGGCCCGCTCCACCCCCTACGCCGCCGACATGGCGAAGGGATTCAACGTCCCGATCATCCACGTCAACGCCGACGACGTCGAGGCCTGCATCGCCGCGATCCGCCTGGCGATGGCCTACCGCGAGCGCTGGTGCCGGGACGTCGTCATCGACGTCATCGGCTACCGCCGCTTCGGCCACAACGAGACCGACGAGCCCGCCTACACCCAGCCGACGATGGCGGCGAAGATCAAGTCGCACCCGCCCGTCTCGGAGATCTACTCCGAGAAGCTGATCGAAGAGGGGACGGTCTCCGCCGAGGAGGTCGGCAAGACCTCCGACGAGCGGCACGCCGAGATGTCGGGGGCGCTGAAGGCGCTGCGGGAGAAGATGGAGTCCGGCGAGTACGAGGACCCGACCGTCACCGGCACCACCCAGACCGGCGAACTGCTCGACCGCACCGCCAGCCCGCCGGTCCACACCGCGGTCGAAGCCGAGAAGCTGCGCGCGATCAACGAGGAGCTGTTGAAGACGCCGGAGGGATTCAACGTCCACCGCAAGCTGCGGCGCCCGCTGGCGCGGCGGACCGACGCCCTCGAGGGGGGCGGGATCGACTTCGGCCAGGCCGAGGCGCTCGCCTTCGGGACGCTGCTGACCGAGGGCGTCCATATCCGCCTCACCGGCCAGGACACCGAGCGCGGCACCTTCTCCCACCGCCACCTCGTCCTCCACGACGAGAACACCGGTCTCGAGTACACGCCGATGCAGCACCTCGAGGACGCCTCCGCCCCCTTCGAGCTCTACAACAGCCCCCTCTCGGAGATCGCCTGCCTCGGCTTCGAGTACGGCTACTCGGCCGCGAGCCCCAGCGCCCTGGTTCTCTGGGAGGCCCAGTTCGGCGACTTCGCCAACGCCGCCCAGGTGATCGTCGACAGCTTCATCGTCTCCGGCGAGTCGAAGTGGGGGCAGACGAGCCGGCTGACGATGCTCCTGCCCCACGGCTACGAGGGCTCGGGGCCCGAGCACTCCAGCGCCCGGATCGAGCGCTTCCTCGCCCTGGGCGCCGAGGGCAACATCCGCATCGCCTACCCGACCACCGCCGCCCAGTACTTCCACCTGCTGCGCCGCCAGGCGCTGATCAAGAAGCCGCGGCCGCTGATCGTCTTCACCCCCAAGGGCCTGCTGCGCCTCGACAAGGCTGCAACCACCCTCGAGCAACTGACGGATGGCGAACTGCAGTTCATCCTCGACGACCCGACCGCGGGTGAGCGCCGCGAGAAGATCGAGCGCCTGGTCCTCTGCACCGGCAAGGTCTACTACGACATGGACAACAACGAACGCCGCGCCGAGGCCGAGAACGTCGCCATCGCCCGGGTCGAGATGCTCTACCCCTTCGCCAAGGAACAACTGGAGCGGTTGATCGCCTCCTACCCGAACCTGAAGGAGATCGCCTGGGTCCAGGAGGAGCCGCGCAACATGGGCGCCTGGAAGGTGATGTCCCGCCGCATGCCCAGCGTCCTCCCCGAGGGGGTGACGCTCACCTACATCGGCCGTCAGGGCCGTGCCAGCCCCGGTGAGGGCTACTCGGGCGCCCACGCGCGCGAGCAGGAGCGCATCGTTCTCACCGCGCTGACGCCCAGCAGCTGATCGTGGCCCGGAGGCCGTTCGAGAAGCCCGTCCCGGGCGAGCTCTTCGTCTGGGTCAAGCGGGTCTCCTGGATCGAGCTGGCGATCTTCGCCGGCCTGATGCTCTTCTGGCTGCTGCCCGGGTTCAAGACGGAGACGATGCTCTTCGGCTGGGCCCACGGCCTCGGCTTCATCGGCCTCTGCCTGCTGATCTGGTTCGCCTGCATCAGGAAGGAGACCCCCTACACCCTGCTCGCAGCGACCGTGACTCCGGCCGGTCCGGTCGGCAGCGTGATCGGCATCGAGCTGATCGAGCGCAAGGGCTGGGGAGTGGCCGAACAGCCGGGTTCTCTGGCTCAAACGCCGAAACCGGCCCAGAACGAGGCTAAAACGGTCGATTCCGCTTGACCGAGGGGAGTCGAGCCGGTATAGCTAAACCCTGACTGTTCCTCAGGGCAGTCCCGCCAGGGGGAACGGCCGCGTCGGCATCCCTCCCTGGCTACCGACGCGCAGGTGCAGCGAGGGTCGCGCGGACCCCCCTGCCTCCCGCGGCCCCGCTGCGCCTACCCCTTTTTACCCTTGAGCTTCCGCAGCACGGTCTGGAGGATGCCGCCGTTGAGGAAGTAGGTGACCTCGTTCGGCGTGTCCAGCCTCACCGTCGCCTCGAAAGCCTTCTCCTCGCCGTCGTCGGAGCGGGCGATCACGGTCACCTGCTTCGCCCGACCCTCTTCGAGGTCGCCGACCTCGAAGGACTCGGCGCCGGTGAGGCCGAGCGAGGCGGCGCTCTCGCCGGCGGCGAACTGCAGGGGGACCACCCCCATCCCGATCAGGTTGGAGCGGTGGATGCGCTCGTAGCTCTCGGCGATCACCGCCCGCACCCCGAGCAGTTTCGTCCCCTTCGCCGCCCAGTCGCGGGAGGAGCCGGAGCCGTACTCCTTGCCCGCCAGCACCACCAGCGGCACGCCGGCGGCGGCGTAGTCCATCGCCGCCTCGTAGATCGTCGTCTCCTCGCCGTCGGGGAAGTGGCGGGTGTAGCCGCCGGCGCGGTCGACCAACTGGTTGCGGAGGCGGATGTTGGCGAAGGTGCCGCGGATCATCACCTCGTGGTTGCCGCGGCGCGAGCCGTAGGAGTTGAATTCGGCCGGCTCCACCCCCTGGTCCATCAGCCAGCGGCCGGCGGGGCTGTCGCGTTTGATCGCGCCGGCGGGGGAGATGTGGTCGGTGGTGATCGAGTCGCCGAGCAGCGCCAGGGCGCGGGCGCCGGTGATCGGATCGGTGCCCGGCGCCTGCGCCGGCATCTCCTCGAAGAAGCTGGGCCGGCGGACGTAGGTCGAGTCCGGCCAGGTGTAGCGGTCGCCGGAGGGCACCTCCACCCCGTTCCACATCTCGTCGCCCGAGAAGACCTCGGCGTAGTTGCGTTCGAACATCTCCGACTCGACCGAGGCGCCGACCGCCTGCTTGATCTCCTCGGCGCTGGGCCAGACGTCGCGCAGGTAGACCGGCTCGCCGTCGGTGCCCTCGCCCAGCGGATCGTTGTTGAGGTCGACGTCCATCCGGCCGGCCAGCGCGTAGGCGACGACCAGCGGCGGGCTGGCGAGGTAGTTCGCCTTCACGTCCTGGTTGATCCGGCCCTCGAAGTTGCGGTTGCCGGAGAGCACCGCGCAGACGGCGAGGTCCTTCGCGGCGACCGCCGCGGAGATCTCGGGCGCCAGCGGCCCGGAGTTGCCGATGCAGGTGGTGCAGCCGTAGCCGACGAGGTTGAACTGGAGGGCGTCGAGGTACTCGGT
Source organism: uncultured Actinomycetes bacterium (assembly GCA_963832085.1). GTDB lineage: Bacteria > Actinomycetota > Thermoleophilia > Solirubrobacterales > 70-9 > VAYN01. The sequence goes on along the minus strand of CAWHSU010000002.1, from coordinate 548,888 downwards.
CAGCCCCGCCCGCTCGAGGTAGTCGGTGACGACGGTCGAGCCGGGAGCCAGTGAGGTCTTCACCCAGGGCTTGCGGGTCAGCCCGCGCTGAACGGCGTTGCGGGCGAGCAGGCCGGCACCGAGCATGACGCTCGGGTTGGAGGTGTTGGTGCAGCTGGTGATCGCGGCGATGACGACGCGGCCGTGGTCGAGCTCGAACTCGGTCCCGTCCTCGAGGGTGACGTCGATCGCGTCGCCGGTGTGGTGGACGGTCGTCGTCGGCGCCCCGGTCACCGCCGGGCGCGGCTTGCCGCGGCTGTCTTCGCGGTCCTCGGCGGGCGGGTCGGAGGCGGGGAAGGACTCTTCGATCGCCTCGTCGCGGCCGTTGCCCATCTGCTCGGCGGCGTCGGGGTCGAACTCGCGCATCGCCTCGAGGAAGGACTCCTTCGCCTGCGCCAGCGGCACCCGGTCCTGGGGGCGCTTCGGCCCAGCCAGGCTCGGTTCGACCTCGCCCAGGTCCAGCTCCAGGAGGTCGGAGAAGACGGGGTCGGGGGTGGACTCGTCGTGGCCCGCGTCATGGAACATTCCCTGCTCGCGGGCGTAGGCGTCAACCAGCTCGATTATCTCAGTCGGCCGGCCGGTGAGGTCGAGGTAGCGCAGGGTCTCGGCGTCAACCGGGAAGATCGCGCAGGTCGAACCGAACTCGGGGGACATGTTGCCGAGGGTGGCGCGGTCGGCGAGGCCGAGGGTCGGCAGCCCGGGGCCGAAGAACTCGACGAACTTGGAGACGACGCCGCGCTCGCGCAGCATCTCGGTCACGGTGAGGACGAGGTCGGTCGCGGTCGCTCCCTCGGGCAGCTGGCCGGAGAGCTTGAAGCCGACGACCTGGGGCAGCAGCATCGAGATCGGCTGTCCCAGCATCGCCGCCTCGGCCTCGATCCCGCCGACCCCCCAGCCAAGGACGCCGAGGCCGTTGACCATCGTCGTGTGGGAGTCGGTGCCGACCAGCGTGTCGGGGTAGGCCTGGAGAGCGCCGCCGTTGTCGCGGCTGTAGACGACCTGGGAGAGGTACTCGAGGTTGACCTGGTGGCAGATCCCGGTCGCCGGCGGGACGACGCGGAAGTTGTCGAACGACTGCTGGCCCCACTTGAGGAACGAGTAGCGCTCGCGGTTGCGCTCGAAGTCGTGCTCGGCGTTGACGGCGAAGGCGCGCTCGTTGCCGAAGGCGTCGACCTGGACCGAGTGGTCGATCACGAGGTCGACGTCGACCAGCGGATTGATCGCCGCCGGATCGCCGCCGATCTCCTCCATCGCGTCGCGCATCGCCGCCAGGTCGACCACGGCCGGGACGCCGGTGAAGTCCTGCATCAGCACCCGGGCGGGCTGGAAGGGGATCTCCGCGCTCGGCTCGGCGGTGGCCTCCCAGGAGGCGATCGTCTCGACGTCGGCGGCGCTGACCGAAGTGCCGTCCTCGAGCCGCAGCACGTTCTCCAGCAGGACCTTGATCGAGTAGGGCAGGCGAGCTACGTCGAAGCGCTCCTGCAGCGAATCGAGGCGGAAGATCTCGAACTCACGACCCCCGACCTGGAGGCTGGATCGCGCGCCGAAGGAATCGCTGCTCACACGCTCATCCTAGGAGATCGCCGCCGGGGGCCGGTCCAGCTGATCAGCGCTTGTCGGAAGAGTGGCCGGAGGCGATCTCCTCGGCGGCCTTCTGGCCGGCGCTGCCGCTCTGGACCTTGACGCTGAGCGAAGGGCTGATCAGGGCGAGGTGAGCGCCGGCGCGTTGCTGCAGGGTGGCGACGATGACCTCGACCTTGTTGCGTTCGATCGCCTTGGCGGTGCCCTCTCCTACCTGCTCGGGTCGGGCGGTGCCCATCCCCGGCGGGGGCTTCGCACCGGCATCGGCGAACATTCCCGCTTCGCGGATGAACCCGGGGGAGACGAGGGAAACGCCGACCCCCTTCGCCGCCAGGTCGGCGCGGAGGCCGAGCGAAAAGCCTCGCAGCCCAAACTTGGTCGCGTTGTAGATCGAGCTGCGAGGGCTGGCGGCCTTGCCGGAGAGCGAGGCGACGAAGACCAGGTGCCCCGAGCCGGCCTCGATCATCGCCGGGTAGAGGGCACGGGCGAGCAGCATCGGGGCCTCGAGGTTGACCCGCAACGCCCGCTTCACCTGCTCGGGGGTGAAGTCGTCGAGCCTGCCGGCGCCGGGCAGGCCCGCGTTGGCGACCAGGATCTCGGTGCCCGTTGCCTCGGCGGCGAGGCGCTCGGCGGCTTCGGGCTCGGCGAGGTCGGCAGGGAGCACGCTATGGCCGCTGCCGGGCAGCTCGGCGGCCATCGCTTCGAGCGCCTCGCGGTTGCGGGCGCTGAGCATCAGCTGCGCCCCGCGCTCGGCCAGAGACTGGGCGATCGCCCTCCCGAGCCCCCCCGTCGCCCCGGTGAGGAGCGTTTTGCGGCCCGAAAGGTTCATCCCAGGGCGCAAGCTACCAGCCCGCGTGTCGAACAGATCTCAATGGGATCGGGATGTTCGACCGAATATTTGCGTTTTATGAGCGTCGCGCCGCCCGATGCTCTACACTGCCGCCGGTCAGTAACCGAAACGCCGAATCCCTGGCGCAAAGAGTGTCCGGGGAGCGGGGGAACCACGTTTTCGGGGCTAACTCACCAATCAGGTGAGAGCGCAGGCTCCTTTCGCGCTAGCCCGTCAGCTAACCCCGCAGGCCGACGAAGGAGAACCGGTTTGCGTCACAACTTCAGGTTGATGGTTGGGCTGGTATTTGCCGTAGCCCTCCTCTCGACCGCTCTGATCGCCCCCGGCAGCGCTTCCGCACGTTGCACTACCGGCGGCATGTCCCCTGCCGAAGTCGACGTCTGCACGCCGACGGCAAAAGCGAGGCTCCTCCCCAACGGGATGCTGATCCCGCCGGCGAGCGCTCCCGCCCGCGTCAAGGCGGTGATCGCCGCGGCGAACAAGATCCGCAGCAAGCCCTACGTCTGGGGCGGCGGCCACGCCCGCTGGTGGGATCGGGGCTACGACTGCTCCGGCGCCGTCAGCTACGCCCTCCACGGCGGCAAGTTCCTCGAAAGCCCCCTCCCCTCCGGTCCGATGATGAAGTGGGCCGAAGAAGGCGAAGGTCGCTGGATCACCACCTACGCCAACGCCGGCCATGCCTACGCGGTGATCGCCGGCTACCGCTGGGACACCTCGGGCAACAGCGGTGGCGAAACGGGCCCCCGCTGGCACGAAGACCTGCGCGACAACGTCGGCTTCGTCGCCCGCCACCCGGCCGGCTACTAGAGCTTCTCTGTGATGGAGGGGGTGGGGTGCCCCTTCCAGACACCTCTCGCTATGGCTCGAGGTTGAGTGTCTGGAAGGGGCACCCCACCCCCTCCTCCAACACGCTCAAGGAGACGCCGGGTGGCGGGCGGTGAACCAGGGGATCGCGCAGGAGTTCGTGCTGGGGTCCTAGCTGATGAGGGATGGAGACTCCTCGAGGCACGGCAGCTTCAGCCAAAGGAGAAGCCGACTGACGCACCCGCTCGTTGGGAGGGAGCCGGTGGGGGTCCCTGGGTACTCAGCACAAAGCCGGGCCGACAACTTTTGGGGCGCCAGCGGGGGACGCTCCTCCCGGCGGGTGCTCCCAGGGACCCCCACCGGCTCCCTCCCCCGCCAACCCGATACTCCAGTCCGGCTAAGCCGTCCGGGCCAGTTTGGCCTTGCAATCTGCACCTTCCCGGATAACTTCAGGGCATAGACGCCGTCCCTGACATTCGCCTGTCCGGCCTCACCAAGCACTACGGCGAGGTGGTGGCGGTTGCGGGTATCGACCTGGAGATCGCGCGGGGGGAGTTCTTCACGATGCTGGGGCCTTCGGGCTCCGGGAAGACGACGACGCTGCGGATGATCGCGGGGTTCGAAGAGCCGACCGCCGGCACGATCGAACTGGCCGGGGAGGACGTCAACGGGGTCCCGCCCTACGACCGGGCGGTCAACACGGTCTTCCAGGACTACGCCCTCTTCCCGCATATGAGCGTCGGCGAGAACGTCGCCTACGGACTGCGGGTCGCCGGCGTCGACAAGGCCGAGCGGGCGCAGCGCCGGGACGAGGCGCTGGAGATGGTTCGCCTACCCGACTACGCGGACCGCCGCCCCGGCGAGCTCTCTGGCGGCCAGCGCCAGCGGGTCGCGCTGGCGCGGGCGATCGTCAACCGTCCGAAGGTGCTGCTGCTCGACGAGCCGCTCGGGGCCCTCGACCTGAAGCTGCGCGAGGAGATGCAGACCGAGCTGAAGGCGATCCAGGGAGAGGTCGGGATCACCTTCGTCTACGTCACCCACGACCAGGACGAGGCGCTGACGATGAGCGATCGCATCGCCGTCTTCAAAGATGGCCGGATCGAGCAGGTGAGCCCGCCGCTGGAGCTCTACGAGCACCCGGCAAACGAGTTCGTCGCCGGCTTCGTCGGCGTCTCCAACCTGATCGAGCGCGACGGCGAGCGGGTGACGATCCGCCCCGAGAAGATCGAGCTGCTCGCGCCCGGGGCGCAGTCCGATTCCCTCCACACGGAGAGCGGCCGCGTCGTCGACGTCGCCTATGCAGGCATGGTCACCCGCTTCACGGTTCAGCTGGAGACTGGGGAGAAGCTCCAGCTGGTCAGGCAAAACGTGGAGAGCGCGTCCTCGGACGCGCTGCCGGAGCAGGGAAAGGAAGTCCTGGTCGGGTGGCGGGCCGAGCACGTGGCCGCCGTCGGCGGGAAGTCAAACAAGGAGGAGGTAGCACCATGAGGAAAAGGGATCCCAATCCCGCCCGCACGGCGTGGCTCGTCATCGCCGGTTTGCTGGTGTTCATGCTCGCGCTCGCCGGTTGCGGCGGCGGGGATGACGACAGCGGTGGCAGCACCGGCGAAGCGCTGCAGAAAGTCGGCAAAGGAGAGGGCGAAGTCGCGCTGATCTCCTGGGCCGGCTACGTCGAACCGGCGTGGACCAAACCGTTCGAACAGAAAACCGGCTGCAAAGTGCAGAACAAGGTCGCCGGCACCTCCGACGAAATGGTGCAGCTGATGCGCACCGGCGAATACGACAGCGTCTCGGCCTCCGGCAACGCCACCGCGCGTCTGGTCGAGGGCGGCGACGTCGCCCCGGTCAACGTCGACCTCGTCCCCAACTACAAGACGGTCTTCGCGGACCTCAAGGACCAGCCGTACAACACCTTCGACGGTGTCAACTACGGGGTCCCGCACGGCCGCGGCGCCAACCTGCTGATGTGGAGCCCGGACGCCGTCAGCCCGGCGCCAAAATCGTGGGACGTGATTCTCGACCCGGCGAAAGCGTCGAAATACAAAGGCCAGATCAGCGCCTACGACGACCCGATCTACATCGCCGACGCGGCGGTCTACCTGAAGACCCACCAGCCCGACCTGGGGATCGAGAACCCCTACCAGCTCGACGAAGAGCAGTTCAACGCGGCGGTGCAGCTGCTGGAAGAACAGCAGCCGAACGTCGGCGAATACTGGTCCGAAGCGGCGAAGCAGATCTCCGCCTTCACCAACGGCGACTCCACCGTCGGCACCACCTGGCAGTACCAGTACTTCGCGCTGGGTGAAGAAGGGGTCGACGTCGAAGCCAGCCCCGCCAGCCAGGGCTTCCTGCCTGAAGAGGGCGCAACCGGCTGGTCGGACACCTGGATGCTGGCCAAGGACGCCAAGCATCCCAACTGCGCGTACATGTGGATGGACTGGATCATCGAACCGAAAGTCAACGCTGAAGTCGCCGAATACTTCGGCGAGGCACCGGCGCAGGAACTCGCCTGCGAAGAGACGGCGAACAAGAAGTTCTGCTCCGAATACCACGCCGAAGATCCCGACTTCTGGGAGCGGGTCTACTACTGGGAAACTCCGCTGGCCGACTGCGGCACCGGCGACGGCACCTGCATGGACTACAACAAATGGGTCCAGGCCTGGACGACGATCAAAGGCTGAGGCCGGCGGCTCGTCCTCGTGGCATCTGAAGCAGCGCTAGAGAAGAGGTCGGTGGGCCACAGGCTCGCCGACCTCTTCCACGGCCGCCCCCGCCTGCAGGTGGGGGCCCTCTTGGCGGGGCCGATCGGGTGGCTGGTGATCGGCTACCTGGGCTCGCTGGCGATCCTCCTCGTCACCGCCTTCTGGTCGGTCAACGCCCTCAGCGGCGAGGTCGTCAAAGGCTTCACCGCGCAGAACTTCGAAACGCTGGTCGACGAACCGGTCTACCGGGAGATCGTCTGGCGGACGGTGAAGATCGCCGCCCTGGTGACGATCACCGACGCCCTGATCGCCTTCCCGATCGCCTTCTACATGGCCAAGCTGGCGAGCCGGCGGGGCAAGGCGCTCTTGGTGATCGCGGTGCTGCTGCCGCTCTGGTCGAGCTACCTGGTCAAGGTCTACGCTTGGCGCACGCTGCTCTCCGCCGACGGGGTGATCAACTGGGCGCTCGACCCGATCGGGCTGAGCGGCCCGGGCTACGGCACCACCGCCGTCTGGCTGGTGATGAGCTATCTCTGGCTCCCGTACATGATCCTCCCGATCTACGCCGGGCTGGAGCGGATCCCGAACTCGCTGATCAGCGCCTCCGAGGACCTCGGCGCCTCCCCCTTCACCACCTTCCGGCGGGTGCTGCTGCCGCTCTCCTTCCCCGCGGTGGTCGCCGGCTCGATCTTCACCTTCTCGCTCACCCTCGGCGACTACATCACTCCGCGGCTGGTCTCCAACGACCAGTTCATCGGCACCGTGATCGCCAGCAACATCACCAACAATCAACCGTTCGCCGCGGCCCTGGCCCTGGTCCCGATCGTCGTCATGATCGCCTACCTGCTGGTCGCCCGGAAGCTCGGCGCCTTCGAGCATGTGTAAACGATGAGGCTCTCCAGGCGCGCAAGAAACCTGCTCCGGCTCGCGGTCGGCCTCGGCCTCGCCTTCATCTACGTGCCGCTGATCGTGATCGGCATCTACGCCTTCAACTCGAGCAAAGTCCTCGCCTGGCCGCCTCCGGGACTAACCCTCGACTGGTTCGCCAAGGCCTTCGAAACCGACGCCGCGCGGGAAGCCTTTCTCACCTCGATCAAAGCCGGCATCGCCGCCACCGCGATCGCGCTCGTCCTCGGCACCCTCGCCTCGATCGCCGTCGCCCGCCACCGCTTCTTCGGCCGCGAGACCGTCTCCTTCCTGGTGATCCTGCCGATCGCCCTGCCGGGGATCGTCACCGGCGTCGCCCTCAGCAACACCTTCACCCAGGTGCTGGGGATCCCGCTCAGCCTCTTCACCGTGATCGTCGGCCACGCGACCTTCTGCATCGTCGTCGTCTACAACAACGCGGTCGCCCGCCTGCGCCGCCTCTCCGGCTCCTTCGAGGAGGCCTCGGCCGACCTCGGCGCCCACACCTGGCAGACCTTCCGCCTCGTCACCCTGCCCGGCATGCGCAGCGCCCTGATCGCCGGTGGCCTGCTCGCCTTCGCCCTCTCCTTCGACGAGATCATCGTCACCAACTTCACGATCGGTGCCGGCGAACAGACCCTGCCGATCTGGATCTTCTCCAACCTCTTCCGCCCCCAGCAGCTGCCGGTCGTCAACGTCGTCGCCCTGCTGACGATCCTGATCTCGATCGTCCCCGTCTACCTCGCCCACCGCCTCAGCGGCGAAGACGTCGGTGCCCCGGGCCGCGGCAAGGGCGGCGGCGTCGAGACCGAGGCGACGGCGATCCCCTAAGTCGGCGTTCGTCCTTTCACCCCCTATAGGCCGGCGGAGGTGCCCCCGGGGACCCCCACCGGTCCCTCCTCACCGCCGTCTACAGCGGAATGTTCCCGTGCTTGCGCTTCGGCTGCGCCACCCGCTTGCTCTGCAGCATCCGCAGCGCCTTGATCAGCTTCGGCCGGGTTTGGCGCGGCTCGATCACGTCGTCGATGTAGCCTCGCTCGGCCGCCGAATAAGGGTTGGCGAAGTGGGCTTTGTAGTCGTCGATCAGCTTCTGGCGGCGCTCGTCAGGAGTCGGCGAGCTGGCGATGTCCTTGCGGTAGATGATGTTGACGGCGCCCTCGGGGCCCATCACCGCGACCTCGGCCGTCGGCCAGGCGACGTTGTAGTCGGCCAGCATGTGCTTGGAGTTCATCACGTCGTAGGCGCCGCCGTAGGCCTTGCGGGTGACGACGGTCAGCTTCGGCACCGTCGCCTCGGTAAAGGCGTAGAGGAGCTTGGCGCCGTGGCGGATGATCCCGTTCCACTCCTGGTCGGTGCCGGGGAGAAACCCGGGCACGTCGGTGAAGGTGACGATCGGGACGTTGTAGCAATCGCAGGTCCGCACAAACCGCGCCGCCTTCTCGGAGGCCTCGATGTCGAGGACGCCGGCGAGGAAGGCGGGCTGGTTGCCGACGATGCCGACGGGATAGCCGTCGAGCCGGGAGAAGCCGCAGACGATGTTCTTGGCGAAGTGCTCGTGGACCTCGAAGAACTCCTCGTCGTCGACGATGCGGGCGATCACGTCGCGCATGTCGTAGGGCTTGGAGGGATCGTCGGGGACGATCGTTTCCAGCTCCTCGTCTTCGCGCTCGGGATCGTCGCTGGGCTCAAAGCGAGGCGGCGCCTCGAGGTTGTTCGAGGGCAGGAAGCTCATCAGGTAGCGGACGTCCTCGAGGCAGCTCTCCTCGTCCTCGGAGGCGAAGTGGGCGACGCCCGACTTCGAGTTGTGGCTCATCGCCCCGCCCAGTTCCTCGAACTCGACTTCCTCGCCGGTCACGGTTTTGATCACTTCCGGGCCGGTGATGAACATGTGCGAGGTCTCTTTGACCATGAAGATGAAGTCGGTCATCGCCGGCGAGTAGACGGCGCCGCCGGCGCAGGGGCCCATGATCAGGCTGATCTGCGGGATCACCCCCGAGCACTGGACGTTGCGGACGAAGACGTCGCCGTAGGCGCCGAGGGAGACGACCCCCTCCTGGATCCGGGCCCCGCCGGAGTCGTTGATCCCGATCACCGGCGCCCCGACCTGGGCGGCGAGGTCCATCACCTTGCACATCTTCTCCGCCATCACCTCGCCGAGGCTTCCCCCGAACACCGTGAAGTCTTGGGAGAAGACGAAAACAGTTCTTCCCTCTATGGTGCCGTGGCCGGTGACGACGGCGTCGCCCCAGGGCCGGTTTTTCTGCATCTCGAAGTCGTAGGTGCGGTGGCGGACGAAGGTGTCGAGCTCCTCGAAGGAACCGGGGTCGAGCAGCTTCTCGATCCGCTCGCGCGCGGTCAGCTTCCCCTTCGCGTGCTGCTTCTCGACTGCGGCCTCGGAGGCCGAGTTGACCGCCGCCTCGCGCAGCTCGCGCAGGTAGGAGAGCTTCTCCTCGTGGGTTTCGGGATTTCTCTCACGCATCGGGCGCGGAAGTCTATTTACGGCGGCTTTTCGGTGTCCTCAGACAGACGAGGAGCCCGCCGAAGCGGGCCCCTCTATTCCACGATGCGGGCTGAATACTAGAGTTCTGCGCAGACCGCGAACGCCTCGACCGACCAGTTCAGGCCGGGCGTGCCCTCGACATCGCGGGCGAAGGCCTGCCAACCGGTCCGGGTCGCCCCCACCGAAGCGGGATTGGAGCCGGTGACGGCGACGTCCTGCAGGTTGCCGTTGACGCGGGCGCCGCCGCCGATCGCCTGCTTGCCGGTCGGACAAACGGCTTCAGCCGACTTGGCGATTTCGCTGTTGCTGGCGCTTTCGCTGTTGACGTAGGTGACGTTCTTGACCAGCTGGGCGTAGAACGAGGGCAGGAGTTTCGCCGCGGCGACGGATCCGTTGGCGAGTTTCTCGGCGGTCACCGCTTCGGTCGCGAGCGTCCGCGGGCTGACCGCTTTTTTGGCGATCTTTTTCCCGGTCACGGCGCCGGTCGCGATCTTCTCGTTGGTGACCTGGCCGGCGCCGAGGTCGAGGGCGTTGACGGTGCCGTTCTTGATCTTCCCGGAGGTGACGGCCTGGGTCTTGAGTTTGGCGTTGGTCACCGCCTGCGGGGCGATGTTGCGGGCCTTGACCGCGTTCGGCGGGATTTTCACCGCCGCGTAGGCAGCGCCGCCGAGGGCGACGAAAAGGGCGATGCAGGAGAGGACGTTGGCGACCGAAAGGTGCCGCTTCAACTTGTTCACGGGTTGAACTCGCTTTCCGGGTCGGCCTCTGCCGACCGTGTGGGGATGGGTTTCAAAGCTCGTGTCTGCTCAGACGAACGGCCGCCGCTGCGGCTCCGCAAGGCGATCGAGCACGGCCTCGAGATCGGCCTCGGCGAGGCCGATCTCCTCCGCGGCGCGGATCTGGACCCTGGTGCCGAAGCCCTTCTCGGCCATCCGCACCTCGAGCCCCTCGACCTCCTCGATCAGCTCCGCCAGCTCGGGTTGGGACTTCATCAGCGTCCGGGAGACCTCGATCATCGGGTCCCGCTTCAACCATCGCCGCCTCGTTCCTCCCTCCTCGAAGAAGCTGGGACGGACCGTTCACGGCTCCGGGACGCGCTGCGGGTAGACGAGGCGCTCACAGCCTCGGCAAAGGGGCCGTTGGAGGCGGTCTGAACTCAGCGGCCGCTGAGTTTTAGCCCCTATAGAGGCCCAAATTCAGCGCTCGCTGAATTTGGAGAGACCCGCGTGAACTCGTAATCGGGGTGGTCGGCGGGCAGTGGACGTGCGGACACAACCGCCACCCACCCCCTAGAAAAACGCGCCGCCCTTGTATTCGCCGAAGACCTCGCGCATGGCGCCGCAGACCTCGCCGATCGAGGCGTTGGCGGCGAGCGCGGCGCGGATCGGGTGCAGGAGGTTGCCGTCGCCGCGGGCGACGTCGCGCAGGGTCTCGAGCCTGGCCTCGACCTCGACCTGGTCGCGGTTCTCCTTGAAGGCCTTGAGCCGGGTCAGCTGGCGCTGCTCGGCCTCGGGGTCGACCTTGAGGATGTCGACGTCGTCGACCTGGTCGGTGACGAATTTGTTTACGCCGACGATCACGTCCTGGCCGCTCTTGTAGCGCTCGTGGTAGCTGTGGGCCGACTCCTCGATCTCGCGCTGCATGAACTCCAGCGCCTCGACCGAGCCGCCCATCTCTTCGACCTTGTCCATCAGCTCCCAGGACCGCAGTTCGATCTCGTCGGTCAGCGACTCGACGAAGTAGGAGCCGGCAAAGGGGTCGACGGTGTCGGCGGCGCCGGACTCGTAGGCGAGCACCTGCTGGGTGCGCAGGGCGATCCGGGCCGAGCGCTCGGTCGGCAGCGCAAGCGCCTCGTCGAAGCCGTTCGTGTGCAGGGACTGGGTGCCGCCGCAGACGGCGGCGAAGCCCTGCAGGGCGACGCGGATGATGTTGACCTCGGGCTGCTGGGCCTGCAAGGTCACACCGCCGGTCTGGGTGTGAAAACGGATTTTCTGCGAGCTCTCGTTCTCGGCCCCGAAGCGCTCGCCGACGATCTTCGCCCACATCCGGCGCACCGCGCGGAACTTGGCGATCTCCTGGAAGACGTTGTTGTGGCCGTTGAAGAAGAAGGCCAACCGCGGCGCGAACTCGTCGATCTTCAGCCCCCGCTCCAGCGCCGCTTCAACATAGGCGATCGCGTTTGAGAGGGTGAAGGCGACCTCCTGCACGGCCGAGCAGCCCTTCTCGCGGATGTGGTAGCCGGAGATCGAAATCGTGTTCCATTTCGGCACGTTCTCGCGGCAGTACTCGAAGATGTCGGTGGTCAGCCGCATGGTCGGCTCTGGCGGGTAGATGTAGTTGCCGCGGGCCATGTACTCCTTCAGCACGTCGTTCTGGACGGTGCCGCGGAGCTTCTCGGAAGGGACGCCCTGTTCCTCGCCGACCAGCTCGTAGAGCAGCAGCAGGATCGCCGCCGGGGCATTGATCGTCATCGAGGTGGAGACGCCGTCGAGCGGGATCTGGTCGAAGCAGATCCGCATGTCCTCGATCGTGTCGATCGGGACCCCGGTGCGACCGACCTCGCCGTGGCAGAGCGGGTCGTCGGAGTCGCGGCCGAGCTGGGTCGGCAGGTCGAAGGCCATCGAGAGGCCGGTCGAGCCGTGCTCGATCAGGTAGCGGTAGCGCTCGTTGGTGTCCTCGGGAGAGGCGAAGCCGGCGTACTGGCGCATCGTCCAGAGCCGGTCGCGGTACATCCCCTCGTGGATGCCGCGGGTGAACGGCGGCTCGCCCGGCTCGCCGAGACGCTCCTCCAGCCCCGGAGCGACGTCCTCCTCGGTGTAGAGGGGGTCGATCTCGATCCCGGAATCGGTGAAGACGCGCTCGTCGTCGGGCCCGACCAGGGGGGCGATCGTGCGATGCGCCTCCTGGGCGCCGGATCCGTCAGCGGCAGACATCTACCGGGAGGATATTGGGGTTCTCTAGTCGGAGGCGCCGACGAGGCGCTCGATGCCGCTCTGCTCGATCGTCCGGCGCAGTCCGTCGGAGAGCTCGATCGTCGGCTCCCAGCCGAGGAGGTCGCGGGCGCGGCCGATGTCGGGCCGGCGCTGCTGCGGGTCGTCGGTGGGCAGCGGCTCGTAGACGATCTCCGAACGGGACTCGGTCACCTCGATCACCGTCTTCGCCAGTTCCAGCAGCGTGAACTCGTTCGGGTTGCCGATGTTGACCGGCGTGTGAATGTCCGACTCGGCGAGCCGGACGATGCCGTCGATCAGGTCGTCGACGTAACAGAAGCTGCGGGTCTGACTGCCGTTGCCGAAGACGGTCAGCGGCCGGTCCTGCAGCGCCTGGCGCAGGAAGGTCGGGATCGCCCGCCCGTCCATCGCCCGCATCCGCGGCCCGTAGGTGTTGAAGATGCGGACGATCGCCGTGTCGACCCCCTGTTGGCGGTGGTAGGCCATCGTCATCGCCTCGGCGTAGCGCTTCGCCTCGTCGTAGACGCCGCGCGGGCCGATCGGGTTGACGTGGCCCCAGTAGTCCTCCTTCTGCGGATGGACCTCGGGGTCGCCGTAGACCTCGCTGGTCGAGGCGATGAGGAAGCGGGCGCGCTTGAACTTGGCGACGCCGAGCATGTGGTGGGTGCCGTGGGAGCCGACCTTGAGCGTGTGCAGCGGCAGCCGCAGATAGTCGATCGGGCTGGCCGGCGAGGCGAGGTGGTAGACGAAGTCGACGTCCTCGGGAATCTCGACCGGCTCGATGATGTCGATGTTGCGGAAGTCGAACCGCTCGTCGCGGATGTGGGCGATGTTCTCCAGCGACCCCGTCTCGAGGTTGTCGATGCAGATCACCCGGTGCCCGTCGCCGAGCAGCCGTTCACAAAGGTGCGATCCGAGGAAGCCGGCGCCGCCGGTGACTACGCAAGTGCTCATCGGTCGATCCTAGCGAGCGACCCGGGCTGGACGTTCTTCCGGTCAGGTGTGCAATTTGCGCATTCTTGAAATAGGGAATCCGTCCAATCGGGGGGAGAGAACCGCTGCGTTCGTCCCTAGCGCTGCCAGTGTCCGATGCGGAAGAACTCAAGCAGCAGGGGGAATCGAACGGTGGATGATGCGGCCCGCAAGCGGGCGGCGGTAGAGACTTACGCGCGCAACGAGAGGACTTTGCTCCGCACTGCCCGTCGCTACTCGCTCTGCGCCGACGACGCCGAAGACGCGCTGCAGCGGGCGCTGGAGATCCTTCTCCGCAAAGCGCCGTCGGATGACCCGCGGGAACTGATCAAGTGGATGCAGACCGTGGTCAAGCACGAGGCGCTGGCGATCCGGCGCGAGCGCGAGCGCGACCTCGCCGGGCCCGCTGCCAGCCGCTCGGCCGAGGGCGAAAGCTGGGTCGACCTGCTCCCCACCCGTACCGCCGGTCCCCCGGAGAAGACCGAGCGGCGCGAGACGATTGCCCGCAGCCGCGAGGCGCTGCAGGCACTGAAGCCGCAGGAGCTGCGCGCGCTCACGCTGCTCGCCGAGGGCTACTCCTACGAGGAGATCGGCGAGCTCACCGGCTACAGCCCGACGAAAGTCAATCGCTGCTTGGCGGAGGGACGTGATCGCTTCCGCAAGCTGATCGCCCGCAGCGAGGACGGCAGCCGCTGCGCCGAGCTGCGGCCGCTGCTCTCCGCCTTCTGCGACGGCGAGGCAGGGCCCGAGGAGGTGGCGCAGGTTCGCGAGCACCTGCGGGCCTGCGTCCATTGCCGCGCGACCCTGCGGGCCTACCGCGCCGCCCCGGCGGCTGCGGCGGCGCTGGCGCCGTTCCTCCCGCTCGGACGCTCGCTGTGGGAGCGGGCACAGGAGGCGCTTGCCGGGTTCGCGGGGCGGTTTGGCGGCGGCGCGGGCGAGCCCGTCTCGCAAGTCGCCGCCGGCGGGGGCGGTGGGGTTGGGATCGCCGGGGCGGCGAAGATCGCCGCCGTCTGCTTCGGGGCGGCCGGGAGCGCGGCCTGCGTCGCCACCGGCATCGTCCCGACCCCCCTCGACCTCTCTGCCGAGCAGCGCCGACCGCCGCGACTGGAGCGCCGCTTGGCGGACCTGCCTTTGCCGAATGCTCCGACGCCGACGGTCGAATACGAGCCCGCGGCGCCGGAGCCGAAACCCAAGCCCGACCGGGATCGCTCTCCCGTCGCCTCACCGGGTCCCGAACCGCCCGCCGAAAGCGAGCCTGCCACCGTCGAACCCGCTCCCGTCAGCGGCGACGCGGTCGAATACGCGCCGCCGCCCGTCCCCGAACCGACTCCGGAACCAGCGCCGACCGCCGGTTCCAGCAGTGGCAGTCCGGCCGGGGAGTTCGGCCCGTGATCCGTCTCGGGCCGAGAACCCTGCCGCTCCTGCTGGCGGCTCTCGCGATTCTGGGAGGCTGGAGCGCCGCCGCCCCCGGCACGGCCCCGGCGAGCGCCCTGCAGGTCGAAGGGGAAGGCTCGTGGCAGCCCGAGCGGGATTTCGAAGTCGAAGGGCAACCGTTGCCACCGCCCGGTCAGGCGGCGAGGGCGCCCTATCGCCTCTACAACGCCGACGGTGACCTGGTGCGCGAGGACACCTGGCCGCTGTTCGGACCGCGCCCGGTCGTGGTGCCGCCCGTGCCGGGGATCTACACCCTGGAGGCATGGCTGGAGAACGGAGCGGGTGAGGCGGGTCCGCACTCCACCGCCGTCCTCCGCTTCGACGACACCGTGCCCGCACCGCCGGCGCTGCAGCCGCCCCAGGGTTGGCTGCTGGCGACGGACTCACATGAGCTGGCAATAGGCGAGGTATCCGGGCCTCTGCCCCTGTCCGGCCTGCGCGGGTACGCGGTCTCGACCGACCGTGACGGCAGCAGCTCGCCATGCGCCCACCCCGGCCGCTGCGACATCGGCGAGATCGACTTTCCGAGCGACATCGGCTCGATTCCACTCGGCAACCTGCCCGAGGGGGTCGACTTCGTCCGAGTCGTCGTCGTCTCGGGCGCCGGCGTGGCCTCGCCGATCGCGGTGGCGGAGCTGCGCGTCAACGGCAGGCCGCCCTTCGTCTCGCTGCGCGGCCTCCCGGCGGAGTGGAGCGACGGGCCGGTCGAGCTGACGGCGCTGGCGACGGATGACCTCTCCGGCATGACGGCGGCAGGTCCGCTCGGCCCGTTCACCGCGATCGCAGTCGATGGTGCGCCGGCGGCGCGAGCGCATGGCGATGCCGTCAGCACGACCGTCGCCGGCAGCGGCATCCACAGCGTCGAGTACTTCGCCCGCGACGCCGCCGGCAACGTCACCGATGGCAGCGCCGGCGCACCGCGGCCCGGCCTGGCGACGGTGCGAATCGACGAAGAACCGCCCACCGTCGCTTTTTCCCCAGCTCAGGATCCCGCCGACCCGGAGCGGATCGAAGCCGCGGTCGGCGATCGCCTCTCCGGCCCGAGCCCGACCCGCGGTTGGATCGGAGTGCGCCTGGCCGCAACCCGCGCCCGCTTCCAGCAGCTGCCGACGCAGGTGGCGGCGGGCAGATTGATTGCTCACTGGGACTCGGACTCCTTCCCGCCCGGCAAGTACGAGTTCCTCGCCACCGGGTTCGACGCCGCCGGCAACGCCGGTACCGGCACCGACCGCGCCCGTGGCGGCAGGATGGTCCTCGTCAATCCACTGAAGGTCCCGACCTTGCTCAAAGCAAGCCTCGATGGCAAGCGCCTCGGCGGGCGCCTGCGCACGACCGCGGGCAGTCCAACCACCGCGCTGGAGATCGCGGTGACCGAGGTCTTCGCCGCCGGCGCGAACCCGTCGCGACGCACCACCCTCGTCCTCACCCGCAGCGACGGCAGCTTCTCGATCCGACTAGAGCCGGGCCCGAGCCGGAAAGTGACCGCCAGCTTCGCCGGCAGCCGAACCCTCACCCGCGCAGCCAGCAGGAGCGCACGCCTCGAGGTCCCGACCTCGGTACGGCTGCGCGCTTCCGCAACCACCGCCAAGGTCGGCGGCGCGCCGGTTGTCTTCAGCGGCAAGATCGCCGCCTCGGGAACGGCGGCGACCGCCGTCAGGGGTCTGCCGGTGGAGCTGCAGTTCCGCTACGGCCGCAGCCCGTGGCGCGAGTTCCGCACCGTCGAGGCCGACGCCCGGGGCCGCTTCCGCTACGCCTATCGCTTCAGCGACGACGACAGCCGCGACGTCCGCTTCCAGTTCCGCGCCTACGTAAAAGGCCGCGAGGGCTGGCCCTATGGACCAGGCTCCTCGCGGCCTGTACTGGTAACTGGTCGCTAGTCGGAGCTAGCGGAGAGAGCTGAGCTGGCTGCTGACGGTGCCGACGACGCCCTGGGCGCTGCCGACCACGACCGTCGCGCGGGTCGCCTGCTCCTCGATCGCCTTGCGGACGCGCTGCTCGACCTCGTTGCGGTTGCGCTTGATCGTCGTCTCGACGTCGCGCTGACGCTTGCGGGCCTCGCGCTCGACCTGGTTGCGGGTTTTGCGGGCCTCGGTGATCGCTTTGCGGCGGGCGCTGGTGCCGCGGCGCTCGGTCCGTTTCAGCGATTTGCGCAGGTTGCTGCGGTAGTTCTTGATTTGCCGCTGCGCCTTGCTGCGGTCGGTCCAGGGCTCGACCAGATCCGAGACCCGGTCGCTGACGCTGAGGACGGCGCCGACGGGGACGTCGACAGCGGCCTCGACGACGGACTGGACCTGGTTTTTCTCGGCCACAGCGGTCTTGGTCGCGGCGCGTTTGGAAGCTTTCGCGGTTTTGACCGCAGATTTTTTCGCTTCGGTGGTGGCGCGTTTCGCCTGGGTTTTGCTTTTGCTGCCGTTTTTGCTCGTTGCCATAAGGGGAAGACACCTCTTGATTCAAGTCGGGGGCTTGGGGAAAGCCCGAGTGTAGCGAACATAAGTTCGTAGGAACACGTGTTTGTAAACCGCTTGCGGAAAGTGGTTACAGGGCTACTGCGTGGCTTTGGCGAGCTGGGCGGCGCGCATCGTCGCCAGGCCGTTCTCGCTGTTGGCCGCGGTCATCGGGTAGCGCGAATCGAGGTCGAGCAGCGCCTCGGAGAGCTCGCCGTCGTCGAAGCCGACGGCGCCTCCGGCCTCGCGCACGATCAGCTGCGCCGCGGCCGCGTCGACCGAGCGGCAGGAGCGCAGGCTCAGCATCGCGTCGAAGCGGCCGGCGGCGACGTAGACCGCCGAGATCGCAATCGCCCCGACGACGCGGAGGCGGAAGACCTTGCCGGCGAGAGCCTCGAAGGCCGGCAGCGCCCATTCCGGCTCGACCGACTCGACCCCGACGACCTCGAGCGGCTCCGCCTCGGCGGAAACCCGCACTAGGGTCCCGTTGAGCTGCGCGCCCTCGCCACGCCGAGCGAGGAACTCCTCGTCGGCACCGAAGTCGTGGACGAAGCCGAACTCGACGTCGGCCATCGAGGGTCCGGAGGAGACGGCGATCGAGACCGCGAAGGAGGGGATCGTCCGGCGCGCGTTGAGCGAGCCGTCGATCGGGTCGATCACCACGCGGTGGTCGCCGCCCGAGCCGAAGGTGACTTCCCCCCGCTCCTCGGAGACGGCGACGAAGGAGGCGCCTTCGGCGGCGAGGCGGTCGAGCTCGGCGAAGACGACGTCCTCGCAGCGGCGGTCGATCACCAGGGTGCGGTCGCCGCCCTCGCCGATGCCCTCGTAGACGGTGCGTTCCTCGCTGCTGCGGACTTCGTCGAAGATCGGGCGCTGGGCGGCGACGATGCGGCGGCAAATGGCCGGCCAGTCGGCGGAGAGGACGTCCATCGACCCAAGATTACGGAGCGGCTAGCTTTGAACGATGCCCGAGCAGCACCCCACGCTCGAAAGCGCCGCCTCGGAGCGCCAGCGCGCGCTGGCGCACGAGGATGGTCCGCTGCTGGTCGTCGGCGCCTCCGGCACCGGCAAGACGGAGCTGCTCGCCCACCGTCTCTCCCGCCTGGTCGAAGACGGAGCCCGTCCCGAGAGCGTGCTGATGATCGCCTCGCGCCGGGCCACGGCGGCGCGCCTGCGCGAGCGTTGCGAGGCGTTGCTGCGGGGCTCCTTCGAGGAGCTCTGGATCGGCAGCTGGGATGCGATCGGCGAGCGCCTCCTGCGCGAGTACCCCGAGGAGGCCGGGCTCGACCCGTTCTTCGACGTGCTCGGCCGAGCCGAGCGGCTGGCGATGCTGCTCGACCGCCTCGACCAGCTGCCGCTGCGCCGGCACGAGATCCGCGGCAACCCCGCCGGCCTGCTGGCCCGGCTGCTGGCCCGGATCGACGACCTCAAGGCGGAACAGGTCGGGCCGACCACGCTCTCCGAACGGGCGCGGGAGGCGAAGGCGGAGGACGAGGCCGGGCGGGAGGCGCAGCGCCGGGAGCTCGAGTTCGCCGATCTCTACACCACCCACGACCGCATCGTCGCCGAGTCCGGCAGCCTCGACCGCGGCGACGTCTTCCTCGCCCTCGACTGCCTCCTGGTCGAGCGGCCCGACGTGCGGCGGCGGATCGCCGAGCGCTTCGGGCAGCTGATGGTCGACGAGCTCGAGGAGGCGACCCCGGCGCAGCTCGCGGTCCTCGAGTCGCTCGCCACCGACAACCCGAACCAGGTCTTTGCGCTCGAGGCCGGCGAGCCGGAGGAGTGGTTCGCCGCGGCACACCCGGAGGGCGAGCGGATCGGGCTCGAGCAGCGCTTCCGCGATCCGCAGCTGGGCTTCTGGCGCTGCAGCAACGAGCGCGCGCAGGCGCAGGCGACGGCGCGCGCGGTCGAGCACCTCGTCGCCGGGGGAACCGCCGCGGATGAGATCTGCATCCTCGTCGCCGATCCCGCTAAGCAGGGGGGCGCGATCGCCGCGGCGATGGAAGAGCGCGGGATCCCCTTCCACCTCTCCGGGCCGACGGCGCTGTTCCAGCGCCCCGAGGTACGCGACGCGATCGCCTGGCTGCGGGTCCTCGCCGCCCCCGACGACTCGGCCGCCGCCGCCCGCGCCCTGACCCGGCCGCCGGTCGAGCTGCGCTCCGGCGACCTGGCACGGCTGACGACGATCGCCCGGCGGCGCAAGCAGGACATGGTCGCCGCCTGCGAAGCGGCACTCGACAGCCCTCAGTTCCAGCCCGAGGCGCGGGAGCGGATCCAAGCCTTCCTCAAGCTCTACGGGACCGCGGCGGCGGTGATGGAGGAACGCCGCGCCGACGTCTTCGTGCGACGGTTGATCGAGCAGGTGGGACTGCGGCGGCAGCGGCTCTTCGCCGCCCAGCCGGAGGTGGCGGAGCGCCTGCTCGGGCTCTCGCAGCTGGCCGAGCTGGCGACCGCCTGGACCCGCCGCGAGCCGCACGGCTCGACCCGCGGCTTCGTCGCCTACCTCAGCGCCGTCGCCGAGGCCGGGGTCGAGCCCGAGGACGCCGAGCACTCGCGCTCTCCCGGCGCCGTCAACGGGATGGCGGCAGCCGCGGTGAAGGGGCTCGGCTTCGACCACGTCTTCGTGCTCGGACTCGAGGAGGAGCACGACTGGGAGCAGATCGGCTGGCCGGCGCGCAGCGGCCTCGTTCTCTCGCGACTCGAGCACGCGTCCGGAGGCGAGGCCGCTCGGCCCTCCCGCTACTACGAGCGCGCCCTGGCGGCCGCCGGTGGCGAGGAGGAGCTACACGAGGAGGAGATGTTCGGCCCGGCCGAGGGCCTCCATGCCACCTACCGCGCCCTCCGCGAGCAGGTGCTCGAGGACTCCTGGCGGGCGGGGCGGGAGCTGTCGGAGCCGCGGCTCGACACCGCCCTCGACGTCAACCGCGCGATCGCCCGCTACCTGGAGCTGCTGAAGCTGGCGGCGCTGGCGCAGCGACCAGGGGACGAGCCGACGGCCGAGGCGATCGACGCTGTCAACGGGCTACTGCGCCAGGTGGCGACGCCCGAACAGCAGGCCGAGCTCGACGCCTCCTCGCTCGACGCCTACCTGCTCGACTCCGAGCGCGAGCGCGGCCGCCGCCTCGACCTCGTCGCCGCCCGCGAGGAGCCCTCGCTGGCCGCCTTCCTGCCGCGCCGCGGCGACGGCATGCTCAGCCTCTCGGCCTCCGACCTCTCGCTCTACCTCACCTGCCCGCTCAAGTACAAGTTCGCGCGGGTCTTCGGCATTCCCCAGGAGCCGACGATCAACCAGCGTTTCGGGATCCTCTTCCACAACGTCCTCGAGCGCTTCCACAAGGAACCGCCGGAGAACCCCGAGGACGGACTGCGGGTGCTGAACCGGCTCTTCGAGCAGGGCTGGCGGCGCACCGGCTTCGGTTCCACTGACGACGAGCTGCAGTTCCGCGACCGCGCCCGCGAGGCGCTGCGCCTCTACTGGGAACGCGAGCGCGAGTCGGAGGGCGAACCGGTCTGGCTGGAGCGCAAGTTCGACTTCAAGGTCGGCGACCACCACGTCCGCGGCCGCGTCGACCGCGTCGACCGCCTACCCGACGGCGACTACGAGCTGATCGACTACAAGACCGGCGAGCGCAAGAGCGAAGAGGACCTCGACTCCGATCTGCAGCTGGCGCTCTACCGGATGGCCGCCCGCGAGGCCTGGGAGATCGAGGCCAGCACCGGCAGCTACTACTACGTACTCGACGCCGAGAAGGTGCCGGCGCCGACCAGGCCCGACGACGCCGAGCGGGTCGAGCGCACCGTCCTCCAGGTCGGCGAGGGCATCCTCTCCCAAGACTTCGAGCCCCGCCCCTCCCCCACCGTCTGCAGCTGGTGCGACTACCGCCTGATCTGCCCGGCGGCCGAAGCTTGAGCTCTTTTATCTCTGCTGAGGGCGCGAAAACCAAGCAGCTCGGCGGACGCAGGGAGACGAGGTGAGGGGAGCGCACTTAGGTGCGTGACCCGAGCCGAGCGACCGAGGACTCCGAGATGCGCCGGTTTGCAGCGTCCTCAGGAAGAGTCTTTGCCGCGTTGTCTGAGGAACTGCTGGAACTCGCGAGCGAGGGTGTCGGCGTTGGGAACCTCGCCCTCCTCGTCGAGCAGGTCGACCTGTTCGGCCTCGATCCGGGAGACCAGCTCCTCGATCTCGGGGTTGGCGGCGACGGCGCGGCCGATCTGCTCCTCGTAGTCGGCCGTTTCCTCCTCCAGCTCGGAGGCCTCGACGGCGATCCCGGTCAGGCCCTCGAGCCGGCGCAACAGGGCGAGGGCGGCCTTCGGATTTGGGACGGCGGCGACGTAGTGGGGGACGGCGGCCCACAGCGAGGCGGACTCGATGCCGTTCTGGCGGCAGAGGTCGTGGACGACACCGACGATCCCGGTCGGCCCCTCGTAGCTGGAGCGCTCCAGCTCCAGCTCTTCGACCAGCTCGGTGCTGGAGGCGAGGCCGGTGATCGGGACCGGCAGAGTGTGGGAGACCTCGGCGATCAGCGCTCCCAGGGTGACGACCATCTCGACTCCGAGGGCGTCGGCGGCGGTCGCGATCGTCTCCGAGAAGGTGCGCCAGCGCAGGTTCGGCTCGGTCCCGTCGAGGAGGACGAGATCGCGGTCGGCGGAGGGCACGCGGACGGCGAAGAGGTTGTTCTCCGGCCAGTCGATGCGGCGGGTCTGGCCTTCGTCCATGCTAATCATCGGCCGCGTCGACTGGAAGTCGAAGTAGTCCTCGGGATCGACCCGGGCGATCAAATCTGCGTCGAGCGAGTTCGCGACCGAGGTCAGCGCGGTCGAGGCCGCGGCGGCGGCGTCGTTCCAGCCACGGAAGGCGCAGACCATGACCGGTGCGCGGAGGTGCGGCAGGTCGCCTTCCCAAGTGAGTGAATCCACGCTTCTGAGCGTAGACCATGCACCTGAACCGCTCCGCGGCTCAGGTCGCGCGCGCGCGGCGGACCAGCTGGGCGGCCATGAACAGGGCCAGCGCCGCGAAGGAAAGCTGCAGGAGCCGTTCGGAGACGTTGTTGGAGATCACGACTCCGAGCAGCACCCCGA
Organism: uncultured Actinomycetes bacterium; assembly: GCA_963832085.1. Lineage (GTDB taxonomy): Bacteria > Actinomycetota > Thermoleophilia > Solirubrobacterales > 70-9 > VAYN01. The sequence continues at coordinate 526,626 of CAWHSU010000002.1, read as the reverse complement.
GGGGGAGAGGGCGCCGATGATCAGCGCCTCGCGCAGCCGGACATTGCCGTAGCCCTGCTGGCGGTAGGTGCCGACGATGGCGACGACGACGATCATCAGCAGCGAGGTCGCCTCGGCCTCGACCTGGGTGAGGCCGATGAAGACGGTCAGCGCCGGGACGAAGAGGACGCCGCCGCCGACCCCGACGAGACCGCCGGTGAGCCCGCCGAAGAGGCAGATCAGGACCGCCGCCAGCTCGCTCACGAGAGGATCAGCTCCACGGCCATCGCCACCAGCAGCAGGGCGAAGAGGTAGGAGACGGCGCGCTGGGGGATCCGCTGCTGGATCGCGGTGCCGAGCACGACCCCGACCACGGCCGGGATCGCCAGCAGGAGACCGGTCCCGACGTGGACGTTGCCGTAGATGCCGCCCTGGGCGAGGGCGCCGAGGAGGCCGATGACGATGATCGCGGCAAGGCTGGTGCCGGTGGCGAGGCGCTCGCCGAAGGCGAACCAGAAGATCAGCAGGGGGACGATGATCGTCCCGCCCCCGACCCCGAAGAGCCCGCTGAAGACGCCGGCCAGGGTGCCGATTGCCGCCAGCTTCCAAACCGCGTGAGGGGGGCTCGCGTGGGCGGCGGACATCTCGCGATACTAGAGCCGTGTCCCCCGACCCCGAGAACGGGAACGGCGACTGGGCCGCGCGCCTGGAGCCGCTCCGCAACGAGCCCGCGCGGGCGGCGATCCTCACCGACGTTGACGGGACGCTGGCGCCGATCGTGGAGCGGGCCGAGGAAGCCGCGGTGCCGGCGGCGGCGCGGCTGCTGCTGGCGGCGCTGAGCGAGCGCTACGCGCTGGTCGGCTGCATCTCCGGGCGCCAGGCGATGGAGGCGCGGCGGCTGGTCGGCCTCGACTCGATCGCCTACGCCGGCAACCACGGGCTGGAGCTGCTGATGCCCGGCGAGGACGAGCCCCGGCCGGACCCCTCGATCGCCGGGCGGGAGACCGAAGCGGCCGAGTTCCTCGCCGCCGCCGACGGCCGTCTGGCAGCGTCGGGGCTGCGCCTCGAGGACAAGGGGCCGATCCAGGCGCTGCACTGGCGCGGCAGCGACGACGAGGCGACGGCTGAGAGCAGGGCGCACGAGCTCGCCAACGAGGCCGGTAAGGCGGGGCTGGAACCGCGCTGGGGGCGCAAGGTGCTGGAGCTGCGGCCGGCCGGGGGTGGCGGCAAGGACGGTGCCATCGCTTCCCTGCTCGCCGACGAGCGGCTCGACCGCGCCACCTACGCCGGCGACGATCGCACCGATCTCGATGCCTTCCGCCGGCTGCGGCAGCTGCGCGAGGAGGGGCGACTGGAGGCGGCGGTCTGCGTCGGCGTGCTCTCGGCGGAGGCGCCGGCGGAGCTGACAGAGGAGTCGGATGTGACCGTCAGCGGCCTCGACGGCTGGCTGGCGATCCTCGAATGGCTGGCGGAGCCAGGGGAATCGACCACCTAAGGCGATGCCCTACACCGACCTGCTCCGCACCAGCGTCTTCATCACCGCCGCCGAGGCGACGGCCCTGGGGGCGATCACCGCCCTGGCCGCCAACCGCGACGGCGAAACGACGATCGCCCTGGTCGCCGCCGGCTGGTGGCTGGTCGCGCTCGGGATCGGCATCTACCTGGGCCGGCCCCATCGCGCCGCCGAGGACGTCCGCGACGCCCTCGCCCGCGCCCGTACCGCCACCTCGCTGCCGGACCAAACTCCCGCTCGGATCGCCTTCACCCGCCTCTGGCCGATCGCCCTCACCGCCGTCGCCGCCGGGGTGCTGGGGATCTTCTTCCCGGGCGTCGCCGCCGTCGGCGCCGGCTACGCGCTGATCGTCTCTCTCGCCTGGCACACCCGCGAGGCGGCTGTGCTCGGGATCGAGCAGCGCGACGGCGTCAAGTTCTACGTCGTCCCCACCCCGGCGCTGCAGCCAGTCGAGCTGGTGCGGGCGCCGGGGCTGCGCGGGGACCAGCTCGGCGCGTACTGAGGCGCTCCGGTCATTTGTTCCGCATAGCGGTGCAAATGACCGGAGCAGTGCTCAGCGCTTCAGCAGCTCCTTGAGCGCCGTCCAGCTCCTCGTGTTGGCGATGTCCTCCGGCGTCAGCCAGGCGCGGCGGGCGGTGGCGATCGCGTAGGCCATGTTGTCGAGCGTGTCGACGCCGTGGGCGTCGGTGTTGAGAACGATCTTGACGCCGGCTTCGACCGCGAGGCGGGCGTGGAGGTCGGAGAGGTCGCGGCGGTTGGGATTGCCGTTGATCTCGATCATCGTCCCGGTCCGGGCCGCCGCCTCCGCGACCGCCTCGACGTCGATCCCGTAGGGCTCGCGACGGCCGATCAGGCGGCCGGTGAGGTGGCCGATGCAGTCGACGTCGGGGTTCTCGATCGCGGTGAGGACGCGTTCGGTCATCTGCTTCTTGGAGACCGAGAAGGAGGTGTGGACGCTGGCGACGACCCAGTCGAGGGCGGCGACCAGGTCGTCGGGGTAGTCGAGTGAGCCGTCGAGGCCGATGTTGATCTCCGAGCCGGCGAGGAGGCGGAACCCTCCCTTGCTCTTGCTCTGACCTTTGTTCCAGGCGCGGACCTCCTCGATCCGCTCCCAGAGGCGCTCGGCGGTGACGTGGTCGCCGAAGCCGTGGCTGGCCGAGTGGTCGGTGATCGCCAGGTAGGCGTAGCCCCGGTCGCGGGCGGCCTCGGCCATCTCCTCGACGCTGTTGCGGCCGTCGGAGAGGGTGGTGTGGGAGTGGAGGTCGCCCTTGATGTCGCCGATCTCGATCAGCATCGGCAGCTTGTCTTCGCGCGCCGCCTTCAGCTCGCCGCGGCCCTCGCGCAGCTCCGGCTCGATGTAGGAGTAGCCGAGCCGCTCGTAGACCTCCTGCTCGGTCGCGCAGGCGGTGACGTCGCCGCTCTCGGTCTCGGTGATGCCGTGCTCGGAGACGGAGAGGCCGCGGCCGACCGCCTCTTCGCGCAGCTGCACGTTGTGGGCCTGGGAGCCGGTGAAGTGCTGGAGCAGGTTGCCGAAGTTGGGCGGGGGGACGATGCGGAGGTCGACCGAGACGCCGTTGTGGGTCTGGGCGCGGACGCCGTTCTCGCTCGGGGTGCCGGCGGCGGCGATCAGCGGGTGGGTGGCGAGGTGCTCGGCCAGCGCCGCCGGCTGCTCGGCGGCGGCGATCAAATCGATGTCCTTACAGGTCTCGGCCCAGCGGCGGGCGGAACCGGCGACCTCGACCCGCTCGGCGGCCGGGTGCTCGCGCAGCGCCGCCGCCAGCTCCTCGGCGATCGGCTTCACCTTCGAGAGCAGGAGGCGACCGGGGCCCTGGCCCGGCTCGCCCAGACGCTCCAGGGAGGCGAGGATGTTCTCCTCCGCCTTCGGCCCGAGCCCTTTGACGTCGCGGACCTTTTCTCCCTCGGCGGCGGCTTTGAGGTCCTCCATCGAGCAGATGTCGAGCTCCTCGAAGAGGCGGCGGGCGGTTTTCGGACCGACGCCGGGGACCCGGGTCACCTCGATCAGGGTCGGCGGGAACTTCGCCTTCAGCTTCATCGCCGCGGGGATCTCCCCGGTCTCGATCAGCGCGTCGATCTTTTCCGCCAGCGTCTTGCCGACGCCGGGGACCTCGGTCGCCCGTCCCTGCGCCGCCAGCTCGGCGACCGAGACCGGGCTCTCGCGGATCGCGTTGGCGGCGGTGCCGTAGGCGAGCACCCGGTATCTGTCCGCTCCGTCGAGCTCGTAGAGGATTCCCAGCTCATCCAGCGCGGCGGCGATCTCGGCGTTGGTCACGGCTCCAACTCTAGGCGTCCGCCGAATAGAGTCGCGGCGATGACCGAGTCCCATGCGGGTCCCGCCTGGTTGGTCCTGCCGACCTACAACGAGGCCGAGAACGTGGAACCGCTGGTCGAGGCCGCCCGCGCCGAGCTGCCGCCCTCGGCGCAGGTGCTGATCGTCGACGATAGCTCTCCGGACGGGACCGGGGAAATCGCCGACCGCCTCGCCGAGCGCCACGGGAACGTCCAGGTCCTGCACCGAAGGCGCAAGGAAGGGCTCGGCCCCGCCTACATCGCCGGCTTCCGCCGAGCGCTGGCGGGAGGCGCCGGCCTGGTCCTCGAGATGGACTCCGACTTCTCTCACGACCCGGCCTACCTGCCGCGCCTGCTCGAGACCGCCAGGCGCGCCGACCTGGTGCTTGGTTCCCGCTACGTGCGGGGGGGCGGGGTGAGCGACTGGGGGCCGCTGCGGCGGGCGGTCAGCCGCGGCGGCAGCACCTACGCGCGGCTCGTGCTCGGGGTCGACGTCCGCGACCTCACCGGGGGCTTCAAGTGCTTCCGCCGCGAGGTGCTGGAGGCAATCGACCTCGACCAGATCAGCACCCGCGGGTACGCCTTCCAGGTCGAGATGACCTACCGCGCGGTCCGCCTCGGCTTCGAGGTCGTCGAGGTGCCGATCATTTTCCGCGAGCGGCGGGTAGGAACGTCGAAGATGGACCTGGGAATAGCTGTCGAGGCGGTCTGGCGCTTGCCTCTGCTGCGGCGCTATACTTTATGAAGTATTGAGCTGAAATCGAAACCGCAACCGGGAGACCGATACCAGTGACTGGCAAATTGACGGACGTAACCGACGCCACCTTCAAAGCTGACGTACTCGATGCCGACGGGCCTGTTCTCGTCGACTTCTGGGCTCCCTGGTGCGGGCCGTGCCGTGTCGTCCACCCGGTCCTGGAGGAGATCGACGCCGAGCGCGACGACCTCAAGATCGTCTCGATCAACGTCGACGAGAACCAGCAGACGGCGGCCAACTACGAAGTCCTCTCGATCCCGACGATGATCCTCTTCAAGGACGGCGCGATCGCGAAGAAAGTGGTCGGCGCGATGCCGAAGCGGCGGCTCGAGGCCGAGCTGGAGCCGGCGCTCGCCTAGCGCGGGCCAGGTCCCTCCCCGATGCCGTTCGTTCACGTCCACTGGTACGAGGGCCGCTCCGACGAGCAGAAGGCGGAGATCGCCAAGCGGATCGAAGAGGCCCTCGTCGAGGTGGCGGGCGTCTCACCTGACCACTGCTGGGTGAAGTTCGACGACTCCGCCAAAGCCGACTTCATCATCGGCGAGAAGCCGAGCGGGTAGATGGCTCGCTCGCTCGGGCTGATCGGCCTCCTCGCCGTTCTCTGCTGTCTCCTTGCCGCTCCGGCGTCCGCCGCCACGAATGAAATCCGGCCCTGCGGTAAGTCCCAAGGCTGGGAAGTGGCGGCGGGCAACTATCCCCCCAAGCTCCCGAAGACGAAGTGCACCTTCGCGCGGAAGACCGACTCGGCGGTGAAAGAGTTCGAGAAGGCAAAAGGGGATCTGCCCCAACGCTTCGGCTTCACCGTCAACCGCCAGGCCCTCACTTGCACCACGAAGGACTCGAAGACCTACGCGGAGGTCCGCTGCAAGAACCCCCGCCGCTTCGTCCTCATCTACAAGTTCAAGTAGCGAGTCGGTCGAGCTTGCGAGGCAGCGCCGCCCGGTAGAGAGCGCCGGTATTCCGCGAGACCGCAAAAACCGGCGCTATACACAGGTTTTTGCGGTCTCGGTGAGTTGCCCCGATAGGGCCGCGACTCAATTCACTAGGCGCGAGTAACACCGATGCTGAGCTCTCGCCCGTCGATCATGGCGGCGGCGCCGTTGCTCTCGCCGTCGTAGGAGACGGAGGTGGCGAGGACCTCGCCGGCCAGGTAGTCCTGGTGGGCCTGGGCGGCTTCTAGGAGGCCGGGGTCGCCGGTGAGGGTGAGGTCGATGCGGTCGGTGATCTCGAGGCCGGCGGCTTTGCGGGCGTTCTGGACGGCGTGGACGATCTCGCGGGCGAGGCCCTCGCAGCGGAGCTCGTCGTCGAGCTCGAGCTGGAGGGCGACAGCGTGGCCGGCCTCGGCCTCGACCTCGTAGCCCTCGAGAGGCTGGAGGGCGAGGGTGACGTCGTCGGGGCCGAGGGTGTGGTCGCTCCCCTCGATCGAGATCCCGATCTCGCCGCCCTCGGCGAGGACCTGGGCGGCGTGGGCGGCGTCGAGCGCCTCGACCGCGGCGGCGACCTGCGGCATCTTCTTGCCGAAGCGCGGGCCCAGGGCGCGGTAGTTGGGCTTGGCGCTGTAGCTGACCAGCTCGGACTCGTCGCTGACGAAGTCGAGCTCCTTGACGTTGAGCTCGGCGGTGACGAGAGCGGCACGGGCCTCGATCGCGGCGCGCTCGGCCTCGTTGGCGACGATCACGGCGCGGCGCAGCGGCTGGCGGACCTTTGCCTTCGCCTGGGCGCGGGCGGCGCGGCCGAGCTCGACGGTGAGCCGGACCGCCTCCATCCCTTGCTCGAGTCCGGGGTCGGCGAGAGACGAATCGACCTCGGGGAAGTCGCGCAGGTGGACCGAGGGTTGGGCTGAGTCGCCGGCGAGGTTGCGGTGGATCTCGTCGGCGAGGAACGGCGTGAACGGCGCCAGCATCGCCACCGTCTCCAGCAGGCAGTGCCGCAGGGTCGCGAAGGCGGCTCTATCCCCTTCCCAGAAGCGGCGGCGCGAGAGCCGCACGTACCAGTTGGAGAGCTCCTCGACGTACTCGGCAATCGCCCGCCCTGCGGTGGTGCAGTCGTAGGCGTCCATCCGCTCGCGCACCGTGGCGGTAGTCGCCTGCAGCCGCGACAGCGCCCAGCGGTCGAGGTCGTTGCGTGGTTCCTTAGTCGCCTCTTGGGCGACAAAGGAACCACGGAAATCCTCCGGCCCCAGCCCCTCCGCGTTCGCGTAGAGCACCCAGAACGAGTAGGTGTTCCAGAGGGTGAGGAGGAACTGGCGGACCGATTCGCCGACGGTGTCGACGGAGAAGCGGTAGCCGGCCCAGGGCTGCTGGGCGGTCAGGTAGTACCAGCGGAAGGCGTCGGCACCGTGGGCGCCGAGCACCTCCCAGGGGTCGACTACGTTGCCGCGACTCTTCGACATCTTCTGCCCCTCGGGATCGAGGATCAGGCCGAGGCAGACGCAGTTCTCATAGCTGGATTTGTCGAAGAGCAGGGTCGACTCGGCGAGCAGGGTGTAGAACCAGCCGCGGGTCTGGTCCTGGGCCTCGCAGATGTAGTCGGCCGGGAAGCGCTCCTCGAACTCCTCTTTGCCCTCGAACGGATAGTGGAACTGGGCGAAAGGCATCGCGCCGCTGTCGTACCAGGTGTCGATCACCGAGAGGACCCGGCGCATCTCGCCCCCGCACTGCTCGCAGTCGAGAGTGACGTCGTCGATGTAGGGGCGGTGCAGGTCGAGACCGTCGGGGACCTCGCCGCGGGCGCCCTCGCGCAGCTCGGAGACCGAGCCGATGCAGCGAATGCCATCGCAGCCGTCGGCCTCGCAGCGCCAGATCGGCAGCGGCGTCCCCCAGTAGCGGTCGCGGGAGAGCGCCCAGTCGACGTTGTTCTCCAGCCATTTGCCGAAGCGGCCGTGCTTGACGTGCTCGGGGTGCCAGCCGATCTCCTCGTTGTTGGCGAGCATCTGGTCGCGCACCTGGGAGGTGGCGATGTACCAGCTCGAGGTCGCGTAGTAGAGAAGGGGCGTGCCGCAGCGCCAGCAGTGGGGGTAGGAGTGCTCGTAGACCTGCTCGCGGAAGAGCAGGCTCCGGCCCTCGAGGTCGGCGATCAGGGCCTTGGTCACCTCGGGGTCCTTGACGAACTTGCCCTCGAATCCCGTCACCCGCCCGTCGAAGCGACCGTCGGGGCCGACGGGGTTGTAGAGGGTCTGGCGCTGGGTCGGATCGAATATCCCGTTCTCGGCGGCAGCGCGGTAGTCGTCCTCGCCGAAGGCGGGGGCCATGTGGACGAGGCCGGTGCCGTCCTCGGTGGTGACGAAATCGCCGGCGAGCACCTTGAAGGCATTGGCCGGCCCGCCGTCGGAGAGCGCGAACACGGGTCCCTTGTAGCGACGGCCGACGAGGTCGGAGCCGGGGAAGCGATCGAGCACCTCCGCCCCCTCTCCCAGCACCTTCTCGACCAGCGGCTCGGCCAGGATCACCGTCTCCTCGCCGGTCCGCGCCCGCACGTAGGTCACCTCCGGCGCTACCGCGACGGCGACGTTCCCCGGGAGGGTCCAGGGCGTCGTCGTCCAGACCAGCAGCGACTCGCCGGTCTCGCTCCCCTCCTCGCCCAGCAGCGGGAAGCGGACGAAGATCGAGGGGTCCTCAACGTCCTTGTAGCCCTGCGCCACCTCATGGGACGAAAGGGGAGTCCCGTCGCGCGGGCAGTAGGGCACGACCTTGTGGCCCTCGTAGAGTCGCTCCTCGTCCCAGAGCTTCTTCAGCGACCACCAGACCGACTCGATGTAGTCGTCCTCGAGGGTCACGTAGGGGTCGTCAAGGTCGATCCAGAAGCCGATCCGCTCGGTCAGCCTGTTCCACTCCTCGACGTACTCGAAGACCGAGGCGCGGCAGCGCTGGTTGAACTCGGCGATCCCGAACTCCTCGATCTCCTGCTTGGAGGAGATCCCCAGCTGCTTTTCGACCTCGAGCTCGACCGGCAGGCCGTGGCAGTCCCAGCCCGCCTTGCGCGGGACCCGGTACCCGCACATCGTCTTGTAGCGCGGGTAGACGTCCTTGAAGACGCGGGCGAGGACGTGGTGGGAGCCGGGGCGGCCGTTGGCGGTCGGCGGGCCCTCGTAGAAGCTCCAGACCGGGGCGCCCTCGCGGGCCTCGAGCGAGCGGGCGAAGACGTCGTCCTCGCGCCAGCGCGCGAGCACGCGCTCCTCCAGCTCGGGGAAAGACTGCTTCGGGTCGACGGGCTCGAATCCGGACATGAAGCTCAGGATTCTAGGAGGGGTGGGCGAACCCCCCGGGGGCGGCTCACCAAACGAGGACGAAGTCGTCTGGGTCCTTGGGGTTGACGTAGGCCGGCAGGACCAGTCCCGGCTCCATCCGCGAGGCGACGAAGACCGGCATGATCTCCCGCCGCTTCACCTCGCGGGTCCCCGATCCCGACACCTCGAGGTCGAGCCGCAGGCTCATCAGCGGCATCTCGTTGACGGTGGCGTGGCTGCCGGCGTGCAGGACGGTGGCGGTGCCGCGGAGGCCCTGCTGGAAGATCCAATCCTGGTGGGCGGCCTTGCGCTGCTGGCGCCGGGCGTACCAGTAGAGCCCGGCGGCGACGAGGATCCAGATCACCCCGATCGAGGCGAAGATTCCGGCGACCTCCCAGGGGATCCCGATCAGGATCGGGACGACGGCGAACGCCGCCCCGGCGAGGCCGAAGAAGGCGATCAGGCCGATGCCGACCTTGTTCAGCTGCATCTACTCCTCGCACTCCTTACGGATCCGGGTGGCGACGTGGGCGGTGGCCTCGCAGAGCGCGGCGAGCCCGTCGGCGCCCGGCTCGTCGTCCTCGACGCTGCCGAGCAGGTCGCCGTAGGCGAGCTCGAAGGAGAAGCCGGCGGGCGGTTTGGTCCCGAGCCAGTCGACGAAGCCCGGCGAGAACAGTTGCCGCAGCCAGTTCGGGTCCTGAAAGGGGCTGGTGGCGACCTCGTAGCGCTCGTTCAGCGCCGTGCTCTCGGTCCAGAGCTTCGAGTGGCGCGCCTCGAAGCCGTAGAACTCGTCGTCGCGAGTGCTGCGGCCACGGCGGATGCAGAAGACGCGCGGGGCGAAGGCGGTTGCGGCCGGGACCTGGGTGATGGCGACGTTGAAGCGGAAGGTCTTGTTGCGCTTGTAAGCGAGCTGCCCGACCACGCCCGTCACTCCCTCCCCCAGCGTCCCGCGCAGCGCCGGCTGCAGCGGGGCGCCCTTGCCCTCGACCAGCAGGGGGGTCAGCGGGCCCGGGGCGAAGCCGGGCAGCTGCTCGAGACCGCGGGCCGCCGCGAGGTCTGCGTAGGCGGAGTCGAGACCGGACATGGCCGGCAGCGTATGGGCGGGCGCGGCGTTAGGGTGGGCGCCGATGGAGCGCTACGACCTCAACGGCAAGGTCGCCCTGGTGACCGGCGCCGCCCGCGGCATCGGCTTCGAGACGGCGCGGCAGATGCACCTGCGCGGCGCCTCGGTCGCGGTGCTGGATCTCGACGCCGAGGAGGCGCGGGACGCGGCGGAGCGGATCGGGCCGCGGGCGATCGGCCTCGGCGGCGACGTCACCGACCAGAACGCGCTGATGAACGCTGTTGCCGAGGTGGTCGAGAAGTTCGGCGGGCTCGACGTCGCCGTCGCCAACGCCGGCATCGCTCAGAAGCAGTTCGCGACCGTGCGCGGCATCTCCGGCGAGGAATGGGAGCGAGTCTTCGAGGTCGACATGCTCGGCGTCTGGCGGACGGTGCGGGCGGCGCTGCCGCAGATCGTCGAGCGCCGAGGGCAGATGATCGTCGTCTCCTCCGTCTACGCCTTCGCCAACGGCTTCGGCAACAGCCCCTACGCAGTCGCCAAGGCCGGGGTCGAGTCGCTCGGGCGGGCGCTGCGGGCGGAGCTGAAACCGCACGGCGCCAGCGCCAGCGTCGCCTACTTCGGCTGGGTCGACACGAAACTGGTCCAGGACGCCTTCTCCCAGGAGGACTCCGAGCGAGTGCGCAAGCTGAGCCCGGAGTGGCTGATGAAACGGATCTCGCCGGAAGAGGCCGGGGCCGGCCTGGTCCGCGGGATCGAAGAACAGGCGCCGCGGATCTTCGTCCCCAAGTGGTGGCGCTACATGTCGGCCTTCCGCGGCTTGGTTAACCCGCTGCTCGACAAGCGGATGGAGGCGGAACCGAAATACGCCGAGCTGGTCCGCTACATCGACGGCAAGACCGTCGATGCGACCAAAGACTCAGACGCGGCTTAGCCGCTCCAGCAGGCAGACGACCGACTCGTAGGGCTCGCCGGTGGCGCGGGTCATCGCGATCTCGCAGGTGCGGTTGCTGGAGAGGTGGGCGTCGAATTGGCGGCCGGCGAGCTCTTCGGCCTGGGGGCGGGTGGCCGAGGCGGTCAGCTCGGGGTGGGTGATGCCGCGGTCGCCGGCGAAGGCGCAGCAGGTCGCCGAGGGGGCGATGTAGACGTCGTCGGCGAGGGCCTCGGCGAGGGCGCGGAGCGGGTGGGCGAGCGCGAGGCGGCGGGTGGCGCAGGTCGGATGGACGGTGGCGGAGCCGACCTTCTCATGCAGCTCGAGGTCCGGCAGCAACCGCAGCGACCAGGCAACCGAATCGACGATCTCCAGCTTCCCCAGCCGCTCCGCGTTCTCCTCCGAGAGCACCCCTTCCGCCGGATCGGCGATCGCCCCGGTGCAGGAAGCAGCGTCGATGACGATGGGCAGCTTCCCTTCCTCGCTCCACTCCCAGAGCTTCGCGACCATCTCGTTGGCCTTGTGCCGATGAGCGGCATCGAACCCTTTTGAACTCCAAGGCAACCCACAACAACTCCCGTCCACATCATCCGGAACCCAAACCGGCGCCCCGGCCCGTGCCGAAACCGTCGCGAGAGCGTCAACCACAGATCGAGTGGTCGATTTGCCCCCATATGGGTGGTGAATTGACGACTCGCTGGGGCCAAAGATGCGGTTGGTGCAGCTAGGGACGTAGACGGCGGCGGCTTCGTTTAGAGGTGGGGATGACCCTCTCCAGACACTCCCCGCTTTCGTCTGGAGAGGGTCATCCCCACCTCCCCAACGCGCCGCCCCCGGAAGTCCTTTGCCGCGCTTCGTTCTGCGCGCAAGCGGCCCGCCCAGCCGCAGCGCCAAACGCGACGCCTTCTCGACCGCCCCCCACCGCTTCGCCGCCGCCAGCGCCGCCTTTTCCGCCCGCTCCCCATGCTGCGCCACCCGCAACTCCTTGACCATCCGCCCGGTGTCGATCCCGAGCGGGCAGGCGATCTGGCAGGAGCCGTCGGTGGCGCAGGTCTTCAGGGCGTCGTAGTCGTACTCGTCGAGCAGTGCCCGCTGCACTGGCGAGCCCTCGGGCTGGCGCGCCATCTCCCGCCGCAGGACGATCCGCTGCCGCGGCGTCGTCGTCAGGTTGCGGCTCGGGCAGACCGGCTCGCAGAACCCGCACTCGACGCAGGCGCTCGCCCCGCCCCACTCCTCGATCGCCGGCGTCGTTTTCAGGTTGCGGAGGTGAACACCGGGGTCGCGGCTGAGGAGGACGTCGGGCGAGAGCACCCCGTCGGGGTCGGCCAGCCGCTTCAGCCGCCACATCAGCTCGGTCGCCTTCTCACCCCACTCGCGCTCGACGTAGGGAGCCATGTTCACTCCCGTCCCGTGCTCGGCCTTGAGCGAGCCGTCGTACTTGTCGACGATCAGCTCGACCAGCCCGCCCATGAAGGCCTCGTAGCGCTCGAGGTCCTCCGCTTTGGCGAAGTCGGGGGTAAGCATGAAGTGGAGGTTCCCGGCCGAGGCGTGGCCGGCGACGCCGGGGAGGAAGCCGTGTTCGCCGAGCAGCGCCTGCAGGTCCTTGGCGCCTTCGGCGATCCGCTCGGGCGGCACGCAGACGTCCTCGACGATCAGCGCCGTCCCCTCCGGGCGCACCCGGCCGATCAGCCCGTGCAGCCCCTCCCGCACCCGCCAGGCGAGCTCGATCGCCTCCGGCTCGCGGGTGAAGTCGAGGGGGCGGATGATCTCGTGGGAGCCGAGGATCGCTTCGGCGCGGAGGACCTGCGCCGCCAGATCGCCCTCGTCGGCGCCGCCGAACTCGACCAGCAGCACCGCCGAGGTCGGCGGCAGCTCTTTCCACTCCTGCGGCGCCCCGACCATGTTCCAGGCGGCGGTGATCAGCGCCGGCGCGACCATCAGCTCGACCGCGGTGGCGCCGGAGGCGACCAGGTCCCCGACCGGCGCGATCGCCTCGTCGATCCCGGCGAAGTGGACCCAGGCGGTCGTCGTCACCGGCGCCACCGGCACCGTCTCGAAGACGACCTCGCCGAGAAAGGCGAGCGTGCCCTCGGAGCCAACCAGGAGGCGGCGGAAGATCTCCAACGGCTCGTCGGCGTCGAGGAAGGCGCAGAGCCGGTAGCCGGTCGTGTTCTTGATCGCGAACTTGCGGCGGATCCGCTCGGCGAGCTCGGCGTCGGCGCGGAGCTCGTCGCGGATCGTCTCCAGGCCGGCGACCAGCTCCGGCTCGGCGGCGGCGAAGCGCTCGGCGGCGCCGGGCGCGCCGGTCTCGATCTTCGTCCCCGAGGGCAGGACGAAGGTCAGCTCCCGCACCGTCGAGTAGGAGTCCTTGCTCACCCCACAGCGCATCCCGCCGGAGTTGTTGGCGACGACGCCGCCGACGGTGCAGACGTCGGTGCTGGCCGGGTCGGGGCCGAGTTTGCGCCCGTGGGGGGCGAGGACGCGGTTGGCGTGGCCGAGGATCGTCCCCGGCTTCACCCGCGCCCGAGCGCCGTCGTCGATGACCCGCACCCCGCCGAAGTGCTTGCGAACGTCGACGAGGATGCCGTCGCTCTGGCCTTGGCCGTTGAGGCTGGTGCCGCCGGCGCGGAAGGTGACGGGGATGTCGCGGTCGCGGCCGAAGCGCAGGACCTTGGCGACGTCGTCGGCGTCGCGAGCCTCGACCACCGCCCGCGGGAAAAGCCGGTAGGGGCTGGCGTCGGAGGCGTAGGCGACGAGGTCGCTGACCCGGTGCAGGACCCGATCGGGACCGAGCAGCTCCTCGAGCTCGCGCCGCAACTCCGGCGCGACGCCGGCAGCGAGATCGTCGGGGGCGCGGTCGGGGACCGGTTGGCTCGGGGGCGGCGGGACCGGCGGGCGCTTGCGTTGCAGCAGAGCCATCGCCGGTATCCCCTAGAAGAGGGACATCCCGGGCGTGACCGGGACTTCGACCAGCTCCGGGCGGTCGGAGGCGAGGGCGGAGCCGAGCGCTCCGGCGACCTCGTCGCGGTCCTTCGCCCGGTGGGCCTTGACGCCGTAGCCCTCGGCGACGGCGGCGACGTCGAGCTTCGGCAGGTCGAGCCCGGGCGCCGCCTCCACCTGCTCGACTTCGGCGAACCACTTGAGGATCGCGTACTCCTGGTTCTGGAGGACGAGGAAGGTGACCGGCGCCTTGTAGGCGACGGCGCTCCAGAAGGCGGTGATCGCGTACTGGGCCGAGCCCTCGCCGAGCACGCAGACGACCGGCCGGTCGGGCTGGGCCAGCTGCACCCCGACCGAGGCCGCGAGCCCGAAGCCGAGGCCGCCGCCGGCGCTGAAGTAGTAGCTGCCGGGGCGGGAGATGCGCAGCTGGTTGCGCAGGGCGAGGGTGCTGGAGGGCGACTCGAGGACGACGATCGCGTCCTCGGGCATCACCTCGGCGAGGGCGCTGTGGACGGTCGAGGGGTTGAGCGGGTCGGTCGCGGGGATTTCCTGCGGGCCGGGATTGGGCTCGGGCGCCGGGCGCGAGGACTCCGGCACCGCCTCGACCAGCGCCGCCAGGGTGAGGCCGACGTCGGCGACGATCGCCTCGCCCATCGGCGCCCGCACCGCCTCGTCGTGGTCGCTGGTGATCGCCACCAGCTCCGCCCCCTGTGGCAGCAGCGGCCCGGGGATGTGCGGGTAGTAGGGGAAGACCGAGCTGCCGAGAACGAGGATCAGGTCGTGGCCCTCGAGCGTCTGCCCGACCGGGCCGATCGCCGGCGGCAGGACGCCGCGGAAGTTGGGGTGGTTCTCCGGGAAGCCGAGGCGGGCGCCGCCGGTCGCGGGCGAGGCCCAGACCGGCAGCCGCTGGCGCTCGGCGAGGGCGACGCCGAGGTCCCAGGCGCCGGCGGTGTCGATGTCGGGGCCGGCGACGAGGACTGGATTCGAGGCGCTGTCGAGGCGCTCGGCGAGCGCCCGCACCGCCTCCGGGTCGGCGACCGCGCGGCCCGTCACCTTGCGCTCGATCGCGGCCTTGGCGTCGGCCTCGTCGACCTCCGCGTACCAGTCGTCCATCGGCAGCGAGACGAAGACCGGCCCCCGCGGGGCCAGGCCGGCGAGGTGGGCGCCGTGGGCGAGCGCCAGCGGCACGTCCTCGGCCCGCGGCGGCTCGTAGGACCACTTGACCAGCGGGTGCGGCATCCGCGTCGCGTCGCGGTTGGTGAGGTTGGCCTGCAGGGTGATCTGCGCCCGCGCCTGCTGGCCGGCGGTAATCAGCAGCGGCGAGTGGTTGGCCTGAGCGTTGAAGATCGCCCCCATCGCGTTGCCCACTCCCGGCGCGGTGTGGAGGTTGACGACGGTGGTCTTGCCGGAGGCCTGGGCGAAGCCGTCGGCCATCCCCACCACCACCGCCTCCTGCAGCCCCAGCACGTAGCGGAAGTCGGAGGGGAAGTCGGCGAGCATCGGCAGCTCGGTCGAGCCCGGGTTGCCGAACATCGTCGTCATCCCGTGGGCACGGAAGAGGTCGAAGCTCGCTTCGCGGACGGTGGGCACGAATCGAACCCTATCCCGCCGGGTTGCATCTCCCAATGCCCAGGGGAGCTCTTAAGCAGGATTCAAGGAACGAGCGTGGTAGCGCCGATAAGGCGGGGGTGAGCCACCGCCTCCTCGCCAACGCCTGGGTGCGCACCCTGGCGGTCTTCGCCCTCTCCGTCGCCCCGCTCCTCGCCGTCTGCGCCTACGCGGAGGCGGCAGCGCCGGCAGGGCCGCCCAAGGTCCTCTTCGGCCCGGGCAGGATCGTCCCGATCCCCGCCTCGATCCCGCACGAAGAGGGCGACATGGTCGACCGGCGGATCCTCCCCAACCTGCGCTGGATCGCCAGGCGCTACCCGATTTACGTCACCGACGGCTATTCGGGACCGCTCCCCAACGGGGAACACTCCGGCTGCAACGGCTGCCACGTCCGCGGCTCCGACCACTACAACGGCCTCGCCGTCGACATCGTCCCGCTCAACCCGAGCTCCCGCTGCGACGCCAACTGGGCCGGGATCACCCGCCTCGCCCTCTGGGCGGAGCCGCTCCAGAACCACCCGAACCAGCCCTTCCGCTGGGTCGGCTACGACGGCGACGCCGGCCACGGCTGCGGCCACCACCTGCACCTCTCCTGGAACCACGCGATCGCCCCCCAGTTCCAGCTCGCCGAATGGGTCGAAACCTTCCCGGTCAAATTCACCGAACTCAAACCGAGCGCAGGCGCCCGGCAGAAAGCCGCCACTCCGAAGGCGCCGGCCGGCCCGCCCGGCGGCATCTCCCAGGTCACCAGCGGCGGCCTCTCCCCTCGCGCGGCCGGCGACTGAGCCTCCATAGGATGGGGCGGTGCGCCCCTTCGCCGCATCGCTGTTTGCCTGCCTCTCCCTCGCCGTGCTCGGCTGCGGCGGCGGCCGCGACGACTCGACGCCGGTGGCCTGCCTCGAAGGCGCAGCCGCGTACGAAAAGGCGCTGGCGGACGCACCTGGCGAGGTGCTGGTCGGCGGCGAGACGCCGATCAGCGGGTGCTTCGTCCGCAACCAGAGCAGCGGCGACCTCACCCGCGTCGGCGAAGCGATGATCGAGACGGCCACCGAGCTCAACGCCGGTGCCCGGGTCGAGCCCGGCGGTCCCGTCAACCTGCAGCTCGGTTACCTGCTCGGAGCGGCCGAGCGCGGGGCCGAGGAGAGCGAAGGCATCCACTCCGATCTCGTCCGTCGCCTCACCGTCGCCGCCCGTTTCGCGCCCGGCAAGGAGCCTCTCTCGGAGGAGTTCCTCGAGACTTACCGCGAAGGTTTCGACGCCGGCCGTTCCGGCGGCTAGGCAGCCGCCCGTGCCTTCTGGGCAAGCCTGACGGTCGCCTTCCGCAGACCCTCGGGCGTCTCGATCGGCTCCTCATAGGAGATCCGCACCTCGGCATCCCCTGTCGGGGTCTCGACCAGGAGGTCGAGGCCGGTGCGGTCGGCGTCGAGGCAGCGGGCGGCGCGCGCATCCGGATGGCCGCCAAGCGCCTGCGCCATCTCCAGCAGAGCGTCGGCATGGTCGTCGTTGAGATGGGCGATGGAGCGCTCGGCGCCGCGGCTGACCGGATCGTCTGGCTTCATAGTTAGGGCACCCTAATACATGTAGGCCGCGATGCCGCCGCCGGGCGACGGTGAATACGCTGGAGAGACCGAAGAACTTCCGATGGGAGGCAGTCTTGAGCGAACAGCTGTGGGGTGGCGAGACCACTAAAGCCGTAGACAACTTCCCGGTCTCGGGCGAGCGCGTGCCGGTCCCGGTGGTGCGCTGGCTGGGCCGGATCAAGGGCGCGGCGGCGGAGGCCAACGGCGCCCTCGGCCAGCTCGACGGCGACATCGCCGAGCGGATCGCCGACGCCGGCGCCGCGATCGCCAACGGCGAGCACGACGACCAGTTTCCCGTCGACGTCTTCCAGACCGGCTCCGGCACCTCCTCGAACATGAACGCCAACGAGGTGATCGCCAACCTCGCCGGCGAGGGCGCCCACCCCAACGACCACGTCAACATGGGTCAGTCCTCCAACGACGTCTTCCCCTCCGCCGTCCACCTGGCGGCGCTGGACGAGGTCAGCCACGACCTGCTGCCGGCGATGGGCGCGCTCGAGGGCGCGCTGTCGGAGAAGTCGAGGCAGTTCGCCGACGTCGTCAAGGCCGGCCGCACCCACCTGATGGACGCGGTCCCGGTCACCCTCGGTCAGGAGTTCGGCGGCTACGCGGCGCAGGTCCGCCTCGGCATGCAGCGGGTCGAGGGGACGCTGCGGAGGGTCGGCCAGATCCCGCTCGGCGGCACCGCCACCGGCACCGGTCTCAACACCCATCCGGAGTTTGCGGCGAAAGTGCGGGAGAAGCTCGCCGCCGACACCGGCCTGCAGATCTCCGGCCCCCTCGACGCCTTCGAGGCCCAGGGCAACCGCGACGCGCTGGTCGAGCTCTCGGGCGCGCTCAAGGTCTACGCCGTCTCGCTCAACAAGATCGCCAACGACCTGGCGCTGATGGGCTCCGGCCCCCGTGCCGGCCTCGCCGAGCTGCGCCTGCCGGAGCTGCAGAAGGGCTCCTCGATCATGCCCGGCAAGGTCAACCCGGTGATCCCGGAGGTCGTGATCCAGGTCGCCGCCCAGGTGATCGGCAACGACGCCGCGATCACCGTCGCCGGCAGTCAGGGCCAGTTCGAGCTCAACGTGCGGGTGCCGCTGATCGCCCGCAACCTGCTCGACTCGATCAAATTGCTGGCCAGCGCCTCGCGCCTGCTGAACGAGAAATGCGTCGCCGGCGTCGAGGCCAACGAGGAGATGACCGAGCGCCACGCCGAGGCGACCCTGGCGACGGCGACCGCCCTCAACCCCCACATCGGCTACGACCGCGCCGCCGACATCGTCAAGACGGCGGCGGAGTCCGGGCGTTCGCTGCGCGAGGTCGCGCTCGAGCAGGGCGTTGAGCCTTCGGTGCTCGAGGAGGCGCTGGACCACCGGCGGATGGCGCGGCCGCACGAGTAGCGTTGGGAGGGGGACGGGAGAGGGTCCCCAGACACCTCTCGCTATGGCTCGAGGTTGAGTGTCTGGGGACCCTCTCCCGTCCCCCTTACTCTGTCCGGATGCGGCATAAGGCGGCACATGCTTGTGATGACCCCGAGGTCGTCAGACAGTTGATTGAGGAGAATCCTTGGGCGGTTCTGGTTAGTGCCAATGAGGGGTTGGTCGCTTCGCATTGCCCCGTCCTGCTCGACCCGGAGACTGAGCAGCCGACGCTGCTGACCCACTTCGGCAAGCCCGACGACGAGCTGCACGGTTTAGGCGAGGGTGAGATGCTGGCGATCTTCCAGGGGCATCACGGCTACATATCCCCCAGCTGGTACGCGCCGGGGGCCACCCCCGCCCCGACCTGGAACTTCACCGTCGCCCACTGCTACGGCACCCCGGAGATCCTCAGCCCGGAGGAGAACCTGCGAGTGCTCACCAAGCTGGTCGAGCACTTCGAGCAACACGTGGAGGAACCCCTGCTGCTCGACCAGGAGTGGGGAGCGCAAGCCGCCCAGGGCACCATCGGGATCCGCCTCCGAATCGATCGCTTCATCTGCAAGCGCAAGCTAAGCCAGGACAAGGACCCCATCAGCCGCCAGCAGGCGATCACCGCCCTGTGCGAGCCAGGCCCTTACAACCACCCAGCTCTAGCCAACGAGATGGAGCAAGAGCTGCGCGACTAGCGCGGGTCTTTGACCAGCAGCTCGACGTTGCGGTCTTTCGGCAGACCTTCCCCAATCGGAGCTCCCGACTGGATGTCGTTGTAGCTCATGGTGCGAGCCGCCGAAGCCAGGTCGTTGAGGTCCATCGCCGAGGCCGGGGTACCCGGCGCCGGCGCTGCCGCCTGGCCGACGTGGTCGACGATCGTGCCGAAGATCGAGAGGGTGCCGTCGTGGTTGTCGAAGACCTCGAGCAGACGCGTCTGCTGGGGCCAGTCGGCCTCGGCGGCGACCCGGATGCTCCAGAAGCCGCCCTGCCCGCTCGGGTTCGGGAAGGCGTTGACGACGTTGTCGTGCGAATGGCCGGCAACCCAGGCGATCGCGTTGGGGAATTCATGCAGGAGTTTCACCATGTCCGCCTGCAGGTGGATCGGGAACGAGAGGCGCGGGTCGAGGTCGCAGCCAGGGTTGACGTCGTGCCCGTGGGAGTCGGCGAGCAGGCACGGGGGCGCCAGCTCGTCGGGAGCGTCGGCGACCAGGCTCTCGGGCGCGTGGTGGCTGAACAGGACCACCAGCTGGTCGGCGGCGGTGGCCGCCTGCAGCTGACCCCGCAGCCATTTGAACTGGGGATCGTCGATGTTCCCGTCGGAGGTCGATTTGCCGCTCGGAGTGAGGATCGTGCCCGCCTCGGCGACGGTGTCGAGGGCGATGAACCGCATCCCCGGTTTCGGGCTCCAGGCGTAGTAGCCGGCGGCGCCTTTGGAGGCGGTCTCCTGGGCGGAATCGATGAAGTCGAAGCCGTGGCCGTCACCCTGCGAGCCGGCTTTGAAGAGGTCCTTGAACTGTTTCTTGGAGACGAAGCGCCGGTTCGGGTCGCCCGGGACCAGGACCGTGTTCTGCGGGCTGGTCAGGAACGAGGCGAGCAGGTTCGCCGGGTTCAGCAGCGAGGCCAGCAGGGCGCTGGCGTTTTCCGGGTTCGAGACCGGCCCCATCGGCTTCAGGCAGCCGGTGGCGACCTGCTCGAAGGCGGCGTTGGCGGCCGCGTTGCCCTGGACCAGCGCGTCGTGGTTGCCGAAGGCGATGTAGGAGGGAACGTCGAGCCCGGCGGCGGTGAACGCCTGCTGGGCGCGGTCCATCAGGCCCGGGTATTTCGGCCAGGCGGCGTGGACGCCTTTCGGCAGATCGGGGTCGTAGAACTCGGGAAAGGTGCCCTCGATGTAGTCGTCGTAGTCCTGGACGCCGGTGTAGCGGGCGGCCTCGGCGGCGCCGGGGACGAAGAGGTTGGGGCAGAGCGGGTGCGAGTAGGTCGCTTTGCTGACGCCGCTGTTGGGGTTGAGCGCCCCGCCCTCGAGCAGGGTTCGCACCCAGAGCGTCTCGTTGCGCTGCTGGCTGTCGGCGAGGTCGCCGGTGTTGATCGTGAAGTCCATCGGGTGGCGGACGCCGCTGCCGTCGGCGACCGGGCTGGCACCGGTGAACTGGTTGACCTGGCGGACCATCGCGTCGGTCACCTGCGGCTCCAGCGCCTCCCAGGGGCGCCAGGCGGCGCCGAAGGGAAGGCTCAGCGGGGTCGAGAGCGGGTCGACCACCTCGACCCGGGCCGGCGACTCCTCGTCGGCGAGCTGGAAGTCGGAGAGCTGGCCGAAGTAAACGAGCGAGGTGCGGTTGGCGGCGCGGCTCGGTCCCGCCGTCCCCAGCTCCTGGCGGACGTTGTACGGCTCACCGGCGCCGAGGCCGAGGAACTGGAAAGCGCCCGGCCCGGCCGGAACCACCCGCTGTTCGAGGGTCGTTTTGCCTTCCGTGTTGGAGACCGCGGCGACGCCCGCGGTCGCACCGACCGCCAACGTCAGCAGGGCCAAAACCAGGACACCGAACCGAACAACCGCTCCCCGAAGCTTCATTTCCCACCCTCTGACTGGAAGATCTGCAGTAAGTGCCGCTTATGACAGGCTACCCACTTTTAAGCGGGAAATGTTTTGCGGTTAATTAACCCTGCAGGGTGACGAAGCGCTCCTCGGTCAGCTCGTAGACGGCGTAGGCCGGACCCTCGCGGGTGTTGCCGGAGTCCTTGACGCCGCCGTAGGGCTGCTGGTCGGCGCGGAAGGTCGGCACCTCGTTGACGAGGACGCCGCCGAACTCGAGCGTGCGGCCGGCCCGCAGGCCGCGGCCGATGTCGCGGGTGAAGACGCCGGCCTGGAGACCGAACTTGGAGTCGTTGGCGAGGCGCAGCGCCTCGTCGAAGTCGCTGAAGGTGTCGATCGTCGCCACCGGTCCGAAGATCTCCTCGCACCAGACCTTCGCCTCTTTCGACGGTGACTTCAGCAGCGTCGGCGCCAGGCAGCGGCCCTCGTCAACCAGCTCGCCGCCGGTCAGCAGCTCCGCCCCGCCCGCGACCGCCTCCTCGATCCACTCCTTGACCCGGTCGCGGTCTTCAGGGGTGATCAGCGGCCCGACGTCGGTGTTCTCGTCGAGCGGGTCACCGACGGTCAGCTTCTGGACGTTGGCGACGAGGCGCTCGGTGAAGACCTCGGCCACCGCCTCGTGGACGAGGATCCGCTGGATCGAGATGCAGCTCTGGCCGGCGTGGGAGAAGGCGTGGATCTGGGCTTTGTCGGCGGCCGCTTCCCAGTCGCCGTCGTCGTTGACGATCAGCGGCGCGTTGGAGCCGAGCTCGAGGTTGACCTTCTTGTGCGGGACCTTGGAGCGGATGTCCCAGCCGACCGGCGCCGAGCCGGTGAAGGTGATCGCCTTGGTCAGCGGGTGCTCGACGATCGTGTTGCCGACCTTGGAGCCGGGGCCGGGCACGACCGAGAGCCAGTTCTCCGGCAGGCCCGCCTCGAGCAGGATCGCCGCCAGCTTCAGGGCCGAGATCGGCGTCTGCCCCGCCGGCTTCAGCACGATCGCGTTGCCGGCGGCGATCGCCGGGCCGAGCTTGTGGGCGACGAGGTTGAGGGGGAAGTTGAAGGGGCTGATCGCGCCGACGACCCCGTAGGGCACGCGCAGCATCACGCCGAGCTTGCCGGCCCCGGCCGGAGCGGCCTCCATCGGCACCGTGCCGCCGGTCAGCTTGCGTGCCTCGACCGCGGAGAAGGTCAGCGTCGAGACGCAGCGTTCGGCCTCCAGAGTCGCGGTCTTCAGCGGCTTGCCGGCCTCGGCGGCGATCGTCGCCGCCAGGTCTTCGGTGCGCTCGGCGACCAGCTCGGCCGCCCGGTCCAGCACCGCGGCCCGCTCGTGCTGCGGGAACTCGGCCTGCTCGAAGGCCTCGTGCGCGGCCTCGATCGCCCGCTCGACCAGCGCTTCGTCGGCCTGCGCCACCCGGCCGACGATGCTGCCGTCGTAGGGGCTCTTCACCTCGCTCCAATCGCCGGTCTCGCTCCACTCACCGGCGGCAAGCAGCTTGTGATCGGTTGCCTGCACATACCCAGGGTACGACTCCGGGCATGCAGGGCGCTACTCCGATCCGTTGAATCTGTTGGCTCAGAGATGTCCAAAATCGTCAACAGAATCGGCGTCAACACGCTTCTGGTCGGGGTTCTGCTCGCTCTCCTCTATCCGGTGAGCGCTCAAGGCGCGGTCAGCTGGATCGTCCACGGGCGCGGCTTCGGCCACGGGGTCGGGATGAGCGCCTACGGCGCCTATGGGTTCGCCAAGCACGGCAAGGACTACCGCTTCATCCTCGGCCACTACTACCGCGGGACCAGCATCGGCGCCCTCGACAAACCGCGCGTGGTCCGGGTCCTGCTGGACATCTCCCCCGGCGACGTCGAATTCAGCGGCGCCACCAGCGCCTGCGGCCAGCAGCTCGATCCGGGCCGCAGCTACGAGGCACACCGCATCGGCAACTCGGTCAAGCTGCGCAGCTCCGGCGGCAAGCCGCTCGCCAACTGCGGCCGCAAGCTGCGCGCGGCCGGCCGCGGGAAGGTCACGATCGCCGGCCACGGCACCTACCGCGGGGCCCTGGAGACGGTGCCGACCGAAAGCGATGCCGGTTCGCTCAACATCGTCAACGCGCTGGCGCTCGAGCAGTACGCGAAGGGCGTGATGCCGAACGAGGTGCCGCCCTCCTGGCCGACCGAGGAGCTGAAGGCGCACGCGGTCGCGGTCCGCTCGATCGCGATCACCGGCGACGTCGGCGGCAACGGCTTCGACCTCTACGCCGACACCCGCAGCCAGGTCTACGAGGGCCTCGAAAGCGAGTACGACAGCACCAACGACGCGGTCGCCGCCACCCGCGGGCAGGTCGTGATGTACGGCGGCGAGGTCGCCCAGACCTTCTACTCGGCCTGCTCCGGTGGTCACACCGAGAGCGTCGAGAACGTCTTCGGCACCGCGATCCCCTACCTGGTCGGCGTCCCCGACCCCTACGACTACTACTGCCCCCTACATAAATGGACGCTCGAGTTCAGCGGGCCGGAGATCAGCTCCCGCCTCGGCGCCTATCTGAAAGGGAAGCTGAAACAGGTGGTGATCACCAAGACCGGCGTCTCGCCCCGGATCATCACCGCGAAGTTGATCGGCACCGGCGGCGTCTCCACCGTCACCGGGTCGGAGCTCTCGGTCGCGCTCGGCGGCTACGACACCTGGATGAAGTTCCAGAAGGTGGTCTCAGGGCAGCGCTAGCTCGGCGTGGATCGCCCGGTGGTCTGAGCCGGGCAGCTCCTCGACGACATAGGAGACGATGCCGAGGCGCTCGTCGGCGAGGACGTGGTCGATGGTGATGAAGGGCGGCAAGCTGTGGCCCTCGTTCGGCCAGGTCGGCACCAGGCCCATTCCCGCCACCTCGCCGGCATCGTGGTAGCCGCGGTCGACGACCTCGCGCAGTCGCGAGTGGTCGAGCGTCGCGTTGAAATCGCCGAGGAGGATCCACGGCACCCCGTCTCCGGTCGCGGGCAGGTCGCCGAGCGAGTCTTCCCAGGAGTCGATCCCGGTGCGCCCCGGGGTCAGCGGATGGACGTCGGCGACGCGGACCGCGAGCCCGTCGGGCAGCCGCAGCGAGGCACGGGGCTGGCGGAAGAAAGCGACGGAACGGGAGGCGAGCGGTTGGACCGGCAGGCGCGAGTAGAGACCGCCCCCGGCAGCGCCCTGCTTGACCTCGACGATTGCGTGCGGGAGGCGGGCGTCGATCCCGGCGCGGCGCAGCTCGCGGGCGAAGCGCGGGGTCAGCTCCTGGACGGCGAGCAGGTCAACGTCGTAGCGGTCGACCAATCCCACCAGCGTCTCCGCATCCCCTTTGCCGCGGTAGACGTTGGAAGAGAGGACGCTGAGGGTCTCCTGGCCCGCCGCGTCCACGGTCCCGTCGCCGATCGCCCGCGGCAGCACCGCGAGGGCAAGGCAGAGCATCGCCAGCGCGGCAACCGTTGCGGCGGCCCAGTTGCGCAGGGCGAGCGCGACACCGACGACGAGCAGGGCGGCGATTCCCACGTAGGGAGTGAACGCCATCAGCGGCACCAGCGGCACCCCGCGGTCAAGCCCGCCGACCCGCACGACCGTCCAGACCACGAGCGGCGCCACCGCGATCCAGATCCACCAGTAGCGCCGCGCCCCCGCTGGTCCGTGTCGCTTTTGTGGCCTATGAGGCAACAAAAGCGACAGGCTCACCCGTCCGGGTACGGCTGGATCGGGATGCCGTGATCTTGTTGCTGGCCCGGGATCTCACGCATCCCCAGCTCGTAGGCAGCACCGGCCGGGAGGTTGAGGCGCCGCGGCGGCAGGCCCGGTTGCTCGACGGTCAGCTCGAGGTCGGCGACCGAGCAGTTGACGGTGTTGTGCTCGGGGCCCTTCGGATCGGCGTAGACCCAGCCGACGAAGTCCTTCTTTGGGGCGGAGACGCGACCGCGGACGAGGATGTCCTTGCCGGGAAGGACGAAGCTGCAGGCGGTGGGCTGCTCGTCGATCTCGGCCGAGCGGATCGCGCCGAGGCCGCCGAGCCGGTGCGCGACGCCGTCGAGGACCAGCATCCCGGAGGGGATCCAGGGGCTGACGCGGGAGCCGAGCCGGACGCGGGCGGCGCCGGCGTCGAAGTAGGTGTTGGGATCGTCGGGAAAGCCGGTGCCCTCGAGCCAGACCCAGCGCTCGGCGTGCTCGGTCCCCCAGTTGTGGCCGATCATCCCCGGCCAGCCTGCAAGCTCGAACGGTTCCTCGTCGATCACCAGCCGGCCTTCGAAGCGGGCGTCGGGAAAGGGCGCCAGGAACTTCGTCTTCGGCAGCGGCGCCCTGTAGAGCCAGTCGGCCGGCAGGTACTTGCAGGGCTCGGCCTCGCCGGTGAAGGTGAAGGACCAGGCGGCGCTGAGTGCCTCGGCGTCGACCGAGCCCTCGGCGCGGCCGGGGCCGATCTCGGCGTCGCCGACGCGGATCCAGGAACCGGCGGGGGTCGAGAGCTGCGAGGCCGGCACCGTCACCTTCGTCGCCCGCGGCCCCACCGCGTCGCGGTCGAAGAGGCAGAACCAGATCGAGGCGTTCGGCTCCGCCCCCGGGCGCTTGTGCACCGTGTGGCGGATCCAGACCCCACGCCTTCCCTGCGGATCGCAGGCCTTGACGTAGAAGCTCTCGTAGTGGCCGGCCTTGGCCGCCACCTCCGGAAACCGCGCCCGTTCCTCCATGCGGTCACTTTAGTCCGTGGGGAGGGACTCCCTCCCACCTCCACCTACTTCTTGCTGCCGGTCAACGGCGGCGGGGGTGGCGACTCGAAGCCGAGCATCGCGACGGTCGCCGGGACGACCTCCTCGCCGGAGGCGGCGAGGCGGTCCTTGGCGTCGTGGCGGATCTGGGTCAGTTCGCCGAAAGTCGCGGCGAGGGCGGCGATCACTTCCTCCCAGCCCCGCTCGTCGAGCTGCATCGGTACCCAGGTCAGGTGGCGGTCCGGCCGCGCGTCGAAGGTGCCCTCCCGGACCGCGCGGTCGGCCCGCGCGATCATCCCCTGCAGGGAGATGCGCGAGAGCTTGCTGCGCGTGCACTGCGGCAGCGCTTCGAAGTCGGCATCGTTGAAGTAGACGCGCGCCATCCCCCGGTAGACGTGCTCGACCGCTCCCCGCCGCGGAATCGATTCGATCACCTTCAGGCAGCCTTCCTTCTCGAGCTCGCGGAAGTGGTAGGAGGCGAGGGAGAGGGCCTGCTGGTAGGTGGAGAAGTGCGCCTTCGGGATCAGCCCTTCCTCGACGAACTGGCTGGGGCTGCGCGGTCCTTCGTTGAGGACTTCGAGGATGCGGACCCGCAGCGGATGCTTGAGCGCCGTGCAGATCGTCTCGCTGCGTTTTTTCCGCTCGTCCTCCGCTCCCTCCATTCCCTGGCCCTTTCGATTAGTCGGCGTCACGGCAGCGATCACCTTAGGGCATAAATGACCGGAAAGAGCAGGAAAATGGCTAGCTAGAGCCCTTTACTGAGACCGGTCTGGGTAATACAACCCAATGCATCGCCGAGAAGGACGCTTCCGGTGAGGAAGGGAGGTGATGCGTATGAAGTTCAGCGGATGCGGCCCTGCCTATCCGGCCACCTCCATTCATAAGGGTGGCTGAGGCCTGACAGCTACCGCCCCGATGCAGCACCGATCGGCGGGGCGGTCAGGTCTCAGCCCGCGTGGGGCGGGAGAGTCAGACCTTGATCGTGATCACGTCGCCGTCCTGGACGAGGTAGTCGCGCCCCTCGATCCGTAGCTGCCCCTTGTCACGGGCCGCGGCGTAGCCGCCGCACTCGACCAGCTGCTCCCAGCCGATCGCTTCGGCTTTGATGAACGCTTCCATGATCTCGGTGTGAATGGTTCCTGCCGCCTCCAGGGCGGTGGCGCCGCGGCGCAGCGGCCGGGCGACCGCCTCTTTGCCCTCGCCGGCGGTGAAGAAGGTGATCAGCTCCAGGAGGTCGTAGGCGGCGCGGACCAGGCGGGCCAGGCCGGAGCCCTCGACCCCGTAGGACTCGCGCATTTCCTCGGCTTCGGCGGCGTCGAGCTCGGCCAGCTCGCCCTCGATCCGGGCGCTGACCGCGACCACCCCCGCCCCGACCGAGTTGGCGTGGGAGACGACCGCTTCCGGCGGCTCGGCGTCGCCCTCGTCGACGTTGGCGACGTAGAGGATCGGCTTCGTCGTCAGCGCCTGCAGGTTCTGCGCCGCCAGGGGGGCGGCGTCGGGGACCGGGATCGAGCGCGCCGGGCGGCCGGCGGCGAGCGCCTCGTGCACCGCCTGCAGCCACCCGTGCTCGGCGATCGCCTCGACGTCGCCCGACTTCGCCTGCTTGCCGACGCGGCCGAGCCGGCGCTCGACCTGGTCGTAGTCGGCGAGGACGAGCTCGGTCTCGATCGTCTCGATGTCGGCGAGCGGGTCGACGCGGCCGTCGGGATGCGGCACGTCGGATTCGGTGTGGCAGCGGACGACGTGGCAGATCGCATCGGTCTCGCGGATCGAGGCGAGGAACTGGTTGCCCAGCCCCTCCCCTTCCGAGGCGCCTTTGACGAGGCCAGCGATGTCGTGGAAGTCGATTTTCGCCGGCACCAGTTCCGAGCTGCCGACGGTCGCGGCGACCTTCTCCAGCCGCTCGTCCGGCACCTGGGCGACGGCGACGTTCGGCTCGATCGTCGTGAACGGATAGTCGCCGGTCTGGGCGCCGCCCTTGGTCAGGGCGTTGAAGAGGGTCGACTTGCCCGCGTTCGGCAGCCCGACGATCCCGACCTTCATGAGCTGACCTCTTCCATCAGAAGGAGAGCGGGACGATCAGGCCCAGGACGACGCCGAGGGCAGCGCCGGCGAGGACGTCGGACGGGTAGTGCATGCCAAGGTAAGGGCGGCCGAGGGCGAGGGCTATCGCGACCACGAAGGTCGCGGCCATCGCCGGGTCGACCCGGACCATCGCCGTCGCCACCGCGAACGAGGAGGTGGCGTGGGCGGAGGGGAAGCTGAGCGAGCTGGGGGCGCCGCCGAGGGGCGGCAGACCCTCGAGCACCGGCCGCGGCCGCTTCACCGCCAGCTTGATCGCGTAGTTGAGGCCGATCGCGAATGGGCCGAGCAGGGCGCAGATTAGCCACGACTCCCAGCGGTCGTTGTCGAGAACCGCCAGCGTCGCTCCCAGCAGGAACCAGACGAGGGCGTTGTTGCCGGCCTTGCCGAGGGCGACGGCAGCGTCCTCCACCGCCGGCGTGTGGCCGTGGGTGCGCATCCAGCGCAGCACTTTGAGATCGAGGTCGCGCATCGGCGCGAGACAATAGTCACCGCATGCCCTCCGTCCCCGGCTTCGTCCACACCCCCGGCCACCACTGCGGCTCGACCGCGCTGCGCAACCTGCTTGCCTTCCACGGGGTCGAGATCAGCGAGGAGACGGCGTTCGGACTGGGTGCGGGCGCCGGCTTCTACTACCTGGCGCTGGACGACGGCTCGCCGAGCCGCTGGTTCAACGGCCGCACCGCGCGGCTGGAGGAGAGCTTCCGCGAGCTGACCGGGGCGGCGCTGGAGCTGCGCACCTTCCCCGAGGAGGACGGCGAGGCAGCCTGGGGCGCGGCGCGAGGAGCGATCGACGCCGGCCACCCGGCGCTGCTCCTCACCGACATCTACCACCTCGACCACTACGGCAACTCGGCCCACTTCCCCGGCCACGCCGTGGTGCTGGCGGGCTACGACGAGGAGGTGGCGCAGCTCTCCGACACCGCCTTCGAGGAGCTGCAGACGACGCGGCTGGAGAACCTCGCCCGCGCCCGCCACAGCGGCCACCCCGCCTACCCGCTGGAAGGACACATGTTCACCGTCGCCGAGGCGATCGACCGGGGGAGATTGGAGGCGGCGGTGCCGCGGGCGATCGAGCGAGCGGTGAGCGAGATGCTCGAGCCCCCCTTCGGCGAGTTTGCCGGCGTGCCCGCCCTGGAACGGCTGGCGGCGGAGGCGGGTTCGTGGCCCGAGGTCGTGGAGGACTGGCAGTGGTGCGCGCGCTTCGCCTACCAGGTGATCGAGCGCCGCGGCACCGGCGGCGGCTGCTTCCGGCTGATGTATGCGCGCTTCCTCGAGGAGGCGGGACGGGAGGAGGCGCCGCTGGCGGCGGAGGCGGCGGCGCGGTGGACGGAGCTGGCGGAGGCCTTCAAGGCGGCGAGCGAAAGCGAGGGGCCGCGAGCGGAGCTTTGGCGGGCCGTCGGTGAGGGAGCCGAGGGCGTCCTCGCGGCCGAGCGCAGCCTCTGGACGTCTCTCCGAGATTCGTCCTAGCCAAGCGCTCCGCCCCACCGCTTCGGTTTGTCGATCCAACCCCGGGGTATTCGGTGCCCCATGACTATCGGAGCAGGCATCTTCCTCATTGCCGTGGGCGCGATCCTCAAGTTCGCGACCAACTTCCATGTCCAGGAGATCTCGATCGACACGATCGGCGTCATCCTCATGGTCGCCGGCCTCGTCGGTCTCCTGATCGGCCTCTTCCAGGAAATCGTCTGGTCCCGCCGCACCCGCCCGGTCGCCCCCGGCGAGGCTGTGCCGCCAGTGGAAGAACGCCGCGAAGTTCGGGACCCCGGCGCGCCGCCGCGGTACTAAGGCCCAGCGTCAGGCCGATCCGCGGAGCCCAACTCCCGACAAAGGCTCCAGTGGGTCCATATCGGGATCGGAAACTTTCGTAGGTGAGCGCCCACCAGCGGTCGATCGAGCACCAGCGCCGCTTTGATCTCCCAGTTGGAAACATGCTCGATGCCGATCTCGCGAGCCAGCTCCGGCAGGTGATTGTGAACCCACCGCAACCGCTCTTGATGCCGCTCCACGTACTTCTCGAAAGCCGAGCCCTCCCGCAACATCGGCCCCGGCTGGACCCCGGGAGCAAGCCGCTTTGCATCCAGCAACCACACCTCCTGGCGCTCTTGTGACCAAGCGAGCACGTCGATGTCTCCGATCTCCTGGCCCAACCTGCGCTCCAGGCGCTTGCCTGCCAGTCGCGTGACCCGTCCTCGCCCTTGCCAGCCACAGTCGTTCACCTTCTCCAAAATCTCGTCCTCGAAGCCGCGATCATGCTCTTGGGAGATCCAGGTGACCACTCTCGAGAGGCGGCGGGAGCCGCGCAGCCGTCCGCTGTTGATCAACCCGGCTAGGAATTCGCCGGCCTTGAGGCAGTGCAGGCTCGACCAGGCTATTTCGCCGTTGGGGAGCATCACCAGCGGGCGCCGTAGGTAGGAGCGATCTCGGTTCGCCCGAATCGGCTGATGATCCTCGCTGAAGGTGTCGAAGTCCGGGCACGGCTCGAGCGTCAGGCGGGCAATCGCAGCGTTCACGACCTCGCTGGGGATCGACGTCGCCTCCGCTAGATCTCGCGCCAAGGTTTCCGGCGTTGCGGAGGCAACGCAGTCGGGCTGCGCGCCGGCGAGGTCCGACAAGGTGCGGATAAGACGAACCAGCTGCTCGAACCCCACCCCCCACTCCTCCCCGAGCACGAGGTCCAGCTCCTTCCAGTTCCCCTCGAGCTCGATCGTTACGTCGAGGACGGGGTCGGGATTGAGCACCGGCTCGTCGCTCCACCACTCCCCATGTTGAGCGACCATCTGGTCCGGGGCCGCGGACAGCACCTGCTCGAAGTGGGCATGGCTCGCCTCCGGCAGATCCCCTCCAAGGCTGATCTCGATGCCCACCATGGGAAAGACTGCAAGCTGCCCTCCCGTTTTCTCGTAGCGGACCGCCTCAAGGGCGCTGCGCAGCTTCAGCTGCAATTCGGTGGCCGCCCGCAGCCAGTTTGCGCTGCGCAGGCTCAAGGGCGCCTCGCCCGCTGGAGGAAGGGCCGAAGCACGCTCGATCAGCACTCGCAGGATCATCTCCCGACGGGCTTCCTCCTCCAGGAGGAGGGGCTTTCCTTCCGCGCTCCGCCAGACGCTGAGCGAGGGAAGGGTGACCGCCTCGCTCACACCCTGAAAGGCGGCGCGCTCGTGCAGCTTCACGAGCTCCAGCAAGGCGACGGGCTCCAATGATTCGAGCTTGGTCTGAATCCCTTTTTCCAGGCTTGTGGAAAGGTCCTCGAGTGCAGGCTCGAGGACCTCGCCAGGGACAATCGCCACCTCATCCGGTTTGACCTTGGCGGCGGCCAGTTCCAGTTCGACCTCCCGCCGAGCACGTGCTTCTATGGGAGGTGGGAACTCGAGCCTTGGCTCGTTTGAGTCGGCCTCGGGGTCTGGCCAGATTGCGAAGGTCCCGGGACCAGGCGGGAGCACCTCGTCGAGCACCCCGTCCGGAGCGGGGTCCCCCACCTCTTCCGCCCAGGCAAGAACAGCGCCGGCGAGCATGCGGTCGGCCTCGTTGTCGCCACAGGAAAAAGAGTGGACGAACCCCGGCCCCAAGATCATGCGGATGCCCTTCTCGTAGGGGGCGAGCGCTAAATCGGGCCCGGCCGCTCGGACGAGCTCCAGGCGGAAGTGGGCGATCACCTGTGCCGAGAGGCTGGAGGCAAGGAGCAGACCGGCTTTGCAGAGACGGTCGAGCAGAAAGGTGAGTGCGGTGGCGATGACGGGCAGGAGCTCGAACGGCTGCTGGAAGGTTCCAGGACAGGTGACCCAGAGGAAGCGACCCGGGGCGCGGGCCAACAACGCGAACTCCTCCTCCTGGGTACGGAACATCACCGCCTCCCCGCCTCCCTCCCAGCGCGCGACTTCGACCCAGCGGGAGAGATCGGGCAGGATCGCGGGGTGTCGCATCGACATCAGTCGGGCGCTTTGCAGCATGTACTCGGTACCGTCGGAGAGGTCGGGGTCAGCCGGATCTTGTTCCTCCCATTGCCTGACCACGCCGACGACGTCGAGGAGGTCGTGGTTCTCCGGCCAAGGTGGAGGCGGGATCGATCTCAGCGCTGCCGGTAACGCCAGTGGGTCCTGGCGAAAGGCCTCCCCCATCACCTGTAGTTCGCCGGCGCCGAGGATCCAGGGGTCCGACTCTCCCTGTGCCTTTAAATAAGGGTGGTCCGATCCGATAGTGACACCGCGGCCATCGGCGATCAGGGCGAGGAGCGAGTAGTCGGCATCCAGCGAACGAGCGCGGGATGCGAGGTCCCCCCAGAGCGCCTCGAGGCATCCGTCATCACTCTGCGCTTCCTCCGCGAACTGCTGAGGATCGGGATCGATCACCCCGACTCCGATGACGAAGAGACAATCGAGATCGGGACGGGCAACGAGGTGGTCCCCCTCGAAGCTCTCGACCTCCCACCCCATTTCTTTCACCGCATCCACGGCTAGGTTGAGCATCGCTCGCCGCAGGCGATCGGTGACGTCGTCGAAGCGGGACGATCGCGATGCTCTGGCGACAGCGTGGACGAGGCCCGCGAGGCTGAGCTGCCAGGGGTCCGCCACCAGCAATGAGGGGCGGGAGATGGGGACCAGAGGCTGCCAGGGCTCCGAGCCTTGCGTCCGCACGAGGGGCTTGACGATGTCCACCACCCGGGGGTCGTTCACCTCAATTCGCAATGCCGTCCGGAGCCGCTCGTATTCCTCCTGCGGCGGAACTGCGATGTCTGAGCCGGGGCTCTGATGGTCAGGCCACTTGGAGGAGCCGAGCTGGCTCCTCTCAACGATCAGATCGCAGATCGTGGCGGTGGACATCAGGAGATCCACCGCCGCTTCCAGATCAGGGTCGGAAATGGCGCTCAGGGCCTCCATCCAGAGGCGGTAGTGAAGGGTCGGAAACTCCAGCCGAGCCGCGAGCAGGGATCGCTTATGGCCGAGCAGAGCCGCCTCGACCGCGAGGGGTGCGTCGTGGACGCCCTCCGGATTGATGCCTTGAAGGGTCTTTGCCTCCTCACTCGCCAACCAAGCGGTCCAGTCATCGGCCTCGATCGGCTTTCCACCGCTCCGTTCAGGCTCGGCTGCGAGGGCATCGACCAGCTCCTGAAGCGCGGCGTGGCGATCCGCGTTTTTCGGCCAGAGCATCAGCGCGGCCGCCCCTTCTTGCAAAGACAGACGGTCGAACCCCTCCAAGCCACGGATAGGAATCAAGGAGCTCAGCGGTAGTTCCTCCCCTAATCGAACTCGAGCTTGCCCCCGGAGAGCTTGCCAAACCCGCGAAACCTGTTCTCCAACCCCTCACTCAACCAAGTTGCCCCAGCTCCGACAAACCGGATCACCGCCGCCTGCCGGATCGACTTGCGCGGGTCAACGTTGCCGAATCCACGGTGGCTGCCGGAGGTGGCGACGGCGTCGAGGTTCAAGGCGCTATTTCCGCCCATGAAGGCTCACAAAACGTCAAAAAAGCGGTGCAAATCTGCGTAGAGTTTGTTGCGTAATGGCAGCATCCGCTAGTCGACCGACGATCTCCGCTCTTACCTCCCGCGATCGGGTACTGGAGGCAATCCGCCACTTCGACGAGCTCGGTGGAGAAGAGTTTCGCGCTCGGTATGGCTACGGGCGCGCGTTGCGATATCGCCTGCGCTACAAGGGAAAACCCTATGACTCAAAGGCAATCGCCGGAGTTGCTTGGGGCTTGCAGCACTTCAATGATCCGTTTGAGCGTCCTGGTTCTTTCAAGGGTGGTGCGCGAAGTTCAGTTCCGACCCTCAAACGCCTCGGCTTCACGATCGAGGCAGACGGCAACCCTGAGACGACCAGACAACAAAGCGGGGTAGCAGCACCGCAACTAGCTCCCGGGACTACTTACACCTGGGAGGAGCTTGGCAAAGCTTTCCAGTTTCCACCCGACTATCTCGGCCTCGCCGGCGGCATGATCTCTCGCCCAGAGCAAAACAGCCTCATGCTGATCACCCACGGAGAAGGCGAGGGAACCTTTTACGGCGATAAATGGGATGGAAAAGACCTCATCTACGCCGGCCGGGGTCTAACTGGGGATCAGGAGCTGAAGGGTCAAAATCGGCAGGTTGCGGAGAATTCTCGGCAGTTGTACCTCTTCGAGGCAGGGGGCTCTCGGAAGCTCTTCTTCCACGGCATGGTCCGCTGTATGGATTATTGGGAGAGCACTGGTTTCGACAAAAAAGAAGAAGAACGCCGGGTCTACCGCTTTCGGCTAGCCCCGGTCGGCACGCGTCGCGCCGCTAAACGAGACCAAGCTAGGGCAGCTCCGTCAGGGTCTGGAAGCGCAAGGCGGTCTTCCTCATTCCAGCCACGCCCTTTCGATCCAGACCGAACTCCTGCTGAACGTCGGCGTCAAAGCTCTCCTCCAGACCCAGAAAGCCAAAGGGTTTTGGCCGAACAAGCAGATCAAGCGCATCAAGCGATCTTGAGAACCGCAGGGCTCTGGCTGCAGGCCAGAGGGTGGACTGATCTTGAGGAAGTTGACGCTGCAGTTGACTTGCAGGGTCGCTTGCCCGACAAATCGAGTCGGGTTCTGTTTGAGATCAAGAGCATCCGCCCTCAAAGTGAGCGCACTCAAGTTCGAAGCGGCCTCGCACAGCTCCTTGAATACCGGCTGTTCCTTGGCGTAGAGGCTGACCAGCTCTGCCTCATCTCTGACCAGCCGATCTCTGAGCAGCGCCTGCAACTTCTGGATTCCTTGTCGATCGCCCACCTCTACGTCGAGCGTGGCGAGACTTACGTTTCCGGGACGCGCGCCTCACGCAGCTTGTTCCCAAGGACCAGCTGAGCCAAATCGTTCCAGGCCGAAGCGGGAGCGACGGGACTCGAACCCGCGACCTCCGGCGTGACAGGCCGGCGCTCTAACCAACTGAGCTACGCCCCCGAGCGAACTCGGCTGGGCCGCAGGGCGGCCCGGAAGGCAAATCTAGCGATTGACCGGGGGCGGTGGGCTTTGGGAGGGGCGGGGGCGCTGGTGCTGAAGGGTTTCCATCGCCGTCCGGGCGATCAAGGCGCAGGAGCCGAGGAGGAGGAAGAGGAAGGCCCAGCCGGGGGAGCCCATCAGGGTGGTCAGCAGGGCCAGGACCATCGCCACGTAGAAGAGGGTGATCAGCCGCTCCAGGAGCTTGTCGTCGAAACGCATGGCAGAGGGTTCGCGCTCGCCGGCGCTTCCCCTGCTTGCCTAGCTCAGGCGGCGGCCGGTGCGGGCTGGGCCAGCTCCGGCACGGCGAAGGGCGCCTCGGCGGCGGCGATCTCCTCCATCAGCGCGCGCAGGCCGGCGATGCGCTCGGCGCCGTAGCGCTCGGCCCAGCGCTTCTCGACCTTGGTGAAGAGGCGGCGACCGTGGAGCTGGGCGGCTTCGCCCTTCTCGGTCAGGCAGATCAGCTTCGCGCGGCGGTCCTCGGGGTCGGGGATGCGCTGGGCGTAGCCACGCTCGACCAGGTCGTCGACGATCTCTCCCACCGACTGCTTGGTCAGCTTCGCCCGCTCGGCGATGTCGGTCAGCCGCAGGCCCTCCCCCTGCACGTGGCGGAAGACGCAGCCGTGGGTGGGGCGAATGTCGCCGAACTCCGACTGCTCGAGCTCGCTGCGGAACTCGCTGAAGAACGCCTCGGAGACGATGTCGAGCAACCCCGGGAGGGGGATGCCGGCAGAGGAATTTTTCGATCCGGGCGTCATATCGTCAGTTTACCTGATAAGGTCGCCTTGTCGTCAGGCAGCCTTACAAGGCTTCCTTACAAATTGTACCCGATCACCAGGAGACTTCAGATGGATTCGAATCCCGCGGCGGCCTCCGCAGCCGCTGCTGTCAACCGCAAGTGGTGGACGCTAGGCGCGGTCTGCGTCGCCACCTTCATGCTCTTGCTCGACATCACCGTCGTCAACACCGCCCTGCCGGCGATCCAGGCCGACCTCGGCGGCAGCTTCACCGACCTGCAGTGGGTGATCGACGCCTACGCCCTCTCGCTGGCGGCGCTGGTCCTGACCGCGGGCTCGCTCGCCGACCGGCTCGGCCGCCGGCGCGTGTTTGCGGTCGGCCTCGGCGTCTTCGCCGTCGCCTCCCTGCTCTGCGCGCTCGCACCCGACCCGACCTTCCTCAACGTCGCCCGCGGCCTGCAGGGCATCGGCGGCGCGATCATGTTCGCCGTCTCCCTGGCGCTGGTCGCCCAGGAGTTCCCCAGCGGCCCCGAACGCGGGATGGCGATGGGGATCTACGGCGGCACGATCGGGATGGCGGTCGCGATCGGCCCGCTGGTCGGCGGCCTGCTGACCGACGGCTTCGGCTGGGAGTCGGTCTTCCTGATCAACGTCCCGATCGGCGTCGCCGCGATCGCCGTCACCTACTGGAAGCTGGCCGAGTCGCGCGACCCGAACGCAACCCGGATCGACTGGGGCGGCCTCGTCACCTTCTCGCTCGGGCTCTTCCTCCTCGTGCTGGCGCTGGTCCGCGGCAACGCCGCCGGCTGGGGCAGCGTGGAGATCGTCGCCTCGTTCGCCGGCGCCGCGGTGCTGCTGGCGGCGTTCATCGCGATCGAGCGCCGGGTCGCCGAGCCGATGCTGCCGCTCGGCTTCTTCCGCCGCCGCGCCTTCACCGGCGTCCAGCTCGCCGCCTTCGCGGTCTCGGGCTCGATGTTCGCGCTGTTCCTCTACCTGACCCTCTACCTGCAGAGCTTCCTCGGCCACTCGCCGGTCGAAGCGGGCCTGCGCTACCTGCCGATCACGATCGCCTCGTTTATCGTCGCGCCGATGGCCGGGATGGCGCTGGCGAAGGTCAAGGCCCGCTACCTGATGAGCGCCGGCCTGGCGCTGACCGGGGTCGGCCTGCTGCTGATGTCCGGGCTGAAGCTGGACTCGGAGTGGACCGCATTGCTGCTCGGCTTCCTGCTCAGCGGCATCGGCGTCGGTCTGCTCAACCCGGTGATCGCCGACGTCGCCCTCAGCGTCGTCCCGAAGGAGCAGAGCGGGATGGCCGCCGGGATCAACGACACCTTCCGCCAGGTCGGGATCGCGGTCGGGATCGCCGCCTGGGGCGCGATCTTCCTCGGCTCCGGCGCCTCGAAGACGCAGGAGGTCGCCGGCGGCTCGCTCGACGGGCAGCAGGCCCGCGAGCTGGTCGAGGCCACCTCTTCGGGGGCGCTGCCGCAGGCGGTCACCGGGCTGCCGGAGGGAGCCCGGGACGCAGCCCGCAATGCAGCGGAACAGGGCTTCCTCCACGGGCTCAACGAGATCCTCCTGCTGGGAGCGTTGCTGTCCTTCGCCGGAGCCGTGTTCGCGTTGTGGCTCGTCCGCGAGGGTGACATCGAACGCGAGACGCTGGTCGACACGGCGTTCGAGGTCGAACCGGAGCCGGCGAAGGCTTAACGAAAGACGCAACGCAGTTGTCCCCGGTATGCGGGGACAACTGCGTTCGGTCTAGGCTGCGGCGCGTGAGGCTGGTGTCGTTTGATGCTGGAGATGGGCCGCGGGCCGGAGTGCTTGAGGATGACCGGGTTGTCGATGCATGGGCGCTGCTCGGAGAGCCACACCGCGGTTCGCTGCGTGAGTTGATCGCCGCAGACCGAGTCGATGATCTACGTGGCCGCCTCGGCGACACGGGCGCTCCCTCCCACCCCCGCTCTGCCGTGCAGTTGCTGCCACCGATCCCGGATCCGGACAAGATCGTCTGCATCGGGCTGAACTACCGGAAGCATGCGGCCGAGGTCGGGGTCGATGTCGAAGGGCTGCCGGAGATACCGACGGTCTTTGCCAAGTACCCCAACGCCTTGGTGGCAGACGGGGCGACGGTGCGGGTGCCGACGGGGAAGACCGACTACGAGGCGGAGGTGGCGTTCGTGGTCGGCAAGCAGGCCAAGGATGTGGATGAGACCGATGCGCTCGACCACATCGCCGGCTACACGCTCCTCAACGACCTCTCGGCCCGGGACCTGCAGGGGGCGACGCCGCAGTGGATGGCGGGCAAGGTCTTCGACGGCTCCGCTCCCTGCGGTCCTTATCTGGTGACGCCGGACGAGGCCGGCGCGCCCGGGGAGATCGCGATCCGGCTCACCCTCAACGGCGAGGAGATGCAGAACGGCTCCACCGACGACCTCATCTTCAGCATCCCGCAGCTGCTCGCCCAGCTCTCGAAGTTGATGACGCTCGAGCCCGGCGACGTCGTCTCCACCGGTACCCCCGAGGGCGTCGGCATGGGCCGCCAGCCGCGGGTCTGGCTCGCCGACGGCGACGAGGTCGCGATCGAGTCGCCGACGCTCGGCCGGCTCGTCACCCGAATCAGCGCCTAACTCCTCATCGTTTCCACCTTTTGTGCCCCTATAAGGGCTCGAATGGTGGAAACGACGTTCAGGGTTTGGGCAGGATCTCGTAGGCCCTTGCCGGCAGCCGCGCCGAGAGCGGCCTCGTCGCCGGGCGGGCGCGGGTCGCCGAGGCGCCCGGCCGGGCTCGCACCCGCGCCCAGCTCGGGCGGTAGGGAGTGAAGACCAGCAGCTGCTCCCAGGTGTCGGTGTCGACGATGGCGTTGGCGGGCATGCCGCGGGCTTCCTTGAAGGCCCGCACTGCGCGGGCGGTCTTGGGGCCGAAGAACCCGGTCACCGGCAGATCGGCGCCGGCGGCGACGAGGTGCTGCTGCGCCCAGACCACGAGGTCGCCCTTGCTTTTGCGTTTCAGCAGCGGGTGGACGACTTCCTGGCGATAGTTCGGCACCGGCTGCAGGGCGCTGTCGGCGCCTAGCGCCCCCCACTCCCGGCCCGCGGTCTCCTGCCAGGACCACCAGCTCGGGGGCAGCCCGCCGAAGCTGGCGGCGAAGCGGCGGAAGAGTTTGATCCCGGCGCTGCCGGGCGCTTCGTAGGTCTGGCCGATCGGGTAGATCGGGTGGCCGTAGACGCGGTTGTAGAGGTAGGTGTGCTCGTAGACCTCGCGGACCGAGGTCCCGATCGTCTTCCAGTACATCTGCGGCTGGTTGTAGGTCGCGCCACCCGGGCCGAGGAAGACCGAGTAGGGGAAGGACGGGTGGTAGTCGACATACGGGAAGGCGGCGAGGGAGAGCGGGAAGGTGTCGCCGATCCGCGCCCGCAGCGTCCGCACGTAACGGTCGGCGGCGGCGTACTTGCCCTCGTAGTCGGCCTCGGCGTCGATCGCGAAGCAGTCCGCCCCCCGCTGCACCGCCGCGGCCGAGACCCGCGCCTCGGCGACCGGGTTGTCGCCGTAGACGAAATGCCAGGCGCAGACGCTGAGCCCGGCGCGGTGCAGCGCCTGGACGAGGCCGCGGCTGAACTGACCCCAGTAGTTGGTCCCGTCGCCGGACTTGATGTAGACGGTGCCGATGTCGTTGCGCTTGGCGCGGGCGACGATCCCGCCGATGCTGCCGCCCTCAGAGCGGGAGACATACCAAATCCACTGCCCCTGGCGGTCGAAGGCGGTGTTGCTGACGTTGCCGCCGCTTTCCACCTGGCCGGCGCCGCCGGTGTCGGCGGTCGCGCCGGCAGACGCGAGCACGGCCGCCGCAAGCGCGGCGACGGCAGCGAGCAGCGCCAGCGCGCCGCGTCTCCTTTGACTTCGGGGACCCACGTCTGTGCCAACACGGTAGTGGGAGAGACGCTGCGGGTACCGCTTTAACGACCCGATGCAACCGATCGTCAAATCGTCCCGTAGAGATAAGCGATGAAGATCGCGATCGTCGGAACCGGCGTCTCGGGGCTGGTTGCCGCGCACCGATTGCACCCCGAGCACGAGATCGTCGTCTACGAGGCGGGCAAGCGGATCGGCGGGCACTCCAACACGGTCCCGGTCGAGGCCGCCGACGGGACCCACTGGATCGACACCGGGTTCATCGTCTTCAACGACCGCAACTACCCCAGCTTCGAAGCGCTGCTGGCGGAGCTGGGAGTGGCGTCGCAGCCCTCGCACATGAGCTTCTCCGTCGCCGACGGACTCGGCCGCTTCGAGTATTCGGGCACGCCCTGGGGCCTCTTCGCCCGCCCCGCGCACCTCGTCAGTCCCACCTTCCTCGGGATGCTGCGCGACTGGCGCCGCTTCAACCGCGAGGCGCGGGCGCTGATCGGGATGAACGGGACCGCCCCCTCGCTCGGCCACTGGCTCGAGCAGAAGGGCTTCTCCCGCCACTTCATCGAGCGGCTGATCGTCCCCCAGGCCTCCGCGGTCTGGTCCGCCGACCCGGAGCAGATGTGGAGCTTCCCGGCCAGCTTCATGGCCGAGTTCTTCGAGAACCACGGGATGTATGCGCTCCGCAACCGGCCGCAGTGGCGGACGGTGGGCGGCGGCTCCCGCAGCTACGTCGAGGCGATCGCGGCGCCGTGGCGCGATCGGGTGCGGCTGCGGGCGCCGGTGCGGCGGATCGAGCGACTGCCGGATCGGGTGCGGATCGAGGCCGAGGGCTGCGAGAGCGAGGAGTTCGACCAGGTCGTGATCGCCGCCCACTCCGACCAGGCGCTGGCGCTGCTCGGCGACCCGAGCGCGGCCGAGCGCGAGGTCTTGGGCGCGATCCCCTACCAGCGCAACGAAGCCGTCCTCCACACGGACGCCGCGCTGATGCCGCGCCGCCGCGCCGCCTGGTCGAGCTGGAACTTCCACCTCAGCTCCGAGCCGGCGGCGGGGTCGACCGTCACCTACTGGATGAACAACCTGCAGCGGCTGCGAGCCGACCGCCACTACTTCGTCACCCTCAACCAGGGCGAGCGGATCGACCCGGCGAAGGTGATCCGCCGCATCTCCTACGACCATCCCGTTTACACCAAGGAGGGCGTCGCCGCCCAGGCCCGCCACGCGGAGATCTCGGGCAGCGCCCGCCGCACCCACTTCTGCGGCGCCTACTGGGGCTGGGGCTTCCACGAGGACGGGGTAGTCAGCGGACTGCGGGTCTGCGAGGAGATCGCTCGGCCCAGCGTCGTTTCCACCATTGAGGCCCCTGTAGGGGCACAAAAGGTGGAAACGACGAGGGAGCTGGCGGCGTGAGCGCCTCGGCCGCATACGAGGGCTGGATCCGGCACCGGCGCTTCGAGCCGGTCGAGCACTCGTTCCGCTATCCGCTCTTCCTCATGTACTTGGACCTGGAGGAGCTGCCGGGGGTGCTCGATCCTTTTCCGTTCTTCTCGGCCCGCCGGCGC
The DNA here is from genome assembly GCA_963832085.1 of uncultured Actinomycetes bacterium. Taxonomy (GTDB): domain Bacteria; phylum Actinomycetota; class Thermoleophilia; order Solirubrobacterales; family 70-9; genus VAYN01. The sequence continues at coordinate 485,821 of CAWHSU010000002.1, read as the reverse complement.
GCCCTCGCCCGCTTCCGCCGCGAGGACTTCATGGGCGACCCGGCGCAGCCGCTCGCGGAGTGCACCCGCGACGCGGTCGAGGCCGCGACCGGAGACCGCCCCGCCGGCCCCGTCCGCCTCCTCGCCGGCCTGCGCTACTTCGGCCACTCCTTCAACCCCGTCTCCTTCTACTACTGCTTCGACACCGCCGCCGAGCGGGTAGATGCAGTCGTGGCCGACGTGCAGAACATCCCCTGGGGCGAGCGCCATCCCTACGTCTTGGCACGGGGAGAGCGCCGCGGTACGGTCCTCGGCGAGGAGCTCGAGAAGACCTTCCACGTCTCCCCGCTGATGGGCATGGACCAGACCTACTCCTTCCGCGCCGCCGAACCCGGCGACCGCCTCCTCGCCCACATCGAGTCGCGCCCCCGTGAGGGAGAGGGCAAGAGCTTCGACGCGACCCTCAGCCTGCGCCGGCGCCCGCTCAGCCGCCGCACCCTCACCGGCCTGCTCGCCCGCTACCCGGCGATGTCGCTGCAGGTGGTGGCGAAGATCTACGCGCAGTCGCTGCGACTGAAGCTGAAGGGAGCGAAGTACCACCCGCACCCGGAGGGGAGCCGCCCGCGGGGGTTCGTCTCGCCATGAGGGACGCGCTCGCACGCGCCGGCGTCGGCGCCGTCCTCGGCCGGGTCCACAGCGGGCGCATCGACGTGATCGAAGGCGGCCGCGAACGCAGCTTCGGTCCGCCCGACGCGGAACTGACGGCGAGGGTCCAGATCAACGACCCCGCCGCCTGGCGCGGGCCGCTGCGCGGCAGCGTCGGCCTCGGCGAGAGCTACGTCGAGGGCCGCTGGGAGACCGACGACCTCGTCTCCCTGATCCGGATCGCCGCCCGCGAGCTGCACGGCCTCGACGGCGTCCGCGGCGCAATCGTCCGGCCCCGCGCCCTCTGGCACCGCCTCCGCCACCTCGTCCCCGAGAACACCCCGGTCGGCGCCCGCCGCAACATTTCCGCCCACTACGACCTCGGCAACGACCTCTTCGCCTCCTTCCTCGACAAACGGATGATGTACAGCTGCGCCTACTTCCCCGACCAGGCGGCGAGCCTGGAGGAGGCGCAGCTGGCGAAGCTCGACCGCATCTGCGACCACCTGCGACTGGGCCCGTCGAACCACCTGCTGGAGATCGGCACCGGCTGGGGCGGGATGGCGATCCACGCCGCACGCCGCAGCGGCTGCCGGGTGACGACGACGACGATCTCCCGCGAGCAGTACGAGCTGGCGCGTCAGCGCGTCAGCGAGGCCGGGCTGGAGGACCAGGTCACCGTGCTGCTGCAGGACTACCGCGACCTCGAGGGCCACTACGACCGCCTCGTCAGCGTCGAGATGATCGAGGCGGTCGGCTGGCAGTACTTCGACGACTTCTTCCGCCGCTGCGACGGGCTGCTCACGGACGACGGGCTGATGCTGCTGCAGGCGATCACGATCGACGACCGCATCTACGAGATCGAAAAGGGCGCGAAGAGCTTCGCCAACACCCACGTCTTCCCCGGCGGCTGCCTGCCCTCGGAGGGGTTGATCAGCGGCTGCCTGGAGCGGGTCACCAGCATGCGGCAGGTCTGGATCGACGACATCACCGCGCATTACCCGCCGACGCTGGCGGAGTGGCGGGAGCGCTTCTTCGACGCCTGGGAGCGGCTGCGCTCGCACGGCTACGACGAGCGCTTCCGGCGGCTCTGGGACTTCTACCTGAGCTCCTCGGAGGCGGGCTTCCGCGAGCGCCGGATCGGCGACGTGCAAGCGCTCTTCGCCAAGCCGGGGGCGCGGTGAGCGCCAAGCCCGACCTGCTGCTGATCCACGGCCTCGGCGGCACCCGCACCATCTGGGAGCCGGTGATCCCGCTGCTCGAGGGCGAGCGCGAGGTGCACGCGGTCGACATGCCGGGATTCGGGGGGACGCCGCCGCTGCCGGAGGGCGAAGAGCCGACCGCGGCGAACCTCGCCCGCGCCGTCCATGAGGAGTGCGTGCGCAACGGGGTCGATCGCCCCCACGTCGCCGGCAACTCGCTCGGCGGCTGGGTGGCGCTGGAAATGGGCCGGTTCGGCTGGGCGGCCTCGGTCACGACCCTTTCCCCCGCGGGCTTCTGGGCGCGGCCGCTGGGCGAACCGGCCGGGGGCGGCGCCCGGATGTTGCTGCGAGGCTCGCCCTGGGTGAAGGCGGCGCGGCCCTTCGTCTCCGCTGCTCTCCAGATCCCCGCCACCCGCCGCGCCGCCTTCCAGTCGATCGCCGCCCACCCGGAGCGGATCCCGCCGGATGCGGCGAGGGCGCTCGTCCTCGGCTGGCTCGACGGCGAGGGCTACGACGCCGCCAACCGGGCGATGCGCAGCCACGTCTTCGATCCGAGCGGGTATCCGGAGGACGTTCCGGTGACGATCGCCTGGTGCGAGCGCGACCGGCTCGTCGGCCCGCCGAAGTCGCACCGCCGCCCGCCGGGCGCGCGCTTCCTCGTCCTCCCCGGCGTCGGCCACACCCCCACTTGGGACGACCCCGAGCTCGTCGCCCGCACCCTGCTCGAGGGCAGCGCCACCCGCGCCGCGGCGTAGCTCCGGGCGTGTCTGAGCTTGGCCCACACATATGGGGGTTAACCTCAGACACCCCAATGCGGAACGAGGAGGAGCAGTGATCGTCGAGAGGACCGAGAACCCGAACTGGCTGTCGAACGCCTACCTGGTCGCCGACCCCGAGCGGGGGACCGGCGTCCTCATCGACGGCAACGAAGAACTCGGGCCGCTGCTGGAGCGGGCCGAGCGCGACGGGATCGAGATCACCCACGTCCTCGTCACCCACCCCCATCCCGACCACGTCGCCGGCCTCGCCGAGGCGCGGGCGCGGCTCGGCAACCCGCCGCTGGTGGCGCACGAGGCGACCGCGGCCGAGCTCGACGACGAGGTCGAATTCATCCTCGGCGACGGCGATCGGCTCGAGGCGGGCGGGCTCGAGATCGAAGCCCTCCTCACCCCCGGCCACGCCGCCGGCCACCTCGCCTTCCTCGTCAACAACTCTGACGTCTTCACCGCTGACGTCCTCTTCAAGGGCACGGTCGGCGGCACGATGGCTCCCGGCGCCAGCGGCTTCGCCGACCTCCAGGCCTCGGTGATGCGGCTGATGGAGCTGCCGCCGAACACCACCGTCCACCCCGGCCACAAGGAGCCGACGACGATTGCGGCCGAGTGGGAGCAGAACCCGTTCGTGCGGATCTGGCGCGGTCTCGACTCGACCGGGGATGAGGAGGTGACGGTCTGGGGTCGCCCGGCGACGCTGAAGCTCTGGGCCCCCGACTACGACGGCGGCAACAAGGCCTGGATCGTCTTCGGCGATTCAGGCGAGGACGCCATAGTCGGGGGCTCGCAGGTCGAGAAATAACGCGAGACCGCAAAAACCATCCTTCAGGGATGGTTTTTGCGGTCTCGGTGTAGTGAGGCCTAGCGGATCACTGCTTCCAACAGGATCCAGCAGCCGTCGGTCTCGGTCGCGGGGCGGAAGGCACTGCCCAGCGAGGGGGTGTAGATGAGGGTGTTGTCGCCGCCCGAGGAGCAGCGGATCATCGAGGTGATGTTGCCCTTGAGCGCCAGCTGCTGGCCCTTCTTCACCGGCACGTTGACGTCGAAGCTCTCGACCCGGTAGCTGCCGCTTTCCTCGTTGGCTTCGGTCTGGCCCTGGTAGCTGAGCCGGGGGCCGTTGTAGACGACCTTCGCCTCGTTCGTCCCGAACAGAGTCGAGCGTTTCACCTTTGCGATCTGGAGCTTGAAGCTGCCGGGGCCGCCGGCGATGACCCTGATCTTCTTGATCGTGCCGGTCTTCGGGGCGAGCTCGCCGCCATCCGGGCGACCGTAGGCTTCGTTCTGAACCATCGTGCAGGGGCCCGGGGCTTCCTGGCTGCATTTGAGCCCGGGGAGCGAGTTGGACGGCTGCACCGTCGGGTTGAGCAGGGAGCCGAACTTGACCGGAGCTGCGGCGCCGAGCGCCGGGGCGATCATCATCGCGACGGCCGCGATCGCGGCGAGGATGCCGGTGCGGCTGATCCTGTTGACGATGGTGTTGCGGGTCTTGGTGGTGTGAGCGTTCATCTTGGGTTCCTCCTGGGTCTGGGTTGGTCGACTTGATGTCGTGGACCCAGGTTCGCCCGGATCGCCCCCCGCTCCCAGGGACCCCAGGGGTGAACCTCCTCACCCCGGCTACAACTCGCGCCGGTTGACGATCCCGCTCTGCAGCGCCCGTTCGACCAGCGCCACCCGCTTCTGGTTCTGCGGGATGTCGCCGACGCCGAGCTTCTCGAACAGCGCCCGCATGTGGGTCTTGACCGCGTCGACGCTGAGATGAAGCTCTTCGCCGATCTGCTGGTTCGTCGCCGCGGTCGCGAACGAGTCGCCGTCCTTATATGGACGGCAGAGGGCGACGAGGACTTTGCGCTGCGCCGGAGAGACCGTCGCCGCGGCCGGCAGCTCACCGGCGATCGCGGTCGCCTCCGGCGCGTCCTCGCCCGGCCGGCGATAGAGGACCGTCGTCCGCCCGAACCGCAGCGCGTCGCCGTCGCGCAGGTGGCGACGGCCGTGCACCCGCTCCTCGTTGACGAAGGAACCGTTGCGGGAGAGGCCGTCGTTAACCAGCGTGCACTCGTCCCGCACCACCTCGATCTGCGCGTGCAGCGCCGAGACCTCCTCGTCCCACCCGAGACGCACATCAGCCGAGGGACTGCGCCCGACCCAGAGCTCGGCGTTCGTCGCGATCGGCAGGATCGCCTGCGCCCCCTCCCCATCGCGGAGGACGAGGAACGGCCGCCCCTGCCGTTCTGCCTCGATCTGCGCCTTCAGCTCCGCTGCGGTGACCGTCTTCCTCGTCTCCATTTCTGAACCTTTAGCCCTTCCGCGTCAATTTGGACGGATGTGCGATGGGTAAATCGCACATTTGTCTCCACACTGAATCGATGACCACTGGCATACAGGAATTCTTTTTCAACTGGTATCCCGTCTTCGGCGTCTTCTTCATGGCGCTGCTGCTCTTCGTCTTCCTGAAAATGACGCGGGGGATGCTCGGCACGACCAAGCCGGAGACGGTGAAGGCCAGCCGCGCCGGGGTCGTCCTCTGGGAGCAGGTGCAGGGGGTCGACGCCGCCAAAGAGGAGCTTATGGACGTCGCCGCCTGGCTGCGCGAACCGGACCGCTTCTCCGCCCTCGGCGCCCAGGCGCCCCGCGGCGTCCTCCTCCATGGGCCCCCCGGGACCGGCAAGACCATGCTCGCCCGCGCGGTCGCCGCCCAGGCCGGGGTCGACTTCTACGCCGCCTCGGGTTCCAGCTTCGTCGAGATGTTCGTCGGCCGCGGCGCCGCCCGCATCCGCCGCCTCTTCAAGGAGGCGCGCAAGTCCGGGCGCGCGGTGATCTTCATCGACGAGCTCGACGCGATCGGCGGCTCCCGCAGCTCCGGCGGCGGCGACGGCGGCACCAGCGAGCGCGAGCAGGCACTGAACCAGTTGCTGGTCGAGCTCGACGGGTTCGAGAAAGACCCGGGGATGGTGATCGTGATCGCCGCCTCCAACCACGTCGAAAAGCTCGACAGGGCGCTGCTGCGCCCCGGCCGCTTCGATCGCCTGGTGCTGGTCTCCCCGCCCGACCGCCGGGGTCGCGAGGCGATCCTCCGCAGCCACGCCAAGAACAAGCCGCTGGCGCCCGACCTCGACCTCGGCGACGTCGCCCGCAAGACCACCGGGATGACCGGCGCCCAGCTCGCCAACGCGCTCAACGAGGGGGCGATCATCGCCGGCCGCGCCGGCCGCTTCTACATGACCCGCGAGGACCTCGACGAGGCGCTGCTGCGCCAGGCGGTCGGCTCCCAGCAGGCGCGCCGCCTCAACGCCAAGGAGCGCCGGATCGTCGCCTACCACGAGGCCGGCCACGCGCTCTGCCGCCGCCTGCTCGGGCTCGACCCGCCGGAGATCCTCAGCATCGTCCCGCGCGGGCCGGCGCTCGGCTTCGTCGCCCACTCGCCGCAGGAGGACAGCTACCTGAAGTCCCGCGACGAGCTGCTCGACGAGGTGGTGACGCTGCTCGGCGGTCGCGCCGCCGAGGAGGTGGTGCTGGGAGAGACCTACTCCGGCGCCTCCGACGACCTCAACCGGGTCCACATGGTCTGCAAGCAGATGGTCACCCAGTTCGGGATGGGGGTCCCCCGCGACCACGACGGCCCGGCGCCGATCGCCCTCCCCACCGACGACTACGCCGTCTCCGACCAGACCCGGCGCGAGGTCGACCAGGCGGCGATGACGCTGGCGAGCGAGGCCTACCGCCGGGCGCGGGCGCTGCTCTCCGCCAACCTCGAGGTGCTCGACCACCTGGCGGTGCTGGCACTGGAGCGCGAGACGCTGACCCGTGAGGAGCTCGACGAGATCTTCGCCGCGCACGAGCTGCGCGGCCTGGTCGAGGCTCCGGGCTCCGGCGCGGCGCTGGTGGCGATGAGCCGGGAGAGCACCGAGTAGCATTTTTGGCCAGATGGCCAGGAATGCCGATAGAGTCTTGGCCAGTCGGCCAGTGAGCGACCACCATTGCTTTCCGCCGGGCCGATCGATGGCTCGGCGGGTTCACGGGGAGAGGTCTGTAGGCCTGCTGTACGGGCAGCGGGCCCTGCTGATCGGTGCCCTGGAACCGCTCACCTACACCGGCACGATGCTCAGCACCAACGCCGGCGACCACCCCTTCACCCGCCTGGCCCGCACCGCGAAGATCCAGGAGACGGTCTTCCTCGGAAGCAAAGCCGAAGCCGACAAGGCGCTGGCGGCGGTGCACCGGCTGCACGAGCGGATCAACGGCGAGCTGCCGGAGGCGGCCGGCGCCCATCCCGCCGGCAGCGCCTACTCGGCCTTCGACCCGGAGCTGATGCTGTGGACGCTGGCGGTGATCGCCGACTCGGGCCGGGCGATGTACGAGACGATGGTGAGACCGCTTGGCGACGGAGAGCGCGAAGCGCTCTGGCAGGACTACGTCCGCTTCGGCGAGCTCTTCGGCCTCCCGCCCGAGGCGGTGCCGGCGACCTACGGCGAGTTCGACCACTGGTGGCAGGCGAAGCTCGCCTCGCCCGACCTCCACGCCACGCCGCACGCGCTGGAGATGGCGCCGCTGGTCGCCTTCGAGCAGCCGGTGCCGCGCTCGGCCCGGGGCAACATCGCCGTCCAGAACCTGGTGATCAAGGGGACGCTGCCCGAACGCGTGCGAGAGATCTTCGGGATTCCCTGGAGCCCGGCGCACGAGCGGTCGTTCCGGACGATCGCGGCTGGCCACCGCCGCGCCCGCCGCGCCTTCCCCCGCCGCATGCGCCGCGGCCGCAACGACGTCTTCTTCGACCTCGTCACCCAGCACGAGAAGCGCCGCGGCGGTACCTCCACCCCCCACATCACGGGTGCTGCTTGAGCTGATCGCCGTCGCGGCGGCCGGGGCCGCGGCGGGGGCGGCGAACTCGATCGCCGGCGGCGGCGCACTGATCACCTTCCCGACCATGGTGGCGCTGGGACTGCCACCGCTCTCGGCCAACGTCACCAACACGGTCGGGATCGTTCCCGCCTCCGTCGGCGGCGCCCTCGGCTACGCGGACCTCCTGCGCGAGCAGGGCGAGCGCTTCGTCCGGCTCCTGGCCCCGCTGTTGCTCGGGGCGCTCGCCGGCTCGGCGGCCCTCCTCCTCACCCCCGACCAGGCCTTCGAAGCGATCGTCCCGGTGCTGATCGCCGGCTCCTGCCTGCTGCTGCTGCTCCAGCCCCGCCTCACCCCTCACATCGCCCACGCCGGCAACGAACGCTCCCCTTTCCTCCTCGTCGGCATCGCCTTCTGCGGCGCCTACCAGGCCTACTTCGGCTCGGCGGTCAGCATCCTCGTCCTCGCCCTGCTCGCCCTCTTCGTCGCCGACACCCTCCAGCACCTCAACGCGATCAAGATCCTCCTCGCCGGCTGCTCGAACCTCCTCGCCGCCCTCGTCTTCGCCTTCCTCGCGCCGGTCGACTGGCGCTACGCGGTGACGATCATGGTCTCGTCCTTCGCCGGCGGGCGCGTCGGCGCTTACTACGCCCGCCGCATCCCCAGCGACCCGCTGCGGATCTCGATCGCCGCTATCGGCCTGGTTGTCGCGGGGGTGCTGGCGGTGGAGGCGTTCGGCTGAGGCGAGGTCGAGCTAGAGCGGCTCGGCCAAACCCGCCGCCTCCAGCGCTTCCTCCCAGGTGCCGTGCGCGCGGCCGCGGCGGAAGAGCCCTTCCTCCATCTCAAAGCTCCAGGGGACCTCGACGACAAATGTACGTTCGCCGCGGGTGTCGAAGACGATTCCGAGGGCAGCGGCGCGGTCGCCGCCAGCGACGACCTTCTGCACCTTGATGTCGAGGTGCTCTATCTCCTCGCCGAACTGGGAGAGCCAGAGGTGCACGCCTTCCTGGCCGCGATACATCGGTTCCCCGCTCCAAACCGTGGGCGTCCATTCGACTTTCGAGTGCAGCAACTCCAGCACCCTGTCCGCGTCGCCACTCGACACGGCCTCGAAGAGGCGCTCGACCATCTCTTGCCGGATGTGGATTCGACGGTCCACATGGGCGGTACTGGGCTCGAACCAGTGACCCCTTCCTTGTAAGGGAAGTGCTCTCCCAACTGAGCTAACCGCCCGTAGGGATCATTATTGCTCGCCGGAGCCCCGGTTGAACCCCTGGCCGGTTGCGGCCGTATCCCGGGCGATGACGACTCCAATGCAACGACTCAGGGTCTGGGTGTTGACCGTGGCGCTCCTGCTCGCCGCCACCGGAACGGCCAGCGCCGCCAAGACGGTGCAGATCAAGAACTTCGCCTTCAAGCCGGCGATGCTGAAGGTCAACCGCGGCGCCCGCGTCTCCTTCGCCAACGCCAGCGACGTTCCCCACACCGCTACCGGCGCCGGGTTCGACACCAAACGGATCGCGCCGGGGACCTCGGCGGCGGTGCAGTTCAGCAGGCGGGGAACCTTCGCCTACCACTGCAAGATCCACCCCTTCATGAAGGCCAAAGTCGTCGTCGAATAGCTACTCGACCACCGCTAACTCGGCGATCGCCTCGTCACGGTTGTCGAAGACGATGCCGGCCTCGGTCAGGCCGGCGACGGTGAAGATCCGCAGCACCTGGTCGGAGCAACCGTAGAGGACGAGCCGGCCTCCTTTGTCTTCCAGCTGGCGCCGCACCTGCAGGAAGAGGGCGATGCCGGTGGAGTCGACGAACTGGCAGCTCTGCAGCGCGACGAGGATCGCCTCGTTCTCCCCCGCGACCCGCTGGAGAACCGCTTGCAGACGCTCCACGCTCCAGAGGTCCAGCTCGCCCTCGAGCTGCAGCTCGCAGCGGCCCGGGCCGATCGAGGTCTCGGCAATCTGCAGGATCTGCCCCCCGCTCATTCCGGTCATTGTCCCAGGCCCGCCAGCTCGGCCCGCCGCTCGGCATGGAACCGCCGTGTCAGCCGGCGAGCTCGCGGACGAGTGCCCCGGCGGGCCTGATCTCGTCGATCCTCCCCACCGTCTCGCCGGCGTAGAGGGGCCCGGCGTCGACCAGCTTCGGCGGGCCGTCGTCGGTCGGCCCCGCGGGGGAGAGCAGGCGGCTGCCGGGGTGCTGGGCGCGGGCCATCCGAGCCTGCAGCGAGGGCGGCGCGTAGCGGGCACCCGGCGCCAACAGCGCGTTGAGGAGCCGGTTCGCCCGCGGGCCGCGGGGATCTCCACGCAGCCACCTCTCCGTCGCGGCATTGGGGACGACCCGGTGCGGAGCCGGCCAGCCGGCGCCGAACAGCTCGGTGAGGATCGTCTGCCGGGCGTCGAGCAGGCGCTGCTTGTAGGTCGGGTGGGCGCGGCTCTCCTCCGAGAGGAGGAAGCGGGTCCCGGCGACCGCGGCGACCGCCCCTCCCTCGAGCGCCGTCCGCACGTCCCCCCTCTCGGCGATGCCGCCCGCGAGCAGCAAGGGGTAGCCGGCCGGCAACGCGCCTCGCACTTCCTCCAGCAGCTGCAGCGCCGGGACGGAGCCGCGCACGTGGCCGCCCGCTTCCACTCCCTGGACGATCACGGCGTCCGCTCCCGCCGCCTGCGCCGCACGTGCCTCGGCGACGGACCCGCACTGGTGGATCCAGACGCCCGGGGTGCGGCGACGCGGCCTGCCCCAGAAGGTGACGACGACGTCCGCCTCAGCGGCGGCGGCGAACCAGTCGCCGCGGGCGAACGGCAGCAGCAGGTTGACCGCGAGCGGGCGCCCGGTCAGCGCCCGCGCCAGCGCCAGCTCGCGGCCGATCGCCGCGGCGCCGTTGACCGCGATCGTCCCCAGGCCGCCGGCCTCGGAGACCGCCGCCGCCAGCTCGTGGCGGCTGAGCCCGCCGCCCATCCCTGCCTGGACGACTGGCGCTTCCACCCCGAGGCGCTCGAGCAGCGGCGGCATCGCAGCAGTCTAGGAGGAACTGACCCGTCCACCTCCTATCTGGAGACATCCAGGTCCGCCCAGACTTCGAGAACCAGCCGTAGCCACTCCGCCTCTACCCCGAGCGTCCAGCCGTAGTGGGCGTTCGCCGCCTCCTGGCCGCTGCCGCTCCGGACCGGCCGCAGGATGTCGCCTTTCCCCAGCGCCTTCAGGTGGTAGGCGACCTGTCCCACCTGCTGATCCATCGTGCTCGCCAGCTCACTCGCCGAAGCGCACTCGACTGTTCCCTCCAGATAGGCGAAGAGAATCCGCCGCCGCAGAGGGTGGCTGACGGCGCTGATCAGCTCTGAAGAAGTCGGTGGCACCTTTCCGCCGCTTGAGCTTAAGGCATAAATACCCTAACAACGACTTCTTTTAATAGAGAGGCTCCGGGGCGCGATGCCGCCCCCGCGCCGCAGCAAACCCCGCTCCCCTGAGCACGCCGCCCTCGGCGAGGCCGTCCGTCGCCTCCGCCTCGAGGCCGAGCTGAGCCAGGAGCAGCTGGCCGAGCGCGCCGGCACCGACCTGACCCAGATCGGCGGCATCGAGCGCGGCGTCAGGAACCCGAGCTACACGACCCTGCTGCGGTTGGCGGCCGCGCTGGAGACGAGCGTGGGCGAGCTGACGAGCCTGGCGGACCGACTGCGGGAATAGCGGCTCTACGAAGTAGGCGTGCAGGCGAACCGGTCGGGCAGCTCGCCACCAGGAAAGCCGGCGGCGAATCAGTCGTCGAGGCGCAGGGCGATCTCGAGGTCCGTGGCGAAGTCCTCGAGGGGACGGTCGAAGAGACCCTCGATGGCGCGGATGCGGTTGGTGACCGTGCGGCGATCGACTCCCAGCGCGGCGGCGGTCGAGGAGACGTTCCGCTCGGCGGCGAAGTAGGCGCGCAGGGTCTCGCGGGCGACCTTGCCGCCGTCCCGCCCGCGTTCGAGCGGCTCCAGGTAGAGCCGGCGCAGCGAGCTGGCGGCGAGGTCGTCGCGGAGAATCGCGGCGAGCAGGGCGACGTCTGCGTAACGGACGACGGGCGTGCCCCTGCGTTCGGCGACCGCCAGCGCCGTCTTCGCCTGGTGGTGGCTGAGCCGCCATCCCGCGAGGCCTTCGCCGGGCTCGCCGAGGGTGACGAAGACTCCGTCCGGGACGATGTCGGCCAGCGCCCGCACCGCATCCTCGGCGGCGAGCTGGCGCGTCCCGCCCAGCCAGCCGGCCCACTTCGACTCCTCCTCGCGCCGCACGGCGAGGAGGCGACGGTCGAGCCTGCTCGCGAGCTCCCGCAGCAGCTCCTCCACCCCCTCGCCTTTGGCCATCAGGCCGAGGTGGTGGGCGTCGAGGTCGTAACCAAGCTCGGAGTGGTCAACGAGCTCGCCGGCGAGCAGCGCCTTGACGCACTCCCGCCGCCGGTCGGCGGCGTTGCGGGGCCGCGTCTTCGCCTCGCGGGCGTGCTCTTCGCTGACCGCAGCGATCAGCCGGTCGCCCAGCGTCGCCTGCTCCGCGAGCAGACGGCGAAGGGTCGAGCTCGGGACCTCCTCCCGCTCCGCCTCTTCGACCAGGAAGTCCCCGAAGAGGGCGTTGCCGGCGAAATAGCGCCGCAGGACGGTGTCGAGCGGCACCCCGTCGCGCGCATCCAGCCGGGCCTGGGCGAGCAGGACCGGCGGTGCGGGCGGCGCCTGCCGCTCTCCGTTCTCGAGCACGGCGAGCCGGTAGTCGACGGCGGCGATCAGGGCGGCCTTGAGGCCCTCGAGGTAAGCGGGATCGGTGACCTCCTGGGGGTCGGAGATCGAATAGACGCGAGTTCCGACCGCCGCCTGGATCTCAGGCAGCCGCTCGCGCAGACGCTCCGCAAGCTCTGCACGGGCCTCGCTGATCGAGCGTCCGCTCATCGCCAAAGGTGCTCCCTGAGGATCTCGATGACTTTCGAGACCCTCAGGTAGGCGGCGTTGCGGTCGTGGTCATAGGCGTCCCCGGCGGAGGCAGGCTCCCGGCTCATTTCCCGGGCGTATCCACTCGGTCCGGGGTAGGTGACCTCCTTGAAGGCTTTGTGGAGCTTGGCCACGCTCTCCTGGAAGTACTCGTTCTTGAACGCAGGGCACTCGGTCACCCACGCCGCCACCTCCTCCGGGGTCTCGCCGGCGTTCAGGCACACCCAGGAGACGTCGTAGCCGTCTTTGTCGTCGGACCTGGTGGTGAACGCGTCGGCCTTCGAGGCGAGGAAGCCGACCGGCCCGGTGTGCCTGATCGTGACATCCGCATGGACACCCTCTGCGTAGACGAGCGGGACGCGCTCGATCTCGACCGACCGCGCGTCCTCCTCGACGATCGCGGCGCCGGAGAGCGGGTAGGGCCGCAGGACCACGCCGGTGTTTCCCGCCGCCACAGGGTCCTCCAACTGCAGCGATCCGTCTGCGAGCTGGACGGCCTCGGTTTCGGGTCCCATGAAGTCGACGAGTAGCCGCACCCCTCCCACACCCTCGCGCTTACGCCAGCGGAAGCCGGCTTCGAACGGCTCGAAGTAGGGCTCGATCGTCGCTTCCAGGGAACGGTAGTACTCGCTCGTCTCCCCTCTGGTGATCGCCATCGAGAGCGAGAGGTCGATGTCGGCGCTGCCCCGGTGCGGATTCGGCGCCTCTGGCACCAGCAGCGGTGGCACCAGCCCGCCGACGGCGACCAGGTGCTTCGGCGCCATCCCGCCCAGCAGGTGGACGAGGCTGGCCAGCTCTCCCTGCATCACCTCGGGTGGCTGCCGCTCTCCGTTCACCGCCAACCCTCGCGATCGCCCCAGAGGCTGAGGAACACCTCGGCTGCGGCCTCGCCGCGAGGCTCCAGGAAGAGGTCGAGCATGATCCGGCTTGGGGGCGCCAGCGGCCACTCATCCGGCCTGGTCGCGGCATCGACGAAGGCGAGCCGGTCCGGATCGGCGATCAGGATCAGGTTGAACCCCCTCTCGGTGCGGAATCCGCCGAGAGCCTCCGGGACGTCCTCGAGCTCCTCGGGCCTGGCGCTCACCCGCACCGTCCGGATCGCCTCCCGCGTCAGGACCGGCATCCCGATCGCGGCTGCGGCGGCGGTTCCAGTCAGGGCGAGAGCGCGCCCGACCGGCTTGCGCGGCCACTCGGGATTCTCGACGAAGCAGGTAAGACGCGTGACCTTTCGCGGCCGCGCCTGCCGCGCCAGCCAGCTCCGCAGCGCGAACGGGTCCCGAACTCGGCGTTGGGTGCTCGGCCCTCGCCCTTCGCGCTCCAGCAGCCCCTCTCCCTCCAGCCGGCCCAGCAATTTATGAGCGGTCGTCTGCGTCGTCTGGCCGCGTCGCGCCAACCCGCGCTCGGTCCAGGGCTCGTGCGGGTGGTCGGCGAGCAGCTGCGCGAGTCGCACGCTGGCCGGGTAGAGCCTGCGTTTTCCCTTCACCGTGGCCGTCGTCTCACCGGCCCGTTTCGTACGCGCCCAGTCACGCAACCAGTGCCGCCCGGTGGCGTCGATGTAGCGGAGACCGGCGTCCTCCAGCATGGCGGCGGCGTCGTCGTCCAGCACCGCATTGACGACGAGCAGCACCTCGTCGTCGCGCTCGGCTCGTACCCGCTCACCGATCTCGTCCGCCTCCACGAGCTCGAGCCGCACCCGGCACACCGCGTCTTCCGTTATCAGCACGGTTTGAGGAGAGTCGTGCACGATCTCCACGTCTTTAAGACGGCTGAGAAGCGTAAAGACCCGGCTATCGACGTCGTGTGCGAGTGCGAATACGAGCATGGCTATCGATATACATTGCCCATGGGGATAGCACTACGTATATCGTTATCGCCATCATTTCGCGCTGCTAATGGCTAGCGATATACATATTGCACTCACGTAGCACTGTGTATATCGATTAGCTCCTAACTCCAGTTACGAGTTGAGCTGGCCGTTCGTGGCGTGTATGGTTAACCAGATGGTTAACGATCCGTTCAGGGCTCTCTCCCACCCGATCCGGCGGGGAATCGTCGAACGCCTCGCCGTCGGGCCGGCCACGGTCGGGGAAGTCACCCGCGACTTCGGCGTCTCCAAGCCGGCGATCTCCAAGCACCTGAAGGTGCTGGAGGAGACCGGGGTCGTCACCCGCGTGGTCGAGGGCCGGACCCACCGCCTCTCGCTCGAGCCCAAGGCGCTCGAGGGGGCGGCGGACTGGATGGAGCGCCAGCGCGAGATCTGGGAGCGCCTGTTCGACGTCGTCGACGAATACCTGAAAGAGAAGGAGCCGAAATGAAGATGCCGCCGGTTGTCTCAGCCGAGGAGTGGAAGGCCGCCCGCGAGGAGCTGCTGGTCAAGGAGAAGGAGCTGACCCGCGCCCGCGACGCGCTGGCCGCCGAACGCCGGCGGATGCCGCGGCTGGCGGTCGAGCAGGAGTACCGCTTCGAGGGCCCGGACGGGCCGGCGAGCCTGCTCGACCTCTTCGCGGGGCGGCGCCAGCTGATCGTCTACCGCTTCTTCTACGACCCCGACGTCAAGGGCTGGCCCGAGAAGGGCTGCCCCGGCTGCTCGATGGTCGCCGACCAGGTCTCCCACCTTGCCCACCTCAACGCCCGCGACACCACCCTCGTCTTCGCCTCGCGGGCGCCCCAGGAGAACATCGCCCGGCTGAAGGAGCGGATGGGCTGGGAGATCCCCTGGTACACGATCACCGACTCCTTCGACGCCGACCACGACGTCCGCGAATGGCACGGCACCAACGCCTTCCACCGCGACGACGAGGACCGGGTCTTCCGCACCTACTTCGTCAACGGCCGCGGCGACGAGCAGATGGGCAGCACCTGGAACTACCTCGACATCACCGCGCTGGGGCGCCAGGAGGAGTGGGAGGACTCCCCGGAGGGCTACCCGCAGACGCCGCCCTACACCTGGTGGAACCGCCACGACGAATACGACGAGGCGGCCGCCTCGTGATCCCGCTCGGTCACATCGGAGGGGTGCCGCTGGAGGAGCTGCTGCCGGCGCTGGCCGGCCCGGCCGGCGGCCTCCTCGCCGCCCGCGCCTGGCTCGCCCTCCACCTCCGGCGCCGGGAGCCCGGCCGATGATCAGCGGCCAGACCCTCCGCATCGAACGCACCTACCAGGCGCCCGCCCAGGCGGTCTTCGAGGCCTGGACCAGCGAGGAGGTGATGCGCCGCTGGTTCCACGGCGAACACGCCTGGGAGACCGCCGCCGCCGAAGTCGACCTCCGTCTCGGCGGCACCATCCGCGTCGTCATGCGCGACCCCGACAAGGACGTCGAATACGGCGGCGGCGGCCACTACACCGAGATCGACCCGCCGACCCGCCTCGCCTTCACCTGGACCTGGGACAACGAAGGCCGCGAGACCCTGATCGAGCTCGACTTCGAGGAAGCCGACGGGGCCACCACCGTCCGCCTCACCCACAACGGCCTCGCGGACGCAGAATCGGTCCACTCACACGAAGCCGGCTGGAGCAACTGCCTCGACAACCTGGGGCGGGAGTTGGATGGGATTTAGGCGTCAGGCAGCAGCCAGTTCCAGGGGCGCCTGCTTCCGCCGCGACTCGCCCCCCATCTCCACGACCGGAGTAGTGGCCTTGTTGTCGCTCGCCTCCTCCACGCTCCCGACGGCCTCGGAGACGCGCGCCACACCTTGCTCGCCTTTCTCCGAAAGGCGTTGCTTGGCTTGACGGCGTACTTCTTTCGACAACTTTTCCAGCTCCCCGCCAGCGTCTTTGCCGAACTCTCCCAGGACTCCTGGAACCCAAGGATCGAGGATGACCGTTTCGCGTTCGTCACCGTTCTTGAGCATCTGGATCAAACGATCCTCGATCTCCTTGACGTCGCCGCAGCTCGGGGAGAACCTCCGCATCCATCCCCGCTCGACCTCGCAAGCGGCTACACCGGCTGAACTGCCGAGCGAGAAGTAGGTCTCCTCTGCCCGCTTGATCAGGCCTTTGACCTCCGGCTCGTCGGGGGCTATGCCGGCGCCGGAGAGGTGGCGCGCGACAGTCGCCTGACGGCGGGCGTTCAACGCGATCCCCTCGGGGTGCTTGCACTCGTCGAAGATGCTTTGGGCCTCTCTCAAGGTCACCTGCGCGCGATCGAGTTCGCTTTCCTGGAACTCGGTGGCCGCGATCGCGGAGTTGGCGAAAGCTTTCGCCACGTGCAGATCCAAGCTCTCCGCCCGCTCACAGGCGGAACCGAGCAGCTCTCGCGCTTCGTCGGTCTTGCCCTGGCAGCGCCTCACCTCTCCCATCTGCACCAGGCAGTAGGCCACCACTCGATCGAAGGAGTTCTCCGGCGCCGCCGCGAGGGTGTGCGCGTGGTTCAAGCAATTCCAAGCGACGTCGAACTGCCGCAACAGTCGCAGGCAGAACCCGAAGAGCAGCCAGCACTGAGTGCGCCCGTAAGCATCGTCGAGCTCGTCGAACATCCGCAATCCCGAAGCGGCATATCGAAGTGAGTCCTCGTAACGGGACTGCTCGCGAAGGTTGTTGGCGAGGCTCACCACGCTCCAGGCGCGGCGGCTCCGCCAGGTTCTCGTATCCGCGTGGGCGCGTTCGTCGATCAAGGCTTCGAACAGTGAGGTCGCGGCCGTCAGGTGCCGCGCCAGCCCAGCGGTGTCGGTGGCGCCGACGTCGCCGGCCTTCCCCCGCTCGTATTCGAGGTGAGCGATCGCCGGGTAAACCAGTTGCGGTTCGACGCCCTGCGCACCGGTTGCCATCCGCTTCAAGGTCTCGAGCGAACTCCGCCGCTCCTCCAGCTGACGATCCTGACGCTGGGTGATCATCAGCTCCGCCAGCGCCTCGAGGGCGAGATCGTTGGCACCGAGCTCTTCTGCCTGGACCTGGATCTCACCGAGCCGGTCGATGGCCTCCCGCAGACGGTTGCTGCGCCGGCGCATCGCCACGGCGCCGTCCAGCGCCTCCCGGAGAAACTCGACCTCCTCGGCCTGACTCGGCGGAGCGGGTGCCTTCTCGGGGGACCCAAAGGCGAGATAGCGGCCAAGCTCTGAACGACCCTGACGGGTGATCGAATAGGTGCTTCGCCGTCGATCGTCGCCGTCTTTCTCGACCGTAACGAAGCCTTTTTCGGACAGCTCCTTGAGTTTTCGGCTGACCGATTCTTTCTTGGCGTCGACGATTTTTGCCAAGGCCGATGGAGTCGCAGGCCCTTCGCTCAGTGCGATCAACAGGCTGCGGCGCAAAGGCTCTTTGGTCTCGCTCTCAGCGACGCGTCGGCGTTCCTCGCGCAGCCGCTTGGCCGGAGTCTTCGGATCTTTCATTCGTATGTCTCCTTCGGGGGGCATCCTGGTGGCTGGATGCCGAAGAGGGTGAAAACCCTTGATCATTGACCGATCATTGATCTGTAGTTATATCGCTTCCGGTACCCCTGAGTACACACCGGAAACCATCCTGGACGCATTTCCCCGCAAAGCGCCGGTTAACCGACACCGTCCTGCTCCAGCTCGGGCCATCTGACCGCCCCGGGAAGCGGTTGGTTGGGATCGAAGATCGCCAGGACGGGGGCGGGCTCCTGCTCATCGCCGAGCAGTGCCGCCGACTGCTCCTCGGGGTCTTCCCGAGGCACCGCGCACATGCACAGAAACGGCTTTCCGTCATCTCCCCAGCGGGTGTTGGCCATCGCGGCGACGCCTTGGCAGTAGCCCGCGACGTCGCAGAGCGCCGCGTTGAACGAGCCGATCTTCCGGGTCATCGCGGGCACCAGGAGGAGGTTGACCCCGGCGTCAACCAGCAGCCGGGGAATGTCGCGCTCCTGCAGGTCCGCGCAGATCGCGACCGCCAGCCGGGTCTGACTTCCCGAGAGGACCATGATCGTCTTCGGCTCCCGGCTGAGATCCTCCCGCAGCGGCTCCTCGTACTTCGTACCGTTGATTTCGTCCGTTTTGAAGGCGTGGTGCTTGCGCGCCATCGCCACGAACTTTCCATCCAGGTAGATCCTCGACTCATTTGCCTGGACCTGACCCGCACCGTTGCCTTCGGCGACGTGGGCGCTGCCGGCGACCACGATCGGGGGGAACTTCCCCCACTTGCCCTCGAGCTTCTCCTCCAGCTCCCCGGGGTGGGGAAGGCTCAGCTCGGGAAGGACGGCGAGGTTCGCCTTCTCCCTCTTCGCCGCTTCGAGCAATTTCTCGACGGCCTCGGGTTCCCAGTCCCGGGGCCGCACCCCGAAGAAGCGGCCGTCTTCGGCGGGGATCTCGTCGAGGTCGCCGCTTCCCTTCGGATGAATGGTGGCTATCTGCGCCAGCCCTTCCTTCTCGGTCCAGGTCAGCTCGTCGATCCGGTCTCTGTGGCCGAAGTCGAGCACCACCCTCACCTGCTCGGAGGCGGAGTGTCCGTAGATGTCGAACGGCAGGGGATCGAGCAGGCCGGTGTTGTTGAGGGTCGAGAGGGTCGTCGTACAGTGCGATCCGAGGTGGTCGGGAAGCGTCCGCGTGGCAAAGGTCACCGGCAGTCCTCGGTCGAGGTGGACCTGATCGGTCACGGTCGCGTAGAACTCCCCCAGCGGCCGCCGGCACAGCCCCCGCAGGATCCCGAGGCAATCCAGCGGGTAGCGGGTCTTCGCCCGGCGCAGGCGGGTCATCACTTTGGGACCGAACCGTTTCTCGAACTGCGCAGGGTCCTGGACGATCTCTTCCCAGATGGCGTAGGAGACGTGCCCCGTCCAAGCCTCGAGCCGCTTCAGTTCCTCCCCGGTCCGCGGCTGGCCTGTCATCTCCGCAAGTTCAGCCTCCTTTTCGAGGCAGGCCACACCCAGCCTTCGGGCCAGGTCCAGCAAATCGTCCGCCGCCTCCAAATGCGACATGAATTCCGAAACCGCCATCTACTGCGGGAGGGATCCCCTACCTCCAAGAGTTCAGATAACACCAGGTTCCGGAACAATACTGAGCTATTCCTGAGCGCTGCCCGCATGATCAGCGGGCCTTGAGCCGCATCAGCAGCATCTGCATGTCTTCCCAGAGGCTCGGGTCTTCCACGAAGTCCTCGGGAGGGTTGCCGGTCAGGGCGTAGCCGCCGATCACGACGCGTCCATCGCGCTGGAGCATGGCGGTGAGGATCGGGCTGTCGTATCCCACCCGCCTGGTGAAGACGCCCGCCCTGCCGAAATCGCGGTCCGGCAGGCCGTTGCGGTTGAACTTCACCACCTCGACGGCGCCGCTGACCTTGAACCCTTCGAAGTAACCCGCCGCGATCACGCTTCCTCGCCGCGCGACGACGTCTTCGAGGTTGAGGGAAAACCCGCGGCGGATGCGGACGATGCCGCGCGGGCGCACCAACGTCCCGTCGCGCCGGAGCCGGACCAGGGCCGAGTAGTCGCCGGCCTTGTCCGCCGCCCAGCCCACGGCCACGATCCGGCCGCGATCGAGCGCCAGGGCCCGCAGCTCGGCGCACTGACCGAAGTAGCAACGCAACCGCCCGTCGACGTCGATCAGCTTTCGTCCCCGCCTGCCGAAGCCGCGGTCGAGCCGCCCGTCGGCCCGCAGCCTGGCGAGCAGGAACCGGCCCTGGGCGGCGCCGGCGACCAGCAGCCGGCCGTCCGGCAGCGCCTCCAGATCCTGCAGCGTCGTCTTCCGCCCGAACTCGACCATCCCGTCCCCGCCGAAGCTGCGGTCCAGGGACCCGTCGGCGAGGAACCGCGCGACGACGCCTTCGGAGCGCCTGCTCTGCGCCCGGGCGGTGCCGGAGACGACGACGCGACCCCCCGGCTGCAGCGCCACCCCCGTGCCGCGACCGCCTTCGAACCCACCCAGCGGCACCATCACCTTGCCCTTCTTCCCGAAGCTGCGGTCGAGGCTGCCGTCGGGCATGTAGCGGGCGAGCGCCATGAAGCCTTCGGGCACGTCCCTGGGCCCTCCCCCGACGACGAGCAGCCGCCCGTCCGGCTGCCGCACCGCCGCCGTCACCCTGACGTCGCGTTCGAACGAAGTCGAGACGATCCCGCCTTTCCCATAAGAAGAGTCGATCCCCCCATCGGCCTCGAGCCGAGCAACCACGATCCCCCATTCCATCGACCCCACCACCAGCAACCCCCGCCCGTCCTCAACCACAGCCCCCACCGAAGCCCGCCACTCATAAGAAGTGGCAGGCACCACCGCGACCCCCTTGCGCCCGAAGGAGGGGTCAAGCGAGCTGGCGGAGGCGGCCGGGATGCCGACGGCGGCGGTGAGCAGGGCAATGCAGCAAGCGACCAGGGATCTCTTCATACGGGAGAGAAACCGCCAGCTGGCCGAGAGTCGTGCTGGGGGAGTGGTTCAGACGCTCGGGGTCCTCGGTGACCTTCGGTTTGAAAGGCTGAAGGTCGCTCGCATGAGGAGTGAGATTGCGAAGACGATGCGACCGAGATGAGACCCGGAGAGGCAGGTCGTCGAATCAGTGCGTCTGGAGGTCGGGCCTGAGGACCCGAGTGCTGCCGTCAGCTGAGACCAGAACCACCGAGAGGCCTTCGTCCGCGGCGCGCTCGATGTCATGGCCGGCCGCGGGAGCGTCGGCGTCGACAAAGGCGGCGCGGTCGGGATAAGGCGAACGGCCCTCGATCGCGAGATCTATTGCTTCAGCCATCACCGTGGCGGCGGGCGAACGCTTGCTTTCGGCGGTCATTGGCTCTTCCATCCTTCGATCATCTCGCGGTATCCGCGCTCGACCTCGGTGATCGCAGCGCGCATTCCTTCCCCAAGGGTACCGCTGTGGAAGACCTCCCCCGGCTCCTTGCCCCCGCTGCGCGAGTATCGGTGCATCTCGTTGTGGCCGTGGGCTGCGTCGTAGACGCGAACCGTCTCCATCCCTTCCTCCGTCTCCAAGAGCAAGATCACTGCGAAGTCGAGAACGTCGTTGCCTTGGGTCGTGAACTCCACCCGGAGCAGCGCTCCTAAGGCGCTGTCGAGGATGCGGCGATAAACGGCTCCCATACGTGCAGACAATAGCTCTCGCAGCGGTCAGGTTGCTGGAAGATCGCCGTGCGAACAGGCATCGCTCGCAAGAATGGAGCGACTATGACTGCCCAAGGCCAAGATCATTCGACTTCGGAGCACCTCGCGAAGATGATCGCCAACGGCGAGGTCCGTCCCGGCAAAGGCCCCCGGTTCCTTCCTCTGCCAATCAAGGTGAAACCCAGCGACAAGACAGCGGCCGACTGGGTCACCGAGGGACGGCGCTAAGTCAGAGGGCATCTGTTGCGTGCCCCCTAGAAGTGGGCTCCGTGAGATTGAAAGCACGGAGGAATCGGCCTGTCCGCTGGGTTTGTGGCAGGGCTGAGCCCTGGGCGAGGTCGTCTGACAACCCGCCCCCGGCAGCCGTCTACCGCTGGCAAGCGGGTATTACCCATGTCAAGCTATGTGGATGACTGAGCAAGGACGCAAGCAAGACGCAGGCAGCCTGACTGCTTGGTCCCTCCTTGCAGCAAAGAGATACGAAGCGTCCGAATGGGAGCAGCTGCATAGCGATGCGATAGGGCTGGCCTGCCTATGGGCCACTCGCAATCGCTGGGCTCATCGGGTCGTAGAGCAGGTCTCCTTCATCGACAACGAGCGTATGCGTCGTCGCCTCTCAATCGACGTTGAGTTGCCTTGGGCGTTCCTAGACAGCGAGGTGGGCTTTGAGATACCCGGAGCGGTGATACCGCTTCTGGCGGGCACCGGGGCAGAACTGCTTACGCTGGACGCGCAGAACGGGGAGGGGCAGTCACTGCCTATTCGCACCGCTGGTGAAACGACCGTGGTCGCGATTGCTGCAATGAAGCGCCTTCTGGAGCAGGAGAAATTTGAGGCAGGACGCGCCCAACGGCGACATACGGAAGAGGCTCCAGTTTCAACCGCGACCGGTAAGGACGAGTGGAACGAGGAGCGCAGCGCAGAGGCCCTGGCGGAGGCGGTCAGCCGACGACAGCTAATCCTCATCGACCTGCCAAGAACCAGTGCCAAGCGCGAACATATACGCGTTCACTGGGAAGAGACGCTCCGCCTCGAACGTTCGAGGCTTTGGCTTCCCGGGCGAATAGGAGCACGGGTGCGAGCCGCAGCGGTGCCGGCTGCCGGCCGGCATATCGAGGTCAATGCACCACCTGGACTTGAGGTTGGCTCATTCGGCTTCTCGTCCGCTGCTCCTGAAAGCAAGGGGTCTGCATCTACCGCTCACGCATTCACGACCTCGAGTCATAGAGATTCCGAGTTCATGGTGTCCTTGAGACCAAAGCGGCGCACTGCCCTTGCCTTTCTTGCGCCGGCCCTATCGGTTTCCGTGTTCGCCATCGCCCTCATCGGCGCTTCGGACCTCTCCAGCAGCCAATCGGTTGCTGGAGGCCTTCTATTGGCTATCCCCTCCCTATGGGCCGCATACATGGTGCGAACCGACGCCGCCGGTTCCTGGGTCGGTTGGGATCTCAACGGCATTTTCGTTGGACTTACCTCATTCCTCGCAGCTATGGCATTGGTGCTTGAGGCTAGCCAGCTGGCACTCGACTTGACGCTTGTTATCGCGGCAATCGTAGGGGTGATAACTGCGCTTGCCGCTGCGGCAAGCGCAACCTTTGAGCTCAAAGTGGATTTCACGGAATCGAGAGAACCCGTTCTTGCCTCATACCTTGCAGGTTCTCTACCCTCAACCCAGCCAACTGATGAAGAAGTACAACACGCGGTTGAGCAGCTCATAGAGTCTGCACGCAACCCCGAGGACGAAGAGCACAGCTCGATTTCCGAGCAGGCTGCGGAACTAGCTGAAGAGCAAAGCTTCGTGGAGGTTCCGCGACCGATGCCACCTCAGTTGGCTGGCGCCTTGGCAGAGGATGTCCTTTTATTGACCCACCTAAAGCCCGAGACGCTCGCGGCACAACTTGCAATCTCTCCCCGAGCGCTCAGCGATCGACTTCCCGACACCCAGCTAAGCGCCGAGGAACGGCAGAAGCTAGCTGCCGTCAGGGCAGCAGCTCTCGTCCTCTACGGTGGCCTCGGGCGACAGGGCGTGACCGAATGGCTAAGCAGCGGTGATAACTCTCCTCTTCATCGGATTGCTCAAGGTGAGGTCAAGGAGCTTCAGCAGCAACTCGATCGATACTCCTCGTCTCCTGCTGAGTAGCACTTGGCACTCGACGAGGTCGTACTGACTAGGCTGCGGCCGCAAGCCCTTTCAAGAACGCTCTACTTTCGGCAGGTTTTCATTCCGCCCGAAGGTGAACCATCTCCGTACTATGTCCGTCCTAATGAGGGGCGGTGGGGCACTGAGTGGACCCTCCATGCAACGGCCTCGCCCCCCACCGCTTGGGCTGAGTACTGTCGCCATATCCCCGAACTCGTTGAGGCTGCTGATCCGACTGGAGGAATCGGTCTCAGTGCGAGCGGTCTGACTGGATTAGCTTTTCTTGAATTGGGCGATCCCGTTCTCCGGCGGTCCCTTTTCGCCCTTACCTACACCTTCTCGCGCGTCTTGGACGTGCTCGATGACCGCGAAGTTCTATCTGAAGCGGGCTTCGATCCTGCCAACCTTTATGTAGATGATTTCGGCCTGTGTCCAGAGCTAGCGCGCTGGGCTGCTGATATGGGGTTTGAGGCTCTCCTGGCTCCATCAGCGGCATGGCGCCATAAAGGTGGCAGCGTCTGCGCCGTCTTTGCTCCGGGTCGTGATCAGCTGGTCGCGAAGGATGTTGTCGCCGCCAGCGCTCGGCCCACCGTCGCCGTCGCGGCTGGGACCGCCTACAAGCACGGCGAGACACCGGCGTGGCTCCAGCCTTAATTGTCGAGCTTGAGATTGAAAGGAGGAGGGGCCTTCGGGTGGGGAGGGGGATTGCGGAGGTGATGCGACCGAATGAAACCGTCGGCTGGCCTAGAACCAAGTTCAGCGCGGCCCCCTCAATTGGCCCCAGAGGTAACCGCTTCTCCGCTCGTTTTGACTTCCCACTCAATTGACGACGGCCCCGGCCAGGTCACCAGGATCATCGCCGCCAGTTCGGCGCCGCGAGCGTCGATCGCGTCGTCGTCCCAGTTCTCGAGAGCACAGAGCCGCTGGTTGACAAGCATCTGGCTGTGTTCCGCCAGGCCGACCCGCTTAACCGACCAAGCGGAGTCCGAGAGGGAGGAGTTCAGGCCTGAGGTGACAAGGGTCAGGTTGCCGATCCGGTTAACCCGCTCGTTCCGTTCCTCGATCTCCTGCTCGCCGTCCATCCCGGGGGGCAGGGGCCAGTTCTTCTGCCAGTTCTGCGGCATCGCGTGCTCGACGCTCAGCTTCTCCGGCGGCGGCAGCTGCTCCGATTTATTCGAGTTCGCCATCTCCCGCTCGCAAGCCTCGAGCAAGAGGCGGATTCGGTTGTGGTTGATCCGCCGGTAGAGGGGGCGGGTCTCGAGCTGAACCTTGACCTGCTCGTCGGTGGGCCAAGCGTCGGTCGGGTTTGAATAGGCCTGCAGGTGTTTGATGATCAGGTCGTCGGCGAGGGCGAGACTCGACTGACCGTGTAGTGCCTCCAACAACGAGGCGAGGAGGCGATTGTAGTGGGCCGTGGTGGCGCCGAGGAGCATGCGACGGACCAGCCAGCTTTCGAGTGCCCGCAGTGCCCGCCGCCGGCGCTCGTCGGTCAGCTCCTGGCTACGGAAGAGCAACAGTGCGACTGGCAAGAGCGTCGTCGTGTCGAGCATACGCAGGCAGCGGAAGAACCTGCCCTCTACGGACACGTCAGGAAAATCATCGAATGATTTGAACGTCTCGGCATCCCGGGTCAATTCGAGGATCAACTCCTGCGCCGAGGGCGACTTCTCCTGCTGCAGGAAGTCTTTGCGGAAGTCGGCGAACAGATGCTGCACCCGTGCGGGCTTGCCCAACTTCATCGTCAACCAGTGCATCAGGAACAGGTCAGCTCGCTCGCTGGTGTAGCGGCCCTGGCGCACAGTCTCCAGCCAGTAGTCGGCATCGCCAAGCGACGGCAGCCAGGCGGCGCTATGCAGCTCCGTAACCTCGGCCTCCGTGTCGGCCTCTTTTTCGGCGAGGCGGAAGAGCGCGTTCTTGACCAGATCCAACGAGGTCAGGTCGGCGCCACGTGAGTTCAGCGTCTCGAAAATCACCTGTGCGTCCGAGGTCCCGTCGAGCTGAATCGAGACCACCTGCAGGAGCCCTTCGGCGGCCTCCTGCAGCGCGTCGAGCTTCAACGCCCGCTCCTCACCCGCCGCTGACTCCACCCACCCGCCGATCTGCTCAGCGAAGTACCGGCGAGCGCCGACGATCCCGTCCGATCCCTCCGGAAGCTCCTCCCCTTCCAGCACCACCTTGAAGGTCGGCCGATCGTGCTCTCCGGGCAAGACCTTCAACTTCAGATCCCCCACCGCATGTTTTCCATCGTTGACAAGCAACTTCCGCACTTCGTCTCCCTCATCGCCCACGGCTGCCCGCAGGGCGGCGAGCAACAGCTGCAAGGTCGTCAGCCGCTGCTGCCCGTCGATGACCGCATATTCCTTCACCCTCCCCGGCTGGGCGCTGATCAGCTCGATCACGATCGCACCAAGGAAATGGGGCGCTTCCCCACCACCGAGATGGGCCTCAGCCGTCGCCCTCAGATCTTCCCACAAAGGCTCCCACTGCTCTTCCCGATTCCAGACGTAAGGCCGCTGGTAGATCGGGATCTGGTACTGGCACCGTTCCGAAAACAGGTCGCCGAGCGTCACAAGCCGAGGATCAATCACGCGTCGAGGTTATACGGAATGCAGAGACACGTTGCGAACACTCAATTCCCTATGTATGCGCGCTAAGCGGCCGGCAGGCTCAAGGCGGGCGCCGGTGCCATTCAGATGCGGCGAGTCGCCAGCGCGGCGCGGCCCAATCCGAATCGGGAAAGAGGCCGCGAAGCTCCAGTCTTGAAAGGAGGAGGGTCCTTGACGGGGCTAGCGGGATTGCGGCGGTGATGTAACCGGGATGAGACCCCGATTGATCGGTCACGAGTTCTCGGACTCGGACGACCACGGCTAGGCCGATCGGCGTGCGGGAGGCTCCTCGGTCGAACCATGCTTGCATTCCACAACCTTCGCGGCCCCTGTCGCGATTTCACCCCGGGTTCCTTGGCAGGGCAGCCGAGATTGCGACCTCCATCTATCAGGGCCTGTATCTACATTGGTGTTCCGATTGGGCTCATTCGAGCGAGGCAACCTCAGCCTTTACGCTTTGCGGGACCGGCGATGCTTGAAATTCCGGAAATCCTTAAGGAACCACACCAGTTCGTCGAGCGCACTGCGGAAGCCCTCGGCGAGGACCCCTACACGACGCCGGACGGCCGAATTCAAGCCATGCCGGAGCCCGGTCTATTTGAGGTAAAGGTGGCTCCGGCCATGCTTGGACTCACTTTGCGGATGCTCCAGGCGATCGTCGACGCCAGCCTCGAACGGGGTTTGACGATAGTCCCGGTCAAACGCAAACGCGGTCACCGAGCTGGCGTAGGGATCGGACAGGAGGGAAACCTCGCTGCGATTTGGGTCGAAGAACGCAGGCGACTCGTTGTGGCGTCCGAAGCGACTCTGAAGGATTGGCGTTCCGCGAATCCACGGTGGCTGATCCGTGAAGAAGACTATGTACGACGAGGCTGGATTCCGCGGGGAACCGGCAGTCTCCGCATTCGTCTTTCGCCCCGCCATGATTGGCCGTCCACTTCGGGACCCGGCTGGCGTTGTTCTTTTTCTGATCAGGTGGGTCGGCCCTTGGTAGAGCATCTCGACATCGTTGTAGACCAACTCGAAGCACGCGCGAACGCCGGGGGCTGAGGTCAGGCGAAAAAGCCAGATACCACTGGTCTCACTTTGTCCCAAATCTCGACAAGAGCCTCCGCGGTAGGGATTGCCGCAGCAAGCAACGCAAGAGATGAGCGGACCACCGAGAGCCGACGATCAGCGGGCGGCCGATTTGCTTCCTCGGCTAACACGTCTACCGCCTCCAAGAACTCGCGCCGCTCGCTATCACTCAAGTCGTCGGCATCGATGATGGCTTGGGTCAGGGCGGCAAGGCTATCTCGTAGCTCTGCCGTCGCCGGGTCATCGAGCGCGACCAGGTGACTTTGCACGTCGCCAACGATCGAACCGAAGTTAAGCGTGCCGATCTGGCTGTTCGTTAGGTTGAAAGTGATCTTTGGCGATTCAGTCATTCGCCGTATCATCGCAGTGTGGCGAGCTCGATTGTGGAACTCGGCCAAAGCGGCGAGATAGCGATCTTGGGTCTTGTCGCCCTGCACGAGCGACTGGCATTGATAAAGCCACTTGCGGTGATGAGCCGGCAACGCGCGCGGCAGTTCGATCAGATGCTCTGCAGTGGCCAATAGGCGGGCAGTGAGCCACTCATCCGGGCCGTCCGCCAATCCAACAGTCTGCAGGCTTGACGTGATGTGCGCGAGAGTCATCGCCTGCAGACTTGCGAACTCCTTAATGGCATGACAGCGCCAGAAGAAGCGTCGGTGCCCCGAGGAGCCAAAACTACGGGGCGAGGTAACAACAGCGAGACTTGAGCGAGTTGCACTAACACGATCGCCGCCGTACTTGCCGTAGAGGCTTGCGCGGGCCGTGACCCACTCGGATTTCAGCGCTTTGAATTGCGGCTCGAGCGCTACGAGCCCCGCAAGTTCTTGATCAGAAACGTTGTCGTCCTCAGCTCGGATCGAAACCGCATAGTCGAGCGGATAGCTGAACCGAGCCTCCGGTGGGGAATAGCCGGGGACCATGGCTTCAACGGTCTTATCGTTGAGCTGACGAACGAAGTCATGAATCGAGCATGCCGGCAAACCCCGCATCTCATATGTGAATTCAGGAGCGCCCCTGCGCCCGATAAGGGCTCGGATCAGATCGATGGCATCGCTCGCCGTTCGCTCTTGATGGAAAATCAGCGAGATACCAACCGTGACAGTCATGGCGCCATATGGATAAATGTGCACGTAGGCACGAGACGCGATTTTGACTCCCTCAGCAAGCCGTGCTCCTTCCGCGTGTTGCGGGCTTACGGTTATCCGTCGTCGGGGTTCAACCGAAAGAGCGATATGCCAAGTACTTTGGTCGATTGAAACGAACGAGTCAATCGCACCCTCGGCGGAGATGCGACGATTTAGCGCTCGATTCTGTTCGGAGTCATAGGTGTCAGAGAGATGAGACCGGCTTACCATCTCCTCAGTCCGAGGCATGAGACGCAAGCCCGTTGGAGAACTCCTTAAAGCGCTTGGCGGGTAGAAGCTGTTGCCATAGTCGTGGTAGACCCCGCGGTGCTCGAGCTGGGCCTTCGGGTTCAGGCGTAGCGCACCAAGGCCTGGGATAAAAGGGAGGCGGCTTCTGCTTCGCCCGTGTCTGTGGTGGCGAAAGGACTCACCGGTTGCGGCTCCTGCTTCTAGCAGCAGCTCGATTGCATCTTCGGCCAGGAGGACTTTAAACGGCTTTCGTATCGCGTCAACATTGTCCTCAAAAAGCTCAGGGACAAGGTCTTGCTGTTGCACGGTGAGATACAAGTGGCGCATAGATATGCGGCCTCACCTAGCGCAGAACGAATCACGCGCACGCCGACAGCACCACAACCTGAGCGGTCCGGGTGAGGCCGCGGCCGCATTTTAGGCGGCCCCGGGTGTCTTTGCCACCCGCATCGCCATCGGTAGGAACACCGGCCGATGCCATCCCACGGTCCAGATTCGCTTGAGCACTTGCGTGCCTGATGGCTCGTGGCGAGGTTCGCCCTAGCGCGGGCTCCCGCTTCATCCCAAGCCGACCAAGGCTAATTAAGAAGGAGGCCAGCAGCCGAAAGGCAAGCAGGCGCTTATCCGTCGAGCGAAACCTGCACTGCTCTGGTGCCAGCATACGGCAGACCCTCAAGATCGTTTAGAAACTTGGCGTAGTCCGGCACTCGAGATCTCGGTTCCTCGTCGAGCTTGAAGTCCCTTACCCATTTACGCATAGCCGCGCGTACCTCCTCTCCCTCTGGTGAAGTATCAAGCTGCCCTTCGATCTCCTCGATTAGCAGCATGACGTCCTCCTTTCGGGCACCGTCATCCTGATGCTGAGCAAGGAACCGTTGACGAGTTCGATTGACTCGGCTCTGAATCCGCTCGCCGCTCGCCTCTCGATTTGCCATGCGCTGCCGCTTAGCCAGCTCACCTAACAGAACAGTGAAGTTAGTCTTGAGCGTTTGGAGCGCAGAGGGATCGATCCTGGGATTCTCGATTGCTGCGAGAACGCTGCGAGCAAAGCCGATCTTGTCGAGATCGAACTCCTCATCGCCAAGGTGAGTTCTAAGGGCGTCCTCAAGACCAGCGTGCGTATCACGGCCCTCCATGTACACGCTAGTAGCAAGCGGAGAGAAGTCGTCTGTGTCTCGGTCTGGAGCGAACTCCGCGCAGTAATCCTTGACAGCCTGGACGGCGATGTCGAGAGGGATTAGGTCCTCTATGCCCGAGGGGCCACTTGGATTAGCACTCTCGATTCCATTCAACTCTTCATCATTGAGCTGCAAGATGTACTGAGGAGCAACCACCTGTTTGGATCGTGCACCGCCGCGGCCAAGCGCCTTACGTGCTCTGTCCCCATCTTCGTCACCGTCCAACAGAACAATCACAGGAGGCCTGTCCACATCGCGCCCGCGCGCCAAATACGCCATATATGGAATATGAGAGGCAGAGCCAGCAGGGACCAGGGTAATCGTGTTGAGATCCAGGCGCTGAGATGAAGCTCCTTCGTCCCGTACAAGCTGGCTAGCGAGACCAGCAATGAGGATTTGATCGGATGGTCCCTCCAACAGGAGATTGCAACTTCCGATAAAGGTGGTCTCGCCTACAAATCCACCAAGCGAGGACCTGAGTGGCTCGTAGTGATTCCGGGACGCATTCGTAACGACTCGCGTCCCCTCGTCATGCTCACCCTTCTCAAGTACTCGTATACGCTCAGCATGATTCTTGTCAATCAAGAAGGGCGAGTGGGTCACGTAAACCACTTGAATTGGCTGGACATCTTCAGACTCGGGTCTCGCGAATGCCGTAAAGATGCGGAGCAGATCTTGCTGTCCTGACGAAGACAGAAACGCGTCAGGCTCATCCATCAGCAGGATCTCGGATTGCCCATCCACCGGTGGCTCATGGGATAAGTGCTGTACGAAATAGCTCAGGAAATACTTGAGGCCTTCACTACGCTCATCAAACGAGTAACTAGTCCCGGTTCTGTCGTGAATGACGAATACAAGCTCATCCTCACGAAGATCGACCACTAGCCGGAACGCGCTGTCTTGCGACCACCAGTGTGGAAAGTTCAGACTGTTCGACAGCTCCTCATTGATTTTGTCGACAATTCCATTCGCATAGCCGCTGCGTTCGTCTGCGACTGCCTTCTGCAGCTCCTCAAATAGGGCTTGGTCTAAGCCGGCAACCTTGGTTAGAAGGTCTCTTCCCAGCTTGAACCGTTGAAGCGTTTCCTCGTCCGGAGAGCTTCCCTCCGCCATCGCCGCAAGTACATCGTCGGCTGATGAGCGAAGACTTTCCGGAGAAGAGAACCAGTCATCCGCACGCGAGGTGATCTTCTTTAGCCCCCTGCGCAAGCCTTCACGACCGGTAGCTGCCTCCAGCTTACCCTTAGTCAGATACTCCAAAGGGACGGCATCTGGCAGGGGAACGTCCGCGTGCATCTTGAACACGGCCGGCAATCCAAGCTCCTTTAAGAGCGTTGGCTTCTTGACGTTATGCATGTTCCACGACTTACCGTCATGTAGATAAAGTCGAATTTTCGGGCGGTCATTCATTCTGAAACATGCGGCAGCCTCTGCTTTGGGGCGATCGTCTAGGTCACACATTTCGGCGATAACGTCCCGCGCCTCATCCGAGTTAATGGGGAACTGGAGCCCAAACTCTGGCACCATCAATTCGGCACCTTTGACGAAAAAGGGTGAATAGCGGCAGAAATCAGCACGATCAATACCATCTCCAGTGAGAGCGCACTTAATTGCCTCTAGCAGCTGGCTCTTGCCCGACTCATTGGCTCCAACCACAGTGGTTATCTCAGGATTTAGCCGGATTCGCACAAACGGGTAGTGCGTTCCATCGGGAGCAGCATCCCACGGTGCAGGCTCATACCCCGGAGCAGATCTCCGTAGGTAGTCGAAATTAAGTGACCGAAAGAACCGGACGTACACGGATTCAAGCTGCATTTACGAGCCCCCTATGGCTTTTCTTAGATGGAATGCAACCACCGCCCCCGTCGACGGCATAAACCTTTCTATGCAGCACACAGCGCACCGAGCCACTCATCAAGAGCCGCGAGATCAACCACCGTTGCGTCACGCTCGGCTACCCAAATGGTCAACGACGATGCCCCGCTGTCCTTCTTCGTTACGGCCACGAAAGAAAGAATCATCATTTGAACCAGCCAGGTGCGCGACAGTCCGAGCCGAGCCAAATTCGATCCAACGATAGGCGCGTGGACCGGCTCGCGTTGACCCGCTCGCCCCACCTCCTCCCAAGCTTTCGTAAGTGCCATCTGCACCCCCTCGACAGTGGCTTGAGTCTGCGGGGGAGTGCTCGTTGACATACGAGCTACAGCAGGCAGGAAGTAGCGCGTTCCCCCTTTCCTCACGATGGCAACGGTTCCTATGGGGTATCGATCAGTCTTGCCGAAGGTCTTTGTTGGATCAGGATCTGGGCTTCTGTCAACGAGTGAACTCTCGATCTGTTCATCTAGATCCTTGGTGTTTCCATTGAAGACCCGCTGGAGTAGTTGCCCTTGGACACTTTGGGCATGGATGATTTCTTCATCTAGAGTGGTATCGAACGTGTCGTTGGACCCAATGACTACGTTTCCTACTTGATCCAGCACGTCACCGATTGCGATTGCAATAACCACATCCGAGGGCGGTAGTCTGAATTCGATGCGGTCCCGAGGACGAGATCGCCACAGAGCGCCAATAACGCTCAACACAACTAGGGCAACCAGTAATCCCCATCCGCGGCCCAAGAGATCGGGAAGAATAAGTGATAAAGGCTCTAAGAAGAGCCAAAATATCCCAAAAATAATGGCGAATGACGACGCAAGCCGACGATATCCTGCCCGTCGTCGCCAATGGGAATGCGCCCTCTTGAATGCCTGAGAGGTCAGAGTCCGAGTTGTTCGTAGACGCTTGCTTTGTAGTAGTACGGACCAGACTTCTCACGCTTTTCGGCTCGGTACCGCTCGACCCAATCATCCAATGCATACTTGATGACGCTCGGCTGAAAGGACACCGACAGCGTGAGCGCATCCCTAAGTTCGGCAGGGATAAGTTCTGAGTTCGAGACCCGCGAGCCGCTCAAATTCGCGAAAACAACTGGCAGATCGAGCTTACGAATAACTTCGACCTCGTAGTAGAGGAAACGAGATGGCGAAGCCGCCACCTTACGAGTGTCAGGGCTGAGGAGCATTACTACCTGTTTCGTATTGGTCAGCCTCTCTCGAAGGCGCCGACGAATCGTTTCGGGTTGACTCGTGTCTAACGCCGTATTCAAATCGTGGGCATCATGAAAATCGAAATCGATGTGCTGATTTGCCCTCCAGGCCGTCATCAGCCGGTAGTTGGCAATGTCCTCGCTGGCGAAGCTGACAAAGGTCCTATTTCGGTACGCCATGCGTACAACTCTAGTGGCTGCACAACTTGAATGGTGGCGCCTGCCTCCCCTTACCCGATGGATTGACGGACTTTCGGGAAACTGTCCCCGAGGGGGTGCGTGTACCGCGCCAACATCGTCTCAACCCGGTGACCGGCGATCTCGGCTAAGTCGGCGTCGTTGACGCCGGCAGCTCGCATGTGCGTAACGTAGCTGTGGCGGCACTCGTGGGGGCGGATGTCTAGGCCCGAGGTCTCTTGGGCTGGCTTCCAGAGGTCACGGTAGAAGGTGCGCTCGCGCCAGAGGCGGCCGCGAGGCGTAGGGAAGAGGAGCTGGCAGTCGGGGCCGTTGAGGTTTATCTGGGCTTCGAGCATCCAGGCTAGGGTGGCTGGCACCGGGACTACGCGGCCGGCGTCGGGCTCGCCGTGGTCGGTCTTAGTTCCCTCGAGGATCTGGCCCTCGTGGGCGGTGCGCCGGACTTGGAGCGTGTCGCCGTCGAAGTCTTCGCGGCGGAGGGGCAGCACCTCCCCTAATCTCAGACCGCAGTCGGTGAAGACTCGGACCATCGCCTCGTAGCGACCCGCTGCCTTCGCGAAGCGGTGCATCTCCTCAAAGCTGAAGACGCGGATCGGCCTGGACTTCTTCTTTGCCCTCGGATCGTTGGCTCTGATCCGGATTCCCTTGAAGGGGTTGAGGTCGCAGACTTCGTCGGTGATCGCGTCCTCGGCCATCGCCGAGAGGGCTCGGAGGATGCCGACGGCGCCGGTGGTGGCGCGACCTTCGGTCCTCAGCATGTGGTTGACCAGGGCGAGCGTGTGACGGCGGCGCAGCTCGCGGAGCGGCCAGTCCTTCAAGGGAATGCCCTCAATCTCTACGTCGGCGACTCGACTGATGCGGTGGTCGTTCGTCGCGTTGGTGCGTTCGGATCGTGGGTGGCGCTCGGTCCAGGTGGCGGAGTAGTCGCCGAGGGTGTCCGGACGATCCGAAAGCCCGTATGCCTCGTCGATGGCTTTCTGCGCGTCGGCCTTCCGCCGGAAGGTGCCTTTGCCGCGGTTCCAGGTCGGCTTTGCGATGTGGCGCTTGCCGTCCCTCCCGGTGTAGCGCGCAACCCATACGACCTGTCCCGACGGGTTGCGGCGTTTGACCGGCGAATCGCGTCTCATGACGCCTCGTCTCGGTGACGAGCTAGGAAGTCCTCGACGTCGGTGGGGTCGATCCGCCTCGCCGCTCCGAGTTTGTAGCTGGGCAGCTCACCACGCCTGATCCAGTTGCGGATGGTCCGGTCACTGACCGCGAGGAAGTCGGCAAGGGTGCGCTCGGTGAAGAAGTTCGGCTTGCTGGATTTCCTCTCCATGCCACCTCTGTCCAAGGCGGGCGTCGCTTGCATCGGCTGAGGTTCCAAGCCCCCCAGAAGACCGAAGGTCAGACCCCTGCCGCCCCTCCCTACAGGCGGCCTCCGCACGGCGAAGCCGTGCCACAATCGGCCGCCCGGAGGGGCGGTCGAGCCCTCGCCGCAGCCACTTTGCCCGCTGCTGGAAAACGGGCGGCTCAGGCACGAATCCGGAGGGTTCGTAGTGTGTCGGGGGTGGAGGTTGGTGCTTCGGAGAGGACTTCGGGCTCTCTGGCTAGAGCCTCTGAGTCCTCTCCTGGCTGATCTATCTGCTTCTAGGTGCGCTGCCTTCGATCCTTGCCTTCTCGGCTTCTTCTCACTGACATTTGGGCTGTCGTGGATTGGTCTCATTTAGCTGGTCGGCGGTAGACCGAGAGCCGGCCGCGCCCACGCCACCTCCTCGATCAACGCCGTCGCTTCGTAGAAGTGCTCCACCGACCCGCGCCGGGGTTGTGTCCCGACCAGCTCGACCGCGCCGTGCTTCGCCAGCTCGCGGACGTGGTAGCCGACCAGCGACAGGTGCCTCTTCGTGAAGTCCGAGAGCTGCTTGGGGCTGAGGCTCCCGTCCTCTTTGACGTAGAGCCTCAACAGCTCCCGCCGCAATGGGTGGCGAAGGAGAAAGAGGAGCGCCTGCTCGGGATCTTCGATCTTTTCCGGCATGGTTAGCTCCTCACCGAGAAGCTGCCCGAGCGGGTCGGTGCGGGCACGATCCACTCAATGCCGGCGAGCAGCTCCTCGGCCCTCACGCCGAGAGCGGAGGCGAGCTTGATGAGGGTGTCCACACGCGGCAACCGGGTGCCGTTCTCCACCATCCCGATCTCGGTCCGGTGGAGGCAAGCCAACGCGCCGAGTTCCTCCTGAGAGAACCCGGCGCGGCGACGAGCCACGAACAGATTGCGGCCGAGACGCTTGGCGGTCTCCTCGTCCCTGCGTCTGCCGTCCATCAGACTTCCGCCAGCTCGTGGAAGAGGACAGCAGCCCTGGTCGGCACTACGAGCGTGCCTTCGATGTTGAGCAGGCCGCCAGCGGCGAGGTCGCGGACAGCTCGTCTGTGCTGGTCGCGTTCGGCGTAGGTCGCCTCCAGCCCTCCGGTCATTTCTTTCAGCAGCTCCAGGTCCGTCAACGTCTGCGGATAGAGCGAGAGGACGTGTCTCAGGACCGCTGCCTGGTCGCGAAGATCCTGCTCGGCGGTGGTCGTGGCGCGCTCATCACTGGCGCCACTAGGCTTGTCTTGCATGGGAGCTCATACCTCCTGTGCCACGCCCCCGGCTGTTCCACCAGCGCGGGGGCACTTTTTATGGAGGCGTCAGCGTAGCAAGACCGTTGCTACCTAGCAACACCTAGGACTTCGACTGGAGAATCCGGGCGATTCGGGTGAAGTGGAGGCCGGTTGCCTCGGCGATCTCTCGGGTCGAGAGGCCGGCCGCTCGCGCCTTCTCGAAGGCTGCCTTTCGTGCCTCCCGGCGCTGTTCGAGCTTCTCGCTCGTCTGCTCGAAATCGGCCTGAGCGCGGCGCGCTGCATTGCGCGCTTTGGCTTTGGCGTCCCCAGGCATCGCGGAGACCCTATTGGGCACCGCAGAATGTGACCAGGATGCGACCAAGACGCGCCGGAACCGCACGGAATCGCCCGGACGCTGCCGGAACGATGATCCAGCGCCCGACCGAGGATCTGGCTCTGCACCGGGCAACGCGCAGCACAGAGCGGAACAGCGAGGAATGCGCCCGACCGGATTCGAACCGGCGACCTTCGGCTTGAAAGACCGACGCTCTTTGGGCCCCCGAAAGGACCCGTTGACCACTGAGCTACGGGCGCGTAGGGGGAACGATACCCGCGCAAGGGGTTTTGAGCATCCTTGGCGGAGTTAGGGTTGGGGCATGGATCTTGGACTCGAGGGGAAAGTCGCCTTGGTGATGGGCGCGAGCCGGGGGCTTGGGCGCGGGATCGCCGGGGCGTTGGCGCGGGAAGGGGCCAGGGTCGCCATCTCCAGCCGCTCCGCCATGCGGCTGGCGGAAGCGGAGTCGGAGATCGGGGAGCGGGCTACTTCGTTCGTCGCCGACACGACTGATTTGGACCGGTTGGCGCGGTTGCCGCTCGAGGTCGCCGAGGAGCTCGGTTCGGTGGACATTTTGGTCACCAATACCGGCGGGCCTCCTCCGGGAGGCGCTTTGGACCATGGGTTCGAGGAATGGGAGGAGGCCTACCGCTCGCTGGTGCTGGCGCCGCGGATCCTCGCCGGCGCCGTCGTTCCCGGCATGCGCGGCGAAGGCTGGGGCCGGATCGTCAACGTCGGCTCCACGACCACGATCGAGATCAATCCCGCCCTCGGCCTCTCCAACGCCCACCGGCTCGCCACCGTCGGCTTCCTCAAGACCCTGGCGCGGGAGGTCGCCGGCGACGGGATCACGGTCAACACCGTCGCCACCGGCCGCTTCGCCACCGACCGCATGGCCGAACTCGGCGGCTCGATCGAGCAGGTGGAAGCCGCCGCCCAGCAGGAAGTGCCGGCCGGCCGGCTCGGCAAGACCGAGGAGTACGGAGACCTCGTCGCTTTCCTCTGCTCCCAGCGCGCCGCCTACATCACCGGCACGGTGATCCCGATAGACGGCGGCCTGCTGCGCTCGGCCGACTGAGGACGCCGCACCGCGCAGTGTCCGCCGCCGCCAGGCGTGCGCGGGGGTTTTGCCAAGCCCTCCCTAGCCGGGGTTCGTCGCCGCCACGAGCCAGACCGAGCCGCGGCCGACGATCGAGCCGTCGGGCCGCTGCCACTCCGCGTAACGGTCGGCGAGCGCCTCGGCGATCTCCTCGCGCCGGCTCTCGCCGTGCTCGCCGTTGAGGCGGATCAGCTCCGCCCCCGGCCCGATTGCCAGCAGCGAGTCGACCGCTTCGGCCATGTCCCTGCCCATGAAGTAGTCGAAGTCGCGGCAGGTCAGCTCGATCTCCTCGAAGCCGGCCGCGGTGAGGATGCCCTCGAGCGTTTCCGGATTGCCGAGGGAGAACGGTCCCGGGCCGCAGGTGTCGGCGTCGTACTCCTGCGGGCGCGAGAGGAAGCGTTCGACGACCCCCTCGGTCTCCGCCCAGAACGGGCTCTCGGCTTTGCGGCGCCAGCAGATCTTGCGCAGGCCGCCGCCCGGCTTGAGGGCGCCGCGGATCGCCCGCATCGCCGGCACCGGGGCGGCGAAGAACTGCGTCCCCATCCGCGAGAAGGCGTAGTCGTGGACGGGCTCCCATTCCGCCGTCTGCGCGTCGGCTACCTCGAACCCGACGTTCTCGACCCCGTCCTCGGCGGCCTCGCGGCGGGCGTCCTCGATGAAGCGCGGCGAGGAGTCGGTGCCGAGGGCGAAGCCGTCCTCGCCGACCAGCGCGGCCATCCGCTTCGTCGTCTCGCCGAAGCCGCAGCCGACGTCGATGCAGCGGCCGCCCGTCGGCGGCGGGTAGCGCTCGAAGAGGTCCTCGGTCACCTCGTCCAGGGCGCCGACGAACACCTGGCGGTTCTGCTTCCAGCGTTCGTAGAGGACCGTGTCCCAGGCCCGCACGGCCTCCTCGTTGGCCGGCGCCACGCCACCGGCGTGTCCTCCTGCAGTCACCCCGGGGAGGTTACTCGCCGGGCAGCTCGCGCATCGCCGGGTAGATGATCACGTCCCGCAGGGTCTTCGCCCCGGTCATGATCATCAGCAGGCGGTCGATCCCCAGCCCGCAGCCGCTCGCCGGCGGCATCCCGTATTCGAGCGCCCGCACGAACTCTTCGTCGTTGGGATGCGGGTCGGCCTCGGCCCCGGTCTCCTGGCGTTCGCGCTGTTTGATGAAGCGCACCCGCTGCTCGACCGGGTCGTTGAGGTCGGTGCCGCCGCCGACGATCTCCATCCCGGCGACGATCCCGTCGAAGGCCTCGCAGACGCGCGGGCTCTCCGGGTGGACCTTGACCAGCGGCCAGATGTCGATCGGCAGATCGATGATGTAGGTGGGCTGGATCAGCTTCGGCTCGACGAACCTGCCCTGCAGGGTGTCGACCACCCCGGCCCAGTCGTCGTCATCGCTGACCGCGTCGCCGGCCGCCTCGGCCAGCTCGTCGCGGCTCGCCTCGTAGATGTCGAGGCCGATCTCGCGCAGCAGCTCGTCGCGCAGCCGCACCCGCGGCCAGGGCGCGGCGAAGTCGATCTCGACCCCGTCGCGCTGCACCTTCGTCGTCCCCATCACCTGCTCGACCACGCTCGCGACCAGCACCTCGATGAACTCCATGACGCCGTTGTAGTCGGCGCCGCCGACGAACATCTCCAGCATCGTGAACTCGGGGTTGTGCTGGGGAGACATCCCCTCGTTGCGGAAGAACTTGCCGAACTCGTAGACGTCCTCGTAGCCCCCGACGATCGCCCGCTTCAGGTAGAGCTCGGTCGCCGTGCGCAGGAAGAGGTCGCGGTCGAGGGCGTTGTGGTGGGTGACGAACGGCCGCGCCGCGGCGCCGCCGGTCAGCCGCTGCAGGACCGGCGTTTCCAGCTCGATCCAGCCGCGCTCCGCCATGTGGTTGCGGATCGCCAGGGTCAGCTGCGAGCGCTGCTTGAAGATCTCCCGCGAGTCCGCATTCGCCATCAGGTCGAGTTCGCGCTGGCGGTAGCGCGTGTCCGGGTCGGAGATGCCGTGGAAGAGGTCGGGCGGGTCTTTCAGCGCCTTCGCCAGCAGGAAGCACTCGCGGACGCCGATCGCCAGCTGGCCGCGCTTGGTTACGTGCAGCGGCCCGATCACCCCGACCAGGTCGCCGATGTCGAGTTCCTCGACCCGCTCGAACGCCTCCTCGCCGAGCACGTCGCGCCGGGCGTAGGCCTGGATCGTGCCGGTGACGTCGCGGACGTCGAGGAAGGCGGTCTTGCCGTGCCCACGCTTGCCGGTGATCCGGCCCATCACCCGGTAGCTGAAGTCCTCGTGCTCGCCCTCGCCGAGCTCGGCCGGGTCGTGCTCGGCCTCGATCTCGGCGACGTGGTTGCGGTCGGGGAACGCGTGCGGGTAGGGATCGATCCCGGCCCCGCGCAGCCGCTCGACCTTCGCCCGGCGCTGCTCCTCGGTCGAGACGGCGACCGAGCGGTCGCCCCCCTTGTCCTTGCCCGCCGCCTCGGGGGCCGGACTATCGCTCATCGCCGACGCCGACCTCAGGGGGCGTAGCCGACGGTGACCCGGTCGTCACCTTCATAGTCCTGGAGCGTAGTCGCGTCGCGCAGCAGCTCGCGCATCGTCGCGCCGTGGTGGGTGTCGTGCTCCATCGCCAGTTTCCAGCCGGAGGGCGTTTCGGCGATGACGCTGCGGATCACCCCGAGCCCGTCCTCACCGCAGTCGCCGGTGACCGCGACCCGCGGCTCCTTCTGGATCTCGGGAGAGCGCTCGAAGATCGTCTCGTCGGTGACGTAGGGCATGTTGGCGATCACCAGGTCGACCTCTTCGGCTTCGACCGAGTCGGGCAGGCCCTTGCCGACGGTGATCTCGAGGTCGAGCCCGAGCCGCTCGGCGTTCTCGCGCGCCGCTTCGACCGCCTCGGGCGAGAGGTCCGACGCGGTGATCTTCAGGTCGGGACGCTCGGAGAGCAGCGCCAGGGAGATCGCGCCGGAGCCGGTGCCGACCTCGTGGACCCGCGCCCCCTGCGGCAGGGTCGTCCCCACCTCGACCAGGAGCTCGGTCTCGCGGCGCGGCCAGAGCACGCGCTCGTCGACGTAGATCTCGAGGCTGCGAAAGGGGGCGCGGCCGAGGATGTAGGCCATCGGCTCGCGCTCGACCCGGCGCTGGACGCCGGCCTCGATCTTTTGAGCCACCTCACCGCTGACCTCGCCGGCGCTCTCGACCGAGAGCTCGTCGGGCTTGACTCCAAGGGCATCGGCGACGAGGACTTCGGCGTCGGTGCGCGCGTCCTCCACCCCGGCGGCGCCAATGCGCTCGGCCGCGTCATCGAGGATCGCCCCCACCGTGCGGGCCGAAGGCCCCTCGCTCTGAACGTCTATCGCCATTACCGCCCCATCCTCCCAAGTTCGACCGCTCCAAAGTTCCTGCGCAAGATACCACCGTGTCGGCGATGGACCACAAAGAGCCAGATCGCGCCGGCGGCGATCATCGCCAGGCTCTCCAGCTGGGCCACGGTCAGCCCCAGCGCCACCTCGTCGTTGCGGCGGAGGAACTCGACGAGCAGGCGCTCGGTCCCCGCATAGAGCAGGTAGAGCGCGAAGAGAACCCCCGGACGGACCCGGTCGCGCAGCTGCCAGAGGATCCAGGCGCCGAGGCCCATCGCCAGCGTCTCGTAGATCGGCGTCGGGTGGACGGCCTCGTCGGTCGGCACCGTCCCCTCGGGATAGGACATCGCCCAGGGCCCGTCCCAGGCCTTGCCGTAGTCGCCGTCGCCGGAGAGCTGGCAGCCGACGCGGCCGATCGCGTAGCCGAGCGCCAGCGCCGGCGCCGCGACGTCGAGCAGGGCGAGGCCGAGGAAGTCGCGCCAGCGAGCCCAGAGGAAGACGGCGAGGGCGCCGCCGATCGCACCGCCGTACCAGGTCAGGCCCGAGCCGGAGAAGAGGTTGCCGAGGAGGTCGTCGCTGACCTCGCTGTAGTTGTCGACGATGAAGTAGAGGCGGGAGCCGACGATGCCGCCGACCAGCGCCGCGAAGCCCATCTCATAGGCCCAGTCGACCGGCTTGCCGATCTCGTCGAAGCGCTTCCAGATCAGCGCCCCCGCGGCGAGGAAGGCGAGCGCGAACATCAACCCGAAGGTCTGCAGAGTCAGCGGCCCGATCTCGATCTCTGGATGCATGGTCGGCGATCTGCCTCAGGCGGTGATCGGGATCGTCCCGGGCTGCGCCGCCACCCGCTCAAGCCAAGCCCGGATCGCCGCGAACGGCTCGAGGTCGAAGCCGGCCTCGTCGGCGACGTGGGTGTAGGCGTAGAGGCAGATGTCGGCGATCGTGAAGCGCTCGCCGACGAAGTAGTCGCGCTCGCGCAGGTGTCGCTCGACGATCTTCAGCGCTTCGAGCCCGGACGCCCGCCGCAGATCGAGGTCGGTCGGGCGAGGGAAGCTCTCAGGGGCGATCGCGTCCCAGAAGCGAGGCACCGCGATCCCCGGCTCGTGCTTGTACTGCTCGAAGAACATCCACTGCAGGACCTGGGCACGCTCGTAGGCGTCGTCGGGCAGGTACTCGGTCCCGTCGGCGAAGTACCAGAGGATCGCGTTCGACTCGGCCAGCGGCCGGCCGTCCTCGAGCACCACCGTCGGCAGGTTCAGCGAGGGGCTGAGCCCGCCGAGCTTCTCGATTCGCTCGGAGTAGTCGACCACCGACATCTCCTGCCGCTCGAACTCGATTCCGAGCAGGCTGAGGAGCAGCCGGACCTTGTAGCAGTTGCCCGAGACCGGGTTGTCGTAGAGGCGGATCAAGTGAGCAGCATCTCCAGCAGCGCCTTCTGCGCGTGCAGGCGGTTCTCGGCTTGGTCCCAGACGGCGGAGCGGCTGCCGTAGAGAACCTCGGCGGTGATCTCTTCACCCGGGTGGGCGGGCAGGCAGTGGAGGACGATCGCCCGCTCGGAGGCGGCGGCGAGGAGATCGGCGTCGAGCTGGAACGGGGCGAGGTCGGCGCGGCGGCGCTGCGCCTCGGCCTCGTCGCCCATGCTGATCCAGACGTCGGTGTAGAGGGCGTCGGCGCCGTCGGCGGCGGCGCGCGGGTCGCCGGTCAGCTTCGCCTCGTGGCCCTCCTCGAGCTGGTAGCCGGCCGGGGCGGCGACCACGACCTCGACCCCCGCCCGCTCGCCGAGGATCGCCAGCGAGCGCGCCACATTGTTGCCGTCGCCGACGTAGGCGAGCCGGAGGCCGTCGAGGTCGCCGAACCGCTCGCGCATAGTCAGCAGGTCGGCCAGCGCCTGGCAGGGGTGGTGGAGCGGGGTGAGGCCGTTGACCACCGGCACCTCCGCCGCCGCGGCGAGACCGGCGACGAGATCGTGGGAGCCGGAGCGGATCACGATCGCGTCGACATAACGGGAGAGGACGCGGGCGGTGTCCTCGACCGACTCGCCACGCGAGAGCTGCATCTCCTCGCCGCGGAGGACGACCGGGTGCCCCCCCAGCTCGGCGACGCCAACCTCGAAGCTGATCCGGGTCCGGGTCGAGGGGCGTTCGAAGACGAGGGCGACGCTGCGCCCGGCGAGGGCGTCGGCGCCGATCCGCTCGGCGCGGCCGGCTTTCAGCTCCGCCGCGCGGTCGAGCAGCTTGCCAAGCTCGAAGGCGCCGAGCTCTTCACCGGTGAGGAAGTCCCGCTTCAAGCTTGCGGATACTACGGGCCATGGAGCTGACCGCACTGAGCTGGAACCTCTTCCACGGGCGCGACTACCCGCCCGAGCCGGCGCTGCGCACCTGGCGCTCGCGGCTGCTGCGATTCGACGAGCGCAACGCGACCCACATCCAGGTCAACCGCGACCTCACCGAGGAGTTCGCGACGTTGCTCTCGCGGGCGGAGTGGGACGTGGCGCTGCTGCAGGAGTGCCCGCCGCGCTTCGCCGAGCCGCTGGCGCAAGCCTGCGGAGCGGAGTGGCAGCGGGCGCTCACCTCGCGCAACTCGCTCGGGGCCCTGCGAGGGCTGCTGGCGCGGCAGAACCCGGACCTGATCGCCTCCGGCGAGGGCGGCTCGAACGTGATCCTGGTCCGCGTGCCCGGTCGCCTCGGCGGGATCGCCGAGCGGCGGGAGATGGCGATCCACGAGGGAGAGCCGGAGCGGCGGGCGATGGCCTTCGTCCGCACCGCCTCCGGCCTGTGCGTCGCCAACCTGCACGCGACCGCGCACTGGCCGCAGCTGGCGGCCGAGGACGTGGTCAAGGCGGCGCGGGCGGCGCGCGAGTGGGCCGGCGGCTCACCGCTGATCTTCGGCGGCGACTTCAACCTCCGTCCCGGCAAGCAGCCGCGGATCTTCAAACGGCTGGGCGACGAGTTCGGGCTGGCGCCGACGACCGCCCCTGACGCGATCGACCACATCCTCTGCCG
The DNA here is from genome assembly GCA_963832085.1 of uncultured Actinomycetes bacterium. GTDB lineage: Bacteria > Actinomycetota > Thermoleophilia > Solirubrobacterales > 70-9 > VAYN01. The sequence continues at coordinate 442,464 of CAWHSU010000002.1, read as the reverse complement.
CGGCCTCGAGGTGCTCGACCCGCCGACCCGCTGGCCGGCCGAGCAACGCGAGCTCGAGATCGAGGGACGGGCGCTGCGGCTCTCCGACCACGCCCCGGTGCAGGCACGTTTTCTCGCCGCCGAGCCACTTGCGCTGCGGAATTGAGATAGTCGGGACCCCACCCAGCGATCAACTACTGGAGGCAGACCTAGATGGCGGAGAAAAAAGCGAGCGGCAAATCGAAAAAAGCCGCCGCGAAATCGAAAGCGTCGAAAGCTAAAAAATCGACGAAATCGAAAACCAAAGCCAAAGCGTCGAAAGCTAAAAAAACGGCGTCGAAAGCTTCGAAAAAAGCAGCTTCGAAATCGCGCGGAAAAAAAGGCGCGCGTAAATCTTCGAGCTCGAAAGGCAAAGCCTCCAGCAAAGCGACCAGCGGCCTCGACAAGAGCGTCGCGCAGTTCCGCGAGAGCCTCGAGCAGAGCGTCACGCTCAGCCGCGACCGCATCCAGGACGTCGTCGACGACGCCGTCAAGCGCGGGCGGATGACCCGCAGCGACGCCGAGAACCTGCTCGGAGAGCTGGTCAAAAAAGGCCGTAAACAGACCGACGCCCTGCTCAAAGAGCTCGAGCGGCTGGCCAAACAGGCGCGCAACGCGCTGCCATAGGTGGAGGCGGCCCCCGGCACCACTGCGCCGGCGGCCCGCGGTCCGCGCCGCGGCGACCTGCTCGAGCTGGAGATCGACTCGCTCGCCTTCGGCGGGCGAGGGGTCGCCCGCGCCGAGGGCTTCGTCGTCTTCGTCGCCGGGGCGCTGCCCGGCGACCTGGTGCGGGCGGAGGTGACGAAAGGCAAGAAGCGCTTCGCCGAGGCGCGGACCGTCGAGCTCCTCCGCGCCGCACCCGACCGCCTGCCGGACCGCTGCGTCCACGGCGGCGAGCCCTGCCCGGGCGCTCCCTGGCAGGGCCTCCCCTACGAGCGCCAGCTCCACCACAAGCAGGAGCAGGTCGCCGAAGCCCTGCAGCGGATCGGCGGCCTCGAGGGCTTCGAGCTGGAGGAGATCGTGCCGGCGGCCGAGCAGTGGCGCTACCGCAACAAGCTCGAGTACTCATTCGGCGAGAGCGACGAGGAGCTGGCACTCGGCTTCCACGCCCGCGGGCGCTGGGACCTGATCGTCGACGTCGACGACTGCCACCTCGCCTCCGAGGCCGGGAACGAGGCACGTAACGCGGTGCGCGAGTGGGCGCGGGGGCAGTCGATCCCCGCCTGGGACGCCCGCGGCCGCCGCGGCGTCCTCCGCAACCTCGCCGTCCGCGAGGGCCGGCGCAGCGACCAGATCCAGACCCGCCTGGTGACCGCGAAAGCGCGCTTCCCGCGACCACCCGTAGACCTCCACACGATGGTCGAGGACGAGGCCGGCGGCACCGACGGGCCGACCGGCGTGCTCGGCGAGGAGCGGCTGCGGGAGGAGCTCTGCGGCCTGCAGCTGGAGATGTCCCACGGTGCCTTCTTCCAGACCAACACCGAGATGGCCGAACGCCTCTACGCGGTCGCCGCCGAGTTCGCGGGCCTCAGCGGCAGCGAGCGCGTCTTCGACCTCTTCTGCGGAATCGGCACGATCGGGCTGACGATGGCCGGGCAGGCCGGCGAGGTCTGGGGCCTGGAGATCGTCCCCGAGGCGATTACCGACGCCGAGCGCAATGCCCGGCGCAACAAGATCGAGAACGCCCACTTCGTGGCGGGGAACGCGCGCACCGGGGTGCGGCCGCTGGTCGAGAAGGCCGGCAAGCCCGACGTCGTCGTCGTCAACCCGCCCCGGGCCGGGCTCTCGCAGAAAATCGTCCGCCGGGTGCTCGAGTGCGAGGCGGAGAAGATCGTCTACGTCTCCTGCAACCCGACCACGCTCGCGCCCAACGCGGTCCAGCTCACCGAGGCCGGTTATAAGTTGACCCGCGTGAGGCCCGTCGACATGTTCCCCCAGACCCCGCACATCGAGTGCGTCGCGCTTTTCGAGCGGGCCACGGCGGGTAAGTCGTCCTGACGATGGGACGTGCGTTCGGAGTGGCGGCGGGACTGGACCCCGAGGTGGCGCGGCCGCTGGCGGCGCGCTGCGCCGAGCTCGGCTACGACTCGATCTGGTCGAACGACCATCCCGGCGCGAAAGGTCTGGGCACGCTGGCGGAGTTCGCCGCCGCGGCGCCGGAGATCGAGCTCGGGGTAGCCGTGATCGCCCTCGACCGCACCCCGCCCGAGCAGATCGCCGCCGACATCGAGGAGTTCGGGGTCGACCCGGCCAGGCTCTGGCTCGGGGTCGGCGCCGGCTTCAACAAGAAGCCGCTGACGGCGATGCGCGAGGCGCTGCCGCAGCTGCGCCAGCTGCTGCCCGGGGTGAAACTCGTGCTGGCCGCGATGGGGCCGAAGATGTGCGCGCTCGGCGGCGGCTCCTACGACGGCGTCTTCTTCAACTGGATGACCCCCGGCTTCGCCGAGGGCGCCCGCGAGAAGGTCGAGGCCGGCGCGGCTGAGGCCGGGCGCGAGGCGCCGCCGGTGTTCGGCTACGTCCGCACCGCCGTCGGTCCCGACGCCGGCGAGCGCCTGGCCAAGGAGGAGTCCTTCTACCGCGACCTCCACAAGGGCTACCGCGACCACTTCGACCGCCTCGGCGAGCCCGAGGGCACGGTCGGCGTCGCCGCCCCCGACTCCGAGGACGCCCAGCGCCAGCTCGCCGCCTACGAGGGCCCGCTCGACACGATCGTCGTCCGCGGCCTCGCCAGCGCCAAGGTCGAGGCGATGACCGCCCTGGCCGAGGCCGCCGCACCCCAGGCCTAATCCCCCCCGGCAAATTCAGCGCTCGCTGATTTTTACCCCCTATAGGGGCGCAAATTCAGCGAGCGCTGAATTTTGTCGCTCGGGGGTAGACGGGTGATGACCCCGCTATTACCCCGGAGGAACAATGGACCTGAAAAAACTCGCCGACAAAGCGAAGAAGACGATCGACGAGCGCGGCGGCGTCGACAGCCTCAAAGCCGACGCCGAGGAGCTGAAAAGGGTCGCCAAAGGCAAAGGCAGCCTCGGCGACAAGGCCAAGCAGGCCGCGAAAGCGCTCAAAGAGCCGGGCGCGAAGCCGGGCGACGGCGAAATGAAACCCGCCCAGGGTGCCGGCAAGCCCAGCGACACCCCCCGCAAAGGCGGCCCGCCACACGAATGATGAGTTGTGGGGGCTATAGCCCCCTTTATTCACCAGCCCTCAGTACGGCGGCAAATCGTCGTACCAGACGCCGAGCGTCTTGAAGGCGCGCCAGAAGCGCTGCTTCGCATCCTCTTCGTCCAAAGACGCGTCGATGTCAGGAACGTAGAGGGCGTCGATCGTGGGAGTGAAGGCCTGGATCTCGCCCTCGCGGGGCTCGATCTCACGACCGAGGGGGACGCCGAGGCCGTTGAGGACGCGGAGGGCCGGCTCGCCCATGACGACGACGATCTTCGGCTGGACGATCGCCATCTCTTCGACCAGGCGGCCGACGCACTCGCCCGCCGCGAGGTCGGGCTCGGGCGTCGGGCATTTGACGCAGAGGGTGCCGTAGACGACCAGGGGGTCGATTCCGAGCCGTTTGAAGCTTTTCATCAGCGCGTTGCCGGCGCGGCCGTAGAAGGCGACCCCCTCCTCAATCTCCGCCGCCATCGCCGCGTGCTTGAGCATGAAGATGTCGGCCTGGGGGTGGCCGGAGCCCAGCACCGGCATCAGTTTGCCGCGCGGGCAGTGCGGACACTCCTGGATCTCGTGGCTCATCTGGTTGAGCTCGCGGATCGCCCGCTCCAGGTACTTCTCTCGTATCTCGTCGTCGATGCCCCGCATCGGAGCACTCTTTGACGGGACCGACGCGGCTCCTTTGCGGCGGTCCGTCTGCATCAGGACTTGCTCTCCCCGGCCCAGCTCACGAGCGCGCCCGCCGCTCCCGCCGAGGTTTTCCGCCGCGCACCGGCTTCGCATCCGGCACCCGTCGTTTCGGCGCCTTCGGCCGTCCGGTCGTCTGCAGGAACTTCAGCGTCTGCACGTAGACGAGGTTCTTGTGCTTGCGGGTGATGTCGGCGTCCCGCATCGCCTCGAGGAACTCCGCCGGGCCGTCGAAGTCGTGGATCCGCTGTCGCACGCTGCCGAGACCCTGGGCGACGTGGCTGTCGGAGCCGGCCGCCGGCACGATCCGGTACTTGCGGGCGAACCGCACCGCCTCCTCGTTGAAGGCGGTCACCGCCACCCGCGGGTTGAAGACCTCGAGGAGGTCGATCTCCTCGACGATGTCGAGCAGGTGCTCGTAGTCGGGCACCGAGTGGAAACGGTCGAACGGATGCGGCACGTAGACGAGGCCGCCCTGGCGGCGGATCTCGGCGATCGTTTCCGCCATGGTGAGCCCCTTGGGGATCTTCTCCTCGAGGAAGAGGCCGATCACCTCGCCCTGCTCGGCGGTCTTCACCTCCTCGGCGACGATCACCTTGATGTCCCCCATCTGCTCGGCGATCTTGCGCGCCTCCAGTGCCCCCGAGACCTCGTTGTGGTCGGTGATCGCGATCGCCCCGAGGCCGCGGTCGCGGGCGGTCTGCAGCAGCACGTTGACCGGCGTCGCGCAGTCGCCGGAGTGGTCGGTGTGCATGTGCAGGTCGACCTCGATCAGCGGCCGTGAAGAGATCCGCTCGCGGATCTCCGGGTTCCCGGTCGGGTCATGGCGGCGGGCCAGCAGGCCGCGATAGATCGCTTCCAGCTCGTCGGCAACGCGCCCCCAGCTCGTGTCGCCATCGGCCCCCACCCCGTCCAGCTGCTGATAGCTCGCCGGGAAGAAGCGTTCCAGCAGCGCCGCCGTCTCCGCGCGGGTCACCGTGCGCGCGTCGATCCGTCCGAAGAAAATCTCGACCAGCGGCCGCGCCACCTGCGTCGAGAGGACCCGTTCCTGGGGCGCGTGGAAGGTGGCGACGTTGAGCGAGAAGGAGTGCCGCAGCGCCGCCGAAGGCGCGCTCGGCGCAAACGGGTCGTGGACGTGGACGATGTCCAGGTCCCGCGATTTCAGCATCCGTTTGACCGGATCGCCGGTCGAGACCCGCAGCACCTCGTGGCCGCGGCGCTCCAGCTCCTCCGAGATGGCGGTGACGAACTGGGCCGCCGGGTTCGGCCCCGCCCGGCGGACCGGGAAGACCTGGGCGATCGAAAGTGGTTCTAGGGCCACGGAAGCAGAATAAGAGCCCGCACCGAGGCGGGCTCTTACAAGTCGGCGCTTAGAGCGGATTAAGCCGAGGTCGTGCTCGGCGTCTCCGCCGACTGACCCGGCAGGGACTTGCCGCGCGTGTTGGCGGCGATGAACTCCTCCGTCTGCTCACGAGCCTCGTCGTCGGGACGCTGGGTGTGCGGGCTCTTCATCAGGTAGCTGGAGGGACCGTCGAGCTGGCCGGCGATGCCGTTGTTGAGCGCCAGCTTGATCAGCCGCACGGCGTCGATGACGACGCCGGCGGAGTTCGGCGAGTCCCATACCTCGAGCTTCAGCTCGGCGGTCAGCGGCACGTCGCCGAAGGCTTTGCCCTCGAGCCGGATGTGGGCCCACTTGCGGTCGGTCAGCCAGGCGACGTAGTCCGAGGGGCCGACGTGGACGTCCTCGGCGGGCAGCTCGTGCCCCATGATCGAGGTGACCGCGTTCGTCTTCGAGACCTTCTTCGAATCGAGCCGCTCGCGCTCGAGCATGTTGTAGAAGTCCATGTTGCCGCCGACGTTGAGCTGGCTGGTCCGCTCCAGACGCACGCCGCGGTCATGGAAGAGACGTGCCAGCGCCCGGTGGACGATCGTCGCCCCGACCTGGCTCTTGATGTCGTCGCCGATGATCGGCAGCCCGGCCTCCTGGAAGCGCTTGTCCCAGTAGTCCTCGCGGGCGATGAAGACCGGCAGGCAGTTGACGAAGCCGACGCCCGCCTTCAGCGCCTGCTCGACGTACCACTTGGTCGCCTCCTCGGAGCCGACCGGCAGGTAACAGACCAGGACGTCGGCCTTGGTCTCCTTGAGGATGCCGACGACGTCCGCGGTTTCGCCCGGAGCCTTGGTGATCTTCTCTTTCAGGTACTTGCCGAGGCCGTCGTGGGTCATGCCGCGATGGACCTCGATCCCGAGGTTGGGGACGTCGGCGAACTTGATCGTGTCGTTCTGCCCCGACCAGATCGCCTCGGAGAGGTCTTTGCCGACCTTCTCGCTGTCGATGTCGAAAGCGGCGACGAATTCGACGTCGCGGACGTGGTAGCCACCGAGTTCGACGTGCATCAGACCCGGCACTTCGTCGGCCGGATCGGCGTCCTTGTAGTACTGGACGCCCTGGATGAAGCTGTTGGCGCAGTTGCCGACGCCGACGATGGCGACGCGGACCTTCTCGTCCGAGCGGCCGACGCCGTTGCTGTGGCCGTTTGCTCCGTTCTCACTCATGAATTTGGAAGTCCTCCTGGATTACGCTGGGTGGCTGAACACACCTGGCGGCTTCGCTGGTTACACGTCCCCCGCGTCGCCACCGTCGTCCTTGACGCCGGAGACCTCGCCGGAAAGCTGGTTTCTCACATGCCATACCCGCTGGAACGTCGTGACTATCGTCAAGGCGGCGATTACATAGACCGCCGGCGCCAGCAACTCGAAATCGCCGATGCCGGCGCCTTTGGCGAAGATCAGACCGATCGAAAGTATCACCACGCGGACGGGCCGAGTGGCCAAGCCGACCTTGCATTCGACGCCGAGCGCCTCGGCCCGGGCGCGGGTGTAGGAGACCATCAGCGAGAAGAGGACGGCGACCACGCACATCGCCGCCGCGAAGTCCTCCCCCTGGGCGGCGAAGTAGCCGGCTACCGCGGCGAGCACGATCCCCTCCTCGATCCGGTCCAGCGTCGAGTCGAGGAAGGCGCCGAAGAGGGTCCCCTTGCCCGACATCCGCGAGTAGCGGCCGTCGAGCGTGTCCATCACCGAGCCGGCGACGAAGGCGAGGCCGGCGAGGAAGAAAAGCTCCTGGGTGACCAGGACCGCGGCGACGACGTTGCCGACCAGGCCCATCATCGAGATCGCGTTCGGGGTCAGCCGCGACTCGATCAGCCGATCACGGGCATAGGAGCGAAGCTCTTGGCCGTTGCGGGCAGAGCCGCGGTTGCTGCGCCGCGGGGGCGCGGAGGGTCCCATCGGGGGTGAGGCTATTACGCCTCGGCCTCGCGCGGGGCGGGAGTGCGGAAGGACCAGGCCTCCGGACGGGCGCGAGCCAGCCAGAAGGCGATGCCGGCGGCGGTCAGCGCCACCAGCCAACCGAGCGCGGCATCGACCCAGTAGTGGTTGGCGGTGACGATCGTCACCCAGGAGACCAGCAGCGGCCAGAACGCCCACCAGGCTTTCGACCACCAGTGGCGGCAGACCAGGAAGCCGGCGCCGCCGATCATCATTGCGAAGGCGCAGTGCATGCTCGGCACCGCGGCGTAGGGGTTGATGAAGATCTTCGCGATCGTCGAGTCGTGGCCGACGTCGGAGTAGGCGTTGAGCGTGTCGACGAAGCCGTACTCGGGGAACATCCGCGGCGGCGCGGTCGGGTAGAGCGAGTAGCCGATCAGCGCCAGGCCCATCGAGGCGACGAACATGTTCCGCACGAAGTAGTAGGACTCGTTGCGGAAGAGATACATCCAGACCAGGAAGCCCAGGGCGATCGAGAACTGGGCGTTGAGGTAGAGCTGGTTGGCGAGGTCGATCACGCCCTGCGCCGGCAGGAAGAAGGCCTGCAGGCCGGGCTCGAAGAAGGTCCCGGTCGCTTTCTCGAGGTCGATCACCTGCTGCCCGTGGGTGAACGCCTCCGCTTTGTGCCCATCGGCGATCCCCCGCACGAAGGTGTAGGCGAGATCGACCCCGACGAGGATCGCGGCTTGGCGACCGAGGTCGCCCCAGCCTTTGGGCAGCCGGGAGGAAATGGCGGCAAAAGCAGCGGACACGAACAACCAATTGTAGGGTCCGACCCGGTGAGCTGGAAGCGGCCGGACAAGCGGCGGGTGCGGGCACTTCGGGACCGGTTGCGGGAGATGTACGGGATCCCGGAGGCCGAGCCGCACGGCGATCCGGTCGGGGAGCTGGTCAAGACCGTCCTCTCCCAGCACACCAACGACCGCAACCGCGACCGCGCCTACGCGGCGCTGCGGGAGCGCTTCCCCGGCTGGGAGGAAATGCGGGATGCACCGGTGGACGAGGTCGAGGAGGCGATCCGCCCCGGCGGGCTGGCGCGGCAGAAGGCGCCGCGGATCCAGGCGATCCTCGAGCAGCTGGGCGACCCGCCCGACCTCGACTGGACGGAGACGGCGTCACGTGAGGAGTCCTTGGAGTTCCTTCTCGACCTTCCCGGCGTGGGGCGCAAAACCGCCGCCTGCGTGCTGATCTTCACCTGGGGAATCCCGGAGATCCCGGTCGACGTCCACGTCCACCGCGTCGGCGGCCGGCTCGGCCTCTTCCCGGCCAAAGCGTCCTTTGAGAAAGCCCACGACGAGATGCTGGCGATCGTGCCGCCGGAGGACGCGCACGAGCTCCACGTCAACCTGATCCGGCACGGGCGCACCGTCTGCCGGCCCAAACCGCGCTGCGGCGAGTGCGCCCTGCGACGGATGTGCCCCTGGTATCGGGCGAACCGCGCGGGGACGGGCGCCAGTAATATGCGCGCCGCCCAATGAGCAAGCGCACCTTCATCTGGTTCGGGGTCCTCATGGTCGTCCTCGCGGTGGCCATCCCCTTCGCGGCCTTCCGCGCCAAGGGCGACGGCGAGACCGCCCACGAGGTTCCTTCGGACCTAAAGGGAAGCCAGTCGCTTTTCGTCACCAACTGCGGCAGCTGTCACTCGCTCTACAGCGCCGGAACCGACGGCAACTACGGCCCGAACCTCGACGAACTGCTCGCCCCCTCCGGGCCTCCGGAAGGCAAAGGCGCCAAGGAATCGATCGAAAACCTGGAAGGCCGCGTCCTCAACGCGATCGAACAGGGAATCGACAGCTCGACGACTCCGGGCCGGATGCCCGGCGGCATCCTCAACGAAGAGCAGGCGAAAGAAGTCTCGGAGTTCGTCGCCCGCACCGCCGGCGAAGGCTGAGGCGAGGGGACGGCTGGCGCCGCCCCCTCGCAGCCACTCGGCTAGTGGTGAATCCGCAGGGCGCTGAAGAGCCCGGCGTGGTCTGAGTTCCAGAACCCGTTGACGGGCTGGATCCCGCTCACCTCGGAATCCACCAGTGTCACCGCTTCGGGATCCCGGGTCATAATGTGGTCGACTTGGTGGTCGAAGTCGGCTTCGCTGCCGCCTTCGCCCACTTTCAGCAGGCTTGATTTGAGGCAGCAGCTGAGCGGATCGGCCGTGCTGCGCTCGACCATCCCGGCCGCCAGCAGGGTTTCGTAGGCGAGCCGGTCCGGACCTTCGACCGTGTCGTCGTCGGAGTTGAGATCGCCGACCAGGACCACCGGCAGATCGCTCGTCGCCGGCCCGGTCGGGGCCACCAGCTCAGCCGCCTGCGCCTGGCGGATCAGCGGCTGGAACGCCTCCAGGTGGGTGTTGACGAAGCGGAACCAACCCGTGCCCCGCACCCTTGCGTCAGTCGCGGTCCAACCCCGTTTGACCGTGATCGGCACCCCGGCCACCGGCACCACGAGGTTGGTGTTGAAGTTGGCCGACTGCGGGTTTTTGGTCTGGACCCCGGAGCCCGTTCGGGCGAGGATCACGTCGCGCATCGTCAGGCGGCCATTGATCTCGGCGTCGGCGATCGCCGGGTTCGGGCCGTCGCCGGCCACCCCGTTCTCGTCGGCCGGGGCCTCGAGGTCGAACTCGTTCTGGACGACGACGACTTCGTAACGCGTCTTGCCCTGGTTGAGCTCGGCCAGCAGTTCCGCCAGGTAGTCGTAACGGACCGTGGTCGCGGTCGGCGTGCCGGTGATGACCGGGGTCAGGCTCGGCGGCGCGGTGCGCCACAGGGCCACCTCCTGCAGACCGACCAGGTCAGGCTTCGCCGCGAGGATCTCGTCGGCGAGGCCCTCGGCCCGGACCGGGAAGTTGTTGGCGGTCACTTCGCGCAGGATCTGGCCGTTGGCTTTGACGAATTCCGGCAGCGTCGGCGCCAGGATCGCCGGGGTCAGATCGGCGCCCAGGTAGAGGTTGCGGGTCATCACGTTGGCGACGTGGCCCTTGCCGTTGTTACCAAGACTGTGGCTGTTGTGGACCTTCGCCTTTGCGAGGGCCGCGCCCGGCAACAGCAGGGCGAGGATCGCTAGTGCGAGTGCCGGCAATAGGAGCCGGCGAGTAAGTACAGAACTCAAAGTCTTCCTCCTCTTCCGCGATCCCAGTCCCTGGGGATCGGATTGGTAGAGGCGCCTCCCCTTGGCGCCACTATAGGGCTACCCCAAAACGTGCTGAGGAAAAAGGGCTTGGACTCGTGATCACGATCTGCCATACTGCCACTTAGATTTTTAAAGCTTCGACATCTAAACCCCTGGAGGTAGGCGGAAAGTGGCAAAGACGATCGGTATCGACCTCGGCACGACCAATTCGTGCGTCGCGGTAATGGAGGGTGGCGAGCCCACCGTTCTCGAGAACTCGGAGGGCGGGCGCACGACTCCGTCGGTTGTCGCCTTCACCGAGGGCGGCGAGCGCCTCGTCGGCACCGTCGCCAAACGGCAGGCGGTGATGAACCCCGAGAACACGATCTTCTCGATCAAGCGCTTCATGGGCCGCAAGGAGGCCGAGGTCAAAGAGGAGGAGACGATCGTCCCCTACACGGTCGTCCCCGGCCCCAACGGAGACGTGCGCGTCGAGGTCCGCGGCAAGCAGTACAGCCCGCCCGAGATCAGCGCGATGATCCTGCAGAAGCTGAAAGCGGACGCCGAAGCGAAGCTTGGCGAAACCGTCGACAGCGCCGTGATCACCGTCCCCGCCTACTTCAACGACGACCAGCGCCAGGCGACCAAGGACGCCGGCAAGATCGCCGGGCTCGAGGTGAAGCGGATCATCAACGAGCCGACCGCGGCCTCGCTCGCCTACGGGCTCGACAAAGAGGACGCCGACCACTCGATCCTCGTCTTCGACCTCGGCGGCGGCACCTTCGACGTCTCGGTGCTGGAAATCGGCGACGGCGTCTTCGAGGTGAAGTCGACCGCCGGTGACAACCACCTCGGCGGCGACAATTGGGACAAAGCGATCGTCGAGTGGCTGGTCGCCGAGTTCAAACGCGACCAGGGCGTCGATCTCTCCCAGGACAAAAACTCGCTGCAGCGTCTCTACGAGGCGGCGGAGAAGGCGAAGATCGAGCTCTCCTCGACGCAGGAGACGCAGATCAACCTGCCCTTCATCACCGCGGTCGAGGGGCAGCCGAAGCACCTCGACCTCAAACTCTCCCGCTCGAAGCTCAACGAGCTGACCGGTGAGTTGCTCGACCGCGTGGTCGGGCCGGTGAAACAGGCCCTCTCCGATGCCGACACCGAGGTTGACCACGTCGTCCTCGTCGGCGGCATGACCCGGATGCCGGCGGTGCGCGAGAAGGTCAAAGAGCTGACCGGCAAGGAGCCGCACCAGGGAGTCAACCCCGACGAGGTGGTCGCGGTCGGCGCCGGGATCCAGGCGGGCGTGCTCGCCGGCGACGTCAAGGACGTGCTGCTGCTCGACGTCACCCCGCTGACCCTAGGGATCGAGACCAAAGGCGGCGTGATGACGAAGCTGATCGAGCGCAACACGACGATCCCGACGAAGAAGTCGGAGGTCTTCTCGACCGCCGACGACAACCAGCCGTCGGTGGAGATCCACGTGCTCCAGGGCGAGCGCGAGATGGCCAGCGGCAACAAGAGCCTGGGCAAATTCCAGCTCACCGGGATCCCCCCGGCGCCGCGCGGGATGCCCCAGATCGAGGTCACCTTCGACATCGACGCGAACGGGATCATCAACGTCACCGCGACCGACAAAGGCACCGGCAAAGAGCAGAAGATCGAGATCAAATCCGGTGCCGGCCTCTCCGACGAGGAAATCCAGAGCATGGTCTCCGACGCCGAGGCCCACGCCGAGGAGGATCAGAAGCAGCGCGAGCTGGCGGAGACGAGGAACCTCGCCGAGAACGCGGCCTACCAGGCGGAGAAAGCGATCGAGGAGGCCGGCGACAAAGTCGACGACGCCTCCAAGGAGGACGTGCGGACGGCGGTCAAAGCGGTCCGCGAGTCGCTCGAGTCCGGCTCCAAAGAGGAGCTCGATTCCAAGATCGAGGCTCTGAACACGGCGATGACCAAAGTCTCGGAGCAGATCTACGCGGCGGCTTCGGCCGAGCAGGCTGCCGGGGACGGCAATGCCGAGAACGGTGGGGCTTCCTCTGATGAGGAGGAGGTTGTTGATGCTGAGGTGGTTGACGAGGACGGCAAATGAGCGACGGGACGGATCGCTTTCCGGAGAGCCAGACGCCCGAGGGACAGGAGCCTCAGCCCGCGGGTCCTGTCGCCGCAGGGGACCCGCCCCCTCCTGCAACTACGCAGGAGGGGGTCCCCCCTACGACGCCACCCACGGGAGGAGCCGCTGAGGACGGGGCTCAGACCGTGGAGAAGGATCTCGAGGCGCTGTTGGCTGACGCCGAGAAGGAGAAAGAGGAGTACCTCGACCTTGCCAGGCGGACCAAGGCTGACTTCGAGAATTTTCGGAAGCGCGTGGCTGGCGACGTGCAGGCTGCGCAGGCTCGGGGGAAGGCTGAGGTTGCGCGGGAGGTGATCGACGCTGTCGACAACCTCGAGCGGGCGTTGGAGGCGGCTGACGGGGACGCTGAGAGTCTTGCCACTGGCGTCGAGATGGTGCTCGGGGGGCTGAGGGAGGCGTTGAAGCGGAACGGGATCGAAGCGGTCGACCCGAAGGGGGAGAAGTTTGATCCTCATCGTCATGAGGCTCTCTCCAGCCAGCCCGTCGAGGGAACCGAAAGCGGCGTCGTCGTCGAGGTGTTGCAGAAGGGCTACACGCTCGGCGAGCAGTTGATCCGGCCAGCGCGAGTGGTCGTGAGCGCGTAGGAGGACCGTGGCTGACGAGCTCTACAAGACGCTCGGCGTCTCCAAGAAGGCGACCGACGAGGAGATCAAGAAGGCGTACCGGAAACTCGCCCGGAAATACCACCCTGACCGCAACCCGGGCAACGCCGAGGCGGAGGAAAAGTTCAAGGAGATCTCCGCCGCCCACGACGTCCTCGCCGATCCCGAGAAGCGCAAGGAGTACGACGCGGGCGGGATGTTCGGTGGCGTCGGCGGTGGCGGCCAGGGTCCGTTCGGGCCGGGCGCCGGCGGTGCCGGCGGCTTCGGCGGGGTCGATCTCGGCGACATCTTCGGCTCGGTCTTCAACCGCGGTGGCGGTCGTCGGCCCCAGCCCCAGCAGGTGCGCGGGCGCGACCTCGAGACCGAGGTGCAGCTGAGCTTCGACCAGGCGATCAACGGCGCCCAGATCAGCGTCACCGTCCCCAAGTCGAGCCGCTGCGGCACCTGCCACGGCAGCGGCGCCAAACCCGGCACCTCGCCGACCACCTGCCCGCGCTGCGAAGGCCGCGGCGTCGAGGCCCAGGGCCAGGGGTTCTTCTCGATCAGCCAGCCCTGCCCGCAGTGCGGCGGCGCCGGCCAGATCATCGAGGACCCCTGCCCCACCTGCGGCGGCTCCGGGCTCACCCAGCAGAGCAAGCGCTACAAGGTCAACGTCCCCGCCGGGGTCAAGGAGGGGACCCGGATCCGGCTCGCCGGCAAGGGCGAGGACGGGCCGCGGGGCGGTCCCCCCGGCGACCTCTACGTGACCACCCACGTCGCCTCCTCCCCGGTCTTCGAGCGACGCGACGACGGCAACCTCGAAGTGAGCGTGCCGATCTCGATTCCCGAGGCGCTGCGTGGCGGCACGATCGAGGTGCCGACCCTGGAGGGGACGAAGAAGATCAAGGTCGCGCCTGGGACCAGGCACGGCACGCTCCAGCGCCTGCGCGGCGAGGGGCCACCGAAGAAAGGCGGCGGCCGCGGGGACATCCGCTACCGGCTCGAGATCGCGGTGCCCGACGATCTCAGCGAGGAGCAGCGCAAAGCGGTCGACGAGCTCGCCGAGACCCTCAACGGCAACGACCCGCGGGCGGAGCTGCTGCGAAAGGCGGCTCGTTGATGGCCACCTACCGGCGCCGGATCAAAGCGACGTTCAACGAGGAGCAGGGCGTGTTCATGATCTCGGTCGCCGCCGAACTGGCCGAGATGCACCCGCAGACGCTGCGGATGTACGAGCAGCGGGGGCTGATCGCGCCGAAGCGCTCGCCGAAAAACACCCGCCTCTACTCCCAGCGCGACGTCGAGCGGCTGCGGCGGATCCAGCAGATGACCGCCGAAGGGCTGAACCTGGCCGGGGTGGAAACGGTGCTGTCACTGGAAGCCCAGGTGGGGAAGCTGCGCGCCGAAAACGAGCGGCTGCGCAAGCGACTGGAGGAATTCGAGACGAAGAACGGAGAGACGGGCTGATGCAGGCGGATCGATTCACGGAGAAATCACAGGAAGCGATTCAGGCGGCGCTGGAGCTGGCGCGCGCCAACCGCAACCCGGAGGCCGCTACCGCTCACCTCCTGGTCGCCCTCCTCGATCAGGACGAATCGCTGGCGGTTCCCGTCCTGCAGAAGGTCGGTGCCGACCCGGCGACGGTGCGGGCCCAGGCCGGCGAGGCGATCGCCGCGCTGCCGACGCTGGGCGACGGCGACGAGCCGCGGATGTCCTCGAACCTGGGCCGGGTCATCCGCGACGCCGAGCAGAAGATGGCGAAGTTCGGCGACAGCTACATCACCGTCGGCCACCTGCTGCTGGCCCTGGCCGAGGACGGCTCCGGCGTCTCCGACCTGCTGCCCGACCGCGACGAGCTCGAGCGCGCGGTCAAAGCCGTGCAGGGCCCGGCGAAGGTGACCTCGCCCAACGCCGAGGACAACGCGCAGGCGCTGGAGAAATTCGGCCGCGACCTCACCGCCGAGGCGGAGAGCGGCAAGCTCGACCCGGTGATCGGGCGCGACGAGGAGATCCGCCGCGTGATCCAGGTCCTCTCCCGCCGGACCAAGAACAACCCGGTGCTGATCGGCGACCCGGGCGTCGGCAAGACCGCGATCGTCGAGGGCCTGGCGCAGCGGATCGTCAAAGGCGACGTGCCCGAGAGCCTGCGCGACCGGCGGGTGATCGCGCTCGACATCGGCTCGCTGCTGGCCGGCTCCAAATACAGGGGCGAGTTCGAGGAGCGGCTGAAAGCGGTGCTCTCCGAGGTGCAGCAGGCCGAGGGCCAGGTCGTCCTCTTCCTCGACGAGCTCCACACGATCGTCGGCGCCGGCGCCGCCGAAGGCGCGGTCGACGCCGCCAACCTCTTGAAGCCGATGCTGGCGCGCGGTGAGCTGCGCGCGGTCGGCGCCACCACCCTCGACGAGTACCGCAAGCACATCGAGAAGGACGCGGCGCTGGAGCGTCGCTTCCAACCGGTGCTGGTCGGCGAGCCCGACATGAACGACACGATCGCGATCCTGCGCGGGCTGAAGGAGCGCTACGAAAACCACCACGGCGTCCGCATCTCCGACTCGGCGATCGTCGCCGCGGCGACCCTCTCGGAGCGCTACATCGCCGACCGCTTCCTCCCCGACAAGGCGATCGACCTGATCGACGAGGCCGCCTCGCGGCTGAAGATCGAGATCGACTCGGTGCCGACCGAGATCGACGAGGTCGAGCGGCGGATCCAGCAGCTGGAGATCGAGCGCGAGGCGCTGAAGAAAGAGACCGACGACGCCTCCAAGGCGCGCCTGGAGGCGCTCGAGGCCGACCTCGCCAACCTGCGCGAGGAGGCGGCGGAGCTGCGGACCCGCTGGCAGAACGAGAAGGAGCCGATCGAGGCGCTGAAGGAGGCGCGGGCGCGGCTCGAGGAGGTCAACCGGGAAGTCGAGCGGGCCGAACGGGAGACCGACCTCGAACGCGCCGCCGAACTCAAATTCGGCGAGATCCCCGAGCTTGAAAAAGAGACCGCTGAGCAGGAAGCGCGGCTGGAGGAGCTGCACTCCGGCGGCGGCACGATGCTGGCCGACGAAGTCACCGAGGAAGACATCGCCGAGGTCGTCGCCAAATGGACCGGGATCCCGGTCAGCCGTCTGATGGAGGGCGAGGTCCAGAAGCTGATCCAGATGGAGGAGCGGCTGCACGACCGGGTGATCGGTCAGGACGAGGCGATCGAGGCGGTCTCCAACGCGCTGCGCCGCTCGCGCGCCGGGCTCTCGGACCCGAACCGGCCGATCGGCAGCTTCCTCTTCCTCGGCCCGACCGGGGTCGGCAAGACCGAGCTGGCGAAGGCACTGGCGGAGTTCATGTTCGACTCCGAGCAGGCGATCGTCCGCCTCGACATGTCCGAGTACATGGAGAAGCACACGGTGGCGCGGCTGATCGGCGCTCCCCCCGGCTACGTCGGCTACGAGGAGGGCGGCCAGCTGACCGAGGCGGTGCGGCGCCGCCCCTACGCGGTGGTCCTGCTCGACGAGATCGAGAAGGCCCACCCCGACGTCTTCAACACGCTGCTGCAGCTGATGGACGACGGCCGCCTCACCGACGGCCAGGGCCGCACGGTCAGCTTCACCAACACGGTCCTGATCATGACCTCGAACGTCGGCTCCGACCGGATCGTCGGCGAACAGGTCGATGAGAAGATCCGCGAGGCGATCGAAGAGGTGCTGGCGGCGACCTTCAAGCCCGAGTTCCTCAACCGGATCGATGACACCGTGATCTTCCACCGGCTCTCGAAGGCCGACATCGGCCGCATCGTCGAGCTCCAGGTCAACCAGCTGGTGCGCCGGGTGGCCGAGCGCGGGATCGAGATCGAGCTCACTGACGACGCCCGCACCCTGCTCGGCAACCTCGGCTACGACCCCACCTACGGGGCGCGGCCGCTGAAGCGGGTGATCCAGAAGCAGCTGGTCGACAAGCTGGCGCTGAAGATCCTCGAGGGGGAGTTCAGCGAAGGCGACCTGGTCCGGGTCGACGCCCGCGAGGGCGAGATCGTCTTCGAGCGGGCTGGGACGCCTGCTGCAAGCGCTGCGTAGGGCTTATCTTCCCAACGGTTTCTGCCGAAACAACAGGTCAGTAAAGGTGCTCTTTAATTGGGTTAGGCAAGCTAGCCGGTGGGAGAGCAACGGCTGAACTTCATGAACGACGATCAGACCCCGATCAACGCGCGTCCGAAGCGGCGCCCGCCGGAGGCCTTCGAGGACCTCTCGCTGGCGCTGCGCGATCGGGTGCTCTGGCCGCTCCAGGACCAGTTCCAGGCGCTCGGCGAGAGGGGACGCGCAGCCGTGGCCGGCGGCGCGGTTGTGCTGGCGCTGGGAATCGGGATCGGCGGTTACGCGCTGGCCTCCGACGGCGACGATCCGGCGCCCTCCCCCAGGTCGCCGCTGTCGTCGAGCCCGCTCCGCAGCCTGCGCCGGTGACGCCCAAGCCGGAGCCCGAGCCCGAGCCGACCCTGCAGGGCGCAGCACCGGTCCTCGAGGCCCCCGACGAGGAGTCCTCGAAGGTGGCCGGATCGAAGGCGGTCGACTCAGGTGCCGCCGATGCGAGCACCAGCAACACCGGCAACGCCGCCACCGACACGATCTCCTCCAACCCCGCCGCCCGCCCGACCGGAGCGAGCGCCTCGACCGCCGGCGTCGACGGCCCGCCGGCCGGCCCCGCCGCGGTTGCCGTCGCCCGTAAGTTCGCCGGGGCTTTCGTCGTCTATGAGACCGGCGGCAACAAATCCGAGGTGCGCAAGGCCTTCGCCGCGACGGCGACGCCGGAGCTGGCCAAGGCGCTGATGCAGCGGCCGCCGCGGCAGCCGGCCGGGGTCGAGGTCCCGGAGGCGAAAGTCCTCAACCTGGTTCCCGCTCCTTCCCATGACCGGATCTACCCGATCAGCGTCTCATTGCTGCGGGTCGGCTCGACCAGCGAGCTGCGGCTGGAGATGGAACAGCTGAAGAACAAACAGTGGCGCGTGGCGAACGTGCTCGGCTGATGGAGCGGGGGCAGAAGATCAAGACGCTGATGGCCGCCGCGGCAGCCACCGCGGCCCTGGCGGTGCCGGTTGCGGCGGCGCGGGCCGAGTCCGCAGCCACGCCGGCACCGGTGTCCGGAGCGGACCTCGAAGCTCCCTGGACCCCCGCTGAAGCCACCCCGCCCGTGAAGGAAGGCGACGCGCTGACGCCGCCGCCGGCTCCGGCCACCGAATCGCCGCCGCCGAGCGGCGGGGTCAACGCCGGCGACGGTGACGACGCTTCTGAAACCGCGACTCCGGAAGGCCCGGAAACCAGCCCCGACGTGCAGGTGGCACCAGCGCCCGCCCCGGGCACCTTCGCGATCCCCTCGCTGCCCGCCTCCAGCTGCGCGGTCAGCGGCGTGCCGCCGGTCCTGATCCCGATCTACCACGCCGCCTCCGACAAATATGCCCTGGGTCCGCAGGGTCCCGCGATCCTCGCCGCGATCAACGCGATCGAGACCGGCTTCGGCCAGAACCTCGGGCCCTCCTACGCCGGCGCCGAAGGCTGGATGCAGTTCATGCCGGAAACCTGGGCGATGTACGGGGTCGACGCCAACGGCGACGGGGTCAAGGATCCGAACAACCCCGAAGACGCGATCCACGCCGCCGCCCGCTACCTCAGCGCCGCCGGCATGCCCGCCGACATCTGGGGCGCGATCTTCGCCTACAACCACGCCGACTGGTACGTCGAAGACGTGCTTGAGCACGCCGGCTGCTACGCCAACGAAGTCGGCACCGACTACGCCACCCTCTCGCTGACCCCGAAGATCCAGGTCTTCCGCTGCACCCCGGCCGACGACTGGAAAGAGCAGATCCCGGAGGAGTACCTGAACGCCTTCGAGGCCGCCGCCGGTCGCTACGAACTGGGCAAGCGGGGGGTCTGGACGCTGGCGGCGATCGCTCGCCTCGAGTCGGACTTCGGTCGCGGCATGAGCAAAGGTCAACTGCAGACCGAAGGGCCGCTCGGGCTGGATCCGATGGAGTGGAGCACCTACGCGGTCAACGGCGACAAGGACGGCCGCCTCCGCCACGCCGACGTCGACGACTCGGCGGCGACGCTGGCGCGGATGATGTGGTCGCGCGGCAGCATTCAAGCGGGGGTCTTCACCCACAACCAGGCCTCCTGGTACGTCAACGCGGTCGCCCACGAGGCCGACCGCCTGGCCGGCAAATGCAAAGCGATGACCGACGACTGGGTGATCTTCCTCCCCGGCGACGTCGCCGCCCAGATCAACTGGGAGAACCTCACCCTCTCCAACGACCTCGAGCTGCGGGACATCCAGGCGGGGATGCTCGACGAACGGATCACCGGCCTGCTGGCGCTGATGACCCGCGACCACCAGATCACGATCAGCTCGCTGCGCTCCGACCATTCGCAGATGACCGCCTCCGGCAACGTCTCCAACCACTACTACGGCCGGGCGATGGACATCGCCGCCGTCAACGGCGTCTCCTGCACCGACGTCTCCACCACCGCCCCCTGCGCCGAGCTCGGCTACGCCCTGGCCCAGCTGCCGGAGCCGATGCACCCGACCGAGCTGATCTACTGCTTCGACCTCGACGGCATCGGCCCGGCCTTCGCATTGCCCGACCACTGCGATCACATCCACGCCGGGTACCACGCGTACTAAGGCTTGCGGTAGAGGGGTGTTGGCGGGGGTCTCCAGACACCACTCGCCAATGGCTCGTGGTTGAGTGTCTGGAGACCCCCGCCAACACCCCCTGCAATCGAGCTCTGGCGACACGGCTGGGAAACCGGGCGTGTCTTTCGCAAGAGCTGCTGAACCTCGGGCCGTCCTGCCACTGCGTGTTGGAAAGGGTCCGGTCGTCCTCTGAGGGAATGTTCGCGAAGCGGCGATATGCAATCTGGTCTTTGCCCGCCATAGGCGGGCAGCATCTTCAGGGAGCCAGCCCCGATAGGGGCGCGACTCAATTCCCTCAGAGGATGACCGGACCCCTCCTAACCAAGTACGGTTGAGCCGGAGGCTCGATCAAGACCTGAAGGGGGCGGAGATGCCGACTTATCTGATGCTGACCAACTTGACTGCCGAGGGTGTTCGGACGCTGAAGAACAACCCGGGGCGGGTGGCCGAGGTGAACCGGGAGGTCGAACAGATCGGGGCGAAGGTGGTGGCGCAGTACGCGACGCTGGGGCAGTACGACTTCGTCACCGTGGTCGAGGCGCCCGACGAGAAAGTGATGGCCAAGGTCTCGGTCGAGCTCGGCTCGCGCGGGACGATGACCAGCCAGACCTTGGCGGCGATGCCGGCCGAGGATCTCTCCAGCGCGCTCTAGCGTTGAAGGCGCTCGTAGTCGGCGGGGGCGGTCGCGAGCACGCGATCGTCAGAGCGCTGCGGCGCTCGCCGCAGATCGAGGAGGTGCTGTGCGCACCCGGCAACGCCGGGATCGCGGCCGACGCAGAGTGCCTGCCCGCCGTCGCCGCTGACGACGCGCACGCGATCGTCGCCGCAGCCCGGGAGCGCGGCGTCGAGCTGGCCGTGATCGGCCCCGAGGCGGGCTTGGTCGCCGGCGCCGTCGACGCGCTGGAGGAGGCAGGGATCCCGGCCTTCGGACCGACCAAAGCCGCCGCCGAGCTGGAGGGCTCGAAGGCCTTCGCCAAGGAGCTGATGGAGGAGGCCGGGGTGCCGACCGCCTCCCATGTGCTGCTGCGTAGTCGCGAGGAAGCGCTGGAGCATCTCGCCGGCTCCGCCTATCCGACCGTGCTCAAGGCCGACGGCCTGGCCGCGGGCAAGGGCGTGATCATCTGCGAGGGCGAGAGCGACGCACGTGCGGCGGTCGAGCTGTTCTTCACCGAGCAGCGCTTCGGCTCGACCACCGTCGTCGCCGAGGAGTTCCTCGAGGGGGAGGAGCTCTCGCTGCTGGCGCTCTGCGACGGCGAGAACGTCGTCGCCCTCGCCCCGGCCCAGGACTACAAGCGGATCTTCGACGGCGACCGCGGTCCCAACACCGGCGGCATGGGGAGCTACTCCCCCGTCCCCGGCTTCAGTGACGCCGAGGTTGAGGAGATCGTCGACCGCGTCCACCGTCCCGTCGTCGGGGCGATGGCCGCCCGCGGCGTCCCCTTCCACGGCGTCCTCTACGCCGGCCTGATGATCGGCTCCGCGGGGCCGAAGGTGCTCGAGTTCAACGCCCGCTTCGGCGACCCCGAGACGCAGGCGGTGCTGCCGCGACTGCGCTCGGATCTCGCCGAGCTCTTCCTCGCCTCGCGTGAGCCGGGCGGCTTGGCGGGAATGGCCGCCGAGTTCGAGGACAACTGGGCGGTGACCGTCGTCCTCGCCTCCGCCGGCTACCCCGAGTCCTCCTCGAAGGGCGACGCGATCCACGGCCTCGAGGCGGCGGCGGAGATCGCCGAGGTGACCCACGCCGGCACCGCCGAGCGCGATGGCGAGGTCGTCACTGCCGGGGGACGGGTGTTGAACGTGACGGGACTGGGAACCAGCCCTGCTGAAGCACGCGATCGTGCGTACGATGCCGCCAGCCGGATCTCCTTCGAGGGAATGCAGATCCGCACCGACATCGCCGCCCGCGCCGTCGAGCGGGTCCCCAGTTCACCAAACAGAATCAGAGGAGCGAGATGAGCGAGATCTCAGAGCCGCAGCCGACCGGAGTCACCGAGCCCGGGAGCACCGGCCCCGCCGACCCCACCCAGACGGCGACGATGGCGAGCGTGGAGGAAGCATTCACCGAAATCGAGGTCGACCAACCCCACGTCGGGATCATCATGGGCTCGAAGAACGACAAGCCGAAGATGGAACCGGCTGGCAAAGCTTTGGAGGAAGCGGGCATCCGCTACGAGGTGCGGGTGATGAGCGCCCATCGCGACCCCGAGCTCGTCCGCGAGTACTGCCAGAGCGCGCGAATGCGGGGGCTGAAGGTGATCATCGCCGGGGCCGGGATGTCGGCGGCGCTGCCCGGAGTGGCCGCTGCCCACACCGACCTGCCGGTGATCGGGGTGCCGATCCTCGGCAAGAGCCTCGGCGGCCTCGATGCCCTGCTCTCGGCGGTGCAGATGCCGCCCGGGATCCCGGTCGCCTGCGTGGCGATCGACGGGGCGAAAAACGCTGGCGTCCTCGCCGCGCGGATAATCAACGCGTGATCCCCCGCTACACCCGCCCCGAGATCGGGGCGGTCTGGACGCCGCAGGCGAAGATGGAGAGCTGGCTCGAGGTCGAGCTGGCGGCGACGGAAGCCTGGGCGGCGGAGGGTGTGGTTCCGGAGGAGGCTGCGCGCGAAGCGCGCGAGAAGGCCGCCTTCACCGTCGAGGCGGTCAACGAGCGCGAGAAGGTGACCGACCACGACGTCGCCGCCTTCGTCGACGTCGTCGCCGGGGCGGTCGGCGAGCACGGGCGCTGGATCCACTACGGCCTCACCTCCTCTGACGTGCTCGACACGGCGCTGGCGCTGCAGCTGCGGCGCGCCGGGGAAATCGTCCTCTCCAGCGCCTGCGCCTACCGCGATGCCCTGGTCACCCGGGCGCTCGAGCACCGGGACACGCTCTGCGTCGGCCGCACCCACGGGGTCCACGCCGAGCCCACCACCTTCGGCCTGCGCCTGGCCGGCTTCGCCTTCGAGGCCGACCGCAACCTCGACCGGCTCGAGGAGGCCTTCGCCCAGCTTGCCTTCGGCAAGCTCTCCGGCGCGGTCGGCACCTACGCCTCGGTGCCGCCGGCGGTCGAGGCGCGGGTGATGCAGAAGCTAGGGCTAGGCCGCGAGGACGTTGCCACCCAGGTCGTCCCCCGCGACCGCCACGCCGAGCTGCTCTCGGCGATCGCGATCGCCGGCGCCGGCCTCGAGCGCTTCGCGACCGAGGTGCGGAACCTGCAGAAAACCGAGCTGCGCGAGGTCGAAGAGCCGTTCGCCGCCGGGCAGAAGGGCTCCTCGGCGATGCCCCATAAGCGCAACCCGATCCGCACCGAGCGGATCACCGGCCTCGCCCGCGTCCTGCGCGGCTACTCGCAGACCGGGATCGAGAACGTCGCCCTCTGGCACGAGCGCGACATCTCCCACTCCGGGGCCGAGCGGGTGATCCTGCCCGACGCGACGATCCTGCTCGACTACATGCAGGACCTGGCGACGAAGGTCGCCGCCGGGATGAAGGTCAACGAGGAGCGGATGCGCGAGAACCTCGGCCTCACCTACGGCGCCCTGTTCAGCCAGCGGGCACTGACCGCGCTTGTCGAGTCGGGGATGACCCGCGACGACGCCTACCGGGTCGTCCAGGAGAACGCGCAGCGCGCCTGGGACACCCGCACCGAGTTCCGCGATCTGCTCGCCGAGGCGGCGCCGGAGCTCGACCTCGACACCGTCTTCGACTACGGCGCCTACCTGACGCACCTGCCGGCGATCTTCGAACGCCTCGAAGCGCTGCGTTCCTGAGCTGAGCGATGACCGAGCAGCTCGAGGCCGACGTCGCAATTGTGGGCGCCGGCCTCGCGGGGCTGGTCGCGGCGCGGCGGCTGGCGGCGGCCGGGCTGCGGCCGCTGGTGCTGGAGGCACGCGGCCGCGTCGGCGGGCGGGTCCTCGGCGAGGAAATTGGCGACGGCAAGGTGGTCGAGGTCGGCGGCCAGTGGATCGGCCCGGGACAGGAGCGGATCGCCGCCCTCGCCGCCGAGCTCGGCGTCCGCACCTTCCCCACCCATGACGAGGGCCGGCACCTGATCGAGTTCGAGGGCAGGCGGACCGCCTACACCGGCGCCCTCACCGATACGCGGTTCGAGCTGCTGCGCGACCTCTCCAAGGCGATCTCGCCGCTGGCGCTGGCCGACCTCGAACAGGCCCGGGCGCGGCTCGACCGGATGGCCCGGCAGGTGCCGCTGAGCGAACCGTGGGCGGCGCCGAAGGCACGGCGCTGGGACGGGCAGACCTTCGCGAGTTGGATCCGCCGCAACACCCGCACCGCCGCTGCGCGCAGCCTCCTGGAGCTGGCGACGGAGGCGGTCTGGGCGGCCGAGCCGGCCGACGTCTCGCTCCTGCACATCCTCTTCTACACCCATTCCGGCGGCGGCTTCAACCGGCTCGTCGGCACCGGCGGCGGCGCCCAGCAGGACCGCTTCGAAGGCGGTTCGCAGCGGATCCCTCTACTGCTGGCGGAGCAGCTCGGGAAGGACCAACTGCGGCTGGGCGCGCCGGTGCGTCAGATCGAGCACGGTGGGGGCGGGGTGGTCCTGCACGCCGACGGCCTCACCGTCCGCGCGCAGCGGGCGATCGTCGCCATACCCCCCACCCTCGCCGGCCGGATCGCCTACGACCCGCCGCTGCCGGGGCGGCGCGACCAGCTGACCCAGCGGATGCCGCAGGGGACGGTGATCAAGACGATGGCGATCTACGAGGGGCCGTTCTGGCGCGATGCAGGCCTCTCTGGCCATGCGACCAGCGACGTCGGCCCCGCCCGGGTCGTCTTCGACAATTCCCCACCCGACGGCAGCCCCGGGGTCCTGCTCGGCTTCCTCGAGGGCCGCCTCGCCCGCGAGTGGGGAGCGCGCCCGGCCGCGGAGCGGAGAGAGGCGGTTCTCGCCGGGCACGCCCGCCTCTTCGGCGAGCGGGCGGCGCGTCCGGAGCGTTTCGTCGAGCGGGTCTGGGCCGACGAGGAGTGGACGCGGGGGTGCTACGGCTGCCTGATGACCACCGGCGGCTGGACCGAATACGGCAGCGCCCTGAGGGCTCCGATCGGGCGTCTGCACTGGGCCGGCGCCGAGACCGCCACCGTCTGGAACGGCTACATGGACGGGGCGGTGCAGTCGGGAGAACGGGCCTGCGAAGAGGTCGCCGGGGCGCTCGAAGCCGAGTAGGCGCTCAGACCGGGATTACGGTGAGCCCCGCCACTCCGTTGAGCGCGGTGAAGTCCGCATCCTGGGTCAGCACGGGCATCTCGTAAGCCGCGGCGGTCGCCGCGATCCACATGTCGTTGACGTTGAAGCTCCGGTTGGCGGCGGCGAGGTAGACGCGCATCTGCGCCCATGCTCGAGCGACCTCGTCATCGACGGGCAGAACCGGAAATCGCGCTGACGCTTCGAGAGTCGCGATGCGGCGATCGCGACTCTCGATGCTCTCGGCGGCAAAGACCCCCACCCGCAACTCCGCCCGGGTGATGCTCGAGATCGCGCTTGCCAGCGGCATCGCCTCAGATCTGAGAGGGCGGCCGCTCTCGGCGGCGATGAAGACCGAGGTATCGAGGAGGCCGCGCTCAGGGCGCTCGCTCATCGCAGCGGTCCGAGGTCATCGGTGGTGTCGCCGGCGAGCCGCTCGAGGTCGGCACGCAGACCTGAGTCGGCGGAGAACCTGGTGACGAGCTCGCTGGCCTCGGCCGGACCGAGCCAGCGGGCTTCTTCTTTGTGGGGAATCAGGTCGGCCACCGGCTTACCCCTCCGCGTGATCACGATCCTCTCGCCTTCCTCGACCCTCCGCAACAGACCGGCGGTGTCGTTACGGAGCTCCCTAGAGGCAACTTCTACGTACATGCTACGAATGTAGCACTTGCAGGGGGATCGAACCGATCACTAGGCTGGGCCGATGATTCTCTACACGTGCGGCACGAGGACGATGGGACCGGGCTTCGCCCACCCGTGCGCGAAGGCAGGCAACGCGCTCGACGCGGCCGGCTACGAGTACGAGCTGAAGACGGTCGGCGGCTACCGGCTGATGCCCTGGACCTGGGGCAGCCGCGAGAAGGACCGGGCCGAGGTCAAGAAGCTGAGCGGCAAGGAGGAGGTGCCGATCCTCGTCCTCGACGACGGTGAGGTGATCTCCGGCTCCGGCACGATCGCCAAGTGGGCGAAGGAGCACCCGCACTCGCCGGCCAAGTCCGGCGGCTGAAGGCTTCCTATGCCTGGTCGGTAATCAGTGCAGTCGCGAGGCTGACCAGGAAAAAGAGCTGGATGTAGAACAGTTTGTCGAGCCGATCCGTGAACCTGTCGAATTCGGCACCGACTTTCGATTCGAAGCGTTGAGATCGAGCGACACTCTCATCGAAGCGCCGATTTACCTCACTGAAGCCCTGTTTCATTTCCGACTTAGTCGCAGCCTGCTCGAAGCCCGCGTCCATCCGCCGACTCAGTTCGTCCATCCGCTCGTCGTTCCAGTTCTCCACTGTCCCCTCCCTCTCCAGAAGTGCCTCCATGGGGGAGGAGTGTAGACGAAAGATTTCAGGAATGTTTTGTCAGACTGCAACCGGCTCGCGCGCTGGCTGCCGGTCCGTCACAACGACCGGCGTTCCCTTCAGGGGCGAGAGGGTGATGTTGCGGCGGCCGGTCCGCTCCGGCGCCGGGTCGGCCTTGCGCAGCTCGCAGCGGGTCAGCACTTCGCGCAGGACGATCCGCATCTCGAACTCGGCGAAGCTGGCGCCGATGCAGCGGCGGACGCCGCCGCCGAAGGGGATCCAGGCGTAGGTGTCGGGCCCGTCCTCGAGGAAGCGCTCGGGCTTGAAGGCGAAGGGCTCGGGATAGAGATCCGGCCGGGTGTGGGTGAGCCAGATCGCGGGGGTGACGTCGGTCCCGGCCGGCAGCGTCAGCCCGTCGGCGACGAGGTCCGCCCCCAGCCGCCGCCCCGCCAGCGGGATCACCGGCCGCAGCCGCAGCGACTCGGAGATCGTCGCCCGCAGGTAGTCCGCCTCGCCCGCCTGCAGCGAGTCCCGCAGCCGCCCCAGCTCCGCCGGGTGGCGCAGCAGCAGGTCGAAGGTCCAGGCAAGCGCGGTCGCGGTCGTCTCGTGGCCGGCCAGCAGCAGCGTCATCAGCTGGTCGCGCAGCTCCCGGTCCTCCATCCGCGAGCCGTCCTCGAACTCGGCCAGCATCAGCATCGAGAGGATGTCCTCGCGCTCCGGAAGGTCGTCGCGCTGCCGGTGCTCGGCGATCTCGGCCAGGAGCAGCTCGTCGACTTCGCACAGCTGGCCCTCGAAGCGGGCGAACATGCCGCGGCCGCCGAAGCGCTGCAGCGCCAGGCCCAGCACCTGCCGCCCGGGGTCCGCCGTCTCCTGCAGGACGGTCCCGAGCATCCCCCGCAGCCGGTCCAGCCGCGGGCCGCTGGAGACGCCGAAGACGACCCGCAGGATCACCTCCAGCGTCACCGCCTGCATCCGCGAGTGGATCGGGAACTCCTCGCCGAGCGGCCAGGAGTCGATCTCGGCCTCGACGATCTCGGTCATCGCCGACTCGTAGGAGCGCATCCGCTCGCCGTGGAAGGGCGGCAGCATCAGCTTGCGGCGGCTGAGGTGCTCGGCGCCCTCCTGCAGCAGCAGCGATTTCGCCCCGAGGATCGGGCCGAGGACGATGTCCCGCCCCGGCGGCAGGCCGTGCTCGCGCTCCCGGTAGAGCGCCTTGATCGCGGCGGGGTCGGAGATCATCACCATCGGCCGCTCGAAGCCGAGGAAGCGGACGCTGAAGGAATCGCCGTAGCGGCGGCGGCAGTCCTCCATGAAGGCGATCGGGCGGAAGGCCCAGCGCAGCATCTGCACCAGCGGGGGACTGCTGGGTTCGGGGGGGAGCGTCACGGGTCAAGGATCGCAGAGGGACCAAATAGCGGGGTCTGAGGGGGCACCCACAGGGGCAAGAACCGGGTCCGCATCCCGGCCAGTTAGCATCGGCCTCATGCCGAACGTTGCCGAGCTGAACCTCCTCTCTTCGGGGAAGGTTCGCGAGATCTATGAGTGGGAGGACGACCTGCTGATGGTCGCCTCAGACCGCATCTCCACCTATGACGTGGTGATGCCGACCCCGATCCCCGACAAGGGCAAGGTGCTGAACCGGATGTCGGTCTTCTGGTTCGGGCTGACCGAGGACATCGTTCCCAACCACTTCCTCTCCGAGGACGTGCCCGACGAGGTCGCCGAACGGGCGATGCGGGTGCGCAAGCTCGAGATGTACCCGGTCGAGTGCGTGGTCCGCGGCTACCTCTCCGGCTCGGGCTGGAAGGAATACAAGGAAGGCGGCGCCGTCTGCGGGATCGAGCTGCCCAGTGGACTGGTCGAGTCCGACCAGCTGCCGGAGCCGATCTTCACCCCGGCGACCAAGGCCGAGGTCGGCGACCACGACGAGAACGTCGATTTCGACCGCGCCGCCGAGATCGTCGGCGACCGGGCGCTGATGGAAGAGCTGCGGCGGATCTCGATCGAGGTCTACAAGCGCGGCTCCCAGCACGCGGCCCAGCGCGGGATCATCCTCGCCGACACCAAGTTCGAGTTCGGCCGCCACGCCGGCGCCGAGGTCGTGCTCGGCGACGAGGTGCTGACCCCGGACTCCTCGCGCTTCTGGCCCGCCGCCAGCTACCAGCCGGGCGTCACCCCTCCCTCCTTCGACAAGCAGTTCGTCCGCGACTGGGCGACGGCCAGCGGCTGGGACAAAAAGCCACCGGCGCCGGAGCTGCCGGCCGACGTGGTCGAGCAGACGCGGGCCAAATACGTCGAGGCCTACGAGCGGATCACCGGGGAGACCTTCTGAGGGCCCGGGTCCTGATCCGGCCCAAGGAGGGAATCCTCGACCCCCAGGGCAAGGCGGTTGAGCGGGCGCTGCCGGCGCTCGGCTTCGAGGGGATCGGGCAGGTCCACGTCGGGCGGATGGTCGAGCTGGAGGCCGAGAGCCCGGAGCGGCTCGACGAGCTCTGCGAGAAGCTGCTCGCCAACCCCCTGATCGAGGACTACGAGATCCAAGCCCTGTGATCTGGGGCGTCCTCCAGTTTCCCGGGTCCTGTGACGAGCGCGACGCGCTGCACGCCTGCGAGCTCGCCGGCGACGGGGCGCGGATGATCTGGCACGAAAGCCGCGACCTCGACGGCGTCGAGGGCGTCGTCGTCCCCGGCGGCTTCTCCTACGGCGACTACTTGCGCGCCGGGGCGATCGCCCGCTTCAGCCCGGCGATGGAAGCGGTCGCCGAGGCGGCCGAGGGAGGGGCGCCGGTGCTGGGCATCTGCAACGGCTTCCAGGTCCTCTGCGAGGCGGGCCTGCTGCCGGGAGCGCTGCTGCGCAACGTCGAGCTGCGCTTCCGCTGCCACCAGGTCGAGCTGATCGAGGAGGGCAGCGGCGAGCGGCTCTCGATCCCGGCCAAGCACGGCGAAGGTCGCTACTACGCGCCGGAGGCGATGCTCGACGAGATCGAGGCGCGAGGTCAGGTCGCCTACCGCTACGCCGAGGACCACAACTCCAATGGCTCGGTCCGCGACATTGCCGGGGTGAGGAACGAGCGCGGCAACGTGCTTGGCCTGATGCCCCATCCCGAGCACGCGGTCGACCCGCTGACCGGCTCCACCGACGGGCTCCGCATCTTCGAGTCGATGAGCAAAGCCGCGGCTTGACCGTGGGCACCCCGAAATATCGGGAGTTGGGGCTGACCGAGTCCGAGTACGCGCTGATCGTCGAGAAGCTCGACCGGGAGCCGAACGACGTCGAGCTGGCGATGTTCAGCCTGCTCTGGTCTGAGCACTGCGCCTACAAGCACTCGCGCAAGCTGCTGCGGCGGCTGCCGACCGAGGGCGAGCGGGTGGTGATGGGGCCGGGCGAGAACGCCGGCGCCGTCGACGTCGGCGGCGGCTACGCGGTCGCCTTCAAGGTTGAGAGCCACAACCACCCGAGCGCGGTGGAACCGTTCCAGGGGGCGGCGACCGGGGTCGGCGGCATCCTCCGCGACGTCTTCGCGATCGGAGCACGCCCGATCGCGATCCTCGACAGCCTCCGCTTCGGCGAGCTCGACTCGGTCCGCTCGCGCCACCTGCTCGACGGCGCCGTGCGCGGGATCGGCCACTACGGCAACTCGATCGGGGTGGCGACGGTCGGCGGCGAGATCTACTTCGAGGAGCCCTACGAGCACAACTGCCTCGTCAACGCGATGTGCCTGGGGATGGCGAAGATCGACGACATGGTCAGGGCGGCGGCGGCCGGCCCCGGCAACTCGGTCGTCCTGATGGGCGCCTCGACCGGGCGTGACGGGATCGGCGGCGCCTCGGTGCTGGCCTCGGCCGAGCTCGGCGAGGGCGACGAGGCGAAGCGGCCGACGGTGCAGATCGGCGACCCCTTCGAGGAGTCGAAGGTGCTCGAGTGCTGTCTGGAGCTGTTGGCGAAGGGACTCCTGGTCTCCCTCCAGGATCTCGGCGCCGCCGGGCTCACTTCCTCGGCCGGGGAGATGGCCTCGGCCGGCGGGGTCGGGATCGACATCGACGTCGCCGCGGTGCCGCTGCGCGAGGCCGACATGGAGCCCTTCGAGATCATGGTCTCCGAGTCCCAGGAGCGGATGCTGGCGGTGGTCGAGCCCGAGCGAGTCGCCGAGGTGCGGGCGATCTGCGAGAAATGGCAGACCGGCTCGGCGGAGATCGGCACGGTCACCGAGAGCGGCCTGATCCGGATCCTCCGCGGCGGCGAGGTCGTCGGCGAGATGCCGGTCGAGGCGCTGGTCGATGGCTGCCCCCTCTACGACCTCGAGCCGGCCGAGCCCGAGGGCTGGATCTACGGCAACCGGGCGACGCTGGCCGAAGGCGCCTCGCCGGAGGAAGAGCTGCTGTCGCTGCTCTCCTCTCCCAACGTCGCCTCCAAGCGCTGGGCCTTCGAGCAGTACGACTCGCTGGTCGGCTCGCGGACGGTGCGACGGCCCGAGCAGGCCGACGCCGCCGTCCTGCAGCTGCCCGAGTCCGGCAACGCGATCGCGGTCTCGATCGACGGCAACGGCCGCCGCGTCGCCGCCGACCCCTACGCGGGGACGATCGAGGCGGTGCTCGAGTGCGCCCAGAACCTCGCCTGCGTCGGCGCCGAGCCGCTCGGCCTGACCAACTGCCTCAACTTCGGCAACCCCGAGAAGCCGACCGGCGCCTGGCAGCTCGACCGCGCGGTCAGCGGCCTCGCCGACGCCTGCAACGCGCTCGGCGTGCCGGTGGTCGGCGGCAACGTCTCCCTCTACAACGAGGGACCCGACGGCCCGATCTACCCGACGCCGGTGGTGGCGATGGTCGGCGAACTTCCCGACCCCGCCCAGGTCGCCGGCAGCGGCTTCGCCCGCGCGGGCGACGCGATCGGCCTGATCGGCCCCTTCGCCCCGGTCCTCGCCGCCTCGGAGCTGGCGAAGCAACGGGGCACCCTGGAGATGGGTTTGCCCCACCCCGATATCGCAGCCGTCACCGCCGCTTGCATGATCGTCCGCGACGCGATCCGCGCCGGCCGCCTCTCCTCCGCCCACGACATCAGCGACGGCGGCCTCGCCTGCGCCCTCGCCGAGTCGGCGATCGCCGGCGGCATCGGCTGTGTCACCAACGTCGAACACCTGCGCGAGCGCGGCGCCGGGCCCGAGCAGGCCCTCTTCGGCGAGGGCACCGGCGGCTTCCTGGTCAGCGGCGAGCGGGCCGAGCTGGAGGCGCTCGGCGCCGTCCTACTTGGCGAGGTCGGTGGCGACGCGATCGAGATCGGCGCCGGCGACCGCAGCCTCTCCGTCTCCCTCGCCGACGCCGAGCGCGCCTGGCGCTCGCTGCCGGCTCAGGCCGAGAGCGACGGCGCCTGAGGCAATCGAGGCGATCGCCGCGAAGAGGTAGGCGGCGTCGGAGACCCGCAGCGCCTCCGAGAGGGAGGCGGGGTCGCCGACGATGGCGACGAGGATCGCGGTGCCGAGGACGGCGCCGACCTGGCGGAAGGCGGCGTTGACGGCGCTGGCGGTGGCGAAGCGGTCGACCGGGACGTCGCGAACGGCGGCGGAGCCGAGGGCGGGGAAGGCGAGGCCGATGCCGATGCCGGTCAGGCTCGCTCCCGGCAGCCAGGTGCCGAGGTAGTCGGGTTCGGCGCCGGCGGAGCGCAGGACCAGAGTCCCGGCGGCGAAGACGAGGGTCCCGGGGACGATCACGGCGCGGTGGCCGAAGCGGTCGGCGAGGCGGCCGGCCGGGCCGGCGACGACGGTCGTCAGGGCGGGACCGGGCAACGCCGCGAGGCCGGCGCCGAGCACCGAGTAGCCCCAGACCGTGATCAGGAAAAGAACGTTGCCGAGGATCAGCGAGAAGAAGGCGGTGGCGAAGAGCATCGTGCCGAGGTTGCCGAGGCCGAAGGAGCGGTGGGTGAACAGCTCCGGCTCGACGATCGGCCGGGGGTGGCGGAGGCTGCGGAAGACGACGGCGCCGAGCAGCGCCGCGGCCGCGGCAAAGGAGCCGAGGGTGGCGGCGGAGCCCCAACCCCAGTCGTTGCCCTCGACGATCCCCAGCGTCACCACAGCCAGGGCGAGGGCGAGCATCCCTGCTCCCGGCAGATCGGGCAGGCGGCTGTCGGCGCTCGGCCGCTCCGGCAGGTGATCCCGGCCGAGCCAGAGGATCGCGGCGCCGAGGGGGAGGTTGACGAGGAAGACCAGGCGCCAGTCGGAGACTTCGACCAGCGCCCCGCCGAGGGTCGGCCCGATCGCCGCGGCGGCCGCGGCGGCGGCGCCCCAGAGCCCGACCCCGGCCGCCCGGCGCTCGACCGGGAAGCTGTCGAGGACGATCGCCAGCGAGGTCGGCGCGATCAGCGCTCCCCCTATCCCCTGCAGGACGCGAGCGCCGATCAGCGTCTCCAGCATCGGCGCCACCGCGCAGAGGAGGCTCGAGACGGTGAAGGAGGCGACGCCGATGAGGAAGATGCGGCTGTGGCCGAAACGGTCGGCGAGGCCGCCGGCCGGCACCAGGAGGGCCGCGAGGACGACGAAGTAGCCGTCGAGCACCCAGGAGAGCAGGCCCCGGCTCGCCTCCGGGAAGGAGGCGGAGATATCCGGGAAGGCGATGTTGACGATCGTCGTGTCGAGGAAGACGAGGAAGGCGCCGGTGCAGGCGATCGCCACAGCCCTTTTATGACCCTGGTCATACATCGCGGCGGCGACTATACTATGTCCGTGGGCATAACGCGAATTGCCGATGCCGAAGCGATCGAGCCGACGCGCCGCGACGGTCGCGACCGGCTGCTGAACGGGGCCCGCAAGCTGCTCGCCGAGAAGGGCTACGCCGGGATGGAGCTGCGCGACGTGGCCGAGCGCGGCAAAGCGCCCCGCGGCTCGATCTACCACCATTTCCCCGGCGGCAAGCGACAGCTCGCGGTCGAGGCGGCCGAACTCGAGGGGACTGAGATCCGCGCCGCGATCGAACGCTCGCTCGAAGAGCGTGGCCTCAGCGAGACGCTGACGATGTTCGGCGAGATGTTCCGCCGCCGGGTCAAGGACCAGCCGGAGCGGTTGGGCTGCCCGGTCGCCGCCGCGGCCCTCGCCCGACCCGAGGACCCGGCCCTGGCCGCCGCCGCCACCGCCGCTTTCCAGAGCTGGGAAGCGCCGATCGCCGCCGCCCTGCGCGACGAAGGCGTGAACAAGAAGGACGCCGCGATCTTCGCCGGCCTGGTCGTCTCGACGGTCGAGGGGGCCCTGATCCGCGCCCGCGCCGCCGGCGACGAGGCGCCGCTTGACTCCGCGGTCGCCGGCCTGCGACAGGCGCTCGGCGCACT
Organism: uncultured Actinomycetes bacterium; assembly: GCA_963832085.1. GTDB lineage: Bacteria > Actinomycetota > Thermoleophilia > Solirubrobacterales > 70-9 > VAYN01. The sequence goes on along the minus strand of CAWHSU010000002.1, from coordinate 409,009 downwards.
GCTCCAAGTCGTATAACGCGAGGCGGGTCCATAGGCCCGCCTTCCACGTTTAGACAAGACCCCTCACGGGCAGCTTCATCAGTGCACCTTGGGAAGGGTGCGTGCATGGAGGAGAGACCGTGAAATCCAGTCGGGCAGCGCGGGCGCTGATCTGCCTCGCGGCCTCGGCTCTGGCCGCGACCGGGCTCGCGGCCTGCGGCGGTAGCTCCGACAGCTCCGGTCCCCCCGAGCTCACCTTCTTCGTCGCGATCCAGCCGGGCGGAACGATCGAGGAAGTCTCGAAACGCTGCTCGGAGGAATCGAACGGCAAATACACGATCACGCCGGAATTCCTCCCGACTGACGCGACCCAGCAGCGCGAGCAGCTGGTCCGCCGGCTCGGGGCCGAGGACTCCTCGATCGACATCGTCGGCATGGATGTGATCTGGACCGGCGAGTTCGCCAACGCCGGCTGGGTCGAAGAGTGGACGGGACCACTGAAAAGCCAGGTCACCGAAAACGTCTTCGCCAATGTGATCGAGACGGCCTCCTTCGAGAAGCAGCTCTACGCGGCGCCGTTCAACACCAACACCCAGCTGCTCTGGTACCGCAAAGACCTGGTCAAAGAGCCGCCGAAGACCTGGGACGAGATGATCGACCAGGCCGAAGACCTCAAAGAAGCGGGCACGATCCAGGTCCAGGCCAACCGCTACGAGGGCTTCATGGTCTGGGCCAATGCGCTGATCGAGAGCGCGGGGACCGAAATCCTCTCCGGCCCGGAAGCGGTCGACCTCGAACAGGAGCCGACCGAAAAAGCGCTGGGGGTGATGGGGCGGCTGGCGCGCTCCTCGGCGGCGCCGGCGAACCTCTCCACCTCCGACGAGGACACCACCCGGCTCGGCTTCGAGGCCGGCGAATCGGCCTTCATGACCAACTACACCTTCGCTTACGCGAGCGCCCAGGCCGAAGCACCGGACATCGGCAAAGTGATGGGCTTCGCCCGCTTCCCCGAGGTGGTGCCGGGCACCCCGAGCAAACCGCCGCTCGGCGGCTTCAACCTCGCGGTCAGCTCCTTCTCCGAGAACAAGGACGTCGCCTTCGACGCCGCCGCCTGCCTGGCCGGGAAAGAGAGTCAGAAAACGGCGGTCGAACTCGACGGGCTACCGCCCTCGCGCTCTGACCTCTACACCGACAAAGCGGTGACGAAAGCGTATCCGGGCTTCGCGCAGCTGGTCAAAGAGTCGATCGAAAACTCGGGCCCGCGGCCGACGACGCCGGCCTACCAGGACGTCTCGCTCGCGGTCCAGCGCTCGCTGCACCCGCCGGACAAGATCGACAACGAAGACACCGAATCGATCTTCGACGAACTGAAGGACAACGTCGAGAAGGCCGTCAAGCGGGAAGGGCTGCTGTGAGCCAGCGGACGCGCTCGGAGCGCAAACTCGCCTGGATGCTCTGCGCGCCCGCGGTGCTGGCGATGCTGCTCGTCACCGCCTACCCGATCGCCTACGCGATCGTCCTCTCGCTGCAGGACGTCGACCTCCGCTTCCCCGAAGAGGGCGGCTTCGTCGGGCTCAGCAACTACGTCGCGGTGCTGACTTCGAAGCTCTGGTGGACCGACTTCTTCAACACCGTCTTCATCCTCCTCACCACGGTGGCGATCGAGCTGGTGCTGGGGATGGCGATCGCGCTGGTCATGCACCGGGCGATCTTCGGCCGCGGCGTCGTCCGCACCTCGGTCCTGATCCCCTATGGGATCATCACCGTGGTCGCCGCCTTCGCCTGGCAGTTCGCCTTCGCGCCCGACTCCGGCTTCGTCAACAACCTGCCACTGATCTCCGACGAAATGGACTGGTTCGGCGGGCGCTTCAGCTCCTTCGCGGTGATCATCATGGCCGAGGTCTGGAAGACGACGCCGTTCATGGCGCTGCTCCTCCTCGCCGGCCTGGTGACGATCGACAAAGGCCTCTACGAGGCGGCGAAGGTCGACGGCGCCAGCGCCTGGCAGCGCTTCACCAAGATCACCCTGCCGCTGATGAAGCCGGCGATCCTGGTCGCGCTGCTGTTCCGCTCGCTCGACGCCTTCCGCGTCTTCGACACGATCTTCATCATGACCCGCGGTGCCCAGGACACCGAATCGGTCTCGATCCTCGGCTTCAACCAGCTGATCTCGCGGCTCAACCTCGGGCTCGGCTCGGCCGTCTCGGTGCTGATCTTCCTCTGCGTCTTCCTGATCGCCTTCCTCTTCGTCAAGGGGTTCGGCGCCAAACTCGACGAAGGCCGACCGGGAGGCTGACGATGGAACGGGGAAGCCGCGACTACGCCCTCTGGAGCATCGCCATCCTGCTGGTGCTGCTGTTCGCCCTGATCCCGGTGCTGTGGCTGATCTCGGTCTCGCTGAAGCCGCCGGAAGCGATCACCGACGGCCGCTTCATCCCCTCCGACATCTCCTTCGACAATTACAAGAGCCTGTTCGAAGGCGGGATCGACGACAGCCCCTTCATCAAGCCGCTGATCAACTCGATCGGGATCGCCCTGATCACCACGGTGATCGCGATCACCCTCGCCGCTTTCACCGCCTACGCGATCGCCCGGCTCGAATTCCCCGGCAAGCGGCTGATCCTCGCCGGGGCGCTGGCGATCGCGATGTTCCCGCCGATCTCCACCGTCGGGCCGCTGTTCGACATGTGGCGGACGCTCGGCCTCTACGACACCTGGCTCGGCCTGATCATCCCCTACCTCACCTTCTCGCTGCCGCTGGCGATCTACGTCCTCGTCGCCTTCTTCCGCGAGATCCCCTGGGAGCTCGAGCAGGCGGCCCAGGTCGACGGCGCCACCCCGTTCCAGGCCTTCACCAAGGTGATCGTGCCGCTCGCCGCGCCCGGCGTCTTCACCGCCGCGATCCTCGTCTTCATCTTCGCCTGGAACGACTTCCTCTTCGCGATCTCGCTCACCTCTTCCGATGCATCGCGGACCGTTCCCGCCGCCCTCGCCTTCTTCACCGGCGAGTCCTCGTTCACCCAGCCGACCGGCAGCATCGCCGCCGCGGCGGTGGTGGTGACGGTCCCGATCATCGTCTTCGTCCTCTTCTTCCAGCGCCGAATCGTCGCCGGCCTCACCTCCGGCGCCGTCAAGGGATAAGGAGCTAACGCATGGCCGAGATAACTCTCGACGGAGTAAGCAAAGTCTTCGCCGACGGCTTCGAAGCCGTCAAAGACATGGACCTCGAGATCAAGGACGGCGAGTTCATGATCCTCGTCGGGCCGTCGGGCTGCGGCAAGTCGACCGCCCTGCGGATGATCGCCGGGCTCGAGGACATCTCCAGCGGCGAGCTGAAGATCGGCGGCGAAGAGGTCAACGACAAGGCGCCGAAGGACCGTGACATCGCGATGGTCTTCCAGAACTATGCGCTCTACCCGCACATGACCGTGCGCGAGAACATGGGCTTCGCGCTGAAGCTGGCAGGGGTCGACAAGGGGGAGATCGACAAGAAGGTCGAGGACGCGGCGCGGACGCTCGACCTCGAGCAGCACCTCGACCGCCGGCCGGCCAACCTCTCCGGCGGCCAGCGCCAGCGGGTGGCGATGGGCCGGGCGATCGTCCGTGATCCGAAAGCCTTCCTGATGGACGAGCCGCTCTCCAACCTCGACGCGAAGCTGCGGGTGCAGATGCGGACCGAGGTGGCGAAACTGCAGTCGAAATTGGAGACGACGACCGTCTACGTCACCCACGACCAGACCGAGGCGATGACCTTGGGGGACCGGGTCGCGGTGATGCGGGCCGGTGTCCTGCAGCAGGTGGGAACGCCGGCGGATCTCTACGACAACCCGGTCAACCTCTTCGTCGCCGGCTTCATCGGCTCACCGGCGATGAACTTCATGCCGGCCGAGATCAGCGGCGGCAAGTTGAAATTGCCGATCGGCGAGATCGAGCTCAGCGACCTGGGAGACCTCGGCGGCGGGCGTAACGACGGTCCCGTGATCGCCGGCATCCGGCCGGAGAACTTCGAGGACGTCGAGGTGATCGGCGACCTCAAGGAGGAGCGCGGCGTCACCTTCGAGGCCGAGATCGACCTCGTCGAGTCGCTCGGCTCCGACCTCTTCGCCTACTTCCACATCGAGTCCGAGGGCGTCCAGTCAGACCAGCTCGCCGACATCGTCGAAGAGAGCCTGGAGGAAACCGGCGCCGGCGAAATCCGCGAGGGCCACGAGCAGATCGTCGCCCGCCTCGACCCGACCAGCAAAGTCAGCCGCCGCGAAACTGCCCAGCTCTGGGCCGACACCGCGAAGCTACACCTGTTCGACCCCGAGAGCGGCGACAGTTTGCGGCAGAAATAGAGCGGCGGCTGTCCGCCGGGTTCTTCTGGTCTAAATACAGAGAGAACTATCGACCACGGTGGCGACTCTGCCCGAGCGGCGAAGCGTTGCCTTGATCACGACAGAGCACGATTCGTTCGTGGGCGTGTCGTAAAACTGGCCCGTCACGGGGTCGTAGCCACAGCCCTTGCAGCCATCCGGGTCGACGCGATCCCAATCCGCGCTGCCCGAGTAGGAGAGATCGCCGACGCGGAACATCGTCTTGATCTTCGTCCGCTCACCAGCGAATTTGTCTGCCTTTGCCTGGATCGCCCGCTTGGCCTTCGCATAACTGAGGCGCTGCTCAGCGGTGGCGGGCCCGGCGAGCACCAAGAGACATAGGACTGCCAGCAGAAGAACCTTCAAACACTTCATCAAGGCGGAGCCTATATCGCCGCTTTCTCCTCTAGATGCGATGGCCGCTCAGTGTCGATGCGGCGGACATCCTCTACGTAATCGACGCCCTTCTCGAGATAGGGGGCCACGCCCGCACTCTTTTTCAGCGCGTCCCGCCACTGGGCTTGCCACGCTGCAGCATCCTGCGCCCTTTGCTCGATCTGCGTTCGATTCACGATGTATATGTACACATCATCTCGCTGAAGAGGCGGAGAACGCCAGCCGAGACATCATCTCTACCGCCTGCTCATCATCCAGGCCCCGGGCGCGAGTCAGGTCCTGCCAGGTGCGGAAGGCGAGGGCGTGGCCGATTGCGGCGCGGGTGCGCTTGGCGGCGTTGCCGCGCAGGCCCCTCCCCCGCATCAGGACTTTGGCGGCCTCGGCGAGGAAGGCGCGGAAGGCGCCCATCAGCTCGTCGACCACCGGGACGGTGGGAGCGTCTCGCAGGAGCTTGTCGAGCATCTCCTCGTTGCGGCCGTAGAAGGCGTAGAGCTCGCCTAGGGCAGCGTCGAGACGCTCGGCCGGGTCGTCGATCGAGGCCCAGCGGCCGATGTCCGGGGGCGGGTTGGCTTCGGCCCAGTGCGCCGAGCAGGCGCCAAACAGGGCCCGCTCGTCGGGGAAGTGGCGGTAGAGGGTCGAGCGGCGGACGCCGGCGTGCTCGGCGACGGCGCTCATCGTGGTCTGGGCGGGGCCGAGGGAACCGTGCAGCTCGACCGCGCTTTCGGTGATCCGCAGCCGCGTCTGCGTCTCGGCTTCAGCGCGGCTCTTCTTCTCGTACTTACGCTTTTTATCGGACATAGGTGTACGGCGAATCTTGACAGATCGGCAAGATCTGCTTAGTCTCCTTTTCGCAAGACACTAATGTCTAATGAAAAGGAGATAAAGATGGCAACGGTGATTGGCCCCAACGACGGCAAGGCTGGCTTCCTCGGCAGCATCGGGGTGCGGTTCATGATCGACGGCGAGGACGCGGGCGGGGACTTCTCCCTGGTCGAACACCCGCTCTCCCCGCGAGCGCTGGCGGCGCCGCTGCACCGGCACACCCGCGAGGACGAGTACAGCTTCGTGCTCGAGGGCCGGATGGGCGGGCTGCTCGGCGACGAGGTGGTCGAGGCCGGCCCCGGCGACCTCGTCTTCAAGCCGCGCAACGAGTGGCACACCTTCTGGAACGCCGGCGACGAGCCCTGCCGGATCCTCGAGATCATCGCCCCGGCCGGCTTCGAGCACTTCTTCGAGGAGCTGGTGGACATGGGCGGCGTCCTCGAGGCGGACCCGGAGGACGTAGCGGCGCTGAGCGATCGCTACGGCCTGGAGATGAAACCGGAGAGTGTTCCCGGCCTGCTCGAGCGGTTCGGCCTCGTGGTCGGAGAGCCGATCGAGTCGGCGTTGCAGCTGGCGTAGCCCCGCCCCTTACCCCGCAAATAGCGAGGGTCGAAGACGGTCCGCGCAGCCGCAGGGCGCTGCTACCCTCCACGGGTAGGCAACCTGTCTGCCTGCGCGTCCGTCTTCTATCGCCAGCGAGGAACACGCGCTTTTGACTCCCGACCAGGGGTTCAGCATCGATCGCGAGGGGCCGCGTGAGGAATGCGGCGTCTTCGGCGTATACGCACCCGGGCACGACGTGTCCCGCTTGGCCTACTTCAGCCTCTACGCCCTGCAGCACCGCGGTCAGGAGTCGGCCGGGATCGCCACCTGCGAGGGCGGGATGATCACGACTTTGCGCGATGCCGGGCTCGTCTCCCAGGTCTTCGACGAGGAGAAGCTGCGGACGCTGCAGGGGGACATGGCGATCGGCCACGTCCGCTACTCGACCACCGGCGGCGGCTCCTGGGAGAACGCGCAGCCGATCTGGCGCGACGACGGTCGCGAGATCGCTCTCGCCCACAACGGCAACCTCACCAACGCGGTCGAGCTCTGGGGCGGGCTGAAGGAGCAGGGGCTGCAGTTCCGCGGCACCTCCGACTCGGAGATCCTCGCCGCCCTGCTCTCCTCCCACGACGGCAAGATGATCGAGGACGCGGTCGCCGACGTGATGCCGCGGCTGCAGGGTGCCTACTCGACCGTGGTGATGACCAAGCGGGCGATCGTCGCCTTCCGCGACCCGCACGGGATTCGGCCGCTCAGCCTCGGCCGCCTCGACGACCGCTTCGTCGTCGCCTCCGAGAGCTGCGCCTTCGACATCATCGGGGCCAAGCTGATGCGCGAGGTTCACCCCGGTGAGATGGTCTCGCTGAGCGAGCGCGGCCTGGAGACCCGCCAGGTGGTGAAGGCCGAGCGTCGCGCCAGCTGCGTCTTCGAGCACATCTACTTCTCCCGCCCCGACAGCCGTCTCGAGGGCAAGGTCCTGCAGCAGTCGCGCGGGCGCATGGGCGAGATCCTCTGGCGCGAGGCGCCGGTCGAGGCCGACCTGGTGATCGCGGTGCCGGACTCGGGCAACCCGGCGGCGGCCGGCTTCGCGCGCGCCTCCGGCCTCCCGCGCGACGACGGCCTGATCAAGAACCGCTACGTGGCGCGGACCTTCATCCAGCCGGGGCAGGAGCTGCGCAAGCACGGCCTGCGGCTGAAGTTCAACCCGCTGCCGGAGATCGTCGCCGGCCAGCGCCTGGTCGTCGTCGACGACTCGATCGTGCGCGGCAACACCACCCGCCAGATCGTCGGCATGCTGCGCGACGCCGGCGCCAGCGAGGTGCACCTGCGGATCTCGGCGCCGCCGATCCGCAACCCCTGCCACTACGGCGTCGACATGTCGACCCGCGAGGAGATGATCGCCCACAACCGCTCGATCGAGGAGATCGCCGACGAGCTCGAGGCCGACAGCCTCGCCTACCTCTCGATCGCCGGGGTCTACGAGGCGATCGAAGGCGACCCGGCCGAGCACTGCGACGCCTGCTTCACCGGGCACTACCCGTTGGGCGACCCCGACGAGGCCGACGGCAAATTCGCCCTCGAGACGATCGCCGCCGCCCCGGCCGGCGGATAGGCTCCCAGCGTGCCACGACTTCGCATCAGGGCCTGGATCGCCGCGGCCGCCATCGCTCTGCTGGCCACGGCCCTGTTCGCCCCCGCCGCGCCGGCCAAGTTCCGCGGCGCTCCCAACTCGAAGCTGCAGCGCTCGCTCGAGGGGCTGGTCAGCGCCAAGGCGGGGCCCCCCGGCGTCGCCGCCCTGGTCGATCGTGGCCGCCACACCGAGTTCCTCTCGGCCGGCGTCGTCGACGTGGGCGGGAACCGGGCGCCGGGGCCGTTCGAACACTTCCGGATCGCCAGCGTCGCCAAGGCCTTCAACGCCTACCTCGCGGTCAAGCTGGCCGGCAGCGGGCTGTCGCTGAACACGACCCTGGGGCAGTCGATCCCGGGAGTGCTGCCGGCGGCCGAAGCGGTGACCATGCGGCAACTACTGCAGCACACCAGCGGCCTCGCCGACTACATCCGGGCACCCACCTTCGTCGAACAGCTCCTCGCCGACCCGGCGCGCTACTTCTCCCCCCTCCAGCTGACCGAATTCGTCCGCGACGAGCCGCTCGAGTTCGCGCCGGAATCGAAGTACCACTACTCCGACACCGACAACATCGCCGCCGGGCTGATGGAGGAGAAGGCGAGCGGCCTCCCTTACGAACAGCTGCTGGCGAAACGGGTCTTCGCGCCGCTGAAGATGCGCGACAGCAGCCTGCCGAGGACCGTGAGGATGCCGCGCCCTTATCTGCACGGCTACGACATCGAGCCGGGGAAGAAGCCCGACGACGTCAGCGAACTGATCAACCCCGCCGGAGCCTGGGCCTCGGGAGGGATCGTCTCCACGCCGCTTGACCTCAAGCGCTTCGTCGCGACCTACGTGCCGACGGTCCTGCGCGCCACCCGCCAGGAAGGGATCGCTTTCCGCCCCGGCTCCTCCTCCCCCCCGGGACCGGGGAAGAACTCCGCCGGCATCGGGATCTTCCGCTACGTCACCGGCTGCGGCACGGTCTACGGTCACACCGGCTCCTTCCCCGGCTACCGCATCTTCCTCGCCGCCAGCGCCAACGGACAGCGCTCGGTCGTCTTCGTCGCCAGCTCCCAGATCGTCCCCGGCTCGGGCGATCCCAAGGTCGCGGCGGCGATCACCAAGGCGCAGGCGCGGGCCGTCTGCCGCGCGCTGAGCTGACGTTTCGCGAAGATGCGGTCCGTGAGCGCCTTCCGGATCGTCGTCCTCGCCTCGGGCAGCGGCACCAACCTGCAGGCGATCCTCGACAAGCTGCATGGGCAGGGGCTGGTCGATGTGGTCGGCGTCGGCTCCGACAAGCCCGAGGCGGGGGCGCTGACGCGGGGGCGCCTGGCCGGGATCGAGTGCGCGGTCTTCCCCGCGAGCGATTTCGAGGACCGGGCGGGGCGCGACGCGGCGATCGGCGACTGGATCGAGACTCGCGAGGCCGACCTCGTCGTCCTCGCCGGCTACATGCAGCTGCTCAGCCCCGGCTTCGTCGCCCGCTTCCGTAACCGCGTGGTCAACATCCACCCCGCCCTGCTGCCCGCCTTCCCCGGGCTGGACGCGATCGGCCAGGCGCTCGCCGCCGGCGTGCAGACCACCGGCGTCACCGTCCACTTCGTCGACGAGGGGGTCGACACGGGGCCGGCGATCGTCCAGCGGGAGGTTCCGGTGGCGCCGGGCGTGGGCCGGGCCGAGCTGGAGGCGGCGGTCCACGCGGTCGAGCACGAGCTCTATCCGGAGGCGATCCGCATGATCGCGGAGGGCCGGGTTAGGATCGACCCCAGCGACCCGCGGAGGGTCGCGATCGATGACTGAGCCAGCCACCGACAGCCAGCAGGAGAGCCTCGGCGACGGCCAGGTCCGGGTGCGGCGGGCGCTCGTCTCCGTCTCCGACAAGACCGGGGTCGCCGACTTCGCCAAGGGGCTGGCGGCGCTCGGGGTCGAGATCCTCTCCACCGGTGGCACCGCGACGGCGCTGCGCGAGGCCGGGCTCGAGGTCACCGACGTCTCCGAGTTCACCGGACAGGAAGAGATCCTCGGCGGCCGGGTGAAGACGCTGCACCCGCGGCTGCACGCGGCGCTGCTGGCGCGGCGCGGCGACCCGGAGCACATGGCGACGCTGGAGCGCGAGGGAATCGAGCCGATCGACGTCGTCTGCGTCAACCTCTATCCCTTCGAGCAGACGATCGCCGGCCACGAAGTGGCGCCGGAGGTGGCGATCGAGAACATCGACATCGGCGGGCCGACGATGATCCGGGCGGCGGCGAAGAACCACGAGAGCGTCGCCGTCGTCGTCAAACCGGAGTCCTACGACGCGGTGATCGCCGAGCTGGAAGAGACGGGGGGCGAGATCTGCGCGACGACGCGGCACTGGCTCGCCAACGAGGCCTTCGCCCAGACCGCGCGCTACGACGCCGCGATCAGCCGCTGGTTCTCGATGGAGTACGAGGACTTCCCCGAGCACCTCGCGGTCGCTTACGAGAAGGTGCTCGACCTCTCCTACGGGGAGAACCCGCACCAGCGGGCGGCGCTGTACTCCGAAGCCGGCGTCCGCAGCCACATCCTCTCCCGGGTCTCCAAGCTCCACGGCCGCGCCCTCTCCTTCAACAACGTGCTCGACCTCGACTCGGCGCGAAGCCTGGTCGGCGACTTCGAGCAGCCCGCCTGCGTGATCGTCAAGCACAACAACCCCTGCGGGGTGGCGATCGGCGCCGACGCGCTGGAGGCCTACCTGAAGGCGCTCGCCTGCGACCCGGTCTCCGCCTACGGCGGGGTGATCGCCCTCAACCGCCCGGTCGGCCGCGAGCTGGCAGAGCAGTTGCACGAGAACTTCGTCGAGGTGCTGAGCGCGCCCGGCTACGAGGACGGGGCGCTGGAGGTGCTGACGCAGAAGGAGGCGATCCGGATCCTCGACGAGGAGGAGCGCCGCGAGCCCAACCCGCGCGAACGCGACGTCAAGCGGGTGACGGGCGGCCTCTTGATCCAGGACCGCGACGGCGATCCCGAGCCGCGCGAGATCATGGAGACGGTCACCGCCAACGAGCCGAGCGAGCAGCAGTGGCAGGACATGCTCTTCGCCTGGACGGTCAGCCGCCGCGTCCGCTCCAACGCGATCGTGATCGCCAAGGACGGGGCGACCCTCGGCATCGGCGCCGGCCAGATGAGCCGCGTCGATTCCGTCCGCCTCGCCGTGGAGAAGTGCCGCGAGGCCCGCGGCACCGAGGCCGACTCCCTCCTAACCGGCTCAGCCCTCGCCTCCGACGCCTTCTTCCCCTTCGCCGACGGCCCCGAGCTGGCGATCCAGGCCGGCACCACCGCCGTGATCCAACCCGGCGGCTCCAAACGCGACGCCGAGGTGATCGAGGCCTGCGAAAAAGACGGCGTCGCGATGGTCTTCACGAAGCACCGGCACTTTCGGCACTAGTACTGCGGCTAGTTTGAAGTTCTCTGAGTGATCTAGTCTCTCTGTGTGACTTGCAGCTGGCTTCGCTTACCTTTCGCCCTGCTCGTGGCCGGGGCACTTTTAGTGGTCCCCGATCCCGCTGGGGCAGCGCGGGACATCCCAATTGGGATCTACAACGTCAACGACGCGCAGGGACACGACGCGACGAAAGAAAACCGTCTCTACGCGATTCGCTTCGTGGTCGACAAACCGAAGACGATCTACCGCTTCTTCTCCGGCTTCAATCTCGAGGGCGTTTACACCGATGGCAAAGGCGCCGCGGCCCCAGAAGACATCAGAACGAAGTGCCAGGACAAGCGAACGGCACTCACCTGCCCCGGCGAAGAATTTAACTCGCAGTTCCAAGCTCCGCCTGCGTCTCTGCCAGTCGGATGGACCAAAGGCAAAGGCCGCATCGGCTACGGGCACGGAAACGGCGGCGAACTCTGGGCTCGATTGGTCGGCATGAAAGAAGACGGCACGCCGAATCTTGTGAGTCCGCTCGCAGAAGAGAAATTCAACCCCGTTGACCGCTACAGCGCGACCAAAAGCGCCTACAAAATCAGCGGCAGATCGGGGATGCTCTATGCCGAGTTCGGGGGCGTCTCACTGGAAGCAGACACCCCTTACTTCGTCGTCTACACGAATATTGCCGCCACACCAGAGTTCGACTACGTCAGCTTCAACTCGCCGGTGACCAACGCCAGTGTTGCTGGACCGAACGGAACCAACACCCTAGACCCCGACGCGACCGGAGCGATCGCGGGACTCGACCCCCGCGAGGCCGTTGCGTGGTCAACTAACGGGGGCATGACGTGGGGCTGGGGGAAAGCTGTCGGTGGCGGCTCGCTCTTCGGCGACTACGAAGGCGGAGGCGACTCCGCCGTGAAGCTGCCCTGGTATGCGTGGCAGACGAGTGCGGAAGCAACGCTGGAATCGAATCAGCCCTACTACGCGTACACGGAAGCCGGCGAGTACACGCTCAGTGTCACCAATGGCCCCCGCGCGGCCACCGTCACCGAAGCCGGTGGCTATGCGCCTGAAGGTTTTACGGTCGGCGCCGTCACGGTGACGGCGAAATCGGGCAGCGCGAAAACCGGCGTGTTGGGTAGCGGCTTACAGAAGGGAACGCTCAGTGCACCAGTGCAGATTGCGGCGAATGAGACGTTCACGATCAGCAATGTGGACGCCGGTGCGGTTCGGAAGGTGGCGAAGGCGGAGGGCGACGCGTTCCTGCAGCAGCTGGGGCTGGTCGGGGCTGGCAAGCCGTACTCGACGGCTGGCAACGAATACGACCGGGCGGAGTTGTTTGTCTCGCCCCATCCGCTCTTCGCGGAATCGCCGCACGGCTACTACGCGACCGTGAAGTCAACGCCCGACCTGCAGAGCTATTGGCGCCTTGGCGAGACGAGCGGGACGACGGGCGTCGACGAGACGGGAGCCGTCCCTGGCACCTATAGCTCCGTCACGCTGGGAGTGCCCGGCCTTGTCAGCAACTCCGATCCGGCAGGCTCCTTTGGTGGGAGCAGCAACCGCATACAGGCATCGACCGGCGGCTACGGCTTCGCAAGCACGAGTGCCTTCACGGTGGAGGCGGCAATCAAACCGGGCACCGTCGACTCGACCAGCCGGCGCATCTTCTCCTCCGAGGTCCTTTCGGGAGGGAGCGTTGTCGACGGCTACGGGCTCTGGAACAACGGCACCGCCAACAAACTTCAAGTCTGCAGGATTCCGAGTGGAAGCTTCGATTGCGCGACCACGAGTGCGGCGGCATCCGGCACCGCCAAGCACGTCGCTGCAACCTACGACGGCACGACGCTGAAGCTCTACGTAAACGGCAGCCTCGTGGCCTCGACTACCTCAAAAGGATCGATAACGGCGCCGTCAACCTTCACCGTAGGAGCCCGCTCCGATTTCGCCGGGTCCTGGTCAGGTGTGATTGACGATCCTGCGGTGTACAACCGAGCCCTCACGGCCGCTGAGATCGAAGAGCACGCAGACGCCGCCGGGTACTAGACCTGCGACCGGGCGTCTTCCCGCTGCCGCTCGCTCGCCCGGAGGACGTGCTTGCAGACCTGCTCAGGTTCGTCGGCGACGACGAGCAGCTCTTTGTCGCCGGGGGAGATCAGGCCGTTGTCCTCGAGGCGGCGGTCGATCCACTCCAGCAACGGGTCCCAGAAGGTGGAGCCGACGAGGATCACCGGGAAGTGGTCGATGCGGTGGGTCTGGATCAGGGTCAGGGCCTCGAAGAGCTCGTCGAGGGTGCCGAAGCCGCCGGGCATGATCACGAAGGCGCGGGCGTAGCGGACGAACATCAGCTTGCGGGCGAAGAAGTAGTGGAACTGGAGCGAGCGGGTGAGGTAGGGGTTGGCGTGCCTGCTCGTGGGGGAGCTCGATGTTGAGGCCGATCGACTCGCCGCCGGCCTCCTTGGCGCCGCGGTTGGCGGCCTCCATCAGGCCCGGCCCGCCGCCGGTGATCACGGTGAGGCCGTGATGGGCGAGGCAGCGGGCGGTCTCGCGGGCGAGCTCGTACCAGGGGTGGTCCTCCGCGATCCGGGCGGAGCCGAAGATCGTCACCCCCTCCTCGACGTCGCGCAGCTCGTCGAAGGCGGCGTCGATCTCCTTGCGGATGCGGTCGAGGCGCTTCTCGTCGTCGGCCTCGATGTCGCGGGGAACGCGGAGTAGCCGCTGATCGCCCCTGGCGCTCCTGTCGCGCTCGCTGTCCCTCACCTCTGCCCCTCCTGCCTCGACCATGCCCCCGGCGGGACTCGAACCCGCGCCGCGCGGCTTAAAAGGCCGCCGCTCTAACCAGCTGAGCTACAGGGGCGAAGCGCCCATGGTAGAGGGAGGCTGAGTGCCGTGCCGGGAGCTTCAGGAGAGGTCGGGAATGCCCTCGTAGGCGGTCGAGGCCTCGGCGTGGGTGCGGCGGGGGATGCGGCCGGCGCGGTGGGCGAGGTGGCCGGCTTCGACGCCGCGGCGCAGGGCGGTCGCCATCGCCACCGGGTCCTCGGCGCCGAAGATGGCGCTGGCGGCGAGGATCGCGTCGCAGCCGAGCTCCAGCGCCTGGGCGGCGTCGGAGGCGGTGCCGATGCCGGCGTCGAGGATCACCGGCACCTCGGCGCGCTCGGCTGATGATCGCGATGTTGTACGGGTTGCGGATGCCGGCGCCGGAGCCGATCGGCGAGCCGAGCGGCATCACCGCGGCGCAGCCGGCCTCCTCGAGGCGGCGGGCGAGGATCGGGTCGTCGTTGGTGTAGGGGAGGACGGTGAAGCCGTCGGCGACGAGCTGTTCGGCGGCGTCGAGCGAGCTCGACCGCGTCCGGGTAGAGGGTGCGGTCGTCGCCGATCACCTCGAGCTTGATCCACTCGGTCCCGAAGGCCTCGCGGGCGAGCTTGGCGGTGCGGACCGCGTCGCGGGCGGTGTAGCAGCCGGCGGTGTTGGGGAGGACGAAGAGGCCGAGGCGGTCGATCACGTCGAGGACCGAGCCCTCGGCGGCGGGGTCGATCCGGCGCAGGGCGACGGTGACGATCTCGGTCCCGGAGGCGGCGAGCGCCGCTTCCATCTGCTCCAGCGAGCGGAAGCCGCCGGTGCCGGCGATCAGCCGCGAGCCCCACTCGCGGCCGCCGAGCTCCCAGGTCTCGGCGCCGCCCTGGATCGCCGCCAGGACCTCGACCGCCTGCCCCTCGCGCAGCGGCGTCGGCGCCCACTCGCCGCGGGGGACGACCTCGCCGTCGAGCGCGACCGCGACGCCGCGTCCCCCCTCCCCCGCGCCCGAGGCGCGCACGCGCGGCCTCGAGCGTCGCGCCCTCCGCCAGCTCGTGCGGCGTCGCCGTTCAGCTCGATCCTCACCGCGCCACCTCCGTTTCCGGCCGGCGTTCGTCCTTTGACCGGCTATCCCGACAAAGGACGAACGCCGATTGCCGGACAGGAGATCCGCGACGCTCTCGGCCGCCAGCGGCGCCAGGAGGATGCCGTTGCGGAAGTGGCCGGTGGCGAGGACGAGGCCGTCGATCGCGCCGGGGCCGACGAGCGGGAGGTTGTCCGGCGTGCCGGGGCGGAGGCCGGCGATGGCGCCGAGCAGCTCCATCTCGGCGACGTCGGGGAGCAGGCGGTAGGCCTCGCGCAGCAGCTCGTGGACGCCGCCGGCGGTGACGGCGGTGTCGAAGCCCATCTCTTCGACGGTGGCGCCGACGACGAGGCGGCCGTCGCTGCGCGGCACCAGGTAGACGCGCTCGGAGGCGAGGATGTGGCGCGCCGACCGGCTCCTGCTCGCGGCTCCGCAGCTCCAGCACCTGGCCCTTGACCGGCCGCACCGGCGGCCGCGCCTGCTCGCGGCAGCCACTCGGTCGCGCCCGGCCCAGGCGCCGTTGGCGAGGACCACCGTCGTCGGCGCGCAGCTCCTCCTCGCCGCCGGCGCCACGCACCCGCGCGCCCGCCAGCCGCTCGCCCTCGAAGACTCCGTCGACCACCTCGGTCCCGGTCCGCACCTCGCCCCCCGCGGCGACCAGCGCCGCCGCCAGCACCTGCGTCAGCGCCCGCGGATCGACCGCCGCCTCGCCCGGCGCGAAGACGCCGCCGTGGAACGAGGGCGTCAGCCCCGGCTCCAGCTCGCGGCAGCGCCGCGGCGGCAGCCACTCCGCCTCCAGCTCGAGCGAGCGCTGCAGGTCGTGGACGCCGGCGCAGCTGCGCCGCCTCGTCGCGGTCGAGCGCGACGTGCAGCGCCCCCAGCCGCTCGTAGCCGGTGCTCTCTCCCGTCGCCGCCTCCAGCTCGGCGACGAACTCCGGATAGAGCCGCGCCGCCGCCAGGGTCAGCTCCAGCAGCTCCGGCTCGCCGAAGGTCAGCTCGCCGACCGGCGCCAGCATCCCGGCCGCGACGCGGGTCGCTCCGCCGCCCGGCTCGCCGCGCTCGAGCACCGCCACCCGCGCCCCGCGCTGCGCCGCGCGCCAGGCGCAGCTGAGGCCGATGACGCCACCGCCAACGACCACCACATCGAAACTGCGCTTCTCGCTCAAAGCCTTGCCTCCGCCGGCATTACCCGGATCAGGTCCAAACGGTCGGTGGCCTCGATGCCACCCTCTCAGCCCTCGCGGGCTCCCGTACCTCTCCGATGCTACCCCTCCGCCGTGGCCGGCCCAAGCGCCAGGGCCGTTCCCAGCCATAATCGAGGCATTGAGCTTCTCTCTGCCCGAGGGCGACGGCCCGCTGCGCCGCGAGCGCCTGCGCACCGCCCGCCTCTACTTCGTCTGCGACGCGCGCCCCCCGACCGACCTCGAAGCGCTGCTGCGCGCCGCCCTGACCGGCGGCGCCGACATCGTCCAGCTGCGGGAGAAGGAGCTGGGCCGGGCGGAGATCGAACGCGCCGCCGACACCTTCCGCCGCATCGCCGACACCTTCAGCGCGCTGTTCATCGTCAACGACGATCCCGAGCTGGCGCGGATCTGCGACGCCGACGGCGTCCACGTCGGCCAGGACGACGTCAGCGCCGAGCAGGCGCGGGAGCTGCTGGGGCCCGACGCGATCGTCGGCCTCTCGACCCACTCCGAGGAGCAGATCGCCGCCAGCGCCGGGCGGCCGGTCGACTACATCAGCGTCGGCCCGATCTGGGAGACGCCGACCAAAGCGGGGCGCCCCGGGGTCGGGACTCGAGCTGATCGCCCACGCCGCCGGGCACGCGCCCCATCCCTTCTTCGCGATCGGCGGCATCGACCCCGGCAACGCCGGAGAGGTGGTCGAGGCCGGAGCCGAGCGCCTCTGCGTGGTGCGGGCGATCCGCGACGCCGCCGACCCCGAAGCCGCGGCGACGGAGCTGCGGCAGGCGTTCGCCGCCGGCGGGAGGGGCGTGGCGCCCGGTGGCTGAGGAGCGGCCGAAGCGCAAGCAGCGGGGCGGCGACCGGATGAGCCGGGCTACGCCAAGGCCGAGCAGCGCAACCAGGAAGCGCGCGAAGCGCTGGAGCCGCTGGCCGAGGGCGAGCGGCCGACCGTGGTCACCGTCGGCGCGATCGTCGCCGCCCTGATCGCGCTCTCGATCGTGATCGGCTACGCCGCCGGGGTCGAGGTCAACGGCGAACAGCCGCGGCTGCCGCAGGTGGTCGCGCCGGCGGTGATCATGGGGGTGATGGCCTGGGGCATGTGGCACGCCCGCTACTGGGCGGTTCTCGGCTTCCAGCTGATGCTGGTGATCGTCCTCTTCAGCGCCTTCTTCGGGCTCGTCGTCGGCGCCTCCAGCGTCGGGCAGATCCTCGGCACCCTCGCCCTGCTCGCCGTCGCCGGCACCTTCTTCTTCTTCATGGTCAAGGCGATGGCGCGGATCCAGATGCCGACCCGGCTGCCGCGGGAGTAGCGCCTGCCGGGGGCGCACCTTCTATAGGCTCAAACAGGCATGGCCGACTCCTTCGACCAGATCGTCATCGGCGGGGGCCCGGGCGGGTACGTCGCCGCGATCCGCGCCGCCCAGCTGGGCCAGAAGACCGCCGTGGTCGAGCGCGACAAAGCCGGCGGCCGCTGCCTCAACTACGCCTGCATCCCGGCGAAGACGGTCCTGCGCACCGCCGAGATCTTCCACGAGGCGCAGGCGAGCGCCGACCTCGGCGTCGTCGGCAACGACGTCCAGCTCGACTGGGAGGCGCTGCACAAGCGCCGCGACGACGTCTCCGCCCAGCTCTCCGGCGGCGTCGAAGGCCTCTGGAAGAAGAACAAGATCGAGTTCATCCATGGCGACGCCTCGCTGACCGCCGACGGCAACGTCAAGGTCGGCGACGAGGTCTACGAGGCGAAGGCGGTCACCCTCGCGACCGGCTCGGTGGCGCTGCCGATCCCCGGCGTCGAGTTCGGCGGCCGCGTGGTCGAAACCTGGGGCGCCTGGTCGCTGCCCGAGCGGCCCGGCAGGATCGCCGTCGTCGGCGCCGGTGCCTCCGGCGCCGAGCTCGCCTCCGCCTACGCGCGCTTCGGCACCGAGGTGCTGCTGATCGAGATGCTCGACCAGATCCTGCCGGCCGAGGACAAGGACATCGCCAAGGTGGTCGAACGCGTCTTCAAGAAACAGGGGATCGAGATCTCCACCGGCGCCCCTGTCGAGAACGTCGAAGCCGGCGAGTCTTCCGTCAAGTTCACCTACGGCGACAACAGCGCCGAGGTCGACTACCTCTGCATCGCCGGCGGCCGTGGCCCCGACACCGAGGGGCTGGGACTGGAGGAGGCCGGGATCGAGCTCGAGGAGAACGGGCGCAAAATCAAGGTCGACGAGTTCCAGCGGACGACCAACCAGAAGGTCTTCGCGATCGGCGACCTCGTCAACCAGAAGGCGCTCGCCCACAAGGCCTCGGAGGAGGGCGTGGTCGCGGTCGAGGCCGCGGCAGGCGTCGAGACCCACCCGGTCAACCAGGAGCTGATGGTCGGCGCCACCTTCTGCCAGCCGCAGGTGGCCAGCGTCGGGATGACCCAGGCCCAGGCCGAAGAGGCCGGCCACGAGGTCAAGGTCGGCAAGCAGAAAATCGCCGGCGAGGGCGCGGGCGTCGTCTACGACGACAAAGACGGCTTGGTCAAGCTCGTCGTCGACGCCAAGTACGGCGAGGTCCTCGGCGCCCACGTCGTCGGCAACCGCGCCTGCGACATGATCGCCGAGCTGGTGGCGACGATGGCGCTGGAGGGCGGCTACCAGGAGCTCTCGCGGATCGTCCATCCCCACCCGACGGTCTCCGAGGCCGTGCTCGACGCCGCTCGCGCGGTCGACGGCTGGGCCATCCACGCCTGAGCGTCCTGCAAATCGGCGCATCTCGGGGTCCTCGGTCGTTCGGCTCGGGTCACGCAGGGAAGTGCGCTCCCCTCACCTCACTTCCCTGCGTCCCCCAATCTGCTTGATTTTCGGACGCTCACATGGCTAAAGCCACCTTCTACTTCGACCTCGGCTCCCCCTACGCCTACCTCTCCGCGGAGCGGATCAGCGGGCTCTTCACCGAAGCCGGGCTGGAGCAGCCGGAGTGGCAGCCGGTCCTGCTCGGGGGCTTGTTCCGCCGCTTCGATCGTGGTTCCTGGTCGGAAACCCCGGCGCGGGCGGAGGGGATGGCTGAGATCGAGCGCCGCGCCGCCGCCTACGGGCTGCCGCCGATCGCCTGGCCGAAGCCGTGGCCGGGCAACACCCTGGTGGCGATGCGGGCGGCGACCTTCGCCAAGCAGACCGGCCGCACCGTCTCCTTCTCCCTCGCCGCCTTCCGCCAGGCCTTCGCCGCCGGCCGCGACCTCACCGACGTCGACAACGTGATGATCGCCGGCGCCGCCTGCGAGCTGCACCCGCGGGCGCTGCTGAAAGCGGTGGAAACGAGTGTCGTCAAGGACGCGCTGCGGGAGGCGACCGACCGCGCCGGCGACCTCGGGGTCGAAGGCGTGCCCGCCGTCGTCGTCGACGGCGAGGTGTTTTGGGGCGACGACCGCCTCGAGGAAGCGGTGGAGGCGGCGGGGCGCTAGGGCTGTCGCTTTTGTGGAGCCATAGGCCACAAAAGCGACACGGCGGGCCGGGCCGGGTAGTCATCTAAGGTGACCTCGATGGCTGATCTGCCCGACGCCGCCACCTGTTACGAGCTGCTCGCGCGGATGGCGCTGATCCGCCGCTTCGAGGAGGAGGCGGGGCGCCAGTACCAGCGGGCCAAAGCCGGCGGCTTCCTGCACCTGGCGATCGGCGAGGAGGCGACGATCGTCGGCACCACCTCGGTGATGCGCGATGAAGACTTCCTGATCGGCACCTACCGCACCCACGGCCACGCGATCGCCCGCGGCACCGAGCCGCAGCGGGTGATGGCCGAGCTCTTCGGCCGGGTCGACGGGACCAGCGGCGGCCGCGGCGGCTCGATGCACATCTTCGACGCCGAGAAACGGTTCATGGGCGGCTACGGGATCGTCGGCGGCAACCTCCCGATCGCCGCCGGCCTCGCCCTCGCCTCCCAGTACAAGGGCGAAGATGCGGTCACCGTCTGCATGTTCGGCGATGGCGCCTCCAACACCGGCAACTTCGGCGAGACGATGAACCTGGCGGCGCTGTGGACGCTGCCGGTCCTCTTCCTGGTCGAGAACAACCTCTACGGGATGGGGACCTCGGTCGAGCGCCACTCGGCCCAGACCGACCTCTCGAAGAAGGCCGAGGGCTACGGGATCCCGGGCAGGCGGATCGACGGGATGGACGTGGTCGAGGTCCGCGAGGCGGTCGCCGAGGGCGTACGGCAGGCGCGCGAGGAGAAACGGCCGACCCTGCTGGAGGCGTTCACCTACCGCTACCGCGGCCACTCCGCCGCCGACCCCGAGGTCTACCGCGAGCGCGAGGAGGTCGAGGAGTGGCAGGAGAAAGACCCGATCGAGCAGTTCGCGAAGCGGTGCATCGAGGCCGACGTCCTAGGCGAGCGCGAGGTGCAGCAGGCGCGCGAGGCCGCGGACAAAGAGGTCAAAGCCGCGGTGGAGTTCGCCGAGAACTCGCCGGAGCCGGCGCTCGACACGATGTACGAAAGCCTCTACTCCCACACCGAGCCGGGCGGCTGGTACTCGCTCGACGAGCGCAGTCCCGAGCCGCACCGGGGCGAGGACGAGACGGAGATGCCCGACGCGGCCCGCAAGCTCGCCGAAGCCGGGGCGGCCTACGCCGGGCAGGAGGCGGAGGGAGATCGGCCCAATCCCGCCACCCAGGGCGACGTCCAGGAGGGGGAGGCGAAGAGCTGATGGCGGAGCTGCGGATGCGGGAAGCGCTGCGCGACGCGATGGCCGAGGAGATGCGGCGCGACGAGGCGGTCTTCGTGATGGGCGAGGACGTCGGCGTCTTCCAGGGCGCCTTCAAGGTGACCGAAGGGCTGCTGGACGAGTTCGGCGAGCGGCGGGTGCGCGACACGCCGATCTCCGAGAACACGATCGTCGGCACGGGCGTCGGCGCGGCGATGAACGGACTGCGGCCGATCGTCGAGCTGATGACGGTTAACTTCAGCCTCCTGGCGCTGGACCAGATCGTCAACCACGCCGCCGCGATCCCCTACATGTTCAACGGCCAGGCGCAGGTGCCGATGGTGATCCGGATGCCGGGCGGCGGCGGCCACCAGCTCGGCCCCACCCACTCCCACAGCCTCGAGGCCCTCTACCTGCAGGTGCCGGGGCTGCTGGTCGCCTGCCCCTCCACCCCGGCCGACGGGAAGGCGTTGCTGAAGGCGGCGATCCGCGACCCCAACCCGGTCGTCTTCATCGAGCACGAGAGCCTCTACGGGACCAAAGGCGAGGTGCCCGACGACGAGGACAGCGAGCCGCTCAAGTTCGGCGAAGCCGCGGTGCGGCGGGAGGGCTCCGACGTGACCATCGTCGGCGTCCTGAAGATGGCGCAGGTGGCCGGGCAGGCCGCCGAGAAGCTGGCGAGCGACCACGGCGTCGAGGCGGAGGTGATCGACCCCCGCACCCTGCGCCCGCTCGACCTCGACACGATCCTCGACTCGGTCCGCAGGACCAACCGCGCGGTGATCGTCGAGGAGGGCTGGCCCCACGGCGGCGTCGGCGCCAACCTCGCGACCCTGATCACCGAGCAGGCCTTCGACCACCTCGACGCCCCGGTCCAGCGAGTCACCGGCGCCGACGTCCCGATGCCGTACTCCAAGCGCCTCGAGCAGGCGGCGATCCCGCACGAGGAGCACGTGGTGAGTGCGGCGCTGGCGACGCTCGAGGGCGCGCGCTAACAGGTTTTCCGCGCGCCGGTGACCGCGTTCCAGGCGCGGCTGACCGAGAAGTCGGCGGCGACGCGGAAGACGCCGGGGCGGTAGGCGCGGGCGACGGTCCAGTCGCCGTGGCGGACGATGCAGCCTTTGCCGCGGGCGATCGACCAGTAGGGGGTGAAGTTGACGCGGACGAGGAACTCTCCAGGGCGCTCGACGTCGAGGGCGAAGCCCTCGTGGCCGATCCAGCGCGTCTCCGCGACGGCGCTGCCCAACGGCGCGACCAGCGGCTTCGGGTCCCGCACCTCGTAGATCCGCCAGTGCTCGGAGCGGTAGCGCAGCGAGAGGTAGGAGGGTTCCTGCAGGATCAGCCGCCGCTCGGCGATCGAGGAGTAGTCGAGCGGGGCGTCCGGCAGGGCGACATAGGAGATCGCGTTCGAGCGCAGCCAGTTGCCGTAGCTGGCGACGTTCAGCTTCTTCTCGTCGTAGAAGAGGTCCTCGCGGGTGGTGTCGAGCTGGCGCAGCCAGCCGCGGGCGAGGTCGAATTCGGAGGCGAGGTAGGCGGACTCCCAGTGGTTGGCGGTCGGCGGCACCTCGATCCGCGCCCCGGCGGCGCCGTGCACCCGCAGCCAGTGCGCGGGCGGCTCGAAGTAGGCGGAGGCGGTCGAGGGGTCGCCGACCGAGCGGGCGATCTGGGCGACGCTCGCGGTCAGCTGCCAGTAGAGGCTGCCGGCGATCGCCAGCGCCAGGAGCGGGGTGAAGAACCACCTCGGGACGGTCGGCTGCGGCCGCCGCGAGAGCAGGACCGCCGCCAGCACCGGGCCGCCGAAGAGGGCACCGAGGCGGACCGCGTTGCCGCCCATCGCATTGGGAAGGAGCCAGATCACGGTCGCCCCGAGCAGGTAGGCGACGAGCACCCGCCGCAGCTGGCGCTCCTCGTCCTTCACCCCCTGGGTGAGGATCAGGGCGCCGGCGCACCAGAGCGGGATCGCGACGTAGGAGGAGAAGACGAAGGGGAACTCGCCGGCCTCGGGGAAGGCGAGGTTCGGGACCAGGACGAGGGCCAGCGCCAACCCCCCCGCGGCGAGCGCGAGGCGGTTCGGCCGGCGGCCCCGCTCCACCGCCCCGGCGAGGAGGACGCCGCCGAGGAAGGCGCCGGCGACGGGGCTGGCGAGCGGGCAGGCGGCGGCGCAGAGGATCGTCAGCGAGGTGCGTCCGAGCTGCAGGCAGCGCAGCGTCGCCAGCCCGAAGGCGACGCCGAGGGCGAAGGTCAGCTGCCCGTCGGCGAGCAGCGTCACCACCCCGGCCCCGAACCAGAGGGTCGCCCAGCGCGCCTCCACCCCCCAGCGGTCGCGGACGAGGCGGTCGAAGAGGTAGGAGGAGGAGACGACGGCGAGCATCCCCACCACCTGCGGACCCAGCAGCGCCGCCAGCGGCGGGAAGAGGACGCTGTAGGTGAGCGTGTAGTGGCCGCCGTACCAGCTGCCGTTCCAGATCGCCAGCCCGGCGCGCTCGAAAAGCTCGGCACGGAAGACCTGCGCGGCGAGGTCGCCGACGGGCGGGCTCCAGATCAGCATCAGCAGCGCCAGCGCAGAGCTGAGCGCCACCGCGGGGAGCCACTCGGGTCGAAGGGGCTTGGACGAAACCATGGGGGCGGCCTAAGGATACGGCGGACTCCTGCAACGATTCGTGAATGAGTGGTGAGATCCTGGTTGCCCGCTGCGGCACCGTCCCTTATGAAGAGGCCTGGGAGCTGCAGCGGCGGCTGCGGGAGCAGCGCCAGCGGGGGGAGATCGGCGACGTCCTGCTGCTGCTCGAGCACCCGCCCGTCTACACCCGCGGGCGCCGCTCGAAGCCGGAGGAGCTGCCGATGGGAGCCTCCTGGTACGAAGCGCAGGGGATCGAAGTCCTCGACACCGACCGCGGCGGCCTCGTCACCTACCACGGGCCCGGCCAGCTGGTCGCCTACCCGATCGTCGGGCTCGGCGGCTACGGCGGCGACGTCCACGAGTACGTGCGGGGGCTGGAGCGGACGATGACCGGGGCGCTGGGCGAGGCGGGGGTGCGGGCGGGGACGATCGAAGGCTTGACCGGCGTCTGGGTCGGCACCCGCAAGATCGGCTCGATCGGGCTCCACGTCAGCCGCGGCGTCACCACCCACGGCCTCGCGATCAACGTCAACAACGACCTGCAGCCGTTCGAGTGGGTCGTCCCGTGCGGGATCGAGGGGGTCTCGATGACCTCGCTCTCGCGCGAGCTCGGGGCCGAGCAGGACTTGGCCGCCTTCGCCGACACGCTGGTCGCCAGCTACGCGCGCGTCTTCGAGCGCGAGCCGGTTGCGCGCGATTCGGTCGCCACGTAGGCTCGCCCGTCTATGCGCCGACTTCTCCGACTGTTCGCCCTGCTCGCGGTGGCCGCCACCTGCCTCCCGGCCACCGCCGCCGCGGACCCCTATCCGGTGAAAACCACCGCCGACAGCGGCGCGGACAGCCTGCGGGCGGCGATCCTGGCCGCCGACACCCACCCGGGAGCGGACACGATCCCGATCGAAGTCACCGGCACGATCGACCTGCAGAGTGCCTTGCCGGTCGTCTTCGACCCTCTCTCGATCACCGGCCCCGGAGCCGATCTGCTGGAAGTCCGTCGCAGCGCCGCAACCGACTTTCCGATCTTCATCTTCGCTTCCGACGCGAACCCCTCCTCGCTCACCGGGCTCACCATCAGCAACGGCCGGGCCGGCCTCGGTGCGGGAATCACGAACGTGGAGGGCAGCCTCACCTTGACCCGAGTGGTGGTCAGCGGGAACGAAGTGTCGATTGAAGGCGGCTCCAACGCGGTCGCCGAAGGTGGGGGCATCCTCAGCGAAGGGCCGCTGACCCTGCGCGAAACGATGGTCGTCGGGAACTTCGCCCGCGCCCGCGACGGCACCTCGGAATCCGTGGCCGCAGGAGCAGGCATCGTGGCAAATGGAAGGCTGACCGTCGAACGCAGCACGATCAGCGACAACCTCGCCGAAGCGATCGGGGGAGATCTCGCCTACGCCCGGGGAGGAGGGCTGCTGAGCGGCGAAGCGACTATCGAGCTGAGCACGATCAGCGGTAATTCGGTCCGCGCCAAAGAAGGTGGCATCCAGAATCGTGCCCAGGGCGGGGGGTTCGACACGGCCGGAGCGGGCCTCACCGGCTCGACTCTCACCGGCAACTCCGTCTACTCGGAAGGCGAAGCCTTTGGAGCAAATCTCAACTCCTTCTCCGCCTCCGCAACCCTCGTCGACAACACGATCATCGCCAACCCGGTGGGCGACGCCGAGAGCTGCAATGGGTTCGAGCTCGCCTCCGGCGGCTTCAACCTCGACGAGGACTCCAGCTGCGAATTCGAACAGGCGACGGACCTCGAGGCCGTCGATCCGCTGCTCGGCCCGCTGACGAACAATGGCGGCCCGACGCCGACTCATGCCCTGTTGGAGAGCAGCGCGGCGATCGACCGCGGCAGCGCCTTCGGCTCGGCGATCGACCAGCGGGGGCTCACGCGTCCCGTCGATTTTGCGACTCGATCCAACACCGAAGGCGGCGACGGCTCCGACATCGGCGCCTTCGAGCTGCAGGCGACGCCGCTGCCGGCTTTGCCGGGCACCCGGGTCACCACCGTCGCGGGGGACCGGCAGCCGCCGAATACCCGCATCGTCAGCGGCCCGGCTCGGGTCAGCTTCAAGCGGCTCGCCAAATTCCGCTTCGCCTCCACCGAGGCGCAGTCGAGCTTCCAGTGCAAGGTCGACAAGGGCCGCTGGCGGGGCTGCCGCAACCCGTTCAAGCGCAAGGTCGGCGCCGGCGCCAGGCACCTCTTCAAGGTGCGGGCGATTGACCGCTTCGGCAACGTCGATTCCACCCCCGCCCGCTTCGGCTGGCGGGTCAAGGTCATCCGCGGCTGAGCCGGGGCGGGCCGCCGCGCCGTGCCAGCTAACGTAGGCGTCGGTGTCCAGCACCGAGCGCATCCACGTCACCCGCTCCCGCGCCAAGCCGGGCGGCACCGCCGCCGAGGCCGAGGGGACCGTCCCCTTCCGCCGCGCCCGCAAGCCGCCGTGGCTGAAGGTGCCGGCGCCGGGCGGGCCGAACTACCGGCGGCTGAAGGAGAAGATCGGCTCCGACAACCTCCACACCGTCTGCGAGGAGGCCAACTGCCCCAACGTCGGCGAGTGCTGGGAGCGCGGCACCGCGACCTTCATGATCCTCGGCGACGTCTGCACCCGGCGCTGCGGCTTCTGCAACGTGCAGACCGGGAAGCCGACCTGGAACGACCCGCTGGAGCCGCTACGCGTCGCCAACCAGGTGAAGGCGATGGGGTTGCGCCACGCCGTCGTCACCTCGGTCGACCGCGACGACCTGCCCGACTACGGGGCGAGCGCCTTCGTCGGCGTGATCCGCTCGATCCGGATGCTGGCGCCCGGCTGCAAGGTCGAGATCCTCACCCCCGACTTCCGCGGCCAGGAGATGCCGCTGGCGAAGGTCGTCCACGAGCGGCCCGACGTCTTCAACCACAACGTCGAGACGGTGCCGCGCCTCTACCCGATCGCCCGCCGCGGCTCCAAGTTCCTGCGTTCGGCCCGGGTCCTGAAGATGGCGAAGGAGATGGGCGGCGCCGACGTCGTCACCAAGTCGGGCTTGATGGTCGGCCTCGGCGAGTCCTTCGAGGAGATGGTCGAGACCTTCGGCCTCCTTCGCGAGCACGACGTCCAGGTCCTCACCGTCGGCCAGTACCTGCGCCCGACCGAGAACCACCTGCCGGTGGTCCGCTACTGGCACCCCGACGAGTTCGCGGCGCTGGAGCAGGCCGCCTACCACCTCGGCTTCGAGTCGGTCGCCGCCGGCCCGCTGGTCCGCTCCAGCTACCACGCGGATCAGAACCTGCCCGAGGGTCACCGGGCCGAGACGCTGCTCGCATGAGACACCCGTTTGTCACGATTTGGTAACGGCTTAGGCGGAATTTGCAGCAACTTTCCTAGAAGAGGATCAACCGTCACCTAGACTCGTCGAGGCGAGATGGGTGCAGAGGCGAGCCATACGGCGCGGTACTTCATTGCGGACCCGCAGGAACCGCGCCCGATTTCCGTCGAGGTCCCGTCCCGCTACTCCGGCGGCAAGCTGATCCTGGCCGACCTCTGCGCCGACTTCCCCAGCGCCAGAGGACTTTCTGACCGCTTCAAGCTCAGTGGGCTGGCCGGTGCCCGGGCCGACCTGCTGGTGCTGCGCGCCGCCGACGCCCGCTTCGCCGAACGCATCGACGCCAGCGACGAGCTCCGCCGATACATCCCGGAAGGCCAGCCGGTCCTCTGCCTGGTCGGGAACGCCGACTCCGAGCGGCGACCAGCTTTGATCCGGCCCTCCTGGGCCGCTGCAACGTCGGTCGAACCCTCCCTCGAGGAGCTCCGATCGATCGAGATGCACGGGCTTCTCCTCGGCCGCAAGGCGATCCTTGCTGCCCCCAGAGTCCATTACGAGGTCGGCAGCGGCGCCCATGTCCGCAGCTACGTGCGTCTTCGCAACGCCTTCGAATCGCCGCGGGACTGCCGGCGGATCATCGACTGGATGCTGCCCTCGATCTCCGACGGCTGCCAGATCCTCGTCGCCCATCGCGGGCTGGGCGCCCTGGAGGCCGCGCTGGAAGCCCGCCTCGGAAAACTGTTCAAGGGCACGGTGGAGATCCACAGGTTGCCCCGCTACGACGAGACCGAGGGCGGCAACCCGCACCTGCCCGTCTCGATGGAACCGGACGAATCGCGACCTCAGGTGATCGTGATCGGCGTCGACACCCGGGCCGGCGGCCACTCGGCGGAGGGAGGGGAGCGCGCGCGAGCACTCGACGGCTACGGCTATGCGGGCTGCGCCAAGCTGTGCCTCGTCGACACCACGCACCCCGAGCCCGCCGGCGACGCCTTCGCCCACGTCCCGATCGAGCGGCACGGGGCCGACTGCCCCTACTGCGTGAAATCCGAGTGGTCCCGTTACGGGATCGACGTTGACGAGGAGGTGCCGGTCCCCCTGACCCGGATGCGGAAACAGGCGAAGGTCTCGAAGTCGGGGATGCTGGACGACAAGGACCTCTGGCAGATCATCGACAGGACATCGGCGGCCACGGTTCACGTCGACCAGCGCTACGAGGACCCGTGGACCCACGAGACCCACCGCCACCGGGCGGTCGACATCGACGTCGGCAAGCTGCTGGACGACCCGGCCTTCTACGCGAGCTGCCTCGAGAAGCTGACCCTGGCGCAGCCCGAGGACTGCGTCGTCCTCATCCCGGATCACGAGACGGCGCCGGCTCTGAAGAAGCTTGCCGAAGCGGCGATCCCGCATCCGGGAGCCTCAATCCACATCGTCCCTCGCCTCGATCCGGTCACAGCCGCCGGCCCGGCCCTGGGGCACGATCGGGTCCTCCTGCTCGACGACATGAACGTCTCCGGCGCGACCCTCGGCTGGCTCGCCGACAAACTGAAGACCCATCTCGGCCCCGGTCGCTTCGGCGAAATCGACCTGCGGGGCTTCGTCGTCCTCAACTGCGCCCCGAGCAAGGACGAGGAGAGCTCGGTGCGGAGCATCTTCACTCCGGGAGATGGAGGAGGCGTCCAATTTCATTGGTGCGAGCGCGTCCCCCTGCCGAGACCGGACGAGCCGTGCCCCTGGTGCGATGAGCTGAAGCGCCTGCAGGCGGCGATGCCCGACGGACTGTGGGAGGAGCACGCGGAGTTCTTCGAGAAGCGGATCGCCGACCTGCAGGTGAGGCCGCTCGTCCAGCTTTCCCCTGTTGCCTCGGCCGACAAGGTCTATGGATCCTTCATCGGCAACATCTCGGGCAGGACCGCCTTCGTACGCTGGGCATCGGCGCTGCAGGCGGTGCGGGCCGAGGTCCAGATCCCCGGCGAAGGGCACCCTCCCTCCTACTACGTTGACGCCGGCTTCATCGTCAAACAGTGGCAGGACGGGGCGCAGTGCGCAGGGATTCTGCGGACGGCCAGCGAGAGCGAGGTCCGCTACACCCAGCAGGAGGACAACTTCGCCAAGAAGTGGCGCAGCAAGGCGGAAGACATGCAGCCGGCGAAACTCGCCGAGTTCGGCTGGGCGGCGCTGGAGGAGAAGCTCACCGCACCCTCAGCGGCCCTGGTCCTGGAGACGCTGGAGAGACGGGCTGAGGAGGACCCCGCGTTGGCGGCCTACGCGGACCTGCTGGCGGCCCGTGGAGTAGCGCTCAAAGTCAAAGTGCCCGCGGTCGCTCACGAGAGCGGCTAGACGCCTCGGCGGCCGTCAGCAGGTCTTCGACCGGCGTGCGGAGGACCGCCCTCCGCGCTCCGCAGGGAGTGAACGAGAGGAAGGTCTCGTAGCTGCGGACCATCAGCCAATCCCCCGCCTCGGTCGAGGCGAAGGAGAAGCCCCCCTCCCGACCCGGTCCCAGGAAGAGAGTCCCCGGATGCACGCCCCCCACCGGAGCCCAGCCCCGGTGCGGGTCCTCGCGCAGGACCGTCGGCTGGGTGACCACGTACCGCGCCCGTACCTGGGGCCACTCGAGGCCGCTCACCACCTCGAAGGCGGGAGCCAGCCCGTCGCCGAGCCGCAGCTCGAGCGAGGAGAAGGAGTGGCTGACGAAAACCGGCTGCCCACCAGGTGACAGCTCGACCCTCGCGATCGGGCCGTCGATCTGCTCTGAGGCGGGGAAGCAGGCTCGTTCTTCGGCGGGGTCCATGTCGTTCCATCGGCATCTGGAACCGATCCCGGTAGTTTTCCATCGGATCCCGATGGAAAAAGATTCGATCGACTGGCAGAAGATGGAGAAGTGGTCGGGGGCGATGTTCGGGAGCGCCCACCGCCTGCCGGTCGCCGTGGTGGCCCTGGAGCTCGACGCCGAGGCGGACGGGATCTACGCGGAGGCGGTCAAGGAGCGCCTCGGCTTCCCGAGCAGCATCCGGGCGACCGAGCACCTGAATCGCCTGGTCGACGCCAAGCTGCTGAAGCCGCCTCGCAAGCGACGCGTGGGCGGGAGAGGCAGGCCGCGCAAGGTGTACGCGAAATCCGACGACGAGTTCTGGGACTGTCTGACGAACCTTGTGGAGCGCCGCTTCACAGCTGGAGACGAACCGGGCGAGTGATCGGCGAGGGCTGGTGCGCGGCGCCAGGGGGCCGTCGCCCCTATTCGCGCTGTCCCGTTTCGACGTCGCGTCCCGGGCCGCCGTACATCTGGTTCGGCCCGGGACCGCCGTCGAGGCGATCGTTGCCCGGCCCTCCGTAGAGGAAGTCGGAGTTGAAGGTCGGGTTGGGGCCGCCGCGGAGGATGTCGTCGCCGGGCCCGCCGTAGAGGCTGTCGCCGCCTTTGCTGCCGATCAGGAGGTCGTTGCCGCCTTCGCCGCGGGCGCTGCCCAGCTCCCGGCCGAGCGTGACCCGGTCGGCGCCGGCGCCGGCGAGGACGAGGTCTGAGCCTCCGCCCCCACCGTTGGTGCCGGCCTCGACCTCGTCGCGGCCCGAGCCGGCACAGATGACGTCGGCACCGGAGAAGCTGCGGATGCGGTCGTCGCCCCCCTGGGCGAGGATCACGTCCTTGCGTTTCGTCCCCCTCAGGGCGTCGGGTCGAGGGGTGCCGATGATCGTGGCGATGCGGCCGGCGCAGCGCGGCAGCGAGGGCTCCTTCGCGTAGAGCGGCCGGCGCAGGAAGACGTCGGCGACCTGGTCGGAGTCGGCGGCGCTGAGGTTGGTGGCGCGGGATTCGAAGGCGACGAGGCTGCCGTCGGCGGAGACGGAGGGGCTGGAGGACGGTCCGTCGGCGGGAACGCCGAGCAGGCCCGAGGTGCGGGAGACGGTGACGGTGAGGCCCTTGGTCATGTCGCGGACGAAGACGTCGACCCGGCCGTCGGCGTCGACCGGGCTGACCTCGTCGCCGCGGGTCTGGAAGGCGACGTAACGGCCGTCGGCGGAGATCGATGGAAGGCGCTTGGCGTCGCCGGCCTTGCCCTCGTCGCCGACCGAGACCAGCCGGGTCGTCCCTGCGGCCAGGTCACGGACGAAGACGTTGCGGTCGTAGCCGCGCTGGCGGGTCAGCTTGGCGTCGGAAGCGAAGGCGACGTGAGTGCCGTCGGCCGAGATCGCCGGCGAGGAGGACTCCACGTTGCTCGGTTTGCCGGTTGCGCCGCTGGCCCGCGAGACGAGGACCGTGGTGGCCGCAGCCCGGTCGCGAACGAAGATGTCCTGGGGAAAGCTCGACTCGTCGAAATCTTCGGGGTCGAGCGGGGCGCGGGAGGAGAAGGCGACGTAGCGGCCGTCGGCGGAGATTGAGGGCTCGAAGGAGTAGTCCGCGGCCGCGGCTCCCGCCGCCCCGCTGGCCCGTGAGACCAGCTCGGTGAGGCCGGTGTCGAGGTCGCGGACGAAGACGTCGGTCTGAACGACCTTGGCGTCGTCGGCGACGAGGTTGTTCGCCTGCGAGACGAAGGCGACGTGGCGGCCGTCGGCGGAGATCGAGGGGTCGGTCGACTCGCCGTCCCCCGCCGCTCCGGTGGGACCCGTCGCGCGCGAGACCAGCGTCGTCGTTCCCGCGGTGAGGTCGCGGACGAAGACGTCGTTGAAGGCGGTGTCCTCGGCGCTGAGGTTCTCCGCCCACGAGACGAAGGCGATGTAGCGGCCATCGGCGGAGATCGAGGGGTTGTAGGCGTTCCCGTCGGCGGCGGGACCTCCGGCGCCGTCGCCGCGGGAGACGAGCGTCACCGCCCCGGTTTTCATGTCCTTGACGTAGATCTGGCGTTTGCCGCTTTTCGCCGCCGGGCTGAAGTTCTTCGCCCGCGAGGCGAAGGCGACGTAGCGACCGTCCCCGGAGATCGCCGGTTCGAAGGAGCCCTCATCGCCGCCTTTGCCCTCGGCACCGACCCGGGAGACCAGCACCGTCGTCGGCTCGGCCCCGTCCTTGGCGCCGGCCATCGTCTCGCCGATCGCGACGGCAAGCAGCACCGCCACCAGCACCAGCACAGACAAAGTCAGCCGCCTCCCCATCACGGGCGCATCATAGGCGGCAGATACGACAAAGCCCGCCTACAATGCCGGGCGAGGGGCCATAGCTCAGCTGGCAGAGCGCCGCCTTTGCAAGGCGGAGGTCGCCGGTTCGATCCCGGCTGGCTCCACTGACTAGTCGTCGAAGTTGAAGTCCTTGGGGGGACGCTGCTCGAACCAGAGCTCGTCGTCCTCCGGAGCGTCCTCGAGGAAGTCGGGGGTGTCCTCGAGCACGTCCTCGTGCCCGGTGTCGGGGTCGTAGTCGGGGCGGGACTGCTCCTCCGCCTCGCCCTCCCCTGCGTTCTCTTCCCCGCCTTGGTCGAAGAGCGGGGCGGTGGGCTCGGCTGCCGGGGTCTCGGCTGCGGGGGGCGGCGGGAGCTCGTGCTCCTCGGTGACCGGCGCCTCCAGCGCCTGGTCGAGCTCGTCGGAGAGCCGCTGCTCGCTCCAGAACTCCTCGTCCTCTTCCTCCTCGACGGGCTCCTCCGCCGGGGCCGTGCGGGCGGCGTGGATCTCGGTCGGCGGGTCCACCGCGGCGAGCTTCGGCTCGGCCTGCTCGGCCTCGAGGATCTCCTCGTCGGAGGGGCTGACCGCCTCCGTGGCGGGCGAGTCCTCGGTGCCCATCTCGGCCTCGACGTCGAAGAATTCGGTCGGCTGCTCGGCGATCGCGTGGCGCTCCTCGGTGTTGTGCGAGTCGGCGACGACCTCGTGCTCCAGCGGCTCTTCCTCGGCTGGAGGGCCTGCCTGCGCCGGGTCCTCGGCGGGCGCGAGCGGAGCGGGGTCCGCCACCGGTGCGTCGATCGGCTCGACCGCCTGGACCTCGACCTCCGGCGCCTCCGCCTCGACCGCCCTCGGCTCGGGCGGCTCCTGCAGGTCGGCGATGTTGATGCGACGGCCCTCGGACTCCTCGCCCGCCACAGCGCTCTCATCCGGCTCCGTCGTCATGAATTCGGTCGGCGCCTCCGCCGCGGGGTCCGGCTCCTCCGGCCGGGCCGCCGGCCCAAACGCCTCGTCCTCGAGCTTTTTGACCTCGGCCTCATCCGCGCCATGGGCGCGCTTCAGTTCCAGGTGCTCTCGGATTGCGTCGTCGAGGATGCTCATACGGCGATTCCCTTGGGCAGGCTGCCAAAGACTATGCGGTTATCCTGTCGCTTGCGGGCCAATGGGACCAACTTCCCATCCCCAAGCCCGGGGCTATAGCTCAGCTGGCAGAGCGCCTGGATCGCACCCAGGAGGTCGGCGGTTCGAATCCGCCTAGCTCCATCGCTCGATGTCCCTGCGCGTGGGAATGTGTGATGGGCCACGTCACATTTAACCGGCCTCGATTTCTCGCCCGAACTCAGGCACTTGTGCCTGAGTTGGCGGGGATGCGCGCGGATTAGCAGCGATTTCGGGGTATCCCGGCTTGCTTTCCAGCGGGATAGGGCTTCGGTCGCGTGCACCTCGCGCCACTAGACAGCGGTATTTTCGAGCGATGGCGGTGCGCCTGGTTGAGGGAGGATGGTGGGAAGAGCTGGAAGCGGCGCTTGTCGACGACGCTTCCATGGTGAGGATCGCTAGCCCCTTCATCAAGCTCGGCGCCGTCGAGGGGCTTCTATCTGAGCCGAGCCCGTCTCTTCGAATTCTCACGCGGTTCAACCTCAAGCACTTTCATGAGGGGGTTTCCGACATCTCTGCTTTGCGCCGCTTAGTTGAGCTCGGGGCGCAGGTGCGGGGTGTCCAGCGTCTGCATGCGAAGCTCTATCTGTTCGATTCGGATCACGCCGTCATCACCTCGGCGAACATGACTGAAGGCGGGCTACGCAAGAACCATGAGCTCGGGGTGGTCGCGGAGGGAGGAGCGCTGCCACGGCGCTGTGTTGCCTACTTCGACGAGTTATGGGAGACGGCCGCCCCTGACCTTGTGATTTCGAGGCTGGACGAATGGGAGGAGCGCATCGAGGCCCAGTTGATTCTCGGCACTCCCTCCATCGGCTCGGGCTTGGGAGACGAGGGCACCGATGTGGGCGGAGGTGCCGAGCCGCAGCTCCCGCCCCTGTTCGATGAGCCTCGCCAAGGCTTCGTCAAGTTCTTCGGCAAGAGCGACAACCGGGCGCCCCGGGACTACTCCGTGCTCGAGGAACTGGAACGCGGGGGTTGTCACTGGGCCTGCACCTATCCGAAGAACAGGCGGCCGACCTCGGTCCCCGACGGTGCCGTGATGTTCATGTCTCGCCTGGTGCATAGCCCGAACGACACGATGATCTTCGGCCGGGCCATCGGGCGGCGCTACGAGGAAGGACGGGACGACGCTTCCGCTTCAGACCTCGCCAAACGCCCCTGGAAGAAAGACTGGCCCCACTACATCAGGGTGCATGACGGGGAATTCCTCGCCGGCACGATGGAGAACGGCGTCTCCCTGGTCGAGCTGATGGACGAGCTCGGTCCTCTTGCGTTCGGGTCCACGACCGAAAATCTGGAGTCCGGCACGGGTAACGCGGATCCGCGGAAGGCGATCCGGCAGCACCCTGCGGCTCGGCTGGCCCCAGCCGGACTTGAGTGGCTGAGCGAGCGACTGGAGCTCGCCTTTCAGGAGCATGGCCGGCTGCAGCCAGCGCAGCTTGCGAACCTTGATTGGCCCGAGTTCTAGGCCGTCTGCCTACTTAAGACCACTCCTCGTGATCTAACGGCGCTCCATTCAACTCGTCGCGGCGATACCGCCAGTCGGGCATCAGGGTGTCCATCAGAGTGATGAAGCGTCGGCTGTGGTCGGGCTCGCGGAGGTGGGCCATCTCATGGACCACGATGTACTCAAGGCAGCGCGGCGGCTTCTTGGCGAGCTCGAGGTTGAAGCAGAGATGGCCGGTGCCGCGATTGCAGGAGCCCCACTTAGTCTTCATGCGGCGGATTCCCCAGGCCGGCACCGAGCGACCTATCCGCGGTTCCCACTGCTCGATCAAAGGGGGGACCGCCAGCCGCATCTGCGCTCGTTGCCATTCGCGCAACAGGTCCAGCCGCGCCGCGGCGTCGGTTCCTTCCGGCACGTAGAGCACCAGCCGGTCGCCGTCGATCTCGCAGTGCCCCCGCCCAGCTCGCTCCAACACCTTCAGCCGGCGCCGCGCGCCCCACACATAGTGCGACTCTCCGGTGACCATCTCCCGCTCGGACTGCCGGGCCGCGTCACGCAGCTGGCGGCGCTGCTCCTTGATCCAGGCCAGGCGTCTGATCACCGCCAGCCTCACCTGCTCGTCGTCAAGCCACTTCGGCGCCGCCACCCGGACCCGCCCCAAGGGCGGGTATACGCCGACGTGGAGGTTCTTGATGTCTTTGTAGACGACGTCGACCTCGATGCCCCGCACCGTCAGGTATGCGCTAGCGGTACTCATCGCGGGCCTTCACCAGCGCCATCAGCTCGTCGATCCGGTCGAAGCCGGGCGGCAGCGTGTCGACCACCGCGAGCCTGACCTTTCTTTCCTTGATCGCGTTCCCGATCCAGCTGTCCGGCTTGGTCTCCATCACGGCCCTGTCCACCGACTGCGCCAGATCGGCCGGCAGCCCGAAGTCATGGAGAGCGCGCTTCGAGCCATTGTTGGCCCACTCCGGATAGCGCTCGTCCGCTTCCCCGCGACCGACCTTTCCCGCCTGCTCGATCAGACCCTCCAGGTAGGCCTTGTAGTCGATCGCCTCCCTGCGCCTCTCCTCGATCAGCGCGTCGAGCAGGCGGGACATCTTGTCGTAGTACCCGGGGTTGTTCGGCCGCTCGTCGATGATCACCTTGCGGATGTTGTTCGCGATCGTCTCCGCGACCGCCTCGGGATCGCTCTTGACCCCCTCCGGCAGCTCGTCGATCGCGGCCGCCCCCATCTCGACGATCAACTGGACGAGACCCTTGTCGGGGAACTCCGCAACGGTCTCCGAAGGATCTGCCTGGATGTAGGTGTCGAGCAGGAACCGCATCCCCGACTCGTACTGCTTGAGGTCAACGTTCTCGCCCGCGCCGAGCTCAACCTCATCGCGCACCGCCGCGTAGTGGGAGACCTCCTCTTTGATCGCCGCCGCCTCCTCCTCGCCGTAGCCCGCCTCGTCCATCTCGTTCGCAAGGTTGGCGTAAGCCCGCGTCAAGACCGCAACAGCCTTGTACAGCTCCACCCGCTTCGGCTCGTTCCGCTTCAGCTGCTCGGAGTCGCCAGGCTCCGCGGCGCAAAAGTACTGTTGGTACTGGCGCGTGTCGCGCGGCGGCGCCACCGGCTCGCAGATGGCGCGGGCCTGCTCGAGCGCCTCATCGAGGTCGTCGCGGGCGCTCGCGACCCGGTCCTTCAGCAGCCCCTTGACGTCGTCGCGGTCGTACCCGTCCAGCGCCCCCGAGGTGTAGTCGATGATCGCGCTCTCGAGCGAGTTGAAGAGGTCGCGATAGTCGACGATGTAGCCGTACTCCTTATCGTCGCCGTCGAGCCGGTTGACGCGACAGATGGCCTGGAAGAGACCATGGTCGCGCATGCTCTTGTCGATGTAGAGGTAGGTCGCCGGGGGAGCGTCGAAGCCAGTCAGCAGCTTGTCGACCACGATCAGCAGCCGCATCTGCCCCGGCTCGTAGACGAACAGCCGCTTCACTTCGCGCTCGAACTCCTCCGCTTTCTGGATCGCGGTCCCAGGCGGCTCCTGGAAGTGGTCCGCCAGCATCTGGCGGTAGGTCTCGAACTGGCGCAGCTTCTCCGTCGCCCCGTGCCCGGAGTCCTCCTTGGAGATGTCCGTGGCCCGCGGCTCGTAACTGGTGACGATCGCGCACTTTCCCTTCAGCCCGCCTTCGCACAGCAGGTTGTAGAACTTGCAGGCCTGGTAGATGCTTTCCCCGACGAGCATCGCGTTACCCCGACGATCCATGAGGCGAGGGCGCGTCTCCATGTCGAGCAGGATGTCCTGGGCGATCTGCTTCGCACGCGGCTCGGCGCTGACGATTTTCTGCATCGTCCCCCAGCGTCGCTTCAACCTGGCGCGGGATAGATCGGTCATCCCCTGCGTCTTTGCCTCGAACCACTCGTCGACCTTCTCAGGCGAGGAGAGTCGCTGTTCGATGTTCCGCGCCTCGTAACGCAGATCAACCACCACCCCATCGGCCACCGCTTCGTCGAACTTGTAGGTGTGGATGAAGCTGCCGAACTTCTCCACCGTCGTCTGCTTGTCGGCCTTAAGCAGCGGCGTGCCGGTGAAGCCGATGAACATCGCCCCCGGCAGCAGCTCCTTCATCGCGTCGTGCATGCGGCCGGACTGGGTGCGGTGGGCCTCATCGATGAAGACGAACAGGTTCCCCTTGGGCGAGAAGTCCTCGGGGACGGCGCGGCGCAGTTCCTCAATGAACCCTCGCTCGCTTCCGTCACGGTCCTCCTCCTCGGAGTCGCGGAATTTGTGGATCAGCGAGCAGATCAGCCACTCGGCCGAGTGGCTGAGGACATCGAGCATGTCGGCCGCGCTGCGGGTGCGGTAGATGTCCTCCCCCACTGCCGAGAACACTTTTTCGATCTGTTCGTCCAACTCGATCCGGTCGGTGACGATCAGGACGCGGGCCTGGTCCTGGTGCTCGCGGATCCATTTCGCCAGCCAGACCATGATCAGCGACTTCCCGGAGCCCTGGGTGTGCCAGACGATCCCGCCCTCGCGCCTGCCCACCCGCTCCTGCGCCGCCTTGACGGCGAAGTACTGATTGTGGCGGCACGTCTTCTTGACCCCTGCGTCGAAGGCCATGAAGTCGTGGATCAGCTCGAGCAGCCGCTCTTTCGTGCAGAGTTGGGTGAGTTCGCGGTCGAGCCGCTCCTCGACCTTCCCCGGCTCACGCCAGGCCAGCCAGTACTTCTCTTCGGTGTCTATCGGCGAGTAGCGCAAACCCTCCACGTCGTTGCCAGCCATCACCAGCTGGACGGTCGTGAAGAACTTCTGGATGAACTCGTGCTTCTGGTTGCCGTACGACTGGCGGATCCCCTCCGCGACGGCGACCTTCGATCGCTTCAGCTCGATCGTCGCCACCGCGATCCCGTTCACGTAGAGGACGAGGTCGGGCCGCTTGTCGTTCTCGCCCTCGATCGTCACCTCCTCGGCGATCGAGAACCTGTTCGCCTCTGGGTTCTTCCAGTCGATCGGCCAGACCGTCTCCGCCTTCTCGTCCACGTCGGTCTTCACCGGAATCCCGTAGCGGAGCAGGCCGTAGATGTCGCGGTTGGCCTCGTACAGCTTGCGGCCGCCCCCGAGCGAAGCTTCTCGCCGCAGCCGTTCCACAGCTTTGGTGATCTGAGCGGCCCCGTATCCGCGCTCTTCGAGGCTCAAGCCCAGCATTTGAGGCTCGACGTTTACGTTGTCCTCGCGATACTGCCAGTTACCGAGGTACTCGTAGTCAAGGTGATCGCGAAAAAGCGAGACAACCCTTTCCTGGGTCCTGCGCTCGGGCTGGCCGACATTGCTCACGTTCCGGTCGGCTCCTTGACCGGCATCCGACTACGGCCGCTTAGCAACTCCTGCATCATGCCGGTCCTAAGAGCCCTGAACTTCTCCAGCCGGGTTTCGGACGCTCGTATCTCGTCGTCCACCGAGATCAAGACCCCCGCGATGGCGTCCTGCTCTGCACGAGGCGGGAGCTTGATTGCGATCGACTCCAGGGAACGCAGGCTTATGTGCACCACTGCATCGCCTTGCCCGAGTCGCGCCTTCTTGGCAACGACCGGCGGGGCGTTCATCAGGAGGGAGAGAAAGACAGGATTTGCGTCAGCCCCCCGGAGAACGACGATGTCTCCTCCCCCGACGGTTGCCTGGGTGCCGACGAAAGCTACGCAGGTGCCGATCTCCTCGCGAGTCTCCCCTGAGGCAGCAAACAAGAGGTCTCCTCGACGTAGTGACAATGCGCCGGCCGCTACTTCCGGCGCAACGAATGAGACCGTGCTGTCGGTGTAGTCGCGGTAGGTCGTGTACAACTCGCCGTACCGAATGCACCCGACACCGGAATCGCGGATGTCTGCACGTCTTATTCCGCGTCCTTTCAGGAAGGTTCCAAGGTCGCCAAGCCTCCTTTCGGGCCAGGGATCACGGAACCCGGGGATGCGCGTTTCACCGCCCAATAGACGCCCCGCAAGGCCTTCCCTCACCCCGACCTTCTTTATCAGCAGCTCTTCCAGACTTCCAATTAGGCGGTCGATGTTCCGAAGCGCCGAGGAGATCCGAACCTGCTCGTCACGGTCAAGGGGCACCCGTATACGGAACTTCTTGATCCGTCCGAGTGCCAGCTTTGGCTGCGCACCAACGGTGCGTATCGCCTCGATCTCGGCTTGGATCCTTTCGCTCATTAAGTAGTACATGAGGTAATCCGGATCGCAGGAGATGGAGGTGATGCGATCTGCGTTCTCAGTGAGGTTGGCGCCATCGAGCTCAGGTGGAATCCTCCCGACGATGCCTAAGGTGCCGGCGACACTGATGAAGACGTCGTCGCGGCTAATGCGGTAATTGCGAATGGCAGATGCGGCCACTGGTGGCACATACCGTAGGTCGGAGGTGTCCACCCCACCCGGGCACATGTCAACAACTCGCAGGTAGGGGTGCGGGGTAACCACACTGGTAAGGGAGTATCCCATGGGCAACCGCTTTCCCCCCTTTACGCGGCCGAGACTGCCGGCCTCTCGTTCCACCCAGCCCTCTGGTCCCCGAGCCTCCATCGATACCGCCCTCACTCGAATCCCATCATGGTGAGGTGTTTCGAAACCCGGTCACCCATCTCATCGATTTCAGCTTCGATCTCGCCGAGCGTCCTTCCGTAGCGCATCTCCAACTTGCGAAACCAGCGGACCAGGTCGAGGGCCAGTGAAATGAGCACCTCTTGGATTCGTTCAGCAACAGTAGAGCGCCACTTGTCGTCGAGAACCAAGGTCTTCAAGTCCGCCTCGGTTAGCTGCCCATACTTCTCGTACGTCGCGCGGTCAAGCTCAGACCGTGCCCGTTTCACGGCCTGCTTGGCGGCCGCCTCGCCCCGGAAAAGCTCGAGCAGCCGCTCGAGAGCTGCGACTTCCTCCTCGGCGTCCTCTTTCTTAGCTTCGGCCAGCCGTGACGATGCAGATCCCTTGGTGACCTTGTCATCTTCGATGGCCGCCCATAGGCGCCCCTCTTCGGTCGCGTGCTCCTCGATGTACTCCTCCCGCGCAAGGGTGGCTCTTTCCGCCTCGAGCTCAAGCCGATCGAGCTCGGCTCTCTCCTCCGCCAGGTAGCTCGTCACAACCAGGTCCGCCGGCACGAGATCGGTCTTTAACTTTGCTTTGGACCTGCCGCTGGAGATGACCAGATCGGGCTCCTCCTTCAGCTTGCGCTCGCTGTCCTCGATCGTCAACCGAGGGCGAGAGGCCTCAAGCCACCCCGAATGCATTACCAGGAAGACATCGTCGTGCATCGTCTCGTGCCAGTAGCTGAGCAGCTCCTCATAGACGTTGTACTTGTCCAGTAGGGGCGCCTTCTCAAAGCGCGCAAGCAGGTCGTCGCCGAGCGTCTCGATCAGCTCCCCGGGCTTGGTGTTCTCGTCGATCGCGAGCAAGGCCTTCCGGTGCGACTCGAACCACTTGCCGACCTCCCTCCCGACGCCGGCCGCGAACTCTTCGAACTCGGGCGACCCGAGGATCGTCTCCTGGATCTCGGCTGAGTCAACCGCAAGGTCGCTGTAACCATCGCCGCGCGGCTCGAAAAGGGTGCCGCGAAGCGACGGGAATGCTTCCCAGTAGGGGCTCAGCGCCTCGATGTCGCGATCGGGGATGCCGCCATGCAGGTGGGCGCGAAGATCCTGGATGTCCTCCGGGTCGGAAGAGTCGATGTAGCGGGGAATGTTGAGGTTGTATTCGTTGGTCTCGCTCGCGATCTCTGCCAACGGGACCATTCGTGAATAGCGATCGACCTCGATCTGCCGGTTGAAGACGTTGACGATCTTGTGGATATCCTGGCTCCGCAGGCGGTTCTTGGCTCCGTCCTTGACGAACCCGCGGGAGGCGTTGACCATGAAGACGCCGGCGCGACCGGCGGCGTTCTCCTTGTCGAGCACGACTATGCAGGCGGGGATGCCAGTCCCGTAGAAGAGGTTGGGCGGCAGGCCGACGATGCCCTTGACGAAGCCACGCCGGACCAGTTCCCGCCGGATCCTTCCCTCCGCCCCTCCGCGGAAGAGGACGCCGTGGGGGAGGATCACCGCCGCCTTCCCCTTCCCCTTCAGGGACTTGAGGATGTGTAGGAGAAACGCGAAGTCGCCATTCTTCTCGGGCGGGCGGCCGTACTCGAAACGGCCGTACTCGCTCTCCAAGCCGTTGCTCCAGGA
This sequence comes from uncultured Actinomycetes bacterium, assembly GCA_963832085.1. Classification (GTDB taxonomy): domain Bacteria; phylum Actinomycetota; class Thermoleophilia; order Solirubrobacterales; family 70-9; genus VAYN01. Next base: position 367,889 of record CAWHSU010000002.1, on the reverse strand, counting down.
CTTGTATGAGAAGGGCGGATTCGCGACCGCAAAGTCGAACGTCCTTAGCCGGTCGCCTTCGGTCAGCTGTGGTTCGGTCAGCGTGTCGCCCTTGAACAACTCGGCGTCGGGCCAGCCGTGGAGGATCATATTCATCTGCGCCAGCGCGTAGGTCGAAACGTCCTTCTCCTGCCCGTAGATCGAGAGGCCGCGCGGGGTCTCATCGGCGACCTTGATCAGCAGCGAGCCGGAGCCGCAGGTCGGGTCGTAGACCGTTCGGTCCTGCTTGGTGTCGAGACCGACGCCGACGATTTTCGCCATCACGCGCGAGACCTCCGCCGGCGTATAGAACTGCCCCTTCGATTTGCCGGACTCGGTCGCGAAGTGGCGCATCAGGTACTCGTAGGCGTCGCCCAGCAGGTCGTCGCCCTCGGCACGGCTGCGGCGAAAGTCGAGGTCGGCAAAGATCCCCACCAGCTTGCTGAGACGGTCCTGCATCGCCTTGCCTTTGCCGAGCTTCTCCTCGTCGCTGAAGTCGGCGAGGTCGATGACGTTGTGGAGATTGTTGGCAGCCGCCAGCTTGGCGACAATCTTGTTGATCCCGTCGCCGATCTCCTTTTTGCCCCGGAGTTTTTCCATCTCCTCGAAGGAACCGCTCCTGGGCACAGTTATGAGGCTCCTGGGATCCGACCGCGCCTTGTCGGTCACGTACTTCACGAACAGCAGCGTGAGGATGTAGTCCTTGTACTGCGAGGCGTCCATTCCGCCCCGCAGCTCGTCACAGCTCTGCCACAGCGAGCGGTACAGGTCTGACTTCTTTAAGGCCACTAGCGAGTCCCTAAGCTTTGGCGTTTGAAGGAGACCTAGACCCTAGCCGTCCCGGAACCGGGGATGTGGCGGCTTGAAGCAGCGCGCTGCTCGGGCACGGTCGCTCGCTTGAACCGCCTCTTCGAATTTCAGGCACTTTTCGCCAGAAGTGCCTGACTCGATGCATATCGGTGCATATCCCTGCATATTTCACTTTCTGCAGCCTTTCCTAGACGATCAGAAAAAAGCTGCAAATGAGCATGTTCTGGCGACATTCAACTCATCGACTCACTTGGATCGCACCCAGGAGGTCGGCGGTTCGAATCCGCCTAGCTCCGTTCCTCAACGGAATCCCCCCGCACGGCGCGCGCTTTCGAATCTCGGAAGTGCAACCGATCAGCGCAGCCTCGGAAGAGTGCCGCGCAGGGCCTACGGATCGACTGGGTACGCCGCGGCGCTGTGGGCGCGGTCGATCAGCTCGTCGCAGCAGCCGGAGATGGTGAAGCCGAGGCCTTCGGGGGACTGGTCGACCTCGGTTACGACTGCGTTTTCCCCGTGCTGGGTGCAGGTGACGCTCTCGATCTTTGCGGTCATCTGCTGGATGGCGAGTTGGCGGCCGCCGCCGGCGATGACGTCGAAGAACTCCTCGCTGGTGACCGCGCGGCCCTCCAGCGCGTAGGTGACGGTGGGGCTCATCCTCATCAGCGTGACAGGTGGGCGCCTTTGATGGATTGCTCGCGGCATGCTCGCATCGCGGTACCGTGCACCAAGTGGAAGCCGTCACCAACCTCTACACCTATCCGCAGGCCCTCGAGCGCCAGCGGGGGCGGGCCGACATCGAAGCGGCCTTGGCCGTGCTCTCGGCCGAGCTGCAGCTGCCGCACGCACTGCGGCTCAAGTCCGGCCACGTCGGCCGCATCACGGTCCCGGACAGCACGCCCGACGAGACCTGGGCCGCGATGGAGCGGGTGGTGGCCGACTGGCCCGAACTGTTTCTCCCTCGCCCGGCCGATTAGGCAGCCGGCCGCGATGGACTAGGGTCGCCGGACACGGTTTCGCCGTGCCAAACAATTGAGAGGCGGTCCTTTGGATCCGGTCGGATATGAGCTTTGCACTCCCGAGGGCGGCAAGGGCGGTGGCGTTCGCGCGACTCGTGGATTCGAGGTCGGCGAGACGGTGATGATCGGTGAACTCGAGGGCGAGGTCGAGCGCAACGACTCTCACGCCACCCAGATCAGCCGGACCAGATGGGCTCGGCATCGCGGCCTCGGCCCGATCGTCAACCACTCCTGCGATCCGAATTGCGGGGTCGAGGTGAACGAGACCGGCGCCTGCGACTTCATCGCCCGGGTATCGATCTCCGCCGGCGAGGAGATCACCTTCGACTACGCGATGCGCAACTACTCGATCGAACATTTCCCCGGCGGATGCCTCTGCGGGGCCGGCAACTGTCGCGGCTCGGTGACCGGCTGGAAGGACCTTTCCGCCGAACGCAAAGCCGATTACGAGGGCTCAGTCGCGCCCTACCTGCTGGAGATCGACCGCGAACTGATCGCCAGCGCGGTATAGACCCGGTCATGACTCGGTGAACCGGACAGAGGCGCGGCGGGCGATCCTGGAGCTGCTGGAGCAGCGGGATCCCGGCAAGACGATATGTCCCTCCGACGCCGCCCGGGCGCTTGGGGGCGATGACGGGTTTCGTCCGCTGATGGACGAGGTGCGGGCGGCCGCCGGCGAGCTCGTCGGGGAAGGGCTGATCGAGGTGACCCAGGGGGGCGAGCCCGTCGACCTCGATCGCGCCAAAGGGCCGATCCGACTGAAGCGCACCCACCGCCGCTGATCGACTGCGTTACGGCGACTGCGGCAACCTGGACGCGCCGCGCCTGGTCACCGGAGCCGACGGTGGCGGCACGACCGGGCCGAGGTCTCCGTCGGGGGTCTCGTCGAGGTCGACGATCACCGGGGCGTGGTCGCTGGGGCCTTTGCCTTTGCGCGCCTGCCGGTCGATCCAGGCGGCCTGCACCCGGTCGGCGACCGGCGCGGCGGCGAGGACGAGGTCGATCCGCATCCCGAGGTCGCGGTGGAACATCCCGGCCCTGTAGTCCCAGAAGGTGAAGGCCCGCTCGCCCGGCCAGCGGTCGCGGACGACGTCGCGCAGGCCGAGCGCCTGCAGCTCCGCCAGCGCCGCGCGCTCGGGCGCGGTCACGTGCGTCTGGCCGACGAAGGCCTCCGGGTCGAACACGTCCTCGTCGGTCGGAGCGACGTTGACGTCGCCGCAGACAACCGTCGCCTCGGGACCGGCGGCCACCGCGTCGCGCAGCGCGGCCAGCCAGGCGAGCTTGTACTCGTAGTGCTCGGAGCCGGGCTCGCGCCCGTTCGGCACGTAGACGGAGAAGACGCGGATCCCCTCGCAGGTGGCGGCGAGCGCCCGTGCCTCCGGGTGGGGAAAGCCGGGGGCGCCGGCGAGACCCGGAACGACGTCCTCCAGGCCAACGCGGGAGAGGATCGCGACGCCGTTCCAGCTCGCCTCGCCGTGGACGGCGACCTCGTAGCCGCGGTCCGCCAGCTCCTCCCCGAGCAGGTCGAGCAGCGCCTCGTCAGCGAGCTTCGTCTCCTGCAGGCAGACCACGTCGGGGCGGCGCTCGTCCAGCCAGGGGAGCAATCGCGGCAGCCGCTGCTTCACCGAGTTGACGTTCCAGGTGGCGATCCGCATCGAGCGCACGGTACTCGCCTATCGCCGACTAGCCCCGAGCAGGAGCCAAACTTGGCCCGATCCGGGCCGGGATGGACTGCCAGGCTGCGGGTAGCCATGAACATGGGTTACCGACAGCTCGTCGCCTGGGCGCTACCGCTCGCCCTTTTCCTGGCGCTCCCCAGCGCCGGCGCCGCCGCGCCGAGCTGCGCGGAAGGCCCGGAAACCGTGGGGACGACGGTGATCGGAACGCCGTGCGCCGACACGATCCGGCTGCCGCGCGGGGTCACCAGTGCCTTCGGCGAAGGCGGCGACGACCGGCTCTTCGGCCAGCGCGGCAACGAGAGCCTCTTCGGCGGCGAAGGCGCGGACCGGCTCTACGGCGGCATCGGCGACGACCGGCTGCGCGGCGGGCCGGGCGACGACAGGCTCTTCGGCGGCTTCGGCGCCGACTCGCTCGACGGCGAAGGCGGGAACGACCTCGCCCGCGGCGACGCGACGATCGACGCGCTCGGCGACTCGGGCGGCGGCGCGGACACGCTCAGCTTCGCCACCGGGGCGACGCCGGGCTTCCCCAACGCCGGCGCCTTCTTCACCGACGCCGGCTTCCCGGCGGGGGCCGAGGGACGCGGCGTCTACGTCGACCTCGGCGACGATTTCGCCAACAACGGCCTCGCCCCCTCCGGCGGTGGCGTCGACGCGCCGCTCGAACCGGCGACCGACTTCAGCGACTTCGAGACCGTGATCGGCACCCCCTTCCCCGACTACATCGTCGGCACCGCGGCGGCCGAGACCTTCCACGGCGGCGGCGGCGCCGACCTGATCGACGGCAACGGGGGCGGCGACGTCGCCCGCGGCGGCGCCGATGGCGACGGCTGCGTCGAGGTCGCCGTCGAGGATTGCGAGCTCGACAGCGAGGACATCGACCTGCGCGATCCCGGCGCGATCGCGGTCGGGGTGATGGCGCCCGATTCGACGAGCGCCGGTCCCGCCCTCTACCTCACGGGCAGCGACGAAGACGACCAGGTGACGGCGAGCTACGTGCCGGGAGTGGTCACGTTCTCCCTGGCAGCCGGCAGCGAGGGGCGATTCGAGACCGGCGCCGGCGGAGGCTGCGCCGCGCCCACGGGAAGCACCGTCACCTGCGCGGTGGCGGAGGCTCCGGACTCGATCCTCCTCGCCGGCCTCGAAGGCGAAGACGTCCTCCTCACCCCCGGGTTTCCGGAGACCGTGGCGGTGGTGCTGCTGGGGAACCAGGGTGGCGACGCGCTCACCGGCGGCGAGACCGAAGACATGCTGATCGACGGCGCCGGAGACGACACGGTGGCTGGCGGCGGGTCGCGACGACGCGCTGCCGAACAACGGCGGCGACGACCAGCTCAGTGCCGGAGCCGGCGAGGACCTCTTCATCTCCAACGCCGTCTGCGACGGCGACGTCCTCGACGGCGGCCTCGACGTCGACAACGCCAACTGGGCCAACTTCGGCACCGGGGTGACGATCGACCTGGGCCGCCAGCAGGCGCCGGCCTGGTCGGGCCGCAGGGAGAGCCGCGCTGCGCGTCCGCCGCCCAGCTGACCACCCTGCAGGAGATCGAGGACGTCGAGGGCACCAAAGAGGCGGACAACCTGCTCGGCGACGCCGGGCCCAACCAGCTCCTGGGCAGGGCCGGTGCGGACAATTACTTCGCCGCCGCCGGCAACGACCACCTGCTCGCCAACTCCGGCGACTCCGACCCGATCGTCGACTGCGGCGAGGGCTTCGACACGGCCCTGATCGATTTCGCCGCCACCCACGCCGACGGTCCGCCGGTCGGCTGCGAGTCGGTCGAAGAGCGCGCGCCCGAACAGCTTCCGCCCGCCCGACACGCCGCCCGACTCCGGAGCCGGCACCGCCGGTCGCAGCCCGGGTCGCGCCCCCGCCACCGCCCCGCGACCGCACGCCGCCTGCGACCCGCCTGCGCCGGCGCCCCCCGGCGCTGCTCTTCGCCTCGGCCCCGCGCCGCCGCGTCGCCTTCGCCTTCAGCGCCTCCGAGCCGGGAGCTCGCTTCCGCTGCCGCCTCGACCGGCAGCCGTTCCGCCCCTGCCGCTCCCCCCGCGCCTACCTCGTCCCCCCCGGCCGCCACAGCTTCCGCGTCTTCGCGATCGACGCCGCCGGCAACCGCGACCGCTCGCCGGTCCTGTTCCGCTTCCGCGTTCGCTCGACCGCATTAAGGTGAGCGCGTGAGCAAGCGTGGCTCCCATTCGGTTGCCGGCAGCCCTGGTTCTCTCGACAAAGTCGGTCCCCAGCTTGCGTCCCGCCTGCGCACCAGATTCTCCGAACTGGAAGCGGGGCTGGCGAGGCTCGTCGACGAGGAGGGCTCGGACCGCCGCGAGGTGGTCGATCGCCGCACGGTCGCGAATCGCATTCGCGCCGTCGAGGAGCTCATCGGCCGTCCCCTCGGAGACTTTGCGACGGACCTCGAGACCGCGTTGCGGCTGGCCGACTGAAGGTCATACCCAATGTGCTGAATCTGCACCCCACCTTGTGGAAGAAGTGGACCGGCTCCAGCCGAGAAGATCGGGTCGATCCACACCACGAAAGGCGAGGGGTTATGAGGAACTTGATTCGCAGCACGATCGTCGCCGCCGCGTTGGCGCTGATCGCCGGCGGGAGCGCCCTCGCCAAACCTGAGGTCGTCCAAGTGGGCAATCTCGTTCTCAGCCACGACGGCGGGATCTCCCCGACCAAGCTGCCGAAGCGCGGGCAGGCCCCTATCGACGCCTTCATCAGCGCCGCGATCGCGACGGTCGACGGCAGCCACCCACCGGCCGCCCGCGAAGCCGTCATCGAGCTCGACAAGAGCATCCAGGTCAACGCCGAGGGCCTCCCGGTCTGCAAGGGCGACCAGCTCGCCTCCCGCCAGACGTCCGCCGCGAGACGCGTCTGCGGGCAGGCGATCGTCGGCAGGGGCAGCGCGCGGGTCGAGATCGCGTTCCCCGAACAGACGCCGATCGTCGCCTCCAGCCCGCTGACCATGTTCAACGGAGGCGTCGAGGGCCGCACGACGACGATATTCATCCATGCGTTCATCACGGTTCCTGTTCCAGCCTCGGTCGTCACCACGGTCAAGCTCACCCCGAGCCCCGGCAAATACGGGACCCACGTCGTCGCGAAAGTCCCCGCGATCGCCGGCGACTCCGGCTCCCTCACCGACGCCAGGATCGAGATCGACCGCAAATTCATCCACGAGGGAAAAAAGAGCAGTTACCTGACCGCCAGCTGCCCGGCGGGGCGCCACTTCATCAAAGGGCGCGTCCTCTTCGGCGACGGCACCGTCGTCAACCTCACCCGCATCCTTCCCTGCACTTCGACGAGCTGACGGGTGAGCAGGGAGAGGGCCTCGACCGCATGATCTGGGAGCTGATCGGCGTGCCCTATACCTCGGCGCGAACGCCGGGTGGGATCGCGGACGCGATCAGGGTCCTGCGGAGCTGCGGCCTGGCCCAACGGCTGGCGGACCTGGGGGTCGAGGACGGGGGCGACATGGTCCTCGCCGGGCAGTCGGCAGAGCGTGGCCGCAGCGGGCTGCTCAACGAGGCCGGCCTCGGGGAGCTCATCCGCGCCGGCGAGAGCCGGGTCCGCGACGCGCATCTGCGCAATCGCCGGCCGCTGCTGGTCGGTGGCGACTGCCCGGTGCTGCTCGGCCCTCTCGCGGCGATCCGTGCTGCCGGCGAGCGACCCGGCCTAGTCATGATCGACGGGCACGAGGACGCCTGGCCGCCCGAGCGCTCGGACACCGGCGAGGGCTCCGACAGCGAGATCGCCCTCGCGCTGGGGCGTGTCCCCGAACTCCCCCAGCCGCTGGCGGCGGCGATCCCGGAGCTGGCCCCGGCGGCGATCGCCCAGCTCGGCCCGCGCGACCGATCCGAACTCGAGGCGGCGGGCGTGCCCTCTCTGCGCGGCGAACTCGGCTACTTCGCCTCCGGTGAAGATCTGTCGGGTGGAGGCGACTCGGGCGAGACCCGTGCGCGGCGGGCGATCGAACGGATCGAGGCCGATGGCTTCTGGCTCCACGTCGATCTCGACGTCCTCGCCACCGCCGAGTTCCGCGCCGTCGACTACCCGCAGGCCGGCGGTCTCGACTGGCCCACGCTGGACCGCCTGACCCTGGCGGCCGCAAACCACCGCCGTTGCCGTGGCGTCAGCGTCGTGATCTACAACCCCGCGCTGGATCCGGATCGCACCGACGCCCGCAAGCTGATCGCCTATCTGGCCCGGCTGGCGCCGACGCGGTAGCGCAGGTGCGTGGTCCCGTCGGGAGCGGCGATCGCCGCGGTCCGCTCGAGCTCGATCTGCTCGGCCGCGAGGTGATCGAAGAGCCGGCGGCCCTGGCCGAGCAGGACCGGGATCAGGTGGATCTGGATCTCGTCGAGGACGCCGGCGGCGAGCGCCAGCTGTGCCACCCCCGCCCCGTGGACGAGCACGTCCTTCTCGCCGGCGGCCTCCTTGGCGCGGGCCATCCCCTCGGCGACGTCGCCGACGTAGGTGACCAGCGGCCAGCGGGCCTGCTCGGCCTCGGAGGGGTGGCGGCTGAGGATGAAGATCGGCACGCCGTCGTGGTGGTCGCCGCTCCAGTAGCCGGCGGGCTCGGCGGTGCCGCGACCGGCGACGACCGCTCCGGTGGCCATCGCCTGCTCGAAGACCTCGCCGTTGACCCCGGCGGGGCGGCCGGGCACCCCCGAGGGCGCGGTCTCCTCGCCGTCGGCGAAGACCCACTCGTGCAGGCGCTCGCCGCCGTCGCCGAGGCCGTTGTCCACGCTCTCGTTCGGACCGGCGATGAAGCCGTCGAGGGACATCGACATGTAGAGCACGGTTGCGGACATCTCTTCATCTCCTTGTTTCGCTCGGCGAGCTCCGTAGCGCGCCTCTACCCAGACGACGAACGGATGACGCGATAATCGACACCGACGCATGGCCCGCCTCGTCTACACCTTCATCGCCTCGCTCGACGGCTACGTCGAGGACGCCGGCGGCAACTTCGACTGGGGGGAGCCGAGCGAGGAGGCCCACGCCTTCGTCAACGCGCTCACGGCGGAGGCCGGCACCTACCTCTACGGCCGCCGCATGTACGAGACGATGGCGGTCTGGGAAACCGACCCGGCCTTTGCCGAGGAGTCGCCGGCGATGCGCGAGTTCGTGACGATCTGGCAGGCGGCGGAGAAGATCGTCTACTCGCGCACGCTGACGGAGGTCCCGACGCGGAAGACGCGGATCGCGCCCAGCTTCGACGCCGATGCAGTGCGGGAGCTGAAGGCGACGGCAGAGTCCGACCTCGCGATCGGCGGCGCCGATCTCGCCGGCCAGGCCCTCGCCGCCGGCCTGGTCGACGAATGCCACGCCTTCCTCGCCCCCGTCGCGGTCGGCGGCGGCAAGCCCGCCCTTCCGGCCGACATCCGGCTCGACCTCGAGCTGACCGACGAGCGCCGCTTCGAGGGCGGCATGGTCTACCTGCGCTACGCGGTCCGTGGCTGACCAACCCGCCGCCCGCGGATGCAGGAATCGTTGCGGTAGGTCGAGTGCCGCGGCGCCCTACCGAGTATCAGGGAGATGGGTCTTCTTCGAGCAATCGGCCTCGCGGTGCTGCTGACCGTCCTGGTCACCGTGCCGGCGCGCGCCGAGGCGCCACCCGCCAGGGTCGCCGCCCTGCAGGTGGCGCTGAAGACGATGAACCTCTACCGCGGCTACGTCGACGGGATCGAGGGGCCGCTCACCCGCCGGGGGCTGATCGCCTTCCAGCGGCGGCGCGGCATTCGCGCGGACGGCATCCTCGGGCCGCAGACGCGCCGGGCGCTCGGCTGGCGCGGCAAGCCGGACCTGGGGAGCCGGGTGCTACGGATCGGCAACCGGGGCTGGGACGTGGCGGCGCTGCAGTTCCTGCTCCAGCGCGCCGGCCACGGGCCGGGACGGGCCGACGGGGTCTTCGGGCCACTGACCAGGGCAGCGGTGCTGCGCGCCCAGGCCGCCGCCGGCATCGCCGCCGACGGGCTCGCCGGGAAGGCGACGATCGCCTCGCTGCGGGGTCGCACCGAGTCGCCGAGCGATGCCGGTCCGCCGAGTGGCCCGGTGCAATTCCTGCGCCCGGTCGCCGGACCGACCGGCGACGGGTTCGGCGTCAACCGCGGCGACCACCTGCACCAGGGCATCGACTTCCCCGTCCCCTACGGCACCCGGGTCAGCGCCGCCGGCGTCGGCACGACGATCTACGCCGGCTACAACTACGGCGGCTTCGGCAACCTGGTGGTGGTCCAGCACCGGCTCGGCTACACCACCTGGTACGCCCACCTCAGCTCGATCACCAGCTGGGTCGGCGAGCAGGTCGCCGGCGGCACCCGCGTCGGCCTCGTCGGCTCCACCGGCGCTTCGACCGGCCCCCACCTGCACTTCGAGGTGCGCCGCTACGACACCCCGATCGATCCCGCGCCGCTGTTCGTGGCGCCCCTCGCCCTGCAGGCTCCCGCCCCCCGCCGCGATCCCGGCGAGCGGTGCGACGGCGGCCGGTCCGAGCCGCGGAAGGCGCCGAGCGGCTCCGACTGGATCGCCCGCGAGCGGCTCTGCTCGGGCTGAACCGCGCGTCTGACAGTCTCCGGATCGATGCCGACCCCGCGCTCGATCCAGACCACCTACCTGACGCTGATGTTCGGGAACACGCTGGCGGCATCGTTCATCTGGGGGATCAACACGATCTTCCTCCTCGACGCCGGCCTCTCGAACCTGGAGGCGTTCGCCGCCAACGCCTTCTTCACCGCCGGCATGGTCCTCTTCGAGATCCCGACCGGGATCGTCGCCGACACGATCGGGCGCCGCTTCTCCTACCTGCTCGGCACGGTGACGCTGGCCCTCTCGACCCTCCTCTACGTGCTCCTCTGGCAGGTCGAGGCGCCGTTCTGGCAGTGGGCGGTGGTCTCGATCCTGATCGGCCTCGGCTTCACCTTCTTCTCCGGCGCGGTCGAGGCCTGGCTGGTCGACGCGCTCGCCGCGACCGGTTTCACCGGCCAGCTGGAGACGGTCTTCGGCCGCGGCCAGATCGCCACCGGGGCGGCGATGCTGACCGGCTCGGTGGCGGGAGGGTTCGTCGCCCAGCAGACCAGCCTCGGGGTGCCGTTCGTGATCCGCGGGGCGATCCTGATCGTGATGTTCGTCCTCGCCTTCCGGCTGATGCACGACGTCGGCTTCGCCCCCGAGAAGGGCGGGAGGCCGCTGGCCGAGATGCGGAGGGTCGCCTCCAACTCGGTCGAGTACGGCTGGCGGCGCCCCGCGGTGAAGTGGCTGATGGTCGAGGCGCTGCTGATCGGCGGCGTCGGCATCTACGCCTTCTACGCCCTGCAGCCCTACCTGCTGGAGCTCTACGGCGACCCCGAGGCCTACCAGGTCGCCGGCCTGGTGGCGGCGATCGTCGCCGGCGCGCAGATCGCCGGCGGCATCCTCGCCCCCCGCATCCGCGGCCTCTTCCGCCGCCGCACCTCGGCCCTGATTGTCACCGCCGGGCTCAGCGTCGTCAGCCTCGGGTTGATCGGGGTCGTCGACAGCTTCTGGCCGGTGATCGGGCTGATCGTCGTCTGGGGGCTGCTGTTCGCGGCCTCGACGCCGATCCGCCAGAGCTACCTCAACGGCCTGATCCCCTCGCGCCAGCGGGCGACGATCCTCTCCTTCGACTCGATGATGACCTCGACCGGCGGGGTCTGGACCCAGCCGGTTCTGGGCCGCGCCGCCGACGTCTGGGGATACGCGCCGTCCTACCTGATCGGCGCCGGGATCTCGGTCCTCGCGATCCCCTGCCTCGCCCTCTCGCGGCGGGAGAACGCCGCCGCCGACACCCTCGACATCTCCGAGCAGGCCGCCCCGGCAGGCGGTCAGTAGCGCCGGGGTGAGATGCTGCCCATCCGCTCAACGTCAACTCGACAGTCGCAGCGAAGGGAGACACGATGGCAACGGTGCTCGTCGTTCACGAGGTGGATGACTTCGACAGATGGCTCGGTTCGTCGAAGCGGGAGGAGTTCTTCGGGGCCCGGGGGATCTCGGTCCGGACCTTCAGGGACCAGAAAGGCTCCAACCGCGTCGGGCTGATCCTGGAGGTGCCCGATATGGCCGCCCTGCAGGAGATGCTGGAGACCGAGGAGGCCGCGGCGGCGATGCAGCACGACGGTGTTCGCCCCGAGACCCTGGTGATGCTCGAGGAGGTCTAACCAGGTCAACGCGCTGCGCCGAGCTCGCCCCCTATCCAACGAAGGGGTCGAGCTGGCGCAGGCGGACGGATTCCGGCGCCTTCGCGACGAGGGCGTTGCGGACCCTCCGCCCCAGCGGGGACTTCAGGAGGGCCGCTTTCGCGGCTTTGCGGGAGCCGGCGACGAGGACTGCGGTGGGCTTGGTGCGGGCCCCCTCATATGTGGCCAGCGCCGCTTCGACCTCGGGCTCGGCGGCGATTGCGGCTCCCAGCGCGACCGCGTCCTCGAGAGCCGAGCCGGCGCCCTGGCCGAGGAACGGCAGCATCGGGTGGGCGGCGTCGCCGAGGAGCGTCGCCGTTCCCCGGCTCCAGCTCGTAACCGGGTCGCGGTCGTAGAGGCGGTGCACGAGCACCTCGTCCTCGTCGGTGCGGCGGGCCACTTCGCGGACCGGCTCGCCGTACTCCGCGAGCCGGTCCGCCAGGGTCGCCGGGTCCGGATCGCCATGATCGGCGAGGTACCAGTAGACGCGCCCGCCGTCGAGCGGCAGCAGGCCGGCGACGCTGCCCGAACCCCACCACTCGCCGGCCGGGACGGAGCCGTCGAAGTCGGCGACGCCGCGGAAGGCGACGATGCCGGCGTCGCGCGGCTCGCCGTCGCCGAGCAGCGCCGATCGCACCGTCGAGCGGAGGCCGTCGGCGCCGACGAGGAGGTCGGCGCGAGCCGAGGACCCGTCGGCGAAGCGCAGCTCTCCGTCGCCGAGGCTCTCGAGCCGCATTCCGGTCCTCACCCGCTCGGATCCGAGCGCGGCGATCAGCGCCTCGTGGAGGTCGGCGCGGTGGAACCCGACCAGCGGCGCTCCGAAGCGAGCCTCGAGGACGTCCGGATCGAACTCGGCCAGGACCGAGCCGTCGGCCCGGCGCAGGGCGCCGCTCGGCCGCGGCGCGGCGGCGACGAGCTCGCCGAGGCCGAGGGTACGCAAGGCGCGCGCCCCGTTCGGCCAGATCGAAAGCCCGGCTCCGAGGGGCCTCACCTCAGGTGCGGCCTCGTAGACCGTCGCCTCCCAGCCCGCCTGCCTCAGCGCAACGCCCGCGGCCAGGCCGCCGATGCCGGCGCCGACCACGGCGGCGTGCCTGTTCATCAGGGCACCTCCACGTAGCGGACCGCGGTTACCTCGGTGCGCGAGGCGACGAAGTCGGGGAGGAGGGCGAGGGCGCCGGCTGCGTCGGAGGCCTCGACCAGCCACCAGATCCGGTGGCCGCCGGCGAGGCAGGTGGACGGCGCCGAGCTCTTCCGCAAAGGACTGTCGAACGAGCGCCAGGCGGCGAAGGCCGAGTCGCACTCGCTCGGGTCGTGCTGGTGTTGGAGGAAGAAGTTAGGCATCTGAGGCTCCGATCCCCGCGGCCGGCGCCCACTGGGGCGCCGGCCGCGGAATGGCATGACTTGCTTTTTAATCCGGCGCTCAGCTCCGCGCCGGCTCGGGCTCGTAGCCGGCCTCGGCAGGACGCCGCTCGCGCAGCTGCGGCATCCGCTGGAGGAATCCCGGCAGGTACCAGTTGCTCTCGCCGAGCAGCTTCATCGTCGCCGGCAGCAGGACGCCCCGGATGATCGTGGCGTCGATCAGGACCGCCACCGCCAGGCCCACTCCCATCTCCTTGAAGTCGAGGAAGGAGAGGGTGGCGAACACCGAGAACACGCCGATCATCACCGCGGCGGCGCTGGTCACCGTGCCCGCGGTCTGCGAGATGCCCTCGCGCACCGCTTCGTCGGTGCTCATGCCCCGGTCATACAGCTCCCGGACCCGGCTGAGGATGAACACGTGGTAGTCCATCGAGAGCCCGAAGAGGATCACGAAGAGGAAGACGGGCAACCAGTTCGTGACTCCGCCGTTGGACTCGAAGCCGAGCAGCGACTCCGCCCACCCCCACTGGAACGCCATCACCAGCACTCCGTAGGCGGCGCCCACCGAGAGCAGGTTGAGGATGATCGCCTTGATCGGGACGACGATCGAGCGGAACGTGAACAGCATCAACAGGAACGCCAGCCCGAGGACGAAGGCGATCACCAGCGGCAGGCGCTCGGAGACCACCGCGGCAAAGTCCTCGGTCGAGGCGGCGCCGCCGGTGACATTTGCCTCGACGCCGGCGGTGCCGGCGATCGCGGCGGGGACGACGACGTCGCGGAGCTCGTTCAGCGCTGCCACCGAGGCGTCGTCGGTCCCGTTGCCTTCGCTGGGGACGGCGACGTTCGCCACGCTGCCGTCGTCGCTGTAGGTGACGTCGGGCGTTCCGATGAACGTCTCGGAGCGCTCGGCGGCCGCGACGATCCGGTCGACGACCGCGTCGCCTTCGCCGTTGCGGACGCTGTCTGCCGCAACCACCACTTCGTTCACGTTCGCCTTGTCCGGGAACGCCTCCGTGTAGCGGTCGTAGGTCTGCATCACGGGCAGGTCCCGCGGCAGGTCGTCGCTGCTGGTCTGGGTGGTCTTCATGCTCAGGGCCGGGATCGAGAGGGCGACCAGGAAGGCCGTCGCGGCGACCGCCGAGACGACGGGGCGGCGCGTGACCGCGGTCACGACCCGACGCCAGATGCCGGCGCCTCGCTCCCGTCCGCTGCGGCGGCCGAGGAACGGCATGCGGCCCTTCGTCACCCGATCGCCGAGCCAGGCGAGGACCGCCGGCAGGACGAGGAGGGAGATGAACATCTCGATTGCGACCACGGTCACGGTGGCCAGCGCGAACGACTCGAAGGTCGCCTCACCGGTGAGGAACATCCCGGACATCGCGATCATCACCGTGATCCCCGAGATCATCACCGCGCGTCCCGAGGTTGCCGCCGCGGCCATCAGCGCCTCATGCGGGCTCTTGCCCGCGGCGCGCTCCTCGCGCTCGCGGCGCATGTAGAACAGCGAGTAGTCGACCCCGACGGCGAGGCCGATGAGGAGGATCAGCGCGTCGATGTTGCCGTCGAGCGGAATGATCTGGCTGGGGATGACGACCGTCGCCATCGTCGCCAGGACGCCGGTGAGGGCGAGGACGAGCGGAACGCCCGCGGCGACCAGCGCCCCCAGCGCGACCAGCAGGATCAACAGGGTCAGCGGCAGCGAGATCATGCCCGCTTTGCCGAGATCCGAGGTGAAGGCGCCCTGGAGGTTCTTCTCCGAGGAACCCGACCCGAACTGTTCGACGCTGAACCCGGAAGCGGACCCGTCCAGGGCCGCGACCGTGTCTTCGCTGTCGAGAACGTTGACCGCGACGTCTTTTTCAGGGCCGCTGATCTCGAAGTCGACGAGCACCGAATGGCCGTCCTCGGAGATCGCGCCGCCCCCTTCGCTCGGGGTGGAGACGTTGGCGACGTGGGCGGTCTGCCTCAGCTCCGCGGCCGATTTGGCCACGATCGCCTCGAAGGCGGGGTCCCTGGCGCCGACCGAATCGCTCTGGATCAGCAGCACCTCCTCGGTCGGACGCAGCCCGGCGTCGGTGAGCGCCCGCTCGGCCTGCTGGGACTCGCCGGAGAAGGTGTCGACGGTCGAGACTTCCTTGCGTTCGATCAGGCCGGCGCCGAGGATCCCTCCGACGAGGACGACGACGATCGCCAGCCATCCCCAGATCGCCAGCTTGCGGTGACTCGAGCTCCACTGCGCGGCACGGGCCGCGACGTTCTTACGCACATGCATGATTTCTCCTCTGCGGTTGGGTGAATGCATGGCCGCAGCTTCGCCTCGCGGGACCCCCCTTACATCAGGGAAACCCCCTGATTCGGCCCCTGGGGGCAGATCTCAGGGGGTCCGGTTTGACCGCCCCGCCGAGCGGATACCTGTCTTGCATGACGCCGGCCGACCCAGCTCTGCGCCTTGCGACCGCCTCGGTGCTGTCGCTGCGGATCGCCTACGGGGTCGGGCTGATCGTCGCGCCGGGGAAGCTCGCCGGCGGGCGCTGGCTCGGCGCCGGAGCCCGGCGGGGCGCAGCCCAGGTCCCCCTGCGCGGGATGGGCGCCCGCGAGGTCGGCGTCCACGGAGCGGCGCTGCTCGCGGCGCTGCGCGGGGATCCTGTCCGCCCTCTGCTGGCGATCAGCATCCTCGGCGATCTCGGCGACATCGGCTCGACCGCCCTCGCTCGCGAGGATCTGCCCGAGGGCAGCGCCGCGGCGACCGCGGCCGTCGCCGGCGGCTCGCTGGTGCTGACCGCGGCGCTGGCGCTGCTGCACGACCGCTGAACCCCTGGAGGGTCGAGAACGTGAGGCGCACGTTTGCTCAAACTTTGGGCCTGTACAGCCTGTCCATCCGACGCTCGAAGATTCGTCCATTGCGGTTCTCAAGCCCGTGCCTGTAGTGGCCGAATTGGTAGAGGACAACGGGGCATCCGCTCCGCTCGTAATGCGAAAAGGAGACTGTGATGTCCTTCCTCGACAAGAGGCGGGTGGTGATTGCCCTGGTGTCTTTGTGCGTCCTCGGAATCGCCGCCGCCGCCTACGCCTACTTCACCACCACCGGCTCGGGCACCGCGACCGCAACCGTCGGCACCAGCTCGGCCGTGACCCTGAAAGGGACCGTGACCGGGAACCTCTACCCCGGCTCGTCCTCGCCGGTCTCGCTGACCGTCGACAACCCCTCCACGGGCAAACAGCGGGTCGGCACGATCTCGCTGGAAAAAATCACCGCTGACGCGGGCCACCCCAGCTGCAGCGTCGTCACCAGCGGCGGCAACCCGGACTTCACGATGGCCGACGTCGTCGTCAACAAAACCTTCGCGCCCGGCAGCGGGCAGGCGGTGACGCCGGGAGGCACGCTGACGATGAACGACACCGGCGTCAACCAGGACGCCTGCCAGGGCGCGACGCTGACCCTGACGCTGAAAAACAACTAGCGGATAGCTGACCGGACGGCCCATGTCTCCAGGCCGGATCGCGGCAGGCCGCAGGCGTGCGGTCAGGGTGCTCGTCGCCCTGGCCGCCGTCTCGACCTGTCTCGGAGCGGTGGCCTACGCGGCGACCCGTCCCGCGCCTGGCCTCGGGGAGAGCAAGCCGATCGGTACTCCGCCCCGGAACGATGGCGGTTCGCCGCCGGGCAGAGGAGCGGAAACGCCGCCACGGGCACGGTTTGTCGAATACCCGGAGCAGGACTCGGTCGGGGTCGAGGCCCAGTTCAGGTTTCACGTTCCGCCACGAGCGAAGCGCACCGGCGACGAGACCTTGCCTGGCTCTCCGGGCGCGGCTGCACCCACGCGCCGGTTCCAGTGCAGGCTCGACGGCGGCAGGTGGGCCGACTGCAGCTCGCCGCACCGGCTGACCGGGCTGACGGCCGGCGCTCACTCCTTCACGGTCCGCGCCCTCGATCGCGCCGGCCGGCCCGGTCCCGCGATCGGCCATTCCTGGCACCAGGTCGCGCCCCCCTCGGCGGAGGTGCGTGTGGATCCGGCACCGGTGCCGTTCTCGATCGAGCTCCGCACCGGGCTCGAAGAGCTCTATCCCGGACACCCGCCTCAGCAGGTTCGGGTCGTGGTCAGCAACCCGAATTCTGCCGCGATCGAAGTCACCGGCCTCAGCGTCGCGATCGGCGCCGACCCGCCTAATTGCCCGGCGGAGAACTTTGCCCTGACCCAGTCGAGTGTCTCGCCGGAGGCGCCGCTGGTCGTGCCCGCTGGCGCGTCGGTCGAGCTGCCGACCGCGACCGCCTCGGCGCCGACGATCGGCATGCTCAACCTCCCGGTCAACCAGGACCCCTGCCGCGGGGTCGAGGTGCCGCTCGTCTTCAGCGGCGAGGCACGCGGATGAGAAGGCTGTTCGCAACCGGCGCCGCGGCGGCCCTGCTGGCGAGCCTCCTCATCGCCATCGGCGGCAGCGCTCTGGCCTACTTCTCGAGCGAAGGCAGCGGCACCGCCTCGGCGGCGGTGACGAAACTGACGGCGCCGACGATCAGCGCCGCCACCGCGGCGGCGGGCGGCACCGTCGCCTTGACCTGGGGCGCGGTAACGCCACCCGGCGCCGGCTCGGTCACCTACTTCGTCACCCGTGACGACGGCACTCCCGCCGGGACCTGCCCCACCGCGGCGGCGCCGGCGGCGGTGCTCACCTGCAAAGACAGCGGCCTGGCGATCGGCGAACACACCTACAAGGTGACCGCCCTGTGGGAGACGTGGAGCGCCGTCGGGGGGACCAAAACGGCGAACGTAACCATCGGCGAAGCGACGAAGTTCACGATCTCCGGCAGCACTTCCGGCCCGGCCGCCGGCGGCGCGGTCAATCTCACGATCACCGCCAAGGACGTCAACAACGCCACCGTCACGACCTACACGGGCTCGCACTCGCTGATCTTCTCGGGCGCCGTCGCGAGCCCGGGGAAAAACGCCCCCACCGTCTCCAACAGCTCCGGCACCGCGATCGCCTTCGGCAGCGCCACCGCGCTCACCTTCACCGCCGGGGTGGCGACGATCAGCTCGACCAAAAACGGCGTCCTCAGGATCTACAACGGAGGCGCCGCCAGCGTCACCGCCAGCGAGGGCACGTTGACGACCCCTACCCCGTTCGAACTCACCGTCGGCCCGGCCGCAGCGTCGAAATACGTGCTCAGCGCGGCGAGCACGACTCCGGTGGCGGGAGTCGCCAACAACCTGACGATCACCGCCCAGGACGCCTACGGCAACACGGCCAGCGGCCACACCGGCTCCCACAGCCTCGTCTTCTCCGGCGCCTCCGCCAGTCCCGGAGGCAACGTCTCCACGGTGAGCGACTCCAGCGGCGCCGACGTCGCCTTCGGCAGCGCCACCGCGATCCAGTTCAGCGCCGGCGTCGCGGTCGCCGGCGAAGGGGTCGGCGGCGCGATGAAGCTGGTCAAAAGCGGCGCCACCAGCGTCAAAGCGACCGAGGGCGCGATCACCACCCCGATCGCCCTGGCCGTGACCGTGGCCCCCGCCACGGCCGCCAAGCTGGTGCTCACCTCCTCCACCGCGACCCCGGTGGCGGCGGCGGGCTTCAACCTGACGACCACCGCGCAGGACGCCTTCGGGAACACGGCGACCGGCTACGCGGGCGCGAAGAGCATCACCTTCTCCGGCGCCGGCAGCAGCCCCAGCGGCGCCCTGCCCACGGTCGTCAGCAGCGCCGGCTCCGTGGTCAACTTCGGCACCGCCACGGCGCTCAACTTCACCGCCGGGGTCGCCGCCGTCTCCTCCTCGAAAAACGGCTACGCGAAACTGCCCAATGCCGGCGCTACGAGCGTTTCGGCCACGGACGGGACGCTGTCCACGGCGACGCCGCTGGCGCTCACGGTCGCGATCGGCACCGCCGCGAGACTCGCCTTCTCCGGACTCACCTCCAGCGCCGGCTCGATCGGCTCCCCCTGCTTCTTCACCTGCACGATCACCCTGCTCGGCAACTCCGGCACCGTCAAAGCGAAGCTCGGCCTCACCGACAGCTCCGGCAACGCGATCGCCAACGTCGGCGCCGCCAAAACCGTCAACGTCACCGTCACCAGCGGCGGCACGATCGCGGGCTCGCCGCTGACCATCCCTGCCGCCGGGCCCGCCGTCGCAGAAACCGAATTCACCTACACGGCCCCCGCCAGCGGCGCCTTCACCCACACGATCACGGCGGCGGCGACCGGCTACACCAGCGCCACCGCCGCCGTCAGCAAATAGGTCTGCGGCCGCGGCGCCTGTTCGAGTCTTCTACCGGCGCCAGAACCAGCGGCCGAGACGACGGCCTTCGACGTACCAGACGACCTTGTGCCAGCCGGTGATCGACGTCGTGATCCTGTTGACGTAGGTGACCCCGGCTTGGGCTTCCTGGCTCCTGGCGCACAACGACTTCCTGGCGGGTGGCTTGACGCAGACCGTGTAGTGGGTGAGCAGGGAGCTTTCGAAGAAGGCTCCGACTTTGCTCCTGTGGGCGCATTCACGAGCCGGCGGTGCGCTCTGGTTGAGTCCGCAGGCGACGTGGACGCGGAAGCGAGGCCGGGTTTCCTCCGGCGGCGGTGCCGGCGCGGGGGGTGGTGGAGCAGGCGCGGGGGTGGCGTATGAGCACGGACACGGCAGGTCCTCGCAGGCGATCCCATCGCTGTCGCCGTCGAGACGATGCGGATCGCCTGGCGTCAGGTACGTCTGCGCTTCCGCCTGGTTGGAGAAGTTCGCACAGTCGTAGTCGACGGCCTGCGCGGCCGGGGGCGAAGGCAGGTATGCGAGGGCGGCGACGCCGAAGATGAGCAGAGCGAGGCGCTTGATCTCAGCAGCCTACTCGGAGTTCTCCTGAGTGTTCATATGTGGATGCAGGTGGTCTTCGGCCATCTTCTTGAGGCCGACGCGGTCGATCTTGCCGGTCGGGTTGAGCGGCATCTCCTCGAGGAAGAGGATCTCCTCGGGGGCCTTGTAGCCGATCCGCTCGCGGCAGTGGACGATCAGGTCGGCGGCGGTTGGGCGCTCGGCGCCGTCGCGGAGGGTGACGTAGGCGCGGACGTTCTCGCCGTGGACCTCGTCGTGGACGCCGACGGCGCCGGCGAGGGCGACGGCGGGGTGCTCGTCGAGGGCGCCCTCGACCTCGTAGGGGCTGATGTTGGAACCGTCGTGGACGATCACCTGCTTCTTGCGGCCGAAGAACCAGAGGTAGCCCTCCTCGTCGGCGTGGGCGAGGTCGCCGGAGTCGATCCACCCTTCCCGCAGGACCTCCGCCGTCGCCTCCGGCGCCTGCCAGTAGCCGGCCATCGCCGCCGGGGTGCGGATGAAGATCCGGCCGACCGCCTCCGGCTCGACCGGCTCCTCGCCTTCGCCGCGCAGGGCGATGCTGAAGCCGCTGATCGGCCGCCCGATCGACCCCTGTTTGACCGTCCCCGAGGGCGGGTTCAGCGTCGCCAGCCCGACCTCGGTCATCCCGTATCCCTCGACGATCGGGAAGCCGGCGACCGCGGCGAACTCGTGCAGCAGCTCGGTCGAGACCTTGTCGGAGCCGCAGCGGCAGACGCGCAGGGAGCCGAAGTCGTGTGGCTGCAGGTCGTGGTCGCGGACCAGGGCCAGCAGCGCCGCCGGGATCATCGCCAGCACCGTCGGCTTCTGCTCCCGCAGCAGCGGCAGCAGCTCGTGGCTGTCGAAGGTCCGCGCCACCACCACCCGGCCGCCGACCGAGAGCATGCTGAGCGCCCAGAGGAAGGAGCCGATGTGGGACATCGAGGAGCCGGGGAGGAAGACGTCTTCTCCGTCGAGCTCGAAGGCGGCGGCGGCGCTGGCGATCATCCAGCGCAGGGACTCGCGGGTGTGGGTGACGCCCTTCGCCGGTCCGGTGCTGCCGGAGGTGAAGAAGATCGCGGCCGGCTCGGAGGGATCTGGTTGCGGCTCGTCGCGAGTCCGCGACAACCCGTCCTCAAGGAGGGTTGTCGCGGACTCGGGGCTCTCGAGCAGCTGGTCGAAGTCATGTGGCCAGTCGACGTCCTCGACGTCCCCCGGCAGCTCTTGGTCGGCGTAGGCGATCGCGCCGAGCGGGAGCTCGCCCGCAAGCCGGCTCTCCCCCACGTCCTCGACCCGCTCGACGTGCGCCAGCAGCGCCTTGGCGCCGCTGACCTCGAGCGCGTGGTCGATCTCACGATGGGTGTAGCGGTAGTTGAGCGGAGTCGCGACCAGGCCCGCCTTGAAGCAGGCCAGGTAGTGGACGATCAGGGCGATCCGGTTGGGCATCAGTGAGGCGATCCGGTCGCCCGCCTCCAGCCCCAGCGCCCGGTAGCCGCCGGCCAGCCGCTCGCTCTCCTCCTCCAGCTCGCGCCAGCTGATCGAGCGCACGGCCGAGACCAGCGCCGGCTCCTCCGCATGGGTCTCGAGACCGGCGCGCAGCAGGTCGTTCAGCGGCGGGGCGGGGGTCTCGAGTGGGGAACCGTCGATCAGCATGACTGCCAGGGTCTGGCGAAGAGGTCGTAATCCTTCCTGATCACGCTGAAGCGAAGCTCCCCGGCCTCGGCGCAGATGCTCGCCAGCGGCTTCTCGTATTCAGCCACGAAGACAGCCTTGCCGGCCCCGACGAAGGGGCTGAACATCCCGCACTCCTCGTAGGCGAAGCACTCCTCGACGACCGCGAAG
Source organism: uncultured Actinomycetes bacterium (assembly GCA_963832085.1). Lineage (GTDB taxonomy): Bacteria > Actinomycetota > Thermoleophilia > Solirubrobacterales > 70-9 > VAYN01. The sequence continues at coordinate 346,160 of CAWHSU010000002.1, read as the reverse complement.
TCGAAGTTGCCGACCAGCTGCCGCACCTGGGCGGGGTCGTTCTTCAGCGCCACCGACATGCCGCGGCGATGGACTTCGCGGGCGACCCAGCGGTTGAAGCGAAGCTGGTCGCGGCCGCCGAGCGGGAAGCCGGTCTCGTTTTCGTAGCCGGCGAGATTGTCGGGCTCGACCGCGTCGAAGCCCTTGCGGGCGCAGAGGTCGAAGCGGGCTCGCAGGATCGGCGCCAGCAGGTCGATCCTCCGCACGTCCAGCCAGCGCTCGTCGGGATAGCCGGAGTAGACCTCGCCGAGAACCCGTTTCGGAAAGCGGTCGGCGTCGGGCCGGTAGCTCTCCCAGGAGCCGACGTCGAGGTAACAGATCGCCTTACGTCCCTGGCGGTGCAGCTTCGCCACCGTCCCCGCCGGCGTTTCGAAGCCGTCGACCTCGTAGACCGGGGCCGGGATCGAGGTGTCGATCTTTCCCTGCAGCTGCCACTGCCAGGCGGCCACCGTCGGCTCCGGCAGCCAGCGCTCGGCCTCGGCGACACTCGCCCCGGCCATGAGGACGCCGACTACGAGGATCGCCGCGGTTGCGCTCTTCCACATCGGCTCACCGTAGCGAGAGCCGAAGTCCTGATCAGCGGCTACGCGGTGGCAGCAGCCTGTCGCTGCGCGTGCGCGTACAACGTCTCCGGCGCGATGTCGGCCTCGTTGGGCCAAACGATCGTGCCGCCCTCCCTGTCGGCGCGGAGCCGGCGAAAGTAATCGAGGTCCCGAAGGGGCTCGAAGACGCCGCCGTAGTCGAGGAGGTAGGAGAGGTTGACGTCGGCGGTCAGACCATCCTCGAAACTGACGTGGACCAGGTAGTCCTTGGACGGCGCCGCCTCGATCAAAAGGGGAGTGCTACGCATGGCAAAAATGGTAGCCATCAAGGAAGAGGATCGACCTGCTCCAGCTGTTGATGGTTGCGGGCGCGTATCCAGTTGTCACGCAGCTCGGGCTGATGAACGGTCGCCCACTCGATTACGAGACGTCGGGCTCTCAGGGGTAAATATCCAGAGATGATCATCAGATTTTCGATGTCGATCGACGCCTCCGCCTCGCCATAGCGGGCATGAAAGTGCGGGCGACCCCGGTGATGGATCTCGTCGTAGTACATCCAGATCGTGATCCCATAGAAGCTGCTGATTCGCGGCACCCATCGAGCCTCTGGATCTGGCTGTTACCGAACAAGACCCGAAGATGGCGAGACAGAAAATTCTCTGTCTCAGATCAGCGCCAGCTGCTGAGTGCACTCGAGGTCGAGCAGCGCCTGCTTGCGCTCCAAGCCCCCGCCGTAGCCGGTGAGGGAGCCGTCAGCGCCGATCACGCGGTGGCAGGGGACGACGATCGAGATCGGGTTGCGGCCGTTGGCGGCACCGACGACCCGGGCTCGCTGCCAGGGCTCGACGTCGGCGTCGAAGAGGGCGGGGTCGATCCGTGCCGCCTGCTCGCCGTAGGTGGCCGTGGCGCCGTAGGGGATCTCCAGCAGCGCCCGCCAGACCGCCTGCTGCAGCGGCGTCCCCTGAGGATCGAGGGGAAGGTCGAAGTTCCGCAGCGCGCCGGCGAAGTAGGCGTCGAGCTGCTCGGCGACCTCGGGCATCGGCCGCCTAGGCGTCTCGGCGGGGATGCGGAGGCGCCCGGGGAAGCTGAGGTCGGTCAATCCCCGCGACCCCGCCACCAGCGTCAACGGCCCGATCGGGCTCTCGTAGACGGTCCAATGGGTGGGGGTCGTGCTCATCTCCTCGGCGCTCATATGTATCCAACGCCGAGGAGGCCAAAACGTGAGACCGCCTCACCCCGGCGATACTTCTCGCCGATGGCATCCGGATACCGAGCCTTTCTGGACAGGCTGGCGGCGCATCCCTGGTTGATCGGAGATGCCGACACGCCGGGGAAGACGCTGGTGCGGCGGGTCCGGGTCTTCACCCTCTTCGCGATCTTCGCCGCCAACGCGGTCGGGACGGTGGTGGTCGTCTGCTTCGCAGTCTGGGCGCTGCCGAAACCTGAGGGCGTCGACGGAACCAGCGCCCTCCCGGTCAACCTGGCGCTGGGCGGTATCTACGCCTCGCTGGCGCTCGCGATCGGGGTGATCTGGGGACGGCGTCGGGTCGAACGCGGCCCGAAGGGCCTGCGGGCCTGGCTGGAGGAAGATCGCCGGCCGACGGCCGCTCAGCGGCTGCGGGTCCTGCGGGCGCCGCTGCGGATCATGTTCGTCCAGACCGTCCTCTGGGGGTTGGCGACGCTCCTCTTCGTAGGCGTGAACATGATCTACTCGCCGCTGCTGGCGCTGGGGGTCGGGATGACGGTCGCCCTCGGCGGCATCACCACCTCCTCGGTCGCCTATGTCCTCGCCGAGCTGGCGCTGCGCCCGGTCGCCTCGCGGGCCCTCGCCGCCGGCCCGGTCGACCGCCGCTTCGTCCCCGGCGTCGCCATGCGCTGGTTCCTCGCCTGGGCACTCGGGACCGGAACGCCGATCGTCGGGCTCGTCGCGGTCGGCATCGCCGCCCTCACCGACGTCGCGATCGACGAGCAGACGCTGGCGATCACGATCATCGTCCTCGGGGGAATGGCGCTCGGCTTCGGCGCCCTCGTCTCGGCCCTCGCCGCTTACGCGACCGTGCACCCGATCGCCTCGATCCGTCGCGGCCTCGAGCGGGTCGGGGAAGGCGACTTCGCGGTCGAGCTTGCGGTCTGGGACAGCACCGAGATGGGGCTGCTGCAGAGCGGCTTCAACGAGATGGCCGCCGGCCTGCGCGAGCGCGAGCGGATCCGCGACATCTTCGGGCGCCAGGTCGGACACGAGGCCGCCCGCCAGGCGCTGGCCGTCGAGGACCCTCAACTCGGCGGCAAGCTCTGCGAGGTCGCGGTCCTCTTCGTCGACGTCGTCGGCTCGACCGAACTGGCCGCGAGCCGCGACCCTCGTGAGGTCGTCGCCCTCCTCAACGACTTCTTCGCCGAGGTGGTCGAGGCCGTCGACGCGCAGGGCGGCTGGATCAACAAGTTCGAGGGCGACGCCGCCCTCGCGGTCTTCGGCGCCCCGACCCCGCTGCCGAACCGGGCCGCGGCGGCACTTGCCGCCGCCCGCCACCTGCAGGCCCGGTTGGAGGAGCGGGTCGGCGACCTGCGGGCGGCGATCGGGGTCGCCTCCGGCACCGTCGTCGCCGGGCACGTCGGGGCCGAGAGCCGATTCGAGTACACGGTGATCGGCGACCCCGTCAACGAGGCGGCGCGCCTGACCGAGCTGGCGAAGGAGCGGCCGGTGCGAGTCCTTTCCTCCGGGACGACGGTGGCAGCGGCCGGCAAAGAGGGGCAACGCTGGGAGGTAGGCGATTCGGTGACCGTCCGTGGGCGTACCGAGCCGACCAGGCTCGCCACCCTGGCGGGCAGCTAGAGCCAGACCCCTCGACGCCCCTACTTCTTCTTCGGGCGGGCCTTCAGGGTGGCGCGGAAGCTGCCGGTGGCAGCCTCGCCGCCGGGGACGGTGGCGTTGACGGCGATCGTCGCCTTCAGGCGCCTCAGCTTGGCAAGGAGGGCGAGGCCGGCTTTCGTCACCTTCGCTTCCACGGCGGCGCTCTTGCCGGCCGCCACGGTCAGTTTCGCGCCGCCGATCTTCAGCGCCTTCGTCTTACTTTTGCCGGCGCCTTTTTTCTTCGGCAGAGGAGCGGTGACCGTGATGGCGGCGCTGCACGGTCCCTCGGCCGCCGCCGGACACTCCACCGCCGCAGCTTTGAACTTGACGCGACCGTCCTTGCCGACCGTGATCGTCCCGCCCGGCGGCAGGCGCAGGGAGACGCGGGGGCGGAGGCGGGTCGGAGGGGGGACCGCGGGAGTCACCGCCGGGTCGCACTGGAGCCGCAGGTCGAGGTCGGTGACCGGGGGCGGGATCGTCATCACCACGGTTTCGACGAAGGGGGTGGCGGCACCCGGGGCGTGGCAGCCGCCCTTCTCCACCCGCACCTTGTAGAAGCCGGCGATCACGTCCCAGCCGAAGTGGCCGTCAACTTCGCTCTGATCGGGGTTGACGCGGTTCATCGGCGACATCACCGCGGAGCCGTTCGGGACCACCGCGAAGGGGCCGGTCTTGGCCTGGGACTGGAACAGGGTCACCGTCGCGCCGGCGAGCGGGGCACCGTCGACGGTGCGGACGAAGCCGCTCGGGTCGATGTAGATCGGGAAGGTGGGTTCGTCGTCTTCTTCTTCTTCACCTTCTTCTTCTTCGTCTTCTTCCTGTTCTTCGTCTTCTTCTTCTTCGTCTTGCTCTTCTTCTTCTTCAGATTCTTCGTCTTCGGTTTCTTCGTCTTCTTCGGGTTCTTCGTCTTCTTCTTCGTTTTCTTCTTCTTCTTCGTCTTCTTCTTCAGATTCTTCTTCTTCTTCGGCTTCTTCTTCTTCGGCTTCCTGTTCGCCCTGTTCGATTTCGGCTTCGGTGCGGGGAGCGTGGGCGACGAGGGTCACCCGCGCGGCGCCGTGGTTCGGAGCCAGCGGCGGGACCGGGAGGACGAAGAGCCCCTTCGTCGGATCTTTGGCGCTGGGTTCGACCGGCAGTTCGGGGTCGAGCCGCAGCTGCTGGCCGCTGGAGAATTCGACCCGCCCTGTGACTTCGGCATCGAGGTCGGCTTCGTATTCGATCCTGAACGGTTCCTGCCAGTGGACGACCGGCACCCCTTCGGCGCTTTTCGACCGCACCCCGGATCCGCCGAAGCCGACCGTCGGAGGCGGCGGTTTGGAGACGCCGAGGACGACGTCCTGGTCGGTCGACTCGACTTCGGCTTTGACCCGGGTGATCGTGGTGCGGGTCCTCGAGACCGCGTTGGAGGCGGCCGGGGGAAAGGCGGTCACCCGATACCTGCCGACCAGCGGCGCCTGCACGCGGTAGAAGCCGCTGCCGTTGGTGACGGTGGAGCGGCAGGGGCTGCCGCTGCGCCGGCAGACCTGAACCGTCGCCCCGGCGACCGCCGGCCCGGTCCTGCTGCCTTCGTAGACGTGCCCGCTGACCGCGCCGGCGACGTTGCTCTCGGCGCTGTCGGTCTCACCGCCGGGAGCGGTCGCCGTCACCGTCACCTTGAGCTGGCGGCCGACGTCGGCCGCGGTCGCGGTGTGTTCGGTGCCGGTGGCGCCGACGATCGGTTCGCAGACGTCCTCCAGGCAGCGGGACCACTGGTAGCCGAAGCCGCCGGTCGCGTTCTCCCAGTTGCCGGGCGCGGCGAAGAATCGTTCCCCGGCACGCGGGTTGCCGGCGCCGGCGGAGAGCGCCGGCGGCTGGGTGTTGACCGGGACCGAGGCTTCCGCGCAGCCGTCCGGCAGGCGGGTTGCGGTGCGCTCGGCGACCGGCCAGGTGGTCGCGTCGTAGAAGCAGAGGAACTCGGTCTCGGTCAGGGGCGCGGTCCAGCCGCTGGGAAGCGGGCGGTCGAGGCTGACGCCGCTGTTGTTCGAGCCCGAGGAGCTGTCGTAGTCGAGGGTGAGGCTGGCCGGGCTGGGGTTGGCGGCGGCGCGGATGATCATCAGCCCGGCGTTCGTGGCCGAGGAGTTGAGCGCGATCCACTTGCCGTTCCAGTCGGCGCCGGTGACGACGCAGACGTTGCAGAGGCCGGTGGTGGTGAGGCTGCCGTCGCCTTTGGGATAGATCTCCTGGTTGTAGGTGCCGCTGGGCATCCGCGGCACGTAGGCGCGCATGCCTTGGACCGCGTAGGGCTCCTGCAGCGGCGAGAAGGACCAGCGGCGTTCGAGCCGGATCGTGTTCGCCGAGGGACCTTCGTCGAAGAAGGAGTAGCGGGTGCGGACGGGGACCGGCGGCGTGTCGCCCGAGCAGCCTTCCGGCGTGATCCCGTCGATCTCGACCGTGCGCCTCCCCCGCAGGTCCCAGGAGCCACGGTGGCCGGCGACCACCGGGCCGGGGCCCTGCCCGTCGGCGTTGCCGTAGGACTGACCCCAGAACTCCGAGGCGTCGCCGCAGGCCCCGCCGCCGGAGGCGGCGACGCTCGCGCCGAAGGCAACCGCCGTGCTCGGCCGCCATTTGAGGCCCTGCGACCCACTCGACGTTGAGGCCGGCGTTGCCGAAGTCGAGTTCGAAGCGGGGGGTGACGACCGTGTTGGCGCCCTCGCTGGCGACGATTGCCGCGCCGGCCGGAACCGCCCCGGCCCAGAGGGCTCCGAGCACGACCAGGAGGCAGGCGAACTGCCGTCTCACCGGGTCTCCTGCAGGTTCCAGGGCGCCATCGGGCGACGCTATCACGCGATTGACCGAGCCCCCTATCCTGGAAAGCCTCGATGACGGACCAAAACGTCTTCCTGCAGAAGCGGATCTTCGATTGGTCGCTGGAGCTGCCGGACTGGCAGCGAGGGCTGCTGCGCAAGCTCTGCGACGGACCGCTCGACGAGGCCGCCCGCGCGGAAGTTCTCGCTGCCCTCTGTGGCGATTCGGGGGCGGCGTTGCCGCCGCTGAAGCTCGGCGACCTGCCGGCTGACGAGACCGAGTACGGCGTCGTCGAGCTGCGGCAGATCCGCAACCTGCGCAACGTCAACCGGTTGGCCGAAGACCAGGCGCTGCGCTTCGGGCCCGGGCTGAACGTCGTCTTCGGCGAGAACGGCGCCGGTAAGAGCGGCTACGGCCGCCTCTGCCGCCGGGTCTGCCGCGCCTCCGAACCGGGCGAGGTCCTGCACGACGTCTTCGACCCCGGCAAGGCGGACGCTCCCCAGACCGCCGAGTTCGTGATCGCGGTCGACGGCACCGAGCAGGTGGTCGAGGTCGACCTCAGCGGTGAAGCGCCGCACGTCCTCTCGGCGATCACCGCCTTCGACGCCCAGTGCGCCGAGTTCCTCGTCACCAAGTCGAACACGATCGAGCACACCCCGCGGCCGCTGCGCTTACTGAAAGAACTGGCCGACGCGCAGGACCAGCTGGCGGCCGAGCTGGCGCGGCAGATCGAGGCGCGGCGGGAGGCGCTGCCGGCGCTGCCCGACCTGAAGGGTGCACCCGAGGGGGTGGCGCTGCTCTCCCGCGTCGAGGCAGGCGAGGCATCGGCGGAGGAGGTGGAGCGCTTCGCGAATTTGAGCGAGGCGGAGCTGGCGGAGATGCGCGAGCTGGAAGCGGCGCAGGCCGCGATCGCCGCCGACCAGAGCCGCAAGCTGGAGCGCAAGGCGCGCAAGCAGGCCGACGCCGTCGAGCAACTCGCGGCCGAGCTCGAAGGCGCCTGGGACCGACTCGACGAGGAGGCGTTGGGCGAGATCGCCGAACTGCGCTCCCGGCTTGCCAGTGCCTCCGCCGCGGTCGACCAGGTCGCCGCCGAGGCGTTCTCCGACCAGCCCCACCCCGGCACCGGCGGCGACGCCTGGCGGGAGATGTGGGAGGCGGCGCGGCGCTTCGTCGAAGCCGGCGGCGGCTCTTTCCCCGACGAGAGGGACGGCGCGACCTGCCCGGTCTGCCAGCAGGACCTCGACTCCGAGGCGCACGAGCGGATGCACCGCTTCGAGGCCTTCATCGCCGGCGACCTCCGCGAGCAGGTCCAGCGGGTCGACGCGCTCCTGACCGAACGGGCCGAAGCGCTGCCGGACCTGACCGCGATCGCCCACCTCGCCGAGGTCACCGTGGCCGGCGCCGACGAGCAGCTGCAGGGGCCGGTCGACGCAGCGCTGGAGACGCTCGCCGACCGGATGGCGATCGCGACGGGCCAGGTCGAGCCCTCCCTCGCGCAGACCCTCGAGCTGAAGCAGCTGCGCGACTACGTCGCCGGGAAAGGCGCCGAGGCCGAGTGGTTCGCGGCGCTGCGCGACGACGAGGAGCGGCGGCGGATCAAGCGGCGCCTCGCCGAGCTGCACGCCCGCCGCACCGTCGGCGAGGAGCTCGAGAGCGTGCTCTCTTATATGGACGGGCTGGAGGCGACCGCGACCCGCGAAGAGGCGCGGCGGTGGCTCTCGACCCAGGCGATCTCCCACCGGATCCGGGAGCTGAGCAAGCTGGCGATCACCGACAGCCTGCGGCGGGCGCTGGTGGTGGAGATCGCTGAACTCGATCCGATCGCCGACCGGGTCGAGCTCAGCGCCTCGGCCAGCAAGGGCAAGCCGGCGGTCCAGTTCAAGCTCCGCAGCGAGGGGCGCGAGCGGGTCGCCAAAGTCTTGAGCACGGGCGAGCAGACGGCACTCGCAACCGCCTTCTTCCTCGCCGAGTTACGGGTCAGCGACGAGCGCAGCGCGATCATCCTCGACGACCCGGTCTCCTCGCTCGACCACCAGCGCCGCGAGCACGTCGCCACCCGACTCGCCGAAGAAGCCGCCCGGCGGCAGGTGATCGTCCTCACCCACGACCTCGTCTTCGTCTCCTACCTGCAGGAGAAGGCCGAACAGCTCGGGGTCGAGCTCCACGGCCAGGCGCTGCGGCGGGCCTACGACGCGGTCGGCGTGGTCGACGAGGATCTGCCCTGGACGGCGAAGTCGCCGATGGAACGGCTGAAGGGGCTGCGCCACCGGCTGAAGAGCGAGCTGAAGCCGCTGTTCAAGGGCAACGACCCTCGCTACGGGCGCGAGGCCGCGCTCTGGACGCTGGACCTGCGCAAGGCGTACGAGCGCCTGATCGAGATCTACGTCCTCGGCGGCGCCGTCGAGCGGCAGGTGCGGAACATCCGCGTCCACAACCTGCACCAGGTGCAATGGTCGCCCGAGCTCGCCCAGGAAATCGACGACGCCCTCAAGGAGCTCTCCGGCGGCGCCCACCAGGAGCCGCTCGAGCAGCAGGCCTCACCCCCGCCGCTGACCAAGCTGGAAGCGCTGCTGGCGAAATTCGAGACGATCACCGAGCAGGCGAAGCCGCAGCGCAAGGTCGGCGAGGGGCAGAGAAAGCGCTCGGTCACGCGCATCGACGCCGCCTGATTCAGGCGAGCAGTTCCTCGATGCGGTCTTGGACCAGACGGGCGCGCTCGGCTCCAACCGGCCCGTAGGAGGCGGTGGAACCCTCCACCGCGTAGTCGAAATAGAACTCGGCTCGGAGGTCGATCAGCTCGTCCTTGATGTAGGTGCGCAGGTCGAGCGAGGCATCCTGGAACTCGTCGATCAGCTCCGGACGACCGTCGATCAGCGTCAGCACATCGTGGATGTCGAGACTCCTAAGAAGATCCCCCCTGCCTCGACCCTTCCAGGCGCAGAGCTTGGTCGCCACCATGGTGGTCGGAGTCGCTGCTCGGATCTCGGCACCCGAGCCGAGAGCGATGGTCGCCGCCGTCGCGATCGCCTGCTCGTACCAGGGGTTGGAGAAGCCGAGGATGTCGGGGTCGGTCGGCATGACGTCGAGGACCAAGGGCGGTTCAGAGCTACGCCAACGACAAAGCACCGGCTCACCCACCGCCTCCTGCAAACCTCGCTCGCGCAGCTTCTCGCCGAGCCGGTAGTACTCGGCGCGGCTGGCAACCTCGCAGATGACATCGACGTCCTCGGTGGCACGGGCGGGGGGCGCGCCGGGTTCGGTGAGCCAGAGGTGGACCGTGGCGCCACCGACGAAGACGACCTCGGTCAGGACTGGGCCGAGCAGCTCGGCGGCGATCTCGAGCTGCTGCGCGCTCAGCGTTTCTTCTCCCCCGATCGCTCGTGCAGCAGGTGCACGAGAAGGTCTTCGGCCACACGCCGGACACGCGGGTCGCCGGCCCGCAGGCTGTCGAGCAGCGCCAGGAGCTCGCCGAATTCCGGCCAGCCCTTCACCGCCTCCGGCGCCGCGGGGTGCAGCGGCTCAATCGCCTGACCGCGCACCCGCCCCCGGGCGTAAGGCCACACCGGCGGCTGCTCCTCGCCAGAGGAGCGGATCGCGCTCGCCATCGGCTCAGCCGCCCACGCGGCGGGAACACCCGGCATGAGCGCACCCTGTTGGGCAGGAGCAACGAAGCGCAGCGCGTGGATTGCGAACTCCTCGAAGTGCGGAATGTGAACTGCGCGCCGCTCCCCCGAATACAGGTCAGCCTCCTGAGCCCGCGAAAGCGCCCGCTGGACCACAGGATGCGGAACGCGCAACCGATCGGCCAAGGATCTGTAGCTCCACTCCCCCTCGTGAGCGAGCAGGCCGCTGAGCACGTAAACGTCCGCCTTCTTGACCATACGCCGAGGCACTGTATCAGGTATCAATACTTCATACAAAGACCTGGCGGCGCCGACGCATGCAAATTAGATTCATTCTCATTAACCTCCGGCTCGATGCTTGAGCCCTTCGACCTTCCCTTCGTCCAACGGGGGCTGATCGAGGTCCTGATCCTTGCCGTCCCGGCGGGGCTGTTGGGGACCTGGATCGTGCTGCGGGGGCTCGCCTTCTTTTCGCACGCGGTGGGGACGGCGACCTTCCCCGGGCTGGTGCTGGCGGAGGGGCTCGGGTTCGCGGCACCGCTGGGAGCTTTCGGCGCGGCCGTCGCCTTCGCCGCCGGCGCGACGGTCCTGCGCGGGCGGCGGACGGGGCAGGACGCGGTGGTGGCGCTGGTCCTGGTCGGCTGCCTCGCCTCCGGGGTGATCCTCGCCAGCGACGTCTTCGACTCCGGCGCCAAGGTCGAGACCCTGCTCTTCGGCAGCCTGCTGCTGGTCGACCGCGGCGACCTCGTGCTGGCGGGAGTGGCGGCGGCGGCCACCCTCCTCGCCCACCTCCTGATCGGCCAACACTGGCTGCGCAGCGGCTTCGACCCGGCGGCGGGTGGATCGGGCGGCGCGCGGGCCCAGCTCTTCGACGCGGTCCTGCTCGGGCTCGTCGCCCTGGCGATGGTGGCGGCCCTGACCGTGGTCGGGGCGCTGCTCGTCGCCGCGCTCTTCGTCGTCCCGGCGATCACCGCCCGGCTCCTCACCGACCGCCTCCTCACCTGGCAGCTGCTCAGCGTCGGGCTGGTCGCGCTGGAGGGCACGCTCGGTCTCTGGCTCTCGGTCAAGACCAACGCTCCCCCCGGGGCGACGATCGCCTGCGTCGCCGGCGGCGCCTTCGTCCTCGTCGCCCTCGCCCGCTCGCTCGGGTCCCTCCCCCGCCCGGCCCTGGCCGCCTCCGTCCTCGCGGCGCTGGTCCTGCTCGCCGGCTGCGGCGGCGGCTCGGACGGCGGCGACGGCAAGGTCGAGGTGGTGGCGACGACGACCCAGGTCGCCGACTTCGTCCGCGAGGTCGGCGGCGAAGCGGTCGCGGTCGAGCAGATCCTGCAGCCGAACAGCGACCCGCACGAGTACGAGCCGCGCCCCTCCGACGTCGAAGCGGCGGCGAGCGCGGAGATCGTCTTCGTCAGCGGCCGCGGCCTCGATGACTGGGCCGAGGAGCTCGTCTCCGACAGCGGCAGCGACGCCGAGATCATCGACCTCAGCGCGCTCGCTCCGATCGACCTCGACGACGACCCCCACTGGTGGCACGACCCCCGCAACGCCGAGGCGGCGGTCGTGGGTGCCGAGGACGCGCTGGCGGTCACCGACCCCTCCCACAGGGCCGCGTTCGCCCGCAACGCCGACGCCTACCTGGCGCGGTTGCGGGCGCTCGACGCCGGGATCGCCGCCTGCATCGACTCTGTCCCCGCGCCGCAGCGCAAGCTGGTCACCGATCACGACGCCTTCGGCTACTTCGCCAACCACTACGGGCTCGAGGTGGTCGGCGCGGTGATCCCCTCGCAGACGACCCAGGCCCAGGCCTCGGCCAAGGACCTCAGCGAGCTGGCCCAGACGATCGAAGCCGAGAACGTCAAGGCGGTCTTCCCGGAGAGCTCGCTCAGCGCCGCGGCGGCCGAGGCGATCGCCGACCAGACCGGGGTCTCGGCCGAGTACACGCTCTACGGCGACACGCTGGGTCCGGAGGGCTCCAGCGGCGAGACCTACCTGGGGATGGAGGCGGCGAACGCCGACGCGGTCGTCCGCGGACTGACCGGAGGGAGGCGCGGATGCAAGCCGGCGCCCTGATCGAGGCAAACGGGCTCGCCGCCGGCTACGAGGGCAAGCCGGCGATCTCCGGCGTCAGCTTCCGGCTCGAGCCGGGCGAGCGGATGGCGCTGCTGGGGTCGAACGGAGGCGGCAAGACGACCCTGCTGCGGGCACTGCTCGGCGAGCTTCCGGTGCTGGCGGGAACCCTCGACGTCGGGGCGCGCTGCGCCACCGTTCCCCAGACCGAGCGCTCCCAGCTCGACTACCCCGTCTCCGCCCTCGACGTGGCGGCGATGGGGGCGCTCTCCCGCCTCCCCTGGTGGCGGCGGCCGGGCCGGCGCGAGCGCGAGGCGGCGCTGGAGGCGCTGGCGCGGGTCGGTCTCGCCGAGCTCGCTGGCGAGACCTTCGGCAAGCTCTCCGGCGGCCAGCGCCAGCGGGTGCTGATCGCCCGCAGCCTCGTCCAGGACGCCCAGGTCCTGCTCCTCGACGAGCCCTTCTCCGGTCTCGACCGGCCCAGCTCGGAATCGTTGGAAGCGCTGATCGACGCCCTCGCCGCCGAGGGGCGCGGGGTGATGATCGCCACCCACGACCTCGAGCAGGCGCGGCACTGGGACAGCGTCCTCTGCCTCAACGGCGCCCAGATCGCGGTCGGGCCGCCGGAGGAGGTGCTCGACCTCGCGGTGCTCGAAGCGACCTACGGCGGCGCGATCGTCGAGCTGCCCGGCGGTGGCGGCCGCGCGATCCTCCCTCCCCACCATCACCACCACTGATGCTCGAGCCGCTGCAGGACGAGTTCATGCGCCGGGCGCTGCTCGAGGTGGTCCTGCTCGGCGTCGCCGGCGGCGCCCTCGGCTGCTGGGTGGTCCTCTACCGGCTCTCCTACGCGGCCGAGTCGCTCGCCCACTCGATCTTCCCCGGGCTGGTCGTCGCCGCCCTCGCCGGCGTGCCGCTGATCCTCGGCGGCGTCCCCGCGATCCTCCTCGCCGCCCTGGCGATCGCCCTCGCCGCGCGGATCCCGGGAGTGGGCCGCGAGGTCGGGATCGGGGTCGTCGTCACCACCATGTTCGGGCTCGGAGTGCTGCTGGCGCTATCGCCGGATTCGCCCCCCGGCATCCAGGAGATCCTCTTCGGCGACGTCCTCGGCTCCACCGACGGCGACCTGGTCGCGGCGGGCGCGTTGGCGGCGGCGGTCGTCGTCGGCCTGCTGGCGCTGCACGGCCGGCTGCTGGCGGCGGGTTTCGACCGCGGCGCGGCGCGGTCCCTCGGCGCCTCGCCGGGCTTCACCGAAGCCGCCCTCCTCGTCCTGCTCGCGGCGGCGATCGTCGTCGCCGTGCAGGGCCTCGGCAACCTGCTCGTCGTCGCCGTCTTCGTCGGCCCGGCGGCGGCCGCGCGGCAGCTCAGCGACCGCGCCGCAGCGATGATCGCGCTCTCGGTCGCGATCGCGGCCCTCGCCGGGATCGGCGGCCTCTACCTCTCCTACTACGCGGGGACCGCCGCCGGCGCCTCGGTCGCGCTGGCGATCGTCGCCGCCTACCTGCTCTCGCTGCCGGCCGGCCGGCTGGTGAGGGCTACGATCGGCTGATGGCGAGCGCAAAGGACAGGCACTGGGAAGAGCACGCCCTGGAGATGCTGGACGAGGCCGGCCACCGGCGCGGCGGCGCCCGCACCGCCGTGGTCGAAGCCCTCGCCCGCCACGACTGCGCGGTCACCGCCCTGGAGCTGGAGGTGGAGCTGCGCCGGGGCAAGCTCTCGGTCGGCCGCGCCAGCGTCTACCGCGCGCTCGAGCGGCTGGAGGAGCTGCGGCTGGTGCAGCGCCTCGAGGCGGCGCGGGGGATCGCCAGCTACGAGCGGGTCAACCCCGACGGCCATCACCATCACCATGCGATCTGCCGCCGTTGCGGGCGGATGGAGCCGTTCGAGGACCCCAACCTCGAGCAGGCGATCGAGCGCGTCTCCGGCCGGGTCCGCTTCGAGATCGCCGAGCACGACGTCGTCCTGCGCGGCGTCTGCGAGCACTGCGCGAACTAGTGCGGGGGCGACGGTGAGCGAATCCGGTGAGAGCCTCCCGAAGCGGTTCGCTGCAAACGCGCGGCGGCTGAACCACAACCCGAAGCTGGTCGAGCTGGCGCGGCGCCGGCGCCGGGGCCCGATCGGAGACGAACACGGCGCCCTCGGCGAGCTGGGGATGACCGCGCTGGAGGCGTGGCAGCGCCTCGCCGAGTCGCAGGCGCGGGGCCGCGGCGACGTTGACGTGGTCATCCTCTTCACCGACCTCGTCGGCTTCTCGAGCTGGGCGCTGGAGGCCGGCGACCAGGCTGCGATCCGCCTCCTCGGCCGGGTCACCGACACGATCGAGCCGCCGATCGTCGAAGGCCGGGGCGAGGTGGTGAAGCGCCTCGGCGACGGCCTGATGGCCGCCTTCGGGAGCGGGCCCGAGGCCTTCGGGGCGGCGCTCGCGATCAACCGGGGGGTGGCGGAGATCGAAGTCGCGGGTCACCGGCCACAGCTGCGGACCGGCATCCACCTCGGCCGCCCCCGCAAGCTCGGCGGCGACTACTTCGGCGTCGACGTCAACGTCGCCGCCCGCCTCGCCGACGCCGCGAAGCCGGGAGAGATCCTCGGCTCCCAGACGCTCGTCGACTCCTTGTCCGCCGATGCGGTGGAGGCAAAGAGGCGGCGGTTCAGAGCCAAGGGCGCGCCGAGGGAGCTCGAGGTCTACTCGCTCAGGGAGAGCCCGGGCGCGTAGCCGCGTCCTCGCCCCACACGGTCGCGACGATCGAGCGGGGGCCGCCGCGGTCGCGGTGCTCGCAGAGGAAGATGCCCTGCCAGGTGCCGAGCGCCGGGGCGCCGTTGGCGATCGGGATCGTCAGCGAGGGGCCGAGCAGGGCCGCCTTGATGTGGGCGGGCATGTCGTCCTCCCCCTCGAGGGTGTGGGTCCAGTAGGGGGCTCCTTCGGGCACCGCCCGGTCGAACCAGGTCTCGAAGTCGTGCCGCACGTCCGGCGAGGCGTTCTCGTTCAGCGCCAGCGAGGCCGAGGTGTGCTGGATCAGCAGGTGGAGGAGACCGACGGAGATTCCCCCGACCTCGGGCAGGATGTCCAGGACCTCAGCGGTGACCAGGTGAAAGCCGCGCGGCCGTGCGTGGAGGCGGATGGTGCGCTGCAACCACATCGACTCCGAAGGATGGCACGGCAGAAACAGGGGCGCGCCGCCTGCGCGGCGCGCCCCTGTGACTACTTCCGCTGCTCAGTCGAACGCGTACTGTTCGTATTCGTCGACGTTCTCTTTCGTCACCACCGCGGCGGGGACGATCAGCTGGCGCGGCACCGTCGGCGGCACCAGCTCGGTGAACCCTTCATCGAGGCCGATCAGGCGGGCCATGTTCACGGCCGAGGCGGCCATGCTCGGGTTGTAGAGGAAGGTCGCCCGGTAGAGGCCACCCTCTTTGATCTGTTCCATCGCCGCCTCCGAACCGCCGACGCCGGTGAGGAACATTTCGTCGTCGCGACCGGAGTTGCGGATCGCCTGCACCACACCCTGGGCCATGTCGTCGTCGTGGGTGTAGACGGCGTCGATCTCGTTCTCGGACTGGAGGATGTTCTCCATCACCGTCAGCCCCTTGTCCGGGTTGAAGTCACCCGGCTGCTGGGCGACGACTTCGACACCGCCGTCGGGGCAGCTCTTTTTCAGCTGTTCCTCGAACCCTTCGGTCCGTTCCTGGGTGACCGAGATCCCGGCCAGGCCCTGGATTTCGACGACCTTGCCTTTGCAGTTGAGTTCTTCGCCGATGTATTCGGCCGCCAGCACGCCGATCTGACGGTTGTCGCCAAGGATCGTCGCCGTCGCCGCGTCGGGCTGGGTGAAGAGGCGGTCGATGTTGACCACCGGGATCCCGGCGTTCTCGGCTTTCTGCGCGACCGGGGTCAGCGATTCACCGTCCTGCGGCAAGACGACGAGCACATCGGGTTTTTCCGAGATCACCTGCTCGATCTGCTGCGCCTGTGAATCGGCGTCAGCCGCCTCGAGCAGTTTGAAGTCGACGTCGTCGTACTTGTCGGCCTCCTCCTGTGCGTTCTTGGAGATCGCGCCGAGCCAGCCGTGGTCGGTCGGCGGCACGCTGGCGACGATGCGCACGGTCTCACCCGAACCACCGCCTGAGGTGCCTTCTCCTGCGGCCCCTCCGCCACCGGCGCCACCGCTTTCGACGGTCACCGTCTCGGTATCGCCGCCGCCGCAGGCTGACACTCCAAACATCATCAGACCCGCGACTCCGATTGCGAGCATCAGTCGCTTCAGCGACATGATTCCCTCCTCCTTTGGTTGTTTTACCTGCTTCATGAAGTTCACTTTCAGTACCTCGCCTCCGGGCGCTGGATCAGGACCGCGCCGAGGACGATCGCCCCTTTGGTCACCTGCTGGATCTCGGTCGAGAGATCGAGCTGGGTCATCAGGCTGAAGATCAGGGCGAAGGTGAGGACGCCGAGGAAGGTGCCGACCATCGAGGCGCGGCCGCCGGCCAGGCTGGTGCCGCCGATGACGACGGCGCCGATCGCATCGAGCTCGTAGAGGTTGCCGCTGACCGGCGAGGCGCTGCCGAGGCGGGCGCAGAGCAGCACCGTCGCGATCCCCGCCATCAGCCCGGAGAGCACGTAGACGCTGAAGATCACTTTGCGCACCGGCACGCCGGCGATCCGCGCCGCCTCGCGGTTGCCGCCGACGGCGACGACGTAGCGGCCGAAGCGGGTGCGGTTGAGGACGATCCAGCCGCCGACGACGATCCCGAGGAAGACCCAGACCGAGACCGGGATGCCGACGATTTTTCCCGTCCCGAACCAGAGCAGCGAGAACGTCGCCGGCTCGCCGAAGGAGCCGCCGTTGAGGTCGAGCAGCCCGACCGGGAGCTTGTCGTTCAAGAGCAGCGCCAGGCCGCGGGCGATCGAGAGCATCGCCAGGGTGGCGATGAAGGGGACGACGCGGCCGAAGGTGATCGCGGTCGCGTTGATCGCGCCGAGGAAGACCGCGAACCCGATCGCGGAGAGGACGAAGACGAGGGTGCCGCCGGTGGGGTCGACCATGATCCCGCCGAAGACGCCGGCCGCCGCCACCATCGAGCCGACCGAGAGGTCGATTCCCGAGGTCGCGATCACGAACGTCATCCCCACCGCGAGCACCCCGATGATGCTCGCCTGGGTCAGCATGTTGCGGACGTTGTCCCAGGTCGGGAAGGTGTCCGGCCGCAGGATCGCGCCGGTGACGAAGAGTGCGACGACGACGAGCGCCAGCGCGTACTCCTGGAACTGCAGCGCTCCCAACCGGGTGCGCAGCGCGGCTGCCTGGTTCATGCGACCTCCTCGATCAAGTCGGGACCGGTGGTAGGGGCGACGGCGTGCGAGAGCAGCTCGCGCTCGCTCGCGCGCTCGCCGTCGAGCTCGGCGACCAGCTCGCCCTCGCGCATGACGAGGACCCGGGTGCAGATCCCCGACAGCTCCTCGAACTCGGAGGAGACGAGGACGACGCCGAGCCCGCGGTCGGCGAGCTCGGTGACGATGCGGTAGATCTCGGCCTTGCTGGGAATGTCCACACCGCGGGTCGGCTCGTCAAGGAGCAGAACCCGGCATTCGCGCAGAAGCCAGCGGGAGAGAACCACCTTCTGCTGGTTGCCGCCCGAGAGCTCGCGGGCGCGTCGCCCGGGATCGTCGGGCACGGTGTGGAGTGCTTGCAGCTGCTCGCGTGCGGCCTTGCGCTCGCCGCGGACGTCGAGCAGGCCGCGGCTGAAGCGGCCGAGGTCGGCGAGGGTGATGTTCTTGGTCAGGTCCCAGTCGAGCAGCAGCCCCTGGGACTTGCGGTCCTCGGGCGCGAGCCCGAGGCCGGCGGCGATCGCCCGGTCGGGGCGGTTCGGCCGCAGGCGCCGCCCCTCGACGACCACCTCGCCGGCTTCGGGGCGGTCGATCCCGCAGATCAGCCGCAGCAGCTCGCTGCGGCCGGAGCCGACGAGGCCGCCGATCCCCAGCACCTCGCCCGCCCGCACCTCGAAGCTGACGCCGCGGACGGCGGGCAGGGCGCGCATGTCGCGCACCTCGAGCAGCACCGCCTCGCCGCCGCGGGGACGCTCCGGGTAGAGCCGCTCGACCTTGCGGCCGATCATCAGCCGGACCAGCTCCCCGGTCGGGGTGTCGGCCGCGATCCCGGTGGCGGCGGTGGCGCCGTCGGCGAGGACGGTGACGCGGTCGCCGATGCGGCGGATCTCGTCGAGCCGGTGGGAGATGTAGACGACGCCGACCCCCTCGGCGGTGAGCCGGCGCACGACCTCGAACAGGGTCTCGACCTCGCCCGCGTCGAGGATCGCCGAGGGCTCGTCCATGATCAGCACCCGGGCGTCATAGGAGAGCGCGCGGGCGATCGAGACGATCTGCTTGGCGGCCGGCCGCAGCGCCCGCACCGGCGTGCGCGGGTTGATCTTCTCGTGGCCGAGCCGGGCGAGCAGCGCCGCCGATTCGGCCCGCATCTTTCCCAGGTCGAGCAGCGGTCCCCGCCGCGGCTCGTGCCCGAGGAAGACGTTCTGGGCGACGCTGAGGTCCTCGACCAGGTCGAGCTCCTGGTAGATCGTCGCGACCCCCCGGGCGAGCGCCGCCTTGGGATCGCGCTCGGGCAGTGGCTCGCCGTCGACGAGGATCTCGCCGCCGCTCGGCTCCACCGCACCGGAGACGCACTTGATCAGCGTCGACTTGCCCGCCCCGTTGGGCCCGAGCAGGCAGTGCACCTCGCCCTGGCGGACGTCGAAGTCGACCCCGCGCAGCGCCTGCACGCCGGGGTAGGTCTTGACCAGGCCGCGGATCTCGAGGATCGTCGGTTTCCCGGCGGCGCCGTTCATCCGACCACCAGCGGCCTCAGGTTGCGCTGTCCGATTTCCAGCCCGCGCAGGATCTTCTCCTCGGTCCCACCCCAGATCGGGTCCTCGTGCTCGACCGAGAGGACGCCGTCGAAGCCGCCCTCGTAGAGGGTGTCGACGTAGCGGCGGAAGTCGACTTCGCCGCTGCCGGGCAGCCGGTAGCGCCACCAGCCCATGTCCCAGGGGTCCTGCTCGCGCTGGGCGAGGCGGCCGAAGAAGCCGAAGCGGTTGCGCTCGGCGGGGAAGACCTCGGCGTCCTTGGCGTGGGCGTGGGCCACCCGGTCCATATAAGGGCGCAGCGCCTCGACCGGGTCGATCCCGAGCCAGAGCAGGTGCGAGGGGTCGAAGTTGAGGTAGAGCCCGAGCCCGAACATCCACTCCCACAGCTCCGGCGAGTAGGCGAGGTTGCCGGGGGCGCCGTCGGGGTGCCAGCCCTCCATCACGCAGTTCTCGATCATCAGCCGCACCCCGCGCTCGCCGGCGTAGTCGACCAGCGGCGGGAAGATCTGCTCGGCCGCGCGCAGGTTTTCGCTCACCGTGCGCCCGGGGTCGCGGCCGACGAAGGTGCCGACGGGGACGCCGCCGAGCTCGGCGGCGGCGTCGATGCAGGCGCGGAGGTGGGTGTGGTTGGCCTCGCGCTCGGCCGGGTCGGGATCGAGGTTGTTGTCGTAGTAGGCGAGCGCCGAGAGCCCGAGCCCGTTCTGCTCGAGCGCGCCGCGGACGCGGTCGGCCTCGGCGGCGTCGAAGCGATCGGCGGCGAGGTGGGAGGCGGTGAAGGGACGGTCGCCGAGCGAGGGCCAGGCGGCCAGCTCCAGCGTCTCGTAGCCGTGCCCCCCGGCCCACTCGGCGATCCGCTCGAGCGGCCAGTCGGGCAGGCAGGCGGTGAGCAGGCCCAGCTTCACCGCTCCACCTCCACCCATTCCCTCCGGCGCGCCGACTCCAGCACCGCGGCGGTGATCCGCACCGCCCGGGCGCCGTCGGCGAGCTGCGGCAGGCCATCGGCCGGGGCCTCCCCCGCGAAGACCGCGTAGCTCTCGGCGACGAAGGCGTCGAAGCAGTCCTGGTAGCCCTGCGGGTGGCCGCCGGGGAGGGTGACGTAGCGGGCCGCGCGCGGGTCGAGGGTGTCGAAGTCGCGCGGGATCACCTCGGCGGCGTCGCGCCGCAGCACTCCCAGCTCGTCGGGCCGTTCCTGATCGAAGGCGAAGGTCTCGGCTCCGGCCGAGATTTCGACCCAGAGCCGGTTCTTGCGCCCGGCGGAGACCTGCGAGACGGCCAGCGAGCCGGTCGCGCCCTCCTCGGTCTCGAACAGCAGCGCCGCCAGGTCCTCGGTCCGCACCGGCCGCTCCTCGCCGCCGCCGCCGCGCTCGAACGAGGCCGCCTCGCCGCCGCGGCGGGTCTCGTGGGCGATCGCGGTCCGCGCCACCAGCGAGGTGATCCGCTGGCCGCTGACGAACTCGACCAGGTCGCACCAGTGCGAGCCGATGTCGGCAAAGGCGCGCGAGGGACCGCCGAGCTCGGGATCGACCCGCCAGTTGTAGTCGCCGGCGCCGAGCAGCCAGTCCTGCAGGTAGCCGCCGCAGATCAGCCGTGGCGGCGGCGCGTCGTCGAGGCGCACCCGCAGCTCGCGGACCGTCGGGTAGTAGCGGTAGACGAAGGGGACGGTGAGGAGGACGGCGGCGGCCTCGGCGGCGGCCGTCAGCTCGTCGGCCTCGGCGCGGTCGAGCGCGACCGGCTTCTCGCAGATCACCTGCTTGCCGGCCTCGATCGCCGCCAATGCCAGCGGCAGGTGGAGGTTGTTCGGGGTGCAGATGTGGACGACGTCGATCTCCTCGGAGACGACCAGCTCCTCGGCGCCGGCGAAGCCGCGCTCGGCACCGAGTTCGTCCTGCGCTTCGGCGCCGCGCTCCGGGCTGGAGGCGGCGACGCCGGCGATCCGGGCGCCGGCGAGGCGGGCGGAGCGGGCATGAACGCGGCCGACGAAGCCAGCGCCGACGATGCCCGCGCGCAGGTTCTTCGTGCTTGCCAAGGGGCTGCGAGGCCCCGTTTGAACGGTGCTCTCCTCCACGAATCGAACCTAACCCGCTTTTGTATGACTGTCAAGCAAAAGGTTGCGTCTTAACCTTCAGAAGTGTTTGATGGGATGACGAAATGAACGCACCGATCGGCCCCGACTCCCTGCTGAAGCTGATCCGCGATGGCGACGGCACCACGCGGGCCGACCTCGCCCAGCGCACCGGCCTCGCCCGCTCGACGATCACCCAGCGGCTCGACCACCTGCAGGAGCTCGGCCTGCTGAAGGAGGTCGGCGGCAGCCAGTCGACCGGCGGGCGGCCGCCGATGCGGCTCGCCTTCAACGAGGACGCGGCCCTGGTCCTCGCCGCCGACCTCGGCGCCACCCACTCGCGCCTGGCGATCACCAACCTCGGCGGTCGAGTCCTGGCCTCCGACCGCGGCGACATCGAGATCGCTGACGGTCCCGAACTCGTGCTCGAGTGGGTCGAACAGCGCTTCGGCACCCTGCTCGCCGAGGCGGGAGCCGACCGCGCCGCGGTCGCAGGGATCGGGATCGGCGTGCCGGGGCCGGTCGAGCACTCGACCGGGCTGCCGCGCAACCCGCCGATCATGCCCGGCTGGGACGGCTTCCCGATCCCCGAGCGGTTCGCCGAGCACTTCAGCGCCCCGGTCCTCGTCGACAACGACGTCAACATCATGGCCCTGGGCGAGCACTGGAGCCACTGGCGCGAGGTCGAGCACCTGCTCTTCGTCAAGGTCGGGACCGGGATCGGCTGCGGGATCGTCGTCGACGGCCGCATCCACCGCGGGGCCGACGGCGCCGCCGGCGACCTCGGCCACGTCCGCATCCCGGTCGCCGAGGACCACGAGGACGTGACCTGCAGCTGCGGCAACGTCAACTGCCTCGAGGCGCTGGCCGGCGGCGGCGCCATGGCCAGACGGCTCAGCGCCGAAGGGATCGAGGTCCCCGACTCCCGCGCCCTGGTCGAGCTGACCCGGGCCGGCCTGCCCGCCGCGGTCCAGCTGGTCCGCCACTCCGGCCGCCTGATCGGCGAGGTGCTGGCGGCCGCGGTCAACTTCTACAACCCCTCGGTGATCGTGATCGGCGGCGACGTCGCCGACGCCCAGGAGCAGCTCCTCGCCAGCATCCGCGAGGTCGTCTACCAGCGCTCGCTGCCGCTGGCGACCCGCCACCTGCGGATCGTCCGCAGCCCGCTCGAGGACCGCGCCGGCGTGATCGGCGCCGCGGCGATGGTCTGCGAGCGGGTGCTCGCCCTGGAGCCGGAATTCGCCCGCTTCTCGCGCGTTTCCGGTTAGGGTCCTCGGACCGTGCACGACGAGTCGATCCGCGCCGAGTTCGAGCAGCAGACCGGGACCTTCGCCGCCAACCCCGGCCTGCGCTCGGCGGCGGCGCTGGGGGCGCCGCTGGAGCTGGTGCCGGCGGATCCCGAGGCGCGCTGGCTGGAGGTCGCCTGCGGGGCGGGGATGGTCGGCCGCGAGCTCGCCGGGCGGGTCGGGTCGGTCCACGGCGTCGACCTGACCCCGGCGATGGTCGAGCGGGCGCGGGCGGAGGCCGAGGCCGCCGGTCTCGAGAACGTCGAGTTCTCGCTCGGCGACGCCACCGCCCTGGATCTCGACCCGGCCAGCTTCGACGGCGCGATCACCCGTTACAGCTTCCACCACATCCCGGCTCCGCAGCGGGCCCTGGAGGAGATGGCGCGGATGGTGCGTCCCGGGGGCTGGGTCGTGGTCGCCGACCACGCCGCCAACCGCGATCGCGACGCCTACGCCTGGGCGGAGGAGATCGAACGGCTGCGCGACCCTTCGCACTGGTCCTGCCTGACGCCCGAGCAGCTGCGGGCGATGGGCGGGCGGGCGGGCTTGGAGCTCGACCTCGAGCAGGTCGTCCCGCTCGAGCTCGACTACGGGGGCTGGCTCGAGCGCAGCTCCGGCGGCCCGGCCGCCGCCCCGCTGATCGACCGGCTGCTGACCGAAGCACCGGTCGCCAGCGACAGCTTCCGCGTCGTCGGCGAGGGCGACGGGCGACGACTGCTCCTGCACTACATGCTCTTCCGCTGGCGCCGCCCCCGATGAACGTCCTCGTCGCCGCCGACATGGAGGGGGTCGCCGGGATCGAGGACTACGGCGACTGCCTGCCCTCGCACCCGCGCCGCTACGCCCGCGGCCGCCGGCTGATGACCGAGGAAGTGCTGGTCGCGATCGAGGCGCTGCGCGCCGGCGGCGCCGGCACGATCTCGGTCGGCGACTGGCACATGGTCGGCACCAACGTCGAACGCGGCCGCATGCCGGCAGGAGTCGAGGTGCGGCCGATCGCCGACCTGGCGCTGAACGAGGCCGAGCCCTCGATGGCGAAGGCCCACGGCGGCCCGCTCGACGCGGTGGTGATGATCGGCCACCACGCCCGCACCCCGAGCCCGCGCGGCTTCTGCTCCCACACCTTCATCTGGGAGATGGAGGTGCTGCTCGACGGCGCGCAGCTGAGCGAGACCCAGGTCTACGCCCAGGCACTGGCGGCGGAGGGGATCCCGATCCTCGCCGTCAGCGGCGACCGCTGGCTGCTGGAGGAGACCGACGAGGGAGAGCTCGGCAGCGCCCGCAAGGTCGTGACCAAGGAAGGCCTGGGACGGGCCCGCTCCCGCTCCCTCGCGCCGGCCGCAGCCCACGCCCACCTCCGCGACGCGATCGCCGAGGCAATGGCCGGCCCGCTGCAACCGCCGCCGGCGCGCAGCTACCCGGCCGAGCTGGTGATCCGGGTCGAGGGCACCGAGATCGCCCGCACCACCGTCACCGACCCCGCCGACCTGCTGACCGAGATCGCCACCGTCTTCCGCGCGCCCCAAGTGTCGCGTGAGTACCGCCAGCTGGCGAAGCTGCTGCCGCCCGACGACTCCCGCCTGCGCGGATTGCAGCGGCAGGCCGGCAGCCTCCTCGCGACGCCGGTGATGCGCTCCAAGGAGCGCGCCTGGCTCGCCGCCTAACCGGCGGCTTCGCGCTCGACCGCTTCGGCGACCTCAACCCTCGAGGAGACGCCGAGCTTGAAGAAGACGTTGCGGAGGTGGGATTCGACCGTCTTTTCGCTGAGGAAGAGCTCGGCGGCGATCTGCTTGTTGGTCTTGCGGGCGGTGACCAGGTCGGCGACTTCGCGCTCGCGCTTGGTCAGCGAGTCGAGGCCCTCGCCGCCGGCAGCCGGGCCGCGCGGCTCGACGCGGCCGCCGAGGCCGCGCAGCTCGCGGCGGGCTTCTTCCCGGGGGCGGGTGGCCCCGCAGGCGTCGAGCTCGGTCTCCGCTTCCCGCAGCAGCTCCAGCGCCCGCTCGCGGCCTCCCCTCGCGGCGAGCGCTTGACCAGCCAGGGCCCGCGAGCGTGCCGCCTCGATTCGCGCTCCGGCGCCGGCGGCGCTCTGCGCCGAACGCAGCGCCAGCGCGGCGGCCTCCTCGGCCTCGCCGTCGGCGAGGAGGATCGCGGCCCGCGCCCGCCAGCCCTGGGCCAAGGCCACCTCCAGGCCCAGCTCCGCGGCGGCGGCCTCGGCGCGGGCGGCGGCGTCGCGAGCCCGCTCCAACTCGCCGGCCGCCAACCAGCCGCGGGTCAGGACCTCCTGAAACTGGGCGCGGTAGGCCGGCGTCAGCTTTGGCATCTCCCAGCCGCCGGCGATCGCGACCAGGGAGTCGAGATCGGAGTTCAGCTCACCGGCCTCGACCAGCGCCGCGGCAAGCCCGCAGCTCCCGATCACCCCGAAGACGCTGACGTCCCTTCCCTCCAGCAGCGCCAGCCCCTCGCGCGCGGCGGGGATCAGGGTCTCCAGGTCGCCGCTGACCAGGGCGGCGGCACCGCGGCTGATCAACGCCGCGGCGAGGATGAACTCGACGTTCATCAGCCGCGCCGCCTCGATCGCGTTGTCGCTCAGCTCGAGGGCCGTGGTCCGGTTTCCGAGCTGCGCTTCGGAGAGCGACAGGCCCTGCAGCAGGTAGGAGACGAACTGACTCTGCCCGGTCGCGCGGGAGATCGTCAGCCCACGTTCGAAGTTGGCGATCGCCGCCGCGAAGCGCTCCCGGTATAGCTCCGCCCAGCCGAGCCGGCTGACCGCTTCGATCCTGCCCGCCAGCTCGAGGTCGGAGAGGGCGCGCAGCAGCTCGCCGGCACGGGTTAGATGGCCCGCGGCCTCCTCCTCACGCCCCAGCACCACGTAGGCGTGGCTCAGCATCGCCCTCGCGGCCATCTCCAGGCCGGCGTCGTCGAGAGCCGTGGCCCCGTCGACGGCCTCCTCGGCCAGCTCGCGCATCCGCTCCAGGTCCTGGGTGAAGAAAGCGCCGGTGCAGAGGCTGAGCAGCACCTCGACCCGCTCCTGCGGGCTGTCCTCGGGCAGCTCCGCCAGCGCCCGGTCGAGCCGCGCCCGCGCTTCCTCGTGGCGGCCGAGCGCATCCTCCATGAAGGCGCAGGCGGCGGTCAGCCTGACCCGGATCGCGACCTGGTCGGGTGGCAGCAGCTCCAGCGCAGCGAGCAGCGCCGCCCGGCAGCGCTCGCGGTCGCCGGTGGCCCGTAGCGCCTGGGCCTGAAGCACCAGGACGCCAAGCCGCGTCTGCCGCTCGTCGGCGGGGAGCAGCCGCAGCGCCGCGTCGAACCAGCGGACCGAGGCAGCGGGTGCCCGGCTGGCGCTGGCCTGACCGGCCTCGACCAGGACGGCGACGGCGTCGGTGTCTCCCCGGGCGGCCGAGTGCTCGACGTGGTGGGCGCGCGCCGGCGCCGAAGCGCCGGCGGCGGTCAGGGCCGCGGCCGCCCGCGCGTGGGCGCCCAAACGCCATCCCCCCTTGGTCGACTCGTAGACGGCGCGACGCACCAGGGGATGGCGGAAGGCGAACTGGCGCGGGACGTCGGTGGCGCGGACCAGGCCGGAGGGCAGCAGCTCGTCGAGCGCGTCCATGCCGGCATCGGCCTCCAGCCCGGCAATCGCGAAGGCGAGCTCGGGCTCGAAGGGGTCGCCCGCCACCGAGGCGGCCTCGAGCAGGTCGCGGGCCGCAGGCGGCAGCTCCTGCAGCTCGGCGAGCAGGGCGGCGACGACGAGGCTGGGCACGCCCGCCTCGCCGCCGACCCGATCGCTGGAGCTGCTCTGCGCCGGCAGCTCGGCCGCGCGCGCCAGCTGCAGCGCGTAGAGGGGGTTGCCGCCGGTCTCCGACCGGATCCTCGCCAGTCGCTGCTCCTCCACCTCGGCGCCGAGCAGCTCGCGCACCCCCGCCTCGTCGAGGGGCGCCAGCTGCAGCCGCCGCACCAGCGGCTCCGCCAGGGCCGCGGCAAGCGTCGGCGGCGCCTGCCCGCTGCGGAAGCCGAGGGCGAGCAGGACAGGGGCCGCGGGCGGCCGCTTCAGCAATGAGGCGATCAGCTCCAGGGAAGCCTGGTCGGCCCAGTGGAGGTCGTCGAGGATCAGCGTCAGCGGCTGCCCCTCGGCGATGTTCTCGAGCAGGGCGCGGACGGCGCGGTGGGTGCGATAGCGCTCGTCGACCGCCGGCGGTTCGTCGACGACCGCCAGCGACGGCAGCACTCCGCCGAGCTCGGGGCGCATCGGCGCCGGCACCAGCTCGTCGGGGTCCTGGGAGACCACGTAGGCGTCGAGGGCGTCGGTCCAGAGCGCGAACGGCACATCGCGCTCGAACTCGGCCGCCGTGCCGCCCAGGACCAGCATCCGGCGCTCGTCCGCGCGCCGCCGCAGCTCGCCCAGCAGATGGGTCTTGCCGATCCCCGGCTCCCCCTCCACCGCGAGGCAGGCAGCGCCGTCCAGCCCGGCGAGCAGCAGCTCGAGCTGCTCGAGCTCAGGGGACCTCCCCACGGTCTGCGGTGAATTCAGGGGGTCGATTCAGGAAGTCTCCCTGATGTTTGGATCGCGGTTACGCAGCGCTCCGGTCCCCCGCCCTTCGGGTAAGGGAGATCCCGCTGCCCTGCTCCGTGCGCGGCATAAGCTGTCGAGATGAGCTCGGCCCTGATGATCGGACGCGAACCCTGCCCGCTGGATCTGGCGATCAACGGAGTCGATGCGCTGTATGCGGCCGAAAGGGTCAACAAAGAGACGGCCGAGGGTCGCGTGTTCGAACACTGCACCTTCGCAAACGTCAGTTTCAAGGACGCGAAGCTCAAACGATGCAGGTTCGTGAACTGCTCCTTCATCGATTGTTACTTCCGGAACACGACTATCAGCAATTGTGTGTTCGAAGGCTGCAAGTTCATCGACTGCCAATTTCCCAGGCCCAACTTCCTCGACAACACCTTCGAGTTCCCCCAGTTCCGAGGTTGCTTCATCCCCTTCAAATACTTCGGTGACTGCCTGCCCCTGGATCCGAACCTGCGCTTCGAAATGGCGGGTGAGCTTGCGCGGGAGGCAGGTGCCGCGGGGGAGCTGGGCGATGCTCGTCACTATCGATTGCTGGGGGAAAAGGCCTTCGAGCGGCATCAGTGGAATCTTCTTTGGGCCAGCGGTGGCGACTACTACGAGAAAAAACGCCCTCCCCTGGATCGGGCAAAGGCCGGGAGCAGGTGGATAGGGCGGAAGTTCAACCGGATTCTCTGGGGGTACGGGGAGAAAGGACTCACCCTCGGCCGGAGCTTTCTCTTCGCAGCCCTCTTCTTCACCCTCATCTTCGCGATTTTCTTCGCAGATCAACTCGCCCACGGCGGGAGCGATCTCTCTGCCGCCGAGTACCTCCTATTCAGTTTCGACAACCTGCTCGCCGGAACCGGCTTCTCGGAGGTGAAGGTCACGGGCAGCGGCGCGAGATGGGTGGCAGGAGCAGAGGTGTTCATCGGCCTGATGTTCATCGGGCTCTTCGTATCCCTTGTCTTCAACTGGATCAGACGGAAATGACCGACTCCGAAATCTGGCTATACGGATCCGCCGCCCGAGGGGATCGAGATGAGATAAGCGATGTCGATGTGCTGGTCGCCAGCGACGAACCCCTCTCGTCCAGCGATATCCACATACCGGTGGAAGGTCCGGTCTCCCTTTCTCGATACGGGTGGCGGGAGCTGGAGCACATGGCCAGCTATGGATCGCTTTTCCTTCATCACTTGAAGCTCGAGGGAAGGCCGCTCCGCGAGCAGCCCCAGCGCCGGATGCGCGAACTTCTGGACGGGCTCGGCGACTATCAGCGTGGGGAGCTGGAGCTGGCTTCCTTCCGGAGAGTGCTCGAGGACGTCGAACAGTCGCTGGAGGGCGACTTCTCCCCCGCCTACGAGTTGGCGGTAGTGGCGACTGCCGCTCGCCACGCGGCTATCCTTGGCTGCTATCTACTCGGCGAACCAAATTTCGGACGTACCTCGGCATTCCGCTTCCTGCTTCCAAGGCTGGGCTATTCCCCTGCGGAGGTTGAGGATCTTGTCGAGCTCTACCGTTTCCGACGTGCGGAGGATCAGGGTATCCCCTTGGAGGATCCTCGCTTCACTGCCGATGTCAGAGGCTGGGCAGCACGGGTGCGGACCCTCATCGATGAAGTGGGTGCACTAGATGCCTGAGTTCAAGAACACCATCCGACAACTCGAAGCGGTCAGAGAGTCCGCTGGGGACCCCAGGGCCGCCTATCTCATCCGCTCCCGCTTGAGGCGGGCGCTGCTGAGTTGCGCGAGAGCGACCGCGGAGGCTCAGGATCTAGAGAAGCCGCGCCTGCCGGGCCAGTGGACGCTCGCTGAGACCGCCCCTGAGCAACTCGTTCGAGTCGTGGAACTCTGCCGGCGAATCCACCAGAACTCCGAGCATCTCTGCCAGCCGAGTGAGTCCTTTGATGTTCGCTGGGAGGATGGGTGGCGCACCCTCAGTGCCGATCTGGACTCCCTGCAGGAACTTCTCGTCAAAGCCGCCTGACGCGTTTATCGCCGTCGGTCCGCTTTGAGCGGTACCGCCGCGTCTTCTCGCGGTTTCCGCACTCCTCCATCGAGCACCAGGTGCGGGAGCGGTTGCGGGTGGCGTCGTAGAAGGCCCACTGGCAGCCGTCGTCGGTGCAGGCCTTGAGGCGGGGCCAGGCGCCCTGGGCCTGGAGGCGCTCGAGGGCGAGGAGGAGCCGGGCTTCGAAGCCGGAGAGGTCGGAGCGGGCGGGGACGAGGCTGAGGTGGCCGTCGGCGGAGATGGCGGTGCGGTAGCGGCTGCGCTCGACGGCCTCGCGGAGCGGGTGCAGTGCCTCTTCGTCCACGTCGCCCCCGTTGTTTGCCCGCAGCAGGCCGCGGAGCGATTCGCGCAGGCCGAGGACCCGCTTGAGGTCCTCGGCACCGGGTCGCCCCACGTACTCCTCCGTCCGCTCGGCGATCCAGGCCTCGAGCTGCTTGGGATCGGCGATCGAGTCCGTCTCCTCCTCCAAGTCCCGGGTGTTGACGAAGGCGACGAGGAGATCCGCCTCGGCTTGGAGATCGACTTTGTTAAGCGAGCTTGACACTGGCTAAGCAGTTTAGCTAGTGTTGAAGACACCGGCAAACTAACTTTGCCGGTGTAAGAACGGAGGAGGCCATCATGAGATTCCTCGCCAGCCTCACCCTCGCCAACCGCGAGCGTCCGGTCAGACGCCGTCCCCGTCGCTGACCCGGCCGGCGGCTAGCCGATTTCGATCACGCCGAAGAGCAGCAGCAGGATCAGCGTCACCACAGCCGAGACCAGCAGCGAGCCGCCGCAACCGAGGTTGTTGGAGAAGAAGAGGAACACTCCCGCTGCCTACCCGCTGGGGCCGAGGCGGGAAACGACGATCTGCTTCCAGCCGCCGCCGATGCCCCGGACCAGGATTTCGTTGACGCCGGTGGCGAGGTCGAGGGGAACGCGCACCTTCCCGGCGGCGCCAACCTGCCTCGACTCCCATTCGGCCCCTTCGACGCGGAAGCACGCGGTGGAGCCCGGCCGCACGCCGACGAACCCGACCTCGCGCTGCTCCGGTGAGGCGAACACCGGCAGGACGGCGGCGAGCTCACCACCCTGGCAGGCGGTTCCGGCGGGAAAGGGGTAGGAGGACGGAGGGAGGTCCGGGGAGGGCGGCGGCGGCAGCTCCGGAGCCGGCTCGGGAGGTGGCGGCAGCGCTTCGGCCCGCAGTGCCCGCAGGCGAGGCAGGACGACCTCTCCCATCAGCTCGTGGCCGAGCACGTTGGGGTGCAGGGATTCCTTGAAGTAGTCGGCGAGGTGAGCCACGTCGATGGAGGTGACGGGCCCGATCTTGATCCGGACGAAGTTGATCCCCGTCTCGCCGGGGTCGCAGAAACGGTGACCGTCCAGAGCCCGGTGGAGGTCGATCACCCTGATGCCGGCGTCCGCCGCGGCCCGTTCGACGCTCTCGTTCAGCTTCGCGATGAAAGCGCCGAGGAACTTCCACTCTTCCCTCTCGATCCCGGCGAGGTCGTCGCAGTACCGCGGCCGCAGCGGGCTCGGGTAGGTCATCGCGAAGACCTCGGCGCCTGCCGCCGCCTCCTTCACCGCAGCGTAGGTCCGCGCCATCGCCGGGTAGACCTGCGATTCGAGTCGCTGGAACCAGGAGGAGGCGGACTTGGCGCAGTCGAAGGGGCTGATGCAGGCGAGTCCGATTTCGCTGAAGCCGGCGTCGTTGCCGCCGATGCTGATCAGGACGGCGTCGAGGTCATGGGTCTTCTCGCGGAGGTCGACAAGCTGCGCCCGCAATCCGAAGACCCCTTCCCGGCTGCGCGGGTACTGGGGCGGAAAGCCGGCCCCCGCCGCGTTGACCCCGGTGACATGACCGGTCAACGCCCCCGAGCAGGCGATCAGGACCATCGAGGCCCCCAGCTGCTCCGCCACCACCAGGGGGTAGGCGGTCGCGGCGCGGTGGCACCTGTTCCGGGTGTCGTGGTTGGACTCGTCGGTCCCCTCGAGGAAGCGCCCGGCTCCCTCCCCGGAGATGTAGGAATCGCCGAGGGCGGCGAGCCGGAAGGAGGAGTCGGGGTTCGGATCCGTCGAGGCCACCGGCTCGGAGGACTCGCCGCCAGCCCCGAGCGCCAGCGCCACCAGACCGGCGGCCACGAGCGCCGCCGGCAGAACCGCCCACCAGTACCTCCGAATCGCCACCGGAGCGCACTAAACACCAAAACACCGAAGTACTCAACGAGCAGTAGGGTGGCGCGCCGCATGTCCGGGCCGTGGAAAGGAGCGACCTTCGCCGCCGTCGTCGCCGCTCTGACCTGCGGCCTGATCGGCATCTTTTACGCGGTCAGCACCCCGATCGGCATCGCGGTCGCGGTGGTGGCCGCGCTCCTGTTGTGGCCCAAGGCCTGGCCGCGGTTGGACCTCTTCCTGGTCCACATGGCGGGAGCGGTGATGGTGGCCGTCCTAGTCCTCGCCGGCCTCAACTTCCTCGCCTACCAGGGGGGTCTGCGTCACCTGCCGATCGGCCTCGGGCTGCTCTGGGCGCTGGGGGTGTTCGGGCTCGTCGCCTTCTGGTACCTGCGGAAAGCCGGCTGGAGGAAGAAGGCTTCGGCCTGGCTGGCGGCGGCGCTGGCGATCGGCCTCATCCTCGTCGTCCCCTGGCTCTTCGAAAAGGAGGACGCCGACCCGGTTCCGGTCGCCAAACAGGTCCCCTCCCGCCTCGACGTGGCGATCGTCGGCGACGGACGGCGGCACTCCGATCCGGTGGAGCTGCCGCCACCCCCGACGCTGGGGAAGTTCAAGGTCCGCTACTCGGTCGGCTTCGCCCGCGGCGAAGAAGTCGAGTGGACCCTGCTCGAGGCGAGCGACCCGCAGGCGGCGCTGGATGCGCTCGCTCGCGGCGACGCCGCACCCGTCCAGCGGGGAGCCCCGGCGCCACCGCCGGAAACGGATTCCGTCCTCTTACTCCTCGTCGACGGCACCAAACCGGTCAGCCTGGATCCCGCCGCGCTGGCGGACCGGGAGACGAGCCAGGCGGGAGAAGTCGGCCGCTGGCAGCGGATCGCGGCGGCCGCTGCGCCCGGAACCCCGGCCTTCGCGCTGCTGCAGACCGCTGACGAGAAACGACTGGAGGAATGGGAGGCGTTCGGTCCGACCGGCAGCGTGGTCTCGATCCAGGACCTCGGAAGCCAGAGCGTGACCGACGCGGCGGTGCAACTGGCGGTGTCGTCGCCGAGCTCGCCGGTGGACCTCGGGCTGGCGACCGCCTTCCGGCCGATCCTCCTCTTCGACAACGAGGAGCCAGTGCCCTGGCCGCACTCGATCGACGGCCTCTTCGCCGAAGGCCGGGTGAAGCTCTGCCGCGACGAGCTCACCACCGACTGCGGCGACGCTCTCCGGGACGCCTCGGAACTGGAAAACGGCGGGACCCACCTGCAGCTCGAAACCCGGGACGCGGACGAGCTGCGCTCCCTGGCCAAGCGGGAACTCAAGGCCCAGGAAGGCAAGCTCCCGCCCCCGCGGGAACCGACCGTGCCCGGCGCGCCGCCGGGCAGCGACAGCACCATCTACGTGCACCCGGTCTCGATCGCCAGGGACGGGGAGCTGCTGCTCTACCTCGACTACTGGTGGTACCTGCCGGAGAACCCGGTCGGGGTCGGGGGCGGGATCATCTGCGGAGCGGGCTTCGTGATCGCCGGCGTCACCTGCCTCAGCCACCAGTCCGACTGGGAGGGGATGACGGTGGTCGTCGACCGCAGCGGCGAAGAGCCGAAGATCCGCGCCGTCCACTACGCCCAGCACGACAGCGTCGTCAGATACGACTGGGGAGAGCTGCGGACCCGCTGGGAGAAGAGCCCGAGGCTGCGGAAGCTGACGGCGCGGATCGACGACGCCTCGACGCGGCCGCTGGCCTTCGTCGCCAAGGGCACCCACGCCACCTATCCGTTCCCCTGCTTCGGGGACTGCGAGCAGACCACGCACTCCGAGCTCGACGAGGACTCCCACGACGGCGGGTTCGGTTGGGTCGGCAACGACACCGCCGCCTGCCGGGCGTCGATCTGCCTGCAGACCTTCCCGACCCGCGCCCGCGGCGCCGAACCGGCTCTCTGGAACGCCTACGAAGGCCCCTGGGGCAAGCGGAGCTGCCTGCTCGCCTACTGCGACTCGGGCTCGCCCCCGACCGCGCCGGGGCAGCAGGGCCGCTTCGAGGATCCCACCCGCTACGACGACTAGCCAGGAGCCTTCCGGGCTAGAGCTTCTCCTGCAGTCGAAAGAGGGCGATCACCGTGGTCGCGTCGCGGATCTCCGGCAGCGCCGCCTCGATTTCGGCCAGCGGCAGGCGGACGATCTCGATCTCCTCGTCGTCGTCGCGCTCGCCGGAGGCGGGCGAGAGCCCGGTGGCCTCGAAGATCGTCACCTTCTCGGTCAGGAAGCCAGGGCTGGGATAGACGACATGGAGGAGGTTCCACTCCTCGGCCTGCAGCTCCGCCTCCTCCGCCAGCTCCCGGCGGGCGCACTCGAGCTCGCTCTCCCCCTCGACGTCCAGCGTCCCCGCCGGGATCTCCAGCAGCCGGTCCTCCTCCACCGCCTCCCGCGGCTGCGCCACCAGGTAGGCGAACTCCTCGTCGTGGGCAAGCACGGCGACCGAGCCAGGGTGATCGACGACCTCACGCTCGACCTCGGTCCCGTCCTCGCGCCGGTAGCGCTTGGAGACGAAGTCGACGTGCTTGCCGGCGTGAAGCGTCTTGGTGTCGAGCAACTCCATCGGTTGCACTCCATCAAACCGAAGATCCGCTTGCGGCACTCAGGCTCTGTGCGGCTCGCGCCGAACATGCCCGGGTGAGTGTCGAAATGGGAACGAGGCGAGTGGCCGGACAGTACGTCCGCTCGCAGGTACGGGACTTCGCCATGGTTGAGCTGTGGATCGTGGCGGGTGCGATCGCCGCGTTGTTGGCCGGTTGGATGCTGCTTGTCCCCGGCTGGATACTGGTCCTGGTGGAGCTCGTCGCCATCCTCGCCTTCCTACGGGTGGGGCCAAAGGTCGAACGCGACCTCGGCCGCTGGAGGCGAGGAGCGGAAGGCGAGGAGCACGTCGGGCAGATCCTCGAGGGGCTCTCAGCCGATGGCTGGCACGTGCTCCACGACGTCTCCTTCGGACGCGGCAACATCGACCACATCGCGATCGGTCCCAGCGGCGTCTTCACCGTCGAGACCAAGAGCCACGCCGGCCGGTTTTCAGTCGATGGGCTTGAGCCGAAGATGCTCAGCCAGGCTTACGCGGAGAAGAAGGTGCTGGAAGAGAAAACCGGAATCGAGGCCCGGCCACTCCTTGTCTTCAGCCGGGCGTACCTGATCGAGTCCCCGCCGGTGACGCGGCAAGGGGTGACGATCATGCCGGCGCGGATGCTCCCCAGCTTCTTCTCGCGGCAGCGGCCGACGATGTCGCGCGAGCAGGCGCGCGAGGTCCACGATCGCCTGGCCGTAGCCGTGGGACAGGCCGGCGCCTCGGCGAATCTGTCTTAGACCCCCTCTAAGGGGGACGGAGACAGATTCGGTGAATCAGCTCGAGGTCGGGAAGTGCATCGAGCCGGCGTCGCCGGGACCGGCGGCGTTGGTGGCCGGCCAGCGGCTGGTGATTGCCTTGCCGCGGGTGTAGAAGCGGATGCCCTCGGGGCCGTGGATGTGGTGGTCGCCGAAGAGGGAGTCCTTCCAGCCGCCGAAGGAGTAGAAGGCCATCGGCACCGGGATCGGGACGTTGATCCCGATCATCCCGACTTCGACCTCGCGCTGGAAGCGGCGCGCCTCGTGGCCGGAGCCGGTGAAGATCGCGGCACCGTTGGCGTAGGGGTTGCGGTTGATCAACTCGATCGCCTCGTCGAGACCGCCGCTGCGGACGACCGAGAGGACCGGGCCGAAGATCTCGTCGCGGTAGACCGACATCTCCGGCTCGACCCGGTCGATCAGGGTCGGCCCGACCCAGAAGCCGCCGCCGTCCATCTCCAGCTCGCGACCGTCGACCGTCAGCCGCGCGCCCGCCTCGGCGCCTTGGCCGATGTAGTCGACGATCCGGTCGCGTGCCTGCGGCGTCACCACCGGCCCCATCTCCGAGCCGGGGTCGAGACCGGGACCAACCTTGATCTCACGCGCCCGCCGCCCCACCTCCTCTACCAGCGGGTCGCCCGAGTCGCCGACCGCGACCGCGACCGAGATCGCCATGCAGCGCTGCCCCGCCGAGCCGAAGCCCGCGGCTGCGAGCTGGTCGGCCGCGTAGCCGAGGTCGGCGCCGGGCATCACCACCGCGTGGTTCTTCGCCCCGCCCAGCGCCTGCACCCGCTTGCGCTTCTCCGTCGCCCGGGCGTGGACGTAGGAGGCGATCGGGGTCGAGCCGACGAAGGAGACCGCCGCCACGCCGGGGTGGTCGAGCAGCGCGTCGACCGCCACCTTGTCGCCGTGGACGACGTTGAAGACGCCGGCCGGCAGGCCCGCCTCGGCGTAGAGCTCGGCGACGAGGTTCGAGGCCGAGGGGTCGCGCTCCGAAGGCTTGAGGACGAAGGTGTTGCCGCAGGCGATCGCGACCGGGTGCATCCACATCGGCACCATCGCCGGGAAGTTGAACGGGGTGATCCCGGCGCAGACGCCGAGCGGCTGGCGGAATGACCAGGCGTCGACGGTGGAGGACACCTGGTCGGAGTACTCCCCCTTCAGCAGCTGCGGGATCCCGCAGGCGAACTCGACCACCTCGAGGCCGCGCGAGACCTCCCCGATTGCGTCCTCCAGCACCTTGCCGTGCTCGGAGGAGACGATCCGCGCCAGCTCCTCGACGTTCTCATCCAGCAGCTGGCGGAAGGCGAACATGACCTTGGCGCGGCGGCTGAGCGAGGCCTGGGACCACTCCTCGAAGGCGGCCCGTGCGACCGTCACCGCCGCATCGACGTCGGCTGGCTCGGCGAGCAACACCTCGGCCTGCAGCTCGCCCGTGGCCGGATTCCAGACGGGCGCGGTCCGGGATGAGGAGCCAGTCCTCTCCTCATCCCCGATCCAGTGGCAGATCGTGCGCTTGGCCGCGACCGCGCTCACCGGTTTCATTGTGACGCGATCGGGGTCAGCGGCCCATGGCCACCAAGTACAGAGATCGCGTTGCGGGCCGCCAACTCGGCCATCGCGGTCCGGGTCTCGATCGTGGCCGAGCCCAGGTGCGGCGTCAGCACGACGTTCTCGAGCGACAGCAGTCGTGGCTCCACCCGCGGCTCATGCTCGTAGACGTCCAGCCCCGCGGCCGCGATCTGCCCCGCCGCCAGCGCCCCGGCCAATGCCCCCTCGTCGACGATCGGCCCGCGGGCGGCGTTGACCAGAACCGCGCTCCGCTTCATCGCCTCCAGCTCGGGTGCCCCGATCAGGTGGTGGGTCTCCGGAGTCAGCGGGCAGTGCAGGCTGAGCACATCGGCCTCCGCCAGCAACCGCTGCAGCGGCATCCGCTCGGCCTCGAGCGCCGCCGCCACCTCCAGCGGTGCCGGGTGGCGCGAGTGGTAGCCGATTCGCATCCCAAAGGCCCGGCCCCGCTCCGCCACCCGCCGGCCGATCCCGCCGAGACCGACGATCCCCAGCAGCTTCCCGCGCAGCGAGCTGCCGAGCATGAAGGACATCCCCCAGCTCCAGGGGTGCGGGGAGCGGACCAGCCTCTCGCCCTCGCCGAGGCGCCGGGTCGTGGCGAGGAGCAGGGCCCAGGTCAGATCGGCGGTGGCGTCGTCGAGCACCCCCGGGGTGTTGGTGACGACCACTCCCCGCTCCGCCGCCGCCGCGAGGTCGACGTTGTCGTAGCCGACGGCGACGTTGGCGACGCAACGCAGCTGCGGCCCCGCCGCGTCGAGCAGCTCGGCGTTGACGCGATCGTGCAGCAACGTCAGCGCCGCGTCGGTCCCCGCCACCAGCTCGAGCAGGTCCCGGCGCGGGATCGCCGTCTCCCGCTCGTCCTGCTGCACCTCCCCCACCTGCCGCAGCAGCTCCACCGCCGAGTCCGGGATCCGGTTGGTGACCGCGAACTTCACGCCGCTTCCGGCTTCAGCACCACCAGGCAGAGGTCGTCTCGGATCGGCCGATCGGCCCAGGCGAGGATCGTCTTTTCCGCTTCGCTCGCCATCGCCCGCGCCCCCAGTCCCGAGAGCGGGGACAGCACCCCGATCAACCC
This sequence comes from uncultured Actinomycetes bacterium, assembly GCA_963832085.1. Lineage (GTDB taxonomy): Bacteria > Actinomycetota > Thermoleophilia > Solirubrobacterales > 70-9 > VAYN01. Next base: position 309,370 of record CAWHSU010000002.1, on the reverse strand, counting down.
CTCGAGGCCGAGCATCTGCCGTCCCTGACGGACGTCGGTCGCCCCGTCGGTGTAGACGACCAGGCCTTTCCCGCCTTCGATCGAGCTCTCGGTGTTCTCCAGCTCGAGCCTCTCCTCGGCGCCGAGCAGGAAGGTCGAGCCGTCAGCTGTCAGCTCCTCCAGCTCGGGCAACCGCAACGGCGGCGGGTGGCCCGCCCGCGACCAGCAGACGGTCCCCTCGGCGGGGTGCATGCGGACGCACACCGCGCTGACCAGCTCCTGCCGGTCCCCGGGCCGCTCGGCGAGCGCCGTGTTGATCAGCTTCAACAGCTCCGCCGGGTCGCTGCTGTTGGCGGCCAGGGCGGCGAAGCGGGCTCGGATGAAGGTCGCCAGCCGGGCCGCCTCGGGACCGTGCCCGACGACGTCGCCGACGATCGCGACGGTCGAGCCGTCGGGGCCGTTGGTGAGCAGATAGAAGTCACCGGAGACGCCGAGTTCGGAGGGAACGAACGCCGCCCCCGCGTTCGACTCCCTTCAGGTCCGGCAGTTCCGCCGGCGCCAGCGCCGCCCGGATCGCCTCCAGTTCCTCGGCCGAGTGCTCGAGGGTGACCAGCCGCTCCCCGGCCCAGGAAACCAGCATCGCCACGGCGAGGAAGAAGGCGGTACGGAGCGCCAGGGCGACGGCGAATTCCGAGACCGGATGGATCAGGTCCCCGACCGCGAAGAGGGCGGCGCAGATCAGCGCCACCGCAAGCGCGGCGCGGCGGCCGTACCACCAGGCGGTGAGGCCGATCGGGACCGAGAAGAAGAAGGCGATCCCGGCGTTGGAGGAGGCCGACCAACAGCCAGGCGAGGAAGACGACCACAACCGCGGTGGCGATCGAGGCGATGCGAGCGGTTCGCGAGAATCCCCCTGACAACTTGAGGCTGACCTTACAACAGGTCTGCCCGCCCCTCGACGTCGATCGCGCCGAGGGGCGGGCGAAGTCCGACTACCGCGGGTGGCGCGGCGTCAGTACCACTTCCCGCGGGCGAAGCCGCCGAATGCGATCAGCCCGATCAAGACGATGATGATCCCCAGCAGGAGGCTCCAGAAGAGTGCCACCAGGATCCCGATGATCACGAGGATGCCCCCCAACGTGATCCCGCCGATGCCTCCTCTGTCTGCTCTATCCGCCCTGGTGTTCATCTGCTCCTCCGTTCGTGGTTTGCATTGAACGACTGGTGCAATCCACACTTACCCCGCCCAACCCGATCTCACTCCCGCTCGGGACGCTCCTCGCCCGGCCAGGTGCCGGTCAATTTCGCGAACGAGGTGCGGGTTCCGTGGTTGACGAGACCTTTGACGAGGCGGAAGATCGCCCCCTCGACGACCAGCGCCGCGATCAGTTTCGGCCAGGAGAACTCACGGTGCTCGGGCTTTGGCGGCTCGATGTCGTCGACCAGGCCCCAGACCTGTTCGAAGATCTTCTTGCCGATGGACCCGGCGATCAGACCGAGGACGATGCTGATCGGGGCGAAGATGAACTTCATCTCAAGGTTCCTCCTGGCTAGGTGGTCTTCTGATCCTTCGGATCGTCGCGCGGCTCGAGCTGGATCTCCTTCTCGGCCCGCGGCACACCTTCCTCGATCTCGGCGCTGCGCTCGCGCTCGGCGTTCATCTGGTGGCCGAAGAGGATCGCCAGGTTGGTGATCCAGAACCAGAGCAAGAGGACGACGAGGCCGCCGAGGGTGCCGTAGGTCTTGTCGTAGGAGCCGAAGTTGGCGACGTAGAGGGCGAACAGGGCCGAGGCGATCGCCCAGACGACGATCGCGAGGATCGCGCCGGGGGTGACCCACTTGAAGCCGCGCAGCTTCACGTTCGGGGTCGAGTAGTAGAGGAGGTCGACCATGACGATGAAGACCAGCGCCATCACCGGCCACTTGGCGATGTTCCAGACGTCGACCGCGGTGCTGCTGAGCCCGACGGGACCGGCGATCGCTTCCGCCACCGGGCCGCTGACGACGAGACCGATCGCGAGCAGCGCCATCAGGATGATCATCGCCAGGGTGACGACGATCTGCAGCGGCCGCAGCTTCCAGAAGGGCCGCCCCTCGGGGGTCTCGTAGATGATGTTGGAGGCGCGGGTGAAGGCACCGACGTAGCCGGAGGCCGACCACAGCGCCGCGGCGAGTCCGAAGATGAAGGCGAACCCGGCCGCGCCCTGGTTTTTGACGATCGAGTCGATCGGGCCTTCGAAGGTTTCCGCCGCCGACTCGGGACCGAGTTCGGTGATGATTTCGGTCAGCGTGTCGGTGGTCGTTTTGGGATCACCGAAGATGCCGATCAGCGAGAGCATCGCGATCAGCGCCGGGAACAGGGAGAGCAGGCCGTAGTAGGTGAGCGCCGCCGCCCAGTCGCTGAGGTTGTCCTCCTGGAACTCGGTCAGCGTCCGCTTCAGGGTCGCGCCGAGGCCCGACTTCGAGGCCTCGCCCTCGGGGGCGTAGTCGCGGCGGACCTCGCCGCCGGTGTCGATGCGTCCCTCGTCACTGCGTCCGTTCTCGGTCATCCGTCCCCCCTATCCCCGGCGAGAGGCGATTCGCGCGAAGACCACGCCGGCGACGAAGGCCGCCGCCAGGGCGATCGGCGTCGGGTTTTCCCGGGCCAGCGATTCGACTCTCTCGTTCCTCTCCATGGCCCCTCATTGCCCGTTAGAGAGGAGTTCCTAACCGGGCAGTTCCTGCTCCTCGCTCAGCAGCGGCGCGAAGAGGTCGCCTTTGGCCGCGACCCGTTCCAGCACGGCGGCGTGATCGAAGGCCAGCGCCTCCGCCTCGCCCCCCTCCAACGCCGCCGCGACCTCGTCCCACTCCAGCGGCGTCGAGACCATCGGCCGTTCCTTCGCCCGCAGCGAATAGACGCAGACCGTGGTCTTGTGGACGTCGTTCTGGCTCCAGTCGATCAGCACCTTGCCGGGCCGTTTCGCCTTCGACATCTGCGAGACGACGCGGTCTCCGAACTTGCGCTCCAGCGTCTCGGCGACCGCTTTCGCGAACGGCTTCGTCTGCTCGTAGGTGGCGTCGGAGTTGAGCGGGACGTAGAGCTGCATTCCCTTCGAGCCCGAGGTCTTCGGGTAGCAGCTGAGCCCTAGCTGCTCGAACATCCCCTGCAGCCAGACCGCGACCTGGGCGCAGTCGAGGATGTCGGCGGGGGCGCCGGGGTCGAGGTCGAAGACCATCGCCGTCGGCCGCTCCATCGCCGCCGCCCGCGAGAGCGAGGTGTGGAGCTCGATGTCGGCGAGGTTGGCGAGCCAGACCAGGGTCGGCAGGTCCTCGACCACGCAGTAGTCGATCTCTTCCTTGTGGCGCTCGCTGTAGACGCTTGCCGTGGTCACCCACTCGGGCCGGTGGCTGGGGCAGCGCTTCTCGTAGAAGTGTTTCTCTTCGACCCCGTTCGGATACCGCTTCAAGGTCAGCGGCCGGCCACGCAGGTGCGGCAGCAGGACCTCGCCGATGCGGGCGTACCAGTCGATCAGCTCGCCCTTGGTGAAGCCGGCCCGCGGGTAGAGGACCTTGTCGAGGTTGGAGAGTTCGAGCTCGTGGCCGTCGACCGTGACCGCGGCTTTGTTGCGCGGTCGTTTGCTGGCGGTTGCGGTCAGCGACTCGCCCTCGGGATCGGTCGCGCGCTCCAGCGCCACCTCGGTCGCCGGCTTGTCCTCGCGCAGGCCCTTGTAGGCGCCGTGGCGCACCATCCCCTCGCCGGTCATCTCCCGGAACTCGATCTCGGCGACCAGACAGGGCTCGACGAAGTGGGCGCCTTTGGGCGGTTTCGGACCGGCGCCGAAGGGACTCTGCTTCCGCTCCAGCGGCGCCAGCCGCGCGGTCAGCGCGGTCAGGTCGGCGGCGCTGAAACCGGTCCCGACCTTGCCGCCGTAGCGCAGCACCGGCTCGGCCTCCGTCCTCTTCGAAGTAGCCGACCAGGAGCGCGCCGAGCTGTTTCTTGCGGCGGCCTTCGCCGGGCGTCCAGCCGCCAACCACCATCTCCTGGCGGCTGGTGTTTTTCACCTTCAGCCAGGCGCCGGTGCGTTTGCCGGGGACGTAGACGCTGTCAATGCGCTTCAGCATCACGCCCTCCAGTCCCTGCTCCTTGCTCGCCGCCAGCAACTCCTCGGCGTGGCCGACCGAGTGGCCCGGCGTCTGCCAGTTCTCGCCGGAGAGCTCCAGCCCCTCGAGCAGCTCGCGGCGGCGGCTGTAGGGCTCGCAGGTCAGGTCCTCGCCGTCCAGATAAAGAAGATCGAAGACGACGTAGACGACGGGGTGGGACTTCATCCGCCGCTTGACCACGTTCTCGTCGGTGTTGTGGATCCGCTGCTGCAGCCGCTCGAAGCTGGGTTTGCCGTCCTCGTCGAAAGCGACCAGCTCCCCGTCGAGGACGGCGTCGTGGGAGCCCAGCGCCCGCGAGATCCGGCGCACCTCGGGGTACTGGGCGGTGACCGTGTTGAGGTTGCGGGTCTGCAGCTCCACCCGCCCGGGCTGGCAGTAGGCGATCGCCCGGACCCCGTCCCACTTCACCTCGACCGCCCACTTGCCGTCGTCGCGCGGCAGGGTCGAGAGCCGCGCCAGCATCGGCACCACGTTCTCCGGAAACGGGTCCCGCTCGCGCGCCGGCGGGTCGATCCGGTGGATCATCCAGTCCTTCTCGGCTTTGCCGGCGCGGAAGAGCGCGTAGCGCCCCTGCAGCCGCTCGCCGTCGAAGTCGACCATCACTTTCCCCGGCTCCCACTTCTCCAGCTCGTAGGTGCCGGAGTCCCAGATCGTCATCGTCCCGGCCCCGTACTCCCCCTTCGGGATCTCGCCTTCCCAGTCCAGGTACTCGAGCGGGTGGTCCTCGGTGTGGACCGCCTTGCGGTTTTCCGAGGGGTCTTCCGGGATCCCGTTCGGGATCGCCCAGGAGGCGGCGACGCCCTCGTGCTCCAAGCGCAGGTCCCAGTGCAGGCGCCGGGCGCTGTGTTCCTGGACGACGAAGCGCGGCGCGCCCTTCTTCTTGCCGCGGCGTTTCGGTGCCGGCTCGGAGGTCTTCCCGAAGTCCCGCTTGCGCTCGTATTCCTCGAGTTGCTTCTTCGTCTTGGCCATAGGATCGATTCTTGCGCTCTACCCGTCTCAGCCTCGTGGTCATCTGCTCCGCGCTCCTCGTTTTGGCCGGGACGGTCGGCGCTCTGGCGGCGAAGCCGAAGGACGAACCCTTCTTCCCGCGAGCCGGCAACGACGGCTACGACGCGCTCGAATACAGCGTCGCGCTCACCTACAAGCCGAGGGGCGGCCGGATCAAAGCCTCGACTGAGGTCAGAGCCACGGCGACCACCGGCCTGCGCCGCTTCTCGCTCGACTTCTTCGGCCCCCGGGTCAGCGAGGTCGAGGTGGACGGCAAAGCGGCGCGCTTCCGCCGCCGCCCCGGCAAGCTGACGGTGATCCCCGCCGCACCGATCGGGAAGGGCACCGAATTCTCCGCCACCGTCCGCTACAGCGGCCTGCCGCCGAAGATCGTCGACCCCGACGGGACGCCGGAGGGCTGGTTGCCGACCGACGACGGCGCCATCGCGGTCGGCGAGCCGCAGGGAACGGCGGCCTGGATTCCCTGCAACAACGTCCCCGGCGACAAGGCAGGCTTCAACTTTGCGATCACCGTCCCCGATGGGCTGAAGGCGATCGCCAACGGGCGCCAGCTGCGCAGCGAGAACGAGGGGCCCGCGGTAACCATGCGCTGGCGGGAAGGCGCGCCGATGAGCACCTATCTCGCCCTCCTCGACATCGGCCGCGGCCGTATCGTCAAGGGCCGGATCGGCAACCTCCCGACCTGGACCCTGGTCGACCCGCGCTTCGAGCGCCGCTCGCGCAGGCCGCTGGCGGAGCTGGCCGAGGTGATCCGGTTCGAGAGCCGGCTGTTCGGCGACTACCCGTTCGACTCGGCCGGCTCGATCGTCGACTACGCGCCGCAGCTCGGCTACGCGCTGGAGACCCAGAGCAGGCCGATCTACGCCTTCGTCCCGGAGCTGACGCTGCTCGTCCACGAGACCGCCCACCAGTGGTTCGGCGACTCGGTCGGGATCGAGCGCTGGCCCAACATCTGGCTCAACGAGGGGTTCGCGACCTGGACCGAGTGGTACTACGCCGAGCGCCACGGCGGCCGTAGCGCTGAGGAGATCTTCAAGCGCCTCTACCGGGTGCCCGCTTCGAACGAGAAGTTCTGGGACCCGCCCTCGGGTCGGCCCGGCAAGCCCGAGGATCTCTTCCACACCTCCGTCTACGTCCGCGGTGCGATGGCCCTGCAGGCGCTGCGGCGGAAGATCGGGACCCGGCCGATGCTGCGCCTGCTGCGGCGCTGGGCAACCGATCACCGTCACGGCAGCGCCGACATCGGCGAGTTCATCGCCCTGGCGGAGGAGATCTCGGGACGCAACCTCGACCCGCTGTTCCGCCGCTGGCTCTACCAGCGGGGCAAGCCGCGATGATGCCGGCGATGACTCGCCGCCGGTTCGTCCTCATCCTCGCCCTTTCGAGCCTGCTGACGCTGGGATCGAGCACCCCCGCGCAGGCGGCTCCCGGCTACGCGGGGATCGGGCGCGTCGTCGTCAGCTCCTCAGAAGGCTCCACTTCGGTCCTGGTGTCGGTGCGCTACGGGATCCAGCTCGCCGGACGGCGGGTGGAAACGCTCGTGAGATTGTTCGATCCCGGCCACGGGACCGTGGGCAGCTGGGTCCTGCGCGACCGCCTCCACAGCGGGCCCAGACAGATCCCGGAGCGGCGGCAATTGTTCACGTTCGTCCACCGGTTGGACCTCGGCGACTCCGCTGCCTCCCGCCTGCGCGACGGGCTCGCGGCGCGGGTGCTGGCGCGCGCCGTCGTCGACGTCGGCGCCGACGGCAGGGTCGACCTCCACGCGCTTGACGAAGCGGTGCGGCGCCTGCGGCAACGCCCGCGCCACGCCCGAACCTGCAGCACGATTCCGCCGCTGCGCCTGCGACCGGGGCGACGCGTCTCGGTGCCGCTGCCCGTCTGCGGCGGCGAGGTCGGCTGGAAGGTCGGCGTCCATCCCCGGCGCGGCAAGGTCCGCATCCGCCAAGGCCGCCTCGTCTACACCGCCGCCAAGCGATTCCGAGGCAGCGACCACCTTCAGCTAAGCGGAAGGCTGATCGGCCATGGCTCCGCCGGTGCTTCGGAGGGCCCGATCCCCGCAGACGTCCAGATCACCGTCGGCACCGCCGGCGGTGCCGTCGTCCGCGCCCTCGGCGACTCGGTCACCGCCGGCTTCGGCTACTACTCGACCGGCAAGCAGATGCGGTTCGAAGATCTCGACGACTGCCGCCCCGCCGCGAGGAGGTTCAACGACGCCTGCTCGTCCAACTCCTTCGACAAGGAATCGAAAGAAGAGTCGCCCGTCTACGCCGCCGACTACGGCCTCGCCAACAACGTCTCCTGGGCCGCCCAGTGGGCGAACGAACACGGAGTCACCAATTACAAGAACTACGCGGTCAGCGGCTCGGAACCGCGCAACTGGGCGCCCGGCGGCGAATTCTACGAAGCCACCAAGAAGATCGAGCTTGAAGACCCCGACTACATCCTGCTCACGCTCGGCGCCAATCCTCTGCTCTCCAACGTGCTCTTCGGCGAGGAAAACATGGAATGCGCGATCTTCGGCAACTTCCGGGAATGCATCGAAAAGGAATTCGCCAGGGTCGAACTGCGGAAGAACCTGAAGAAGGTCTACACAGACCTCGTCGACAAGACGAGCGCGACGGTCTACCTGATGCAGTACCACCTCTCGGTGCCCTGGAGCGCGCTCGCCTACAGCTCCACCCAGATCGCCGAAGTGGGCCAGTTCCTCAACGACGAAATCGCCTCGGTCGCCGCCGAAGTCAGCCCCGCCCGCCTGCGGATCGTGACCCCTCCCCACTTCAACGTCGGCGTCAACCTCTCGCCGGTCTTCCCGTCCCGCTACACCTGCCGCCTCTACCCCGTCGACGGCCCGAGCGTGCAGTCCGAAGGGACCCAGGACGAGCTCGAGGACCATGTTCTTTCGTTCTGCTCCGGTCCGGCCGGCGGTGGACCGCCGTGGGTGATCAACGGCGACACCGGCATCCACCCCAGCGCCACCGGCTACACCCAGATGGCGTCGCAGGTGCCACCGCCGAGCTGAGTTCGGCCGGTGGTCCCCCCGCCGCGATCTCCTCCATTACCCAGGCTGAATCTCTGGAGGAGATGCGGCGGGCGGCATCCGAGTTAGCGCCGAAGCGCTAGCCGATCTTCGTCACCTGGAGAAGCGGCGCAACGCTTGCGGCTTTCTGAATCGCCACGGACTCCACCCCCTTTCAGAGCCACGCGGCGGCGCCCCCGCCGCCGCTATGCGCCGCGGCACTTTAGTGGAGCCATTTCCACTAATGGAGATCTCTCTGGGAAACGCTCCCCAATTTGGGAGTACGTACCCTTTGAACCGAATATGCTTGATCAATAGCGCGGCACCAAACGCTTGAGGGAGGGGATCCGGTGGCGAAGAAACGAGCTGGCAAGGGAAAGTCTGTGGAGAGGCTCGAACCGTCGTTTACGGGGGATGACTCGAATCTCCTCAAGGCCCTCGTTCACCCCGTCCGGGCACGGGCCTTGACCGTCCTCAACCAGCGGGTGGCGAGCCCCAGCGAACTGGCAACCGAACTGGGCGAGGCCGTCGGCTACGTCGCTTACCACGTCCGGGTCCTCCATGAGCTGGGCCTGATCGACCTCGTCGAGACGCGCCAGGTCCGCGGCGCCACTGAGCACTTCTACCGCGGCGCGGTCCAGCCCTACCTGGGCGATGACTTCTGGGCGCAGTTGCCGGAGGATGCCCGCAGCGGCATCAGCGTCGCCGGCCTCGACGTGCTCAACCGGGCGATCAAAGAGGCTTTGGAAGCGGGGACCTTTGACGCCCGCACCGACCGCCACCTCAGCAACATCACCCTCGAGCTCGACGAGACCGGATGGCGCGAGGCGGTCGAGCTTGTGAACTCCTGCCTCGAAGCCCTGATGCAGATCGGCGCCGACAGCGAGGCGCGGGGGGACGGAGCCAAGCTCCGGGCCACCTTCGGTCTGATGGGATTCGAGTCCCCCTCGACGTAGGCCCAGCCTTGCGAGCGCTGGTTGGCTAGCGCCCGCGCCCGCCCTTCTTGGCCTTCTTCTTGCAGCTCGTCTTCAGCACCGGCTGGGTCACGTGACGGCGGCCGTTTTGGCCGGTCAGGGCGAGCTTTGCCCGCTGCTTGCCCTTGCAGAGGTTGCGATTGTTGACGAGCAGGCCGCGCTTGCCGCCGAGGAGGTTGAGGGTGAACTTCGAGACGGGGGCGTCGGGAACATTGGCGAAGGTGGTGCGGATCCGCTTGCCCTTGGTGTCGATGAAACCGACCAGGATGATCCGGAACTGACCGTTCAGGTCAGCGACGATGTCGGGCAGTTCGCGTTCGCCGCCGTTGGAGCGGAAGTAGACCGGGCCTTGCAACGGCGCGTCGAGCAGCGGGGAGACCGCCTTGGCCTTGCCCAGGATCGAAGACTTGGGGCAGGCATCGGCGGCGAACTGCACCCGGGTGCAGGGGTTGTTGATGTGGGCGTTTTCGATCTGCTGGGAGGGCGGCAGGGTGACGACCGCGCGGCTGGTGTTGGCATCCCCCGAGCGGGGGACGAGGGTCGAGCGGACCGAGGGGAACTGGCCGCGCTTGGTGGCGCCCAGGAGCTTCAGGCTGAGCTTCGGCTTGTAGCCGAGAGCGCCGCAGCCTCGGGCTTGGTAGCGATCGGTCAGGGAAGCGAGGAGGGAGGAGCCGAAGAGAGCCGCCTTCAGCGTCTTCGGTTCGCAGCTCGTCGCGTTCAGGGTGAACCGGGGTCGGTCGATTTCCACCCGCAGGTCGCGCAGCTGCAGCGGCACGCCCTTGAGGATGCGGGGGATCGTCCCTTCCGAGCCCGCGCCGGAGACTTCGACCTCGGCGGTGGTCGGGTTCAGGTTCAGGCCCTCGCGGATGACGACGGTGCCGAGGTCGAACGGACCGGTGACCGCCGGGGTGACGGCGACGACCGAGAGCGGCGAGCCGTTGTAGGGACCGGCGAGATAGAGCGAGCCGTCAACGTAGGTGAGGACCGAGCCCACCCCCGCGCCGGCTCTGATCGTGCCGATCCGCGAGGAGGCGGGGCAGCTGGCCGCGGCGAGCTCTGCCCGGCCGCTCTTCTGCTTGGCGGCCGCGATCGCGGCATCCGAGCAGCGCCCGACCCCGGCGATCCTGCCGACCACGCCGCTGGGCAGAACCGAGTCGAGCCGGGTGATCGGCTGCTCGCCGTCAGCGCGGGTGATGCGCATGGTGAAGGGCGAGTAGGCGCCGGCCTGACTGTCCAGGGTGCCGCCGGAGAGGCTCGGGCCGAAGGGAAGCTCGGCGCCCGGGCAGGGACCGCCGCCGGGGCCGGCGGTGACCTGGAAGCTGTCGGTCTCGACGATCGGCGGATCTCCCGACCACGGGGTCAGGGTGGCGGTGGTGGTGTAGGCGCCGCAGCGTTCGGGAGTGCTCAGCGGCGAGCGCGGCCCTTCGCGGAAGTGGACGTCGAAGTGGGAGAACGGCAGCTGGGGAACGCTGTCGAAGGTCGAGTGCAGCTGCCCCGTCTGCGGGTCGGGCTCGACCTTGCCGGCCTGCTTCACCACCACCCCATAGCGTTCGCTGCGGATCACCATGTAGAGGGCGAAAAGGGTGTTGAAGGGGCTGTCGTCCTGAGAGGCGACGAAGAGGTCGCCATGGAGGGCGTCGGAGAGAAGCGGCGTCCGCACTTCGACGCTGCCGATCTTCGAGGCCTGAGGGCAGCCGGCGGCCGGGTTCCACAGCGGGCCCTCGGCCTGGTACTGAGCGAAGGTGCAGGCCTGCAGGCCGTTGGCCGAGGAGGGGTTGATCGCCATCCCCTCCGGCAGGGTCACTTCGACCTTGCGGACGTCGGATTGGGCCTGTTCGGTCGGGTTGAACGAGACCTTTGTCTTCGGTGTTGAGGCCGAAGTCGAGGCCGCTTGCCGAGGAGGCGGCGGCGCTGGTGGGCCGGGCGGTGATGCCGGCGTCGAGGCCGAGGCCTTTGCAGCCCTGGATCCCCTTGGGCCCGCCTTCGTCGTGGATCGGGGCAACCTCATCGGCCACCTCCTCTTTCCAGGAGAGGGCGGTGAAGACGGTGGAAAGCGGCCCGTCGCAGGCGCGGGGGAGCGTGAGGAAGGCTTTTTCAGGGAGGTCGACATCGCACTCGCCGAGCGAGACGGGCTCTGGAGTGGTGTCTGCCACTTCGCCCAGGCAGTCGCCGCGCAGTGAGTTATGGACGTCGCTGGCGGGGTTACCCCAGAGAACGACCTTGGAGCGGTAGAGGAGGACCGCCTGCGGCACCTCCTTCAGCGTCGCGATCAGGTTGTGGGGCGGGGCGGGGTTGACGGTGACGTCGATCGTGATCGGCACGTTGAGGACGACAAAGCCGAGCTGGGCGGCGACGCCTGGGGGCGGATCGAGGTTGTAGACGGGGACATGGAAGAAGTTGTCCCCCGCGCCCGTGGGGATGACCTCGTATTCAGCTTCCATGGCGGCATAGCCAACGGCGCTCTCGTCTCCGCAGGCCGGCCGACCTTCAAAACGATCGGCGAAGGCGGCCTGCGAACAGGTGGGGACGGCCGTCTGGTTGCCGACGAAGCCCTCGATCTGGGAGATCGTGAGGTTGCGGAGTTCGCCTTCGGGCACCCTCCCCTCGAGGGTTTCTTCGGTGCTGACGCCGAGGCTCGTCGCCATCTGGAAAGGGTGGGAGCCGGCTTGTAGCGTCAGGGTTTCATCGCCGTTTTCGAAGCTGACGTCGACTTCATCCAGATCGAAGGCGGCCGAGGCCGTAGAGGCGAGGGCCCCACAGAGGCAGAGGACGAGCGAGAGAAGGAAGACGAGGCGCTTCATCGTCCGGCCCCCCGGTTCTTGTTGGCTCGTTTGCCGGCCTTGCCTTTGGAGCGCTTGTTCTTCACGCAGCGGACCTTGCCCTTGCGCTTGACCTTGTGCTTGCCCTTGGGGCACTTCTTGGTTTTCGGCTTCACGTTGCCGGGGCTCTGGGCTCGGCTCGACGGAGCCGGAGCCGGCGGCGCGGGGACAGGCGGGGGCGGACAGGCTTCTCCCTCGCAGATCACCGGTTTCGGCGGCAGCGGCGGGAAGCCGCCTCCGATGCGCGCGTCGTAGATGTCGCGCAGACCGGGGTCCTGGGTGACGAGGCTCTCGAAGGTCTTGAAGAAGACATCGTGCCCGTCAGGGGAGATGTCAACGAGTTCAGAGTCCTGCTGGCTTTTGCCCGATGAGATCAGGTCGATGCAGCCGCCAGAGCTCTCCTGGTAAGTAGGGCTCTGCGCAGTACAGCTGCCGCTGCCGGGCGCCTGCCACTGGTAAACGTCCTCTTTGCCGTTGGCGTCCGTCGGGACCAGCGCGTCGTAGCTGTTGAAATAGAGGCGATTGCCGTCATCGGAGATGACGCGGGAGCCGTAGAGCTGAGAGGCCCAGACGGGAATCCGCGCCGCCGCCCAGCGGTTTTCCAGCAATTTCTGCGTCAGCTCCCGGCCCTCGGGCCGGGAGTTTGAGGGGTTGCAGGAGGCGCAGAGCAACTCGTCCTCAGCCGCGTCGTAGAGGAACACCTCGAAGTCCGGCTGTTTGCTGGCGGCGTCGCGATTGTCGTAGCCGGTGAGGCTGCCGCGCGACATGAAGACGAAGTGATTGCCGTCGGGGGTGACCCGGGAGAGCCTGGTGCTGGGATAGCGGGAGATCGGAGAAGCCTCTGCGGGCAGCGCATCAACCGGGGGCAGGATGCCGATGAACTCGAAGCCTGCGTCTTTCTCGTAGAGGTAAAGGTTCGCTTTTCCTGCTTCGGCTTTCTGTCCCTCGCTGTTTTGCTCTTCCCCGGTGAGGACTTTGGTCGAAGCGAAGTAGATCCGCTGCGCATCCTCGCTGGCGCCGGCAACGCTGATCACGTCTTCGGCGATCAAGTTCTCGTCTTCGGTGTCAACGTCGTATTCGAAGAGATCCTCATCGACCGAGTAGATCGCCTTCGAGCCGTCTGCGGCTGCGGTCCAGAAGAGGGTGGCAGTCGAGGAGATCTGCGCCGTTTCGGCTCCGTCGATGCGGACGTAGAGGGGGGCGGGGGCGGTGTCCGAAGCCGACCAGAAGATCCGCGAGCCGTCCGAGGAGATCGCGTTGTTCATGCTCCCGGCGCGTTCCACCCCTCCCGCTCCTCCAGCGGTTCCCGCCGAGCAGCTCCCTGGGGAGGGAATCTCGCCCGGCAGGACGCAGACGTAGCGCAATTCGCTCCCGCGGCTTTCGTACAGACGCCCAAGGCATCCGTTCCCTTTCGTTACGCAGGACCCCGGCTGCGCCGGCATCCCCGAGACCAGGTTGTCGTCGACCGCGAAGATGGCAACCGCACCGTCGGCCGAAACGCCTTGCAGTTCGGGGATGAATTTCTGCGGCTGCAGGTTCGGCGGCTGGCCGCCGGCGGGTTCGGTCCGGGTAACGGTCTCGTAACCACCCGTGCCCGCGCCGCAATTATCGCGACGGTAGAGACCGGGGAACCCCTCGATAGCTTCAGGAGAAAGCGTCAGATTCGCGTCCTGGACCACCCAGCCGCTGCAGAGATCGGGACTGAAGGCTTTGTACTGACGGTCGAGCTGGGCGCTTTCCAACGTCATGATGGAAGGACCTTCCCGCTCGGGGGAGATTGCTTCGTTCAGCCAGCCGCCGCTGCCTCGGCGTGCGAGGTACTGGTTGGTGTAGGGGGCTGCGGCGATGTCGCCAAAGGCTTTGTAGGAAGAGTAGGTGATGGAGCCGCCGTCGACAGCCGCTTGCTCTAGGCCGGCCGGATAGCCGTTGATGTTGAAGACCGGTTCGACGTTGGATCCGTTTTTGTCGACAGGGGAGACCATCTCGTAGGCGCGGCAGTCGGGAAGAAACGCTCCCGAGCCCGCCGCCCGCAAGGCATGGTTGGGGCAGTCCACGATCGGGCTCACCCCCACGAAGGTGGTGAAGGTGTCTTCGGGTTCGAAGAATTCGCACAGCGGCGCCGGGTCGGGTTTGCAGCGGTCGGTGGCGACGATCCGGTAGCGGTAAGTGGTACCCGCTTGCAATCCGTCTACCTGAACCGAGACCTCTTTCAGCGCTTCGCCTTCGCCGAGGTCGATTTCCTCTTCAGAAGCGGCTGGAACCTGCACAGCCTCGATGTACCCGGACTCTTCGTATTTGGCGAGCTCGACGTATTCGAAGCGAGCCGTGGCGGGAATCCCCAGCGGGTTGACCTCCCCGTGCAGGGTTGCGGTGGCGGTGCCCACGTCGGTTGACCAGACATCGCCGAACTCGAGTGGCTGTTTAGTCGTGAAGGTGACGATCGGGCTGGAGTTTCCGCCCGGCCCGGTAGCAGCGCTCGTCACGACGATCCGGAAGTGGTAGGTGGTTTCCGCCGTCAGGCCTTGCACGCTCACCTGAACCGGATGAAGTTTGAAATCCGCCGGCAGCGGTCCCGACTCAGGGGTTTTGACCGTGCCCGCCCCGAAGCTGTTGCCGGCAGCTTTGAAGTCCCCATCGGTGATGTACTCGAAGTGATAGGTGGTGGCTTCGCCCTCAGGATTGATTTTGCCGTTGAAGGTGGCTTTGGTGTTCCCGATCGGGCCGGCGTACAGCGTGCTCGGTTTCGGATACACCAGTGGCCCAGGGGGAGGAAAGTCGATGTTGAGGATTTTTTTGTTTTCCAGCGTCCCGAGTTCGACCGCGAAGATATCTCCATTGGGGTTTGAGTAAACGGCGAGACCAAACGTTTTCTCTACGAGAGATCCATAGAAAACCCGCAACAGCACTCCGGAGGAGTCGTATTCGTAAATTGCGCTGTTGATTTCTCCGTCGAACTGCGAATTGTCACCGACGTACACATGATCTTCCGGACCCACCGCGACGGTGTTGACGTTGAATGATTGGTTGAAAACGACGACCTCGTTGCCGGAGGAATCGTATTTGCGAACAGCCCCCTGTGAAAGAGAGGTCCCGACATAAACGCTCCCGGCCGAATCGACGGCGAGAGCAGTCGTTATCCCGGCTCCTTCTTCTACTTCAAGGAGTTTTCCCCCGTAATAGCCAAGGTAGCCACCGGACGGGTCATACATCTGCACTCGCGTTTTAACAACGCCGCCATCCGTGACTTGGTCGCCCACGTAAACCGTCCCCCCCGGGCCGACCTCGATCGTGTCGCCTTCCGGCTCGTTGAACTGGCCGGGTGCGTCGCCGCCCGTTCCAGGTCCGCAGACATCTCCTGAGGCGGCAGTGCACAGGTCGCCGCCAGTCGTCACGTTGACACCGTCGCCGACCATCCAGGCGAATTGCCCGGCGGGGGTGAATTTCTGGACCCGGCGATTTCCGACATCGAAGACGTAGATGCTGTGGAAGCCGGGGCTCGTCGAAACGTTGTCCACGGCAATTCCCTCTATGCCGTCTAGCTGCCCTGGCCCACTCCCCGCTATCCCAGGGAGGCAACTGGTCGTACAGACCTGCATCTCATTAGCTCCGTTGAGAACTCCCCAACCAAACGCCCTGATGAAGTCGCCGGAGGAGACATCGAAAACATCGATTCGTTTGTTGCCGCGGTCGGCGACGTAAAGGAGGTCATCTGCTTCGTCCACTGCCACGCCCCGAGGATCTTTCGTCTCGCCGGCGCCCGTGCCGGGAGATCCGATTTTGGCATCTGCCAAGGCAGCAGGGGCCGAAATGCCCAGCATTAGAGCGACCAGAAGTCCAGTTATCGCGAGCGCCAGCCCGTTAATCCTGAGCAAATCGTTCCCCCTCGAATTCATCCCCTGCCTCCCTGGCATCGACTTCTGGACATGATGGCGCTCGACCCGCAGCGGGACAAGGCCGCGCGGGTGACGAAAAGTGCACATAGAGCTCAACCTGAGCCTGAGGCTGGACTCTATGTGCGATCGATCAGCCGACGTCGATGACCGCCGATGCGGGACTGACCGCATCGAATGTGACGGCTTCTCTGTGGACATACGTAGCGCCGGTCTTTGCCCCCGTGCCGTTGAACGGACAGAGGAAGCCGTCGGTGTTGACGGTGTATTTGATGTTCGACACTGTTGCTTGGATGGAGACATCTCCCGTTGCGAGGTTGGTGATGCCAACGTGGCTCAGCGGACCCTGGACGGGGACGGTGGCGTGACAGGTGCTGGCTTTGATTGTGCACGGACTGGTGATGTCCATGTTCGCCGAGTAACTGCCCCCCGTACCGGTCGGTTCTGTAAATGTGAAGGTGCAGCCAGTCACTTCAGCGCTCAGAAAGCCGAAGGCCTTGCAGTTGGTCACCGTGGGTTTGACCGTCAGGTCCGAGCTCCCTTTACTTAAAGTCGCTTCGTAATGTGTTTGGCATTCGGCGGAGCCTGCTTCGGTGGTGAACACACTGTTGCCGAGCGCGCTTACTCCTGTTGCGGTGGCCGGGTAGCTGGAGGCTGTGTAGTTCGCAGCCGAGGCAGTCGAGGCAGTGAGGCCGAACACTGCCAAGAGCACCGCCCCTAGAGTCTTGAGCTTGCGATTCATTTTCGCTCCTTGGGTTGCTCGTGAACACAACGAGGGCCGGGGAGCTTCCCCCGGCCCTCGTACGACTACTACCTATGAGGTAGCTGTGCTAACTGACCGGATCAGCCGACGTCGATAGTCGCCGTTGCGGGATTGACCGCATCGAATGTGACGGCTGCTTTCTGGTTGTAGGTAGCGCCGGTCTTTGCTCCCGTGCCGTTGAACGGGCAGAGGAAGCCGTCGGTGTTGACGGTGTAGTTGATGTTCGACACTGTTGCTTTGACGGAGACATCTCCCGTTGCGAGGTTGGTGATGCCAACGTGGTTCAGCGGACCCTGGACAGGGACGGTGACGTGACAGGTGCTGGCTTTGATTGTGCAGGCGCCAATCACGTGGACCTGGACCGTGAAATTGGGGGCCGTACCGGTCGGTTCTGTAAATGTATATTTGCAACCGGTTACTTCAGCGCTCAGGAACCCGAAGGCTTTGCAACCCGAGTATGTAGGTTCGACAGTCAGGTCTTTGCTGGTTCCACCAAGCGTCGCGTGGAAGTGCGATTTGCATTCGACGGTGCCGCCTTCGGTGGTGAAGACGTCATTGCCGACTTCGCTTATGGCTGTTCCAGTTACCGGGTAAGACGATGCTGTGTAGCTGGCAGCCGAGGCGGCCGAGGCCATCACGGCGGTGAGGGCGAGGACCGCGAACAGCGCCACCCCCAGGGTCTTGATCTTGCGAGTCATACATCACTCCTTGTAGTTGCTTTGGTGCGCTCAAGTGAACGCACCGCCAATGCTCGTGAGCTTCTTGAGCGGTGGCAACCTGAGACGGGTGACAACCGCTGCGTGGAAGCCGTGTCAGCCGAGGAGGCGAAACGAAAGCCCTGGAAAAGGCGTGGGTCAGATCATCGCGCGCGCCGATCAGCGCATTCGCTCGGCAGGTCAATGAGCTGGAACCGCTTCCTGAATTCCGAAGAGCTCGCGGTGCATTCCTTCGACGACCTCTCTCCCCAGGCGGCAGTCTCCGCTCAGGTAGAGATCGTCCAGGCGGCCACTCAGGAGCGCCTCGCCCCAAGCGGTGGAGGGGCCGGAGGCCGAGGCATCCGTCTCTCCCTCGGACTCCGCCGCGGAACGAACCTCGCCGTCGACCACCTGCAATTGGACCCCGGCCACGACAGGCTCCCCAGAGCTGTTGCGGAGCTCGACTCCAAGCCGGCACCTGCCGCTCGCCTCGCCGGAGAGGGAGCTGCCGAGGATCGAGAGCAGGAAGACGGACTCGAAGTCGAAGCGCTCTCCCGCCACCTCAGCCGCGGCGTGTCGGCGCTCCCACTGCGCTGCCGCCGTCAGCGGTCCGCAGGCACGGCGCAGCCAGCGGCTGGGGCCATAGGGGGTACCCCTTCCCTCGCAGGGGCGGGGCTCGATCAATCCGCAGAGGCGAAGCGCCGACAGCCGCCGCTCCAGAGATGGATAGTTGAGGCCGGCGATCAGCAGGCTCAGGTCGGTGAGGGTGCGGGGGCGTACCGCGATGGCGCGGATGATCTTCGAGCTCCAGCCCTCGACGAGCGCCTTCACCACGTTCTTGGCGGCGACGTCCCCAAGCGAGAGTGGGCCCTGCGGAGAGGCCGTCAGCCAGTCCTGCAGCATCTCCCGGATCTCGAGCAGCTCCCACCCTGCCGGCCGCAGCTCATACTCCGCCACCCCGGGAAACTCCGGCTGCCGACGGCGAAGCACGATCCCCAGGTCGGTAAAGCTCTGAAGCTGTTTGCGCATCGTCGTCGGCGACGGCGCCCCGGCCACCTGCCGGAGGTCCTTCAAGCTCCTCGGCCCTTCCCCCAACGCCTCCAAGATGCGGAGGCTGAGAGGAGCGGCGAGCAGCGACAGTGCGAAACTCCCAGGTCTCACCAGACGACCCCCCTTCCAGACTTCCTCGATTGCTCAACAGCGTCTGTTTATAGGGACGCGCGGTTCTACTGTCGACCCCTTGCGGGTGACAAAAAGGACTAGTCGACCTGGACCGGCGTCAGGTAGGCGGCCGAGAGGCCGCCGTCGACGAGGAAGGTGCTGGCGGTGACGAAGCTGGAGTCGTCGCTGGCGAGGAAGAGGGCCGCCTTGGCGATCTCCTCGGGCTCGCCGAAGCGGCCCATCGGGATGTGGACGAGGCGCTTGGCGGCGCGCTCGGGGTCCTTGGCGAAGAGCTCCTTGAGCAGCGGCGTGTTGACCGGGCCCGGGCAGAGAGCGTTGACGCGGACGCCGCGGTCGGCGAACTCGACCCCGAGCTCGCGCGAGAGCGAGAGCACGGCGCCCTTCGAGGCGGTGTAGGAGATCTGCGAGACGGCCGCGCCCATCGTCGCGACGAAGGAGGCGACGTTGATCACCGAGCCGCCGCCGGCCTCGAGCAGGTGCGGGATCCCGTGCTTGCAGCAGAGGAAGACGCTGCGCAGGTTGACGTCCTGGACCCGCTGCCAGGACTCGAGGTCGGTCTCCAGCACCGAGCCGTCGTCGGTCGGGTTGATGCCGGCGTTGTTCATCAGCACGTCGATGCGGCCGAACTGCTCGCGCGCCTCGGCGAGGGCGCGCGCGCACCTGCTCCTCGTCGGAGACGTCGGCGGCGATCGTCAGCGCCGCCGACCGCCTGCTCGGCGTCGAGGTCGATCCCGACCACCGTCGCCCCCTCGGCCGCGAACAGGCGCGCCGACTCGGCGCCGATCCCGCTCGCGCGTGCCGGTGATGACGCAGACCTTGCCCTCCAGCCGTCCCGCCATCGCTCAGCCCTCCTCGGTCGCGTAGTAGACGTTCTTGACCTCGGTGTAGTGCTCGAGCGCGTCGGGCCCGAGCTCGCGGCCGACCCCCGACTGCTTGAAGCCGCCGAAGGGGGTGGAGACGCGGACCGAGGTGTTCGAGTTGATCGAGATCACCCCGGTCTCGATCGCCCGCGCGACGCGCAGCGCCCGCGCCCCGTCGCCGGTCCAGACCGAGCCCGAGAGGCCGTAGATCGTCTCGTTGGCGAGCCGCACCGCCTCCGCCTCGCCGTCGAAGGGGATGACGCAGGCGACCGGGCCGAAGATCTCCTCGGCGGCGGCGCGATCGTCGTTGGCGACCGGCGCCAGGACGGTCGGCGGGAACCAGTAGCCGGGACCGTCGGGGGCGCTGCCGCGGATCGCCACCGGGGCGTCGTCGGGGACGTAGGAGGCGACGGTCTCGCGCTGGCCGGCGGAGATCAGCGGGCCCATCTGGGTCGACTCGGCCAGCGGGTCGCCGACCTCGATCCCCTCGACCGCCGGCTGCAGCGCCGCGAGGAAGTCGTCGAGGGCGGTGCGCTCGACGAGGATCCGCGAGCGGGCGCAGCAGTCCTGGCCGGCGTTGCCGAAGACGGCCATCGGCGCGGCAGCGGCCGCGGCCTCGAGGTCCGCGTCGGCGAAGACGACGTTGGCCGACTTGCCGCCCAGCTCCAGCGTCACCCGCTTGATCGTCTGCGCGGCGCCGGCGGCGATCCCGCGGCCGACCTCGGTCGAGCCGGTGAAGGCGATCTTGGCGACGTCGGGATGCTCGACCAGGCGCTGGCCGCAGACGCTGCCCGGACCGGCGACGACGTTCAGCACGCCCTCCGGCAGCCCCGCCTCGAGCGCGATCTTCTCCAGCTCCAGCGCGGTCAGCGGCGTCAGCTCCGCCGGCTTGAGGACGACGCAGTTGCCGGCGGCGAGCGCCGGCGCGACCTTCCAGGAGGCGATCGTCAGCGGGAAGTTCCAGGGGACGATCAGGCCGACGACGCCGAGCGGCTCGCGGAAGGTCATGTCGACGCCGCCGGCGACCGGGATCGTCTGTCCCAGCAGCCGCTCCGGCGCGCCGGCGTAGTAGCGGAAGGTCTCGACCACCATCCCGATCTCCCCGCGCGCGTCGCCGATCGGCTTGCCGGCGTTCCGCGCCTCCAGCGGTCGCCAGCTCCTCGCAGCCGCGCCTCGATCGCGTCGGCGAGGTCGCGCAGCAGCTGCGCCCGGTCCGCCGGCGCCACCGCCCGCCAGGCCGGGAACGCCGCCTTCGCCCGCGCCACCGCCGCGTCGACCTCCTCGACCCCGGCCCGCGGCACCTCGGCCATCACCTGCTCGGTCGCCGGCTCGATCACCTCGATCGCGCTCACGCCGTGACTCCCTCGCGTTGTGTCGCCTTTGTCGCCTCATGGTCGACGGAACAGCGCCACGCGCCGCCTCGACCAGCGCCGCGATCACCTTGCTGCTCTCGTCCTCCTCGGGGTGCCAGACGACGCCGAGGGCGAAGCGCTTGCCGGGCAGCTCGATCGCCTCGGGCAGCTCGTCCTCGGCCGACCAGCCGCGTCACCTTCAGCCCCTCGCCGAGCCGGTCGACGCCCTGGTGGTGGTGGGACCAGACGACGAAGCCCTCGACGCCCGCCGCGCGTGCAGGCGAGCGATTCCGGGTCGAGCCGCACGTGGTGCTCGCTGAAGGTCCCGGCCACCGTCCGGTGCGTCTCGGCGCCCAGCGCCTCCGGCAGGTGCTGGACCAGGCGTCCCGCCCAGCGCCACGTTCAGCAGCTGCATGCCGCGGCAGATCCCCAGCACCGGCATGTCGCGCTCCAGCGCCCGCCGCGCCAGCGCCAGCTCGAAGCGGTCGCGGTCGGGCCAGGTGCCCCTGCGTCTCGGGATGCGGCTCGGCGCCGTAGCTCGCCGGGTCGATGTCGGCGCCGCCGGCGAGCATCAGCGCGTCGACCCGGTCGAGCAGGAGGTCCGGCTCCGCGACCGCCGCCTCGTCGGGCGGCAGCACGATCGCGATCCCGCCGGCCCGCTGCACCGCAGTTGACGTAGGTCCGCGGCGCCAGCGTCACCTCGTAGCCGTCCCAGACGCCCCAGGAGACCCGCTCGACCGCGGCGCAGATCCCGATCGACCGGCGCGCCGGTCACGCCGGCTCAGAGCCGCTCGAAGCCCCGGTAGCGCTCCCAGTCGGTGACGGCCGCCTCGAAGGCCTCGATCTCGACCCCGGCCCGGTTCAGGTAGTGGTCGACGACCTCGCCGCCGAAGGCCTCCGCGCGCCACCTCGCTGGCGGCGAAGGCGTCGCGGGCGGCGTAGATGTTCGACGGCACCCGCGGCTTGTCGGACTCGTACGCGTTGCCCTCGAAGACCTCCTCCAGCGGCAGCTCCGCGTCGATCCCGTGCAGGCCGGCGGCGATCATCGCGCTCAGCGCCAGGTAGGGATTGACGTCGGCGCCCGGCAGCCGGTTCTCCACCCGCAGCCCCTCGCCGTGGCCGACGACCCGCAGCGAGCAGGTGCGGTTGTCGCGGCCCCAGGCGATCGCGGTCGGCGCGAAGGAGCCCTTGGCGAAGCGTTTGTAGGAGTTGACGTGCGGCGCGTAGAGCAGGGTCAGCTCCTCCATGCAGGCGAGCTGGCCGGCGACGAAGTGCTCGAACAGCGCCTGGTCGGCGGCGAAGGCGTTGCTGCCGTCCTCTTCGCCAGCGAGCAGTGGATGTGGCACGAGTTGCCCTCGCGCTCGTTGAACTTGGCCATGAAGGTGATCGAGTGCTCCTCCTGGGAGGCGATCTCCTTGGCGCCGTTCTTGTAGATCGCGTGGTCGTCGGCGCTGCGCAGCGCGTCGTCGTAGCGGAAGTTGATCTCGTGCTGGCCGAGGTTGCACTCGCCCTTGGAGTTCTCGACCTCCATCCCCGCCGCCGGCCATCTCGTTGCGGATCCGGCGGATCAGCGGCTCGACCCGCGCCGTCCCCAGCAGCGAGTAGTCGATGTTGTAGAGGTTGGCCGGCTCGAGGTCGTGGAAGCCCTTCTTCCAGGCCTCCTCGTAGGTGTCGCGGAAGACGATGAACTCGAGCTCGGTGGCGGCGCTGGCGCTCATCCCCCGCTCGGCCAGCCGCGCCAGCTGGCGGCGCAGGATCTGCCGCGGCGAGGCGGCGACTTCGCGCCCGTCGGCCCACTGCACGTCGGCCATCACCATCGCCGTCCCCGGCAGCCACGGCACCAGCCGCAGCGTCTCGAGGTCGGGGACCATCTCGAAGTCGCCGTAGCCGGTGTCCCAGGAGGCCATCGCGTAGCCGCCGACCGTTTCCATCTCGACGTCGACGGCGAGCAGGTAGTTGCAGCCCTCGGCGCCGTGCTCGAGCACGTCGCCGAGGAAGTGCGATGGCGGTCAGCCGCTTGCCCTGCAGGCGGCCCTCCATGTCGGCGATCGCGAGCAGCACGGTGTCGACCGTGCCGTCGGCGACCGCCTTCTTCAGCTCCTCGACGCGTCACCGGCCGGAACGTTACGCCGCCGCGCTCACGGCCGGGCCGGGCCGACCTCGGGCTCGGGCCCGATCGCTTCCTCGATGTCGATCTCCCGCACCTGCCCGGTGAAGTGCTTGCGGGCGCTCGCGAACCAGCCGATCGCAGGCCAGCAGGATCACCACGCCCACCATCAGCGGCGCGTAGTTGAACGACTCCCAGGTGAATTCGTCGTTCCAGGGCACCGCCAGCGGGGTGAACGGGAGGCAGAAGATGATCGTGATCAGGCCCACCCAGAAGGTCGCGAAGATGTTCATCCACCTGTACTTGCGCCCGTTGTTCCAGGGGCCGACCTCGAAGTCGTCGCCCTTGCGCCAGCGCAGGAAGATCGGGATCACGTAGGCGATGTAGAGGCCGATGACGGCGATCGAGACGACCGCGAAGAAGGCGAAGGGGACGTTTTCGCCGTTGCCCTTCAGCGCCGGCAGGGTGATCAGCAGCGCCGCCGTCGCCATCACCAGCACCGCGTAGATCGGCACCCGCTCGGAGTTGACCGTGGAGATCTTCGCCGAGGCCCGGTTGCCGAAGCCTTTGTCGCGCGAGAAGGCGTAACACATGCGCGAGGCGCTGGTCAGGCAGGCGGCGCCGCAGAAGAGCTGGCCGACGACGGAGATGATGAGGACGAACTTGCCCCAGCCCGAGCCCGAGCGCTTCGACCAGCAGCGTCGGCGCGAAGCCGAGCGCTTCGTTGGCGCCGTCGACGTTGGTGACCGCGAAGGTGATCGCCAGCAGCACGATCCAGCCGATCAGCGCCGAGTAGAAGATCGACCGCCAGACCCCCTTCGCCGCGGCTTCCGAGGCGCCGTGGGTCTCCTCGGAGATGTGGGCGGAGGCGTCGAAGCCGGTGATCGTGTACTGGGTCAGCAGGAAGCCGAGCGGCAGGACGTAGAACCAGTACATGCCGTCGCTGAAGCCGCTGTTGTTGATCCGGTGGCCGAAGACGAAGCTGAAGCTCTGGTGGCCGTCGGGGACGACGATCAGGACGAGCGACGATCGCGGCGACGCCGATCACGTGCCACCAGACCGAGACGCTGTTGACCAGCGAGAGCATGTGCGTTCGCCGCACGTTGACGATCGTGTGGACCGCCAGGATCAGCGCGAAGAGGAGGAAGACCTCGCCGAGGATGTGGACTTCGTCGCCGAAGTTGACGCCGAGCAGGTTGACTTCGTAGAGGCCGAGGACGACGTTGAGGAAGGTCGCGCAGGCGTAGTCGACGGAGGCGAGGACGGCGACCAGGCCGATCAGGTTGAACCAGCCGGTGAACCAGGCCCAGATCGGTCCGCCGAGGCGGCCCGACCACCAGTAGATGCCGCCGGCGGTCGGGTAGGCGGAGACCAGCTCCGCCATGCAGAAGCCGATGATCAGGATCGGGATCGAGATCAGCGGCCAGCCGATCGAGATCGCGATCGGGCCGCCGTTGTTCCAGGCCTGGCCGTAGGTGGTGAAGCAGCCGGCGAGGATCGAGATGATCGTGAACGAGATCGCGAAGTTGGAGAACCCGCTCCAAGCCCGGTTCAGCGACTGTTTGTAGCCGAGCTCCGCGAGTCGTTGTTCGTCGCGGTCTCCGGTGCCGAAGCGCTGCTCTCCATCCGACCTCTCCCTTCCTGAGCTCGCCCACTCGCGGTAAAAGGTTTGGCGAACCGACCTATAAGGTCGCGAGCGAGCCTAGACTCCGGCCCTTGACCCGCTGTCAATGGCAGGTGGAGAATCTTCTCCTCGACCGCCTATGGCCTCCCTCGCAGACACCCTCGGACCGATCTCAGCGCGACTGGGCGAGCTCGAAGGCGACCCGGTCCCGCTCGAGGGCGGGATCACCAACCGCAACTACCGGGTCCGCTTCGCCGGCGCGGACGTCGTCGTGCGGCTGCCGGGCAAGGACACCGAGCTGCTGGAGATCGACCGCGCCGCCGAGAAGGCGGCCGGGCGAGCTGGCGCCGCGAGCCGGGGTCGGGCCGGAGGTGGTGGCGCTGCTCGACGACCCGCCCTGCCTCGTCACCGCGCTTCGTCGTCGGCGAGACGATGAGCGCCGAGGAGCTGCGCGAGCCGGGGACGCTGGCCGAGGTGGCGGCGGCGCTGCGGACGCTGCACGCGCTGCGAGGAGCGGCTGCCGGTCGCGTTCTCCGGCTTCCGCATCGTCGAGACCTACGCGGCGCGGATGGCCGGCCGCGGCGCCGAGGTCCCGAGCTCGTATGAGTGGGCGATGGCGGCGGCGCACCGGATCGAGGCGGCGCTGGTCGGGCCCGAGCACGAGCCGGTCCCCTGCCACAACGACCTCCTCGCGGCCAACTTCATCCGCTCGCCGCGGGGCGTGCGGATCGTCGACTGGGAGTACGCGGGGATGCGGCGACCGCTACTTCGACCTCGGCAACTTCGCCGTCAACAACGAGCTCGACGAGAGCCAGGAGGCGGAGCTGCTCGGCGCCTACTTCGAGTCGCCGGCGAGCGGCCGGCGGCTCGCCTCGCTGCGGCTGATGCGCTTCATGTCCGACTTCCGCGAGGCGATGTGGGGAGCGGTGCAGAGCACGCTCTCCGACCTCGACTTCGACTTCGACCGCCTACTGCGCGCAAGCACTTCGAGCGCATGCGCGAGCTCAGCCGCCGAGGGGCGGCTTGGAGCGGCTGCTGGAGGAGGCCGACGGTGCCGCGGGCTGAGCTGCCGGACCGCGCCCGCTGCGTCATCGTCGGCGGCGGCGTCGGCGGCACCTCGCTCGCCTACCACCTGGCGAAGCTCGGCTGGGAGGACGTGGTCCTGCTCGAGCGCTCGCAGCTGACCTCGGGCTCGACCTTCCACTCCGCCGGGCTGGTCGGGCAGCTGCGCGGCTCGGTCTCGCTGACGAAGATGATGATGCACTCGGTCGAGCTCTACCGGCGGCTGGGAGACGAGTCGGAGTTCGACCCGGGCTGGATCGAGTGCGGCGGCATCCGCCTCGCCTCCAGCGAGGAGCGGATGGAGGAGCTGCGCCGCCAGGCCGGCTGGGCGAAGACCTTCGGCCTGCCGCTGGAGCTGATCTCGGCCGAGCGAGGCGAAGGAGACTGTTCCCGCTGATGTCGACCGAGGGCGTGCTCGGCGCCGCCTGGCTGCCGACCGACGGCTACATCGACCCCGCCCAGCTCACCTACGCGCTCGCCGACGGCGCCCGGCAGGGCGGCTGCCGCATCTTCACCTCGACCCGGGTGACCGGGATCGAGGTCCGCGACGGCCGCGTGCGCGGCGTCCGCACCGACCGGGGCGACGTCGAGGCCGAGGTGGTGGTCGACGCCGGCGGCATGTACGCGGCCGAGATCGCTCGCATGGCCGGCGTCCGCGTCCCGCTGATCCCGATGTCCCACCAGTACCTCGTCACCCAGCCGCTCGAGGCGGTCCGCGAGGCACGGCAAGAAGTCCGCCGGACTTTTGATTCCAGAATAGCGAACAAAAGGTCCGGCGGACCCGGGGCATTTGCCGACTTTGCGGGACCCCGACCTGCTCGTCTACTACCGCGAGGACGGGGACGGGCTGGTGATGGGCGGCTACGAGCGGCGCAGCGAGCCGGCGTTCCTCCCCGGTGGCCCGGGCCGGGTCGAGGCGATCCCGCCGACTTCAACGGCCGCCTGCTGGAAGAGGACTGGGAGCGGTTCGAGGAGATCACCGAGAACTCGAAGCGCCGCGTCCCGGCGATGGACCGAGATCACCGTCACCAAGCTGATCAACGGCCCCGAGGCGTTCACGCCCGACAACGAGTTCTGCCTCGGCGAGACCGAGGTCGACGGCTTCTTCGTCTGCGCCGGCTTCTGCGCCCACGGTCTGGCCGGGGCCGGCGGGATCGGCAAAGTCGTCGCCGAGTGGATCGTCGAGGGCGAGCCGAGCCTCGACCTCTGGCACATGGACATCCGCCGCTTCGGCGCCCAGTACCGCTCCCCCGCCTACACCCACGCGCGGATCAAGGAGACCTACGAGACCTACTACGACATCCGCTATCCCCACCACGAGCGGCAGGCGGGGCGGCCGCTGCGGATCTCCCCGGCCAACGCCTGGCACCGCGAGCACGACGCCGCCTTCGGCGAGAAGTCGGGCTGGGAGCGAGTCAACTGGTACGAGCGCAACGCCGCCGCCGGGGACGAGGCGCTGCGGCCGCGTGGCTGGGCGGGGCAGCACTGGTCGCCGGCGATCGGCGCCGAGCACCGCGCCACCCGCGAGGCGGTCGCGCTCTTCGACGAGTCCTCCTTCGCCAAGCTCGAGATCGAGGGGCCGGGAGCGGAGTCCTTCCTCGAACTCCTCTGCGACAACCGGGTCGCCCGCGGGGTCGGGCAAGATCACCTACACCCAGATGCTCAACCACCGCGGCGGCATCGAGTGCGACTTCACCGTCGCCCGCCTCGGCGAGGAGCGCTTCTCGATCGTCACCGGCACCGCCTTCGGCAACCACGACCGCGAGTGGATGCGCCGCCACCTCCCGGACGAGCGACGAGGTGCGGATCCACGACGTCACCTCGCAGTGGGCCTGCTTCGGGATCTGGGGACCGCGGGCGCGCGAGGTGCTGGCGGCCGCTCACTCCCCAGGACCTCGGCAACGAGGCCTTCCCTTACATGTCTGCTGCGGGAGACGACGGTCGGCAACGTGCCGGTGCGGATGCTGCGGGTCACCTACGTCGGCGAGCTCGGCTGGGAGATCTACTGCCCGACCGAGTACGGGCTGGGGCTGTGGCGGGCGCTGTGGGAGGCGGGGCAGCCGCACGGGATCGTCGCCGGCGGCTACCGGGCGATCGACAGCCTCCGGCTCGAGAAGGGCTACCGCGTCTGGGGCGCCGACATCACCCCGGACGAGACCCCCTACGAAGGCGGCGTCGGCTTCTGCGTCAAGCTCGACAAGCCGGCGGCTTCGTCGGCCAGGACGCGCTGCTCGCGGCCGAGGAGCGCGGGCCCCGCGCCCGCCTGCGCTGCCTCACCCTCGCCGACCCGCGCTCGATCGCCCTCGGCAACGAGCCGGTCCGGATCGGCGGCGAGGTCGTCGGCCGGGTCACGACCGGCGGCTACGGCTACACCGTCGAGCGCTCGATCGCCTACGCCTACCTGCCGCCGGAGCGGGCCGAGCCCGGGACGGCGGTCGAGGTCGAGATCTTCGGCCGCTGGGTCGAGGGCGAGGTGGCGAGCGGAGCCGCTCTTCGACCCGAAGGGCGAGCGGGTCCGGGCCTAGGCGCTCGTCTGCTCGAGCCGCAGCGGCGCCGGCAGCAGCCCGGCGAGGATGTGCTCGGTGCCCTCGGTGTGCTCGCGCATCTGCCGCACCGCCCGCCCGCCGTCGCCCTTGCGCAGCGCCTTGACCAGCCGCGCGTGCTGCTCGTTGGAGCTGGCGAGGACCTCGGGTGGGTGGGCGATCAGCGCGATCAGGTCGCTCATCTGCGACTGCACGTCGGTCATCGCGCTCAGCAGCCGCGGCGATTGCGCCGCCTCGGCGACGTCGATGTGGAAGCGGATGTCGGTGCGGCGGTACTCCTCGAAGTTCTCCAGCTCCTCCGCCATCTTCGCCACCAGCTCCTCGAGCCGGTCGAACTGCGCCCCGCTCCCGCGCTCGGCCGCAAGCAGCGCCGCCCCCAGCTCGATCGCCACCCGGTAATCGAGGACGGCCCAGGCGCCGCTGGTCGAGCGGCTCATCGCCGTGCTCGGTCAGCGGCGGCTGCGCGGCGACGAAGGTGCCGCCGGTTCGCCCCCGCGGTCGAGACCAGGTGCCCGCTCTGGACCAGCGCCGTCAGCGCCTGCCGCAGGGTCGAGCGGGAGATCCGCAACCGCTTGGCCAGTTCCCGCTCCGGCGGCAGCTTGTCCCCCGGCGCCAGCAGCCCGAGCCGGATCGCGCTCCCCAACCGCTCGACCGTCTCCTCGAAGGTGCTCGCCGGACGCACCGGCATGAACACAGCCTCCGAGCGCCGCGTCCCTCTCCATGCGGACAACCGTACCGCGGCTAGGAATCCATGTAGCGGGTGAACGCCTCGCGAGCGAGGTCGCTGAGCGAGCGGCCTTCCTTGTCGGCGCGAGCCCAAGCGGCTTTGTAGAGGTCGGGTGGGGCGCGGAAGCTGACGCGGGGAGACGGGCCGTCTGGGCCCAGGGAGGGGCGGCCGACGTAGCGGCGCTCGACCTTGGAGGGGTCGAGCCCATCTCGCTCGAATTCCTCGGCCATTTCTTCGGCGACCTTCTCCGTGATCACCATGCCGGAGGGCGTCACTCCAAGAACCTTCTCCTCTTCGGCCTTCTTGCTCGGCTTTTTCACTTTTCCCATGCGCGTGCCTCCTCGTAGAAGATCCGGTGGCGGTCGGTGAGATCCATCGCGTGGATCACCATGAACTCTTCCTCCCCCAGTTCAGCTGCAAGCACCTCAAGCGCGACTCCCTCGAGATCGTCACCGAAGAATCCAACCCGCCGGTCCATGCCCAAGTTCGAGGGGTGCCAACAGCGTTCGACCCACTGGAGCCCACACTTCTTGATGACGTGCAGCGACCGCTCCCGAGAGATCCGGTGCCTAGTCGCTGACCGCGCGAACGTGATCTGGGCTCTCTCAGGCCAAGCATTCTGTCGGACAGAATAGCGAAGGCTGGGGTCCAGCTCCGCACCCAGCACCCGCATCAGCAACCAAGGCGGATTGACCTCCTTGTATCTCGTCTTCGGTACGAAGACGAAGGCCCGTCCGTCATCGGAGAGACGGAGGTAGTCCCTCGTCCAGTAGTGCTTGTAGACCTGGAGTCGGGTCCCGTCGATCAGCTGGATCGTCCCCATCCACATGAAGTCGACGACGTGGTCCGGCGCGAGGTCCAGCAGCGGCTCCCATTCGGGCGCATCGACTCGCAGGGTTTTGCCGCGGATCGGCTTTGAGGAAGGCACCGCCCGAGCCTCCTGAGGAGGCTCGGGCGGAACAAGACGCGGATGTGCCGCTTCGGTGAATTCTCAGCGGCGGATCTGTGACTTCGGGCTCAGCCGCGGACCTTCACGCCGCGTTTGGCCTTGTTGTTCTTCAGGTTCGGGTCGGTCACACCCGAGCGGACGCGAGCGCGGACGCGGACCTTGCCGGGGTTCTCCGTCCGCACCACCACCCGCAGCTTCTTCGCCTTGCCTTTGGCGATGTCGCCGAGCTTGCAGGTCAGCTTTCGCTTGCCGCCCTTGACTTTCCCCAGCTTGCAGGCGCGTTTGCCCTTCACTTTCGGCGCCCGGACTTTGCGGGTGAGGGCGGGAACCGTGCCCTTGACGACCACGCCGCTCGCCGGGCTCGGGCCGCTGTTCCGCACCGTGACGAGGAAGGCGAGCTTGCCTCCGACCAGCGGGCGTTTCGGCTTCGGCTTGATCCGCAGTTGCAGATCGGCCCTGGCCGCCGGTGCCGGCGCCACCGTCACCACCCGCTCGAAGGCGCCGATGTCGCAGGCCGTCCCCTGCGGTCGGCTCACTCCGCGCTGGTCGGTCGCCGGGCAGCCGGCGTTGGTGCCGGCGTCGATCGCCGGGCTCCCCTCGAGCAGCGCCAGAGTGTCCGTCTCGCCGCCGTTGTTGGCGAGCGGCCCGAGTTTCGCGTCGGCGTTCTGCCTGCTGCCGGGGTCGGTGAACATGCAGCTGGCGTCGTTGGAGAGGTTGTGGTCGGAGGTCAGCATCGCCACCACCGCGCAGTTGCTCGGCCCTGCGGGCCCGGTGTTGCCGGCGACGATCGTGTTCCTCGCCAGCAGAGTGGCGGAGCCGCCCACTTCCGGGGTCGGGTTGTAGACGGCGAGGCCGCCGCCCAGCCCGCCGGCGCCGACGCTGTTGCCGGCGATCGTCGAGTTGACGATCGTCCCTTCGCTGCCTTCGAGGCTCGCCGGGTCGATCGCGAGCAGTACGCCGCCGCCCTGGACGACCGCGCCGGCTGATTCGACGCTGTTGCCCGTGACCGTCGAGTTGGTCATGCGGAGTTTGCCGAGCACGTAAACGCCGCCGCCGAGCGCCTCCAGGGCGCCACCGGTGACTTTGTTGTTGGCGATCGTGCTGTCGACGATCGAGACCGCCGTTTTGTTGGCTCCCTCGGGCGGAGCAGAAATCCCGGCGCCGTTCTGGCTCGCGACGTTGCCGGTGACGTTGAGGCCGCGCAGCACAGCTTCTTCGCTTTCGTAGGCGAGGATGCCGCCACCGTCGCCGGCCACCTCGCCACCGGCCAACATGTCGCTGAAGCCGCCGGTGACAGTCAGCCCTTCAAGCACGTTTTTGTCGGCTTCGAGGTTGAACACGCGCGAGGTCTGCTGCGCGTCAACCACGGTGCTGCGCGTTCCGGCGCCGCGGATCGTCACGGTGCCTGCTCCGAAGACGACCAGCTCGCCTGCGGAAAGCACGTAGTTCCCCGCCGGGACGACGACCAGATCTTCGGGATCGGCCGAGGAGCTTGCGGCCGCGATCGCATCCCGCAGCGAGCAGGCCGGTTCGGCCGTGCAGCCACCGGCGACGCTGGTGTCGGCGGTCGTGTTGACGGTGAAGGTCGCGGCCTGGACGGGGGCCGGCGCGATCAGAGCCAGCGCCACGACCGTGCCGGCGAGAAGTTTGAGCTTGGTGGGCATACGTTCCTCGTAATCGATTTTCAGTACGAAGTCCTGGCTACCCCTGCCTAGAGGGAACAAACGAGCTCCTCGTCACTTAAGGATCGCTGAGTGAAGCTAGGGTGGGGCGCAGTGCCGAACTTCCAAGTCCGCTTCAAAGGCATGCTCACGGGAGCCGAGCGAGAGAGGCTCGAGCGCGCCGGCATCGTGATCGAGGGCAAGGAGCCTTCGCTGCGGATCGGAGCGATCAAGACCGGCCCGCCGATCTACACCGTCCACGTTGAGGCGGCTTCCAGCGAGGAGGCGCTGCAAGCGGTGCGCGACGCGATGGATCCCGACACCGCGAACTTCTCGAACTGGGAAGCCGGCCCGGCCTGAGGGCCGTTCCGAAGCCTTTCTTCCTCCTCCACTAAGTCTTGACTTTTAGCGCGCCAAGCGTGCGTTGCGGCGACCTAGCGTCGCCGCCATGGGATGGCCACGGCAGGTTGGAGAGCCCTTGCCGCGCGCAGAGGAAGCATTTAGAAAATGAATACGCCGTGGGATTCTCCATATGCCCATTGCAGCAGTTCGAGATAATCCGCCCTATGGAATTAATTGCGTCGTTGACTTCTCCATTCAAGGAATCGGCGCGCGTAGCGAAATCGTGGCGAGGTTGAGAACTGTCTGGCTGACCAAGCAAGACACTCCGCCACGTCTCCTATCCGCATACCTGAAGCCCTAGACTGAACCCATGCCCACTAAGCAAAAGATCGAAGAGATCGACGTAGTCGAGTTGGCAGAGTCAGTAGGACATTGGCCAGCTGGTGCTGCGGGCACGGTGGTCATGGACTTTGGCGAGGAGAAGATGCTGGAGATGTCGGGGGGCACCGAGGATCCGCTCGACCTTCCCGTCGTCCACCAGGACAAGCTCAGGCTTGTCGCCAAGTGCCACCAGTAGCTTGGATCGTCTAGCTCTCTGGCAACGGAGGGGGAGGCGGCGATTCGAAGCCGAGGTCCGCCTTGTCACCTGAGCCAGCCAATTGAGAAGAAGAGGTGGTCCTCAGCCGTCGCGGGCTTCGCGCAACCGCTGGAGATCAGTCAGATCCTCTGGCCTAGCCGCCAACTCCTTGAGCCTCACGAGATCCTCGAAGCACCTTCGCCAATCGCTCCAGATTCTCAGGATCTGGCGCTGGAACCACATCCACATCCTTGGTTGCTCGAATGTGGCCGTGATACCCGACAGCAACGCCACCGATCAGGAGAAACTCCACCCCTCCCTCAACTAGCTCACGAAGGATCTTCTCTATGTCGAGCTCAGGCAATGCGCCGACGACGTCCTGCCTCAGCCACGTGAGACATGAACCTAGAAAGCTCCATCACCTGTTCGGCCCGCTGGGCGGGCGTCAACTCTTGGAAGTCACGACGCAGAGCGGCGCGCTCCGCCTTTCCGTCTGGACTCCAGTTTCCAGCTCTTTCGCCTTTCTTCATGGCGACGACAAGACATTTCTGATGACCGAAGTCAGATGCTTGACCTATTTGAGGTTGCCGAAGAAGACCTCGAGCTCATCGACCACTTCCTTCCCCACCCGCGACCCCGCGTGCTTCGGTTCACGAGGACGGGTGACCAGCATGACGTTGATCGTCTAGCGAGGGTCAAGAGGCTACAAGGGCGGTGACCTAGCTTTTCCTATAAGCCGCCAGGGGTGATCAATAAAAGTGACTTCAACAATAAGACCCATTAGTTTTGCTGCAATGGACCACTCACCCTAAGATCAACCAATCGGTAGGTCGTCTCACTCAGCAGGGGAACGGTCGGTCTTGGCCGAGCGTCTGCGTGCCCGCTCGCCTGAGATATGTCAGGGCATCCTGGATCGTCTTCATGGGATGGAAGAAGAGTCACCAACGCGAGATGCCGAATATCGACAGGGGCTGCACCAAGCGGTTTCCCGAGGTGTCGATTACGCCGTCGAGTTACTCGCTAAAGAAGGGTCGAGAGATCCGCAGATGCCTATCGCGCTGCTTTCCCAAGCTCGCCTTGCCGCGCGCAACGGCATCCCCCTCGACATCGTCATACGGCGATATTTCGCTGGAAAGATGCTGCTCAGCCACTACGTCGTCGAGGAGTCGCTGGGAGGTGGCAACGGAGCGAGCGCACATCTCCAAGCTGCGCTGGCCGATCAAGAGGCGGCGTTCGACCGCCTGGTGTCCTTTGTCACGGAGGAGTACAAAAGGGAGGAGGAGAGTCACATTCTCACCAGCGAAGCGCAGCGCATCGAACAAGTGCGACGGCTCCTGGCAGGGGAGCTGGTTGACTCTTCCTCAATCGACTACGGCTTCGATTACCACCACCTCGGTGTAATAGCGCGGTTTGCCGAGGCGAGGAAGTTCATACGGCTTTTAGCCGCCGAAACCAACAGCCGCTTTCTAGTGGTCAGCCCTAGTCAGGAGGAAGTGTGGGCTTGGCTCGGCACCAAAGCGCCTCTGGATTCCCAAATCGTGGCTGAGATCGCCAAGTCTATCTGCCCCACGTCTGGGCCCATTGCACTGGGAGAGTCGATCAAGTCGCTGGCTGGCTGGCGTCTCACTCATCGCCAAGCCCGAGCGGCATTCGCTGTGGTCCAAGCTTCCCGGATGGAGTCAGCCCGCTATACAGATGTTGTCCTTGTCGCCAGCGCCATCCAAGACCCGGTATTAGTAGCGTCCCTGCAGGAGTTGTACCTCTCACCCCTCAGGGCTGGACGCAATAAAGGCGAGGCGCTCCGACGAACGCTCCGCGCCTACTTCGAAGCGGATAGGAACAGTCAATCTGCTGCCTCGGCCTTAGGAGTCAGCAGACAGACGGTTGCCAAACATCTCCAGGCAGTAGAAACGCGGCTGAGTCAGTCCACGAGGGGATGCTCGGATCTATTAGACGCCGCCCTTCAACTGGAAGAACTTGGCTTCATTGATGCTGGCGATCACTACTGAAGAAAGTGTGGTTTCCTGCAATCTGCGCTAGCTGCCTTGCAGCTCCCCCCAAGACTTAAAGCAGAATCGACACAGAAGTGCTTGGCTCAACTTTACCTTTCGAGGCCGAGCACTGTGATTGGAATGGCGGATGCCGCAGCATAGAAGTTGTGATGAATGGGACGGCGTAGACGTCTCTTTCCGATCATTAGCTGTACGAAGTTCTTACCGTCCGGAGCGATACCAGCCACAAGAAATCCCGTTGGCTTTTTGCTGGTGCTTTTGGGTGCTTGGAACAGGCCGACCGCAATGCCACGCCTGTGAACTGGCCCCGGTCGATCACAGGCCGCCCCTGCTCGCGCCAAATGGGCAATGCAGATACGGCCCGGTGCGATCATGATCCAAGCGGTTCCCTTGAACTCTCCCACTCTCTGGACGAACGCATGTCTTACTGCGCTGTGTGGCAAGCTACTCGTCCGCTCTAGGAGCCGCAGAAGCGGCAGTGGCTGATCTTGGCGACGTCGGTCTATCACGCCGAATCGGTGCTCCATCTTGCGGAGTGACGTCTTGGACGTCTCCCCGTAGGTCACGCTCATATCTTTCGATGGAGAGACAGTGTTTTCCGCGCCATGGGCAACCAGGTAACAGCCTAATAGCAGAATGCCCAGGCCGGTCAATATCCCTACTCGGCTCATCGGAGTGAATGGCTCATGGGCCCAGGCATAGATTTCCCGAGCCCATGAACTTTCCTTCTACGGCTGGTAGGCAACCCCGTGCACGGTATTCCACAGGCCCGAATTATTTCTTACCCATGGAGTCAGATAGTAGTACCCGCCAAACGGCTGATAGGCGCCAGAGCCAGCATTATTGCTGCACGCCATTAGATTGGCGTTATCTGCTCCCACACATACTCCTGCTTGATCTCCCCATCCGTAAACAGCGTTAAGCGTCCGGCTAGCGCCAAAACATTTACTCCACGGGCTAAGCGCGGTGCCGCCACAGTAGGCACTCACACCCGCCTCCGCACGAGGAACCGCTGCAAGGAGCAATACTGCTGCAACTGCAACAAGTGCCACGGCTGCGAGGTGCCCTCGCCTCCTAACTGAATGAGTAAGTTGCATCATGACCTCCGTGTCTTTTGAACGAAGGAAAGAGGTTGTCGTACAGCCGGGCTTCTCACGGTTGCAATATGAGAGGCGACATCACAGTTTTTTAACCCCTGTCAAGCAGTCTGCGCTACTGATGACCGGGTATCGCGCCTATGGCTTTGGCTGTTCGAACGTGTGCTGGTACTGCGTGGCGGGGCCGCTGCCATAGATCGGTTTGAAGGGGCGCTGCTGCTTGCAGGCTGGGGCAGGGATTGCAGACGTGCTGGTCTGGCCTGCGAAAGCGTACTTTTGAATGCTTTCGAAAAGAAGTTTCGCGTTTTCATCCTGTGATCTAGGCGCGGTGTTTTCGTCGCCTTTGGTCGCCACGGCTCGTTCTTTAAATTTAGGGTCTTCCCCTGAACTGGGGTCCAAGGTGGCAATAATCCCGCTGGTGCACTGACGAGTCTCGAGGCTAGGCAGGCCGCTGATCAAGCCTTCTGCCCACTTAGGCGGGCTGTACGCGCTGGACCGATTCGAAGTTAGGCGCCTTGGGTACGTCGTGAGCATTTCTGGGGTCATCACGACATTAGTGCGCAGGTAGCGAGTTGACGGATCGCCTTCGGTTTCCGGCAGAAGTTCCCCATTAAACGTGGCGGCGACGTTGGCGAAGAAACCACTCAGATCAACCCTATATAGCTTCAGACCCGCCAAAATTGGATTGAGATTGCGGACGAAAGGATCCACCGCCCGGAGCAGCGGCGGAAATTCGTCGCGGAAGATCTCCCGGAAGGCGGCAAACCCCTCGGGTGACAGCTTGATCACCGGGCCGAGGCCTTCGAAGAAGTCTTTGGCTTCGGGGGCGAGCTTGGAGATCGAGATCAGGGTCGGCGAGAGCTCTTCGGCCGCCGGCACCAGCTGCCGCATCAGCGGGGTGGCGTTTTCGGAGAAGCCCTTGAGCTGGCTGAAGGTCAGCCTCGACTCGTCGAGGAAGGTGGGGAAGGCCCGGAAGAGGGCTTCGATGTCGCGGTTGCGCTGCGCCGTGGTCTGGAAGACGGCGTTGGAGCTCTCGATCAGGTCCCCGAGCTCCCCCTGACGGCCGCGCAGGGCGCGGAAGGTGGTGGCGCCGTTACTGAAGAGCTGCCCGACCGCGAGGCGCTGACTGTCGAGCACGCGGAAGAGCTTGTCGAACTCGGTGAAGGTCGGTTCGAGGCCGCCGATCGCGTAGGAGAGGTTCTGGCCCTGGCCGTTGATCGCGACGGCGGCTTCCTGCATCCATTCCTGGAAGGCGGCGCGGGTCTGGGCGTCGAAGGTGCGGAAGATCTCATCGAGCTGGACCGACTGGGCGATGTTCGCCTGCGCCAGGGTGCCGCCGTCGTCGAGCTCCGCGCCCTCGCGATCACCGGGACTGAGTTCGATGTAGGTCTCGCCGAGGAGGGTTTTGGTGCGGAGGATCGCTCGCGTGTCCTCCGGAAGCGGCGCGTACTGGGCGTCGATCGCGGTGACGGCGAGCGCTCGGTCGCCGTCGGGGGAGAGTTCGATCTTCTGGACTTTGCCGACGTTGACGCCGGAGATGCGGACGTCGGACTGTTCGGCCAGCTGGGTCGCCTCGGTGAAGGGGATCTTCACCTCATAGGTCTTCGCCCGGAACGGGGTCGGGCCGCCGAAGGTGACCCAGAGGAAGAGCAGGATCCCGAAGCACGACAGCGCGAAGCCGGTGATGACGAGGAGTTGGGTGGTGCTGGGGGCTCGCTTGCTCATTGTCCAGCTGGCTTGTATTCGCAGGTACCGGATTCGGTCGGGAATGAGACCGGGATTTCCTCTTTACGGGGCACGTTCGTTAGTTCCAGCAACGACTGCAGGAAGGGCCGTTTTTGGTTCGTCTTTTCCTGAACGAAGGAATAACCGAGAGAAGCGCCAGTGCAGGTAATGCCCACGAGGCCTCGGAGTGCGGGACCGTGTGCGTCTTGAATATTGAATGCAGTGTTGAAGTTGTGATTGAGCCAGGGCAGATAGAAGAGGTAGCTCTCTTTCGAGCCTTTCGGGTTGTAGGCGAGCTCATTGAGGAAGGAGTTGAAGCCGCCCAGCGAATTGCCGAAGTTCCGCACCGTCTTTTCGAACGGCTCGGCCGCTTCGGCGCCGTGGGTGAGGACGGGGCGAACTTCGCGGGTGAAGGGCCGGATCTGGTCGCGGATCGGCTCGGTGGTTTCGTCGAAGAGGCGTTCGGTCGCCCGGAAGGCCGGGGTGAGCGCCTGCGCCTGCGGGATCAGCTTGATCAGGGTCGGGTAGGCGGCCTGGGAGAAGCGGTTGGAGCTGGCGAGGCCGGCGCGGGCCGCCTGCAGCGCCGAGGGGAATTCCTCGAAGGCGGCCTGGACCGATTCCTGCTGGTTGGCGAAGTTGCCGAGGGCCGCCCGGGAGGAGGTGACGAAGCGCTTGACCGCGGCGTCGTTGCGGCCGAGCTCGGTCGTCAGCTGGCCGAAGTTGTGGATCACCCGCGCGAGCTCGACCCGGCGGGCGGCGATCGCTTTGTTCAGCTTCGCCGTGTAGTGGACGAACGGCTGGAAGCGACGGAAGGCGTTGGAGAGCTGCTTGCCGCGGCCGCCGATGCCCTGGGCGCCACCGGCGACCAGCAGCTGCAGGTACTGCCGGGTGTCGGCGTCGAGGGTCGAGAGGAAGGCGTCGAGGTTGGTGTTCGGTTCGGTCTGGTCGAGGGTGAAGTGGGCGCCGTCCTCGATCGGCTTCCTGCCGCTGCCGGGATCGACCTCGACGAGCATGTCGTTGAGGCCCGTTTTCGGACGCAGCAGGAAGTTCGCGTCGGGGTGGATCAGCTCCATGTACTTGGGCTGGATGTCCATGCCGACGACGGCGTGGCCGTTCTCGAGCTCGACCGAGGTGACCTTGCCGATTTCGACGCCGGCGATGTCGACCGACTGGCCCTGCCCCGCGGTGACCGCCTGCGCGGTCGAGAACTCGGCGGTGATGTGGTCGAATTCTTCGCCGACCACCGGCAGCCAGGCCGGCAGCGAGGCCTTCTGCTGGGTGAAGATCCCGAGCATCATCGCGACGCCGGCGATCGCGAGGACGAAGATCGCGATCGTGTCCTTGCGGTGGCCACGCACCTGCCGGCCCAGCCAGGCGCGGAAGTGGGTCCAGCGGCTGACTTTGTTCGTCGGCTCGCTCATGGCTGCGCTCCTGCCGCCGAAGGAGAGGGCACCCCAGGCTGGCCCAAGGGACCGTTCACGTCCGGGACCGAGTTGGTGTAGCAACGCACATCTGAACGGTGCGGGGGCCTCCCGCCTAGTTGCGGCTGGGTCCCGAGCGGATCTTCAATCGTGTGGCTATAGGCAATGCGATCGCTAAGGGTCGTCGGGTTTCCGCGAGGATTCGCTTCGCCGACCAGCACAGGCCCGCCCCCGACCTGTGCTCTCGTGTAGGGGCCGTTCCCATCGAAATTTTGTGCTGCCCCCGCGAAGTTAACCAGGGTGTAGAGGAACTCACGGTAGTTAGGACCACCCGTGCTGAAGCGGTCCGCAATTACCTGATCTCCGGTCGGGACCATCACCTTGGTGGTGCAGAGACTGAGGCGGTTGAGCTGGGGAAGGGTGTTCTGCTTGCTCGCCTGCGCAGCCCCGGCGAGGCCAGGGGTCGATTCGCGCAGCAGCCTCACCGCGCCGCCCGCCTCTTTGCCGGAGAGCAGCGGGCGGATCTGGGCGAGGAACGGTTTCGAAGAGGAGATCAGGCTGGGCAGCTGGGCGACCGCGGGCCGGAACTCGATCGCGTAGGTCCGCAAGGGCGGCAGCGTGCGGTTGAGGCTGACCAGCGAGGCACGGGTCACCTTCAAGGTCGGCGCCAAGAGGCGGATCGTGGTCGAGAGGTTGACCGACTGGTTGGCGAGGGCGCCGGTGAAGACGTCGAAGTTGACGATCAGCCCCTGCAGGTCCTCTTGGCGACTGGCGAAGGCGCCGAAGGCGCGGCCGGCGCCGGAGACGAGGCGGGCGAGGTCCCGTTTCTGGGTGCCCAGCAGAGCGTTGGTTACCTGGGAGCTGTAGAGGCCGGCGTCGCCGCCGTACCTGAGGGCGCCGTTGAGGGCTTCGGCGCCGGTCTTGCCTTTCACCTCGGGCAGCTGGGTCAGGTCTTCCTCCGCCGTCGGCTTGTGCGTCAGCGCCAAGCCGTAGCTCTCGAGCAGGCGGCCGAGGTCGGCGCGGGTGGGCGACTGCAGGACGCTGAGCACTTCGTCGATCTGGACCGCGGTCGAGGTACGGCTGACCGGGATCGTGCCGCCGCTGTCCAACTCCGATGCACTGGGGCTGCCGGGGTCGAGTTCGATGAAGAAGTTCCCCTCGAGGAAGATCCGCGGCCGGATCGCGGCGAAGGCGTCGTCGTGGATGGGCCGACCGGAATCGGTCACGGTGAAGGTGACCGTCGTGTTGTCCCCGTCGCGCTCGGTCTCGATCACTTTGCCGACGTTGACGCCGGCGATCCGGATCGGCGAGTTGAGAGCGATGTTGGCCGAGTTGGAGAAGGTCGCCTTCAGCTCGTAGCCGTAGCCGGTGAACGGCACGTGTTTGGTGAAGGCCAGGTAGGGCCCGACCGTGAAGATGAGGATGAAGATGATCGCGATCAGGGTGTTGCTCGGCCGCCACTTGATGCGGCCGGTGCCGGCCGCCGCCGCCCGTCTGTCGCGCTCTGGTAGCCGGCTCATTTCTCCACCTGCCCGCGGGTTTCGGTGCCCCAGAGCGATGGAGCGTTGCCGATGACAGTCTGCCCCTGCACATACTTCTCATTCCCTGCTTCGCAAACGTTCCCTTGACCAGGTGCCGCAGTCTTCGGGTAGGGGTTGTAGTGCAGGTGATTTTCCTTCCCGGGTCGGTTGTCAGCCGTCGGTCCATCGGCAGGGGCACTGGCCGGTCCGCTCTCGCTGTTTACCCCTTCCGGTGGGGCGTTAGAAATGAAATTAAGCCAATTGCCGTATTTGTTCCCGGCGCTGGCGGCGCTGGCCACATTCTGGAAAGTAAGAGTCCAGTAGTTGCAGACGGTCTGGCTCGGGGTGATGTACCGCAGCGACGGTTTCAGCACCCGGTTGGTGTCGGTGAGGAGTTCCAGCCCGTTGAAGACGCCGGGCGCTTCCTGGAAGTCGACCAGCGCTTCCGCGGTCGGCTGCAGCTGTTTGTTGAGGACGGGCGAGGCGTTGAGGACAGGGATCCCGGCGTGGAGCGATTCGGCGATCACCGGCGAGGTCTCGGCAAGGGCTTTGACGCCGGGGCGGAGTGCGGTGAAGAAGCGGGCCGAGCTGCGGAAGAAGGGGCGCAGGACCGGCAGGTCG
The DNA here is from genome assembly GCA_963832085.1 of uncultured Actinomycetes bacterium. Lineage (GTDB taxonomy): Bacteria > Actinomycetota > Thermoleophilia > Solirubrobacterales > 70-9 > VAYN01. The sequence goes on along the minus strand of CAWHSU010000002.1, from coordinate 268,701 downwards.
GCGTTGACCTCGTCCAGCGTCGGCGGGCTCCTTTCGATCGTTTCCTGGATGTAGGGGCGGGAAACCCGGGCGAAGGCGGCGAAGGTGCGGTCGAGGACGACGAACATCTGCGCCTGCGTCTCGGCGACCGGGGCGACCGTGGCGGAGAGGTCCTCAAGCGCTTCCCAGAAGCCGGCGAAGTCGGTGCTGGGTTCGACGATCTTGCGCAGGATCGGCTGGCCGTTGACGGCGAGGCGGCGGAGGGCGCCGAGCGCTTCGTTCAACTGCGGCCCGCGGCCGGCGAGGGTGTTGCCGAAGCCGGCGAGGTTCTGGCGGATCCCCTGGCGGGTCTTCTCGTCGAACATGCTGAAGAACTCGTCGATGTCGACCGGTTCGGGCTTTGCCGAGGCGACCGGGATCGTGTCGCCGGCCTCGAATCCCCTGGAGGAGCTGCCCCGCGTGACCTGCAGGAACTTCAGGCCGAGGGCGGATTTGGGACGGACGGTGATCGTCGAGTCGACCGGCAGCGGTTCGACCTTCTTGTCGAGCCGGAGTTCGAGCTGGGCGGCGACCTCGCCGTTCTCCAGCTGAACCGGCACGACCGAGCGGACCGTGCCGACGCGGACGCCGCCGATCCGCACCTCGTTGCCTTTGACCAGCGCGTCGGCGTTCGGGACCCGCGCCTTGAGGTCGTAGGTGGAGACGAAGGGAAGGCCGTTGTTGGCGTTGTAGGCGAGGAAGACGGCGACGATCACGACCAGCACCGTCACCGCCCCGACCAGGACCGGGCTGCTCGCCACGCCGGTGATTCCGCTGCGGTTCCTCATGGGCCCAGGAGGTAGTCGAGAAGGGGTTCGGTTCCTTCGGTTTTCGAGGACTGGGCGACGCCCGCTTCACTGCCGGAACTACGGCTGGAGTCGGTGCTGTCGCCCTGTCCCACGCCGATCGCAGGTCCCGGATCGACGAACGTGCCGCCATTCCGCTTGCTCACGTTTTCCGCTAGGAGACGGAGAAGATCGGTGGCACTAGAAGATCCTGCTTCGATGGCTGAGGGACCATTGAATTGAGCACTGCAGCCTGATGCCCCGGCTGGGATCGGTTCATATTCCAGACAATTAGAGAGTTTGACCCGCGTCCGTCCGAAGTGGCCGTACTGATCGAAGCCGTTGATCGTGGCGGTGGCGTTGTAGATGAGATTGGTCAGACCGTCCCAGCCGCCGGTGTTTTTGAGGTCCACCAGCAGCTTCGCCAGTTCGTTCGTCGGCACCACACCGGACTTCGCCAGGTCGCGCGCTTTGCGCACCACGGGATCGGCTTTGGCGAAGTACGGGCCGGAGGCTTCGCCCGCCTCACCGAGGCTCTTCAGCGAGACGGTCAGCGCCTCGGAGAACGGGGTCAGGGTCCGGGTCGCGTCGGTCAGCGCCGGCGCCGCGGTGCCGAAGTCTTCGAACAGCGGCGTGCCGGCGTCGGAGAAGGTCTTCAGGTCCCGCATCGTCAGCTTGAACTCGCGCAGGAAGGTGGGGAATTTCTGCAGCGCCTCTTCCAGTTCGGGGCCGCGTTCCGAGCTCGCTTCGGCCGCCGCGCCGGAGTTGGCGAGGAAGCCGACGACCGCCCGCCGCTCGCGCGAGAGCGGGGTGAGGATCTGGTCCGAGTCGGCCGCCAGCTGGGCCAGCTCCCGGCGCTGCTTGGAGAGGATCCCGAACAGCCGGTCGACGTCGCGCAGCACCGGGTTGGCGCGTTTGACGAGCTCCTCGATGTCTTCCCCGCGCCCGGCCAACCCGCCGCCGAGTTCGTTGAGGATCAGCCGGAACCGCTGCGCGTAGGGCAGCGAGTAGATGTTGTTGATCAGGTCGGGGTCGACGCTGGCGCCGTTGTTGCCGAGCGGCAGCAGGTACTGGCCCTCCCCCGACCCTTCCTCGATCTGTTTCAGCGGCGGCGGCGGCTCGGCGCCGGGGGCGCGCGGCATCGTCGGGCGGCAGTCGACGAATTTCTCGCCGATCAGCGACTGCGGCCGGATGAAGCAGGTCGCGTCTTCGCGGAAGTCCTGGAAGCCGGGGTCGGTGATGTCCATGACGATGATCGCCTTGCCGGGTTTTTCGATCGGATCGCCGTCCTTGTCCCAGGCGACGGTTTCTCCCGGCAGGGTCACGTCCACCGACTCGATCACGCCGACGTTGGCGCCGGCGACGCGGATCTGCTCGCCTTGGACCAGGTAGGAGCCGTTGTCGAAGATCGCGCGGATCTTGTAGCCGTCGGAGGAGTCGTCGTCCCCCGAGACCAGCAGCACGATCAGGACGACCGCCACCACCAACGCCGCTATCGCAAGCAGTCGTTTGGTCATGGTCCTGGGGGCACGTCGCCGGGGTCGCAGGCAGAGGGGTCGACGCTGCCGCCGCCGACCCAGGGACTGGAACCGTCGGCGGCGGGCTGGGTAGCGCCGCCGGGGCAGCGCCGACGAGTCTCGATGGGGCCGAACGGCTCATACTGCTGAGACTTGCTGATCGGCTCAAGCGACCCATCTGGTTCGTAGCTGAAGATGTTCTGAACGGCTACTGCCGACCGGATGTAGTGGCCATTGCCGTCGTAGTAGCCAGCCACCTGCCCGAACTTTGAGAATGCGTTGAAGAAGTCGGGCGTGTAGGCGCGGATGAAGTTGAGGTTCGGCTGGAAGTCCTCGATCGCCTGTTCGGAGTGCGGGAAGGTCCGCGAGGTCAGGCGCTGGACCTGCGGCAGCACCGCCAGCAGTTCGCGGGCGTCGTTCGCCTTGCCCGGCCGGTTCACGATCAGCTTCAGGTTGCGCGTGAACGGGACCAGTTTCTGGAAGACCGGCCGCAGTTCGCGGAGGAAGGGCGCGAGGTCCTTGGTCGCCGGCTTCGCCGTGTCGACCAGCGGTTCGAGGTCGCCCAGCGCCGCCCGCAGGTTGACGAAGGTCGTGTTCGACTGCCGCAGCACCGGCGGCAGTCGCCGCAGGGTCGCGTCGAAGGCGGCGGTTTCGCCGGCGATCGCGTTGAAGGCGGTGTTGGCGTTGCCGATCGCGCTCGAGAGCTGCTCGCCGCGGCCGGCGACGGCGGTGGTCAGCTGGGCCGAGCTGACGATGAACCGCGAGAGCAGGCGCTGGTCGGCGTTGAGTTCCTGCGCGAAGGCGCCCGCCCGGTTCAGCGCCGTGCCGAAGTATTTGTAGGCCTTGTTGCCGTTCTCGCCCTGGCCGGAGTAGATGCTCGCGTTGCCCTTGATGAAGTTGCTGAGGCCTTTCTGCACCCGCGGCGGGAAGGTGTTGAAGAACTGGTCGATGTCGATCGGCGTGGTCGTCGAGGCGAGGCCGAGCTCGGCGCCGTCGTCCAGCGCGTCGTTGCTGTTCGGCCCGGGACTGATCGCGACGTAGTGGTTGGCGACGCCGGAGAGCGAGGTGGCGCGGATCGTCGCCGTCGTCCCCTCGTGCAGCTCCTGTTCGACTTCGACCTCGATCTCGGCGAGGTTGTCGTCGGTGAGCCCGATGCTCTTCACCGTCCCCGCCGGGGAGCCGCCGATCAGGACCTGGTTGTCGGGCACCAGCTGGCCCGCGTTCTGGAACACGAGCGTGTAGTTGTGGCCTCCCCCGCCGGAGAAGAGGACGATCGCCAGCACGATCACCGCGACCGCGAGGGCGGCGATCACCGCAATCCGCGCTGGGGTAGTTCCCCGGCTTGCCGGGCCTCTCTCCTCGCCTACGGGTTTGGCAGCCACGGATCGTCGCTTGCTTTCACGTTCTCCGGTCCCTCCGTCCCGGCAGAACAACTGGCAGATCGTATCCAAGGGGGTCGCTGCCAAGACCCCTGCAAGTGAGGACTTAACTGGAAATCAACGCGTTGGTTTAGCTGACGATCCCTGCCCAAAGCAATGCGTGGACCATCCTGGGTCCGACGTCAAAAGGCTGAGTGCGCGAAACGAGGCATCGACCATGAGTTGTCGCCATCGTGTCGGCGGGGTCCACCCCTCCGACGGCGACGTAAAGGGCGCCTCTCTAGGTCGATTTCAAAATCGACGCTCTTGATGGGAGAGGGCTCCAACCCGGACTCGATAGCCGACTCGAGGAAGATCTTGTGCGCCTTGCGTGCCGCCCGGCCGATTGAAAAAGCGGAGACAGAAAACGTGGCTTCCAGTAGATCCTCATTTAGAGACGCGCCTACAGCCGCCCCAACCTCGGGGTGCTCTCGCTCAAATGCCTCACTTAGCGCCTCTGCGTTGTCTGCCGCCACATCGCGAGCGCCCAAACCTTCAATGGATACCGTGAAGCGGAAGATCATCTCATCGCCCTTTCCACCTGAAGCCAAATCTTCTCATACGTCGAACAGATTGATCAATCGCTCCCCCATGGGGGCTGGGGGTCTTGTGAACAGTCTCAATGTGGTCGCCGCTGGGGTCATAGAGGATCCAGGTCGCTTTCCGCTCCTCAGTGCGCCAGCCCTGCGCCTTCGCCGCCTTTACAAGTTTCTTGACTTCTTTTTGAACATTCGACATTGAGGGCTTCCTAGGTCGACTTTCAGAGGTCGCAGCACTAGGACGTCAATGTCGCCAGCGGCATTTCCCTCCCCCCTTCCCTCAGCTCAAACGCTGAATTTCGGCAGAACCCGCTGCAGCGGCTTCGGCAGCCACCAGACGCGGTCGCCGAGGAGGAGCATCAGGGCGGGGAGCAGGACGATGCGGACGACGGTGGCGTCGAGGATGACGGCGACGGTGAGGCCGACGCCGAGCTGGCTGACGGTGGCGATCGGGGCGGCGGAGAAGGCGATGAAGACGGCCATCATGATCGCCGCGGCACCGGTGATGACGCCGGCGGTGCGGGAGAGGCCGAACTCGACCGCGGCGGCGTTGTCGCCGTGGACGTCGTAGTGCTCGCGCATGCGGGTGAGGAGGAAGACGGCGTAGTCGATCGAGAGGCCGAAGACGAGGCCGAAGATCATCGTCGCCCCGACCGCGTCGACGTAGTTGTGGCCGCCGAGCGGCCAGCTGTCCGGCACGTTGAAGAGCAGCGTCAGGACGCCGAAGGCGACGGCCACGGTGAGCAGGTTGAGCAGGACCGCGATCGCCGCCAGCAGCAGCGCCCGCAGCACCACCATCAGGACGAGGAAGGTGGCGATCGTGATCGCCAGCACCACCCAGGGGATCCGCTCCCGGGTGACCCGGCTGTAGTCGTTGAGCTGGGCGGCGCCGCCGGCGACCCCGGTGGTCAGGTCCGCGTCGGCGGCCAGCTGGGCGGCGTCCTCGTTCAGCTTCTCGTTGAGCCGGATCGAGCCGTCGGTGTTGAAGCTGTAGTCGGAGACGACCAGCATCGTCGCCGCCTGGCCGCCGTTGCGGAGGTCGATCGTTTCGCTGATCGCCTGGCGCGTCTCCGGCGGGGTGCCGTCGAGGGCGGAGAGGACGAAGTAGCCGGAGTTGAAGAGCCCCGGGCTGGACTCGGCGACGCGGCCGGCCTGGCGGCGGATCCGCCGGCGCCCGTCGAGCACCTGCACGCTCGCTTCTTCCAGCCCGCTTTCCAGCGGTGCGCTTTCTTCGACCCCGTCGAGCAGCCCCGCCTGCAGCGCCTCGGCGCCGTCGCCGAGCTCGTCGAGCCCGCCGACCAGGGCCAGGGCGCCGCCGCTCAAGCGCGAGAGGCCGCTGCCGAGGTCCTCCGCCGCGCCCGCCAGCTGTTCGGAGCCGGCAGCGAGGCGCTTGCTGGCGCCGCGCAGTTTTTCCAACCCCTCGGTCAGCTTTTCCGCTCCCACCAGCAGTTCCCCCAGCTGGTTGTTCAGGGTGATCTGCCAGAAGGTGTTCTTCTTGGCTTTTTCGTGGGCCGCAAGCAGGCGTTCGTCCAACGCCGTCAGCTCAGCCGGCAGACCGGTGTATGGCTCGACCTCGGGCGTCTCCGGCACCGGGTCATAAGGAGCGCCGGTCACCGGATCGACCCCGCTGGTGGCGGCGAGCGCCCGCCGCACCGCTTCCAGCGTTGCGGCGTACTCCGGGTCGGTTTTGCCGACCGTCATCGCCTGCAGCCGGGCCAGCGCCGCTTTCAGCTGTTCGTCGCTGACCCGGGCGGGGGCGATCAGTTCCGGCAGCTTTTCGTTCGCGGCTTCGTTCAGCGATTTCTGCACGCTGCGCGAGAGCGGCAGGGGGTTCTGGCGCAGGTTGGGAATCAACGAGTCGCGGATCGCCAGCTTGATCTGCAGCGCCCCGAAGGCCGCCGTTTCCTGCGCGTCGGCGAGTCGCCGCGCCGCTTTCGAGAAGCGGTCGAGGGCGTTGACCGCGCGCTCGCTGCCGCTCGTCGCCCGGCTGAGGCCGTTGGCGATCATCTGCGCGCCCTCCCCCGCCCGGCCGGCGCCGAGCGCCAGCAGCCCCGCGCCGTCGCTCGCTTCGGAGATCCCCGCCCGCAGCTGCCCCACCCCGCCGGCGGCAACGGCGAGGCTGCGGCCGAGCCGGCCGAGCTGCTTGACCGGGCCGATGTTGCCTTCGGAGGAGAGGACGGCGTTGCCGAGGTCTTTGAGCCGCTCGACGCGTTTGGTCGCCGCCCCGGGGCCGATCACCGCCTGCACGCCCGGCCGCTTCGCCAGCTGGCGCTGGAAGGTTTCCAGGGCGGCGAGGTCCTTGGCGTCGGTGATCGGGCCTTCCCGGGAGACCGCCACCACCTGGAACGGCGCGTCCCAGCCCGGGCCGATCGTACGGTCGATCAGTTCCGCATCCTGGCGCGCGGGAGCGTCTTCGGAGAGCTGCTCGGGGCTCGGCGGGCCCGTCTTCAACCCGATCGCCGGCGCCGCCAGCGCCAGCAGCAGCCCCCCGATCAGGAGCGTCGCCACCGCCGGCTTTTTCAGCGCCGCCCCGACCACCGTCATCAGCCGCGAACGGCCCTCGCCGGGGGCGGCGCCGAGCCGCCAGCGGTCGACGTTCGGGCCCAGCAGGGTGAGGATCGCCGGCCCGGCGACGGTCGCGACGGTGACGCTGAGGATCACCACCATGCAGACCGTCCCTGCCAGCGAGGCGAGCAGCGACCCCGGCAGGATGAACAGCGAGACGATCATCGAGAGCAGCAGGGTGCTGCCGGCGAAGGCGACCGTGCGGCCGGCGTGGTGGCGGGTCAGACGCGCGGCCTCGACCGGCTCCACCCCCTGCGCCAGCTCCTCGCGGAAGCGCGAAACCATCAGCAGCGCGTAGTCGACCCCCAGCGCCAGGCCCATCATCGAGCAGACGGTCAGCGCGAAGGCGTCGATCTCGAACCAGCCGGTGAAGAAGTAGAGGATCCCGCGCGAGGCGAGCACGGTGACGGCGCCGAAGACGAGCGGGATCAGGGCCGCGATCGGCGAGCGGAAGACGAGCAGGAGGATGATCAGCAGGAACGGCAGCGCCACCATCTCCCCCTGTTTGCTGGCGTCGAGGTTGTCTTCCTGGATCGCCCGCGAGAGGCTCGCGTAGCCGGTCTGGGTGGCGTGCACCGGCGGGTGGATCTCCTCCGCGAGGACCTCCTTCAGGTGCGGGACCGTCTCGTTGACCGCGGTCCGCGTGTCGACGTGGAAGTCGGCGAGGATCAGCGCCTCGCCCGGGGTCGGGCGCAGGCGCTGCACGGCGCCGGTGTCCCAGGGCGAGAGCGTCGTCACCCGCGGGTCCTGGCGCAGGGCCTCGATCAGCTCCGGCCCCTGGCGGTCGATCGCCTTGGCCGGACCCTCCAGCAGGATCGCGAAGGGGGCGGTGTCGCCGAAGTGGTCGCGGAGGATCTCGTTGCCGCGGGCGGATTCGGTCCCGGGGACGTCGAGGGTGGTCGGATCGAGCCGCTGGTCGGTGCCGGTCCCGATCACCCCGAGGACGAACAACAGGGCCGCGGTGATCGCCAGCACGCTGCGCGGATAGCGCAGCAGCAATGGCTGCCTCTTCCCCGGTCTCTCCCTCGGGGACACCTTTCGCTCCCTGCCAATCCTCCTTCCCACGGCTGGTAGTTTGGCGGTATAGCCAACTTGTAGGGAGGATCAGGTGCGGAAGACTCTGTTAAGGGCGCAGGTGGGGGCGTTGGTGCTGGTGTTGGTTCTCGCCGGTTCAGCGGCGGCGATCGTGCTGCGGGCGGGGAATCTCGTCATCACCACCGACGGCGGCTTCACGCCGACGACGCTGCCGAAGAAGGGGTTCGCGCCGATCAAATTGCACGGCTTCGGCAAGATCGACACCGACGACGGGGCGCCGCCGCCGGTTCTGGAGACGGTGACGATCTGGTTCGACAAGCACGGCGCGGTCGAGACCCGCGGCCTCCCCGTCTGCACGCCCGGCAAGCTGAAGGCGACCACGGTCCCGCAGGCGCGCAAGCTCTGCCCGGGGGCGATCATCGGCGAAGGGTTCGGCAAGGCCGTCGTCATCTTCCCGGAACAGCCGCCGATCCCGGCCTCCTCGGCGCTGACCTTCTTCAACGCCAAGCCGAAAAACGGCAACCCGGTGGTGCTGGCCCACGCCCACCTGACCGTGCCCGCCCCGAGCACCTTCGTCGTCCCGATCGAGATCCAGCGGGTGAACAGCGGTCGCTACGGGTTCAAGACCGTGGCGAAGATCCCGAAGATCGCCGGCGGGGCGGGCATCCCCCTCTACGCGCGGGTGAACATCGGACGCGAATGGACGTTCAAGGGCAAGCGGCTGAGCTACGCCAACGCCGGCTGTCCCGATGGCCGCCTCCAGGCGAAAGGCCAGTTCCAGTTCAAGGACGGCACCTTTCTCCAGGGTTCCGTGTTCAAACGGTGTACGGGGCGCTGATTGAAACGACGAATCAACAGAGTCGCACTACTTGCCGTCGCGCTGACGCTGGTCGCCTGCGCGACGGCTTCGGGAATCGGCGCCTGCATCGGGCCCCTCTGCGTCAGCTCCACCATCGACGTGCAGCCGCGGGAGCTGCCGGCGAAGGGCAACGCCCCGATCACCCTCAACAGCACCACCCGGATCAACGTCAAGGACGGCTCGACGACGCCGACGCTTGAATCGATCAGCTTCCTGATCGACAAAAACGGCTCCGTCAACAGCAGGGCGTTCCCGACCTGCAAGCTGTCGAAGCTCAAGGGAACCACCCCCGCGCAGGCGCGGAAGCGCTGTGGCTCGGCCCTGGTCGGCAAAGGAACCGGCAAGGCGCTGGTGACGATGCCGGGCCGGGCGCCGTTCCAGATCACCTCGCCGATCTCCTTCTTCAATGCTCCCCCGACCGGGGGCAAGCCGACGCTGATCGCCCACGCCTACGAGACGGTCCCGGCGCCGCAGGCGCTGCTGGTCCCGATCGTGATCGAAAAGGTCTCGCGGGGGCGCTACGGCTTCCAGGTGCAGGTCGAGGTGCCGCCGATCGCCGGCGGCTACGGCGCCGCGACCCTGGCCGAAGCGGCCGTCGGTGCGACCCGCACCAGCAAGGGCAGGAAGGTCGGCTACGTCAACGCCCACTGCTCCGGCGGCCGGCTGCAGGTCGAGGGGAACCTGGTCTTCACCAACGGGGATCGCTTCCCGACCACCCTCACCTCGCCATGTCATCCCCCCCGCTGAGAAGGGCGGTCCTGTTCTTCCTGGCGGCCGCCGCCACGCTCGCCGGCAGCGCCCCCGCAGCGCTGGTCAAGGTCGACGACATCGTCCTCCGCGCTGACGGCGGCTTCCAACCCCAGACGCTGCCGCGCCATCGCTACGCCCCGATCGAGTTCCAGGGACGGATCGACATCTCAGCCAAAGGCGGCGGCAAGCCCTCGGCCCTGCGGCAGGCGGTGATCGACTTCGACCGCGACGGCCGGCTCAACGTCGCCGGGCTGCCGGCCTGCAGGTCCAAGCAGCTGGGCGAAGAGGGCGCCCGCGGGGTCAGCGAAACCTGTGGGGGGGCGATCGTCGGGAGCGGGAGGCTCGAGGTCGGGGTCGATCTCAACGGGACTCGGCTCAGGGTTGGCTCTGAGCTGACGATTCTCAACGGTCCGCCCGAAGACGGCCACCCCACCGCGATCCTCCACACTCGGATTCCGGCGCCGATCGGCCGGACCTACGTGATCGCCGTCCCGATCGAACGTCGCTCCGGACCGTTTCGCTACCGCGCCACGCTGGACATTCCCCCGCTCGCCGACGGCCGCGGCTCGATCACCCACATCGACGTCGCGATCGGCCGCCGCTACCGGGTCGGGGGACAGGAGCGCAGCTACGTCTCCGCCCGTTGCAGCGACAACATCCTCGAGACCCACGGCCGCTTCAGCTTCGAAGCCGGCACCGTCGTCGACGGCCAGGTCGAAAAATACTGCCACTCCAAATAGGACCCGGCAGCCTCCGCTCGAACATCCGACCTTCCTATACTTGCCGCTCCCCGGGCCGTTAGCTCAGTTGGTAGAGCAGGAGACTCTTAATCTCAAGGTCGTAGGTTCGAGCCCTACACGGCCCATCTAGTCGAGGCGGATCCGCCGCCAGTCGTTATTCAGCCAGGCCGCCGAAGGCGCCGCCCAGGGCGTTCGACGGTTCTTCCAGACTTTCCGGGGTGACTTCTTCACCGCCGCCGGCAGCGCCGCCCGCGGCTCCGCCGCGGCTTTCCACCTTTTCGGCGGCCTTGACTTCTTTGTCGAACCTTTTGGCGTTTTTGCGAACTTCGTCGAGCTGGCTGCCGATGCTTTCTTTTTCGGCTTTGGATTTGCCGAAGCTTTCCGCTTTTTTCCGCGCTTTTTCAGCCGCGGCGAAATCACCCGTGAAGTAGGTGTAGTAGGCGAGGGTGCTGTAGGAGTTGACGTTCGGTCGCTGCTCGGCGACGATCTCCTGAGCCTCCGCGGCGGTGATGATGTTTCTCCTCGCTTCGGCCAGGGACCGGGAGGCTTCCGCCAGGCTGAACATGGTCGGCGCGACGAGCTGGGCGAGGCCGGCAGCGGGTTCGTCGGTCGCTTTCAGGTACTTGGACCAGGTATCGATCGCCTTCTGGTAGTTCTGCACCGACCCCAACGTCTGGACCTGCTGGCCGTTGTCTTCGAAGCTGACGAGGCTGTTGCCGGTATTGATCTGGGCCCGGGTCAACGCCACCAGGAGGTCGGGATCTTCCGGCTCTTTTTTCAGCTTCACTTCGATCCGCTCCGCCTGCTCTTCGTATTGCTCCGCGGCTTCGCCGGTGGTGCTGCCGCTGTTGAAGAGTTCGGCGATGTTGAAGCCGCCGATGACGAGGAAGAGGCTGAGGCCCATCAGTACGGCAAGGGTCGCGTAGACGACTTTGACGACATTGCGCCGCCGACCCTGCAGGTCGAAAAGCATTTTGTGCTCGTTGTCGCCCTTTGCCATCTCTCCCTACTCCTGCGTCGAGGGTTCTGCCAGGCCGGCGTTGTCAGCCGGTCGCCCCAGAACCCGTGCGAGCAAGATACTCAACTCAAATAGAACAAGCAGCGGAACCATCTCGATCAGCATCGTGATCGGGTCGACTCCGGGGAGCGCGGCGGCGAGAATCGCGATCACGAGATAGGCGTAGCGACGGTTTTCGGTCAGCTGCTCGACCCGGACGATGCCGAGCCGGGTGACGGCGATGATCGCCAGCGGCAGCTGGAACATCAGCCCGCAGGCGAGCTCGGTCATCGCGAAGAAGCCGTAGTACTCGCGGGCGCGGAGCTGGGTGTTGAACTGGTCGTCGTTGAAGTTGAGCAGAAAGTTGAGGGCGGCCGGGATGACGACGAAGTAGGCGAAGGCGATCCCGGCGAGGAACAGCACCGGGAACAGCAGCAGGATCGGCAGCACGACCCGGCGCTCGGTCCGGCTGAAGGCGGGAAGGACGTAGGCGTAGAGCTGCCAGAGGACGATCGGCAGCGCCAGGATGATCGCTCCGTAGGCGGAGACGGTGAGGGTGGTCGTGAAGGGCTCGGTCACCCCGAAGGTGATCAGCTGGTCGCGACCCTCCGGGAGCGGGCCCTGGGCGATGTCGAGCAGGAGGTGGTTCTGCCAGAAGCAGAGCGCCAGGGCGACGCCGAAGACGACGATGCAGACGATCAGCCGCGCCCGCAGCTCGTCGAGATGCTCGACCAGGGAGAGGCGATCCTCGTGCGAGACCGCCTTGACGCGGCGGGGCACCGTCGTCCTCAGCCGGATTTGTTGCGGACGATCTCCGCGTCAGCGGGATCGCCGTGGACCTTCGCCGACTCCGACTCGGGAACCGCCACATCGGGCTCGGAGAGCCGGGGCTTCTCGTCCTCGTCGTGGTCGTGGTCGCCGCCGATCGAGCCTTTGAACTCGCGGATGCCGCGGCCGAGGCTGCGACCCAGCTCCGGCAGCCGTTTCGGGCCGAAGACGAGCAGGGCGATGATGAGGACGATCGCGATCTCTGGAAGTCCGATGTTTCCTGGCATCTTGCTCATGGTAACGGGGTGGGAGGGTGGTCGGATCATTCTCGACCGGGTATAGACGGGAGATGACTACGTCCCGCGAGCTCGACGGCACCGTCGCCCTGGTGACGGGCGCCTCCAGCGGCATCGGCCAAGCGACCGCCCGGGCTTTGGCCGAGCAGGGCGCCGCGGTGGCGCTGGTCGCCCGCCGGGCCGACCGCCTCGAGAGGCTCGGCGGTGAGCTCGCCGACGCCGGTGGGACGGCGCTGCCGATCGAGGCCGACGTCAGCCAGCGCGACCAGGCCGAGGCGGCGGTAGGCCGTGCGGTCGAGGAGCTGGGCCGGCTCGACGTGCTCGTCAACAACGCCGGGGTGATGCTGCTCGGACCGATCGCCGATGCCCCGGTCGAGGAATGGGAGCAGATGATCGAGGTCAACCTGCTCGGGCTGATGTATACGGCGCGGGCGGCGCTCCCCCACCTGCTCGAGGCGGCCGAGGGAGAGCCGCGCCGGGTTGCCGACCTGGTCAACATCTCTTCGGTCGCCGGCCGGATCGCCCGCAAGGGCAGCGGCGTCTACAACGCGACCAAGTTCGGGGTCGGGGCCTTCAGCGAGTCGCTGCGCCAGGAGGTGACCCGCCGCCACATCCGCGTCGCCCTGGTCGAGCCCGGCGCCGTCGCGACCGAGCTGCAGAGCCACAACCGGCCCGAGATCAGGGACCAGATCGAGCAGCGGTTCGAGGACATGGACATCCTCCAGTCCGAGGACATCGCCGACGCGATCGCCTACGTGGTGACGCGGCCGCGCCACGTCGCCATCAACGAGGTCCTCGTCCGCCCCACCCAGCAGGAGCAGTAGGGGTCATCGTTTCCACCTTTTGTGCCCCTATAGGGGATCGAATGGTGGAAACGACGTGGACTCAGCTGTAGCGCTGGACGACGCCGTCGGCGACGAGCGCCAGCAGCTGCCGTTGTTCGGGCTCGAAGTCGGTCCGCTCCAGCGAGCTCTTGGCCTCGGCGACCAGCGCCAGCGCCCGGGCCCGCACCCGCTCGAGCGCCCCGGTGGCGGCGATGCGATCACACAAGGCCTCCGCCGCGGTGGGGTCGAGGGCGTGAAGGTCGAGGTCGCGGATGCCGGGGTCGTTGGCGGCCGCCTCGATCAGCGGCAGGGTGACGGTGCCGTCGAGAAGGTCGGTTCCGCGCGCCTTGCCGGTCCGCTCCGGCGGACCGCTGACGTCGAGGACGTCGTCGAGCAGCTGGAAGGCGAGGCCGATGCCGGCGCCGAAATCCCGCAGCGCCTCCTCGTCGTGGCCGAGCAGGCAGGCGCACTCGAAGAGGCGGGCGGTCTTCAGCCGGCAGCGGGTGAGGTAGCGCTCCTCGTCCACGTCGAGGTCGAAGGCGTCGTGCCGCTGCGCCAGCTCGCCGCGGGCGAGCGCAACCGAGGCGTCGGCGAGGAGGGCGATCGAGCGCGCGTCCTCCTGCTCGGCGAGAAGCGCGAAGGCGCGCGAGAAGAGGAGGTCGCCGGCGGCGACGGCGCGGTCGCGGCCCGAGGTGGCGGCGACCGTCGGCAGGCCTCGACGCAGCGGCGCTTCGTCGAGGACGTCGTCGTGGACGAGGGTCGCCATGTGGATCAGCTCGATTGCGGCGCCGGCGCGGACGGCGGCGTGACTTCCCTCCGGGCCGGCGCAGAGAAGGACCAGCATCGGCCGCAACCGCTTCCCCCCGCCTCCAGGGTCGAGGCGGCATCCCCGCGCAGCGTCTCGCCATGGCCGGCGATCGCCTCCCGCAGCAGCTGCTCGACTTCTCCCATCCGCGTCGGCAGCCAGCGGCTGGAAGCGTCGAGGACTTCCGTCACCGGCGGCGGGACGGAGGAGTGCCGGGTCACCGAAGCGACTCCATGTCGCCTTTGTGGCCTATATGGCCACTAAAGCGACACCGCCTCACACCCGAACGCCGCTGTGGATCGCGATGATCCCGCCGGCGAGCACCGTGTACCGGATCCCTTTGAAGCCGGCGCTGTCCATCTTCTCGGCCAGCCCGCGCGGGCTCGGGAAGCTGCGCACCGACTCCGGCAGGTAGGCGTAGGCCTCGGGGTTGCTGGAGAGGGCACCGAGGAGCGGCACGATGCGGTCGAACCAGAGCGAGTAGAAGAGCGAGAGCGGGGGTCGCGTCGGCTGGGTGATCTCGAGGATCACGGCACGGCCGCCGGGCTTCAGCACCCGGGCCATCTCCCGCAGGCCGCGGTCGAGGTCGGCGAGGTTGCGGACGCCGAAGCCGACGGTGACCGCGTCGAAGCGCTCGCCGTCGTAGGGAAGCTCGAGCGCGTCGGCCCACTCGAAGCGGACCCCGGCGGGGGCCCGCTCGGACGCCTTGTCCCGCGCCAGGTCGAGCATCGGCTCGGAGAAGTCGCAGCCGACGACGTGCCCGTCGGGGGCGGTCAGCTCCGAGAGCTCCAACGCCAGATCGCCGGTGCCGCAGCAGACGTCCAGCGCGGAGTCTCCGGGGGCGAGTTCGGTCTGCGCCGCGGCTCGTTCGCGCCAGCGGTGATGCAGCCCGGCGGTCATCAGCGAGTTGAGCGCGTCGTAGCGACCGGCGACCCGGTCGAACATCCGGTTGACCTGCCCGGCGAAGTCGGGCGAGTGGCGGTTGTCGTTGAGCGTGTCCATGGGAACCGGGGGCCGCCTGCGGTCCCTCCCGACCGCCTGTCTAGTCGAGCGAAGAGAGGAAGTCGGCCAGCTGTTCGGTTTTTTCCGGCCCGAGGTCGCGGAACGAGGGCATGATGCCCGGGCCGATTTCAACCGAGCGAATGATCGCAGCCCGCGGGATCCGCGAGGCGATGTGGGTCAGGTCCGGGCCGGGCCCGTGGTTGCCGTTCTCGCCGAGCTTGTGGCAGGCGAGGCAGCCGGCGGCGGCGGTTATCTCTTTGCCTGCTTCGTATTTGGAGGAGACCTCCATCTCGACCTCGGTCGGCGCTCCGCCGACGGCGCCGAGGTAGGTCAGGTAGCCCATCGCGATGATCGTCATGATCCCCGCCGTGGTCGCGATCGGGCGCCGCTCGGGGCGCCGCTCGGGGCCGCGGTCGTAGAACGGCAGCAGCAGCAGCAGGACCATGCAGATGGTCGGGATCCCGATCGTCGCGATCGGGACCAGCTCCGGCGGCTTGATCACGCGCAGGAGCTCGAAGAGGAAGAAGAAGTACCACTCGGGGCGCGGCACGTAGGTGGTCGAGGTCGGGTCCGCCTTCGGGCCCTGCTCGGCGCCGAGGATGACCGCCATCACGATGATCACGGCGACGACGATCACCGCCATCACCGAGTCCTTCATCACCGCGTAGGGGAAGAACGGCTTCCCCTTCTTCTTCAGGAGCTCGTACTCCTCGAGATAGGCCTGCTTGTCCTGGGGTTTCATGCGGGCGGCGCTCCGTTCCCCTCGCCGTCGACCGGCTCACCATGGGTGCGGGCGCCGTTGACGCCGGAGCCGTTGACGCGGCCGTTGCCGTTGGCGCCCGCCTCGAGCTGGGAGACCGGGGCGGCGACCTTCGGCCGCTGCGCTTTGACCCACGGCGGGGCCGTGGTGCCGAGCTTGACCACCAAGTACATGTGGGCGCCGATCAGGGCGATGATCGCCCCGGGCACCAGCAGCATGTGGATCGCGTAGAAGCGCGCGAGCGTGGTCGCGCCGAGCTCAGGGCCGGCGCGGAGGAAGTCGCTCAGGTACGGGCCGACCACCGGGCCGGTGCCGTTGATGTTGATGCCGACGATCGAGGCCCAGAAGGAGCGCTGGTCGAACGGCAGCAGGTAGCCGGTGAAGGCCATCGTCATCGTCAGGATCAGCAGCACCACGCCGATCACCCAGTTGAGCTCGCGCGGGTACTTGTAGGCGCCGAAGAAGAAGGTGCGCCCCATGTGCAGGAAGATCAGGATCACCATCACCGAGGCGCCCCATTTGTGCATCCCGTGCACCAGCTGGCCGAAGGGGACGTCGTTGTTGATGTGGGCGATCGAGGCGTAGGCCTGGGTCGCCGAGGGCACGTAGAACATCGCCAGGAAGACGCCGGTGACGGCCTGGACGATGAAGGCGAAGAGGGTGGCGGAGCCGAGCGTGTAGAACCAGTTGGTCCCTTTCGGCACCTTGCGGAAGAGCATCCCGGTGAGGAAGCCGCTGGCGGCGAGCCGCTGGTTGACCCAGCCGAGGGCGTCGATCGGCGCCTCTTTGCCGACCTCGAGCAGTTTGTCGCCGTGGCTCTTTCGCTCCGGGGGGGCGGTCTTGAGGTCGGACGGGGCCTGGCCCTTGGGGGTGCCGCCGCTGCCGGGCTTGCCCGGTTTGCGCAGGGGCGGCGGGACGACGGCGTCCGGGATCTTGGGTTTGGGGAAGCTCGGCATCAGGGCGCGGGGAAGGTGGAGGGACGCGGCGGGTAGAGGTACTCCCAGATCCCGCCGGTGAACTCGCCGGGGTCGCGGGCGCGGACCGGCTCCAGCTGCGAGGTGACGCTGTAGCGCGGGCCGATCTCGACCTGGCCGCGACGGACGCGGGTCTGGAAGCGGTCGAGCGGGCGCACCGGCGGGCCGCCGAGGACTTTGCCGACGAAGTCGTAGACGCCACCGTGGCAGGGGCAGATGAAGTTGCCGGCGGCCTCGACGAAGCGGACCGGGCAGCCGAGGTGAGCGCAGCGGTTGGAGACGGCGATGATCTCGTTCGGATCCTCGTCGAGCTCGGTCGAGCCCTTGCGGACGTAGGCGGTCGTCTTGCCGGCGTCGCCGATCCCCTCGGTCTCGGTGAAGACCACCTGGCGGTAGGTCTCCTGGACGAAGTCGGAGACGGGACCGACGCCCTCCCACCTTTCCTTGCCGCGGTGGAAGATCGGCGCGACGGCGAAGCCGACGGCGGGCAGGATGATGCCGGCTGCGGCGAGGCCGCCGATGCCCTGGGAGGCGATCGTGAAGACGCGACGACGAGTCATCGACTCGCCCTCGAAATAGCCAGGAGGGTCGGGCTTCACCCGCTCCTTGACTGAGACCTCCTCGGCCCCGTTTTCCTTGTTCGCGTCGTCTGCCACAGGTCGGTTCGCGTAGGGCTTCGAAGTCTATTGCTTAGGGGGTGTGACCTGCGTCACACATATCCCTTCTCTGTATAAGCGAAATCCGTCGTAGAGCCTACCTAGCTTCCCGCGCCCATAAACAAGCGGCCGGGGCGACTGCGCAAACAGCCCCCCGGCCATGGCACAGGAAGGTGGACTTCCCATGCAGGACAAAGGTATTCCCTTGCCCTCGGTCGAGGAGCAAATCGTGGCGGCAGGGCAGGCGGTTATGCGGCTGCTCTTGGAGGACCGGGGGTTGTTCACCTTCGGCGAGGTCAACAGGGCAGCGGGCGGAAGGGTCGTCATCACCGCCGACGCGCTCGACCGCCTGAAAGCTGCCGGGTTGGTCAACGAGTGCGAGCGCTACCTCTTCGCCTCAAGGGCGGCTGTGGTCAGCGCTGAGGTTTGGAGCAGGCACGATGCATAGCCCCGACGCCGAAGACAGACGCGACGAGAGGGCAGTTCTGGTCCACGTTGTCGAGATACACCCGACGACGCTGCGGCTCTCCGACCTGATCCGCGACCTGAGTGACCCGGAGGAGTTCTCAGAGCGGGATCGGATCGAAAGGGCGGTACGAGAACTGATGAGAGGAGGGCTGCTGTTCCGCTGCGAGGGCGCGGTGCTGCCGACCCGCTCGGCGCTCTACGCCTACGAGTTGCTGGACGCCTAACCGACTGTGCGCGGCTCGGAGGATGCTCCGGGCCGCGTCGGTACCCTTGTGGCGATGACCAAGCGCCGTAAAGAGAAGACGCCGAAGGGGCTTGAGGTTCCGGTCCCGACCAAAGGCGAGTTCGACGCTGCTATGCGGAAGGTTGCGCCGCCAGTAGGTCGTAAACGCCCTGACGAGAAAGACCGGCCTCCGCAGCAATCCGAGTGATCGGGACGCCCGCCGCCTGAGCCTCGCGGCAGGATCGGCGCAGTTGCTCGGTCGCTTCCCGTTTCGCGTCGTCGGCTTTGCTCCGCTTGCGGACTGCGGCCTGAATGCGCCGGATCGCGGTCGCCTCGCTCATTGCCGCGCCGCCTCTCTGACGAGGGCATGGAACATCGAGCGCTGGCCGTGGTAGCGGTTGTTGTGCCGCCAGGCGTACTCGTCCAGATAAGACTGAAGGTATTTCGGGGACACCTTCTTGTAGGCACCGCGCATCCCCGTCTTCAGGTTGCCGAAGAAGCCCTCGATGGTGTTCGTGTGGACGTTGCCGATCACGTACTCGCCCGCCGAGTGGTTGATAACGGCATGGGCGAACTCGCGTCGCAGCGGTTTGTAGGCAACCCAATCGTCGGTGAGCATGAGCGCGGCCGGGTCCAAGTGCGCCCGCACCTCTCGACTAAGCGGCTCGCCACGGCGCGAGGCGATCACGCGGAGGCGAACGCGACCGCCGCGCTCGACCATCCCCAGCACGGTCGTCTTCGCTTCGCGGAAGGCAGCCTGTTCTTTGCGCGTTTTCAGCCTGCGGCGCGGCTTCCCGCCCCAGGCCGTCTCGTCAATCTCGACCTCGCCCTTGAGCTTAGGAGCCGGCTCAGGGTCACACATGAGGTCGTTGCGGATCTTGTTGAACATGCGCCAGGCGGTCTTGTAGTGGACTCCAAGCTCGCGCTCTAGCTGTTTGGCGGAGATTCCGCAGCGAGTGCTGGTCATCAAGTGCATCGCGTAGAACCACAGCCGCAGCGAGGTAGAGGAGCGGTGGAAGATCGTCCCTGCGGTCGGGTGCAGGTGGTGCCCGCAGGCGGTGCAGGTCCAAGACTGGCGCTGCTGCTTCGTGGCGTAGCGCTTGAAGGCGGTCACCTGCTGGCACTTCGGGCACTCGGCATGTTCGCCATCGGGAGCATGGCGGGTGCGCCAGAGGTAGTCCAGGCAAGAGGCGTCGTCGGGAAAGTCGGCAAGGAACTCATGCACCGAGTACTCGGAGGTCGAAGACTTCGCCCTGATCGGCTGATGGCGGTTGGCCGGTGGCACGTGTCAACAGTACTTGACAACTTGCGGTTTGTCAAGTGCAGTTGACAGATGCTCTAGGATTGATCGCTGTGTGGACGCACGAATTGAAGTTTCGGCGGGCGCGTAAGTACCTCAAGAAACTGGAAATCGAGGTCGAACGGTGGGTCCATGACGGTGGATATTCGATCCGGGTAGACCCGGACCCCAAGCCACCGACCTACCTCGTCTGGGCGAAGAACATCCGCCGCCCGCCCGACTCGATTGCGCTGCTTGTTGGCGACTGCCTCTACAACGCCCGCGCCGCGCTGGAATACATCGCCCACGAGCTTGGGGACGTAGGAGCGGGAGGCGAGATGACGGCCGAACAGTCGAAGCGCTCGACATTCCCGATCATGGGAGACGAGGACGGCGAGGGGTTCACCGGGCGCGGGCCGGACATGTTTGAGGGCGCGGCGGGACGCCACCTCTCGACCATCAGCCCGGACGCAGTCGCAGCGATTAAGCGGTTGCAGCCGTTCTATGACGGCGATGTCTGGGACTACAACGACCTCTGGACCCTCAACGAGCTTTCTCGTCTCGATAGGCACCGCTTCCCCCACTTCGGGACGGTGCGAAGCGAGCGCATCGAACTTGACCGGAGCCGCTTGCGCAATGTCAAGGTCGAGCGCATCGACCACTTCCGCGGGCCTATTGATCCCGAGCTTGAAGACCGCGCAAACCTCGCCCGCGTCATCGCCGAACCTGCCAACCCCAACGAGAAAATGGACATGCACTTCGCCAATGGGCTGGCCATAACCTTTGCGACCGAGGAAGCGATCCCCGCCGCCGATGGCGAGGAGGTCCTCTGGGTCATGCGGAGCATCATCCGCAGCGTGGGAAACGCGCTCAAGGAGCTTCGCCCCTACCTCTCGCAAGCGGAATAAGCCTCGCCTATTCACGGCGATTCCGCCCTTCCCGCGCCTCGCTTATACAGAGAAGGGATAAGTGTGACCTGCGTCACACATCCGCGATTTCCTTCGCCGTCTCGTGCCAAAGCCGGGGGATCCGATCGGGGTGGCCTTCGGCCTGGAGGCGGGCGCAGGCGCTGATCAAGTCGGAGAGGAGGGCGACGGCGCGGGTGTCGCCGAGGGCGGCGAGGCGGTCGAGGCCGAGGGCGTAGAGGTAGTCGCCCGCGAGGAGGGCGAGGTCGGAGTCGTGGCCGGCGAGCAGGCGTGGCTGCTCGTAGTGGAGGAGGTAGCCCTCGCGAACCGCCTCGACGACCAGGGCGTACTCGGCGTCCGCGCCACGCCCGGAGGCAGCGAGTTCGCCGAGCTGCGGGGCCTCGCTCGGGTCAACCACGTGCGGGGAGATCGGGGTGTCCTCGGCGCGCAGTTGCTCGGCCAGGATCCGCAAGACCTCCGCCGGTGTTGCCGATCGAGTGGTCAAATCGCGACCCATACGGTGGTCAACTGACCACTCGTCATCGCAGGGCCTCGTTCAGCGCCTCGGCTGCGGCCGCCAGGGTCCGGTCGATCGTCGCCTCGTCGTGGGCGAGGGAGACGAACCAGGCCTCGTACTGGGCCGGGGGCGGGTAGACGCCCCGCTCGAGCAGGGCCCGGCAGAAGCGGGCGTGGGCCTCGACGTCGCAGGCGGTCGCGGTGGCGAAGTCGACGACCGGGACCGGGCTGAAGAAGAGCGTCACGAGACCCGGTGCGAAGGCGACCTGCAGTGGCCGGTCGGCTGCCAGCTTTTCGAAGCCTGCGCTAAGACGGTCGGTCAGCTCGCCCAATCGCTCATACGCGTCGGCGTCGAGCTGCTCCAGCGTCGCCAGCCCCGCAGCGACCGCCAAGGGATTCCCGGAGAGCGTTCCCGCCTGGTAGACGTCGCCCGCCGGGGCGATCCGTTCCATGTGCTCGCGCGGGCCGCCGTAGGCAGCTGCCGGCAGGCCGCCGCCGAGCACCTTGCCCATCACCGTCAGGTCGGGTTTGACCCCGAACAGCTCCTGGGCGCCGCCGCGGGCGACGCGGAAGCCGGTGATCACCTCGTCGAAAACCAGGAGCGCGCCGACCTCGCGGGTCGCCTCGCGGAGGAACTCGAGGTAGCCGTCGGCCGGGGGGACCACGCCCATGTTGGCGGCGATCGGCTCGGCCAGCAGCGCCGCCACCTCGTGCTCGGCCAAGGCCCGACTGACCGCCTCGCGGTCGTTCCACGGCACCACCACGGTTGCCGCCGCCTGCGCCGCGGTCACCCCGGGACTGCCCGGCACCCCCAGCGTCGCCAGCCCCGACCCGGCGTCGGCGAGCAGCCCGTCGGAGTGGCCGTGGTAGGCGCCGGCGAACTTGATCACGACCTCGCGGCCCGTGATCGCCCGCGCCAACCGCACCGCGCTCATCGCCGCCTCGGTGCCGGAGCTGGTCATCCGCAGCATCTCCACCGAGGGCACCCGCGCCGCCACCTCCTCGGCCAGCCGCACCTCCTCCAGGGTCGCGGCGCCGAAGCTGGTCCCACGTTTCGCCGCTTCGATCACCGCCGCGATCACCGATGGCTCGGCGTGGCCGAGGATCATCGGTCCCCAGGAGCCGACCCAGTCGAGGTAGCGGTTGCCCTCGACGTCGAAAAGCCGGCAGCCTTCGCCGCGTTCGATGAAGATCGGGTCGCGGCCGATCTGCCGCATCGCCCTCACCGGCGAGTTCACCCCGCCCGGCAGCACCTCCTGCGCCCGGGCGAACAGCTCCGCGCCCGGGGCGTCGCTACGAATGTTCCGCCTCCCAGCGGGCGTAGTCCTCGGTGAAGTAGTGGAGGCGGATCTTCTTGTACTCGGTCGAGGAGTAGAGGGTGGCGCGGTCGTCCGGTCCCATCCCGCACTCGTCGGCGATCGCGTCGAGGACGGCGTCGCACTCTTCTTTCGAGCGGCCGTGGGCCATCGTGAAGACGCTGTAGGGCCAATCCTCATAAGTAGGCCGCTGGTAGCAGTGGGAGATGCCACGGAAGGCGGCCATGCGACCGCCAACCTCGAGGATGTCCTCGTCGGGGACCTTCCAGACGCCCATCCCGTTGGCCGAGAAGCCGGCGCGGCGGTGGTAGAGGATCGCCGCCACCCGGCGCAGGATCTGGCGGTCGACCATGGAGCGGAGGCGGTCGAGCAGCTCCTCGGTTGAGATCCCGAGCTCCTGCGCAGCGGCGTCGTAGGGCCGCGCGACCGGGTCCATCGGCCCCTGCAAGGCTTTGATCAGGGCGATGTCGTCGTCATCGTAGGGCTGCGGTTCCAGCTCGCGCGGCGGCGCCGCTTCAACCGGAGCGGCGAGGGCATCGGTCCCCTTCTCCATCTCCAGGTTCATGTTGATTTTGAACAGGGTCAGGGTCGGCAGCTCCCGCATCGACTCCGCCCCGGTCTCCTCCATCAGCGCGTCCAAGGTCCCCCGCAGCCCGAGCTCGGAGTCCGGTGGGGTGGCGATCGTGAACCAGAGGTTGAAGTCGTGGGTGCGCAGGTAGTTGTGGGAGACACCGGGGTGGGCGTTGACGATCCGCGCCGCCCGCTGCGGGTTCTCGGAGTCGACTTTCGCCGCCACCAGCATCGAGTCGTAGCCAAGCGCGCGGGTGTCGAAGATCGGCGTGATCTCGCGGATGATCCGCCCGTCGAGCAGGCGCTTGGTGCGAGTGAGGACGTCATCCAGCTCCAAGTTGGCCTCGCCGGCGACGAGCGCGAACGGCTCGGGGTCGAGGGGGAAGTTCGACTGCAGCAGGTTCATCAGCCGCTTGTCGGTCTCGTCGAGCGGGATCGCCGAGCCGTCCTTGCGGCTGCGCGCCTTCGACTGCGGGACCTTTACCGAAGCCATCCTGCGGCCTCCTTCGCGTAGTAGGTGACGATCGCGTCGGCGCCGGCGCGGCGGATCGAGGTCAGCGCCTCGACCACGGCGGCGCGCTCGTCGATCCAGCCGTTGGCGGCGGCGGCCTTCAGCATCGAGTACTCGCCGGAGACGTGGTAGGCGGCAACCGGGGCGCCGGTCGCGTCCTTGACCCGGCGCACCACGTCCAGATAAGGGAGCGCCGGCTTCACCATCAGCATGTCGGCGCCCTCGTCGAGATCGAGTTCGGCCTCGCGCACCGCTTCGGCGGCGTTGGCGGGATCCATCTGGTAGCCGCGGCGGTCGCCGAACTCCGGCGTCGACTCGGCCGCCTCGCGGAAGGGCCCGTAGAAGGCAGAGGCGTACTTGGCGCTGTAGGCGACGATCGGGACGCCGCGATGGCCCTCCTCGTCGAGCTGGAAGCGGATCGAGCCGACCCGTCCGTCCATCATGTCGCTGGGGGCGACCGCGTCGGCACCGGCCAGAGCGTGGGAGATCGCGGTTTTCGCCAGCAGCTCGACGGTGACGTCGTTGTCGACCTCGGTGCTGCCGTCGCGAATCAGGCCGCAGTGGCCGTGCGAGGTGTACTCGCAGAGGCAGACGTCGGTCATCACGATCAGGTCGGGGTGGGCCTCCTTCAGCGCCCGCACCGCCATCTGCACGATCCCCTCGTCGTCGTAGGCGCCGGAGCCGGCCTCGTCCTTGGCTGCGGGGATGCCGAAGAGCATCAGGGCACCAATGCCGGCCGCGGCGATCTCCCCCGCCTCCTCCACCAAGTTATTGATCGAGTAGCGCTCGATGCCGGGCATCGAGGGCACCTCCTCTCGAACCCCCTCGCCGGCGACGACGAAAGCGGGCTGGATCAGGTGCGCAGGAGACAGCTCCGTCTCTCGCACGAGGCCGCGCAGGGTGTCGGTGCGCCGCATGCGGCGCAGACGCGTACTTGGGAAAGGCATCCTCACGAGTCTAGGGAAGGGCGGAGGGTGTCTCCGTACGGACACTTGAGCGAGCGAAGCGAGCGGGTCCGGTAGGAGACACCCTCCGCCCCTCGCCAGCCGGGCAGTAGCTTGTCCGGCGGTGCGGGCACGGAATGTGAGCAAGCGGTTCGGGAGTCGGGAAGCCCTGCGCGGCGTCTCGCTGGAAGCAGGTCCTGGTGAACTCGTGGCGATCATCGGCCCGAACGGCGCGGGTAAGACGACGCTGTTATCGATCCTCGCCGGCATCTCAAAGCCCGATGAGGGAGAGGTCGACTCCGCGAACGGGCAGGTCGGATGGGTACCGCAGCAGGCGGCGCTCTACCGGCGGTTGACGGTGGAGGAGAACCTGTTGCTGTTTGCGCGGCTGGAGGGGCACGAGGATCCGCGCGGCTCGACCGAGGAGATGTTGGAGCTGACCGGGCTGCGGGAGCGGCGCGGGGAGATCGTCGCCCGCCTCTCCGGCGGCAACCAGCAGCGGATCAACATCGCGATCGGGTTGCTCTCACGGCCGGCGGTACTGCTGCTCGACGAGCCCAGCGTCGGGCTCGACCCGCGCCAGCGGGCGCGCCTGTGGGAGTTCGTCTCCGGCCTCGCCGGGCGCGGGACCACGGTGATCTTCTCCACCCATGACATCCAGGAGGCCGAGCGCTACGGCGGCCGGCTCCTGGTCCTCGCCGACGGCGAGTCGCTCTTCGACGGCTCCACCGACGAGCTCCGCGAGGCGGTCCGCCGCGAGGCTCCCGAGGCCGCCGACCGTGACTTCGAGACCGCCTTCGTCGCCTACCTCCACCACCGGGGGCACTGATGCGGGGGGTGCGCTGGCTGCTGTTGAAGGACCTGCAGATCCTCCGGCGCTCGCCGTTGCAGGCGGTCCTCCTCGTCGCCTACCCGATCCTGATCGCGGTCCTCGTCGGCTTCGCGGTCTCGCGCGGTCCCGACGATCCGCGGGTCGCCTTCCTCAACGAAGTGCCGGCGGGGACGCGGATCAACGTCGGCGGCCAGCAGCTCCCGGAAGCAAACGTGAGAAAGCGGATCTGCCAACGGGTCGAGTGCATCTTCGTCGACAGCCGCGAGGAGGCGATGGACAAGGTCGAGTCCGGCGACGTGCTGGCGGCGCTCGTCCTCCCCGCCGACCTCGTCAACAAGATCAACTCGCTCTCGACCCTGACCCCGGGCGTGCCCGAAGTCGAAGTCCTGGTCAACGAGGAAAACGCGGTCAAGGCCGAACTCGTCGACGACCGCATCACCACCCTGCTGGCGCAGGCGAATTTGGCGATCGCGCGGCGGATCGGCGCCGAAGGCAGCCGCTACCTGGGGCTGCTGGTCAACGGCGGCGAGTTCAAGGTGCTGGGGGAAGCGATCCCGATCCTCGGCCTGCGGACGACCGCGCAGATCCTCAACGCGGTGACCCCGGCGCTGCCGCCGGGCCTGCGGCGCTCGCTGGAGGAGGTGAGCGAGTTCGCCGAGCAGGCGCGCGACAACCTCGACGTCGCGAAACCGTTGATCGACCGCCTCGCCCAACCGATCGCGGTCGAGAAGGTCGTGGTGGGAGGCGAGAGCCCGCCGCTGGACATCTTCGCGATCGCGGTCGCGGCGGCGCTGACGCTCGCCTTCGTCGTCGTCCTCCTCGTCGCCGGCTCGCTGGCGCTGGAGCGGGAGGAGAACGCCTTCTCGCGGCTGACCCGCGGGCTCGTCTCCTCGAGTGGGCTGCTCGCCGAGAAGATCCTGCTCGGGATCGTCGCCGGACTGGTGGTGACCCTGCTGATGCTGATCGGGATGCAGTTCTTCATCCCGCTCGAGCTGGGGCGGATCGGTCTCTGGCTGGTCGCGATCCTCGCCGGCGGCGCCGCCTTCGGAGCGGCGGGGGCGGCGCTCGGAGCGGCGGCGCGCGAGGTGCGGGCGGTCTCTCTGCTCGCCTTCATGGTCACCCTGCCGATCGCCTTCCTCTCGCTGGTCCCCTCCGGCGCCGTCGGCGCGACCGTCTTCGACGCGATCCGGATCCTCACCGCACTGTTCCCGTTCAAGCCAGCGCTGGCGGCGATCACCGCCGCCCTCGACGAGGCCGGCCCGGGGATCGGCGAGCCGCTGCTGCACCTGGCGGTCCTCTTCCTCGCCTACGCCGCGATCGCCCGCCTGGCGCTGCGCCGGTTCAGCGCAGTCTGACCCCGCCGCGGGCGACGCAATCGCGGACGAACTCCTCGAGGCTTGCCTCCGGCGCGAGGTTCGCGCGCACGTGCTCCAGCACCGCCGGCTCGTCGAGCTCCGGCAGGGTCCTCCCCACCGACCGCACCGCCGCGAGGGCCACCGGGGTGCCGTCGATCGAGAGGGAGCCGTGCTTGCTGCGGTAGACGCCCATCCCGTTCAGCTCGACCAGGTCGTAGTTCGGCTCGCTCGCGGTCAACAGCGCCCACTGCTCGGCGGTCGGGTAGATGACGAAGACCGGCGCCGTCGTCCCCGGACTCTCCAGCAGGGTCGCCGGCACCGCGCCGTAGGGCGAGACGTGGGCGGAGTAGACGACGTCGAAGCCCTCCAGCTGCGACCGCAGCACCGGCATCTCCACTCCCGGCAGCGGCGCCAGCTTGCGGGCCAGCGCATCCGGGGCGGCGTTCGCACCGTAGGAGAGGAGCGGGGAGCGCGTCGAGAGGTCCGTCCCTGCACCGGGCAGCTCGCGCGCCTCCCCGTCCAGGTAGAGGTAGGAGCACTCCGGGGTCGCGTAGGGATAGGCGAGCGCCCGCCTCAAGATCGCTGCCGTCTCCCCCGGATCCACCACCTCGCTCAATCTCGCAGATAGGGTCAGCGCAGGATGAGGGTTCTATTCATCGGCGACGTGGTCGGGAGTCCGGGACGGCAGGGCCTGCGCGAAGCGATGCCGGCGCTGCGCGAGCGCCACGCGCCCGACCTGGTGATCGTCAACGGCGAGAACTCGGCCGGCGGCATGGGGATCACCGAACGCACGGCGAACGACCTCTTCGCCGCCGGTGCCGGCGTGATCACCAGCGGCAACCACGTCTACCGCCATCGCGAGGCCTACGACTTCCTCGACAGCGAGGAGCGGGTGATCCGGCCCGCCAACTACCCGCAGGCGAACCCCGGCCGCGGCCACACCGTGGTCGAAGTCGGCGGCGTGCGGGTGCGGGTGATCAACCTCAGCGGCGGCGTCGGCCTGCGCGTCGCCCGCTCTCCCTTCGACACCGTCGACTCGATTCTCAGCCACCACGAGCAGGACGTCGTGATCGTCGACTTCCACGCCGAAGTGACGAGCGAGAAGGTGGCGATGGGCTGGCACCTCGACGGTCGGGTGGCGGCGGTGCTCGGCACCCACACCCACGTCCCCACCGCCGACGGCCGCGTCCTCCCCGGCGGCACCGCCTTCATCTCCGACGTCGGCATGACCGGCTCGCGGACCAGCATCCTCGGGGTCAAGCCCGAGCAGGCCCTGCGTTCGCTGATCACCCAGATGCCGACCCGGTTCGAAACCGCCGAGGAGGACGTCTGGGTGATGGGCGCGCTGGTCGAGATCAACCAGCAGGGTCTGGCCGACTCGATCGAGCAGGTGATGACGCCAGCGCGATGAGCAGCAGCGGGTAGAACCAGACGATGTAGAGGTAGAACCAGTGCCGCAGGGTGAGTTGGAGCAGGATGAGAAGAGCAGCTGAAAGTGCCGCCAACTGAACCACGGACTTGCGTCGTGGAACGGCAGCAAAGGCAAGAGCTAGCCCCCCAAGGCCGACGAGCAGCGCGATGCGAATCGGCTCCAGCGAAGGCGCTTGCCCCCAGATGCTGAACGGGGAGTCGCGGCCGGCTTGGGTCGCAATCGTCCGGTCGTAGAACGTCTTCAGCCCGGGATCGATCGCGGGCCAAGCCACCGCCAGAACCGTCACCGCAACGAACCCGAAGACGAACAGGAGCCACTGCCGACGCTGACCCGCGGGTGGCGCCGTAGGGGGGACCTCCCCCGAGGAAGCTTTAGCTACCGCAGGGGGAGGTGGGTCCCCTGCGGCGACAGGACCCGCGGGCCGGTACGTCATGAACATCGGCCCTAACGGTGCAGCTACGAACTTGGTCCAGACCGCGGCGGCGAGCAGAGCTCCGCGGGTCAAGGGCTTCGCTGCGAATAAGAGGGTGGCGACCAGGAGCGCGGCGATCAGCGAGTCGTTGGAGTTCGACTCGAGGACGTAAGCCGTGTACGGATAGGCGGCCCAGCCGAAGGCGAGGGTCGCGGCCAGGCGTTGGCCCTCTGGTCCGGGGCGGATGCGGAGGCCGAGGAGGATCAGGAGGAGGAAAGTGGCGACGTCGAAGAGGATCGCGGCGCCGTGGGCGGCGGGGAGGTCGTCCCACTCTCCGGTCCAGGGCCAGATCAGCTCGAAGGGGACGTAGGCCACGTAGTTGACCGGGCCGTAGGTGTCGCCCGAGCGGATGTCGTCGGGGAAGTTGTCGTAGAGGGGCTCCCCGTGGGCGATCCGGTCGGCGCCGACCACGCCGGCGTAGCCGACGTCGATCGCGCCGGAGTCGGCGACGTTAAGGCCGACCCGGAAGCCCATCATGAAGAGCGCCGCGACGATCATCCACGCCACGGGCCAGACCGGTCGCAGGCCCTCCCCCCTTCCCCGCAACCCGATCCAGAGGCTGCGGCCGAGCAGGTAGGCCAGCACCGGATAGACGAGCGGCACCGAGACGCCGATCTCGGCGCGGTTGAAGAAGTAGTGGGA
Organism: uncultured Actinomycetes bacterium; assembly: GCA_963832085.1. Taxonomy (GTDB): domain Bacteria; phylum Actinomycetota; class Thermoleophilia; order Solirubrobacterales; family 70-9; genus VAYN01. Next base: position 239,928 of record CAWHSU010000002.1, on the reverse strand, counting down.
GACGCCGAAGCCGAGCAGGACGAGAAGGTCGAGGTTGACGAGGCGGCGCAGCCGCCGCCAGTCGACGAGGCCGAGGAGGAAGATCAGGCAGAGAGGCAGGAAGACGTATGGGGCGTTGAGCTTGTGGCCGAAGGCGCCGGAGTAACCGCGCGCCATCTTCCAGGCCACCTGGTGCCCCGTCCACGCCTCCAGCACCTCGCCGCTGCTGCGGTCGACGATCACCAGCGCCACCTGGTCGCCGGCGGCGAAGTAGCCGACCTCCCAGCGACCGTCATCGTCGAACGTCGCCGTCGCCGCTACGCCGTTGTGCTCGCGCCTCTGCTCGCGGACCGTCGGGTCCTTGTCCGCGGCGGCGATCGCTTCGCTTCGCGAGACCTGTTCCGGCTCGGCCGCAGGCGACGGCGCCGCCGTCAGCGCCAGAGCCAGGGCGACCGCGGCCAGCGCGAGTACGACTCTCACGCCACCCCGAAGTGTTCGCGGATCACCGGGGCGACGTCGCGCAGCGTCCACTGCTCCCGCTCCGTCGCCGACTCCGGACCGCAACCGACGAACAGCAGCGGGCCGAGCGAGTCGCCGGCGTGCAGGGCGCCGTGGCTGCCGCCGCCGGCGTGGCTGACCCCACCCCAGTCGACCGCCTCGAAACCGGGCGCGAGCGAGACGATGAAGTCGCCGGCGTAGGGCGCGGTCAGCGCCGACCAGACCCGCGCCAGGGGATCGGGGTAGGTCTCGCTGCGGAGCCGCCCGTCGCTGACCGAGGCCTCGATCGCCGCCAGCTCCCCCTCCACCTCCCAGCCTGCGCCGCGGAGGTCGGCGACGTCCTCGCCGGGACGGAACCGGACCACCGCGTCGCCGCGCTCGACCACCGCCCACTCGCCGCCCGTCGCCGGCATCCCAGGGTTTTCCCGGCGCAGCGGCAACCCGGCGCGGTCCTGCAGCCGGCAGACCAGGTCGACCCCCTCGATCATGCCCAACCGCGCCCCCACCGCCGCCGGCTCGGCGCGCTCTCCCTCCCCCGGCAGGAGGTAGACGTGGGCGGCGCGGCCGGTCGGGCTGACCGCGAGCTGGGCCAGCTCCGGCCGCTCCTCGGAGGGCTGCAGCACCGACCACTCCGCGGCCAGCAGCTCGGCCAGGGGCAAGCCGCGGTGGACGTCGGTCTGCGCGTGATCGGCGAGCAAAATCACCGCGTGACCCTCGAGGAACTCGTCGAGCCCGCCCGCCGCCTCGACGAAGGTCGCGAAGCTGGCGTCGGCCTTGGCGATCGACTCGACGCTCGCCTCCGGACCGTGGCGGTGCGAGTAGTTGTCGTTGTCGGGCAGGGAGAGGAGGAGGAAGTCGTAGAGGTCCTCGCGCAGCAGCTCCGCCGCGCAGCAGGCGGCGTAGCCGTCGCGGTTGCCTGGAATCGAGGTCGATTTGCAGGGCACCTCGCGGCTGGCGTAGAGGTCGCCGTAGAAGAGGTCGGTCGGGCCCCAGGTGTGGTGGTGGAACTTCAGTTTGGTCGCGTCGATCGCGCGGCGCAGCAGTCCCTCCAGTGAGACCTCGTGGCGTTGGCGGCCGCGGTAGATCAGGAAGGGCGTGCAGGCGGTACGGGCGCCGGCGTCTTCGAGGCTCTCGAAGACCGTCTCCACCTCTGGGCTGAGGTGGGCCAGGTTCATGTTGTAGACGAGGTCGTAGAGGGCGCGGAAGACGCCGAAGGCGCGGGTCGCCTCCAGCGAGGAGCCGTACTCGACGTAGCGCCGCTCGAGCCGGTGGTACCAGTTCATGCCGCTGATCCAGTGGCGGTCGGCGGCGACGCCGGTGACCATCTCGGCGCTGGCGACGGGGGTCACCGAGGGAAAGCTGGAGACGCAGTCGGGGATCAGGACGCCGCGCTCCAGCAGCGCGGCGAAGGTCGGCGCGCGCCCGTCGGCGACCGCGCGTTCGAGCATGTCGGTGCGCAGCGAGTCGACGTAGGTGAGGACCAGCTTCTTCGGGACCGTCATGGTCCGAATGATGCCCGGCTGCGGGCGCGGCAGGAGACCTCCTTTAACGGAGGACGCGGAGGCCGGCGTGTTTGCGCTGGGCGCGGCGGTGGCGGGAGATGCCCAGCCAGATCAGCGCCAGGACGACGAGGATCACCACGATCTCGACGAAGAGCGCGATCGCGACGACCACCACCGCAGCCAGGGCGATGATGAAGGCGAGGGCGCCGGCGCCGCTGCCCTCACGGCGACTGGCCCCGTAGACGAGGTCGCTGATGACGATGCAGCCGAGCGCGGCGCCGAGCGCGGCCACCGCCGCCCCGGCCACCTCGTCCATCAGGAAGCCGGCGATCAGGCCGATCACGGCGGCGAGGATCATCATCCGTCCGCGGGCGGAGCCGTGGGTGCCGGCGGTGCCGGCGAGCATCCCGATCGCGATGCCGATTCCGAGGTCGGTGAGAAGTTCCACGTGCGAAAAACTAACCATCCGGATGAACCGGCGTCGATCCGCCACACTTCCGGGATGAGCGAAGTGCCCGAGCCGACTCATCGCAGGCGCTCCCACGCCGGCACCCGCGACCTCGAGCGCTACGCCGGCCTGTTCGCCGAGCGCACCACCGTGATGCGCTCCTCGGCGATGCGCGACCTGATGGCGATCACCGCCCGCCCGGAAGTGATCTCCCTCGCCGGCGGCCTCCCCGACACCTCCACCTTCCCGCCCCAGAGCTTCGCCGCGCAGATGACCCGGATCGCCCAGGAGTCGGCGGCGAAGGCGCTGCAGTACGGGCCGACCGAGGGGTTCGAGGAGACCAAGGACTGCATCCTCGAGGTGATGGGGGCCGAGGGAATGCTGCCCGACCCCGACGACATCATCGTCACCACCGGCGGCCAGCAGGCGATCGACCTCGTCTGCAAGACCTTGCTCGATCCCGGCGACGTCGTCATCTGCGAGGCGCCGACCTACCCGGGCGCGATCCCCACCCTCTGCAGCTACCAGGCCGACGTCGTCCAGGTCGAATGCGACGAGGACGGGATGCAGATCGATGCCCTCGAGAGCCTGCTCGAGGAGTTGCGCGGCGAAGGCAAGCGGCCGAAGTTCATCTACTCGGTACCGAGCTTCCAGAACCCGGCCGGGGTGACGATGTCCCTGCAGCGCCGCCAGCGGCTGGTCGAGCTGGCGCGGGCCAACGAGCTGCTCGTGGTCGAGGACAACCCCTACGGGCTGCTGCGCTACGGCGGCGAGCCGATGCCGCCGCTCTACCAGCTCGACGGCGGCGACTTCGTCATCTACCTCGGCACCTTCTCGAAGATCCTCTCCCCCGGGATCCGCCTCGGCTGGGCGGTGGCGCCGCCGCCGGTGATGGAGAAGATCGTCCTCGGCAAGCAGGCCGCCGACCTCTGCACCTCGACCCTGACCCAGTACTTCGTCCGCGAGTACTTCGCCGAACGGCGCTGGCAGCAGTACGTCGACAACCTCGTCGACATCTACCGCGAGCGGCGCGACACGATGGTCGAGGCACTGCGCACCTACTTCCCGGCCGAGGCGACCTGGACCGAGCCGGAAGGCGGCCTCTTCATCTGGGCGACGCTGCCGGACTACATCGACACCAGCGACCTGCTGGCGAAGGCGCTGCGCGCCGACGTCGCCTTCGTCCCCGGCCAGGCCGCCTACGTCGACGGCCGCGGCAGCCACTCGATGCGGCTCAACTTCTCCGGGGTCGGCAACGAGGAGATCCGCGAGGGGGTGCGGCGGATCGGCAAGGTGATCGCCGAGCAGGTCGAGCTCTACGGAACCCTGACCGGCGAGCGGCGGGCGAGCGAGCCGGAGCCGGAGTCCTCGCCCAACGTCGTTCCCTTCCGCAAGGCCGGTGAGGGCGGGTGAAGGTGGCGGTCCTCAAAGGCGGCCGCTCGCTGGAGCGCGGGGTCTCGCTGCGATCCGGCGCCCGGGTCGAGGACGCGCTGGAGCGGCTCGGGCACGAGGTGCTGCCGATCGACGTCGGCGCCGATCTGGTCAAGCGCCTGGTCGCCGAGCGGCCCGACGTCGCCTTCGTCGCCATGCACGGCGTCGGCGGTGAGGACGGCACCGTCCAGGAGCTGCTGGAGATCCTCGGCATCCCCTTCACCGGTCCCGGCGCGGCGGCCTGCGCGCGCTGCATGGACAAGGTCCAGGCGAAGGACGCGATCGAGGAGGCGGGCCTCCCCACCCCCGACTGGTTTGCCTTCAACCAGACCGCCTTCCGCGAATTCGGCGCCGCCGACGCGCTCGGGCGATTGGAGGAGACGCTCGGCTTTCCGCTCGTCGTCAAGCCCAGCCGCGGTGGCTCCTCGCTCGGAGTCAGGTTCGCGGCCGCACCGGCGGAGGTCCCGCAAGCGCTGGTCTCGGCCTTCAGCTACGACGACCGGGTCCTGCTCGAGCGCTTCGTCGACGGGCGCGAGCTCGCGGTCAGCGTCCTCGGCGACGAGCCGCTGCCAGTGGTCGAGGCGATCCTGCTGCAGGGCGACCGCTACGACTTCGAGGCGCGGTACGAGATCGGCCGCACCCGTTTCGTCTGCCCCGCCGAGCTCTCTCCCGAGCAGGAGCGCGCGGTCACCGAGGTGGCGCTGGGCACCTACCGCGCCCTCGGCTGCACCGGCTTCGCCCGCGTCGACCTGATCCTCGGCGAGGACGGGCCCTGGCTGCTGGAGGCGAACGCGATCCCGGGCCTGACCGACACCAGCCTCCTCCCCCAGGCCGCGGAGGCAGCAGGTCTTTCCTTTGAGCAGCTTGTCGAGCGAATCCTCGACCTCGCGTTAGCCGGCCCTGTGCCGGCTAACTGTCTCCCTGCGCAAAATCATCGGGAGTTACCTCGTCGAGGAACTCCTTGAATTTGTCGACGACCTCCTCGGTGTCCTCGACCTCGTGCTCGAACTCGATCGCCGACTCCTCGATCACCTCCTCGGCGGCGAAGATCGGGGCCGAGACCCGGACCGCCAGCGCCAGCGCGTCGGAGGGACGGGAGTCGATCTCGACTTCGGAGCCGTTGATGGAGACCGTGATCGAGGCGTAGAAGGTGTTGTCGCGCAGCTCGGTCACCGAGACCCGCTCGCACTTCGCATCGAGGTTCTCGAGCATGTCGGAGAGCAGGTCGTGGGTCATCGGCCGCGGGGTCGAGGCGCCCTGCAGCTTCATCAGGATCGCCGCCGCCTCCGGGTGCCCGATCCAGATCGGCAAAAAGCGGTTTCCGTCCACGGTCTTCAGCAACACGATCGGCTGCTTGCCGACCATGTCGAAGCTCACCCCATAGATCTGCATCTGTTGCAAAAGGTCTCCAGAGCGTGGTTGGAAGCGGAAAGTATAGGTCCGGCTTCTACCCGCCCTGGACGTGACGCCACCGGTGGCGAGAGATGGGCGATCCTGGATTCGAACCAGGGACCTCGTCCTTATCAGAGACGCGCTCTAACCAACTGAGCTAATCGCCCGGGGACGGCGATGATAGCGACGGGACGGGGAGCGGTTGCGGGCGGCGAATCAGCCGCTGCGCTTGCGCAACCGGCGGGCGAGGGCGTGCGCCTCCCCGACGTCGCCGAAGCGCAGCTCGGCGACGATGTCCTCCCCCTTGGCGCGGGTGCTGACCTCGTAGCCCAAGGCCTCCTCGAGGGCGTCGGCGACGTCACGGAGCGCCGCTACGGCGTCGGGGTCGACGGGAGCTCGCCTCGGTCTTGCCTTTGGCTGGCTGGCCAGCCGAGCCCTCTCCTCGGTTTCGCGGACAGACCATCCACCCCGGTCTGCGTCGCGCGCAAGTCGGCGGCGGACGTCATTTCCGGGAGCGGCCAGCAGCGCCTTGCCGTGACCTTCGCTGAGTTTGCCGGCCTCGAGCAGGTCGAGCGCCTCGTCGGGGAGCTCGAGCAGGCGGATCAGGTTGGAGACGGCCGGGCGACTGCGGCCGACCCGCCGCGCCAACTCCTCCTTGGTCAGCCCCAGCTCCTGGACCAGGGCGGCGCAGGCTTTCGCCTCCTCGACCGGATTCAGGTCCTCACGGACCATGTTCTCGATCAGCGCCGCCTGCAGCCGCTCGGCTTCGGCCTGGTCGCGGACGACCGCCGGCACCTTCTCCAAGCCCGCCTGCTGCGCCGCTCGCCAGCGCCGCTCGCCGGCGACCAGCTCGTAGCTGCCGTCCGGGAGGGGGCGGACCAGCAGCGGCTGGACGACCCCGCTGGTCTCGATCGAAGCCGCCAGGGCGGCCAGGGCATCCGGGTCGAAGTTCGTCCGCGGCTGCGAGGGATTCGGCTTGATCAGCTCCACCGGCAGCTCGCGCAGCTCGCCCGCCGCGGAGGCCTCGGCTTCCGGCAGGATCGCCGCCAGCCCCCGCCCGATCCCTCGCTTACCGCTAGCCACGGCTCGCCAGCTCCTTGGCCAGGGCCCGGTAGGCGACGGCACCATGGGAGCTCGGCGCGTGCTCGGTCACGGGCAGACCATAACTCGGCGACTCGGCGACTCGAACGCTGCGGGGAATGACGGTCTCGAAGACCATCCCGTCGAAGTGGTCGCGCAGCTCCGCCTCGACGTCCTGCGCCAGGCGCGTGCGCTCGTCGTGCATCGTTATCAGCAAACCCGAAACCTCAAGTTGAGGGTTCAGCTCACGCCTGATCAGGCCCAGAGTTTCGAGGAATTGCACCAAACCCTCCAGGGCCAGATACTCCGCCTGCACCGGCACGATCACCCGATCGGCCGCCGTGAGCGCGTTGACGCTGACCGGCCCCAGCGCCGGGGGGCAGTCGAGCAGGGTGACGGCGAAGCGCTCGCGCACGGGGCCCAGTCGCTCGCGCAGGCGGGTCTCCGAGCCCTGGATCCGGGGCAGCTCGACCGCGGCGCCGGCGAGATCGCGGCTGGCCGGCACCAACCAGAGGTTGTCCGGTCCCGCCGGACGGGCGGCCTCGGCAACGGAGGTGTCACCGGTGAGGCAGTCGTAGGAGGAGGGATGGAGATCCCGTTCAGCGCCCAGGGCCACGGTCGCATTGCACTGCGGATCGAGGTCGACGAGGAGAGTCTGGTTGCCCTCGGTCGCAGCGCAGGAAGCGAGATTGACGGCGGTGGTCGTCTTCCCGACCCCGCCCTTTTGGTTCGCCACGGCGTAGACCTTGCCCATCGGTGCTGAGACTAGATGGTGGATTCCCCGCGCGCGTTTCTAGGCGGTCGGATAGCCTCCTGCCCGTGTCCGAGAGCTATGACTGGCCAGACGATCCCGCCGAGCGAGCCCAGGAGCTCGTAGAGGGTGTGCTCGACGAGCTCGATCTCGACGGCGAGGTCGTCGTCGAGGAGAGCGACGAGCGGATCCTGCTGACGGTCGAGGGGGAGGGCGACTACGGCCTCCTGATCGGCAAACGCGGGCAGACGATCGATGCCCTGCAGCTGCTCTGCTACCAGGCGGCCTTCCGCGGGTTGCGCGAGCGCAAGCGGGTGGTCGTCGATGCCGCCGGCTACCGGGCACGGCGTCGCGAGACGCTCGAGGGCCGCGCCGATCGCGCCGCCGACCAAGCGCTTGCCAACAACAGCGTGATCGAGATGGACCCGATGAGTGCCCAGGAAAGGCGCGTGGTCCATGAACGGCTGAAAGCGCGCTCGGGGATCGAGACCTACAGCGAGGGCGACGAGCCAAACCGCTGCGTGATCGTCGCCCCGCTGCTTCCCGAGTGAGCGCGGATCCAGCCGCAGGGCTGGACGCTGCCGCAAGGGAGAGGCTGGAGACGGTCCTCGCTCTGCTGCGGGAGGAGCGGGCCTCGGTCAGCTCGGTGGTCGACGAGCGAGCCTGGCAGGTGCACGTCGTCGACAGCCTCACCGGCCTCGAGGTGGGTGGCCTGCGCGAGGCGCGGCGGATCGCCGACGTCGGGGCGGGGGCGGGCTTTCCGGGACTGGCGCTTGCGGTTGCATCACCAGATGCGCAGATCGACCTGATCGAGTCGGTGGGGCGCAAGTGCGAGTTCATGCGCCGGGCGATCGAGGCGGCCGAGATCGCCAACGCCACCGTCCTCAACACCCGCTCCGAGGACTTGGCGCGGGATCGGGGACGCGAGGCCTATGACGCGGTCACCGCCCGCGCCGTCGGCCGCCTCTCGACCCTAGCCGAGCTCGCATCCCCGCTTCTGAAGCCAAATGCGGTCCTGATCGCCTGGAAGGGCAAGCGCGACGAGGAGGAAGAGCGCCAGCTCGCCAACGCCTCCGACTCCCTGGCGATGCGCCCCGAGGAGACCTTGGACGTAGGCGACAGAGCCGGCAGCCAGCATCGCCACCTCCATGTCATCCGCAAGTCGGGCCCTACGCCCGAGAACCTCCCCCGCAACCCCGGAATCGCCAAGAAGCGCCCGAAGGGCTAGCGAACACCCTGGCGGTGGCTAGCGCCGGCGCTTCTTCTTGCGAGGGGGAGGAGGAGGCGGTTTCGCCTCCTGGATCGCAGCCGCTCCCTCAGGGGTGGCCACGACCGGTGGCGGCACCACCTTCCGGATCACCAGCTGCTGCCCGATCGTCCAGATATTGGTAGTGATCCAGTAGAGGATCAGCCCCGCCGGGAAGCTGAGGATGAAGGGGACGAAGACCAGCGGCAGCGCGAACATCAGCATCCGCTGGCTTTTGTCAGCCGTGACCGACATCACCATGCCGGAAATCAGCTGGGTCCCGATGTAGAGGACGAGGAGAAGAATCAGTTCGCCGCCGACGGCCTTCTCGGTCAGATCGTTGATGAAGAGGAAGGACGCTTCGGCGCCGCCGATGTCCTCGGGGAGCTCGTCTTTGAGCACGAAGAAGAGCGTGATGAAGACCGGCAGCTGCGCCAGCAGGGGAATGCAGGAGGCAAACGGATTGACTTTGTTCTCTTTGTAGAAGCGCATCATTTCCTGCTGCATGCGCTGTTTGTCGTTTTTGTACTTCTCCTGCAGTTCCTTGATCTGCGGCTGCAGGGCCTGCATCGCCCGCATCCCTTTCAGCTGTTTGTAGGTGAGCGGGATCAGCAGCGCCCGCGTGCAGATCGTCAGCGCGATGATCGACATCCCCCAGCTGAAGCCGACGTCGTCATGGAAGAACTGCAGGACGCCGTTGGCGAAGTCGATCAGGGGCTGGAGGATGTTGGCGGTGAGCGGGGTCATCGGTGGGCTTCGTGGTACTCGGCGGGGTGGACCGGGCCGGTGCGGAGCGTGAATCTATCGGGGACGGGGTCGAAGCCGCCGTGACTGAAGGGGTTGCAGCGCAGAATCCGCCATCCAGCGAGCAAAAGACCGCGGATTCCGAAGCGTTCTATCGACTGCAGGGCGTAGGCGGAGCAGGTGGGCTCGTAACGACAGCGGCGCGGAAAGGCGGGGGAGATCCAGCGCTGGTAGCCCCGGATGGGGGCGAGGAAGAGGTGTTTCACGTGGAACGGCCCCCGGCCAGCGCCTCTTCCAGGTTGGAACTGACGCCTGCCATGCCCTCCCGCTCGATCAGATCCTTGATCTCCCCCCGCGCCACGATCACGAAGTCGTGCTTTGGGGGTAGCCGCTCGGCGAGGCTCCAGAAGGCCTCCCGGAGGGTCCGCTTCACCTTGTTTCGCTCGACCGCTCCTCCTACCTTGCGGTTGACGGAGACGCCCAGCCTCACCTCCTCACGCTCCTCGTCCTTGCGTGGGAAGGTGTAGAGCACGAGGTATCGCGTGGCATGCGAAGTCCCGTCGCGATAGACGCGGTCGAACTCGCCGCTTCGCGAAAGCCGCCGCCGTTTCGCCGCCATCAAATCCCCGGCCCTACGGCCACGTAAGGCATCTCGCCTAGGGAGTGAGGCGCTTGCGGCCTTTGCGGCGCCGGCGCTTGAGGATGGCGCGCCCGCCGCGGGTGCTCATGCGGGCGCGGAAACCGTGGGTCTTCGCCCGCTTCCGCTTCTTTGGCTGATAGGTGCGCTTCATGCCGGCGGGAGTATAGGAGACGGGCCCGAGAATCTTTTCTGCGGGATTTGCGACCCACCCGAGTTGGGTGCTCAGGCACGGCGCTATGGTCGCCGGCCGGTGCCTGATGACTCCCCCAGACGCGAGCTCGACGCCCTTTGGCTGGCAACCCAGGAGCGGCTGAAAGGTTCTGTTCCCGAGTCGACCTACCGCCTTTGGCTCGAGCCCCTGGCGGCCGCGGGCATCGAGGGAGACACGCTCTACCTCACGGCTCCGGAGGGAATCCGGGCCTGGAGCGAGCGCCGTTACTCGTCGCTGATCGAGGAAGCGCTATCGGCCTCGCAGAGCGGCCTGGAGCGGGTCAACTTTGCCGAGCCCAGAGCGGCCACCGCCCCCGAAAACGACCTTGAGCTGAACCCGAATTACACCTTCGAGCGGTTCGTGATCGGACCCGGGAACCGGCTCGCACACGGCGCCGCGCTTGCGGTCGCCGAGGCTCCCTCGGAGGCCTACAACCCCCTCTTCCTGCACGGCCCACCGGGGCTGGGAAAGACCCACCTCCTGGCGGCGATCGCCAACTACCTGCGCGACAACGCCCCCGGTCTCAGCGTCCGCTACACCACTGCCGAGTCGTTCACCAACGAGTTCGTCACCGCGCTGAAGTGCTCGGGCAACGAGGCCTTCAAGGCGCGCTACCGGGATATCGACGTTCTTCTCATCGACGACGTCCAGTTCCTCCAGGGCAAGCCGGCCACCGAGGAGGAGTTCTTCCACACCTTCAACGCGCTCTACGAGTCCGGCAGCCAGCTGGTCCTCTCCGCTGACCGGATCCCAAGCGAGCTTTCGACCCTCGCCTCCCGCCTCCGCGACCGCTTCGAGTGGGGGCTGACCGTGGCGGTCGAGCCGCCGAACCTGGCCACGCGCCTGACGGTGCTGCGCCGCCTGGTCGAGGAGGCCGGAGTCGAAGTGGCCGACGCCGGCGCCCTCTCCGAGCTCGCCAACCGCATCGACGCCAACGTTCGGCAGCTGCACGGGGCGCTGACCCGGGCCCTGGCCCACGCCTCTTTGATGGCCCGGCCTCTCAGCTCGGAGCTGATCGCCGAAGTGATTCCGAAAGGCCGCTCTTCGCAACCCACCTCGGTCGAGGAGATCCAGCAGCGGGTGGCGGAGCAGTTCGGCATCTCCCGCGCCGAGCTGGTCGGCTCCAGTCGCGCCGCCACTCCCCTCCGCGCCCGGCAGGTGGCGATCTTCCTCACCCGCGACCTCACCGATCTCTCGCTGCCGCAGATCGGTCGTCTCTACGGCGGCCGCGACCACAGCACCGTTCTCAACTCCCTGCGGCGCGTAGAAGCTAGTTTGGACGAGGACGCCGACCTCGCAGAGAAGGTCCGCGAGTTGCGCGGAGCTATCCACAACCCTGTGGCCGAGGAGCGCTGACAGCCGCTCCCGCTGTAAGAATCCCCAGCCTCCCACAGCCTCTTCCACAGCCCAGAAACCGCAGCCCAGCGCCAAACAGCCCGCCAACCCAAGATTTTCCACAGGTCCTAACCCAACTCAGAGAAAGCGTTTATCGACTTTGAAGCTCACGACCAAACGAGAAGACCTCGTTTCCAAGCTCTCGATCGTCTCCCGGGCCGTCTCCACCCGCGCTGCCACCCAGGCGCTTTCCGGCGTCCTTCTCAGCGCTGCCGACGGGCGCGTCACCCTCGCCGCCACCGACTTGGACCTCGGGCTCGAGACGACCCTGGAGGCCAGCGTCGAAGAGGAGGGCACCGCGCTCCTCCCCGGCCGCCTCTTCGCTGAGATCGCACGCTCGCTGGGCGACTCGACGGTGGAGATCCAATCGCGCGAGGCCGAGCACGACGTCGAGATCCGCAGCGGCGGCTCCAGCTTCCACTTGCGGGTGCTGGCGGCGGAGGACTTTCCGAAGCTCCCCCAGCCAGAGGAGGAGCCCGGTCTGAAGATCCCCGCGGCGGCGCTCGAACAGAGCATCGAGCTGGTCGCCCGGGCGGCATCGCGAGACGACATGCGCCCCGTCCTCACCGGCGTCTTCGTCTCCGCCAGCGGCAAGGAGATGACGATGGTCGCCACCGACTCCTACCGGCTGGCGGTGAAGCGGACCGAGCTCGATGCGGACCTCGGGGGAGAGCTCGAGGCGAACATCCCGGCCCGCGCCCTGCGCGAGCTCGGCCGCATCCTCTCTTCCGAGGGGGCGGGCGAAGCCTCGATCTCACTGCTCACCAACCAGGCCGTTTTCCAGGCAGGGTCGATCCTCCTCTCGACGAGGCTGATCGATGGCCAGTTCCCCAACTTTCGCCAACTCCTGCCCGAGTCCTTCGAGCACGACGTGAGGCTGCCGCGGTCCGACTTCCTCGACGTCACCCGCCGGGTCAGCCAGCTCGCCCAGCGCAACGCGCCGCTGAAGCTCTCGTTCGAGTCCGGGGAGCTGACGGTGGCGGCGGAAACGCCGGACGTGGGGGATGCCCGCGAGACCATGCCCGCCTCCTTCGAAGGAGAGCCGCTGGAGATCGGCTTCAATCCCGAGTTCCTCAAAGAGGGAATCGAAAGCGTCTCCGGCGACGAGGTCCTGATCCGTTTGATCTCGCCGTTGCGCCCCGGCCTGCTGGAACCGGTGGAGGGGGAAGACTTCCGCTACCTGGTGATGCCGATCCGGCTCAACGTCTAAGCCGGGCCGCGGAGGAGAATGGGCCGGTGCTCGTCACCGCGATCGAGGCGAAGCCGTTGCGCAGCCTCGACCGGGTTCGAGTCGAGCTGGCTCCTGGGATCGTCAGCGTCATCGGCCCCAACGGAACCGGCAAGACCAACCTGGTCGAGGCGCTCTACTTCGCCCTCACCGGCCGCTCCTTTCGCACTTCCGACCGCCGCGACCTGATCCCCTTCGGCGCCTCGCTGGCGCGAGCGGAAGCGACGATCCGCGACGAGGACGGGCTCGAGAGGACGCTGCTCGCCGCGGTCAGTCGCACGGAAGGCCGCCGCCACCTGCTCGACGGCAACCCCGCCGACCCGGCGACGATCGCCCGCAGTCGCCCCCCGGTGGCGGTCTTCGCCCCCGATCGACTGACGCTGGTCAAGGGGCCGCCGGCCGAGCGCCGAGCCCACCTCGACGGCTTCGTCTCCGCCCGCTGGCCGGCGCGGGGTGAGTTGCGCAAGCGCTACGGGCAAGCGGTGGCACAGCGAAACGCACTGCTCTCCCGCCTCGCCGCCGGTCACGGCTCGCCTGCGGACCTGCGGATCTGGGACGCGGGCCTGGCCGATGCTGCGGCGCCGCTGATCGAGGCGCGGACCGAGGCCGTCGCCGAGCTCAGCCGTCCGTTCGCCGCGGCCGCCGGCGAGCTCGGGCTCGAGGAGGGGGCGCTCGAGTACGCGCCGCGGGCGACTGGATCTGCGGAGGAGCTCAAGCAGGGGCTGGAGGAGCGCCGCGACCAGGACATCCGTCTCGGCCGCAGCTCCTGGGGCCCGCACCTCGACGAGCTGAAGCTGACGACGGACGGCCGATCGTTGCGCCGCTTCGGGTCTCAGGGCCAGCAGCGCGCCGCTTTGCTGGCGCTGCTCTTCGCCGAGCGGGAGGTGCTGCTGGCGGCGCGGCGGGTGACTCCGCTGCTGCTCCTCGACGACGTCATGAGCGAGCTCGATCCCATCCGGCGCGAGCGCCTGGTCGCTCGTCTCGACGACGGCGGTCAGGTGCTGATCACCGCCGCCGACGAGGAATCGGTTCCGACCGCGGCGCTGCAGTCGGTCGTGCGGATGCCGCCGCCGCAGACAGAAGACGTCGGCGCATGAGCCGCCGCCGTGCCCCCCGTCCCGCGGCGAACGCCTTCAAGGCGGCGCTGCAGCGAGTCGCCCCCAAAACGCCCCTGGCGGCGGTCGAGGCCACCTGGGCCGATGCGGTCGGCGAGCAGCTGGCCGCGGTCGCGGTGCCGGTCTCAGTACGCGATGGAACCCTGACGATCGAGTGCGCCGAGGCGGTTTGGGCGCAGGAGCTGGACCTGATGCAGGCGACCCTGTTGGAGCGCCTGCGGGAGGAACTCGGCGAGCGGGCGCCCGAGGCGCTGCGCTTCCGTGTCAACTCGGAGCGTTTCTAGACACACTTTTTCTACGATTTGCAGGGAAAATCTTAGAAAAGGGCGGTCGGTCCGGGGCCCTCAACTGGTATTCTTATGGCAACTCGCGTTTTCCGCCCCGACCAACCGTGGAGCGAGTCTCTGGGCGTCGGGGCTTCGTATGTCTTGTGTCAAACCGGAAGGGACTCATTGCCTGAGAAAAAAGCCAGCGGCGACTCCTATGGCGCCCAGGACATCACCGTCCTCGAGGGCCTGGAAGCGGTTCGCAAGCGTCCCGGCATGTACATCGGATCGACCGGTCCGCGTGGCCTTCACCACCTGGTCTACGAGGTGGTTGACAACTCGGTCGACGAGGCCCTTGCCGGCCACTGCGACAGCGTGCGCGTCGTCCTCCATCCGGACAACAGCTGCACCGTCGAGGACAACGGCCGCGGCATCCCGGTCGAGACGATGGAGAAAGAGGGCCGTCCGGCGGCCGAGGTCGTCCTCACCGTGCTCCACGCCGGCGGCAAGTTCGGGGACGGCGGCGGTTACAAGGTCTCCGGTGGCCTGCACGGCGTCGGCGTCTCCGTCGTCAACGCCCTCTCCGAGCGCCTTCACCTGGAGATCAGCCGCGACGGCCACGTCTGGAGCCAGGACTACGAGCGCGGTAAACCGCAGGGCGATCTCACCAAAGGCGAGAAGACCGACGCGCACGGAACCAAGATCACCTTCCTCCCCGACCTCGAGATCTTCGAAGAGATCGGCTTCGACTTCGACGTCCTGGTCGAGCGCCTGCGCGAGACCGCCTTCCTCACCCGCGGCCTGAAGATCGAGCTGGTCGACGAGCGCGGCGAGACCAACAGCGTCACCTTCCAGTACGAGGGCGGGATCGAGGACTTCGTCCGCCACCTCAACGGCAACAAGGACGCGGTCCACAAAAAGGTCATCTACTTCGACGGCGGCAAAGAGGAGGGCCAGGTCGAGATCGCGATGCAGTGGAACAGCTCCTACCAGGAGTCGATCTTCAGCTTCGCCAACAACATCAACACCCACGAGGGTGGCTCGCACCTCTCCGGCTTCCGTTCCGCCCTGACCCGGACCCTCAACTCCTACGCGCGCAACAAAGGCCTGCTGAAAGAGAAAAAAGACGACAACCTCGCCGGCGAGGACGTGCGCGAGGGCTTGACCGCGGTGATCTCGGTCAAGCTCCACGACCCGCAGTTCGAGGGCCAGACCAAGACCAAACTCGGCAACCCGCCGATCCGCGGCCTGGTCGAGGAGATCGTCAACCGCAAGCTGGGGGAGTACCTCGAGGAGAACCCCGCCGACGCCAAACGCGTGATCATGAAGGCGATCGACGCCGCCCGCGCCCGCTCGGCGGCGCGCAAGGCCCGCGACCTCACCCGCAAGTCGGCTCTGGAGAACTCGACCCTGCCCGGCAAGCTCGCCGACTGCTCGGTCAAGGACCCGAGCCTGGCCGAGATCTTCGTGGTCGAGGGCGATTCCGCCGGCGGTTCGGCCAAGCAGGCTCGCGACCGCAACACCCAGGCGGTGCTGCCGCTGCGCGGCAAGATCATCAACGTCGAGAAGAGCCGGATCGACAAGGTCCTCGCCAACAACGAGATCCAGGCGCTGATCACGGCGATCGGCACCGGCGTCCACGACGAGTTCAACATCGAGGAAGCCAGGTACCACAAGATCGTGATGGCGACCGACGCGGACGTCGACGGCGCCCACATCCGCACCCTCGTCCTCACCTTCCTCTACCGGCAGATGCCGGAGCTGATCAGCGAAGGCTTCGTCTACATCGCCAAGCCGCCTCTGTACCGGGTCAAACAGGGCAACCAGGAGACCTACCTGGAGCGTGAGTCCGAACTCGAAGAGCTGCTCCTGCGCGACAAGCTGGAGCAGTTCGAGCTGACCGATGCGAACGGGGAGACCCGAAAACTGACGCCGAGCCGCTGGCAGTCCTACATTCGCCGCTCGAAAGAGTACGAGGGCTGGGGCTCTTCGTTGCAGGCCGACTTCGGCCATGAAGTGGTGCGTTTCCTCGAGGAGTCGAGCCTGCTCGACGAGCAGGTGGCGAGCGTGGCAGCCGCCCGCGATCTGCTGCAGCGGGGCGGTGGAGAGAACGAGCCGTTCGACACCGAGGTGCTCGACAGCGGCGAGGACCAGGTCACCGTCAAGGCGATCGAGCGCAAGAGCGGTCTCGCCAGAACCCATCGACTGCCGGCGACCCTGTTCGAGCATCACGACTACCGCAAGTTCGCCGAGGTCCACGCGACCCTGTTGAAGCAGGTCGGCCGCCCGCCGTTCGAGGTCAAGCGTGGCGAGAAACGAAATGTCGCGCTCTCCTTCGAGGCGCTGCGTGGGGCGGTGCTGGAGCTGGCTCGGCAAGGCGTGCAGCTGACCCGGTTCAAGGGACTGGGCGAGATGAACGCCAAGCAGCTGCGCGAGACGACGATGGACCCGGCTTCGCGGACGCTGGCCCGGGTCACGCTCGAAGACGCGACCGCCGCCGACCTGATCTTCTCGATGCTGATGGGCGACCAGGTCGCACCACGAAGAGAATTCATCGAGGCACACGCCAAAGAGGTCAAGTTCCTTGATGTCTGAGATATCCCCGGCGCGGACGCTGCAAACCGGCGCATCTCGCGGTCCTCGGTCGACTCGGATCGGGTCACGCACTGTTAGTGCGCTCCCCTCACCTCGCTCCCTGCGTCCCACGACCTGCTTGGTTTTCGCGCCCGTGACTTTGACTGGAGGAACCACCGATGGCGCTTGACGCCCTGACGGGAAACATCGAGGACCGCGGTCTCGAGCAGGAGATGCGCTCGTCGTATCTCGATTACGCGATGAGCGTGATCGTCGGCCGGGCCCTGCCGGACGTGCGCGACGGTCTCAAGCCGGTGCACCGTCGGGTGCTCTACGCGATGCACGACATCGGCCTGCAGCCGACCCGGCCGTACCGCAAGTGCGCCTTCATCGTCGGCGAGGTCATGGGCAAGTACCACCCGCACGGCGACTCGGCGATCTACGACACCTTGGTGCGGATGGCGCAGGACTTCTCGCTGCGCTACCTGCTGGTCGACGGGCAGGGCAACTTCGGCTCGATCGACGACGATCCCGCGGCGGCGATGCGGTACACCGAGGCCCGCCTCGGCCGCCTCGCGACCGAGCTGCTGCGGGACATCGACGCCGACACCGTCGACTTCGGCCCCAACTACGACGAATCGACCCAGGAGCCCCAGGTCCTGCCGGCCCGCTTCCCCAACCTGCTGGTCAACGGCACCTCCGGCATCGCGGTGGGGATGGCGACCAACATCCCGCCCCACAACCTGCGCGAGGTCGCCGGCGCCGTCTCCGCCTACATCGACAACCCTGAAATCGACCTCGCGGGGTTGATGGAGCACATCAAGGGCCCGGACTTCCCCGGCGGCGGACTGATGAGCCGCGAGGGGATCCGCGACGCCTACGCGTCCGGCCGCGGCAGCATCAAGGTGCGCGCCCGCGCCCACGTCGAGCCGCTGAAGGGGGGCAAGGAGGCGATCATCGTCACCGAGCTCCCGTTCATGGTCAAGAAGGGCGGCGAAGGTGGCCTGATCACCAAGATCGCCGACCTCGCCCGCGACAAGAAACTCGAGGGCATCTCCGACCTCCGCGACGAGAGCGACGAACGCTCCGGGATGCGGTTGGTGATCGAGCTCAAACGCGGCGGACCGCCGGCCAAGGTGGTCCTCAACAACCTCTACAAAAAAACTTCGATGCAGTCGACCTTCGGCGCCAACATGGTGGCGCTGGTTGACGGCGTGCCGCGGACGCTGAGCCTGCTGGAGTTGATCGAGCACTACGTCGA
This sequence comes from uncultured Actinomycetes bacterium, assembly GCA_963832085.1. Classification (GTDB taxonomy): domain Bacteria; phylum Actinomycetota; class Thermoleophilia; order Solirubrobacterales; family 70-9; genus VAYN01. Next base: position 222,167 of record CAWHSU010000002.1, on the reverse strand, counting down.
TCACCAGCGCGAGGTCGTCACCCGCCGCACCCAGTACGAACTGCGTCGCGCCGAGGCCCGCGCCCACATCCTCGAGGGACTGCTGGTCGCCTTGGACAACCTCGACGCGGTGATCAAACTGATCCGCGCCTCGACCGATCCCGACGCCGCCCGCGACGGGCTGATGGAGCAGTTCGAGCTTTCGCGCGAGCAGGCGCAGGCGATCCTCGACATGCGCCTGCAGCGCCTGACCGCGCTCGAGGCCGACAAAGTCCGGGCCGAGCATGCCGACCTGATGGAGCGGATCGGCGAGCTGCGGGCGATCCTCGGCGACGAAGCGAGGGTGATGGGCCTGGTCAAGGACGAGCTGGCCGAAATCGTCGAGGCCTACGGCGACGAACGGCGCACCGAGCTGGCCCACTTCGAGGGCGACGTCGGGATCGAGGACATGATCGCCGACCAGCAGATGGTGATCTCGCTGACCGCTTCCGGCTATGTCAAGCGCCTGCCGCTGGCCACGTATCGCCAGCAGCATCGCGGCGGCGTCGGGGTGATGGGGATGAATCTCAAAGACGACGACTACATCGCCCACCTGCACATCTGCTCGACCCACGACTACCTGCTCTTCTTCACCAACCGCGGCAAGGTCTACCGGCTCAAGGTCTATGAGCTGCCGGAGGGCTCGCGGACCGCGAAAGGCAGCTCGCTGAACAACCTGCTGCCGCTGCGCGAAGGCGAGCGGGTGATGGCGGTGATCCCGACCCGGGACTTCAAAGAGAACAAGTACCTCGCCTTCGCCACCGCCAAGGGCCTGATCAAGAAAACCGAGTTCCTCGCCTACAACACGCCGATCCGCGCCGACGGGATCATCGCGATCAAGGTCCGCGACGGCGATGAGCTGGTCCAGGTGCGGCTGACCTCGGGCGAAGACGACATCCTCATGGTCTCCCACTCCGGGCACGCCTCCCGCTTCTCCGAGGATCACGTGCGGACGATGGGCCGCGACACCAGCGGCGTCAAAGGGATGAACGTCTCCGGCAAGGACAACCGGGTGCTGGCGATGGACGTCGCCCGCGACGACACCGAACTCTTCGTCGTCACCGAGAACGGCTACGGCAAGCGCACGCCCGTATCGGAATACCCCGTCAAGGGCCGCGGCACCAAAGGCGTCCTCACCGCCAAGCTGACCGAGAAGAAGGGCGGGCTGGCCGGCGCCCTGATCGTCGCCGAGCACCAGGACCTCCTCTTCATCTCTCAGAACGGCATGGTCCAGCGCACCTCCGTCGGCGGCATCTCCCAGATGGGCCGCTCGACCCAGGGCGTCCGGGTGATGAACATCAAGGACGACGATCGCGTCAGCGCCGTCGCGCTGGTGGTCGAGTCCGAGAGCGACCAGGGAACCTCCGGCACGCCCGAGGACGACGGCCAGGCGGAGCTGGCCGAGGCCTCGCCGGACGGTTCTGGCGATTAACGCGAAGAGCTAGGAGTCCGGCAGTTCCTCGACGTGTCTTCGCAAGTCTTCTCCCTGTGCCTCCAAGAGCGCCAAGGCGAACCGGTCAGCCCCATCGCAAAATCTAAAGAGCTCCGGCGCTGCGACCTCGAAGAGGTTCTCGCGCGGACCCCGCCTACCCGTGGGGGGCGCCTGCCCGGCGCGCACCAGCTCCAAGAGCTCCATGCTGTGCAGCGCATTCCTGGTGGAAGACCGGCTGGTGGAAGAGCTCTTGACGAGCTCAGACTCAGTCCGAGGAGAATTCCGAAGCTCGACGAGGATTGCATTAGCGGTCTCGTCAGAGATCAGTTGCAGCAGGTTTCGCGTCCGGAAATGCATGTAATTTGACAACCAAGTGAAACACATTTATCTCTGGCCAGCGGTTCCTGCTGCCGACAACATGCGTTCAGGTCTAGTCTTCCTCCCACGGATAGGCGACGTTCCGTCCAGTGGGGCGTCGAACAGAACAACCACAACCCTCCAAGTCAAGTGCCGGAAAAGCTGAAGGTCCTCGTCGTTGGCAAGGACGCGCGCACCGACGCGATGGCGGAAGCCTGCCGTCGCAGCCTGCAGGAAATCGAGCTTTACGCGATGTCTCAGATGCGTACGCCAGGACTCGTCGAGAAGTGCATCGAGGTCTTCGACATGGGCACGCCCACTGAGCGGATGCAGGTGATCAGGGAACTGCGGCCGGACTTGGTGCTGGTCGGCCCGGAGGAACCGCTCGCGGAAGGCTTCGTCGATGAGCTCGAGGCCGAGGGTATTTCTGCCTTCGGGCCTCGGCAGGATCTAGCCCGGATCGAGTCGAGCAAGTCGTGGGCGAGGTGGATCCTCGACCACTACGACATTCCAGGCAACCCGGAGTACCGGGTGATTGAAAGCTCAGAGGAGATCCGCCCCTACATGGAACAGCTCGGTGAGTTCGTCATCAAGCCAGATGGCCTTACGGCCGGCAAGGGTGTCCGTGTCTTCGGCGAGCACATGAGCACGATCGACGAGGCCCTGGCATATGCGGAACAACTGGTGCGAGACGATGGCCGCGTCGAGATCGAGGAACGCTTAGAGGGTGAGGAGTTCAGCCTCCAGACGATCACCGATGGAGAGAGCTTCCTCCATTGCCCGTTGGTCCAGGATCACAAGCGTGCCTACGTCGGCGATCAGGGCCCCAATACCGGCGGAATGGGCACCTACTCATGTGCCGACCATTCCCTTCCATTTCTATCGGAGTCCGATGTCGCCGCCGCTCACTCCATAAGCGAAAGAGTCGTCGCAGCTTTGAACGAAGAGGTAGGCCATCCCTACCGCGGGGTGCTCTACGGAGGATTCATTGCCACCGCCGACGGCGTGCGGTTGATCGAGTACAACGCCCGTTTCGGCGACCCAGAGGCAATGAATGTCCTTCCTCTCCTTGAAGGGGACTTCGTCGAGCTTTGCAGCGCGGTAACGCAAGGAAGGCTTCGGGAGGTCCAGGCCTCCTTCGCTCACAAGGCCACCGTCTGCAAGTACGTGGTGCCCTCGGCTTACCCTGCCCCTGTGGCCGATCCCGGCCAGATCACGGTGCCCGATGGGCTCTACGACCAGAGGACCACGCACTGGTATTGGGCAGCCTGCGAGAAGGAAGCCGACCATGTGACGCTCACTGGCTCTCGCTCGGCGGCTGCCGTGGGAATTGGGGACAGCCTTAAGGAGGCAGAGATCCTTGCCGAGCGCACGGCATCTGGGGTTGAAGGCGATGTCCGGCACCGCATGGACATAGGTAGGCCCGAGATCGTTCAGAAACGGATAGATCACATGGCTGCCCTCCGGCCCCACTCCCAGCGGGTTGAGGCTCACGCAGCCTGACTGCTGAACTCCAGATCTGAGCGAAATTCTTCGAAGGCTCTACAGGCCTGGTCAAACCAATCCATCTCCACGTCCAGCCGGAGCTTTAGCTGGAGCGATCCCTCTTCTAATTGTTGGAATACGAGCAGGTTGTCTACGTTGTCGATCAAGAGAAAAGCGTGGGGCGCCGGTAGATCCTGGTGCGTCCATTTGGAAGTGGTAAGACGCACGACGTAGTCTGCTGCTCCTGCCTTGTGAGCGCTGTCTCCGGCGGCGTGAGCAATTTCCAAAAGAGCTTCATTTAACTGTTGCTTCCGCTCTGGAAGGCCAGGAAAGCTCTCCCCGCTCCCTCTTATTTCATCGAAGACGAACACCATCAACGTCGGGAGCCTAAGCCGCCGCCGGCAAATACTGCTCCCAGGCCGCCGGGATCTTCGGGCTGGCGACCTGGATGAAGACCGTGGCGGGGGGAGCTTTGGGGATCGTCGCGGGGTGCATCTCGATCTCGCGGGGGAGGCGATTGCCCTTGCGGCGATTGCATGGGGGGCAGGCGGCGACGATGTTCTCCCAGACGGACTTGCCGCCGCGGGAGCGGGGGATGACGTGGTCGACGGTGAGGCCGGCTTTGGTCGAGCCGCAGTACTGGCAGGTCCAGGAGTCGCGGGCGAGGACGGCGCGGCGGGTGATCTTGCGGCGGTGGGCCTCGCGGGGGATCCGCACGTAGTTGACGAGGCGGATCACGTCGGGGCGCTCCATCGTCATGTGCTCGGAGTGGAGCGCGGCCCCGTCCCGCTGCTCGAGAAGTTCGGCCTTTTCCTTCAGCAGCAGGACAGCGGCTCGTCTCAACGTGCAGACGTTGATCGGCTCATACGTCGCGTTGAGTACCAGGACCCTCGCCATACTGCCCGGAAATTGTAGGGCGCTCCGTCAGTCGACCGGATAGGAACCGAGGATTCGGACCGATTCGGCCTTCCCCCGCAACTGTTCGATCGCCTCGGAGATGGCCGGATCCGCGACCTTCCCCTCGAGATCGCAGAAGAACATGTAGCGCCCCAGGCCCTGCCGCAGCGGCCGCGACTCGATCCGCGTCAGGTTGATCCCCCGCTCGGAGAACTCGCGCAGGGCATCGACGAGGGCGCCCGGGTGGTCGTCCCCCAGCTCGGAGAAGACGAGCGAGGTCTTCCAGGGCCCGTCGCCCATCGGCTCGGTCCCCTCCGGCGCGATCCAGACGAAGCGGGTGACGTTGTCGTCGGAGTCCTCGACCCCTTCCAGCAGCAGCTCGCACCCGTAGAAAGAGGCCGCAGCGTGTGCCCCCAGCGCCGCCCACGGCCGCGCCGACTCGCTCACCATCCGCACCGCCGCCGCGGTGCTGCTGACGCTGCGAAGTTCGACTTCCGGGAATCGCTCGCGCAGGAAGCGGGCGCACTGGGCGAGCGGCTGGGGATGGGAGAGCACCGCCTCGACGTCCTCGACCGCCATCCCCTCGCGCGCGATCAGGTGGACCCGGACCCGGTAGTCGTGCTCGCCGACGATCGTCACCGCGCCGACCTCGAAGGCGAGGGTGTCGAGGGTGTTGCGGACCGAGCCCTCGAGCGAGTTCTCGATCGGCACCAGAGCCCGGTCGGCTTCGCCGCGCTCGACGGCGACGATCGCGTCGTGGATCGTCGCCGTCCGCAGCGCCTCGTACTCGCTAGCGGAAATCGCCTCGGTCAGCGCGTCCTCGGTGAAAGTCCCCGCCGGTCCCAAATAGGCGATCTTCATCTGCTTATTCGACGATCAGCGTGTAGGCCGCTTCGTTGTTTTCGACGACTTCCTCGCCCGGCACCGGTTCGACTTCGATTTCGATCGTCACTTCGCCGCTCGGAGCCGGCGTCAGGGGGATTTCCGCGGTGCCGGTTTCGCCCGCCGGCAGTTCGCTGATTTCGCCTTTGACCGTGTTGCCTTCGTAGGTCACCGCCACGTTGACGCCGTTCTCGGTCGATTCGAGCGGGTTCCGCACTCCGACTTCGACCACGACGCCTTCTTCGCCGGCGATCGTCGCCGGTGCGCCTTCGACCAGTTCGGTCCCGTTGACGGTGACGCCGGCGATTTCGGTGCCGTGGACCCCGGAGACTTCGCCGCCGCCGTTGCCGCTGATCGCACCGAGGGCATCGCTGACCGCGCTCTCGTCGAGCCATTTTTCATCCGGGAGGAAGGTTCCCTCCGGCAGATCGTTGCCGGAGATCCCGTTCGAGGCGAGGACGCCGTCGACTTCCGGCCGCACCACCTGTTCGTAGATGACGTCGGCGGCCAGCAGCTTCTGCATCTGTTTGGCGATCCCCGCCATCGCCTTATCCGCGCCGGCGTCGCCCAATGCGGTGGGCATCTTGTCGGCGATTTCATCCATCGCGTTGGCGCGCAGCCGGTAAGCGAGCTCGAGGCTGGCCTGGGCGTGGCTCATGTCGCCCGGGGCGCCGAGGTCGTCGATCCGCGTCGCGTAGGTGTCCAGGGCGCTGCGGTCGGCATTGACCTGGTCGGTGAAGTCGGTGACCGAGAGGTTGCCGGGATCTTCGAGCTTGCCGAAAAAGGATTTGCTCGTCTGCTGGGTCTCCTCGACGATCTGGGTGACGTCGCGGGCGTAGTCGCTGAGCTCGCGGTTGGCCCGGGCGTCGAGGCACCCCTTGACCCCGAGGACGAGCAGGATCAGCAGGACCAGACCGCCGCCAAGGGCAAGTGCGCGCCGCAGCATGATCTGCTGGCGCTCGGGTCTACGTTTTGGTCGTTGGCGCCGGGGGGGGCGTCGTGAGGTGAAGTCCTCCACGGGGGCGAGAGTATGAACGCTGAGGAGGCTGCTGCGCCCGTTGATCCCGCAAACGGTGCCTTTTTCCCAGCCGCCGAGCGCAGGAAAGCGGGCTCCGGAGGCGAATTTGAAGGAGCTTTGGTCGGCTCGCTCGTTCTAAACCGTTTCCTGATCGAGCGCCGCATTGGCAGCGGCGGCTTCGGTGTCGTCTACGAGGCCTGGGACGGCCGGCTCGAGCGGCCGGTCGCGGTCAAGGCGATCGAACAGCGGGGGGAGGCGGGCCGCCGCGTCCTCCGCGAGGCCCAGGCCGCCGCCCGCTTGAACCACCCCGGCATCGTCACCCTCTATGAGATGGGGGAGGAGGACGGCAACGCCCTGCTCGTCACCGAGCTGGTCGAAGGCTCGACCCTCGCCCGCATGGCCGGCGCCGGCGATCTCTCCGATCGCGAGATCGCAGAGATCGGCGCCGATCTCTGCGAGGCCCTCGACCACGCCCACTCGCGCGGAGTCGTCCACCGCGACATCAAGCCACAGAATGTGCAGGTGATCGACGACGGCGAACCCCGCGCGAAGCTGATGGACTTCGGCGTCGCCCACCTCGTCGACGACGCTCCCCTGACCGCCGCCGGCGACATCGTCGGCACCCTCGCCTACATGTCTCCCGAGCAGGCGGAGGGGCAGCCCGCCGGTACCGAGGCCGACGTCTACTCGCTGGCGCTGACCCTGTACGAGTGCTGGAGCGGCGAGAACCCGCACCGGCGCAGCACCCCGGCAGCCACGGCGCGGGCGATCGGCAGCCGCGCCCGGCCGCTGCGCCGGCACCGCCCGGATCTGCCACGCGCGCTGACCGAGACGGTCGACGCCTGCCTCGCCCTTCGCCCCAACCACCGCCCTTCGCTGGAGGAGCTCGGCACCGCGATCGAGGACTCCCTCGACGATCTGGCCGATCACCTGCCGTCTGCCGGCGGCCACTTCGCCACCCGGGCCGGCGCGATCGCCGCCGCCGCCGCGGTTGGGGGATTTCTCGCGCTCAACGGGGCGGCCCTCCCGTAGATGCTCGATCTCTAGGATTTCCTGATCGGCGTTCTACGAAGTCTTGAGTCGCGGATCGAGGGCCTCGTCGAGGGGGTGTTCAGTCGTGCCTTCAGCTCGGAGGTGCAGCCGGTCGAACTGGCCCGCAAGCTGGCGAAGGAAATGGACGCCCACAAGACCGCTTCGGTCCAGCGCGTCTACGTCCCCAACGAGTACGCGGTCTTCCTCTCGCGCCAGGACCGCAGCAAACTCGAGGGCTATGAGCGCTCGCTCGAGCAGGAGCTCTCCGGCTACCTGCTGGAGCACGCCCGCCGCCGCGGCTACGACCTGCTGACCCGTCCCGCGGTGGAGTTCAAGACCGACGAGCGGCTGCGGCTGGGCGAGTTCGGGATCCAGGCCCGGCTGGTGAAGCCGCCGGCGCACGAGGGGCAGGCGCCCCAGCAGGGGGAAGAGGGCCACACGATGGTCTACTCGGCGGTGCGCGAGCGCGACCGCAGCCGCCCCAAGCGCCCGGAGCAGGCGGTGGGGGCGCTGGTCTCGACCCGGGCCGTCGTCTCCCTCGACGACCGCCGCTACGTGCTCGACGGCCCGCGGGCGACGATCGGACGTTCGAAGTCGGTCGAGTGCGTGCTCCCCGACCCCAACGTCTCCCGCCGCCACGCGGAGCTGCGCCGCTCCGAGAGCGGCGACTGGCAGATCGTCGACCTCGGCTCCACCAACGGGATCAAGGTCAACGGCCGCCGCGTTCCATCCACCCGGCTCAGCCCCGGTGACCAGATCACCGTGGGCACCACGACTTTCAGCTTCGACATCGAGCAGTAGCGGCGGCTGCCGCCGTCATTAAGGTGCCAGACGCGTGGATTACGATCCTATTTCCGTAGCCCTCAAGTTCGGCTTCCTCGCCGTCCTCTACCTGTTCGTGCTCGTGATCGCGCGCAGCGCCCTCAAGGACCTGCGGCGGACGGTCGCCCCGGCCCCCGACGCCACCGGCTTTCACGCCGCCCCGGCCTTCGGTGAAGCTTCGCGAGGCCCCGACGGTTGGCTGATCGCCGAGCGCGGCGGCGGCCTCGAGCGGGACCAGCGCTTCGATCTGATCGGCGGGCTCTCGATCGGCCGCTCGAAGGAGGCGGACATAAGGATCGACGATCGCTACGCCTCCAGCATCCACGCCCGAGTCTTTTCTCGTGAGGGGCGTTTCTTCGTCGAGGACATGAACTCGACCAACGGCACCCTGCTCAACGGCGCCACCCTGCAGGGGGAGGCGGATCTGATCGACCGCGACACGATCCAGATCGGCGACACGATCTTCAGGTTCGAGGTGGGCTGACGATGGCTTTGCGGATCGCGGAGGAGGCCGTTCGCACCGACACCGGGCGCCAGCGCAACGCCAACGAGGACTCGCTGTTCACCAAGGCGCCGCTGTTCGTCGTCGCCGACGGGATGGGCGGCGCCCAGGCCGGCGAGGTCGCCTCGAAGGCGGCGGCGGAGTCCTTCGCCCACGACCTCCCCGCGGCGCCGCCGGAGCGGGTGCTCGAGGAGACGATCCAGGAGGCCAACCGGACGATCCACGAGCTCGCCCGCAAGGACCCGAGCCTGGCGGGGATGGGGACGACGACCACGGCCGCGATCGTCGACCTCGAGGCCGAGGAGGTGGCGATCGGCCACGTCGGCGACAGCCGCGCCTACCGCTTTCGCGGCGGCAGGTTCGAGCAGCTGACCCGCGACCACTCGCTGGTCGAGGAGATGCGGCGCAAAGGCCAGCTCACCGACGAGCAGGCCGAGGACCATCCCCAGCGCTCGATCATCACCCGCGCCCTCGGCCCCGAACCCGAGGTCCAGGTCGACCTGCAGACCGTCCCGGCGCAGAACGGCGACGTCTTCCTGATCTGCTCCGACGGGCTGACGACGATGCTCGACGACGAGCAGATCGCCCAGGTCCTCGGTCGCGCCACCTCCCTGCAGGCGGCGGTGAAGGCGCTGGTCGACGAAGCCAACCGCGCCGGCGGCCGCGACAACATCACCGTCGTCGCCTTCCGGGTCGAGGACACGGCGGCGCCCGCGGCGGCCAATCCGGGTGCGGTTCCCGAGGAGGGCGCGACCCTGATCGGCTCCGAGGCCGAGGAGGCGGGGCTGACCGCGACCGAGGTCCGCCGCCGCGCCGCCGCCGACGCCGCCCGCAAACGCCGCGAGGACCTCGAGGCGCGACCCAGGCGCCACCGTCTGCGCACGGCGACGAAGATCCTCGCCGTCCTCCTCGTCCTCGCCGCGGTCGCCTTCGGCGCCTGGTACGCCAACCGCCAGATCTGGTTCCTCGGCACCGACGAGTCCGGCCGCGTCGCCCTCTATCGCGGCGCCCCCTACGAGCTGCCGTTCGGGATCGAGCTCTACGAGGAGCGCTACGCCAGCCCGATCCAGACCGAGGCGCTGCCGCCGCGCCGCCAGGACGCGGTCACCGGCCACGACCTGCGCTCGCGCGATGACGCGGTCTCCCTGGTCGAAGACATCGAAAAGACCGAGGGGCTTCGTTGACGTCGGCCAGGAACCGGGAGCTGCTCGCCCTGGTTCCCGTCGCGCTCCTGCTGACGGCGGGCTTCGCCGGCGTCTTCTCGCAGGAGAGCGACGAGCTCGGCAACCTCAGCCTGATCTACGGCGCCTACTTCCTGGCGCTCTGCCTGGTGACCCACGTCTACCTGCGGTTCCGGCTTCCCGACGCGGATCCCTACCTCTTCCCGCTGGTCGCCACCCTGACCGCCTTCGGGCTGGTGATGATCTACCGGATCGACGAGACCCTGGCCCGGGACCAGGCCAACTGGTTCGTCTTCGGGCTGATCCTGTTCGCGCTGACGATCCACTTCCTGCGCGACTACGACGTGCTCGAGCGCTACCGCTACACGATCGCGATCGCCGCCCTGCTGCTGCTGATGGCGCCGCGGGTGCCGGGGATCGGGCAGCAGGTCAACGGCGCCTTCCTCGGGGTGAAGATCGGCCCCCTCGCCTTCCAGCCGGCCGAGTTCGCGAAGATCGCGATCGTCGTCTTCCTCGCCAGCTACCTGCGCGAGCATCGCGAGGTCCTGATCGTCGGTGCCCGCCGCGTCCTCGGGGTGACGCTGCCGCCGCTGAAGCACTTCGGCCCGATGCTGGTCGTCTGGGGCGCCTCGATGTTCATGCTCGTCTTCATCCGCGACCTCGGCAGCTCGCTGATGTTCTTCGCCGCCTTCCTCGCCCTGCTCTACGTGGCGACCGGCCGCTTCTCGTTCGTCGTCATCGGGATGGGGATGTTCCTGGTCGGCGCCTGGTTCTTCGCCAGCACCGTGCCCCACGTCCACGACCGGATCGAAATCTGGCTCCACCCCTATGAAGACCCACGGGGGACCGGGTACCAGATCCTGCAATCGATCTTCGCCCAGGCCGACGGCGGTCTCTTCGGCAAAGGCTTCGGGCAGGCGCTGATCACCGTGCCGGGAACCAACGACGCGCTGCTGCCGGCGGCGCAGACCGACACGATCTACTCTCTGATCGTCAACGAGGTCGGCCTCTTCGGCGCCTGCGGCGTGGTCCTCGTCTACCTCCTGATCGCCGCCCGCGGCTTCAAGATCGCCCTCCTCGCCAACGACGGCTTCTCGAAGCTGCTGGCGACGGGCCTGACCGCGGTCTTCGCGATCCAGGCCTTCGTGATCATCGGCGGCGTCACCCGGGTGATCCCGCTGACCGGCGTCACCCTGCCCTTCATCAGCTACGGCGGCAGCTCGATCCTCGCCAACTTCGTGTTGCTGGCGCTGCTGCTGCTCGTCTCCGACCGCGCCCGCCGCGAAGCCGCCGAACCGGCGGGCCGGATGGCGATGGGAGCACCGGCGTGAACCGTCAGATCGTCAAATTGTTCGCCTTCATCGTCGTCCTCTTCGGGGTCCTCGTCGCCTTCACGTCCTGGTGGTCGGTCTTCGACGCTGAGGCGCTGAAGGAAAAAGACGCGAACAAGCGGCCGCTGCTGGAGCAGCAGCAGATCCCCCGCGGCCGCATCCTCGCCGCCGACGGGACCGTGATCGCGAAGTCGGTCGCGAAGGGCAAAGGCGACGCGAAGCGCTACGTCCGCCGCTATCCCGAAGGATCCCTCTTCGGCCACCCGATCGGCTACAGCTTCGTGAAATACGGCGACTCCGAGTTCGAGCAGTTCCACAACGAGGAGCTGATCGGCGAAGGCTCCGAGTTCAGCTCGATCCTCGACGAGCTGCTCGGCGACCGCCAAGAAGGCAACGACATCGTCACCAACATCGATTCCGAGGCTCAGCGCCTCGCCCTCGCCGAGCTGCAGGAAGCGGGCTTCGGTGCCGTCGTCGCGATCGAGCCCAGCACCGGCGCGGTCAAGGTGATGGCCTCCAACGCTCCCTTCGACCCCAACCGGGTGCCCTTCGAATACTCCAAGCTGAGCACGAACGAAATCGAAACCCCACTGCTGAACCGGGCGACGCAGGGACCCTCCCCGCCGGGCTCGACCTTCAAGGTCGTGACCGCCGCGGCCGGGCTCGACAGCGGCGCGATCACCCCGGAAACGGCAATCGACGCTCCGGGTTCGTTGGAAGTCGAAGGAACGCCGCTCGAAAACGACTATGGCAAGGACTTCTTCGGCGCCACCCTCGACACCGCCCTGACCAACTCGGTCAACACCTGGTTTGGCCAGCTCGGCGAACGGCTCGGCAACGACACCCTCTTCCAGTACATGGAACGGTTCGGCTTCAATGCGACGCCGGCGATCGACCTGCCCGAAGACGAGGTCGTAGAGAGTGGGGTCTATGACCTCGAAAACAACGAACTGTTGGACGCCAGCGACCCGGTTGACCTCGCCCGCCTCGCGATCGGCCAGGAGCGGCTGCTGGCGACGCCGCTGCAGATGACCCAGGTCGCGGCCGCCGTCGCCAACGGCGGCAAGCTGATGAAGCCGCAGATCTGGAAGCGAGTGATCGATCCCGACGGCCGCGTCGTCGACGAGCTCGACCCCTCCGTCTACAGCGAGCCGATCAGCGAGGAGACCGCGGCGGAGCTGACGACGGCGATGGAAGGGGTGGTGAACGAAGGGACCGGTACCAACGCGGCGATCTCCGGCGTCCCCGTCGCCGGCAAGACCGGCACCGCGGAAACGCCCGGCAACAAGGCCTGCGGCGGCGGCGCCGAAGAAAACCAGGCCTGGTTCATCGGCTTCGCCCCTGCCGACGACCCCGAGATCGCGATTGCGGTCTCGGTCGAGTGCACGCCCGAATTCGGCGGCGACGTCGCCGCCCCGATCTTCCGCGATGTCGCGGAAGCAATCCTGAACGGAGAATGAGGAACATTGGCTGAGGTCAGCGAGGGACGCATCGTCGACAACCGCTACCGGGTCCTGCGCCGGCTCGGCAGCGGCGGCATGGCCGACGTCTGGTTGGCCGAGGATTCGCACCTGCAGCGGCAGGTGGCGCTGAAGGTCCTCCACCGCCGCTACCTCCAGGACCGCGAGTTCGTCGCCCGCTTCCAGCGCGAGGCCGAGCACGCCGCCGGCCTCCAGCACCCGAACATCGTCGCCGTCTACGACCGCGGCTCCGACGGCGACGTCAACTACATCGCGATGCAGTACGTCCAGGGTCCCTCGCTGAAGGAGCTGATCGACCGGGGCCTCACCTCCGACCAGGCGGTGGCGCTGGTGCGGCAGGTGTTGGAGGGGGCGCGCTTCGCCCACCGCAACGGGATCGTCCACCGCGACCTGAAGCCGCAGAACGTGATCGTCGACGAGGAGGGCAAGGCGGTCGTCACCGACTTCGGCATCGCCCGCGCCGGGGTCTCGGAGATCACCCAGACCGGCTCGGTGATGGGGACGCCGCACTACCTCTCGCCCGAGCAGGCCCAGGGCTTCGAAGTCACCCCCGTCTCCGACCTCTACTCGATCGGGGTGATCCTCTACGAGGCGCTGACGCGGCGCGTCCCCTTCGAAGCCGACAGCGCCGTCGCGATCGCGATGAAACAGGTCTCGGAGACGCCGTTGCGGCCGAGCTCGATCAACCCGCAGGTCTCGCCGGCGCTCGACGCGGTGGTGATGCGGGCGCTGGAGAAGGACCCCGGACAGCGCTTCCAGAGCGCCGACGCCTTCATCGCCGCCCTCGACGCGGCGCTGAAAGACCCCGGGGTGGGGCAGGGGACCGCGGCTTTCGCCGCCGCGCCGCCGCTGGTCGCCGAGGAGGGCCCGCTCGAAGACCGCAAGCGCAACTGGTGGCTCTGGGGCCTGCTCGTCGCCGCGATCCTGATCGGCCTCCTCGTCGGCCTCGCGCTCACCCGCGACACCTCGACCAAGGTCCCGAACGTGACCGGCAACCAGCTGGGGGTGGCGATCACCCTGCTCGAGCAGGACGGCTTCACGGTCGGCGACGTGGTCCGGGTCGAACGGGACGCGCCGGCAAACGAAGTGCTCGAGCAGGACCCCGGCGCCTCGCCGCCCGAGGCCTCGCTCGACTGCGCCTTCATCACCTTCTTCTGCTCGAAGCCGGAGGTGACGCTGACGGTGAGCGGTGGCCCCGGCAGCGCCAAGGTGCCCTCGACGGCCGGCCAGACCGAGGAAGAGGCGGTGCGAGCGCTGGAGGCGGCCGGCTTCGAAGTCGACGTCAACCGGGTCAACTCCGACGCGGTCGAACCCGGCCGGGTGATCTACTCCGAACCGCGCGGCGGCAACACCGCGACCAAAGGTTCCACCGTCACCCTGGTCGTCTCCCGCGGGCCGAAGCTGACCAAGGTCCCGGTCCTGGTCGGCAGCCAGCGGGAAGCGGCGGTGCAGCGGCTGCGCTCGCGCGGCCTCGAACCCAGCATCTCCGAAGAAGAAAGCCCCGAACCGAAGGGCCGGGTGATCCAGCAGTCGCCGGATGCGGGCAGCGAGGTCGAACCCGGCTCGACGGTCACGATCGTCGTCTCCGGCGGCGAAGAAAGAGAAGCGCAATCGAAGGTCCCGAACGTGATCGGGAAGGAACGCCGCGAGGCGGTGGAAGCGATCCGCGCCGCCGGCCTGCAGCCGAGCGTCGAAGAAGAGCCGACCGAAGTGCAGGGGAAAATCGGCCGCGTCACCGACCAGTTCCCGCCGCCGGGGACCGAAGCGGAACCCGGCTCGACGGTGACTATCACCGTCGGCAAGCCAGTCGTGGTCGAAGCAGAAGAAGGCGAAGGGGAATGAGGGTCGCGGTTCTCTGTGGTGGCCGCTCCTCCGAGCACGAGGTCTCACTGCGCTCGGGCGCGGCGGTGGCGCGGGGCCTGCGCGAGGGCGGTCACGAGCCAGTCGAGGTGACGATCGGACGCGACGGGCACTGGAGCGTCGCCGGCACCTCGGTCGAGCTGACGCCGGGCGGCGGGCTGCTGGGAGCCGACGCCGTCTTTCCGGCCCTGCACGGCCCCTTCGGCGAGGACGGCAGCATCCAAGGCCTGCTCGAGTGGCTCGACGTGCCGTATGTGGGCTCCGACGTCCTCTCCTCGGCGATCTGCATGGACAAGCTGACGTTGAAGCGGCTCTTCGCCGCCCACGGGATCCCCCAGGTCGAGTTCACGGCAGTCGAGGGCAACGACTGGTGGGGGCGCTGCGAGAAGATGGGGCTGCCGCTCTGGGTCAAGCCCTCGCGGCTCGGTTCCAGCGTCGGCATCACCCGGGTGGAAAAGCTCGACGATCTCGACGCCGCGGTGGAGCTGGCGCTGCGCCACGACCCGCGGGTGATCGTCGAGGCCCCGGCCTGCGGCGGCGAGGTCGAGTGCTCGGTCCTCGGCAACGCCGAGCCGCAGGCGTCGCAACCGGGGGAAATCGTCGCCCAGGGGGTCTGGTACGACTTCGAGGCCAAGTACACGGAGGGTGGGATGGAGCTGCGGGTCCCCGCTCCGATCGGAGAGGAGGCGGTTGAGCGCGTCCGTGAGCTCGCCGTCTCGATCTTCGAACTGGCGGGCTGCTCGGGCCTCGCCCGCTGTGACTTCTTCGTCGAGCCCGACGGCTCGGTACTCGTCAACGAGATCAACACGATGCCGGGCTTCACCGACACCAGCGTCTACGCCAAGCTCTTCGAGGCCAGCGGGATCGACTACCCGCAGCTCTGCGACCGCCTCGTCGGCCTCGCCGTCGAGCGCCAAGAGCGGGCGCGTTCTTACGAGTTCTGATTGATCCCTATACCCACTGGGTACCGATAGAGCACCAGTCGGTCAACGTTTCAAATAACTGCCTGTCCGCAGGCGAAGAAGCGGAGAAGCCGCTAGGGGGTGGCGATGGCGACTGAATTCCCGGATATCGACATCGAAGGCGCTGAACGCGAGGGCGCCTGCGTCGCCGGTGCCTCGACCGCCGAGGTCCTGCGGCTCCTCGGCTCCGGCGCCACCGGTGCGATTCTGATGGCGCTGGGAGAAGGGCCGCTGCGGACCAAGAACCTGACCGAGCGTGTGCCCGGCTACGCGCCGCGGACGATCTACCGCTATGCCGGCAAGCTTGCCGAACTCGACGTGATCGACCGGGAAGAGGAACCGGGGGTCCCGTCGAAGGTTGTCCACGTCCTCTCGGATCCCTGCGGCGCCGAGCTCTACACGCTCGTCAACAGGTTCGCTGACGCCTCCCTGACGCGGCTGCCGGACGGCAGGATCGATGCCCACGCCTGGACGTCGCTGGGCCTGCTGGCCGATCTCTGGGAAGCGGGCTTGGTCGAGGAGCTGAGCTGCGGCCCTCAATCGCCGACCGAGTTGGCGCGTGGCTCGCACGGTCTCAGCTATCACCAGGTCAACCGTCGCGCCGGCCTCTTCAAGACGGCCGGGCTGGTCAGCCAGTTGGAGGCCCCCGGCCGCCGCCGCTGTTACGGGTTGACGGAGAAGACCCGGCGCAAGATGGGGCTGATCGCCGGAATCGCGCGCTGGCGACACCGTCACGTCGTCGCCGGGGACGAAGAAGGGATGACCGTGGCGGAGATGGCGACGGCGCTGCGGGTGGCGCTGCCGCTGGCGCAGCTTCCGAAGCACAGGGGGAAATGCTTGCGGCTGAGCGTGCTGGGCGAGGACGAGCCCGGTGGCGGCGAGGGCGAAGAGGTCTGGGTCGAAATCGAGGCGGACGGAACCGTTCACAGTTGCGCGGGTCCGCCCGCAGCGCCTGATGGCTGGGGCCGGGCCAAAGTCAAGACCTGGATACCGGCCATCCTCGATGGGGACTCGCAGAAGATCTTCGTCGGCGGCGACGAGAGAGTCGTCACCGACTCCCTGGCCGGCCTCCATGACGCGCTGTGGTCTCCCAGTCCGTATTGAGGCGGAGGGCTCGTCGCTCCCCAGGCGCAGGCGCCGCGAACTTCGTCTGGCAGGGAAACTAAAGGCATGGAGGAGCCAGAGATACAGGTCCGGCGGGCGACTGGGGACGATGCGGCGGAGATCGCACGCCTTCTGCACGACTTCAACCTCGAGTTCCTCGAACCGAGCCCGGGGGTCGAGGCCCTGACCAGGAAGGTCGGTCAACTGCTCGAGGAGGACGAGATCGTGGTCCTGCTCGCCGGCGAGGGTCCCGACGGCCTCGCCCTGCTGCGCTTCCGTCCGGCGCTCTGGACCGACGGCCTCGAAGCCTATTTGCAGGAGCTCTACGTAGCCCCTGATCTGCGCGGGAACGGGATCGGCCGGGCGTTGCTGGAACGGGCGATCGAGCTGTCACGCAAGCGGGGCGCCGCCGGCATCGACCTCAACACCGGCGAAACCGACACCGCCGCCCGCGGCCTCTACGAGAGCATGGGGTTCACCAATCGCGAAGGCAGCCCGGACGGGCCGTCGATGCTGTTCTACGAGCGCGAGATCTGAGGCGTCAGCTCGGCGAAGCCGATTCCGGCCGGCGGGCTGACCCGCTTGGGATGGAAAAGGTGGCCGAGCAGCTCGACGCCGTCGACCAAACGCGGGCCCGGACGGGAGAAGGTCGAGGCCGCGTTGACCGCGAAGACCTGCTTGGCCTCGAGGGAGTCGAGCCGCTCGCGGTGGGCCAGCGCCTGGTCGCGGGATTCGTCGAGGTACCAGCCGCAGGGCATCGCGACGGCGACGTCGGGACGGAGCCCTTCGAGCTCGCGCCACTCCATCTGCCGGGACTTCTCGCCGACCTGCCCGACGACGTCCTCGCCGCCGGCGAGCGCGATCATCTCCGGGATCCAATGGCCGCCGAGGAACGGCGGGTCCAGCCACTCGAGGGCGAGCACCCGCGGCCGCGCGGCGCCGTCGATCGCCTCGCCCACGGCCTGCAATCGCTGCTCGAGCTGCTGGCGCAACTGCAGCGCCCGCTGCTCGATCCCAGCCGCTTCGCCCAAGCGGGTGACGTCGTCGAGCACGTTGGCCAGGGTGGCCGGGTCCTGCTGCAGAACCTGGGGCTTGCTCGGCAGCCGCGCGGCGGTGGCGACGACGTCGTCGTAGGAGACGGCGCAGACCTGGCAGACCGCCTGGGTGACGATCAGGTCGGGAGCGAGCTCGCACAGCCGCTCCTCGTCGAGGCTGTAGAGGGCGCGGCCCTCGCCGACCGTCTTCTTCACCGCCGCGTCGATCCCGGCGGCGTCGAGCCCCTCCGGGAGCACGGTGGCGGTGAGGTGGGGGAGCGCCGCCGCGGCCGGTGGGTAGTCGCACTCGTGGGTGACGCCGACCACGTCCCCCCCGAGGCCGAGCGCGAAGAGCATCTCGGTCGCGGAGGGGACGAGGCTGGCTATACGCATGCGGTGACTATCCCACCGCCGCCAGGAGCGCGTTGGCCCCGCCGACCATCCCGCTTTTGTTCGGGTGGATCGGAGCCGCCGCGTTGCCCGGCACGAGCGGTTCGACCCAACGGGTCGAGCTGCCCTTGCAGGCGTCGTGGCCGATGCTCGCGCCGTACCAGTTGACCAGGGTCGCGCCGTTGGCCGCGGCCTGGGTTGCCAGCATCGAGTTGAGCGATTTCTGGGTCGTCCGCAGGTAGGGGACGTCCTGGAACCCGAGCGGCATCTGCGGCCAGCAACCGAACCCGGTCTCCGGGAAGATCGCCGGGTAGTTGACGACGTAGATCTGCGCCGAGGGGGCGCGGGCTTTGATCCCCTGTAGCACCGCCGCCACTTTCGGCGCCGTCGCGTTGATCCGCGCCTGCAGCTGGTTGACCCCGCCCGAGTTGTATTTGTCGAGGCAGGGATGGCTGAACGGGTTGACCGTGATGCAGCTCTGCGCGACCTCGGAGAAACCGATGTCGTTGCCGCCGATCGTCAGCGAGACCACCGTCGTGCTCGCGTCGAGCGAGTTGAACTGCGGCGGATTGGGACCGTCGGGATCGACGCCCTGCGGGTTGGTCATGTGGACCGTGGTCGCGCCGCTGCAGGTCGCGTCCCGCAGGGTCAGTCCGATCCCCGGTGCGGCCAGGTGTGCGTAGTTGTTGCTCGACTTGAGGCAGCCGAGCGGCAGTAGCGGGTTCGGTATCAACGGCCCCGCCGCGTAGGAGTCGCCGAGCGCGGCGTAGTTGGCGGCGCGCGCCCCCGCCGTCCAAGTGGCCGAGACCGCCAGAGCGACCAAGCCCACCAGCACAAGCCACAGCGCTCGCCTGCTGCGGTTCGGAATCGAGTGGATCATTTACTTCTCCTTCCAGGTTTACCCCGCCCGTTCCCCGGTTATGCTCAAGATAGTTTGCGGCTAACTTTTGCGCAAGCTGCTACTAACTACCGGGTACACCCGTCCAGGAGGAGCCATTCTCATGCGCCGCAGCCTTCCCGTCTTACTTCTTTGCCTCGCTCTGTTTGCCGTCTTTGCCGCACCCGCCCGCGCCGATCTGCCGGTGATCTGGAACGGCATCTATGGCTACGCCCACACCAGCCCGACCGCGAGTCCGCCGGGGGCCAACGATTGGACCTGCAAACCGACCGCTGCCCATCCCCGGCCCGTCGTCCTCGTCCACGGCACCTTCGCCGACATGTCGAACAGCTGGCAGGCGATCTCACCGCTGCTGAAGAACAACGGCTACTGCGTCTTCGCCCTCAACTACGGCGACTACAACGGCAGCGGCGCAATCGGCGTCTACGGCGTCGACGACATTCCCACCTCGGCGCAGGAACTCAACGTCTTCGTCGACAAAGTCCGGGCCGCGACCGGAGCGGCCGAGGTCGACCTCGTCGGCCATTCCCAGGGCGGAATGATGCCGCGCTACTACCTCAAGTACCTCGGCGGCGCGGCTGAGGTGAACGCCCTCGTCGGCCTCTCCCCGTCCAACCACGGCACCACCCTGGACGGGCTCTTCATCCTCTCCAATTTCTTTCCCGGAGCGAACCAGTTCACCGGCGCCCTCTGCCCGGCCTGCGAGCAGCAGCGCGTCGATTCGGCCTTCATCACAAACCTCAACGCCGGCGGCGAGACCGTGCCGGGGGTCGACTACACGGTGATCCAGACCCGCTACGACACCGTCGTCACCCCCTACACCTCGGCCTTCCTCTCGGGGTCGAACGTGAAAAACATCCTGCTCCAGAACCAGTGCATCCTCGACCTCGGCGACCACCTCTCGATGCCCTACGACCACATCGTCGGGGCGGACGTGCTCACCGCGCTCGACCCCGCGCATCCGCGGGGGTTCTTCTGCACTCCGATCGCGCCGATCGCCGGCGGCTGACGGCTCGGGTCAGACCCCCGAGCCGTTCCCGTGGTTCTCCCCGCGGTAGGGCCCCGGCTTAGGCCGGGGCTTGCCGCCGGGGAAGGCGAGCCGCAGGATCGTCCGTTGCACCATCCCCAGCTGCTGGCTGAAGGGGCCGCTGTTGTACGGCAGGCCGTAGCGCTCACAGACCTCTTTCACCTGCGGGGCGATCTCCGCGTAGCGGGTGCTCGGCATGTCGGGGAAGAGGTGGTGCTCGACCTGGTAGCTGAGGTTGCCGCTGGCGACGTGGAACATCGGGCCGCCCTCGATGTTGGCCGAGCCGGTGAGCTGGCGGATGTACCAGCCGCCCCGGCTCTCATTCTCGACCTCCTGCTGGGAGAAGGTGTAGGTCTGGTCGGGGAAGTGGCCGCAGAAGATGATCGCGTAGGCCCAGAAGTTGCGGACGATGTTCGCGGTGAAATCGGCCTTGGCGGTTGCGCGGAAGGTCCTGCTGCCGCTGTTCAGCGTCGCTTCCACCACCGGCGTCCAGCGGCTCTGCCGCTTGCGCTTCACGCGGCCGAGGATCCCGCGGGGCTGCTTGCGCTGGCGCCGCGTCTCCACCACCACGTTGACGGCCGTCGCGGCGAGGGCGCTGACCAGCGGCCAGGCGATGTAGTCCTTGACGACCTGGTCCTTGGCCTTGCCGGCGATGCCCTTCAGCTCCCGCTTCACCTGGTGCATCGGCTTGTGGCCCTTGCGGATCGCCTCAAAGTCGAGGTCGTGCAAAGCCACGCCCCACTCGAACAGCGCCGCCAGGATCAGGTTGTAGACCGGCTGCGCGAGGTAGACCGGGTGCCACTTCTGCGCCGGGTCGATCCGCATGATCTCGTAGCCGAGGTCCTTGTCCTTGCCGCGGATGTTGGTGTAGGTGTGGTGGACGTAGTTGTGGGAGTGCTTCCAGGCCTCGGCGGTGGAAGCGGTGTCCCAGTCCCAGGTCGAGGAGTGGATGCGCGGGTCGTTCATCCAGTCCCACTGGCCGTGCATGACGTTGTGGCCGATCTCCATGTTCTCGAGGATCTTCGCCGCCGAGAGCGCGGAGGTCCCCGCCACCCAGGCGCCGCGGTTGCGGGAGGCGAGCAGCAGCACGCGCCCCAGCACCGCCAGGCGCCGCTGCATCTCAATCATGCTCTCGATGTAGCGGCGGTCGCGATCGCCGAGCTCGGCCATGACGCGGTCGCGGATCGCATCGAACTCGCGCCCCAGCGCGTCCAGCTGCTCCTCGGAGAGGTGCGCGAGCGGGCTCTCGATGTGGGTGTCGACAGGTGCCGTTGCAGTCGTGCTCATCTCGGACTCCTCTTTCTCATAGTGCGATCGCAACGTCGCCTTCTGGCGCGTTGACACAAGTTCGGACCATTTCTCCCTCTTGCCCGGAGACCTCGCCGGTGCGCAGATCCCGGACCTCCCCCTTGCAGAGCCTGCCGATGCAGGTGTGGCAGATCCCCATCCGGCAGCCGAAGGGCAGCTCCGCCCCGGCCTCCTCGCCGGCGACGAGGATCGGGGTGCCGCCATCGCACTCGGTCTCGAGACCGCTGGAGAGGAAGCGGATCCTGCCCCCCTCGCCAGCAGCCGCATCGCCGCCGATCACCGGCTGGAAGCGCTCCATCTCCAGCAGCTCCGGATCGCCCTCCTCGCGCCAGTGCCCGACGAGCGCGTCGAGCATCTCGCCGGGGCCGGAGACGAAGGCGTGGCGCTGGCGCCAGTCGGGGCAGATCTCGTCGAGGTGGGAGGGAGCGACCCGGCCGGCCTCGCCCGTGATCTGGATACGGGGTCGGTAGCCGGAGCAGCGGGCGTCGAGGTCGCGCAGCTGCTTGCCGAAGATCACGCCCTCGGGCGTGCGGGCGGAGTGGATGTGGACGGCGTCGTCCAGCGCTCCGTCGCGATCGAGGCTGCGCAGCATGCTCATGATCGGAGTGATGCCGCTGCCGGCGCTGATGAAGAGGAGCTTTCGGGGCGGCGGCTCGGGCAGGACGAAAGTTCCTTCGACGCCGCCGAGCCGGACGATGTCGCCCGGCCGCGCCTGGTGCACGAGATAGGGGGAGACCTTGCCGGAGTCGACCAGCTTCGGGGTGATCCCGATCAAGCCGTCGGGCCGGCCGGGGTCGGTGGTGAGGGAGTAGGCACGCCAATGATGGACGCCATCGACCACCACTCCGATTCGCAGGTACTGCCCGGGTTGGTGCCAGCCCCACTCGTAGCCGGGCCGGATCAGCACCGTCACCGCGTCGGGCGCCTCTTTCTCGATCCGCTCGATCCGCCCCCGCAGCTCCTGGGTGGACCAGAGAGGGTTGATCAGTTCGAGGTAGTCATCTGGCAGCAGCGGCGAGAAGAGCGAGCGCACCGCGTCCAGCGCGCGGCGGCGGGTTTTCGAAACATTCGGCTTTGCGCCTTGCTCTGCCATTGTCAGACGTTACACCAATCGATGTAATGGTTACAGAAGGAGCGATCGCACCCGTACTTCCTACCCGCGAGAACGACGATCAGTCGGTCAGCTTCACGTCGCTGATCTCGACCCGGTAGCGGCCTTCCTGGTCTCGCGAGGGGGCCGCTCTGATGAACCAGATCAGGAAGTACTTCGCCGGCGAGCTGAGATCGAGCTCGACGTCTTCGACCTCCTTGGCGTCTTCGACCTCGGCCACCGGTTCTCCCCATTCGGAAAGTTCCTCCGGCGGTCCCGCGGCGGCGGCGTAGATCTCCGCATCCCAGCCTGGGGCGCCGCGGACGATCATCGTCGCCGGCGTCGTCGTCGCCTTCGTCACCACGTAGAGGCCGACGCCGGGGTTGGGCCCGGTCTTCGTTCCCGCGAAGGCGTCGTCGTCGTAGTGCTCGCTGGTCCAAGCCGTGCCGGTGGGGTCGCCGTCGAGGGCGAGGCTGACCGCTTCGGGATCCTCTTCGCCGTCTCCCTGGGGGTCGTAGTCGGCAGCTTCGGCGAGGGCCACCGGGGAGCCCTTGTCCTTGAGCGCACCGCCACCACCGCCGGGACCGTTGCCGCTGCTGATCAGGACCACCACCGCCACGGCGCCGGCGAAGGCGAGCAGGAGGAGAAGCAGCGCCACCCGGGACCAGCGAGCGCCGCCGGCGAGCTTGCGTTCGGCCGGCGGCACCGCTTCCAGCACGCTCGTCGCCTCGCCCGTGGTCGCGCCCGCCCGCGCCGCCTCGACCTCGAGCGCGGTGGAGAGGTCGTCGATCAGCTCGCCCACCCGCTGGTAGCGATGGTCCGGATCCTTCGTCGTCGCCCGCTCGACCACCATCGCCGCCGCGGCGGAGAGCTCGGGCCGGCGCTGCTGGACGTCGGGCAGCTCTTCGTTGACGTGTTTCATCGCCACCCCGACCTGGCTGTCGGCCTGGAAAGGGACCTGCCCGACCAGCATCTCGTAGAGAACCACCCCCAGCGAGTAGATGTCGGAGCGCTGGTCCACCGGGTGACCCATCGCCTGCTCGGGGGCGACGTAGTCGGTGGTGCCGAGGACGCGGCCGGTCGCGGTCATCCCGTCCTGCTCGAGCTGACGCGAGATCCCGAAGTCGGTCAGCTTCGCCCGCCCCTCGGAGTCGATCAGCACGTTCTGCGGCTTGATGTCGCGGTGGACCATGTTGCGGGCGTGGGCGACGGTCAGCCCGCGGGCGACCTCGATCGCGTAGGCGAGCGCCTCCTGGGCGTCGAGCGCCCCGACCCGGTTGATCCGCTGCTTCAGCGTCTCCCCCTCGACGTACTCGAAGACGATGTAGGGGTGGCCGCCGTCCTCGCCGGCGTCGATCACCGAGACGACGTTGGGGTGCGAGAGCTTCGCCACCGCCCGCGCCTCCTGGCGGAAGCGCTCGAGCTGGTCGGCCTGCTCGGACATCTCCCGGTGCATCACCTTGACCGCGACCTGGCGGTCAAGCGTGGTGTCGCGAGCCAGGTAGACCGTCGACATCCCGCCGCTGCCGAGCTTCGCCTCCAGCTTGTAACGGCCGGAGAGCACGGTGCCGATCATCTGGGAGCTAGTGGAGGGGCGGTTGCTCACTTGCGCCCCAACGTTACGACGCGGCGGCCGGTGAGGTTACTTAGAGGATCCTCGGTGGTCCTTCGGTTGCGCGCCCGATCGGCCTGGCCGTGGGGTAATGAGCGCGCAGCAGGCCCAGCGCCGCCTCCTCGTCGCTGGCCGGAACGACGACGCAGAAGCCGCAACCCATGTTGAAGACCTCGCGCATCTCCTCGTCGGAGATGTCGCCGCATTCCTGGATCAGCTCGAAGACCGGCGGGACCGGCAGCGGGTCGTCGATCTCGTAGCCGACCTCGGCGGCGAGGCGGAGCAGGTTGCCGGTCCCGCCCGAGGTGATGTGGGCGAGGCCGCGGACCTCGACCTCGGAGCGCAGCAGCTCGACGATCGGCTTTACGTAGATCTCGGTCGGCTCCAGCAGCACGTCGCCGAGCGGCCGGCCGAGGCGTTCGTCGTCGAGCGGGATGCCCGCCAGGGCGGAGCGGGCGAGGGTGTAGCCGTTGGAGTGCAGGCCGGTCGAGGGAAGGCCGATGACGACGTCGCCCGGCTCTACGCCTGAGCCGTCGACGATCGCGTCGAGGGCGACGGTGCCGAAGCAGGCGCCGGAGACGTTGACGCCGCGGACCAGTTGTCCCAGCTGCGCCAGCTCACCGCCGGGGATCTCAATCCCCGCCTTCTCCGCCCCGCGGGCAAGCCCGACCCCGATTTCCTCGCAAACCTCCGGATCGGCCTTCTCGATCGCGATGTAGTCGAGCATCGCCAGCGGCTCGGCGCCGACGCAGATCACGTCGTTGACGTTCATCGCCACGCAGTCGATCCCGATCGTGTCGAAGCGGCCGAGCTGCTCGGCCAGGACCAGCTTCGTCCCGACGCCGTCGGTGGAAAGCGCGATCCCCAAGCGCTCGTCGAGCTTGATCACGCTCGCGTAGTGCCCCGGCAGCGGCACCTGCGCCGAGGGTCGGCCGAGGTCGATCGCACCGAGGGCGCGAACCAGACCGGCCACGGCGGAATCGGCCGCGCTCTGGTTGACCCCGGCCTTCGCGTAGGCGTCAGTCATCGGCGCGATTCTCTCAGTCGCTTCGGGGGATCTGCCGAATAGATCAATTCCAAATTTGTCCAAATAAATCCAAAATTTGGAAATGCCTGCAAATCAGCGCTTTCTAGAGAGATGTCGCAGCACCACCGCCGCCAGGCCCACCCGGTAGGCCGCGTAGGGCCAGAGCGCCCGGTCGCGCTCGACCAGCTGGATTAGCCGCTGGGAGGCGAGGGTCGAGGCGAAGGAGGCGCCGACGCCGACGGCAAGCGAGCGCCGCAGCTCCGGGGTGGTGCCGCGCCGCGCCAGGCGCGTGCCCTTCAGCGCCGTCGCTCCGACAATGATCGGCAGCGCGACCGTGCGCGAGAGCAGGTTCGCCTGGTCGCGGGAGAAGCGCCGCCAACGGGCCGCGGCGAGGGTGACGCCGTTGCGCGAGACCCCCGGGGCCAGCGCCGCCGCCTGGGCGATCCCCAGCGCCAAGCCGTCGGTTGGGGTGGCGTCGCCGCGACCGCGCTGCTGCGGGCGTCGGTCGGCGACGAGCATCGCCGCCGCCCCGGCCAGTAGCCCGTAGGCGGTCGCCCGCGGACCGCCGAGCAGCCGCTCGATCGGCCGCTCGAGCGTGTAGCCGACCACCGCCGCGGGCAGGAAGGAGAGGCCGAGCAGCAGCGCCCGGCGCCCGTCGAACTGCCGCAGCTCTTCGCCGATCATCCGTCGCTGCCCGATCAGCAGCGCCGCCGCCGCGCCGGTGTGGAGCGCCACCTCGAAGCTCTTGCGCAGCTCCGGGTCGATCCCGTCCCAGTCCCAGCCGGCGAGCCAGGGGACGAGGACGATGTGGGCGGAGCTGGAGACCGGCAGCAGCTCGGCCGGTCCCTGGACCAGCCCCAGCACGACCGCGCGGGCGGCTGGCAGCCCCGCGTCGCTCAAGCCCGGGTGCTGCCGGCGGGCTCCGGAGCGCCCGCGGGCTCGACCGGCTCCGCGTCCGGACCCGGCCCACCGCCACGCCGCCGCTTGATCAGCAGGTAGGCGCCGAGGACGATCACCGCGACGACCACGAGGTAGTCGAGGTAGTGGAGATGGTCGCGCCACTCTTCCCAGTTGCTGCCGACGCTCTTGCCGATCAGCGCCAGCATCAGCACCCAGGGGATGCAGCCGAGCGTGGTCAGGAGGGTGAAGCGCCAGAACGGCATTTTCGCCACTCCCGCCGGCAGCGAGATGAAGGTGCGGATGATCGGCAGCATCCGCGAGAAGAAGATCGTCGCGTCGCCGTAGCGGGCGAACCAGTCATCGGCCCATTTCAGATGCTTGGGGCTGATGTGGATCAGCTTGTTTTTTTCCAGCAGGTCGATGCGGCCGTAGTAGCCGACGGCGTAGGCGATCCAGGAGCCGACGAGGTTGCCGAGCACGCCGGCGGCGACGACGCCGAACAGGGTCAGGTCGCCGGCGGCGACACTGGCCCCGGCGAAGAGCATGATCGCCTCGCTCGGGACCGGCAGGCAGGCGGACTCGAGCGTCATCAGGATGAACACGGCGGGTAGGCCGGCACTGCTGATGAAGTCGGTTCCCCAGTTGACGATCGGGTCGAGGAAGAAATCGGTGACGCTGGCAAGCGGCAAGAGCGGCATCGTGTGAGCGGGCATTGTAGGGATGGGGCCTACCAGCAACTAAACTCGTCTGTTCATGCGCCGGTTGAACCACCCCGTTTACCGCAACCGGATTCAGCAGATCGCGGCCGACGCGGTGCTGATCGCGCTGGCCTATTTCCTCGCCTTCCAGCTGCGCTTTCTCGACGATCCGAACGGCTGGCCGCAGCGCTACGAGACCCTTTTCGCCCAATCGGTCGGCTTCGTCATCGCCGGCAAGCTGATCGTCTTCTACGCCTTCGGGCTCTACCAGAAGTGGTGGCGTTACGTCAGCGGTCGCGACTTCCTCCTGATCCTCCGCGCCGTCGCCGTCGCCAGCGCCCTGCTGGTCATCGTCTTCGCCGTCGCCAAGCCCTTCGAGCACGCGCTGCCGCGCTCGGTCGAGGTGGTGGACTTCCTCCTCACCGCGCTGCTGATCGCCGGCGCCCGCCTCGCCGTGCGGCTGGTCGTCGAGCGCCCCAGCCGCGGCGCCCGGATGCCGAAGCACGAGGTGCTCGTCGTCGGCGCCGGCTCCGGCGGCCAGATGGTGGTGCGCGAGCTGCAGCTCAACCCCAACCTCGGCGCCACCGCGATCGGCTTCGTCGACGACGACCCGCGCAAGCGGGGAATGCGGATGCTCGGTTTGAAGGTGCTCGGCTCGACCCGGGAGATCGAGAAGATCCTCGATGAGACCAACCCCAACGAGGTGGTGATCGCGATCCCCTCGGCCCCGGGGACCCTGCGCGGCCGCATCGTCGCCGCCTGCCGCGAGCGCGAGATCCGGGTCCGCACCCTGCCGACCGTCTTCGAGCTGCTGCGTGGCGGCGTCCAGCTCAACCGGCAGCTGCGCGAGGTCCAGGTCGAGGACGTGCTCGGCCGCGAGCCGATCGTCCGCGAGCTCGATCGTGTCGCCGCCTACCTGCGCGACCGCATCGTCCTCGTCACCGGCGCCGGCGGCTCGATCGGCTCCGAGCTCTGCCGTCAGATCGCCCAGGTCAACCCGCGGCTGCTGGTGATGCTCGACCACGCCGAGGACAACCTCTTCCAGATCGACCGCGAGATGGTCGAGGAGCGTCACTTCGCCAGCTGCGAGGCGGTGCTGGCCGACTGCAAGGAGCCGCACCGGATGCTCGAGGTGATGCAGCGCTTCAAACCGGATGTCGTCTTCCACGCCGCCGCCTACAAGCACGTGCCGCTGATGGAGTCCAATCCGCTGGAGGCGGTCCGCAACAACGCGATCGCCACCCGCGTCACCGCCGAGACCTCGGCCGCCTCCAAGGTCGAGCGCTTCGTCCTCATCTCCACCGACAAGGCGGTCAATCCGCAGACGGTGATGGGAGCTTCGAAGGCGATGGCCGAGTGGATCGTCCAGGCGGCGGGGGAGAAGTACCCGGCGACCCGCTTCGCCTCGGTCCGCTTCGGCAACGTCCTCGCCTCTTCGGGGAGCGTGGTCCCGATCTTCCGCAGCCAGATCGAGCGCGGGGGGCCGGTGACGGTCACCCATCCAGAGATGACCCGGTACTTCATGACGATCCCGGAGGCGGTCCAGCTGGTGATCCGTGCCGGCGACATCGGCGCCGGCAAGGGCGAGGTCTTCGTCCTCGACATGGGCGAGCCGGTGAAGATCGTCGACCTCGCCCACAACATGATCCGCCTCGCCGGTTATGAGCCCGAGCAGGACATCGCGGTCGAGTTCACGCAGCCGCGGCCGGGAGAGAAGCTGCACGAGGTCCTCTTCTCCGAGGGCGAGGAGGTGCAGCCGACGGCGGCGCGGCGGATCAACCGGGCGGTCCGGCAGAAGGCAATCGACCAGGAGTGGGTCGAGTCCACCCTCAACTCGCTGGAACACCTCGTTCTGGCCGGCGATGAGGCTAATTTGGCGGAGCGAGTGGTGGAGCTGATCGCCGCGCCGGGCGGCGACGCGGCGGCGGTCGCCTCCAACGAATAGCCTCTCGCGGCCACTTTGGTCCACGTGATCGAACAAATCGGCGCCTTCGCCGGCTTGGCTGCGTTTCTTGGCCTCGCCGTCCTCGCGCTCCTCTCGTTCACCCACGGGAGGGACATCCGCCGCCTGCGCGATTGGGCGGGGTCGGCCCCTGAGCGCGACGCCGAGCGCAAGGAGCAGACGTCGACGATCGCCGCCCAGCGGGCGGAGGAGCTGCGGGCGCTGGAGGAGGCGCGGACCACCGAACAGGAGGCGGTCTCCAGCCGCGAGGAACGCCGCCGCCGCCGCGAGGAGGGGCTGCCGGAGGCCAGCCGCACCGAGCAGATCCGCGGCCGCTTCTCCGGGTTGGGTGAGACCGCCTCCCGCCCCAGCTCGTTGATCGCGCTGTTCGTCGTCGTCCTCGCAATTGTCGGCGCCGGCGCCTACTTCCTGATCGGCGGCTCCGACGATGAAAGCGGCGGCTCCGGCGCAAAACAGGCGGCGGCGAAAGTGAAGCCGAGCGAAATCGAGGTCACCGTGCTCAACGGCACCTCGGTCCCCGGTCTCGCCGCCACCTTCGGCGACAAGGTCGAGGGCAAGGGCTTCAGCCTCGGCGCCGTCACCAACAGCAGCTCGAGCTTCGCCGAGAGCGTCGTCATGTTCAGGCGCGGACACAAGCCCGAGGCCCGTAAGGTCGCCAAGCAGCTGAGCATCCAGAAGATGCAGATGATGAACGGCGAAATCGAGTCCGTCGCGGCTGGGGCCGACGTCGCCGTGATCGTCGGCGAAGACAATGCCGAAGCGGCGGAATGATGAAGGGGTCGTCTCCCGCGGCCGCGCAGCCGCGGTCGTCTTCGCACTCCTCGTCCTCGCCACGGTAGCCGCCTTCGCCTACGCCCAGCGGGTCAAGCGCGACCCGCTGGTGCTCGACCGCGTCAGCTTCGCCGGCCATCCGGTCCTCAGACCGGACGATCCGGTGCGCAACTTCACCCCCAACGGCGACTGCCGTTACGACGAGATCAAGATCCGTTTCCGCGTCACCCAGTCCCACGAGGGAACGGTGCAGGTGATCAAGCCGGGCGGCCGAGTCGTCTTCACCCTCGCCCGCGACCGCTTCCTCAAGCGCTACACCTTCTTCGACTTCTACTGGGACGGACGTCAGCGCGGTGGTGGCACCGCTCCCCCGGGCCGCTACAAGCTGCGGGTGAGGCTGGGATCCGACCGGACCCTGGTGACCCCGGGGGCGATCCGGCTGCACCGGGCGTCGGAGAAGACCAAGGCCGAGTGTGTGACGGCCGCAGGCAGCGGGGGGCTGAGAGCGGGCTCCGAGCCTTGAGCGACTTCCTTGCCGGGCTCGGCCTGATCGCAGTCGCTGCCGCCTGCGCCGGCGCGATCCTGCTGCCGCCCGGCCGGCTGCGCGCCGCCGCGATGGCGCTGGCGATGGTCCTCTTTCCGGTCCTGATCGCCGGCGATCAGTGGCACACCGCCCAGATCGTCGACCTCCGCCACGACGAGGGACGGATCGTCGCCCTGCTGGCGATCGCCGCTGCCGTGATCGCGACCCTCACCTACCTCTTCCGCCGCTGGCCGATCCTGATGCCGCTGGCGATCATCTTCGCCGTTCCCTTCCGGGTCCCGCTCGAGGCAGGCGGGGACACCGCGAACCTGCTGGTGCCGCTGTACCTGGTGATCGCCGCCGCGGTCGTCGCCACCCTGCTGCGCGACTGGTCCGATCCACCGCCGGCCCATCCACCGCGTGCCCTGGCCTGGATCCTGGCCGCGGTGGTCGTCCTCTACGCCCTCCAGGCCCTCTACTCGGAGGACTTCTCGCAGGGCCTGCAGAACGTCTGCTTCTTCCTCGTCCCCTTCACCGTCGCCTACCGGCTGCTGCGCGAGGTGGAGTGGGACCGCCGGCTGCTGCGTTGGGCGCTGTTGGTCGTGGCCGCGGAGGCCACCTTGTTCGTGCTGATCGGCTCGGTCGAGTGGATAGCCCGCAGCCTCTTCTGGAACGACCAGGTGATCAGGTCGAACGAATTCCACACCTACTTCCGCGTCAACTCGATCTTCTGGGACCCGAACGTCTACGGGCGCTACCTGGCGCTGGTCACCGTCGTCGTTACCGCGGCGATGCTCTGGGCCCGTACCCGCGAAGCATTCTGGTTCCTTACCGGTCTGATCGCGGTCCTCTGGATCGGCCTCGTGCCGACCTACTCGCAGTCGAGCTTCATCGCCCTGCTCGCCGGTCTGGCGGTGCTGGGGGCGATTCGCTGGGGCCGCCCCAGGTGGACGCTGGCGGCGGTTGCGATCGGCTGCGTCGGGGTTGCGGCGGTAGTGCTGCTGGCAGGTGGCAGGGTTGACGTTCAACCGGATCAACATCATCACCGGCGGCAGGGCAAATCTCGTCGAAGGTGGCGCCGAGCTCTTCTCCGAACGTCCAGTCCAGGGCTACGGGTCCGGCTCCTTCCAGCGGGCTTACAAAGAGCACCGCGCCGACCAGGACGTTCCCGTCTCCGAGTCCCACACCGAGCCGGTCACCGTGGCTGCGGAGCAGGGCCTGATCGGGCTCGTCGTCTATCTCCTCCTGGTCCTGGTGGCCCTGCAGACGCTGAGCAGAGGCATCTGGAGCGGAGGCGCCGCTCGGGCCGCGATCCTGGCGGCGTTCGTCGCCCTGCTCGTGCACACGCTCTCCTACGCGGGATTCTTCGACGATCCGATCACCTGGGTGCTGCTGGCGATCGGTGCTTCTCTGGCCCATGCGGCACCCCCCGCGGTCCGCGACCCGGCGTAGGGTCCTCCCATGTCGGGATACCTGCGACGCCTGGCGACGACCGGTGCCGCCTACACCGCCGCGAGCATCCTCTCCAAGCTCGTCGCGGTCGCGCTGCTGCCGCTCTATACGCGGTACCTGACCACGGAGGACTACGGGGCCGCAGAGATCCTCTTCTCCGCCGTGGTCGCCGCCAGCATCGTCATCCGCTTCGGCTTGATCGAGGCGATCCTGCGCTTCTACTACAAGGACGACGAGGATCCGGCGGCGGTCGTCCGCGGCACCTTCGCCGGGCTCTTCTGGCTCTCGACGGTCGCAGCGCTGATCGCGCTCCCGTTTGCCAGGCCGATCGCCGAGTTGCTGCTGCCCCTCGACGAAGGCGACGCCCTCTACCGGTCCGCTCCCGACCTGGTCCGGATCGCGATCGGCGGCCTCTGGGTGCTGACTTTGTGGGAGTTCCTGCTCACCCTCTTCCGGCTCGAGGAGCGCGCCCGCGCTTTTTTCGTGACGACGATCCTCAACGTGATCGCGGCGATCGCGCTGACCGTGGTCCTGGTGGTCGGCCTCGACGAGGGCGCACGGGGACTGCTGCTGGGGAGCTACCTGACCGGCGCCGCCTTCGTCGTCGGCCTGGTCGCCCTGCAGTGGCGCCGCCTCTCCCTCCGCATCGACCGGGCGCTCCTGCGCCGTCTCTTTCGCTTCGGCCTGCCGACGATGCCGGCCGAGGTCTCCCTCTACCTGCTCAACTTCGTCGACCGCCTGATCATCGTCCGCACCCTCGGCCTCGCCGAGGCAGGCCTCTACTCGCTGGCGGTGAAGTTCGCCCAGGCGGTCAACGTCCTCGTCCGCGGCTTCCAGCTCGCCTGGCCGCCGCTCGCCTACTCGATCCGCGACGACGAGGAGGCGCGGCGCACCTACGCCGTCGTCGTCACCCTCTTCGTCGCCGGCTGCGCCTTCGTCGTCACCGGGATGTGGCTGTTCTCGCGCTGGATCGTCCGGGCTCTGGCCGCGCCGAAGTTCTTCGATTCCTACGAAGCGATCGGCCTGATCTCGATCGGGGTCACCCTTTATGCGCTCTACCAGGTCCTGGTCGTGATCCTCGGCCGCACCGGCCGCACCGAGTTCAACTTCCCCGCCGCGATCGGCGCCCTCGTCGCCAACGTCGTCCTCAACCTCATCCTCGTGCCGCCGCTCGGGATCGTCGGCGCCGGCCTCGCCCTCGCCGTCTCCTACCTGCTCGGCCTGGGCCTGATGTACGCGTTCACGCAGAGGCTCTTCCCGGTCCCCTATGAGTGGGGGAGACTGCTGCGCGTGGTGCTCACGGTCACCGCCCTCGTCGGCATCGCCGAACTGACCGTCCCGACCGACGGAGCCGATGGACTGCTGCTCCGCGCCGCTCTTTTCGCCGCCTACCCGCTGGCCCTCTTCGCGACCGGCTTCTTCACGCCTGAGGAGCGCGGCTGGCTCGGTCGCCTGCGCCACCCGGGCGCTCTCCTCGCTGACCTCCGAACGATCAGCGCTGAGCCGGCCGTTGACGGCCGCATCTCCGAGGTCTACGAGGTGGAGCGCATGGACGAGGACGCTCGTAGCTGAGCGCGGTCGCGCAGGGATTCGCCGCGGTTCGGGAGCAGCGCCTGGCGGGCGTGGGCCCAGAAGACCTGCGCCGGGCGGTCCGGGAGCACGGTCGCGGCGAGCGCCCGCAGCGCGTATGACCAGGCGGTGAGAACGCGGACCGCCAGCGCCGCCGCGGAACCGTGGTGCACCCGCATGTACAAATCTCGATTGCGGTGGAATTCGACGATGCGGGGAAGGCCCCTGGCGAGGTCGGTCGAGAGCTGGTCGTGGTGGACCGCCTCGGCACCGGGGACGAAAAGGGAGTGCCAGCCGGCGTCGGCGAGGCGCTTGGCGAAGTCGCACTCGTCGTAGTAGACGAAGAAGGCCGGGTCCATGTAGCCGACCGCGGCGGCGGCCTCGCGGCGCACCATCAGTGCGCTCGACTGCGCCCAGTTGACGCACCGGGTTTCGTCGCCGAGGCTCTGCACCGTGAAGCGACGGTGGAGGAAGAGCGCCCCGATCGCCGCCGTCGCCACCCCCGGGAAGCGCCAGGCGGAAGGGACGGGGTCTCCGGTCGAGTCGAGCAGCTGCGGGGTGGCCGCGGCGGCTTTCGGGTCGGCGTCGAGGGCGGCGATCAGCGCCGCGGTCGCCCCCGGTCGCAGCTCGGAGTCCTCGTTCAGCAGCAGGCAGTACCTCCCCTGCGCCTCCCGCATCAGGGTCGAGTCGTTCTCCGCCTTCCCGGTCCGCCGCTCCAGCGCGATCAGGCGGATCTCGCCGCCAAGCTCCCGCACCGCCGCGGCCGAGCCGTCCTCGGAGGCGTTGTCGAGGACGAGGATCTCCCGCTCCACTTCCCGCGGATGGGTGCGCTCGATCGCCGCCAGGCAGGCGAGCAGGTACTCGCGGCCGTTCGTGTTCACGACGCAATAGGAGAGCGTGGGGGGCACGGGGGTCACGATAATCCGCTCGCCCCATGAAGGTTCAGCTTGTAGATCCCTCGGCCTTCACGCCGCCCTATGACCGCGCCCTGGCGGCGGCGCTGGCGCGCGCCGGTGCCGAGGTCGAGCTGTTGACCTCCCGCTTCCTCTACGGGTCGGTCCCACCCGCCGAGGGCTACCGGGTGGACCAGCGCTTCTACCGCCGCTCCGCCGCCCGCGGTATCGACGCTCGGGCGCGCCTTCC
This sequence comes from uncultured Actinomycetes bacterium, assembly GCA_963832085.1. Classification (GTDB taxonomy): domain Bacteria; phylum Actinomycetota; class Thermoleophilia; order Solirubrobacterales; family 70-9; genus VAYN01. The sequence goes on along the minus strand of CAWHSU010000002.1, from coordinate 188,398 downwards.
CTTCAAGGCGATCGAGCACCTGGCTGACATGTTCCGCTTCCGCCGCCGCGCCGCCGCCGACGTCATCCATTACCAGTGGCTGACCTTTCCGCCCCTGGACGTGCGGCTGCTGCCGCCCCTGCGGCCGCGGGTGATGACCGCCCACTACATCCTGCCGCCGCAGCCGAGCCGTCGGCAGGTGGCTTCCGCGCGCCGCGTCTTCGGCGCCATGGACGCGGTCGTCGCCCACTCCGAGCACAGCGCCACCCGCCTCCAGGACGAGGTCGGCCTGGATCCCGCCAGGGTCCGCGTCATCCCCCACGGCGCCTTCGATTACCTGACGAAGCTGCCGGAGGAGAAGCCGTTGCCGCCGGAGCTGGAGGGCGCCGAGGGGCCGGTGGTCCTCTGCTTCGGCCTGCTCCGCCCCTACAAGGGGATCGAGAACCTGCTCGGGGCCTTCCGTCGCATCGACGGCGCCGAGCTCTGGATCGTCGGCAACCCGCGGATCGACGTGGCAACCCTACGCGAGCTGGCCGCCGAGGTGGGCGGTCGCATCCGTTTCCTCACCCGCTTCGTCGACGAGGCGGAGATCCCGGCGATCTTTCGCCGTGCCGACCTCGTCGTCCTCCCCTACCTCGACGCCGAGCACTCCGGCGTTCTCTACACCGGCCTCGCCTTCGGCAAGCCGCTCGTGCTGAGTGCGGTCGGCGGGTTCCCGGAGGTGGCGGAGACCGGTGCGGCACGGCTAGTGCCGCCGGGAGATACCGCCGCCCTGGCCGCGACCCTCGATGAGCTGATCCGCGACGAGGCCGCCCGGGCCGAACTCGCCGCCGCCGCGACCCGAGCCGCCGCCGGCCTCTTCTCCTGGGACGAGGCCGCCCGCCGCACCCTCGACCTCTACCGCGAGCTGCTCGAGGCGCGCTCGTGAACACCGTCGCCGCGATCCTCTTCTGGCTCAGCGCCGGCCTGCTCGTCTACACCCACCTCGGCTACCCGTTGGCGCTTCGGACCCTCACCCGCCTGCATCGTTTCCACCATTCGAACCCTCATAGGGGCACAAAAGGTGGAAACGATGCAGGGGAGCGACTGCCCATCGTCTCCCTGGTCATCCCCGCCTACGACGAGGAGGAGGTGATCGCCGCCAAAGTAACCAACGCGCTCGCGCTCGACTACCCGCGCGAGCGCCTGCAGATCGTCGTCGCTTCCGACGGCTCCACCGACGCTACGCCCGAGCGCGCCCGCGCCGCCGGGGCCGACCTGGTGCTGGAGCTGCCGCCAGGGGGCAAGGTCGCCGCCCTCAACGCCGCCGCCGCACATGCCACGGGTGAGATTCTCGCCTTCTCCGACGCCAACAGCGCCTGGGCGCCTGACGCGCTGCGGCAGCTCGTCGCCCCCTTCGCCGACCCAAAGGTCGGCTACGTCTGCGGCCAGGTCCGCTTCCTCGACCCCGATGGCGACAACGTGGAGGGCGCCTATTGGCGCTACGAGATGGCGGTGCGGGAGATGGAGTCCGACCTCGCCGGCATCACCGCCGGCAACGGCGCGATCTACGCCGTGCGCCGTGATGCCTACATCCCCCTCGCTCCATCCGGCAGCCACGACCTCAGCTTCCCCTTCGCCTTCGCCAAGCGCGGCCTCCGCTCCCTTTATGCGCCGGCGGCTCGCGCCGAGGAGAAGATGGTGCCGACGATCGAGGGCGAGTTCGCCCGCAAACGGCGGATGATGGTCGGCCTCTGGGACATCGTCGTCGGCGAGGGGATGCTCTCGCCGCGCGGCTACCCACCGCTGTTCGCCTTCGAGATCGCTTCCCACCGTGTGCTCCGCTACCTCAGCCCGCTCCTGCACCTGGTCGCTCTCGCCGCCAACGCCTTCCTCCTCGACGACGGCTGGTTCTATGTCCTCACCTTCGCCCTCCAACTGGCCCTGATCGCCGCTGCGCTCCTCGGCCGCTTCATCCCCCTGGCGCCGTTCCGGGTCGCCCGCTATTACCTGCTGACGACCGCCTCGATTGCCGCCGGCCTCTGGGACCGGTGGCGCCACGGGGCCGGCGGTCGTTGGGAAAAGGCAGAGGGGACCCGCTGATGTCCCGCGCTTTCGACATCCTCATCGCCGCCCTCGCCCTCGCGATCCTCTCGCCCGTTCTCCTCATCGCCGCGATCGCGATCAGGCTGACCAGTCCGGGTCCAATCGTCTACCGCCAGCGCCGGGTCGGCCTCGGCGGCCGCGAGTTCGAGATGTGGAAGCTGCGGACGATGGTTCAGGGCTCCGACCCGGTCGGCGTCGGCAAGGTCGTCTACCGCGACGACCCCCGTGTCACCACCCCCGGCCGCCTCCTCCGCCGCAGCTCGCTCGACGAGATCCCGAACCTGGTCAACGTCCTCCGCGGCGAGATGGCGATCGTCGGCCCCCGCCCGACGATCAAGGCCCAGGTCCTCGACTACACCCCCCGCCAGAAACGCCGCCACGAGGTGCTGCCGGGAATCACCGGCTGGGCCCAGATCCAGGGCCGTGCCGGCATCCCCTGGGAGGAGCGGATCGAGCTCGACGTCTGGTACGTCGAGCACCGCGGCCTCGCCCTCGATCTCCGCATCCTCGTCAAGACCGCCTGGCTGGTCCTCACCGGCCAAGGTCTGGCTCCCGACTGATCTGGCGGCGGCCGTTAGGTTTTGAGTATGAGCGCCGACCTCCCCGCAGTCAGCCTGCGCCCGTTCGAGCCCGGGGACGCGCCCGCCGTCCACCGCTGGTTCAACAACCCGGAGGCGACGCAGACGTTGATGGAGCAGCGGGACGAGTTCACTCTGCAGCAGGCCGAAGCGTGGGCGCAGCGGGCGATGGACGACTCCGGCGAGGACCGCAAGTTCGCGATCGTCGTCGAGGGCTACGAGGAGCCGGTCGGCTTCACCGCTCTATACGGCCTCTTCCGCCAGACCGCACCCGAGCTCGGGGCGCTGATCGGCGACGACGTCCGCGGCAAGGGCGTCGGCAGGCGGGCCGAGGCGCTGACGATCGCCAAGGCCTTCGACGAGTACGGCGCCCACCGCGTCTACGGCCGCATCCCGGCCCGCAACGAGGTCGCGAAGAAGACCGTGGCCGGCCTCGGCTGGAAGCACGAGGGGACGATGCGCGCTCACCTCGACCGCAACGACGGACCCCCCGACGACTGCGAGGTCTGGGGCGTGTTGCCGGACGAGTTCCGCGCCGCCGCCGCGGACCTGCTGAAGTGACCGCCGCCAGGGCCGAGTTGATCGAAGACCGGGGCGAGGCCGCCGCCGGCGAAGAGTTCTTCCGCTCGCGCCCGTTCCTCGACGCCGAGGGCGCCACCCACACGTTGCGCATCGAAGGCGACGACCTCGAACTCCTTGCCCCCCTCATCGTCCGCGAGATCGACGGAACGGACGAGCGCGACGCCGTATCTCCTTACGGATACCCGGGACTGATCGTAGGGAGCGGGGGTGACCCCGTACGGACACTCAGCCGAAGGCGTCCGGTAGGGGTCACCCCCGCTCCCCCTACCCTCGAATCTAAGGCCATCGACTTCTCCGCCACTGGTCTCGTCAGTGTCTTCATTCGCCACAGGCTCGGTCCGTCGCCCCTGGCCGGCGCCACTGAGCGCAACGTCGTCCAGATTGCCGACCCGGCGTTGCCGCCGAAGAGTCGTCCCAGCGACCGCCGCCAAGTCCGCCGCAACCTTGAAGCCGGTTACACGCTTGAGCTCGTGCCCGGCCCTGCCACCACGCCCGAGCAGCGGGCCGGATTCCTCGACGCCTACGAGCAGACGATGCACCGCACCGGCGCAGCAGAGCACTACTTCTTCGGCCCCTCCTACTTCGAGCGGATCCTCGAAGCCGACCGCACCTGGCTCGTCCTCGCCACCGGGCCCGAGGGCGATCTTGCCGCCGCCTCGATCGCGGCTGCCAGCGACGGCTACCTCCACTACTACCTCAGCGGCAGCGCCGACGCCCACCTGCGCGAGGCGCCGATGAAGAACGTCGTCACCCGCCTCGTCGAACACTCCGCCGAGCTCGGTCTTCCCCTCAACCTCGGTGGCGGAATCTCGCCGGGGGACGCCCTCGAGGAGTTCAAGCGCGGCTTCGCTAACCGGCAGCAGCCATGGCTCACCTCGGAGCTGATCTGCGACCAGCGCCGGTACGCGCAGCTCGGCGAGGGTCGCCGGGCGAGAGGATTCTTCCCCGCCTACCGGGCTTAGAAGCTGTTCAGGATTCGTCGGGTTCCGACGGCGTCGGACCACTGAATTTGAAGCCGAAGACGGGCTCGCCACCATATTTGCCCCAGGTCTCCTTGCCGAAGGCGCGAATCGCGTCCAGCGTCGCCGCGCCTTTGTATTCCCGGCAGGCCAGGAGGTTGGTCCAGGTGGTGGCGGCGACGTCATAGACCATTTCGTCGTTGGGGAAGAACAACGACGCGCCGTACATCGTGTCGAAGAGGCCCTTCAGTTCCAGTTGCTCTTCCTCGGGCAGGTCCGGCGAGTACTGGATCGCCATCCGTCCGTGCTCGAGGGAGTGGACGACGTTGAGCTGCTCCGGAGGCTCGGAGTAGGCGCCATCTGCTTGCTGGAAGGGCGGTTCGACGTGGTTCCCGGAGGTCGGCGGGCTGGTCTTGTAGTTGGGCGGCTGCGAGCCCTCGGGAAGATGGGTGCTGCCCTCGTCGGGAAGCTCCAGCCGCAGTTCGCAGTTGGCTTTCTCCGCTGCCGCTTTGACGTCGGTCACTTGCGGCGGCGGCGGGACGATCCCGGCCCGCTCGTCAGGGGTCACCCCGTTGGTGTTCCCGACTTCTTCATTGAGGTTGATGTGGGCGCCGCCATCGTCGGTTTGGCCGTTGACGCTGCCGCTGTCGTCGCCACCGCTGACGAGGACGAAGACGAGGACGGCGATCGCGAGGACAACCGTGGAGACGACCGCATAACCGACGATCAGCCGGTTACGGCCCGAGCTCTGTTCCGATTCTTCGGCTGCGATCCGCTCTTCGCGCAGCCGTTCCCTTTCGCGCTCACCCTTGCCCACGGCGCAACAGTCTAATCGGCTCGCTCCATTTGGGCGGTGTCGCCGCGCACCCGCTCCCACGGCCGCGAGGCCCGCAGGGCCCCGAGCACCGCCCGCGTCGCCGGCGCTCGGTTGAGGGCGTAGAAGTGGATTCCCGGGCAGCCCGCGATCAGCAGCTCCGCGCACTGCTGGGCGGCGTAGGCGATCCCGAGCTCGAACTCGCGCTCGGGATCCCCACCGGCCGCTACAAACGCGGCTTCCAGGGGCGCCGGGATGCTGGCGTCGCAGAGGTCGCAGATCCGCTTCGTCTGGGCGAAGCTGGCGACCGGAATGACGCCAGCCAGGATCGGCACCTCGATCCCCCGCTCCCGCGCCGCCCGGACGAAGTCGAAGTAGACCTGGTTGTCGAAGAAGAGCTGCGTGATCAGGAAGCTGGCTCCGGAATCGACCTTCGTCTTCAGGTAGCGGAGGTCGGTGTCGAGGTCCGGCGCCTCCGGGTGCACCTCCGGGAAGCAGGCGCCGCCGATGCCGAAGCTCCAGCCGGCGGCGATGAACTCGGCCAGCTCCGCCGCACTGCCCAGCCCCCCCTCCGGCTGAACGAAGTCCTCCTGGCCCCGCGGCGGGTCTCCCCGCAGGGCGAAGACGTTCTCGATGCCGGCCGCCTCGATTCGGTCGAGCGTGGTCGCCAGTCCCTCGGTCGTCTCGCCAACGCAGCTGAGGTGGGCCATCGTCTCGAAGCCGATCTCGTCCTTCAGCGCCGTGGTGATCTCGACGGTCCCGTCCCGGGTCGAGCCGCCGGCGCCGTAGGTGACGGAGACGAAATCGGGCTCCAGGGGACTCAGCTCGCGGGCCGTCTCGTAGAGCTGCTCGGTCGCCTCCGCCGTCTTCGGGGGGAAGAACTCGATCGAGAAGGTCGGCCGCCGCTCGGCGATGATCTCGTCAATCCGCATCCGGTGAGGGTAACTGGCGCGGTTGGACCGAGGGCTTTACCCCGGGATTTGCGGATTCGGTCCGAGCCGACCCCTGGCACCGCGCGTATCCGGGGGCTAGGTTTGGATTGCGACTGAGAGAGATCGGCACCGCGGAAGCCAAGCGGAGCAAGGTCTCGGAGGTGGCGTCACGAGCTTCTGAGCGCGAAGGCTACGCGCAAGGCAGGCAACGAGCGTCACCCTCGGTCGCGTTTTTGGTTGGTGACTTCCTTGTCCGCTTCGCTTCGTAGCGTTGCAGTCGGCTTCGGAGACCTGCCCTTCCAAGCCGGCGACCGGGGCGCACAGTCTGGGAGCCGGGCGTCGCTGCGAACCCCGTGCTTCGCGCAGCGACTAGCCCGCCCGCCTCCCTAACCCGCGAAGCCTGTGGGACGATCCGCGGATGGGCGGCGAAGAGGTGCGTTACAAGCGACAGGGAGCGGCCGCGGTCCTGACGATCGACCGCCCGCATCGGCGCAACGCTGTCGATGGGGCTACGGCTTCTGCGCTGCGGCGGGGGCTGGAGGACTTCGAGGCCGATGAGGGGGCACGGGTCCTGGTTCTCACCGGCGCCGGCGGGGAGGCTTTCTGCGCCGGCGCAGATCTGAAGGCACTCGACCTCGACGTCGATGACCCCGCTGGCCCGCTGGGCTTCAGTCGGCTCACTTCCTCGAAGCCGACGATCGCCGCGATCGACGGCTGGTGCTTGGCGGGTGGCCTCGAGCTGGCGCTCTGGTGCGACCTGCGGATCGCCACCCCCCAATCGGTCTTCGGCTGTTTCGAGCGCCGTTGGGGCGTCCCCCTGGTTGATGGTGGGACGCAGCGCCTGCCGCAGGTGGTCGGGTTGGGTCGAGCGCTGGAGATGATTCTCACCGGCCGCTCCGTCGAGTGCGAGGAAGCGCAGCAGATCGGGCTCGTCAACGAGCTGGCCGAACCGGGAGGTCACCTGGAGCGGTCGCTGGAGCTGGCCGAGCGGATCGCCGCTTTTCCCCAGGAGACGATGCTGAGCGACCGCCGCGCAGCGATCGAGGGCGCCGGGCTTTCGCTTGCCGACGGCCTCGCCCTCGAGCATCGGCTCGGGCGTGAGGTGCTCGAAGTCGCCGTCCGCGGGGCGGCTCGTTTTGCCGGTGGCGAGGGTCGCCATGGCGACGGTGTCTGAGCTCTCAGAAGTCTGCCCGCATCTCGGCGGCAGCGGCGTCGGCTCCGAAGTAGGGGAGCACGGCGAGGTACATCAACTCGGGTAGGAGCTGCTTGAAGCCGCTGGTCTGGTGCCCGGCGAGACGGGTGTGGAGAACGGCGAGAATGCCGGCGACCACGGCCTCGGCGGAGATCGCCGGCGCGCTGTCGCCACCTTCCTCCCGAGCTAGATCCATCATCACCACGGCCCGCGCCATCGCCTCCGATCGTTTTTCCAACGCCCGGGGCCCGGCCGCGTGAACTTCGACCAGGAGCGCCCGTCCGACCGCCGGTTGAGTATCGAGAAAGTGCAGGAGGCCGATCAGGGCGCCGCGCAGGCGAGCGCGCCAACTGTGCTCGGTTGCCACCGTCGCCTCTCGCATCGCCAGCTCCACCCAGGCAGACCCGGCGTCGAGGGCGTGGAGGTAGCAGTCCTCCTTGTCCTGGAAGTGGTCGTAGAAGGCCTGCCGGTAGAGACCGGCATTGTTGATCGCATCCTCGACCGTGGTTCGCTCGTAGCCGTGAGCCCCCACTGACTCCAGCATCCCCATGAGAATGCGCTGACGCTTTCCGGTCAATTCCCCGCCCGGGTTTGGTTTTAGACTGATAAAACGGCTTGTCTGTCTTTCGGTACCTAAACGGTATCCGGTCGCAGCGGACAAGAGCCGCCGAACCAAGTCGGTACTGTTCCGTTCGTGTCTGCTAGCTCAACAACGCGTCCACTTCCGGGACAGCAGCCTCTCTCACGCGATTTCATCGCTCTGCACCAACGGAACCGGATCATCGCGGCGCTGGCGGAAGAGGTGGCTGAAAAGGGCTACCGGACGGTGACGATCGCCGACGTCGTCCTCCGAGCCGGTGTAGCTCGCAGCACTTTCTACGGAAATTTCGACTCGAAAGAGGATTGCTTTCTGCTGACGCAGCAGCATGCGGTCTCCGCGACCCTCAGGCGGGTGGCCGAGGCGGCCGGATCGGCTCGAAGCTGGCCCGAGCGAGTCGGCGCCGGCCTCGCCGCCCTGCTCGATTACGTGGAAGAGGAGCCGGCCCTGGCCCGCGTTTTCATCGTCGAGGCTCTCGCCGCCGGTCCGGCTTCGGTGAAGTACCACTTGGAGTCCCAGCAGACATTCATCTCACTCTTCCGATTTGGACGCGATGTCTCACCGCGAGGGGTGGAGCTGCCGGCGACCTTGGATGAGGCAATCGTCGGCGGCCTCTCCTGGATCATTTACCAGCGGCTGGCGGCTGCCACGCCCGAGGCAATTTCGGACCTGCTTCCGCAGTTGATCGAATTCGCTTTGACTCCTTACCTTGGGCTCGACGGGGCGCGGGAGACAGCGGCGTCTGAAATTAAAAAACTGGCTAATTAGCCAATGAGGCCTGATGCTTCCAGATCGGTATCGTCGGTTCTCTTGAGAGATCCAGTCAATCCCGTTGAGTCCCCGGATTTCCCTCCCGAGCTTGCCCGGCTCCCTCCAGGCCGCCATGGCCTGCCGCGCGAGTTCGTCGCTCGCAACCAGCGCGAGCGCTTGATCGCCGGCCTCGCCGAGGCTGTCGCCGAAAACGGTTACGCCGGGACGACGATCGCTCACATCACCCGCCATGCCGCCGTCTCCAGGCGCACCTTCTACGAGCATTTCGGCAGCAAGGACGAGTGTTTCGTCGCGGCATACGACACGGTGATGACCGAGTTGCAGAAGCGGGTCCGCGCTGCCTACGACCAAGAGGAGGAGTGGCCGCAGGCAGTCCGCGCCGGGATCGCCGCGATGCTCGAGTTCCTCACGGCGGAGCCGTCCCTGGCCCGGCTCAGCATGGTCGAGGCATTGGTCGCCGGCCCGGTCGTGATCGAGCGCTACGACGCCGCGATCCAGAGTCTCGTCCCGTTTTTCGAGGCCGGGCGCAGAGGCCGCTCCGCCGAGATTCTGGCGGGGCTGTCTTCCACCACCGAGGAGGCGCTGGTCGGCGGCATGGTCTCCCTGATTTCAAGGCGCATCTTTGCCGGTCGCTCCGAGGAGCTCGAATCGCTGCTCCCCGACCTGGTCGAGTTCACCCTCACCCCTTACCTCGGCAGCTCCGACGCCGCCGAGGTAGCCCGCCAGAGCTGAAGCTCCGAGCAATCTTGTGGTTGCCGCTATGGAAATCTGTATAGTCGAACACGAACATATGTTCGTATGGAGCTCGCCTGCGTCATCGATAAGTGCCTGGCGACTCCGCCGCGCCCGGACCGTGCTGGGGGGCTTCGGTCCGGGCGCGCCGATCTTGCCGACCCGGTCGAGCTGGCAGAGGAGACCGAGTCGACGATTCGAGCGCTGGAGGAGCTGGGCGCAGCGGTCGAGTCGGAGCGAGCGGGAGAGATCTTCTTCGCCCTGAATGGTTTGCGCGGTCTCTACGGGGGTTCTTCGGCCGGCGTCCTGGTGGCGGCACGGCGGGCGGTCGGCGAGGAGAAGGCGATCGGGACCGGCACCACCCGTTTCGCCGCCTTCCTCGCCGCCACCGCCTGGCCTCGGCCGGTTTCGGTCGAGGCCCTGCGGACCCGGCTAGGGGTTTCCGAACGCGAAGCCGGAGAGCTGATCGAGGCGCTGGAGCGGCTCGGGATCGGGACCCTGCGCGAGTTCGTACGCCTCTCGGCCGACCAGGTCGCCGATCGCTTCGGGCCTCTCGGGCTGCGGGCGCTGCGGCTGTGCCATGGCGAAGAGGAGCCGCTGCGTCCCCGCATCCCGCACGAGGAGCTGGTCGAGGAGATCGAGCTGCCGGAAGGGACGGTGGGACGCCAGCTCGACCGCGCCCTCGAGCTGTTGGTCGATCGTTTGCTGGCGCTGCCGCAGCGACGGGGAGGACGCTGCTCGGTCTCCGCTTGGGCGCGCGCCTCGCCGCCGGCGGCAGCTGGAGCGTCGAGCAGGGCCTCGGCCGTCCCAGCGCTTCCCCGAAGGTCCTGCGCAACGTCCTCGTCTCGCGCCTCGAGGAGCTGCCGGGGCCCGCGAGCGTCCTGCGGCTGCGGGGAGTGGGACTTGGACCGCCGGCGCGTGACCAGATGGAGCTCTCGGTGGGAGGGACGGAGCCGCGCCGTCGGCGCCTCGGAGCAGCGGTGCGAGAGGTGCGCGCCGTCCAGGGGGCCGAGGCGCTGCTGAAGATCCTTCCCGTCGACGCCTCCTCGCGGGTGCCGGAGCGGTGGGCGATGCTGACTCCCTACCCGGAGCTGTGATGCCGGGCCTCCGTCGTCTCTATGCCCCCCGGCGGGTGGCGGTCCGAACCGACCCCCGCGGCGCGCCCCTGCAGGTCGAGGGGGTGCCGGTCGAGGGGGTCCGCGAGGAGTGGCTGGTCGAGGACCGCTGGTGGACGCCAAAGCCGCTGCGGCGCCATTACTTCGAGCTCGCCCTCGGCGACGGTCGCGCCCTGACGGTGTTCCGCACCCCCCGCGGCCAGCGCTGGTACCGGCAGCGAGCCTGAGGGACATGTACGTCGAGCTGCATGCCCACTCCGCCTTCTCTTTCCTCGACGGGGCCTCGAGCCCCCTGGAGCTGGCCGCCGCGGCGGCGGCCCAGGGCTACCCCGCCTTCGCCCTCACCGACCACGACGGGGTCTGGGGGTCGATGGAGTTCGCCCACGCCTGCAAGGGCCTCGGCGTTCGCCCGATCACGGGCGCCGAGCTGACGGTGCGTGAGGATGAGCGCAGTCGTCCACCTGACTCTCCTGGTCGAAGACGAGACCGGATACCGGAATCTGTGCAGATTGCTGACCGCCGCGCATGCCCACACGCGGGACAGTACGGCGCGGACGGCGACCCAGCCCTGGGCGACGCTGGAGCAGGTGGAGGAGCGCGCGGAGGGGCTCGTCTGCCTCTCCGGCTGCGCCCGCGACGGAGTCGCTGGCCGGCGCCTTCGAGCGCGGCGACACCGCCGGCGGCGAGCGCGCTTGCTCGCCGCCTGTTCGGAGCCTTCGGCCGCGACCGCTTCCGGATCGAGCTGCAGCGGCCCTACTGGCGCCGCGACCGCGGCCGCAACCGCTGGCTCGCCCTCCTTGCCGAGCGCCTCGGCGTTCCCTGCGTCGCCACCGGCAACGTCCATGCGCACGACCGCCGCCGGGCGCCGCTGCAGGACGCGCTGGTCGCGATCGGCCGCTGCGAGACCCTCGAGGAGTCCGAGCCGCTACCGCCGCGGCAACTCGACCTCGGCCCTGACCTCGCCGCGAGCGATGGCGGCGCGCTTCGCCGAATACCCGGAGGCGGTGGCGGAGACCGAGCGCCTCGCCGAGCGGCTGCGCTTCGACCTCACCGAGCAGCTCGGCTACCGCTATCCCGGCAGCGAGGACGCGGGCGCCGACGCCGAGCTGGCCCGTGCTCTGCAACCACCACCTCGGCCGAGCGCTACGCCGGCAACGCCCGCCTGCTGGAGGCGCAGTGGCGGCTGGAGGAGGAGCTGGCGACGATCCGCCAGCTCGGCCTCTCCGGCTTCTTCCTCCTCCACCGCGACCTGCTCGAGCTGGCGCGCGAGGTCGCCGCCGAGGTGCGCGGACCGGAGTCGGCCCGCGGCGGTCCTGCCCCCGGGCCGCGGCCGCGGCTCCAGCGTCAGCTCGATCGTCTGCTACCTCACCGGCCTCTCCCACGTCGACCCGGTCGAGGCCGACCTCTTCTCCGGCCGCTTCCTCAACGAGGAAACGACCTCGATGCCGGACATCGACCTCGACTTCCCGCGCGACATCCGCGAGGTCCTGATCCCGCGCGTCCACGAGCGCTACGGCGCCGACCACTCCGCCCTCGTCGCCGCCTTCCCCACCTACCGTCCGAAGGGCGCCGTCCGCGACCTCGGCAAGGCGCTCGGCCTGCCGCCCGCGGAGATCGACCGGGTGGCGAAGACGGTCGGCTTCCACGAGAGGCCGCCGCCGAGATCGAGCGCGACCTGGTCGCCGCGCTCGGGCGCCGAGCGCGCGCAGGAGCCGCGCTGGCGGGCGCTGCTGCGAGCTGGCCGACGAGATCATGGGCCTGCCCCGCCACGCCTCCCAGCACCCCGGCGGGATGGTGATCTCGACCCGGCCGCTGATCGACGTCTGCCCGGTCGTGCCGGCGGCGATGGCGGGGCGCCAGACGGTGCAGTGGGACAAGGACTCCTGCGCCGACGCCGGCTTCCTCAAGATCGACCTGCTCGGGCTGGGGATGCTCTCCGCGGTCGAGCGCTGCGTCGAGGAGATCGGCCGCGCCCGCGGCGAGCGGCTCGACCTCTCGCGGATCCCGCTCGACGACGAGCGAGACCTTCGAATCGATCCGCGCCGCCGAGACCACCGGCGTCTTCCAGATCGAGAGCCGGGCGCAGATGCAGATGCTGCCGCGGACCCAGCCGCGCGACCTCGACGACCTCGATCGTCCAGGTGGCGCTGGTGCGGCCGGGCCCGATCCAGGGCGGCGCCATCCACCCCTATATCGAGCGGCGCAAGCTGCTGCGCGAGGACCCGGATTACAAGGTCCCCTACGAGCACCCGCTGCTGGAGCCGGTGCTGGAGGAGACGCTGGGGACGATCGTCTTCCAGGAGCAGGTGATCGAGGTGGCGATGGCGCTGGCCGGCTTCAGCTCCTCCGAGGCCGAGGGGCTGCGGCGGGCGATGAGCCGCAAGCGCTCCGAGGAGGCGATCGCGCGAGCACCACGAGCGCTTCCTCGCCGGCGCCGCCGCCGAACGGCGTCTCCGAGGAGATCGCCGAGACGGGTCTGGGAGCCAGATCGAGGGCTTCTCCGGCTTCGGCTTCCCGAAGGCGCACTCGGCCGCCTTCGGCCTGCTCGCCTACCAGTCGGCCTGGCTGCGGGTCCACTACGGGCCCGAGTTCCTCTGCTCGCTGCTGAACGAGCAGCCGATGGGCTTCTACCCGCCCGACTCGCTCGTCCACGAGGCGCAGCGCCGCGGCATCCGCGTGGCGCCGCCCGACGCCAACCGCAGCCGGGTCCTCTGCCACGTCGAATCGCCGCGGATCGAGGAGGTGCGCGGCGGGCTCGCGGTGCGGATCGGCCTCGGCTACGTGAAGGGGGTGAAGAAGGAGGAGATGGAGGCGCTGGTCGCCGAGCGCGAGCGCGGCGGTCCCTACGAGGGGATCGCCGATCTCGCCTCCCGCTCCGGCGCCGGTCTGCCGAGCCTCGAAAGCCTCGCCTGGGCCGGCGCCCTCGACGGCATCCCGGCGTCGGCTCCGAGAGACGATCGCCGCGAGGCGCTCTGGCGGCGTCGGCGTCACCGCGCCGGCCGGCAGCAACGGCAACGGCACCCAGCTGGCGCTGCCGATGGAGCCGCCCGAGCCGCCGAGCTGGAGCCGCTGGGCGAGTGGGGGAAGCTGATCGCCGACTACCGCTCGACCGGGATGACGCGTCGAGAAGCACCCGATGAAGCTGCTGCGCCCCGGCCTCGACCCGAGGCTCGCTCCGCAGCGCCGACCTGAGCGAGATCGACCACGGCGCCACGGTCGAGATCGCCGGCATGGTCACCGCCCGCCAGCGTCCCGAGACCGCCAACGGCATCACCTTCATGCTGCTCGAGGACGAGCGCGGCGCGGTCAACCTCGTCGTCCCGCCGCCGGTCTACGAGCGCCACCGCCCCCTCGTCCGCACCGCTCCCCTGCTGCGCGCCCGCGGCCGCCTCGAGCGCCGCGAAGGCACGGTCAATGTCGTCGTCAGCGAGCTGGCGCCGCTGGAACGGACCAGCCCCCAGACCAAGCAAAAGAAACCGAACCCAAAGCCCCGGAAGCGGCCGTAGCCGAGCTCCGGGCCGTCGCTCCCGCCGGCCACGCCTTCGGGCGCCGCGGCCGCTGAGGCGCTGCTAGCTTCGAGTCCGATGCAGCGGATCAACATTTCCTCGCCCCGGTTCGAGTACGACGCCGAGGATCCGGAGGGCTTCCGCAGCGGCATGGCCCGCCTCGGCAAGCTCCTCGCCGCCGCAAAGACTCCGGCATCACCGTCTACGAGCTGCCGCCGGGCAGGCGGTCTGCCCGTACCACTACGAGGCCGGCGAGGAGGAGTGGCTGCTGGTCCTAGCGGGCCACCCGACCCTGCGGCATCCGCAGGGGTCCGAGCGGCTGGACCCCTGGGATGTCGTCTTCTTCCCCAAGGGCCCCGAGGGCGCTCACGGGATCCGCAACGAGACCGAGGAGACCGCCCGGGTGCTGATGTTCTCCACGGTCGTCGTCCCCACCGCCACCGTCTATCCCGACAGCGACAAGGTCGGGATCTGGACCGGCGACCCCGAGGCCGATGTCGTCGTCCGCCGCGAGAGCAAGGTCGACTACTTCGACGGTGAGGCCTAAAGCGACCGGCTTTTTCATCCGACCTGTGGAGACCGAGGACAGCTATGCTCGCTGGCCCGACCGCGCAGCCGACCCCAGCCGCGTGGAGGCCATCTTCCGGCGTTTCGGCTCGCCCGATCACGTCGATTACTTTCCGCCACTCGAGGAGTCCCCACCTGCATGAACGCAACTGAGCACGACCGCACCCGCTGGCTTGCCCTCTATGTCCTCTGCGCGGGGATGCTGATGATCGTCCTCGACGCGACGATCGTCAACGTTGCCCTGCCCTCGATCCAGGAGGACCTCGACTTCTCCCAGAACAAGCTCGCCTGGGTGATCAACGCCTACATGATCCCCTTCGGCGGGCTGCTGCTGCTGGCCGGCCGGATGGGTGACCTGCTCGGCCAGCGCCGGGTGTTCCTGGTGGGGCTGGCGATCTTCACCGTCGCCTCGCTCGTCTGCGCCGTCTCCCAGAACCAGGAGATGCTGGTCGGCGCCCGCTTCGTCCAGGGAATCGGCGGAGCGATGGCCTCGGCGGTGATCCTGGGGATGATCGTGACGATGTTCCCCGAACCGGCAGCGCAGGCGAAAGCGATCGGCGTCTACGGCTTCGTCGCCTCGGCGGGCGGCTCGATCGGTCTCCTGCTCGGCGGCGTCCTCACCGACGCGATCAGCTGGCACTGGATCTTCCTCATCAACCTGCCGATCGGGATCGCGGTCGCCTACCTGGCGAAAAGGCTCGTCGCCAACCCGGACGGGATCGGACTCAGCGCCGGCGCCGACTTCCCCGGCGCGCTCCTGCTCACCAGCTCGCTGATGCTGGGCGTGTTCACGATCCTGCAGATCGAGAACTGGGGCTGGGGAGACAGCCGCACGCTTCTGCTCAGTGCGATCTCGGCCGTCCTGCTGGCGGCCTTCATCTTCCGCCAGGCGCGGATCGCCAACCCGCTGATGCCGCTGCGGCTCTTCCGCTCCCGCAACGTCGCCGGCTCCAACGTCCTGCAGGCGCTGCTCGTCGCCGGCATGTTCGGGATGTTCTTCCTCGGGGCGCTCTACCTCCAGCGGGTACTCGATTACAGCCCGCTCGAGGTCGGCTTCGCCTTCCTGCCGACCACGATCGTGATGGGTGGGCTCTCGCTCGGGTTCTCGGAAAAGCTGATCATGCGCTTCGGCCCGCGCAACACCCTGATCCCGGGTGTCTGCCTGGTCGTCGTCGCCCTGCTCCTCTTCGCCCGCACCCCGGTCGAGGGCGACTACCTGACCGATCTGCTGCCGCCGTTCCTGCTGATCGGCATCGGCGTCGGTACCTCGTTCCCGGCGATCATGACCCTGGCGATGTCGGGGGCGACCCCCGAGGACGCCGGCCTCGCTTCCGGCCTCGTCAACACCAGCATGCAGGTGGGCGGGTCGATCGGGTTGGCGGTGCTGGCGACGCTCTCGACCGAGCGCACGAACTCGCTGCTCGCCGACGGCGAGGGTCAGCTGCAGGCACTCAACTCCGGCTACCATCTCGCCTACCTGATCGGTGCCGGGTTGGCGGCGATCGCGGTGGCGATCGCGGTCTTCGTCCTGCGGGCGCCGGAGCCGGGCGCGATGCCGGCCCACGCCGAGGGCGAACCGGAGCCCGCCTTTTCCGAAGCTGGCTGAACTACCCCCGGTCGATCGAAACCGACTCGAGCACCCCGAGGATCTGGGTCACCCGACAGACGAGGAGCCGCTCCTCGTCGACTTCGACCCAGGCACCGGCGCTGGAGGGAAACACCACATGGTCCCCGGGTTGCACCGGCATCTCGACGCCGGCGCCGGCCCACCAGTCGAGCCCGGGACCCACGGCCAGGACGATTCCCTGCTCGGGCGGCGGCTCGTGCGTACCCGGCGGCACCACCAGTCCCGACCTCCGCACCCGGTCGGAGTCCAGCTCCTTGATCACGATCTGGTCGAACAGCGGCCGCAGCTGATGGCGGACGGACTCGGTCGGGTCGGGTCGTTGCGCGGTGCCCATCGGCTTAGTCTGCCGCATCCCGGGAACTAAGATCGGACGATGCCGCAGGAGAAGAAACCGATCAACTGGCGCGCCTGGCTCGTCGGCATCCTCAGCGCGCTGGTCCTGATCGTCGCCCTCCAGAACTCGCAGGAGGTCAGCTTCGAGGTCCTCTTCGCCAGTTTCAGGGCGCCGCTGATCGTCGTCATCCTGCTCGCCGTCGGGATCGGGGCCCTGATCGGCTACATCGCGCCGCTGGTCCGCCGGCATCGCCGCGAGGACAAGCACGGTAACGCTTGATCTTTTAATCTTTCCTGTGCAATCCGGGGCAGGACATCGAGGGAGAGGTAGATGAGCGTTCTTCAGGAGGAGATTCCGCAGGACTGGTACGCGACGGCGTTCGACGGGATGTCGGCCGAAATGGCCTGGACCGAGCGGACCGAAGCCGAAATCAAACGCGCGCTGACGATGCTCCGCCCCCAGGGGGGCGAGCGCATCCTCGACCTCGGCTGCGGAACCGGCCGCCACTCCCTCGAGCTGGTGCGCCAGGGCTTCTCCGTCGTCGGCGTCGAGATCTCCTCAGAACTGATCGATATCGCCAACCGGGAAGCCGGGGCGCAGGGCCTCGAGGCAACCTTCATCGAGGCAGATCTGCGCGACCTCGAATACGAGAACGAGTTCGACGTCGTCCTCAACCTCAACGACGGCGCCGTCGGCTACTTCGAGACCGACGAGGAGAACCACCGCACCTTCGAGGTGATCTCCCGCGCCCTCAAGCCGGGAGGCCAGAACCTGATCCAGGTCCCCAACGTCCTCTATGCCCGCGCCCGTCTCCCCCAGCGCTCCTGGATTCCCAGCGCCGGCATGATCGAACTGGTCGAGCACCGCTGGAACAAGAAGCAGCGCTACATGGAAGGGGCGATGATCCCGCTCCGCTTCGGCGAGGTCCTCGAGGGTCTCGACAAACGGATCGAATTCCGCCAGCGCCTCTACGACGTCGAGGAGCTGCGCGAGATCTACGCCTCGGTCGGCATGACCTTCGAGCGCGTCTTCCACGGCAACGGCCGCCCGAAGGAGCCGACCGACTCGCAGTTCGAGATCTTCGTCTCGGCCAGGAAGGGCTGATCAGGCGATCGCGCCGGCACCAGGGCGCAGGATCTCCCGCGAGGGGATCCCGATCACGCTTCCCTGGAACCGCTTCTTGGTCCCGTAGACCACCCAGGTGGTGTCGATTTCACCGATGTCGAGATCGAGCCGCAGCTTGTCGGCGTGCTCCTCGACGTGCTCCATGTGGGTGAGGCCGGAGTCGTAGCGGCCTTCCAGCAGCTCCTCTCCGACCACAGGCTTGGAAACGACGTCGATTACCTCCTCCCATTGGGAGAGGTCGACATAGCCCTTCGTCGCCGGAACGATCCCCAGCGATCTAGGCGTCTCGACGTCTCGGCGACTGAGCAGCACCAGGTGCTTGGTGGGATAGATGAAGGTGTCGACGACGAAGACCTCCCTCCAGTAGCGCTCGGTCACCTCGTGCACTTTCGGATGGGCGCTGCACTGGATCAGGAAGGCGTCATCACGTCCACGGATCATCTCCAGCCCGTCGAGGAAGTCGGAGATGAACTCGATCTCAAAAGCCTCGATGCCCTGGAAGCCCATGTATTCGCGGGCTGCCCGCTCATGACAGGTCCCCTCGGGGCCCAGCGTCACCAGAGTCGTCACACCCATTTTCTCCCCCGTACCTCTCATCGATCAGGATATTTTGACACAGAGTTGGCGAAGCGATATAAACAAGAAGCGTTGACCATCGCGTCCGAGATCTAGAGGAAGGGGATCCTAGGGGTGCGAGCTGGAGGCTTCCTGCTTTCCCTGCTCTCGGTACCGCTAAACGTTCACGTCTTGCAGACGCTGGACGAGGAGCCGAGGCCACTCACCGACCTTCGCCGCGCCGTCGGCTCTCCTCCGCAGACCACGATGCGTGGCCATCTGCGCAGCTTGACCGAGATCGGAGTCCTGGAGCGACGCCGAAACAGCTTCCCCGGCTCGGTCGACTACCGGATAGGAAAGGCCGGAGAGGATCTGCTGGAGGTGAGGCGGGCGCTCCAGGACTGGCTCGCCGTGGCCCCGGATGGACCGGTCGGGCTGGGGAGCGTCGCCGCGAAGAGCGCGATCAAAGCGCTGGTTCAAGGTTGGTCGTCAGCGATAGTGCGAGCGCTCGCGGCGCGGCCGCTCTCGTTGACCGAGCTCAACCGGCTGATCGCCGGCCTCAACTACCCGTCGCTGGAGAGGCGGCTGGGAGCGATGCGTCTCGTCGGCCAGATCGAAGCTCGCTCCGGCCAGGGAAGAAGCACGCCGTATGCGGTGACCGAGTGGCTTCGTCTGGCGGTGGCCCCACTGCTGGCGGCCTGTGCCTGGGAGCGTCAGCATCTGCCCACTCAGACGCCGGCGCTGGGGAAGCTGGACATCGAGTCGATCTTCCTCTTGACGATTCCGATGCTCACGGTCCCCTCCGAGCATTCGGGCAGATGCCGCTTCGCCGCCGAGCTTCGTGCCGGCGGCGAGGGGGGAGCGCTGGCGGGCACCATGATCGAGGTTGCAGACGGCAGGATCGCCTCCTGCGCCTCCCGACTCGAAGGCACCGCCGACGCCTGGGCCACTGGCAGCTCCTCCGCTTGGATCGAGGCTATCCGCGGGGGTGAATTCGATCGTCTGGAGCTGGGGGGCGACTGCCAGCTCGCACTCGCTCTTCTGGATGCATTGAACGGGACGCTCTTCGGAGCCCCACAGCGGACCTGAGTCCGCATTGCAACGCGGTTCCCTTTCTTGACAAAGCAAATTGCGGTCCGCTACGTTGTCCCGGCCTGGTGTGGGTACCGGGCGTTTCTCGAGGCGGGAGTCACCGGACTTATAAGGATTGGGGACCTGCCTCCTTTCTAAGGACTAAACAAACAGGGAGGGTTCGATGTTCTCGAAGCTTCATGACCGCCTCGGGACTGCCGGTCTGGTGGTTGCCGTCGTGGCGCTCGTCGCCGCGCTGACCGGCACCGCCATCGCGGCGGGCGGTCTAACTAAGAGTCAGGAAAAGCAGGTCACCAAGATCGCGAAGAAATACGCCGGCAAGCGGGGCAAGCCGGGACCGGTCGGGCCTGCTGGGCCTGTCGGAGCCGCTGGCCCTGTCGGAGCGGCCGGGGCCGCTGGCCCTGTCGGAGGCGTAGGCCCTGAAGGTCCCGCTGGCCCTGAAGGCCCCGCTGGCCCTGAAGGCCCCAAAGGTGATCCCGGTGACCCCTGGACCGTTGGCGGCTTCCTTCCGGCGGGCGCCACGCTTACCGGAGCCTGGGGAACCGTGTACACGGCACCCGGACCGGCATACGAAACGATCTCCTTCGAGCTCCCGCTCGAAGTGGCTCCTGAATTCAAAATCGTCAAACAGGAAAAAGCCGGCGAGGAAAACGTTGCGGAGTGCCCGGGCATCGTGGACGGGGTTCCGACCGCTGAAGAAGGGTTCCTCTGCCTGTACGTCGGCAATGAAGAAGGCGGAGTGGTCAATATCGTGGCCGACCCCAGCGTGAAAGAGGATACGCCTCCGTTTGGCCCCTCCAACTCTGGAGCGCTCATCGTGGGCGATGCCACCGGTGGCCCTCTCTACGGCGTTTGGGCGGTAACGGCAGAGTAGCCACGCTGCCCGCGGCCCCGAAGGAGTTGTCTTGTTGCGCCCCGCTTCGGCGGGGCGCAATTCGTTTTGGCCTTTCGCCGAGTCGTGCACGCGCGACTTAATGCACGTGCAGATCTACACGCGCGAATTGTTGTCGATCGTTCCTTGCAGGGGAATCTGAGGATTTCCCAGAAAAAACCGCTCGCAAATCCCTTTTCGCTCGGTTCTTCTTGATCGTTGCCCTGTCCTTTGTCTATTGATTGGTCCTGCCCGGGAGAGCCCGGGCGCAATCACTACAAAGGGGTATTGAGAGATGATTCGCAACATTAAGGTTCTCGGCATCGCCGTTGTTGCTGCGATGGCGCTGAGCGCCGTCGTGGCATCCGCGGCGATGGCCGTGCCGCAGTTCACAGCGTCGACTTACCCGGCGCAGGTCACAGGCGAAAGTGCTGTCGGCGCTGAAAAATTCAAAACCGAAGGTGGCACCGTCGAATGTAAAAGCCACTTCCTCAGCGCATCGCTCGGAGCTGCGAACTCGACACTGACGGTTACTCCGAAATACACCGAATGCAAAGCGTTCGGCTTCCTCAGCGCGACCGTCAATCCCGAAGGTTGCACCTACGTGTTCCACGCGACAGAACTGGTGAGCGCCGGCGTCTACAAACATCACGTTAACGTCATCTGCCCGGCAGGCCAGTCGATCAAGGTCGTCGCCAGCACCTGCAAAGCGGAAATCAAAGAACAGACCGGCTTGACATCGGTCAAAACCACCAACTCCGGCACCAGCGTCGTGGTGAACCCGGAAGTCAAATCCATCAAATACACGGTGACCGAAGACGGCTTCCTCTGCCCCTTCGGCGGCACCGGCAACAAAACCGATGGTGAATACACCGGTGCGGTCACGGTGTCTCGCGTCGGCGGCGGCAGCGCTTCGGTGAGCGGTAGCTAACCAGGCGTTTTCGCTGAGCGATCAGCGATTGAAGGACGAGGCGGAGGCCGGGAACTTCCCGGCCTCCGCTCTTCTTAAGAAAGTGCATCGGGCCTTGACATCTACAAGGGGGTACCTAAACTTTCCCCGGAAGTCAGTCAGGGACAGGCCGACGATATCGGGGCGACGAGGTAGGGGAGGGGAAGTGGTTTCTCTAGTCAGGGACAGGAAGGCGGCCACGCTGCTGGTGTTCTGCGGCCTATTGGCTGCTCTCGTATTCGCATTGCGGGCCTCGGCGGACACTCCTGTCGCAGCCCCCGGCTCAGCCGGTGGCCAAACGCTTGCGCCCGCCGGTCTCGCGGTCGACTCCTCCGACGGGACCCTCTTCGTCGCCGATCACGGCAACCGCCGCGTCAACGTCTTCGACTCCTCCGGCGCCTTCGTCAGAGCCTTCGGCTGGGGAGTCGTGGCCTTGGGGCCAGGGAACGATCCCCGCAACGAGATCGAGGTAATTGAAGTCGACGCCACCGGCGGCACCTTTGCGCTGCTCTTCGTCCAGAACAGCGAAGTGACGATCGGCAACGTCAAGCAGGAAACGATTCCGATCCCCTTCAACGCCTCCGCCGACCAGGTCCGGAGCGCCCTGGAGTCGATGCAGGCGATCGCCCCCGGTGACGTCGCGGTCACTGGCCCCGCCGGCGGTCCCTGGACGGTCGAATTCACCGGCAACTACGCCGATACCGACGTCCACCAGCTCGAAAAGGGAGCTGGCTCCGACCTCACCGGCGGTGCCGCGGAGCTGAAAGTCACCACCACCCAGGTCGGCGCCAACTACGAGGTCTGTGAGGCAGCCGACGGCGATGTCTGCCGCACCGGCCAGCGCGGCCTCCTGACCGGGCAGCTGAACCCCGCTTCGGTCGCCACTGACCCCGCCACCGGCGACGTCTACGTCTTCGACGGCCTCGAAACCTCGAGCCACAACGAACTCCCCCCCAGCAACCGCGTGCAGAAGTTCACCGCCGAGGGCGAGTTCCTCTACATGCTGGGCGGCGGCGTCAACGTCACCACCGGTGCGGACCTCTGCACCGCCGCCTCGGGTGACGTCTGCGGCCGCGGGGCCAAGGGAACCGGAACGGGGGAGTTCAACGCCGAGAGCAGCTCCCTCGCCGTCGGACCGGGCGGCACTCTCTACGTCAACGACGGCGGTCGGGTGCAGAAATTCACTCCCGTCGGTGCGCCGGCGGGGGAAGTGAGCCTTGCGGAAGCCCGCTCCCAGTTCCTCGCGGTTGACTCGGCGGGCGATATCTATACGGCGAGCATCGTGGCGGTCCGAAAGCATGACCCCAGCGGCACTGAGATCGACTCGATCGCCGCCTCCAACATCAATGCGATCGCCGTCAACGAAAGCGACGACCTCTACGTCTCGAGCCTCAACAGCGGCCGCTTCGGGATCTCCCGCTACGACTCCGCCGGCAATCTCGAGCTCGTCTTCTACAGCGAATCGGGCTCTGTCGCCACCGCTCTCGCCCCCTACCCGCCGGCAACCGCCGGTGACGTCTATGCGATCGAAGCGGGTGGCGTCAACCTGATTCCCTTCCCGCCGGCCGGACCCGTCGTCTACCCGGTCGCAGGCGCCACCCTCGCCGATCCGATCGGCAACGTCCGCGCCACCCTCAACGCCGAGATCAACCCCGAGGGCAAAGCCACCACCTACCACTTCGAGTACGTCGAGCAGGCGGCCTTCGAAGCCGAAGGCTGGGCCTCCACCGCGGTCAAAGAGACCCCCGAGAGCGCCTCGATCGGCTCCGACTTCATCCTCCACGAGGTCAGCGCCCAGATCGGCTGCGCAGACCCCGACACCGAAACGGCCAAATGCCTCACCCCCTCAACCAAATACCGCTTCCGTGCCGTCGCTTCCAACGCCGACGGCTCCGACCGCCCGGGTCCCGACGCCACCTTCACGACCAAGGACCCGGTCGAATTCAAAGACCTCTGGACCACCGGGGTCGGCCTTGACACCGCCACCCTGCACGCCGAAGCCAACCCGGTCGGCTTCGCCACCACCGGCTACTTCGAGCTGGTCACCGAGGAGCAGTTCCAGGCCACCGAATTCGCCGGCGCGACCAAAGTCCCGGCCGGCACCCCCTTGGACTTCGGCTCCGCCGAAGCCTTCCTCGAGCGCACCGCGGTGGCCGCAGGCCTGCAGCCCGGCACCGCCTACCGCTACCGCCTGGTCGCCGAAAACAACTGCAAACCCCTCGAACCCACTGTCGTCTGCGTCTCTGAGAGCGACCCCGAGCGTTTCGCCACCTTCGCCCCGCCCGAGCCCCTCAGCGGCTGCGCCAACGAAGCCCTGCGCCCCGGCCCCGCCGCCTTCCTGCCCGACTGCCGCGGCTATGAGATGGTCTCGCCGGTAGACAAAGACGGCACCAACGTCGAAGTCGTCTTCAACATCACCGGCTTCCTCGCCAACCTCGACCAGAGCGCCACCGACGGCAACTCGATCACCTACTCGGCCTACAAAGCCTTCGCCGACCCCGAGAGCGCGCCCTACTCCTCCCAGTACGTCTCCCGCCGCGGCGCCTCCGGCTGGACCACCGAATCGATCTCCCCGCCTCGCGAAGGCCCCACCCTCTACAACTCGGCCGGGCTCGACTACCAGTTCAAAGCCTTCACCGACGACCTTTGCTCGGGCTGGCCGCTCCAGGACACCGCCAAACCGCTGCTCACCCCCGGCGGGACCCCCGACTACCCCAACCTCTACCGTCGCGTCGGCTGCGGTGCTGGTGCTCCTTCTTATGAGGCGCTGACCTCGGTCGAGCCGCCGAACCTGGCGCCGACCTCTCCTCCGGTCGAATACTTCCCCGAACTGCAGGGCTTCTCGGCCGATGGCAGCAAAGGGTTTTTCCGGGTCTCGGACAAACTGACCGAAAACGCCCGCAAAAACACCTCTCAGGTCTACGAAGCCGATGGCGAACTGCTGAGCCTGGTCTGTGTGCTTCCCAACGAGACCGCCAGCAAAAACCCGTGCTCGCTCGGTACGGCCGTCTCCCTCGGCTTCGACCGCGAAAATGCAGTGGCGCGGGCCGTTTCGACGGATGGCTCCCATGTCTACTGGAGCGACGCCGTTGACGGACCGGGGAAACTCTACGTGCGGATCGATGGGGAGAAAACCCTCCCGGTCTCGGAGTCGATCTCCACCGAAGAGGCGCAGTTCTGGACCGCTTCGGTCGACGGCTCCAAGGCCATCTTCTCGATTGGCGGCAGCCTCTATGAGTTCGACGCCACCACGGGAGACTCGACCCTGATCGCCGAAGGTGCGCTGGGGGTCGCCGGCGCCAGCGAAGACGTCTCGCGGCTCTACTTCGCCTCGAGCAAAGTTTTGGCACCCGGTGCGGTTGACGGGCAGAACAACTTCTACCTGGAGGAAAACGGGACCTTCGACTTCATCGCAGCGTTGCCCGCGGCGGACATCAGTGAATTCAGGCCCTCTCCGGTGTCGGTCCGTCCTGTGATCCGCACCTCCAGGGTCACTCCCGACGGTGGTGCGCTGGTCTTCGTATCGAACGGTTCGCCCACCGGCTACGACAACGTTGACGCGGTCAGCGGCAAAATCGACTACGAGGTCTTCCTCTACGACGCCACCGCCGACGGTGGGGCGGGGCAGCTGGTCTGCGTCTCCTGCAACCCGAGCGGGGCGCGGCCGGAAGGACGCGAATGGGATGTGCGCTCCAGCGATGGCCGCTGGGCCGCCGCCTGGATCCCGCCGTGGACCAACCAGCTCTACGCCCCCCGCGTCGTCTCCGACGACGGCACCCGCGTCTACTTCAACAGCTTCGAGTCCCTGGTCTCCAACGACTCAAACGACGCCCAGGACGTCTACCAGTGGCAGGCCGAGGGCCAGGGCGGCTGCACCCAGGCCCTCACCACCCACGTCCCCTCCGCGGCGGGCTGCATCAGCCTGGTCTCCTCGGGCGAGAGCCCCGAGGACTCCGAGCTGGTCGACTCCTCGGCCTCCGGAGACGACGTCTTCTTCAAGACCTACTCGAGCCTGGCTCCCTCCGACCCCGGCCTGCTCGACATCTACGACGCCAGGGTCGGCGGCGGCAGCGCCGCCGCGCCGATTCCGGTGCCCGAGTGCCAGGGCGAATCCTGCCTGGGGCCGGTGGTGCCCGGGGCCCCCGGACCGACTCCCCCCAGCGCCACCTTCGTCGGCCCCGGCAACCAGGCCGCCAAGCCCAAGCCCAAGCGCTGCCCCAAGGGCAAGCACAAGGTCAAACGCAAAGGCAGGACCGTCTGCGTGAAGAACAAGAAGAAGAGCGCCAAGAAGAAGAGCTCCCAGGACAAGAGCCGGAGGGCGGGACGATGAGGGTGCGGCGCAAGACGATCGAGGAGATGCGCCTGTCCGACGGCACAGTCCTGCGCGCAGTCAAGACGACCGAGCTGCGCCTCGACACAGTGGCCCTCGGGCTGTTTGCCCAGCTCCTCGTCCTCGTCTTGGTGGGACTCTTCTCCCCGCCGAGCGCCCAGGCCGCCTTCGGGCTCAAAGACCTCGGGGTCAGCTTCGAAGAGCAGGGCGGAGCCGCGGCGACCGAAGCCGGCACCCACCCCTTCCAGATGACCACCGAGCTGGCCCTGAGCGCCGAAGTCGTGCCCAAAGGCGCGATCGACCCCGTCACCGAAAAACCCGTTGACGGCGAAGTGCCCGAAGGCCAGCTCAAGGACCTCACGGTCGCCCAGATGCCGGGCTTCGTCGGCTCCCAGACCGCGGTGGAGCCCTGCACCCAGGCCGAGTTCACCACCCGCTTTGAAGGCTATGCCTCCTGCCCCGATGAGAGCGCGGTCGGCTTCGCCGCGGTCAAGGCCGAATTCAAAGTCTTCCCCGTCGGCGAGGAAGTCTTCCTGCACCTGCCGATCTACATGCTCGAGGCGACGCCCGGGGTGGCCGCCCGCTTCGGCTTCGTCGCCGCCAACGTGCCGATCACCTTCGACGTCGCCATCAACCAGTCCCCCCCCTACAACCTCATCGCCAGGCTCCGCAACACCTCCCAGGCCCTGCTCGTCTACGGCTCGCAGATCACCCTCTGGGGCAACCCCTCCGACCCCGCCCACGACTCCCTGCGTGGCCAGTGCATCGGCTCCCCGGTCGAACCGACCCCCGAGCCGATCTCCAAATGCTCGGCCGCGGTCGCCCCCGGCGAGGCGCTTTTGACCCTGCCGCGCTCCTGCAGGGGGCCGCTCGCCACCACCTTTGCGGCCACCTCCTGGCAGGGGGACTCAGACCAGGGCACCGCCACCACCGCGGCGATCGAGAATTGCGGGACGCTCGCCTTCTCCCCCGAGGCCGCCGCCGCCCCGACCACCGCCCAGGCCACCTCGGCCTCGGGCCTTGACTTCGGGGTCTCGGTCGAGGACCCGGGCCTCACCGACCCCGGGGGACGTGCCGAGGCCGACATCGCGGCGGTCGAGGTGATCCTGCCCGAAGGCATGACCGCCAACCCCTCGGCCGCCGAAGGCCAGGGCGTGTGCACCGCGGCCCAGCTCGCCGCCGTCTCCCCGCAGAGCCCCGGCTGCCCCGCCGAGTCCAAGCTCGGCAGCGCCGAGATCGTCTCGCCGCTGCTGGACGAGCCCCTGCAGGGCACCCTCTACCTGGCCGAGCCCTACCAGAACCCCTTCGCCAGCCTGCTCGCCACCTACCTGGTGATCAGAAACGAGAAGTTCGGGATCGCGATCACCCAGGCCGGCAGGATCACCCCCGACCCCCTCACCGGTCGCCTCACCACCAGCTTCACCGAGATCCCCGAGCTGCCCTTCTCCGATCTGCGCGTCAGCTTCCGCTCCGGCCCCCGCGCCCCGTTGGTGACCCCGCCCCGCTGCGCCACCTACTCCACCCGCACCCTCTTCACCCCCTCCTCGGGCAACCCGCCCCTGCCCTTCGACTCCTCCTTTGCGATCTCCCAGGGCCCCGGCGCCGGGCCCTGCCCGACCGCGGATCCATTCTCCCCCGGCTTCCTCGCCGGCTCGCTCTCCAACCAGGCCGGCGCCTACGCCCCCTTCTACCTGCGCCTCACCCGCTCAGATGCCGACCAGCAGATCACCCGCGTGGACGCCGTCCTGCCCCCGGGCGTGGTCGGCAGGATCGCCGGCCTCGGGCGCTGCACCGACGCCGCCCTGGCCGCGGCTAAGACCAGGGCCGGAAAAGCCGAGCTCGCCGCCCCCAGCTGCCCGGCGGGATCGCGGATCGGCAGCCTGGTGGCGCGGGCGGGGGTCGGTGAGGTCCTCACCACCGCCACCGGCTCCCTCCACCTCGCCGGTCCCTATGCCGGGGCCCCGCTCTCGATCGCCGCGGTGGTGCCGGCGGTGGCCGGTCCCTTCGACCTCGGCACCGTGGTCGTGCGCCAGGCCCTCGACCTCGACCCCGACACCGCCGAGGTCGTGGTCCGCGGCTCGCCCGCCGATCCGATCCCGACGATCCTGGCGGGCATCCCCCTGCGCCTGCGCGACCTGCAGATCTACGTCGATCGCCCCAACTTCACCCTCAACCCGACCAGCTGCGAAGTCCTGGGGGCCAGGGCCACCCTGTTCGGATCCGAGGGCGCCACCGCCACCCCCACCCAGCGCTACCAGGCAACCGGCTGCGGGGCCCTGGGCTTCAAGCCGAAGCTGAAGATCGCGCTGAAGGGCGGCACCAAGCGCGCCGCCCACCCGGCCCTGCACTCGGTCCTGGTCCCCCGCAAGGGCGACGCCAACATCGGCAAGGCCGTGGTCACCCTGCCCCCGACCACCTTCATCGATCCGACCAGGATCTCCAACCCCTGCACCCGGGTGCAGTTCGACGCCAACGCCTGCCCCAAGTCCTCGATCCTCGGCCAGGCCAGGGCGATCACCCCGCTGCTCGACAAACCCCTCGAAGGCCCGGTCTACTTCCGCTCCAACGGCGGCGAGCGAAAGCTCCCCGACATCGTCGCCGACCTCAAAGGCCAGTTCCGCATCGTCCTGGTCGGCTTCATCGACTCCAAGAACGGCGGCCTCAGAACCCGCTTCCTAAGCGTCCCCGACGCCCCGGTGACCAAGTTCACCCTCGACCTCAAGGGCGGCAAGAAGGGCCTTTTGCAAAACAGCGCCAACCTCTGCACCAAGACCCGCCGGGTGAAGCTGCAGTTGACCGGCCAGAACGGGCGGCGCTACGACACCAGCCCGCCGGTGGGGACGAGCTGCAAGGGGAAGCCAGGCAAGGGCAAGGGCAAGGGCGGCAAGGGGAAGTAGCCCGCGGGCGCCGGGGGCGCCCGCCGCGGTTCGACCATGCAGGAGAGGCTTTCGAATTCCCCCCACCTCCCCTGGACAGGGTGCAAAGTCCAGATCGCCTGCAGGTCTTCTGATCAGGTCCACCCTTAGCGAACGCTAATTAGAAACAGGAACGTCTTAAAGACAAAGTGTCTTGACTTCTCGGGATTATCAGCGATGATGCACGACAAGAGTCCCGTCCCGGGACTGAAGCCAGTCCAAAAACAGGGAGAGTGAGATGAAGTTGAACCTTAGGAAGCCGCTTCTGGCTGCTTTTGCAGCGGTGGCGGCATTGGCCCTCATGGCCCCGTTGGCGCAGGCATCGCCTACGCCCAAAGCGGGATACACGCAGTTCGCTGGTTGTCCTAGCGAAGCTCAGGTTGCGGAAACCAACGTCTGCGTGCGCACCATCATCAAAGGCGGCTTCTTCAAGATGGGGAGCAAAACCGTTCCCATCTCGAAACCGATGTCGCTGACCGGCGGCGCCAACGAAGGGCTTGAAAATTTCCAAGCCAACTCAACAGGCGGACTGACTCCGGTCAAACAGCTCGTTCCCGGTGGCGTCATCGGCCTCACCGGTCTCGATTGGCTGGTGAACTTCCTCAGCATCGAAGCGCTCCAGCTGTTCGCCGTCACCGAATTGGTCGGCCAGCCCGAAGTGGCCGGCGCGTTCAAACTGCCGATCCGCGTGCACCTGATCAACCCGGCTCTGGGGAACAATTGTTACGTCGGTTCCCCGGCTAACCCGATCAAACTTGTTCTCGGGGAAGAAGTGTCACCGGGCTTCGCCGAAGATGCGAGCGGGATCCTCACAGTTCCCGGCGGTGTCTTCAGCGACAAAACGTTTGCCGCGCCTGGTGCGACCGGCTGCGTCCTGACGCTGTTCGGGTTCATTCCGATCAGCATCAACGGTTTGGTCAATTCCCAGTCCGGTCTCCCGGCGCCCTCGGGCTCCAACGAAACCGTTCAGAACATTGACCTCGAACTGGTTTCTCGCGGTAAAGTTTACTAAGAGATAATCAGGTCGAAGTTGTAGAAGCGCGCGGCAGGCAACTGCCGCGCGCTTTCTTTTGTCTGCAGGGATTGACTTCCGCTCGTTTTGCTTTAGGTTCTCCGCAGCAATCAAGCAACCTGGAGGGAGAGCGGCGTGTATAGGGGATTCGTGGCGATATCGGCAGTGGTGTTTGCGATGGCTGCCTTCGTAGCTGGCTGCGGCGGTGGCGACGACGAGTCGCTGACGAAGGCGGAATTCATCAAGCAGGGCGATGCGATCTGCCAGGAAGCGGAAAACAAGAAGAACGCCGGGCTGGAAAAGGCGTTCAAAGACAAAGCGAATCAGGGCGCTGGAAAAGAGGTTCAGGAAAGGCTGGTGACCGACGTGGCATTGCCGCCGATCGCGACCATGACCGAAGAACTGGCCGATCTCGGCGCTCCTGACGACCAGGCGACCGCGATCGTCGAGGGCTTCGAAAAGGCCGTGGAAGAAATCGAAGCGGACCCTCAGGCTGCGTTGACCAGCGAAAGAGGGGCCTTCGCCGAGCCGGACAAATTGGCAGCTGAGTACGGCTTCAAAGTATGTAGCAGGATCTAGACCCCTTGGGTTGCGGCGCTTCGAGCTTTCTACTCGAGGCGCCGCAGCGCTTCCTCGAAGCTTCCTGCCTGCTGTTCGATCAGTCGCGCGGCAATCTCCACTTCCCAGAACCTGGCTCCCGCTATCCAAGCGCGGCCGAGGTAGTCCCAGGCGGCGACCGTGGCGCCCAGCGTCGTGTTGAGTGCCTCGGCCATCCGTTCCATCAGGTCCTGGAACTCATCCTGCATGCTGGCGATCACCGGCGCCGGGTCGGTCCTGCCCATCTTCGTCTCGACGATCACGGCGTGCCCGGTTCTGACCCCGAAGAACCAGGCGTCCTGGAGGTATGACTCCATCGTCTCCAGCCGCCCGCGGTCGAGGCCCAGGTCCTCGGCGCATTGCTCGGCAAGAGGCTTCAGGTCCTGCTCCTTTGCGCTTTCAACCGCAGTGGACATGCTGTCGCCGCCTGAGAGCATCGCCGCCAATCTAAACAACTACGTTTAATCGAGTCTGCCCATTTGTACTACGGCTCTTCCGGGGGCGCAACCGGAGGGGTCGGTCCCGGGCATGAAAAAGGGCGGCCCGGAGGCCGCCCTTTCCAGCTGCTTGTCGCAAGGGGTAGTCTCCTTGGACTCTTACTTCCTCAGGTCCCGGTGCAGGTCCGGATGATCCCGGCCGAGGCCTTGGTCCCGTCGGAGAAGACGGCGGTCGCTTTCGCCTGGAGCTTGCCGTCCGCGCATTTCGCCAGGAGGACGCCCTTCTTGTTGATCGTCAGGTTGAACGTCTTCACAGAACCGCTGCCGCCGGCGATTTTCGGGATCGTCGCGACGGTTTTGAGGCCGTAGCGGCCGTTCTTGACTTTCTTGATTTTCAGGGTGGTGACGATAGCCCCCGTAACCGGCGCCGAGAAGTAGGCGTGGATGTAGAGGGTGGTCGTTCCGCCGCTGAAGCCGCCGTTGAGGACGAGCAACTTACTGTTGACGTCGATCGGTTTCGATTCCGGGAACTGGACCTCGACGGTGGTCTGGCCGGTGCCGATGATGGCTTTCTTGCACGCTTTTTCAGCAGCCTTGGTGTCGCGGGACTGCAGCTGTCCGGACTTGCAGACGGGCAGGCCCTTGACGTTGATGGCGCCGTTCTTGTCGGTTTCGACGATCGTTTCCTTCAGGGCCGGCGGATGGGTGCCGTCCTTGGTCGAGATTTTGCCCGAAGCGGTGAGGCTGATCGGCGCGAGTTTGTTCTTCGGGAGCTTGTCCGGGTTGAAGCCGCCGTTGAAGGTGAATACGAGATTGCCGGCTTCCACCGTCACCGGTTTATCGGCGCCGGTGGCAATGCCTGCCACGCTGACGGCGATCAGGGCCGCAATGGCCATCGTCAACATCAGGTACTTACGCATATCCCTATATCTCTCCTTTGCGGCCTGCCCGTCCACGGGTCCGATGCCGTCAGAACTTTTGGAAGGTCTTCCAGCGGGTCAAACTACCACCCCCGCGTTCTTCCTAAACCCCTCAGGAGCCTAAAAGGAGCGGCTTGGTCGAGGGCTGTCAGGAGTGCAGCTTCGCCAAACGCGTCCGCTCGCGCTCCGCAGCGGCGCCTTCGGCCCCCAGGAAAGGCAGCGTCACCCAGAACATCAGGTCCGGGAGGCGGCTGGGAAGTTGGCCGACCGCGCCGTGGAGGATCTCGCTGTAGACGAGCTCGTTGATGCCGCCGGCGATCGCGAGCGAGGTGATGCCGGGCAGTTCGACCGAGGTCTCCGAGCGCCCGGACTCGAGAAAGCCCGTGAACTGGCGCAGCGCCGCGTCCCGACGTGCGAGCGCCTTCGGGCCGGCGGCGAGCACCTCGACGATCGCGAACCGGGCTTGATCGGGATGCTGGGACAGGTGCAGGAGCAGGGCTCCGAGGGCGGCGCGCATTCGCTCCGCCCAGCTCGTCCCCGGCTGCGACTCGAAGGCGTCCGTCGTGTCGCCCAGCAGGTTTTCGAGCAGCACGTCATAAGCAGCGAGGAAGCAGTCCTCCTTGCTGTCGAAGAGTTCGTAGAAGGTCTTACGGGAGACTCCGGCGACCCCGATCACGTCGACGACCCGGGTCTCCGGATAACCGCGTTTGGAGACCACCTCGATGATTGCCTGGTGGATGCGGTTGCGCTGGGACTCGGTCACCGCCTCCCTCGGCAAACCGTGTCTTCCCCGGGGCAGCCGCTCGTTCAACTTTGCCGAGCGTCTAGTGGAAGCCACCCCACAGACTGTAGAGCAGCCCCCCCACCGGTGCGCGATTCTTTTCTAAGGCTCGAGCCAGATGACCTGCTCACGATCGGGCCCGACGCCGACCAAGCGGATCGGCACCCCGACGAAGTCGGAGATGAAGCCGAGGTAATCGCGTGCCTCGCGCGGCAGGTCGTCCGCGCGGCGGCAGGAGGTGAGATCGAGATCGAAACCCGGCAGCTCTTCGTACTCCGGCGTCGCCGAGTGGAGGATCGACTGGTGGTAGGGGAAGGTGTCGAGCTCCGCGCCTTCTTTGGAGCGGTAGCGGACCGCCGCCCGCAGAGGGCCGATGCCGCTGAGGACATCGAGCTTGGTGATCGCCAGCGCGTCCATGCGGTTGAGGCGGACGGCGTAGCGGAGCGCGACGAGGTCGATCCAGCCGCAGCGCCGCCGCCGGCCCGTCGTCGTCCCGAACTCGTGGCCGCGCTGCAGCATCTGCTCGCCGACGTCGTCGAAGAGCTCGGTCGGGAAGGGCCCGGCGCCGACGCGGGTCGCGTAGGCCTTGGCGATTCCCCAGACCTCGTCGATGTCTTTCGGGCCGACGCCGGCGCCGACGCAGGCCGCGCCGGCGATCGGGTTGGAGGAGGTGACGAAGGGATAGGTGCCGTGGTCGAGGTCGAGCAGGGTCGCCTGCGCCCCCTCGAAGATCACCGTCTCGGAGCGGTCGAGCGCGTCCCAGCAGAGGCGCGCGGTGTCGGCGATGTGCGGCTCCAGCCGGTGGCCGAAGCTGACGTGTTCCTCGACCATCGCGTGCAGGTCGAGGCGGGGATCGGGAACGGCGGCGGTGCCCTCGCTGGGCTTCGCTTCCTCGCCCGCCTCCTTCAGCTGCTTGCGCCGCTGTACCGAGAGCTCGCGCAGCGCCTGCTGCTTGGGCTCCAGCGCGGCGCGAATCTTCGTCCGCAGGATCTTCTCGTCGAGCAGGTCCTGGACCCTGATCCCCAGCCGCAGCGCCTTGTCGGCGTAGCAGGGGCCGATCCCGCGCCGGGTGGTGCCGATCGAGAGCTTGCCCAGCTTCGTCTCCCCGGCCGAGTCGAGCAGCACGTGGTAGGGCATGATCAGGTGCGCGTTGGCGGAGAGGCGGAGGTTGTTGACGCTGACCCCCGCCCGTTTCAGCCCGTCGATCTCCCCCAGCAGCACCCGCGGGTCGACGACGACGCCGTTGCCGATCACGCAGGTCTTGTCCGAGTGGAGGATCCCGGAGGGGATCAGGTGGAACTTGAACTCCTCGCCCTCGCGGACGATCGTGTGGCCGGCGTTGTTGCCGCCCTGGAAGCGGACGATCGCGGTAGCCCGCTCGGCGAGGAGGTCGACGACCTTCCCCTTCCCCTCATCGCCCCACTGGGCTCCGACTATGACCACTCCTGGCATGCCGTCGGGGATTGTGACGGTCAGGCGGCTCTGTCGTACTTCCCGTACCGACGGTCGTCGCCGCGGACCTCCACCTCGTCGCACATCTGGGTCAGTCGTGAGACCGTGCGGGAGCCGATCTGCTCCTCGAGCTCGGGATGGGGGAGGTTGGTCGTAATCACGACCGAGCGCTCGGCCTCATAGCGCTCATTGACCAACGCATAAAGCTGCTCGAGGACCCAATCTGAGCGTTTCTCGGCACCGAGGTCGTCGATGTGAAGGAGGTCGACCGAGGTGAGGCGCTCGAAGAAGGAGAGGTAGGAATCGCCTCCCGGCTCGGAGTCATAGGTACGGCGAATCCGGGCCAGCAGCTTCGGCAGAGAATAGATCGCGACGGTTTTGCCGGCTTCCAGCGCTGCCTTCGAGATCAGCATCGCCAGCGTCGTCTTGCCGGTGCCGGTGTCGCCGAAGAGCCAAAGTCCCCTGCCTTCTTCCAGCCGCGAATCCAGCTCGTCGATGTAGCCGCGAACTTCGTTGACAGCGATCTTGGTCTGCAGGTCGCGCGCCATGTCCGAGACCGGGGGTCGGTCGAAGGAGACGCCGCGATAGCGCGTCGGGATCACCGAGGAGATGCCACGGCTGCGGCCGCGGTTGAGACGCTCGGTCCGGCACTGGCAGGCCCGGGCGACGTCTTCGGGGCCGAGGATCCAACCGGAGCCGTCGCAGACGCCGAGCGGGCAGGCCTGTTCGCGGAAGGGCTCGGAGCGGGCGATCGCGGGCATCAGAAGTCAGGCCCCGTCGCCGCGGCGTCCTCGAAGGGAGGAGGAGCTTCCCCGGAGGGCTGCTCGATCGGGGGCTCCTGGTGGGCCTGGTCGGCGAATTTGGGATAGCGGTCGAGGAAGACCAGTTTCCTGGTCCCGATCGGGCCGTTCCTATGCTTGGCGATGATCAGGTCGGCAAGGCCGTCGGGCTCCTCGTCGGGGTCGCGGTAGTAGTCCTCGCGGTAGAGGAAGGCGACGACGTCGGCGTCCTGCTCGATCTGCCCGGACTCGCGCAGGTCGGAGAGCTGCGGCTTCGGCGGCGTCCGCTGCTCGGGCGCGCGGGAGAGCTGGGAGATCGCCACCACCGGCACCTCCAGCTCGCGGGCGAGGATCTTCAGCCCGCGGCTGATCTGGCCGACCTGCTCGACCCGGTTGGCGCGGTGGTCGTCGGAGCGCATCAGCTGGATGTAGTCGAGGATGATCAGGCCGAGGCCGCCGCGCTCCTGTTCCTGGGCGTGCAGGCGCCGCGCCTTCGCCCGCAGGTCGAGGATCCCGAGGTCGGAGGAGTCGTCGAACCACAGCGGCGCCTCCTCCAGCTCGTTGCAGGCGCGCAGCACTTTCGGCCAGTCGCGTTTGGAGACCTGTCCCTTGCGCAGTTTGTCGCCGGAGATCCGCGCCCGGCAGGCGATGAACCTCTGCGCCAGCTCGACCTCGGACATCTCGAGCGAGAAGAAGGCGACCGCCTTCTGGTTCTTCACCGCCACGTTTTCGGCGATGTTGGCGACGAGCGCGCTCTTGCCCATCGCCGGGCGGGCGGCGACGATGATCAGGTTCCCCGGTTGGAAGCCGCCGGTGACCGCGTCGACGTCGCGGAAGCCCGAGGGGGTGCCGGTCAGTTCGATCTCGCCGGTGGAGAGCTTCTCCAGCCGGTCGACCTCGCCGTGGAGGATCTCGCCGAGCAGTTTGAAGTCGCTCGCCTGCTCTTTGTGGGCGACCTCGAAGAGCAGTTTCTCGGCCCGCTCGGAGAGCTCGCGCGGTTCGCCGTCGCGCTGGTTGACCCAACCCTGGATTTCCTGGCCGGCGCCGAGCAGCCGCCGCAGCAGCGAGTTCTGCTGGACGATTTCGGCGTAGTGCTTGGCGTTGGCGGCGGCGGGGACCTTTGCGGCCAGCTCGGAGACGTAGTGGCGTCCGCCGGCCTCCTCAGCTTTGTTGCGCTGGGTCAGCGCCTCGCTGACCGTGAGCTCGTCGACCGGCTGCGAGACGGCGTAGAGGTCGTGGATCACCTCGAAGATCAACCGGTGCTTGTCGAGGTAGAAGTCGGCTGCGTTCAGCTTCACCTCGTCGATCACCCGCGTCAGCGTCGACTCGGCGACCAGCATCGCCCCGAGCACCGACTCCTCGGCCTCGATGTTCTGGGGGGGGACGTGGGTGGCGGGCTGCGGCATCGGTCTCAGTAAAGGCGCCCGCGCGGCGGAACCGGAGGCGGGAGAAGGGGCTCTGCAAGCAAACCAGAGGCGTAAAGCGGCGACGCGTCCCTACCGTGCAAATCCCGTGAAAAGGAATTCACACTTTCGTGACGCTTATGCGGCAGTTCCGAAGGAGAGCTGGTGGTGCTGGCCGGGTGGGATCAGGCCCTCCTGCTCCTGGCGGAGCTCGCCGCGGCGGAGCATGCGGAGGGTGAGGATGGCAACGCTGAGAATCGCGGTGGCACCGAGGCTGAGCTGGACGCTGAGGAGGCCTTCCCGGGTCCAGTAGACGTCGCGAAGGTCGAGGAGGAGGGCGGCCTCGTCGAAGGTGAGGCCGATGCCGGCGCCCATCGGGACCGCCAGCCACTGCTCGGCCGCGTCGTCGTCGGTGAGCAGGGCGGCGGTGCCGGAAGCGAAGGCGAGCAGGATCCCGGGGACGAAGTGGTGGATGTGGCGGCCGCCGATGTGGACGTTGCGGAAGGGCCCGCGTTCGTCGCGGATCCCCCAGGTCGAGAGGCGGACGAGCGCGAAGGCTCCGAGGAATCCTCCGAGGAGGTTGAAGAGCACGGTTTCGCTGCGCGACGCCTCGGCATAGCCGCGAACGGCGACTCCGACGGTGTCGGCGGCGGCGGCAGGAGCCGATTCGAGCAGGGCTTCGGAGTCGTGCGCCTCGCTCGCTCGGCGGGCGAACATGCGGCTGAACTGGCCGACGATGACCGTGCCGGCGGCACCCAGGGCGATCGCGGCGAGGCCTACCGTCGCCCGCTCGGAGCGAGCCCAGCCGGACCTGCGACGACGAAGGAGGACTACTTCTCCTCGCTGATGATCGTCTTCACGGCGGCGATGGTGCCGTCGGAGAGCTCGATCTCGACCATGAAGGTGCCGAGTTCGCGCAGCGGCTGCTCGAGCCGGATCTGACGTTTCTCGAAGCGAAGGTCGCGGGCCTCGCTGAGGGCGTCGACGATCTCCTTTGGGCCGACCGAGCCGAACAGCTTCCCGTCCTCGCCAGCGCGCTGGTGGATCGTCAGGACGGTCTTGGAGAGCAGGCCGGCTGCCTCCGCTTCACGTTCGGCACGTGCCTTCGCGGCGCGCTCAGCCGACTCCATCCGGCGCTTTGCTTCCTCCAGCGCACCCGCCGTCGCCGGCTGGGCCAGCTTGCGAGGGACCAGGTAGTTGCGCAGGTAACCGGGGGCGACGTTGACGACGTGGCCGCGCTCGCCGAGGGACTCGACGTCCTGCAGCAGGATCGCCTGCGCCATCAGCGCTCTCCGACGTAAGGAAGCAAGGCGATCTCGCGCGCCCGCTTCACCGCCACCGAGAGCTGACGCTGGTGGCGGCGGGAAAGTCCGGTGACCCGACGGCCGCGCGTCTTCCCCTTGTCGGAGAGGAAGCGCCGCAGCAGGTTCAGGTCCTTGTAGTCGACGACCTCGGAGTTGACCCGCGTGTATTTGCGCGGGCGGGCGCGGTCGGCGCCCCGCCTGCCGCCGCGCCGCGGGGTCGAATTCGAAGTCTCACGTGCTCTGGCCATCGGCGCGAGATGCTACAGGGCGCCGCATTGCGACGCCCTGTGAGGTGACTAGAAAGGAATGTCGTCTTCGGAGCCGCCTCCACCGCCGGCGCCGGCCGGAGCGCTGCCGAAGTCGGATTCGTCGGCGGGCACGTCGCTCTGGGGGGTGAAGCCCCCGCCGCCGCCATTGCCATTGCCGCCGCCACCGGAGCCGTCGCGCGAGCCGAGGAACTGGACGGTGTTGGCGATGATCTGGACCGCCTGGCGTTTGCCGCCGTCTTTGGCTTCCCACTCGCGCCAGTCCAGCCGCCCTTCGATCGCTACGGGTCGGCCCTTGGAGAGATAGTTGGCGCAGTTCTCGCCCTGTGCTCCCCAAACGGTGACATCGAAGTAGTTGGGCTTGTCCACCCAGTTGCCGCTCTGGTCTTTACGACGGCTGTTGACGGCGACGCGCATGTCGCAGACGGCCGTTCCACCGCCAGTGTGACGCAGCTCCGGATCCCGGGTCAGATTCCCGGTGACGACCACCACGTTCACGTTCGAAGCTGCCAATTCACTCACTCCCTCTGGATTCGCTTATCGGGTTCCAGTCTAAGGAGATGGTCGGCTCTACTCGCCCCCCCGGGGAGCGGGTTCCCGCAAACAGCGACGGTCGCTGCCGGTTGAGCTACTCGTCAGAATCGTCGCCGGAGTCGCCGCGGTCCTCGCGGGCTCCTTGGGCACTGCGCTCCCGCGGCCCAGGGGCGGCGGTTGCGGCGGGCGGCACCAGCACCGGTGCGTCGGGATCGACCTTGAAAATGCGGAAGCGGAGGACGCCGTCGGCGATCTTCAGGTTGTGGTCGAGCGTGTCGAGCAGATCGCTTGGAGCCTCGAACCGCATCCAGCGGTAATCCGCCTCGGTGCGGTGGTTGATCTCGTAGGCCATCTTCCGCAGACCCCAGCTGTTCTCGTGTTTGAGGCTGCCGGAGGACTCGATTTGGCCACGCGCCTCCTGCGCCAAGGCGTCGCGCGCCGGCGCATCCAGTTGGGGGTCCAGCATCAGGACCAGCTCGTATTCACGGGGTGCGGCCAAAACGGCGAAGGACTATAGCGGCGGGATGGGGCTAGTGCGGGGCGAACTCTTCTGAGCCGTCGCTGACGGGAGGGGGTGCGGGCGCCACCGCCGGCGGCACGGCGACCGTGGGTGGTTCATCGGGAACCGGTTCGGGAGGCGGCACGGCGACCGTGGGTGGTGGGGAAGGAGAATCGACGGGGCGTGGCTTTCGGGGCCGATGTTTGGCGCGTCGCAGTGGCTTGCTGCTGATCGCGTCCTTGGCTGCCGATCCGGTTCGCCGCGACCTCCGTCGCCCTCCTGACCTCGTGGTTCCATTCGCACGCGTAGGGGGCTTTTCGAGCCGCGACTCCTCGGGAGATGGCTCCGAGGGAACGATGACCCGCGGCAGCCCGACGTCGGCTTCCAACGGCGGCGCCTGGGGCGCGCGCAGAAGTCCAGGCAGCGCCTGCAGGGCCAGGAGGGTGCCGACGGCAATCGCCGCTCCCTTCGCCACGCTGACCCATCTGACTCGAATCGCACCCACTCCTGTCCAAGGAGTGGCGGCGACTGATTCTGCCCCCCTCGTCTCAGGCGGAGGCGGAGCGTGCGGCTTCGATGTCCTTCAG
Source organism: uncultured Actinomycetes bacterium (assembly GCA_963832085.1). Taxonomy (GTDB): domain Bacteria; phylum Actinomycetota; class Thermoleophilia; order Solirubrobacterales; family 70-9; genus VAYN01. Next base: position 149,619 of record CAWHSU010000002.1, on the reverse strand, counting down.
CTGGTCGTCGACCCAGTCACCGGGATTGTGGGAGAAGATGATCTGGCGCAGCCCCTCCGCCCGTTGCCGCTTCTGCTCGGGGTCCATGGTCAGGGCGCGGTGGATCGCGTCGGCCTGCTCCTGGATGTCGAAGGGATTGACCGAGATTGCGTAATCGATCAGCTCCTGGTGGGAGCCGGTGTTCTCGGAGAGCATCAACACCCCGTCGCGGGTGTTGACAGCGGGTGCCTCCTTGGCGACCAGGTTCATCCCGTCGAAGAGAGAGTTGACCATCAGCAGGTCGAAGTGCTTGTAACGGGCGACGGCGTCGTAGAAGTTCTCGTAGATCTTGAGGTCGATCGGCATCCAGTCGGTGGTGCCGTGACGGTGGTTGACGACCGCGACCAGAGCCTCGATCCGCTCCAGGTACTCGGCGTACTCGGGCACGTCCTGCCGCGAGGGCTGCAGGTGGGCGATGAAGGTGACTTTTTCGCGGAACTCCGGGTGCTGGGTGAGGAAGGTGTCGAAGGCGGTAAAGCCACGCAGCACGTTCTTCGAGAGGTCGGCTCGGTTGACCCGGATGATCAGGTGCTGGCGCCGGCGCTCGAGCACCTCCCGCTCGGCCTCGGCGACCTCGGGTGAAGCAGCCGCCCGCTCCAGGCGCTGGGCGTCGATCCCCAGCGGATAGGCCCGCGCGATCGTCCGGCCGCCGCCGTGTCGCACCTCGGCGGAGTTGTAGTCCACGTCCACGTCCTCCAGCAGTTCGTCGCAGCAGCGGAGGAAGTTGATGCAGTAGGCATGGGTGTGGAAGCCGATGATGTCGTTGGCGAGCATCCCTTCGAAGATCGCGTTGCGAACCCGCGTCGGCAGGATCCGCCAGCTGTCCGGCTGTGACCAGGGGATGTGGACGAAGTGGTGGAGGAAGGCGTCGTGACGCTCCTCCTTGATCATCCCCGGTGCCGTGTAGAGGTGGTAGTCGTGCAGCATCACCAGCGGGCTCTCCTGGTTCTCGATCTCGGCGAGGACGGCCCCGGCGATGTCCCGGTTCACCTCTTGGTAGCCGTGGTCCCAGGCGTCGATCTCCTGCTGGCGGATGTCCGGCGCGTTGGAGATGTCCCAGAGGTAGTGCTGGATGAACCAGAGGATCGGGTTGGCGATGACGTTGTAGAAGCGGTCGTAGGCGTCGGGGTCGCTGCCGACCAACCGGACCCGGTAGCTGATCCCGTCCAGCTCCTGCTCGATCGGGCCGCCTGCCTCGTCGGAGACGGCGATGTCCTCGTCGGTCATCGCCGAGGCGATCCAGAGCGCGTCGCGGTGGGAGACGAGCCCCGAGAGAGCGGTGACCAGGCCACCGCCGCCGCGCCGGACCGTCCGCTCGCCGCTCTCGTCGCGCTCGAACTGGAGCGGACCCCGGTTCGAGACGATGATCAGCGGTGAGGAGCTCACGCCGCAGAGACTAAGGGGTACCGACTTTGGGGTACCGCCGGCGCGCTAGCTGCTGACGTCGTCGAACAGCTTCAGCCAGTCGCGCAGCAGGCGCGGGGTGAGGAACCGACGCCTGGCGTGCTCCTTGCCCTCGCGCCCCAGCTGCTTGCCAAGGCCGGGGTCGCGGAGGATCTCCAGGCAACGCTCGGCGCACTCGGCGGGTGAGTTGACGAGGAAGCCGCTGATGCCGTCCTCGATCTGCAGTGGGATTCCGCCGACGTTCCCTGCGATCGTCGGCCGTCCCTTCCAGAGCGCCTCGGTCACGGTCAGCCCGAAGCCCTCGCGAATCGACTTCTGCAGGCAGATGTCCGACTGCGACTGGAAGGCGTTGACCTCGATCGCGCCGACGTTGTTGAGGTTGCTGAGGATTTTGATGTCCTCGTCGCCGTCGGCGTATTCGAAGGTCTTCTGGAAGTACTCCATCCCCTCGGGATCGTCGGTGGCCATCGAGCCGACCATCGCCAGCTGCGCCTCCGGGACCTGCGCGGTCACCTGGCGGTAGGCGTCGATGACGCCGATCGGATCCTTCCATGGGTCGAAGCGGGAGACCTGGGTGATCAGCGGCCGGTCGACGTCGATCCCGAACTGGCGGCAGACGAAGGCGGCGTCCTCGGGCGAGAAGGCCATGTTCTTCGGCGAGAGCGGGTCGATCGCCGGTGGCACGATCCGCACCTCGTCGCGGTGCTTGCCCATCCCGTGGGGGACGTACTTCTCCATGTGCCAGACGCTCGCGTCGTACTCTTCGATCATCGGCAGCAGGCGGGCGATCGGCGCCGGGTTCGGGGTCGAGAGGTCGATGTGGCAGCGCCAGATCCAGTTGTCGCCCTTCGCTTTCGCGCCGCGGAGCAGGCCGATCGGCTGCGGGTCGTGGACGATGACGACGTCCCACTCGCCCTGCAGCCCCTCGGCGTTGATCTGGTTGATCTCGTCGAAGATCTCCCACTGTTCGTCGCTGAGCGTCTCCTCGGCGCCTTGGAGCGAGTTGTGCAGGAGCTTGGTCGCGTTGTAGAACTCTTCTTTGCCGAAGATCACGTGCCAGTGGGCGTCGAGACCGACGTCGCGCATCAGCGGTACCAGCGTGTAGAGGATCTCGGAGACGCCGCCGCCGAAAGCGGTGGCGCTGACGTGCAGGATTCGCTTCCCTTTCAGGGGCTCTGCGAGCTCACGGATCTGCTCCGTCAACTCTTTGCCGACGATGTGGGTGTAGTCGGTGAGGGTCTTGTGGCCGAGGGCGACTTCCTGAAGCAAGGCTGGAGTTCTACACCGATGGGCGGCGACACGGCGTCCAGCCGCCCGCTCGGGAAGGATCGGGCTAGCCGGACGTCGTGCTGTCGGGGCGCTTGCCGAGGGTGAGCTCGACCTCTTTCACCTCGCTGTCGCGGAGGATGGTCAACGTCACCTCCTCGCCGGGCTGGTGGGCGGCGATCACTTCCGCCAGGTCGTCGGGCCTGACGATGCTGCGGTCGTCGACCTTCAGGATCACGTCACCGCCGGTGCGGTAGGGCACGGCCTGGAATTCGAGTTTGTCCTCGCCGCCCTCGAGGCCGGCCTTCTCCGCCGGCCCATCCGAGACGACTTCGGAGACGAGGCCCCCGAAGGTGGTGTCGAGTCCGAGCTTGCGGGCGAGCTGGGGATAGAGCGCCTGGGTGGAGACGCCGATGTAGGCGTAGTCGGCTTCTCCGTCCTCGCGCAACTGCTCGATCGACCGTCTTATCGAGGAGATCGGCACCGCGAACCCGACCCCGTCGTTGGCGCCGGAGCTGGTCTCGATCTGCTGGTTGATCCCGATCACCCGGGCCCCCGCGTCGAGCAGTGGGCCACCGGAGTTGCCGGGGTTGATCGAGGCATCGGTTTGGATTGCGCCGGCAATTTGGAACTGGGTGAGGGAGCGGACCGAGCGGTCGGTGGCGGAGACGACGCCAACGGACAGGGACTGCTGCTCGCCAAAGGGGCTGCCGATCGCGGCGACGGGTTGACCGACGTGAAGCTCCTGGTCGTCTCCCAGCTCCAGCGGTTGCAGCGCGATCCCGTTGGGCTCGATTCGCAGCAGGGCAACGTCGACGAACGGATCGAAGCCGATGATCTCGGCAGGGACGACGTTGCGATCCTGAAACTCGACGAAGACCTCCTCGGCCGGCTTGCGATCGCCGCTGGATTCATCGGTGACGACGTGGGCGTTGGTGACGATCTCACCGTCGTCGTTGAGGACGAAGCCGGACCCCTCGGCCGCGCCGGCCTCCCCGAAGACGGAGCGGATGGTCACCACGCCGGGCGAGGCCTCCTCGAAGACCTGGGCGGCGTCGAAGCCGGGACTGGAGGTCTCGATCACCACCTGGGGCTCGGCTTCAGCGGCCGCCGCGGGCTCCTCCGATGGAACCGTCGAGATCGAGTCGCCACTGTCAGACCCACAGCCGACGATCAGCCCCAGGCAGACCAACAACGCCAGGAGGACGCTGAGCCGCTTCACGCGCCCGCCCTGACGGGGGGGCGGTTGATTCGAAGTGAGGTCACCGCGGGCATGCCGGGCGGCAGGTCCAGGGTGAAGGCGGTGAAGCGGCGGCTGGAGCTGATCGTGATCTCCCCCTTCATCCGCTGGGCGAGCTCGGTCGCGATCGCGAGGCCGAGGCCGGAGCCGCCGGCTTTGTCGGCGGTGTAGAAGCGCTCGAAAATCCGTTTCTGGGCACGCTGTGGAATCCCGGGCCCCTCATCGGAGACGGTTAGCTCAGCGCGGCCGTTGGCGGAGTAGGTGGTCACGGTGACGTCGGTGCCCTCGGGAGTGTGGGTGAGGGCGTTGTCAAGCAGGATACGGATGATCTGACGCACCCGATCAGGGTCGCCGAGGGCGATCGCCGGCTGATGGGGGGTACGCAGCTGCAGGCGTGAGCCGCGGAGTTCGGCACGAGCGCCGAACTCCCTCGTCACCTCTCGGGCGAGAGCAGTGAGGTCGACGGTGCTGGCGCGCATCACGACCGCGCCGGCGTCGAGCTGGGAGAGATCGAGCAGGTCCGTCGTCAACTTCGTCAGGCGCTCGATCTGCTGGCGCATCGTCCGCACGAACTCGGCCCGCTCCTCGGGGCTGGGATCCTCCTCTTCGAGCAACTCGACGAAGCCGCCGAGGCTGAAGATCGGGGTGCGCAGCTCGTGCGAGGCGTTGGCGATGAACTGCTTGCGGGCGCTGTCGAGCTCGGCGAGGCGGCGCTGCATCTCGTTGAAGGTGCGGGCGAGCTGGCCCAGCTGGCCGACGGAAGCGACCGGAATCGTCGTTTCGAAGTTGCCATCGGCCACTTTGCGGGCGGCTTCCTGGAGGCGCTGGATGTTGCTGGCCGCGGCGCGGGTGTAGTAGAGACCGAGCGCGGTGGCGATCGCGGTGGCGATCAGCCCCCCGGTGAGGATCTCCAGCTTGACCGGGTCGTTGCCACTGGCCGATCCGCCGATCGTGACCGCGTAGAGGTAGACGACCGCGGTGGCGCCGACCGCGATCGCGATCGAGATCAAGGTGATGCGGCTGGCGAGGTCGCTGAGCCGGAGCCCCCTCATGAATTACTCCCGGAAGCGGTAGCCGACCCCGCGCACGGTGAAGAGGTAGTCCGGTTCCTTCGCATCCGCCTCGAGCTTTTCGCGCAGGTGGCGGATGTGGACGTTAACGGTGCGCGGGTCGCGGTAGTCGGAGTCTCCCCAGACGTGCTCGAGCAGGGTCTCGCGGGTGAGGACCCGGCCGGGAGAGCGGGCGAGGGCGCCGAGGATCTCGAACTCGACGTAGGTGACTTTGACCTCCTCCTCGGCCAGGGTGACCAGGCGGCGGTCGAAGTCGATCGTCAGGTCCGCGCACTCGATCGCGCCCCCCTCCTTCGTCTCGCCCCCCATCCGTGAGCGCCGCAGCGCCGCTTTCACCCGACTGCGGAACTCGCGCATCGAAAAGGGCTTGGTGATGTAGTCGTCGGCGCCGACCTCGAGGCCCGCAACCTTGTCGGTCTCGCTCCCTTTTGCCGTCAGCATGATGATCGGGACCTGGCTGCGCGAGCGCAGCTGGCGGCAGACTTCGACCCCGCCCATCTGCGGCAGCATCAGGTCGAGGATCACCAGGTCGAAGCGCCCTTCCTCGAATCGACGAAGCGCTTCGTGGCCGTCGAGGGCTGAGGTGACGTGGTACCCGTCCTTGCGCAGCGGATAGCTGAGCAAGGTCTGGATCGACTGCTCGTCATCGACGAGGAGAATGCGAGTGGAGCCGTTGGGCACGCCTACTAGGTTAGTAACCGTTGTCCTTTGGACGCATGTGCGACTACCAAGAACTAAGGGTCTGAGTGCCGGGGCCGATATAGATCGCGAAGAACATGCAAGCCCAGGAACTGAAATCCCTCGTTGAATCCGGCAGCTACAGGCCAGATCCCGCCCAGGTCGCATCGGCGATGCTGAGCCGTCGCGGCGTCAGGGAGCTGTTGACGGGAATTCACGCTACGGCTTCGCAAAATGGTCATAACCCCGAACCTCCAGCAGCCCACCCTCGGGCAGCCTGATCTCGACTCCAGCCCCGGCGCGAACCTCGCCGATCGGCGTCAGCGTCAACTCCGCGACCTCGCCGAGCGCCTCTGAGGCCTCGCCGAGCCGGTCGGGGGCCAGCGCGGCGAGCAGCTCGTAGTCCTCACCGCCTGCGACCGCCAGCTGCATGGGATCCCGCCCTGACGCGGCGGCGATCTCGGCTACCCCAGCGGCTAGCGGCAACGAGTCGGCATCTATCTGCAGCAGGGCGCCGCTTGCCTGCGAGACGTGGGCGGCATCGCCCGCGAGGCCGTCGCTGAGGTCGATCATCGCCTTTGCCCCGGCAGCCGCCAGGGCGCGTCCAGCACGGAGCCGGGGGGTGGGGTCGAGCTGGCGGGCCCGCAGGTGGTCGAGGCTGGTCTCGGGAACGGCGGAGCTCAGAGCGGGATCTTCGAGCAGGAGACGTCCCGCGGCGGCGGCTCCGAGCACGCCGGTGACAACCAATAGATCGCCGGGCTCCGCGCCGCCTCTGGGGACCAGCTTCTCCGCAGTCGCCGCGTGCCCCACCACGGTCACGGCGAGGGTCAGGGCGGGGGCCCGGGTGAGATCGCCCCCGGCCAAGGTCGTGCCGGTCGCCGCCGCCATCTCGAGCAGGCCGTCGAGGAGCGCGATGAAGTCGTCTTCCCCCAGGTCCGAGGGAGCCCCGAGGACGACGTAGGCCTCACCCGCCTCCGCCCCCATCGCCGCCAGGTCGGAGAGGGCGGTGGCAAGGGCCTTGCGACCCACCGTTCCCAAGCCGCTCTCCTCGCGGCGGAAGTGCACTCCCTCGACCATCGCGTCGACTGAAGTCGCCGTGGCGCCGCCGGGAACGGTGACCGCGGCGTCGTCGCCGCTGCCGAGCTTTACCCGGGCTCCATCTTGTGGAAGGCGCTGGCGGAGCTTCGCCAGCAACTCGAACTCGCCCATCACCCGACTATCCCAGACACTCAGTGGCTAAGGTGCGGACGGACGTGGAGAGCCGCCAACCATTCCTGCACCGGGTGGGCGAGGCCGGATCGCAAATCGGGAAGAAGCCGCCGCGCAGTCGCAAAGTCCGCCTCTTCCTCCAGATCCTCCTTGCCCTGCTGATCTTTGGATTCCTCGTGCTCACGGTCATCGACCAGTGGGCGGAGATCCAGAGCGAAGGAGTCCATTTTCACGTTGGCTGGCTGATCCCGGCGATCGTCATCCTCCCGATCTTCTTCGTCCTCAGCGCCTTCGGCTGGGATCTGGCGCTGCGTTTCCTCGGCTACCCGATCGGCTTCGGGCGGGCGCAGGTTGCCTGGGGGCAGCCGCTGCTGGCGCGTTATGTCCCCGGCAGCGTCCTCTATGTGCTGGGGCGGATGCTGCTCTCCGAACGGGCGGGGGTTCCGCGCCGGATCACGATCGCGAGCATCGTCTACGAACAGGCCGTCTCCGCCACCTCGGCGGTGATCGTCGCCTCCTACTTCATCATCCAGCACCCGGACCTCCAGGGCGATGCCTACCGGTGGGCGGTGCTGTTGTTGATCCCGGCGGCGATCGCGTTGCTGCATCCCAAGGTCTTCGGTCCGCTTGCGAACCGGGCGCTGCAGGCCTTCGGCCGGGAACCGCTGCCGGCGGTGATCCCCCTGCGCGGAGTGATCTCCCTGATCGCCTTCTACTCGATGAACTGGATCGTGGTGGCGCTCGGTCTCTACTGCGTCGCCCGCTCGGTCACCTACATTCCCTTCGAGGACGTCCTCCTGGTCGGCTCGGCCCAGGCGATCGGCTATTTCGCGGCCTTGGTGACGATCGTCGCCCCGGCCGGGCTCGGGGTCAGAGACGCCGCTTTTGCCTGGGGCGTGAAGGGGGCGCTGCCCGGCAAGAGCTTTGCGCTGGGCTCGCTGATCGCGATCGCTGTCCGCGGGGTGATGACGCTGGCGGAATTGATCTACGTCGGGGCGGTCACCGCGTTGGGACGCAGAGAGGGCTGGAGCATCCACACGGGGATCCTGCATCCGTCTCCTGAGGAGGAAGAGGCAGAGCTGGAGGCTGCGGCTCAAGAAGAAGCGGGCACTCCCTCGGCTTAACTTGTGGCGAGGGAGGGGACGGGTACCCCCTTCACTCAACTTGCTCGGGTGGATCGTCTGCCGGCAGTCCTAGATGGCCATGACCGAGAAGTACAAGCCGTTCAGGGGGTACCCGTCCCCTCCTTCCGAAAGTTCACAGGGGAATGCGGGCGCCTAGCTGGTAAGCCGTGAGGCCCAGGGTCAGAAGCTGCAAGGGGCGGTCGCGGGAGATGGCTGCGAGGGGCAAGACCCAGATCAGGTACCAGGGGAGGAGCCAGGCGGTGGCGAGGAGGAGGGCGAGGGCGGTCCAGGCGGCGGCGCGGACCCAGTCGCCGCCGCGCCAGGTCCAGGCGAGGAGGTAGGCGACGGCGAGGGCGAAGAGGATCGTGGCGGCGAGGCGGACGGTGTCTGGGTCGAGACCGGTCAGCCGGGCGAAGCTGATCGGGATGCTCATGTGGCTGGTCCGGTCCTGGTTCTTGCCGGCGAGCCCGAAGCCGTGCAGCCAGTCCCAGCCGAAGGGCGGGTAGGCGGCGAGAGCGATCGCGATGGCGGCGAACAGGACTCCGACGAGAAAGCGACTTCGGCGCGCGCTGCCGAGCAGGGCGAAGGGGATGAGGAAAGCGGCGGAGGCCTTGGTGGCGATCGCGGCAGCGAGCGCGGTGCCGGCGCTGAGCTCGCGGGCGCTGAGGAAGTTGGCGACGGCGAGCATCGCCAGCAGCATCGTCAGGCCGTCGTTGTGGGCGCCGCCGACGACGTGGATGAGGACGAGGGGGTTGAGGGCGACGAAGGCGGCCGCGCGCAGCGGGTCGACTCCGCGCCAGGCGGCGAGGCGGGAGACGACCGCAGCGAGGCCGAGCACCGAGAGCGCCGCGACTCCCTTCAGAACGGCGACGGCGCCTCCGACCGGGAGCCAGGCGAGGGGATAGGTGGCGAGGGTGAAGAGGGGACCGTAGGCGCTGGTCGCTTCGGTCCAGGTGACCTGGGCGAAGGCGGGGTCCTCGGGCGCGGCCAGCGGCGGGTGGACGTAGGGGTCGAGCCCATGAAGCACCCCCAGATGGGCGTAGTCGACGTAGCTGTAGACGTCGTGGGAAAGCAGGACGGGCGCCACCGCGAAGCCCGCAACCGAGATGACGATCGCGCCCCAGACGATGCGATGACCGAGCTTCGGCGCCGTTGCCAGCATCCCCAGGTACGCGAGAAAGCCGGCCCAGACGAGGCCGTAGGCGAGCCCCGGATCGATCGGCCTTACCCCGCTGAGTCGCCGCCGACGCCGACGCCGCTCTGAGGAGGCGAGGGCGGGGGTGGCGGCGCCGGCAGCGGGTCCTGGCCCGCGCCCGGGGCGTAGGCGTCCGGGTCGTAGCCACCGACGGCGGCTGAACCCGGCGGCGGCGATCCCTCGCTGCCGCTTCCGGTGCCTGCCCCGCCATCAAAGTCGGAGTCATCGCTGGGACTGGCCTGGGCGTAGCGCCCGTAGAACGGAGACCAGCTGATCTGCTCCTCCGGCTCGGTGAACTCTTCGCAGGGGATGCCGGCCCCGGTGTAGAGGGAGTGCCAGATCTCGGCCGGGAAGGTGCCGCCGAAGACGGTGATCCCGTGCACGCTGGTCATCGAGATGTCGTTCGACTCCGGGTAGCCGACCCAGACCACGGTCGAGAGGTTGGGTTGGTAGCCGGCGAACCAGGCGTCGGTGTATTCGTCGGTGGTCCCGGTCTTGCCGGCCTGGCCGGCGCAGCCGGTGTAGGCGGCGGTGCCGGTGCCTTCGGTGATGTTGTCGTGCAGCAGCCGCGTCACCTCCCAGGCGGCCGGCTCGGACAGCACCCGCTGGGGCCGCCCGCCTTCGGGCCGATCGACGCGCCCGCTGGGGAAGACGACCTTCTCCACCGCGATCGGTTTGCGATGCAGGCCTCCGGCGGCGAGGGTGCCGTAGGCGGAGGCCATCTCCAGCGGCGAGACGCCGATCCGCAACCCGCCGAGACCCTCCGCCGGGATTCCGTCCAGCTCCGTCGTGATCCCCATCGCCTTTGCCGTGCTGGCGACGGCTTGGGGCCCGACGTCGAGATCGAGCTGGGCGAAGACGGTGTTGTCGGAGGCGACCGTCGCCTGCTGCAGGTTCACCGTCCCCAAATAGCCTTCGTCGGCGGTGTGGACCGTCCAGTGCCCCCACTGGGGGAGGTAGAGGTCCAGCGGCTTCGAGGTGTAGTAGGTCGAGTAGGGATCGATCCCTTGCTTGACCGCGGTGGTGAGGACGAAGGTCTTGAAGGTGGAGCCGGGCTGGCGGTGGCCCTGGGCGGCGAGGTTGAACTGGCTCTGTTCGTATTCCGAGCTCGAGACCATCGCCCGGATCTGACCGTTGCGGGGGTCGACCGAGACGAGAGCGGCTGAGGGATCTTCCGAATACGGCAACGCCGAGCGCATCGCCCCCAGTCCCACTTCCTGCAGCTCCGCGTCGATCGTCGTGTGCACCTCGAGGCCGCCGCGGCGCACCTTGTTCACCCCGTACTCCTGCAGCAGTTTGTCTTCGACGTAATCGAAAAAGAAGGGCTCGCGGTGCTCGAAGTAGCTCTCGTCGAAGTTCACCCGCAGGCCGGAGGCCATCGCCCGCCGGGCGCGCTCCTCGCTGATGTAACCGAGCTCCTCCATCTGCTCCAGCACCTGCTTGCGGCGTTGCTTGGCGGTGCCGGGGTTGAGCAGCGGGTTGTATTCGGAGGGTGCTTGCGGCAGCCCGGCCAGCAACGCCGCTTCCGGCAGCCTCAGCTTCCAGACCGGTTTCGAGAAGAAGATCTTCGAGGCGGCGCCCACCCCCACCGCGGTGCTGCCTTCGATCGTCCCGTAGGAGGCGACGTTGAGGTAGGAGCCGAGGATTTCCTTGCGGCTGTGCTGCTTCGCGTACTCCCCGGCCAGCTCGGCCTCGATGATCTTGCGCTCGATCGTGCGCTCGGGCTTGGCGATGCAGAGGTTGCGGACCAGCTGCTGGGTGATCGTCGAGCCTCCCTCCACCGCTTCGCCGGCCTCGAAGTTCTTCACCGCCGCGCGCACGATCCCCTCGTAGTCAAGGGCGTCGTGCTCGTAGAAGCGCTGGTCCTCGATCGCCACCGTCGCCAGCTGGATGCTCTTCGGAATCCGGTCGATCGAGACCAGCGAGCGCACTTCGGGGGAGGCGACGGTACCCAGCTTCGAGCCGTCGGCCGCGTAGACGACGGTGTTGCCGCCCCGGTCGATCGGCTTGCAGGAGCGCAGCGAGGGGGCGTCGGCGGCGACGTCGAGGACCCATGAGGTGACGGCGATGACGGCGATCCCGAGCAGGGCGACGACACCACCGAAAATGAGCAGGAGCTTGGCGCCGATCCCCCCGTGACGGCGCTGACGTCGCCGGTTGCGCTGCGTCATCAAGGAGAGGGTACTTAGGGACAGGGGCTGTCCCTGCCCCCGACCTCGGTCAGGCGACCGTGTCTTCGGTCGACTTGTTGTGGATGATCCCTTCGGTCAGGAGCTGGTTGGGGATTACCACGGAGCTACCGTCGCCGGGGTCGATGTAGGTGTAGGAGAGGGTGATGTCGGTGACCCGGCCTTCGCATTCTTCGAAGGTAAGGCGGTCGCCGATCCGGATCGGCTGCGAGACGGCGATCTGGACGCCGGCGATCACGTTCGAGAGCGTGCGCTGGGCGGCGAAGCCGACGACCGCGACGACCAGCGCGGTCGAGGCGAGGACGCCGGTCGCCAGCCGCTGCAGCTCGGTGAACTGGCCGATCACCAGCATCGCCACCACCAGGAAGACGCCGAGGTAGGCGAGGCGGCGGAGGATGCGCAGCCGCGTTCGGGTCGTGCGCGAGACCTGTGAGACTGCGGGCGACATGGAGGGCAACCTAGCCACCCGACCTGTCGCCGAGCCTGCCGCGCGCCGTTTCCCGCCCTCGAACTGGGGACCTTCCGGGGCCCTGTTCGGCTTCCTGCTGGCGCTCGGCATCGGCCTCGTGCTCGCGATCCCACCTGCCATCGTCTTCGCTGAAGGCGATGGCGACGTCAGCACGGCCGGCAACGTCCTCATGCAGCTCGGGACCGTGGTCGGCTTTCTGCTGGCGCCGCTGCTGATCGCCCGCTCCAGCGGCGCCCGCTCGGTGGGCGAGGCGCTGGGTCGCCTCGGGGTGCGGCGGTTCCGCCCTTCGGCCTTCCTCTGGGTCCTGGCGGCGATCTTCGCCTACCTGGTCTTCGCGGCCCTCTACACGGCCGTCGCCGGCGAACCCGAGCAGGAGGACATCGCCGACGGCTTCGGTCCGATCCCGGTGCAGGTCCTGCTGATCGTCTTCGGCGCCGCTATCGGCGAGGAGCTCTGCTTCCGCGGGATGCTGTTCGGCGGCCTGCGCGAGCGCCTGCCGCTGGTCCCGGCCGCCCTCGCGGCCGGCGCGGTCTTCGGTGCCCTGCACGCCCTCACCGGGATCAGCGCCGTGCCGCCGTTGATCGCTTTCGGCTTCGTGCTGTGCCTGCTCTACGAGAAGACGGGCTCGATCGTGCCGGGAATCCTGCTGCACGCGTTGAACAACTCTGTCGCCCTGCTCGCCCAGTAGGATTTCGCTCCGTGAATCGCCGCCTTTCGTCCTTTCTCGTCGCCGCCGCGATCCTCATGCTGCCCGCCACCGCGGCAGCCGCGCCTGGGAAAAAGCCGGCCCCGGCGCCGACTCCTCCTGGCGCGGCGACCGTGAAGATCAAGGTCGGAAATCTCGACAACGGCCGGGCCGAGATCATGCAGAAGGTCCCGGTCACCGGCACCCTCGCTCCCTACGTCGCCGGCGAGGAGGTCAAGGTCACCTTCTACCTCGACGGCCGCCAGCTCTTCAGCCGCAACCTGCCGGTTCGCAAGGCGGGCGGCAAGGGGACCTTCCGGACCAGCGTCGAGGTGCGGGAGAACGGCAAGTACGCGGTCGCCGCCAAGCACGTGGCGACGCCGGCGCTGGGCGCCGACAGCACGATCCGCAAGAGCTGGAAGGTGAGCTTCCCGTCCCTGCACCGCGGCGAGTGCGGCGACGTCGTCGTCGGCTTCAAGAAGGCGATGCGGAAGATGGGATACATCGCCAACGACGGGCGCTGCTACGGCGGCAAGACCGGACGCGGCGTCCTCGCCTACCGCAAGGTCAACGACATGAACCGCAGCATGAAGGCGGGTGCGGGCCTGGTGAAGAAAGTCTTTTCCGGCAAGGGCGGCTACGAGGTTCGCCACCCGGGCGCCGGCGAGCACGTCGAGGCGCCGCTCTCCAAGCAGGTGCTGGTCTTCGCCAAAGGCGACGATCCGTTCGCGATCTACCCGATCTCCTCCGGCAAGTACTCGACCCCGACCGTCACCGGCCACTACGAGTTCATCCGCACCGAACCCGGCTACAACTCGCACGGGATGTACTACTCCTGGTACTTCTACGGCGGCTACGCGGTCCACGGCTACAACTCGGTCCCGCACTACCCCGCCAGCCACGGTTGCCTGCGGACCTTCATCTCCGACCAGCCGGAGATCTACGAGCGGATCTTCTACGGCGAGGACATCTTTATCTGGTAGCTAGGCGGTGGCGGGTGCCTCGCGCGCCTGCGGCTGTCTGTGGTGCGGCGCATCTCGGCGTCCTCGGTCGCCCGAATAGCGCTGCTATTCGGGCTTCCTGCGTCCTTGAGCTGCTTGACCACAGCCACCCTCGGCTGCACGATCCACCCGCCACCGCCCACCTCCCAGATCGGGGAAAGGGAAGAATGCAGAGACCCATCGAGGAGGTGCGTGAAACATGAAGGTCTTTGTTGCGGGAGCAAGTGGGGCGATCGGCAGGCCGACGGTTCGGCGGCTCGTCGAGGCGGGGCATGAGGTTGTGGGGATGACGCGCAAGGAGGAGCGGGCGGGGGGGATTCGCTCTGCCGGGGCGGCGGCGGTGGTTTGCGATGCCTTCGATGCGGAGGGGTTGCGGGAGGCGGTGGCGGCGGCACAGCCGGAGGTGGTGGTGCATCTGTTGACGGCGCTGCCGCAGCGGTTCGATCGCAAGAGCGATTGGCTTGGGCCGACGAACCGCCTGCGGGTCGAGGGGACGCAGAATTTGATTGCGGCTGCCGTAGCGGCCGGCGCCCAGCGGATCGTCGCCGAGAGCATTGCTTTCGCCTACCGGCAGGAAGGCGGCTGGGTGAAGGACGAGACCGAGGCGATCGATGATCACACCGGCCCCGGGGTGGCGATCGCCGATCTGGAGCGGCAGGTCGGAGAAGCCGAGCTGGAAGGCGTGGTCCTCCGCTACGGGTGGCTCTACGGACCCGGGACCTACTACGACCGCGGCGGGCAGGAAGCGCGCGAAGTGGAACGACGACGGTTCCCGATCGTCGGCAAGGGAACCGGGACCTTCTCCTTCATCCACAGCGAGGACGCTGCCGCGGCGACCGTGGCGGCGGTGGAGCGCGGCGCGCCCGGCCTCTACCACGTCGTCGACGACGAGCCGGCGCCGCTGCGCGAGTGGGTGCCGGTCTACGCGCAGGCGCTGGGCGCGAAGCCTCCCCGCCGCGTGCCCTTCTGGCTGGCGCGGCTGGCCGCCGGTGAGCAGATTGCCCGCGCCGCCATAGAGATGCGCGGCGCCTCCAACGCGAAGGCGAAGCGGGAGCTTGGCTGGCAGCCCGCGCAGCCGAGTTGGCGGCAGGGGTTCTTCGAAGCGCTCTCCTCTTAGGATGCCGGCGTGACCGATCTCGCCGCCGCCAAGCAGACGCTCCTCGACGAGCTGCGCGAGCACTCGCTGATCCTCGGCGAGGTGACGCTGGCCAGCGGGGCGGTGGCCCAGTACTACGTCGACGCCCGCCGCACGCTGATGCGGCCGGCGGGTTTCCACGCCGCCGGGGAGCTGATCGCCGCCGTCGCGGCAGAACACGGCGCCAATGCCGTCGGCGGCCCCGCCACGGCGGCGATTCCGCCGGCTTGCGCCGCGATCGCCACTCCCGCCGGGGCCGACCTCGTCGCCTTCTTCGTCCGCAGCCAACGCAAGGAGCACGGCCTGCAACGTTGGGTAGAGGGGCCGGTCGAGCCCGGGGTGCGCTGCCTGGTGGTCGAGGACACCGTCACCACCGGCGGCTCCACCGCGCAGGCGATCGAGCGGGTCCGCGAGGAGGGGCTCGAGGTCGCCGGGGTGGTCGCCGTTGTCGACCGGCTCGCCGGCGGGGCCGAGAAGATCGAAGCCGCCGCTGGCGCTCCCTACCGGGCCCTGGTGACGATCGACGAGATCTACCCCG
This sequence comes from uncultured Actinomycetes bacterium, assembly GCA_963832085.1. Taxonomy (GTDB): domain Bacteria; phylum Actinomycetota; class Thermoleophilia; order Solirubrobacterales; family 70-9; genus VAYN01. The sequence goes on along the minus strand of CAWHSU010000002.1, from coordinate 134,377 downwards.
AGCGGCCGGACCGCTGAGCGGTGGAGCCCGACGCGGTCGAGATCAGGGTCGTCGGTTGCCTGGTCGAGAAGCAGCGGGCAACCCCCGATGCCTACCCGCTCTCGCTCAACGCGCTGCGGCTCGCCTGCAACCAGTCGACCAACCGCGATCCCGTTGTCGAGTACGACGAGGCGACCGTCAGCGACGCTTTGCGGCGCCTCGCGCTGCGAGGGTGGACCCGCCTCGCCAGCGGCGCCGGCAGCCGCGCCCGCAAGTATCGGCACCTGCTGCCCGAAGCGCTGGGGCTCGACGACGAGGAGCTGGCGCTGCTGGCGGTGTTGATGCTGCGGGGCCCGCAGACGCCCGGAGAGCTGAAGCAGCGCAGCGAGCGCCTGCATTCCTTCGCCGGTCTCGATGCGGTACAGGAGACGCTGGCGCGGTTGCTCGAGCGCGAGCTGGTGACCCGCCACCCGCGGCGGCCGGGGCAGAAGGAGGATCGCTACCAGCAGGTGCTGGGTGGAGAGATCGAGGAAGTGCTGGAGCAGCCTGCCCCTGAAGAGAAGGCCACCGCGTCGTCACCCGAACCTCCTACGGGCGAAGACCGTCTCGACCGTCTCGAGCGGGAACTCGCCGACCTGCGAGGAGAGATCGCCCGCCTACGCGAGGCGCTCGGCGACTAGCCGATGCTGACGACGCCGATGCGGCGGCCGCCCGGGATCGCCGCGACGACGTGCGTCTTCAGTGCGCCCCGCTGACGCAGGAGCTTGCGACCGGTGCTGCTGAGGGCGACCCGGTAGGTCTGGGCAGCGCCGCCGGTGAGGTGGAAGGCACTGCGGCCGATCACCCTGCTCACCGGCCGGGTGCGGGGACCGTGACCTCGGTTGGCGACCGGCACCCGGAACCGGGTGCGGAGGATGATCTGGCCGGGGCAGGCGGTCCCGGTGGGCCAGAGGCAGGCGAGGCGGACGCGCACCAGCTTGCCGCTGGCCTTGAGCTGGGAGAGCCTGAGCGCAACCGGGATCGTCGCGCCCTTGCAGCCGAGCAGGCGATCTTCGCCGGGGTCGATGTCGAGGGCGTAGGCGCAGACCCGCTGGCGCCCCGACTTGACGGTCGGCAGGATGTGGTCGAAGCCGTGGCGCGGACCGGCTTCGGGGAACTCCTGCGCGACGTCGCGACGCGAGCGCGTGGCGACGGCGCCGAGCTCGTAGGTGGCGACGCCGGGGGCGCCGCTCTTGCCGCCGACGGTGAGGCGGATCGCCAGCGGTTGGGTGGGAGCGTTGGGGTCGAAGGCCCAGCCGCGGATCCGCACCTGGCCGGGGGCGGAGGCGCCGGCGAGGTCGAGGTAGCCGATCGGGTCCTCGCCGCTGAGGAGGGTGGCGGAGCCGACCGTGGGGCCGTCGACGTAGTTGTTGTCGATGTTGATCGCTACGCCGCCGTAGGTCTCGTTGTGGCCGCCGCGGTACTGGTGGATGCGCTGGTGCGAGGCCCAGGCGTTGGCGGGGACCGCCGGATCGGCGGTGTTCAGTTGACCGTTCCAGTTGGCGACCCAGATCGCGTCGGGAAGGGTGTAGCCGGTGCCGATCTGGCCGGCAAGGTCCTCGATTCCCGACGAGCTGCTGCTGTAGACGCCCGACAGGTAGCCGAGCGCGTGCAGTTCCTCCGTCCAGGCCTCGAGGAAGGCCAGGGTGGCGGCGGTCGCGCTGGAGGTCTGGGTGTAGGCCTCCATGTCGTTGTAGATCGGGCTGCCGGGGCCCATTCCGATGGCGGCGGCTTCCTCGACCGCGTCGACCGCCGCCGCCGCACCCTGCGCGGTGGCCTGGCTGGAGGTCAGCTTGGCGCAGCTCGAGCAGGCGCTGGTAGGCGCCTGCAGGCCGACGTAGGTGGGGATCAGGTGCCAGCCGGCTTCGGTCTGGGCGGCGACCCAGCTGGCGGTCAGGTTCGGCTGCGAGCAGGCCCGGTTGACGCCGCCGATGTAGACGCCGACAGCGCGGTAGGGGGAGCTGAGCCAAGCCGCCATCGAGCGCGAGGAGGGCGCGGCGCAGGCGTCGAAGCCGAGACCGGTGAAGACGGAGCCCCCGGCCGAGGCGGTGGCGCGACGGGGCGCGGTGCGGAAGACGGAGGCGCTGGCGCCGGAATGGGGTTCGACGACGACCGCCCGTCGACGCCCGATCGCCTCGGCCGGACACCGCTGCTGGGAGGATGGCGTGCCCAGGTAGACCGCCCGCCGGTCGAGCCGCACGCACATCCGCGGGTGCTGGTCCAGCCGGTAGACGGGCCAGCTCTCGGGCACCTGCACGGCGCGGCCGGCGAACTGCAGCGCCCGCGTCCCGGCGCTCGCCGAGGCTGAGAAGGCACCGAGCGAGAGCAGGGCCACGGCGAGGGCCAGGAAGAGAAGCGTCGAGGTCGGGCGGCGATGCATCGTCAAGGGCAGCACTCTCGGTACAAGCAAGGCAGGAGGTCAAAAGTTGCAGGTCGGCGGGCGAAAGCCTGCAAGTTGATGCCCCGAGCTGGATTCGAACCAGCGGCCTATCCCTTAGGAGGGGATCGCTCTATCCATCTGAGCTATCGGGGCGGGAGGCTGAATTCTCGCTTAGTTGGCAGAAGGTTGTCGAAGTTGGCGCGAAGTGCGCGCCACGGGTGCGATCTCGCTCGGCAGGATCGTGTGCATGGAGGCAGCAGAGATTTACAACATGTCCGGAACACGGTCTAATGTGGTGCACATGTCCAAGATGATTCAGATCCGGAATGTGCCCGACGACCTGCACAGGCAGCTGAAGATCAAGGCGGCGGCCGCCGGGATGAGTATGTCCGACTACATCAAGCGGGAGCTCAGCGGCGGTGCCCGCAAGTCCACGATCGCCGAAATCGTGGCGAGAAGGGAAGCCAGCGGGAGGAGATCGACCGCCAGCACCCAGGAGATGGTGGACATCATCCGCGAAGCACGGGGCGATTGATGGCGGTCGTGGATGCGTCCATCATGGTCGAGCTCCTCCGCGCGGGAGATCACACGCGCGCCGTCAACGAGCGGCTGGCCACCGAAGAACACACCCTCTGGGCACCCCACCTGATCGACGCCGAGGTGGGGCACGCCCTGCGTCGCGAAGTTCGCTCGGGGCAGATGGAGGCGGATAAGGCGGTTGAGGCTCTGTGGGAAGTCAGCAAGCTTCCAATCGAGCGCGTGGAGCACGAACTGCTGGTCCACGTCGCCTGGGACCTGCGCGATAACTTCACCTTCTACGACGGACTCTACGTCGCCCTGGCGCTGATGCTGGACGAACCCTTGCTGACCATCGACGCTCGCCTGGCACGCTCTGGTCTCGATCTTCCGATCGAGGTCTTGGCTCAGGCGTAGAGCGTCTCGGAGGCGAGCTCCATCGCCCGGCGGTTCCAGAGCTTCACTTCCATGAAGACGTCGTCGCCGTAGCCCTCCAGGGCGTCGAGGGCGATCAGGGTGAAACGATCCTGGGAGACGACCTCCTGGTCGACGGTCTCGCCGTCGAGCATCGCGGTCGCGGCGACGGCACCGCGGACGAGGGGCCGTCCCCAAACCAGGGTGACGGCGCCGGCGCGCCCGTTCTCTCCCCGCCAGCGGCCGATCACGTCGTCGTTGAGGTCGATCCGCCACTCGGGGTTGTCCTCGGCGAGGACGTCAGTGAAGTCGGCCTTGGCGGCAAAGCCGGTCGGCTCGCCCTCCGGCGGCTGGACGTAGGAGACGTGGCCGAACAGCTCCACCCGTCCCTCCTCGCTCTCGGCCTTCGCCGAGGCGGGGACCCAGACGCCCCCGCCCCAAGCGCGCTCGGGGAACCAATCGATCTCAGCCGGAACCTCGACCCCCGCGGGCAGCTCTCCGATCTCCCCGCAGGCCTTCGCGAACTCCTCGCGCAGCCGCTCGGCGAAGCGGCCGTGGGGGATGCCCTCCTGCGTCGAGTCGGCGATGAAGCGCGGGATCGGCCGCGGGTTCGGGGTCACCCGGCCACCCTACTCAGGCCTCGACGCACTCGCGCAGGTCGGAGGCGGCCCGCTCCGGCGGGTAGACGTTGATGTCGACGCCGGTTCCGAGCTCGAAGCCGGCCTTGATCGTCAGGCGGGGGGCGATGTCGACGTGCCAGTGGAACTGGTCGGCGCCGCGGGGGGCGGTGCGGACCCAGAGGTTGAGCTCGGGCGGGCCGTCGAAGAGCTTGGCGAGCGCCCGCATCGCGGTGCGAATCATCGCGGCGGCCCCCTCGTCCTCCTCGAAGCGCGCGGCCTCGCGCCGCGGGATCACCCGCAGCTCGAAGGGGGAGCGGGAGGCCCAGGGGCAGATCAGCGCCGCCTCGTCGTCGATCGCGACCAGGCGGTCGCGCCGGCGCACCTCCTCGACGAGGACGTCGCTGAGCAGCCCGCCGCCGGCGGTGCGTTCGCCGTAGGCGCCGACCCGCTCGCGCTCGCGGGCGACGGCAGCGGGCACGAACGGCAGCGCGTAGAGCTGGGCGTGGGTGTGCTCCAGCGAGGCGCCGGCGCCACCCCCCTCGTTGACGATCAGCTGCAGGTAGGAGGCATCGCGGTGGGCGCGCATCCGCTCGCGCCAGGTGGCGACGGCGGCGGCGAACCCGTCCTCGTCGAGCTCGGCCATCGCGGTCAGGTGCCGGGGGGAGTTGATCAGCACCTCGTGCGCGCCCTCGGCCGGGCGCGAGGAGAAGAGGTCCGGTTCGCCCGCCCGTTTGGAGGCCAGCAGGGGATCGCCGCTGCTGGCGAAGGATCCCGCTTCCGCTTCGGGGGGAGTGTCGCCGTTGGTCCCCTCGCCGCCCAGCGCCGGATAGAGGTTCGGCACGACCCGGGTCTTCCAGCCCCGGCTGTCGGGCTCGCCCCCGCCTGGGCGCAGCGCGTAGAGCTCCGGCGGGGTGCGGTCCTCCCGGCCCTCACAGAAGGGGCAGTTGTCCGGCCCCTTCGCCTCGGTCGCGCGGGTCGAGAAGCTGTCCGGGCGCGCCGCCCGGCCCGGGGCGAGGATCGTCCTCAGCCCGGTCAGCTGGTCGATGCGTATCTCGGGCGCGCTCAGGAGCGGGAGGGGGGAAGGTCGCCGGCGTCGGGCTCGTCAACCGCGGGCGACTCCGGCGGCTGGGCGGGGGCCGGCGGCCGGGGCGGTCGCTCGGTGCCTTTTGCTCGCTCCGCCGAGCCTTTGCCGATGAACGGCTCGAGCACGTCCATCGGCAGCGGGAAGACGACGGTGGTGTTCTGGTTGCTGCCGATTTCCAGCAGCGTCTGCAGGTAGCGCAGCTGCAGCGAAGCGGGGTTGGTGCTGATGATGTCGGCGGCGTCGGTGAGTTTCTGAGCGGCTTGGAACTCGCCCTCGGAGTTGATGATCTTCGCCCGCCGCTCGCGCTCGGCCTCGGCCTGGCGGGCCATCGCCCGCTGCATCTGCTCGGGGATCTCGACGTCCTTGATCTCGACCGCGGTGACCTTGATGCCCCACGGCTCGGTCGACTCGTCGATGATCTTCTGCAGCTCTTCGTTGAGGCGCTCGCGGTCGGCGAGCAGCTGGTCGAGTTCGGCCTTGCCGAGGACCGAGCGCAGCGCCGTCTGCGAGATCTGCGAGGTGGCGATCAGGTAGTTCTCGACCTCGACCACCGCCCGGTTGGAGTCGACGACGCGGAAGTAGGCGACGGCGTTGACCCGGCAGGGAACGTTGTCGCGGGTGATCACCTCCTGCGGCGGGATGTTCATCGTCACCGTCCGCAGGTCGACCTTGACCATCCGGTCGACGACCGGGATCAGCAGGATCAGGCCCGGTCCCTTCTGGGCGATCAGGCGGCCCAGCCGGAAGATCACGCCGCGCTCGTACTCGCGCAGGATCCGGACCGAGGCTCCCACCGCGATCAGTCCGAAGAACGCGAGGACGATGAGAATTCCTGCGACAGCCTCCATCAACCGGCTCCTTCACTCGTGTGCACCGCGGTCTGCGGCTCCGGGCGGACCACCAGCGTCAGCCCGTCGACCGCCTCGACCCTGACTTTATCCCCCAGCCGGATCGGGCTCGCGCCGTCGGCCAGGCGGGCGCTCCAGATCGTGCCCCCGAGCCAGACCCGGCCATCGGGGTCGATCGAGCTGCGGGCCTCGGCGGTGGAGCCGATCATCTCCTCGGTCCCGGTGCGGACGCGGTCGTTGCGATGGGCCTCGAGCACCTTGCGAGTGACGAAGTAGAAGGTGATCCCGGAGAGGATGCCGAGGGTGATCAGCGCCCCGCCGGCATAGTCGGCGACGTCGCTGTCAGAGCCGAAGGCGACGACTCCGGCCACGGTCAGCCCGGCGACTCCCAGCACCGCCAGTACGCCGCCGGTGGGCAGCAACAGCTCGGCCGCGAGGAGACCGAAGCCGACGATGGCGATGATGATGAAGGCTTCCATCGGTCGATTATCCGCCTTCGAAGGCGTAGCGGCGGACGTCGGCTTCGAGTTCGGAGTCGTCCGCATAGGGGCCCTGTTTCAGGTAGACGAGCTCGCCGCTCTCGTCGTAGAAGGCCGTGTCGGGAAAACCGCGGGTCGCGCCGAGCGAATCTTTGATCTCCTCGTCGGGATCGCTGTAGCTGGGGTAGGGAACCGGTTCCTCGCGGAGGAAGGTGGAGGCGGCGTCCTCGGAGTCTTCGGAGTTGACGCCGACGAAGGCGACCTTTTTGCCGTAGCGGGCAGAGAGCTTCTGCAGGACCGGGAACTCGAAACGGCAGGGGCCGCACCAGGAGGCCCAGACGTTGACGACGATCGGGTAGCCGCGAAGGCCTTCGATCTGTTTCTCATAGGCATCGGTACCGCCCGGCAGCAGCTCGCTGCCCTGCTTGTAGAGGGCGGCCAGGGGAGCCGGCGCACCCGCCAGCGCTTTCTCGTAATTCGGGGGGTTGCCTCCCGCGTCACCACTGCCAGAGCTCCCGCAACCGCCGGAGAGAAGCGCCAGCAGCACGACCGTGCTCAGCGCCAGGAGTGGTCTGGTTCGCGCACTCATCCGCTCAGCCGGTACAATACGTACGTTCGGTTCGCGGTTCGCGGGCCGCGCGGAGTAGTCGGGGGAGACGCCAGTCGAGCCCTCGCAGCCTCGTTCACTTGTCCCAGCCGTCTTTCCGTGTTCGGTAGGGACTGAATTCCCGGAAGCCTTCTATGGCCAAGACCACTGACGTTGCCGCTGACGCGGCAGTTCCCTCAGGCGCCGACATCGAGCGTGCGGCAGCGTTCGCCCGCGAGCCCTTCCTGCTCGACGGCGAGGGGCCGGAGGCGCTGGCTCCGGGGACGGCACGGCGCCGCGCCCTCGACGCGGCGCTGAAGGAGCTCGACGAGGGCGCCGAGGCACCCTCGATCCAGTGGCGCCGGGACTTCTCCCTGCTGCTGGGGCTGGAGCGTTTCCTCGCTGACGAACCTCCGAAGCTGCGCGACGGCGCCGAACTCAACCCGCACCAGGTCGACGCGCTCTCCGGGACGCTCGCCGAGCTGATGGGCCAGCAACAGACCCTCGCCGCCGAGGAACCGACCGAGAACGGCAACGGCGTCGAGGCCGCCGCCGAGGTCGACGAGGACGAGGAGCTGGAGCCTGACGAGGAGCCCCAGGACTGGGAGGAAAAGCCCGCCGACGAGGACGAGGAGGTGGTCGAGGAGGCGCCTGAAGATCCCGGCGCCGAGCGCCGCTTCTGGTTCGAGCACGCGACCGGGGCCGGGAAGACGGTGGCCGCCGTCGGCTTCGTCGAGGCGACCCGCACCGGCGGTGTCCTGATCCTCACCCACCGTCGCAACCTCGTCGACCAGTTCATCGGCGAGATCTCCGACCGCGGCTACAAGGAGCGCCTGCGCCCGCCGCTGCTCGGCGACCGCGACGACCCCGACGGGCCGGTCACGGTCGAGACCTACCAGTGGTTCGTCCGCAATCACAAGAAAATCTCCGACGCCTACTCGATCGTCATCTGCGACGAGGCCCATACCGCCCTCGGCGAGAAAACCAGCGCCTGCATCCGCGAGCTGCAGGGTCCCGTCTACATCGGCATGACCGCAACCGGGGCGCTGATCGCCCGTCACGTCGCCGACCTCTTCCCGACCCAGACCTCGCGCTTCGACCTCGCCCAAGCGGCGCGGCGAGGCGTGATCGCGCCGCTGCGCTGCCTGCGCATCCCGCCGGGTCCGGGGGTGCGGACGATCGCCAAGGTGCCGCTGCGCAAAGGCGAGGTCGACCAGGACTTCGACCAGGAGGAGCTGGCGGCGCTGCTCGACCAGGAGCCCTTCAACGTCGCGATCGCCGACCTCTACCGCTCCCGCTTCCGCAAGATCCCCGGCGTCGTCTACACCGCCGGGGTCCAGCACGCGAAGAACGTCGCCAAAGCCTTCCGCGACGCCGGCATCAACGCCCAGGCGGTCTCCGGGGAAACGCCGAAGCGCGAGTTGGCGGAGATCCTCGCCGGCTTCGAGCGCGGCACCGTCGACGTCCTCTGCAATGCGATGCTGCTGGCCGAGGGCTGGAACAGCCCGCGGGCGACGATCTGCATGCACCTGGCGCCGACCGCCTCGCGACGGATCTACCAGCAGCGGGTCGGCCGCGTCACCCGGCGGGCGCCGGGCAAGGAGGCGGGGATCGTGCTCGACTTCGTCCACCCGGCGACCACCCACGACGAGACCATCGTCACCCTCCACAGCCTGCTCGACCGCGACGTCTACCGCGGCGGCGCGATCGTCGTCGGCCCGGTCCGGCGCGGGCGCGGGCGCAAAGTCCGGGTCGAGCGGCGGATCGTCCCCGTCTCCGAGGTCGAGCAGCGGCGGATGGAGGTGCTGGAACGGGAGATCTGGCGGATCGCGGTCGAGAACCTCGACTACCCCGAGCAGCATGCCTGGGCGGCGTTGGCCGGCGCCCGGGTCAACACCCAGGGCTGGCGGCGGGCGCGGGCGATGCTGCAGAACGACCGCACCAAGGAGCTGCGCCGCCGCTTCCTCCTCACCTGCGTCCAGCGCAACCGCAACTCGCAGCTGCGGCTGAAAGCGCTCAGCGAGATTTCCGACCTTGGCGATCCCGACGCCTTCGACGACGCGATCGACATCGTCGGCACCTGGAGCCGAGAGGACAAACGGGCGGGGACGAAGACGCTGCTGCAGGCGCTGGTCGACAAACGAATCGGCCGCCGCGACCAGGCGCAGGCATGGGTTTGGCGCCTCGCCTCCTACACCCGCGAACTGCACGAGGAGTACGCGGTGCAGCGCTGGCCGGAGACGAAGCGCTTGCTCGGGTTGCTGGTCAACTCCTCCGGTCGGGCGCACGGCCGTAACGCGCGCCGGCTTGTCCACGCTGCCCGTAAACAGGATCGCCGCCTGGCAATAGCGCTGCTGGCGGCGGCGGTATCGCACACGCCCGAGGGCGAGGAGGTGCTGCGGGGGGCGCGGATGCGGATGGCGCGGAAACCGTCGGCCGTGGCGCGCGAGCTGTTGAAGAACTTCCCGAAAGGCAAGCGCCGCCGCAAGCGCAAACGCAAAGACGGACAGGGCCAAGGTGAGAACGGCGGCGCGCCGGAGGCTGGGGCTAACGGCGGGCAGCCGAAGAGCAGCGAGGACGGCGCCGGCGCGCGACCGAAACGCTCGCGGCGACGGCGCAAACCGAAAGCGTCAAAAGCTGGTGAGGTGGACCTCGCCGGCGCCGACGGCGATGCGGTCGCCGTTGGGAGTGACGACGACGAGGTAACCCCGGTCGTCGACCCCGTCGGCGACTCCTGAGCCGCCCTCCCAGGCGACCTCCCTTCCGAATAGCGCGTCGCGTTTGCGCCAGTTGGAAAGCACTTCGGCCGGTTCTGCGCGGACCCAGTGGCCGAGGTGCCGGCTGAGAACTTCGGTTGCGTTGAAGAGGGTCCCCTGATCGCCTGCAAAGATCGAGACAGCCCTACTTCGGAGGTCGGGCGGGAACTCGTCTTCTTGGATGGAGAGGTTCAGGCCGACTCCGATGACGGCCCAGCCGTCTTGGGGTCTTGCCTCGATCAGGACGCCGGCTAGCTTGCGGCCTTCGACGTGGACGTCGTTGGGCCACTTGACCTTGCATTCGAGGTCGGGGTTCAGTTGCTCGGCTGCTTCGCAGACGGCGAGGGGGACGGCGAGGGGGAGCATCGCGTGGTGCTCTTCCAGAGGACGGACGATTGCCGAGTAGAGAAGGGCTTTGCCGGGGGGTGCGGTCCAGGTGCGGCCTTGACGCCCGCGGCCGGCGCTCTGCTCGGTGGCGGTGAGGACGGTTCCGTGGGGCGCTCCGGCCGCGGCTAACTCGCGGGCACGGGTGTTGGTCGAGTCAGTACTGGCGAAGTGCCTATGGGGGGCGCCGAAGGTGGTGTCACTTTGCTCTCGCATAGCGAGAGTTTCGCGACAGGTCAGGCGGAGGCGTCGGCGAGGAGAGCGTCGAGGAGGCCGTCGATGTCGTGGCGCTCGGCCTCGACGTCGACCTCGAGGCCGGCGGCGCGGATCGTCTCGCTGGTGATCGGGCCGATCGAGACAATGCGGGCGCCGCCGGGAAAGCGGTCGCCGAGGGCGGCGGTGAGGTTGGTGACGGTCGAGGAGGAGGTGAAGGTGACGTAGTCGGCACCCTGGGCCGCCTCGATCTCCTCGGCGCCCGGCTCCTCGCGGACCGTCTCGTAGAGGGCGATGACGTCGACCTCGGCGCCGCGCCCGCGCAGCGCCTCGGGGAGGACGTCGCGGGCCTCGGCGGCGCGGGCGACGAGGACGCGGGCGCCGGTGACCTCCTGGTCCGCCAACGCTTCGATCATCCCCTCGGCGACGAAGCGCTCGGGGACCACGTCGGCGAGGACACCCCGCTCCGCCAGCGCCCGCGCCGTCCCCGGGCCGATCGCCGCCACGGTGACGCCGGCCAGGGCGCGCGCGTCGACGCCGGCATTCTCCATCGCCTCGAAGAGCAGGCGGACGCCGTTGGGGCTGGTCAGGCAGATCAGCTCGTAGATCCCAAGCGCACCGGCGACCTTCCGCACCTCCTCGGTCTCGATCCGCGGCTCGATCCGGATCGCCGGCAGCTCCACCACCTCCGCTCCCAACTCGCGCAGGGTCCGCGCCAGGCCGCTGGCCTGAGCGCGGGCTCGGGTGACGACGACGCGCCGGCCGTGCAGCGGCCGGCGCTCCAGCCAGGCGAGCTGCTGGCGTCGCTTTGCGACCTCGCCGACGACGATCAGCGCCGGCGCCTTGACTTGTTCCCGCTCGACCGCCTCGGCGATCGTCCCCAGCGTCGCCTCGACCGTTCGCTGCCCGGGCATCGTCCCGCGTTCGATCGCAGCGGCGGGCTCGGTGGGATCGCGACCGGCCTCGATCAGCGCCGCCGCGTTCCGCGCCAGCCGTTTGACCCCCATGTAGAAGACGAGGGTGCCGGGGAAGCGGGCGAGCGCCTCCCAGTTGATCGCGCTCTCCGCCTTCTCGGGATCCTCGTGGCCGGTGACGAAGGCGACCGCGGAGGCGTCGTCGCGGTGGGTGACGGGGATGCCGGCGTAGGCGGTGGCGGCGACGCCGGCGGTGACGCCGGGGAGGACCTCGAACTCGACGCCGGCCTCGCGCAGGGCTTCGCCCTCCTCGCCCCCACGGCCGAAGACGAAGGGATCCCCGCCCTTGAGGCGGACGACGCTCTTGCCTGCTCGCGCCGCCTCGATCAGGCGCTCGCCGATCTCCTCCTGGGGGACCGAGGGGACTCCCGGCTGCTTGCCGACGTAGACGAGCTCGGCGTCCGCGCGGGCGCCGGCGAGGGCGCCGGGGGGAATCAGGCGGTCGTAGAAGATCGTGTCGGCGATCGCGATCAGCTCCAGCGAGCGCACGGTCATCAGACCGGGGTCGCCGGGCCCGGCGCCGACGAGGTAGACAACTCCCTGCGAGCTCATCCGAGCTCCTCGGCGCGGTCGAGGAGCTCGCGGGCACCGGCGCCGAGCAGGCGCTGGACGAGTTCGGCTCCGACCAGGGTCGGCTCCTCGGCGGAGCCCTCGTGGCTGTCGCGCAGCCACTCGCTGCCGTCGGGGAGGCCGACGAAGGCGTCGATAGCGATCCGCGTTCCATCGCAGCGGGCGTGGACGCCGACGGGGCTGGCGCAGGTCGCCTGCAGCAGCGCCACCACCGTGCGCTCGGCGGTCAGCTCGCGCATCGCCCAGAGGTCGTTGATCGCGGCTGCCGCGTCGCCGCTGGCTTCGTCCTCGGCTCGGATCTGCAGCGCGAGCGCGCCCTGGCCGGCTGCGGGCACCATCCGCTCGGCCGGGATCGCGAAGCCGATCTCCGCCTCGCGGCCGAGCCGGCGCAGCCCGGCGGCGGCGAGGACGATCGCGTCGAGCGACCCCTCCTGGAGCTTGCGCAGGCGGGTGTCGACGTTGCCGTGCAGCTCCTCCACCCGCAGGTCCGGGCGGGTCCCCAGCAGCTGGGCGCGGCGGCGCAGGCTGGCGGTGCCCACCCGCGCTCCCTCCGGCACGTCATCGAGCGAGTCGCCGACCCCGATCCAGACGTCCAGCGGATCCTCCCGCGTCGGCACCGCGGCGATCTCCAGTCCTTCGGGCATCTCTCCCGGCAGGTCCTTGGCCGAGTGGACGCCGAGCTCCGCCTCGCCCGCCAGCAGCGCCCGCTCCACCCCGCGCACGAAGCGGGACTTGTCGCCCGGCTCGCCATCCGAGCTCGCCTCGACCAGCTCCGCCCCGCCGAGCCGATCGGCGACCCAGCGCGCCTGCGTCAGCGCCAGCGCACTGCCCCGGGTAGCGATCCGCATCGCTAGCCCTTTTTGTTCTGGCGGCGCAGCTTGGTGACGTTGCTGCTGCTCGCGCTCTCGGGCGCGGTCTCGACTTCGAGACCGAAGAGCTCGCGCAGGGCGCTGATGAAGAAGTAGGACTCGCCCGAGCAGGCCGAGTTGCGGATCCGCAGGGTCGGCTCGTGGAGGAGACGGGAAGCGATCGCCTTAGCCATCTTCTCCAGCCGCTCGCGGTCGGCATCGGAGAGGCTCTCCCAACGGCCCTCGTTCTCGGCCAGCACCCGCCGCACGACCTCGTCGCCGCGCTCGCGCAGGGCGCTGATCGTCGGCACCACCTCCTGCAGACCGAGCCAGCGCTCGAAGCGGTCGACCTCGACCTCGACGATCTGCTCCGCCCGCTTCGCCTCCGCCTCGCGCCCGCCCTCGTTGCGTTCGACGATCTGCTGGACGTCGTCGATGTCGTGGACGGTGACGCCGGGTACCTCGCGGCAGTCCGGCTCGATGTCACGCGGCACCGCCAGATCGATCGCCAGCAGCGGCCGTTCGGGGCGCTGTTCCATCACGTGCTCGAGTCCGTCGCGCTCGACGATGTGGTGGGGCGAGTTGGTCGCCGAGACGACGATGTCGGCGTTCGCCAGCTGCTCGGGCAGATCGTCGAAGCGAACCGCGGTGCCGGCGAAGCGCTGGGCGAGGCCGATCGCGCGGTCGTAGTGGCGGTTGGCGACGAAGACGGTGGAGACGCCGCGGGCGACCAGCGCCCTGGCGACGAGCTCGGCGGTTTCGCCGGCGCCGACGACGAGGACGCGGCGGTCGGAGAGGTCGCCGAGCGTCCGTCGCGCCAGCTCGACCGCGACGGAGGGGATCGAGACGCCTTTCTCGCTGATCCCGGTCTCCTCGCGCGCCCTGCCACCGGTGGTCAGGGCGTCGCGGAAGAGGCGGTTGAGGATCGGCCCGGTGGCGCCCTCGACCATGGAGAGCTCGTAGGCGCGTTTGACCTGGCCCTGGATCTCGGCCTCGCCGAGGATCATCGAGTCGAGGCCGGCGGTCACCTGGAGGAGGTGGCGGGCCGCCTCGGTCGCGCGCAGCGAGTAGAGGTGGCCGAGCAGCTCGGTCGGGCGGATCTCGGCCTGGCGGGTGAGGACGCCGAGCGCGGTCGACTCGGCCTCGACCGGGTCGGAGACGATCAGGTAGAGCTCGGTCCGGTTGCAGGTCGAGATCGCCGCCGCCTCGTGGATGCCGGCGGCGGCGGTCAGCTCGGCGAGGGCGCTGACCGCGCGGCCCTCGGTCAGCGAGAGCCGCTCGCGCAGGTCGAGCGGCGCGGTCTTGTGGGAGACGCCGAGGGCGAGCAGCTCCGCCATCAGGCGCTCACCCGCTCGCGTTTCTCGCTCTCGCGCTGCTCGGCGATCGTCGCCACCTCGCGCAGGTCACGCTCGATCCGCTGCAGTTTCGCCGCCATGATCGCGACGTAGACGACGAGGAGCACGACGAAGACGACGTAGGCGCCGGCGACGTACTTGCCGGCCTCATCGAGCGGCAGGGCAGGCGCGGCGAAGAGGAACTCCATCAGCTCACCTCCGGGGCGATCCGGGAGCTGCCGCCGGGAGCGGGCGCGTCGAGGGCGCGGCGCAGGCGCTTGACCTGGCCGGAGGCGCTCTTCGCGGTCAGCTCGAACTTGACCAGGGTGGTCCAGAGCAGCCCCATCGCGACCAGGGAGCAGAGGAAGGTCAGCATCATCTCGCCGGGCATCCCACCTTCGGCGGTGGCGAAGGTGCGGGGGTGGACAAGGCTCTCGGCCATCCGCACCGCCATGAAGTTGAGCGGTACGAAGGCGCCGGCGGTGACGGCGAAGACGGAGGCGTAGCGCGCCTGGCGGTCGCGGTCCTCGATCGCGTAGCGGAAGGGGTAGTAGGTGGCGTAGAGGAGGAAGACGATCAAAAAGCTGACCAGGGTCGGCTCGTCCCAAACCCACCAGTGGCCCCAGGAGGCCTTGGCCCAGATCGCGCCGGTGATCAGCACGGCGACGCCGAAGATCACCGAGAGGTGGATCGCGACGTAGGAGTAGGCGTCCCACTTGCGGTCATCCGAGCGCAGGTGGAGGACGGCGAAGACGCCGCCGACGACGAACCCGATCAAGGCCGTGATCGCCAGCGGCACGTGGATGTAGAAGATCTTCTGGACGAAGCCCTGGTCGGCGTCGAGCGGGGCGTAGAAGAAGACAAGGGACAGCGAGACCGTCAGCATCAAGACGGTGGCGATCGAGAGGGGTCTGAGTCCTTTGCCGTACATGCTCTGGAGGTGGGGAAGGCTGGGCGCCCGGTCAGTCCTCGAGGAGGAAGTCGAAAACCGCATAGCCGATCAGGCCGAAGATCAAATCGTATAGGCCGAGCACCATCAGCCAGGTGCCGAAGCGATCGTAGGAGGGACCGCCCGCGGCCAGCAGGGGGTCGGTGGCCCCGGTGGCGGCGATCATCAGCGGCACCGCCAGGGGCAGCAGGACGAGCGGAACCAGGAGGTCGCGGGCGCGGGAGTTGACCGCCATCGAGGAGATCAGGGTGCCGGTGGCGGCGAGGCCGAAGTCGGCGAGGAGAAGGACGGCGACGAGGGGGAGCAGGCCACCGGCGTCGCCGAGGAAGAAGACGGCGAAGATCGGCACCGTGATCAGCTCCAGCGTGACCAGGTAGACGAGCAGGGCCGCGACCTTGGCGGCGAAGAGGACGCTGCGGTCGATCGGCGCCAGCCGGATCGCGTCGAAGCCGCCCTCCTCGCGCTCGGCGACGAAGAGGCGGTTGATCCCGAGCACGGCGGCGAACAGCAGGGTCGCCCAGAGGACGCCGGCGGCGAGGCTGCCGGAGAGGCTGGTGCGGTCGAGCCCGAAGCGGAAGATGACGAAGGTGGTGACGGCGAAGAGCGCCATCGCCGGCAGCGACTGCAGGGTCCGCAGCTCGGCCTGCAGGTCCTTGGCGAGGATCGCGGCGAAGGCGGTGCGGGAAGGGGTCACGAGATCACCGCCGTCTCGCCGATCCCCAGCCGCAGCACCTGGTCGGCCTCGGGCAGGAAGCGGTCGGGGTCGTGGGTGACGACGACGCGGGTCACGGCGCCGGGACCGATCAGCCCCCGCGCCAGCTCCCGCCCCTCGATGTCGAGGTTGGAGTCCGGCTCGTCGAGCAGCAGCAGCTCCGGCTGATGGAGGACGCAGCGGCAGATCGAGAGCCGCTGCCGCATCCCGGCCGAGAGCTCGGCGACCCGCTCGTCGGCGCGCCGCTCCATCCCGACGGCGCGCAGCAGTTCCTCGATCCGGGCCTCGGCCGCCGCGGCCTCGATCCCGTGCAGGCGCGCCTGGAAGCGGAGGTTCTCGCGGCCGCTGAGATCGCGGTAGAGCAGCGGCTCGTGGCCGAGGTAGCCGATCCGGCCGCGCAGCTTCCAGGCTTCGCCCGGCAGCGCGCAGCCGAGGACGGAAACCTCGCCGCCGCTGGGGCGCAGCAGGGTGGCGAGGATCCGCAGCAGCGTCGTCTTGCCGGCCCCGTTGGGGCCGAGGACGACGAGCGAGGCGCCGGCGGCCAGCTCGAAGCCGACGCCATCGAGCGCCGGCCGGTCACCGTAGTCGCGCCGCAGCGCCGCGACACTGATCGCGGCCCCGGCCTTCTCCTGCGAGGGGGGCATCGGGTCGGATTCTGATGCCTGAGGATCGTCTAGGCTGCCGCCGCCCTCCATGGGGGCGGATCCAGTCAAACCAAGGAGGGATGGATGAAGAAGAGGAATCGAGTCGTGTTGCTGGCGCTGGCGGCAATGCTGGCGGTCGCCGCGAGCGCCGTGGCCGCGCCCCAGCCCGGCGAGACGGTGAAGGTGAAGTCGACGATCACGATCGGCGCCGCCGGCTACCAGGGCAAAGTCAAATCGGCCAACTCGAACTGCATTGGGGAACGGATCGTCGTCCTCAAGCAGAAGGGCAACGGCGTCCTCAGCCGGGTCGAGTCGAAGGCCAACGGCAACTGGAAGGCCGACCTCGACGAACTAAACGAAAACCTCAAGATCCCGGCCGATGTCTACGCCGAAGTGAAGCCGATGACCCAGGCGACCGCCGGGCCGATCTACAAGTGCCTCGGCGCGATCTCGAAGACGGTCGAGATCGCCGGCGGCTGAAGCCGCGCGCCTAGCGGCGCTTCTGCATGGTGCGGCGCCCGATCTTCAGCAGCGGCGCCGCACCTTCGCGCAGGGCCTTGGCGCGGACCTCGCCTTTGCCGTAGAGGATCTTCGCCGAGGCTTTGACCGCGTCGCCGAGGGTCTGGTCGTAGGGGTGCCACCAGAAGTCGCGGGTCAGCCCCGGCTCCCAGGCGTTCATCTTGATGTTGACGCACTCGTAGAAGCCGAATTTGGAGTGCGAGCGGCCGAGGCCGGAGTCCTTGACCCCGCCCCAGGCGCACTGGCAGGCGCCGTGGCTGAAGGAGTGGTCGTTGACCCAGACCATACCCGACTCGATCCGCCGGGCGATCCGGGCGCCGCGCTGGCGGTCCTTGGTCCAGACCGAGGCGCCGAGGCCGAACTCGGAGTCGTTGGCGAGCTCGATCGCTTCCTGCTCGGAGTCGACGACCATGATCGGCAGGACCGGGCCGAAGATCTCCTCGCGCATGATCCGCGTCTCGTGGGTGATGCCGGTGAGGACGGTGGGGGCGATGTACCTGCCGGAGGAGAGGCCAGGGGGGTCGACCGGACCACCGCAGTGCTTGGTCGCGCCGGTGGCGACCGCGTCGGAGATCAGGTCGCAGACGATCTCGTACTGGTCTTCCGAGGTCATCGGACCGATCTCGGTGTCCCATTCGAGCGGGTTGCCGAGCTGCAGCTTCTCCGCCTCGCGGACGACGCCCTCGATGAAGCGGTCGGCGACGTCGCGCATCACGTAGACGCGCTCGATCCCCGAGCAGGTCTGGCCGGCGTTGGCGAAGCCGCCCCAGACGGCGCCGGAGATGGCGTTGTCGAGGTCGGCATCGGAGCAGACGATCATCGGGTCCTTGCCGCCGAGCTCGAGCACCGAGCCCTTGAGGTCGGCGGCGCAGACCTCGCCGACCTTGCGGCCGACGTCGACTGAACCGGTGAAGAAGATCTTGCCGGCGCTGGAGCGGCAGAGGGCGTCGCCGATGCGGCCGCCGCCGTGGACGACGCGGATCAGCCCCTCGGGCAGTCCGCCCTTCTCGAAGACGTCGCGGATCTTCTCCCCGAGCAGCGGCGTCAGGCTCGCCGGCTTGAGCACCACGCCGTTGCCTGCCATCAGCGCGATCGCGACCTCGCCGAAGGGGATCGACCAGGGGTAGTTCCAAGGCGCGATCACCCCGACGACGCCGATCGGCTCGTAGCTGAAGCGGCCTTTCTTGGAGAGCGTGAAGGCCTGCGTCATCGGCACCTTCTCGTCGGCGAGGATCTTCGGCCCGGCCTTCGCGCACCAGTGCAGCGCGTCGACCGTCGGCAGCAGCTCCATCGTGTAGGACTCGGTCAACGGCTTGCCCTGCTCCTTGCTGAGCAGTTCGGCGATCTCATCGATGTCGTCGAGCAGGGCGTCGGCGGCGCGCTTCATGTAGGCGGCGCGCGTCTTCGCCGGCAGCTCCGCCCAGGCGGGCTGGATCCGCGCCACGTCATCCACTACTCCCTGCACTTCCTCAGGCACGATCGTCGGCACCGAGCCGACCAGCTCGCCGGTGGCGGGGCTGAAGGACTCGAGGGTCGAGGTGGACGGGGCCGTCTGAACTGCCGTTGCGCTCTCCATACTTCGATTCTACGGTGGCCGATCAACTCTTCGACACGGGCGGGCCCGAAAAGCGGGAACCCGCGGCGCCCCCCGCCGACGCTCCCCTCGCGGTCCGCATGCGGCCGCGCTCGCTGGAGGAAGTGATCGGGCAAGAGCACGTGCTCGGCGAGGGATCGGCGTTGCGGAGCGCGATCGAAAGCGGGAAACCCCACAGCGCGATCCTCTACGGGCCGCCGGGAGCGGGGAAGACGACGCTGGCGCGGATCGCGGCGGCGGGGGCGCAGGGGGCGTTCGAGGAGCAGTCGGCGGTCAATGCGGGCAAAGCGGAGATCCGCGCGGTGATCGAGCGGGCGCGGGAGCGACGGAAGGGAAGCGGGCGGCCGACGATCCTCTTCCTCGACGAGATCCACCGCTTCAACAAGGCCCAGCAGGACGCGCTGCTGCCGGCGGTCGAGGAAGGGCTGCTGACGCTGATCGGGGCGACGACCGAGAACCCCTACTTCGAGGTCAACTCGGCCCTGCTCTCGCGGGCGCAGATCTACGAGCTGCGGCCGCTCGAGCCGGCGCAGGTGGAAGCGCTGCTGCGAAGGGCGCTGGGCGATCCGGATCGGGGGATCGCCGATCCGCCCGCGGTCAGCGACGAGGCGTTGGAGATGCTGGCGCGGCGCAGCGGCGGCGACGCCCGCGTCGCCCTCTCGGGGCTGGAGCGGGCGGTCGAGCGGGCCGACGGCGAGGTCGACGTCGCCGCGGTCGAGGACGCGCTGCAGCGCAAGGCGCTCGACTACGACCGCCAGGGGGATCGCCACTACGACTTCGTCTCGGCCTGGATCAAGGCGACCCGGGGCTCCGACGTCGACGCCTCGCTCTATTACCTGGCGGTGATGCTGGAGGGCGGCGAGGACCCCCGCTTCATCGCCCGCCGGATGGTCATCCTCGCTTCCGAGGACGTCGGCAACGCCGACCCGCAGGCGCTGCTGGTCGCCGACGCTGCCGCCCGCGCCGTCGACCGGGTCGGCCTGCCCGAGTGCGCGCTCAACCTCGCCCAGGCGGCGGTCTACCTGGCCCTGGCTCCGAAGTCCAACGCTTCCTACAAGGCGCTTTCGGCCGCTCGCGCCGAGGTCCGCGCCAACGGCGCCCAGACGCCTCCCGACTACCTGCGGGACGCCCACTACCCGGGCGCTGCCGAGCTCGGTCGCGGCGAGGGCTATCGCTACGCCCACGACGCCCCGGGGGCGGTCAGCGACCAGCCGCTGATGCCGGAGGGACTGCGGGGGCGACGGTTCTACGAGCCGACCGGACGCGGCTTCGAGCAAGAGCTGGAACGGCGGCTCGAGGACTTGAGAAAACAATTGGACAACCCGTAAAACAGGGGCGCAACTTCGCGGCGCCCCAGGGGTTTCAAGATCGGCTTCCCAAGCTAAGCCAGGGAGAGCCGACAACCCGGCCGGAGACCTTGACTGGGGGCTCCGGCCGGCCTTGTTGAAACAAGGGGGGGCGAGGGCGTCGAGCGGACTGGGCTCGACGCCCTCCGCTTTGTTCAGGCCGGAAGGTCGATCGCCTATCGTGGACACGTGGCTGGGAACGAGCCCGAACGACTCCGCCTCGGCGGGATGGCGCTCCGCAACGGGTTGCTGATCCACGGCCCGACCCACTGGGCGGCCGCGGTCAGGGACCGGGACGGCGGGATCGAAGTCGGCTCCGAACGCAAACCGGAGCTGGCCCCTCGTCTGGTGGCGAAGATGCCGGGCCTGCGCGGGCCGGTGAAACTGGCCGAGGCGATGGTGGTGCTGCCGTTGGCGCGGCGGCGACTGCCGTCGGCGCGGCTGCCGTTCGAGAACCGCCGCGTCCTCGCCGCCGCCGCGGCAACCATCGCCGGCTCCTCGCTGCTGCGCAAGCAGGGCCCGGCGACCCCGCTGCGTGAGGGGATCGTGCAGGCGATCGGGGCGGTGCCGGCGGTGGTGGCGCTGAGCGACCGCGACCTCGCCGCCTACCACGGGGTCGAGCACAAGGCGATCGCCGCTTACGAGCAGGGGACCGGAACCCCAGCCGCCGATGACGTCGCCGCGGTCCCCAAGGAGCACGACCGCTGCGGTTCCAACCTGATCTTTCCGATGATGCTGCTCTCTGCCGGCGGCACCCTCCTGCTCGAGCGGCTGGTCGAGAAGCCGAGCCAGGCTGCACGCGCCGGCGTCGCCCTCGGCGGCGCTTCGCTGGCGGTCGAGATGTTCGCCTGGAGCGACCGCCACCACGGGCAGCCCCTGGCCGAGGCTTTCCACACCCCCGGTCGCGAGATCCAGCGCCACCTGGCGACGAAGGAGCCGACGTCCGAGCAGCTCGAGGTCGGGATCGCGGCGCTGAAAGAGATCCTCCGGGTCGAGGCCGCATAGACTCCCGCCCGTGTTTGGCCGCATCGACCACATCGGAGTCGCCGTCGAGGAGATCGACGCCGCGCTCGAGCTCTACCGGCAGAGCTTCGAGATGGAGCTCGCCCACCGCGAGACGGTCTCCTCGCAGGGAGTCGAGGCCGTCCTGCTCGACGTCGGCGAGGGTCACGTCGAGCTCCTGGCGCCGCTTGGCCCGGATACCCCGGTGGGGAAGTTCATGGCCAAGAATGGAGCCGGTCTGCACCACGTCGCCTATGCGGTGGACGACATCGACGCCACCCTGGAGAAGATCTCCGCCGCCGGCCTGCGGCTGATCGACTCCGAGCCACGGGTCGGGATCCGCGACAGCCGCGTCGCCTTCCTCCATCCTCGCTCCACCGGGGGCGTCCTGACCGAGATCGTCGAACCTGCAGGAGGGCACTGATGGCTGACGCGCAACGAGTAGAGATCGGTTTCGAGGGCGGCCAGGTGATCTCCACCCGGCTCTCCGTCGAGGACCTGAAGGACCTCCGTTCCCGGCTCGAGCAGGGCGGCTGGCATGACCTTCCCACCGACGACGGGACGATCGCCCTCTACCTTCCGAAGGTCGCTTTCATCCGGGTCAACTCCGGCGAGCACCGGGTCGGCTTCGGCCCTGGCGCCTAGCTCGATCCGAAGTTGAAGAAACTGCGGGCACGCTCCGTCCGCAGCGCCGTCCTCGCTGCGTTTCCTCCGGGGCCGCCGTGGAGGCCGCCGCCGGGATGGGCTGAAGACGAAGCGAGGTAAAGGCCGCGGACGGGCGTGGTCGGACGGCCGAGGCTCGGGTAGGGGCGGAAGACCGCCTGCTGGTAGAGCTGGGCGGTGCCACCGTTGATCGCGCCGCCGACGAGGTTGCGGTTGTGGCGCTCGAGGTAGAGCGGGGTCTGGACGTGGCGCTCGAGGATGCGCTGGCGGAAGCCAGGCGCCAGGCGCTCGACCTGTTCCTCCATGCGGTCGGCGAAACGCTCGGCCTCCTCCTCGACGCTCCAGTCGCCCCGCAGCTCCCCGGCCGCATCCTCGCCCGGGTCCTGGGGGACGTGGGTGTAGGCCCAGGCGGTCTCGGTTCCCTCCGGTGAGCGGGAGGGATCGACCATCGAGTACTGGCCGAGGACGAGGAAGGGCCGGGCGGGGATCTTCCGTTCGGCCAGCTGCACCGTCGCCTGGGTGAGACCGCCCATCCCCTCGGCGACGTGCACCGTGCTGGCCCGGCGCGCCGGCTCGGCGCTCCAGGGGATCGGCTCGCGCAGGGCCCAGTTGACCTTGAAGGTCGAGTTGTCGTACTGGTAGCGGCGCCCGACCGCATCGCGGATCCGCTCCGGCACCACCTCCGGCGGCAGCATCTTCAGGAACAGCGCCGGGGCACCGCAGTCAGCGAGGATCGCCCGGCTCGCCTCGAAACGGCGGCCGTCGGCGGCGAGCGCGGCGCGGGCCCGCCCCCCGCGCACCTCGATCCGCTCGATCGCCGTCTCGCAGAGCAGCTCGCCGCCGCGGTCCCGCAGGCGCTCCACCAGCGCCCGGGTGATTTCACCGGCGCCGCCTTCGGGCACCGGGTAGCCGTGCTGCTGGCCGAGGCCGCAGAGGAGCCAGCCGAACATCCCCCCGCCGGCGCTGTCAGGGGTGAGGTCGGCGTGCAGGGCGTTGCCGGCGATCAGCCAGGCGGCGCCCTCGCCCTCGAAGCTCTCCTCGGCCATCCGCCGCGCCGGCAACAACGAGAAGCGGGCGAAGTCGGCCAGCCCCCGCGGCCCCAGCGCGCTCAGCATCCCCGCGGCGGGACGGATCGGCGGCATCGGCGTCAGCAGCGCGCCGACGAGATGTTGACCCGCTCGGCGCCAGAGGTCGAAGAGGCGCCGCCAGGAATCGCCGTCGCCGGAGGAGAAGGAGTCGAGCGAGGCGCAGGTCTCCTCCAGGTCCATCGAGAGCAGGGCGCAGCGGCCGTCCGGGTGGGGGTGGGCGACGACGCCCTTGGAGCTGAGCCAGTTGACGCCGTAGCGCTCCAGCTCCAGCGGCGCGATGTGCCGGGAGGCGAGGGTGAGCGGGTAGAAGGCGCTGTAGAGGTCGTGGACGAAGCCCGGCGCGGTGATTTCGCCGCTGCGAACGGCCCCTCCGGGTTCGGGCTGCTCCTCGCAGACGACGACCTTCCAGCCGCGGTCGGCGAGCTGGTTGGCGGCGATCAGGCCGTTGGGTCCGGCGCCGATCACGACGGCGTCCGCTCGCACCTCAGCTCCGTCCGATTGCCCGCAGCATCCCGTCCCAGGCGCCAAGAGCTTTGACCGCGATGCTCGGCCGGCCGCCGAAGCCGCCGTCGGTCTCGCCGGCGCCCTTGCCGCTGCCGAGTGCGCCCTCGCCGGCGGGACGGTCCCCGGCAGTGTGCTCGAGCCGGGCCAGCGCCCGCATCGCCCGTTTGCCGGCGGATCCGAAGGCCGAGTAGAAGAAGATCTGGGCGCGAGCGAGGCCGCCGGCGGTGAGCTCGTCGCGGGGGTGGCGGATCACCGCCAGCACCGCTTCGGCGACCGACTCCGGCGAGTAGACCGAGGGAAAGGGGGGTTCGGGTGGCAGCAGCCCGGTCGAGCTTTCGAGGTTGTTCCAGAGCGGCGTGTCCACCGCCCCCGGGTTGACCTGCGACAGCGTCACCGAGGAGCCGCCCTCCTCGAGCTCGATCCGGATCGTGTCGAGGAAGCCGGCGAGGCCGTGCTTGGAGGCGGTGTAGGCAGACATCCCCGGCAGCGGCATCCGCCCGGCGATCGAGCCGACTGCGACGATCGCCCCGCGCGAGCGCTCGAGGTGGGGGAGGACCGCGCGGATCGTGTCGACGGTGCCGCCGAACACGGTCTCGACGGTCGCGTCGAAGTCCTCGGGCTCGGTCTCGATGAAGCGACCGAAGGCGAGGCTGGCGGCCGAGGTGACGACGACGTCGAGGCCGCCCAGTTGGGTCACCGCTTCGTCGACCGCCTGGCTGAGCGCCTCGCGGTCGGTGACGTCGGCGGTGACCGTCACCGCCTCGGCTCCGTACTCGGCGAGCTTGCGTT
This sequence comes from uncultured Actinomycetes bacterium, assembly GCA_963832085.1. GTDB lineage: Bacteria > Actinomycetota > Thermoleophilia > Solirubrobacterales > 70-9 > VAYN01. Next base: position 110,543 of record CAWHSU010000002.1, on the reverse strand, counting down.
TCGCCGCTGCCAACCCCAGCTCGTTGCGGGCCAGCAGCGCGATCTCCGCTCCCTCCTGCGCGAGCGCTTCGGCGACGGCGAGGCCGATGCCGCTGCTGCCGCCGGTGATCAGCACCCGCTGGCCGGCGAGCTCGCGCTCGCCGATCGGGTCGCCCTCCGGCGTTCCCTCGGCCAGCCGCTTCAGGCGCGACAACGCCTCGGCGTTGCGCACCCGCAGCGCCGTGTCGGCGACGGGGTTGCCGACGGCGAGCGAGGTGAGCCGGTCGCCGGGCACCTCTTCCATGAAGACCTCGGTGCCGCCTTCGCTCTCCCGCAACTCGAGCGTGATCGTCGCGGTGCCGAGCGGGCGCGCCTTCGCCTTCAGGACCAGCCGGCGGGGTGGCTCGACCTCGAGCACCTCGGAGTAGTCCCTGATGTTGACCGGCCCGGGGCCGACCTTGTGGTGGAAGCGGGAGCCGACCGCGGGGAACTCCTCGTCGTAGTCGCGGACCTTGTCCGCTCCGACCACCCATTCGGGGTAGCGCTCGGGGTCGGAGAGGACGGCGAAGACCTCCTCGGGGGCGGCGTGGATGTGGACCCGGTTACGCGCCATCGCTGTCCTCGGCCATCGCCATCACGCCTTCCTCGGCGCCGTCGCCGTCGCGGAAGAAGTCCCAGAGCTCGACCCGGTTGCCGGCGGGATCGAAGAAGTAGACCGAGCGATCGCCGCCGTCGTGCTCGACCGGTCCCTCGACCTCGACCCCGCGCTCGCGCAGCTCCCGGGTCAGCGAGTCGAGCTCGCCGCCGTCCACGGAGAGGGCGAAGTGGACGTGGCGGCCGCCACGGTCGGAGTGCTCCTGCGCGCCCGGGGGCCAGATTCCGAGCCGGCAGCGCTCGCCGAGCGCCAGCCAGACCCGCCCCTCTTCCTCGAGGAGAGGGCGCAGGCCCAGCCCCTCGTAAAAGCGCTGCAGCTTCCGCACGTCGTCGGTCTCCAGCACCAGCTCGCAGATTCCATCCAGGCCCATTCCCCCCTCGTTTCCCGTTTCGCGCCGAGTTCATGCAGCCCGTTTCGTCTCGGCGGCGATCGGCTATTCGGGGGAGACAGCGAACAACGAAAACGAGGAGGCAGGATGTCCACCATCGAGGAGTCGATCGAGGTCAACGCACCTCTGAGCACCGTCTACAACCAGTGGACCCAGTTCGAGGAGTTCCCCCGTTTCATGGACGGGGTCGAAGAGATCCGCCAGATCGACGACACCCACCTGCACTGGGTTGCCGAGTTCGGCGGCTCGCGCCATGAGTGGGATGCCGAGATCACCGAGCAGAAGCCCGACGAGCGGGTCGCCTGGCGCAACGTTCGACGGCAAGGACAACGCCGGCGTCGTCACCTTCCACCGGATCGACGACGAGGTCACCCGGGTGATGGTCCAGATGGACTTCGTCCCGGAGGGGATCAAGGAGAAGATCGGCGACGCGCTGGGAGCGGCCGACCGCCGCGTGCACGGCGACCTCGAGCGCTTCAAGGAGCTGGTCGAGACGCAGGGCGCCAACGGCGGCTGGCGCGGCGAAGTGAAACGCCCCGACGAGACCTAATCAGGGCGCGGCGCGTAGCGGTGGTGCAGCATCAGGACGTTGCCGGCGGGGTCTGGGAAGAGCGCCATGTGGCAGACCCCGCTGTCGATCGTCTCGGCGAGGAACGCGACCCCCTTGGGAGCCGGTCTCGAACTCGCCGCCGCGGACTTTTATCGCGGCCATGGAGAAAGAGACCTGCGCAAGTTCAGAACAGTTTCCAATTTAGATGAGGCAAGTTGGTGCACCACTTATGTAGGTTCGTTCAATCAGCACTCCGATAGGGCATCGTCGCGGGAACGACGACGGCTGGGAGTGGGGTGAGGCACACAGGGTCTGTCTTCGAATGGCTTATCGCTACGCGAGCAATCCGAGCGAAGCCGAAGACATAGCTCAGGATGCCCTGCTCCGGGCCTGGCGTCGGCGCTCGACCCTGCGCGATTCCGAGCGGCGCAACCAGTGGCTGGCGACGATCGTCCGCAACGAGGCCTTCCGCCAGCACGCGCGGGTGCGACCAGATCCGACATCGACACTCGAGTTCAGCCAGGGTGCCGAGGACGAGGCGGTCCTGGCGGCGGTCGAGCTCGCCGACCTCCACGCGGCGCTCGAGGGCCTGAGCGATCGGGATCGCCGGCTGCTGGAGATGCGATATGAGGAAGACCTGACCCAGGCGACGATCGCCAGCCGCCTCGGGATCCCGGAAGGGACGGTGAAGGTGAGGTTGCACCGGGCCCGCCAGAAGTTGCGCCTGCTGTACGTGGGGGCGAGCGGGACAGGCTGAAGTTCGGACCGCTGTACAACGACGACGCCGCCGCCCGCGGCGAACATCTCTTCATGAAGACGGCAGCACGGCAGATCGTCGCCTTCGGCGGCGGCGGCTTCTCGATGGAGTCGGGGAACCCCCTCCTCGACGACTACGTGCTCGGGCTGGCGAAGGCGGAGCGCCCGCGGGTCTGCTTCCTGCCCTCGGCCAGCGGCGACGCCGACCACTACATCGTCCGCTTCTATCGGGCCTTCTCCGCCCACCGCTGCGAGGCCAGCCACATCTCGCTCTTTCGCCGCGAGCAGGGGCCGGACGATCTGCGCCGCCACCTCCTCTCCCAGGACCTGATCTACGTCGGCGGCGGCAGCGTCGTCAGCCTGCTCGGCGTCTGGCGCGCCCACGGGATCGACTCGATCCTGCGCGAGGCCTGGGAAGCGGGGGTGATCCTCTGCGGCCTCTCCGCCGGCTCGCTCTGCTGGTTCGCCGAGGCGGTCAGCGGCTTCCACGGGGCACCGAAGCGGCTGCGAGGGCTGGGGCTGCTGCCGTTCAGCAACTGCGTCCACTACGAGCGCGGGTCCAAGCGCGGCGAGGCCTACCACGGGTTCCTGCGGGAAGGGATGCGCGGCGGCTACGCCGCCGAGGACGGGGCGGCGCTGCACTTCGTCGGCGAGGAACTCCACCGGGTGGTCGCCTCCCGGCCCGAGGCGCGGGGCTACCGGCTCGACACCGCCGGTTCGCGGGTGGTGGAGATGCGGATCGCCACCACCTACCTGGGGGACCGGGGAGCCGTGCCCGCCGCTCCCTTGCCGGAGGCGCTCTCGACCGCCCCCGCCGCTTGATGGCTGCCGAGCGCGGGTTCTCCGCGATGGCCACGCCGGTGCGGCGCATCCTCGCCCTCGGCGGGCACGAGTTCAGCTCCCGACCGCCAGACCGGGCGGTCTGCGAGCTGCTCTTGCGGCTGGCCGGCGAGCGCGGCGGCGAACGGCCGCGGATCTGCATCCTCCCCACCGCCAGCGGCGATACCTCCGACCTGATCGCCAGTTTCTACGCGGCCTTCGGCGAGCGTTCCTGCGAGCCCTCCGACCTCTCCCTCTTCCGCCTCGGCCGGCGCCCGCTGGCGCTGCGCGACCACCTCCTCTCCCAGGACCTGATCTACGTCGGCGGCGGCAGCATGGTCAACCTGCTCGCGGTCTGGGAGGCGCACGACATCGCCTCGATCCTCAGCCTCGCCTGGCGCCAGGGGATCGTCCTCGCGGGCCAGAGCGCCGGGGCGATGTGCTGGTTCGAGGCCGGGATCACCAAGTCCTCGGGCCGGCCTCTGGCCGCCGCCGGCCTCGGTCTGCTCTCCGGCAGCCTCTGCGTCCACTACAACAACGAGCCCGAGCGCCGCGCGGCCTTCCTCAGTGCGGTCGGCGAGGGAATGCCCAGCGGCTACGGCCTCGACGATTACGCCGGCCTGCTCTGGGAGGGCGAAGGGAGCCCCTCGGCCCTGACCGCCCGCCGCGGTGCCCGTGCCTACCGGGTCAGCAGCCGCGCGGGCGCGGTCGCCGAGGCGCCGCTGCCGTCGCGGTTCCTGCCCGCCCCCGCGCCGGCCGCCCTGCGCGAGGACATCGCCGAGTTCCGCCGGATCAAAACGATGCGCAAGCGAGCCGGCTGGCTCGGCTGAGCGGCACGAAGTCTCCCCACTTTCGATGTCGAGAAGTTACGTTCTGCGCGTAACACGTAGAAACTTTTCGTCTACATTCGTGTCATCATGGAGGCACTGAAGATGGAGGACCGCGTGGACAGCTGGAACGACGAGCGGCTCGACGAACTGAGCCGGCGCATGGACGAGGGCTTCAAGGAGATGCGGGAAGGCTTCGCCCAGATGGTTACCCGCGAGGAGATGAAAGAGCTGATCGCATCGATCAACGGTCGGTTCGACCAAGTCGACAAGAGGTTCGACCAGGTCGACAAGAGGTTCGACCGGCTCGAAAATAGAGTCGACCGGCTGTACTACGGATGCGTTGCCTTGCTGGTGCTCCTGATCGGCAACTCGATTGTCAGCTCCTGGGCCTAGGCTCAGGAGCGCTGCTCCTACTCGTCCGCGGCCGGGGGCGCCGTCGGGTCCCCGCTCTCCTCGCCCAGTTTCTCGCGGGCGATGAAGTCCTCGGCCAGCAGCAGGTTGTCGTGCGAGCGCTCGACGACGTTGAGGAGGTCGCCCATCAGCGCCACCTCCTCGACCTGCTCCTTGACGAACCACTGCAGGAAGTGCTCGGCCCGGTAGTCCTTCAGCTCGCGGGCGAGCTCGAAGAGGGCAAAGATCTCGTCGCTGACCCGCTGCTCCTGCTCGAGCGCCATCCGCACCGGGGCGCTGCCGTCGGCGAAGGAGGTCTGCTGCGCATTGACGTCGGGAATGTGGACCGGCTCGCCGACGTCGAGCAGGTACCGGATCATCATCATCGCGTGCTCGCGCTCCTCCAGCGCCTGGCGGTAGAAGAAGGCGGCGAGGCGGGGAAGGGTTTCGGCGTCGTAGTAGACGGCCGCCGCGACGTACTGCTGCGAGGCGGCGAACTCGTTGGCGATCTGTTTGTTGAGGGCGTCGGCGAAAGACTGGTCGGGCATCTCGGCTCCTTCTCGGCGATGGGCGCGTCCAACGTAGCCGAAAGCGCGGATTCGGCCAGCCGAAGCAGCCGTTAGGCGGGCCGAACGCTCAGAGCTTCCAGCGGAAGCCGATCTCCTCGATCGCCGGCTCCAGCGGGCTGCTCGGCAGCCCCGGCTTCGTCGCCTGCTCGGGGTCGTTGTAGCCGCCGGGGGCGACGTCGTTGGGGGTGTCGGGATGGAAGATCGAGGCGAGGTACTGGATTTGGCCGCGGCCCTGGCCGAGCTCGGTCTGGCCGCCGCCGTAGGCGCCGATCCCGCGCTCCTCGCAGTAGTCGTAGGCGGCGAAGAGGTTGCGGATCGGCCCGAAGCGGGAGGGCTTGACGTTGACCGTCTTCGGCGGCGACCAGGGCATCGCCTCGATGTCGGCGATCGAATGGATCGGCGCATCCCAGGTGACCCGCTCCGACACCGGATCGAGAAGAGGCCGGGTCTCGGTCGTTACGTCTGGGTCCTCGAGCCAGGCCTCGGGGAAGGTCCCGATCAGCTTCGCGTACAGCTCGGGGTCGGTCTCGACGTTGACCGGGGTGCCTTTGTAGAAGCCCTTGAGGTCGAGCGAGTCGACCGCGCCGGTCTCGGCCAGCGCCGCGATCAGCTCGTCGTCCCAGTCGTTGGCCGGGTCGAGCTTGAAGCGCAGGGTGGGGTAGACCTCGAGGCGGGCGAGCAGGGGCTCGATCGAGGAGCGCGCCCCCTCTTCGAACGGCGCCAGCCGCATCGAGTTGACGAAGTTCAGCGGCTTCGGCTCGCGGCCGAGGGAGGCGGCGAGGTTGGTGCCGGCCTGCCGCAGCGCCAGGTCCAGCGCCGCCGACTCGAAGGCCCAGCGGCGGTAGTCGCGGGAGATGTCCTCGCGCTCCGGCGGGGCCGCGGGGAAGAGGTCGATGCCGTCGAGGCGGTCGGAGAACTCGGCGAAGGTGAACTTGCCGGCCAGGCCCTCGGGCGGGCCGTGGTCCTGCTGGGCGACGTGGTCGACGGCGTCGTAGACGACGTCCTCGCCGATCCCCTCCTCGCCGCCGCCCTGGAACTTGACGATCGTCGTCAGCCGTTCGAAGGAGCCGGCATTGAGACTCAGGCCCTCGAACTCACAACTCTCAATTTGAAGCGGCAGGTCGGCGATCGCGTCGAAGCTGGCCATGCCGACAACTTAGCGGGCGACCCGCAGCGTCTTCAGCTCCCGGTCGCTGCCACCGCGGACGTAGCCGCCATGCGCCAGCGATTCTCGGATGAAGTCGAGCGTCTCCGGAGTCAGCCGCTCGCCGGGGAGGACGTTGGGGATTCCCGGCGGGTAGGCGGCGAGTCCCTCGGCGGCGACGCGGCCGGCGGCGGCGTCGAAGGGGACCACTTCCTGCGGGCCGAGGAAGGCTTCCCGCGGCGTCAGCACCAGCTCTCCCCAGGGCGGCGCCGGGGTCAGCTTCTCGTCCGGCGCTCCCGGCGTTTCCTCGAGCTCGGCGACCGCCACGCGCAGCCCCTCGACCAGGCGCTCGCCCGCGGCCTCCGCCTGCTCGCCGACGCCGAAGATCGCGACGACGACGTTGCCGGAGAAGAGCTCGAGGTCGATGCCGCTCACCTGGAAGGCCGTTTTCCAGAGGCGCTGGGCGCTGGAGCCGGTGCCGCGGACGTCGATCCCGAGCCGCAGCGGGTCCCACCCGGCCACCCCTGGCCGCCCGACCATCCGCTCGTCGAGGACGTCGAGGCCCGGGATCTCCCTGATCCGCTCGCGGATCTTCTCCAGCGCCGCCAGCGTTTCTCCCAGCAGCCCCTCGCCGTGGACGTAGATCTGCCGCCGCGCCGCGTCGAGCGAGCCGGAGAGGAGGCCGCTGGGGCTGGTCGTCTCGACCAGGCTGACGCAGCGGTCGACGACGGCGCCGTCGATCCGGCCGCCGCGGCCGAGGTGCAGCATCGCCGCCTGGGTGAGGCTGCCGACGATCTTGTGGGTGGAGGAGGTGACGAGGTCGGCGCCGCAGGAGAGGGCGTCGGCGGGCAGGTCCGGGTGGAAGTGGAGGTGCGCGCCCCAGGCCTCGTCGACCACCAGCGGCACCCCGCGCGAGTGCGCCACCTCGGCCAGCGCGGCGACGTCGGCGCAGGCGCCGAAGTAGGTGGGGGAGACGACCATTGCCGCCACCGCCCCCGGCGTTTCGTCGAGCGCGGCCGCCAGCGAGTCCGGCGTCAGCCCGTGGGCGATCCCCAGCTCGGGGTCGAGCTCGGGGGCGACGAAGCTCGGCCGCATGCCGCTGAGGACGAGGCCGTCGATCACCGAGGAGTGGACGTTGCGCTGGACCACCACCCGGTTGCCGCCGTGGGCGAGCGCCATCAGGGTCGCGTGGTTGCCCTGGGAGGCGCCGTTGATCAGGAACCAGGTGCGCCCCGCCCCCCAGGCCTCGGCGGCGAGCTGCTGCGCCTGCTGGAAGGGGGTCGGTTCGGGGCCGATGTCGACCCCTTCGGTGACCGAGGGGATGTCGTTGCGCAGCCCGGTCTCGCCGACCAGCTCGACCATCGCCGGGTCGGCGCCGGCGCCGCCCTTGTGGCCGGGGACCTGGAAGCGAGCGGGGTCGAGCTTCGCGTAGGCCAGCAGGGCGTTGACGTAAGGAGTGGAGGCTTGGCCATCTCCTGGCATCGAACCGAGTCTAGGGGGCCGAGGTTCCCGGTTCGAGAGACTGCAGCGATGAAGCACACGCGCCTGGGCTACTGGATCGAGGAGGCGGGGGAAGTCGAGCCGCGGCCGGCGCTGAGCGGGCAGCGGGAGGCCGACGTCCTCATCGTCGGCGGCGGCTACACGGGGATGTGGAGCGCCTGGTACGCGAAGCGGCTGGAGCCGGAGGCGCGGGTCGTCCTGCTCGAGTCCGAATCGGTTTGCGGGCGCGGCCCGAGCGGCCGCAACGGCGGTTTCTGCAACGCGATGTGGTTCTCGCTCGCCTCGATGCGGGAGCGCTGGGGGGACGCGCCGGCGCTGGAGGTGGCCCACGCGGCCGAGCAGGCCGTGGGGCGGATCGGCGCCTTCTGCGAGGAGCACGGGGTGGACGCGTGGCTGCGGCCCGCCGGCTACGTGCAGGTCTCGACGGCGCCGGCGCACGACGGGGCGTGGATGCGGGCGGTCGATGCCTGCCGCGAGCTCGGGGTGCCGGAGATGCTGCAGACGCTGAGCGAGTCCGAGGTGGCCGAGCGCTGCCAGTCGCCGGCCTTCCGGGCGGGAGCGGTCTCCCCGACTTCGGCGACGGTGCAGCCGGCGCGGCTGGCGCTCGGGCTGCGGCAGCAGCTGCTGGTGGCGGGGGTGGAGATCTTCGAGTCCTCGCCGGTGCGCTCGTTCCATGAAGACGACGAAGGCGTCGAAGCCTCCACCGCTGGCGGCACGGTCTGCGCCGACCGCGGGGTGCTGGCAATCGGCAGCGGCGCCAAGGCCCGCCGCGGCCCGCTACGCAGTCAACTCACGATCGCCTCCTCCCACATCGTCCTCACCGAGCCGGTCCCCGACGTGCTGGAGGAGATCGGCTGGACCGACGGCGACTGCATCACCGACTCCCGCGCCCTGCTCCACTACTTCCGCACCACCCCCGACGGCCGCATCGCCTTCGGCTGGGGCGGCGGCCGGATCGCGATGGGCGCGAACACGAAGGGCCGCGCCGAGGTCGACCCCGACGTCATCGCCGCCGCCACCGAGCACCTCTACGACTACTTCCCAGCCCTCCGCGGCCGCCGCATCACCCACGCCTGGGGCGGCCCAATCGACGCTTCCCCGACCCACCTCCCCGCCGTCACCACCCTCCCCGGCACCCGCGCCTGGGTCGCCGCCGGCTACACCGGCAACGGTGTCGGCCCTTCCAACATGGTCGGCCGCACCCTCGCCGCTCTAGCCCTAGGCCGCGACGACGACCACACCCACCTCGCCTTCGTCAACGCCAAGACCCCCCGCGTCCCCCCCGAGCCCTTCCACTGGATCGGCGGCGAGGCGATTCGGCTGGGGATCCTCAAGAAGGAGGAGGCGGAGCTGTCCGGCCATCGCCCCGGCCGCATCTCTTCTGCCATCGCCAAAGTCCCGGAGCTGATCGGCTTCCATATTGGTCGCTGAAATGTGACCGTGACCGCATTTTTTATCGCCGCCGTCTAGTAGGCATGGGGTCACCCCTCTCCCGATAGCGAATACCGACAGCCTTATCTTTCTGGTTGAGAAGAAAGTCATGGTTGAAGGACCAAACCTCTAAGCGATCCTCGTAAACCACATGAAGCTGATTCAAATACCAATTTGATCTTGGGAACACCCGCCAGTTGATCGGAGCACCTTCCAGGCGTTTTTGCTTACCGTCGCTCCGGAGGATCAGCAGTGCCTCATCCAGCTCAACTATCACGCCAAACATCGCAACGCGGGCCGAAACGATGTTCTCGCTGATATTAGTTCGCGCGATCAAGCCCAGAGGCTCGAACTGCTCATCCGGGTTGGGATGCCCTGGCATGTAGCGGGTGGCGGAAATTCCATCGTTGCTCGACTTGTAGATCTTGTCGGCCGAACCCCAAGAATATGCGTCAGAAGAAGTACCCGGAAACACAACCTCATCAGGGACAATCCTGTCGTAGTTTCGCTCGTACTTATTTCGTTCCGTCTCCTCGTCCCAGCCCGTGAAATCTTTGCGATAAGCGGCCAGCCGTGCTGGGATGAGATGTGAAGAAGCGTAGACGCTGTAGTAGAGCCACTCACAGCCACTGCAGTGCTCCTGCACCGTCTGCTGCGGCTCTTGCTCCGATTGTGCATCGAAACGCATCTCGAACAATCCCTCGTCGCCGGCAGCCATTGCAATCGTTCCATAGTTAGGGGAGAGGGAGAGCAAAGGGCAATCCCAGACGCGTTCAGTGTTCGCAGGAGTCAAATCATCATCGAGATGCGTGGCTTCAAGACCTTCGGGTGAAGCGCTCCAAAGTTGGCCGGCGTACGCTGCGATGTCCCCGTACGGAAAGGCGAGCTCAGGAGTGATCTGGCTGATGGTGCTGTCCTCAAGCTGGTTCCTGGAGGCCTCCAATTTATGGCGACCGAGCCGATCAAACCGGCGAATGAGAACTTCCTGAATCTCAGGATCCCTCGTCAGCTGGGCCCACCTCGCTCCATAAAGCGAATCACCGCGAACAAAAGCGCTGGTAATTGCCATTCGAAGATCACTCGCGATCTTCCACCTTTCGATCAGTCGCTCCCATTTCAGGATGCGGAGATCACCATTTCGATCGAAGAGGAAGAGATGCCCTTTGTAGTTAAGGGAATCCCACCACTGCCCCGGAATCGTCAGCTTTACGGGCCGCATGGTTGGCCTCGCGATAGACGCCTCAGCTTGTGAGCGGGCAGTACCTCATTGTCAAGCCACTCTCTCCGGACTCTCTTTGAAGGTATGTCGCTGGCGTTAGTCTGGTGATCGGCCGGGTAGCCGTGCCAGTCTTCGCCTTCGCGTCCACGAACGAACTTGGCTACAAACAATCGTCTGGCTTTGGTCTTGTCTCTCCCGAGATACTCAAGATCAACTCCACTGCGGTGCAAGCCCCAGCCAGTCGTCTCGTCAAGCCACCCGTCTCTTTCCGCTGCAGTGAAGCTGCCGCGCTCTTGCGCAACCGTAATGGTCCATTGCGACTTGTTGGGATTGTCGTTGCGGTGGTCTGGATGCGGTTGGTAGCCCATCTCCCTGCTGAGTCTTGCGCATGAGGCAAGGCTATGGCTAGTGTGACGACCCCTCTGCTCGGGCGAACTACTGCGCCGCGGCCGTTCCAGGCAACGGAATCGGCCCGTCCGGTTCCGCCTCCGGCCGCACCGCTGCCATCCGTTCCGCTCGGCGCTGCTGGAAGAGGACTATCGCCACGGCGACCACGGCGATGAGGAAGAGCAGGGTTGCCAGGGCGTTCACCTGGACCGGGATGCCTCGGAGGCTGACGCCGTAGACGTAGAGGGGGAACGTCACGGTGGTGCCGGAGTTGAAGTTGGAGATGACGAAGTCGTCTATGGAGAGGGCGAAGGCGAGCATTGCGGCGGAGACGATGCCGGGGGCGAGGAGGGGGAGGGTGACGGTGCGGAAGGTGGCGAAGGGGCTGGCGCCGAGGTCGGCCGCGGCCTCCTCGAGGTTGCGGTCGAAGCCGATCAGGCGGGAGCGCACCACGACTACTACGAAGCTGATCGAGAACATCACGTGGGCGATCAGGAGGGTCGTGAAGCCGAGGGCGAACGAGTAGTAGATGAACATCGAGAGCAGGGAGGCGCCGATCACCACCTCCGGCGTCGCCATCGGGATCACGATCAGCAGGTTGGCGACGCGCTTGCCGAGGAAGCGATGCCGCACCAGGGCGATCGCCATCGCGGTCCCGATCGCAGTCGAGATCAGGGTCGAGAAGGCCGCCAGGCGCAGGCTCGTCATCAGCGCGTCGTTGAGTTCGGGGATGTCGAGCATCGTCCGCCAGTACTCGAGGGTGAAGCCGTTGTCGAGGGCGAAGGTGAGTTTGCCTTTCGGCGTCTCGCCGAAGGAGAAGACGGCGACGACGAAGATCGGGATCAGCATGTAGAGCACCGCCAACCCGGCGTAGATCGGCAGCGCGTTGCGCCGCAGCCAGGCCCAGGCTCGCGCCGGCGCGCTCACTTCGCCCCCTCCGCTTCGTCTTCGTCGCCCATGAACGCCTCGGTCCCGGCGAAGCGGATGTAGACGAGGACGACCGCCAGGATCAGCGCCATCATCAGGAACGAGAGCGCCGCCGCCTCCGGATAGTCGCGCTGGTTCAGGTAGAGCGACTGGATCACGTTGCCGATCATCGCCTGCCCGGTCCCGCCCAGCAGCTGGGCGTTGATGTAGTCGCCGAAGGCGGGGATGAAGGTGAGGAGGACGCCGGCGACGATCCCCGGCATCGTCAGCGGCAGCGTCACCTTGAGGAAGGCGGTGCTGGAAGAGGAGTAGAGGTCCTTGGCCGCCTCGACCAGCCGCAGATCGAGCCGCTCCAGGTTCGCGTAGAGCGGCAGGATCATGAACGGGAGGAAGTTGTAGGTGAGCCCGGCGATCACCGCCCCCGAGGTCGCCAGCACCCGCCCGTCGCCCGGCGTCAGCGAGAGCGTCTGCAGGACGCTGACCACCGGGCTGTCGTCGCTGAGGATCGTTTTCCAGGCGATCGTCCGGATCAGGTAGGTGGTGAAGAAGGGCGCGATCACCGCGAACAGCAGCAGCACTTTGAAGCGGCCGGCGCGGAAGGCGATCGCGTAGGCCAGCGGGTAGCCGATCAGCAGCGCCAGCACCGTCGCCGTGCCGGCGTAGAAGAAGGAGCGGAGGATCTGCTCTTCGTGGCCGGAAAGCGCGTTGGGGAAGTTTTCCCAGGCCCAGGTGAATTCGAACCCGCCCGTCGTCAGCGAGCCCGAGTACAGCGCCAGTTCGCCCATGAAGTACATGGGCACGACGAAGAAGAAGAGCAGCCAGAGCAGGCCTGGCCCCAAAAGCCAATAAGGGACCAGGCGCCGCCTCCAGCTCATCGCATCAACCAGTCCATACGGGTCAGCCGGTCAGCACGTTCGCCCAGGCCTCGCTGACCTGGTCAACGTCAGGCGGCGAGACCTGGGTCGAACAGTTTTTCTGGAACTCGGGGGTGGGGAAGACGAGCGGGTCTTTCGCCAGTTCCGGGCTGACCAGCTCTTTCACCCCTTCCACCGGCGGGATGTAGGTGATGTATTCGGCCAGGTCGGCCGCCACCTCGGGCTCGTAGACGAACTCCATCCAGCCCAGCGCCGCGGCGGTGTTGGGCGCCCCGACCGGGATCACCATGTTGTCCGACCAGAGCACGCAGCCCTCCGTCGGCATGATCCATTCGGCGTTCTCGTTTTCGATGATCGAGGCGTCGCCGGACCAGCCGATCGCGGCGACGATGTTGCCCGCGGTCAGGTCCTCGGTGTAGTTGTTGCCGGTGAAGCTGCGGATCTGACCGGAGTCGGCGGCCGACTTCACTTTTTCGATCGCCTTTTCCCAGTCCTCGTCGCTCGCCTCCTCGGGGTCGACGCCTTCGGCCTTCATCACCAGCGGCACGCTGTCGCGCATCTCTTCCAGGAAGGTGACTTTGCCCTTGTATTTCGGGTCGAAGAGGTCGTTGACCGATTTGATCTCCGGCGCCTTCGATTTGTCGACCCAGATCCCGGTCATCCCGCTCTGCCAGGGGATCGAGTACTTGCGCCCGGGGTCGAAGGAGGGATCCCGCAGGTTCTCCGTCAGGTTTTCGAACACGGTCGGCAGGTCGTCGGGGTTGATCTCCTGCAGGTAGCCGAGGTCGTACATCTGTTTCGCCATCCAGTCGGTGACGACGAAGATGCTGCGGCCGCCCGACTCACCCTGGTCGAGCTGCGGCTGCAGCTTGCCGAAGAAGGAGTTGTTGTCGTTGACGTCTTCGATGTATTTGACGCTGACGCCGCTCTCTTTTTCGAACTCGGCGACGGTGCCGCCCTTGCCGGGGTCGATGTAACCGGGCCAGTTGGAGATCGTCAGCTCGCCTTTGACCGGACCCCCTTTGGCGGTCTCAGCTTCGCTGCTGTCGCCGCCCCCTCCGCCGCCTCCACCGCAGGCGGCAAGTCCGAGCGCGAGGGCGAGCACGGCGAGCGCCGCGACCACACGTCCCCACGCCTTGTCTGGTCTCAATCCGTTCGTCCTCATCCGACTCTCTCTTTCTGTTGTGCCTCGACCCCATCGGCCACCGACTCACGCACGACGTGCATGTGCTCGGGCTCCCAGCTCAGCTCTACCCTCGCCCCGCCTCCCGGCAACCGTTGCCGCTCGGCCTCGCTGGCGTTGGGGACGAGGACGGTCATCCGCACGCCCTCTTCTAGTCCGACGACGATCTGCGTCGCCGTTCCCAAATAGAGCGAGCTCTCGACCACGCCCTCGACCCGCGGCGAGCCGTTGCTGCCCGCCGCGGCCTCGCCGACCGGATCGACCCGCAGCTTCTCCGGCCGGACCACGGCGGCGCACTCCTCGCCGCTCGCCAGCCCGTCGGTCTCGGTGGCGATCTCGGGCCCGCTCTGCAACCGCACCCGGCCGCTGCCGACAACCGTCGCCGGCATCAGGTTGGAGACGCCGATGAAGCCGGCGACGAAGGTGGTCGAGGGGCGCTCGTAGACGTCCTCCGGCGAGGCGACCTGCTCGATCCGGCCGCGGTTCATCACCGCGATCCGGTCGCTCATCGTCAGCGCCTCCTCCTGGTCGTGGGTGACGTAGACGAAGGTGATCCCGACCTCGCGCTGGATCCGCTTCAGCTCGACCTGCAGCCCCTTGCGCAGTTTCAGGTCGAGCGCGCCGAGTGGCTCGTCGAGGAGCAGGACCTTGGGCAGGTTGACGAGGGCCCGGGCGAGGGCGACGCGCTGCTGCATCCCGCCCGAGAGCTGCGAGGGCTTGCGCTTCGCCTCGGCGGCGAGGCCGACGCGCTCCAGCTCCCTCGCCACCCGCTCGGCGATCTCGTCCTTGGCGACCTTCTTGCGCTTCAGCCCGAAGGCGACGTTGGCCTCGACGCTGAGGTGGGGGAAGAGGGCGTAGCTCTGGAAGACGGTGTTGGTCGGGCGCTTGTGCGGCGGCAGCTGCGCCACATCGGAGCCCTCGATCCGGATCTCCCCCGCGTCGGGGGTCTCAAAGCCGGCGATCATCCGCAGCGTCGTCGTCTTGCCGCAGCCGCTCGGCCCGAGCAGGGTGAAGAACTCTCCCTCGGCCAGGTCGAGGCTGAGGTCGTCGACGGCCGCCAGCGCGCCGAAGCGCTTGGTGACGTTGCAGAGCTCGACGCTCGAGTTCTCTCCGGTTCCCTCCATCGGTGCTTACGGCTCTCCTCTCGGGTGTGGAGCCCCTACCCGCATGTGCGGCTCGTACAAGCGACGGTAAGCCCCGGTGGAAGAGGGCGCAAGGGGCGAATGTCCTAAAAGCACAGAGACAGCTTGTACATGATGGACAAGCAGATCGCCAGGCCTTGACCCAAAGACCACTTGCGATTGTGGGGATCGAGGCGTAGCTTTGTCCATAACGTCGTAACCGGAGAGGAGCACCCCATGGCCACTGCGTCGCAGGCCCCAGCAGGAACCGATCTTCAGCAGATGGCGCGGCGCCACCTCTGGATGCACTTCTCGCGGATGGGGAGTTACGGGCCCGATCACGAGATCCCGATCATCACCCGGGCCGAGGGCTGTTACGTCTACGACGAACAGGGCAACCGCTACCTCGACGGCCTCTCCGGCCTGTTCTGCGTCAACGCCGGCCACGGCCGCACCGAGTACGGCGAGGCGGCCGCCCGCCAGGTCGAAGAGCTCGACTTCTACACGCTCTGGAGCTACGCCCATCCGAAGGCGATCGAACTCGCGGCGCGGATCGCGACGATGGCCCCCGGCGACCTCAACCGGGTCTTCTTCACCTCCGGCGGCTCGGAGGCGGTCGAGTCGGCGCTGAAGCTGGCCCGCAACTACCACCGCATGCACGGCAAAGGCCAGAAGCACAAGGTGATCGCCCGCGAGGTCGCCTACCACGGCACCTCCTTCGGGGCGCTCTCGGCGACCGGGATCACCGAGCTGCGCAGCCAGTTCGAGCCGCTCACCCCCGGCGGCTGCCACGTCCCCAACACCAACATCTACCGCTGGCCCGAGAACCGCGACCCGCTCTGGGTGGCCGACGCGATCGAGGAGCGGATCGTCTTCGAGGGCCCCGAGACCGTTGCCGCGGTGATCCTCGAGCCGGTCCAGAACGCCGGCGGCTGCTTCGTCCCGCCCGACGGCTACTTCCAGCGGGTGCGGGAGATCTGCGATCAGTACGACGTGCTGATGATCTCCGACGAGGTGATCTGCGCCTGGGGTCGGCTCGGCCATTACTTCGGCTGCGAACGCTTCGACTACGTCCCCGACCTGATCACCGTCGCCAAGGCGCTGACTTCCGCCTACGCGCCGATGGGCGGCGTCATCGCCTCCGACAAGGTCGCCGAGCCGTTCATGGAGGGCGACGCCTCCTTCGCCCACGGCTTCACCTTCGCCGGACACCCGATCGCGGCGGCGATCGCGATGGCCAACCTCGACGTCTACGAGCGCGAGGACCTCTGCGGGCATGTGCTGCGCAAGGAGCCTGAGTTCCGCGGCATGCTGGAGACGCTGCACGACCTGCCGATCGTCGGCGACGTGCGCGGCGCCGGCTACTTCCACGCGGTCGAGCTGGTCAAAGACAAGGAGACGAAAGAGAGCTTCAACGAGGAGGAGTCGGAGCGGCTGCTGCGCGGCTTCCTCTCCGGCGAGCTCTACAAGCGCGGGCTGATCTGCCGCGCCGACGACCGCGGCGACCCGGTCGTGCAGCTGGCGCCGCCGCTGATCGCCGACACCGAGCAGTTCGAAGAGATCCACGACGCCCTGCGCGCCGTCCTCACCGAGGCCTGGGATCAGGTCGTCCGTTGACGGCGGCCCTCTAGGAGGAACGATCGTGCTCACCGTCCAGAGCCTGCTCGATGAGCTCGACCTGGAGCTGGCGGCCGGCGCGGATGCGGCAGCGGCGCCGGTCCGCTGGGTCCACATCTCCGAGCTGCAGGACCCGACGCCGTGGCTCTCCGGCGGCGAGCTGATGCTGACCACGGGGATCCCGCTCGACAGCGCCGCCAAGCAGCGCGCCTTCGTCCGCATCCTCGCCGACCGCAATCTCGCCGGCCTCGGCTTCGGGACCGGGTTCAGCCACAAATCGCTGCCGAAAGCGCTGGTCGACGAGGCCGACAAGCGCGACTTTCCGCTCTTCGAGGTGCCCTACTCGGTCCCGTTCATCGCGATCACCGAGAAAGCCTTCGCGCGCCTGGTCAACGAGCAGTACGAGGTACTGCAGCGGGGGATCGCGGTCCAGCGCCGGCTCGAGCGCCTGGTCCTCGAGGAGCGCGGCCTGGAGGAAATCGCCGCCACCGTCGCCTCCGCCGTGGGCGGCACCGTGGCGGTGCTCGACGCCCGCGGCGAGCGGCTGGCCGGCCGCGGCTTCCGCCGCCAGCTCTCGGCCGACGCGATCGCCGGGATCCGCAAGGAAGCGCTCAGCCACGCCGGCGACGGACATCCCTTCGTGCCCTCCCACCCGACGGTGGCGGGACGGGCGCTGGCCCACCCGGTGATCTCCCCCGGCGGCGGGGCGCCGCAGGCCTGGGTGGTAATCGTCCGCGACTCCGGCGGGCTCGGCGACTTCGAGCGGCTGATCCTGCAGCAGGCGGTCGCGGTGGTGGCGCTGGAGCTGATGCGCCGGCGGGTCGCCCGGGAGACCGAGCGGCGCCTGGCCGGCGACGTCGTCGCGGCGGCCCTCGGCGGGCGGATGGACCCGACCGAGCTGCGGCGCCGGCTGGAGCCGTTCGGGATCGGCGAGGAGGCGGCGGTGATCGTCTTCCAGCTCGACGACCCGGCGGGGTCGACGGAGGCGCTGGAAACGGCGCTCGCCGGCGACTCCTGCGCGGCCGTGGTCGCTCCCCACTCGATCGGCAACCGCGAGCTGCTCTGCGCGGTGGTCGACTGCGACGAGCGCGATCCGATCGAGGTCGCCACCGCAGCGCGCCGGGAGCTCGCCTCCGAGCAGAGCTCGATTCGCGCCGCCGCCAGCCGCCCCGCCCCGCCCGAGCGCCTGCGCCACTCTTTCCACGAGGCGCGCTGTGCGCTGGAAGCGACCGCCTTCGACAACGGCTCGGCCCCGGAGGTCGCCTCCTGGCGGGACCTGGGGGCCTTCACCCTGCTGCTCTCGATCCAGGACGACGACGCGCTCAACCTCTACTGCGACAGCGTCCTCGGGCCGATCGAGGAGGGCGACGAGGAGTACGGCGGCGAGCTGCTGCGCTCGCTCGAGGCCTTCATCGAGCAGAACGGCCAGTGGGAGCGTGCCGCGCGGCAGGTCTACTGCCACCGGCACACGCTCCGCTACCGGATGCGCAAGGTCGAAGAGCTGACCGGCCGCGACCTCTCCCGCGCGCATGACCGGATCGAGTTCTGGCTCGCCCTGCGGGCGCGGGAGCTGGTCGCGTGAGGATCGGCGTCCCGACCGAGATCAAGTCCGACGAGTACCGCGTCGCGGTCACCCCGGCGGGGGTGCGCGAACTGACCGAGCACGGGCACGAGGTGCTGATCCAGGCCGGGGCCGGGGAGGGCAGCGCGATCGCCGACGCCGACTACGAGGCGCAGGGGGCGACGATCGTCGCCGACGCCGCCGGTGTCTTCGAGGCGGCGGAGATGATCCTCCACGTCAAGGAGCTGCAGCCGCAGGAGATCGAGATGCTGTGCCCGGGCCAGCTCCTCTTCACCTACCTGCACCTGGCGCCCGATCCCGAGCAGACGCGGGGGCTGTGCGGCGCCGGGGTCACCGCGATCGCCTACGAGACCGTCGAGGACGCCCGCGGCCGGCTGCCGCTGCTGGCGCCGATGAGCGAGGTGGCGGGGAAGATCGCCACCCAGGCCGGGGCCTTCATGCTCGAGAAGCCGCTCGGCGGCAGGGGGATCTTGCTGGGAGGGGTACCGGGAGTCGCCGCCGCCAACGTGATGGTGATTGGCGGCGGCGTGGTGGGGATGAACGCCGCCTTCATCGCGATCGGAATGGAAGCCGACGTCTTCGTCTACGACCGCTCGATCGACCGCCTGCGCGAACTCGAAGTCGACTTCGGCGGCCGCTGCTCGACCGTCTACTCGACGACGCTGGCGATCGAGGAGATGCTGCCGCGCGCCGACCTCGTGATCGGCGCCGTCCTCGTCCACGGCGCGCGGGCCCCTTATGTAGTGCGGCGGGAGCAGCTGGCACTGATGAAGCCGGGGGCGGTCCTGGTCGACGTGGCGATCGACCAGGGCGGTTGCTTCGAGACCTCGCGCCCGACCACCCACCGCGAACCGACTTTCGAAGTCGACGGGATCACCCACTACTGCGTCGCCAACATGCCCGGCGCGGTCCCGATCACCTCGACCCACGCCCTCACCAACGCGACGCTTCCCTACGCCCTGGCGCTCGCCGACCACGGGGTCGCGGAGGCGATCAAGCGCGACCCCGGCCTGCGGCTCGGCGTCAACGTCGCCGGCGGCAGGGTCACGCATCCGGCGGTGGCGGAGGGGGTAGGAATGGACTACGTGCCGGTCGAGCAAGCGCTGGGTCTCGAACAGTCCTTGAAATCAGCATCCACGGGGGGAGTCGAATGAGCACCTACGCCGTAGTCAATCCAGCCACTGGCGAGACGATCAAGGAGTACCCGGAGATCGGCGACGAGGAGCTCCGCGCCGCGATCGGCCGGGCCGACCAGGCCTCGCGAACGTGGCCCGGCTCCTCCACCGTGGCGGACCGCGCGGCGCTGGTGCGCAAGGTCGGCGAGCTGCACTCCGAGCGCCGCCAGCAGCTGGCCGAGATCATCGTCCGCGAGATGGGCAAGCCGATCGAGCAGGCCCTGATGGAGGCCGATTTCGCCGGCGAAATCTACGGCTTCTACGCCGACAACGCCGAGGATCTGATGGCCGACGAGCCGATCGAGCTGCTCGGCGGCGAGGGCACCGCGGTGATCCGCCGCAGCCCCTTCGGCGTCCTGCTCGGGATCATGCCCTGGAACTTCCCCTACTACCAGGTGGCCCGCTTCGCCGGGCCGAACCTGGTGATCGGCAACACGATCCTGCTCAAGCACGCGCCGCAGTGCCCCGAATCGGCGGAGGCGATGCAGCAGATGTTCGACGACGCCGGCTTCCCCGAGGGCGCCTACGAGAACGTCTACGCTACCAACGAGCAGATCGAGTGGGTGATCGAGGACTCGCGCGTGCACGGCGTATCGGTGACCGGCTCCGAGCGCGCGGGAGCCGCCGTCGCCGCGGTCGCTGGAAAGAACCTGAAGAAGGTCGTGCTCGAGCTCGGCGGCTCGGATCCCTTCATCCTGCTCGGGGCCGACGACGTCGGCGACGCGGCGGAGAAAGCGGCCGAAGCGCGGCTCGACAACACCGGCCAGTCCTGCAACGCGGCTAAGCGCTTCATCGTCGTCGACGAGCTCTACGACGAGTTCCTCGAGAAGTTCCGCGAGCAGCTCGCCGGGGCGAAGCCGGGCGACCCGACCGCCGAGGACACCGCGGTCGGCCCCCTCTCTTCGCAGACGGCGGCGGACCGGCTCGAGGACCAGGTCAAGCGGGCGGTCGACAACGGGGCCGAGGTCGTGGTCGGCGGCAAGCGCGACGGCAACTTCTTCGAACCGACGATCCTGACCGGGATCGAGCCCGGCGACGAGGCCTCCCAGGAAGAGTTCTTCGGCCCGGTGGCCCAGGTCTACAAGGTCGGCTCCGAGGAGGAGGCGGTCGAGCTCGCCAACCAGACCCCGTTCGGCCTTGGCTCCTATGTGATGACCACCGACAAGGAGCAAGGGGAGCGTGTCGCCGACAGGATCGAAGCCGGGATGGTCTACGTCAACCTGGTCGGGGCCGACAGTCCCGAGCTGCCGTTCGGCGGCTTCAAGCGCTCCGGTTTCGGCCGCGAGCTCGGCCGCTACGGCGCCGACGAGTTCGTCAACAAGAAGCTGATCCGCAGCGCCTGAGACTGATCCAGCCCTGCGTGAGCCGACGTTTCCGGGGGGCCATCGTATTGTCTGCTGCTGGCGTCTGCCGCTTTCGCGGCGATTGCCAGCGCGGCCGACAGCGGCAGCGAAGACGTGCCGCGCTGCCACGGGCGGAAGGCGGAGATCGTCGGGACCGACGGGGACGACGTGCTGCGGGGGACGCCGGAGCGCGACGTGATCGTCGGCGGCCCCGGCGACGACGTGATCTTCAGCAGCCTCGGCAACGACCTGATCTGCGGCGGGCCTGGGACCGACCGAATGCAGGGAGGCCGCGGCAACGACGAGGTCTACGGGGATGCCGGCGACGAGGACCAGGTCAGCGGCAACCTCGGCGACGACAAGATCGTCGGCGGCCCCGGCGCTCGCGACGAGGTCGCCGGCGACCTCGGCATCGACATCGTCAACGGCGGGCCCGGGAACGAAGACCACGTCCACGGCGACTACGGCTACGACCGCATGTCCGGCGGGGCGGGGCGGGGCGACATCGCCTCCTTCGCGACCGCGCGGGCGGGCGGCAAGGGGAGCGGGGTGTGGGTTTCGCTGAAGGCGCACAAGGCCTTCGGCGACGGTCACGACAAGCTCTTCGGTTTCGAGAGCCTCGAAGGCTCGGCCTTCCGCGACACCTTGATCGGCAGCCCGCAGGCGAACGTGATCGCTGGCGGGACCGGCGACGACCACCTGATCGGCGGCGGTGGGCCGGACACCCTCGACGGAGGGCAGGGGATCGACGGTTGCGAGGGCGCCAAAGGTCGTACCAGCTCCTGCGGCAAGGAAGCACCGCCGAAGGCGACCGCCTACGTGCAGCTGAACCCGACGCCCGGGGGCGGGGCCGGCCTGCAGATCATCGGCGGCGGCGGCCGCGACCAGTTCGTCGTCGCCTTCGACGAGGCGAGCCAGACCTTCAGCATCACCGGCGAGGAAAGGGGTGGCGATCGGGGCCGGTTGCGGCCGCGCGGTCAGCAGCCCCCTCACCATCTCCTGCCCCGCCAATGGCCCGGGTCGCTGGCTGATGGCCGACCTCGGTCCCGGCAACGACAGCCTGCGTGGTCGAAGGCTCGCTGGAGGCGGTGGGGAGCGTGCGCTTCGCCGGCGGCTTCGGCAACGACACGATCAAAGGTGGCCCCGAGGACGATTTGATCGAGTCCGGCCCCGGTGCCGACAAGCTCTACGGCGGCGACGGCGCCGACGGACTGGTCGGCGGCCTGCCCGGACCGACCTTCCTCTACGGCGAAGGCAGCGGCGACCTGCTGGCGGCCGGCGGCGGCTGCGCCGGCGGGGCGATCGTCGGCGGGCCGGGCAAAGACGACGCCTCCTTCGCCGAGACCCAGGCCCATCCCGGCCTGCTGATCATCTCCTTCCCCAAGAACGCCGCCTGGGTCGACGAGATCAAAGGCTGCGACTCGGTCCGCCTCGACGACTCCAATGAGGACATGGAGGGCTCCTTCGACTGGGACGTCCTGATCGGCGACGGCGGCCCCAACGCGATGCTCGGCCAGCCGGGCGAGGACCGCTTCTACGGCAACGGCGGCGACGACATCATCGACGCCCGCGACGGCGTCCGCGACTTCTCGATCCAGTGCGGCAAAGGCGAGCCGCCGAAGAAGATCAAGGTCCGCGGCAAAGGCGGCAAGACCGAAACCAGGGAAACCGAGGGCACTGGCAACCCCGCCGGCCGCGCGATCACCGACGAGTTCGATCCCGCCCCCTTCAACTGCGCCTTCGTCAAACACGGCGAGCCCAGTCCCCGGCCTCCACGGCTAATCCCCCGAGCACCTAGGCCGGCGGGTCCTGTCTCCGATACGTCCCTCTCGCCTACCGGCGAGAGTCCCGCATCGTCGCTACCCGCCGGAGGTACCGCTGCGGGGGGAGAACTACCCGGCGTTCGTCCTTTGTCGCCGTATGGGCGACAAAGGACGAACGCCGCTCCGGCACTGGCCGCTTTTCGAGTTGGCGACGCGGCAGCATGGCGTTGCTTCGACGCGTCAACTCGCGGCGCTTGGCTATTCGCGCAGCTCGGCGGCAAAGGCGGCAGGCGTAGGAAGGCTGCATCGCCTCCACTCGGGCGTTTACGCAGTCGGGCATCGGCGACTCACTTGGCATAGCCGGTGCTGGGCGGCGGTGTTGGGGGCGGAAGCGAATGAGACGGACGAGGTGATCTGGCCGGCGGTTGCCAGCCACGGGTCGGCTGCCTACCTCTGGGGGCTCTATCGCTATGCGCCGGAAACGATCGACGTCACGGCGCCGATTCGGCGGCGGGCGAAGCGGGAGTTCCGGGTTCACTTCTCATCGATCCTCGTCGCCGATGACCGGGGAGAGCGGGAGGGATTCCGGTCACCTCGGTGCCGCGGACGCTGCTCGACCTCGCGATCCGCTCGCGACCCGACCAACTGGACCGCCTGCTCGAGCGGGCCGAAGAACTGGACCTCCTCGACGTCCAGGCGATCGAAGCCCTCCTCGACCGCGCCGGCGGTCACCGCGGCCGCGGGCGGCTCCGGCGCGCGCTCGCCCTCTACCGAACCCGACCCCACCTTCACCCGCTCGCGCTTCGAGAAGCAATTCCGCCGCCACGTCCGCGCCGCCGGCCTGCCCGACCCCTCGATGAACTTCAACCTCGCCGGGTACGAGCTCGACGCCTACTGGCCCGACCTACCGCTTCGCGGTCGAACTCGACCTCTTCGAGACGCACGGCACCCGCGCCGCCTTCGAGCGCGACCGCCTCCGCCAGGAGGAGCTGAAGCTGCTCGGGGTCGAGATGATCCGGGTCACCCGCCCGCGCCTGCAGAGCGAACCGGAGGCGGTGATCGCCAACCTCGCCGCCCTGCTCGAGCGCCGCCGCCGCGAGCTGCGCGCCGCCTGACCAGGGCACTGGACTAGGCTTGGGACGTGGCACTGAAGACCGCCAGTGGAGACGAGGCCGCGGCCGTTGCCGCGGCGATCGCGCAGTTCGAGGCCGAGTTCGCCGCTTCTGCCGCGCCCGAGCCGCCGCAGGCCCCCGCCTGGCAACGGGCGGCCCTGCTGGAGGGAGTCAGCGCCAAGGAGACGATCGAGGACCTACGAGGAGGATCCGCATGGCTGTCGTGAAAATCATCGAGCTGGTCGGCAGCTCCAAGACTTCAACCGACGACGCCGCCAAACAGGCGTTGCAGCAGGCCCAGGGCTCGCTGCGCAACATCCGCGCCGTCGACATCGTCTCCACCGGGATCCGCGGCGAGAACCTCGACGAGTACCGCGCCCATGTCCGCGTCGCATTCTTGATCGAGGGAACGGAGGTCGACTGATGGCAGATGCACCGCAGCAGGGCGAGCCCAAAGAGGTCTCGCGCGAGGAAGCCCGCAAGCTGATCGACGAGGGCGCCCAGCTGATCGACGTCCGCGCCGACCACGAGTGGGAGGCGGGCCGGATCGCCGGCGCCACCCACGTGCCGCTGCCGGAGCTGCCCCAGCGCACCGGCGAGATCGACAAGGACCGCCCGGTCGTCCTCTACTGCCGCGGCGGCAACCGCTCGACGATGGCCGCCGCGGCCCTCGCCGAAGCCGGCTATGACGACGGCCAAGCTGAGCGAGGGGATCGTCGGCTGGAGCGGGCGACGACCTGCCGCTGGAGCCGGAGGGCGGCTACGTCGCCGACTCGGGCGAGGCCTCGGCGATCCTCCAGTCGCAGAAAAAACCCTCCCACAGCTGAGCCCGGGAAAACGGCTCTGAGGCAGTCCGCTTTTTCCGACCGGTCAGGAAATTAAATACCTGAATCCCAGTCGGGTTTGCTACCTTTGCCCGCATGGAGGTAGCCGTCGCAGAGAACAAGGAGCAGCGGGGCAAGGGCCGGGTCGGGACCCTGGAGAACCCGGAGACCTACGAGAACGTCCCCGGCCACGTCATCCCGATCATCGAGCGCGAGTTCGACGACTTCGACAACGAAGCCGAGCAGTTCCTCTCCGGCGAGCTGGAGGAGACACCAGTTCATCGGCTTCCGCCTCAAACAGGGCGTCTACGGGCAGCGCCAGCCCGACGTCCAGATGATCCGGATCAAGCTTCCCTTCGGCGGGGTCACGCCCTGAGCAGATGGACGCCTTCGCCAGCGTCGTCGAGAAGTACGCGCCGCTGAACAAGGGGCACATCACCACCCGCCAGAACATCCAGATCCACCACGTGCCGCTGCGCGACACCGAGCTGCTGCTGCGGGAGATCGCCGAAGCCGGCCTCTCCTCGCGCGAGGGCTGCGGCAACACGGTCCGCAACGTCACCGGCGACCCCTGGGCCGGCGTCGCCGCCGACGAGATCTTCGACCCGACCGCCTACGGCACCGCCTACGTCCGCTACTTCGTCCGCCACCCGACGACGCAGCTGATGCCGCGCAAGATCAAGACCTCGTTCACCGGCTCCGCCGAGGACCGGGCGATCAGCGGCATCCACGACATCGCCTTCCTCTCCCGCGAAAAGGACGGGGTCAAGGGCTTCGAGGTCCGGGTCGGCGGCGGCACCTCGATCATGGCCCGCGTCGCCCCGACCCTCTACGAGTTCGTCGAGGCCGACAACGGCGACTACCTGAAGATCGCCGAGGCCGTCTTCCGCATCTTCGACCGCCAGGACTGGCTGCGCGTCAACCGCGCCCGCGCCCGGATCAAGGTCCTGGTCGACAAGATCGGCATGGACGCCTTCCGCGAGCTGGTCGACGAGGAGCTGCAGGGCGACTGGGTCGCGGAGCGCGAATTCGGCCCCGAGCTGGTCGAGCGCCTCAGCTTCAGCGTCGACGAGGAGGCCAACGCCCCCGAGCAGCCGCTGGCCCCGTCCTCGCCGAACGGCGACCGGACCGAGTTCGAGCGCTTCCTCGAGGGCAACGTCGAGCCGC
The DNA here is from genome assembly GCA_963832085.1 of uncultured Actinomycetes bacterium. Taxonomy (GTDB): domain Bacteria; phylum Actinomycetota; class Thermoleophilia; order Solirubrobacterales; family 70-9; genus VAYN01. Next base: position 85,237 of record CAWHSU010000002.1, on the reverse strand, counting down.
AGCGCCAGGAGGGCTTCTCCACCGTCGAGGTCAAGGTGACCCGCGGCGACCTCACCCCGGAGCAGTTCCGCGGCCTCGCCCAGATCATGCGCGAGTACACCGGCGGCAACGCCCGCAGCACCGTGCAGCAGAACTTCGTCCTGCGCTGGGTCCGCGACGAGTCCCTCTACGACGTCTGGGAGCGGCTCGACGCCCTCGGCCTCGGCGAGGCCGGCGCCCGCGAGATCACCGACGTCGTCAGCTGCCCCGGCACCGACAGCTGCAAACTCGGGATCACCTCCTCGATGGGCCTCAACCGGGCGATCAAGGAGCGGGTCGACCTCGATGCAGATCACCGATGAGCTGACCAAGCGCATCCACATCAAAATGAGCGGCTGCCCGAACGGCTGCAGCCAGCACCACATCGCCAACATCGGCTTCTACGGCGCCTCGCTGAAGGTCGGCGGCCGCCAGATGCCCGCCTACATCCCGCACATCGGCGGCAACTTCGAGGGCGGCGAGGTCGTCTTCGGCACGCGGCTGAAATCGCGGCTGCCCGCCAAACGTGTCCCCGAGGCGGTCGAGCGCTGGGTGCGCCTCTACGAGGCCGAGCGCAACGAGGGCGAGGAGTTCAACGCCTTCGCCGAGCGGGTCGGCGCCGAGCCCTTCGAAGCTGCGGCCAAGGAGCTGACCCTGCCGGCCGAGTTCAGCCTCGAGACGATGCAGCAGTTCATCGACTGGAACCGATCGAGCCCGTACGAGGTCGTGCGGGGAGAGGGGGAGTGCGCGATCTAGTCGCGCCCCGCGCGATGAAGCCTCCGCCCGTCACCCTCTCCGGCACCGTGCCCACACCGGCCGACCTCGACCACGAGGCGATCGCCGCCGAGCTCGAGGGGAGCTCGGCGCAGGAGACGCTGGAGTGGATGTTCGAGAACTTCGGCAGCTGCCACTACATCGCCTGCTCGTTCCAGAAAACGAGCTCGGTGACGGCGCACCTGGCGAGCACGGTCAACCCCGAGGCGCGCTTCTTCTACCTCGACACCGACGTCCTCTTCGAGGAGACCTACGAGACCCGCGACCGCCTCGCCGAGGCGCTGGGGATCGAGTTCGACCGCTTCCACAACCTGACGCTGGAGGAGCAGGAGGCCGAGCACGGCCCCGAGCTCTGGAACCGCAACCCCGACGCCTGCTGCGGAATCCGCAAGGTCGAGCCGATGCGCCAGGCCCTCTCTTCCGTAGACTGCTGGGTCGCCGGCGTCCGCCGGGCAGACTCCAGCTCCCGAGCCAAGACCCCGAAGTTCGGCTGGGACAAGCGCTTCAACCTCTGGAAGCTGAACCCACTTGCGGACTGGACCGAGCGCGACGTTTGGAACTACATCCGTGAGCACCACCTCCCGTACAACCCGCTTCACGATCGTGGCTACCCCTCGATCGGTTGCACCCACTGCACCCAGCCGGTCGAACCGGGTGGGGATCTGCGCGCACGGCCGCTGGGCGGGCGTCGCAAAGACCGAGTGCGGGATCAACTAGCGGCGTCCGGCAAGCCGCCCCCTAACCCTTAATTCCTTTCCCCCTAACCACAAGGTGAGATGAGCGAGACGATGGCTGAGTTGTCCCTGACCCTTTCCGAGCGCCAAACGGCGGACTTCGAGATGATCGGCAACGGCGGCTTCGCGCCGCTGACCGGCTTCCAGGGCTCCGCCGACTGGGAGCGTGTCTGCAGCGAGATGCGGACCGCCGACGGCGATTACTGGCCGATCCCGATCACCCTCGCGAGCGACCTCGAGTGCGAGGTCGGCGACGTCGTCGAGCTCTCCTCCGACGAAGGCAAGAAGCTCGGCCGGATCACCGTCGAGGAGATCTGGGACCGCGACCTCGAGCGCGAGGCCGAGCAGGTCTACGGCACCACCGACGACGCCCACCCGGGCGTCGCCGCGATCTACGAGGAGGGCAGCCGCATGCATCGCCGGCCCGATCGAGGTCGACGCGCTGCCCGACCATGACGAGGCCTTCATGCGCCGCTACAAGACGCCGGCCGAGCACAAGGCCGACTTCGAGGCCCGCGGCTGGAAGAAGATCGTCGCCTTCCAGACCCGCAACCCGATCCACCGCGCCCACGAGTACCTGACCAAGGCGGCGCTGGAGACCTGCGACGGGCTCTTCATCCACCCGCTGATCGGCAAGACCAAGGCCGGCGACATCCCCGCCGACGTGCGGATGCGCTGCTACGAGGTGCTGATGGAGAACTACTACCCGCAGGACCGCGTGGTCCTCGGCGTGAAGCCGGCGAAGATGCACTACGCCGGGCCCGCGCGAGGCGGTCCTGCACGCGATCGTCCGCCGCAACTACGGCGCCACGCACTTCATCGTCGGCCGCGACCACGCCGGCGCCGGCGACTACTACGGCACCTACGACGCGCAGAAGATCTTCGACACGATCGACATCGAGGAGCTCGGGATCGAGCCACTCATGTTCGAGCACACCTTCTGGTGCAACGAGTGCGAGGGGCTTGCCTCGAACAAGACCTGCCCGCATGACCAAGACGCGCGCCTGTTCCTTTCCGGGACCAAAGTCCGCGAGATGCTCGGCAAAGGCGAAAGGCCGCCGCACGAGTTCTCGCGCGACGAGGTCGCCGACATCCTGATCGACGCTTACAAGGAGGACTGACAAAGCATGGCTGGCGAGAAGGGCTTCACCCTCTGGTTCACCGGACTCTCCGGAGCCGGCAAGACGACCATCTCCCGGGATCCTGGAGGAGCACCTGCGCGAGCGCGGCTCGAAGCTGGAGATCCTCGACGGCGACATCGTCCGCGAAAACCTCTCCAAGGGCCTCGGCTTCTCGAAGGAGGACCGCGACACCAACATGCGGCGGATCGCCTTCGTCGCCGACCTGCTCAGCCGCAACGGCGTGCCGGTGATCACCGCCGCGATCTCCCCCTACAAGGAGATCCGCGACGAGGCTCGCGAGCTGATGGGAGACCGCTTCGTCGAGGTCTACGTCGAGGCCTCGGTCGACACCTGCGCCGAGCGCGACGTCAAGGGTCTCTACGCGAAAGCGTTTTCCGGCGAGATCAAAGAATTCACCGGCGTCTCCGACCCCTACGAGGCGCCGGAGAACCCGGAGTTCGTCTGCCACACCGAGAGCGAGAGCGCCGAGGAGTCGGCCGAGAAGCTGCTGGCCTACCTCGAGCAGCGGGGGCTGATCCCCGCTCAAGAGGCCGCGGCCGCTTAGTCGCCGGCTTCTACGCTTCACGAAGGAGAGGGACGAAAGTCCCTCTCCTTTTTTATTTGGAGAGCCGTTCGAGGATCTCGACCTCTTCTTCCAGGTACTTTTTCAGGCGCTGCTGGAAGTCCTTGTCGGCGTAGCGCGAGGCGATGTGGTTCTCGATCGCCTGCCGGACCACCTCGGACACCGGGATGTCCTGGGTTCGCGCGATGGCGGCTAATTCAGTCGCCATCTGGTCTGGAAGACGAATGCTTATGGCTTTGCTCGGCATGGTGTGCGGCAACCATTGTAACAGCATATATGCCATAAACAGCTTGTCTCAGTAAGAAGAGGAGTTATCTATTGATGTAAGACAATAGATTTAGGGAAGATCTGCTATAAAAAATCCCCATGTCCTCGAAGCTGACGTTTAACCGCTTCGTCTTGATCGTGGCCGAGGAGCGGGACGAGCGGCCGAGGAGGTGGAACCGACGATCTCCAAAACAGTGGCGGAAGAAGCACTGACGGCACCCTTCGGAGGGCCCGACGAATTCGTTCTCTATTCGGACCCGGTCCACGAGGCGGCTCTGTGCTGCGTCGAGCTGATCCGCCGCCGCCCCCTCCGTCAGGACAACAAGCGAGTCGCATACAAGTGCATAGAAGAAATGCTCGTCCGATATCCCTGGGCGCATTTCGATGCCGACCCGAAGGAGATCGCGGCAATGCTGGATGGGCTGGGTGACGAATCGAAGGACGAGGACGAGTTCGTCGACTGGGTTCGCGCCGAAGCGGGGATGGTCGCGTGGCTGCGATACCAGCAGCGAGGCGGTACTACGGCCTAGCCGGCACCTGCGGCTCGCCGAGGCCGAAGGTGTCGTAGGCGCCGAACTCGGCGAAGGTCTTGTGGGTGGGGCCGTGGTAGTCGGAGCTCGCGGTGGGGATGAGGTCGAGCTCGGAGCAGAGGCGCAGGAGGTGCTCGGTCTGCTCCTTGGTGTGGCTCGGGTAGTAGACCTCGACTCCGTCGGGCTGCAGGGAGCGGATCAGGTCCTCGACCTGGGCGGGGTCCTAGATGTCCCAGTAGGGGTGGGCGACGACGGCGACGCCGCCGGCCTCGCGGATCAGTTCGACCGCCTGCTCGGCGGTGGGCCAGCGGCGGGGGACGAAGGCCTTGGCGCCGGGCACCAGGTACTCCTCGAAGAAGGGGCCGAGGTCGCCGGTCGCGCCGGCGGCCCTGGCGATGTGGGGGCGGCCGATCGAGTCGGCGTCGCCGGCCTCGCGGATCGCGTCGTCGAGCGTTAGGTCGAAGCCCTCGCGCCGCAGGTTCTCGACGATCTCCCCGGCCCGGGTGCGCCGCTCCTCCTGGGCGCGATCGCAGGCCGGCGCGATCTTCTCGAGGTCGATCCAGTAGCCGCAGACGTGCAGGTCTTCCGCGTAGCGGTGCACGCAGGACATCTCGATCGCCGGCACCAACTCGATCCCCACCCGCTCAGCCGCCTCCTGCGCCTCCGGAACGCCCGCAATGGCATCGTGGTCCGTCAGCGCCAGCGTCGTAACCCCAGCCTCGGCAGCTTTCTCAACCACCTCAGCAGCCGGGAGCTGCCCGTCCGAGACCGTCGAATGACTCTGCAGCTCGATAAGCACGACGGCGCAGCCTAGCGGCTTGGGCTGGGAGTCGTGAGACCCTCTCCAAACACTCCCCAAGCGAGCGAAGCGAGCGCGTTTGGAGAGGGTCTCACGACTCCCCTCCGCCCCCCAGATAAATAGACTGCGCCGCCGTGTTCCAGAAGGTCCTCATAGCCAACCGCGGCGAGATCGCGATCCGCGTCGCCCGGACGCTCAAGGAGATGGGCATCACCTCGGTCGCCGTCTACTCGGAGATCGACCGCGACGCCCCCCACGTGCGCGAGGCCGACGAGGCCTTCCTGATCGGCCCGGCGGTGCCCGCCGAGAGCTACCTGAACATCCCCAAGATCATCGAGACCGCCAAAGAGGCCGGGGCCGAAGGGATCCACCCCGGCTACGGCTTCCTCGCCGAGAACGCCGACATGGCCCGAGCCTGCGCCGAGGCCGGGATCACCTGGATCGGCCCGCCGCCGGAGTCGATCGAAGCGATGGGCTCGAAGACGAAAGCCCGCGAGATCATGGAGCAGGCCGGGGTGCCGATCGTCCCCGGCTCGACCGAGGTCGCCAAGGACCTCGACGAGGCTCGCAGGCAGGCCGAGGAAGCCGGTTACCCGGTCGCCTGCAAGGCCGCCGGCGGCGGTGGCGGCAAGGGCTTCCGGGTGGCGATGACGCCTGAGGACCTCGAGGAGGCCTTCGAAGGCTCCGCCCGCGAAGGCGAGAAGTTCTTCTCCGACCCTCGCGTCTACATCGAGCGCTACCTCGAGGACCCGCGCCATGTCGAGGTCCAGGTGCTCGCCGACTCGCACGGCAACGTGATCCACCTCGGCGAGCGCGACTGCTCGCTGCAGCGCCGTCACCAGAAGGTGGTCGAGGAGGCCCCGGGGCCGCACGTCGACGAGGAGATGCGCGAGCGGATCGGCAAAATCGCCACCGACGCGGCCGCCGCCGTCGGCTACCGCGGCGCCGGCACGATCGAGGGCATGCAGGTCGGCGACGAGTACTTCTTCCTCGAGATGAACACCCGCGTCCAGGTCGAGCACTGCGTGACCGAGATGGTGACCGGGATCGACATCGTTCGCGAGCAGATCCTGGTCGCGGCCGGCGAGCAGCTCTCGATCGCCCAGGAGGACGTCGAGCTGCGCGGCTGGTCGATCGAGTGCCGGATCAACGCCGAGGCCGCCCACAAGAACTTCGCCCCCGCACCGGGGCCGATCGGCGACTCCTACCATGAGCCCTCCGGCCCGGGCATCCGCGTCGACTCGGGCGTCGAGGGCGGCGGCGAGGTGACGCCGATGTACGACCCGATGGTGGCCAAGTTGATCGTCTGGGACGTCGACCGCGAGAAGGCGACCCGGCGCATGCTGCGGGCGCTGGACGAATACGACTCCGGCGGCCTCACCACCCTGATTCCCTTCCACAAGGCGATCCTCGCCACCGAGCAGTGGGCGCGCGGAGAGACCTGCCGCGAGCTGATGGAAGACAAGGAGTGGCTGAAGACGACCGCTCCCGCCGACGCCGCTCCGCCTGCCCCCTCGGAGGAGGGGGCGGAGATGGTCAGCCGCGACTACAAGGTCGAGGTCTCGGGCAAGCTCTTCGACGTCAAGGTGATCGGCGAGGCCCCTGCGGGCGGCGCTGTCGCCCCCGCTGCCGGTGGCGGCAAGAAACCGCCGAAGCGCGAGCGCAAGGGCGGCGGCGGTCCCAGCGCCTCCAGCGACGCCCTCCCCTCACCGCTCCAGGGCACCGTCCTCAAGGTCGCCGTCGAGCAGGGCGCCGAGGTCTCCGAGGGCGACCTGATCTGCGTGATCGAGGCGATGAAGATGGAGAACGAGATCACCGCCCACCGCTCCGGCAAGGTCGAGGAGCTGCCGATCTCCGAAGGCGCCGCGGTGGGCAGCGGCGACACTCTGGCAGTAATCAAGTAACGGCGGCTGTCGAGGACCCGGGGAAGGGGTCCTGAGGACCCTCCCCGCTGTTGTCCGAAGGGCCCCTTCCCCGGGTCCCTACCGCTGCGCCCGTTTCGGGTGCCGTTTTTCTTCGCGTTCTTTTTCCTTGCGCCGTTCTTCTTCGCGCCGCTGCTTGTCGACCTTCCGCTGCTGCTCCTTGGTCAGCGGGAATTTGGGCGCGACCTGCTGGCAGGCTTTGCCGACGCAGTCGACGAGCTGGGTCAGCTGGGCGTGGAGGAAGGCCCGGATCGGCGAGAGGTTGGAGACGCGGACGAGGTTGTTGAGCTCGTTCGGGTCCTTGTTGATGTCGTAGAGCTCTTTCTCGCCGCTCGGCCACTCGATGTACTTGTAGGGCCCGAGGCGGATCCCGACGTAGTCCTTGGGCGGAGCGACGATCGAGGCGCTGGCGCCGTCGCGCCTGGAGGCCGCCGCCGCGCGGGCGGCGGGCCCCGGTTCCGGTTCCCCGCCGGGCTGGCCGTTGGCTTCGACGTCGGCGGTCTCGACGAAGGACTCGAAGAGGATCGGCCGCCGCGTGCGCAGGGCCGGGTCTTTCATGAACGGCACCAGCGAGCGTCCGTCGACGCTTTTGTCCGGGCTCGCTCCCGCCAACTCGAGGATCGTCGGGGCGATGTCGATGTTCGCCGCCAGCTCGCCGGTCGCGGTGCCCGGTTTGATCCCTGGCCCGCGGATCAGCAGCGGCAGGTGGGTGGCCGGCTCATAGGCGAGGAACTTGCCGCCGGTGAGGCGGTGCTCACCGAAGAAGAACCCGTTGTCGGAGGTGAAGACGATGTAGGTGTTGCGCAGCCTGCCCAGACTCCCGAGGGTGTCGTGGATCAGTTTCACGCCTTCGTCGATGGAGCGCAGCGACTCCAACGCCTTCTGGTAGTAGACCCGGTAGGTGCGGATCTCCTGGAAGGAGAGGTAGGGGGCTTCGCGGATGAAGTGCGGCTTGTCGTTGACGTTGCCCTCGTTGAAGCCTTCGGAGCGGCCGTGCGGGTAGGGCGCCCCGGCGAAGAGGTTGTAGTGCCGGGTGGCGGGCTCGGGCCCGGCGGGTCGGCGGAAGTCCCCGTGCGGAGCGGTGTAGTCCAGTTGCAGGTAGAAGGGTTGTTCGGGTGAGGTGCCGGAGATCTCTTCCCAGGCGATGCGGTTGAAGATGTCGGTCTCGTAGAAGCAGGGTTTCCCGTTCAGCGGCGCGTTCGGGCAGCCGAAGTCGTCGCGTTCGGCGTATTCGCGGGTCTCCCAACTGCCCGAGTCGCCGAAGGGCCCGTCGAGAACGCCGTTGTCGTTGAGCGTGTAGCCGTAGAAGTAGTGGTGGGTGTCGGCGCGCAGGACGCTGTGCCAGGCGTTCCAGCCCGGTGGCACGTCTTTGCCTTCGTCGAACGGTTCGTCGCCGTAGCCGTTGAGGAACTTGCCGATGTGGACCGTCCGGTAGCCCGCCGCCTGCAGCCAGGGGGCGACGTTGTGGCCGTAGGCCTGGCGCGCTTTGAAGCCGGTGAAGCCGCCGTTCGGCGGCACGTTGCCGCGGACGTTGTGATTGTGCGCATAGCGCCCGGTCAGGAGGCTGACCCGGGAGGGGCAGCAGAGGGGATAAGGGACGTAGTAGCGGTTGAAGGTGACGCCGCGGCCGGCGATCAGCGCCAGCGTGTTGGGCATCGCCTGGATCGGGATGCCGCCGGGGCTGAAGGTCGCGTACAGCTGGTCGAGGGTCGCGTCGTCGATCTGGATGACGACGAAGCTGGGCTTCTGGGCCGCCGACTGCTGCGCCGCGTCGGCCCTCGGCCCGATTGCGAGGACCAGGCTCGCGAGCAGGGCGAGCAGCGCCGCCGCGAAGATCAGCCGGGTCCGCGCGGGAAGGCGCGATGAAGTGGGGTGGGAAGCAGACATATGCGTCGAGTGCATCGAGGAGTTCCAGGGGTCTATCCCCCGAAACCAGCGTCTAACGCTTGAGTTGCGGCCTGAAAGCTAGAAGACGCTCAGGACGCGCCGAGCTTTTTCACGGCTTCGCGAAAGTTTTTTACCGTCGCGCTGGGGGCTTTGCGCCCTTCCAGTTTCTCGCCGTGGCGGTTGACCCAGATCACCGGCACGTTCATTTTCAGCACCGGGGCGATGTCGGTCGTGTAGTCGCAGCCGATGTGGAGCCAGCCTTTCTTGCCGCCGATCCGCCGCGCGCACTCTTTGAAGTGGACGGGATCGGGCTTGTAGCTGCGCACCTGCTGGGCGGTGACGACGAGGTCGAGTTCGGTCCGCAGGTGGCGGCGCGAGATCCCGAGCAGTTTGTCGTCGACGTTGGAGATGATCCCGATCTCGTACTTTTTGGCGAGCCGGTCCATCGCCGCGTTGGACTCGCGGAACGGCAGCCAGTAGGCGACGCTGTTGGGCAGGAACTGGGCCCGCGAGGGCTCCACCTCCCAGCCGATCTCGCCCGCGACTTTGACGATCGTCCGCCGCAGCACCTCGGCGTAGAGCTCGTAGGAGCCGGCCATGATTTCCGCCTGCACTTCCATGAAGCGGGCGAGGAACGGCTCCTCTTCGAAGCTGAACCCGTCTTTGACCGCCTCTTTCTTGCAGGCTTCGATGATGCCTTTCTCCCAGTCGATCAGGGTGCCGTAGCAGTCGGTGGTCACCCATTTGATGTTTTTGAGGCTGGGAAGGGGCATAAGAGAGACTCGCGTTCGCTCCGGCGAGCCGCGGCATTATGCCATTCGGTAGTCTGCGCCGCCGCGCCCCTGAGGGCGCACCTCTTATGGACCTCCTCGAGTACCAGGGCAAGCAGCTGTTCGCCAAGCACGGAATCGCCGTGCCCAGCGGCGAGGTCGCAGGCACGGTCGAGGAGGCTGTCGCGGCGGCGGAGAAGATCGGTTACCCCTGCGCGATCAAGGCCCAGGTCCTGATCGGCGGCCGCGGCAAGGCGGGCGGGATCAAGATCGCTGAGAACGCCGAGGAGGCGCGCGAGTACGCCGACGCGATCCTCGGCATGGACATCGTCGGCCCCCACGGCGAGGGCCCCTTCCGGGTCGACCAGGTCTGGATCGAGGGCGGCTCGGACATCGCCGAGGAGTACTACGCCTCGGTCATCCTCGACCGCGGCGAGAAGAAGCTGCTGGCGCTGGTCTCCGCCAAGGGCGGGATGGACATCGAGGCCGTCGCCGCCGAGGACCCCGGCGCCCTGATCAAACGCCACATCGACCCGACGGTGGAGTTCGAGGCCGCCGCCGCGCGCTCGATCGTCGCCGACGCCGGTCTGGCCGAGGACGCGCTCGACGCCGCTGCCGAGGTGCTGGTAAAGCTGGTCGAGGTGGCGCGCGAGGAGGACGCGAGCCTGATCGAGGTCAACCCCCTGATCGTCACCGCCGGCCGCGAGGTCGTGGCGCTGGACTCGAAGGTGACGATCGACGGCAACGCCCTCTTCCGCCACCAGGATCTGGCCGAGATCGCCGACACCGTCGACGACCCACAGGAGCAGATGGCGAAGGAGAAGGGGCTCACCTACGTCAAGCTCGACGGCAACGTCGGCATCCTCGCCAACGGCGCCGGCCTCTGCATGTCGACGCTCGACGTCGTCGCCCAGGCGGGCGGCGCGCCCGCCAACTTCCTCGACGCGGGCGGCGGCTCCAAAGCCGAGGCGATCGTCAACGCCCTTGAAGTGATCAAGTCCGACGCGAAGGTCAGCGCCATCCTCTTCAACATCTTCGGCGGCATCACCCGCTGCGACGAGATCGCCAACGGGATCGTCACCGCCTCGCAGCAGATCGACCTCGGGATGCCGCTGGTCGTGCGGCTCGACGGAACGAACTCGGAGGAGGGGCTGAAGATCCTCGCCGCCGCCGACCTGCCCAACCTGCACCAGGAGAAGACGATGCTGGACGCCGCCCGCCGCGTCGTCGAGCTCGCCGGGAGCGCCGCATGAGCATCATCGTCGACGGGAGCACGAAACTCGCCGTCTCCGGCCTGACCGGCCGCGAGGGCTCCTTCCACGGACTGCGCAACAAGGCCTACGGGACCGACCTCGTCGCCGGCGTCACCCCCGGCAAGGGCGGCCAGGACGTCGAGGGCGTGCCGGTCTTCGACACGATCGAAGAGGCGGTCACCGAGGCCGGCGCCAACACCTCGATGATCTTCGTTCCGGCGCGCTTCGCCGCGGCGGCGATCGACGAGGCGATCGACTCCGGGGTGGAGACGGTGATCGCGATCACCGAGGGGATCCCCGTCCTCGACATGCTGAACACCTACTGGAAGGCGCAGGAGGCGGGCGTGCGGCTGATCGGCCCCAACTGCCCCGGCGTGCTCTCGCCCGGCAAGGCCAACGTCGGCATCATCCCCGCCCAGTTCTTCGACCCGGGCCCGATCGGCGTCGTCTCCAAGAGTGGGACTCTGACCTACCAGATCGGCAACGAGCTGAAACAGGCCGGGACCGGCAACTCCTCGATCGTCGGCATCGGCGGCGACCCGATCGTCGGTTCGGACTTCATCGACATCTTGAAGCTCTACGAGGCCGATCCCGACACCGAGCTGATCGTGATGGTCGGCGAGATCGGTGGCGACGCCGAGGAGCGGGCCGCCGAGTTCATCGCCGCTGAGGTCTCAAAGCCGGTCGTCGCCTACATCGCCGGCTTCACCGCGCCTCCCGGCAAGCAGATGGGCCACGCCGGGGCGATCATCTCCGGCTCCTCCGGAACCGCCCAGGCGAAGAAGGACGCGCTCGAAGCGAAGGGCGTGCGGGTCGGCGAAAGCCCGACCGAGACGGCCGCGATCGCGGCCGAGACGCTGCGCTCGCTTTAAGTCCCTGCCTGGGATAGAAGCTGGCGGATCTCGTCAGCGAGCTGAGTTGCTTCGCGGTCGAGGCGGCGATGGGTAATGCGGATCGTGCGGTAGCCCGCAATCAGCAGTTTTGGGTCACGGGCGCGGTCGCGCTCGAAGGCGGCCCGGTGTCCGTGGTGTTCCCAGCTGTCGAGCTCGGCGATGAGCTTCGCGCCCGGCCAGAGCGCGTCCACCTCGTGGCCGAGCACGTGGACGTTCTGCACCGGCTTGGGGAGCCGGTGCACTCGGACGAAGGCGGGGAGGCGAATCTCCAGTGGTGAGCGGCCTTCGTCGGGCGGACGCAACTCTTCGATGAGACGCCGCGCGGGCCGCAGCGCTCGCCGTCCGCGACCTCGCTCGCAGACCTTCTCTAGCTCCCGCAGGCGCAGCAGGTTGAGTCGGTCCGCCTCTTCCGCCGCTCCTTGGAGCGAGGCGAACGGAGCGATTTCGGCAAAGTCGAACAGCGTGCGAGCGACGGTGGTGACCAGGAAGCCGTCCCGGATCGTTCGATCCTCGACCGCGAACTTGCAGCGATGGACCCAGATGCCCCGCCGTCGTTCGACCCCTTGACGTCCTCCAGGCGCCGTCACGTGAATCGGCCCCCTGCGCGGGCGCTGGAAGCGCCAGAGCACCGCTGCCGTGTGGTGACTCAGGAGCGTGCCGGGCTCATAGGCGAGGACCGCCGCCCACCACCAGCTCCGCTGGCCAAGGTGATTGTGTCCAATTGCGTAGACGTTCCGGTGGACGGCTGAGAATCGACCTTCTTCCAGCCTTCTCTCGATCCAGCGGGCACTGAATCCCAGGTCGAGCAACTGCCGATGCGCCACGACCCCATGCTGCCGCGTCGCCAATCGCGCCAGATCCCTCTCCCGCTGGGGGTGTCTGAGTTTCCCCTCCATATACGTGGGTCAAGCTCAGACACGCCCCGGATTCGCCCCCCGCGGCGGCTGGAATTGGCGCAACGGCCGGGGTTCGTTGGGGCGTTCGCGTTGCTAGGGTCGAGTGCCCATGGCAGGCGACACGATCTCATTCGCGCGCGGTGCTCCGAGCGCCGACATCCTTCCCCACGACCAGGTGCGGGAGGCGGCGGCGCGGGCGCTTGCTTCTGACTGGGAAACCGCGCTCTCCTACGGGGTCGGGATCGGCCATCCGGGGCTCTGCCAGTGGGTGGCTGAGCGGCACGGGCACCTCGATCCCGCGCAGGTGATGATCACCAATGGCTCGCTCGAGGCGGGGGCGATGCTCTTCCAGCACCTGCTCGGCCCCGGCGACCGCGTCGTCGTCGAGCAGCCGACCTACGACAGGACCCTGCTGCTGCTGCAACAGCTCGGCGTCGAGCTGGTGCCGGTGCGCCTGGAGGCCGACGGGCTCGACGTCGGCCAGCTGGAAGCGGCGCTCGAGCAAGGGCCGATCAAGCTCGCCCATGTCATCGCCAACGCCCACAACCCGGCCGGCTGCACGCTCTCGCTGGAGAAGCGCCGCCGCTTGGCCGAGCTCGCCACCGAGCATGATTTCTGGATCTTCGAGGACGACCCCTATCGCGAGCTGCCGTTCGAGGGGGAGCCGCTGCCGACGATGCTGGAGCTCGACGAGGGCGGCAAAGTCGTCCACGCCTCCTCCTTCTCGAAGACGGTCAGCCCCGGCGTCCGCGTCGGCTACCTCGCCGGCCCCGTCGAGGAGATCAAGAAGCTGGCGAAAAAGGCCAACGAGATCTACATCTCGCCGAACATGCTGGCCGAGGCGATCGTCCTCGAGCTCTGCCGCAGCGGCGAGCTCGACCGCAACATCGATTTCGTCAAGGGGGAGCTGAAGGCCCGCTGCGACGCGCTGGTCTCGGCCCTGCGGGAGCAGATCCCCGAGGCCGAGTTCGTCGTTCCCGACGGCGGCTACTTCCTCTGGCTCGACCTCGCCGAGGGCACCGACACCGTCGCCCTCCTCGCCGAGGCAAAAGGGGAGGGAGTCTCTTTCGTGGCGGGCCCCGACTTCATGATCGAGGGCGGCGAGAACAGCCTCCGCCTCTCCTTCGCCCCGGTACCGGCCGACCGCGCCGCCGAGGGCGTTTCGCGTATAGCCGCCGCCCTCGAGCGCATACGCGGCTAGAGCCGCCTGACCCCACGGTCAGACGGCTCTAGAGGCTGGGATCAGCCGATTCCGTATGTACCGGCGTTGAGCCCTTCGACGGTCCAGGAGCCGAAGGCTTTGTAGCCGCTGACTTCCCCGCTGAATTCCATGATGGAGATCGCGCTGGGGGTGTTCAGGGTCACTGTCATCGCGGCGATCGTTTTGTCGAATTCGCTCACCGCGCAGCCGGCTTTGAAGGTCCGCCTGATCCGCATGTTTGTGATCTGCAGATCGGTGGTTTTCACGTGGACGGTCCACGGCAGGCCTTTTGCTTCCTGCGTGTTGACTTCGCACCCTTTCATTTTCCCGAAGGCGCCGGAGCAGCCTTTGAGTTCGTATTTGGTGATTTTCCCGGTGCTGCCGCCTTCGGTCGTCATCGTTGCTTTCACTTCGCACGACATGCCGCTTTTTTCGGATTCGATCGCGGTTTCGAAGACTTCACCGCCCGGCAAGCCGAGTTCGACGAATTTCGCCAGGTTTACGCCTTTGTGTTTCCAAACAGCACCCGATGCAAGGACTGGAACCGCGAGCATGAAGCACGCGATGACGGCCGTCGCAAGCGCCAGCCGTTTCTGGTTGGACATCTCTCTCCCTTTCTGTCGCCGCCTCAGAGGCGGCTTTAATGATCAGACAGGGTGACTATATTCAAGGATTTCGAAGGCGGAAGACCACAGGGACCCGGAGTTTCTGGAGGCCGCCGCTCAGCGGCTTCCAGGTCAGGGTGATTCCGACACGCAGCTTGCCGCGGCGCTCGAGGATTGCGCGGCCTTTCGAGCTTGGCCGCAGCCGCAGCAGCGCCTGGCCCGCCCGCGCCGCGTTCAGCCCGGCCGGTCTCGCCTTGCGGTTTCGGCTCTGCGCGAGCAGGTGCCCCGCCTCCGGCACTCGCACCGGTAGGACGATCGTCCCCTTCTTCAGATTCAACCGCGGTTTGCCGGGGCGGATCCGATTGCGCGGAGAAGTGGGGAAGGCCCCGTCGGGCGAGGACAGTTCCACCGCGTCCACTCCCGCACTGAGGACTTCCTCCGTGGCCGCCACGGCGATGCGGAGGCGCACCGTCTGGCCGGCGAAGGCCGCCAGATTGCCGACCAGCCGGGTCGGCTCCATCTCCCGGGGGCCGCCGGCTCTGGTGCGGAAGAGGTTTAGAAGGACGTCGCCGGGCGCGACCGAATCGAGGGGAGCATCGGGCCTGATCAGGTCGATCCGGAACTGCTGGTTGGAGGCGCCGCCGATCGTTTCTTCACCGGTCGCCAGGATGTCAGGGGATACGAGGGCGGCGTAGGAGTTGTAGAAGGCGAGCAGGCTGAGCCTGTACTTGGAGCCCGGCTCGAGCTGGAGGTCTTGGGAGAGCGTCAGCGTGTCCGGGTTCAACTGGTCGGTGATCGCCGCGTACCTGCCCTGCGGCGGCGGCTGGACCGAAACCGCGCCGCGCTCATGGGGGAACCTGGGCTCGGTGCCTTGATAAGCGAACCAGTTTCCGGATCCCGAGGCGCGCCGCGCGTCCCAGTCCGTCAACGTGCCGGCCTCGAAGTCTCCGTTGACGATCTGGGCCGCGGAGGCGGTCGCCGGCGCCAACGCCGCCAGGGCAAGAGCCGTGAGCAGAATCCACTTAGTCAAGGACCTCAAACCTCCTCCTCAGCGGGGTGGGATCGACGTTTCCCGCCGAGTCGATTGCCTGCACCCGGAAGACGTGCTTTCCCGGTTGCAGGTGCCGGTACTTCTTCGGCGACGCGCAGGCGCGGAACTGGCCGTCGTCGAGCCGGCACTGGAAACGGGAGCCCAGCTCGTTCGACGTGAACTTGAAGATTGCGGGGCGACCTTTGCCGACCCGACGCGGCTGCTGCAGCAGCCGCGTCCGCGGCGGTCTGCGATCGGCGACGTCGGGGCTCGGGGGCGCGCCCTGTCCCTCGCTCGGCCGTGGGATCGCGGCGATCGCCAGCTCGGAAGTGCCGCCTTCAAGCGTCTGCGTGGCCGCGAGGGTCGTCCCCACCGGGAGCGCGGCTGGAAAGCTGAGGCTCCAGTTCCCATTGTCGTCAGCAGTCGCCTGGCCGAGGAAAGACGCGATCTCGCCAGGGAAGGGAGTTTCCTTGCGGAACATCCTCACCACCGCTCCCGGCTCGGCGAACCCCCCGACGCCCACCTCCGCGATGGTCGCGATCGCCGGCGGCAGGATGCCGCCGTTTGGGTTGCCCGGATCGGGGTCGTCGAGGTCCGGCGGCGCCGCGACCAGGTCGATGAAGAGCCCGTTGTCAGAGCCCCGGTTGCGGGCGACTTCATTGCGGCTCGCTTTGACATTGAATATTTCGATCGCGGTTCCGGTGCTGCCGGAAATCGTGTTTTCCGTCTCGGCGGTGTCGCCGCCGATCATGTTGCCGCTGAGCCCGAAGAGCCCGCTCCCTTCGATCCAGATGCCCGTCTTCTGACCGCCGTGAATTTCGTTGCCGAAGATCGCGTTCAAAGAGCCGTTGACGGAGATGCCGGTGCTGGTCGCTTGGATCGAGTTCGAACCGATCAGGTTTTCGGCTCCGCCTTCCTGCACTTCGATGCCGATCGAGGCGCCTTCGACGAGGTTGCCCGAGATCTCGCCCCCGAGTCCCCGCACGGCGATCCCGGAGCCACCGTCGAGGCCGATCTCGTTTTCGAGAATCACCGCTTCCTGGGTCGGCAGAGAAAGACCGGTGGAGTCGACCAGCAGCCCGTTTTTCGGGGGGTCCGCCGTCCCCCCGCGATGGCGCGCGAGCCGATCAGGTTTCCCTGGATCTTGAGGTTGGGAGGTTCGGACCCGGCATCGACAGCGGCGCTGCCGCCGACGATCCTGTTCGTGTCTCCCGCTCTCGGCCCGCCGATCACCGTGTGGGAGGCGGAGCCAACGAGGACGCCGACGCCGACATTGGGGAGGCTCGCTTCCCCCGTGGCGTCGAGACCGATGTGGTTGCCGACGACGGTGGTGCCGATCGCCGGCAGCCGCTCGCTGTCACCTCCGAGGTCGATCCCGTTCGAGCTGGAGCCCGAAATCAAGTTGCAGCCTCCGTCGCACCGGGCGCTTGCGGCTTGTTCGGGGCTGACCCGGGTGCCGACCGTGTTGTCGATCGCAAGCGACGTTTTGGTGGAGGCGATGGCGATGTCAGTCCCGTTGGCCGCCGCTTCGGTCCCCGTGGGGGCGACGCCGAAGCTGTTTCCGACGATCTTCACTCTGCTGGCGCCGAGAAGGTCCAGTCCGACGGTGCTATGGGCAAAGAGGTTGCCCGACCCAGCTCCTTCGCCGCCGATCTGCGTTCCCTCCAAGCCGGGACCGAGTCGAATCGCAGTCTCGTTGCCCGCGGCGCTGCCATCTACTCCGATGCCGAACCAACTGCTGCGGATCCGCAGGGAATCGACATTCTCGGCTTCTATGCCGACTTCCGAACCGGTGATGGAGAGGGCTTCGATCTCAACTTTTTCGTTGTTCGTCACCTCGATGTCTTCGATCGTCAGAGCGGGAGAGCTGGCAAGTCCGTCGACCTGCACGCAGGGGCCGTTCACCCCCGACCCCGTTTCACATTCGCGACCGATGATCTTGACCTGATCGGTGACCGCGGGAAGCTCGCTGAGCAGTGCGATCGGAGGATCTCCGGCTTCGAAAGCTTCTTCTTCAAAGTAGATTTCGTCCTCGGCTTCATCCTCCGGAGACTCGGGAAGGTTCGCCTCTTCAATCGCGGCTCGCAGCGAGCATTTGCCGTCCGTGGTCAGGCAGCCTCCGGTGCCCGGCGTGGCGTCGGCTTCGTCGGCGGTGGTGTTGACGTAGAACGATTCCGCTCCTGCCACCGGCGAGCCCACAAGGGCGCAGGCCAAGGCGATCCCCACGGCTGCGAGCGCGCGGCGGCCATGCAGGCTCCCTGCCCATTTGACTGGCACCCGGCGACTTTAACCCAGGTTCCTCTGTTTGAGCAACCTTCCTCATATATTCGGGAACAGGACGATTGCAGGCGACTGGCTAAGCGCTAAACGGCTCAGTCGCGTGGGGTCGGTGCAGCGGCCGAGCGCAGCGCACCGGCGGAGGCCAGCACGACCAGCCCGATCGCCACCACCTCCACCGTCGCCAGGTCCTGGGAGAGGGCGAGGAAGCCGATCGCCGCCGCCACCGCCGGCTCCAGGCTCATCAGGACACCGAAGACCGCCTGCGGCAGGCGGCGCAGCGCCTCGATCTCGAAGACGTAGGGAATCGCGGTGCTGAGGATGCCGACGCCGAGGCCGACCAGGAGGTGGGCGGGGGTGAGGAGCTCGGCGCCGCCCTGGACGATGCCGAAGGGGGCCACCAGCACGGCCGAGATCACCGCCGCCATCGTCGCCCCGCCGGCTCCCGGGGCGAGGGCGCCGACCCTGGCGCTGAAGACGATGTAGGCGCCCCAGAAGACACCGGCGGTGAGCGCCAGGACGACGCCGAGGGTGTCGATCCCCTCGCTGCCGCCGCCGTCGGAGAGGAGGACGATTCCGGCCGCGGCCAGCAGGACCCAGATCAGGTCGCGCCAGCGGCGCGAGCCGAAGATCGCGACGCCGAGCGGGCCGACGAACTCGAGCGTGACGGTGACCCCCAGCGGCAGCCGCTCCAGCGCGGCGTAGAAGAAGAGGTTGACGGCGGCGACCGCGACCCCGAGCAGGAGGACGTCCCGGTGCGGCCACTCGCGCACCCGCAACGGCGCCCCCCGCGTCAGTGCCAGCAGGACCAGGGCGCCGAAGGCGGCGCGGAGGAGGACGGCGCCGGCCGCGCCGATCTCGTCGAAGAGGGTCGTCGCCAGAGCGGCGCCGAGCTGGACCGAGACGATCGAGGCCAGGACCAGCATCGCCGCCCCACGGGTTCTTCCTGCCATCGCCGGATTCTGATCCACCTTGGCATCCCTACCCGTAGGAGGGCCAGAAGGCAAAACGACAGGAGGCGGTGCAGATGGATGTGACGAGACGGAAGCTGATTGCGGTCGGCGGTGGGACCACCGCGATGGCGGCCTTCCTCGCCGCCTGCGGCGACGACAGCAGCACGACGATGACCGACACCACCTCGATGGGCTCCGGGGGGATGAAGAGCGAAACCGCCCAGTTCGGCAAGGGCGACGTCGGCATCCTCAACTACGCCCTCACCCTGGAGTACCTGGAGACCGCCTTCTACGCCGACGTCGTCAAAAGCGGCCTCTTCAAGGGTGCCGAGCTGGAGACGATCCGTAAGTTCGGGCAAGAGGAGGCCGAACACGTGAAAGCGCTGACCGCCGCCGTCAAGCAGCTCGGCGGCAAGCCGGCGCCGGAACCGAAAGCCGAATTCCCGCTCGAAAGCGCCAAATCGGTGCTGGAGCTGGCGGCGACGGTCGAGAACCTCGGCGCCGCCGCCTACCTCGGCCAGGCCGCCAACATCGAGAGCCCGGAAGTGCTGGCCTCGGCCTTGGCGATCCACAGCGTCGAGGGCCGCCACGCCGCCGTCCTCAACACCCTGCGGGGCGAATCGATCACCCCCGACGGCGCCTTCGCCAAGCCGGCCGACGTCAAGACCGTCCTCAAGTCAGTCGAACCGTTCCTCGTCGGCTGAGCCGTCGCGAGAGCAAAGGAGAAGAGCAATGAGCAAAGAGCAACTTGCAAATTCAGAGCTCGCCGGCGTCGCTGTCGAGGCCGACGACGGAGATCTCTCCCGCAGCGAGGTGATCCTCAAAGGGGCGTTGGCCGCCGGTGCCGTCTACGGCGCGCTCAGCGTCGGCCCCTACGTGCGCCAAGCGCTGGCCGCTTCGGGCGGCGGTGACGTCGCGATCCTCAACTTCGCCCTCACCCTCGAGTACCTGGAGGCGAAATTCTACGAAGAAGCGAAGAGTCGAGTTCGCGCAAGCGGGGAACTGAGGAGCCTGGTGAACCTCTTGGCGATGGATGAGCAGCAGCACGTCGAAGCGCTCGCGGCGACGGTGAAGAAACTCGGCGGCAAGCCGGTGGCGTCGCCGAAATTCGAGTTCTCCTACAACGACACCGCCGGCTTCCTCGAACTGGCCCAGACCTTCGAGGACACCGGGGTCAGCGCCTACAACGGCGCCGGTCCGATGATCAAGTCCAAAGAAGTGCTGGCCGCGGCCGGCGGCATCGTCCAGGTCGAGGCAAGGCACGCCGCCGCGATCCGGCTGCAGAACAAAGAAGAACCCGCTCCGGCCGCGTTTGACGAACCGCTCGACGAAAAGCAGGTCCTCAAAGCGGTCGAACCGTTCATCGTGTAGCTGGATGGCGGTGAGGCGAGAGAAGGCGGAGCGACTGGCCGACGAGGAGCTGATGCCCCTCGTCGGTCGCCACGACCCCGAGGCTTTCGAGGTTCTCTACGACCGCCACGGGGGGGTTGCCTACTCGCTCGCCTACCGGATCGTCGGCGACCGCGCCGCCGCCGAGGAAGTGACCCAGGAGGCCTTCATCTCGGTCTGGCGCAGCGGCGCCCGCTTCGACGCGGCCCGCGGCAGCGTCCGCTCCTGGCTGCTCAGCGTCGTCCGCAACCGGGCAATCGACTTCCTCCGCAGCCGCGCCGGCAAAGCGCCGAAACTGGCCTTCGACGACGACTCGGTGCTGGAGCAGCGACCGGCGCAGGAGCGGACCGAGGAGGAAGCGCTGCAGCGCGAGACCGCCGCCGAGCTGCGCGGCGCCCTTGGCAACCTGCCCGGCGAGCAGTCGAAGGTGATCGAGCTCGCCTACTTCGGCGGCTTCAGCCACTCGGAGATCGCCCAGATCCTCGGGCTGCCGATGGGGACCGTGAAGGGGCGGATGCGCTTGGGGTTGGAGAAGATCCGTGGTGAGCTTGCGGAGGGACTGGCATGAGCGCTACCGATCACACCCGTTGGAGCGACGACCTCGCCGCCTACCTGCTCGGGTCCCTGGACCCGCGGGAGGCGATGGAGTTCGAGCGCCACCTCGAGGCCTGCGAGCACTGCCAGGGGGAGCTGCGCTGGCTGGAGCCCGCGGTCCACACCCTGCCCGAGACGGTTAAGCGGCAGGAGCCGCCGCGCCAGCTGCGCGAGGCCTTGATGGCCGAGGTGTACGCGGACGCCCGGCCTGAGCCGCAGCGCGCCCCCGCTCCGCGGCGGCGCTGGCTGCTGAAGCCGGCGGTCGGCTTCGCCGTCATCGCCCTGCTGGTCGCGGGCGTCGTCGGCTACGAGGTCGGCAAAGACGGCGGCGACAAGGGCGGCGGGGCCAGCACCATCGTCCGCCAGATCAACGGGATGACGGTGACGATGATCCAGGAGGGCGACGGCGGCAAGCTGGAACTGGCGGGCGTGCCTCAGCCGCCGAAGGACAAGGTCTTCGAGGCCTGGGTGGAACGCGACGGCGAGGTCGAAGCGGTGCCGGCGCTGATCGTCCCCGACCGCAACGGCCACGCCGAGACGACGATCGCCGACATGAGCGGAGTCAAGACGCTGATGGTCACCCTGGAGCCGCGCGGCGGCAGCGAGGCGCCGACCGGCGAGCCGGTGATGGAAATGAGCGTGCCGCAGTAGGCGATTGGCGGGTTGACCTCGCTATAGGCGAGTTAACTCGCCAATCGTCAGCGTCCGTAGCGATCCGAGGACAGCACCAGCTGCTCGGGGATCGCCGCCCGCGGCGGCGGCGCCGGGTCGGCGCGGACCGAGACGGTCTCGGCGACGCTGCGGCTGACCTCGTGCCTCCCATCGGCTGAATTGATCACGACGCGCTCGTCGTCGGAGGTCTCGACCTTCCCCTCGAGGCCCGGGTCCATGCCCGCCGCCTTCAGGTAGTGCAGCAGCTCCTCGGCCTCGTTCTCGAAGCGCAGGACGACGACGTCGGCGCCGATCTCGACGTCGGCGAGCAGCGAGCCCTGCTCGCGAATCCCCTCGACGATCGGGTGGCCGTGGGGGCAGGTGGTGGCGTCGCCGATCGCCGCCCGCATCCGCTCCTCCAGCACCGGGCTCATCGCGTGCTCGATCCGCTCCGCCTCCTCGTGCACCTCGTCCCAGGGGATGCCGAGGACGTCGGTGAGGAAGCGCTCGATCATCCGGTGGCGGCGGACGATGTAGCTGGCGTGCTCGCGCCCGGACTCGGTGAAGACGAGCGTCTTGTTCGGCTCGCGCTCGACGTAGCCGTCGTCGATCAGGCGGCCGATCATCTCGTGCACGGTGGGGGGCGAGAGCTGCATCGCGCGGGCGATGTTGGCGCCGGTCATCGGCAGCCCGGCCTCCTCCAGCCAGAACATGATCTCGAGGTACTCCTGCTCCGCGACGGTCGCGTTCTCAGACGACACAAGCTCTCCTTTAAGACCGGCGTTCCATCAGCGAGGAAACGACCGCCTCGTAGAAGCCGTCGCCCATGCTGCTTTCAGTAACGGTGACATTGTCCCAATTCGGCAGCGCGGCCCGCAAACCGGCGTCGTGCTCGGGGCCGTTGGCGACGACGAAGAAGCGGCCGACCGCGCTCGCCATCTCGAGGTCCTCGACCGAGTCGCCGACGGCGATGCACTCGGCCGGGTCGTAGCCGCGGGCGCGGGCGTGTCCGGCGACCGCCGCCGCCTTGCTGACCTGGCGGGGGACGAGGTGGTAGGCGTGGGTGCGGCCCTCGATCGCCGGCATCGGCCGCCCGATCGCGCCGTTGTCGAGCAGGCGCAGGTCGTCGGAGTCGTGCTCGTGCAGCAGCGCGTTGGCCTCCTCGACGTCGACCTTGCCGCGGAAGAGATGGGAGAGGACGCGGCCATGGTGCCAGGGCGAGTGGTACTCCAGCCGCCCCTCGAAGTGCTCGAACAGCAGCTTCGGGATCCCCCGCCCCTCGATCTGCTCGTAGATCGTGCCGTCCTCGTTCGGCGCCATCTCGCCGGTCATCAGCGTCGTCTCGCCCTCGATCGCGAAGGCGCAGCCGGCCTCGTAGATGTAGGAGGTCTGACCCATCAGCCGCGCCGCCTCGTGCACCTGCGGCTCGCGGCGGCCGGAGACGATCACGACCTCGGCGCCGGCCCGGTGGCAGGCCTCCAGCGCCCGCGCCTGCGCCAGCGAGAAGCCGCCCTCGGCGTCGCGGAAGAGGGAGCTGCCCGTGCCCCAGCAGGGTCCCATCGAGATCGGTGTAGACGCAGCGGAGCGGCATCGGCGCGGTCGCTACCGTAGCGGGAGATGCGTTGGAGGCTGGCGGACCGGACCCTCGACCTGGCGCGGCCGATCGCCGCCGGGATCGTCAACGTCACCGTCGACTCGATGTTCGAGGGCGCGCGCAGCGGCACCCCCGAGCAGGCGGTCGCCGACGGCCTGGCGCTGGCCGAGGCGGGCTTCGAGATGCTCGACGTCGGCGCCGTGGCGGCGAAGTCCGGGCCGCCGGTGCCGGCCGAGGCCGAGGCCGCAGCGCTGGTCCCAGCGGTCGAAGGGCTTGTCGAGGGTCTGCGTCGTTTCCACCCTTTTACCCCCTATAGGGGCACAAATGGTGGAAACGATGGTGCTCCGCCGGTCTCGGCCGACACCTTCTCGGCCGAGGTGGCGCGGCGGGCGCTGGCGGCGGGGGCGAGCGTCGTCAACGACATCTCCGGCGGCTCGGAGGAGATGTTCGAGCTGGTCGCCGAGACGCGGCTGCGGCTATGTGCTGATGCACATCGAGGGGCCGCCGCGGATCGACCGGCCCTGGCGCGACTACGGCGACGTCGTCGACCACCTGCGCGCCTGGTTCGAGGGGAGAGTCGAGCTGGCCCGGGAGCTTGGGGTGGCGGAGGAGCAGATCGCCATCGACCCCGGACTCGACTTCGACCTCAGCCCCGACCAGGACCTGGAGATTCTGCGGCGGCTCGGCGAGCTGCGCGCGCTCGGCCTGCCCCTCTACGTCTCGCTCTCCCGCAAGGACTTCATCGGCGCCGTGCTGGCCGGTTCCTGGGAGGAGCGCCTGGCGCCGCGCGAGCGCGAGTGGGGCACGGTGGCCGCGGTGACCCTGGCCGTGCGCGAGGGCGCCGACGTCCTCCGCATCCACGACCGCTCCTCCCTTGCAGGCGATGCGGGTCGCCGCCGAGATCTGCCGCCCGCTCGGCGGAGCGCCGCCTGATGGCGCGCGGCGGCAGCCTGCTCTCGTCGGAGTGGGCCGTCGCCATCGATCCCGCTCGGCGCGACGGGCGGATCGTCGCCGAGAGCTCCGAAGAGGAGCGGCGCTCGCGGCCGGTGTCGCTGCCGGCGCGCGCTCGACCCGGGGCTCATCGAGGCGCTCGACCGAGTCGGCATCGACTCCCTCTACACCCACCAGCTGCGCGCCTTCGAGCCCGCCGCCGACTCCAACCTGGTGATCACCAGCGGCACCGCCTCGGGCAAGAGCCTCGCCTTCAACCTGCCGGTGCTGAACGGGATCGCGGCGCGGCCGAAGGACCGGGCGCTCTACCTCTACCCGACCAAGGCGCTGGCCCAGGACCAGGCGCGCAAGCTGGCGCAGCTGCGGCCGCCGGGCCTGCGCGAGGCGATCTACGACGGCGACACCCCGCGCGAGGAGCGCCCGGCGATCCGCCGCAAGAACAACCTCGTCCTCACCAACCCGGACATGCTCCACGTCGCGCTGCTGCCCAACCACAAGAAGCTGGGGCGACTTCCTCGCCAACCTCGAGCTGGGTGGTGGTCGACGAGGCCCACACCTACCGCGGCGTCTTCGGCTCCCACGTCGCCAACGTGCTGCGGCGGCTGCGGCGGCTGGCCCGCGCCTACGGCTCCGAGCCGCGCTTCCTGCTCGCCTCGGCGACGATCGCCAACCCGCTCGAGCTGGCCGAGGGGCTGGTCGGGACGCCGTTCGAGCTCGTCGACGACGACGGCGCCCCGCGGGCCGGGCGCGAGATCGCGATGTGGAACCCGCCGCTGCTCGACGAGGCGAGCGGCGCCCGGCGCTCGGCGCTCTCGGAGGCGGCCGACCTGCTGGCCGAGCTGGTCACCCATGACGTGCGGACGATCTGCTTCCTCAAAAGCCGCCGCGGGATCGAGCTGATCCAGCGCTTCGCCCGCGAAAACCTCGAGCGGCGGGGGAAGCCGGAGCTGGCGAAGCGGATCGCCCCCTACCGCGGCGGCTACACCCCGCAGCAGCGGCGCGAGATCGAGGCCCGCCTCTCCTCCGGCGAATTACTGGCAGTCGTCGCCACCGATGCGCTGGAGCTGGGGATCGACGTCGGCGAGCTCGACGCGGCGATCTGCGTCACCTTCCCCGGCACCGTCGCCAGCCTGCGGCAGATGTGGGGGCGGGCGGGGCGCCGCCGCCGCGGGCTCGCCGTCTACGTCGCCGGCCAGGACGCGCTCGACCAGTTCTTCTGCCGCCACCCGGAGGAGTTCCTCGGGCGCCCGGTCGAGGCGGCGATCCTCGACCACGCCAACGAGCAGATCGCCTCCCGGCACCTGATCGCCGCCGCCTACGAGCTGCCCCTCACCGACGAGGACGACGAGGTCTTCGGGCCGGACTGGCGCGAGCGGGCCGAGCGGCTGCTGGAAGCGGGGGAGCTGCGCAGCGCCGGCGGCAAGCTGCTGCCGCGGCGGGCCGAGTTCGTCGCCAACCGGATCGCCCTGCGCTCGGCCTCGGCCGACTCGGTTGCGGTGATCGAGCGCGAGGCGGGGGAGATGCTGGGCCTGGTCGAGGCCGAGCGCGCCTTCACGACGATCCACCCCGGCGCCGTCTACCTCCATCTCGGCCGCTCCTACGAGGTCGACCGGCTCGACATCGAGGAGCGGCGGGCGCTCGTCTCCGCCTTCGACGGCGACTGGTACACGCGGCCGAAAAAGGAGACCGAGATCTACATCGAGCGCGTCCACGAGCAGCGCGAGGTGGCCGGCGTGCAGCTCAACTTCGGCGAGGTTTCGGTGACCGAGCAGGTGATCGCTTTCCAGCGCGTCTCCGTCTCCGACCAGGAACCGATCGACATCGTCGCCCTCGAGCTGCCCGAGCAGAACTTCGTCACCCAGGCGCTCTGGTACGTGCTCCCGGACGCCTTGAGTCGCAGCGCTGCCGACCGAGGCGCTGCTCGGCTCCCTGCACGCGACCGAGCACAGCCAGATCGCGGTGCTGCCGCTGATCGCGATGTGCGACCGCTGGGACATCGGCGGCCTCTCCACCAACGTCCACTTCCAGACCGGCCGCTCGACGATCTTCATCTACGACGGCCACCCCGGCGGGGTCGGGATCACCAGGCGCGGCTACGAGGAGTTCGAGCGCCTGCTCGCCGACGCCGAGCGGCTGATCGCCGAGTGCCCCTGCGAGGCCGGCTGCCCCTCCTGCGTGCAGAGCCCCAAGTGCGGCAACCTGAACGAACCGCTGCACAAGGCGGGAGCACTGGAGCTGATGGGGCTGATGAGCCGCTCCCTCGACGATCGCGGGCCGGGCAAGGCCGAATAACGCTGCGCGGATACGGGACCGTCCCGCTTGGTCATCGACCTTTCCGGCCTCGCGCTCCTCTCGGTCGAGGCTCATGAAAGTCAGGTCCAATCCTCGCCGTCGCCTCCTCCGGCGAGGCGGTGATCGCGATCGGCGGCGAGTGGGGGGCGCTCTCGGAGGTCGGCTTCGCCCGCGTGATCGACCACGAGGTGGTCGCCGCGGCGCTTAAGGCGCTGAGGAAAGTTGTCCCCGGTATGCGGGGACAACTGTCAGTCCGGGAACAGCCGGGCCATGATCAGCGCCGAGCGCAGGGAGCCGTCGCGGCGGCGGTAGTGGTCGCGGCGCAGGCCCTCCTCCTGGAACCCCATCTTCCGGTAGAGGCCGATCGCAGCCTCGTTCTCGGGAAAGACCTCGAGCTCGATCTTGTGGACGTCATCCGGCCGTTCCGTCAGCGCCGCCTCGACCAGTTTCCGGCCACCGCCGCGCCCGCGGTGCGAGGGCAGGACCCACATCCCGAGGTACTGAACGCCGGTGATGTTCGAGTTCATGCCGAGGCAGCCGACGATCGTGCCTCGCTCCTCGAGGACGAAGACCGGATCGCCCGAGAGGATCGCCGTCCGATGCCGCTCGGCGAGCTCCTCGGCCGTTGCCTCCTCGGTTGCCAGCCAGACCTCTTCGTCGACCACGACCTTCATCCCGGCGCCGATCTCGTCGCAGTCTTCGAAGGTGGCGTCCCGGACTCGCACGGATTCGAGGATAGGCGCCTCAGCGCGAGGGCCAGAGCTCGCGCAGGGCGAGGATCGCGAAGGCGTGGGACCAGGCGAGGGGGGTGGTCGAGCGGGGGATGCCGGTCTGGGCGTCGACCCGCTCGGGGAGGTCTCCCGCCGGGGTGGCGCTGCGGCGCAGGGCCTGCATCAGCCGCAGGGCCCGGCGGCGCTCGCCGAGGGCGGCGAGCGACCAGGCGGTCCAGGCGGTCGGGGCCGACCAGGGGTCCTCGCCACCGCTCCAGCCTTCGCCGGGGAAGAGGCCGTAGGGGCCGCCGCCGTTTGCGAGTCGCAGCAGCGTCTGACGGGCCGGGCCGAACAGCGGCGGTCGCGGGAACGGCCGCACCGCCCAGGCCGCGGCCGAGTCGAGGCCGCCGTCCCCGCCGGCTTCCCGTGCGAGTCCCTTCGCGCTGCCGAACTCATCCTCGATGCGTTCTCCCGGCTCCCCCGAGGCGATCGCATTGGCGAGGAAGTCACCCTCCTCGCCCTCCCAGTAGTCGGCCCGCTCGCGCCAGGGAGCGGGGTAGGTCTGGGTGAGGATCCGCACCGCCTCTTTGGCGCTGCCGACTCCGGCTGCCTCCGCGGCGGCGGCGACCCAGCCGATCTCGTCGCCCTGTCCGCCGCGGCCGGGAACCGGGCTGCCATCGCCGTTGAACCGCGCCGTCCCCTCGAGGTCCAGTCCGAGCATGAATTGGACAATCAGCTCCGCCTCGGGCCGGTAGCCCGAGGCGGCGAGTGCGATCGCGACCGCCCCTGCGTCGCGTGGCCACACGTAGGCCCAGCCATCGCGGATACCAGCGGCGACTGCACCGTTCTCACGGTCGGTGAGGGCGTGGAGGACGAGCAGCGAGCGGAAGTACATCTGCCTGGCCCAGGGAGGAGCAGCTTGGTCCAAGGGCCGGCTGCGGCTGAGCCAGGACCGGTCGGAAGCCTCGGCTTTGGCGAGAACTCGGGGGTCCCTGGTAACCAGCTTCCTGCCCTCCCTTCCCCGCAGTTGCACGGCGGAGGCATTGCCGTCCACCACTATCGCCAGCCGATCCTCGTACGCCGCCTGCCCGACCTCCACCCGCGTACGGCCGAACCACGCCACCGTCTGCAGCACGTTCGTTCCCGGCAGGTAGCGCTGCCGAATCCGGTCGGCCCGCCACATCGGCAGCGTTCGATCTCCAACCCGCGCCCACACCTGGATCCCCGTGTCCAAGGGGACCGCCCCCGTCGCCTGCCGCTCCGCCGGGTTCTCGATCACCGCCCGCCCCGCCGGCCCCGGCGCCCGCAGATCGACCACGTTCCCGTAGGCATCGACCGCCGCCGTCAGCCCTCCATCCCCGACCACCCCGACGCCGAGGAACGGCGGCGGCATCCCAGGCAGGCCCGATGGCGTCTGCGGGTCGGCATCGGACCCTCCGGAGACAAGCAGCGCCCCCGCCGCAACGACGGCGACCAGCGCCAACGCGATCCGACCCCGGCTCATCCCCCCATGCAATCAGCCCGAGGAGCGGTCCTCCCGCTAGCCTTCCCCCTGCGCAGCGGCTCAGCGCCCCAGGCCGGGTAGCTCAGTTGGTAGAGCACACGACTGAAAATCGTGGTGTCGCCGGTTCGAATCCGGCCCCGGCCATCAGGTCGGCGCCAGCACCCCGCTCCCGACCAGGGCCAGCACCAGCACCCCGAGCCCGATCCGGTAGACGATGAAGACCGAGTAGTCGTGGCGGGCGACGTAGCGGAGCAGCCAGGAGACGGTGAAGAAGGCGACGACGAAGCTGACCAGGGTGGCGACGAGGGTGGGTCCCCAGCCGACGCCGTTGGAGATGTTTTCGAACTCGTCGAGGGTCTGCAGGATCCCGGCGCCGGTGAGGGCGGGGATCGAGAGGAAGAAGGAGAGGCGGGTGACGGCGACGCGGTCGATTCCGCGCAGCAGTCCGGCCGACATCGTCGCCCCGGCGCGGGAGACGCCGGGGACCAGCGCCAGGCACTGGACCAGGCCGATGATCAGGGTGTCGCGCCAGGTCACGTCGGCCTCGTGCCGCTCCTGGGTGGCGCGGGAATCGGCGAACCACATCACCCCGCTCCAGAGGATCAGCGCCGCGCCGACGAACCAGAGGCTGCGCAGCGTCGTCTCGATCTCGTCCTTGAAGGCGAGCCCGACGATCCCGATCGGCAGCGAGCCCAGGATCACCGCCCAGCCGAAGCGGTAGTCGGCCTCGCCGCGAGCCGCCGGACGCAGCAGGCCGCCGAGCCAGGCCCTGGCGATCCTGGCGATGTCGTGGCGGAGGAAGAGGATCGTCGCGGCGACGGCGCCGACCTGGATGATCGCCGTGAACGCGGTGATGTCGGGATCGTCGATCGAGTGGCCGAGCACCCGCTCGAGGATCGTCAGATGGCCCGTGCTGGAGATCGGGAGAAACTCGGTGAACCCCTCGACGGCGCCGAGGAGAATGGCTTCCCACCAATCCACGCGGAACTCTTATCACTCCTTGGAAGGCGCCCTCGTGAAGGATTCCTTGCGGGAGCGACTTGGCGTCCGAGACCCGCGGCACCATCGAAGCCATGTTCCAAGTCCTAGTTGCATGCTCAGGCTGTCCCGAGGAGACCGAGGTCGTCGTCGAGAAGCTCGATGACGTCGATCGCGAGGTCTGCCCCTGCGGCTACAGCTACGTCGTCCTTACCGTCAGCACCTTCGAGCCGGTCTACGCGCAGCGGGCAAAAGTCGTCGAGCTGCCGCGTCGGCGCAGGCTGTCGCGAGCGGCGTAGTCGCCGTCAGTTGACGCGTTCGCGCCGCAGCAGCCACCAGTCGACCACGTAGCCGCCGAAGGGCAGCACCGCCCCGACCAGGATCCAGAAGGTCTGCTTGTTGGTCCAACCCACCTCTTCCTGGCGCAGCCGCAGCGCCATCACCACGTAGGCGATGAAGAGGAGGCCGTGGATCGGACCGAGGATCTGAACGCCCGTTTCACCGCCGTCGCTGTGTTTGATGAAGGAGGCGACGAGGAGGGCGAGGAAGGTGGTCGCCTCGGCGAGGGCGACGTAGCGGAAGTTCCTCAGGGTCACCGGCGGGAGCCTATGGACCGGGCGCCGCCGGCGTCAGTTGCCGCCGACCGAGAA
This sequence comes from uncultured Actinomycetes bacterium, assembly GCA_963832085.1. Lineage (GTDB taxonomy): Bacteria > Actinomycetota > Thermoleophilia > Solirubrobacterales > 70-9 > VAYN01. The sequence goes on along the minus strand of CAWHSU010000002.1, from coordinate 55,411 downwards.
GTGCTGGTAGTCCTTCGGCCAGGACCAGTTGCCGCCCCAGGCCCAGCCGTTCTCGGCGAAGGCGGCGACCACCGGGCCGCGGCGGTGGATCAACCCCTTCGCCCGCAGCGAGCGGTCGGCGAAGCGGGCACCGGCGGGCGGAGAGACGTGGCCGCCGCCGGTCACGTAGGGGTTCTCGACAGGGTTGACGTCGATCGCGTGGCCGTAGGCGTGTTCGGACCAGCGGCTGGTGCCGGCGACGAAGCGGCAGTTGAAGGCGGAGGTGTTGTCGGCGTCCATGCTGCGGTGATCATCGGCGCCGTAGGCGTTGACCAGGCGCATCCGCCGGATCGGGAAGCGGAGCTCGAACAGCTCCCGCATCGTCCGCAGCATTCCGGCGGCCGAGTCGCGGTGGACGACGAGGCTGCCACGGTGCACCTCGCCGTCGAAGCCCCAGTGGGCAACCCGCAGGAGGCGCAGCCGGTTGAGCCCCACCGGGCAACCGCGATGCCAGGAGACGCCGGTCATCCGCTGCCGCAGCTGCGGCCCGATCGGCTCGGCGCTGCCGTGGAAGGCGGGCGCGGCGAAGGCGAAGATCGCGAAGCTGGCCACCGCTTGATGGAGGCGTGGAGAGAGCCCCTTCACCGCGCCATCCTCGCATGAGACGATCCCGCCAGGATGGAAGCTCAGACCCACTACGCCGACTCCGACGGCGTCAACATCGCCTACCAGGTGCGGGGGGAGGGGCCGCTGGACCTGGTGCTGGTGCCGGGGTTCGTCTCCCACGTCGAGCTGCTCTCCGAGGAGCCCTCGACCGCCCGCTTCCTCCGCCGCCTCACCGCCTTCTCGCGGCTGCTCGTCTTCGACAAGCGCGGGCAGGGCCTCTCGGACCGGCCGGGACGGCCGCCGACGCTGGAGGAGTCGATGGACGACCTGCGGGCGGTGGTCGAGGCCGCGGGGTTCAAGCGCCCCGCCCTCTTCGGGGTCTCCGAGGGAGGGCCGATGTCGGCTCTGTTCGCCGCCACCTACCCGGCCGACGTCTCCGCCCTGATCCTCTTCGGGACCTTCGCGCGGATGCTCGCGGCGCCCGATTTCCCCTCCGGGATCGCCGGCGATCAGCTCGACCGCTGGGGGGAGGTCGTGAAACGCGACTGGGGCGGACCGGTCGCGCTCGACATCTGGGCGCCGAGCCGGGTGGGTGACCGTGAGTTCGAACGCTGGTGGGCGCGGCTCCTGCGCCAGGGGACCAGTCCCGCCGGGGCGATCGCCCTGATGGACCTCTACCGGCAGATGGACGCCCGCGCGATCCTGCCCGCGATCGACGTCCCGACCCTCGTCCTCCACCGCGAGGGCGACTGCATGGTCCCCGCCGCTCAGGGCCGCTACCTGGCGGAGAACATCGCCGGCGCCCGCTACGTCGAGCTCGCCGGGGAAGACCACCTGCCGTTTGCCGGCGATCTCGACGGGATCCTGGACGAGGTCGAGGAGTTCCTCGTCGGCAGCCGGGTGGCGACCGAGTCCGAACGAGCCCTGGCGACGATCCTCTTCACCGACATCGTCGGTTCGACCGAGAAGGCGGCGCGGCTCGGCGACCAGGATTGGCGGCAGCTGCTGGAGCGCCACGACGCCGCGGTGCGGCGGCAGCTCGCCCTGCATCGCGGTCGCGAGGTGAAGACGATGGGAGACGGTTTCCTCGCCACCTTCGACGGGCCGGCGCGGGCGATCCGCTGCGCCGGCTCGATCCAGCGGGAAATCTCCGACCTCGGGGTGGAGGTGAGGGCCGGGATCCACACCGGCGAGGTCGAGCTGATCGGCGACGACGTCGGCGGCATGGCGGTCAACATCGGCGCCCGGATCGGCGCTCTCGCCGACGCCGGCGAGGTGCTGGTCTCGAGCACCGTGCGCGAGCTGGTCGTCGGCTCCGGCCTCGAGTTCGCCGATCGCGGCGTGCAGACGCTGAAGGGCGCGCCCGGGGAATGGCGCCTCTTCGCGATCGATTCGCCACCGACTTGAGACAGAGAATTTACTTTCGGGTCTAGTTCTGTTACAGACAAAGAGTTACGCTAGGATCATGGCCGTGATGGTGCCGAGACCGAGGGAGAGCTGGACCGACGAGCGACTCGACGACTTCAGGGAGAACGTGAACCAGCGCTTCGATTTCGTGGATCAGCGCTTCGACGCGGTAGACAAGCGCTTGGATCGGATCGAGGCTGAACTTCAGGAACTCCGTCGGATGATGTTCCAGGGGTTCATCGCGCAGACGACTATCACCGTCTCCTGCTTCGTCGGCATTGCTGGCCTGATCGTCCTTTAGCCGACCGTCCGCCGCCGTCTCTACCTTGAGCGGACGATGGCCGAGCAGACGCAACTCGAGGCTCTCGCCCAGACCAACGGATCGGCGACGGAAGCAGCCGTCCGGGTGCCCCTGAGGGACCTCGAGGACGGCCAGCGGGTCAGCGGCGTCTACGCGGTTCGCGAGCGGGAGTTGCGGCGCAAGCGCAACGGCGACCCCTGGCTGCGACTCTCGGTTGGCGACGCCACCGGCACCGCCGAGGCGGTCTGCTGGGAGGAGGCGGAGGCGCTCTACGCCCTCTGCTGCGGCGGATCCCCTGTATTCGTCACCGGCGTCTTCGAGGTCAGCGAACGCTGGGGGGCGAAGATCAAGCTCAGCTCCGTGCGGGCGGCCGAGCCGCACGAGTTCGAGACCGAGGACCTGGCGGCAGAGTCGGAGGTCTCGCCGGAGCTGCTCGAGCGGGACCTGCGGGAGCTGCTGGCGACGGTCCAGAAACCCGAGCTGCGGGAATTGCTCGACCACTTCTTCGGCGAAGACTCCGAGACCTGGCAGCGCTTCGAGGTCGCTCCGGCGGCGAAGACCTACCACCAGGCCTACCGGCACGGGCTGCTCGAGCACACGCTCTCGGTCGCCCAGGCGGTCTCCGCCGCGGCCAACTTCTTCCCAGGCATCGACCGCGACGTCGCCGTCACCGGCGCTCTCCTCCACGACATCGGCAAGTGCGTCGCCTACAACGACGACCCGCTGGCGATCGACCTCACCGATGCCGGCCGCCTCCAGGGGGAGATCCCGCTCGGCTACTACACCGTGCGCCGCGCGATCGAGGACCTGCCCGGCTTCGACCCCGCGCTCGCCCAGTGCGTGCTCCACATCATCCTCAGCCACCACGGCTCGCTCGAACACGGCTCGCCGGTCGTCCCCGCCACCCGCGAGGCCGTCCTCGTCCACATGATCGACAACCTCGGCGGCCGCCTCGGCAGCTTCGACCGGATCGAGCGCCAGCTACCCGCCGGCGAGGTCTGGTCCGGATTCGACCGCGCTCTCTCCGGCTCGGCATTCTTCGCGCAGCGCGCCGCCTGAAGTCACAGAGAATCTCCAAAGAATTTGCGCTTCCGTGCGTTTGGCGCCTTGTTTCGTGAAGACGAAACGTTACGCTAGGATCATGGCCGTGATGATTCCGAGGGAGACCTCAACCGACCAGCGCCTCGATGCCCTCAGCAGGCAGGTAAGCGAGGGATTCGCTCGTATGGAGGAGCGCTTCAAGCAGACCGACGAGCGCTTCAAGCGGGTCGACGAGCGCTTCAAACAGATCGACGAGCGCTTCAAGGGATTCGATGCCCGTCTCGAGAGGATCGAAGCCCGCTTTGACGCCTTCAATCGCGCTCAGTGGCAGGTGGGCGGGATGATCTTCGCGGCGCTGCTCGGCGTCCTCGCCACGCAGATCTGACCGCCTCCTACTGGAAGCGTTCGCTGCAGCGCTGGATCCGGTTGACGTTCTGGTGGGCGCGCTTGATGCAGCGGATCAGTTTGTCGGCGTCGCCCTGCTGCTTCGAGGCCCGCAGCGATTTCTTGATTTCCCGCTGAACCTGACGGTTGACGCTGTCGATCGTCTTGTTGACATCGCCCAGATCGGCCTGTTCGAAGCTCTTCTGAACGTTGGAATTGACTTCGCGGCTGATGTTTTCGGTCGTATCCAGAGCGGGCTTGACGACGAAGAAATAGACCGCGGCAAGGATTCCGACCGTCACCAAAAGCCGGATAATGCCCGCGGTTACGTTGCCGAAGAGGTTCCGGAGGAGGTCCATCTGCTGCGCGCAGACTATCCTGCCGACCAGTGGCGAAGGACACCGAGAAGCTAATTCGCCAGCTCTCGTTGATCTCGTTCCTGATGGCACAGGGGAGGCCGGTTTCGGCCCTCGAGATCAAGCGCGAGGTGGAGGGCTACAGCGACATGAACGACGACGCGTTCGCGCGCCGTTTTTACGCCGATCGCGCCGAGCTGGAGAGCCTCGGGATCCAGCTCGGGGTCGAGAAGCCCGGCGAGGGCTTCTTCGAGGCCGAGCTCTACTCGCTGCCGCCGGAGAACTTCTACCTCGACCCGATCTCCTTCTCCGACGACGAGCTGGCGGCGCTGAGCACGGCGCTGATGCTGCTCACCGATGGCGGCTTCGCCTATGCCGAGCCGCTGCGGCTGGCGCTGCAGCAGGTCGCCTGGGGGCACCCGAACCCCCTCGCCGAGGGCGAGCGGGCCCCGGTCGAGATGGCGATGACCGCCTCCGCCGGCGGCCGCGATCTCTCCCAGCGCCTTTCCAAGATCGAGACCGCGATCTCACGCCGGAAGACGATCGAGTTCACCTACTACACGATGGAGCGGGGCGAGACCGAGAAGCGCAAGGTCGACCCGTACCACCTGGTCTTCCGCGGCGGCCAGTTCTACCTGATCGGTCACTCGCACGAGCGCGACGCCGTCCGCGTCTTCCGGCTCTCGCGGATCCAGGGCAAGGTCGGCTACGCCTCCAAGGCCGAGCACGATTTCTCACCCCCGGAGAACTTCGATCGCCGCGACTACGGCAGCCGCGCCGACTGGCAGCTGGGGGAGACGATGGGGACGGCGAAGATCTTCGTCCGCGAGCGGATCGCCTGGCTGATCGAGCGTGACTTCGGCACCTACGGCGAGCTCCGCAACGCGGTGAAGTCCGACGGCGCTCCCGGTAAGGGCAGGGTCTTCGAGACCAGCTACGCCTCCGAGCGGGAGCTGATCGCCTGGGTCCTGCGCTGGCGGCAGAACGCCCAGGTGCTGGCGCCCGCCGACCTCCGCGAGGAAGCAGAGAAGCGGCGGGGCCTGCTGCTCCAGCGCCACGAGAACGGGTTTCGGCCGGCCGAGGTCGTCGACCGCCCACTCGAGGAGCAGCCGAAGCGCAGCCGCTCCAACGGCCGCGGTGAGGCGGCGATCCGGCCCGAGCGTTTCGCCCGTCTGGTCACCCTCGCCGGCCTCCTGATCGAAGCGGCGAAACGGAGCGAGCGGCTGCAGGTCGCCGAGCTGCGCGAGCGGCTGGAGCTGACCGCGGACGAGCTGCGCGAGGACGTCGAGCTGCTCAACGTCGTCAACTTCGGCGGCGGCACCTACGTTCTCTACGCGGAAATCCTCGGCGACGAGATCGAGGTCGACTCCCAGCCCTACGGCGACAACTTCGCCCGCCCGGCCCGCCTGCTGCCGCTGGAGGCGAAGGCGCTGGTCGCCGCGATCGACCTCTTCGGCGACCACCTGCCGCAGAGCAACTTGCAGAGTGCCCGCCGGAAAATCGTCAAGGCGCTCGGACACGACCCCTCCGAGGAGGGGCTGGAGATCGCCTCCGCCGGCGGAGGCGACGCCCAGGTCGCGCGGCTCGTCAACGAGGCGATCGCCGAGAGCCGGGTGCTGGAGCTCAGCTACTACAAGGAGAACGAGGACCAGTTCACCGAGCGCCGGGTCGAGCCCTACCGGCTCGAGAACGGCAAAGAGGGCTGGTACGTCGAGTGCTACGACCTGACCAAAGCAGGGGTCCGCCACTTCAAGCTCGACCGGGTCAAGGAGGCGCGGCTCTCCGAGGAGACCTTCGAGCCGCGCCCGGAGGTCGAGGAGCTGGCCGGGGTCGAGGGCTGGATGACCCACGGCGAGGTGCCGACCGCCGAGGTCGCCCGCGTCTGGGTCTCGCCGGAGCGGGCGCGCTGGCTGCGCGAGGAGCGCACCGTGGTCGAGGAGCTGGCCGACGGCGCCGTCGTCGTCGAGCTCCCTATGCCGGCAAGCCCTGGCTGGTGCGGGAGATCCTGCGCGGGGCCGGCGACCTGGTCGTGCTCGAGCCGCCCGACGCGCGCGAGGCGATCGCCAACGAGGTCGAGGCCGCCTCCAACTGACCGAGGCGCCGGGTCATCCCGAGGTCCTGAAGATCGTCGCCCCCAACCCGGGGCCGATGACGCTGGAAGGGACCAACACCTATCTATACGGGTCGGATCCATGCGCGGTCATCGACCCCGGTTCCGACGACAGCGGGCACCTCGCCGCGATCCGTGCCGCCGCGGAGGAGCGTGGCGGGATCGGCCTCGTCCTCCTCACCCACTCCCACGGCGATCACACCGCCGGCGCCGACCGGCTCGGAGTCGAGGTCATCCTGCCCCAGGGCGGTGAGGTCCACGCCGGCCTTCGCGCCCTCGCCACCCCCGGCCACTCTGAGGACCACGTCTGCTTCCTCAGCGACGGCGGCGTCTGCTTCAGCGGCGACCTCGTCCTCGGGCTCGGCTCGACGATCGTCCCCCCCGGCGGCAACTCCCTTGCCGCCTTCATGGACTCGCTGGCGCTGCTGCAGGCGCAGGAGATCGACCTGATCGCCCCCGGGCACGGGCCCTGGATCGAGGACCCGGCCGTGAGGCTGGCCGAGTACGTCGAGCACCGGCAGATGCGCGAGCGCCGGCTGCTCGCCGTCCTGGAGGAGGGAGAGCGCTCCCGCGCCCAGCTCCTCGCCCGCGTCTGGGACGACATCCCGATCGAGCTGCTGCCGATGGCGGCGATGGCGATGGAGGCCCACCTCGAAAAGCTCGAGGGCGAGGGTCGGTTGCCGGAGGACCTGGAGTCCTGACCGAGCAGACTGGCTGGCTAGCCAGTACCCTGGCGGGATGAATCGGGCGATACGGGTCGGGGTTTTTGCGGGTGCGGCGGGAGCCGGTTTGACCGCAGCGGCCGCGGCAGGCCTCTGGCACCGTCTCGCGCGGCGGCCGCTGCCGCAGGTCGAAGGAACGATCGAGGTCGAGGAGTTGCGCGGCAGGGCGCGGGTCCGCCGCGATCGCTGGGGCGTCCCCCATATCGAGACCGAGCAGCGGGAGGACCTCTACTTCGCCCAGGGTTACTGCCACGGCCAGGACCGCCTCTGGCAGATGGACTTCTACCGGCGGGTGGTCGAAGGGCGGGTCTCGGAGTTCGCCGGCGAGGAGGGGTTGCCGGTCGACCGGCTGATGCGGACGCTGGGCATCCGGCGGGTCGCCGAGCGCGAGGAGCTGGAACTGGAGCCGGAACTGCGGGCCCAGCTCGAGCGCTTCTGCGCCGGCGTCAACGCCGCCGCCCGCGACGCCCGGGCGCTGCCGTTCGAGCTGCAGGTGCTGCGCCTGGACTTCCAGCCCTGGCGGCCGATCGACATCCTCAGCCTCGGCAAGCTGCTCGCCTTCGGGCTCTCGACCAACTGGGAGCGGGAGCTGCTGCGGGCGGACATGCTCCGCGAGCTGGGCCCGGAGCTCGCCGCCCGTCTCGACCCGGTTTACCCCGCCGGCAATCCCGTCGTCACCCAGGAAGCCTGGAGCGGCGAAGGGATGCCGATGGTCGAGCAGATCGACCGCGTGCGGCGCTCGATCGGGCTGGCGACCGAGGCCTCGGGCTCGAACAACTGGGCGGTCAGCGGCGCGCGCTCGGCGACCGGCTCGCCCCTGATCGCCGGCGACCCCCACCTGCCCCAGAGCATGCCGGGCATCTGGTACGAGGTCGGGCTGCGCCACGGCGAGCGCTTCGTCCGCGGCGCCTCGATGCCGGGGATGCCCGGCGTCTACATGGGCCAGGGCAACGACGTCGGCTGGACCTTTACCAACGTCATGGCCGACATCCAGGACCTCTTCGTCGAGCGGATCGAGGGCGAGGACTACCTCTTCGAAGACGAGTGGCGGCCGTTGGAGATCGACCGCGAGGAGATCGCGGTCAAAGGGCGGGAGGAACCCGAGATCCTCGAGGTGCGGCGCACCCACCACGGCCCGATCGTCAACGAGGCCCTCGGCGCCGACGGGGGGGAGCCGCTGGCCCTGGCCTGGCAGACGCTGGCCGAACCGACCGCCTTCGCCGGGATGTTCGAGCTGCTCGAGGTCGCCTCCGGCCCGGAGCTGGTGGCGAAGCTGGAGGGTCATACCTCGCCCGCCTCGAACCTGATCTGGGCCGATCGCCACGGCTCGATCGGCTACAAGCTCGTCGGCCGGCTGCCGCTGCGGCGGGGCGGCTGCCCCGACCTGCCGAAGCCCGGCTGGAGCGGCGAGTTCGAGTGGGAGGGGACGATCCCCTACGAGGAGCTGCCGGAGACGATCGACCCCCCGAGCGGCTTCCTCGTCACCGCCAACAACCGCATCGTCGGCGACGACTACCCGCATCACATCACCAGCGAATGGCTCGACGGCTTCCGGGCGAAGCGGATCGAGCAGCTGCTCGAAGAGACCGACAAGCACGACCTCGAGAGCTTCGAGCAGATTCAGTCCGACAACCTCTCGCTGCCGGGCCTCGAGGCGGCGGCGCGGCTCAGCCGCCTGCACCCGCGCGGCCAGCGCGAGATCAGCGCGATCGAGCGGCTGCGCAGCTGGGACGGCCGGCTCGACCCGGAGACGATCGCCGGCACGATCTACCAGGCATTCCTGCTGCGGCTGGCGCGCGAGGTGGCGCGCTGTGCGATCGGCGACCGCGACCTCTGCGAGCGCTGGCTCGACCGCGCCGACAACGGCTTCACCCCCCACATCACCTCGCCCTGGCGCTGGCACTCGCACCTGATGTCGCTCTGGGAGGAAGGCGACGAGGAGCTGATCGGCCGCCCCTGGGACGGGCTGGTGCTGGAAGCGCTGGCGGGTGCGCTCGATGACCTCAACGACCGTTTCGGCCCCGACCCGGAGGCCTGGCGCTGGGGCAGGGTCCACGAGATGAAGTTCCCGCACCCGCTCGGCGACGCCAACCCGCTCTTCGACCGCCTGCTCAACCGTCGTCTCCGCGCCGGCGGTGCCCAGGAGACGGTGAGCCAGATCGCCTACGACCCCAACGACCCCTACAACGCGGTCTGGGCTCCGAGCTGGCGAATGGTCGCCGACCCGACCGCCCCCGAGCGGTCCCGCTGGCAGGCCTTCACCGGCCAGTCCGGGCATCCGGCCAGCCCCCACTACGACGACCTCCAGGTCGACTGGCTGGAGGGCCGCACCCAGCCGATGGGCGGCGAGGGTCCCTGGTCGGAGCTGGAGCTGGTCCCCGCCGCTACTTAGCCGCCGCCGGCGGGTTCCTCCTGGGATGCGACGCACCAGAGCCTCACTTCCCCTGCTCCTGACCGCCCTTTTCCTGCTCGCGCCCGCGGCCGCGCAGGCGGTGCCGCGGGGCTTTTTCGGGATCGTTCCGCAGACCACCCTGACCACGAAGGACACCGCGCGGATGCGAGCGGGGGGCGTGGAGACGATTCGCGTTCCGGTCGCCTGGAGCGCGATTCAGAGCTCGCGCAACGGCGGCTACGAGTGGAGTGGACTGGATCAGATCATCGCTCTCGCGGCTCGCGATCGCCTCGAGGTTCTGCCCTTCTTCCTCTCGACCCCACGCTGGCTCTCACGGGATCCGCGGCGGTTGCCCGTCGACAGCGGTCGTCAGCGCCGCGCCTGGGCCGCCTTCATCGGCGCCGCGGTGGAGCGCTACGGCCGAGGAGGAGAATTCTGGGAGGAGCATGGGCCGGGATCGCCGACGCCGCTGCCGACGGTGCCGATCCGCGACTGGCAGATCTGGAACGAGCAGAACTTCTTCTACTTCACCCGACCGGCCTCGCCCGAGCGCTACGCGCGCCTGCTGAAGGTCACCCATCGTGCCGTGCGGCAGGCCGATCCCCGCGCCGACATCGTCCTCGGCGGTCTCTTCGGCAACCCGCGCCAGCGCCCGCCGGCGGCGATGGATGCGGTCGACTTCCTCGACCGGCTCTACCGGGTGGGCGGGATCAAGGCCACCTTCGATGCCGTTGCCCTGCACCCCTACGCCGCCGACACGGGGGAGCTGCGCGCCCTGGTCGAGGGGGTGCGAGAAACGATGATCCGCCACCGCGACCGTCGCGCCGGCCTGTACCTCACCGAGGTCGGCTGGGGGTCGCAGTACAACCCACGGGTCGTCGCCTTCGAGGTCGGGCTGTCAGGGCAGGCGCGGGAACTGCGCTCCGCTTACCGCTACCTGATCTCCAACCACCGTCGGCTGGGCCTCCGCCAGGTCGACTGGTTCACCTGGAAGGACATCAGCGGCTCCTGTAGCTTCTGCGATTCCAGCGGCCTCTTCCGGCGTGGCGGCAAGTTCCGGCCGAAGCCCGCCTGGCGCGCCTTCGTCAGTTTCGCGCGGTAGATCTGAGCGCTTCGACGATCGGCTGCGGGGCCTTGTCGGGCGAGCCGGCGTCGAAGGGCGGGGCGGGGTCGTACTCGATCCCCAGCTGCACCGTCTGGGCGGCCTCCGGTCCGACCTCGCGGCCGACCAGGTGAAGCGCCATGTCGATCCCGGCGGAGACGCCGGCGCCGGTGATCGTCTTGCCGTCCTCGACGTAGCGGCCGCCCACAGGGTCGGCGCCGTAGGAGCGCAAAGGCTCGAGGTAGAGCCAATGCCCGGTGGCACGCTTGCCCTCCAGCAGCCCGGCGGCGCCGAGCAGCAGCGAGCCGGTGCAGACGGAGGTGGTCCAGGTGGTCGTGCGGTCGATCTGCCGCAGCCAGGAGAGCAGCCCCTCGTCCGTCAGCAGGCGCCGGGTGCCCCTGCCGCCGGGGACGAGGACGATCTCGGTTGCGGTGACTTCGTCGAAGCTCTTGTCGGCGCTGAGGCCGACCGCGCCGCTGTCGGTCCTCACCTCGCCACGCGCCTCGGCGACGAACTGCACCTCCCAGCCGGGGACCGAGCGCAGCACCTCGTAAGGCCCGATCGCGTCGAGCGCGGTGAATCCGTCGAAGAGGACGATCGAAGTCTGCACGTGGACATCGTCTCATGGGGGTGTCTGAGTTTCACCCCCAGATGTGTGGGTCAAGCTCAGACACCCCTAGAGTGACGGGGGTGAGCAGGCGCGACCAGATCCAGCTCGACGAGGCCGAGCTGCGGGAGTTGCTCGAGGAGGAGCGGGTGGCGGTCGTCTCCAGCCTCGGCCCGCGCGGCTGGCCGCACTCGATGCCGCTCTGGTTCGTCCCCAGGGACGGCGTGATCTGGATCTGGACCTACGCGAAGTCGCAGAAGGTCCGCAACCTCGAACGCGACCCGCGGGCCACGCTCTTGATCGAGGCCGGCCACGAGTACGGCGAGCTGCGGGGGGCGATGATCGAAGCCGAGGCGGTGATCCACCGCGACTTCGAGACCGTTCTAGGGTTCGCGGAAGAGCTGACGGTGCGTTACGCCGGGGGAATCTCCTCCGTCGAGGGGAACGCCAGGGCCGCGTTGGAAGCCCAGGCTCCCAAACGGGTCGCAATCAGCTTTCCGCCGCTGCGAACGGCAACCTGGGACCACCGCAAGCTCGGCGGCACCTACTGACCCGACCCGACCGCTACCTTTTCCGATTCGATGAAACGACGCCTTCTGATCCTCCCGCTGCTCGCCTGCTTCCTTCTGGCCCTCGTCCTCGGCAGCCAGTCGGGCAGCGCCAAGCCGCGCCCGCAGCCGCCCGCCGGCTTCTTCGGCATCGGGCCGCAGACCCCGGTCACGGTCGCGGACCTGCGCTACATGAAGGCCGGCGGAGTCGAAAGCATCCGCGTCCCGATCTCCTGGGCGGGGATCCAGCCCACCGCCAAAGGCGGCTACAACTGGAGCGGAGTCGACGGGGTGGTGGAGGCGGCCACGGTGCGGGGCCTGAGGGTGCTCCCGTTCCTCTACGGGACGCCGCCCTGGCTCGCCCGCAACTGGCGGACGCTGCCGGTCGACAACGGCAGGCAGCGAGCCGCCTGGCGTGCCTTCCTGCAGGCTGCGGTCGCCCGCTACGGGCCCGGGGGCGAGTTCTGGGACCAGACCGGGGGGGTGGGGCCCAACTACGAACCGGTGTTCTCCAACCCGCTCCCGATCCGGACCTGGCAGATCTGGAACGAGCCCAACTTCTTCTACTTCGCCTTCCCGGCAACGCCCTCGCGCTACGCGAAGCTGATCAAGATCTCGGGGCCGGCGATCAAGCAGGTCGACCCGTCGGCGACGGTGCTGCTCGCCGGCCTCTTCGGCGAACCGACGGCGAAGGCCCCCCGCGGCATGGACGCCGACCTCTTCCTCGAGCGTCTCTACGCCACCCCGGGCACCAAGAACAATTTCGACGCGATCTCCCTGCACCCGTACGCGGCCTTCACCGAAGACCTGGAAGAAATGGTCGAAGGGCTGCACGAAGTGACGGTTGAGAACCGCGACCGACCCCGCTTCTACATCACCGAGATGGGCTGGGGTTCGCAGAACAACTTCCAGGAAGTCGCCTTCGAGCACGGCATCCGTGGCCAGGTCAAACAGCTGCGCTCCTCCTATGGCTACCTGCTGGAAAACCAGCGGCGGCTCAACCTCAAGGGCGTCTACTGGTTCTCCTGGAAGGACCTGCCGGGCTCCTGCAACTTCTGCGACTCGGTCGGGCTGTTCCGGGCAGGGACGAAATTCCGCCCGAAGCCGTCCTGGCACGCTTTCATCTCCCTCACCGGCGGCCGGGCCCGACCCTAGACGAGCTAGCCGGCAGCGCCGCCGCCCATCGGTTGGGTAGCCTCTCGCCGGATGGAGGCGCTCGAGCTGCACCTGAACCGCCAGATGGAGCGGTCCAGGGACTTCTTCTGGAACCGGCTGCGGTGGGAGCTGGTTCTCTCCTACCTGCCCGAGGGCGAGTCGGAAGTCGTCGACGTGGGGGCCGGTCCTGGCTTCCTCGGCGAGTTCCTCGCCAGCCGTCGTCCCCGCACCGATTACCGCTACATCGAGCCGCTCGAGGGCCTGGAGCAGCATCTCGAAGGCCGTTTCGGCGGCGACTCCAACCGCCGCGACTCGAACTTCGGAGAGGCCCGCTGGGTGACGCTGATGGACGTCCTCGAGCACCAGGAGAACGACCACGAGTTCCTCGCCGACCTCGCCGCGAAGATGGCGCCGGGGGCGACCCTGCTCCTCACCGTCCCGGCGATGCCCTGGCTGTGGTCGGACTGGGACGAGATGCTCGGCCATTACCGCCGCTACACGAAGCGGATGATGAGCGATCTGGTTGCCGACCTTCCCCTCGACCTGGTCGAGCAGAGCTACCTCTTCCCGGAGCTGATCCCGCCAGGGCTCCTGCGCCGTTGGCGGATGCGGAAGGGAGACGGCGGCGGCGACCCCGGCGACGCCGAGTTCCCGGAGCTCTCGCGGCCTCTCAACGAGACCCTCTACCGGGTTGGGACCGGGTCAATGGCCCTGCGCCGCATCTGGCCGGCGGGCACCTCCCTCTTCGCGGTCCTCAAGCGCTCGGCGTGACCGCGGAGCGGTTCCTCGAAGGGGCGGCTGCGCTCTGGGGCCGCCGCTGGCTGCGGCTCGCGGTGGCCCTCGCCGCCTTCGCCGCGGTCACGGTCGTCACCGTGCTGATCGCCGACCCTCGCCTGCACACGATCCTCACCAGCTACGACGACGAGGGCTACATGCTGACCGCGCTCGACTCGTTCGTCGATCGCGGCTCGCTTTATGACGAGGTCTTCACCCAGTACGGACCCTTTTACTACGAGGCGTGGGGGGGGCTGTTCTCCGTCTTCGGCATTCCGGTCAACCACGACGCCGGACGGATGGTCACCCTCGTGGTCTGGGTTGCCTCCAGTCTCGGCCTGGGGCTCGTGAGCTGGCGCATGACCGGCAGCATCCTGCTCGGGCTGGTCGTCCAGATGCTGAGCTTCGGGGCGCTGGGGGTATTTGTAAACGAGCCGATGCACGCCGGCGGCATGATCACCCTGCTCCTGGTCGCGATCGTCGGTTTCGCCAGCTTCGTCAAGGAGGGGCTGTCCCCTTGGCCGTTAGCGCTCTTGGGCGGAGCGATTGCCGCCCTGATCCTCACCAAGGTGAACGTCGGCGGCTTCGCCCTGATCTCGCTGGCGCTGGTTTGCGTCTGCACCTACCCGGCCCTCTCCTCACGCCGCTGGCTGCGTCTGGCGGCGGAGCTCGTGTTCGTGGCCGTCCCGCTCCTGCTGTTGAGCAGCAAGTTCGGCGACGAGTGGGCTCGCCATTACGCCGTCCACGTCTCGATCGCCGCCCTTGCCGTAGTCATCGTCCTCCGGGCGCGGGTGGTCGAAGCGCGCTCGTCCGAGGAGCTTTGGTGGATCGGCGGCGGGCTGCTCGCCGTAGGGCTGACCAGCTGCTTGGCCATCGTCGGCTCCGGAACCAGCTTGGGCGGGCTCTTCGACGGGATCGTCGCGCAGCCCCTGCGCCAGGGGGATGCCTTCTCGCTTCCGCTCGGGCTCGCCGATCGCATCTGGCTGTTCGACGCCCTGGCTTTGGCTGGGGCGATCTCCTACTGGACCCTGGCTCGCCGGGGTACTCGTCTCAGCCCGGTTCTTGAGGGGGCGTTTGCGGCGGCGAGCATCATTGTCGGGATCGAGATCGCCCTCTCGGTCGTCGGCAAGACCCTCCCCGCGGACTCGCTTTCGGTCCTGGGCTACCCCTTCGCCCTGCTCGGTTTCTCCTGGGTAGCACTGGTGCCGGTGCCTGAGGCCCCGCGTCGGGCAGGGGCGTTCGCCCTGCTGCTGCTGCCGCCGTTGGCGGTGCTCCAAGCTCTGCACGCGTTTCCCGTCGCCGGGAGCCAGGTGATGTGGTCGACCTTCCTGCTGATCCCGTTGGGCGCAGTCTGCGTCGCCAACGGCGTTCGGGGCATCGCCAGGGCCCTTCCCTCCCCCGGGGAACGGCTGGGCGCGGCCGCGGCTGGTGCGGCCGCGGCGCTCGCCCTGGTGCTGTACGTCGGCAACGTGACCCTGCGGGAACCGCTTGACGAAGCTCGCCTCGTCTACGACAGCCGCGTGCCTTTGGATCTGCCGGGCGCCGAGTCGATCCGCCTCAGCCCTGAAGAGGTGGAGACCTACCGCCGGCTGACGGGGGCGATCGACCGGAACTGCCCGGCCTTCCTTTCCGAACCTGGGCTCGGGAGCTTTTACGTCTGGACCCAGCAGGAGCCGCCGACCGGTCTCAACGCAACCGCCTGGATGACTCTCTTCGACGACGAGCGCCAGCGCCAGGTGATCGAGGACACGCGCTCGATCGAGGGCCTTTGCCTGCTTCGCAACACGCCCCTGGCCCTGGGCTGGAACGGCACCGCCACCCCTAATGGTCCCTTGGTCCGCTACCTGAAGCGCGGCTTCTCGCCGCTAGTCAAGGTCGGGGACTACGAGGTGCTGAGGCGCGAAGGCAGTGGGGGTCAGGGTTGAGCACCTGGATCTTCACCCCCGTATACCGCGACGTCGCCTCGTTCCTGACCCTGCGGGAGCGCCTGCTCGAGGTTCTGGCCGAGTCGCAAGCCGGCGCCGGGCCGGTGCGCTTCGTCGTCATCGACGACACCGCCGGCCAGGATCCCGAGATCGAGCAGCTCCGCGGGCTGGAGGAGCTGACCGTCCTGCAGCCGCCTTTCAACCTCGGGCACCAACGAGCGCTGGTGTACGCGCTGCGCAAGATGCTGCCGCGGATCGCCGACGACGACGCCGTCGTCACCCTCGACGCCGACGGCGAGGACCGGCCCGAGGACCTGCCACGCCTGCTCGCCCCGCTGCACGCCACCTCTGGCGCCGAGCGCAAGGTGGTGCTGGCGCTGCGCACCAAGCGCCGCGAGTCGATCGGGTTCAAGGTCTTCTACCGCCTCTTCCGCCTGCTCTTCCGGGCGCTCACCGGGACCACTGTGCGTTCCGGCAACTTCGCGGCGATGCCGGGCTCGGTGGCGAAACGGGCGCTCCTGCACCCCACCTTCGACCTCTCTTACTCCTCGGCCCTTCTCGCCCTCGACATGCCGGTCGAGTACGTCCCTTGCGAGCGCGGCGAACGCTACCGCGGGCAGTCGAAAATGACCTACGGCAAGCTGGCCATGCACGGCCTGCGGATGCTGATGCCGTTTACCGACCGGATCGCCGTCCGCGCCCTCGGCATCTTCGTCTTCTTCGGAGTGTTAGGGGCCCTGCTGGCGTTGGTCGTGGTCGGCATCAAGCTCTTCACGGCCTCCGCGGTGCCGGGCTGGACCAGCTACATAGCGCTTGGGGCGCTGATCGTCTCCCTCGTCGCCCTCGGCAACTTCGTCAGCCTCTTCGTCCTCTTCTCGCAGACCCGGGCGGTCTCCCTGGCCAACATCGAGAACCTCAGCGACGACCCCGGCGGTGAGCCCGCCGCTGGGGCTTGACCGTCAGCTTGCGCGAGATCGCCGCGACGTAGGTCCCGTCGGCTTTGACGGTGGCTCGGAAGTTGGAGCGGCGGCTGATCCGGGGACGGAAGCGGGCGGTGCAGACGCGGTCGAGGTGGCGGGTTCCCATCTTCCTGCGGCCCCGCCAGAGCGTCACCGGGTCACCGCGGCGGTCTTTGCAGGGGGAGACCCAGGCGGTGATCAGGACCCGTTTGTTTCGCTTGACCTTGCGGCGCAGGGCCCTGATCCCGACGAAGGAGGCTGCCAGGTTGAAGGTAGGGGACGCGGTCGGGCAGATTTCCATCCCCCCTCCCTTGATCCGGTAGACCGGTCCTTCGCCGGAGGCGGCGTAGAGTCGGCCGCAGGAGTCCTCGCCGAAGGAGCGCAGCTCCTCGACGTGGAGCCCCTCGGCACGGTCGCTGGCGGACGGCGCCGACGGCCAGAAAGAGCGGATGTCGCCGGTGCAGAAATCGCCGTAGAGGTAGCGTCCATAGAGGTCGCCGAGGCCAGGCCCCCGGGCAACGTAGCCGCCGATGATCGCGGCGCAGCCCCCCGTTTTCGGGTACTCGAAGACCGGGCCGACGAAGCTTCCGAGGGGAAGCGAGCCGCACTCCGGATCGGTCGCGGGCCCGGCTGCAGAGCCCTCGCGACAGTTCCAGCCGTAGTTGACGCCTGCCCCGAGCCCGGGAGCGGGAGCGAAGTTGACCTCCTCGAATTTGTCCTGACCGACGTCGCCGATCCAGAGGTCACCGGTGAGGCGATCGAAGGAGAAGCGGAAAGGATTGCGCAGTCCCAGGCTCCAGACGGTGGGCGTCGTGGACCCCGTCAGCGGCGTCATCCGCAGGATCTTCCCCAGCATGCTGGCGGGATTCTGGGCGTTTTCGTGTTTGTCGTTGCTCCCGCCCCCGTCCCCGGTGGACATGTAGAGGGCGCCATCGGGGCCGAACTGCAGTTGCCCCCCGTAGTGGTTGTTGTCTTCAGGGTGGGGGATCGTCGCCAGGTTGCGCAGGCTCGAGACAAAGGCGCTGGAGCCGCTTGCGACCAGTTCGGCGACCTGGATGTCGGGCGGCGATTTCCCCGATTCGACGAGCGATTTTCTACCCGTGTAGTAGACGAAGAGGCGCCCACTCGATTTGAAGTCAGGCGCGAGCGCGATCGAGAGCAGCCCGCCCTCGCCATCGGTCGAAACCAGCGAGCTGAGGTTGGCGAACGGCTTCAGTTCGCCGTTCTCGAGCAGCTGGATCGTGCCGCGTTCCTCGACGACGAAGAGGCGGTCCGGGTTGCTCGGATCGGAGGTGACGAAGATCGGGCCTTCGAAGCCGGCCCCGACGGGTTCCAGCGTGGCGGCGCTGGCGCTCCCGGTCGAGAGCGCCAGCAACAGCGCCAGCGAAAGCGCGAATTTCCCTGCTGTCCGGATCACGAGACTCAAGTTAGCTAACCCCTCCGGCGGTCTTTTGTCGCGCTGGGCCGAAAGTCCAACCCCGCAGCGCCGGCGGCACGGGCGCGGCGACCGCGATCGCCGCTGCGTAGCCAGGGCCGACGTCGAAGGGCTGGATCGCAACCGGATCGAGCGCCATCTGCCGCGCCCGCAGGATCCCGACTCCCCGGCACTTGACGCGGGCCTCGTGGCAGGCCCAGCGCTGATGGAAGCCTTGCCCCCGCCGCGGCCGCACCCGCTCGACGTCGACACCGACCTCGTGCTCGCCGCTGACGGCGACGAGGGCGATCTCGCCGGAGTGGCTGAGGTTGAACTCCAGTCGCGTCTGCGCACTCTCCAAGAGAGGCTTGCCGTGCTCGCCTGCTCGGAGGCGAATCTCGCCCGGCTCCTCGCCGAGGTAGACGGCCAGAACACGGCGCAGAGCGGAGGGGGAGGGGGTCAAGCGCCAGACATGCAGCTCCCCGAAGGGCGGATCAAGGGCGTCGGGAGCCGGACGGAACTCCAGGCGCGCCGAATCCAGTTGATAGCTTCGGCCTCCTTGAACCGGCTGTTGATCACGGGCGGGGCCGGATTCGTCGGCTCGAACTTGGCTGTCTCTCTTGCCACCAGGCATCCCGATTGGGAGATAGTCGCATTTGACAACCTCTACCGCCGCGGCTCGGAACTGAACCTGCCGCGGTTGGAAGCAGCGGGGGTGGAGTTCGTCAAGGGCGACGTCCGCGAGCCCGACGACCTCAAAGCGATGCCGGCGCTGACGGCGCTGATCGAGTGCTCGGCCGAGCCCTCGGTGATGAGCGGGGTCGACGGCGACACCGGCTACCTCGTCCACACCAACCTCACCGGCGCCTACAACTGCCTCGAGCTCGCTCGCCGCGACGGCGCCTTCGTGGTCTTCCTCTCGACCAGCCGCGTCTACCCGGTGGCGCCGCAGGTGGAGCTGAATTTGGACGAGGCGGAGACGCGCTTTGAGGTCGCCGCCGAGCAGAAGGTTCGCGGCGTCTCCCCGGCGGGGATCTCCGAGGACTTCCCGCTGGAAGGGGCGCGAACTTTGTACGGCGCCACGAAGTTGGCGGCGGAGATGCTGATCGAGGAGTACCGCGAGGGCCTCGGCGTCCCCGCGGTGATCGACCGCTGCGGCGTCATCGCCGGTCCCTGGCAGATGGGCAAGGTCGACCAGGGCGTCTTCACCCATTGGATGCTGGCCCACCACTTCCGCAACCCGCTCAGCTACATCGGGTTCGGAGGACATGGCAAGCAGGTGCGCGATCTCCTCCACGTCGAGGACCTGGTCGACCTGGTCGAGCGGCAGCTGCTCGACCCCGATACCTGGGACGGCCGCACCGTCAACGTCGGCGGCGGCCGCGAGTGCAGCCTCTCGCTGCGGGAGACGACCGCGATCTGCCAGCGGTTGACGGGCAACGAGGTAGCGATGACGCCGGTCGAGGAGACGAGGCAGGGAGACGTACCGATATACCTGTCTGACTGCACGAGGCTTTTCGGCCTGGACGAGTGGCGGCCACAGCGCAGTGCCGAGCAGGTGCTCGCCGACATCCACGACTGGATCGTCGCCGACGAGGAGCGAATCGCCGAGGCGCTCGACATCGACACCCCAGCGGGGGGAAGGGAGTAGGCAAGCGAATGCCGGTCGCGATCATTACCGGAGCAGGGGGCCTGATCGGCTCCGAGGCTGTGGACCACTTCATTTCCCAGGGCTTCGACGTGGTCGGGATCGAGAACGACATGCGCGCGCGCTTCTTCGGCGCCGAGTCCTCTACCTCCCACGTCACCCAGCGGCTGATCGAGTCCTATCCGGCCGAGTTCCGCTGGGAGAACGTCGACATTCGCGACGCCGGCGAGATCGACCGGATCTTCCGTGAGCACGCCGGCAAGATCGAGCTGGTCGTCCACACCGCCGCCCAGCCCTCGCACGACTGGGCTGCAAGCGAGCCGCAGACCGATTTCGGCGTCAACGCCAACGGCACCCTCAATTTGCTCGAGGCCGCTCGCGCCCACTGCCCCGACGCCCCCTTCGTCCACTGCTCGACCAACAAGGTCTACGGCGATACGCCAAACCGCCTGCCGCTGCAGAACCTGGAGAAACGGTTCGAGCTGCCGGATGACCACCAGTACTACAAGGGGATCGACACGACGATGTCGATCGACCATTCGACCCACTCGCTGTTCGGCGTCTCCAAGGCCGCGGCCGACCTCCTTGTTCAGGAGTACGGGCGCTACTTCGAGATGCCCACCGTCGCCTTCCGCGGCGGCTGCCTGACCGGCCCCCAGCACGCCGGCGCCAAGCTGCACGGGTTCCTCGCCTACCTGATGAAGTGCACCGTCACCGGGACGCCCTACACCGTCTTCGGCTATGAAGGCAAACAGGTCCGCGACAACATCCACAGCGCCGACCTGATCGCCGCCTTCGACGCCTTCCGCAAGGCTCCCCGCCCCGCCGCCGTCTACAACATCGGCGGCGGCCGCTTCAGCAACTGCTCGATGCTGGAGGCGATCGACGCCTGCGAGCGGATCGCCGGGCGGGAGCTGCAGTGGGAGATGGGCGAGGAGCCGCGGATCGGCGACCACGAATGGTGGATCTCCGACCTGGCGCCGTTCCAGGCGGACTATCCAGACTTCAAGCTCCGCTACAACGTCAACGACATCCTCCAGGAGATGTACGAGCAGAACCTCGAGCGCTGGGTCGGCGCCGCGGCCTGAGCGTCACGCGCTAGAAGGCACTGGTCCCAATCAAGGCGACGATGATCGCCACCATGCCCGCGAGCAGGTTCCGGTTCAGAGATTCGAAGCGAGCGTCTATCGCACTGAAGCGTGCGTTCATTTCGCTGCGCAGCTCGCGGATATTCGCGTCCACGCGAGCGAAGCCTTCCCGCATCTCGGCTTTCGTGTCCGCAAAGCCGTCGTCGACCTTCTTGTTGAGGTCGTCGAGGCGCTCGTCGGTCCACTTCTCTCTCGGCATCATCACGGCCACGATCCTAGCGGAATGTTTTGGCTGCGCCGGGATATGCGCAGAGACAAAATCTTGCCGCGCGACTTTGCAGCAATTCTGTGACTTCCGGTAGCGTCGCCGCCTCATGGCAGAGGGGATGAAGCTCTCGGTGGTGATCCCGGCCCAGAACGAGGAGGGCTCGGTCGGGGCCACGGTCGAAGGAGTCGTTGCCGCTTTGGAGCGGGAAGCGATCGACTACGAGGTGATCGTCGTCAACGACGACTCGAAAGACTCGACCGAAGCGGTCGTCGCCGCGATCGGCGAGCGCAACCCACGGGTCAAGGTCCACCGCTCGCACCTGGAAAGGGGCTTCGGCAACGCGATCCGAGCCGGGCTCGACGTCTTCGAGGGCGACGGGGTGGCGATCGTGATGGCCGACGCCTCCGATGACCCCAACGACCTCGTCCGCTACCACCGGCTGCTCGAAGAGGGCTGGGACTGCGCCTTCGGCTCGCGCTTCATGCCCGGCGCCCGGATCCACGACTACCCGCGCCTCAAGTACATCTTCAACCGCCTCGCCAACCAGTTCATCCGCGTCCTCTTCCGCCACCGCTACAACGACACCACCAACGCCTTCAAGGCGTACAGGCGCGAGGTGATCGAGACGGTCCAGCCGCTGCTCTCCAAACACTTCAACCTCACCGTGGAGATGCCGCTGAAGGCGATCGTCCGCGGCCACAGCTTCGCCGTCGTCCCCACCTCCTGGACCAACCGCACCAGCGGCGAGGCGAAGCTGGCGATGAAAGAGATGGGCAGCCGCTACCTCTTCATCGTCCTCTACGTCTGGCTCGAGAACGCCCTCAGCCGCGGCGACTACCAGGTGCGCAAGCCTGAGACTCGCCCCAGCGCCAACGGCGCCGGGCGCGAGACGGCGGCTTAGCCAGCTGGACAAGGCATTGCCGGTAGAGGGGTCCGGTCACCCTCCGCATGAATTTGTCGCGCCCCTTACGGGGCAGCTCCCGAAAATGCTGCCTGCCTATGGCAGGCAAAGATCAGATTGCATATCGCGCGCTTCGCGGACATTCCCGCGGAGGGTGACCGGACCCCTCGTCAAACCGCGGCCCCATTCATCGAGACCGCAAAAACCCGCGTATATCGCACCTTTTCGCGGTCTCGATGGATTGGAGATGCCGGAGCTCGCTTGAGAGGAGGACACCCTCCCGTGCAGCTAGTCCTTGCGGCCGATCACCAGGAACTGCTTGCCCAGGACCTTCCAGGCCAGCGGCATCTTCAGGTAGGTCCGGGTGAGCGTCGGGGAGGGAGGCAGGATGCCGCGGAAGGAGTAGGGGAGGTACTTCGGGACCACCTTCTCCAGCTCGAAGCCGGCCGCGTAGAGGTGCTCTTCGATCGCCACGTGGGTGAGGGCGACGTAGTGGTCGGCGCAGTCCCAGTACTCGTCGGAGCAGTAGCGGTAGTTCGGGCCCATGATCGCTATCCGGCCGCCCTGCGCCATCGAGCCGTGCATCTTTTCGAGGAAGGCGGCGATCGCCTCCTGGTCGTAGAGGTGCTCGAGGAAGTTGGAGACGAAGACGCCTTCGAAGTGCTCGTTGGGGAGCTCGGCGTCCATGATCGGCGAGACGATCACCTTCGCGTCGGGCTTGTAGTAGGCCGCCTCGTAGCTGACCATGTCGACCGCCCAGGTCTCCTTGGCCGGGACGGCGCCGATGAACTCACCGCGCCCGGCGGCGGGATCGAGCACCTTCTGAGGCCGTCCCATCAGCCCGTGGACGTGGGGGGCGATCTCGTTCCAGACCGCCTGGCGGCCGTCCTGGTCGATGTCGCGGAAGCGGAACGAGTAGAGGCGCTCGTAGTTCATGGCGGGGAACAGTATGCGAACCTACCGCCGCAATGCGAGGCAGGCCCTCCTAGCCGGTGATTGGCGAACTACTTCTCCTTCTCGCAGCTCATTTGCTGCTGACCGGGCTCCCGTTTGCAGCGGCCGCCCTCCTCGCTGCCCGGAAGGGGGTCGGATCGGTCCCGGTCCTGCTCGCGATCGGTCTCGCCGCCAGCGGGACGACCGCACTGCTCGGCTTCTGGACCTATTACGCCGATCCGGTGGTCGGAGAAACCTTCTCCTACCTGCTCTTCGGGGGTTCCGCTCTGCTGGTCGGCTGGTTGCTCGTCGATGGCGGGATCGACCGCGCTTTGCTGGGGCAGCTGGCGCTGCCGCTTGCGCTCTGGGGACTCGGGTCTGCCTTCCTCGTCTTCCTCGGCTTCGTCCACGGCGGCACCGAGACGCCGCTGGCAACCGCGACGATCCGCTTCTCCCACCCGCTGCCGAGCGACAACCAGATCCCGCTCTTCTATACCGAATGGTTCTTCGATCACGGCCACGCAGGCCGGCCGCCGATCTTTCCGGGCGAATGGCATTTCAGCGACCGACCGCCGCTGCAGGTCGGCTACGGGCTCTCCCAGCATCCCTTCGGCTGGGACGCGAAGGGCCTCAGCTATCAGGTGATGGGAGTGGTCCTCCAGCAGCTCTGGATCGTCGGGCTGTGGGCGCTGATGCTCGCCGCCGGTCTCAACCGCCTCACCCGGGGTCTGACCGTTTTCGCCATCCTCCTCAGCAGCCTCGCAATCGTCAACGGCTTCTTCGTCTGGCCGAAGCTGTTGCCGGCGGCTATGCTGCTCGGCGTTGCGGCCCTGGTGATGACGCCGCTGTGGGCACGCCTGCGGACCTCGCTCTGGGCCGCCGCCCTGATCGCGGCGCTCTGCGGGGTGGCGATGCTCGGGCATGGTTCCAGCGTCTTCGGGCTGATCCCGTTGGCGGCGGTGGCGGCCTACCGCGGCCTGCCGAGCTGGCGCTGGCTGGGGGTGGCGGCGCTGGTCGGGATCGTCTTCATGGCTTCGTGGTCGGCCTTCCAGAAATACGAGGACCCGCCGGGGAACCGGCTCGCCAAGTGGACCCTCGCGGGGGAACCGGCGATCGACGATCGCGGCACGCTGGAGACGGTCGTCGATGCCTACCGAGAAGAGGGAGTCGGCGGCACCCTTCACAACAAGGGTCAGAACTTCGCCACGATCAGCGGCGGCACGATGGCGCCGCGGGCGATCGAAGCGGGATTCGACACCGGCAACCTCAGCGACGTCGTCCGCGCCTTCCGCGCCATCTTCTTCTTCTACCTGGTGCCCTCGATGGGGCTGCTCCTGCTCGTCCCCTTCGCGATGGCCCTGCGCCGGCGCAGCCGCGGCTCGCCGGAGTTCGGCTTCGCCCTCACCTGTTTCGCCGTCGCCTTCATCGGCACGATCGTCTGGGCGCTTCTCGTCTTCGGCAACTCCAACGATCGCACGGTCCTGCACATCAGCAGCTACCTGGTGCCGATCCTCGGCATGACGGGGGCGGTGGCGGGCCTGCGGGCGGTCTTCCCCCGCTTCGCGGTCCTGTATGTCGGGATCGCCGCGGCCCTCAGTCTCGCCCTCTACGCGCCCGTGCTCGATCAGCTGCCCGGAACCGAATACTCGGTGACCGCGGCGATCCTCGCCGCCGCTGCCCTCGCCGCCTTTGCGACGCTGGCCCTGGTGCGGTCAGGCGGCGCGGCGGAGGGGACGCGGCGAGAGCCGGCGTCGCGCCCAGGCCAGGTAGGAGGGGATCCGCGGCATTCCCCGGCGCAGGTGGGGGCTGCCGAAGGGGTCGACGGCGGCGACTAGGCGCCACCGCTCCAGCAGTTGCTCCACCTCCCAGCGGACGACCTCCGGCGTGCGGCTGGAGGACTCGAAGTGAAACATGACCAGGTCGGCGTCGTAGACGATCCGCCGGCCGCTCTGGTGCACCTTGAGGCAGTAGTCGACGTCGTTGAAGTTGACCGGGAAGGTGGAGGTGAGACCGCCCAGCTCTTCGAAGACGGTCCGCGGCGTCATCAGACAGGCGCCGGTGACGCCGAGGCAGTTGCGGGCGATCCTCACCGCGTTGAAGTAGCCCGTGAACTCGCCGCCGAAGGTGCGGTAGTGGTGGTGGGGAAGGGCGTCTTCGAAGCTGATGCCGACGTGCTGGAGGCGGCCGTCGCCCCACAGCAGCCTGCCGCCGACGGCGCCGATGCCGTCGTGGTCGCTGTACATCACCATCCGCTCGATCCAGTTCGCGGTCGCTACCTCGATGTCGTCGTTGAGCAGGAGCAGCTGCTCGCCGCGGCTGCGCACGGCGCCAGCGTTGATCTTCTTCGAGAAGTCGAACGGCCCGCTGAAGGGGACCAGCCGCAGCCGCTCGCCGGCGATCCGGCGCAGCTCCTCCAGCACCTCCTCGTCCATCCCCTCGTCGTAGACGACGACGATCTCGTAGTTCCCGTAGGTCGAGCGCTCGACGATGCTGCGCACGCAGTGGACGACGAGGACGACCGGCTCGAAGCGGACGTCGCGGATCTGGCCGCCGGTGGGGATGACGATGCTGACGAGCGGTTCGCGCTGCAGCCGCGGCTCGAGGTGGAGAACGCCGGGGTCGACCTCGTCGAGCGAGACCTCGGCGGGGAGGCCGATCCGCTCGCAGTGGGCCTGGACGGCGCGGACGCCGGCTTCCGCGGCCCAGGGCTTCGCCTCGCCGCTGGAGGCGGCGGAGCTCTCCAGCATCCGCCAGTGGTAGAGGACCCGGGGCACGTGGACGACCGCCCGCGCCCGCTCGGTCACCTTCAGCACCAGGTCCCAGTCCTGGGAGCCCTCGTAGGCGGAGTCGAAGCCCCCCACCTCTTCGACCAGCTTCCGCCGCAGGACGCTGAAGTGGCAGGTGTACATCTGCGTCCGCATCCGCTCAGGCGACCAGTCGGGCTTGAAGAAGGGGCTCGAGTGGAGCCCGCGCATGTCGATCTTGTCCTCGTCGGTGTAGATGTAGTCGGCGACGGGGTTGGCGTCGATCGCCTCGGCGACGTGGGCGAGGGCGTCGGTGTGGAGGGCGTCGTCGTGGTCGAGCAGCGCCACGAACTCGCCGCGGGCCATCGCCAGCGCCGCGTTTGAGGTGGGGACGATGCCGCCGTTCTGCTCACGGCGCTCCACCCTGATCCGCGGGTCGCGAGCCGCGGCCCGCTCGAGGATCTCGGCGACGTGGGGCTGCTTGGACCCGTCGTCGACCAGGCACAGCTCCCAGTCGCCGCAGCTCTGGTTGACGACCGAGCGCAGCATCCGCCGCAGCACGCCCGGCGGCGTTTCGTAGACCGGCGTCAGGATCGAGAAGCGGGGAGAGCTCACGGGCGCTGTCGCTAACGCTGGTTCCGCAGCAGCCGCAGCGCCGCGCCGATCAGCGTTCGCAGCCCGGGCACCGCCGTGGCGAGCCGGTGTTTGACGCCGGCGATTCGCATCCGCTGGTCTTCCAGCTCCGCCACTTTGCCCTTGGCGGTGCCGAGTTCGGTGTCCTTGGCGACCAGCAGGTCGCGCAGGCGCAGGATTTCCTCCTGCGCCTCCTCCAGTTCCCCGCGGACGACGTTCTTCTCTTCGGCCTCGGCCAGCTGCTGCTGGGTCGCGAGCAGGGATTCCCGCACCTCGCGCGCCTCGCGCCGCAGTTGCCACCAGGAACGGTCGTAGCGGCGGACGGTGTCGGCCACCGGCTCCTCCCGGCGCACGTAGAGGGCGGCCCAGGGGGAGACGTAGGAGAGGTTGCGCTCGGGGTCGCGGAAGAACCCCCGCTGGGCGAACTTCGCCGCCCACTCCTCCGGGGGTTGGACGTTGAAGTGGGTGGGCTCGCCGAAGTCTCCCGGGGTGGTGGAGATCAGCAGCTTGTCGCTTGCGGCGCAGAGGCTGTCGATCGCCTGGTCGATCTCGTCGGGGGGAATGTGCTCCAGCACCTCGATGCAGGTGACGAGGTCGTAGCGGCCGCCCAGCGGCTCGGTCAGCGAGCCGACCCGGCAGTGCTCGGCGACGGCGGCGTCGACCTGGGAGATCGCGTACTCGGAGACGTCGGCGCCGGAGGCGTCGATCCCGCGCTGCCGCAGCGCCTCGACGAGGAAGCCCATCGCGCAGCCGGCGTCGAACACGCTCGCGGGTTCGAGATCGCGCACGATCCCGTCGGCGACGTTGCCGAAGAACCTCAGCCAGTGCTCGTTGCGCTCATACGGTCCGCCCCCGCCCCAGTAGTTGAGGTAGTAGGCCTGTCCGTATTCGGCGTCGAGATCCTCCTGCCGGGCGGTACCACTCGAGGTCGCCTGCTCTGACATTCCGGCGCAGTGTACCGACCGTTCTACGCCCCATTCCGCAATACACTGCCGCTCCTCGATGGAGAGGCACTGGCGCAACGCCCCTTATCTCCTGCTCGCCGCCGCGATGGTCGGGGCGGGCGCGATGATCCTCGCGCTCACCTCCGAGCTCACCTTCCTGCAGGACACGTGGGAGTTCCTGATGAGCCGCCAGGACCTCACGGCGGACAACCTCCTGCGCCCG
Organism: uncultured Actinomycetes bacterium; assembly: GCA_963832085.1. GTDB lineage: Bacteria > Actinomycetota > Thermoleophilia > Solirubrobacterales > 70-9 > VAYN01. The sequence continues at coordinate 28,247 of CAWHSU010000002.1, read as the reverse complement.
CACAACGAGCACCTGGTCGTCTTCCCGGCCTTGATCCAGTGGGTGCTGATCGAGCTCTTCGGGATGAGCAGCGCCCTGCCCGAATACCTCGTCCTCGTCGCCTTCCTGCTGGGGACCGCCGGGCTCCTCTTCGTCTACGTGGAGCGCCGCGTCGGAGCCTGGCTGGCGCTCTTCGCGGCCGTCCTGCTGCTCGGCTTCGGCCCCGGCTGGGAGGCGCTGCTGTGGCCGTTCGAGATCACCTTCGTCGGCCCGCTCTTCTTCGGGATCGCGATGCTGCTCGCGCTCGAACGGGAGGACCTGCCCGGCGACGTCGCCGCCTGCCTCTTCCTGGTCCTGGCGCTCGGCTTCTCGGGGCTCGGGATTCCCTTCGTCCTCGCCGCCATCGTCGCGATCCTCCAGGGGGACCGCCGGACCTGGCTTCGCCGCTCCTTCGTGGTGGCGGTGCCGGCGCTGCTCTTCGCCGCCTGGTACCTGGGCTGGGGACGCGACGCGGCGACCCACATCTCGCTTGAGAACGTCCTCGAGGCGCCCCGGTTCGTCGCCGAAGCGCTTGCCGCGGTCACCGGCTCACTGGTCGGCCTCGGCACCGACCCGATCACCGGGAGTACCGATCCCGTCTGGGGACGGGCGCTCCTCGTCGCCCTGGTCGCGGTCGTCGTCTTCCGGCAGCAGCGCCGGCCCGGCTTTCACCCGGGGCTGTGGCCGGTCGCCGCCGCCGCCGCCGCGAGCTGGGCGCTGACCGCGTTCAACGCGGCGCCGGGTCGCGACGCCGCCTCGAGCCGCTACCAGTACGTCGGGGCGATCTTCCTGCTGCTGATCCTCGCCAACCTCTTCCGCGAAGTCCGCCCAAGCGGACGGGCGATCGCTCTCCTCGGCGCCCTCACCCTGGTTGCGCTCGGACCCAACCTCGTCGTCCTCGCCCAGGGACGCGACACGCTGGAGCAACAGGCCGTCCTCACCCAGGCCGACACCGCCGCGATCGAGATCGCCGGCGAGCGGGTCCCCCTGGAGTTCCAGCTGACCCTGGACGTGGCGGGAACGACGACGCTGGTAGACGTTTTCGCCGGCTCCTATCTGGAGGCGGTCGAGGAGCACGGCTCGCCCGCCTACGAGGAAGACGAGCTGCTGGAAGCCCCCGACTACGGTCGCCGCCAGGCCGACATCATCCTCGCCCAGGCACTGCCGCTCTCGACCACGGTCACGCGCGGCGCCTTCGGCTCCGAGGGCGGCCGCAGCTGCGTCGATGCCGCCGGCGGTGCAGCAGAAGGGATCCCGTTGGGCCCCGGCCTGACCCGGATCGAAGTTCCGCCAGGGCCGGAAGCGGCGGTCTCGCTGCGGCGCTTCGCGACGGGCGAGTTCCCGGTCTCGACCGCGGGCGCCCCCGGGGCCTCGGTGATGGTCCTGAGGGTGCCGCGCGACCTCTCGCCGCGGCCCTGGCGCCTGCGGGTCGAGGGCGCCCAGGGCGCCCTCGTCTGCCCCTCCTAGCTAGAGCTCCTCGGCGACCCGCGGCGCCTCGCGGCGGAAGATCCACACGGAGAAGACGCAGATGGCGATGTAGATCGCCACCGCCGGCAGCAGGTGCAGTTTCCCGCCGGCCGCCGCGGCGGCGCTGGGCGCTCCCGGTTCGATCATCCAGACCCGGATCTGCTCGAAGATCACCGCCAGCGGGTTGATCATCAGAAACCGTTCGACGTCGGGTTCGTCGAACCCGCCCGGGCCGAGGGGGTAGAGGATCGGCGTCGCATAGAAGAGCATCTGGGCGAGGACGAGCCAGATGATCGCGACGTCGCGGAAGCGGACGTAGAGGACCGAGAGGGCCATGCTCATCGCGGCGGTGAGGATGACCAGCGCCAACAGCGCGAACGGGAAGAGCAGCCAGGTCCAGGTCGGGTCGACGCCCCAGGCGAAGATGAAGACGAAGACGACGATCAGGTTGAGGCCGAGGTTGAAGGCCCCGGTCAGGACCGTCGAGAGCGGGATCACGAGGCGGGGGAACTGGGTCTTGCGGACGACCCCCTCCTGGTTGACCACCGAGGTGACCGCGTTCGTGGTCGATTCCTGGAAGAAGGTGAAGAGGACGATCCCGAGCAGCAGCAGCACCGGGTAGTAGGGGAGGCTGGCGCCGACCCGGAAGACCTTGGTGAAGACGAACAGCAGCACCGCGAACAGCACCAGGGGGCGGATCAGCGACCAGAGGTAGCCGAGCACGGTGCCGAAGTAGACGCGCTTGAACTCGGTCGTGGAGATCAGCCAGAGCAGGTCGAAAAAGCGGCGGGAGCCGCCGCCGAGCGCGGACGGACCGCGCACCACCCGCAGGGCCGCCTCGCGGGCGCTCATGCCCGTTCCCCGCTGCGGACTTCGGAGCTGACCTGGTGCGGGAGGCGGATGATGCCCGGCAGCTGCGAATCGCCGCCGTAGACGACGAAGCCGAAGGCGTCGTGGACGTAGAGGGCGACGCTGCCGTTCTCGGCCCGGTTGACCCCGCAGTGGATCGAGTAGCGGCCGGGGACGAGCAGGTTGTCGATCTCGATCTCGAGGCGGAAGCGCTCGCCGGCGCGCAGCGCCGAGCTGCCGTCCTCCTTGCGGACCCGTCCCTCGCCGAAGTGGAAGACGCCAATGCCGTCGGCGTTGACGAGCATGAACCCGATCCCGTATCCGGCGGCGTCCCGCATGGCCTCGAATTCAGCCCGCAGGTGGATTTTCTCGCCGAACTCGACGTTGGTCACCACCTCGCCGGCAGAGTCTTCGAGCGCGGCTGAGATCAACTTCACCTCTGAGCTCTGCTCGGGAGCCGCGCCGCTGGTCGCCGAGGCGCCGCGCTCGAAGTTGAGCCGCAGGTAGCGACGACCGACTTCGGCCGGGTCGCCGATGTACTGGATCTTGCCGCCGTCGATCAGCATCGCCCGGTGGCAGTAGGTCTCCACCGCCGACATCTCGTGGGTGACGAGGATGATCGTCTTGCCCAGCTCTTTCATCTCGTGGAAGGCGTCGGCGCACTTCTGCTGGAAGGCCGCGTCGCCGACGGCCAGCACCTCGTCGACGAGGAGGATGTCGGCGTCGGCCTGCATCATCACCGAGAAGGCAAGCCGGACCAGCATCCCCGAGGAGTAGTTCTTCAGTTTCAGGTCGACGAACTCCTCCAGTTCGGCGAACTCGAGGATGGCGCCGAGGCGGCTGCGGGTCTCCTGCGGCGTCAGCCCCATCATCACCCCGTTGAGGACGACGTTCTCACGGGCGGTCAGCTCCTCGTTGAAGCCGACGCCGAGCTCGATGAAGGGGGCGAGGCGACCGGTCATCCGAATCGTCCCCGAGTCGGCGCGGTAGATGCTGGCCAGCAGCTTCAGCAGGGTGCTCTTGCCGGAGCCGTTGCGGCCGACGATGCCGAAGAATTCCCCCTGCCCGATCTCGAAGGAGACGCCGTCGAGCGCGTGCAGCTCGTCGAATTCGCGCGCGGCAAAGGGCCTCACCACCCGCTCTTTCAGCGAGGTGACGCGGTTTTTCGGAATTCGAAAGGCCTTGTGAAGGTCTTCGACCTTGAGCGCCGGAAGGCGCCGCTCCTCTCCATCAGCCAGCCGGTCCACGTCGCGGAAACGCTACCGCTACGCGCGCGTGCAAGGGTTCGGCCATGGCTTCCGGTCGGACCGTCGCCGTCGTCATCCCGAGCTGGAACTCGCTCGACCTGCTGCCGCGCTGCCTCGCCTCGCTGCGCGAGCAGGGGGTGGAGCTGGAGCTGCTGGTGGTCGACAACGGCTCTGCGGACGGCTCGCCCGCCTACCTGGATCGGGAGGGAGTGCCGCACCTGGATCTGCCGCGCAACCTCGGCTTCGCCGCGGCGGTCAACCTCGGGGTCCGCCGCACCGGCGCCGCGGCGGTCCTGGTCCTCAACGCCGACACCGTGCTGGAGGCCGGCGCGCTGCCGACGCTGCTGGGGGCGCTCGAGAGCGACGAGGGGCTGGGAGGGGTGCAGCCGCGGCTCCTGCAGCTGCGGCAGGGGGAGGATCTCGGCATCGAGGCGGCGGACCTCTACAGCGCCGGCCAGGCGCTGACGGCCGACGGCCGGGCGCTGGAGCTGGGGGCGGGGGAGAGCCAGGCGCCGCAGTGGCTGCAGCCGGCCGAGGTGTTCGGCGTCTGCGGCGCCGCCTGCCTCCTGCGCCGGCGCATGTTCGAGCAGCTCGGGGGCTACGACGAGCGCTACTTCGCCTTCTACGAGGACGTCGAGCTCAACGTCCGCGGCCGGATCGCCGGCTGGCGCTTCGGCTACGTCCCTGAGGCAGTGGTCTGGCACGTCGGCAACGCCTCCTGGATGGCGGAGGCACCTCGCCCCGGCGCCTGGAACGCGCGGCTCGTCGCCCGCAACCGGGCCGCGACCCAGCTCAAGTTCATGCCGGCGCGAGCTCTTCCGCGGATCGCCGCGGTCGAGGTGGGGTCACTCCTGCGGGCGGCCCGGCAGCGGCGCTTCCTCTCGACCCTCCGCGGCAAGCTCGCCGCCCTGCGCTGGCTGCCTGAGCTGCTGCGCGAGCGCCGCCGTCTGCGCCGGGAGGGGGACCTCGAGGCTGCCCGGCGCTGGCTGGGGAGGGGGTCGGGGGAGCGGTGAAGGTCTGCCTGCTCTGTCCGGAGCCGACTGAATGGGCGGACGTGCGTCCCGAGGTGGAGGCGCTGGCCGAGGCGCTGGCCGTCGAGCACGAGGTGGCGCTGGTGCGGACCGGGGTCGAGCCCGCCGATCCCCCCGCCTTTGACTTCGCCTGCCCCGATCACCTCCATGCGGCGGTGGCGATGGAGGAGATCCGGGCGACCTACGGCGGCGAGGGACCGGCGTACCTCGAGGCCCCCGACTTCCGCGCCCACGGTCTCGTCGCCCTGCAGGCCCGGCTCGCCGGCGAGCCGCTGCTCAGCGGCACGACGATCGCGGTGCGGACGATCGCGCCGACGGGATTGATCTCCCTCCACGACGGCACCCTTCGCGAGCCGGGACGGCGTCGCGTCGCCGCTCTGGAGCGGGAGCAGCTGCGCCTCGCCGACCATGTCGTCTGGCCCGGCGGCGACGCGCTCGACGTGCAGCGGCGTCAGCGGGCCGAGCTGCCGCTGCCGGCGACGGCGCGGATCCCGGTGCCGGCCCCCACGGCTACGCCGGCGCCGCGACGGGAGCCGGGCGGACCGCTCCGCCTCCTCTACGTCGGGTCGCTGCAGCGCCACCTGGGCGCGCTCGATCTGGTCGAAGCATGTCTGGCGCTTCCGGACGACGAGTGGGAGCTGACGATGTGCGGTGAGGACACCGACACCGGCGGGATGGGGCAGTCGGCCCGCTTGACGATCGAAGCGATGAGCGCCGACGACGAGCGGATCCATCTGCGGGGGCCGATCGCTGCGAACGAGCTGGAGCGCCGTGCCGGCGATTTCGACCTCCTGGTCGCCCCCTCCCGCTTCCAGGTCGCCAGCCACGGGACGCTGGCGGCGATGGCCTGCGGCTTGCCGGTCCTGGCGACGCCGGTTGGGGTGCTCAGCGAGCTGGTCGAGCCGGAGGTGAGCGGGTGGCTGACCGAAGGGGTCGGGGCAGGCCCGTTGCGGCGATCCCTCTCGCGGTTCCTCGACGATCGCGGCGGGCTGGAACGGATGCGCGCCTCGGAAGCGCCGGTGCGGCGGGCGGGGGAGCGCGCGGCGCCGGAGCGTGTGCGCGAGGGGTACCGCGAGCTGCTCGGCGGAGCCCGCCCGTCGATTTCCTCGGTAACGGTCTCCGAGGAGCCGCTGGTGACCGGCGTGGTCCCCTACTTCGCCGCCGCGGCGTACGTGCGCGATGCCGTCGATTCCCTGCTCGGTCAGACCCACCGGAACCTCGAGGTCGTGATCGTCAACGATGGCTCCTTCGCCCCGGCGGACTCGGTCCTCGCCGAGCTGGCGGCGTTGCCGCGGGTGGAGGTGGTGGCGCAGCCGAACAGGGGCGAGTCGGCAGCGCGAAACCTGGGAGTGCTGCTGGCGCGCGGCGAGCACGTCGTCATGCTCGACGCCGACAACATGCTCGAGCCGAGCTTCGTCGAGCGGGCCCTCGCCACCCACCGCCGGGAGCCTCGCCTCGCCTACGTCAGCTGCTGGCTGCGGAAGGTGGACGCCGAGGGGCGCCGGCGGCCGACCCTGCGCGGCTACGCTGCCCTCGGCAATGGCGCCCTGCCCGAAGAGAACGAGGAGAACTGGGACGGGGACACCCTGGCGCTGCTGCCGCGTTCGCTCCTCCTCGAGTTCCGCTACGAGGACCACGGCTCGATGCACAACGACTGGGGCATCTACCGGGCCTTCAGGGAGGCAGGCCTGTTGGGCACGGTGATCCCTGAGCCGCTCGCCCGCTACCGCGTCCTGCCGGGTTCGCTGTCGCAGGGCCAGAGCGCCGATGTCCTGCGGCGGGGCTGGGAAGAGCTCGACGTTTGGAACGGCCTGCGGGGAGTCCGCTGGACCGCGGAGGGAGCCGGTTGAACGCCGGAGACCCCCACCAGGACCCTCGCGTGGAGGAGCTGCTGCGGGTGAACGCGGAGCTGGCCGCCGAGGTGCGCAACCTCGCCCTCGACCGCGCCGACGCCCCCCGGGCGGCGGCGATGCCGACCTCGCGGCGGCTGGCGGCACTTAATGACGAACGCGACACCCTGCGCGAGCGCCTCGAGGCAGCAGAGGCCGAAGCGGAGACGCTGCGCTCCGAGCGCGACCGCCTCGCGCGTCGCGAGCGCGAGCTGAGCGGCGAGGTGGAGCGGCTGCGATCCGGGTTCGCGGGCGCGATGCGGCGGGCCAGAGGACGACTGCTGTCGTCCTGGCGGCGCTAGCCGCGCCGGCGGCGGCGCAGGGCCAGCGCCTCGTGGGCGCTGGACGACTGCTGTCGTCCTGGCGGCGCTAGCCGCGCCGGCGGCGGCGCAGGGCCAGCGCCTCGTGGGCGCTGAGGTCGAGGAGCGGGGCGCCGGCCGGATCGCGCGGCTCCAGTCCGCCGGCTTCGCGCCAGCCGCGCAGGCGGCCTTCGAGCCCGGCGGCGGTACGGTCCTTGAGCAACTGTCCGGCGCACAGGGCCCCCTCGCAGGCCAGCGCGCGCAACGCCAGGCGCGGGTGCCGCATCACCGCGTAGCGGCGCAGCATGTAGCCGCGGCTCCAGCCGGTGCGCGCGTACTTGGCGGCGCTGGCGGCGCCGAGGCTGGCCGAGTAGGCGTGCAGCGCCCGCGCCTCCGGGGCAAGCCGGCAGCGTCCGCCGCTGGCGGCGATCCGCAGCGCCAGGTCGAGGTCCTCGTAGTAGAGGAAGATCCGCTCGTCGAAGCCGCCGACGGCCTCGAACGCCTCGCGCCGGTAGAGCGCGGCGCCCCCGGTCGGCCCGAGCGGGTCCGGCGCGCCGCTCGCCACGCTCGACCGGCTCCCCGTGCAGGTAGTCGAACCCCATCAGGGTCGCGTCGGCGACGACGCCGGCGGAGTCGATCAGCTCCGGCTCCCGTTCCTGGCGCAGCACCCCGGCGACCGAGTCGATCCCCTCGCCGAGCCCGTCCAGCAGCGCCTCGACGAAGCGCGGCTCGGCCTCGGCGTCGTTGTTGAGCAGGATCACCGGGTCGGCGGGGTGCTCGGATACCGCGCGGTTGAGCGCCGGCCCGAAGCCGATGTTCTCTCCCAGCTCCAGCACCCGCACCTCCGGCAGCTCGCGCCGGGCCAGCTCGACCGAGTCGTCGCCCGAGCCGTTGTCGGCGATGACGACGTCGACCGGGCGTCGTCTGCGCGCCGAGGCTGCGCAGGGTCCGGCCAAGCTGGGCGGCCCCGTTGAAATTTGGGATGTAAACGGCTGGTCGCACGCTCTTTTCGCCGCGCAGTAGGGTTGCAGCCTGGCATGGAGCCCTTGAAGGGACTGATTCTCTCTGGTGGCGCCGGCACCCGCCTGCGCCCCATCACCCACACCTCGGCGAAGCAACTTGTGCCCGTCGCGAATAAACCCGTGCTCTTTTACGGGATCGAGGCGCTGGTCGACGCCGGCGTCGAGGAGATCGGGATCATCATCGCCCCGGAGACCGGCGAGGAGATCCGCGCCGCTGCCGGCGACGGCTCCCGGTTCGGCGCCGAGATCACCTACATCGTCCAGGACAAGCCCGCCGGCCTCGCCCACGCGGTGCTGACCGCCGAGGACTTCATCGGCAACTCGCCCTTCGTCATGTATCTCGGCGACAACCTCCTCCGCGACGGCCTTCGCGACCTCGTCTCCACCTTCACCGAGCACGAGCCCGACACGCTGATCCTGCTCACCCCGGTCGACGACCCGCAGTCCTACGGCGTCGCCGAGCTCGACGGGGAGAAGATCGTGCGCCTGATCGAGAAGCCGAAAGACCCTCCTTCGAACCTCGCTCTGGTCGGCGTCTACCTCTTCAGCAACCTGATCTTCGACGCCGCCCGCTCCCTGGAGCCCTCCTGGCGCGGCGAGCTGGAGATCACCGAGGCGATCGACAAGCTGATCGACGACGGCCGCACCGTCCGCTCCGAGGTCGTGCGCGGCTGGTGGAAGGACACCGGCCAGCTCGCCGACATGCTCGAGGCCAACCGCCTCGTGCTCGAGGAGCTGGTCACCTCGATCGAGGGCGACGTCGACGAGGCCTCCAAGGTCGAGGGCCGGGTCGTGATCGGCCCCGGCGCGAAGGTCGAGGGATCGGTCGATCCGCGGCCCGGCGGTGATCGGCGCCGGCGCCTGCGTCGAGGACGCCTACATCGGCCCCTACACCTCGATCGGCGACGACGTCCACGTCCGCCGCTCCGAAGTCGAGAACTCGATCGTCCTCTCCGGCTCGGTGGTCGAGGACCTCGGCACGCGGATGGAGGCGAGCCTGCTCGGCAAGGAAGTGAAGCTGACCCGCAGCGAGGGGATGCCGAAGACCCTGCGGCTCCTGGTCGGCGACAAATCCGAGATCAAACTCGTCTAGTGATGGTGGGGTCGTGAAGCTTCTTGTAACCGGAGCCGCCGGGATGCTTGGCCGCGACGTCCTGCTCGCCGCCGGCAACGCCGGCCACGACGTCGTCGGCTACGGCCGCGCCGAGCTCGACGTCACCAACCCCTCCGTCCTCGACCGCAAGCTCGACCTCGAGCGCCCCGACGTGGTCATCAACTGCGCCGCCTGGACCGACGTCGACGGCGCCGAGTCTGCCGAGGAGGCCGCCTTCGCCGTCAACGGCGCCGGCGCCGGCAACGTCGCCGCCGCCGCGAACAAGGTCGAAGCGCGGGTCCTCCACATCTCCACCGACTACGTCTTCGACGGTGCCAAGGGCGCGCCCTACGTCGAGAGTGACCAGCCCGCCCCGCTCTCGGCCTACGGCCGTACCAAGCTGGCCGGGGAGGAGGCGGTCGCCGCTGCCAACAAGCGCCACTTCATCGTCCGCTCGGCCGGTCTCTTCGGGCTCGGCGGTCGCAACTTCGTCGACACGATGCTGCAGCTGGCCCAGACCCGGAGCGAGGTCACGGTCGTCCGCGACCAGGTCGGCTCGCCCACCTACACCTGGCACCTCGCCTACGGCATCGTCCGCCTGATCGAGGGGATCGAGTACGGCATCCACCACATGGCGGCGGCGGGCCAGTGCTCCTGGTACGAGTTCGCCGGGGAGATCTTCGAGCAGGCCAAGGTCGAGTGCCGGGTGCTCTCGATCACCAGCGAGGAATTCGGCGCCCCGGCGCCGCGGCCGCCCTACTCGGCCTTGGTCAGCCAGCGCGAACACGCGATCCGGCTTCCCACCTGGCAGGACGGGCTGGCCGGCTATCTCGCCCAACGACAAGCGGAGGCAGGAACGGAATGAGGATTTTGGTAACCGGAGCGGCGGGGTTCATCGGCTCCACCTACGTGCGGTTGGTCGGCGAGGAGCACGACGTCGTCGTGCTCGACAAGCTCACCTACGCGGGGCGGCGCGAGAACCTGCCCGAGGGCACGAACCTGATCGTGGGAGCGATCGAGGACCCGGCGATCGTCCGCGAAGCGATGCAAGGGGTCGACGCGGTCGTCAACTTCGCCGCCGAGTCCCACGTCGACCGTTCGATCGACGACCAAGACGCCTTCGCCCGCACCCACGTGATCGGCACCGGCACCCTGCTCGACGCCGCCCGCGAGCTCGGGGTCGAGCGCTACCTGCAGGTCTCCACCGACGAGGTCTACGGCTCGATCGACTCCGGCTCCTTCACCGAGGAGTCGCCGCTGGATCCCTCCTCGCCCTACTCGGCGACCAAGACCGCCGGTGACCTGCTCGTCTCCGCCCACTTCCACACCTACGGGATCGACGCCTCGATCGTCCGCGGCTCCAACAACTACGGCCCGCGGCAATATCCGGAGAAGCTGATTCCGCTGATCACCTTGAACGCTTTGCACCGTGACCCGCTGCCGGTTTATGGCGATGGCAAGCAGGTGCGCAACTGGCTCTACGTCGAGGACTTCTGCACCGGCATCCACACCGTGCTGACCAAGGGCAAAGCCGGTGAGGCCTACAACGTCGGCGGTCCCGACGAGTGCGAGAACATCGAGGTGGTCAAGCGGGTGATCGAGCTGACCGGCCGCGACGAGTCGCTGATCGAGTACGTCGCCGACCGGCCCGGCCACGACCGTCGCTACTCGCTCTCCTCGGCGAAGCTCCAGGAGGAGCTCGGCTGGGAGGCGCAGGTCCACTTCGACGAGGGCCTCGAGCGGACCGTGCAGTGGTACCGCGACAACGAGGACTGGTGGGGCCCGATCCGCTCCGGCGAGTACCGCGAGTACTACGAAAAGCAGTACGGGAAAGCCCTGGGCTAGTGGCGGAGCGTCTCGACACCAAGCTCGACGGCGTCGTCCTGATCGAGCCGGTCGTCCACGGCGACGAGCGCGGCTTCATGCTCGAGTCCTACAGCCGCGATGCCTGGCGCGAGCGCGGGATCGACGTCGAGTTCGTCCAGCACAACCACTCGCGCAGCTCGAAGGGGACGCTGCGGGGGATTCACTTTCAGACCGAGCCGGGCCAGGCGAAGCTGGTCCGCTGCGCCCGCGGCAAGATTCTCGACGTCGCCGTCGACCTCCGCCGCGGCTCGCCGACCTACGGCCAGTGGGAGGCGCACGTGCTCGACGACGTCAAGCACCGCCAGCTCTTCGTCCCGGTCGGCTTCGGCCACGGCTTCGCCGTCCTCTCAGACACCGCCGACGTCGCCTACCAGGTCTCCAGCTACTACGACCCGGCGACCGAGTCCGGCATCGCCTGGGACGACCCCGACGTCGGCATCGACTGGCAGGTCTCAGACCCGCTGCTGAGCGAGCGCGACAAGAAAGCGCCGCGGCTGGTCGAGGTCGCCGACACGCTGCCCTTCTAAAGGGTCTTGCGGTGGCACTCGAGATCCATTCGATCGACGCCAGCCTCGCGGATTGGGATGAGGTGACGGCCGAGTGTGATGAATGGGCGGCGCTGCTGCTCGGGAACGGTTTGAGCAGGAACGTCTCGGATGGCTTCGGTTACCCCTCCCTATTCGATAAAGCGGGCGCCCTGACCGCTCCTGACAGGGCGCTGTTCGAAGCCCTGGGCACCCGAAACTTCGAGCGGGTGCTTGGCCAGCTTGCATCGGCTATTCGCATGGCGGAGGCCCTCGGCGAGGATCCCAAGCCCTATCTCGACCATTACAAGACCGTGCAGCTGGCTCTCGGCAAGGCCGTCCAGTCGGTGCACGTCAGGCAGTCGAGCATCTCCGGGACCACGCTGAAGACGATCGGGCAGGTGCTGCAGAAACAGGAGTACGTGTTCTCTACCAGCTATGACCTGATCGTCTACTGGGCGATGCAGGCGGTCGACTTCGATGGCCTGTGCGACTGCTTCTGGTGCGACGAGCAGTCGTTCGATCCTGCGAATTGCGACGTTCCTGCTAATCGCACGCCGGTCTATTTCCTCCACGGCGCTCTCCACCTCGTGGTCATGGGCTCGGGTCTGACCCGCAAGCTCGTGAACCGTAATCTCGAGACGCTGCTGGATCAGTTCGGCAAGCCACTCGACGGCGACGAGCAGGTACGGCCGCTGCTGATCACCGAGGGCTCGGCCCACCACAAGCTGCAGGGCATCGAGGGGAATGGCTACCTCTCCCATGTGCTCGATCAGCTGGGCAAGTGCGACCTTCCCCTGGTGGTGTTCGGCAGCGATCTGAGCGAGCAGGACCAGCACCTCGTCGACGCCCTCAACCGCAATCCAGACCGACCAATCGCCGTCTCGATTCGCAAAGAGGGAAGCAGTCAGGAGGAGATCCGCGGCGCTAAAAAGAAAATTCGCGCCGCCTTGGACGCGCCACTCTTCTTCTTCGATTCCTCGACCCATCCGCTTGCCTGTGGGCGCTGAGAAGACCGCAGCAGGATCCGCCGGGGCGGCGGCTATCTTCGTCGGGGATGGAAGCTCAAACCGCTAATCGCAACGTCCAGCCAAGCAAGCGCCTTGGCGGCTGGGAGATCGTCAGAGCCGGAAGCAGGCGCCCGTCCGCATTCGATGACACCAAGGCCGGTGCGGTGAGAACGGCCAAGGAGCTGGTGCGCAAAGAGGGTGGCGGCGAGGTTCGGATCAAGAACGATCTCGGCAAGGTGGTCGAGCTGAAGAAGGTTCGCGGCACCCTCTGGAATCGCCGCGTTGCGGCCTAGCTAGCGGCCGCGGATTGCGGTGATCGCGAGGCTGACCGCCAGCTTGGCGCCGATGCCGGCGTAGACCGCGGCGTTCAGCAGCGGGTTGCTTTGCGGTGCGTCGAAGCGGCGGTAGAAGCGGGCCATGCCGCGGTGGAAGGCGATCTCCTGTTTCGGGGCGCGGCGCCGGCCGCTGGAGGCGCCCTTGACGTGGAGCGCCACCCCCGCAGGCTCGTAGAAGACCTTCCAGCCGGCGTCCCAGAAGCGGTGGCACCAGTCGAGGTCCTCCATGTAGAGCCAGTAGCCCTCGTCGAGCAGGCCCACCTCGCGGATCGCCTCGGCGCGGCAGAGCATGAAGGCGCCGTTGACGGCGTCGACCTCGCCGGGCTCGTCGTCGCCGAGGTGGGTGGCGCGGTACTGGCCGAGCGAGCCCCCCGCGCTCTCCCTGCGGCCGATCCCGGTGAAGTGAGCGAGCGCGCTGAGGGGCGTTGGGAAGGAGCGCTTGCAGGCGTGGTCGAGCTCGCCGCTCTCGGTCACCAGCTTCACCCCGACCATCCCGATCCGCGGCGCGGAGTGAAGGCGCGCCAGCGCCGCGTCGAGCGTCCCCACATAGACCTCGGTGTCGGGGTTGAGCAGCAGCACCGCGCTCGCCGCGCTCTCCCGCAGCGCCAGGTTGTTCGCCGCCGAGAAGCCGATGTTGCCGTGCCGCAGCAGCCGCACCGCTGGGAACTCGCGCTCGACCATGTCCGGCGCCCCGTCGGGGCTGCCGCTGTCGACCACCGTTACCTGCATCTCCCCGGTGGAGATCGGGTGCGCTCCGAGCGAGCGCAGGCAGCGCCGCAGCAGCGCTTCGGCGCCGTGGCTGACGATCACAACCTCGAGCTGGGGCACCAGCTAGTAGGCGCCTTCGCCGTGGACCATCGCCCGCGGCGTCCGCATCAGAATCGCCAGGTCGGTCAGCAGCGAGAGGTTGTCGAGGTAGTCGCGCTCCATCGCCAGCCGCTCCTCGAAGGTGAGGTCGCTGCGACCGTAGACCTGCATCGGCCCGGTCATCCCCGGCTTCACCGCCAGCCGCCCGCGCTGGCGCTCGTCGTAGAGGGCGGCGACGCTCTCCTCCTCCGGCCGCGGCCCGACCAGCGACATGTCCCCCCGCAGCACGTTGATCAGCTGCGGCAGCTCGTCGACGCTGGTGCGGCGCAGCCAGCGGCCGCTGCGGGTCACCCGCGGGTCGTCAGGGATCTTGAAGGCGGGTTGGTCGAGGTTCTCGATGTCGACCAGCTCGGGCAGCCGCTGCTCGGCATCGGTGACCATCGTCCGGAACTTGACCATCGTGAACGGGTCGCCGTCCTTACCCGCCCGGCGCTGGCGGAAGAAGACGGGGCGGCCGTCGTCGAGCAGGATCCAGAGCGCGACGAACAGCAGCAGCGGCGAGAGCAGGACCAGCAGAACGGCGGAGACGGCGATGTCCATCAGCCGCTTCATCGCCAGCGTCGAGCGCGGCGGGTCGCTGAAGCGGAAGTCGAGGACGGGTAGCTCGGCAAGCCGGTTGAGCTCGATCCCGGGCCCCAGCAGCCCGTAGTGCCGGGGAAGGAAGGTGAGCGCCAGGCCCTCCGCCTTGCACTCCGCGATCAGCCGCTCGGCGTCGGCCTCGCTCATCTCCTGTTCGGTGACGACGACCCGCTCGATCGCCAGCTGGCGGGCGATTTCGGAGATGTCAGCCAGGGTGCCCAGCCGCGGCAGCTCCGTCGCCGTCGCTTCGTCCTCGGGGGAGAGGTAGCCGACCAGCGCCAGCCGCGTCTCCGGGTGGGTCGAGACCCGGCGGGCAACCATGTCGACCGCCGTCGCCGGGCCGATCACCAACCCCATCGCCTGCCCGGTCAGGAGGTGGAAGAGGAAGCGTAGGACGCCGCGGGCGAGGAAGCTGCCGGCGAAGGCGCCAACGCCGATCCCGATCGCGCTGGCGGGGGAGAGAGGCCCGACCGGGCTGATCGCCAGCAGACCGTCGAGGACCAGGGTCCCGAGGACGCTGGCTGAGATCAGCGAGGGAAGCTCGTCGAGGGTGCTGTGGCGGATCCGGCGGTGGTCGTTGTCGTAGAGGCCGTGGAGCTTGAGGACGATCACCCAAGCGGGGCTGAAGAGGACCGCCCAGAAGAAGACGCCGACGTCGGTGGTCGAGCTGGTGGCGGTGATGACGCAGAGCGAGGCCAGCAGAGCCCCCCAGTCGCCCAGCGCCAACAGGCGCCGCAGCAGCGCCCCACGGCGGCGTGACTCGTTCGGCCCGTGCCCCTCGGTATCGAAGGGGACCGGCGCCGGCGCCCGCTCCTCGGAGGCTTTTTCCGCCTGGCTGGTGTCGGGGGCTTTCGTCATCCGCATCCTTCGAAACCCTCGCGCAAGCAGTTCTCTTCGGGGTTGAGTCGCATCGCTTCCCCAAGATCGGCACGCGCGGCGGCTTTGTCGCCGCCTCGCCACTGGGCCCGCGCCCGCAGGTAGTAGAGCTGCCAGCTTCCTTCCTCGCGTTCGATCGCCTGGTCGAGGCGATGGATGGCACCCGCGTAGTCGCCCTGCGACTCGGCGAGCAACCCCAGCTGGACGTATGGCGTAGCGGCCCAGGGCTCGATCGAGCGGGCGTTGTCGGCGTGCTCGATGGCCTTCGGGATGTTGCCGGCGGCAGCGGCGTCGTTGCTGACGTCGATCTCCCGATCGACCAGCAGGGGGCCGATCAACGCCAGCGCGGCGATCCAGGCGACGGCAAGCCCGCCGGCGGCGAGCCCGAAGCGGCGCTCCTCCACCTGGCCGTCGCCGCGCGTCCGCTCGAGCGCGAGCTGCCGGCAGCGGGCGGCGACCAGCGCGCCCGCGGCCAGGAAGAAGATCGCGCCCACCGTGGCTATCTCCCAGAACCAGTCGATCCCGGCGCCGATCGCGAAGGTGAGGCAGGCGGCGAAGAGGACGGCGTGGAGCTCGCGGCGGGCGCCGCTGGAGGCGCGCCAGGCCGCGAAGCCGGTCCAGAGCAGGGTCAGAACCAGAGCCAGCACGAGCAGCCCCCGACCGCCCCCAGCTCGGCAAAGGCCTCGAGGTAGAGCGAGTGGGCGTCGAGCACGGCGATCGGCGCCTCCCGCAGCTGGTTCCAGGCAAAGCCGTAGGTGCCGGCGCCGGATCCGAGCACCGGCTCTTCGCCGAAGGCATCGGCGGCCACGCGCCAGAATTCGTCCCGTCCACCCCCCGACAGCTCCCCGAAGTGTTCCTCTCCGCGCTGCGGGAACTGCAGGTCGGAGCTGGAGAACTGGTCCCAGGCGCGGCCGCCGATCGCAATCCCGCCGCCGATCGCGAGCAGAGCGAGCGCGGCGGCCGTCCATTTGAGGATCCGTGGGTCGCGGGAAGCAGCCAGCGCCCGCCCGGTAACCATGCCCTCCCTCTGCTCGATGCGGCGCAGGAGTGCGAACAGCCCCAGCGTGAGCAGGGTTCCGGCGGCGAGGACGAGCAGCACCGTCAGGCCCTGGTCCACGGTCGCCTGGGTGTCGAGGTTGTCGGCCAGCGCCCGGCGCGCCTGCACCGCCAGGATCGCGGGCACGGCGCCGATCGCGCCGATCGCCAGGGTCGCCGAGAGCCAGAGGCGGTCGTGGGAGAGGGCGATCAAGCAGCCGCAGGCGACAACCAGCGCCAGCACGCCCCCGCGGGAGTAGGTGAAATAGAGAGCGAGCAGCAGGGCGGGCAGGACGCCGATCGCGAGCCAGCGCAGCCAGGCGTTCAGCGAACGCCGGCTCATCCACAGCGCAAAGGCACAGCCGATCCCAAATGCAAGCCCGTTTGCATTCCAGTAGCCGAGCGGATATCCGAGCCGCTCATTGGCTCCCAGACCGGGTCCGAGGTCGAGTGCGTGGGGCAGCAGCCGGCTCGCCAGCGCCAGCAGAGCAACCGTAAATAGGGAAATTCCGAGACCTTCAGCGAAACGTTGGCGCCTTTCGTCGGTTTGGGCGATCAGGAAGGCGGCGAGGAAGAAGCCGAGGTAGACCAGAACTCGGTCGGCTTCGGTGACGCTGAGCTCAATCGAACCGGACCAAAAGGATGACAATGCGGAGAAAAGCACCAGTCCACCGATCAATCCTGCGGCCCAGTAGAACGGGCGCCCCAGCGTCGCGCGCCCGGCTGCTCCCAGCGCGATCATCACGACGAGGACCAGCCACGCCGCCAGACCCGCGATGTGACGCTCGCCGAGGAAAAACCCGCCTCCTGCGAGGGCGAGGCCGAGGATCACGGCGAGCGGACTTATCAACGCCGCTGATTCCTCTAACCTTGCGCGCCATGCATCCGACCCGCCACCCCCGCGGCCGGAGCTCGGCCCGATCTGCTTCCGTGCTTCTGTCAGTGCTTGCTGTGCTGGCATTTGCTTGCGCTCCGGGCCTCGCTCAGGCTGAAGAAGCCACTGCTCCCCAGTACACGCCTGAAGTTCCAACCGTCCCGAACAACGAAAGTTCCAAGCCCCCGCAGGGCGGCGGTTCGAAGGACGGTGGCGACAAGGCAGGGGCCTCGGAATCTCCCGAAGGCGGGGAAACGGGCGAAAGCAGCGGTGCGGGCTCAGGGGGCGGGGGCAACACCGGGCAGGGTAGCCAAGGCCCCCAGGGGAACGGTGCAAACCGGGATGCTGGGGCAGGTGATGCGGAAGGCAAGCTCGCGAACGGCAAGCCGCTCGCGAAGTTCGAGGGAGTCCCCAGCTCGGTCACCGAAGACGACAGCTCTTCCTCGCCCCTCGTCCCGATCCTGATCGCGGTCGCCGTCCTCGCGGCGATCTCCGGCGGTGCCTTCTACTACCGCCAACGCCGCGCACGATGCCGATTCCCCCGTCTCGCCCAAGGCGAGCTGAACCGATTTCGAAAGGGAGCGTTTCGATGAAGACGATTTTGCGTGCCTGGGTGTTGACTGTCGCCGCTGTGGCGACGATGGGAATTCTCGCTTCGGCGGCTCAGGCCCTTCCCTCGGGCTACTGGGGGGTCGTTCCCCAGAGCGGTCTCACCGATGAACAGTTCCAGCGGCTCAGCCGTGGCGGCGCCGAATCCGTCCGCTTGCCCTTCGGGTGGGCGGGCACCCAGGCCGTCAGCGGTGGCAGTTTCGATTGGGCTGGCATCGATGACCAGGTCGAAGCCGCCTCGAAAGCCGGAATCAAGGTGCTTCCCTTCCTCACCGGGGCCCCCGAGTGGGCGGTGCCGATGGCGACCGTGCCACAGGCAGGCGGCGTGAAGGCACCGGCGCGTCTGCCTGTAAGCGGCGCTGCCAGGTCGGGGTGGATCAGCTTCGTGACCGCCGCAGTCGCTCGCTACGGGCCTAACGGGAGCTTCTGGAGCGAGCACCCCGGTGTCCCGAAGACGCCGCTGCGCAGGTGGCAGATCTGGAACGAGCCCAACTTCAAGTTCTTCGTCGCCAGGCCCAACCCGGCCGAATACGGGAAGCTGGTGAAGATCTCCTACAACGCGCTGAAGGCCGCGGATCCCAGCGCGCAGGCCATCCTCGCCGGTCTCTTCTCGCGGCCGAAGGGGGCGCGGGATCGAAAAACCGGCAAACACAAAAGCCTCAACTGGTACGCGAGCGACTTCGTCAGCCAGATGTACAAAACCACGCCGGGGGTCAAGAGCAAGTTCAACGGAGTGGCCCTCCACCCGTACACGATCTTCGCCCGCGAACTGCCGGAAGTGACCGAGGAATTTCGCAAAGTCCTGCGCCTCAACGGTGACGGCGGCAAGGGTCTGTGGATCACCGAGCTGAGCTGGAGCTCGCGTCCGAAAACCCCCTCGAACCTGTTTGGCAAGGGGATGGCCGGTCAAGCCCGGGAATTGCGGAACGCCTTCTCGATCCTGCGCAAGAGCCAGGTCAAATGGAAGGTGAAGAGCGCCTTCTGGTTCTCGGTCGATGACGTGGCCGGTGCCTGCAACTTCTGCGACGGCTCCGGTCTCTTCGGATCCGGCTTCAAGCCGAAGCCGAGCTGGTTCTCCTACGCCCAGCTCGCCGGCGGTACTCCGTAGGGCCCACCGACTGATCTGCGTAAGATCGGTCGGTTGGCTGCCAAGGCAAAAGCAAGTAAGAAAACCGATCCGTTAGGGCCGTTCAGCCCGGCGACGCGGCGGTGGTTCGAGGCTTCCTTCGAGGGGCCGACGCCGGCGCAGGCGGGCGGCTGGGAGGCGATCTCCAGCGGCGAGCACACGCTGATCTGCGCCCCGACCGGGTCGGGGAAGACGCTTGCCAGCTTCCTCTGGGGGATCGACAAACTCGCGCGGTCCGATGACCTCGGCACCGGGGTCAAGCTCGTCTACATCTCGCCGCTGAAAGCGCTCTCCTACGACATCGAGCGCAACCTGCGGGCGCCGCTGCGGGGAATCGGCGCCGACATCTCGGTCGGCTTGCGGACCGGCGACACCTCGCAGAAAGAACGGCGGGCGATGGCGAAAGAGCCACCCGACATCCTCATCACCACCCCGGAGTCGCTCTACCTGATGCTCTCCTCCAACGTGCGAGAGATCCTCTCTGCGACCGAAGCCGTGATCGTCGATGAGATCCACGCCGTTGCTCAAACGAAGCGGGGGTCGCATCTGGCGGTGACGCTCGAGCGGTTGGATCGATGGGTACAGGACCATGCGGAGCAGGAGGCGGGTCCTGTCGCCGCAGGGGACCCACCTCCCCCTGCGGTAGCTAAAGCTTCCTCGGGGGAGGTCCCCCTACGGCGCCACCCGCCTCAGAAGCGTCTAATCGCCAGAGCATCCAGCGGATCGGGCTCTCAGCGACGCAGCGACCGCTCGAGCGCATAGGCCAGTTCCTCGTTGGGGCCAAGCGGGAGTGCCGGATCGTCGATGCCGGGCAGAAGAAGGCGCTGGACCTGGAGATCGTGGTGCCGGTGGAGGACATGGCCGATCCGGGGGCGCCGGCGTATCCGAGCGAGGACGGGCCGCCGCCGACGGAAATCGAGCCCGCCGCCCACGTGCGCTCGATCTGGCCGGCGATCTACCCCCGGCTGCTCGAGCTGGTCCAGGAACACACGTCAACCATGATCTTCGTGAATAACAGACGTGCAGCCGAGCGCCTGGCCAAGCGCCTCAATGAGCTCGCGAACGGCGAAGGCGAACAGGAGCTACCAGCTACCGAGCAGGCCGGGCATGCGAAGGAATCCGGGGAAGGGTCGGCGGAGCAACAGCGGGGAGGCTCCGGCGACCCTTCCCCGGATTCCTACGTCGAGATCGCTCGGGCGCATCACGGATCGCTGTCCCACGAGGAGCGGGCGGGGGTGGAGGAGATGCTGAAGTCCGGCCAGCTCCCCTGCCTCGTCGCCACCAGCTCCTTGGAGCTGGGAATCGACATGGGCGCGGTGGACCTCGTGATCCAGGTCGAGTCGCCGAAGTCGGTGACCCGCGGCCTGCAGCGGATCGGCCGCGCCGGCCATCGCATGGGCGAAGTCTCCAAAGGCCGGATCTTCCCCAAATACCGCGGCGATCTGCTCGAGTGCGCGGTCGTCGCCCGCCGCATGCGCGAGGCCGAGATCGAGGAGACGACGATCCCGCAGAACCCTCTCGACGTCCTCGCCCAGCACCTGGTCTCGATGGCGGCGCTGGACGAGTGGGAGGTTGACGAGGTCGAGCAACTCCTGACCGCCACCCAGCCTTTCCATGATCTTTCGCGCGAACAGCTGGAGAACGTCCTCGACATGCTCGACGGCCGCTACCCCTCCGACCGCTTCGCCGAGCTGCGGCCGCGGATCGTCTGGGACCGCACCGAGGGCACGATCCACGGCCGCAAAGGTGCCCGCCAGCTGGTCGTCACCAACGCCGGCACGATCCCCGACCGCGGCCTCTACGGCGTCCACCTCCCCGACGGCCGCCGGGTCGGCGAGCTCGACGAGGAGATGGTCTACGAGGCCCGCGCCGGCCAGACCTTCCTGCTCGGCTCCAGCACCTGGCGGATCGAGGAAATCACCCGCGACCGGGTGATCGTCACCCCCGCCCCCGGCGCCCCCGGCGCCGTCCCCTTCTGGAAGGGCGACGGGATCGGACGCCCGGCCGAGCTCGGCCGGGCGATCGGCGCCTTCGCTCGCGAGGCCGTAAACCGCGAGCCGAGCGAGCTCGCGAAGGAGTACGACCTCGACGAGCGCGCCGCCAACAACCTCGTCAGCTACCTGCGCGAGCAGCAGCAGGCGACCCGCGTCGTCCCTTCCGACGAGACGATCGTGGTCGAGCGCTTCCGCGACGAGATCGGCGACTGGCGCCTCTGCATCCTCTCGCCGTACGGCGGCCGCGTCCACGCCGCCTGGGGCCTCGCCCTCGCCGCCAAGATCCGCGACGAGCGCGACCTCGAGGCCGACGCGATCTGGTCCGACGACGGGATCGTCATCCACCTCCCCGACGCCGACGAGTCGCCGCCCGCCGACCTCGTCCTGATCGACCCCGACCAGCTCGAAGACCTCGTCGTCGGCGAGCTCTCCGGCTCGGCCCTGTTCGGCGCCCGCTTCCGCGAGAACGCCTCCCGCTCGCTGCTGATCCCGCGCGCCTACCCGGGCAAGCGCACCCCGCTCTGGCAGCAGCGGCTGAAGAGCCAGAGCCTGCTCGAAGTGGCGCGGGACTTCCCCCGCTTCCCGGTCGTGCTCGAGACCTACCGCGAGTGCCTGCGCGACGTCCTCGACCTCCCCGCCCTCACCGAGCTGCTGGAAAAGCTGCACTCGCGCGCGCTCAGCCTGGTCGAGGTCGAGACCCCGACCGCCTCGCCCTTCGCCTCCTCGCTGCTGTTCGACTACGTCGCCACCTACATGTACGAGGGGGACACCCCGAACGCCGAGCGGCGGGCGGCGGCGCTGGCGCTCGACCGCGACCTCCTGCGCGAGCTGCTGGGTCAGGAGGAGCTGCGCGAGCTGATCGACCCCGAGGCGCTGGAAGAAGTCGAGGAACAGCTCCAGCACCGGACCGAGGCCGGCCGCGCCGGCGACCGCGACGCCCTCCAGCAGCTGCTGCGCAACCTCGGCGACCTGCGCCTGGAGGAGTGCGAGGAACGCGTCGCCGAGGGCTACTCGGCCGCCTCGATGCTGGAGAAGCTGGTCGCCGAGCGGCGCGTCGCCAAGGTCCGGGTCGCCGGCGAGGAGCGCTACATCGCCGGCGAGGACGCCGGCCTCTACCGCGACGCGCTCGGGGTGCCGGAGCCACCCGGCCTGC
Source organism: uncultured Actinomycetes bacterium (assembly GCA_963832085.1). GTDB lineage: Bacteria > Actinomycetota > Thermoleophilia > Solirubrobacterales > 70-9 > VAYN01. Next base: position 6,484 of record CAWHSU010000002.1, on the reverse strand, counting down.
CGGAGACCTTCCTCGAGGAGCACCCCGACGCGATGCGCACCCTGGTCCGCCGCTACGCCCGCACCCACGGCCCCTTCCCGACCGCGCAGCTGACCGCGCGCTACGGCGTTGACCCCGCGCCGGCCCTGCGCGAGCTCGAGTCCGAAGGTGCGCTGGTCCGCGGCGAGCTGCTCCCGGGGGGGACCGAGCGCGAGTGGTGCGACTCCGAAGTCCTGCGCCGGGTCCGCCGCGCCAGCCTCGCCCGCCTGCGCAAAGAGGTCGAGGCGGCCGACACCCGCGAGCTCGCCCGCTTCCTCCCGAGCTGGCAGAACGTCGACGCGTTCCGGCGAACCGGTGCTGGGATCGACCGCCTGCGCGAGGCGCTGGTGCCCCTGCAGGGGGTGGCGTTGACGCCGAAAGTCTGGGAGGGGGACGTGCTGCCGCGTCGCCTCGGCGCCTACTCGCAGAGCTGGCTCGATGAGCTCTGCACCAGCGGCGAGCTGGTCTGGGTCGGGTCCGGCGCCCTCGGCCGCAACGACGGCCGCGTCGCCCTCTACTTCCGTGAAGACGTCCGCCTCGCCGGCCCGCCGCCCGCCAACGCGAAGCTGGAGTCCCCCGCGGGCGAGGTCCACGACGCGATCCGCGAGCGCCTCGCCGCCGGCCCCTCCTTCTGGCTCGACCTAGCCTTCGACCTCGAGCACCCGGCCGAGGACATCCACAACGCGCTCTGGGACCTCGCCTGGACCGGTGAGGTGACCAACGACGCCTTCGCGCCGCTGAGGGCGCCGCGCCTGCGGGCGGTGCCGCCCTCAGAACGCCCCGGCCGCCGCTTCGCCCGCCGCCGCTCGACCGCCGGCGCCGCCGTCCAGGGCCGCTGGTCGCTGACCGCGCCGCTGTTCGCCAACGCCCCCGGGCCGGGCGCCAAGCTCCGCGCCACCGCCGAGCTGATGCTGGAGCGCTACGGGATCGTCACCCGCGAGACGGTCCTCGCCGAGGGCGTCCCCGGCGGCTTCTCCACCCTCTACGGGGAGCTCGGCAACCTCGAGTTGCTCGGCACCGCCCGCCGCGGCTACTTCGTCGAGGGCCTCGGCGGCGCCCAGTTCGCCCTCCCCGGCGCGGTCGAGCGCCTGCGCTCGCTGCCGGAAGCCGACGGCTCCTACCTCGTCCTCGCCGCCACCGATCCCGCCAACCCCTACGGCGCCTCGCTGCCCTGGCCGAAGCTCGAGGGCGGCCGCCGCCCCGGCCGCACCCCTGGCGCGCACCTGCTGCTGCGCGACGGCGTGCCGATCGTCTTCATCGAGCGCGGCGGCCGCGGCCTCCTGCGCCTGAGCCAGATCGAGGGCGAGGAGCTGGAGGGGGCGATGCAGGCCCTCGCCGACGCCGTCAGCGCCGGCCAACTGCCGAAACTGGCGATCGAGAAGCTCGACGGCGAGGCGATCATCGGCTCCGGCCACGAGGACTCCCTGGTCGGTGCCGGCTTCAGCCGCGGGCCGCGGAAACTGACCGCCTCCGCCTGAATTCGGCTCGCCGGCCAAACCATTGCCATAATCGGTGCAGTGCCTGAGGCAGATCAGAGCGCGGTCGAGCTGCTGAAGAGCGTCACGCTTTTCGCCGACTTGGAGGAGGGAGAGCTTGAGCGCTTCTCCCACGTTGCCGTACCGCGCAGCTTCCCGGCCGGGACCCGTGTCTTCCATGAGGGCGACGATTCCGACGCCTGCTACATCGTCAAGGAGGGCAGCTTCCGGGTTACCCGCGAACACTCCGACGGTCGCGCGATCACTCTCGCCACCCTCGGCCCGGGCGAGATCTTCGGCGAGCTGGCGATGCTCGACGGCGACCAACGCTCCGCCAGCGCCGAGGCGCTGAGCGAGGGCGAGCTGCTGGCACTGCCGGCCAACGACGTCCGCGCCCTCCTCGCCCGCCACCCGGAGATCTCCCTCAAGCTCGTCGCCGGCCTCGTCCGCCGCCTCCGCGCCGCCAACGTCCGCCTCTCCCGCCAGTCCTTCCAGACCGTGCCCAGCCGCGTCGCCGGAATCCTCGCCCAGCTCAGCCGCGAGGCCCAGGAGGATGGGGCCGGCGAGGCCGACTCCGCAGAAGAAGTGACGATCCAGATGAACCAGACCGACCTGGCCCAGCTTGCCGGCACCTCGCGCGAGTCGGTCAGCCGCTTCCTCGCCGAGCTCGAGCGCGCCGGCGTCGTCCGCTCCGGTCGCGGCCGCGTCACCGTGCTCGACCCCTCGAAGCTCCGCAACTACATCTACTGAGGCCCGGTGAGGATCGAGTTCGTCCGAGCCGGCGCCGTCGGCGACCGTCGAGGCGGAGATCGGCGTCAACGAAGATCCGGCGACCCTCGGCTGTCCCGCCTACGCCCGCGGCTTCCCCGTCTGTCGGGCGACGATCGAGCCGCCTGCCCGCGGCTACGCCGACTTCCTCGGCTGGGTGCAGCTGGTCTCCTCGACCGATCTCGCGGGAGAGTTCCGGATCGATCCCTTTGAACCGTTAGGAGCGGTCCCCACCCCTTCTGCTTCTACGGCTTCGCCCCGACCCTGCTCGACGCGCCGCACCGGGAACCGGTGCAGGACGTCGACTGGGAAGCGCACTCCTTCCTCTGCGGTCTCGGCGACGATCCGCTCGACGGCTCCAAGCAGGTCGACGCCCTGCTCGGTTTCAGCTGGGGGTTCCGGATCCGTGACGGGAAGATCTCCACCGAAGGTCCGGGGCTCCTCGCCCCGGAGGACTGGAATCACCATCACGACTATCTGCGGGAGGCGTTTCCCCGCTGGTCGTTCCTGGCCGGTTTCAGCGGAGGCGCCGCGGGCTGATGGCGAACCCGGCCTCCGCGCGACGCCGGATGGTCGAGCGCCAATTGCGGGCGCGGGGGATCGGCGACGAGCGGGTGTTGGCCGCGATGGGCGAGGTGCCGCGGGAGGCGTTTCTGCCCGAGCCGCTGCGCAGCCGGGCCTATGCCGATTCGGCCCTTCCGATCGGGGAGGAGCAGACGATCTCCCAACCCTGGATCGTCGCCGCGATCTGCCAGGCCATGCAGCTGCAGGGCTCGGAGCTGGTGCTGGAGGTCGGCACCGGCTCCGGCTACTCCGCCGCCGTGCTCTCCCAGCTCGCCAGTCACGTGGTCAGCGTCGAGCGCCACGATTCGCTCTCGCAAAGTGCCGGCGAGGTGCTGCGATCGTTGGGGATCCGCAACGTCGAGCTGGTCGTCGGCGACGGCAGCCTCGGGATGCCGGAGCGAGCCCCGTTCGACGCGATCGCGGTCCACGCCACCGCCCCCGCGGCTCCGCGGGCGTTGCTCGATCAGCTCACCGATCACGGCCGGCTCGTCGTCCCGATCTCCAGCGGAGAGGGGGACACGCTGATGTTGCTGCGCCGCGCCGGAGAGACGATCGAGGGCAAGGCGATCAGTCCCTGTCGGTTCGTCCCCTTGATCGGCGAGGAGGGCTTCGGAGGCGGCTGAAGATCAGCAGCCGGAGAGAACGTCCTTGGGGTCCTTGACGAAGTCGTCCCCACCCCCGCCACACTCGATCTTGTCGCGCTGGCCATCCAGGGCTTCGAAGAAGTCGCCGCCGCCTTTGCCGATCAGGGTGTCGTTGCCGATGTGGCCCATGATGCTGTTGTCGCCGTTGTCGCCTACCAGGACGTCGGGGCCGTCGGATCCCTCGAGGCTCTCGTTGGTGGAGAGGACCTTGTCGTCGTTGCCGCAGCCGGCGGGGCCGCCGCTGCCGCCGAGGGCGACCCGGAGGTTGTCCTTGGAGCGGGCGTAGGAGACGGTGTCCTCGCCGGCGCCGCCGTCGTAGGTGTGGCCCTGGCAGGTGGGCACCGAGTTGACCAGCAGGTCGTTGCCGTTGCCGCCGAGGAGGACGTCGCTGCCGGGATCGGAGTAGAGGACGTCGCTGCCGCCGTTGCCCTCGAGGCGGTCGTTGCCGTTGTCTGGGCCGTTGTAGTTCTCGCCCGCTTCGAGCACGTCCTCGCCGTTGCCGCCGACCAGGTTGTCGTCGCCGGCGTTGCCGTTGATCCGCACCCGGGCTCCGGCCGGGACGCTGGGATCGACCACGATCGCGTCGTTGCCGCCGCCGCCGGTGACGACGATCAGCGGCACCGCGCCGGAATCCGGACAGGTCATCGCCTGACCGCTGGAGGAGGAGGCCTGGCAGCCGTCGCCGGGGAAGATCGGGATCGCGGAGGTGACCACCCAGGCGGTCGGGGCGCGGGAGATGCGGATGTCGTCGTTGTTGGGGCTTCCCTGGACGATCAGGCTGGAGCCGTCGAGGCCTTGGTTGAGGATCCCGTAGGCGAGCTGGGGCGGCGGAGGCGATTCCGGGCCGCAGGAAGTTTCCACTTCGAAGCCATCGCAGGCGTCGGTGCCGGGGCCGCCGAAGGCGTGGTCGCCGCCGCCGCCGCTCTGCAGTTCATCGTTGCCGACGCCGCCGTCGATCCGGTTCAGGGCGCCGTCGCCGACGATCGTGTCGCCCTGCGGCGAGCCGACCACGTCCTCGAAGCCGCTGAGGTCGTCGTGGCCGTCGCCTTTGGCCTTGTTGGCGCCGAGTTGACCTGGATGCCGCCGCGGGTGGCGCTGGCGTAGGAGACGATGTCGTTGGCGCCCTCGCCGCCGGAGAGGGTGTCGGTGCCGGAGTCGCCGCGGACGATGTCGCCGTCGCCCGGTCCACCGTCGGCGTGGTCGATGCCGGCGCCGCCGAAGACTTCGTCGGCGCCGCCACCGCCGTCGAGGTCGGGCTCGTCGCCGGGGCCGCCTTCGATGTGGTCCTCGCCCGCACCGCCGTCGATCTGGTCGTTGCCCTTGTCGCCGAGAAGTTTGTCGTCGCCGCCGTCGCCGTCGATCTTGTCGCTGCCCTGCTGCGCCGTCGATGTGGTCGTCGCCGCCGCCGCCGTCGAGCTTGTCTGGGCCCTTTGAAGCCGGTGAGGAAGTCGTCGCCACCGCCACCGTTGAGCCGTCGGCGCCCTTGTCGCCGGAGAGCTCGTCCTCGCCGCCGCCGCCGTCGAGGCTGTCGGAGCCGGTATCGCCCTGAAGGTTGTCGTCGCCCCTCGCCGTGGAGGAGTCGAAGCCGCGCCCGCCGTCGATCGTGTCGTTGCCGGGGCCGCCACAGATCGTGTCGTTGCCGTTGGGGCCGCCGGTGATGACGTCGTCGCCACCGCCGCCGTAGATCACGTCGCTGGCCTTTTTGCCGACGATGTGGTCGTCGCCGGCGGTTCCCTTGATCGTCACCTTCTTGCCGTCGCACTTCTTCGCCGCGGCCCGGGCGGCGAAGCGGACGAGCGAGCAGGTCGCGAGAAGGCGAGGAACAGGGACGCAGGAAAGCTTTGATTGAGGTCGGCATCCCTGAGCACATCGGTTCCGGCTTCCAGAACCTTCAGCCAGGGGGGAAATCACCCAAAACTCGTCCACTTGCCTCATACAGCCGTCCATCTTCCGCCCCGGGATCCGCTCTCCTATACGCTCGCAGCGCCATGAAGGGCGGCATCTACGTTTTGAACTTCTACTCAGCGGTCTTCGTCAACCAGCTGAAGCGCGGCCGCAAGACCGCGACGATCCGGCTCGGCGACAAGAGCAACAAGTACGAGCGCGGTCAGGTCGTACTGGATCACCGTCGGCTTCCGCCACAGCCCGCGCGAGAAGATCTTCACCGCCGTGATCGACGACGTCGAGGTGAAGCGGAGCGGGGGACCTGAGCCGGCGCGACATCGAGCACGACAACCCGGAGTTCCGGCGCCTGGAGGAGGTCATCGGTACCGGCATCTAGAGGTTGCTTAGTTCCACCAATGGGCTGCCGGGCTGCACCATTTCTCCGGTGCGGCAGTGCACTGCCGCAACCGTCGCATCGACCGTCGCGCGGATGGGTAGCTCCATCTTCATCGCTTCGAGCGTGATCAGCACGTCTCCTGCCTTCACCGGCTGGCCTGGCGACACGTGCACCTGTGTCACCGTCGCCGGCATAGGCGCAGAGAGCGCCGACGAATCGTGACCCGCCCCGCTGCGTCGCGCTCGCGCGGAGTCGACCACGTAGCTCTGGCCGTTGACGAAGACCCACGTCTTCGTGCCGTCTGCGGTGCCGTACGCAAGCGCGTGACGGCCATCGTCGCGATCGATCCGGAAGACGCCATTCCCCAGCGGAGTGACACGATCACAGGTCTGGCACCCTGCTTAAGAACAGCCCGGCACGCACAGACGCAGAATCAGATTCCTTCCTTTGCATCCTTGCGGCTTTGCGTGGGAATTGCGTCTCGGCGTGAGTCCCATCTCCGTTTAGACACGGGCGCCTCGAAGTGAGGTCCAGGGGTCGGGTAGTGCCGTGGCGGCCCTGACGCCCGCGTGAGCGCTGCCGCGAACCGCGTCGGCGACCGCTAGCACCTCGGCCGGAGTGTCCGACGTGCTATTCGGTCGAAAGGCGTGTGCTTCGCGATCCAGAAACCCGGTGTCGATATCGCCGGCGAGGAAACGCGGATGCTCGAGGATGTGGTAACAGAAACGGGATAT
>CAWHSU010000001.1:0-1038650 GCA_963832085.1 uncultured Actinomycetes bacterium | reverse complement strand
AGCTCGAAGTCGTCGAGCGCTCCTTCCCCGCTGGCAAGACGGAAATGACGTGGCGATCCCCGGCGACGAATACGGCCACAACGAACAGTTCAGTGTGAACCTGCAAGGCGAGAAGCTGATCATGATCGAGCGCTCGTTCGAGCGGCCTCGCGGCTACAACATCTCTGATGACGCCGATGGCCATGCGCATCTACAAGGGCGCCGGGCCGGTGATGCTCGTCGCGGTGGTCGTGATCGGCTGGGGCTTTGGGCTCTTATTACCTGTTCAAGACGAAGAGTTGGGATGCCCTGACGCGGCGGTTGCCGCTGGGGATTTGCGCGCTGGTCCTGTTGCAGGTCGGATTGAGCACGATTAGCACCCGGCGCGGTGTTCAGAGTTTGATCGCGGACCGGTCGCCGTCGCCGTGCTCCTCATCCGCTGGTCTACCGGCGTTGAGCGGCGTGATGTTGTGGATCGGCCGTCAGAGCCCGGCGCGCATGTGGGCGGCCGAGCAACTCGCGCGCGGCCGCGATTCGTGGACGGCGTCTCGGCCTCGCTGCTCGACGGCGTCAGCGGCGGTGCGGCGATGGCTGCACTTCGTCCTCTTCGCCGACTGGGCCGCCCTGCAAAGTCGCAGGTTTCGAACCCTCGATCGCGCGCGAGCTCAACGTTGTCGATGCCGGCTTCGGCTCGATGCTCGGCGACACGCTGAGCACGTCAGCGTTCCTCGCCCTCGGCGTCGCCGTTTCTCATCGAAGTGTTCGACCGGTTCCGCGTCAACCCCATCGTGTCCACCCTCGTGTCTCTCGATCGCGGCGGGGATATTCGCCGGCACCGACCAGGACAATCCTTCCGGCGCTGGTCCTCGCGTCCGGGTTTGGACTGGCGGGCCTGATCGCGGCGCTGTTGTATCGGCGCCGCGGATTTCTCGCCGCCTGGATCGCTGGAATGGCGTCGGGCTGGCTGACGACGGCGATGGCGTTGCGATCGCTCGAGGATCAGGAACTGATGCGCCTGAGTAACTTCCTCGTGACGATCGTGCTGGTGATTGCAGCGGCCGGCGCCTGGGGTGTCGGCCGCCGCCTATTGCAGAAAGCGCCCGCGCTCGAGCCTATCGCGCGCCGTAGCTAACGCGATAGATGAAGCCCTTGTTGTCGTCGGAGATGTAGAGCGCGCCGTCAGCGCCGGTCATCAGGCCCGCTGGGCGCCCGGACACCACGTCCCCCTTGAGCCATCCCGTCACGAAGTCTTCGACACCATCGGGCCGCCCGTCCTTCATGCGAACGCGGATCACCTTATAGCCAACCTTGACGGGAATCGTCGTCGAGCCGTGCATGGCGAGGAACATCGCGTTTCGATACGCCGCGGGAAACTGCGTGCCGGTGTAGAAACGTACATCGGTCGATGCCACGTGCGCTGGCAGTTCGAGCGCCGGCGCGACCGGCGACAACTTCGCGGGCACGCTGTCAGTCACAGGCGTCGGATTCGGACGGTTGTTGCCGATGAAAAACGGGAAGCCGTAGTGCTTGCCCCCTTCGACAAGATTGATTTCATCGGGAGGAAAATCAGGGCCGAGTCCGTCCTGGCCGTTGTCGCCGGCCCACAGCCGGCCGGACGGATCAAAGTCGAAGCCGTTCGCATTACGCAGGCCGGTCGCAAAGGGACGGCCCTTCCCATCGGCGTCGTAGACCTGGATCGTGGTGCGGCGTGGATCGCCTTCGGTGCAAACATCGCACGACGAACCGATCGAGACATACAGACGTCCGTCGGGGCCGAAGTTGATGGTTCGCGACGTATGGACCGCTGGTGTCGAGGTCGGAAGATCGACAAAGACCGAGGGCGCGCCCTCTGGAGCACCGTTGGTCCATCGCACACGCATCACCGCCGGCGTCGTCGCGACGTAAAGATAGCCGCCGCGAAATGCCAGGCTGTGGGCGTTGGTCTGGCCCGTCAGGATCACTTCCGGTTCGGCGATGCCGTCCTTGTTCTTGTCGGGCAGCGCGACGACTTCATGCGTGCGGCGGCGTGCCACCAGCAGCACGCCTTCCGGACTGACAGTCATGAGGCGCGCGCCAACGAGTCCCGAGGCGAACACGGAAATCTTGAATCCGGGAGGGACGACAAGATCGCCCAGCGGCGCAACAGGCGCCGCCGGCGTCTGGCCATGTGCCACCACCGACAGCAGTGCAGACAACAGAATCGCCTTCCTCATCGGCCTACATCCGCCCTTTGAGCTCCGAATCGATCGCACCCAGGAACTCTTCCGTCGTCAGATACGGATGATCGGCGCGAATGAGGATCGCCAGGTCCTTGGTCATGCGTCCAGATTCGACGACATCGACGCAGACCTTTTCAAGCTTCTCCGCGAACGCGACCACATCCGGCGTGCCGTCGAAGCGGCCGCGATACTGCAGGCCGCGCGTCCACGCATAGATCGACGCGATCGGATTGGTCGACGTCGGCTTGCCCTGCTGATGCATTCGGTAGTGACGCGTCACGGTGCCGTGCGCGGCTTCCGCCTCAATGGACTTGCCATCCGGCGACATCAGCACTGACGTCATCAGGCCGAGCGAGCCGTAGCCCTGCGCGACCGTATCGGACTGCACGTCGCCGTCGTAGTTCTTGCACGCCCACAGGTAGCCGCCGCTCCATTTCAGGTTCGACGCGACCATGTCGTCGATCAGGCGATGCTCGTAGGTCAGGCCCTTGGCGTCGAACTGCGACTTGAATTCGGCGTTGAAGACCCGCTCGAACGTGTTCTTGAACGTGCCGTCGTAGATCTTGAGGATGGTGTTCTTGGACGAGAGGTAAACCGGATAGTTGCGGCCGAGCGCATACGTGAAGCAAGCACGCGCAAAACCCTCGATCGACGAATCGAGGTTGAACATGCCCATCGCGATGCCGCTGCTCTTCGTTTTGATCACTTCTTTCGAAATCGGCTGTCCGCCGCCGTCGGGCGTCCAGCTGATGGTGATCGTGCCGGCGCCGGGGAACGTGAAGTCCTGCGCGCGATACTGATCGCCGAACCCGTGGCGCGCGACGACAACAGGCTTGTCCCAGTGCGGGATCAGGCGCGGCACGTTCTTGCAGATGATCGGCTCGCGGAAGATCGTGCCGTCGAGAATGTTGCGGATGGTCCCGTTCGGGGACTTCCACATCTGCTTGAGATTGAATTCCTTGACGCGCGCTTCGTCCGGCGTGATCGTCGCGCACTTGACGGCGACGCCGTACTGCTTGGTCGCGTTCGCCGAATCGATCGTGATCTGATCGTTGGTCTTGTCGCGCGATTCGACGCCGAGATCGAAATATTTCAGGTCGATGTCGAGATACGGAAGGATTAACTGCTCACGGATCTTGTGCCAGATGATGCGCGTCATCTCGTCGCCGTCCATCTCGACGACGGGATTCTTGACCTTGATCTTGCTCACTCCCACGCTCCTTTTTGAACCTCTAATGATAGCGCACGCCCGTCGGCGGGAGCGCTACAGGGTCTTGAGGAACGCGATCAGCGCGGCGCGATCGGCAGCGGAGAGGGCGAGGCCGAATGGATGCCCTTTGACCGCACGGTTCTTGAGGCCGGCGCCGATCAAGCCGGTGGGCACATAGTCGTCGCGAAGGCGGCGCGGATCGAACCAGTCCTCGAGCGTCGCCACCGATCCGCTGTGCTCGAACGGGCCGCGATACCACACGCCTTTCAGCGAAGGAATCTTGTAATAACCCGTGCCTCTTCGAGTCGTCATCGTCAGCGCAGGATCGGTCCCGACGCGGGCGTCGAGAATGTCGTAGCGCTTCAGATGATCGGCCGGCGGCGTGAAGCCCTCGGCCGGCACAAGTTTGTTGGCGGTGTAGAGCGGCGGGGTGTGGCAGCGCGCGCAGCCCGAGGTCGTGAACACCTGCTGGCCGCGGCGCGCCTGCGCGTCGAGCACATGCGGGTTCGCCGGCGGCGCGAGCGAATAGATGTACTGGCCGAGCGCATACAGCTGTGCGTCGGTGTAGCGATCGGCGGCGCCGTTGAACTGGGCCCGGCCCGGCGGCGCCAGGGTCCGCCCGTCCCGAGCCGCGGGTACGAAGCCGTCATAGCTGGCCAGGACGTCCAACGTCTGGTTGATCGCCGCATACCGCATCATGTCGGCGATGCCGCGATGGCGTCCAAGTCCGGTCTTGTCGAGATACTTTCGATCGCGAAGACCGATCAGATCGGGAATGGCCGGGGGCGAAAATAAGCTCGTGCCCTGACGGACCAGGACACCTGACGGCACACCCTCGAGCGCCTCCTGAAGATTCGCCGGGGTCATCGCCTTGAGGCGCGCGGTGCCCGCGGCATCCCACGGCGCAGCGACCAGCAGTTGCAAAACGAGCGGTATGACCGCCGGCGGGATGTCCGGGATCTGGGCAGCGAACACGTGATCGAAGGGGAAATTACCTTGCGCTCCGGCGATGACCGAACCGTCCGGCATGACGGCGCCGAGCAGGACCGCGTCGGCGCCGCGGCAGGCCTCGAGCACCTCGTCGGTGAGGGCGGTGCCGTGCTCGTCGATCGAGCAGCCGCCCATCAGGCGCTCGTCGTAGGCGAACTCGCCGAGAGAGTCGAGCACCTCGCGGGAGGCAGCGACGATCTCGGGGCCGATCCCGTCGCCGGGCAGGACAACTATGCGGGGGGAATCACTCACGAGGGGGCACTTTACGCGTCATCAGACGGCGACGGCCTCGATGTTGAGGCGGACGTAATCGAGGACGAGAGGCTCCCCTCCTGCTCCAGGACGGCCTCGGCGAAGGGCCGGCGTTTCTCTTCCGGCAGCTGGTCGAGGATTGGTCCGAGGGTGACCGTGGAGATGAACTCGAGCGGTCCGCGAGGGCTGCACGGGCTTGGGCTGCAGCCAGCAGCGGACCTCGGCGAAGCCGGCGGCGGCAGGCGAGGCTCGGTCTCCTCGGGGGTAGCGAAGTTCCAGGGGGCTTTGGCGCCGCTCAGGTGCTGGCCGTACTCGGGTTCGAGGCGGCCGCGACGATCGCCTGGGCGTGGGTGCGACGTTGCCGTGCCCCGCCGCACTGGGCGACGAGGCGGCCGCCCGGCTTCAGGACGCCACGCAGCCGCCGGAAGAGACGTCGTGGTCGTGGATCCAGTGGAAGGTCGCGGTCGAGAAGACGAGGTCGACCGGCTCGGCAGCTCCAGCTCGACCAGGTCGGAGACGATAGTCGGCTCCGTCGCCGAGTCGCTCCCTCGCCTTCTCGACCATCGCCGCGGAGCCGTCGACGGCGATCACGCGGCCCTCGGGAGCCGCTCAGCCAGCTCGGCGGTCACCCGCCCGGAGCCGCAGCCGGCGTCGACGACGACCTCGTCGCCGCGCAGCTGAAGCCGCTCCAGCACCTCCATCCCCCAGTTGAACTGCGGGTCGGAGACGCGTCGTAGGTCTCGGCGTCCCACTCGCGGGCGCCGGTGTTCATCGGCTCCTTGAACTCGTCGGCATGCGGCTCCTTCCGCTCACAGGCGGTCGTGACCGGCCCCGCGACGCCGCCGGGCCGGACTCGAACCTGTCGATCGCGCCCGCGTTCTCAAGCGTGATGCCGATGTCGTCGAGCCCGTTCAGCAGCCGGTTCTTGACCTCTGCTCGATCTGGAATTGGAAGACGCCGGCGGCGCAGTTGACGGTCTCGTCGTCGAGGTCAATCCGTGCCTCACCCGCCTCGGCGACGGCCTTGCAGTGCTCCTCGTCAAGGATCGCCGGCAGCAGCCCGATCTTGGTGCAGTTGGAATAGAAGATGTCGGCGAAGGACGGCGCCATGATCGCCTCGAAGCCGAAGTCCTCGAGCGCCCAGGGAGCGTGCTCGCGTGAGGAGCCGCAGCCGAAGTTGGCGCCGGTGACGAGGATCGGGTTCGGCTCCAGCTCGATCTCGCCGTCGCGGATCCAGTCGTAGAAGAGGAACTCGCCGAAGCCGGTCCGCTCGACCCGCTTGAGGAACTGCTTGGGGATGATCTGGTCGGTGTCGACGTCGTCGCGGTCCAGCACCGATACCTTGCCCTCGATTACGTCTATGGGTCGCATCTTCAGCTCCAATCCCTGATGTCGACGAAGTGGCCCTCGACAGCCGCGGCGGCGGCCATTTTCGGGCTGACCAGGTGAGTGCGGCCGCCCTTGCCCTGGCGGCCCTCGAAGTTGCGGTTCGAGGTCGAGGCGCAGCGCTCACCTGCGTCGAGGGTGTCGGGGTTCATCCCCAGGCACATCGAGCAGCCGGCCTCGCGCCACTCGAAGCCGGCGCTCTTGAAGACCTCGTCGAGGCCCTCGGCTTCAGCGGCCTTCTTCACCTGCTGGGAGCCGGGGACGACCATCGCGCTGGACGCTGCCGGCGACCTTGCGGCCGTTGACGATCGCCGCGGCCTCGCGCAGGTCCTCGATCCGGGAGTTGGTGCAGGAGCCGATGAAGACGCGTTCGGGGGCAATCTCGGTCATCGGCGTACCGGCGGTCAGGCCCATGTAGGCAAGGGCGCGTTCGGCCGCTTCGCGGTCGGCGGGGGTCCGAGTCGTGGGGGTCCGGGACGGCGTCGGTGACCTCGACGACCTGACCGGGGTTGGTGCCCCAGGTGACCATCGGCGAGATCGCCGAAGCATCGACCTCGACCTCGGTGTCGAAGCTGGCGTCCGGGTCGGTCGGCAGCTCGCGCCAGCGCGCCATCGCCGCAGTGAAGTCGCCGGGCGCGGCCGGGCGGTCTTTGACCCACTCGAAGGTGGTCTCGTCGGGGGCGATCATCCCGGCGCGGCCGCCGGCCTCGATCGTCATGTTGCAGATCGTCATCCGGCCGGGCATCGAGAGCGCCTCGATCGCGGGGCCGGCGTACTCAACCGCATATCCGGTCATGCCGCCGGTGCCGAGGCGGCCGATCGTCGCCAGGATCAGGTCCTTCGGCGTGACCCCGTGGCGCAGCTCGCCGGAGTAGTTGATCCGCATCGTCTTCGGCCGCTTCTGGACCAGGCACTGGGTGGCGAGGACGTGCTCGACCTCGGAGGTGCCGATCCCGAAGGCCAGGGCGCCGAAAGCGCCGTGGGTGGAGGTGTGACTGTCGCCGCAGACGATCGTCATCCCCGGCTGGGTGACGCCCAGCTCGGGACCGATCACGTGGACGATCCCCTGGCGGTCGGAGCCCAACGAGTAGATCGGGATCCCGAACTCCTCGCAGTTGCGCTCCAGGGTTTCGACCTGGACGCGCGAGAGCTGGTCGGCGATCAGGCGGGCGGCCATCGTCCCGTCGGTCGGGGTGTTGTGGTCGGCGGTGGCCAGGGTCTTGTCGGGGCGGCGGAGCTTGCGATTGGCCAGGCGCAGACCGTCGAAGGCCTGCGGCGAGGTGACCTCGTGGACCAGGTGCAGGTCGATGTAGATCAGCCCCGGCGAGACCTCGTGGGCCTCCCAGATCTTGTCGAACATCGTTTTCGGCATTTTATTAGGACCTCCTGAGGCCGGCGGCGATCACAGCGAGGAAGCGGGTCGCCTCCTGGCCTTCGTTCTCAAAGTGATGGGGAAGGTCGGCATCGAAGGTGACACTGTCGCCTTCTTGAAGCTCGTGGCGGGCGCCGTCGACGACGAGCGCCAGGGTACCGGCGAGGACGACGGCGGTCTCACGGCTGCCGGGCTCGTGCATCGGCGGGTCCGCGCGGCCGCCGGTGGTGGCCCCGGGGTCAAGGACGTGCAGGGAGACGTCGGCGCGCTGGCCGGGTAGCGGCGGGGTCAGCTCCTCGAAGCGGTGCCCCCCGCGCTCGGAGTGGCGGCGCCCGGCGGCGCGGCTGATCGCCACGTGCTGGCCCTCGTCGAGGCGCAGCAGCTGCGAGAGCGTCAGCTCCAGGCCGGCGGCGATCTTGCCGGCGACGGCCAGCGTCGGGCTGGTCTCACCGCGCTCGACCTGCGAGAGCATTGGCGCGCTGACGCCGGAGCGTACGGCCAGGTCGCGCAATGACAGCCCCATCGCATCGCGCAGCGCGCGGATGCGGGGGCCGACCGTTGGGGCGGGGTCTTTGGCCGCTTTGGCCGGAGACTCCTCGGCCGTCGGCGACTTGTTCATAGTGGGGGCCATGGGTTGTACGTTATCACGGACGTTTGTATTTTGACCGACGTCTCGTATTGCCAACTCGCTTCCCTTTGGGAGCGCTCCCGGGCCGGGCCGCCGCAACCTCCACATGGCAGGTAGAGGTTGCGGCGGCCCGGCTCAGGCGTCTTATTGATTCATCAGTAGGGCTCGGAGATCGGCCGCGACCGTCTCGGGTTCGTCATCCAATTGATTCCAGGTGAGGCGGGTGATCGAGTAGCCGGCCACCCTTAGCCGCCGGTCGCGGGCGCGGTCTTCGCGAAACGCCGTGCGGGTCTTGTGGCCTTCCCAGCCATCGAGTTCGACGATCTCGCCCGTGCCCGGCCAGTGGCAGTCGACTTCGTAGCGCTTGGAGCCGAGGACGATCGAGTGGTTGAAGCGGGGCTGCGGCAACCGATACCAACGGAGGAACGGGGCGAAGCGCTCCTCGAGCAGGCTGCGTTTGCGTCCCACCGGCTCGTCCTTCAGTCGTTCCAGCGCCAAGCGCAACCTCGCAACCCCGCGCCGTCGTGGATAGCGCTCGACCAGATCCCAAAGCGAGAGCCGATCCCGCAGTTCCTGAATTCCATCTCGCGGATCAGGTTCTCGACCACGTCTGCGGACTCGCTCGCGGCCAGATCGAAGACCGTCCGAGGCACAGTCGTCACCGGTATCCCCTCCTCGACCGTGACCTCATCGAGCGGAAGGGCTTTGTGATGTCGCCGAATCCCGTCCCACGTCCGGCTCTTGACCGGATCGGTGACGTCAATGATCGAGCGGGAGTTCGGCCTGATCATCCAAAGCGCTGCCGCCGACCAGTGACTGAGCACGGCGTCCGGGCCGGACGCGAGCACCGCCGCCATCCAGCGTCCCTCTCTCTGGACCAACCCGTGGCCGACGCGATAGACGCCTGCGTTAAGGGGGTGCAGGCGGCCGCGACGAATCCGGTTCTTGATCGCACCATCGCTCCACCCCACCTCTTCCAGCTGCCCCCGCCCCACAACCCCGTGTTGCCGCCCAGCAAGCGCAGCAATCCAGCGGTCGTCATCGCGAGACCGCAAAAACGGTTCTTCGGCGACCGTTTTTGCGGTCTCGGCGGGAGGGGCCTCCATTTCCTGGAGAGTGGCGGGAGAGCTCGCGCGTATGGGACGCGGTTTGTGTCAGGTCTCAAACGTTCGTGCGCCTGAGCCGTTACGAAGCGCGCCGGGACAAGGGGTGTCCCTCCCACAAAGGCTCAAGAAGTCACGCTGGCAGCCATAAGTCCGCCCAGCTGCGCGACGGTCTTTGGGGGAGGGACACCCCTTGTCCCCCTCCCGCCCGGCGCCGATTACGGCCCGGGCGTACGCTCGACCACGGCTTGGGCAGTAGCCGCCTCAGCCTCCCGAGTCGCCGCGCCTTCCAGGGCGTTGGACAGCGCTCGTACGTAGGCGCGGGCACTTGCCTCGAGGATGTCGGTCGCCACTCCCTGGCCGGTGGCCAGACGGCCAGCGGCGCGCAGCATCACGGTCACCTCGCCGAGGGCGTCCTCTCCCCCGGTTACCGCCTCGACCGCGTACTGGACCAGCTCGCACTCGGTCTCGGCCGCATCCTGGATCGCGTGGAAGATCGCGTCGACGGGGCCGTCGCCGCTCGATTCGCCAACCGACTCCTCGCCGGAGGGCAGCGTCACCGCCACTTTCGCGACCGGCGGTCGTCGCGTCCCCGCCTCGACCTCGAACCAGGCCAGCTCGTGGGCGTCGGAGCGCTCGCGCATCTCGTCGGAGACAATCGCCTCCAAGTCCAGAGCAGTCACCTGCTTCTTGCGGTCGGCGACCTCCTTGAAGGCCTTGAAGGCGGCGTTCAGTGCGTTGCCCTCGACTTTGAAGCCCAGCTGCTCCAGCGCGTCTTTCAACGCGTGGCGGCCGGAGTGCTTGCCCAGCACGATCGAGTTCGACTCCAGGCCGACTTCAGTTGCGTCCATGATCTCGTAGGTGCTGCGCTCCTTCAGGACACCGTCCTGGTGGATCCCGGACTCATGGGCGAAGGCGTTGCGCCCGACGATGGCCTTGTTCGGCTGCACCGGGTAGCCGGTCAGGCGCGAAACCATGCGGCTGGTGCGGGCGATCTCCCGGGTGTTGATCCCGGTATGCAGACCGTGGACATCGGTGCGGACGCCGACCAACATCGCGATCTCCTCCAGCGAGCAGTTGCCGGCCCGCTCGCCGATGCCGTTGATGGCGCACTCCACCTGCCGCGCTCCGGCCAGCACCCCAGCGTAGGAGTTGGCCACGGCCATCCCCAGATCGTCGTGACAGTGGACTGACATCTCCACGTCGCGCAGTGCCGGCACCAGCTCGTACAGACGCCGGAAGTAGTCGGCGTACTCCTCCGGAGTCGTGTAGCCGACGGTGTCGGGGATGTTGACGACGGTCGCACCCTCCTCGACGGCGATCGCGCAGACCTCGGCGGTGAACTCGATGTCGGCCCGGGTCGCGTCCATCGGCGAGAACTCGACGTCCTCGCAGTAGGACTTGGCCAGCGAGACAGCCGCCCGGGCCTGGCCCTTGACGTCCTCGCGGTCGGTCTGCAGCTGGTGCTCGATGTGGATGTCCGAGGTCGAGATGAAGGTGTGAATGCGCGGGCGCGGCGCCTCCTTCACCGCTCCCCAGGCCGCATCGATGTCGGCCTTGTGGGTGCGAGCGAGACCGCAGATCACCGGGCCCTCGACCACTCGCGAGATCTTCTGCACCGCCTCGAAGTCTCCGGGCGAAGTGATCGGGAAGCCGGCCTCGATCACGTCGACCCCCAGGCGGGAGAGCTGCTGGGCGATCTCGACCTTCTCGGCGGTGTTCAGCGAGATCCCGGGCGACTGCTCACCGTCTCGCAGCGTGGTGTCAAAGATGTGGACGCGGTTGGCGTCGGTATTTCCTTCGGTTTGCGGTCCCATCGGACCTCTCCTTCTCTCTGTGATTCGAATGGCCTTTTTCTCTCGCGGCTATCGCGCCGCCCAGCGCTATTCCCCCCGAGGGGGGAGGAGAAGGAGTAGCGCGAGGCTGTCGAGCCGGAAGCTCATTCGGCTCCGAACCTTAGCGTAGGCTGCCGCCATCGCCAAGCCGGAACGCACCAACTGGCTCGCCCTCTTCGCGATGGGAATGGCCGTCGTCGTCATCGCCAACGACTTCTCGGCGATCAACGTCGCCCTGCCGACGATGGAGCAGGACTTCGAGACCAACATCAACACGATCCAGTGGGTGGTCAACGCTTACGCGCTCACCTTCGGAGTGTTGATCGTCACCGGCGGCCGCCTCGCCGACATGTTCGGCCGCCGCAACGCATTCTTTCTCGGTACCGCGATCTTTGCCTCGATGTCGGCGCTTGGCGGCGCCGCGCAAAGCGAGACCTGGCTGATCGGGGCGCGGGTGCTGATGGGGGTCGGCGGGGCGCTGATGTGGCCGGCGATCCTCGGCATGACCTACGAGCTGTTGCCGGAAGAGAAAGCCGGACTCGCGGGCGGCATCATCATCGGCGCCGCCGGCCTCGGCAACGCGATCGGGCCATTGATCGGCGGTGTCCTCACCCAGGAGCTGAGCTGGCGCTGGATCTTCTTCCTCAATGTCCCGATCTCGGTCTTCGCGGTGGCCGTGACCTGGCTCCTCGTCCACGTCAAGGAGCCCGACCCCGGTGAGCGACGGATCGACTACACCGGGATCGCGACGATTTCGGTCGGCCTCGTCTCGCTGCTGGTCGCCCTCGACCAGGTCGCCGACTGGGGCTGGAGCGACCCGCGGGTGATCGGGCTACTGGTCCTCGCCGCAACCCTGCTGATCGCCTTCGGACCGCTCGAGCGCCGGGCGGGTAGCCACGCGCTGGTCCCCAGGGAGGTGATGCGCAACGAGAGCTTCACCGCCTCCTGCATCGCGATCCTCTTCATGTCGGCGACCTTCTTCGCCGCCCTCCTCTACCTGCCGCAGTTCATGGAGAAGCACCTGGGCTACTCGCCGCTGGAAGCCGGGGTCGGGATGCTGCCCTTCCTCGCCACCTTCGCCCTCGTATCCTTCGTCGCCGGACCGCTCTACAACCGACTCGGAGCCAAGGTTCTGGTGGTCTTCGGCGCTGCCTGCATCACCGCCGCGCCCTTCCTCTTCTCGCATGTCGACGGCAACTCCGACTACGGGTCCCTGGTTCCAGGCATGGTGATTCTCGGCCTCGGGATCGGCAGCTTCTACCCCACCGCCACCACCGCCGGGGTGACGTCGGTGGACGATTCCCAGACCAGCCTCGCCGGCGGGATCATCTACATGTTCCAAATCGCCGGCGGCTCGATCGGCCTCGGCCTTACCACCACCGTCTTCTCCGGTGCGATCCCGCCTTTCGTCGATGGAGTCCAGGCCGGCTTCCGGCTCGACGCGGCGCTTTCGCTGATCGGCCTGCTGGTCGCGATCGCCTTCGTCGGCGGCCGGCTCGTCGGCGCCCGCGAACCTGCGCGCGAGTCCGCCTAGTCAGCCCTAGGGGATTAGCTCGTTCTGCCCGGGTCCGCCGACCAGCTTGTCCTTGTCGGGCCCGCCGCGCAGCTGATCGTTACCGGGTCCCCCGATCAGATTGTCCTGCCCCGGCCCACCAAGGATCCAGTCGTCCCCGCGCCGCCCGATCAAGGTGTCGTCATCCGGACCGCCGATGATCTTGTCCGCCGCGCCGCCACCCGAGAGTTTGTCCCTTCCCGGTCCGCCGCGAATCGTGACCGGAACCGGGATATCGCTGGTGAAGATGACGAAGTCGGCACCGCCGCCGGCATTCACTTCGAAACCGGCGATCGCCGTCGCCTTGCAGGAGAGTTCCGTCGGGATTTCTTCCGGATGGGAGCAGAGGTCGCCGCCGACTTCCAGCGGGATCGTGGAGAGGATCAGATAGCTGCGGCCGTCGGGGCTGAGCGCGACGTGGAAGGCATTGTTTTCCTTGCCGCCGCTGATCAACAGGTTGACCGGCCCGGATTCGGCATCGGCAAGGCCCGCCGGCACGATGGCGAGCGTCGCCAACAAAATGAGGATCGCCTTCTTCATAAGTCCCTGGCCTGGGGCCGGAGCCCATTTAAGGGAACAACGGGTCAGGGCGGACGTTGCGCTCCCCTTTGGGAGTGCGCTGGCGCTCTGTCGCCGAGCCCTTCTAGAGATCGACCGAGCGGCCGTTGGAGAAGCCGTCGAGGCCGAGGATCTTCTCGATCGCCTCGAAGCGCACCGGAGCGTCGGTCGTCAGCGCCATCACCGCCCGCTCTCCCCCGCTTTCGGCGCCGACCGCGGCGGAGACGATGTTGACCCCCTCTTCGCCGAACAAAGTGCCGACCCGGCCGATCATCCCCGGCTGGTCGGCGTAGCGGAGGACCGCGATGTGCTCGTCGAAGGGCAGGTAGAAGCTCTCGCCCCAGACCGAGACGAGGTAGGGCTCGTTGCGCGGCCCGACGCTGGTCCCCGCGACCTCGACCTCGCCGCCCGCGGTGTGGACGCGGACCTTGACCAGCTCGGTGAAGTCCTCGGCGCTGGCATCGGTCGTCTCGGCGAGCTCGATCCCGCGCTCCTCGGCCATCTGTGGCGCGTTGACCAGGTTGACCGGCTCCTCGGTGTTGCCGGAGAGAATCCCCGCCATCACCGCGATCCCGAGCAGGCGGGTGTCATGGGAGGCAATACGGCCGCGGAATTCGGCGCTGACCTTCTCGACCGAGCCGTCGGCCAGACCCTGAGCGAGGCGACCCAGCTTTTCGCAGAGCGGGACGAACGGCGCCAGGGCCTCCATCGCCTCGGGGCGCACGGCGGCGATGTTGACCGCGTTGGTGACGACGCCGCCGGTCAGGGCGGCGGTCACCTGCTCGGCGGTGACGACCCCGGCTCGGTCCTGGGCCTCTGCCGTCGAGGCGCCGAGGTGCGGGGTGACGACCACGTCGGAGCGGGAGAAGATCGGGTGCTCGGTGAAGGGCTCGGAGGGAAAGACGTCAAGTGCGGCGCCACCGAGCTTGCCCGACTCCAGTCCCGCCAGCAGCGCGTCGAGGTCGACCAGCTCGCCGCGGGCGCAGTTGACGATCCGGGCGCCGTCTTTCGCCGCGGCGATCGTCTCGGCATTGATCATCCCGATCGTCTCCGGGGTCTTCGGCGTGTGCAGGGTGATCAGGTCGGAGCGGCCCAGCACCTCCTCGATGCTGTCCAGCCCCTCGACGCCGAGCTCTTTGAAGCGCTCGGCGGAGACAAACTTGTCGAAGGCGACGACGGTCATGTCGAAGCTCTGCGCGCGCTTGGCGACCAGCTGGCCGATGCGGCCGAAGCCGATCACGCCGAGCGTCTTGCCGTACAGCTCGGCACCCTTGTACTTGGCGCGGTCCCAGCGACCGTCAACCAGCGAGCCGTGTGCCTGCGGGACATTGCGGAAGAGGGCGAGGGCCAGCGCGAGCGTGTGCTCGGCGGCGGCGACGGAGTTCGATTCCGGCGCGTTGGCGACGATGATCCCGCGGCGCGTCGCGGCCGGGATGTCGACGTTGTCGACGCCGGTTCCGGCGCGGCCGATCACCTTCAGGTTGCTCGCCAGCTCGATCAGCTCCGGCGTCATCTGCGTCGCCGAGCGAATCAGGATCGCGTCGTATGAGCCGATCTCCTCGCGCAGCTCCTCGTCGGACATCTCCAGGCCGAGGTCGACCTCGAACTGCGAGCGCAGCAACTCGACGCCCGAGTCGGCGATCTTCTCCTTGACCAGGACCTTCACGAGGCGACCCCGTCCACGTTCGCGACGACCCAGTCGATGCAGGCGGTGAGCGCCTCGACGTCGTCGGGGTCGACCGCGGGGAACATCCCGACCCGCAGCTGGTTGCGGCCGAGCTTGCGGTAGGGCTCGACGTCGACGATCCCGTTGGCGCGCAGGGCGGCGGCGAGCGCCGCGGCGTCGACCGAGTCGGCGAAGTCGATCGTGCCGACGACCAGCGAGCGCTTGGCGGGGTCGGCGACGAAGGGGGTTGCGAAATCGCTGCCCTCCGCCCAGCCGTAGAGGCGGCCGGAGGAGTCGGAGGTGCGCTCGACGCAGCCGGCGAGACCGCCCAGCCCCAGCATCCACTGGACCTGGTCGCTCAGCAGCAGCAGGGTCGCCAGCGCCGGCGTGTTGTAGGTCTGCTCCTTGCGCGAGTTCTCGAGCGCGGTCTGCAGCGAGAGGAAGGCGGGCTGCCAGCGGTCGTCGGCGTCGTCGAGCTCCTCGATGCGGGCGATCGCGGCGGGGCTGAGGGCGGCGAGCCAAAGGCCGCCGTCGGCGGCGAAACCCTTCTGCGGGGCGAAGTAGTAGGCGTCGGCCTGGGTCGGATCCAGGGGAAGGCCGCCGGCGCCGGAGGTGGCGTCGATCAGAACCAGCGCCTCGCCCGCGCCCGCGGGCCGCCGAACGTCGACCATCACGCCGGTCGAGGTCTCGTTGTGGGCCCAGGCGATGACGTCGGCGGCGGGGTCGGCGGTCGGCTCGGGCGCGTCGCCCGGGTCGGCCTCGACGACGATCGGGGCCTGGAGAAACGGCGCCGCAGCGGTCGACTTGGCGAACTTGGAGGAGAACTCGCCGTAGGTGAGATGCAGTGCCCGCTCGCGCACGAGCCAGGCAGCACGCCGCCTCCCAGAAGGCGGTGGTGCCGCCGTTGCCGAGGACGATCTCGTAGCCGTCGGGAAGCGAGAAAAGCTCCCCAGGCCGATCGCGAACCTCGCGCACGAGGTCGCGCACCGGCGCCTGGCGGTGCGAGGTTCCCATCAGGTCGGAGCGCTCGGCGAGGCGCTCGAGCGCCTCCGGGCGCACCTTCGAGGGCCCGCAGCCGAAGCGGCCGTCGGCGGGCTTGATCTCGCTGGGAATCTGCACGGTCGTCTGAGGCGCCATCCGGATCGACAGGTTATTGACCAGGCCAAGCCGCTGCCGCCGGGTCCGGAGTTAGGCTCGGCACCGCCGTTCAGTCGCCGTCCACGACGAGGGGAGCACGATGTATCCAGTCCAGTACGAAGCCGATTTCAACCCGGACCCGAACCGATGGACCACCTTCTTCCGGCCGATCCTGGCGATCCCGTGGGTGATCGTCGCGGCCTTCTGGGGCATCCTCTTCATCTTCACCCACCTCTTCGCCTGGGTCGCGATCATGATCCTCGGCCGCTACCCCGAGTGGCTCTACGAGTTCAACTCCGGCGTCGTCCGTTACGGAGTCCGCACCGGAGCCTGGCTCTACCTGCAGACCGACGAATGGCCCCCGTTCGGACTCTCCGACGATCCGAGCTATCCGATCCGGGTCAACTTCGCCCCAGCGGCCGAGCAGCCAGAGCCGCCTCAAGGCTTTCTTCCGCCTGATCCTGGCGCTGCCGATGCTGATCGTCTCCTACGCGGTCAACTACATGCACCTCTGGGTGGCGGTGATCGCCTGGTTGACGATCGTCTTCCGCGGCTACCAGCCCGAGGGAGTCAACAGCGCACTGACCTTCGTCAACAGCTTCTACGCCCGCCTCTACGGCTACGTCGCCCTGCTGACCGACGACTACCCGCCGATCGGCGAAGAGAAGGCCAACGGCGGCGAAGCCGCACCTGTGACCGCGCCACCGCCACCGCCTGCGGCGATCTGAATTACTGAGCGGTGTGGTCGGTCCAAGCCGCGCCGTCCCAGTAGCGGAGTCTGGCTTCGCTTTCCGGGTCCGGATACCAGTCAGCCGGGGCGCTTGATCCTTGCGTTGGTGCCGGGGCCTTCGGCGGCAGACCCCGGACCATGCGTGACTGCTGGGAGACAGCCGCCTCAGGCGAGTACATAACGGGATGTCGCGGCCGCCGATAGACGAAGGCCAGGTAGGCCAGCGGACCGAGAAAGAAGACGGCAACGGTCCACCAAAAAGCGGGGAAGCCGTGTGCACTGCGGTCCAAGTAGGTGAAGACGGTCGCCAGAACCCCCAGTACAAAGACCAAGGGGAGTACGTCGGTGAAGGCTAGGACGACGGAGATTCCCAAGTAGACCCAGGCCGCAGCCGGTTCTAACGCCCAGGGCGGCGGCGCTGAGCCGCGGCTGGAGTCCATCGACTTAGACCTTCTGGACGAAGACGTTGCCGAATTGGGTCGACGGTGATCATCTGCCGCTTCTCTCCGCCAGTGATCGCGATGACAATCCAGACGAGCCACCAAATCCCCAGGGTGATGAGTCCGATAAAAAAGTGAAGTAGGTGATTGACCCGGTGACCCCTAACCACAACCGCCTGGAAGTCGCCCTGCGACTCGATCCGAGCGCCGTTCGCGACCTGTCCCTGCAGAGTGTTCGCCAGCAAGGCCTTTCTCTCCGCATCGGTCTTGTCGGTCTGCGCAAGCCCATCGACGCCCGTCGCGACAGGTGGAGGTGGGGGCGGAGGCGCATCCGAAGCGGGCGAGACCTGCTCCCCCACCGGATCGGGTTGTCCAGTCTGTCCGTCGTCCATCAATGACTCCTCCTTTTAGCGTTCCAGAAAATTGTCAGCAGATCGTATGCCACCGTTCCGGAAGGAAACCTTTACCTACTCTCTAGCGCCTTTAGGGTTCTTTCCCATGAACGAAGAGAACGCAGGGCATTCGCAAGGGCGACGGCTACGCCGTCGCCAACCTCGACGACCTCGGCGAGGGCTGGGGCTTCCGCAAGGTCCGCAAGGAGCTGGGAGTCACCGCCTTCGGCGTCAACGCGATCGTGATGCCGCCCAACTACGAGTCCGGCAAGCACTTCCACGACGAGCAGGAGGAGCTCTACTTCGTCCACCAGGGCCGGATGGAGATCGACCTCGACGGCACCAAGCACGAGCTAGGCCCAGGCGGCTTCGCCTGGGTGGACGCCCAAGTAGTCCGCAGCCTCAAGAACCTCAGCGAGGACGAAGACGCGATCTACATCTGCGTCGGCGGCAAGGACGGCTACGTCGGCCGCGACGGCCGCCTACCCGAGGGCGAGACGGACCCGGAGGCCCGATCCACGGACCTACGCTTCACTGGAGGGGCGCTGGTCGGGAGCGTCCGCGGGGGTACTCAGCATGGAGCCGAGGTCCAAAGCACCTTCGCACGGAGCCGTCAGCCAGTAGCCGACGCGACTCAGGCGGAGGTGCTCCCCGGAGACCCAGGCCGCCGCCCCTCCCCCACCACGCCCTACTTCGTGTCCTTAAAACCCTGGTCGATCCAGGGCATCATGTCGCGGAGGTCGTGGCCGACCTCCTCGATCTGGTGCCCCGCGCCCTCGTTGCGCATCCGGTCGAAGTTCTCGTTGCCGGCGCGGTTCTCGGCGATGAACTCCCGGGCGAAGTCGCCTGACTGGATCTCGGAGAGGATCTGCTTCATCGCCGCCCGGGACTCCTCGCCGATCACGCGTTTGCCGCGGGTCATGTCGCCGTACTCGGCGGTGTTGGAGATCGAGTAGCGCATGCCCTGGATGCCCTTTTCGTACATCAGGTCGGCGATCAGCTTCAGCTCGTGCAGGCACTCGAAGTAGGCGAGGCGCGGGTCGTAGCCGGCCTCGACCAGGGTCTCGTAGCCGGCGCGGACCAGCTCCGAGGCGCCGCCGCAGAGGACGGCCTGCTCGCCGAAGAGGTCGGTCTCGCACTCGTCTTTGAAGGTCGTCTCGATCACCGCGGCGCGGCCGCCGCCGATCCCGGAGGCGTAGGCGAGGACGAGGTCGTGGGCCTCGCCGGAGGCGTCCTGGTGGACGGCCATCAGGCAGGGCACGCCGCTGCCTTCCTCGTACTGGCGGCGGACCAGGTGGCCCGGGCCCTTCGGCGCGACCATGCCGACGTCGACGCCGGGCGGCGGCTCGATCTCGCCGAAGTGGATCGCGAAGCCGTG
The DNA here is from genome assembly GCA_963832085.1 of uncultured Actinomycetes bacterium. Classification (GTDB taxonomy): domain Bacteria; phylum Actinomycetota; class Thermoleophilia; order Solirubrobacterales; family 70-9; genus VAYN01. Next base: position 1,019,824 of record CAWHSU010000001.1, on the reverse strand, counting down.
GGCGAAGAGCAGCAGGTTGCCGGGGGCGATGCCGTCGGCGATCTCCTCGCGCCAGACCTCGGCCTGTTTCTCGTCGGGCAGCAGGATCATCACCAGGTCGCCGCGGCTGGCGGCTTCGGCGACGTCGAGCACCTCGAGGCCGGCCGCTTCGGCCTTGGCGCGGCTGGAGGAGTCGGGCCGCAGGCCGACGACCACCTCGACGCCGGAGTCCTTGAGGTTGAGGGCGTGGGCGTGACCCTGGGAGCCGTAGCCGAGGATGGCGACGGTCTTGCCGTCGAGCTTGCCCAGGTCGGCGTCTTTGTCGTAGAAGATGTCGTCGGTTCGCATGAGCGCGGGCAGGCTATCGGAGCTCAGCGGAGCGCCCTGCGCATCAGCTTGCCCGAGGGCGTGCGCGGCAGCGCCGAGGCGAGCTCGACCCGCTTCGGCACCTTGAACCCGGCCAGCGACTCGGCGCAGTGGCGGCGCAGCTCGTCGGGGCGTGACCTCGGAGCCGCTCTCGAGCACGACGACCGCGGTCACCGCCTGCTGCCACTCGGGGTCCTCGCGGCCGATCACCGCCGCCTCGGCCACCTGCGGGTGGCGCAGCAGCACCTCCTCGACCTCGGCCGGGATCGACGTTCTCGCCGCCGCTGACGATCATGTCGTCGATCCGGTCGCGGACGTAGAGGAAGCCTTCCTCGTCGATGTGGCCGAGGTCGCCGGTGTGCAGCCAGCCGTCGGCGTCGGCGCTGCCGGGGGCGACGGTCGGGCCCTGGACGAGGATCTCGCCGTCCTGGATCCGCAGGTGCGTGGTCAGCAGCGGCCGGCCGGCCGAGCCGAGCTTGCGCTGCGCGTCGGCCGGGGCGAGGGTCGTCACCTGCGAGCAGGTCTCGGTCAGGCCGTAGGTCTGGACCACGGTCGCGCCCTTGGCGATCGCCTCTTCCAGCGGCTCCTCCGGCACCGGGCCGCCGCCGACGAGGATCGCCCGCGGCCCGGAGAGGTCGACGCCGGCCTCGAGCAGCCGGGTCAGCATCGTCGCCACCAGCGAGACCTGGGTGATCCCGTCGCGCTCCAGCGCCTCCCCCACCCGGTCGACGTCGAAGCCGTCGTGGACGACCGCGGCGGTGCCGTAGATGACCGAGCGCATGACGATCCCGAGGCCGGCGATGTGGCTGAGCGGGACGCAGCAGAGCCAGCGGTCGGTCGGGCTCGACGCCGATGTTGAAGCCGGAGCCGACCGCGTTCCAGAGGAAGTTGCCGTAGCTGAGCGGCGACCGGCCGCGGTGTGCCGGTGCTGCCGCTGGTCAGGACGCGGCAGCAGACGTCGTCCATGTCGTGCTCGCCGAGCAGCGGCATGTCGGCCTCGGTCTGGGTCAGCTGGCCGGGGTCGTCGAGGTCGATGATCGGCTCCTCGGCGGCGACGATCGCCGCCCGCTCCGCGGCGGTCAGCCGCGGGCCCAGCGGCAGCAGCTCCGCGCCGAGCTTCATCAGCGCGTGGATGAGGACGACCTGCTCGCGGCGCGGGTGCATGGTCAGGGCCGCGGTCGAGCCGCGGCGCACGCCGTGGGCGGCGAGCCGCCGCGCGACCCAGGTCGCCTCCGCCTCGAGCTCGGCGTAGGTCATCTCCGCCCGTCGGCGACCAGCGCCGTCCGGTCGGGGCAGCTCTGTGATCTCTGCGAGAGCCAGTCGTCGAGCTTCATCGGGATATCGTCCCCATCATGCCCAAACGCCACAAAGGAGCCCCGCCCGAGCAGGATCTCTACGCGCCGATCGAGTGGCAGCGCGGGTCCGGCGACTACGAGGACATCCGCTACGAGACCGGCGGCGGGATCGCCAAGGTGACGATCGACCGGCCCGAGGTGCTGAACGCCTTCCGGCCGCAGACGCTGATCGAGGTCTCGCGCGGCGATGGAGCTGGCGCGCGAGGACCCCGACGTCGGCGTGATCGTCTTCACCGGCGCCGGTGAGCGGGCCTTCTGCTCCGGCGGCGACCAGACCGTCCGCGGCGACACCGGCTACGTCGCCGAGGGCGCCTCGGTCGGCCGCTTCCACGTCACCGACCTGCAGATCCAGATGCGGCGGCTGCCGAAGCCGATCGTCGCGATGGTCGCCGGCTACGCGATCGGCGGCGGCCACATCCTCCACCTCTGCTGCGACCTGACGATCGCCGCCGACAACGCCGTCTTCGGCCAGACCGGCCCGCGGGTCGGCTCCTGGGACGGCGGCTACGGCGCCTCGCTGCTGCGCGACCTGGTCGGGACCAAGAAGGCGAAGGAGTTCTGGATGCTCTGCCGCCAGTACGACGCCGAGCGAGGCGCTGGAGATGGGCCTGGTCAACGCGGTCGTGCCGGTCGCCGAGCTGGAGCGCGAGACCGTCGCCTGGTGCCGCGAGATGCTCGCCCTCTCCCCCTTCGCGCTGCGCCTGGTCAAGGCCAGCTTCAACGCCCACGAGGACGGCTACGCCGGGATCCAGCAGCTCGCCCACGACGCCAACCTCCTCTTCTACGGCAGCGACGAGGCGGCCGAGGGGCGCGAGGCCTTCAAGCAGAAGCGCCAGCCCGACTTCTCGCAGTTCCCCCAGCGCGCATGAGGATCTGGCTGATGGCGGCGCGGCCGCGGACGCTGCCGGCGGCGATCGCCCCGGTCCTGGTCGGGACCGCGGCGGCGGTGCAGTGGTACGGCAGCCTGCCGCGCTGGGGCGCCTTCTTCGCGGCGCTGGTCGGCTCGATCTTCATCCAGATCGGCACCAACCTCGCCAACGACTACTCCGACGCCAAGCGCGGCGCCGACACCGCCGACCGGCTCGGCCCGGTGCGGGTGACCGCCAGCGGGCATGGTGACGCCGCAGCGGGTGATGCGGGCGACCTGGATCGCCTTCGCGGTCGCCGTCGCCTGCGGGATCTACCTGACGGCGGTCGCGGGCGGGTGATCCTCGTGATCGGCGTCCTCTCGATCGCCGCCGGCGTCCTCTACACCGGCGGCCCGCGGCCCTACGGCTACGCCGGCTTCGGCGAGGTCTTCGTCTTCCTCTTCTTCGGCCTGGTCGCGGTCAACGGCTCCTACTACGTGCAGCTGGAGGAGCTCGACGCGCTGCCGCTGGGGCTCTCGATCTCGATCGGCTTCCTCGCCACCGCGATCATCGTCGTCAACAACGTCCGCGACGTCGAGACCGACCGCCGGGCGGGCAAGAACACGCTGGCGGTGCGGATCGGCCGCGACAGCGCGGTGCAGCTCTACCGGGTGCTGATCGGCGGCGGCTTCATGGTCCTGCCGATCGCGCTGGTCGCCGGCGACGCGAGCCTGCTGCCGCTGATCGGGCTGTTCGCGCGCGCCGCTGGCGATCAAGCCGGCGAAGACGCTGGCCGAGCGCCGCGACGGGCCGGCGCTGAACGCGGTCCTGGCGCAGACCGGCGCGCTGCTCGGCGTCTTCAGCCTGCTGGTCACCGTCGGGTCTGCTGATCTCCGCCTGAGAGACTCGGGGCGTGCGCCTCAGCTCGGTCGAGGTCATCCCCTACGCGCTTCCGTTCAAGGAGCCGTACGTGACCGCGCGCGGAGCGCTGCAGCAGCGGGAGATGGTGCTGCTGCGGGTGCGGGACGAGGACGGGGTCGATGGGCTGGGCGAAGCGGTGCCGCTGTCGTTGCGGGGCGGGGCGACGCTGGCGCAGGTGGTGCGGGAGCTGGAGGGCTGGGGGGAGCACCGGAGGCGGCTGAGGCGAGCTGCTCGGCGCCGGCGCGGTGCGCGGTGCGCGACGGCGCTGATGGATCTGCGGGGTCGGCGGACGCTGGAAAGGACGCAGGTGAGGGCGAGCGGGACGAAGCCGGTCCGCGTGCAACGCGACGCTGGTCGCGGGACCGCCGGAGGCGGTCGCGGCCGAGGCGCGAACGGTGGGCCGAGGACGGATTCACGACCTTCAAGCTCAAGCTCGGTGCCGAGTCCGCGTCAACCCATCTTCAAGACGGGTTCTCGCGGACTCGCGGATCGGAGACGTGGAGCAGGTGCGGGCGGTGCGGGAGGCGCTGGGGCCCGGGGTGCGGATTCGGGTCGACGCGAACGAGGCTTGGGACCTGGAGACGGCGAAGGCGGACGCTGGCGGAGCTGGAGCCATTCGGGATCGAGTTGGCGGAGCAGCCGGTGGCGGGGCTGGAGGCGATGGCGGAGCTCGCGGCGGCGGACCTCGATCCCGCTTGCCGCCGACGAGAGCGTCGCGACGCTCGCGGAGGCGCGAGCAGGCGGTCGCGCTCGGCGCCTGCGCCTGCACCGGGATCAAGCTCTCCAAGGTCGGTGGGCCGGAGGAAGCGCTGGCGATCGCCGACGTCCTCCCCGCCTACGTCACCAGCGCCCTCGACGGGCCGGTCGGGATCGCCGCCGCGGCGCAGGTCGCGCTCAGCCTCGCCGAGACGGAGCACCCCGAGCGCCTGCACCTCGCCCACGGCCTCGCCACCCAGCGCCTCTTCGCCTCGACGATCGCCGCGGTCGAGTGCGAGCTGCGCGACGGCATGCTCCACCTCCCCCCCGGCCCCGGCCTCGGCGTCGAGATCGACGAGGAGGCGCTGCAGGCGCATCGCATCTAGCCTGCACGTGTCGAGTTGTCTCCCTATGCGAGACAAAGCGACACGCCGCCCCATGGACCCGACCAACGCCAACACCGCCCTCGCCTCGGCCTTCGCCGAGGAGCTCGCGCGCGGCGGGCTGCGGCTGGCGGTCATCTCCCCCGGCTCGCGCTCGACGCCGCTGGCGGTGGCGCTCTGGCGGCAGCCGGAGATCGAGGTGAAGGTGATCGTCGACGAGCGCTCGGCCGGCTTCTTCGCGCTCGGGGCGGCGCAGGCGAGCGGCGAGCCGGTGGCGCTGCTCTGCACCTCGGGGACGGCGGCTGGTCAACTACCACCCCGCGGTCGTCGAGGCCGACGAATCGGGGATTCCGCTGGTGGTCCTGAGCGCCGACCGGCCGCCGGAGCTGCGGGGGATCGGCGCCGGGCAGACGATCGACCAGATCAAGCCCTTCGGCTCCTCGGTGCGCTGGTTCTGCGAAGTCGGGACCCACGAGGCCGACGACGGCGGCCTGCTCCACTACCGCTCGGTCGCCTGCCGGGCGCTGGCGGCGGCCCGCGGCGAGACCCGGCCGGGCCCGGTCCACCTCAACCTGCCCTGGCGCGAGCCGCTGGCGCCGGTGCCGGTCGAGGGAGCGGTGACCGCGACCGACCCGCTGGCGCTGGAGGGGCGCGACGGCCGGCCGCTGACCGCGGTCACGCACGATCGACCTCGAGCCCTCGGCCTTCCTCCTCGACGAGGTCGCCGGCCACATCGGCAACGCGATCTCCGGCGTGATCGTCGCCGGCCGCCAGCTCGACCCCGAGCTGCGCGAGCCGCTCGCCCACCTCGCCCGCGTCGCCGGCTTCCCGATCCTCGCCGACCCGACCTCGCAGCTCCGCTGCGGCCCCCACGACCGCTCCCACGTCGTCGCCGCCTACGACCTGCTGCTGCGCGAGGAGCACTTCGCCCGCTCGGTCGTCCCCGACCTGATCCTCCGCTTCGGCGCGATGCCGACCAGCAAGCCGCTGCGGGCCTGGATCGAGGCGAGCGGCGCCGACCAGATCGTCGATCGACCCCTACGGCGGCTGGAACGAGCCGACCAACCGCGCGGCGGCGATCCTCCGCGCCGACCCGACCGAGCTCGCCTCGGGCTGGGCGGCGCGGCTGGAAGGGCTGGAGGGACGGGAACGGCCGCTGCCGCGAGCGCTGGCTCGAGGCCGAGGCGGCCGCCCAGGCGGCGCTCGACGAGGCGCTCGACCGGAGACGGCGAGATCACCGAGCCGGCCCTCCACCGCGCGCTCGGCGCCGCCCACCGCGACGGCGACCTCGTCTACACCGGCTCGAGCATGCCGATCCGCGACCAGGAGGCGTTCCTCGCCGCCGGCGACGCCGACGTCCTCTTCCTCTCCAACCGCGGCGCCAACGGCATCGACGGCCTCGTCTCCTCCGGGATCGGCGCCGCCCAGGCCAGCGGCCGCCCGACGACGATCGTCACCGGCGACCTCGGCCTCCTCCACGACCTCGGCGGCCTCGCGGCGCTGCGCGACGTCGCGACCCCGGTCCGGATCGTCGTCATCGACAACGACGGCGGCGGCATCTTCCACTTCCTGCCCGCAGGAGTCGGCGCTGGAGGGCGAGGAGTTCGAGGCCCTGCTCGGCACCCCCCGCGGGGTCGACGTCGCCAAGGCCGCCGCGCTCTTCGACCTCCCCCACCGCCGCCTCGAGTCGCTCGCCGAGCTGCCCGGACGCCCTCGCCGCCGGCACCGGCCTGATCGAGGTCAAGACCGACCGCGAGACCAACGTCGCGCTCCACCGCCGCCTGGCGGCGGCCGTCAGACCGCGATCAGCAGCTGATCGGCCCGGCCTCGCGTCCGGAGCCCGGCTGCCAGGCGGCGGCGAAGTACATCGATCCGGGCCGCGATGAGGACCGTCGTCGGGCAGGTGCCGTCGACGTTGATCGTCCATGATCGCTTCGCCGAAGCCGGAGCGGACGGCTTCGGCTTGGGCCGACTCTGCGAGTCGAGCCGAGTGTAGGCGAGTCGCTCGGCCGGAGGGATCCCAGCGCGGCGCCACCTCGCGGCTTCCGCGTCTGTGCGTCAGCCGCCAGACCCCGACCGTCGGAGCTCCATCGACGAAGATCGGTCGGCGAGCGGGTCGAGGGTTCGGCCTGCCTCTGGGCAAGCGCCTCGCCGTTGACCGGCGTCGCAGGAAGGCGATCGACGGCCGTCCGGGCGAATAGACGGGTTCGTAGGCGTTGCGCGCGAGCACGCCTGATCGGCCGCGCCGTCGAGCCCGATCGCCGCCGCTCGACTGCGCCGCCTCGACCCTCCTGCGTCGACGGCCAGGCGTCGATCCGTCCGGGGAGAAGGAGGCGGGGAACGCGAGAGACGCCGTCGCGCCAGGGAGTCATGCTGCCGCGACCGTCCGCGGCTCGAGGTCGGCGAGCCAGATCGAGACGCTGTCGAAGACGGATCGCCCCGCATCGCTCCGTGCTGGGCTTCGCGCTGGCTGGCGGGAAGGCGATCGTGTGCCCGTCTGGCGAGAAGACGGGTTCGAACCCGCTCGTCGAGCCGGGAATCGGCTCACCGTCCGCCGCTGCGACTGAGATCCGAGGCGAGACTCGTCCCGGAGCCTGCCGAACCCGGGGCGCCGTCCGTCGTCAGACCAGCTGAAGGCGAATCTGCGTGCCGGCCGGCGACCAGGCGGGCGGCGACCGACGATACACCGCCGACTCGACCGTCGATGGTCACTGCAGACCGAGCGATTCGGCGCCCCACCGAGAGCATCAACGGTCAGCAGCGGTCCATTGCGACTTTCGGCAGCTTGACCGCCGCCAGGCGACGGCCGGGCGCAGAGCCGGCGCACGCGCCCATGCACGATCAGCAGCGAGTCATGCGAGGCATCGGATCTACCCGCCGGCAGATGCGTCGGCACTACTCCGCCAGCAGCGGCAACAGCGCCCCGAGCTTGACCTCGGTCTCGGCCAGCTCGGCGGCCGGGTCGGAGCCGGCGACGACGCCGACGCCGGCGAAGAGGTGGGCCTCGCGGTCGCGGAGGAGGGCGCTGCGCAGGGCGACGCAGAACTCGCCGTCCTCGGTCGCGTCCATCCAGCCGACCGGGGCGGCGTACCAGCCGCGGTCCATGCCCTCGAGCTCGGCGATCGCCGCGGCGGCCGCGGGCCAGGGCTCGCCGCCGACCGCGGGGGTCGGGTGCAGCATGCCGGCCAGCTCGATCGCCGAGTGGGGCTCGGCCAGCTGGGCGATCACCGGGGTCGCCAGGTGCTGGATGTTCGCCACCTTGACGATCTCCGGCTCGGGCGCCGCCTCGACCCAGACCGCGTGCGGGCGCAGGGCGCGGACGATCCGCTCGGCGACGATCCGCTGCTCGCGGCGGTCCTTGTCGCTGCGCAGCAGCTGCTCGCCGAGGTGGTCGTCGACGGCGGGGTCGGAGCTGCGCCGGGTCGAGCCGGCGAGGGCGACGGTGGAGACGCTGGCGCCGGAGCGGCGGACCAGGAGCTCGGGGCTGGCGCCGATGAAGGCCGCCTCGGGCGTGCCGCAGCAGAAGCAGAAGCAGGATGGGAACTGCTCGCGCATCGCGCCGAAGAGCGCGGCCGGATCGTGGGCGGCGGCGGCGCTCGACGATCACCTCGCGGGCGAGCACGACCTTGCTCATCTCGCCCGGCGGCGATCCGGGATGTGGCGCCCTCGACCGCGGCTTCGAACTCGCGCGGCGGGCGGGCGCTGCGGATCTCGGCGTGGGCGGTCGGGTGCGGATCGAGCAGCGGCAGCGGCGTCGTCGAGCGCGCAAGCGCCGCGAGGCGGGCGCCGAGCCGCTCCGCCAGCCGCTCCGGCGTCCTCTCCCGGCGCGACCACCGCGTTGACGGTGAGGAACGAGCGCCCGCCGCTGCGGCAGATCGAGACCTCGGGCAGGACCAGCGACGCCGGCGCGCAGCGAGGACCAGGTCGAGGTCGAGCCGCCGTCGGGGTCGAAGGCGAAGCCGCCGAGCCAGACCGGCCCGGCGCCGGCCGGCAGCCCGCGCGGCTCGTCGAGCACCGCGCCGCCGCCGACCCGCAGGCACTCCTCGGCGACGTCGGCGAAGCGGCTGCTCCCCGCGCGAGCTCGCCTCGTGCGCCACCCCCAGCCCGGCCAGCGCGAACCCGCGGTCGGGCTGCTCCCAGCAGAACCAGCGGTCGCTCGCCAGCCGCGAGGCGAAGACCGACCGCGCAGGGATCGGCCGACCTCGACCTCGGTGGTGACGCTTACCAGGGTGCGTCGCCCCGCTGCGGCGGCCTCTTGCGAGCGCGCCGAGGAGAGCCTCAGTCGTGTCCGCGACCAATCGCGATCTCGCCGGTCCGCACCATTTCGACCAAGCCGTGCGGGCGGACCATCCGCTCGAAGGCCTCGATCTTGTCGGCGGAGCCGGTCACCTCGATCGTCATCGTCCGCCGCGCGACGTCGACGATTTTCGCCCGGAAGATCTCGGCGAACTGGATGATCTCGGCCCGGTTCTCGACCGCCGAGGAGACCTTGAACAGCGCCATCTCGCGGGCGACCGTCTCCTCCGGCTCCATGTCGCGGATCTTCAGCACGTTGACGAGCTTGTGCAGCTGCTTGGTCACCTGGTCGATCGGGTGGACGGCGCCGTCGAGGGTGAGGGTGATGCGGGAGACGCTGGGGTCGTCGGTCGGCCCGACGGCGAGGGTGTCGATGTTGAAGCCGCGGCGGGAGAAGAGCCCGGCGACGCGGGCCAGCACGCCCGGTTTGTTCTCGACCAGGATCGAGAGGATGTGCTTGCGGCCGGTCAGCTGCCCGGGCACGTGCAGGTCCTCGAGCTTGACCGACCTGGGGCGTCCCGGCCTCCATCAGCGCACCGCCCTCTCGCGGCGCCTCGACCATGTCGCGGGCGGCGTTGCCCGGCGGGATCATCGGATAGCAGTTCTCTTCGCGGGCGACGCGGACGTCGAGCAGGACCGGGCCGTCGTGCTCCAGCGCCGCGACCATCTGCTCCTCGAGGTCGGCGGAGTTTTCGGCCCGCATGCCTTTGGCGCCGAAGGCCTCGGCCAGCTTCACCCAGTCGGGGCTCGCGCCCATGTCGACCGAGCTGTAGCGGCGGTCCCAGAACAGCTCCTGCCACTGGCGGACCATGCCCATGTAGCCGTTGTTCATCAGGAAGACCTTGACCGGGATCTCCTCGGTGACGCAGGTGGCGAGCTCCTGGATGTTCATGATCAGGCTGCCGTCGCCGGCGAGGCAGACGACCTGCTCGTCGGGGCAGGCGACCTTGGCGCCGACCGCGCTCGGCAGGCCGAAGCCCATCGTCCCGAGGCCGCCGGAGTTGATCCAGCGCCGGGGCTTGTCGAAGCCGTAGTACTGCGCCGCCCACATCTGGTGCTGGCCGACGTCGGAGGTGATGATCGCGTCGCCCTGGGTGGCCCGGTGCATCGCCTCGATCATGAACTGCGGCTTGATCTCGCCGTCCTGGCCGGCTCTCGTAGTAGAGCGGGTGCTCCTGCTGCCAGCCGCGCAGCGTGTTCCACCACTCGTCGAGGCGGCGCGGAGTCGGTCTGCAGCGCCCGGTACTCGCGGGTCAGCTTCGGCAGCACCTGCTTGACGTCGCCGACGATCGGGATGTGGGCGCCGACGTTCTTCGAGATCTCGGCCGGGTCGATGTCGATGTGGATGACCTTGGCGTGCGGGGCGAACTCGTCGAGTTTGCCGGTGATGCGGTCGTCGAAGCGGGCGCCGATGGCGACGATCAGGTCGGCTTTGTCCATCGCGTGGTTGGCGGTCCAGGTGCCGTGCATGCCGAGCATCCCCAGCCAGTTCTCGCTGCGAGGCGGGGAAGCCGCCGAGGCCCATCAGGGTCGAGGTGACCGGGAAGCGGTCGGAGGCGGCGAGCTCGCGCAGCTCCTCGGAGGCGTTGCCGTTGATGACGCCGCCGCCGGTGTAGAAGATCGGCCGCCGGGCGTTGGCCAGCGCTTTGGCGGCGATCCGGATCTGCTTGATGTTGCCCTCGGTCGAGGGCTTGTAGCCGGGCAGCTCGACCGGCTCGGTGCGCGGCTCGTAGTCGATGTCGGCGCGCGAGAGGTCCTGCGGGATGTCGAGCAGCACCGGCCCCGGCCGCCCGGTCGAGGCGACGTGGAAGGCCTGGTGGACGTACTCGGGAATCTGGCGCGGGTCGGTGACCGCGAAGGAGTGCTTGACGAACGGCAGGGTGGCGCCGAGGATGTCGGCCTCCTGGAAGCCGTCGGTGCCGATCAGCTCGGTGCGCACCTGGCCGGTGATGAAGACGGTCGGGACCGAGTCCATCATCGCGTCGGCGATCGCGGTGACGAGGTTGGTGGCGCCGGGGCCGGAGGTGGCGAAGGCGACGCCGACGCGGCCCGAGGCCTGGGCGTAGCCCTCGGCGGCGTGGCCGCCGCCCTGCTCGTGGCGCACCTGGACGTGGCGGAACTCGGCGTCGACCATGCGCGTCGTAGGTCGGCAGGTTCGCCCCGCCGGGGATCCCGAAGACGTCTTTGACGCCCTCGGCCTTGAGGGATTCCATCAACGTGTCGGCGGCGCGCATAGGAACTGGCGATGGTACCAGCGGCGTGGTGGCTGCCCGCGGCCTGGCGCTACGCCTGGCCGGCAGGCGATTTCGCCGGGTTCCAGCGGGTCCGCGGCTCGATCGCGGTCTCGATCACGCGGCCCTTGTGGCGCTCGATCACGTGGATGATCGACTCGACCAGCTCCTCGCCCAGCAGGGTCGGCTCGAGGCCGAGGTCGAGCAGCTTGGTGTGGATCGCGTTGTAGTAGTGCTCTTCCTTCTCGACCCGCGGGTTCTCGTAGTGCTGGATCTCGACGCTGTAGCCGAGGTGCTCGCCGGCCTCCTTGACCAGCTCGGCCAGCTCGAGCACCGAGAACTGCTCGGTGAACTGGTTGAAGACGCGGAACTCGCCCGCGCTCGGCCGGGTTCAGCGCCGCCAGTTCGACGCAGGCGAGGGTGTCGCGGATGTTGAGGAAGCCGCGGGTCTGGTGGCCGGCGCCGTAGACGGTCAGCGGGTGGCCGATCACCGCCTGGACGCAGAAGCGGTTGAGGACGGTGCCGAAGAGCTCGTCGTAGTCGAAGCGGGTGACGAGGCGCTCGTCGCGGGCGGTCTCCTCGGTCTCGACGCCGTAGACGACGCCCTGGTTGAGGTCGGTCGCGCGCAGGCCCCAGGTGCGGCAGGCGAAGTGGATGTTGGTCGAGTCGTGGACCTTGGAGCAGTGGTAGAGCGAGCCCGGCAGCTTCGGGAAGGGCAGGGTGTCCTTGCGGCCCTTGTGCTCGATCTCGATGTAGCCCTCCTCGATGTCGATGTTGGGCTGGCCGTACTCGCCCATCGTCCCGAGCTTGACCAGGTGGGCGTCGGGGACGTGGTCGCGCATCGCGAAGAGCAGGTTGAGGTTGCCGATCACGTTGGCGTGCTGGGTTTCGACCGCGCGCTCGCGGGAGAGCATCGAGAAGGGCGCCGAGGCCTGCTGGCCGTAGTGGACGATCGCCTCGGGCCTGGTCTCGGCGACGACCTCGTCGAGGAAGTCGCCGTCCTCGACGGCGCCGACGTAGCTGCGGATCTGCTCGCCGGAGACCTCGCGCCAGGCGGCGATGCGCTCGTCGAGCTCGCCGATCGGGGTCAGCGAAGCGGTGCCGTGTTCGGTGTGCCAGCGGCGGCGGGAGAAGTTGTCGACGACGGAGACTTCGTGGCCGCGGGCCGAGAAGCGGAGCGCGGTCGGCCAACCGAGGTAGCCGTCGCCCCCGAGGATGAGGATTCGCATGAGGGCGGCAGCTTTAAACGCTCGGGCGGCGCGCGGGACCGATCGCTCCTAGTTGAATCCGGCCGATGGAAAACGGACTGGCGGCGCGACACGGCGGCCGGCATCGGCCTCGCCGCGCTGGTCGCGGTCCTGCTGCTGGGGCTGGGACTGCGGGTCGACGAGGCCTGGGACGGGCGCGCGCCGGTCTACGACGCGAACGCCTACGCGGCGATCGCGGCGAACCTCGAGGCGGGCGACGGGTTCACGGTGGGCGCCGGTGGCGACGCAGCCGTCGAGCAACTACTCGCCCGGGCCTGCCGCTGTTCGTGGCGGGGATTTACGAGCTCACCGGTGGCGTGCACGAGCGGCTCGCGCGGATCGTCCTGGCGGTGATCGGCTCGCTGAGCGTGCTGTTCGCGTACCTGATCGGGAGGCGGCTCGGCAATGCAGCGCTCGCTGAAAGTCCCCGCAGGGGCCCGGTCGGCGGGCGCTGATTCGGCCCGCGCTGGTGGGGGCCTTGGTCGTGGCGATCTACCCGGCGCTGCTCGAGTACCAGGGGATGCTGATGAGCGAGCCGCTGGCGGCGACGCTGCTGTCGGGCGGGTGTGCTGGCGCTGCTCTGGGCTGGGAAGGCGCAGTGGGGCAGGTGGCTGCTGCCGGGGGCGCTGTTCGGAGCTGCTGGCGCTGGTGCGGCCGGAGTACCTGGCGATCGCAGTGCTCGTCGCGCTCTGTCGTCCTCGGCGCGAGCTGCGACGGCGACTGGCGCGCCGGTCCCTCCTGCGTGCCGCGGTCTTCCTCGGCGCGGCCTGGTGGTCATCATCGCCCCCTGGACGATCCGCAACGCGGTCGCGCTCGATCGCTTCGTGCCGATCTCGACCGGCGGCGGCCAGGTGCTCTTCGCCGGCACCTACCTGCCCTCGGACGGAGATCCGGAAAAGGTCGGCGCGGAGGTCGTCGCGCGAAAATCCCGATCTGTTCGCAACCCGCAGGACGCCGCGACGACTGAGGCTTGGAGCGAGATCCTCGCCCGCCTCGCCGCGCGATCGCTACCCCGAGCATGGAAACCGACCAGGCGCTCTCGAAGCTCGGGCAAGGAACAGCTCTGGGACGACGTCACGGAGGAGCCTGCGCGAGTACGCCGGCTTCGTCGCCACCAAGGTCTGGCGGATCTGGTCGCACGGGCCGCGGGACGTGATGCAGGAGCCGGTCTGGGAGGCGCTGCACTGGCCGCTGGTCGCATTTGGCCTGCTTGGCCTTGCGATCCTCGCCTGGCGGCGCCGCTGGGAGGCGCTGCTGATCGGCACGATCTTCCTCGCGATCACCGCGCTCAGCGCCCTCCTCGTCGCCTCCCCGCGCCGGGTGCTGGTGCTGGTGCCGCTGCTAGCGGCTCTCGCCAGCGTCGTCATCGCGCGGCTGGTGAATTTTCGCACGCTATGGCGGTGGAAGATTCACCAGCCGCACCCGCTTCCCCGGATAGCCTGGGCCGGCCTTGACCGCCCTCGCCGACTGGATCCGCGCGCTGCCGCAGCGCTACGGCAAGCGGACGCTGATCGCGCTGGGGACGATCGCGTTGCTGGGACTTGGCGCTGCGCGCCTATGTGGTCGTCGAGCCGGTCGAGCACCCCGGCGACGACTCGCGCGCCTACTACGCGCTCTCGAAGGCCCTTTACGAGGAGCAGAGCTTCGGCGGGCCCGAATTCGAGGATTCGAGCGACTGGTCACCGGGCGCACCGTTCCTCTACGCCGGCCGCCTTCTACGCGACCGGCGGCGCGCGCGAAGGCACCGCCCGGATCGTCGAGGCGCTGCTGGGGGTGGCGACGATCCTCGTCGCCTTCGCGCTCGGGTGGCGACTCGGCGGGCGGGACCACGGGCGCTGGGTCGGGCTCTTCGCCGCCTTCGCGGTCGCCGTCTACCCCCCGTTCATCCACTCCACCGGGGTGATCATGAGCGAGCCGCCTGCGATGCTGACGCTGCCGGCCGCGGTGCTCGCCTTCCTCTGGGCCTCGGAAAGGGAACGAGTCCTGGGCCTGGCTCCTCCCCGGCTTCCTCTTCGGCCTGACGGCGATGTTCCGCCCCGAGTACCTGTTCGTCGGCGGCCGCCTTCGTCGTTCTCACCGCGGCGCGGGTCGCCCTCGGGTCTGGCGTGACGCCGAGGCGACTGGCGCGCCGGCCTCACCGCCGCCGCCGTTCTCCTCATCGCCCTGCTCCTCCCGATCCTGCCCTGGACGGTCCGCAACGTCGTCGTCCTCGACAAGGTGGTGCCGATCTCGACCGGCGGCGGCAAGGCGCTGTACGTCGGCACCTACCTGCCCGCCGACGGCGAATACCAGCGGGTCAAGGCGATCCTCGCCGAGCGTTATCTCGGCCGCGACCTTCCGCCGGACTCGGCCGAGCTGGAGGCGGTCGACCCAACTCCGCTCTTCAACAAAGTCGCCGAAGCTCACCCTGAGCTGCCCCGCGACGAGGCCCTCGGCAAGGTCGGCAAGGAAAACCTCTCGGAGTACCTCGGCGACGACCCCCTGGGCTACGCGGCGATGACCGTGCGCAAGGTCGGGCGGATGTGGAGCAGCGGCGTCGGCGAGGCGATGAGCAGCGACCCCAGGGCGGGTCGTCCAGGTCCTGCTCGTCCTCCTCGGCCTGGCCGGATTCGTCCTGCTCGGACTGCGCCGTCGCTGGTGGGAGCTGGTCGCCTTGGCGACCCCGATCGCCCTCGTCACCGCGATCGGCGCCGTCTCTCTCGCCGCCCCCCGCCGCAACGAGGTGCTGATGACGCTGGTCTTTCCGCTGGCCGGGCTTGCCCTCTCATCCGGCCTCGCGGCCATATCCTCTGGCCGCAAATGGTCCCCGGAGCAGGCATCTTCCCCGCCGAACTAACCGCGCTCCGCGGCGTCGGGCTGCTGCTGGCCGTCCTGCTCGTCGCCTACGCGGTGATGCGCCGGCGCTCGCTGCGCAACGCCGACGTCCTGATCCTGATCGCTGCCGGCCTCGGCCTGGCCCTGGTCTCGGGGACGGAAGTCGTCAACGGCCTGCTCTCCCCCTTCTCCTTCGAGAAAGGCAACGGCGGCCGCATCCTCGGCCTCGCCGTCTTCGCGATCTTCATCCTCTTCCTGCTGATCCTGCGGGCCCTCTCGCAGGCGGCCCGCAACCAGCGCCAGCTCGCCGCCGCCTTGAGGGGCTCGCCTGGGAGGAGTTCCGCCAGGCCGGACTGCCGGACCGCTTCCGCGACAAGATCGCGATCCTGATCCCGGCCTACAACGAGGCCGAGAACATCGGCGTCGTCCTCGACCAGATCCCGGCGGCGGTCTGCGGCATCCGCACCGAGGTCCTGGTCGTCGATGACGGCTCCCGCGACGGCACCGGCGACGTCGCCGCCGAGCACGGCGCTTTGGTCGCAAGCCACGTCACCAACCGCGGCGGCGGCGCGGCGCTGCGCACCGGCTACCGGCTGATGGTCGAATCCGGAGCGACTGATCGTGGTCACCCTCGACGCCGACGGCCAGCACCGCCCCGACGAGATGGAGCGGCTGGTCAAGCCGATCCTCGACGGCGAGGTCGAGATGGCCCACGGCTCCCGCGTCCTCGGCCACGCCGACCGCAACCACTTCGCCCGCGAGCTCGGGATCGTCTTCTTCAACCGCCTCGTCTCCTTCATCACCCGCACCCACGTCACCGACTGCTCCAACGGCTACCGCGCCGTCCGCACCACCGTCCTCCCCCAGCTGGTCCTGCGCCAGGAGCAGTTCCACACCTCCGAGTTCATGATCGAGGCGATCAAGCGCGGCGATCCCCGCCAAGGAGGTCCCGATCACGGTCGACCAGCGTTTGCACGGGCACTCGAAGAAGCCGGCGGTCTTCCGCTACGGGATGGGCTTCGCCAACGCGATCGTCCGGACCTGGCTGCGGTAGGTCGGCGGGGGAGGGATGGGGATACCCCTCCGCGGGAATTGAGTCGCGTCCCTTTCGGGACAGCTCCCGGAGATGGTGCGCGCCTATGGCGCGCAAAAGACAGATTGCATATCGCGCGCTTCGCGGACATTCCCGCCTCGGGGTATCCCCATCCCTCCCACTCAGACCGCCGCCGAGGGTTCCGCCAGGCAGCTTCGAAGGAACGGCTGATCCCGTTGCGGCTTCTTTGCTGCAGATGCCGAGCCCTCAGCCGTCCTGCTTGCACGTGTTGAAAAGGGGCCGGTCACCCTCCCGCGGGAATGTTCGCGAAGCGGCGATATGCAATCTGATTTCCTGCCCGCCATAGGCGGGCTCTATCTCAGGGAGCTGTCCCGATAGGGACGCGACAAATTCACGCGGGAGGGTGACCGGCCCCTCTACCGCACACCTGGATGCCGCACGGCGGCAGGGTCCGGCAGATACAGGTCCGTCCCGCAGCGGGGGCAGACCTGGACGTAGAGCTTGAGCGGCTTGTGACACCGCGGGCACTCGCGTTCGGGTTCGTCCTTGTCGACCCGGTACAGGAGCACGGCGATCAGGCCTAGCGGGGGCAGGACGGCTCCGATCAGGAACCAGATGAAGAAGGAGCTGCCCTTGCCCCTGCCGATGACGGCGGTGCCGAGGCCGAAGAAGAAGGCGATCACGAGGTACTCCACGTACTCATTCTTGCGGTTCGCGGGCTGGACCTAACGTCCAGTCGCGCGGCCGGCCGGTCAAGCCGCTCGCCGGCGGCGCCGAGAACTACCCGGAGGCCCCGAAGGGGCCTATCCGCGCATGGCGATCCCGCAGCAGAAACCACTCGCAGCAGGGCCGAGCAAACGGCGTCGGAAGCGGCGCCGTTTCTGGAAGGACAAGCACTACCGCTGGGTCCCCGACGGCCAGGGCGACTGGCGGATCGAGGCCTTTGCCTACCGCCACCGGCACAAACCGAAGAAAGGTCATCGGCGAGGGCCCGGCAGGAAGCCACCGCGGCAGGTGCTGCCGGCGGCTCCCGTCGCCCCCGCCGTCTTCGACCCCCGCCCGCCCGGCGCCTTCCAAGGGGACTTTGGCCCGACCCAGGCGCTGCGGCTGCTGCAGCGGGCCGGCTTCGGGCCGGTTCCGGGACAGGCCGAGCAACTTGCCTCGCTCGGCCTCACCGGCGCCGTCCACTCGCTGACCCGCCCCAGCGGCCAGGCCGTCCTCAGCGGCCCGCCGCCCCGCGACGACGACGGCAACCCGCTCGCCCCCGCCGACGCCTGGGGCCACGACCACCTCTGGTGGCTCGACCGCATGGTCCGCAGCAATCAGCCGCTGGTCGAGCGGATGGCGTTGGTCTTCCACGACTGGTTCGCCACCTCCAACGCGGCCATCTCGCAGACCCAGCAGATGATCGACCAGTCGAACCTCTTCCGCAGCCGCTGCTTCGGCTCGTTCCTCGACCTCTTCAAGGCGGTGACGATCGATCCGGCGATGTTGCAGTGGCTGAACGGCAACGAAAATCGCAAATGGGCGCCGAACGAGAACTACGCGCGGGAGATGATGGAGCTGTTCTCGCTCGGGGCCGACCGCGGCGCCTACAGCGAGGACGACATCCGCGAAGCTGCCCGCGCCCTGACCGGGTGGCGCAATGACTGGTCCAGCGAGCTGGGCTCCCATAACTTCCGCTTCGAACCGAAATGGCACGACACCGGCGTCAAGACGGTGTTCGGGCGGGCCGGCAACTGGGGCTGGGAAGACGCCTGCCGGCTCTGCGTCGAACACCCCCTCCACGCCTCCTTCTTCGTCGAGAAGCTCTGGAGCTACTTCATCCCGACGCCGCCCTCCCCAGCGGTACGCGACGGACTGATCCAGACCTACGTCGGCTCCGGCTGGCAGATCCGCCCCGTGCTGGAGGCGATCTTGATCAGCCCGGAGTTCTACGAAGGCCCGCCGATGGTGAAGCCGCCGGTCGTCCATCTGGTCAGCATGCTGCGAG
The DNA here is from genome assembly GCA_963832085.1 of uncultured Actinomycetes bacterium. Classification (GTDB taxonomy): domain Bacteria; phylum Actinomycetota; class Thermoleophilia; order Solirubrobacterales; family 70-9; genus VAYN01. Next base: position 1,001,641 of record CAWHSU010000001.1, on the reverse strand, counting down.
CGCTTGGTCGCCCGATCGACACCGAGGCCTGGGTCTGGCTCTGCGAGGAGGCCGGGCAGCAGCTGTTCTGGCCGCCGAACGTCTCCGGCTGGGACGACAGCCGCTGGCTCGACACCTCGCGCCTGCGCGCCCGCTGGCACCTGGTCACCTACGTGCTGGAGGAGGTCTCGGTCGACGCCTGGAACGACCCCTACAGCACCACCGAGACCGCCGAGGAAGCGCTGGCCCGCGCGCTCGCCTCCTGGGGCTCGCCGGCGCTGCGGCCCGAGCACCGAGAAGAGCTGCTCGACCTCGCCCGCCGCAGCGAGAGCCTGATCCTCGCCAACTGGCAGAAAGGTCCATACCGAGCGATGCGCCAAAACGCCCTCCTGCAGCTGATTGGCATCAGCCCGGACCTGGTCCTGCAATGAGCCCGCGCAAGCAAAGCCACTCCTGCTGCGACGGCTACACCCGCTCGCAGCTACTGCGCTCGGCCGCAGCCGAAGCCGGCAAGGGGCTGCCGGCGATCGAGCCGGGGATGCCGGAGCCGGCGGGCACCGGCCTTTCGCGGCGCAGGTTCCTCTCCCGCAGCGCCGGCCTCGCGCTGGCCGTCTACGGCGCCTCGAAGATCCCGCTCTCGGCCTTCGAGACCGGGATCGCCCAGGCCGCCCCGACCGACAGGGTCCTCGTCTCGGTCTTCTTCGACGGCGGCGTCGACTCGCTCAGCGTGCTGGCGCCGGTCGGCGACTCGCGCTACCAGCAGCTGCGGCCGAACCTCGCGCTTCCTCCCGGCGCCGGCACCGGCTTCAGCGAGGACCCGAGCCTGCAGTGGCATCCCGCCGCGGCTGCCCTCGCCACCCTGCACGGCGAGGGCAAGGTCAGCGCCTTCCCGGCGATCGGCTACGACCACCCGGACCAGTCGCACTTCACCTCCCGCCACTACTACGAGATCGGCGAGCTCGCGGTCGGCCACCGGACCGGCTGGCTCGGCCGCTACATCGACGCCGTCGGCGACAGCGAGAACCCGCTACAGGGCCTCTCGCTCGACGGCGCCCTCTCGCCGATGATCGCGACCGCCGAGAAGCCGGTGGCGGCGATCGACAGCGTCGACGGCTACGACCTCTGGGCCCGCGTCGGCGACCCGATCGAGAACGAGATGTTCCGCAGCTTCGCCCGCTTCGGCTCGCTGCCCGGCGACTCCCCCGCCCTCGGCCAGGTCCGCCGCGCCACCGCCCAGACCGACAAGCTGCGCCAGGACCTCGCCGGGGTCGGCGAGTTCAGCAGTCCGGTTGCATACCCCGACACCCGCTTCTCCCACAAGCTCGCCGGGCTCGCCGCCTACATCGCCTTCGGCCTGCCGATGCGGGTGGTGACGGTTCGCGCCCCGGGCGGCTACGACACCCACGCCGACCAGGCCACCGACCTCGAGGACAACCTGCGCGACACCTGCGAGGGGATCCTCGCCTTCCAGCGCGACCTCGAAGCCCGCGGCCTCGCCGACCGGGTGATGGTCGAGATGTGGAGCGAGTTCGGGCGGAGACCGGAGGAGAACGGCTCGCTCGGGACGGATCACGGCGCCGCCGGCTGCGCCTTCGTGATCGGCTCCAAAGCCAAAGGCGAGATGGTCGGCGAGTTCCCCGGCCTCGCCAGCCTCGACGAGGACGACAACCTGCGGGTGACCAGCGACTTCCGGGGGATGTACTGCTCGCTGCTGGAGCAGTGGCTCGACTTCGACGCCGAGGCGATCATCCCCGGCGCCGCCGGCTTCGCGCGGCCGACGCTGATCAAGCCGTGAAGCGGGTCGCGCTGAGCATCGCCGGCCCTGCCCTCGTTGCCCTGCTGGTGCTGCCGGCCGCACCGATCGGAACCAGGCCCGACCAGGCCGCAGCCGCGGATTGCACCTGGCAGCGCCAGACGAAGCGGATCGTCAAGCACGTCCGCCGTCACGGCAAGCTGCGCAAGGTCGTGCGCAAGCGCCACCGCTGGACCTGCGTGACCGTGCCGGCGCCGCCGATCGCGGTCCCCGCACCCACGCCGATACCACTGCCTCCTCCCCCCGAACCCGAACCGGAAGCGAACCGGCTTTCGGTCAAAGCGGCCGAGTACTACTTAAACCTCTCGCGGCCAAGCGTGCGCGCCGGCGAGGTGACGATCGAGCTCAACAACCGCGGCGAGGACCCGCACGACCTCAACCTCCAGATCGAGGGCAGCGAAGAAACGCCCCTCGAAATCCCGGAGACGGAGTCGCTGCAGCGCAGCGTCGCCAGCTTCCACCTCCCGGCCGGCAGCTACCGCCTCTGGTGCTCGCTCCCCGAACACGAGACGAAAGGGATGTACTCGACCCTGGTCGTCAAGTAGCGCCGAATCTGTCCCAGACCCCGATATAGGGGGACTGAGACAGATTCGATCTCAGATCAGCGGTTTCGGGTGACCGATCGAGCCGACCTCGGAGAGGTCGCGCCGGAACGGGAGCCCGGCGGTCCAGTCGAGCACGGCGCGGAATTTGCGGGCCGAGCCCGGAATCTGGCTCATGTGGTAGGTCCGGGCCATCCACCAGGCGGGGAAGCCGCGGAAGGTGCGATCGCCGATCTTGCCGACGGCCTTGTAGCGGCCGAGGTTGACGAAGGCGGCTTCGGAGCGGTACTCGTAGGGCTTGGGGGTGCCGATCCCGAGCTCGGCGGCGATGTTGCGGCCGGCCACCGGCCCCTGCCGCACCGCGGTCTGAGCGGTCGGCGGGGAGGTGCCACCGCTCGGGTCCGGAACCGCTGCGCAATCGCCGATCGCCCAGACCGAATCCATCCCCTGCACCCGCAGGTAAGAGTCGACCGGAACGCGGCCGCGCTCGTCGAGCGGGACGTTCAGCTCTTTGAGGATCGGCTGCGGGGAGACGCCGGCGGTCCAGACGACCGTGCGGCTCGGCAGCACCTCGCCGGTCGAGAGGCGGGCGAAGTCGGCGCCGACCTCCTCCAGGGTGGTCTCGAGGCGGATGTCGATGCCGCGCCCGCGCAGCTCCCGCAGCGCGTACTCGCCCAATCCACGGTCGATCTCCGGCAGCACCCGGTTCGTCGCCTCGACCAGGACCCAGCGCATCCCGTGCAGGCGGGCACGCGGATAGGACTCCATCGCGTCGGCGGCGAAGTCCTGGAGCTCGGCCAGCGCCTCGAGGCCGGCGTAGCCGCCGCCGACGAAGACGTAGGTGAGGAGCTGTTCGCGGCGGGCCGGGTCCTCGGTCGCGTTGGCTTCCTCCAGGGTCTCGATCACGTGGTTGCGTAGGTAGATCGCGTCGGCGAGGCTCTTGAACCCGACCGCGTGCTGGGCCAGGCCGGGGATCGGCAGCACCCGGGAGACCGACCCGAGCGAGAGCAGCAGCTGGTCGTACGGGAGCTGCTCGGTTTCGCCGTACTTGGCCCGCAGGGTCACCGTCTTCGCCTCCGGATCGTGACCGACGATCGACCCGAGCCGCAGGTAGGTGCGGTTGAGGATCTCCCGCAGCGGCGTCACCACGTGCCGCGGCTCCAGGGTGCCCGCCGCCGCCTCGGGCAGAAACGGCGTGTAGAGCGCGAAGTTCGTCTCGTTGACGAGAACCATCCGCGCCGACTGCTTCGGCATCGTCCGCTCCAGCTCCCGCGCCGCCGCAGCGCCGCCAAAGCCACCACCCGCGATCACGACGTTCCAGGCCATGACTCCAACCTAGCAGGCTTGTAACAAACTGTTACAAAGTGACTTCTGCAACAACAGGCAGGGCCGGCAGGGGGATTGAGGAAGTCCCTCCGTCGCAATTTGGGGAGGCTCCTCCGGGACTACCTCAATCCCCCACATGCCGTGTCCGTAGTTCCGTGGTTCCTTTGTCCTCTCATGGGCGACAAAGGAACCACGACCTGAGAGATCCAGCTGCCACAAGCCGACCGAACCTCGGGAGGGGGAGTGGGAGACCCTCGCCGGACCCTCCCCGCTGTTGTCCGCCGAGGGTCTCCCACTCCCCCCAACGGCCCGAGGTTGTCGGGCTAAAGCTTCTCCTGGATCAAGCGGTTGACCTCGCCGCCGTCGGCGCGGCCTTTGGTCTCGCGCATGACGGCGCCGACGATCGCGCCGATCGCCTTGCCGTTGCCTTCGCGGATCTTCTCGACGGCGTCGGGGTTGTCGGCCATCGCCTTCTCGACGATCGCCTCCAGCTCGCCGGAGTCGGACATCTGGGCGAGGCCCTCGCGCTCGACGATCGGCTCGGGGTCTCCCCCCTCCTTGACCATCGCGGCCAGCACGGTCTTGGCACTGCCGTGGGAGATCTTCTTCTCCCCGACCATCCGCACCAGGGCCGCGAGGGACGGCGGCGTCACCCTTGAATCGGCCGCGCCTCCCTCGATCTGCGCCTGGCGCAGGGCCGCGGCGAGCTCGCCCGTAACCCAGTTGGCCAGCACCCGCGACTCGATCCCCTCCCCAGCCTCGACGACGTTCTCGAAGTAACCGGCGGTGCGGGGGTCGGTCGCGAGGGTCAGCGCCACGTCGGCGGGGACGCCCATCCCCTCGTAGCGCTCGATTCGCGCCACCGGCAGCTCGGGCAGGGAGTCGCGCGCCTCGCGCAGCATCTCCTCGCTCGGAACCAGCGGCACCAGGTCGGGCTCGGGGAAGTAGCGGTAGTCGTGGGCTTCCTCCTTCGAGCGCAGCGAGGTGAGGCTGCCGCTGGCGGGATCGAAGTGGAGGGTCTCCTGTTCGACCGTCCCCCCTCCTTCGACCAGCTCACGCTGGCGAGCCAGCTCGGCTTCGACCCCGCGCTGGAGGAAGCGGAAGCTGTTCATGTTCTTCAGCTCGGTCTTGGTCCCGAGCTCCTCGCTGCCGGCCGGCCGCACCGAGACGTTGGCGTCGACCCGCAGGCTCCCCTCCTCCATGTTGACGTCGGAGACGCCGAGTTGGCGCACCGTCTCGCGCAGCAGCCGCGCCCACTCGGCGGCTTCGGCGGCGCCGCGCAGGTCGGGCTCGGTGACGATCTCGACCAGGGGCGTGCCGCCGCGGTTGAAGTCGACCAGGGAGGCGCCGGAGCCGTGGATCCGCCCCGACTCGCCGACGTGGATCATCTTCGCCGCGTCCTCCTCGAGGTGGGCGCGGTGGATGCGGACATCGCCGAGCCGGCCGGCGCCGCAGATCGGGATGTCGTACTGGCTGATCTGGTAGGCCTTCGGGCTGTCGGGATAGAAGTAGTTCTTGCGGTGGAAGATCGAGCGCGGGGCGATCTCGCAGTTCAGCGCCGCGCCGATCTGCAGCGCGTAGCGGATCGCCTGCTCGTTCGGAACCGGCAGCACGCCCGGGTGGGCGAGGCAGACCGGGCAGGTGTGGACGTTCGGCTCGTCGCCGAAGGAGAGCTCGCAGCCACAGAACATCTTGGTTTTGGTCGCCAGCTGGACGTGGATCTCCAGCCCGATCACCGCTTCGAGGTCAGCCATCCGTATCCCCCGGCCGCCGGTCGAATTCGATCCCCTGCTCGAGCGCGTAGGCGGCGCCCAGCAGGCGCTGCTCGGCGAAGGCCGGAGCGGCGATCTGAAAGCCGACCGGCAGCTGCGGGCCGCCCCCCTCGGGCGCGGCGAGGCCGGCCGGGATCGAGATCGCCGGGATCCCGGCGAGGCTCATCGGCACGGTGAAGAAGTCGTTGAGGTACATGGCCAGCGGGTCGTCCGTCTTCTCCTCCAGCTTGAAGGCGACCGAGGGCGCCGTCGGGGTGACGACGAAGTCGACGCCGGCGAAGGCGGCGGTGAAGTCCTCGGCGATCCGGGTGCGGACCTTCTGGGCCTGGCCGTAGTAGGCCTCGTAATAGCCGGAGGAGAGCGCGTAGGTGCCGAGCATGATCCGCCGCTTCACCTCGGCGCCGAAGCCCTCCGAGCGGGTCGTCTCGTACATCTCGAGCAGGTCGCCGTCGCCGCCGGAGCGCATCCCGTAGCGGACGCCGTCGTAGCGGGCGAGGTTGGAGGAGGCCTCGGCGGGGGCGATCACGTAGTAGGCGGAGATGCCGTGCTCGGCGTTGGGCAGCGCGACCTCGGCCAGCTCTCCCCCCAGCGCCTCGATCTTCTCCAGCGTCCGCTCGAAGACCTCGCGGACGCCGCTGTCGAACTCGTAGCGGGCGAGCTCCCTCGGGACTCCGAAGCGCAGCCCCTTCAGGTCCTCGCGGTCGGGCAGGGAGACGCCGCCCTCGAGGCCGACCGAAGTCGAGTCGCAGGGATCGTGGCCCTGGAGGATCCCGAGCAGCAGGGCGGCGTCGCTGACGGTGCGGGTGAGCGGGCCGCACTGGTCGAGCGAGGAGGCGAAGGCGATCATCCCGTAGCGGGAGATCGCGCCGTAGGTGGGCTTCAGGCCGACGATCCCGCAGAAGGCGGCGGGCTGGCGGATCGAGCCGCCGGTGTCGGTGCCGATCGCCCAGGGTGCGAGCCCGCCGGCGACGACGGCCGCCGAGCCGCCCGAAGAGCCACCCGGAACCCGCTCGCGGTCCCAGGGGTTGAGGACCGGCCCGTAGGCGGAGTTCTCGTTCGAGGAGCCCATCGCGAACTCGTCCATGTTGGTCTTGCCGAGCACCGGGGCGCCGGCCTCGATCAGCTTGCGCACCGCGGTCGCGGTGTAGGGCGGGCGGTAGCCCTCGAGGATGCGGGAGCCAGCGGTGGTCGGCACCCCCTCGGTGCAGAAGATGTCCTTGACCGCGATCGGAGCGATGCAGTCGCGCTCGACGGCGATCGCGCTCGCCTCCTCGCCTCCCTCGTCGCGCCAGAGGTAGGCGTTCAACTCGTCGCCGGCGGCGGCCCGCCGCCAGGCGGCGGTGTACTCGGGCGCCGCGAGGTCGCCCGCGACCATCGCTTCGTGCGCCGCAAGGGCGGTGAGTTCGAGTAGGTCGGGCATTTATTCGGCCTGCGGGGAAGGGGCGCGAAAAGCGCCGTCTTCGGGTTCGGGCGCGGAAGCCAGGGCGACGTCGCGCGGCAGGCTCGGCCGCGGCTCGTCGGCGCGCAGCACGTTCTCCAGCGCCACCACGTGCGAGGTCGGCTCGACCCCCTCCAGGTCGAGGTTGCCGATGCGGTCGACGTGGTCGAGGATCCCCGAGAGCTCCCCCACCATCCGCTCGACTTCCTCCTCGGAAAGTCGAAGACGAGCCAGCTTCGCCACGTGCAGTACCTGCTCCCGCTCGATCACCGGCGGGATTCTAGGTATGTCTGGCAACTGGCTGCCTGGCCAGTTAGAGTGGCGCCCATGCAGGGTCCGCGCGCCGAGAGATTCGTCGTCTTCAACCTGCGCCTGCTTGCCATCACCTTCGCGGTGGTCGGCATCCTCTTCATCGCCGTTCCCAGCGGCGTGCTCGACGTCATCTCCGACGTCGGCGAATGGTTCGGCAACGACCACCGGGCGCCGCACACCCAGCAGTACCTCTGGCTGGCCCTGGCCTTCGCCTACATGGTGGTGATCACCGGCATCTGCCTCGTCGTCCAGTCCGACGTCGTCCGCTACCGACCGCTGCTGCTCGTCCTCGCCGCCGGCAAGACCGCCTCCTCGCTCGGCTCGCTGGCCTTCTTCCTGATCCAGGAAGAGGTCTTCATCTACCTGCTGAACTTCCTCGTCGACGGGTACCTAACGCTGCTGGCGCTCTGGCTCTGGGTGTTGGCGGGCCGCGTCGGCCGCCCCGCTGACCCCGGTTGACAGCGCGCGCCAGGGCTCTCAGCCGCTGAGCAGCGCACCCTGAGCGCGATCTGCGCCGCGATGGCACCCGGGATCGACGGGCTGCCGGCGGCGGAGCGGGACGTCGACGTCTCCGGTCCGGTCGCCAGGTTCCTCTGCTCGCTTTCGCCGCTGGTCCTCTTCCGACTGCGCCTCGGGCTGCGCGCCTTCGAGCTGCTGCCGTTCCCCTGGCGCTTCAGCCGCCTGGATCCCGAGGCCGCCGAGGACTTCCTGCGCCGGCTCGACTCCTCCCGCTTCCCCCTCCACCACGACCTGCTGCTGATGGCGAAGCTGTTCTCGACCCTCGGCTACGCGGTGGCGCCGGAGGTGGAAGGAAAGATCGGGGTCAAGATCGGCTGCGGGCTGGCGGACGGATCGCTGCCGGAGCCGGCGGGCTCGCTCGGCGACACGGAGGCCGATGGCGAGGGCGAGGAATGCGAGGTTGCGATCGTCGGCTCCGGCGCCGGGGGCGCGGTCGCCGCGGCGATGCTCGCCGAGGCCGGGCTCGACGTCCTCGTGATCGAGGCCGGCGACCACTACACCCGCGACAACTACCCGACCGGCCGGCTCGAGGCGATCAGCCAGATGTACCGCGAAGCCGGCCTGACGATCGCCGAAGGGAGTCCGCCGATCCCGGTGCCGGTGGCGAAAGTGGTCGGCGGCACCACGGTGATCAACTCCGGGACCTGCTTCCGCGCGCCCGACTCGATCCTCGGGGGCTGGCGCGAGGAGTTCGGGATCTCCTGGGCCCGGGACCTCGACGAGGACTTCGCCGAGGCTGAGGATTTCCTCCGGGTCACCCAGCTCGACCCCAACCGGATGGGCCGCAACGGGCAGCTGGCGATGGAGGGCGCGGCGGCGCTCGGCCTCAGCGGCGGGCCGATCCACCGCAACGCCGGCAGCTGCGTCCAGTGCAGCTCCTGCCCGTACGGGTGCGCGATCGACGCCAAGCAGGGAATGCACGTCAGCTACCTGCCGCGGGCGGTTGCCGCCGGGGCGCGGATCCGGGCGGGGGTCGAAGCGCAGAGGGTCGTCGTCGAGGACGGTCGCGCCGTCGGCATCGCCTGCTCCGCCCGCGACCGCCAGGGCCGACGCCGTCCCTACACCGTGCGCGCCAAGCGAGCGGTGATCGCGGCCGGCGGGTCCCTCGGCACCCCGGAGCTGCTGCTGCGCTCCGGGCTCGGCGGCTCCCAGGTCGGGCGCAACCTCCACATCCATCCCGCCTGCTGGGTCGGCGCCCGCTACGAGGAGGAGGTGCACGGCTGGGAGGGCGTGATGCAGAGCTTCTACATCGACCAGTGGGAGGAGGCGCAGCGGGTCCTGCTGGAGGCGACTTTCACGCCGCTTGCCTTCGGCGGCGCCTGGCTGGTCGGGACCGGTCGCGAGCACCAGCAGGCGATGCTCGACTTCGGCCGGATCGGCTCGATCGGGGTCCAGCTTCGCGACCTCTCGAGCGGCTCGATCGGCCTCGCAAACGAAGGAGCGGTCCGGGCCAAGTACAAGCTCGGCGACGAGGATGCACGTCAGGTCACCTTCGGGATCGCCCGCGCAGCCGAAATCCACTTCGCCGCCGGCGCCACCGAGGTCTACCCGAACATCCCCCGGGCGGGGATCTTGAAGCCGAAGGACCTGCCGCTGTTCGAAGCCACCCGCTTCAAGCCCTCCGAACTGCGGCTCGAGGCCTTCCACCCGATGGGGACGGCGCGGATCGCTGCCGATCCGCGCCGCGGGGTCTGCGCCCCCGATGGCTCAGTCAACGGGACGCAAGGGCTCTACGTCGCCGACGCCTCGCTCTTCCCCACCGCCCCCGGCGTCAACCCGATGATGACCATCATCGCTTTCGCCAAGCAGGTCGCCCGAGAGGTCGCTACTGAGGCGGCGGACCGCCCTGACCGGCGCCCGGCGGGGGCGGCGGAGGCGGTGGCGTAGAGGAAGGCGGCTGCTGCGGGGGCCCGGCACCGGGTCCGCCGCGGCTGGAGAACTGGTCGCCGAGCTCGCCGAAGCTGGTGCCTTCTTCCTGCATCGCCCGGTAGCCGCCGTAGGCGATGCCGACCGCGGCGATCAAACCGAGGAAGATCCCGAGCGCGGGGCTGACGTCGATCGAGACCCCGGGAAAGTCACCGGCGTCCGGCGGATTGATGATCCGGTAGAGGATCAAAAGAGTTGAGATCCCCCCGAGGATCGCGACCACGGCATTGATCGAGACCGGCGGCTCGAACACCGCGTCGGTGAGGCGGATGATCGCCACCGCCACCGCGGCGATGACCGCGAGCATGAGGATGATCGGGATCACATCGAGGGCGTCCCAGGCGTTGCCGCCGGCGCTGGCACCGATCAGCCCGTTGGAGACGTTGACGCTGAACCAATCGAAGAACATGAAGATGAAGAGAAGGACGGCCGATGCGCCGGCGATCTTCTCCCCCGTACTCAGCCTGTCAACGTCCATCTCGTCCTCCTAGAAGTTGGGGTAATTCGACCCTACACCGGGTCCAAGCGACAAATTCGACGCCGACGGCCGTGTTTCCTACCCAGCGGGGGCGGCGCGCATGCGGGCTGCCTTCAGGGTGTTGGCGAGAAGCATCGCGATCGTCATCGGCCCGACTCCCCCCGGCACCGGGGTGATCGCCGCGGCGACCTCGGCTGCGGCCTCGTAGTCGACGTCGCCGACGAGGCCCTCCTCGAGCCGGTTGACGCCGACGTCGATCACCACCGCCCCCGGCTTCACCGCCTCGGCCCCGAGCAGGCGCGGCACCCCGACGGCGGCGATCAGGACGTCGGCGCGGCGGCAGGTGGCGTCGAGGTCGCGGGTGCGCGAGTGGCAGATCGTCACCGTCGCGTTGGCGGCGAGCAGCAGGCGCGCGACGGGGACGCCGACCAGCTTCGAGCGGCCGACGACCACGGCCTCGGCCCCCTCCAGGGCGACCCCCTCGTGGGCGAGCAGCTCCATCACCCCCGCGGGCGTGCAGGGAGTCAGGCCGGGAGCCCCGTGGGCGAGCATCCCGGCGCTGATCGGGGTCAGGCCGTTGACGTCCTTGAGCGGGTCGATCGCAGCGACGATCGCGTCCTCGTCGATCTGGGCGGGAAGCGGCAGCTGCACGAGGATGCCGTCGACACCGTCGTCCTCGTTCAGCTCCCGGACCAGGTCGAGCAGCTCCTGCTCGCGGATCGAGGCCTCGGGTTCGTGGTGGATCGAGCGCATCCCGACCTCCTCGCAGCTGCGCCGCTTCATCCCCACGTAGACCTCCGAGGCGGGGTCGTCGCCGACCAGGACGGTCGCCAGACCCGGCACCCGCCCCGCCTCCTGCTCGTAGGCGGCGACGTTGACCTTGACCCGCTCGCGGACCGCGGCCGCGACCGCTTTGCCGTCGATCACCCGCGCCGCCACCGCCTACCGCCTCCGGATCGGCGCGTAGTCGGCCATCAGCTTGCGCTCGGACCCGTCGCCGGAGAAGCGGACGACGACCACCCCGCCGGGCTCGACCGCGGTGACGATCCCGTCGCCGAAGCTGGCGTGGACGACGTCGTCGCCGGTCTGCAGCTCCAGGGTCGGGCCGGGGTCGAGCGGCTGGACCGGGTCCACCTCGTTGGACACCGGCGTGCCCCAGCTGGTGCCGAGGCTCCGCGCCGCGGTCGAGTGGCGCTCGGTCAGCTCGCTCGGCAGCTCGTCGACGAAGCGCGAAGGCAGGTTGTGCTCGGCCCGGCCGAACAGGCGCCGCTCCCGCGCCCAGGTCATGTAGAGGCGCTTGCGGGCGCGGGTGATGCCGACGTAACAGAGGCGGCGCTCCTCTTCTTCCCCGCCCTCCTCCAAGGCCCGCATGTGGGGGAAGGCGCCCTCCTCGCAGCCGACGATGAAGACGGTGTCGTACTCGAGGCCCTTGGCGTTGTGCAGGGTCATCAGGGTCACCAGCTCCTTCTCGGAGTCGAGCCCGTCCTGCTCGCTGTAGAGGGAGATCTGCTGCAGGTACTCCTCCAGCGGCGAGATCTCGCTCTCCCCCTCGCGTTCGCGCTCGATGTCGAACTCGGCGGCGCCGCCGATCAGGGTTTCCAGGTTTTCCGCCCGGCCTTCGGCCTCGATCGTCCGCTCCGCCGCCAGTGCCTCCAGGTAGCCGCTCTCGTGCAGCACCGCCTCCAGCAGAGTCGCCACCGGCCCGCCTTCGTCGGCGCGTTCGCGCAGACCGGCCATCGTCTCGTAGAAGCGGGAGACGGCCTTGATCGCGGCGCCGCTCAAACCGGGCACCTCCTCGACCCGTTCGATCACCTCCCAGATCGTCTGCCCGGTCGTGTTGACGTGGGAGGCGAGCCGGCCCTGGGTGGTGTTGCCGATGCCCCGCCGCGGCGAGTTGACGACGCGGGTGAAGGAGACCAGGTCGGCCGGGTTGACCAGCAGGCTGAGGTAGGCGCCGGCGTCCTTGATCTCCGCCCGTTCGTAGAACTTGGTGCCGCCGATCACCTGGTAGGAGACGTCGAAGCGCTTCAGCGTGTCCTCCAAGACCCGGCTCATCGCGTTGGTCCGGTAGAAGACGGCGACCCCGGAGCGGCTCACCCCCTCCTCCTCTTCCAGCCGGTCGATCTCGCCGGCGACCCAGCGCGCCTCCTCGTGCTCGTCGGTCAGCTCGTTGAGCTGGACCAGCTCACCGCCCTCTTCTTCGGTCCAGAGCTGCTTCGGCCGCCGTTCCCGGTTGCGTTCGACGACCGCGTTGGCGGCGGAGAGGACCGTCTGCGTCGAGCGGTAGTTCTGCTCGAGCTTGACGACCTCGGCGTTGGAGAAGTCCTGGTCGAAGTCGAGGATGTTGGAGACGTCGGCGTGGCGGAACCCGTAGATCGACTGGTCCTCGTCGCCGACCACCATCAGGTTGCCGTGCTCTGAAGCCAGCAGCTGCAGCAGCCGGTACTGGGCGTGGTTGGTGTCCTGGTACTCGTCGACGAGGACGTGGCGGAAGGTGCGGCGCCAGCGCTCGCGGACCTCCTCGAAGAGCTCGACCACGTTGACGGTGCGGACGAGGAGGTCGTCGAAATCCATCGCGTTGGCTTCGCGCATCCGCTTCTCGTAAAGCGGAAAGGCTTCGGCGACGATCTCCTCGAATTCGCCGTGGGCGGATTCGTTGTAGGAGTCGGAGTCGATCAGCTGGTTCTTGGCGCCGGAGATCTTCGCCTGGATCGCCCGCGGCGGGAACCGTTTCGGGTCCACCCCGAGCTCGGTCAGGCAGCGTTTCAGCATCCGCAGCGAGTCCGCCTGGTCGTAGATCGTGAAGCCCTTCGAGTAACCGAGCCGCTCGGCGTCGACGCGCAGCATCCGCGCGCAGGCCGAGTGGAAGGTGGTGACCCACATCGCCCGCACCGAGCGACCGATCAGCTGGCCGACCCGCTCGCGCATCTCCGCCGCGGCTTTGTTGGTGAAGGTGATCGCGAGGATCTCACCCGGCCGGGCGGCGCCGGTGGCGAGCAGGTAGGCGATCCGGTGGGTGAGGACCCGGGTCTTGCCCGAGCCCGCGCCGGCGAGGACCAGCAGCGGCCCCTCACCGTGGATGACGGCCTCCCGCTGAGGCCCGTTCAGCCCGGCCAGCAGACGCTCAGCGCGGTCGGCTCCTGGTTCGGTAGGAGCCGCGGCGGAGCCGTTTGACGGGTCGCCAGCTCGCTCGAACTCTCCTTGGAGGCTCACCCGCCGAGCATAGCCACGAGCTCGGCGGGGCCTCGAAGGCCGCCGAGCCCTGCTCGGGCTCAGACTGCTCGAAGAAGGTTGCGCAAGCTTCATCAGCCGCCGGCCGAAGAACGACCGGTGCGCGGCTGGATGCCAGCGGAGTCGCCGCTCGGCCCGTTGCCGCCGTCGAGTCGCGCCAGCCGCTGCTCGACGTCCGCGATCCGCTCAGAGAGCGCCTTGATCGCCTCGGCGATCGGATCGGGGAGGTGGATCCAGTCGGCGTCGGGCCCTTCGACCCGCTTGCCTTCGAGCTTGACCGGGTGACCTGGGTTGCCGACCACGGTGGCGCCCGGGGGGACGTCCTCGACCACGACCGTGTTGGCGCCGATCTTGGCCCCGTCGCCGACGGCGATCGGCCCCAGCAGCTTCGCCCCGGAGCCGACGGTGACGTTGTTGCCGAGGGTCGGATGGCGCTTGCCCCGCTGGAAGCCGGTCCCCCCAGCGTCACCCCTTGGTAGAGGGTTCCGCAGTCGCCGATCACCGCGGTCTCGCCGATCACCACGCCGGCGCCGTGGTCGATGAAGAACTCGTTGCCGATGCTGGCGGCGGGGTGGATCTCGATCCCGGTTACCGCCCGCGTCAGGTAGGCGATCGTCCGCGGCAGCAACGGCACCCCGGCCTCGAGCAGGGCGTGGGCGGCGCGGTGGGCGAGCAGCGCCTGCACCCCCGCCCAGCTGGTGAGGATCTCGAAGGTCGAGACCCCTTGGGCGGCGGGATCGCGCTCGCGCGCCGCCCTCACGTCCGCGCGAATCTCCCTTACCAGCCTTTTCCAGCGGTTCATGGTGAGAAGAAGGGTAGGGACATGTAGCGCTCACCCGAGTCGCAGACGATCGTCACCACCCTCTTCCCGGCCATCTCCGGCCGAGCGGCGACCTCGAGCGCCGCCCAGATGTTGGCGCCGGCGGAGATGCCCGCCAGCACCCCCTCCTCCTTGGCAACCCGACGCGCCATCTCCAGCGCGTCCTCGTCGCCGACCGAGAGGATCTCGTCAACGACGTCGCGGTCGAAGTTCTCCGGGACGAAGCCGGCGCCGATGCCCTGAATTTTGTGCGGACCCGGCTTGCCGCCCGAGAGCACCGGCGAGCTCGCCGGCTCGACCGCCACCACCAGCGCCTCCGGAGCCCGTTCCCTCAGCATCCGCCCGACGCCGGTGATCGTGCCCCCGGTGCCGACCCCGGCGACGAAGGCGCCGATCTCGCCGCCGCTGTCGGTCCAGACCTCCTCCGCCGTCGTCCGCTGGTGGATCTCCGGGTTGGCGGGGTTGGAGAACTGCATCGGCATGAAGCCCTTGCGCTGGTCACGGATCTCTTCGGCCAGCGCCACCGCCTCGTTCATGCCGCCGAGCGATGGCGTCTCCCGCACCTCGGCGCCGTAGGCGCGCAGCAGCTTCCCCGCTCCCGGCTCATCCCCTCCGGGAGGGTGAGGATCAGCTCGAAGCCGCGAGCCGCGCAGACCATCGCCAGGGCGATTCCGGTGTTGCCGCTGGTCGGCTCGACCACCACCGACTTCCCTGGGGCCACCTGGCCCTCGGCTTCGGCCGCGTCGATCATCGCCACCCCGATCCGGTCCTTGACCGAGCCGCCGGGGTTGAAGTACTCGAGCTTGGCGCAGACCTCGCCCGGGAGCCCCTCGGCCAACCGGTCGAGCAGCCACCATCGGCGTGTTGCCGACGACGGCTGAGGCCTCCGCTCCGATCTTCATCTATTGACTCCCTCAAGAAGGTCTGTCGAGAGGAACTCAAGGCTCCGCTTAAGCATCGCTAGGAGCCTAGATGAAGGGCCTCCATCGGCCTCTTCACGCAGGGTTGATTTCGGACTGAAGAGCGCCAAGCTCCCACCCCGCAACCCTATTTAGAGCTAAGCCGAATTCCTCCGCCGCGGATACTCCCAGGCGAGGATTGGCCGGCTCATCGGTAATGAAAGAAAAGGCTTCTCCCCCAAGGATGATGTGACGCTCTCGCGCGAGCATCTCCATTCCTCCTTTGGCGCGGTGGAAGGCATCGGCGATTGCACCTATGGACCATCTCAGCGCCCCATAGCGCCTGACCATGAGCCTTGGCCATTCATATTTTGGATCGTCAGCCGGCTCAACGAAGGCCACCCACAAGGTTGCCGGTTCACCCACTGCCGTGAGCAGCCATGGCTGAGCGGGCTCTTCGGACTTGTTGAGGTTCTGGACATCGACAACGCCCCAGGGATCAGCCAGATCGGGAATCAGAGCATTCAAGCTCCGAGCGATCACCCGCATATCGGTCTCTCGTGCTCCGCTTCCTCCTAGAAGGGCCTGAGCGATCTGCAGGGCCTGCTGGTTCGTCACAGTCCAAACACTGCCACTTGATGACGACGTAACTGCAGCCTTGAGCCCCGACTGAGATCAGCGCGAGGCCGGGGAGGCCGAGGACCAAGCGGGGCGGTCATGACGAGTGCTCCCGGGTAGCAGCGCTACCCGGGATGCCGAGGAGGGGCCGCAGCCGCGCCGGTCATTCGGCCTCATCCGGCCCGCGATGATCGAAGGAGGGGCTCAGATGAAATACATCCCCGAGCCGGACTCTTCGGCCTCGCGGCGGGCGACTTCGGCGATCGTGGTCTGGCCGAAGACCTTGCGCAGGGCGGCGACGCCCTCGGCCCAGATGCCGCCGGCCTCGTCAGCCTCGGCGCCGACTTTTCCGTCGAGAACCTGGACCACCTCGAGCACGGTGATCTCCTCCGGCGGCCGCGAGAGCGTGTAGCCGCCGCGCATCCCGCGATGGCTGGTCAGCAGGCCGTTGCGACGCAGGGTCGAGAAGAGCTGCTCGAGGAATTGCTCGGGGATCTCGCGCCGTTCGGCGAGCTCTTTGATCGGGACCGGCCGGTCCCCCGCCCGCGCCAACTCGGCGAGGGCCACGACCGCATACCTGGACTTTGAGGTAATTGAGATCAGAAGACCCTTTCTACCGCACCCTTCGGCTGGGTAGGATCGGCTGGCGGGAGGCCACCAGTGCCCGCGACAACGTAAGCGATCGATCGGAAGCTGCCCTGAGCGAGCCCCCACATTGCCTGGTCGTCAACGGCCACCCCCTCGTCCGCCTCGGGATCCGAGAGGCCCTCAGCGACGGCTTCGTCCCTCCACGGGCCCCCACCCGTGACGAGGCGCTGGGCCTCGTTCGCGACATCGACGACTTCGACGTCGCGATCGTCGACATGCGCTGGCGCGGCAACGGCGACGGCAACTCGATGACCGGCCCGGAGGCGATCCGGATGATCCCACCGTTCCAGCCCCGCGCTCGGAATCGTCGCCCACGGCGAGCTGCCCGAACGCCATCTCTCCACCGCCGCGATGCAGGCCGGCGCCTGCGCCTTCGTTGCCCGAACCGCCGGCCCCGAACAGCTGCGGCGGGCGGTGGACGCGGCCGTCGCCCAGGAAAGCTTCGTCGACCCGGCCGTCCCCCCGAAAGGCAGCCGCGGCAAATTGACCCGCCGCCAGCGCCAGATCCTGCAGTTGCTCGCCAACGGCGAGTCGACCACCGTCGCGGCGCGCGAGCTCGACCTCAGCGAAGAGACGGTGAAGACCCACACCAAGCACGCCCTCGCCCGCCTCGGCGCCAGAAACCGGACCCACGCCGTGGCGATCGCCGTGCGAGAGTGCCTTATCGACTAGCTCGGGCCGCAGGGGGCCGGGCTAGATCCAGCCACGGTCCCGTGCCATAAGCACGGCCTGAGCTCTATCCACGGCGCCGATCTTGCCGTAGACGTTGTGAAGGTGGGTGCGGATCGTCGAGACGGAGAGGTGCATTTCGCCGGCGATCTGCTTGTAGACCATCCCCTCGGAGAGGTGCCGGAGGACGTCCAGCTCGCGGGCCGAAAGCGGGCAAGGCTCGCTGATCCGGGTCGCGTCCTGGGTCGGCAGCGGCAGCTCGTAGAGAAGGTCCCGCAGGGCCTCGGGGCTGAGCCCGCAGCGCTCGGCGCCGGCGCGCAGGCGCTCCGGCGCGATCGCCTCACCCTGGCAGTAGTGAGCAACCATGTCGGCGGTCGCAACCATGGCGGCAAGCCCCTCCGCGTCATCGGCGTGATGGCGCTCGATCGCAATCGCGATCCGCGAGGGAAGATTCCAGCGGCGGGCGAGAACCCCGCCGACGAGAGCGTGGTCGATCCCGAGCTGCTCACGTTCCTCGCGCAGCCGCTGCTCGGGGGTCCGCGAGATCGCGTCGAAGTAGACCTTGTAGCCGGGATGCAGCCGTGAGATCACGAGACGGCCGATGTCGTGCAGCAGCGCCGCCACCGCAAGCTCGTCGCGTTCGGCCCAGCCGACGATGCGGCCGATGCGATCCGCCGCCCGCTGCGTCGCCAGCGCGTGAACGCGGAAGCGCTCCGGCTTCAGCTCCCAGCCGCCGTTGGATTCGAAGAAGTCGAAGCTGGGGGCGGTGCCGGCGAGAGCAAGGACCCCCGCGGGCTTCAAGATCTCGAGCGCAGCCGGGATGCCGGAGATGCCGCCGGCGACGAGGCCGCCCCGGTTGGCCTGGCGCAGGACCGAGATAGCCAGCGCAACGTCGCTCTCCACCGCCTCGACGATCTCCCCCACCCGAGCCGTCTCGGCCGTCGCCGCGACGATCACCCGCTCGCGCGACTCGATCAGGACCGGGAACCGCTCGACGGCCTCGAAAGCCTCGGCGAGGCGGCTGCCGGGCGCGGGTGCGGCTCGTGATCCGTTTTTGGCGCCCTCTTGCAAGGGAGCCGGGACGTTGCTCTGCGCAGTCGTGACACTCATTGGCACAACACCATCGGCAGTAATCCAGCCCGGGTTTAGCCCAAAGTCCCTGCCCAACCCTCAAAAGTGGGGTTTTTCGGCTTGCCCCTACTAGCTACTAGCTAGGGGCGAGGCGCTGCGAGGCAGCCCGAATCCGCTCCAGGGAGCGTTCCTTGCCGAGCACGGTGAGGGACTCGAAGATCCCGGGCGAGATCGAGGTGCCGGTGATCGCTACGCGGATCGGCTGGTAGAGCTTGCCCGGCTTGAGGTCGAACCGCTCCAGGAGCGGGGCCAGCGCCGCCTCGATCTGCCCGGGCTCGAACGGCTCGGCTCCCTCGAGGGCGTCCGCGGCCGCCGCCAGCACCGGACCGGTCCCCTCCTTCATCACCTTGTCCCAGGCCTTCTCGTCTTCGACCGGCGGCTCGAAGAGGAAGCGGATCAGCGGCCAGACCTCCTCCAGGGTCTGGGCTTTTTCCTGGGCGATCTCACAGGCGGCCCGCAGCCGCTCGTCGGCCTCACGGCCGAGGTGACGCGCCACCGCCACGGTGTATCGTCGAGCGGCATCTCCCGCATGAAGCGGCCGTTCAGCCAGCGCAGCTTCTTCTCGTCGAAGATCGCCGCCGATTTGCCGACGTCGGCGACCCGGAAGCGCTTGACCAGCTCCTCGGTCGACATCAGGGTCGTGTCGTCGTCGGTGCCCCATCCCAGCAGGGCAAGGTAGTTGCGCACCGCCGCCGGCAGGTAGCCGGCGTCCCGCAGCTCCTGGACCGAAGCGGCGCCGTGGCGCTTGGAGAGCTTCTTGCCGTCGGGGCCGTGGAGCAGGGGCAGGTGGGCGTAGCGCGGCGCCTCGTGGCCGAGCGCCTCCAGCACCAGCAGCTGCTTGGGAGTGTTGGAGAGGTGGTCGTCGCCGCGCACCACGTCGGTGATCCCCATCTCGGCGTCGTCGACGGCGACGGCGAAGTTGTAGAGGACCGAGCCGTCGCCGCGGGCGATCACGAAGTCGTCATAGCTGGCGTTGGGAAAGGCGACCGGGCCGCGGATCAGGTCGTGGACGACGGTCTCCCCCTCGTCCGGGACCCGCAGGCGAACCGCCGCCCCCGGCTCCTCCGTCGGGGTCCCGCGGTAGCCGCTGCCGGCGCCGTGCTCGGCCTTCCAGGCCTCGACGTCCTTGGCGGTGGCGGCGTCGCGATAGGCATGGCCGGAGTCCAACAGTCGCTGCAGAGCCGCGCCGTGCTGCTCCGCGCCGCCCAGCCTGCGAGACCGGGCCGATGTCCCAGTCGAGCTCGAGCCAGCGCATCGCATCGAGGATCTGCTCGACGTTCTCCTCGGTCGAGCGCTCGCGGTCGGTGTCCTCAATCCGCAGCACCAGCTCGCCGCCCTCGTGGCGCGCCGCGAGCCAGTTGTAGAGTGCCGTCCTCGCTCCGCCGATGTGCAGCGCACCGGTCGGCGAGGGGGCAAACCTGAGACGGGAGTTATTCGCTGGGCATGTTCGATCGGCGCGCATGTTTCAACTGGCGGCGGCCTTCCCAACGCGATCGAGCGCGGGACCGAACGCGGCTGCGAATCTATCCAGATCTTCCACCAGAGCCCGCGGATGTGGCGGCCGACCAAATACGGGGAGGCCGATTTCGCCGCCTTCCGCGAGGCGATGGAGGCCTCGCCGGTCGAAGCGGTGATCATCCACGCCGTCTACCTGATCAATTGCGCGACCAAAGACAAAGAGCTGCGGAAGAAGTCGCTGAACTCGCTGACCCACGCGCTGCGGATCGGTGACGGGATCGGCGCCAGGGGTGTGGTGCTGCATCCGGGCTCACAGAAAACCGACCCGCTCAAACCGTCGCTGAAACGAGCTTCGAAAGTGATTGCCGCAGCATTGAAGGAAACGGACTCCTGCCCGCTGCTGATCGAGCAGACGGCAGGCCACAAAGGCCTCCTGGCCCGCGATTTCGACCAGACCGCCGAGCTGATCGAGCTCGCCGGCAGCGGCCCTCGCCTCGGCCTCTGCCTCGACTCCTGCCATCTCTTCGTACAGGGCTACGACATCACCGACGAGAGCCACCTGGGAGCCGTCCTCGACGAAGCCGACGCCAAGGTCGGCCTCGACCGCCTCGGCGCCGTCCACGTCAACGACGCCGCCGTCCCCCTCGGCGCCTGCCTCGACCGCCACGCCAACATCGGCAAAGGCGAGATGGGCAAACGGGGCCTCTCCGCCTTCCTCTCCGAGCCAAGATTCGAGGGCCTGCCGGCAACCCTGGAGACGCCGGGCCCGGAAAAGAAAGGCTCGTCCAAAGCTGAAGTGACCTACGCCAAGCGCCTGAGGCGCGAGGGCCTGAAACGCCGAGAGACGTAGGGCGTTGCGGGGGGAGGGTGCAGACACCCCCTCCCCGGGAATTGACGCACCTCGCTTCGCTCGGAGCGAACATGCCGCGCGGGCTGCGCCCGCGCAAGGACAGATTGCATATCGCCGAACATTCCCGCCTCGGGGGTGTCTGCACCCTCCCTACGTCACGAGCTCCGGTAAATGCCCGAGGTGCGACAGCTTTCTCATAAGAGATAGAGATGCCGGACCCTTGGCCGTCCTGCTACTGCGTGTTGGGAAGGGGTCCGGTCGTCCTCTGAGGGAATGTTCGCGAAGCGGCGATATGCAATCTGTCTTTTGCCCGCCATAGGCGGGCAGCATCTTCAGGGAGCCAGCCCCGACAGGGGCGCGACTCAATTCCCTCAGAGGATGACCGGACCCCTGTACCGGCTACCGCTTCACGGCAGGCGGCAGGGACCGCGCACCCTGCCCGGCCCCTGCTTCTCCCGCCGTAAGTCTTATTTGATGTGGAAGCCGGAGATCGCGCGCGAGATCACGAGCTGCTGGATCTCGGAGGTTCCCTCGAAGATCGTGTAGATCTTCGAGTCGCGGTGCATCCGCTCGACCGGGAACTCGCGGGTGTAGCCGTTGCCGCCGAGGATCTGAATCGCCCGCTCGGTCACCCAGACGGCGACCTCGCCGGCCTTGAGCTTCGACATTGAGCCCTCAGCGTTTTCGAATTTGTGGCCCTGCCGGCCCATCCAGGCGGCGCGCCAGACGAGCAGGCGGGCGGCGTCGATCTCGAGCTTCATGTTGGCGAGGTCGAAGGCGATCGACTGGTTCTCGACGATCTTGCGGCCGAACTGTTCGCGCTCTTTGGCGTAGTCGAGCGCGTACTCATAAGCAGCGCGGGCGATGCCCAGAGCCTGGGCGCCGACAGTCGGCCGGCTCGCCTCGAAGGTCTGCATCGCCGCCTGCGATTTCGCTTTCTTGCCCTCGCGAACCCGGGCCAGGCGTTCGTCGAGCTTCTCTTTGCCGCCCAGCAGGCAGGAGCCCGGGACGCGGCAGTCGTCGAGGTGGACGTCGGCGGTGTGGGAGGCGCGGAGGCCGTGCTTCTTCACCTTGGCGCCCTGCTCGCAGCCTTGGGTGTTGGGCGGGATGACGAAGGCGGCGTGGCCGCGCGAGCCGAGCTCGCGGTCGACCGAGGCGATCACCACGTGGACGTTGGCGATGCCGCCGTTGGTGGCCCAGGCCTTCTGGCCGTTGAGCACCCATTCGTCCTTGGCCTCGTCGTATTTGGCGGAGGTGCGGATGCCGGAGACGTCGGAGCCCGCGTCGGGCTCGGAGGCGCAGAAGGCGCCGAGCTTGACGTCGTCCGGGGTGCCGTAGCACTGGGGGATCCACTCCCCCATCTGCTCCGGCGTTCCCTGCCCGAAGATCGCGGCGACGGCGAGGGTCGTGCCCATGATCGCCATGCCGATGCCGGCGTCCCCCCAGAAGAGCTCCTCATTGGCGATCGGCAGCGTCAGCCCGGTCTCGTCTGCCCAGAACTGGCCGACGGCTTCGAAGCTGTAGAGGCCGATCTTGGCGGCCTCCTCGATCACCGGCCACGGCGTTTCCTCGCGCTCGTCCCACTCCTCGGCGGCGGGGCGGACGACGTTCTCGGCGAAGCCGTGCACCCAATCGCGGATGTCCTTCTGATCCTGGTTGAGCTCGAGCGTGAACTTCGGCTCGCCCTGATCGGCAGAAGTGCTGTTGGCCTCGTCGAGCAGCGCTTGGGCGTCGACGTCGGCGACGGAGGAATCAGCCATGGCGGCGAATTCTACATAGAACGATGTCGTGTCACAAAACGGCGCAGGGGTTCAGACGTCGCGCAGGTCGAATGCCCGCAGCCCCTCGCTGCCCTCGTCGGTGCAGTCGAAGAAGCGGCGGTTGACGCAGTCGTAGGGCTCGCCGCTCCCCTCGTAGGCGCGCTCGACCGAGAACTGGCAGTGGGGCAGGGGCTCGCCGGTCATCTTCACGCCGCCGAACCCGCCCGGCTCCAGCACCGCCGAGAGCTCGACCTCGGCCGCGTAGACCTCCTGCATGCAGCCGACGTAGTGGTCGCCGGTGAGGCGGTCGACGAAGCTGTAGAGGTAGCGACAGCCGAGTTCGACGCAACCACGCGGCTCGACCATCTTGTCGCAGAAGGAGCGGCACTGGCGGCACTCGCCGACCTCGGTGCGCGTAGCGGTCATCGGGAAAGCTTAGGGATGCGAGACCGCGGAGCCAAGCGGTTCAAGCCGCGATCGCGTCCGGCCCCAAGAGCTGGTTGATCTCGTAGCGCAGGTGGGGCGAAACCTGGACGCGGTACCCCTCCCCGATCTTCAGCTTCTTCGGGCCGTCGCTGGTCTGCATCACCAGGTGGACGTCGGCCTCGCCTTTGTGGTCCTCCAAGAGGGACTTCAGGTCTTCCACCAGCCCCGGGGTCCCCGAGCTTGTTGACGTCGACCGAAAGCTGCAGGGGGCCGCTCGGCAGCGTCGGCACCTTCTTCGCGGCGCTGGCGATCTCGGTCGCGTCGGGTTCGAAGCGCTGGGCCTCCTGGACGACCAGCTTCGTCTCTCCGCGGTCCTTGTGATCGAGGCGGCCGCGGACGAGGACGATCGCGTCGGGCTGGATCACCGCGGCGCTCTCGGCCTGGTCGGCCTTGAAGACGAGCATCTCGACCTGACCTTCGACGTCGTCGAGGGTCGCGAACATCATCTGGCTGCCGCTCTTGGTGCGGATCTTTTTGCAGTCGACGACGATCCCGCCGACCGTCACCCAGGCCCCGTCGGGCTTGCCGGCCAGCTGGGCGAGGCTGCAGTCGACCCGCGCCCGCAGCGCCGGCCCGCACTTCCGCCAAGGGATGCGAGGAGAGATAGGTCCCGAGCGTCTCCTTCTCCATCGCCAGCATCTCGGCGCGGTCGAACTCGGCGCCGGGGACCGGCGGCCGGTGATGGGCCTGGGACTGCGCCTCCCCTCCATCCGCCTCCTCACCGAAGTCGAAGATCGAGCCCTGACCGAGCTGCGCGTCTTCCTGCGCCTTCCCGCCCGCCGATTGCGCTTGCGGCAGCGTTTCCAGCATCCCTTTGCGGCTGTCGCCGGTGGAGTCGAGGGCGCCGCACTTGATCAGGCATTCGATCGCCCGTTTGTTCACCGCCCGGCAGTCGACCCGCTCGCAGAAGTCCCAGATCGACTCGATCGGCTTTTCCTCGCGGGCGCGGAGGATCGCCTCCACCGCCGCATGGCCGACGTTCTTGACCGCGTCGAGGCCGAACCGGATCGCGTTCTCGGAGACGACGAAGCTGTGACCGGAGGAGTTGACGTCGGGCGGGAGGACGTCGATGCCCATCTCCGAGCAGCGGTTGACGAAGAAGGGGACCTTGTCTTTGGTGTTCATCACCGAGGAGATCACCGCCGCCATGTACTCGGCCGGGTAGTTGGCCTTGAGGTAGGCGGTGCGGTAGGAGATCAGCGCGTAGCAGGCGGCGTGGGACTTGTTGAAGGAGTAGTCCGCCGCCGCTTCGTTCAGCTTCCAGAGCTCCTTGGCGACCTTGGGATCGGTTCCGGACTTGACCAGACCTTCGAGGAATTTGTCCTTCATCGTCGCCATCAGGTCGCGCTTCTTCTTGCCGATCGCCTTGCGCAGGTCGTCCGCCTCGGCCGGGCTGAAGCCGGCCATCTGCTTGGCGATCTCCATCAACTGCTCCTGGTAGAGGACGCAGCCGTAGGTCGACTCCGTGAAGGAGCGCAGGCGCTCGTCGGGGTAGGTGACCGATCGCGGGATTGCGCTTGCCCTTGGCGTAGGCGGGGATGTAGGCCATCGCGCCGGGGCGGTAGAGGGAGACGAGGGCGACGATGTCGTCGAACTCGGTCGGCCGCACCTTCTTCATCGCCTCGCGCATGCCCTCGGACTCGAGCTGGAAGACGCCGGTCGAGTCGCCGCGGGCGAGCATCTCGTAGGTCTTGGCGTCGTCGATCGGGATCGACTCCATGTCGATCTTCTCGCCGCGCGAGCGCTCGATGATCTCGATCGCGTCCTCGATCACGTCGAGGTTGCGGAGGCCGAGGAAGTCCATCTTCAGCAGCCCCATTTCCTCGATCGGGTTCATCGAGTACTGGGTCACGATCTTGTACTGGCGCTCGGGCTTGCCGGAGCCGTTGGTGGCGGCCGGTGCGCTCTTGTCCTCGGCCAGCTGCAACGGCACGATCTCCTGCAGCGGCCGGTCGGCGATCACCACCGCGGCGGCGTGGATCGAGTTGTTGCGGATGATCCCCTCGAGGCCCTGGGCGACGTCGAGGACCTTTTTCGCGTCGGGCTCGGAGTCGTAGGTCTTGCGCAGCTCCTGACCAGGGGCCAGGCACTCCTCGAAGGATGGGTTGCGCCCCATGATCGGCTCCGGGATCTGCTTCGCCAGCCGGTCGCCGGTGGCGTAGTCGAAGCCGAGCACGCGAGCGGCGTCGCGGGTGGCGGCGCGTGGGGCCATCTTGCCGAAGGTGATGATCTGGGCGACCGATTCGCGGCCGTATTTCTCGCCGACGTAGCGGATCATCCGCTCGCGGCCGCGGACCGAGAAGTCGATGTCGATGTCCGGCATCGACTTGCGGCCGGGGTTGAGGAAGCGCTCGAAGAGCAGGTCGTTGGCGAGCGGGTCGAGATCGGTGATGTTGAGGCTGTAGGAGACGATCGAGCCCGCCGCGGAGCCGCGGCCGGGGCCGACGGCGACGCCGTTTTCCTTCGCGTAGCGGACGAAGTCCCAGACGATCAGGAAGTAGGAGGAGAAGCCCATCTCCTCGATCACCCCGAGCTCGAACTCGAGCCGCTCGACCGCCTCGGCGGGCGGCGGGTCCCCGTAGCGGGCGCGCAGGCCCTCGGCGGCGATCCGTCGCAGCATCGCCTCCGGCTCCTCGTCGTTCTCGGTCGGGTACTGGGGCAGCAGCAGCTTGCCGAGCTCGATCTCGATCTCGCAGCGCTCGGCGATCTCCAGCGTCGTCGGCACCGCCTCCGGCCACTCGGCGAACGACTCGGCCATTTCCTCGGAGCTCTTTATGTAGAACTCGTTGGTGTCGAAGCTCATCTTCGGCATCTGCAGGGTCGACTTCGTCTGCACGCAGAGCAGCGCCGCGTGGTTGTCGAAGTCCTCGCGCCGCAGGTAGTGGACGTCGGCGGTCGCGACCAGGGGCCGGCCCAGCTCACGGGCGAGCCGCACGATCCCCTCGTTGGCCTTGTCCTGCTCGGGGATGCCGTTCTTCTGCACCTCGAAGTAGACCTGCTCGGGGCCGAAGGCCTGGATCAGGTCGTCGAGATGGGCGCGGGCGTCGTCGTCCCGCTCTTCGACCAGACGGCGGCAGAAGCGCGACTGCAGGCAGCCGGTGAGGACGATCACGCCCTCGGCGTGCTGCGCCGAGCAGCTCCATGTCGACGTTCGCCTTGCCGCGCGAGAAGCCCTCGAGGAAGCCGGCGGAGGTGAGCTTGACCAGGTTCGAGAAGCCGGTGTCGTTTTCGGCCACCAGGGTCAGGTGGTTGCGCTCGTAGCGCGCCTGCTCCTTGATCGCCCTGCGGTCGTCGACGAGGTAGGCCTCGAGGCCGACGATCGGTTTGATCCCGTGCTTCTCGCAGGCCTTGTAGAGGTCGACGGCGCCGTTCATGACGCCGTGATCAGTGAGGCCGAGGGCCGGCTGGCCGAGCTCCGCGGCCCGCGCCGCCATCGCGTCGATCTTGCAGGCGCCGTCGAGCAGCGAGTACTCGCTGTGGGCATGGAGATGTACGGCCGGGGCGGTGCTCACGAGTCCGTCGATCATGCCAATCGCGTCAGATCGGCACCGACAC
The DNA here is from genome assembly GCA_963832085.1 of uncultured Actinomycetes bacterium. Taxonomy (GTDB): domain Bacteria; phylum Actinomycetota; class Thermoleophilia; order Solirubrobacterales; family 70-9; genus VAYN01. Next base: position 975,411 of record CAWHSU010000001.1, on the reverse strand, counting down.
GATTTCGGGAGCTTTTGCGCTACTTCCGGGGTACTTCAGAGTTGGATGACCAGCAAAGCGCCGACGACGGTCGCGCTCATGCTGACCACGCCCAGAACCATCGTCCGCTGGAGCGCGTCAAAGCGGGCGTCGATCGAGTTGAAACGTCCTTCCATTCGCCCTTCCATTGAGCTGAATCGGGAGTTCATCTCTTTCCGGAGCTCACCGACCTCCCCCTTGACGTCGCGGACTTCTCCTTTGAGTTCGTCGAAGCCCTTCTCGACCCTCGCGTTGAGGTCGTCCAGCCGCTCGTCGGTCCACGCTTCTCTCGCCATCACCGCCATGAGGCAAGCATACGAATGCTGTTGTCTACAGAGGCGCGCGAAAAGCAAATCTTCGGGGGAGCTTTCCGCGCGGCCTACGCGCAGACCCAGGCGCTGGGGCCGGAGTCGGCCCAGATTTCCGCCGCGATCCGGTCCTGTTCGGCCTTCGGGGCTTCGTGGGGCTCGCCCTGGCCGCCGTACGCTTCCCAGGTCGAGGGCAGGATCTGGTAGGCGCCGCCGGCGCCGCTCGAAGGGTTGAGGGCGCTGTAGTTGCCGCCCGACTCGCACATCACGATGTAGGTCGGGATCGAGTAGGGGCCGCCGAGCCAGCGACCGACTTCTTCTTCGGCTTCGGCCGCGGTCGCTTCCCGGGCTTCGGCCGCGCGGGCTTCCTGGACCTCCTCGACCCATTCGGCGATGTCGGTTTTCAGCCTCGCAAGCGAGGCTTCGCGTGCGGCGGTGAGCGACTGCAGGCGGGCGGCGGCGGCCTGGGCGGCGGCGCGAACCGCGGCGATTCTGGGCCTGGGCGGCTTCGAGCCGTTCGTCGTAGGCGATCGCCTCCGCCTTCAGCTCGGCGACCGACCAGCACCTGCTCATGGACGGCGGCGCGCACTTCGGCGACGCGATCGGCAAGAGCGCTGTCGGCCTCGGAGATCGCCCGCAGGTAGTCGGTCTGGGTGACGAAGTTCTCGTAGTCGCCGGAGCCGAGGACGAGGCTGGCGGTGCTGGGAGTGCCGCTCTCGTAGATCGCCACCAGCCGGTCGGCCAGAGCGCTGCCGCGAACGCCGCAGACGGGCCTTCTCGATCGCCAACTGGCGCTTGGTCGCCTTCAGCTTCCGCGCCAGCTCCGCGGCCCGCTCGCGCGCCTTCGGCCAGCAGCCCGGAGAGTTCTTCCTCTTCGGCCGCGGCTTCCTTCGCTTCGGCTTCGGCGCCGGCGAGTTCCGCCGTGGTCGCTTGCAGCTGCGCCGACATCGCGCTCGCCTCGTCCCGGGCCGACGCCAGCTTCGCTTCGAGCCGATCGGACTCGGTCGCGCCGGCCAGCCGCAGCGGCGGCAGCGAGGACCGCGAGCAGCGCGCAGAGCAGCGCCGCGGCGCAGATCCCAAAGAGATCTTTTCGGAATTCGAGCGGCCGCACGACCGGCCGAGGCTAGCGAGCCGACCTCGAAATCCCTGCAAGTTGCCGATAACCCGCAAGCGAACTTGCGGGCGCGCCGCCTCAGCCCTCGGGGACGTTCGCGGGTCGCCAGGTAGGCGGCGACGGCGACCGCCGCGGCGAGCAGGCCGAGCGCGATCTGACTCTCGCGCCGGTAGCGGCGGCGCAGGTAGCGGAAGGCGAACTTGATCGAGGCCTTGCCGAGTCGGTTGTACATCAGCCCTCTCCCCGCTCGCGGATCCGGTGCGCCATCCGCGACTGCAGCGACCAGAGCTCGATGAAGCCCGGCGAGGCGTTCTGGTCGAAGAGACCGCCGGACTCGGAGAAGGTCGCCAGCTCGGCGTCGTAGACGGCGTTGGGCGAGGAGCGGGTGACGACGCGGACGCTGCCTTTGTAGAGGCGCAGGCCGATCTCGCCGCGTCACCTGGGCGTTGACCGCGTCCATGTAGGCGTCGAGGTCGGTGCGCAGCGGCTCCCACCAGAGCCCGGCGTAGACGAGGTAGCCCCACTTCTGGTCGAGGGCCGGCTTGAACTGGTTCTGGTGGATCGTCCCGACCAGCCGCTCCAGCTCCTCGTGGGCGGTGAGGACGATCGCCGCCGCCGGGACCTCGTAGATGTCGCGGACCTTGAGGCCGACGATCCGGTCCTCGATGTGGTCGACGATGCCGACCCCGTGGCGGCAGCCGATCTCGGCGGCCTTTTCCAGCAGCTCGACCAGGCCGAGGCGCTCGCCGTTCAGCGAGACCGGCACGCCCGGCCTCGAAGCCGACCGTCGACCGTCTCCGCCTCGTCGGGGGCCTCCTCGGGCCGGGTGACGAGCTGGAAGACGTCGTCCTCGGGCGCGTGGTCGAGCTCCTCGATCCAGCGGCCCTCCGAGGAGCGGCCCCAGAGGTTGTCGTCGATCGAGTAGGGCGCGACCTCGGTGCCGCCCTTGACCGGGATCCCGTTCTCGCGGGCGTAGGCGATCTCCTCCTCGCGCCCCATCTCCCAGGAGCGGACCGGGGCGATCGTCTTCAGCTCCGGCGCCAGGGTCGCGACCGTGGCCTCGATCCGGACCTGGTCGTTGCCCTTGCCGGTGCAGCCGTGGGCGATCGTGTCGCAGTTCGCTCTGGCGCGCGTACTCGACCGCGAGCTGGGCGATCAGCGGCCGGCCGAGGGCGGTGAAGAGCGGGTAGCCGTTGCCGTAGACGGCGTTGGCCTTGATCGCCGGCGCGACGAACTCGGCGGCGAAGCGCTCGCGGGCGTCGACGACGTGGCACTCGGCGGCGCCCAGCTGCAGCGCCTTGTCCTCGATCACCTCGTAGTCCTCGCCGGGCTGGCCGAGGTTGACCGTGAGGCAGACGACTTCGGCCTCGTAGTGGTCCTGGATCCACTTCAGCATCACGCTGGTGTCGAGCCCGCCCGAGTAGAGCAGCAGGACGCGGTTGACGCTGGCGGGGTCCGCCTCGTAGCTGGCGGTCGGCTGGAAGTGGGCTGATCGGAGCTCACGCGAGGCGGAAGTCTGCGCAGGTCTCCGAGGCGCAGGTGGGTGGCGGAACCCGCTGCGGCTGGCGACGCCGGACCAGTGGGGCGCAGGAGCCGATGCACGCTATTTGCCGACTGGGACGCCGCACCGCGCAGTGTCCGCCGCCGAGGCGTGCGCTTCGATTACTCCGCCGCCGCCGCCTTCTTCTTCCGGCGGCGGAGTTTCTTCGGGTTCTTCTTCTTCCGGAGCTTCTTCGTCTTCTTCGACCGTCGGTTCTTCTTCTTCGGTCGTCGTCGATTCCGTCGTCGTCGTGGTCGAGCTTTCGGTCGTCGTCGACGGTTCGGTGGTGCGTGGTTTCGATGCGTCGGAGCGGTCGTGTCGCCGCCGCCGTCGTCGCTGCCGGCGATCACGACCACCGCGATCAGCAGGCCGACGATCACCGCGACCAGGCCGGCGACCAGCAGCCGCATGTTGCCGTGCGGGCGGCCTCCACCGGGGCCGTGGCCTCCGGGCCTCGGTCTTCTGGTCCCATCAGGCGAGTCGGGTCCTCGTGCATCGTCTTCCTCACTCCTCCGGTCCGAGGATCGCGTCGAGGATCGCGTCGGTGTCCTCGATCTCGAAACCGTTTCGCAGTCGCTGCTCGATCTCCTCCCGGCTGCTGCCGGAGACGGCCATCTGCGTCGCCAGCAGGCGGGCTCCGGCGGCGTCTGGGCGCTTGGCCTCCGTCTGGCTCGGGGCGGGCTCCGGCCTGCGCTCCTCGCTGGTCGACAGCGCCGCAGGCGCGGGGCTCGCTGCGGTCCTCGCATCGGCTCGGGCTCGGCGGCCGGCACCGGCCGGCAGCCGCGCCGTCGACCCGGGCCTTCGCCGCTTCCAGCGTCGCCTGCAGGCTGCTCGGCCTCCTGGCGCAGGGTCAGAGCCTGCCCGAGCAGCGAGTCGACCAGCTCGGCAAGATCGGAGGCGCGGCCGCTCGGCGAGCCGGTCGGCCTCGGCGCGGGCCTGCGCCAGGTAGCTGCCGCGCCTGCGCTTCGGCGTCGTCGATCACGCTCTCGGCGGCGCGCTCGGCGGCCTCGACGATCGCCTCCAGCCGCTCGCGCGGTGTCGGCTCGCAGGTCGCGCTGCTTCTTGGAGATGTCGCTGGGGTCGCCGCCGCGGCTCATCGCGCCGACAAGCCTAGGAGGGATTCGCCGATCAGGCCAACCGCCGAGTCGACATGGTCGGAATCGATCACCAGCGGCGGCAGCAGGCGCAGCGTGTCGGGCCGCGGGGACGTTGACGACCAGGCCGCGCTCGAGCAGGTCGGCGCCGACGGCGGCGGCGTCGATCCCCTCCTCGAGCCCGACGCCGACCATCAGCCCGCGGCCGCGGGTCTCGCGCACGCCCTCGAGCGCCTCCAGCCGCTCGCGCAGGTAGGCGCCGCAGCTCGCGCACGCCGCGCAGCAGCGCCGGGTCGTCGACGATGTCGAGGACGGCGAGCGCGGCGGCGGTGGCGACCGGGCCGCCGGCGAAGGTCGAGCCGTGGTCGCCGGGCTCGAGCACGTCGGCGGCGACCGGGCGCGGTGATGCAGGCGCCGATCGGGAAGCCGCCGCCGAGCGCCTTGGCGCTGGTGATCACGTCCGGGCGCACCGGGGTCTGCTCGTAGGCCCAGAGCGAGCCGGTGCGGCCGATCCCGGTCTGGATCTCGTCGAAGATCAGCAGCGCCCCGACCTCGTCGCAGGCCTCGCGCGCGCGCGAGCAGCGCCTCGTCGGAGATCGGGAAGACCCCGGCCTCGCCCTGGATCGGCTCGATCAGGACCGCCGCGGTGCGCTCCCCCACCGCCTCGCGCAGGGCGGCGGCGTCGTTGCGGGGCACGGCGCGGAAGCCCGGCAGCATCGGCCCCAGCGCCTCGTTCGTCGCCAGCCCCGGCGTCGCCGAGAGGGCGCCGTAGGTGCGGCCGTGGAAGTCGCTCTCGAAGCTGACGATCTCCGGCTCGGCGATCGCCGCGCCCGTGGGCGTGCTTGCGGGCGATCTTGATCGCGCACTCGTTCGCCTCGGTGCCGGAGTTGGAGAAGAAGACGCGGCCGCCGAGGCTCGACTCCGAGAGCCGCTCGGCCAGCCGCGCCATCGGCTCGGTGTAGAAGAGGTTGGAGACGTGGATCAGCCGCTGGGACTGCTCGTGGACCGCCTTGACCACCGTCGGGATGGCAGTGGCCGACGGAGCAGACCGAGATCCCGGTGAGGAAGTCGAGGTACTCGCTTGTCGTCGGCGTCCCAGAGCAGCGGGCCCTCGCCGCGGACGAAGTCGACCGGCGCCCGCTTGTAGGTCCGCATCAGGTAGCGCTCCTCGAGCGCCTGCGGTCTCGGCCGACGCCGGTGCGTCGCTCACGGGGTGACCATGGTGCCGATGCCGGCGTCGGTGAAGAGCTCGAGCAGGAGGCTGTGCGGGACGCGGCCGTCGATGATGTGGGCCGACTGGGCGCCGCCGCGGATCGCGTCGGCGCAGGCCTGCAGCTTCGGCCGCATCCCGCCCTCCAGACGCGGCCAGCTTCGCGTCGACCTCGCTCGACCGTCGCGCGGGAGATCAGCGAGCCCTCGTCGTCGGGGTCGGCGAGCCAGCCCTCGACGTCGGTGAGGAAGATCGCCTTGTGGGCGCCGAGCGCGGCCGCGACCTTGCCCGCCGCCTCGTCGGCGTTGACGTTGTAGGACTGGCCGCTGCGGTCGGAGGCCGAGGAGGCGATCACCGGGATGTAGTCGGCGGCGATGTGGTTGAGCACGTCGACGTCGACCCGCTCGATCGAGCCGACGAAGCCGACCTGCTCGGCGTTGGCGACCGGCGAGACCTCGAACAGGCTGCCGTCCTCGCCGGAGAGGCCGACCGCGGCCTGGCCGTGGCGGTTGAGCCGCTGGACGATTTCCGAGTTGAGCTTGCCGACCAGGACCATCTTCGCGACCTCGACCGTCTCGGCGTCGGAGACCCGCAGGCCCTCGTGGAAGCGGACCTCGAGCCCGAGCCGCTCCATGTAGCGGGTGATCTCGGGGCCGCCGCCGTGGACGATGATCGGGTTCAGGCCGACGTACTTGAGCAGGACGACGTCGGTGGCGAAGGCTTCGCGCAGATCCTCGTCGAGCATCGCCGCGCCGCCGTACTTGATCACCACGGTGCGGCCGTGGAACTCGCGGATGTAGGGAAGCGCCTCGAGGAGGGTCGCGACGCTGCTGTCGTGGTCGGTACGGCGCTGTTGCTCATGTCGGTCACGTCGTGTACTCCGCGTTGATCCTCACGTACTCGTAGCCGAGGTCGGAGAACCAGACGTGGGCGGCGTGGTCGCCGCGGCCGAGGCGCAGGCCGATCTCGGCCTCCTCGACCTCGGCGCCGAGCTCGGCGGCGTCGATCGCCTCGGCGCCGATCTCGTCCAGCTCCTCGCCGGCCAGGGCGGCGCCGGCCGCCTGGGCGATCCGGCCCCAGTTGGGGTCGCGGCCGAACAGCGCGGTCTTGACCAGCGGCGAGTTGGCGATCGCCCGGGCGACCCGCTCGGCCTCGGCCTGCGATGGCGGCCTCGGTCGACCTCGATCCGGGCGGTGCGGGCGGCGCCCTCGCCGTCGCGGACGATCTCGATCGCCAGCTGCATCAGCACCGCCTCCAGCAGTCCCGTCGGGCAGCGGCTGCCCGGAGGCGCCGGAGGCCTGCAGCAGGACGGTGTCGTTGGTGCTCATCTGGCCGTCGACGGTGATCCGGTTGAAGGAGGCGTCGACCGCGGCGCGCAGGCGCGCGTCGGCGTCGGCGACGACGGCGTCGGTCTGGACGAAGCAGAGCATCGTCGCCATGTTCGGCTCGATCATCCCCGCCCCCTTCGCCTGGGCGGAAAGCGTCACGCCGCCGGCGCGCAGGGTGCAGCGCTTCGGCCAGCGGTCGGTGGTGAGGATCGCGTCGGAGAAGGCGCCGCCGCCGTCGGGCGCGAGCGTCGAGGCGGCCTCGGCGATTCCGGCGAGGACGGCGTCGATCGGCAGCGGCACGCCGATCGTCCCGGTCTCGGCGACGGCGACCTGCGGCGGCGCGAGGCCGAGCTGCGGCGGCGCGTCCGCTCGCACATCGCGCAGGCGTCGGCCAGCCCCTGCTCGCCGGTCTCGGCGTTGGCGTTGCCGCTGTTGACGACCGCGGCGCGGACGTCGCCGCTGTCGACCTCGCTCGCGGCAGACCCGGATCGGCGCCGCCGCCGAGGCGTTGCGGGTGAGGACCATCGCCGAGGTCACCTGCTCGGCGTCGCAGACCAGCAGGCCGACGTCGGTGCGGCCGCCGCCCTTGAGCCCGCAGTGGGCGCCGCCGGCGCGGAAGCCGGGAGCGAGCTGGGCCGGGTCGAGCTCCTCGACGCCCTCGGGGGCCTCGACCCAGCGCGACCGGAAGAACGAGCTGGGGGCCGGCTCGCTCATAGCGAGCCCCGCCGTCTCGTCGAGCCCCAGCATCAGGTTGAGGTTCTGCACGCCCTGGCTGGAGGCGCCCTTCCAGATGTTGTCGATCGCCGAGAAGGCCATCACCCTGCCCCCGCTCCTCGACGGTGACGTAGACGTGGCACTCGTTCGTGTCGCGCACCGCGCGCAGGTTCGGCGGGCCGTCGAGGACGTGGACGAAGGGCTCCTCGGCGTAGCGCTCCTCGTAGAGCGCCTGGATCGCCTCCTTCGAGGTCGCCTCGCCGAGCGTGCGCGAAGCAGGTCGCCAGCTCGCCCTGGTCGAGCGGCAGCAGGTGCGGGACGAAGGTGACCGGCGCCGGGCTGCCGAGCGCCGCCAGCTCCTGCTCGATCTCGGGCCGGTGGCGGTGGCCCTCGGTCTTGTAGGGGAAGGCGTTCTCGGTCATCGCCGAGAAGTGGACGAGGTCGTCGCTGCTGCGGCCGTAGCCGGAGGTGCCCTGCATGCGGCCGAGATGAAGACCTCGCCGAGCAGGCCCTTTTCGGCCAGCGGCGCCAGCGCCAGCACGCTCGCGGTCGGGTAGCAGCCGGGGGTGGCGACGAGCTTCGCCTCGCGCAGCTGCTCGCGGTAGATCTCGGTCAGGCCGTAGACGCCGGTGCCGAACAGCTCGGGCGCGCCGTGCTCGCCGTACCAGCGCTCGTAGGTCTCGGGTCGCGCAGGCGGAAGTCGGCGGAGAGGTCGACGACGAGGATCCCCTGCCGCGCGCAGCGCCGCGACGGTCGGCGCGGCGGCGCCGTGCGGGTAGGCGACGATCGCCGCGTCGATCCCGTCGAGCCGGCTCGAGGTCGAGCTCGGTCAGCTCGATCGCCACCCGGTAGCGCGGGTAGAGCTCGCTCGAGCCGCTTGCCGGCGTCGCTGCGCGAGGTCGCGGCGACCAGCTCCAGCTCCGGGTGGTCCCAGACGATCTGCGCCGCGAGCGCCCCGGTGAAGCCGGAGGCGCCGGCGACCAGGATGCGCTTATTCACGGAGCGTCCCCCCGATCTCGTCCAGCTTCGCCTTGATCGCCTCGCGCAGGCCGGCGACCTCCTCGTCGGTGAGGGTGCGGTCGGGGGCGCGGAACTCGAGGTTCAGCGCCAGGCTCTTGCGGTCCTCGCCGACCTGCTCGCCTTCGTAGAGGTCGAAGACCTCGGCCGCGTGCAGCAGCTCGCCGCCGCCGGCGAGGATCGGCCTCGCGGACCTCGCTGGCGGGGGTCGCAGCCGGGACGACCACCGCCAGGTCCTGGTAGGCGGCGGGGAAGGTGGTGACGTCCTCGTAGGACTCCTCGCCGAGGGTCGCGGCGGCGATCAGCGGCGCCGCGTCGAGTTCGAAGGCGACGGCGGCGTCGAGGTCCCAGGTCCGGCAGACCAGCGGGTGGACCTCGCCGAGCCAGCCGGCGGGCGCGCCGTCGACCGTGACCGCGGCCGAGCGGCCCGGGTGCAGGAACGGCTCCTCGGCCGGCGCGAACTCGAGCTCGGTCCCGAGCTGGCGCCCCAGCGCTTCGAGCACTCCCTTGAGCGCGAAGAAGTCGGCGGCCTCGCCACCGCCGCGCCAGGAGCGCTGCGACGAGCGCCCCCGACCGCGATCCCCGCGAACCGGTGCGGCTCCGCGAACGGCGCCGGCTGATCCCCGGCGAATCGTCCCGCCAGCGGGTCGACGGCCGATCCCGGCCTGGCGTCGCGCCCTGCAGGTAGACGCGGGCGGATTCGAAGAGGGCCAGGTCGCCGGCGCCGCGGGCGGCGTTGCGGGCGGCGACGTCGAGCAGCGAGCCGAGCAGCGGTCGTCCGCATCGCCGACTGCTCCTCGGAGAGCGGGTTGGCGAGCAGCACCGGCGTTCGCGCGCGGGTCCGTCGGCGGCGATCCGCAGCCGCTCCGGCCTCGCCGGGGTCGGTGAAGCTCCAGCCGACGACCTGGTCGAAGCCGAGGTCGCGGAGGACGTCCTCGGCGCGGCGGCGCAGGCGCTGCTCGCGGCTGAGGCCGCCGACGGCGCTGCCGGTCGCGGGCAGCGTGGTCGGCAGGTGCTCGTCGATGCCGTGGACCCGGGCGACCTCCTCGATCAGGTCGACCTCGCGGGTGACGTCGTAGTGGCGGTCGGGCGGGACGACGACCTCCAGGTCCTCGCCGTCGGCCTCGGCCGCGAAGCCGAGCCGCTCCAGGTAGGTCTTCTGGTCGGCCTGGGAGATCTCCATCCCCAGCAGGCCGCGCGACCCGCTCGGCGCGCAGCGGCAGCCGCCGCGGCTCGGGAGTCTCGGCGGCGACGTCGATCGTCCCCGGCACCAGCTTCGCCCCGCAGAGCTCGACCAGCAGCCGCGAGGCGATCCGCCTGCGCCCGCAGGCAGAGCGCCGGGTGCAGCTGCTTCTCGAACCGCGCCGAGGCCTCCGAGCGCAGCCCCAGCAGCCGCGAGGTGCGGAGGATGTTGGTCCCGTTCCAGTAGGCGACCTCGAGCAGGACCCGGGTCGTCGCCTCGGAGACCTCGGAGCGCTGGCCGCCCATGATCCCGGCGATCCCCGAGGGCCCGTCGCGGTCGCAGACGAGCACGGTCTCGGCGTCGAAGCTGCGCTCGACGTCGTCGAGCGTGGTCATCTTCTCCCCCTCGCTCGCGGTGCGGACGATCAGCTCCCCGTCCGGGACCTTGTCGAGGTCGAAGGCGTGCAGCGGCTGCGCGGTCAGCAGCATCACGTAGTTGGTGATGTCGACGACGTTGTTGATCGGCCGCTGCCCGGCGGCGGCGAGCCGCGCCTGCAGCCAGAGCGGCGAGGGGCCGACCGTCACGTCGGTGAAGACGCGGGCGGTGAAGCGCGGGCAGAGCTCGGGCACCTCGACCGTCGACCGAGGCGTAGTCCTCGGCCTTCCCCTCCCCCTCGGCCGGCGCGTCCTCGGCCCAGGGGTCGGCGGCGAGCGGGGCGCCGGTGATCGCGTGCACCTCGCGGGCGACGCCGTGGACGCCGAAGCAGTCGCTGCGGTTCGGGGTGACCTCGATCTCGAGCACCGGCTCGCCCAGCGGCAGCACCTCGGCCAGCGGCGTGCCCGGCGGCCGGGCCGTCGTCGAGGACGATGATCCCGTCGGCCTCCTCGGCGAGCTCGAGCTCGGCGGCGGAGAGGATCATCCCTTCCGAGGGGACGCCCCGCAGCTTCGCCTTGCGGATCTTCTCGCCGCCCGGCATCGTCGCCCCGGGCAGGACGACGGCGACGGTCTGGCCGGCGTCGACGTTGGGGGCGCCGCAGACGATCGTCCGCTCGCCGTCGCCGGTGTCGACCCTGCAGACGCTGAGCCGGTCGGCGTTCGGGTGCTGCTCGCGCTCGAGCACCTTGCCGACGACGAAGCCCTCGCCCGAGGACGGCCCGACCGTCTCCACCCGCTCGACCTCGGTCCCGGTCATCACCAGCCGGTCGGCGAGCTGCCGCCGGGTCCATCCCCGGGTCGCAGTACTCGCGCAGCCACGAGTACGGGACCCTCATGAGAACTGCTCCAGCATCCGCACGTCGTTGTCGAAGAAGCGCCGCAGGTCCGGGACGCCGTGGCGCAGCATCGCCACCCGCTCGACCCCGATCCCGAAGGCGAAGCCCTGGACCCGCTCGGCGTCGTAGCCGTGGCCCTCGACGAAGCCGAGCACGTTGGGGTCGACCATGCCGGCGCCGAGGATCTCGATCCAGCCCTGGCCCTTGCAGAGGTTGCAGCGCTCGCCGCCCGCCAGCTCGCCGCTGCCGCCGCACTGGAAGCAGGAGACGTCGACCTCGACGCTCGGCTCGGTGAAGGGGAAGAAGTGCGGCCGCAGGCGCAGCTCGCGGTCGGCCCCGAACAGCGCCCGGCACATCGCCAGCAGCGTCCCCTGCAGGTCGGCGAGGGTGATCCCCTCGGCGATCGCCAGCCCCTCGACCTGGTGGAACATCGGGCTGTGGGTGGCGTCGGAGTCGCGCCGGTAGACCTTGCCGGGGACGACGACGAAGATCGGCGGCGGCTGCGTCTCCATCGAGCGCACCTGCATCGGCGAGGTGTGGGTGCGCAGCAGCACGTCGGGGTGCGACTGCACGTAGAAGGTGTCCTGGAGCATCCGCGCCGGGTGGCCGGGCGGGTGGTTGAGGGCGGTGAAGTTGTAGTAGTCGTGCTCGATCTCCGGCCCTTCGGCGACGTGGTAGCCGAGGCCGACCATCGTGTCCTCGATCAGCCGCGTGGTGCGGGCGATCAGGTGCGGGTGGCCGACCGGCCGCGGCGGCGCGCCGGGCAGGGTGACGTCGATCCGGTCCGCGACCAGCTTCGCCTCCAGCTCGGAGGCGTCGAGCCGCTCGGCGCTCGCCTCGAGCAGCGCCTCCAGCTCCTTGCGGGCGCGGTTGGCGGCGCCGCCGACCTGGCCCCGTTCCTCCGGCGGCAGCTCGGCGATCCCGCGCAGGATCGTCGTCAGCTCGGCTTTGCGGCCGAGGTAGCGGACCCGCAGCTCCTCCAGCTCGGCGCTGCTGCCGGCGCCCTCGATCGCGGCGGCGGCCTCGGCCCTGATCTCCTCGATCCGCTCAAGCATCGGGCTGGGCCTCCTCCATGGCGAGCGAAGATATCCGCTGGGCGGCGATCGCCGCCGCGGCGGCGACGTTGAGCGAGTCGGGACCGCCCGCGCGCAGGGGGATCGTCACCCTGCGATCGCAGGCGGCGAGCACCTCCTCGGGCAGCCCCTCGCGCTCGGCGCCGAGGCAGACGGTGGCGGCGCCGGCGAGCGTGTCGAGTTCCTGACCCCCGTGGGCGACCAAAGCGACACGCGGCTCCGGCGTCGCCTCGAGCTCGGCCCTCGTCGGCGGCCGAGAGAAGATCGACCCCATGCTGGCCCGCACCGCCTTCGGCGAGAAGGGGTCGGCGCAATCGGGGCCGAGGACGACCGGGCCGTCGATCAGGGCGTCGGCGGTGCGGATGATCGTCCCGACGTTGCCGGGGTCGCCGACGCCGTGCAGGTAGAAGCAGGGAGCGACGCAGTTGTCCCCGGTATGCGGGGACAACTGCGTCCGGTCGCGCAGCGGCCAGACCGCGATCGCCCGCGTGCCGGAGCCCGAGCGACGAGACGTCGGCCAGCAAGCCTCGGCTCGACCTCCTCGCCCTCGAGTCCCGACCCGGCGGCGACGAGCACGAAGCGCGGCTCCGCCCCGGCCGCCAGCCCCGCCTCGAGCAGGTCCTCGCCCTCGGTCGCGAACAGGCCCTCGCGCTCGCGGTGCTTGCGCTCGCGCAGCTTGCGGACCAGCTTCAGCTTCTCGTTGTGGGGGCTCTCGATCATCTTCGTCTCGGTCGGGCTTGTTTCTTCTGCTCGGCGGTTTCTATCTCCTGGAACGAAAAAGCGGGCCGATCTTCACGGCCCGCCCGGGAGAGAGGAATGTCGGTGCTGCCGCTAGGCGGCCGCACCCTCCCGGGCTAGCTCCACAAATCGGCGAAAGGCGTCGCGGTCGGAGACGGCGATCTCGGCCAGCATCTTGCGGTTCACCTCGACCTCGGCTTTGTTGAGGCCGTGCATCAGTTCCGAGTAGCTCATGCCCTCGAGCCGCGCGGCGGCGTTGATCCGGGTGATCCAGAGCCGGCGGAAGGTCCGCTTTTTGTTGCGCCGGTCGCGGTAGGCGTACATCCCCGACCGCTGCACCTGCTCTTTGGCGAAGCGGTAGGAGGAATGCTTGCGGCCGAAGTAGCCCTTCGCTTCCTTCAGCACCTTGCGGCGCTTCTTGCGCGCGTGGACGGAGCGCTTGACGCGGCTCACTTGCCGCCTCCGAGGAGGGTCCGCACCTTTTTCGCGTCGTTCGGCGAGATCTCGACCGGCTTCGCCATCTTCCGCTTCCGCTTCGGCGACTTTTTCTCCAGGATGTGGCTGGAGTAGGCGCGCCGGCCACGGAGCTTGCCCGTGGCGGTCTTCTTGAAGCGCTTCTTGGCGCCGGAATGGGTTTTCATCTTCGGCATCGGGTCCGCTATTGAAGCAGACGACGGCGCATGCGGGCGCGGGCGTTGCGCCTGCCTGCGCGGGTACGCTGGCGCCGCATGCGGATCCTCTACGTGGTCGGGACCCGGCCCAACTTCGTCAAGACGGCGCCGGTGATCGGCGCCCTGCGCGAGCGCGACCCCGACGGCCGCCACGCGATCGTCCACACCGGCCAGCACTACGACCGGCTGATGTCCGAGGTCTTCCTCGAGGAGCTCGGGGTGCCGGCGCCCGACCACATGCTCGAGGTCGGCTCCGGCAGCCACGCGGCCCAGACGGCGCGGACGATGGAGCGGCTGGAGCCGGTCCTGGCCGAGGAGCAGCCGGACCTGGTGATGGTCCCCGGCGACGTCAACTCGACCCTGGCGGCGGCGCTGACCGCGGTGAAGATGGGGATCCCGGTCGCCCACATCGAGTCCGGCCTGCGCAGCTTCGACATGACGATGCCCGAGGAGGTCAACCGGATCGTCGCCGACCGCTTCTCCGCGCTGGCTCTTCCTCCACAGCGCCGAGGCGAGCGAGAACCTCCGCGCCGAAGGCATCGCCGAGGAGCGCATGCACATGGTCGGCAACACGATGATCGACACCCTGGTGGCGCTGGAGGAGCGCTTCCGCGCCGCCGGCACCGCCGACGCGCCTCGGGGTCGAGCCGGGCGCCTACCTGCTCGTCACCCTCCACCGCCCGGCGCTCGTCGACGGGCCGCTGCTCGGCGAGACGGTCGCCCAGCTGGCGGCCCTGGCGCGAGCAGATGCCGGTCGTCTTCCCGGTCCACCCGCGCACGCGGAAGATGATGGAGGGGCTGGAGCCCGACGCACCCGGGCCTGCACCTCATCGACCCGCTCGGCTACCTCGACTTCCTCTCGCTGGTCGCCGACGCCGGCGCCGTCCTCACCGACTCCGGCGGCATCCAGGAGGAGACGACCTACCTCGGCATCCCCTGCTTCACCCTGCGCGACAACACCGAGCGGCCGGTGACGGTCAGCGCCGGGACCAACACGCTGCTCGGCCTCGACCCGGCGGCGATCGCCGGGATCCCGCAGGCCTTGCTCGACGCGCGGCGACGGCGCCCCCGGAGCCGCCGCCCCTCTGGGACGGCCGCGCCGCGGAGCGGATCGCCGACGTAATCCTCAGCTAGGGCTGGGCGGCGCGTCGGCCTCGGCGGGCGCAGTCCTTCGCAGCCTCGGTCGGCGGCGTCACCGGCGGCTGGAGCGCTCGGCTCGGCCTCGTCGGCCTGGCTCTCGACGAGCTTGTCGACCTCTTTGCTGGGGCCGAGCAGCATGCTCATGTTGCGCCCTTCCTGCAGCGGCGCCGACTCGATCACCGCGAGCCCACCGAGGTCCTCGAAGAGTTTCTGCAGGAGGTCGCGACCGCGCTCGGGGTGGGCCTGCTCGCGACCGCGGAACATGATCGTCACCTTGACCTTGTCGCTGGTGCTTGAGGAAGCGTTCGACGTGGCCCTTCTTGGTCTCGTAGTCGTGCGTCGCGATCTTCGGCCGCAGCTTGATTTCGCGGATGTTGACCTGCTGCTGGTGCTTGCGCGCGGCCTTCTGCTTCTGCTCCTGCTCGTACTTGTACTTCGAGTAGTCGAGCAGGCGGGTGACCGGCGGCTTCGAGCCGGGGGCGACCTCGACCAGGTCCAGGTCGGCCTCCTGGGCGCGTTTCAGCGCATCGTTGATGTCGACGATCCCGAGCTGCTCGCCGTCGGCGCCGATCAGGCGCACCTGCGGCACGCGGATCCGCTCGTTGATCCGAGTGGTGTCGCGCTCTGGAGGGCGCCGATCGAACCTACGCGGGACCGGCACTATCGAAGGCGGGACTTCAAGAGGACGAGACGGTGAGGCAGGCACGGGGCGCTCAGCGGCGGCGGTGATTGTTGCGTGCCTGCGATCAAGTTCGGCGCAGTATAGAGACAGATCGGCTTTCGCGTAGATGCGCGACTCACCGCTGCGCCGTCTCGGCCTCGACCCGGGCGGCGAACTCGGCCAGCTGCATCTCCCCCAGGTCGCCGTCCGCGTGGGAGCGGACGGAGACCGCATCGTTCTCCTCCTCGCGGTCGCCGACCACCAGCATGTAGGGGTAGAGGCCGATCGTCGAGGCGTCGCGGATCTTCTTGCCGACCGACTCGGAGCGGTCGTCGAGGGCGACCCGGACGCCGAGTTCGCGCAGCTGCTCGAAGGCGCGCTGGCCGTAGTCGTTGTGGCGGTCGGAGATCGGCAGGACGATCGCCTGCACCGGCGCCAGCCAGACCGGGAAGCGGCCGGCGTAGTGCTCGATCAGGATCCCGGCGAAGCGCTCCATCGAGCCGAGCAGGGCGCGGTGGATCATCACCGGCCGGTGGGCGGCGTCGTCGGCGCCGGTGTAGTAGAGCTCGAAGCGCTCGGGCATCTGGAAGTCGAGCTGGCAGGTGCCGCACTGCCAGGAGCGGCCGAGGGCGTCGGTGATGTGGAAGTCGATCTTCGGCCCGTAGAAGGCGCCGTCGCCGGGGTTGAGCGTGTACTCGCGGCCCTGGCTCTCGAGCGCCTCGGCCAGCGCCGCCTCCGCTTTCGCCCACTGCTCCTCGGTTCCCATCGACTTCTCCGGCCGGGTCGAGAGCTCGACCTGGACGTCCTCGAAGCCGAAGCGGCCGTAGAGCTCGTCGATCGCCTCGCAGATCGAGGCCACCTCGGCCGGCGATCTGCTCCTCGGTGCAGTAGACGTGGGCGTCGTCCTGGGTGAAGGCGCGGACGCGCAGCAGGCCGTGCAGGACTCCCTCGCGCTCGTTGCGGGAGACGCGGCCGAACTCGGCCAGCCGCAGCGGCAGCTCGCGGTAGGAGTGGCGGTCGGAGCCGTAGACGAGGCAGGCGCCGGGGCAGTTCATCGGCCGCAGCGCGTAGCGGCGGTCGTCGTCCTCCATGAAGTACATGTCGTCCTTGTAGTTGTCCCAGTGCCCGGAGCGGTGCCAGAGGCCCTCGTCCATCACCTGCGGCGTGGCGATCTCCTCGTAGCCGCGCTTGCGCAGCTGGTCGCGGACCTCGGCCTCGATCGTCCGCAGCAGCGTCGTCCCGTTCGGCAGCCAGAACGGCATCCCCGGCGCCTCCTTGCGGAGCATGAAGAGGCCGAGCTGGGGGCCGAGCCGGCGGTGGTCGCGTTCCTTGGCCTGCTCGATCCGCTCGAGGTGCTGCTCGAGGTCCTTCTTCGAGAAGAAGGCGGTGCCGTAGATGCGGGTGAGGCTCTCGCGGCTCCTCGTCGCCGCGCCAGTAGGCGCCGGCGACCGAGCTCAGCTTGATCGCCTTGATCCGGCCGGTCGAGGGACCGTGGGGGCCGCGGCAGAGGTCCTCGAAGGGGCCGTTGCGGTAGAGCGAGACCGTCTTCGACGCCTTCATTGCGGACGAGGTCCTCGATCAGCTCGACCTTGAAGCCCTGGTCCTGGGCGCGGAAGATCTCGATCGCCTCGTCGACCGGGACGTCGCGGCGGCTGAACTCCTCGTCGGCGGCGATGTGCTCGCTGCATCGCCGCCTCGATCTTCGGCAGGTCCTCTTCGGTGATCTTGGTCCCGGCCGGGAACTCGAAGTCGTAGTAGAAGCCGGACTCGATCGGCGGACCGATCGTCACCTTGGTGCCGGGATAGAGGTCCATCACCGCCTCGGCCATCACGTGGGCGGCGTCGTGGCGAATCAGCTCCAGCGCCTCGGGGTCGCGGTCGGTGAGGATCGCCACCTCCCCGCCATCAGCGGGCAGTGGCGCCGCCGAGGTCGCGCAGCTCGCCGTTGACCTTGATCGCCAGCGCGGCCTTGGCCAGGCCGGGGCCGATCGCCGCCGCCGCGTCGGCGCCGGTCGCCCCCGTCGGCAGCTTCAGCGCTTTGCCGTCGGGCAGGGTGAAGGTGGTCTTCTCGGTCGCGGCCTCCATGCGAGGGGATGGTACGGGGAGATCAGCGCGCGGGACCCTTGCGTGCCTGGCGTTCGGCGATCAGCGGGCACGGGCTCTCGCCGGGGAGCGGATCCGCGACCTTCCGCAGGCTCCAGTCGGAGCCCTCTTCCAGGCCTTCGAAGATCACGAAGCGAATTCCGGGCGGCAGCTTCGCGTCTTCGCCGGCTCGCGCGGATGCAGACGCGGCCGCCGCGGAGTTCCCAGGCGAGAAACGGCATCCCGTGTTCCTCCTCGAGGAGCTGAGGCGAGGCGACCACGAGGGTCGGCCCTGCGCGGACGAGCTTGCGGTACTCGCTGAGGGTCGAGGAGTAGGAAGTCGGCCCGACCGGCGCGTTGGCGAGCGCGAGCAGCGAGCAGGCGCCAGCGGCGACGATGAAGAGTCCTGCACCTGCCGAAGGGATCATCCGGCGACTGTCGCCTTTGTCCCCTATGGGGAGACAAAAGCGACACGACTCCGTGAGCAGCGGCAGGAGGATCGTCAAGGCGACGAGCGGTGCGCCGATCTCGATCGCCTTGGCGGCGGTGTAGGGGGTGCCGGCGAGACGAGCGGCGGCGTAGGCGAGGACAGCGGCGCCGATGCCGGCAAGGATCGCGCTCTCGCGGCGGCGCCAGAGCCAGGTCAGGCCGTAGGCGAAGAGCGCCAGCGCGAAGGCGGCCCCGAGGTAGTAGCCGAGCGCCGGCACGGCGCCGCCTCCCGGTGCGAGCCGGAAATCGCCCGAGGGCCAGATCCCCAGCGCCTCGAAGGGGGAGATCTGGCCGAAGAGGTTGCCGAGGCCGGGGCCGTTGGGGTCGAAGGTCTCAAAGCGTTTGAAGTCGAGCATGCGGCCCAGCTCGGGGAGGACTCCCACCGCGAAGACGAGACCCGCAAGACCTAGCGCTCGGGGCGCGGGTCCTGTCGCCGTAGGGGACCCACCCTCCCTTCCGGTAGCTAAAGCTTCCTCAGGGAGGGTCCCCCCTACGGCGCCACCCGCGCCAGAAGCGCTTTGCCTCGGGGCAAAGATCGTTTCGGCTGCCGCCCAGAGGACGAAGGCTGGGCCTAGCCAGACGAGGCTGGGGAAGCTGTAGGCGTAGACAGCGCCAACGGCGACAAGGGCCGCTGGGACGAACCGAAGAGGTAGATCGATCCAGGTGCGATCCGCCTCTCGCAGGGCCAGAACGAACGCTAGGAGGAAGAGGGCCTGGGTCGTCTCCTTGAAGGCGCCTTGGGCGAAGTAGGAGGCGACTACGTAGGCGAGGCCGACGAGCAGGGCGCCGGCGGTGCGCGGGAGCGCGGGCACCTCGCGGAAGGCGGTGAGCGCCGTCAATGAGGCGAGGATCGCTACTGCGATCGTGAGGCCGCTGAAGCCCTGGACGAGGCCGATTCCCAAGCCCTTGTTCAAGGCGACGACGAGGGCATGCGGTCCCAACGGGTAGCCCTGGTTCAGCAGCTGCGAGGAGTGGCCGTCGGCGAGCCGGTCGGCCGCCAGCAGGTGCTGGGACATGTCCGGGTTGAAGCTGGTGCCGAGGATCCCGAAGTGGCCCTCGACCACGAAGGGCAACGAGGCGGCGAGCAGCGCCGCCAGCCCCACGGGCACGCCCGCGCCCAGCGCCTCCCCCACCCCCTCGACCCGGCCCCGCAGGTAGGCGACCGAGGCGATCGCCAGCACCAGCACGACGATCGCCGAGACCGCACCGTCTCCCGGCAACCGCACCGTCCCCCAGCAGATCGCCAGGAGCAGCGCCAGCCCCACCGCTGGCGCCAGCCAGGACCAGCGCCGCACCCCGCACAGGGCGATCGCCGCCTGCCCGATCGCCAGCGACGACGCGCAGATCGCCAACACCGCTGCGTAGGTCCCGATCACGAGACCCGCGAGCCTAGACTGCCGGGATGGCTTTCGTACCTCCTGCCCGGCATCTCGTGCGGGCGAAGGACCTGGCCGACGCGCGTTATTCGGAGCCGCTCGAGGTCGAGGACCTGGCCCGGGCGGCGGGGCTCTCGAAGGCACACTTCAGTCGCGAGTTCCGCCGTACCTTCGGCGAGTCCCCCTACGTCTACCTGCTTACCCGCCGGCTGGAGCGGGCGGCGGCGCTGCTGCGGAACACCGATTACTCGGTCGCCGAGATCTGCCTCGAGGTCGGCCTCCAGGGCGTCGGCTCCTTCACCACCAGCTTCAAGCGGATGTACGGGATGACCCCGACCGCCTACCGGGCCGCCGCTCCCCCCGCCGCGGCCCATGCCGTCGTGCCCGCCTGCGTGGTCCGCGCCTACGGGCGCCCGCAACACCGCACGATTCGAGAAGACAGCCCCCAGCCCGGCTCCTAGCATCGGCGCACACTGATTTCGACAAGGAGGAACCGATGAAGATCGCAAACGCACAGGTGTGGGTCCACGACCAGGAGGAGGCGCTCGCCTTCTACACCGAGAAGCTCGGGTTCGAGGTGCGCTCGGACGTGACGCTGCCGGAGATGGGGGACTTCCGCTGGCTCGCGGTCAGCCCGCCCGACCAGGAGGACGTCTCGATCGTGCTGATGGCGATCCCCGGTCAGCCGGTGATGGACGAGGAGACCGCGCAGCAGGTCGAGGACCTGATGGCCAAGGGTTTCGCCAGCGGCATCTTCCTCACCACCGACGACTGCCAGGCCGAATACGAGCGGCTGAAGGCCCGCGGGGTCGAGTTCACCGAGGCGCCGGAAGAGCGGCCCTACGGCGTCGACTGCGGCTTCCGCGACCCCTCCGGGAACAGCTTCCGCCTTACCGAGGTGAAGCTGCCGGCCCTCACCTGAGCCTGAGGATGGGCGTTACTGGGCTCGAACCAGTGACCTCCAGCTTGTCGAGCTGGCGCTCTCCCAACTGAGCTAAACGCCCGGGAGTCCTGAATCTAGCAGCGAGAAAGAGAAAGCCGAGCGGTGGCTAAAGGTTCGCCTGCAAGAGCCGATGCAAGGGAGTGCAACCTTCGTGGGCCTGCGGTGTTCATGTGGGTGAACTTCAAAGCTCGAGGACTGACGAGCCAGCGACTTTGCACTCTCTGGTGGCACGTCCTTCGGAATCAAAGGGCCCCCGGCGAGGGGCCCTTTTCCGTTCTATGCTCGCCGTGGTGGAGACCAAGACGACGAAGAACGGGGTTGGCTACGACCCCGCCGCCCTCGACCGGGCGGAGCGGCGCTTCTGGCGCGACATCTGGGAGTCGGTCCCCTCGGAGGTGGCGCGGGAGCACGGGGTCGAGATGCAGAGCTTCGGCCCGATCCAGGCCACTATCGCCGGCGACCTTCCCGAACGGGGGATGCTGAACCTGTTGCTCGGCGCGGCCGATGACAGAAGCGCGGTCGATCTCCAGTCGGCGGCGGAGTGGGCCGAGAGCCGTGGCGCCTCCCCCTACGTGCCGGTGACCCCGGGGCTCCCTGGAACGGCGCAGACCGAGGCCTGGCTGAGCGGGAACGGCTTCGAGCGCGTCTATGCCTGGATGAAGTTCGTCCGCGGCACGCACCCGCCGCGGTTCCCGGCCCCGTCAGGGGTCGAGGTGGTCGAGCTGGAGACACCCGAGGAGGAGCCGTTCGGGACGATCGCGGCGATCGGCTTCGACCTGCCCGCGTGGGCGGCCGAGTTCTTCGCCCACCTGCCCGGCAAGGACGGCTGGCGCTGCTACGTGGCGAAGATCGAGGGCGAAGCCCAGGGTTGCGCGGCGATGCTGATCGAGGACGGGCTGGCGGAGTTCGGTGTCGCCGCCACCCTCGAGGGCGGACGCGGCCGCGGCTGCCAGACGGCGCTCCTGCACAGGCGTATCTGCGACGCCGGCGAGGCCGGCTGCCGCACCCTCTTCGTCGAGACCGGCGAGCGCGTTCCGGATCGGCCCGCGGCGAGCTATCGCAACATCCTCAAGGCCGGCTTCGAGGAGGCCTACCTACGGCCGAACTGGCGGCGCCCGCGGGCCTGAGCCTCAGCGCGACGCCAGGTTCTCGAGCAGAGCCTCCAGATCCTCGACCCGCGTCCCCGCCTCGATGCGGGAAGGCGCAGCCTGACCGCCGATCAGCAGGTCCAGCCGCGGGTGCGTCCTGCGCACCGTGTCCCCAACCTCCCCCAACCGGGGCGTCAGTTCGGGCATCGTCGCCGCCAGCACCAGGCGATCCGGGGAGAGTGAGTCGACCGCCTGCACGAGGGCGTCGGTGGGAACGTCCGCGCCGAGGTAGATCGTCTCGAAGCCGGCCTCTTCGGCCACGTCCGCGGCCATCCGCAATCCCAAAGAGTGCTGCTCGCCTTCGACGGCGGCGAACATCACCCGGCCCTGCCCCAATGGCGCCCCGGAGCCATCGGCCTCGACCCGCAGCGGCGGTCGCAGCGCCGCCAGCACCCGATGGGTGAGCGCCGTCGCCAGATGCTCGTCGGCGACGGTGAGGGCGCCCTTCTCCCAAAGCACACCGATCTCGTGCATCGCCGGGGTGATCACCTGCTCGTAGAGGCCGGGGGTCGTCATCCCTGCCGCCAGCGCATTCGAAGCGACGCGATAGGCGCCGGCGCTGTCGGCAGCGCGCAAGGAGTCCAGATACAGACGAGAGAGTCTCGCTGCGGTGCCGACCGCTTCCTGCCCTGCCGAGTCTTCAGTCCTCGTCGACCTCTCAGTCACTCTGCAAAGGCTAGAGACAAGGGCAAGCGAGAGTGCCGCCCCGGCGCAGGCCGAGGCGGCAACGGGGTCAGCCCCCCTTCTTGATCGTCACAGCCGGGTACGACTGAATGCTGGACATGAGCTTCACAGGCATCACCTCCTTCCGCCGGTCGGCGCCGAGCCCCTTCCCGCTCAGGCTCGCTTACCGGCAGAATGATGCGAGCAATGCCCAAGTACTGTCTGTACTGAGCAGTCGAGACTCCAGGAGGAGAAGTTGGCAACGCAGGTCCGACCAAGCCTGATCGACGAACGGGTGCTGAAAGCCCAGTCGAATCCGATCCGCGCTCACATCCTCAACATCCTCAGCGAGGGACCCAGCAGCCCGGCCCGGATGCAGCGGCGGCTGGAGGGCGTCAGCCTCAACCTCGTCTGCCACCACGTCAAGGTCCTGCGCGACGTCGGCCTGATCGAGCTGATCGACGTCAAGCACCACGGCGGCCGCAAAGAACACATCTACCGGGCGACCCAGCGCCAGTACTTCGACCTCGAGGAATGGCTGCAGGTCAACCCCAAGTTCCGGCAGCCGATCATCATGACCATCCTCAGCCAGATCTCCGAAGACACCGCCCGGGCGATGGTCGAAGGCAAGCTCACCGAACTCGAGGACAGCCACCTGAGCCGATCGCCGATCGAACTCGACAAAGCCGGCTGGCAGGAAGTCGTCGACCTGCTCGAGGTCGCCTTGGAGGGAGTCTTGGAGGCGCATGCCCGCAGCGCCGAACGCTCCCAGGAGAGCGGTGAGCCGCTGATGCCGGCCCGGGTGATGATCATGCAGTTCCCGATCGGGCACGAGAGGTCAGAGCCCGCTCAGTGAAATTGGGCTAGCGCGCTGCACGTGCGCGACCGAGACTGCTGGACCGAATTCGAGTGCCGAAAAAGCTCTCATGGCCCAGCCCCCCGACAAAGACGATTCCGCTGCCCTCGACCAAGGCGTGGTGCGAGCGCTCGACCATCCGGTGCGGGCCGCTTACCTGAAGCTCCTGGCCGCCCGCGACAGCCTCAGCCCCGCCGCCGCCCTACCGCTCCTGGGTGAGGACGGGCTCGCCCTCAGCAACGTCGTCTACCACGTCCGCGTGCTGGACTACTTCAAGCTGGTCGAGCCCACAGGCGAGCCAGAGCCGGGCGGCGGAGTCTCCTTTCGCACCACCCCGCGAGGGCAGAGCGCCCTCGCCGCCCTGGGTCTTTCCTCGCACGACGATTGACTACCCTCTTGTCCATGCGGCTCGCGAGTCGTTTCACGGACAGGAAGGCCCTGGCGATCACCCTCTGCTGGGTCGCCGCCCTTGCCCTGACCGGCTCGACCGACGCCTGGCTCTTCCTCGCGCCGGCACTGCTGATCGTGATTCCGCTGCTCGGCGGCCACTACATCGGCGAGGAGCTGATCGTCAAGCTCGCCGCGAAGCGCGCCCGTCCGCCTCGGGCAGCCGCCGCCCCCGCCTGGACCGCCCCGCCGGCCCCTGAGGTCTGGCGACCGCGCGGCGCCGGCCTGCTCGCCCTCTCGCTGGCGAAGCGCCCGCCGCCGCTGCGCCTGCTCTCACAGAACTAGCGCTCGGCGACGGACAGCGACTCCTCCGGCCGCCGCGCGCGCGACCGAGAGGAACCGATGAGAAACCGCTGGGCGGCCCTTGCCGCGATCACGACCTTGCTTGCCTTGTCTGCACCCGGCTTTGCCCTGGGGCACGAAGGCAACCCCGACTTCCGCTCTGAAATCGATGCCGTGCGCCCGGACGTGCCGGGGGTCGGCTTCGAGATCAAGGACTACGACGCCGACATCGAGCTGGTCGTGCGCGAAGGCCACGCGGTGACCGTCTACGGCTACGAAGCCGAGCCTTACGCGCGGGTCCTCGGCGATGGCACCGTGCAGGAGAACCAGCGCTCGCCGGCCACCTACCTCAACGGCGACCGCTACGCCGAAACCCCCGTTCCCAAGCGCGCCGACGCGGAGGCGGCGCCACTTTGGAAGACCGTCGACGAGTCGGGGACCCTGCGCTGGCACGACCACCGCGCCCACTACATGGCCAAGGGCACGCCGCCCCAGGTCAAGGACGAGAGCGTGCGCACCAAGGTCTTCGACTACGAGATCCCGCTGCGGATCGACGGCCGCAAAGGGGCCGTCGAAGGGACCCTCTACTGGGTCGGCCCCGAAGATGCCTCGAAAGCGCCGTTCCTGATCGCGGGGGTCGCGATCCTCGTACTCGGCGGCGCGGTGGTGGCGATCGCGCGGCGGCGGCGCGACCTGCCCGACGGCGGGGACGACGCGAAGGAAGCCTGGTAGTGGCGGACCGCCTCCGGAGGCTCGGGTGGGCTCTCGTCGCCGTGGTGGCGTCGGCGCTGCTGTGGGCGCCGGGCGCTCTCGCCCACGCGACCCTGGAAGGCACCTCTCCCCCGCGCGGGGCGACCGTGAAGCAGCAGCCCGACGCGGCCGTCTTCAGCTTCAGCGAGCCGGTCGAGGGCAACTTCGGCGCCGTTCGCGTCTATGACGCGGAGGGCGAGCGGGTCGACGAGGGCGATGCCTTCCATCCCGGCGGCACCAGCCGCAAGCTCGGCGTCCACCTGATGCCGGACCTCTCCGACGGCAGCTACACCACCACCTACCGCGTCGTCTCCGCCGATGGCCACATCGTCTCCGGCGGCTATGTCTTCTCGATCGGCCAGCCGGGCCTGCCGCCCGAGGAGACGGTCGCCGAACTGGTCGCCGCGGGAGATGCGGACACCGCCGCCGAGGTCGGGATGGGGATCGCCCGCGGGGTCCAGTACGGGGCGCTGGCACTCGCGCTGGGCGCGCTCCTCTTTTTCTTCCTCGCCTGGTGGCCGGCGCGGCGCCTACTGGGCGAGGGCGGCGAGCGGGCCGGCTTCGCATTCGAGCGCCGCCTGCGAGCGATCCTGCTCTTGGCGGTCCTCGCAGGAGCGATCAGCGCCGCCGCGGGAGTCCTTCTCCAGGCCGCCCAGTCGGCGGGCATCTCGGCCACCTCGGCGCTCGACGCGACGATCCTGCGAGAGGAGCTCGGCACCCGCTTCGGCACCGTCTGGGGGATCACCGCCTTGGCCTGGCTTTTGCTGGGGATCGGCGTCGCGGTGACGCTCCGAGGTCCCGCGACCCGGTGGGTCTCCACCCTCTTGGCACCGCTCGCCTTCATCGCCCTGGAGCCGGCGCTCTCGGGCCACCCCTCCACCCAGTCGCCGGTGGCGCTGCTGTTCGGGGCCAACGTCCTGCACGTGGTAGCGGTGTCGGCCTGGGTCGGCGGGCTGGCCTCCCTCGTCCTGGTGCTCCCTGCGGCGACCCGCCAGCTGGAGGCGCCGGACCGCAGCCGCCTCCTCGCCGCAGTCCTGATTCGGTTCTCGCCCTTGGCACTGGCCTGCGTCGCGGTGATCCTGCTGACCGGGCTCGGCCAGGCGTACGCCTACGTGCGCGACCTCGACAACCTGCTCGATACCGCCTACAGCCGCGCGGTCCTGATCAAGTTCGTCCTCCTCGCCGCGCTGCTGATTCCCCTCGGCGCCTACAACCGCTACCGCTCGGTTCCGCGGCTGCGGCGGATCGCAGGCGGCGGTGAGCCGCCGGGACGGGCGGGGCTGCTGCTGCGGCGGACCCTGCGCGGCGAGGTCGGCCTGATCGTCGTCGTCCTCGGAGTCACCGCGGCGCTCGCCGGCTACGCCCCGGCGACGGCGGTGCAGTCGGGGCCGTTCTCGGGCGACGTCGAGCTCGGCCCGGCGGCGCTGGAGGTCACCGTCGACCCGGCTCGGGTCGGCTCGAACCAGATCCACCTTTACCTCTTCGATGCCAGGAGCGGCGCCCAGTTCGCGCCGATCGAGGAACTGAAGGCGATGGCGACGCTGCCGGAGAAGTCGATCGGGCCGCTGCCGCTGGAACCGCAGCGCTCCGGCCCCGGCCACTACACGGTGCAGGGCGCGCAGCTGGGCGTCGCCGGCGACTGGCAGCTCGAAGTGACCCTGCGCGTCTCCGCCTTCGACCAGTACAGCGCCGAGCTCGAGGTGCCGATCCGATGAACGATTCCTGGCTGCGGACGCGGGCCCTTGCCGGCCGCGGACCTCCAACGTGAACCGCCACCAAGGTGCCCCTCACGTTGGAGAACCGTTTAACGAAAGGAAGTCATGAAACTCAGAATCGTCTTTGCGCTGATCGCGGTCCTTGGCCTCGCCGTGCCCGCTACCGCCAGCGCCCACGTCACCCTGCAACCCGGTGAAGTCGCCGCCGGCGACTTCACCGTGCTCGACGTCCGCGTCCCCAACGAGCAGGACGACGCGGCGACGACGCGGGTCGCGGTTCAGTTCCCGCCCGGCTTCGTCTTCGCCTCCTACCAGTCCATCCCGGGCTGGTCGGCGCAGGTGAAGATGGAGAAGCTCGCCAAGCCGCTGACCAGCCACGGCGAAGAGATCGCCGAACAGGTGGCCCGGGTGACCTGGACCGCCGAGAGCGACCGAGCCGGCATCCAGCCCGGCCAGTTCCTCGACTTCCCGATCTCGGTCCAGATCCCGGGCAAGGCGGGAGAGACCCTCACCTTCAAAGCCCTCCAGACCTACGACGACGGCGAAGTGGTGCGCTGGATCGGCACCCCCGACTCCGAGGAGCCGGCTCCCCAGGTCGCGGTCACCGAGGGCAGCGAAGACCGCCACGGTGCCGAAGCAAGCGCTGGCGAGGAGTCAAGCGACGATTCCGAGGGCGCCAGCAAGGGCTTAGGGATCGCCGCCCTGATCCTCGGCGCCCTCGGCCTCCTGGCCGGTGGCGCCGCGCTGATGCGATCACGCCGAGGCGCCTAACACCAGATCGGGAAGTTTGATTTATGCGGGTCCTGGGGATGGTCTCCGGGACCCGTATTCCTGACCTGGAGGAGAGCAATGAGCATCGTCACGATCCTGATCATCGTCATTCTCGTTCTGCTTGCGATCTACCTGTTCCAGCGCGTGTTCTAAGCCCGAGCCGCCTGGCGCGGCGGGCCTTCCTGGCCGGCTTCCCCGAGGGCCTACGCTGTTCTATGTCCGAAAACGGGAGCCAGCGCAGTCATCACCTGGACGCCATCCGCGTCTCGGCGATCCTCCTCCTCATCCCCTATCACGCTGCCCGCTACGTGCAGAAGGGCGACGGGGACCCGAGGATCGTCGACGCCGTGGTCTGGTTCGTCCACACCTGGCACATGCCCCTGTTCTTCGCCATCTCCGGCTTTCTGGCCGCCAGTGCGTTGAGCCGATCGACCGCAGCCGGACAACTGCGGGCCCGCTTTCGCCGGCTCGGCCTGCCGCTGTTCGTCGGGATGCTGACCGTCGTGCCGCTGGCCAACCTCCTCGTCATCGGCGCGGCAGCCCTCTGGCCGCGCAAGGGTGAGCTGCCGCCGAAACGAGAGCTGGACCTCGCCAACGTCTTCAGCCTGACCCCGCGGCACCTCTGGTTCATCGCCTACCTGCTGCTGATCTCCCTGGTCGCACTCGGACTCTGGCTGGCGATCCAGCGGGCACCCGCGCTGGGGGCCGCGATCAAGCAGGGCTTCAGCCGCCTGATGCGGTCATGGTGGGGGATTCCGGCCCTGGCCGCGATCAGCGCTGCGATCCTGATCACCAAGACCGGCTGGGTGGCGGGAGGCTCGGCGTCCAACTCGCTGATCCCCGCCCCGACCCTCTTCGCCTACTACGGCTTCTTCTTCCTCTTCGGTTGGCTGCTCAGTGGCCAGAGCGACCTGATCGAACAGCTGAAGCGCGGAGCCTGGCTGCGGCTCGTGGCCGGAGCGTTGATCGCCGTGCCCGCCTTCCTTCTCTTCTACGACAACGGCGACTTCACCGGCAACGTCGGCACGCCGGGCGTGCTGGCCGAAATCGACGAGCTCCGCATCTACGGGCTGTTCACCGTCGGCATCGTCTGCTGGCTCACCCTGTTCGGGATCTGGGGAGTGCTGGCGCGCTACGTCCGCAAGGAGTCGCGCGTGCTGCGCTACCTGTCGGACGCGAGCTTCTGGATCTACCTGATTCACATCCCCTTTCTCGTCGCTCTGCAGAGCTCTCTCTCCACCACCGACCTGGCAATCCCCGTCCGCTGGGGGCTGACCGTGTTCGGAACTCTCGCCCTCGCCATCGGTTCATACGCCTTGATCCGTGGGGGTCGCAATTTGGCGACGAAGGCGATCGAGCACACGTAGGGCTCCGAGGTTTCGCAGGGCGTATCCATACCGGAGGCCGACGGGTCGAAAATCGACCGCCGTGCAGGGAGGGCAGAGAGCGCTCGGATGGACGCCGTCCCTGCTCAGACCCTGACTGGGAACGACCGGCTCGGTCATCTGTCGCCAGAAGTTCCAGAGCGGCAGCGCCCGGTTCTCGGCCAAGGCGACGATTTCGGCGTTGAACCTTGCCACCCGCGGCGAGAACCGCGGCTGCGCCCGGGGCGGGATCGTGCTGATCACCGGAATCGTTCCGGCGCTGGACACGAGCTGCGCCACCCGGGCGAGATAGCGGCGGAACTCAACCGCGGTGAAGTCCTCCAGATCGTTGGTTCCGAACATGATCAAAGCGACCGAGGGGCGCAACAACCGCAGCTCGCAACTGACGGCGGGCAGGCCCTGGCACTCGGGAAACGATTCCCTCGGCAAGAGGGCGTCGGCCGCTCTCCACCCGCCCACCGCGGCGATGCCGAGGCGCGAAAAGCTGTTGCTGACCTCGCACTGCGCTTCCTCGGAACCCGGCGGCACCGGGGTTTCGCCGAAGAATTCCAGGGTGCCGCGCAGCTCGCTCCAGGTCCCCAGGCGAGGCGACCGGCACGCGAGCGCCTGCAGGAACGACGGCGACGCGGTGATGCTGTCGCCGATCTTGGCGAACACCCCTGGCTGGTTGCCGAGGCGCCCCCCGCGGTCCACGACCTTCTCGAGGTGGCTGGTGACAGCAGGTCCAAGGGTGGGAACGACAGGCAGCTCTTCCCACTTGGCCGCGTAGCACGTGTGACTGAAGGCTGAGCCGAGCGCAAGCACGACCATGGCGACGAGGACGGCTTTTACGGCTTTCCAGAGCGAGAGGCGCCCACCGGAATCGAACCGGTGTAAACGGCTTTGCAGGCCGCTGCGTAACCACTCCGCCAGGGCGCCAAGAACGGGATGAAGCCTAGCGCCGCTCAGGCGGATTCGTGCGGCGGTTACTGCTCGTAGTCCTCGACGGTGCCGC
Organism: uncultured Actinomycetes bacterium; assembly: GCA_963832085.1. Taxonomy (GTDB): domain Bacteria; phylum Actinomycetota; class Thermoleophilia; order Solirubrobacterales; family 70-9; genus VAYN01. The sequence continues at coordinate 946,430 of CAWHSU010000001.1, read as the reverse complement.
CGTCGCGCATGCTGGCCTTGTCGGGGTCCTCGCCGGCGCGGCGGAGGGCGCGCCGTTGGTGGAGAAAGTCCCAGGCCTTGTCGAGCTGGACTTCCAGCTCCTGAAGGCGGGCGTGCTCGTCGTCGCCGAGGCCCTCGCCCTCGTGACGGTGCAGAAGCTCCTTCTCCTCCTGGACCAGTTTGTCGATCCGCTCGAGTACTTGTTGATCGTCCATGCCGGCTGCCTACCCGGCTAGGACGATTCGATCACGCGGACGTTGATGCCGGCGCTCTGCAGCCGCTCGAGCAGCTTGTCGCCCATCGCCCCTGCGGTGGTTACCTGGCCGGAGCTGGCGGGAAGGTCGTCGAAGGCGAGGCAGAGGCCGGACTCGGCGAGCATCTTCGAGGTCTCGCCGTAGCCGGGGTCGCCGCCGGTCACCTCGGTGAGGACGCGCTTTCCCCCTCCCTCGCCGATGAAGAGCACCTTGAACCAGCTGCGCTCGCGCTCGGCCTCGCTCGGTCCCTCACCCGGGGTTTTCAGCTTCAGCAGGAGGTTCCGCGTCGGCGGCAGTTGCGCCAGCCCGGCTACGGTGCCGACCCCGAGGCCGAGCGCCCCCACCGTCGCCAGGTGCTTGGCGACCATGTGGTGGCCGTAGGTGAAGTTCGGCCCGTAGCGGTCGATGGCGGCTGCGGAGCGGCGGATGATCGTGCCGTCGATCGTCGGCAGCGGCACGGTCCAGCCGCCGACCTGGTCGTTGCGGCCCGGCCGCGCCGAGGCCGAGTGAATCTCACGGTCGGCCGGTCGCGACTCCAGCCGACGTCGTTCCTTCGCCACCTTCTGGCCCTGGCGAGCCCGGCCCATGATGTTGATCGCCGAGTGGTAGGTACCGCCGGAGAAGCGGGCGTTCGACCTCACGTAACCGTCGACCTTCAGCGGCACCCCCTCCGGCAGCTGCTGCACCGTGAAGTAGGCGCCAAGATCGTGCGGGATCGAGTCGAAGCCGCAGCAGTGCACGAGCCTGGCGCCGGTCCGCTCCGCCTCGGCGTGGTGCTTGACCCACATCAGGTCGACGAACTCAGGCTCGCCGGTGAGGTCGACGTAGTCGGTGCCGGCCGCGGCGCAAGCGGCGACCAGGGGCTCGCCGTAGAGGATGTAGGGGCCGACCGTGGTGATCACGACTCGGGTGGACTCGGCGACCCCGCGCAGGGCCTCGCGATCCGTGGCGTCCGCCTCGACGATCTCGGGAGTCGGCGCGGCCGGTTGCTCGGCGGCGATGCGCGCGGCGACCGCCTCCAGCTTCGACCGATTTCGGCCGACCAGCGCCCAGCGCATCTCCGGCGGCGCCTGGGCCGCGAGGTAGCTGGCGGTCAGGCCGCCGGTGAAACCGGTGGCCCCGAAAAGAACGAGGTCGTAGGGGCGCTGTCCCTCCATCACGGCGATTCTGGCAGGGCAGCGCGTGAAACGGGCGCCGCAGACGACCAGTCAGCGACCACGGCGCCCGTTTCACGCGCAAAACCACAACGTGGCTGTTTTACAAACATCAGGGCAAAGTCAACGGGGAAGCCTCGCCGCTCTCCACCGGGTGGCCCGCCGCGCGCCAGGCGCCGACGCCCTTGCCGACGTGGATGACGTCCTCAAAGCCGGCGCGCTGGAGGATCGAGGCGGCGAGCCCGCTGCGCTTGCCGCCGCGGCAGATCGTCGCGATCGGGCGCTCGCCGGGAAGCTCCTCGAGCCGGCCGGCGAGGTCCCCGTAGGGAATGTGGAGGCTGCCGGGAATGTGCTCGCCCGCGTACTCGGAGGCGTTGCGCACGTCCAGGATCACCGGGCCGCCGCCACCGTTGACCCGCCGTGCCAGCTCCTCCGGGTCGATCAGCTCGATCCGGTGCACCGGCCGCTCCTCCGTGCGCCAGGCGGTCATCCCGCCCTCGAGGTAGCCGCGCACCGGTATCCCCACCGAGGCGAGCAGCTGCGCCGCTTGGCGCTCGTCTCCGTCGGAGGCGGCGACGATGACGACGTCGGTGCCCGGCGGAGCGACGCGGGAGACCTTGGTGGCGAAGCCGGTGTCGTAGGCGGAGGCGCTGAGGGCGCCCTCGATGTGGGCCTCGTCGAACTGCTCGTTGGTGCGGCCGTCGATCACCACCGCCCCTTCCTCGACCAGCTCCTCGACCTCGTGGGGGCTGAGCGGCGCCGGCGTCCCGAAGTCCTCGACCAGAGGCCCGCGGTTGAGGCCGACGATGCGCTCGATGTTCGGCGGTTTGTCGCCGAGGGAACCGACCTGCTCCTCGACGAACTCCGCTTCGTCGGCGATCGCCAGGGCGCGATTGTGGCGGCGCTCGAACCCGATCGTCGAGGAGCTCTTGAGGTCGAGGCCGGAGCCGCCGCAGAGCGAGCCGCCGAGGTGGCTCGGCCAGACCTCGACCTCGTCGGGAAGGGTCAGCAGCCGCCCGTGCAGGGAGCGGTACATCTCCGCCGCGCCTTCGCGCGGCTCGACCGCGAGGTCGGGGCGGGCGACGTCGCCGATGAACAGCGAGTCGCCGCTCAGCAGCGCCCAGGGCGCGCCGCCGCGGCCCTTGTCGCTGAGCAGGAAGCAGGTGTGCTCGGGCCGGTGACCGGGAGTGTGGACGGCCTCGATCACGAGGTCCCCGAGCTCCAGCCTCCAGCCGTCGGCGAAGGGCTCGTGCGAGTACTCGGCCGCCGCCAGCTCGTGGATGTGGATCGTCGCCCCGGTGCTGCGGCAGAGCCGGCCGTGCCCGGAGACATGGTCGGCGTGGTTGTGGGTCTCCAGCACGTGCCCGATCCGCACCCCGTGCAAGCTCGCCAGCCGCCGGTAGGGGTTGACGTCCCACTGGGGATCGACCACCGCCGCCACCCCGGCTTCGCGGTCGGCGACAAGGTAGGAGGCGCAGCCGAGGTCCTCGTGGATGATCTGGCGGAAGAGCATGTTCGACCCGTTCCCCAGGCTACCGCTCCCCTCCGCCCGCCACAGCTAGAATGCCCTCCAGTGCGGCTGTAGCTCAGCTGGCTAGAGCGTCTGCTTGCCATGCAGAAGGTCGAGGGTTCGAATCCCTTCAGCCGCTTCGCACGAAAGCCCCGCTCCGGCGGGGCTTTTCTGTTTTACCGCCAGAGCTCTCGCCGCAGCATCGCGTTACCGCGCTCGAGCTGGTCGATGGTGGCGCTGGTGACCGAGCGCGTGCGGGTGGCGCGATTGATGCGGGCCTGGACCTCCCGATGCGACTTGCCGGTGCGGCGGGCGACTTTGGCGACGAGGCCCCTGCGCTCCTCGCGCAGTCGCTCTCGGGCGGCATAGGCCGACTCACGCTCGGGCTCGACGTCCTCTGACGCGACTTCGGGCTTGGCGACGGCGGTCGCCTTCCTCGCCTTCGGCTTGGGGTCGTCGGTCGGGAAGAGCTGAAGCGTAGTTTCGCTCATGATCGCCTCGTCGAGCTCGGCGTCGCCCGAGCTGAGGGCGGCAAAGCCTTCGCCGGACTCGGGCCGCTCCGGCGGGGGGTCGATCTCCTCGATCTCCTCCTCGGCGCCCGGCGAGAGGTCGAGCGCGTGGCGGCGCTCCAGCTCGATCTCGTGGGCGAGTGCCTTCAGCCGCGAGTCGGCCGGCATCAGCAGGTAGCTCATCTGGCGCCGCGGCCTCGGGGTGGCGCGGATGAAGCGACCGACCACCTGACGGAAGAAGAGCTCGGTCCGGGCCGCCGTCGCATAGACGCCGACCCGCAGACGGGGGATGTCGACGCCCTCTGAGACCATCAGGACCGAGACCAGCCAGCGTTGATCGGAGGAGGCGAACTCGGCGATGCGACGGCTGGCATCGGGCTCGTCGCTCATCACCAGCTCGGGTCGCTCACCCGCGATCGATCCCAGCCGGGCCGCGATCGCCCGCGCGTGGTCCTGGTCGGAGGCGATGACGAGGCCGCCCGCCTCAGGGTGCCCGTCGGCGCGCACCTCGCTCAGCTTCGCGTCGGCGTCGCGCAGCACCTCCCCCATCCACTCGCCTTCGGGGCTGAGCGCCGTCCGCAGGCGCCGGGCCGCCTCCACGGCCGGCAGGACGAGGTCGAAGTCGGCGCTGCGCAGCCGGCCGTCGGAGACCCATTCCATCTCGCCGTCGTAGGGCAGGAAGGTGATCGGGCGGCAGACCCGGTCGACCAGCGCCTGCGGATAGCCGTAGGCGTAGTCGGCCCGGCTGAGGCCCTCCGCGTCGTAGGCGACCCAAGGGATCGCCGAGTTGTCGGAGCGAAACGGCGTGCCCGAGAGGAGCAGCCGGAAACGGGCGCCGTCGAAGGCCTTGCGGGTCTGCAGGCCCCAGGCCGCCTGGTCGCCCATGTGGTGCGGCTCGTCGGCGATCAGCAGGGTCGGCCGGCGAGCGGCGGCCAGCCGGTGGGGATCCGGCCCGGCCGCGATCGTCTGGTAGGTGACGGCGACGCCGTGGAAGTCAGCCGACTCCGGCCCGTCGGAGTTCGGGCGGTTCGGCTCGAGGTCGATGCCGTAGCGCGCCGCGTCTGCCGCCCACTGGCGGCAGATGTGGGTGGTCGGGCCGGCGACGACCACGCGCGAGACGAACCCGGCGCTCAGCATCCGGTGAGCGACGTGGAGGCCGAAGGTGGTCTTGCCGGCCGCCGGCGTAGCCGAGGCCAGGAAACTGGTCCCGGAGTGTGCCCGCACGGCCGCGGTCGCCTCCTCCTGCCAGGAGCGCAGGAGTCGGGAGTCGGGCCAAGCCGGGAGCGATCGGGCGCGCGCCCCGTCGCCGATCGGGTGCTGAGAGGCGTCGTACAAGGGCGGCCACAATAGGGGCGCCCGCGGTCGGAGGACGACTGGCCGTGTCTCAGCGGGGATGCATGGCATCCATCCCCGCACGCAGGGAGGAAACGCTCAAGGTCCCGTCATCGACCGCAACGGCGCGGTACGAGAACAGGGATCCCCCGAACCCGAGCCGGAAGATCGGCTGCCCGGCGGCGTCGTACTCCGCGACCAGGGAGTTGCCGCCCCAGCTCATCAGCCATGAGCCATCGTCGGCCTCTCCCGAACGTCGCGCAGAGCCACAGCAAAAGCTGTTCGGTACGAGCGGGTCCGTCATCTGCTCGACCAGGGTCGCGGTCCGATTTGCCTCGTCGATCGCATAGCGGACCGCACGGGGCGGCGTACCCAGTCCGGTGTTGTTGTCGTAGAGGGTGATGGTGCCGTCGGGCAGCAACCTGACGTCATGTTGCCCTCCGAACGGGTACGCCCCCTCGGGATCGTTCAGGACCTGCAGGCTCTTCGGCGTCCAGGTGCCGCCGAGCTTCCAAACGATCTCCCCGGTGGCCTTGTCCACCTTGTAGATCGCGTCGTTATGCCTGTTGGAGATGAGCACAGCGCTTTCGCCCACCGGCTCGATCGCGTTCATGTGGATGATGTCGCGGGGCTCGGGTCTCGCAAGAGCAGTCGGCCACCAGCGCCCCGTCTCGGCGAGGCCGATATGGCCTTTGGTGCTCCAGCTCCAGACCAGGTCGCCGCTCGGCGACACTTCCTGAACAACCATGTGTTCCAGGTCCTCGTCGGCGGTCCCGCCGAACTCAGTGAGATCGACTCCCCCGACGATTTCATTCGAGATCAGGAGGTAGTTGCCGTTGGGAAGCTGCTGCAGCTCGTGGCCGTCGGTGAAGCCCACGGCCGACACCTGCCGGACCAGCGCTCCATCCGGCTCGCGGATGACGTAGCCGGTGTCGGCGTTCCACCACGCCAGAGTCCCGTCGGGCAGGGCCTTTGCGTCCTGCAGAGTCCCCCCCGGTTCGGTGTCCCACCAGACCGGGACCCCGTGACGATCGAACACGACTACGTACTGTGCCTGCGGCTCGATCAGGTTCGGCGCGACGACGTAGAGGTCGTGGCTCGGTTCCCGCAGCTGCTCGTAATCCCACACGGGGAAGTCGGCCGGCAGGCACCTTACGAAGTAGCTTCTGGATTCGGCTCCGGCCGTCGCGGTGAAGCTGAACGCCTGATTTTCCTCAAGCGGCACCGTCTCGGCGAATTCGCCGGCGTTCGCCTCCCCGCCGTCGGCAGCGACGGTCGCTCCCTCAGCGGCCCTGCCGAAGACTTCCAGAGGATCTCCCGTGCAGCGAACGGTGTAGTCAGAGACGTCCGGGTCGAACGCCGGGGTGAGGGCCGGTTTCGTGGACACCGTGGTCACACAGACGACCCTCACGGCGACCGTGCCAACCGACCCCCCGTTCAAGGAGTAGGTGAACGTATCTGGATCTTCGGCGTCGTTGCAGTAGCCGGCCAGAGGTTCGTAGGTGAGCCCGGAACCGTCTGCGGCAATCACGACTTTGCCGTGGGCGGGCTCGGTGACGGCCTCGACGGTCCGGGGGCCGCCGTCGATATCGGGGTCGTTCGACAGCACCTCGATGAAGGTCGCGTCAGCGTTCTCGTCGAGGAGCTTCGTGTCTTCCGCGGCCGAAGGAAGATCGTCGCGTCCCTCGATCGTCACCTTCACCGTCCCCTGGGCGCTGCCGCCCCGACCGTCGCTGACCCCGAAGGTGAAGGTGGCGATCGCCGACCGGTTGGCCCCGAGGTGGTCGAAGCGACCCGTGGGATCGAACCGAAGCAGGCGACCGTCCAGGATCTGCACATCGCCACCGGCGCCTGCCGAATTCACCCGATCCATCCTGAGCGGGTCCCCGTCGGGGTCCGACGCCTGCGCCAGGGCGTCGATCGCGACGGGGTGGTCCTCATCGGTCGAGGCGACGCTCTGACCGGCGGTAGGTGAAGTGTTCGGCTTGACCTCGCAGCTGACATAGGTGTCCGCGCCGCCATCGCCGGCGCACTGATCGCGGCCGCCGCCGCCGCCGAGATGATCGTCACCACTTCCTCCTGCCAACTGATCCCTACCGGCCCCACCGAGGACCAGGTCATCTCCGGAGCCCCCGGCAAGCCGGTCCTGCGCGGATCCGCCGGCCAGGAGGTCGCTGCCTCCGCCGCCGCAGATCAGATCGCTGCCGCCTCGCCCTCGGATCTGATCCGCCGCCCGGGTACCGACGATCACGTCGGCCCGGGGAGTTCCCACCACGAGATGGTTCCGAGGACTCGCCTTGTGCGTCGCCGGCTTGCCGAAGCAGGTCGGACCCCCGACCTTCGCCCAGCCAACCGAGGAGGTGGCCGGATAGGCGGCCGACGGTGCCAGCAGCAGAGCCGCCACCGGAAGTGCGCAGCGGAAAATCCATCGCATATGTCTCCTCCTGCGGCCGATCATCGTTCCCTGCCTCGCGGCGGAAGCGAGTGTTTCAGAAATCTCTATGCTGGGCCAAGTAGTCGGGAGAGTCATCTGGCAAGGGAAGGATCGAATTCGCATGAAGGCGCGGTGCGAGGAGGCCCCGACGGTCGAGCTGTCCGTCGTGATGCCGTGCCTCAACGAGGCAGAGACCCTCGGCGCCTGCATCGAGAAGGCAAGGTCGGCGATCGATCAGATGGGGATAGCGGCTGAGATCGTCGTCGCCGACAACGGAAGCACCGACGGCTCGCGCGAGATTGCCGCCGCGGGCGGGGCACGGGTCGTCACCGTCAGCTCTCCCGGGTACGGCAACGCGCTGATGGGGGGCATCGCCGCTTCGAGGGGACGCCTGATCGTGATGGGGGACGCGGACAACAGCTACGACTTCCTCGAGCTGCCGAAGTTCGTCGACAAGCTGCACGAAGGCAACGACCTGGTCCAGGGGTGCAGGCTGAAGCGCGGCGGGGGCCGGATACTTCCGGGTGCGATGCCCCGTCTCCACCGATGGGGAAACCCGCTGCTCTCGTGGCTGCTCCGGACCTGGTTTCAAGCACCGGTGAGCGACGTCTACTGCGGTCTTCGAGGATTCACCCGCGAGCACTACGAGCGCCTCGACCTTCGTTGTACGGGGATGGAGTTCGCAACGGAGATGATCATCAAATCGAGCCTCCGCCCTGCGCATATCGCCGAAGTCCCGATCACCCTGCATCCCGACGGACGGACCCGCAAGCCGCACCTGCGGACGTTTCGGGACGGCTGGCGGACGCTGCGGCTTTACCTTCTGTACTGCCCGCGCTGGCTGTTCATGGTGCCGGGAATTGCGATGCTCTGCTTCGGGATTCTCGCCTACGCGGTGGCAATGCCGAGCTTCCGCATCTTCGGAGTGGGGTTCGCCGCCCACACGCTTCTCTTCGGCAGCCTGGCCATCATCTGCGGGTACCAGGCCATCGCCTTCGCCGTCTTCACGCGCGCATTTGGCGCAATGGAAGGCCTCCTCCCCAACAACGGTCACCTGAAGCGGCTGGAAGACGGCTTCACCATCGAGCGGGGCCTCGTCATCGCCGCGTTGACGATCGCGTCGGGATCGATCCTGCTCCTCCTCGCCCTGAACGAGTGGCGCGTGCATGACTTCGGTCGCCTGAACTACACGACCACCATGCGACTTGTGGTTCCCGGCGTTACTTTGACCGTGCTGGGGTTCCAGACCATGCTCTCCAGCTTCTTCCTCTCCGTGCTGTCCCTCGGCAGGGGAAGCGCGGCGAGCCGCGGGAGCCTGGAAAGGAAGGTCGAGGCCGCCCGGACGTCAAGTCTCATCGACGCGCCGATACGCGTCGGCGCAGGGCAGCCGGCTAGGCCGAAATAAACGAGGCGCCGCCCTGTAGCCGGCTGACGTCGGCGTCAACCATCAGCCGCACCATCTGCTCGAAATCGGTTTTGGGCCGCCATCCCAGGACCTCCTGCGCGCGCGAGCTGTCCGCAACCAAGCTGTCGACCTCGGCCGGGCGGAGAAGCTGCGGATCCTGGACGACGTGGGAGGCCGGATCCAACCCGGCGTGATCAAAGGCGATCTCAACCAGGTCCCGCACGGAGTGGTCATTGCCGGTCCCGATCACGAAATCTTCCGGCTCTTCCTGCTGCAGCATCAACCACATCGCCTCGACGTAGTCCGGCGCGTACCCCCAGTCGCGGCGGGCGTCAAGGTTGCCGAGCCGTATCTCCTGCGAGATGCCGAGCTTGATGGCCGCAACCTGATGGGAGATCTTCCGGCTGACGAACTCCAGCCCCCGGCGCTCCGACTCGTGGTTGAAAAGGATTCCCGAGCAAGCGAACAGCCCGTAGCTCTCGCGGTAGTTGACGGTGATGAAATGGCCAAACGCCTTCGAGACCCCGTAGGGACTGCGCGGGTAAAACGGCGTCTTCTCGTTCTGCGGCGTTTCCCGGACCATCCCGAACATCTCACTGGAAGAAGCCTGGTAGAAGCGCGCCTCCGGACAGACCTCCCGCAGCGCCTCCAGAATGCGCATCACGGCCACGGCGGTGAACTCCGCCGTCAACGTCGGTTGCGACCACGACGCGGGCACGAAGGACATGGCGGCCAGGTTGTAGACCTCATCGGGCTGGGAAGCCCTCAGCACGCTGACGAGCGAACGCTCGTCCAGGAGATCGCCCGGATGCAGGTGGAGTCGGTCTCGAACCGCCTCGATCCGGGTGTAGTTCTCGCTCGAGAGACGACGAACCATGCCGTGCACCTCGTAACCCTTTTGCAGAAGCAGCTCAGCCAGGAAGCTGCCGTCCTGCCCGGTGACCCCGGTGATCAGAGCGCGCTTGCTCATCTGCCCTCAACCGTCCCCACGCCGGCATCGGCGCCGCCGGCGAGACTTTCGCGCCACCAGTCGAGGATGTCGGCGGCGGTCTGCGCGATGGGAATCTGCGGATGCCATCCGGTCTCCTCGCGGAGGCGTCTGCTGGAGCCGAGGATGAGCGGCGGATCGGACGGTCGAACCAACGTGGAATCGACCTCGAACTCGACCGCAACTCGGCTGCACGATCCCATTCGCTCTATCAGCTCCTCAATTTTCAATGCCCTGCCGGAACAGAGGTTGTAGGTGCCGGACAGCCTCTTCTGGACCATCGAGACGTAAGCCCGAGCGCTGTCCCTGATGTCAGTGAAGTCGCGGCGGACCGAGACATTACCTACCGTCATCTCGAGCCGGTCTTCCCCGCGCAGCTCGGCCCCTGCGATCTGGTGGCTCAAGCTCGAGGCGACGAACTCCTGCGATTGACCCGGACCTATCTGGTTGAAGGCACGGACGACGCCGGCGCCGATCGCGTGTGCGCGCACGTACTGGTCGACGAGAACCTCCATCGCGGCCTTGCTGGATCCATAGGGAGAAAGGGGACGGATCGGCGCCTCCTCGGTCAAGGGCAGGAAATCGGGATCCGGAGCGCCATATATCTCGGCCGAGGAGACGCAGAGCAGATAGCAGCCGGGGGCCTGCATGACGATGGCCTCCAGGAGGTTGAGCGCGGCAACCGCATTGAGTTCAAAAGTGTGTCTCGGCTTCCTCCAGCTGGCTGCGACCGAGGCCTGTCCGGCCATGTTGACGATCGCGTCCGGCCGCGCCTCCGCGATCGCCCTGGCGACTGATTCAGGGTCGAGGATGTTGCAGGGGAGGTCTGCGCCCTGTCCATCCATCGAGGTGGTCACCAGGTCGATGCCGACCGCCCGTGCGGCGGCGGTGAAATGCCGGCCCGCGAAACCCAGGGCGCCGGTCAGGAGCACGGTCACTGGCGCAGCTTAGGCAGGCTCGCTGACGGACGGCGGTCGAGCACCTAACATCTGCAGCCGATGACTCATGGTGAAGGTCAGAAAGACGGCTCGCGGAGGTCGTATTCGTTGCGGCGGCGGTGGCGTCGATACGGCCTCTTTGGGATCTCGATCTTCGCCCTTTGCGCGATCTGGGGAGCCGTCCCGGCCCACGCTGCCGGGCCGCTCTACGCCGTGCCTTCTGAACCGCCCTCTGAGAAGGAGTCGGTTCACTTCACGAATTCCCTCAACCATCGGGTTCCGCACCTCCCCCCTCCCCTGGACCCGCCCACGGCCGAGAGCTCGGCAGAGGTGGAGGCCCGGCTTCGAACTCTCGAACGCGGAGTCGTGATCGAGCGGGGCGCAAGCCACTCCCGACGGGCGAGTCGGCCCGCGGCTCACCCCGGACACAAGCCTGTGATCGCCGCGACGCCCGTCGCGGATGAGCCCGGCGATCGCCCCCCGCTGAGCATGGCCTTCATCGGGGCGGGCGCCCTCGCCTTTCTCGGCCTCCTTCTCGGCGCCAGGGGAAAGCTCTTCGGCTGAACCACGCGGGGCTAGCCGCGCCGCGCCGCTGTCTCAGAAGCGGATGATCACCAGGTGGGTGCTCTCATAGATGGGTGCTCCATGCGCGGGGACGACAGGGGGTCGCCCTCGCTCGTCGGTGCAGATCGGGTCGATCAGCGCGTAGCGCACGTCATAACGCTCAGCGAGCTCAACCGACTCGCGCGATCCGACGAGGATTTTTCGGGCGATGCTCGCGGGGCCCACCTCCGATCCGGCGAGACTGAGAGAGGGGTCGAGACCGGCGAGCACCCGCTGCTTGAGCTCCCAGCTGGCGAGAAAGCTCCAGCATCGATCGGCGGCAACCACCTCACCTGGCTCCAGCCTCCGCGAGAGGAGAGCAAGCCCACGTTCGCTTCCCGGACCGACGAACGAGAAGAAACGACGGGCTTCTTCGGCCCGCGTGTGACTGAGGGGGGCGATCAACGCAACCAGGAGGATGCCGAGCACAAGGCCCACCCGCCGAGGAATGGCCGCGAGCCCGACCCCGATCAGGGCCGCGACCGGAACGGGCAGGAAGTAGATCACCCGGGAGTAGTCGGTCGGGAAGTGCACGATCCATGAGAAGCCGACGAGCAGCAGGGCGGCAAGGAGCCCGACTGGCACGTAGGCGGCTGGATCCTCGCGCAACCTCTTGCAGGCCAGGACGATGACCGCCCCCCCTGCAGCCGCCACAATCAGGGGCCAGCTCATGTAGTTGGTGACGATTTCAAGGGTTCCGCTGTTGATCTTGGTCGGGAGATAGGCCCTGTAGCTCTGCAGGCCGCCCAGCGAGCTCGACTGGCGGATCAGGTAGATGGCGACGCCGAATCCGACTGCGGCGGCGAACAGCAGCGTTCGCAGGATGAACCTGGCCGTCGCCTGCGGGGCCCTGGCCAGAGAGAGGACGCTGAGCAGGAGCAGGGCGACGACCACGATCAGGAAGGAGAGACGGTGCCCTGCCACCACCGCGACCAGGAACAGGGCCAGGAAACCACTCCACCGAAGAGAATCCCGGCCCCGGAGCATCATCCCGGCTGCCAGCAGGATCAAGGGGATGTACATGATGGCGTAGACATTCGCCAGGCCGTGCCAGGTCAAGATGTTCAACCCCATCGGAGCGACCGCGCACACCGCCGCCGCTATGACGCCGGCGACGTCGCCGAAGAGGGTGCGCACGAAGACGTAGGTGGTGATGATCCCGAGAACCGCGAACGCCCAGATTCCGTGGTAGAGGAGACCGGCTCCCTGTTCGGTCAGGATCAGGTACGCGCCGTACAGCGACGGCACTCCTGGATCCTCGGCGAATGGCGCGTCGCCCAGCATCCAGTAGGGGTTGTGGAGCAGGAGGCCATGATGGTTTGCGATCTCGGTCGAATAGAGCAGGTAGTGAGCCCAATCAGCTCCCGGCAGAGGACTGCCCCCGATCGCCCTCGCCTCCAGCCCCACACCCAGGAGTACGGCGCCGGCGAGCAGGATGGGAACCTCTGGCGCCGCGACTGCACGCGCCCACAGCCGAAGCTCGGGGGCCGACCGGGAGAATCGCACCGAGGCCACCAGCCCCGCCACGCAGGCGACTGCCAGCAGCGCGTAGATAGTCGCGTCGGTAAGGGGAAGGCCGAGGCCGGAGGCCGTGATCAGCAAAATCGACGTGATCGCGAAACCCAGCGGCGGCGCCAGCAGCCAGCTGATCGGCGCAGCCCGCAACTCCGTTGGGAGGAGCGCGGCGATCGCGAACCCGGGAGCGACCATGCAGCCGATCGCGACGATCGAAGGAGAAGGACCGAGCGCTGCTCGGGAGAGCGCGGCGCCGACGACGAATACCAAGGCCGCGAGCGCAAGGACTTCCTCCCCCCTCGATGGGCGGTGCCTGCCCGGTAAGGCTCCCAAGCTAGGGGCGGTCCAGGTGTGCTGATTGCCGGGTCACCACGACGGGTTCACCTTACAGGGGAGGTAGGTATATTCCGGCCGTGGTGGGCACCCCGATGGCAGGAGGGCAGAGGTGAGCAGGCAGTGGGCTGCGATCGCCCTTGCCGTGGTGGGTCTCGTCTGCGCTTTTGCCGGGTCCGCATCGGCTCGATCCCCGGTTCCACCGACCTTCTGGGGAGTCAACCCCGTCGCCGTCTCGTCCGACTCCCAGATCCGACAGATCGCTGCAGGCGGTGTCGGCAGCATCCGCGTTCCACTCTCCTGGTCGGCTATCCAACCTACTGCCGGAGCAGAGCCGGACTGGACGGGCTTCGATGAACTGGTCGAAGCCCCTGTGCGGCATCACGTGCAGGTTCTGCCGGTGATCTGGGGGTCGCCGTCGTGGATAAGCCGGCGGCCGCAGGACCTTCCGATCGCGAACCTCGCCGCCTGGAAACAGTTCCTCCGCAAGGCCGTCAAACGCTACGGCCCCCAGGGAGCCTTTTGGGCGGAGCACAGCGCGGTATCCACCGATCCGCTCCCCTACGAGCCGATCGGGCTCTGGCAGATCTGGAACGAGCCGAACTTTTTCTACTTCGCCAACCCGGTATCCCCTTCCGCCTATGCAAAGCTGCTGGCCTCTGCGCATGCGGCGATTTCCGGCGCGGACCCCACTGCGCAACTCATCCTCGGCGGCATGTTCGCAACGCCTGCACAGCAGCCCCCCAAGGCGTTGAGCGCGGCGTCCTTCCTCGACCAGCTCTACCGCCGCAAGGGAGTCAAGGCCAACTTCGACGCCGTCGCTCTTCACCCCTATGCGAGCGATGCTTCCTCTCTGGACGAGGCGATCCAGACCGTGCGAAAGACGATGCAGGCCCATGGAGACGCCAGAACCGGCCTCCGAATCACCGAGATCGGCTGGGGGTCCGCCTCGCGTGGCCCGTTTCAAAAGGGCTACAAGGGCCAGGCCCGGGAACTAGGCCGCGCCTTCTCGCTGTTCCAGGCCAACCGTCAACGCTGGCGCCTCCAGGGGGTCGACTGGTGGTCGCTGACGGACGATCCCAGCCCCACGGCATGCAACTTCTGCGGTCACACCGGGCTCTTCACCGCCGGGTTCCAGCCCAAGCCCGCGTGGGCGCGTTTCACCGCATTCGCCAAACGATGAGCCCTGGACACAGCGCGCCGGTTCGAGCGGTGTGAACCGCACCGTTGCGCCGATGAGAGTCGCCCTCATATACGACCGCCTGTACCCGCAGCACATCGGCGGCCTCGAGCGCTATTACGACGCCTTGGGGCGCGGCCTGGCCACCTCCAACTCCGTCTCGTACATCACGCGGAGCGTCGACGCCGAGATTCCGGTCGGTGCTCGCCCCTACCGTGTGGTCACGGTCGCTCCGGACAGCCCCTTCTACTCCGCGCGAGGCAACCGGCGCATCTGGCCGACCGTGCGGTTCGGGCTTGGCGTATTCGTTCATCTCCTCCGCCATGGCCGCGACTATGACGTCGTCCAGAGCGCGTCCTTCCCCTTCTTTTCGGTGATCGCCGCCCGGCTTGCGTTCGCACTCCGCCGCCGCCCCCGTCCGAAGCTCATCGTCGACTGGCTCGAGGTCTGGTCGCGGGACTACTGGATCAGCTACACCGGAGCCGTCTTCGGTCGCGTCGGCTACGCAATCCAGCAAGCCTGCATGCGGGCCCCTGATCAAGGCGTGACCTACTCTTCCATGCACGAGGCTCGCCTGGGGGGCCATCGTGCACCCGTCCTACGGCTGACCGGGCTCGCGACGGAGGTGCCGCATGCACCCCACGGTTCGTCGGCTCCGCGGTCCGTCCCAACCGTAGTCTTCGCCGGAAGGCTTATCCCGGAGAAGCAGGCCTCCCTGATCCCGGAGGTGATGAAGGAGGCTCGGCGTTTGAACGTTGAGATCGGGGCCACGATCATCGGCGACGGTCCCGAGCGCGACGACATCGCCGAGGCGATCGCCGAGCTCGACCTCGAAGGTGCGGTGCAACTTCCCGGGTTCGTCTCCGACTACGAGCTGAACCAGGCGCTGCAGAGCGCCTCGAGTCTTCTGCTGCCCTCGCTCCGAGAGGGATACGGACTGATCGTCATCGAGGCGTCGGCCTACGGAACCCCCTGCGTCACCATCGATGCTCCGGACAACGCAGCGAAGGAGCTGATCGTGAACGGGGTCAACGGCATCGTGGTGGAGAACTGGAGTCCGACGAATCTCGCCAAGGCGGTGGTCGAGGTGGTCAGGCGGGGGCCCGAGCTCCGCGCTTCGACGCTTGACTGGCATCAGGAGCACTGGCACGAGCTCAGTGTTCAGAGCTCGGTCGAGCGGCTCGAGCAGGTCTACGAAACGCTGACGACCTCCTAGCTCTGGCAAATCTGGCGGGGGTACTGGTCGCTTGAGCGTCAAAGGGCGTAAGGTCGGATCGATGCCCGCGTCGTTTCGAATTGCCTTCCCGATCGCCCTCCTGGCGCTGGCGCTGGTGCTGCCGGCGAGTGCCAGTGCGGTCGAACGGACCGTCTCGGTCAACGCCAGCGCCACGCTGAAGGTGCCGAACGACACCGCTCGGGTCGGCCTGGCTGTCAGCGCCGAGCGGCGCAGCCGCGGCACGGCGCTGCGAGTCGTCACCGGCCGCCTGCGCACGGTGATCGTCGCCGTGCAGGGGATCCCCGGCGTCGGCGAGGGTGATGTCAGGACCGGGCGCATCTCGGTCCGCAAGACCTTTCGCGGCGAGCGTGTCGCCTACCGCGCCAGCGAGGGGATCCAGGTCACTCTGCACGAGCCCAGTCGCGCCGGCGAGCTCGTCGGCGCCGGGGTCGCGGCCGGCGCGACCGGCGTCAGCGGTCCCACCTTCCTCGTCGGCGACACCGAAGCGGCCTACGGCAAAGCCCTTGCCGCGGCCTTCGACAAGGCGAAAGCGAAGGCGACGGCGCTGGCGGCACAGGCCGGCGGAACCCTCGGCTCCGCGCTCAGCATCCAGGAGGGCGGCGACGCCGAAGTGGTTACGGACGGCTCGCTGAAGGAGGTGGCTGCGCCGGAATGCGCCTCGGCCCCTGCGACCGGAGCGCCCAAGCGCCTGCGCACCGAGTGCGCCGCCGCGCCGCCGACCAAGCCGGGTACCTCCACCGTCACCGCAACGGTCGGCGTCGTCTTCTCCCTCCTCTAGCGACTTTCTTTCAGTCGCGGTTTGTGCTACTTATTATTGGGTAGCTCATAGTCGTTCCCACATGATCCATCCCCCTACCGACGCGAGAAGGCAGCGGAGGAGCGCTAAGTGAGACATATTCGGCGCCGTTGTTTCCCTGGCTACGGCTGCCCTGCTGCTCCTCCCTGCCGTCGCGTCGGTCTTTTAGCGCAGCTCGGCGATCAGGTCATCGAGGTCGAGTGGGCGGGTTCCCATTTCCACGCCCTCCCCCTCCGCCGGCCGGGGCCACTCTTCGCGCGGGCGGTCCCAGTAGAGCTCGACCCCGTTGCCGTCGGGGTCGGCGAGGTAGAGGGCCTCGCTGACGCCGTGGTCGGAGGCGCCTTCGAGTGGCCAGCCGGCCTCGCTGAGACGGCGCAGCGCGTCGGCGAGGGCGCGCCGGGTCGGGTAGCGGATCGCCGTGTGGAAGAGGCCGGTCGTGCCGGGGGCCGGGGGCGAGCCCCCTTTCGAGTGCCAGGAGTTGAGGCCGATGTGGTGGTGGTAGCCACCGGCGGAGATGAAGGCCGCGTCGGCGCCCCAGCGCTGCATCAGCTCGAAGCCAAGGACGCCGCAGTAGAAATCGAGCGCGCGGTTGACGTCGCCAACCTTGAGGTGGACGTGGCCGATGTCGACGCCCGGGTCGATCGGCTCCGGCGTCCGCTCAGCCATCGAGGACACCGTCCAGCGCCTGATTGACGAGGCGGTCGGCGTCGGCGTTGTCGGCGCGGCGAACGTGGCGGATCGACCAGGAATCGAAATCTCGCAAGGCTCGGGTCACCTCTGCGTGGAGCTCTTTCATGCCGGGATTTTTGACCTTGTAGCGGCCTTCGACCTGCCGCACGATCAGCTCCGAGTCGCCGATCAGCTCCAGCTCGACGGCGCCGTGGGTCGCAGCCAGCTCGATCCCCCGCAGCAGCGCCTTGTACTCGGCGACGTTGTTGGTCGCCTCGCCGATCCGCTCGCCCACTTCCTCCAGCACGGTCCCGTCGGCGTCGCGGACGACGATCCCGATCCCGGCCGGGCCGGGATTGCCCCGAGCCCCGCCGTCGACATTGACAGTCAGGCGGCTCATCGGCTCGGCGCCGCTTCTGCGGCCAGGCAGAGCTTTCCGTCCTTACCGACGGAGGCGTTCCATTGCCGTGCCGCGGCGTCGAGCTGGTCGACCTCACCACCTTTGGCGATCTCGAAGACCGGGCGCAGTTCGTCGCCGACGTCCACCCCCCACTGGTACCAGGAGAGATCCCAGGCGACAGTGATCCGCACCTCGGCGGGAGCGCCGGCGGAGGCGCCGACCGAAGCTCGCGGCACCCCGAGGGTGCGGACGAGGCCGGCGACGGCACCGCCGGCCTCGCTGGCGTTGAAGCGGACCAGCGCCCGTTGGAAGGGGGTCATCGCCGCGGCGTCCGGCAGCGGCGCCGGCCGAGGCCATCGCGCGCTGTGCAGACGTCCGAGCGGCATCAGTCCTGCTGAAGGTGGGATTTCAGCCGCATCACGGCCTTCGTGTGCAGCTGTGAGACGCGCGACTCGGTGACCCCGAGGACCTCGCCGATCTCACGCAAAGTCAGGTTCTCGTAGTAGTAGAGGGCGACGACGAGCTGCTCGCGCTCGGGCAGACCGCCGATCGCCTCGGTGAGGCGGTCCTTGACCTCGGTCGTCGCCAGCGCCTCCTGCGGATCGGCGGCACCGTCGTCGGCGATCGTGTCGAGCAACGAGACCTGGTCGCCAGAGGAGTCGGAGACGGTCCAGAGCTCGTCGAGCGCGTAGACGGAGGAGTTGGCGATTTCCAGCAGCGCCCCCTGCAGTTCCTCTTCGGTCAGGTTCAGCTTCGAGGCGAGCTCGGCCTCGGTCGGCGCCCGCTGCAGCTCGTGCTCGAGTTTGGCCTGGGCGGCTTCGATTTCGCGGGCGCGCGAGCGGACCGAGCGCGGCACCCAGTCGAGCGAGCGCAGTTCGTCGATGATCGCGCCGCGGATGCGGGTCATCGCGAAAGTCTCGAACTTGATCCCCCGTTCGGGCTCGAATCGCTCGATCGCGCCGATCAGGCCGACGAGGCCGTAGGAGATCAGGTCGGCGTCCTCGACGTGCGAGGGCAGCCCGGCGCCGAGGCGACCGGCGACGAACTTGACCATCGGCGAGTAGGCGACGACGAGCCGCTCGCGCGCGGTCGCGTCCCCCTCCCCCTTGTAACGGCGCCATAGATCGCGGAGCTCGACCTCCTTCACACCCGTTTCCATCAGGCGATCCTACTGTCGTTTGCGGGGATTTTTCTCATGCGCGGGGGTGGCTTGCAGCGTAGGTGTCACGCAGTCTGGCCGCATCGACTCGGGTGTAAACCTGGGTGGTCGAGATCGACGCGTGGCCTAGCAGCTCCTGAATCGTACGCAGGTCTGCCCCTCCCTCGAGCAGATGAGTTGCGAAGGAATGTCTAAGTGAATGTGGGGATACGCCGGCGGCCAGCGCCGCTTCGCGCGTCCAGAGCCCGAGCCGGCGGGTGATATCGGAGTTGGAGAGGCGGCGACCACTCTTGGAAAGGAAGAGCGCTGCCTCGCGGGGATCCACCACCAGAGCGCGGCGGCCTTTCTCCAGGTAGCGCCGCAGCGCCCGCTGCGCCGGCTCCCCCACCGGCAGCAGCCGCTCCTTCGAGCCCTTGCCGAGCACCCGCAGCTGCTCGGTCTCGAAGTCGAGGGCGCCTTCGTCGAGGTTGACGATCTCCTCGCAGCGCAGCCCGCAGGAGTAGGCAAGCTCCAGCATCGCCCGGTCGCGCAGCTCCAAGGGGGTGCGGGCGGGGATGCGCTCCAGCAGCGATCGCATCTGCTCGGTGGTGAGGACGTGGGGCAGCTTCTCGGAGCGCTTCGGGCTGGAGACGAGCTCGGCCGGGTTGGCGCCCGCCTTTTCGGTGCGGACGAGGTAGCCGTAGAGGCCGCGGATCGACGCAAGCTTGCGGGCCACGGTAGCCGGCGCCGCCCCGGCGCTGGAGAGGCCGGCACCGTAGCGGCGCACGTCGCGGTGGCGGATGTCGCCGGGACCGAGTCCCTGCTCTCCCGCCCACTCGGCGAAGCCGCCGAGGTCGACACCGTAGGCCCGCCGCGTCCGCTCGGCCGAACCCCGCGCGCGCAGGTCCCGGTCGTATGCGGCCAGTGCCGCCTCCCAGTTCATCGAGGCTTCATTCGCCTCGACGCGCTGTCGTCCTTCGCCGGAGCCGTTAACCGAGGTAAATCGGGGTGCCGAGTTCCACTTCTTCGTAGAGCTCTTCCACGTCGGGAATCGCCATCCTCACGCAGCCGTGGGAGGCGGCGGTGCCAAGTGAGGAGGTTTCTTCGGTGCCATGGATACCGGCGCCTTCGTAGATCGCCATCCAGCGCGCCTTGATCGGGTTTTCGGGTCCCGGCGGGATCGACTGCCCCGCCAGCGAGCCGGCCCAGTCGGATTCCGGCACGTTCCAGACCGGGTTTTCTTCCATGGCTTCGATCTGGTAGAGACCTTCCGGCGTGGCAAACCCTTCGGCGCCGACGGCGACGGTGTAGGTCTTCGCCAGCTTCAGGTTCTTCCAGAGGCGCAGGGTGAAGCTCGAGCGGTCGAGCGTGAGGTAGGTCGGATACTGCGCCGCGACCTCTTCTTTGCTGACTTCCGGCGCGACCGAGTGGGCGCGGGCGACGACCGCGTCGGGCGCCCTGGCGTTCAGCACCGCGGCCTTCAGCTCCTTCTCCAGCAGGTTGTCCCGCAGCTTCAGCCCGTCCTGGCCGGCGACGACGTTGAGCGAGGCGCCGCTCGGTTCGACGTCGGCGTTCTGCGGTTCGCGGTTGACGTCCTCGGCGATTTCGCGGACGAATCGGTTGATCGCCGGCTTGAAGTAGGTGACCTGCGGGGCGATGCTTTCCTCGACTTCACCGCCGCTGACGTAGCGGACGAGGCGCCCGGGAAGGCCGCCGTCCTGGCTGTCCTCGATCGCCTCTTCGACCGCGGCGTTGACGTCGGCGCGGATCTTCAGCTTCTCGCCGGGCAGCTCCCAGCTGCGCTTGCGAAAGGTGACGCGCAGCGAGCCCTGCAGCGGCGCCAGCAGCTTGCGGCGGACCAGGGCGGTGGCTTCCTCCTCGTCCAGCCCACCGACGTTGACCCCGCCGATCGTCACTCCCTCGGCAATCTGATCCTTCTTCGAGCTGTCATACGCGTAGGCCCCACCGACGACGAGCACCAGCAACAACGTGGCGATCAACACCACTATCGAAGTCTTCGTTCCCATCTGCTTTGAGCTCGCCCTTACTGAGTCGCTTTGCCGGTCACCGAAAGTCTAGGCATTCGGCTGATTCGCCCAACCGAGCCCTCTTCCCTGCAATTTCGCATGTGCCTCGGTCTTATCGGCAGCGAGGACGGATATCTTTCGCCTCGTGCGCACCAAGGACGAGGTTCGGGAGGAAGTCTGGAAAGCGATGGAACGCGAGGGCGTCTCCCGCTTCCCCGGCGCCGAGGGCCGGATCCCCAACTTCGCCGGCGCCAAGCTGGCGGCCGAGAAGCTCGCCGGCCACCGACTCTGGAAGCGGGCGCGGGTGATCAAGGCGAACCCGGACTCGCCCCAGACGCACGCCCGACGAATCGCGCTGGAAGAGGGCAAGACGATGATCATGGCGGTGCCGCGGCTGCGCGACCCTCATCCGTTCCGCGTGCTGGAGCCGAAGCGGCTCTCGAAAGCGGCGATGAAAGAGGCGGCGACGATCAAGGGCGCGCTCAAGCACGGGCGAGTCGTCGCCCTCGACGACCTGCCGGAGATCGACTTCGTCCTCAGCGGCTCGGTCGCGGTCAACCTCAGCGGTGCCCGGGTCGGCAAGGGCGGCGGCTACCACGACCTCGAGTACGGGATCCTCACCGAGTCGGGCAAGATCGACTCCCACACCACCGTTGCCACCACCGTGCACCCGATCCAGATCCTCCGCCAGCACCTGATGGTCACCGCCCACGACCTTCCCTGCGACCTGATCGCGACCCCGCGGGCGGTGATCGAGATCGACCGCCAGCACGACCGCCCCCGGGGAATCCTCTGGGACCATCTGCAACCGCCGCAGATACGCGAGATCCCGGTGCTGGAAAGGATGGGCTATGCCTGATCAGCCCGAGGCCGAGAAGCTGCCGTTGTTCCCGGGGTCCGACTACGGAGAGCCGGACCCGGAGTGGCTGCGGATCGACTGGCGAGCGCACCTGAAGCGGATCGACCTGCCCGGAGCCGACCAGGTCAACTACGTCGACATCGGCGAGGGTGAGCCGATCATCCTCGTCCACGGGATCGCCGGCTGCTGGCGGAACTGGCTGGAGAACATTCCCTACTTCGCCCGTAACCACCGGGTGATCGCGGTCGACTTACCCGGGTTCGGCGAGAGCCCGATGCCCTCGTGGGAGATCACAATGGGCAACTACGGGCGCCTGCTGCACGACCTCTGCGAGCGGCTCGGCTTCGACCGTGTGGCGGCGCTGGTCGGCAACTCGATGGGCGGCTTCATCGCCACCGAGGCGGTGATCGAGGAGCCAGAGCGCTTCGACCGCCTTGTCCTCATCTCCGCCGCCGGGATCAGTTTCGCCGAGTGGCAAGGCCAGGCCTTCGACGCTGTGGCGCGCATCGCCAGAGCCGCGACTCCCTTCCTCAGCGGCGACCGTCGCGTCTACTGGACGACGCCGCGAGGCCGCAAGATCGCCTTCGGCCGGCTCTTCCGCAACCCCAACGGGCTGCGGCCGGAGCTACTCGCCGAGCAGGTGCGGCCGGGTCTGCAGGCGCCCGCCTTCTCGGAGGCGCTAACCAAGATCTGGGGCTACGACACCCGCGAGCGACTGCCGGAAATCGAGATCCCGACGATGGTCGTCTGGGGGCTGAACGACCAGATCGTCCCGGTCGAGGGAGCGCTCGGATACCACCGCCTGATCCCCCGCTCGCGCCTGGAGATCTTCGAGCGCACGGGACACCTGCCGATGCTGGAGCGCCCGCGGCGGTTCAACCCGCTGCTCGAGGAGTTCATCGAGTCCTCGCAGCCGCTGCGGGCTGCGGGTGACCAAACCGCGATCAGCTAAGAAGTAATTGCGCCCTTCGAGGCGGAAGAAACCGTGGCCGCGTACTTGGCCATGATCCCGCGCTCGTAGAGCGGCGGTGGCAACTCGTACGCGGCGACCCGCTGCGCGATCTCCTCGTCGGAGAGGGCCACCTCGAGCCGGCGGTCGTCGATGTCGACGGTGATCTCATCGCCCTCGCGAATCGCCGCGATCGGGCCGCCCTTCGCCGCCTCGGGGGCGACGTGGCCGATCATCAGCCCGCGGGTGGCGCCGGAGAAGCGGCCGTCGGTGACCATCGCCACGCTCTCCCCCAGGCCCTCGCCGACGATCGCGGCGGTGACCTGCAGCATCTCCCGCATCCCGGGGCCGCCGACCGGCCCCTCGTTGCGGATGACGACGATGTCGCCGGGCTTGATCTGCTGGTCCTTGACGGCGCGGAAGCAGTCCTCTTCGCGCTCGAAGACGCGGGCGGGGCCGGTCTGCTGGCGGCGCTCGGTGCCGGCGACCTTGACCACGGACCCTTCGGGGGCGAGGTTGCCGCGCAGGATCGCCAGCCCGCCTTCGGGCTTCAACGGGTTCTCGACCTGGCGCACGACCTCCTGGTCGGGTGCCTCGATCGCGGCGGCGGCCTCCTCCCCGATCGTCCTGCCGGTGACGGTGATCTGCTCGCCGTGGAGGATCCCGGCTTTGGCCAGGCGCTTGAGGATCACCGGCACGCCACCGGCGGCGTAGAGGTCGGTGGCGACGAAGCGGCCGCCCGGCTTGAGGTCGGCGAAGAGCGGGGTGTGGCGGGAGATCCGCTCGAAGTCGTCCATCGTCAGCTCGATCCCGAGCTCGTGGGCGAGCGCGATCATGTGGAGGACGCCGTTGGTCGAGCCCCCCGAAGCGCAGATGCAGGCGATCGCGTTTTCCAGCGACTCGCGGGTGATGATCCTGCTCGGGCGCAGGTCCTCGACGAGGACGTTGATCACCAGCTCGCCGATTTTCTCGGCGACGGTGTCCTTGTCGTCGTCTTCGGCCGGGACCATCGCCGAGCCGCCAGCGCTGATCCCGAGCGCCTCGAAGGCACAGGCCATCGTGTTGGCGGTGAACTGGCCGCCGCAGGCGCCGGCGCCGGGGCTGGCGACGCCCTCGAGCTCGTTCAGTTCCTCGTCGGTCATCTCGCCCGCGTTGTGGGCGCCGATCGCCTCGAAGATGTCGAGGATGGTGACGTCGCGGCCGTGCCAGTGGCCGGGGGCGATCGAGCCGCCGTAGAGCAGGACCGAGGGGACGTCGAGGCGGGCCAGCGCCATCGCGCACCCCGGGATCGTCTTGTCGCAGGCGCAGAGGGCGACGATCGCATCGAACTGGTAGCCGCGGGCCATCAGCTCGATCGAGTCGGCGATCACCTCGCGACTGACCAGCGAGGCCTTCATCCCCTGGGTGCCCATCGTCACCCCGTCGGAGACGGCGACGGTGTTGAACTCCATCGGGGTGCCGCCGGCGGCGCGGACCCCCGCTTTGACGTGCTCGGCGAGGGCGCGGAGGTGGAAGTTGCAGGGCATCGCCTCGGTCCACGTGTTGGCGATCCCGATCGTCGGCTTGCGCAGGTCGTCGTCGCTGAATCCGACCCCCTTCATGTAGGCGCGCGAGTGGGCGCGGTCGGGACCGTCGAAGACGGTCGCCGAGCGAGGACGGGGAAGCTTGGTCGTGGTATCGCCGTTCGTGCTCATGACCCGGAATCTACTGAGCGTGCCCAGGGGGCGATTGCACCTTTTGTGCAACCGGGGGACCGGAAATGCTCAATCGAGACCAAGGACGTTGACGGGACCGGCGCCGGCGCCGATGCCGCGCAGTCCGTCGCGAACCGCTTCGGAAGTGATCCTCCGGGCCCCTTCGGCGGCCTCCAGCGGAGTGCGTCCCAGCGCGAGAAAGGCGGCGAGCGAGGAGGAGTGCGTGCAGCCCGATCCGTGCGCAGCCCCGTCAGGGTGCCGCTCCCCCGGGATCTCCACGAGCTCGCTGCCGTCATAGAAGACGTTGACGATCTCCTCGCTGTGGCCGCCGGTGACGACGACGGCGCCCGGCCCCAAGGCCAGCACCGCCCGCGCAAGCTCCTCCTGACTCGCCTCCTCCCCCAGCCCGGTCAGCGCCCGCGCCTCGGGAATGTTCGGAGTAACCACCGCACAACCTGGGAACAGCACGTTGACGAGCGCTTCCCTGGTCTCGTCGTCCAACAGGACGGCGCCGCTCTCGGCGACCATCACCGGATCGATCACGACCGGCGCGTGCTGAACTCCCAGATAGGTGAGACCGACCGCAACCGCGTCGATCGTCGCCGCGGATCCGAGCATCCCGATCTTGATCGCGTCTGCCCCCATGTCTTCGGCGATCGCCAAAATCTGGGCGAAGACCGCCTGCGGCGAGACCAACTCGACCATCTCGACACCGCGGGTGTTCTGCGCCGTGATCGCGGTGATAGCCGTCATCCCATGCACCCCCACCCGCGCAAAGGCCTTCAGGTCAGCCTGGATTCCGGCGCCGCCGCCGGAGTCGGAGCCGGCGATTGAGAGGACGGCTGGAATGCTGTCGTGGGTCATGCTCGGAGCCTAAAGAGGCGATGCACTCGAGGACGGCAGCAGAGTTCGGGAGTAGACGCCGACGCTCGAACAGGTGAGGTAGCCGAGGAGCTCGAGGCGGGCCAGCGCTGCGGCAGCAGCGGGGCCGGAGAGCTCGGTCGCGGCGGCGACGGCATCGCAGGTGGACTCGCCGGCCTCCACCGCAGCCAGGGCGGCTTCCAGATGTGGTTCCAGGGAGGGGCCGCCGCGGTCGAGTTGGCGGCGGCCGGGCCCGAGCATCGCGTCGAGCACGTCTTGGGCGTCGCGGATGACGTGGGCACCGCTGGCGAGGAGTCCGTTGGGACCGGCAGAGGCGCGAGAAGTGACCGGGCCCGGGACGGCACCGAGATCGCGGCCGAGGTCGGCTGCGAGGTCGGTGGTGATCAGGGAGCCGGAGCGGGTGGCGGCCTCGACCACGACGGTCATCCCGGCCAGCGCCGCCATGATCCGGTTGCGGGCGGGGAAGGTCCAGCGCCACGGCGTCGCGCCGGGCGGGAACTCCGAGAGCACCAGGTTCGTTTCCGAGATTCGCCGCCAGAGCGTGCGGTGGCTCGCCGGGTAGGCGATATTCGGTCCGCAGCCGAGGACGGCGATCGTGCGGCCGTTTGCGTCCAGGGCGCCGCGGTGGGCGCAGGCGTCGATGCCGAAGGCGAGGCCGCTGACGACGGTCAGGCCAGCGCTCGCCAGCTCCCGTCCCAGCTCGCGGGCGACCTCGCGGCCGTAGGAGGTGGCGCGACGGGCGCCGACGATCGTCACCGCTTCGAACAGCTCCAGCCCGGCGAGCAGCGTCGGACTGCCGCGGCCGACCAGGCTCCAGGGAGAGTCAGCGGCGTCCCGCAACGAAGCCGGGTAGAGCTCGGAGTGGCGGCAGCAGGCCCAGCAGCCGGCGAGCGCCAGCTCTTCGTTCAGCCGCTGCTCCGGGAGCGCAGCGATCCGCGCCAGCATCTGCCCGGCGACCTTCGGCGCCGAGACCTCGACCAGGTCCTCGTTCGAGAGGCGCAGCAGTTCCGGCGAGCGCGCGCCGACCTCCCCGGTCGCGACCTTCTCGACATAAGGCCCCAGGGCCGCGAGCAGCCAGGAACGGCGCAGGCACTCGCGGCAGGAGCGCGGCTCAGCCATCTCCCCGCCTCCGCAGTTGCAGCGCCTGCGCCATCTGCTCCTCCCCGATCTCCTCGGCGCCGGCGAGATCGGCCAGCGTCTGCGCCAGTCGCAACGACCGGTCGTGCGCGCGGCCGCTGAGCCGCTGACGCGCGTAGAGGTCGGCGAGCAGCGCCGCGCCGTCGGCGCTGAGCGCGCACGCTCGCGCCTCCGCCGGCGTCATCTCGGCATTGCAGCGGCCGGGCCCGAGCCGGAGCTCCTGCCGCTCGCGCGCAGCGCACACCCGCTCCCGCACCGCGGCTGACGGCTCGCCCGCAGCGCCGCCGATCTCAGCCGCGCTCGGCTGCCGCACGGCGGCGAGGATGTCGATGCGGTCGGCGAGAGCGCCGCTCAGCTTGCCCTGGTAGCGCCGCGCGTCATAGGGAGCGCAGGTGCAGTCGGGGTCGACCTCCCCACGCCCGCATGGACAGGGGTTGGCCGCGGCGACGAGCATGAACCGGCAGGGAAGGCTGCGCCGATCGCCGGCGCGGACGATCGAGACCTCACCCGCCTCCAGCGGTGCCCGCAACGCCTCCAGCGCATCGCGCCTGAACTCGCAGAGCTCATCGAGAAAAAGAACACCACGGTGCGCGCGCGTTGCCTCGCCCGGTCGTGGTGGCGTCCCTCCCCCGATCAAGCCGGCGGCGCTGATCGTGTGGTGCGGGGCACGGAAGGGCCTGCCGCCGGAGAGCGCCGCTCCCAACCTGCCGCAGGCGCTGGCGATCCGCGCCACCTCAAGCGCCTCGCCCGGTGCCAGCGGCGGCAGGATCGACGGCAGCCGGCTCGCCGCCAGCGACTTCCCGGCGCCCGGAGGTCCAACCATCAGGAGGCTGTGGCCGCCTGCAGCCGCAACCTCCAGCGCGTGGCGCAGGTGCGGCTGACCCCGCAGGTCGGCCAGATCCGGGGTGTCGGGTCCAGCGCTCAGCTGCAGCGGCAACGGCTCGGACCGCGGTGGATCCCACGCCCCCGCCACCAGCCCCGGCAGTTGCCCCAGGGTCTCGATCGCGATCACCTCGACCCCCTCCGCCAGCGCCGCCTCGGGCCCATTCTCGGCGGGCAGGACGATTGCCTCGGCGCCGCCCTCCCGCGCCGCCTCCGCCATCGCCAGGGCCCCCTGCACCGGCCGGGTCGAGCCGTCGAGCGCCAGCTCCCCCGCCAGGGCCACCTGCGCCAGCCGCTCCCACTCCAGCTGGCCGGAGGCGCTCAGCAGCGCCGCGGCGATCGCCAGGTCCATCCCCGGCCCGGCCTTGCGCAGGCTCGCCGGCGCCAGGTTGACGACGATCCGCCGCAGCGGGAACTCGAAGCCGCAGTTGACCAGCGCCGCCCGGACCCGCTCGCGCGCCTCCCTCACAGCCGCGTCGGGCAGGCCGACGATGGTGAAGTTCGGCAGGCCACGGTGGACATCGACCTCGACCCGCACGGGCCGGGCGGAGATGCCGTCGAGGGTGAAGGTGCGGGCGGTGGCGAGCACGGAGAGGACGCTAGGAGGCGTCAGCCGACCAGTGGCGCGCAGGAAGGAAAATCTTGCGACCAGAGGTGGGGAGAGTTTGTGACTTCCACGCCTTGGACCGGATATGACCGTCGCCCGCCGTCGCACCGGCGAGATCGCCGAGGACCTGGTCGCCAAGCGGCTGGTCGCCGCCGGCTGGGAGATCGTCGAGCGCAACGCCCGAACCCGCTACGGCGAGCTCGACATCGTCGCCCGCGACGGCAGCACCCTCGTCTTCATCGAGGTCAAGGGCGCCCGCGCCGGCAGCGAATTCGGCCCCGAGAAGCCGATCCTCTCGATCGACTTCCGCAAGCAGCGCAAGGTCCGTCGGCTCGCCGCCGCCTGGATGTCAGAGCGACGGGACCAGCCGCCCTACGAAGACATCCGCTGCGACGCCGTCGGCGTCACCCTCGACCGCGGCGGACGGCCAGTCGACATCGAGTACGTGAAGGGCGCGTTCTAGCCCAGCTCGAGCTGCGAGTACGCGACGCTCTGGAACGAGCGGCGGTGCAGCGGCGAGATCCCGATCTCCTCGATCGCCTGGCGATGCTCGGGGGTCGAGTAGCCGACGTGCTCCTCGAACCCCCAGCCTGGGTGCCGGGGGGCGACCTCGCGCATGTAGCGGTCGCGGGTCACCTTGGCGATCACCGAGGCGGCGGCGATCGCGGCGCTGGTGGCGTCTCCCTTCACCACCCGCCGGTGGGCGACAGCGCAGCGCGGCAGGCGGAAGCCATCGACGAGGCAAATCGCGTCCTCACTCGGTGCCAGCCGCTCCAGCGCCTGCGAGAGGGCTTCGATGTTGGTGACGTGGAGCCCGCGCCGGTCGATGCCAGGGGCCGAGCGGATGACGACGCTGACCCGCTCCGCCGCTCGCAGCACACACGGGTACATCTCCAACCGCCGTTCCTCGGTCATCTGCTTGGAGTCGTGCAGGCCGCTGAGGGCGCGGCGGTCGGAATGCGAGAGACGCTCGTAGTCGAGCAGGACGGCGGCTGCGACCAGCGGCCCAGCGAGGCAGCCGCGGCCGGCCTCGTCGGCCCCGGCCACGAACCGGCTCTGCAAGCCGCGATCGAAAGCGAACAGGCGGCGGCTGCGCGCCAGCCGGCGCCGGTGCGTCTTCGGCTTCGAGCTCTTAGAGCCCGCCGATGCGGTTCGGGGGCCAGTAGGTGGCAAAGGCCTCACCGATGATCCAGTCTCGGGGGACGGGTCCCCAGAAGCGGCTGTCGTCACTCGCCCCACGGTTGTCGCCCATCATGAAGTAATGGTCGGGCGGGATCGTGATCGTCTTCGGCAAATTGCATTGTGGGCCGCTGCCGCAGGGGTTGATGAAAGGCTCGTCTTCCTGCAGAACGTCGTTGACCACGGGGTGCCCGTTTTTGACCGAGAGGGTGTCGCCGGGGCCGGCGACGATCCGCTTGATGAAGTTCTGATCCGACTGCTCCTCGGTCGGCTGTGGACACGGTTCGCCGGCCTCCGGCTGTCCACCGGCCACTCCGCACCGATCCCCTCCGTCCGCCCCGGCCGGGGGATGAAAGACGACGACGTCGCCGATCTGCGGATCCTTGAAGTGGTAGAGGAAGCGGTTGACAAGGACGCGCTGGCCGACGTCCAGGGTCGGCTCCATCGATTCCGAGGGGATCTGGTAGGGCTTGACAACCCAGGCCTGGATCCCCAGCGCCAGCCCGAGGGCAAGCGCGACGATCACGACCAGCTCGAGGAGGCCGGTTCCTTTGGACTTCGGCTTCGGGAGCGAGGGGTTCAGGCCGCCGAGTCCTCGTCGGAGTCGCCGGATTTCTCCGACTCCTCGTCCTCGGCATCCTCAGGCGCTGAATTTTCCTCGGTCTCCCCCGCCTCGGGCGCATCCGCGTCCGTCTCCGCCGCCGTCTCGGCTTCGGCCTCAGGCTCAGCCAATGCCTCCACCTGCTCCTCCTCGGGAGCCTCGGCCGCAGCCGCCGGCTCCTCGGTCTGGTCGGGAGCCTCGGCTGCCTCGATCGGCGCAGCACCAGCCTCCGCCTCCTCCTGGCCGACGCCCTCGGCGTCGACGGCGGTGGACTCGGCGCCGGCCGCCGCAGGGGCCGCGACGACGTCGTCGTCGATCCCCCAACGCCGCTCGGCGACGCGGGCGGCCTTACCGATACGGCCGCGCAGGTAGTAGAGCTTCGCCCGTCGCACGTCCCCGCGCGCCGCCACCTCGAGTTTCTCGATCTTCGGCGAGTGCAGGGGGAACGTCCGCTCGACCCCGACACCGAACGACTGCTTGCGGACGGTGAAGGTCTCGCGCACGCCCGAGCCTTGGCGCTTGAGGACGACGCCCTCGAAGACCTGGGTTCGCTTGCGGTTGCCCTCGATCACCTGGAAATGGACGCGGACACGGTCACCAGGGGCGAATTTGGGCAGGCCCTGCCTCAGCTGGGCACGCTCGATGCTGTCGATTACAGAGCTCATAGGAAGGTCACTGCGAGAAAAAACCGCCGGGACCCAGGTGTGGGAACCGCGCGGTCGCGGAATGGTAGCTACTCCGCGTCTTTTTCGGACTGCTCCGCCCGCAGGCGACTCTGCTGCAGCCGCCACCGGCGCACCTTCTCGTGGTCGCCGGAGAGCAGGATCTCCGGCACCTCCCAGTCGCGGTAGCTCGCCGGGCGGGTGAAGTGCGGGTACTCGGGCATCCCCTCCAGCACCTGGCTGAAGGACTCCTCGGCGGCGGAGTCGGCGTGGCCGAGGGCGCCCGGGAGCTTGCGCATGATCACGTCGGCGACGACCATCGCCGGCAGCTCGCCGCCGGCGAGGACGTAGCGGCCGATCGAGAGCTCGTCGTCGGCGAGGTGCTGGTGGACGCGGTCGTCGAAGCCCTCGTAGCGACCGCAGAGGAGTGCCACGTGCGGCTCGGCGACGAGTTCGTCGGCGATCTCGTCGCTCAGCAGCGGCCCGGTCGGCGAGAGCAGGACGATCCGCGGTCGTGGACCCTCGCCGTAGGCGGCCTGCAGCGCCGCATCGACGACGTCGACGCGAAGGACCATGCCGGCACCGCCGCCGTAGGGAGAGTCGTCGACCTGGCCGGCGCTGAGCGGCGTCGTCTCGCGGTAGTCGAAGAGGCGGAACTCGTTGCCTTCGCGCAGCGCGTTCTGGAGCGAGCGCTGGGTCTGGAACCAGTCGAAGGCCTCCGGGAAGAGGGTGAAGACGTCGAGCTTCAATCGAGGATGTCGACGACGACCCGGCGGTCGATCCGCACCGCGGCGGCCTTGGCGATCGTCCGGATCGCGTTGGCGATCCTCCCGCCTTTGCCGATCACCCGCCCGAGGTCGCCCTCGGCGACGGTGATCTCGTAGATCAGGTCGCCGTCCTCTTCCAGCTCCTCGACCACGACCGCCCCCGGCTCCTCGACCAGAGCCTTGACGAGAAACTCGAGCAACTCCGTCATCCGCCGAGAGCCGGCTAGCTGCCGGAGGCCTGGATGCCCTTGGTCCGCAGCAGGGTCGCGACCGTCTCCGACGGCTGTGCCCCGTGCTCGAGCCAGTGGCGGGCGCGCTCCTCGTCGATGTTGATCGTCGAGGGCTCGGTCTGCGGGTTGTACTGGCCGATCGTCTCGATCGTGCGCCCGTCACGCGGAGAGCGTTTGTCGGCGACGACGATGCGCCAGATCGGGTTCTTCTTCGAACCCACTCGTCTAAGTCTGATTCTGACTGCCATGAAGCCGAGCAGGTTACAGAAAAGGCGCGCCCGGACGCGAAGCGGAGGACGCGCCGACTGATTCTCAGCGTCTACGGGCCTTTGGGCGCGGCGCGCGCCCCGCTCCCTGCAACTTCGCCATCTGTTGCGGGGTCGGCATCTGGCCGTTGGCCATCGATTTCATCAGCACCCGCATCTGGTCGAACTGCTTGACCAGGTTGTTGACGTTCTGGACCTTGGTCCCGGCCCCGTTGGCGATCCGTTTGCGGCGGGAGCCGTTGATGATCCCCGGGTGGGCGCGCTCCTGGGGCGTCATCGAGAGGATGATCGCCTCGACGCGGTCGAGCTCGCGCTCGTCGACGTCGGCGTTCTTCAGCTGCTTCATCGCCCCCATCCCCGGCAGCATCCCGAGGATCCCGCTCAGCGGGCCCATTTTGCGGACCTGTTTCATCTGCTTGAGGAAGTCCTCGAGGGTGAACTGGTCGCGCCGCATTTTCTCCTGCAGCGCCTCGGCTTCGTCCTCGTCGACCTGCTGCTCGGCTTTCTCGATCAGGCTGAGCACGTCACCCATGCCAAGGATGCGCTGAGCCATCCGGTCGGGGTGGAACTTGTCGAAGTCCTCGATCTTCTCGCCGGTCGAGGCGAAGAGGATCGGCTTGCCGGTAACCGCTTTGACCGAGAGCGCGGCGCCGCCGCGGGCGTCGCCGTCGAGCTTGGTCATCACGACGCCGTCGAACTCGGCTACCTCGGCGAAGGATTCGGCGACCCCGACCGCGTCCTGGCCGGTCATCGCGTTGACGACGAGGAGGACGTCGTGCGGGCGGGTCTGCTTACGGATCTGGGCCAGCTCGGACATCAGGTCCTGATCGATGTGGAGGCGGCCGGCGGTGTCGACGATCAGCACGTCGCGACGCTCGGCCCGGGCTTCGTCGAGCGCCCAGGAGGCGATGTCGACGGGGTCGGCGTCGGTGCCGCGCTCGTAGACGTGGGCCCCGGCGCGCTTGCCCATCGTCACCAGCTGCTCGACCGCAGCGGGCCGGTAGACGTCGCAGGCGGCCAGGGCCACGTCTTTTCCCTGTTTGCCGAAGAACTGGGCGAGCTTGGCGCAGGCGGTCGTCTTACCGGAGCCCTGCAGGCCGGCCATCAGGATCACGGTCGGTCCGCTGGAGGCCATCGCCAGCTCCGCGCCGGTCCCGCCCATCAGCGAGGCCAGCTCCTCGTTGACGATCTTCACCACCTGCTGGCCGGGATCGAGGCTCTCCAGCACGTCGGAGCCGAGGCAGCGCTCCTTCAGCGTCTTGGTGAAGGTTTTGACGACTTTGAAGTTGACGTCGGCCTCGAGCAGGGCGAGGCGGATCTCGCGCATCGCCGAGTCGACGTCGGACTCGGTCAGCTTGCCGCGCGAGCGGACATCGGAGAGGGTCGACTGCAGGCGTTCGGAGAGCTGGTCGAACATGTCCGAGCAGGTTAAAGCAGACCCTCGAAAGGGCTACTCGGCGAGCAGGGCCTTGGCGTAGTCGTCGGGATCGAAGGGGCGGAGGTCCTCGAGGGTCTCGCCGACGCCGATCAGCTTCACCGGAATCTCCAGTTCGGAGGCGATCGCCAGCGCGATCCCACCCTTGGCGGTGCCGTCGAGCTTGGTCAGGACGACGCCGTCGACGGCGACGGCTTCGGAGAAGACCTTCGCCTGGCGCAGGCCGTTCTGGCCGGTGGTGGCGTCGATCGAGATCAGGGTCTCGTGCGGGGCCTCGGGGATCTGCTTCTGGATCACCCGGCAGACCTTCCCCAGCTCGTCCATCAGGTTGCCCTGGGTGTGGAGGCGACCGGCGGTGTCGACGATGACGACGTCGGCGCCGCGAGCGCGGGCGGCGTTGATCGCGTCGTAGGCGACCGCGCCCGGATCGGACCCCTCGGCGCCGCGGATCAACTCGGCGCCGGCGCGCTCGGCCCAGGTTTCCAGCTGCTCGGCGGCGGCGGCGCGGTAGGTGTCGCCGGCGGCCATGACGACGTCGAGCCCCATCTCCTTGCTCAGGTGCCAGGCGATCTTGCCGATCGTCGTCGTCTTGCCGGTGCCGTTGACCCCGACCATCATCAGGATCGCCGGCTCGGCCGAGAGGTCGATCGGGGCGCGGCCGGTGGAGGCGACCTCGGCGAGAATCTCGATCAGCCGGTCGCGGACGGCGATCCCGTCCATCGGCACCGCCCCCGACTCGACCTCCTGCTCGAGTCGCTCGACCACCGCCGCCGTGGTCGGCGCCCCGACGTCGGCGAGGATCAATGCCTCCTCCAGCAGCTCCCAGGTCTCGTCGTCGATCCGGTCGAAGAGAGAGGCCGAGATCTCCTCGGTCAGCGCCTGCCGGCTTTTCGAAAGGCTCTCTTTCAGGCGTTTGAAGACGCCCCGGCGCTGCTCAGGCGCCTCTTCCTCTGCGGTCGCAACCGCGTTCGGGCTCCGCGCCCCCAGATCAACGATCTCCTGCCAGCTGGTAGCCATCGCCGAGAAAGGTAGCGACCCTTCCCTAGGCGACCGCTGAAAGACCCGGAGCCTCGTCCTCGTCCTCGCCGTCTTCGGAGTCCTCACCGACTTCGCGGGGCAGTCGTCGCGAGACCACCTTGGTCACCCCATCGCCCCCCATGGTGACTCCGTAGAGAACGTCGGCGGCGTCCATCGTCCGTTTCTGGTGGGTGACGATGACGAACTGGGCGCGGTCGGAGAAGCGGCGGATCAGCTGCAGGAAGCGGTCGATGTTGGCGTCGTCGAGGGCGGCCTCGACCTCGTCGAGGATGTAGAAGGGGCAGGGCCGGGCGAGGAAGACGGCGAAGACGAAGGCGAGGGCAACCAGGGACTTCTCGCCCCCCGAGAGCAGCGAGAGCTTCCGGGTCGACTTGCCGGCCGGGGTGACCTCGATCTCGACCCCGAGCTCGTCACGCTCCTCTTCCTCCTCCTCGGGCTCCGGCTCGGCGTCGGTCGGGGCGTCCTGCTCGCCGGCCGGGCGCTCGTCGTCGCGGACCGGCCGCAGGCTGACCCGGCGCAGGCGCCCGCGGCCGCCCGGGAAGAGGTGCTCGACCATCTCCTCGAAGTTCTTCGCGGTCGCCTCGAAGGTCTGCTCGAAGGCGCGCTCGATCTCGGCGTCGATGTCGCGGATCAGCGACTCCAGCTCCCGCATCGAGCGCTCGATGTCCTCCCGCTGCGTCTGCAGGGACTCGACGTGCTCGCGCGCTTCGTCGTACTCCTGCTCGGCCAGCGGGTTGACGGGACCGATCTGGGAACGACGGCGCTCCAGCCGCTCGAGCCGGCGGTCGATCTCCGCCCGCGCCTCGTCGGTGAGAGCCTCCTCGGCCGGCGGGATCTCTTCGTCGAGGCGCTCGGCGATCGTCGCCAGCTCGCGCTCGGCCTCGGCACGGCGGTCGCCGAGGTGGGCGGCCTCGACCTCGGCCCGGGTCAGCTCGTCGGAGGTCTCCTTCATCTGCGACTGCAGCTCGAACTCCTGCTGGGAGCAGGCGCGCAGCTCCTCGGCGATCTCGTCGCCGTCGTCCTGGCCGCCGACGACCTTGCGCTCGATCATCTCGACCCGAGCGCGGATCGCGGCCCCGACAGCCTCGGCTGCCATCCGGGCGGAGCGGACGTCGTCCAGCAGCTCCTCGCCGGCGGCGACCCGCGCTCGCAGCGCCTCGCGATGCCGCTCGCCGAGCAGGCCCTCAGCCCGGCGGGCATGACGGGAAGCGCGCTCGGTGCCGGAACGAACATCCCCGAGGGCCGCCTCGCGGGCGGCCTCGGCGGCCTCGGCGGAGCGGGCAACCTGCAGGCCCTCGTTCGCCGTCCGCAGGCCGGCGTCGATCTCCCCCAGCTCCTCTTCGAGTTTTCGCGCCCGCTCGCCGGGGCTGGCGCCGGGGCCGACGTCCAGGGTCAACGGCCCCAGTTCGGTCCGCAGTCTCTCCAGGCCAGCCTCAAGCTCGGCCTCGCGGCTGGAGAGGTTGGCGACCCGCACGGCGACGCGCTCCTGGTCGCCCCGCAGCTTCGTCAGCAGGCCCCAGGCCTGGGTTCGCTCCCGGTCGCGAGCGGCGAAGCGCTCCTCGGCGGCGGCGCGGCGTTTGGCGACCTCGGCCAGGCGCTCCTCGAGCTTCTCCCGCACCCCGCGCGCCTTTGCCGCCGCCTTTTCGGCCGCCGCGGCGCGGTCGGCGCCGAAGCGGAGCTCCTCGGAGACCAGCTGCGCCCGCAGGCCCAACTCCTCGCGCTCGATCCGCGCTCCCAGCTCGGCCGCCTGCGCCTGGCGCTTCAGCGGTCGCAGCCGCGCCCGCGCCTCGCGCTCGACGTCGAGCGCGCGGTCGAGGTTGTCGCGAGCGGAGCGCAGCTTCAGCTCGGCCCGGCGGCGACGCTTGCGGTGCTTGCCCAGGCCGGCGGCCTCCTCGATCAGCAGCCGCCGCTCCCGCGGTTTCGAGTGGATGATCGTCTCAACCCGGCCCTGGCTGATCACCGAGTGCATCTCGCGGCCGAGGTTGGTGTCGGAGAGGACGTCGGTGACGTCGGCGAGGCGGCAGCGGGCGCCGTTCAGCCGGTAACCGCTGTCGCCGGCGCGGTCGAGTCGGCGCTCGACCGCGATCTCGGAGAACTCGGTGGCGGCGCGCCCGTCGGAGTTGTCGATCGTGACCTCGACCTCGGCGGCGCGGCGCTGACCGATTCCTTTGCCGCCGGCGGAGATCACGTCCTGCATCGAGGCGCCGCGGATCGCCCCCGGGCTCTGCTCGCCCAGCGCCCAGAGGACGGCGTCGGTGATGTTGCTCTTGCCGGAGCCGTTGGGGCCGACGATGACGCTGACGCCGGGCGAGAACTCCAGGGTCGTCCGCTCCGGGAAGGACTTGAACCCCTTCATCGAGATCGACTTCAAATACATCTGCGCACTCCTTGCATCTGCCAAAGGCTCCCGGGTGACTCGGACGCGTTCGCCGCCTGATTAACCCCCAAGATGCGCCAATGCCTCCTCGGCGGCGATCTGCTCGGCTGCCTTCTTGCTTCGCCCTTTGCCCCTCCCGACCCGCTCGGAGTCGACGATCGCGACCACCTCGAAGGTTCGCCGATGCGGGGGACCCGTCGTCGCGATCACTTCGTAGGTTACGCGCGCCCCGCGCTGGGCCAAAAGCTCCTGCAAAGCCGATTTGAAGTCGATCCTCGTCTCCGAGGCGAGCTCGATCCGCGGCGTGAAGGCCACCGCCACCGCCGCGGCGGTGCGCTCGAAGCCGAAGGCCACGTAGCAGGCACCGATCAGCGCCTCGGTCGCCTCCGGCAACGGCCGCCCGCCTTCGAGCAGGACCTCGGCCGGGATCGCCGTCACCAGGCCCTCGGGTTCGTTCGCCCGCAGCATCTCCGGGACCCCGAGCTGCATCCCGACCTCAGCACAGGACACTCCGCTGACCGCCTGATTGTGGACCTTGGTCAGTCCGCCGGCGGCGAGCTTCTCGAAGCTTTCGTAGACCTCGGTGGCGACGGCGAGGCCGAGGACGCTGTCGCCCAGGAAGGCGAGCCGCTCGAAGGAGTCGACCCGGCGCTCGGTCCAGGAGGAGTGGGTCAGCGCCTGCGCGCGCAGATCCTCAGGAAGCTCGTCGATCAGCGCCGAGAGCGCGTCAACGGGCGAGTCCGCCTTCCTCGCCACCGCTCAGGCCGGCGCGTGCTCGAGCACGAAGCCCACCGCGTCGCCGACCGTCTTGATGTGGGTGGCCTGCTCCTCGCTGACAGTGACGCCGTAGCGGTCCTCGAGCTCCATCACCAGCTCGTAGAGGTCGAGCGAGTCGGCGTCGAGATCCTCCTTGAAGCGAGTTCCCTCGTCGATCCGCCCGATCTCGACTTCGAGCTCCTCGGCGAGGTGCTCGCGGACCAGGGTGAGGACTTCGTCACGGGTCATCTGTCCAGCTTGTCTATCACGCGCTGTCGTCGGCAGCGAGGGCGGCGCGACCGGCTCCGCCCTCCGCCAGCAGCGCCGCGGTGCGGCCGACCGCGTCGACCTCGGCGCAGCGGGTGGCGAGCCGGATCGCGTTGGCGATGCCCTCGCCCCCGGAGCTGCCGTGGCCGACGACGGCGATGCCGCGCAGACCGAGCAGGATCGCGCCGCCGGTGGTGTCGGGGTGGAGCTCGCGGCGGAGCCCGTTCAGCGCCGGCTTCAGCAGCAGCCCGCCGGCCGCGGCCATCGGGTTGGAGCGGGCGGCGTCGCCGACCGCGGCGGCGACGGTCTTGGCGGTGCCCTCGAGCAGCTTCAGGGAGACGTTGCCGGTGAAGCCGTCAGTGACGACCACGTCGGTCTTTGCCGCCGGCAGATCGCGCCCCTCGACGTTGCCGGCGAAACGGATGCCCGCACTCCGACTGAGCAGGCGGTGCGCCTCGACCACCTCCTCGCGCCCCTTGCCCGACTCCTCCCCCACCGTCAGCAGGCCCACCGAGGGGTCCTCTACGTCGAGGACGGCGGCGCTGAAGGCGGCGCCGAGGAAGGCGAACTGGACGAGGTGCTGGGCGCGGACCTCGACGTTGGCGCCGACGTCGAGGAAGAGCACGGGTTTACCGGGGACCGGGAGCTGGACCGCGAGCGCCGGCCGCTGCACGCCCTTGAGGCGGCGCAGGCCGAAGGTGGCGGCGGCCATCGTCGCCCCGGTCGAGCCGCAGCTGACCATCGCCGCCGAGGTGCCCTCGGCGACGTCGCGAGCAGCGCGGACGATCGAGGCCTCCTTCCTGGCGCGGACCGCCGGGACGGGGTCCTCGTCGTTGCCGATGTGATCGCTGGTCGGGATGACGTCGATCCCCTCGACCCCATCGAGGCCGAGCGCTCGCTGCGGGCCGAAGACGCGGACGCCGATGCCGCCGGCGGCGGCGAGACGCGCGCCCTCGGCGAGGACCTCGAACCCCTGCTCTGCTCCGAACCCGTCGAGGGCGACCGTCACCGCGCGCCGGCGCGCCACGGCTACTCGGAGTCGGTGCTGGCTACGCCGGGATCTTTGATCCGCTGGGCGACGACCTCACGCCCGGCGTAGGTCCCGCAGGTCGGACAGACCCGGTGCGGCAGCCGCGGGCTGTGACAGCGCGGGCAGCTGTTGAGGTTCGGCTTGCCGGCCTTGTGGTTGGCGCGCCGCTTGTCGCGGCGGGCACTGGAGGTTCTCTTCTTCGGGACGGCCATAGGTCGCGGGATGGTAGCCCACTGGTCCTGATGTCGCTTTTGTCTCGCATAGAGAGACAAAAGCGACAGTCAAGCGGGCAGGGTTCCCCGCTCCTCATGCTCGCTCGCCGGAGCACCTCAACCGCAACGCTTGCCATGGTGGCCGGGGTGACTCGAGAACCGTGAAGACCCACCCAGCTGTTCAGCACTTCATCAGTCACTTCGAGCACCAAAGGCTGATGCTTGCGATATAGGCGCTCTAGCTCATCGCTCAATCCGGCGGCTTTGACGGCTTCTTCGATCATAGATCCGACGCGATCAAACCTAGACTCGCGCCGTGCCATCCAACTAAGCATGTAGCTGGGATCGCCCACATCCGGTGCATCGTGGTGGCATTCATTGCAGAGAAGGACCAGGTTTTCGGGGATATCGGCCCCGCCGAGCATGCGCCACAGGCGAAACAATGGGGCTCTCCAAAGTCGATTAGCGCGGGATTATTCGGATAGCGGTCCCGTCCCTCTTGCGTTCCGAGGGCCATCAGCCTCTTTCTCAGTAGAGGGCTCGGATCACGGCGAGGTCGTCCCCCTCCCAGGTGACCTCGCCGCCGGACCACTCGGCCAGGTCGGATGCCGTCTCCGGGAAGTCATAGCTGGGGTCGATCGGGGTGACCTGGGGGTCGGCCCTGACCACGTCGCCGATCACGAAGGAACGGGCCTGCTCACGCACCTGGCGGAAGAGGTTCTTCTTCTGCTCGGCCTGCAGGTGATGGATCGAGAGGACGCCGATCACCAGGTCCCAGGGGCCGTCGGGCAGCGGGTCCTCGATCCGCGCCAGCTGCACGTCGTCGTACATCGCCCGCGCCCGGAAGACCATGTCCGGACTGGCGTCGAGGCCGATCACCCAGGCCTCCGGGTAGGCCTCGATCAGGCGGCGGGTGGTCTCCCCCGTCCCCATCCCCAGCTCCAGCACCCGCTCGGGCGGGAAGGGAATCGCCGCGATCGCCTGCTCCTGCAGCTCGTCGTAGCGCGGGATCTCGGAGCGGATGTGCTCCAGGTAGGTCTCTGGTTTCCAGTGGAATTGGCCCATCTCGTAACCTCGTCAGGAGGCAGTCCATCGTAAGTGTCGACGCAGCGGAGGTGCGGCAATGGCCCAGGGGCCGACGACGATCATCGATCTATCGCGCCTCTCGCTGGCCCACGGCGAGGGCAAGCGGCTGGAAATGCCGGTGGCGCTCGAGCCCTTCGAGCTGGCCGGCCAGACCTACAAGCCCGAGCCCTGGTCGCCGACGGTCCGGCTCGAGGTCTCCCGTCCCAGCAACGGCTTCGCCTTTCGGCTCAACTTCCCGGTCCACCTCGAAGGACCCTGCATGCGCTGCCTCGAACCGGCGACCCTCGACCTCGAGGTCGAGGCGCGCGAGATCGACCAGGCCGGGACCGACGATCCGGAACTGCGCAGCCCCTACGTCTCCGACGACGAGCTCGACATCGGCCGCTGGGCCCACGACGCCACCATCCTCGCCCTCCCCACCCGCATCCTCTGCCGCCCCGACTGCGCCGGCCTCTGCCCGATCTGCGGCGAGTCCCTCAACGACAACCCCCACGAGCACGAAGAGGCGACCGACCCCCGCTGGTCAGCTCTCAAAGACCTGAAGCTGGACTGAGGCTTCGAGTCGGGGGTCAGGTGCCCCCTTCAAAACACTCCCAGCGCGAAGCGCGTTTTGAAGGGGGCACCTGACCCCCGCCAAGACGCTAGGGCTGCTGGTCGAGCTCGGGCTGCGGCTGATCCTCCTCGCGACCGGCAAGCCGGTCGCGGCCGCGCTGGACGGCGGCGAGGAACTTCTGCAGGTTCACTTCGAGGGTGTTGAGGATCTCGTCGGCGTAGTCCTCGGCGCCGAGGCGGATTTCACGCTCGCGGGTGCGGGCGTCCTCGACGATCTCGTCGGCGGCGCGCTCGGCCTGCTTGGTGACCTCCTCGTCAGAGATCAGGCGGGCCTGCTGCTCGCGGGCCTCGCGGACGATCCGCTCCGCCTCGCGTTTGGCCTCCGCCAGCATCTCCTGGCGCTCCTTGACGATCCACCGCGCCTGCTTGATCTCCTCGGGGATGGTCGCCCGCATCTGATCGAGGAGGTCGTAGATCTCCTTCTCGATCCACGCGGACCTGATCCGTCAGGGGGACCGGACGGGCGTTGTGAACTACGTCATCGAGCTTGTCTATGAGGACCAGAACGTCCATAAGAAGGTCGTAAGCCTACGTGTATGCGGGGGTTTTTGGGCTGAAGCGGTTCATCGAGCGATTTTTTGCAACGCAACGCCCAGAGCGGACGGACTGGTGCTGCACAGCCTACCTGTCGCCCAGGCGTTCGCCGAGTGCGGTGGCGACAGCCGGTGGAACGAGGTCGGAGACGTCGCCGCCGAAGGTGGCCATCTCCTTCACCCCGGTGGACGAAAGGAAGCTGTAGTGGGGAGAGGCGATCACGTAGATGCTCTCGATCCCCGGGTCGAGCTTGCGGTTCAGCTGCGCCATCTCGAACTCGTACTCGAAGTCGGAGATCGCCCGCAGGCCCTTGACGATCGACCTCGCTTGGTTGTCGCGGGCGAACTCGACCAGGAGGTTGGCGAAGATCTGGACCTCGACGTTGGGCAGCTCCGCGGTCGCCTCGACGATGAACTGGCGGCGCTCCTCGGCGGTGAAGAGGGTCTTCTGCTTGCGGACCGGGTTGTTGACGACGCCGACGACGACGCGGTCGAAGACGTTCGAGGTGCGGGTGATGATGTCGACGTGGCCGTTGGTGACCGGGTCGTAGCTGCCCGGACAGACGACCGTCCCATTTTTCTCGCTCACGCCGCCACCTCGGCGTAGATGGTGACGTCGGCGGCGCCGTAGCGGCGCTGGCGCAGAGGCTCCAGCGAATCAAGTCGCAGCGGCCGGCGGGCGCCGCTCTCGATCACGGCGCGGCCCCCTTCGTCGAGGAGTTGGGGAAGGTGGGTGTCGAGATCCTGGGCCACGGGGTCGGCGAGTCTATAAGGGGCATCTACGAAGACGAGATCGAACCTCCCCGCTGCGGAGTCAGACGAAACCTGTCCCAGCCAACGGCCGACGTCGACCCGGACCAGCTCCGCCCTCTCCCCCAGCCCGAGGCGCTGGACGTTCCCCAACGCCGGCCGAGTGTCGCGATCGACGAGGACGGCAGTGGCGGCGCCGCGCGAGAGCGCCTCGATCGCCAGGGCGCCGGTGCCGCAGTAGAGGTCGAGGACGCGGGCGCCGTCGACGCGATCGCCGAGGGCCGAGAAGATCGCCTCGCGGACGCGGTCGGAGGTCGGGCGGACCTTCCAGCCCCTGGGGGCGACGAGGCGCTGGCCTTTGAGCTCTCCGGCGATGACACGCATAAGGGGAACCTAGAGCGGGATCGGGTCGGCGGCACCGGCGCCGAAGCGGCGGCGGGCGGCGTCGAGCAGGGGACCGAGGCCGGGGTCGGAGAGGGAGCCGTGGCGGCGGAGCAGGGCCAGCACCTCCTGGCGCGCTTCCATCAGCTTGGCGCCGTCCTCCGGCAGCTTGGCTATGGCGAAGCGCGGCAGGCCGGATTGGCGGGTGCCGAGGATCTCTCCCTCGCCGCGCAGTTCGAGGTCGATCTCGGCGAGCTTGAAGCCGTCGCGCTCCGCGGCCACCGCCCGCAGCCGCCGCTGCGCCAACTCGCCCGACTCTTCGGCGAACAGGAGGCATTGCGAGGGATGTTCGCCGCGCCCGACCCGTCCCCGCAGCTGGTGCAGCTGGGAGACGCCGAAGCGCTCCGCCCCCTCGATGATCATCACCGTCGCGTTCGGCACGTCGATCCCGACCTCGATCACCGTCGTCGAGACCAGCACGTCGGTCTCGCGGGCGGCGAAGGCGCGCATCGCCTCGGCCTTCTCGGTCGAGTGCATCTGCCCGTGGAGGAGGCCGACCCGGAACTCGCGCAGCTCGCCGGTCCGCAGCCGCTCCGCCTCGACCGCGGCGGCTTTGCCGGGCTGCTTCTCGGACTCGGAGACGAGCGGGCAGACGACGAAGGCCTGCCGCCCCTCGCGCAGCTGCCGCCGCAGGAACTCGAAGGCCTCCTCCCGCTGCGCCTCCGCGACGAGATGCGTCGTCACCGGCTGCCGTCCGGCCGGCAGCTCGTGCAGCGCGGTGGTGTCGAGGTCGCCGTAGGCGGTCAGCGAGAGCGTGCGCGGGATCGGGGTCGCGGTCATGTGGAGGACGTGGGGCGCCATCCCCTCCACCCCCTTCTCGTCGAGCGCGTGGCGCTGGCCGACGCCGAAGCGATGCTGCTCGTCGACGACGCAGAGGCCGAGGCGGGCGAAGCGGACCGTTGGCTCGATCAGAGCGTGGGTACCCAAGATGAGTCCCAGCTCGCCGCTGGCGAGCTGGTTCAGGGCTTGACGGCGATTCGCGGCCGGGGTGGCGCCGGTCAGCAGCGCGAAGGGGATCGCCTCTTCGGCGAGCAGCCTGCCGAGGGTGATCGCGTGCTGCTCGGCCAGGGTCTCGGTCGGCGCCATCAGCGTCGCCTGGTAGCCGGCCTCCAGCGCCCGCAGCATCGAGTAGACCGCGACCACCGTCTTCCCGGACCCGACCTCGCCCATCAGCAGCCGCTGCATCGGCTCGCCTGAGTCGAGGTCGACCTCGATCTCGTCGAAGGCCTTGAGCTGGTCGCCGGTCGGCTCGAACGGCAGCGACTCGAGCCAGCGACCGACGAGGTCGCCGGGCTTGCCGAAGCGGGGCGCCGGGCGGGCCGTGCGGTGGCTGCGCTTGCGGGTGGCGAGCAGGGCCTGATGGAGGAAGAGCTCTTCGAAGCCGAGGCGCTCGCGGGCTGCCTCAACTTCGTCCACGGTCTCTGGGAAATGCACGGTGCGCAATGCGTCACCGATGCCCGAAAGCTTCCGCCGCGCACGCAGCTCGGAGGGCAGGCCCTCGACGGCGTTCGAGGCCAAGCGGACCACCTGCTCGACCCATTCGCGGATCTTCGCCGAGGGCAGGCTTTCGGTCGCCGAATGAAGAGGGACCAGGGTTTCTGGCCGCGGGTCCTGTCGCGGGCTGTCAGGGGACCCCTGCGCTGGATGCTCGGGGTCCCCTGCGCCCGCGCCACCCGCGGAAGAGACGAGCTCCCATTCACTGACTGCGAAACCTCGGCCCGAATATTTGCCAGTGAGGAGGAGCTCGGTATCGGGCTCCAGCTTCCCCGCCACCCAGGGTTGGTTGAACCAGGTGGCGCGGACGTGGCCCGTGTCGTCTCCGACTTTCACGGAGACCATCCTCAGGCGGCCTTTGCGGAACGGGCGCGGCTTGGAGCCGAGGACGCGGACCAGGACGGTTCCAGTTTCTCCGGGATCGAGGTCACCCAGCTGACGTATTCGCAGGTCGCGGTGGCGGCGGGGAACGCGGTAGAGGAGGTCGCCGACGGTGTGGATGCCGGCCTCGGCGGCGGCTTCGGCCGTTTTCGGCCCGATCCCTTTCAGCGCGCTCAAGCTGACCTCGAGGACGCTGGGGCGGGGCCAGTGGACGGGGGCGTCGAGCAGGTCGCCGCGGTCGAGCTCGCGATCGCCGGCGAAGGAGCGCACTACTGGGCGGCCAACAGCCACCACCAGCTCGGCTGTCCCCCCTCGTGGGTCTCGATCTCGACCCCGTCGGGGGCGTGAGCGTCGATCTCCTCGAGCGGGATCGGCGCTCCCTCGCCGGCGATCACGGTGAGGATCTCCGCCCCCTCCGCGAGGTGCTGAAGGGTCTGGGTGAGGGTCGATCCCGCGCCCCCCCAGGCGACGATCGCGTCGTCGGCGAAACCGATTGCGTCGCCTTTGCGAAAGCGGCCTTGGGCGTCGTCGCGGGCGGCGGGAGCGACGCCGCCGGTCGCCAGCCCCCCCAACGCCTCGGCCAGGCGCTCGGCGTTCTCCTCCAGCGAGGCGTCGGGATCGAGCTCGACCAACGCCAGCAGGCTCGCCTGTTGCGAGGTCGCCGGGACCACCCGCGCCGGCTTCTCGGAGAGCTCGCAGGCGCGCTCGGCGGCCATGATCACGTTCGAGGAGCTGGGCAGAACGAGTACCTCCTCGGAGGCGACGCTGTGGATGCCGGCGAGGAGCTCGTAGGTGGAGGGGTTGAGGGTCTCGCCGCCGGGGACAACGTGGGCGCCGAGCTCGCCAAAGAGCCGCTGCAGCCCGTCCCCCGCCGCGACCGCGACGACGCCGGTGCGGCCGCTGAGGCGGGCGTCGCGCGCGGCCATCTGCTGGCGCATGTCGGCGACGTCGAGGTTGGTCACCTCCCCGACCCCGTCGAAGAGCGCGACCGCGGCCTC
This sequence comes from uncultured Actinomycetes bacterium, assembly GCA_963832085.1. Classification (GTDB taxonomy): domain Bacteria; phylum Actinomycetota; class Thermoleophilia; order Solirubrobacterales; family 70-9; genus VAYN01. The sequence continues at coordinate 901,884 of CAWHSU010000001.1, read as the reverse complement.
GGGCTCGTCGGTGTGGACGTGGACCTTGAGGGTGGCGTCGTCGCCGACGACGAGGACCGAGTCGCCGAGCCCCTCCAGCCGCGGCAGGTACTCGCGGTTTTCCAGCCCCTTGCCGGAGACGATGAAGTTGGTGCAGTAGCGGTAGCGGCTGTCCTCGTGGTGCGGGAGGCTGCGACGCGGCGGCTCGTGGTGCTGGACCTCAGGCAGGGCGGCGTCGTCTCCGCGCAGGCCGGCGACGACACCGGCGAGGATGAGGACGAGGCCGTGGCCGCCGGCGTCGACGACGCCGGATTCGCGCAGCGCCTCGAGCTGCTCGGGGGTGCGGGCGACGGCGCGCTCGCCGTCGGCGATCGCCCGCTCCAGGACCTCGGCGAGGACCGCGTCCTGCTCGGCTTCGCTGGCGTCGCGGCCGAGCCGCTGCTTGTCCTGCTCGAGGTGGGCGAGCTGGCGGGAGAGCGAGTGGGCCATCTCGCGGAAGACGGTCAGCATCGTCCCCTCGGCCGGCTCCCGCACCGACTCGTAAGCGGCGTCGGCGGCGCGGGCGAAGGCGGCCGCGACCAGGGTCGGGTCGATCAGCTCCCCCGGGCGACTGGCGAGCTCCTCGGCGGCGCCACGAACGATCTGGCTCAGGATCACTCCGGAGTTGCCGCGAGCGCCCATCAGCGCCGCCCGCGCCAGCGCCTGGACCAGCTCGGTGCGACCAACCTCGTCGACCGACTGACCGTCGAGGCGGTCGAGCTCTTCCATCACCGCTCGCATCGTCATCGCCATGTTGTCGCCGGTGTCGCCGTCGGCGACCGGGAAGACGTTGAGGTCGTTGACTTCCTGGCGCCGCGCCTCCAGTGAGGCATATGCAGAGCTGACGACCCGTCGGAAGCGGGCGATTTGGGGTTCGGGCATCTGCGAAGAATCTATTCCCCGAGCGCGACGTGAGCGCGGTCACGCCCACCCGCCTGAGCCATTGGTACGGTGCGCGCGCCAATGAGACGCTTTGCCACCTGGATAACCGGCCACCGCAAGACCGTGATCATCGGCTGGATCTTCGCCCTGATCGGGATCGGGATGATCTCCGGTTCGGTCGGATCCGACTTCAGCGAAGAATTCCAGCTGCCGAATTCAGACTCGAAGCAGGCTCTGGACTTGCTCGAAGAGCGCTTTCCGGCCCAGTCGGGTGAAGCCGCGCAGATCGTCTTCGAAGCAGATCAAGGGGTCGAATCGCCCGCGGTCGAGCAGAAGATGGAGACCGTCTTCACGAAGGTGGCGAAGTTTCCCCACGTCAGCGAAGTCGCCAGCCCTTACGAAGGCGGCGGCGCGGCCGCGATCAGCGAGGACGGCAAGATCGCCTACGCGACGGTCCAGTTCGACGTCACCAGCGAAAAGCTCGACGACGAGAAGACGAAAGAGATCATCTCGCTCGCCCAGGGAGCCAGCGGCGAGGGGCTCGACGTCCAGCTCGGCGGCCAGCCGATCGCCGAAGCCCAGGTCGAGGAAGGCGAAGACACCTCCTTCCTGGTCGGACTGGCGGCGGCGGTCATCGTCCTCCTGCTCACCTTCGGCTCGGTGGTCGCGATGGGGCTGCCGATCCTCACCGCCCTCTTCGCCCTCGGTGTCGGCATCAGCCTGATCACGCTCGGAACCCACCTCTTCCCGACCGCCGACTTCGCGCCGTTCCTGGCCACGATGATCGGCCTCGGCGTCGGCATCGACTACGCCCTCTTCATCCTCACCCGCTTTCGCAACGGGCTGGCGGAGGGAATGGAGCCGCGCGATGCAACGGTCGCCGCCATCGACACCGCCGGCCGCGCCGTCCTCTTCGCCGGCATCACGGTGATCATCGCCCTGCTGGGGATGATGCTGCTCGGCCTCAGCTTCCTTTACGGGGTGGCGATGGCCGCGTCGCTTGCGGTTCTCTTCACGATGATCAGCGCCCTGACGCTGCTGCCGGCGCTGCTGACGATCGTTGGCCGGCGAATCGACCGGCTGCGGATCCCCGGCCTCGGTCGCGGCAAACGGAGTGTCGACGAAGGCAGCTGGTGGCAGCGCTGGAGCGATCGCATCCAGCGACGGCCGTGGATCGGCCGCGCTGCTCTCCGGCGGGCTCCTGATCGCGCTTTGCATCCCCGCCCTATCGCTGCGCCTCGGCACCAACGACGCCGGCACCGAACCGGCCGGTAAAACCACGCGCCAGGCCTACGATCTGCTTGCCGAAGGCTTCGGACCGGGCTTCAACGGCCCGCTGGTGATCGCGGCGGCTCTGCCGGAAAAGGGCGACGACACCGGCATGGTCGAGCTCCGCGACGAGCTGAAAGAGGAAGTAGGCGTTGCCGGCACCACTCCGATCGTCCTCAGCCCGGCGAAGAACGCCGCCGTGTTCCAGGTCTATCCGACCACCTCGCCACAAAGCGAGGAGACGACCGAACTGCTCGACCGCATCCGCGACGACGTGATCCCGCCGATCGAGGCGCGGACCGACACGCAGCTCCACGTCGGCGGCATCAACGCGATCTTCGAGGACTTCGGCGAGGCGATCACCGAAAAGCTGCCGCTCTTCATCGGCGTCGTCGTGCTCCTCTCGGCCCTGCTGCTGATGATCGTCTTCCGCTCGATTCTGGTCCCTCTGAAGGCGATGGCGATGAACCTGCTCTCGATCGGCGCCGCCTTCGGCCTGGTCGTGGCGGTCTTCCAATGGGGCTGGGGCGCGAGCCTGATCGGCGTCGACAGCACCGGCCCGATCATCTCGTTCCTGCCGATCTTCCTCTTCTCGATCGTCTTCGGGCTCTCGATGGACTACGAGGTCTTCCTGATGTCCCGAATCCACGAGGAGTGGGAGCACACCAGGGACGCCTCCGAGGCGGTCACCCGTGGTCTCGCCCTGACCGGCCGGGTGATCACCGCGGCGGCGGCGATCATGGTCACGGTCTTCCTCTCTCTCGCCATCGGCGAAGACCGGATCATCAAACTCTTCGGCCTCGGCCTCGCCTCGGCCGTCTTCATCGACGCGGTGATCATCCGCTCGGTCCTGGTGCCGGCGATCATGCAGCTGCTCGGCGCCCGCGCCTGGTGGTTCCCCGACTGGCTCGACCGCATCCTCCCCAAGCTTCACGTCGAGCCGGAAGAGGGCGACCCGAGGCCGACGGGCGAGCATCCGGTGGTCAAGCCGACGACCGCTGACTCAGACAGCTAGACGCCCCAACGCGGATCGAAGATCCGCGACGACTCGCTCGGGTTCGTTTTCGAGCTGTTTGTCGGTGAAGCGAAGGACGGTGAATCCCTGCTGTCTCAGGTCGAGATCACGGGCGTGGTCCTCCTCGAAGGCGACCGAGCCACGGTGGTAGGTCCAGGTGTCGGTCTCAACCACGAGCCGCTGCGCGCGCCAGAGGAAGTCGACTTCCCAGCGCCCGAGCTTGACGTTGACCTCGGGCGGTGGGAGGCGGTGATGGGCGAAGAGCTCGAGAAAGGCGCTCTCGAGGTCACTGCGGGTGCGGTCGGTCTCAATGCCCTCGAGGTGCAGCCCCATGAGCTCGGCCTGGCGGATGGCGCGGCGGAGGAAATGCGGAGGGAACGAGGTGCGACGGAGGTCTTCGATCGTGCGGGCGACGGTGGTGACGGGAATGCGGTCTCGGTAGGTAGTCGTGAGCCGTCCTCCTCGCCCACCTCCTTGCCAGGTAGAGGTGGGCGAGGAGGACGGCTCTGCGAGGGCAGGGGTGCGGTGGAGGTGGATTCCACGGCGCGTCTTGAGGCCGGCGGTGGTGGGAACGGAGACGTGGACGGGGCCGTCGAGCGGTCGTAGGAGGCCCCAAAGGACGACGGCGGAGCCGTGGCTCAACACCGCCCCCTCCCCACAAGCGAGCACCGCCCCCGTGAAGCGGCCGTGGAGACTCAAGCCGCGGTGACCGACGGCGTATACGCCTTGATGAATGCGGTGGAGTCGGCCCCTCGCTGCTCGCTTGGATGCTCCCCTCCGTCCCAAACCCACGCCTTCGAGCTGACGCAACGTGATCACACCATGCTGGCGTGCGGCGATCTGGTCGATCCGCCGGTCGATCGTGTCGCTTTTGTCCTCCATAGGGAGACAAAGACGACAGGGCCTCGTTCTCGCCCCCCTTACCCAGCCTTTTTCGCGCTTCTTAGGGCGCTAGAGGTGCTAAGCGGCCTTGGTGACCTTGTTGGCCTTGAGGCACCGCGTGCAGACGTACGCCCGGACCGGGCGGCCGTTCTCCTGGATCCGGACTTTCTGCAGGTTCGGGTCGAAGCGCCGTTTGGTGGCGACCATCGAGTGGCTTCGGGAGTTGCCGAACGCAGGTCCCTTGCCGCAGCTGTGGCATACCTTGGCCATAAGGAGCGAGGATGGTACCGGAGTCCGACGTTCTTCCGGAGTCAGCCGATCTGGCGCTTGAGCAGGGCCATGCGGGCGATCGGTGAGGGCGGCGTTGCGGCCCTGGTCGCGCTTGTCGCCGCCGGAGCGGGCCAGCGCCTGGTCCATGTTGTCGCAGGTGATGACGCCGAACGCGCAGGGGACGCCGGTCGCAGCTGGACCTCCTGGATGCCACGGGCGGCCTCGGCGCAGACGAAGTCGTAGTGGTCGGTCTCGCCGCGGATCACGACGCCGAGGCAGGCGACGCCGTCGAAGCCCTCTTCGGCGAAGACCTTGGCGGCGAAGGGGAGCTCGAAGGCGCCGGGGACCGAGGTGTAGGTGACGGAGTCCTCCGCGACCCCGGCGAGGGAAAACCCCTGCCGCGCCCCGGCAAGCAGCCGCAGCGCCAGGTCCTCGTAGAAGCGGCCGACGCAGACGCCGAAGCGCAGCGGCGTCAGCTTCGAGCGCTCCTCCTCGCCGAACTCCTCCAGGAACGCCCCGGCTTCAGCCATTGTTGCCCTTCCCGTCCCGGGCGTCGCGCTCCTCCTCGTCGTGGATCATTTCCTCGTCGAGGGGGAGGCCCTGATGGTGCAGCGAGTGGCCCATCTTGTCGCGCTTGGCGCGCAGGTAGGCCTCGTTGTGAGCGTTGGGTGCCGACTCGATCGGCACCTGCTCTGAGACCGAAAGGCCGTAGCCCTCGAGGCCGACGATCTTTTTCGGATTGTTGGTGAGGATGCGGATGCTGGTGAGGCCGAGGTCGCCGAGGATCTGGGCGCCGATCCCGTAATCGCGCAGGTCGGCCGGCAGGCCCAGCTTGAGGTTGGCTTCGACGGTGTCGGCGCCTTCCTCCTGCAGCTTGTAGGCCCGCAGCTTGTTGAGCAGCCCGATCCCCCGGCCCTCCTGGGAGAGGTAGAGGAGGACGCCGCGGCCCTCGCGCTCGATCATCGAGAGCGCCGCTTCCAGCTGTTCGCCGCAGTCGCAGCGCATGCTGTGGAAGACGTCGCCGGTGAGGCACTCGCTGTGGACGCGGACAAGCACGTCCTCCTCCCCGTCGACCTCGCCCTTGACCATCGCCACATGGTGTTTGTCGTCGATCAGGGAGCGGTAGCCGACGGCCTGGAAGTCGCCGAAGGCGGTCGGCAGCGCGGTGCCGACGACCCGCTCGACCAGCTTCTCGGTCCGCCGCCGGTAGGCGATCAGCTCGGCGACGGTGATCATCTTCAGGCCGTGCTCTTCGCAGTACGGGATCAGGTCCGGGACGCGGGCCATCGAGCCGTCGTCGTTCATCACCTCGCAGATCACCCCGGCCGGCGTCAGCCCGGCGAGGCGGGCGAGGTCGACGCTGGCCTCGGTGTGGCCGGTGCGCTCGAGGACGCCGCCGTCTTTGGCCCGCAAGGGGAACATGTGGCCGGGGACGACGATGTCGCGCGGCCCCGAGTCGGGGTCGATCGCGACCTGGATCGTGTGGGCACGGTCGTGGGCGGAGATGCCGGTGCTGACGCCGCCGGCGGCCTCGATCGAGACCGTGAAGGCGGTCTCCAGCGGCGCCTCGTTCTTCGCCGTCATCAGGTTCAGCCCCAGCCGTTCGCAGCGCTTCGCGGTCAGCGCCAGGCAGATCAGCCCGCGCGCCTCCTTGGCCATGAAGTTGACCGCCTCGGGGGTGGCGAACTGGGCCGCCATCACCAGGTCGCCCTCGTTCTCGCGGTCCTCGCCGTCGCAGACGACGACCATGCGACCGGCGCGAATCTCCTCAATCGCCTCCTCAATCGTCGCGAACGGGCTCTCTCCCGCCTCCGTCAACAGCTCTTGTTTCTTGGTCTCGGCCATCTGACTCACGCCTGCTCCTTTCCGGCGAATGGTGCCACCAAACGCTCCACGTACTTGGCGACCACGTCACACTCGACGTTGATCCGGTCCCCGGGCGCAGCATCGCCCAGGTTGGTCCGCTCCAAGGTCTCGGGAATCAGGGACACCTCGACCCATGAGTCTCCCAGCTTGGCCGCGGTGAGGCTGACGCCGGAGAGAGTGATCGAGCCCTTGTCGACGACGTAGCGGATGAGCTCTTGCGGGAGCTCGACCCGGACGCGCCGGGCGAACCCGTCGTCCTCGACGGAGGCGACGGTGCCGACACCGTCGACGTGTCCTTGGACGATGTGGCCGCCGAGCCGATCGCCGGCCTTCATCGCCAACTCCAGGTTGACGCGACTGCCCTCCTCGACGGCGTCGAGGGCGGTCACCGTGAGGGTCTGATTCATCGCCTCGGTCTCAAAGCTGCCGTCGTCGACAGTGGTAGCAGTCAGACAACAGCCGTTGACGGCGATCGAGTCGCCGTGGGCGAGCTCTCCGGCTAGACGGGAGACGATTCGTATTCGCGCTCCATCGCCGGTGCGCTCCACCGATTCGACCTGCCCGATGTCTTCGATCAATCCGGTGAACATCACCACTCCTTGTATCGGGCCGTGACCAGCAGATCATCGCCTACGTCCTGCTTCGAGGATTCGAGCGCGGTCCGGCGCGCGGAAGTCGAATCGCCAAGGAGCACGGGAGCGATGAAGGTACGCGATTCATCGATCAGATCGGAGGAGAGAAAGGCTGATGCGAGGGTCTTGCCGCCCTCCAGGAAGAGGCTCGTGACTTCGCGCCTTCCCAGCTCACGCAGAGCCGATTCGATCTCGGTGGCAACGATGGTCTCCGCGCCGGCGTCCCTCAGAGCGGCCGCGCGATCCGCCGGGAGCGTCTGGGGCGGTGATGACGAGCACGGGGGCCTGGTCGAGGGTCTGCAGCAGTTGGCTGTCGAGCGGCAGGCGCGCCTGGGAGTCGAAGACGACGCGCCTGGGCTGGCGGGCGCCGTCGATGCGGGCGGTGAGGAGCGGGTCGTCGGCGAGGGCGGTGCCGATGCCGACGGCGATCGCATCGCTTTCGGAGCGCCATCTGTGGACCAGCTCGCGGCTTTCGGGACCCGAGATCCAGGGCGAATCGTCTGGATGCGTGGAGGTCTGGCCGTCCAGGGACATCGCCATCTTCAGGATCACCAGCGGCAGGCCGGTGCGGGCGTGTTTGCGGAAGGGCTGGTTGAGGCGGCGGGCTGCGGTGGCCTCGGCACCGGAGGCGAAAGCGACTTCGACGCCGCCGTCGCGGAGGATTCCCGGGCCGCGGCCGGAGGCCTTTTCGGTGGGGTCGTCGGAGGCGATCACGACGCGGGCGACCCCCGCCTCGAGGATCGCCTCGACGCACGGGGGCTGGCGGCCCTGGTGCGCGCAGGGCTCGAGGGTCACGTACATCGTCGCCCCGGCCGGGTCCTCGCCCCGCTCGCGGCAGTCCGCCAGCGCCGCCCGCTCCGCGTGCGGGCCGCCGAGCTCGGCGTGGAAGCCCTCGCCGATGATCTGGTCGCCCCGAACGATCACGGCGCCGACCAGAGGATTGGGGCTGACCCGCCCGCGGCCGCCCTCGGCCAACTCCAGCGCCCGCCGCAGGTGCGCTTGATCGGTGGCTTTGACGTCGTCTTTCATAAGACTGATTGACTCGTCAGTCAACCAGAGTTTACCCCCTGCCTGGCGTAGTTAGGGAGGTTCGGCCGGATACGCTGACCCGCCCCTATGAAGCTGATCATCCAGATTCCCTGCCTCAACGAGGAGCTGACGCTCCCCGCCACGATCGCCGACCTCCCGCGTCACCTCCCCGGCATCGACGCGATCGAGCTGCTGGTGGTCGACGACGGCAGCACCGACCGCACCGTCGCGGTGGCACGGGAATGCGGCGTCGACCACATCGTCCGGCTGACCAACAACAAGGGCCTGGCGGCCGGCCTTCCAGGCGGGGCTCGACGCCTGCCTCAAGCTCGGCGCCGACGTCGTCGTCAACACCGACGCCGACAACCAGTACCAGGGCGCCGACGTCGCCAAGCTGGTCGCGCCGATCGTCGCCGGCGACGCCGACATGGTCGTCGGCGACCGCCAGGTCGCCCAGATCGACCACTTCTCCGGCTCGAAAAAGGGCCTGCAGCGGCTCGGCAGCTGGGTCGTCCGCCGCCTCTCCGGCACCGAGGTCACCGACGCCACCTCCGGCTTCCGCGCCTACAACCGCGAGGCCGCCCTGCAGCTGCTGGTCGTCGACAACTTCACCTACACGCTGGAGAGCCTGATCCAGGCCGGCAAGATGCTGGTCGCCGTCGACGAGGTCCCGATCGGCACCAACCCGAAGACGCGCGAGTCCCGCCTCTTCGCCACCGACCGGCGCCTACGTGCGCCGCAACGCGCCCGGCGATCCTCCGCATCTACGCCCGCTACGAGCCGCTGCGGGCCTTCGCCACCGCCGGCGCCGTCGCCCTCTTCCTCGCCCTCTGCGCCTGGATGCCGTTCCTGATCGACTGGATCTTCAACGGCGACAGCGACGGCCACGTCCAGTCGCTGATCCTCGGCGCCGTCCTCTTCATCGCCGCGATGCAGCTCTTCGCCCTCGGCGTGATCGGCGACCTCCTCGCCGGGCAGCGGGTGATGACCCAGCGCGTCTTCGAGCGGGTGCGGCGGGTCGAGCTGGCGCTCGGGGTCGAGCCCTCCCACTACGAGCGCGGCGGCGAGCTCGCCGGCCGCGAGAGCGCCGAGTGAGCGGGCGGCAGCGCGGCGGCGAGGCGAGCGCCGCCGAATACGGGAAAACGGCGAGCTTCCTGGCGATCGGGGTCGGCCTCACCGGCCTGATCACCTACGCCTACTTCCTGATCGCCTCCCACGCCCTCTCGAAGCCCGACTACGGGCAGATCACGGTCCTCTGGTCGGCGGTCTTCATCACGATCTCGACCCTCTACCGCCCGGTCGAACAGCTGCTCAGCCGCCACGTCTCCGAGCGGCTGGCGAAAGGCGAGCCGCTGAGGCAGGAGCTGCGGGTCGCCTCGACGATCCAGATCGGCCTGGCGCTGTCCTTCGCCGTCGTCGCCCTGGCCCTGCGCGGGCCGATCCAGGACGGCCTGCTCGAAGGCAACGAAACCCTCTACTGGGTCTTCTTCGGCGCCGTCCTCTTCTACGCCGCCAGCTACTTCGCCCGCGGCTTCCTCGCCGGCCAGCGGACCTTCGGCCTGTTCACGGCGCTGATCCTCTCCGAGTCGGTCTTCCGCACCCTCTTCGCCGTCCTCGTCGCGGTCAGCCTGCTCAGCGGCCAGTCCTGGGTCGCGGTCGGGATCGTCGCCGCGCCGAGCCTCTCGCTTGATGGTCGTCCCCTTCGCCTTCATGCGCCGGGCGAAAAAGGCGCAGCAGGAGCCGCCCGGCATGCCCGGACGCGAAGCGGAGGACATGCCGGCGAAATCGGACTTCACGATGAAAGAGGGCGGCGGCTTCGCCGCGGCCGTGCTGGTGATCATGTTCAGCGAACAGGCCTTCCTCAACGCCGGGCCGCTGATCACCCGCGGCCTGCAGGGCGCCGCCGCCGCCGGCTTCATCTTCAACGTGCTGATGATCGCGCGGGCGCCGCTGCAGCTCTTCCAGGCGGTCTCGACCAGCATCCTCCCCCACCTCACCAGCCTCCACACCTCGACCGCCCCCGACAGCGAGCGCGAATTCCACCGCTCGGTCCGCGGCGTCCTGCTCGGCGTCGCCGCCTTCACCGCCTTCACCGCGCGTCGTCGTCCTCATCGCCGGCCCGCAGCTGATGCAGCTCGCCTTCAGCGACAAGTTCGAGTACGACCGCGCAGGGTCTGCTGCTGGTGACGCTGGGGATGGGCCTCTACCTCGCCTCGGTCACCGTCAACCAGGCCTGCCTCGCCCAGGGACAGGTGCGGCGGGCGGCCGGGCGCTGGATCGCCTGCGCCGCCTTCTTCATCCTCTGGAACTTCCTGCCGATCGTCGGCGACGAGTTCCGCCGGGTCGAGATCGGCTTCGCGCTCACCGCCGGCGTCCTCTTCGCCCTGCTCTACCTCGTCTACCGCCGCCCGCACGGGCGCGACGGAGGACATCCCCCGCGAGGGCTCGACCGAGGAACTCGAGCTGCGGCTGGCCTCGATCGACGAGAACACCTAGTTAGGGTCATCGGCGATGGGACACCACGACGCCGAGCTGATCCTGATCGCCGGTGTCCTGCTGGCCGCGGGCATCGTCGGCGCGCTGCTCGCCGACCGGGTGCGGGTCCCGGGCCTGCTGCTCTTCCTCGCGCTGGGGATGCTCGCCGGCTCGCAGGGGATCGGCGGGATCGAGTTCTCCAACGATGCGAGCTGGCGCGGACGCTGGGGACGATCGCGCTGATCCTGATCCTCTTCGAGGGCGGCCTGACCGCCGGCTGGTCGGAGATCCGGCCGGTGCTGGGAACCGCGGCCTCGCTGGCGACGATCGGCACCGTGGTCACGGCCGTGATCGCCGGCTTCGCGGCGAAGCTGATCTTCGACATCGGCACCTTGGAAGGGATGATGGTCGGCGCCGCGATCGCCGCCACCGACTCGGCGGCGATCTTCGCCGTGCTGCGCCGCTCGACCCTGGAGAAGCGGCTGGCGCGCTCGCTCGAGGGCGAGTCGGGGATGAACGACCCGGTCGCGCTGCTGCTGGTGATCGGCTTCATCGAATGGATCCAGGAGCCGGGCTACGGGCTCGCCGACATGGCCGGGCTGATGGCGCTGAAACTCGCCGTCGGGATCGCCGTCGGCTAGCTCTGATCGGCCGCCTCGCGGTGGCGGCCTCGACCGCGATCCGGCTGCCGACCGACGGGATCTACCCGGTGGCGACGATCGCGATCGCCGCCCTCGCCTACGGCCTCGCCGAGGTCGCCCACGGCTCCGGCCTGCTCGCCATCTACCTGACCGCACTCGCCCTCGGCTCGGCGCCGGATCCCCGCCCGTCGCACCGTCGTCGCCTTCCACAGGGGCTCGGCTGGGTCGCCCAGCTGTCCCTCTTCATCCTCCTCGGCCTGCTGGTCTTCCCCTGCCAGCTCGACGACGTCGCGCGTGAAGGGCCTGGCGCTCTCCGCCGTGCTGATCCTCGTCGCCCGCCCGCTTGCGACCCTCCTCGCCACCGCCCTGTCGCCGCTGAACGCGCGCGAGCGGCTGATGCTCGGCTGGGCCGGCCTGCGCGGCGCGACCCCGATCTGGCTCGCCACCTTCCCGTCGTCGCCGGGATCGCCGGCGGCGAGGAACAGTTCGCGATCGTCTTCTTCGTCGTCGTCACCTCGACCCTGGTCCAGGGCGCGAGCTTCGAGCCGCTGGCGCAACGGCTGGGCCTGACCACCGACGAGCCGGCGCTGCCGCGGCGGCTGCTGGAGTCGGGGCGGATCCGCCGCATGGGCGGCGACGTGATCGCCTACCGGATGCCCGAGGGAGCGGCGATGCCGGCCACCGGGTCCGCGACCTGGAGCTGCCGCGCGAGGCGCTGGTCAACGTGATCGTCCGCGACGGCAACGCGATGCCGCCGCGGGGTCGACCGAGCTGCAGGAGGGCGACGAGCTGCACATCCTCGTCCGCAGCGAGCTGCGCGACGAGGTCGAGGAGCTGACCCGCCACTGGGCCAAGGGGCCGATCGGCAAACCGGCGCCGCCGCCGCTGCCGCGGCGGGGGGCCTCGCAGGTCTTCACCGTCCGCCCGGCGCGCGGCGACGGCGAGCTCGGCGAGGAGATCGACGGCATCCCGATCGCCAGGGTGATGCGCGACCGCAGCGAGCGCGGGGTCCTACCTGGTCGCCCTGGCCGACGGCCGCTACGCGGTGATGAGCACCGGGCTGATCGCGATCGGTGGCCGGCGAGCGCTGGCGGGCTGGTGCGAGCGGCGCGCCGAGCGGCCCGAGGTCGAAGCCGCCGAGCGCGCCTGGTGGCAGGAGGTGACCGGTGCCCTGATCGCCCGCGGGAGCTCAGGAGGCGCCGGCAGCGTCGGCGATCTCGGCGTAAGCGGCAGCGGGCTCGGCAGCGCCAAAGACGGCTGAGCCGGCGACGAAGAGGTGGGCGCCGGCGGCGGCCAGCGGGCCGGCGGTGCCCTTGTCGACGCCGCCGTCGACCTCGATCCGGGCGTCGCCGACCAACGGCGCCAGCCGCTCGACCTTGTCGGGCGAGGTCTCGATGAACGACTGGCCGCCCCAGCCGGGGTTGACGCTCATGCAGAGGACGATGTCGGCCATGCCCCGCAGCTCGGTTACGGCCTCGACCGGGGTGCCGGGGTTGATCGCGACCCCGGCCAGACAGCCGAGCTCGCGAACCGCGGCGAGGGTGCGGTGGGCGTGCGGCGTCGCCTCCTCGTGGAAGGTGATCGAGTCGGCGCCGGCCTTGGCGAAGTCGGCGATCTGGCGCTCCGGCGCCGCGATCATCAGGTGGACGTCGACGACCCCGCCCGCCTCGTGGACCTGGTCGGCGATCCCGCTGAGGACCAGCGGCCCGATCGTGATCGGCGGGACGAAGTGCCCATCCATCACGTCGAAGTGGATCACCCGCGCCCCGGCGTCCATCACCTCGGTGACCTGGGCGCCGAGCCGGCCCATGTCGGCCGAGAGGATCGACGGCGCCACCCGGGGGGCCTCCAGCAGCTCTCGCATCCGCTCGCTCATATCCGGAAACCTACTGAGGCCACCCGGACGTGGCTTAGGCAATTCTGAGCATCGAGGCACCACACGACTGGCATTCCATGTCGGCGGTGTTGGTCATCCGGGCGATCGTCTGGTGCTCGCCGCAGTTCGGGCACTGGGAGACCAGTTCGAAGCGGGTGAGGCAGTTGACGCAGCGCAGGCGGCCCGGCAGCTGGGTCGGGCGCAGCCAGGGCTCGCCGCAGTTCGGGCACGGCGCCCGGCCGAGGGGGTTCGAATCCTCTGCGCTCGATGAGTTGGGGTGGCTCATCAGACCTAATGATGCCTGGTCACGCGGGTTTTTTAAGCCGGGCGACGAAGAAGCCGGTGGTGCGGTCCCGATCGGGGCGCAGTTGCAGGCAGCGCGGCTCGACCTCGGAGGCGAGCTGCGGCGCCAGGGCGCCGAGGTCGTCGAGCTCCAGCGGCGGCGTCTCGCCCGCCTCGCAGGCGCGCAGCAGGCCGGCGATCCGCTCCTCGTTCTCGCGGCGGGAGATCGTGCAGGTCGAGTAGACCAGGGTGCCGCCGGGACGCAGGACCGCCGCGGCGTTGCGCAGGAGCTCGTCCTGAATCCCGGTCAGCCGCTCGATCATCTTCGGCGACTTGCGCCAGCGGGCGTCGGGGCGGGAGGCGAGGGTGCCGAGGTCCGAGCAGGGAGCGTCCAGCAGCACCCGGTCGAAACCGGGTCCGAGCCGGGCCTGCCGTCGCGTCGGCCTCGATCACGGTGACGCTGCGCAGCCCCAGGCGGGTCGCCTGGGCGGCGACTTCGACGGCTCGGGCCGGGTCGAGCTCGACCGAGATCACCTCGCCGCGGTCGCCCATCCGCTCGGCGATCTGCCCGGTCTTGATCCCGGGCCCGGCGCAGAGGTCGAGGACGTGGTCGCCCTCCTGCGGGTCCAGCAGCTCGACCACGGCGGCGGAGCCGCGGCTCTGCGGGGTCAGCTCGCCGGCGACGATCGCGGCCGAGACCGCGTCGCCCATGCGCCCCGCGACCACGATCGTCTCCCCGGCGGCGAGCGGCCAATCGGCCTCGGGCAGGCAAGCGTCCACCCCACCCTCCGTCAGCCGCGCCAGCAGCGCCTCCCGCTCCCCGCGCAGGGAGTTGACCCGCATCGCCACCTCGGCGCGCTGGTTGCAGGCGGCGAGGGCGGCTCGCGCCGCCTCCGGCCCCAGCTCCTCCCACCACATCTCGGCCAGCCACTGCGGCGCCGAGTCGGCCACCGCCGCCGCGGCCGGGGTCGAGTCGTCCTCGAGCAGGGCCGCGGTCAGCTGCGAGCGCTCGCGGCCGGCCCGCCGCAGGACGGCGTTGACGAGGCCGGAGGCGTGGGCGGCGCCGGCTCCCTTGGTCAGCTCGACGGCCTGGTCGACGGCGGCGTGGTCCGGGGTGCCGTCGGCGAAGAGCAGCTCGTAGAGGCCGAGGCGCAGCGCCGCCAGGACCGGTGGGTCGAGCAGCCGGGTCGAGCGCCCCGCCAGCCGTTCGATCGCGACGTCGCTGGTGCCGCGGCGCTGGACCGAGCCGTAGGCGAGGCGCTGGGCCTGGGCCCGCCCGCGGCCGTCGAGGTCGCTTTGGTCGGCCGCGGCGCGGAAGGCGCGCTCGGTGAAGGCGTTCTCCTCGAAGGTGGCGCGGAGGGTGGCGAAGGCCAGGGCCCGGGCAGGCGAGACCGAGCTCATCGCCCGGGCAGCGGGTGTCCGCGCAGGTAGGCGTCGGCGGGCATCGGCTTGCCTCCCGCGGGCTGGACGAGCTCGAGCTGCAGGGCGCCCTCGGCGCAGCCGAAGAGCAGGGCGTCGTCCCTCGCCTCGAGGCGGCCCGGCTCGAGATCGGCGTCGACGGCGCGGGCGCGGCGGACCCCGAGCCGCTCTCCGTCGGGGAGCTCGATGTAGGCACCGATGTGCGGGGTGAGGGCGCGGACCTTGGCCGCCAGCTCGGGCGCCGGGCGGTCGGGGTCGAGCCGGCGCTCGGTGGGCTCGATCTTCTCCGCGTAGGTGACCCCGTCCTCGTCCTGCTCGACGAACTCGAGCGAGCCGGCGGCCTGGAGGTCGAGGGCGCGGACGAGGAGCTCGCCGCCGAGCTCGGCGAGCCTGACCGAGAGCGACTCGAAGTCCTCCTCGGGATCGATCGGCATCTCCTCCACCAGCGCCACCGGACCGGAGTCGAGGCCGGCGGTGAGGCGCATCACGCAGACCCCGGTGGTCGGGATCGCAGGCCATGATCGCCCGCTCGATCGGGGCGGCGCCGCGCCAGCGCGGCAGCAGCGAGGGATGGACGTTGAGCAGCGGCAGCTCGGAGAGGAGCGGCTCCCGGATCAGCTGCCCGAAGGCGCAGACGACGACCGCCTCGGGCCGGGCGGCGCGGATCCGCTCCAGCGCCTCTCCCTCGTTGACGTTCTCCGCCTGCAGCAGGTCGATCTCCAGCTCCGTGGCCGCGATCGCCGCCGGGGGTGGCTTCACCTTGCGGCCGCGCCCCTGCCGCCGGTCGGGCGGGGTGACGACGAGGTTGGGACGGTGGGGCGAGGCGGCCAGGCGCCGCAGGACCGTGGCGGCGAAGTCCGAGGTACCGAGGTAGGCGGTCCTCACGCGTTGGTGCGGGGCTCGCGCAGCTCGTCGGAGTCGACGACTTCTTCCTCCGAGGAGGGGCTGTAGCCGTCCCCTTCGCGCAGCGCCCGCAGCGCCGCCTTGCGCTGTTCCCGCGGCGTCCGGTCGAGGATCAGGACCCCGTCGAGGTGGTCGATCTCGTGCTGGAGGACCCGTGCCTCCAGGCCGGCGGCCTCGATCACGATCGGCTCGCCCTCGACGTCGCGGCCGCTGAAGCGCGCGTAGAGCGGCCGCTCGACGTCCATCGTGACCCGCGGCAGGCTCAGGCACCCCTCCTCGGCGACCGCCATGTCCTCCGAGAGCCACTCGACCTCGGGGTTGACGAGCGCGGTCGGCTCGCTTTCGGGACCGGCCTGGAAGACGAGCAGGCGGCGTAGGGCGCCGAGCTGGGTCGCGGCGAGGCCGATGCCGAGGCCGTCCTGCATGATCTCGATCATCCGCTCGACCTCCGAGCGCAGCTCGGGGCCGAAGTTGCGCACCGGCGAGGCCTTGCTCTTCAGCACCGGGTCGCCGAACTTGACGACGTGGGCGAGCGCGGCTTCGCGTCGCTCCAGCAGCTCGACTTCGAGCTGGCGCTCCTCCGCCTCGCGCTCCTCGGTCTTCACCTCGTCGCTCATCCGGGCGGAGTCTAAAAGGCGTCAGCGTTCTGATACTTCCTGCGGTGAGGAGCAATGCCAAGAGCCCGGATCGCCATCGCCACCTGCGCCGGTTACGCCGACCTCAAGGTCGACGACGAGCTCCTGCGCGAGGCGCTGCGGGAGCGCGATTGCGAGGCCGTTGCGGTCATCTGGGACGAGGAGAGCGCCGACTGGGGCAGCTTCGACCTCTGCCTGGTGCGCTCGACCTGGGACTACCACGAGAAGTACGAGGAGTTCCTCGCCTGGACGCGGCGGGTTGAGACGGCGTCGACACTGCGCAACCCCGCCGAGACGATCGCTTGGAACAGCGACAAGACCTACCTGCGGGAGCTGGCCGCGCAGGGCGCGCGAACTGTCCCGACCGTCTGGGTCGAGCAGGGCTCGGCGATTGACTTGGAGAAGATCCTGGCTCAGGAGGGCTGGGAGGAGGCCGTGGTCAAGCCGGTCGTCGACCTCGGCGCGAAGAACCTGCAGCGGGTGCGAGCGGGCGAAGGCTCAGACGCCCTGGAGGCGGTTCTGCAGCGCCACGACGCGATGGTCCAGCCCTTCCTCCCCTCGCTTGAAGAACAGGGAGAGACCTCCCTCGTCTACATCGCCGGCGGCTTTTCCCATGCGGTGCAAAAGCGCCCTGCGGCGGGCGACTTCCGCGTCCAATCGATCTGGGGCGGAACGGCGGCAGCAACCAAACCGACCCCGGCACAGGTGGACCTAGCCGAACAAGCTCTCGCCCAACTCAACGAGCCCCCTCTCTACGTCCGCGTCGACCTGGTCGAGGACACCAACGGAGCCCCCTGCCTGATCGAGCTGGAGCTGATCGAGCCGAACCTCTACCTGAGCACCCACCCAAGCGCCGCCGCACGACTGGCCGACGCCGTAACCACCCAGCTGCAACAGCGGGGTGGGTAGTGCCTCTCCAGACACTCAACATCGAGCCATAGCGAGATGTGTCTGGAGAGGCACTACCCACCCCGCCCCACCACCTACTGCGGATCTACATCCACCCCAATCGCCACGTCCTTCAGCGACCGATCGCCAGCCTTGCGCTCGACCACATCCCGCACCGCGGTCACCGTCCCCGCCCGGTCGTCAGCCTTGATCAGGATCCGCCGCCGGTAGCGGTTGCGGACCCGGAACATCGGCGCCGGCCCGAGCAGCTCCGATCCCTTGGGGACGCCCCGGCGCAGATCGCTCGCCACGGCCGCAGCCGCCACGTCGAGCTTGGCCTCGTCCTCGGCCGAGAAGTTGATCCGGACCAGGTGCGAGAAGGGCGGGTAGTGCAGCACCTCCCGCCGCGCCAGCTCCCGCTCGAGGAAGCCGGCGGAGTCGTGGCGGGAGGCGTGCTCGATGCTGGAAGCGTTCGGCGCCAGGGTCTGGACGATCACCTCTCCCCCGCCCTCGCCGCGGCCGGAGCGGCCGGCCAGCTGGGCGACCATCGCGAAGGTCCGCTCCTCGGCGCGGAAATCGGGAAAGCGCAGGGTGGCGTCGGCGTCGAGGATCGCGCTCAGCGTCACCTCGGGGAAGTCGTGACCCTTGGCGACCATCTGGGTGCCGACGAGGACGGCGCTGGGGAGCTCGTCGAAGCGGGCGAGGATGCGGGCGTGGGCGCCGCGCTCGGCGGCGGTGTCGGAGTCGAGGCGCAGCACCGGCATCGGCGCCAGCCGCTCGGCCAGCAGCGCCTCGAGCCGTTCGGTGCCGGCGCCGGCCTGGGAAAGCGTGGTCGAGCCGCACTCGATGCAGGCGCGGGGCTGCGGCTCTGAGTGGGCGCAGTGGTGGCAGACGAGGCGGCCGCTGTGGCGGTGGACGATCAAGGAGACGTCGCAGTTGGGGCAGTCCCAGTGGTGGCCGCAGGAGCGGCAGGTGAGCCAGGGGGCGAAGCCGCGGCGGTTGATCATGACGATCGCCTTCGCGCCCGCCGCGCGGACGTCCTCCAGTGCCTCCCAGGTCTCGGTGTGCACGGGCCCGGAGCGCGGGTCGGCCTCGCGCATGTCGACGAGGTGGACCGGCGGCATCCGGCGGCCGTCGACCCGGCGCGGCAGCTCCAGCCGCGGCAGCTCCAGCCAGCTCTCCGGCCGCGGCGTCGCGGTGCCGGCGACGAGCACGGCGCCGTTGTCCTCGGCCCGTTTGCGGGCGACCGCGCGGGCGTCGTAGGTGGGATCCCCCTCCTGCTTGTAGGAGGGGTCGTGCTCCTCGTCGATGACGATCAGGCCGAGGTCGCGGACGGGGGCGAAGACGGCCGAGCGGGGGCCGACGCAGACGGTGGCCTCGCCGCTGCGCAGACGGCGCCACTCGTCGTAGCGCTCGCCGGCCGAGAGGGCCGAGTGGAGGACGGCGAAGCGGTCGCCGAGACGAGCGCGGAAGCGAGCCACCGCCTGGGGGGCGAGGCCGATCTCGGGAACGAGGACGATCGCGCCGCGGCCGCGGGCGAGCGCCGCCTCTACCGCCGCCAGGTAGACCTCGGTCTTGCCGGAGCCGGTGACGCCGTGGAGGAGCACCTGCCGGGCCGCGGCCGCATCGCCGTCGAGGGCGGCGACCAGCGCGCCCACGGCCTGCTCCTGTTCGGGCAGCAGCTGCGGCCTGGTGGCAGCACCGGTGAGGCCGGACTCGGAGGGCGCCCGGCGCAGGTTGGAGCTGCGGGTGGCGATCAGGCCGCGCTGCTCGAGGCGGCGCAGCGTCTGCCGGTCGGACCCGATCGCGGTTGCCAGCTCACCGGCCGACATCTCCCCCGCGCGCAGCGCCTCCAGCACCGCGCGCTGCTTGGCGCCGAGGCGCTCGCCACCGCCGAGGGCCGCCTCGCCGGCCGGCAGGATCTCCGCCCGCAGCTCGGTCTTGCTGCGGACCGTCCTGCCGCCGCTGCCGGTCCCGGTGCCGGGTGGCAGCACCAGCTGCAGCCCGCGCGACGGAGTCGAGCAGTACTCGCGGGCGACCCAGAGCCCGAGCCGGACCAGCTCCGGCGTCGCCCCTGCCTCCAGCGCCTCGATCGGCTCGGAGAGGCGCTCCAGGGGCAGGTCCGAGACCTCGGCGACCTCGACGACGACGCCGAGGATCCGCCGCGGCCCGAAGGGGACGCGGACGACCGATGCCGACGTCGATCTCCGCCATCGCCTCGGGGCGGCGGTAGTCGAAGGGGCCGCGCAGGGCGCGGGCGGTGGTCAGGGGCTCGACGCGGAGAATCGCCACCGGGCGAGGTTATGCGGGCGGGGGGACGAGGGCTTATGCTGCCGCGCGTGAGTGTCAACCTCCACCCCGGCGAGCAGGTGATCTTCGAGGGCCACCCGTCCTGGCGGGCGATCCTCGGCTTCTACCTGAAAGGGGCGCTCGTCGCGATCGTCCTGGGGGTTATCGCGAAGCTGGTCGCCAGCGACGGCGCCGCCTTCCTCGTCATCCTCGTCATCCTCGCGCTGACGGTTCTG
This sequence comes from uncultured Actinomycetes bacterium, assembly GCA_963832085.1. GTDB lineage: Bacteria > Actinomycetota > Thermoleophilia > Solirubrobacterales > 70-9 > VAYN01. Next base: position 882,377 of record CAWHSU010000001.1, on the reverse strand, counting down.
ATCGGCTTCGTCAAGCGGGTGGCGACGACCTACACGATCACCGACCGCCGTCTCAACATCAAGCGCGGAATCATCTCCAAAGAGGTTCAGGAGACGCGCCTGGAGCGGGTCCAGAACGTCAACTACCGCCAGAGCGTCTACCAGCGGCTGATGCAGATCGGCGACGTCGACTTCGACACCGCGGCCAGCGACGACTACAACTTCGTCTTCGCCGGGGTGGCGGACCCGGGCGACGTCGTCCACGCGGTCGACCAGGCGACGGGCGTGACGAGCGCGGGAACGCACGGGCTGGGCGAGGCTCAGCCGCCGAGCAGCTGACGCGTCTTCCCGAGGATCTCCCGGACGTGCCGGGGTTCGTGCTTCACCTGGTAGTGGGAGAAGCGGAGCGGGGTCAGGCCGGCGGCGGTGTGGGCCTGGAAGCGGAGCGCATCGCGGGTCTGGGCCGAGGGCGTGCGGTGGTAGCGCCAGCCGTCGGTCTCGACGACGAGGCCGAGGTCGGGCCAGAAGAAGTCGACCTCGAACTTGTTGACCATGTGTTTGGTGAGCGGCGTCGGCAGACCAGCGGAGGCGGCGATCGGGCGGAAAAGACGTTCGAGCTCGTCGTCGGAGAGGCGGAAGGTGTGCTCGTCGAGGATCCGGCGGAGTGAGCGAACACCGGGTTGACCGGGGTAGTCGTCGAGGGCTCGGCGCAAGGCGTCGGCATCGATCACGTCCAGCTTGTCCGCCTCGTTGATCGCCCGCTCGACGGTCTTCGGCCCGGCGACGGTGGCGAGGTCGAGAAAGGTGCGGACTGGCTGAGTCAGAGGAATGTTCCGCGGCGAGCTCCGATGTCGCGAGTCCAAAGGCCAGCACGGTCGTGGACGCGGAGACCGGAGCGTCGCACCTTGGATGGCGACGCACGCTTATCTCGACGTAGTCCGGGTGCTCCTCACCGAATCCCCAGAGCGCTGCCGCACTGCGATGGCTGAGCATCGCTCCTGCGCCGCAGGCGAGAACAGCCGCCATCCAGCGTCCCTCCTGGGTGATCTGCGGGCGTCCCACCGCGTAGACACCGCTGCGCAAAGGGTGAAGCCGCCCGGTCTTCACACGGTGCTTGATCAGCCTTGGGCGTGAAGCCAAGGCCCAAGAGCTGCCCGCGCGGCAACAATTCCATGCTGCCGCCGCGCCAACTCCCACGCTCGCCCGCTGCATCGTCTCCACCTTTTGAGCCCCTATAAGGGCACAAAGTTGGAAACGATGCGACTCGCCCCCTCCGGGCCGGACCTACCACTCGCCCCGGACTTACCTGCGGAGTTTGCGGCTACGCCGCGGCGGTCTCGGCGCCTGCGGCCTCGCGCAGCGCGTCGGCCCGGTCGGTCTTCTCCCAGGTGAAGTCGTCGTCGCCGCGGCCGAAGTGGCCGTAGGCGGCGGTCTTCTGGAAGATCGGCCGGTGGAGGTCGAGGTACTCGCGGAAAGCGCCGGGGCGCATGTCGAACTCGGCCTCGACCAGCTGGGAGATCTTCGCGTCGGGAGTTTGCCGGTGCCGAAGGTCTCGACCATCAGCGAGACCGGGTGGGCGACGCCGATCGCGTAGGCGACCTGGACCTCGCAGCGCTGCGCCAGGCCGGCGGCGACGACGTTCTTCGCCACGTGGCGGGCGGCGTAGGCGGCGGAGCGGTCGACCTTGGACGGGTCCTTGCCGGAGAAGGCGCCGCCGCCGTGGCGGGCCATGCCTCCGTAGGTGTCGACGATGATCTTGCGGCCGGTGAGGCCGGCGTCGCCGACCGGGCCGCCGATCACGAACTTGCCGGTCGGGTTGACGAGGAACTCGCTCTGCAGCTCGTTCTCGTCGAAGCGATCGGGGACCTCGGCCCGAAGGACCGGGAGGACGACGCTCTCCCACAGCTCCGGCTTGATCTGGCTCTGGGAGTCGATCCCCTCGTCGTGCTGGGTGGAGATCAGAAGCTTTTCGACGGCGACGGGGCGGCCGTCGGCGTAGCGGACGCTGACCTGGGTCTTGCCGTCGGGGCCGAGGTAGCCGAGCGCTCCCGTCCTTGCGGACGGCGGCCAGGCGTTCGGCCAGCCGGTGGGCGAGGTGGATCGGCATCGGCATCAGCGCCTCGGTCTCGTCGCTGGCGTAGCCGAACATCATCCCCTGGTCGCCCGCGCCGGCGACGTCGAGCTCGTCGTCGTCGGAGGGATCGACTTTGGTCTCGTAGGCCTGGTCGACGCCCTGGGCGATGTCGGGCGACTGCTCGTCGATCGAGGTGAGGACCGAGATGTGGTCGCAGTCGTAGCCGTAGTCGCCGTGGTCGTAGCCGATGCCCCGCACGGTCTCGCGGACGATCTCCGGGATGTTGAGGCGGACGTCGGTGGAGATCTCCCCCGAGACCACCGCCATGCCGGTGTTGACGAGGGTCTCGCAGGCGACGCGGCCGCCCGGGTCCTCGCCCATGATCGCGTCGAGTACCCCGTCGGAGATCTGGTCTGCGACCTTGTCCGGGTGGCCCTCGGTGACTGACTCCGACGTGAAGAGGTACTCGCCCTCGGCGAGCGGCTTGGAAGTAGGCATGGCGGGAAGCCTAGAGGAATCCTGTGCGGTGCCGGTGGGTCACTCGGCGCGCCCTCGGTAGCCCGTGCGCGGCACGAAGTCGATCACCAGCGGCACGCCCTCGAGCTCGTAGGTCTCGCGCATCCGGTTCTCCAGGTGGTAGGCCCAATCGCGGCTGATCAGCTTGCGGTCGTTGACCTGGATCGCGATCCGCGGTGGCTTCTCCCCCACCTGCGCCGCGTAGAAGAGGCGCAGCCGTTTGCCGTGGCGCGAAGGCGGCGGCACCTTCGCGACCACGTCGCCGACGAAGCGGTTCAGCTCCGGGGTCGGAATCCGCTCCGCGGCCTTGTCGGCCAACTGCAGCGCCCGTGGCAGCAGCGAGCCGACGTTGCGGCGGCGCTCGGCCGAGCAGGTGATCACCGCCGGGCGCAGGCGCAGCTTGCGCTCCACCCGGGCCCGCGCGTCGTCGATGTCGGTCTCGGTGACGTCCCACTTGTTCAGCACCAGAAGGCTGGCGCAGCCGGCCTTCATCGCCATCTCGGAAACCCGCAGATCCTCGGAGGTGACCCCCTCGGAGGCGTCGCAGACGACGATCGCCACGTCGGCCCGCTCGACCGCCCGTTCGGAGCGGAGCTGGGCGTAGTAGTCGACGGTGCCGGCGACCTTCGAGCGGCGGCGCAGGCCGGCGGTGTCGACGAGGATCACGCGCCGCCCGCCAACCTCCACCTCGGTGTCGATCGCGTCGCGGGTGGTGCCGGCGATGTCGGAGACGATCACCCGGTCGGAGCCGAGAAAGGCGTTGACGAGCGAGGACTTGCCGACGTTGGGGCGGCCGACGACGGCGACGCGGACGGTGTCGTCGTCCTCGGGCTGGGGCTCGCGCTCGCCGAGCGCCGCGGTGATCGCGTCGAGCAGGTCGCCGGTGCCGAGGCCGTGGGTGGCGGAGACGGGCAGGGGATCGCCGAGCCCGAGGGCATGGAACTCGGCGGTGATGCCGTAGTCGTCGGCGCGGTCGGCTTTGTTGACGACGGCGAGCACCGGGACCTCGGCCCCGCGCAGCGTCCTCGCCAGATCGGCGTCGCCGGAGCGCAGGCCCGAGCGGCCGTCGACGACCAGCAGGATCGCGTCGGCTTCGGCGATCGCCGTCCGCGCCTGCGCCTGGATGTCGCGCGCCAGCTCGGCCTCGTCGCCGAGGTCGATGCCGCCGGTGTCGACGAGCTCGAAGGCCACCCCGTTCCATTCGGTGGCGAGCCGCTTGCGGTCGCGGGTGACCCCGGGCTCGGGCGAGGTGACGGCCTCGGTCCCGCCGACCAGACGGTTGACCAGGGTGCTCTTGCCGACGTTGGGGAAGCCGACGACGGCGACGGTGGGCAATCGCATCGCGCTACGCCAAACCTCTCTCGCGAGCAATGCCCACGATTCGGCCGACTACCTCTTCCGAATTCAGTGACGAAGTGTCGAGCTCGATCGCGTCCTCGGCGGGACGGAGAGCGCCGTGCTCGCGCTCGGTGTCGCGGGCGTCGCGCCGGCGCTGCGCCTCGAGCACCGATTCGACGTCCTCGCCGGTCTCGGCGGCACGGCGGCGCGCCCGCTCCTCGTCGGAAGCGGTGAGAAAGATCTTCAAGGGGGCGTCGGGGCTGACCACGGTGCCGATGTCGCGCCCCTCGGCGACGAAGCGCCCGGAGGCGATCAGGTGTCGCTGGCGCGCCACCATCGCCGCCCGCACCCGCGGGTGGACGGATACGCGAGAGGCGGCGGCGGTGACCTCCGGGGAACGGATCGCGTCGCTGACGTCGCGCTCACCGAGCAGGACCCGGCGCCCGTCGAAGCCGATCTCGAGTCGCTCCGCCAGGTCGCCCAGCGTCTCGCCCTCCTCCAAGTCGGCCCCTCCCTCCAACGCTGCCAGCGCAACACAGCGATACATCGCCCCGGAGTCGAGATACGTGAACCCGATCTCCGCCGCGACGGCCCGGGCCACCGTGGACTTGCCGGCCCCGGCGGGTCCGTCGATCGCGATCACCATGGAGGCAGCGTATTGACCGTCGTTTCCAGAATCGTGGCCCCTATAGGGGCACAAAGGGTGGAAACGATGGTCAACGTCTGACCAGGGAGGCGAGGTCGGCTTCGAAGCCGGGATAGCTGACGGCCGCCGCCTCCATCCCGACCACCTCGACGCCCTGCTCGCAAGCAAGGCCGGCGACGGCTCCGAGCATCGCGATCCGGTGGTCCCCGTGGGAGTCGATCGTGCCGCCGCGCAATCCCCCCGTTCCCTCGATCACCATTCCGTCCTCGGTCGGCTCGACCTTGCCGCCGAGCGCCCGCAGCGCTTCGGTCACGGTCGCGATCCGGTCCGACTCCTTGCGGCGCAGCTCCTCGGCGTCGCGGATCGTCGTCGTCCCTTCGGCGAAGCAGGCGGCGAGGGCGACCAGCGGCAGCTCGTCGATTGCCAGCGGGATCTCGGCCCCGCCAACCTCAGTGCCGCGCAGCGGCGCCGATCCGCGATCTCGGCGCACCGAGCGCACCCGCAGCAGGGCGATCGGCTCTCCCCCCTCTTCGTGCTCCAGCAGCCTCTCGATTTCCGCCCCCATCCGCTCGAGAATCGCAAGCACTCCCGTGCGGGTCGGGTTGACGCCGACGTCGACGAGCACGAGATCGCTGCCCTCGACGAGCAGGGACGCCACAAGGAGGAATGCGGCGGAGGAGATGTCGGCCGGCACCGAGAAGTTGCCTGGTTCGAGGCGCTCGGCCGGCCGGACCACGACCGCGTCGCCGTCGCGATCGATTGCGGCGCCGGCCGCGGCCAGCATCCGCTCCGTGTGGTCGCGGCTGGGCGCCGGCTCGATCACCCTCGTCTGACCGCCCGCGAGCAGGCCCGCGAAGAGGAGGCAGGACTTGACCTGGGCGCTGGCGATCGGCATCTCGTAGGTGGCCCCATGCAGGGTCGTGCCGCGCACCTCGAGCGGAGGCAAGCGATCCTCGCGGGCACCCAAGTTCGCCCCCATCCGCCGCAGCGGCACCGCGATCCGGTCGACGGGACGGCGGCGGATCGACTCGTCGCCGTCGAGAGTCCACTCCCCGCCCTCCTGCCCGGCCAGCCAGCCTGGCAGGAGCCGCAGCAGCGTGCCGGCGTTGCCGACGTCGATCCGAGCCGAGCCGGCCCCCCGCAGGCCGACCCCGCGAATGGCGATCACCAGCCCCAGGTCGTGGATACCCGCGGGCACCGGCGGCCCGTCCCACCCCGGCCCCATCGAAACCGTGACGGCCCTGGATCCGGCTCCGGTCCTCACCGCGGCCCCCAACGCCTCCATCGCCGCCAGCGTCGAACGGGTGTCGGCGGCGTCGAGGAAGCCCGTGATTTCGGTCTCTCCCTCTCCCATCGCCGCGATCAGCGCGGCGCGATGGGAGATCGACTTGTCGGAGGGCGGTCGCAGCCAACCCCGCAAGGGGCCGGAGGGTTCGAAGCGGGTCATCGGCGCGAGCTTATTCGGCGCTGTCGAGGACCGACACCGTGTGGCCGAGCTGGCGCACCATCTGCCCCGCTTTCGCCGCCTGCTCGTCCCCGGCCACCCAGAGGGAGACGGCGCCGGAGGTCATGTCGGGCGCCGGGTGCAGGGCCATGTCCTCGATGTTGACCCCGGCCTCGCCGAGCGCCAGCGCCAGCTCGGCGATCGTGCCGGGCTGGTTGGTTACGACGATCCGCAGCTCCCGCAGTGGACCGGCCTCGGACCTGGATTCGAGCAGGGAGCTCCGCGCGTCGCCCGCGGCGGCGTGCCAGGCGGCCAGGTCCTCCCGGTCGCCGGAGCGGATCAGCTCCGCGGCCTCCCGCAGGCGCTTGACCACTGAGTCCAGCGAGTCGGCGACCGCCTCGCGGTTGCTGGCGAAGATGTCGGCCCAGATCGCCGGGTTGGAGCCGGCGACGCGGGTGGCGTCGCGGAAGCTCGGGCCGACGTCGGGCAGCCGCTCGGTTCCCTGCGTCAGCGAGTGCGCCGCCTCGGAAGCGAGCACGTTGGCGAGCACGTGCGGAAGGTGGCTGACGGCCGCCATCAGCCGGTCGTGGCTCTGCGGGTCGATCGCCTGCGGGCGCGCGCCCAGCCCCGCGACCGCCCGCTGCAGGCGGTCGTAGAGGAGGCCGCTGACCTGCTCTGTCGGGGTCAGGTACCAGCGCGCGCCCTCGAAGAGATCCTCGCGCGCGTTCTCCACCCCGGCCGTCTCCGCCCCCGCCAGGGGATGGCCGCCGATGAAACGCTCATCGCCGCCCACGGCCTCGACCAGCTCGCCCTTGGTCGAGCCGACGTCGGTCACCGCCGCCTCCGGCCCGCAGGCCGCGAGCGCCTCGCGCGCCTGCTCCGGCAGCACCGCCACCGGACCGGCGCAGAAGACCAGCTCGGCGTCTGCGCAGGCCTCGGCGACCGAGCTGGTGCCGCGATCGATCGCCCCCAGCTCGACTGCCCGCTGCAGCCGTGCCGGGTTGCGGCCGCAGCCGACCACCTCGGCCTCCAACCGCCGCCGCGCGGCGAGCCCGATCGAGCCTCCGATCAGGCCCACCCCGAGGACGGCGATCTTCATACGGGGAAGGTAACTCTCATGAACCGCGCCGCGCCTCCACCGCAGAGGCGAAGCGCTCCAGCGCCGCGACGGTGTCCTCCCAGTCGATGCAGGCGTCGGTGATCGACTGGCCGTAGGTCAGCTCCTCGCCGGGGACGAGGTTCTGCCGACCCTCGACCAGGAACGACTCCAGCATCACCCCGACGATCGCCTTGTTGCCGTCGGCGATCTGGTCGGCGATGTCGCCGGCGGCGAAGAACTGCTTTTCCGGGTCCTTGCCGCTGTTGTCGTGGGAGGCGTCGATCACCAGCCGCTCCGGCAGGCCGGCGACGCCGAGGGTGACCAGCGCGTCCTCGACCTCGGGCGGGTGGTAGTTCGGCTCACCGTGGCCGCCGCGGAGGATGATGTGGCAGTCGGGGTTGCCGGTCGTGTGCAGGATCGCCGGCATGCCGGCGTCGTCGATCCCGGCGAAGGCGTGCGAAGCCGCCGCCGCCCGCACCGCGTCGACCGCGATCTGGATGTTGCCGTCGGTCCTGTTCTTGAAGCCGATCGGCATCGAGAGGCCGGAGGCGAGCTGGCGGTGGGTCTGGCTCTCCGAGGTGCGCGCGCCGATCGCCCCCCAGGCGACGCAATCGGCGATGTACTGCGGCGTGATCGGGTCGAGGAACTCGCAGCCGATCGGCAGGCCGGCGTCCAGCACCTCCAGCAGCAGTTTGCGGGCGATCCGCAGGCCGGCGTTGACGTCGGCGCTTTCGTCGAGGTGCGGATCGTTGATCAGACCCTTCCAGCCCGTGGTCGTCCGCGGCTTCTCGAAGTAGACCCGCATCACCACCAGCAGCTGGTCGCGCAGCGCCTGCGCGGTCGCGTTCAGCTTCGTCGCGTACTCCATCGCCGCTTTCGGATCGTGGACGCTGCAGGGCCCGACCACGACCATCAGCCGCGGGTCGTTGCCCCGCATCACCTCGCGGACTTCCTCGCGACCGCGGACGACCGCCTTTGCCCGCTCTCCCAGCGACAGCTCCTCGAGCAGCCTTCCCGGCGCCGCCAGCTCGACCACTTTCGCGATCCGCTGGTCCCGCACGCCGTCTCGTTTCGTCCCCTCCATGCCGATGCGCATTTTGCCCTTCCCTTTCTCCAAGCCCACGAAATCGTACTTTCTGGTCGCTCGCTGCCGAGTTGGGTCGGCGCAGGCGACGCCCACGTTGAACGGCGCCCGGCCGGAAGATGTGAAGTCTTCGGGCGGCGCGTCGCCGCCAGGCCGAACGCCTAGCTAAATCGCCAATAGGTGAGGTAGCCGCACGCGACGGCGTCGGCTGGCCTGCCGGTCGCGGATGTGGGTTTGTACAACCTCACGTTGCAGGAGGTTCTATCACGCGACCGCGTTTAGTCAAGTAATTCCGATAGGCCACGCAGGAAGCGCTCGTTCTCCGCCACGGTGCCGTAGCTGACGCGGATGTGACCGAGGCCGCCGAGGGCCTTGCCGGGACGGACCGCGATCTCGCGCTCGGCAAGCCCGGCGATCACCTCGGCTTCGTCGGCGTCGCCGAGGTCGATCCAGGAGAAGTTGGCGTGGGAATCGGAGGTTCGGAGGCCGAGGGCCTGCAGACCCTCCTCCACCGTCAGGCGGGCGGCGATGACGCTCTCGACCCGGCGCAGGACGTCGTCCTGGTGGCGGATCGCCTCCGCTCCGGCCGCCTGCGCGAGGGCGTTGACGCTGAAGGGCTGGCGGACGGCGTCGACGGCGGCGCGGAACTTCGGGGCGCCGATCGCGTAGCCGACCCGCAGCCCGGCGAGGCCGTAGCACTTGCTGAAGGTGCGAAGGACGACGAGGTTCGGGAAGTCGGCGAGCAGGTCGAGGGTGGCGTCGGGATCGTCGTGGGTCTGGAACTCGACGTAGGCCTCGTCGAGGATCACCGTCACGTGCGGGGGGATCCGCTCGCAGAAGGCGGCAATCTCGGCGGCCGGAATGTGGGTCGCGGTCGGGTTGTTGGGATTGCAGACGATCAGCAGCTGGGTCGCGGCGGTGACCTCGGCCGCCATCGCGTCGAGGTCGTGGACGTCGCCCTCGGCGAGCGGCACGCGGATCTCGCGGGCGCCGGTCAGTGCCGGCAGGTACGGATACATCGAGAAGGCCGGCCAGGCGTAGACGATCTCGGCGGCGGGCTCGCAGAGCGCCTCGGCGGCGGCGAGCAGGATCTCGCAGGAGCCGTTGCCGACGGCGACGCGGCTGGGCTCGGTCTCGTAGCGCTCGGCGAGGCGCCGGCGCAGCAGCGTCGCGTCGGGATCCGGGTAGCGGTTCATCGCCGCCGCGGTTTCGGCGATCGCCTCCACCACCTTCGGGTGCGGCGGCAAGGGCGACTCGTTGGAGGCGAGCTGGGCGATGTTGCCGGAGGCGATCGCCTCCGGGGCCTGCCCGGTCGGGACGCCGGCCTGGTAGCCCGGCATCCGGGCGAGCTTCTCGGCGAAGGTGATCGTCATCGCGACCGATTGTGACGGACGGCGGCCGAGCCGGCGGCTACTGCGCGGCTTCGAGGTCGGTCCGCAGCTTCTGCGCCTCGCCGACATAGACGTGGGCCGGCTGGTGCGCGGCCGGCGCGTAGAAGTGCAGCATCACCCTGATCACCCGGGGCATCGAGCCCGGTACGGGGATCTCGCGGCAGCACATCAGCGGCACCGACGCCAGCCCCAGCCCCCGCGCCGCCACCGCCGGGAACTCGGCGTCGAGGTCGTCGGTGGTCGTGAACAGGCAGCTGACCATCGCCTCGGGCTCCAACCTGTTGCGCTCGATCAGCTCCCGCATCAGATCCTCGGTCGCCCCGAGGATCGCCTCCGACTCGTTCGCCTCGGCCTGAACGGCGCCGCGGACCGCGAAGAGCCGCTGCTGCGGGTTTCCGTTCTCGCTCACGCCCGCATCTTTCCAGAGCGACGGGGGCGAGAACCACAGCGGTGCGCCTTATCACCGCATAGCGAGGAAAAGGAACACCGATCTTGGACACGCCCTGGCTGAACTTGCGGGTCGCCAACAGGGAATGGTCTCGCGAGCTCAGCTGCGGCAGCTTGGAATGAGCGACGCGGGGATCGACCGCGCCGTCAAGGCGGGCCGGCTGCATCGGGTGTTCCGCGGCACCTTCGCGGTTGGATACCCCACTTCCAAGGGGCAGGGGCGCCTACTAGCCGCGACTCTCGCCTGTGGACCAGGCGCTGTCGTCTCTCATCGCAGCGCCGGGACCCTGTTGGGTGTTCTGGACAAAGGCCCCGCGGTGATCGACGTGATCGCCCCGCCCTCCCACGGCCGAAAGATCGACGGAATCCGCTTCCACCATGTGCGAGCACCGCGGCGAGACGAGACCGGCACCGTCGAAGGAATTCCCTGCACCAGTCCGGCGCGGACGCTGGTCGACTTGGCAAGCGTAGTTGGAGATTGGACGCTCCGCAGTTGCTTCGAGCGGGCGGCGCAACGACAGATGCTCGACGTCCCGGCGATCGAGGCGTCGATGGATCCGGGACGGCGCGGGGTGCGAAGCCTGCGAGCGCTCGTCGAGTCGTGGCGCCAAGCCGCGCCCGTCGCCAAGAAAAGCCGGCTGAAAAGCCCGCTGGAGGCGAAGGTGCTGCCGCTGCTCGTCCAGCGTGATTTGCCAAGCCCGACCCCCAATGCGCCCGTCGAGATCCGCGACGGCCGGATCGAGGTCGACTTCCTCTGGCCGCAGCAGCGCTTCGTGGTCGAGGCCGACAGCCGCGACTTCCACGGCACCGCGGTGGCGTTCGAGCGCGATCGGTAGCGCGATCGGGAATTGATGCTCGCCGGCTACACGACCCTGCGCGTCACGCATCAGCAGGCCGAAACGCGAAGCAGCCGCCATCGCCGCCACGATCGCCAGTGCGCCTTGCCTCCCCGGCCACCAGGGCCGTCCACGGTAGGGGCCGCCTCACCCTCCCACCCAGCCAAGTAGGAGGGTGAGGCGGCCCCTATCCGGAAGCGTTCCGAAGTGCAGCGACTTCGTCCTCCGAGAGCCGCCGCGCCTGACCCTCCTTCAGCCCCCCGAGCGCCAGCGGCCCGAAGCTGACCCGCCGCAATTCCTCCACCCGATTCCCGACCGCCTCGAGCATCCGCCGCACCTGACGGTTTCGGCCTTCGCGGAGGACGACCTCGATCTCGCGCTCGCCCAGGCGCCGCACCTCAGCCGGCGCCGTCGGCCCGTCTTCGAGCTCGACGCCCCGGCGCAGGCGCTCGAGGTCGCGGTCGGCCGAGCGGCGTGCGGAGGCGCGCTCGATAGGTCTTCGGCACCTCGTAGCGCGGGTGGGTGAGGTGGTTGGCGAGCTCGCCGTCGTTGGTCAGCAGCAGGAGGCCGGTCGAGTCGGCGTCGAGGCGGCCGACGGGATAGAGGCGGGCGCTGGTCTGGACCAACTCGACGACGGCGGGGCGGCTGCCCGGCTCCCGCGCGGTCGAGACCACCCCGGCGGGCTTGTTGACGATCCAGACCTCGCGCGCCTCGCCGGCGACGGGGCTGCCGTTGACGCGGACGTCGTCGCCCTCGCCGACGTCGCGGGCCGGGTCGGTGACCACCTCGCCGCCGACGGTGACCAGGCCCTTGCCGATGATCTCCTCGGCCTTCCGCCTCGAAGCGACGCCCCCGTGGGCGAGGAACTTCGCCAGCCTCACTCGGCCCGCTGTTCCCCCGCCTTCAGCAGGCGCTCGCGCAACTCGCGCTCGTCCTCGGGGCTGGGATCGAAGCGCGAGGGATCCGGCAGCTGGTCGAGGCCGCTGAGGCCGAAGAGCCGCTCGAACAGTTCGAGTCGTCTTGAAGATCGCGGCGCCGAACTGGGAGCGGCCGGACTCTTCGATCAGCCCGCGCTCGGCCAGGCTCTGCACCGCCGACTCGGAGGTGACGCCGCGAATCCGGGCGACCTCGGGCCGGGTCACCGGCTGCAGGTAGGCGACGATCGCCAGGGTCTCGGCCTGGGCCTGGGTCAGCGGCGGCGTCCGCGGCTTCGAGAGCAGCCGGCGGGCCGCTTCCTCGCTGCCGGGGTCGCTGCCGAGGCTGAAGCCGCCGGCGACCTCGCGCAGGACCACTCCCCGCTTGCCCTCGGCCAGGTCCTCGCGCAGCAGCTCGATCGCCTCTGCGACCTGGCCCTCGGTCGGCCTGCGTCGCCTCGCCAGATCCTCGACGGAGACCGCCTGCGGCGAGAGGAAGAGCAGCGCCTCGACGGTGCGGGAGAGGTCGCTCATGCGCCCTTGTGAATCGCGTCGGGGATCGCTTTCTTGACCCGGATCGGACCGAAGGCCCGGTCCTGCTCCCAGGTGATCTCGCCCTTGCGGTAGAGCTCCAGCAGGCCGAAGACGGTGACCGCCTGGGTGAGCCGGTCCTCGCCGCCGAACTCCTCGTCGAAGTCGAAGCTGGAGCGACTGCGGAGGACGTCGCGGAGGGCGCGGAGGCGGCGCTCCAGCGAGACGGTCGGGCGGATGTGGCTGATGTCGACGTCGGGCGGCTCGGTCAGCAGGTCGCCGAGGGCGGCGCCGAGCTGGTCGGGGTCGTAGACGGCGACGGCGGCGTCGACGGCTACCCGGCGCAGCTCGGCCGGCAGCGGCGCCGAGCGGTAGAGATAGCCCCGCTGGCTCTCGAAGCGGTCAGCGAGGACCCTGGAGGCGTCGCTGTAGCGGCGGTACTCGAGCATCCGCGCCAGCAGCTCCTCGACCGCCTCCTCGGGACTGAGGTCGTCGAGCTCTTCCTCCGGGCTCGGAAGCATCAGCCGCGACTTCAGCTCCAGCAGGGCGGCGATCAGGACGAGGAACTCGGTCGCCACCTCCAGCTCCAGCTCGCCCTCGCGCTCGAGGTGCTCGACGTAGGCGACGACGACCTCGCCCAGCTGCAGGTCGAGGAGGCTGACCTCCTCGCGCAGGACGACCGCCATCAGCAGGTCGAAGGGCCCGGCGAAGACGTCGAGGTCGAGATCGAGGTCGAGATCGGCGACGGCCATCGGAACCCAGACTAGAGGCGGGGCGGGACGGCCGCGGCCGTTTTGTCGGCTATTTGGGGTCTTAGCGGGGCTAAGCGGAGCCGAAGCCCATGCGCTCGCGCACGTCGGCGAGGACCGGCGCGGCGAGCGCCCGCGCCTTCTCGGCGCCCAGGCCGAGAATCCGCTCCAGCTCCGCCTCGTCGGAGCGCAGCTCCCGGTAGCGCTCGCGGACCGGCGCCAGGTACTCGACCACCGCCTCGGCGGCGGCCTTCTTGAAGTCGCCGTAGCCGGAGCCCTCGAACTCCTCCTCGACCTGCGCCTGATCGATCCCGCGGGCGACGGCGAGGATGTCGATCAGGTTGGTGATCCCGGGCTTCTCCGGCGAGCGGACGATCTCGCGGCCGGAGTCGGTGACGGCGGAGCCGAACTTCTTGCGGATCGCGTCGGGCTCGTCGAGGACGAGGACGGTCCCCTGCGGGGCGCCCCCCGTCGTCGACATCTTCCGCTCCGGCTCCTGCAGGTCCATGATCCGGGCGCCGACCTCGGGGAGGCGGAGGCCCGGCACGACCAGGGTCTCGCCGAAGCGCTCGTTGAAGCGGCGGGCGATCTCCCGGATCAGCTCGACGTGCTGGCGCTGGTCGTCGCCGACCGGCACCTCGGTCGCCCGGTAGGCGAGCACGTCGGCGGCCATCAGCACCGGGTAGTAGAAGAGCGCGGCGGAGGCCAGTTCGCGGTCCTTGCCGACCTTTTCCTTGAACTGGGTCATGCGGTTGAGGTCGCCGTGGGCGGTGACCGAGGAGAGCAGCCAGGTCAGCTCGGTGTGCTCGCGGACGTCGGACTGGCGGAAGAAGATGCAGCGGTCGGGGTCAAGGCCGGCGGCGAGCAGGATCGCAGCGGTGTCGTAGCGGCGCTCGCGCAGTTCGACCGGGTCGTAGGCGACCGAGATCGCGTGCAGGTCGACGACGCAGAAGATCGCCGGGTCGCCGCGGTCCTGACCCTCGACGTACTGGCGGATCGCGCCGATGTAGTTGCCGAGGTGCTTGCGGCCGGTCGGCTGGATGCCGGAGAAGATGATCGGTTTCGACACGTGGGCAGCCTATTGAGGGAGCCGGGACCTCTGGGGCGAGCTCGCGCGTACCTCTTATGTGTGCACTGCGAAATCGACCTTTTTGAGGAAGCTGGTGCCGTTGGTGCTGGTGGGGGCGCTGCTCTGTGTGCCCGCGGCCGAAGCGGGAGGGAAGGGGATGGGGACGATCCCCGCCCGCGGGGGCATCGAGCTGCCTGGCTCCCCGCACCGGTACGTCACGCTCAATCCCGGGATCGGCGTCCGGGCGATGCCGACGATCGTGCTGCGGACGGACCGCGAGGGCGGCCGGATCGACCGCTGGTGGCGCCTGCGGGGTCATTACTTCATCCCGGGTGCCGCCTACGACGGCAGCCCTACGGGCCTGTCGGTCAACGGTCGCACCCTGGTCCTGCAGCGCTTCACCGCCACGTACCCCCCGCGCCGCACCGGCTTCGCCGTGCTCGACACCGCGGTCCACCTCAGCCATCCGCTGCGACCGGGGCAGGAGCGCCCGGCCCACGCCGTGCGGCGGATCGAGGTGCCTGGCTTCTACAGCCTGCTGGCGGTCTCGCCCGACGGAGCGACGGCCTACCTGACGCACCTCCCCGGCAGCGGCCGAGCCGGCGCCGGGTTCGAGCTGCGCGCGCTCGACCTGGAGACGGGGCGGTTGCTCCCCGGCGCCCTCGGAGCGACGGAGCGGATGGAAGGCGCGCCGATCACGCAGGCCGTCAGCCCCGATCGGCGCCGGGCCTACACCCTCTACGACGGCAACGCCTACGGCGGGGGCGTTCCCTTCCTGCTCGCGCTGGACACGATGGAGGGACGACTGCGGAAGGTGGAGCTTCCGCAGCTGAGAGAACCGCGCACGCTCTTCATGACGAAGCTGCGGTTCGCTGCCGGAGGGAGCAGGTTGGTCGTGTTCCGCCGTTCGCCTGCGCAGGGACACCCGCCGACGCCGCCGCTGCTGGCAATCGACACCGAGACGCTCGCGGTCAGCGACGTCGGCACCGCGATGGCGGCACTGGGACGCGGCCTGATGACGGCCCTCGCCGCCGCCCTTCCATCGGGACAGAGGCCTTTCCTCGCCTTCGCCCGCACCCCGCGGGGGCCCGGCAACCTGCTCGCCCGCTTCAAAGCCGTCGGCCGCTCCTCGCAGGGGCGCCCGATCGTCCTCAAGCAGATCGGCGACCCGAAGTGGAGCGGCGAGCTGCTCGTCTTCGGCTGCATCCACGGCGACGAGTGCGCCGCCAAGGAGATCGAGCCGACGACCGGCGGCTGCCCCGACCCGAGCGCCGACATCTACGTCGTCCCCAACCTCGACCCGGACGGGGAGCGGGCCGGCTCTCGCCTCAACGGCCGCGGCGTCGACCTCAACCGCAACTTCCCCTCCGAGTGGAGTCCACGGGAAAGCCGCTGGGACCCGCAGTACTCGGGTCCGAAGCCATTGTCAGAGCCGGAGACGCGGTTGGCGGCGAGGATCGTCCGGGCCCTGCGGCCCGAGGCGACGGTCTGGTTCCACCAGCACCGGGGCGAGCGGCCCTTCGTCCGCGCCTGGGGACCGAGCGTGCCAGCGGCGCGCCGGTTCGCCGGCTTCTCCGGGATGCCGTTCCGCCGGCTGCGTTGGCCAGCGGGGACGGCGCCGAACTGGCAGAACCACGAGTTCCGCGGCGGCAGCTCCTTCGTCGTCGAGCTGCCGCGGGGGGACCTGGACCCGGCGATGAAGTCACGGTTGTCGAAGGCACTGGTGTGGATGGGCCGGTGGGTGAGAGAAGATTGAGATGTCCGAAGGGAGCAGCGGTTGGGTGGTGACAGCAAACTGGTGCGCGAAGCTCAAGCGGGCTCCGGCGCGGCGATGGCGCAGCTCTACTCGGCCCACTGGCGGAGCGCTTACCGCGCCGCCTACCTCGTCGTCCACGACGCGGCGGCCGCCGAGGACGTCGCCCAGGACGCCTTCCTCGCCGCGGTCGACGCCCTCGACCGCTTCGACCGCCGCCGCCCCTTCGCCCCCTGGCTGCACCGGATCGTCGTCAACCGCGCCCTCGACTGGGCGCGGCGGGAGGAGTTGCGGCGCAAGGTGGCGCGGACGGAGTCGGTGTTCGAGCCGCTGCCGCCGCCGGACGAGATCGGCAGCGAGCTGATGGGGGCGCTGAAGGAACTGCCGGCGGAGCAGCGGGCCGTGGTCGTGCTCCGCCACCTGCTCGAGTACACGCCGGGGGAGATCGCGGAGATGCTGGGGCTGCCGCGGGGGACCGTGAACTCACGGCTGCGGCGGGGGCTCGACCGGCTGCGCGCGGCGGCGACTGACGGGATCGGCAGCGAGGTGGGGCGATGAGGGACGACGGACTCAGGCGGGCGCTGCGCGAGGCGCCGATCCCGAGCACGGCCGAGGCCGAGCGGCGGGGGCTGGCCGTGGTCGAAGCCGCCCACGCGGAGCGCGCAGGCCGCGAACGCACCGGCCCCGAACACCATCGACCGTCGCTGCCGCGCCTCGCCCTCGCCCTCGCGATCGCCACCCTGCTCGCGGCCCTTCTCCTCTCTCCCGCCGGCGCCGCCGTCCGCGACTGGATGGATGAGGTCGTCACCACCTCGGCGCCGCGCCCCGAGCCGGAGCTGGCCGAGATCCCCGGCGGCGGCCGCCTCCTGGTCCAGAGCATGGTCGGGCCATGGGTGGTCCAGCCCGACGGGGCACGACGGCTGCTCGGCGACTACGACGAAGCGACCTGGTCGCCGCGGGGGCTCTTCGTCGCGGCCACCTCCGGCCGCACGCTCAGTGCCCTGGAGCCGGACGGGACCCCGCGCTGGTCGATCACGGCCCCGCGCCGGGTCGCCGATCCGCGCTGGGCGCCTTCCGGGGAACGGATCGCCTACCGCGCGGGAGCGAGGCTGCAGGTCGTCGCCGGGGATGGGACCGGAGAGCGGGAACTGGCGGCCGCCACCGCCCCGATCGCCCCGGCGTGGTCTTCGCTCGGCCCCTTCCAGATCGCCTACGTGACCGTGGACGGGAGGCTGCGAATCGCCGACAGCGAGAGCAGCGCGGTTCTCGTCTCGGCCCCGGCGCTGCCGGGGATCACGCGCCTCGAATGGGGAGGCGGGGAGTCCTCGATCCTCGAATCCTCGCGGCGGTCGCTGCGGCTGCGGGGCGTCCAACCAGTCAAGCTCTCGGGGCGGCCGCGGCTGGGCGCTCCCCGGCGCCTGCCGCTGCCCCCGAAAGCGACCCTGGTCGACGCCGCCCTCGCCCCCGAGACGCCGGCCGTCGCCGCCGTCCTCACCCGATGGCGGAATCACGGCACTCGCAGCTTCGTCCTCCTCTTCAGGCCCGGGGCGGCCAAGCCCCAGAGTCTGCTGAACGTCCCCGGCAGCCTCGGCCAGGTCGCCTGGTCGCCGGACGGCCGCCGCCTGCTCGTCGCCTGGCCGGGCGCCGACCAGTGGGTCTTCCTCCCGGTCGGCCGGGGCGAGGGTCGGGCGGTGGCCGACATCTCGACCGCCTTCTCTCCCGGCCAGCGCGCCGCCAGCTTCCCCCGCCTCGAAGGCTGGTGCTGCCGGCGTTAGGACTAAACCGGGTGCCTGACCGCAGTGTCAGACGTCCAGCTCGCGCAATTGCGCTGCAGGGGTGAAGAAGTGGCGGTAGGCGAGCAAGGTGGCGACGAGGGCGGAGATGGCGACGCTGCCGAGCAGGACGTAGAGGAGGATTAGCTGCAGGCGGACGGCGTCGGTGGGGTCGGCGCCGGCGAGGAGCATCCCGACCATCGTGCCGGGGAAGAAGATCAGTCCGGTGGTCTTGGTCGAGTCGATCAGGGCGATCATCCCCGAGCGCAGGGCGCGGCGGACCGTCGGCGCCGCGGCTTCGCGGGGGGTGGCGCCGAGCGCCAGCGTCGCCTCGATCCGCGCCCGCGCGTCCTCCATCTCGTCGCCGAGGCGGTTGAGGGCGACGGCGCTCGCCGTCATCGCGTTGCCGATCACCATCCCCCCGACCGGGACCAGGTAGCGCGGAGTCGGGTCGAAGATTCCGAGCGCGACGACGAGGCCGAGGGTGCCGGCGCCGGCCAGGGCGAGGGCGATCAGCAGCGGGCCGAAGGAGCCGGGAACCTTGGCGGCGCGGTGGCGGGCGGTGACGGCGCCGAAGAGGACCATCACCGCCAGCAGCGCCAGCACCAGCCAGATCGTGTCAGCCTCGAAGATCAGCTTGATCGCGTAGCCGACCAGGGTCAGCTGGACGATCGAGCGGGCGGTGGCGACGACGATGTCGCGCTCGAGGTCGGCCCGCTGCCAAAGGGAGATCGCCGCCGCCAGCGCCACCAGCACCAGCGAGGCACCGACCTGCCAGAGCTCGACCTGGATCGAGCTGCTCACAGCGGCATCTCCAGCACTTGGTCGCCCAGCCGGCGCGCCTGCTCGGGGTCGTGGCTGACGAGGACGATCGAGATCTCCAGCTCCCGCCGCAGCTCCGCCAGCGCCGCCTCGATCCGGTCGCGGGCGGCGTGGTCGAGGGCGGAGGTCGGCTCGTCGAGGAGGAGGACCTTGGGGCGCTGGGCCAGCGCCCGCGCCAGCATCGCCCGCTGCTGCTCGCCGACCGAGAGCTTGCTGACGTCGCGCGCGGCGAACGAGGGGTCGAGGCCCGCCAGCCGCAGCGTCACATCGAGGTCGAGCGGCTCGCCTGCCAGCTCGGCGGCATAGCCCAGGTTCGACTCGACCGTTCCCTCCAGCAGCGCCGGCAGCTGCGGCACCAGCGCCACCTGGCGTCGCAGCGCCAGCGGCTCGTAGGAGTCGAGTGGGCGGTCGCGGTAGGAGATCTCGCCGCGGTCGGGATCGGCAAGCCGGTTCAGCAGCCGCAGCAGGGTCGACTTGCCGGCGCCGGAGGGGCCGACGATCGCCGTCGCGCCCGCGGGGATGCCGGCGCTGACCGCGTCGAGGACGGTGCGGCCGCCGCGGTCGAGGCCAACTTCTCGCAGCTCGAAGAGCACCGGCGGATGATCCCACCGCTATGGCGACGCAAGATGCCTGCCGCTACGGTCGCTTCTTCTTGACGAGAGCGTTTGGCTGGAACAATCCGGGTAGGAGATCTTGGCGAATGGCTAGAGCAATTTGGAGCGGAACGATCAGCTTCGGGCTACTGAATGTGCCCGTGCGCATGTTCAGCGCGGTCGCCCGCCGCAACATCGCCCTGCGGGAGATCCGCGAGTCCGACAGCGCCCGGATCAAACACCGCCGGGTCGCCGAAGGGACCGACGAGGAGGTCCCCTACGAGAACATCGTCAAGGCCTACGAGCTCTCCCCCGGCCAGTACGTGCCGCTGAGCAAAGACGAGATGGCGGCGCTGGCGCCGGAGAAGACCCGCGCGATCGACGTCCAGGACTTCGTCGACATCGAGGAAATCGACCCGATGTACTTCGACAGCCCCTATTACCTCGGCCCCGCGGACGGCGCCGAGAAGGCCTACTCGCTGCTGGCCAGCGCGATGGAGAGCTCCGGCAAGGCGGCGATCGCCCGCTTCGTCTTCCGCAACAAAGAGCACCTCTCGGCGATCCGCGCCTCCGACGGGGTGCTGACGCTGACCACGATGCGCTTCCACGACGAGGTCGTGCCGCCCGGCGACCTCGACGACGCGCTGCCCGACAAGAAGCCGAAAGTCGCGAAAAAAGAGCGGCAGATGGCAGAACAGCTGATCGACTCGCTCAGCACCGAATTCGAACCGGACAGCTACCGCGACGAGTATCGCGAGCAGCTGCTGTCGCTGATCGAGCAGAAGGCGGAAGGCAAGGAGATCGTCGCGCCCGAAGCCGAGGCGCCGAAAGCGACCAAAGCCCCCGATCTGATGGCGGCGCTGGAGGAGAGCATCGCCGCGGTCAAAGATAAGGGCTCGGCCGCGGGCAAAAGCAAGCCGACGAAATCCAAACCGGCCAAAAAGAGCAAATCGAAATCCAAATCGAAAAGCTCTTCCCGCTCCAAAGCCAAAGCCTCGAAATAGGGGCCTAAGCCGTGGGCGAGACCCGGCAGGTCGAGGTCGAGGGCAAGGAGCTGCGGCTCACCAACCTCGACAAGGTGCTCTACCCGAAGACCGGGTTCACCAAGGGCGAGATGGTCGACTACTACGCCAAGGTGGCGCCGACGATCGTCCCCCACCTGAGCGGCCGGGCGGTAACGCTGCGCCGCTTCCCGGAAGGCGTCGAGGACCTCGACGCCGCCTTCTTCGAGAAGCGCTGCCCCAAACACCGGCCGAAATGGGTGAAGACGGCGAAAGTCGAGGCGGGGCCGCGGGCCGGCACGATCGAGTTCTGCGTCTGCGACAGCCTGCCGACCCTGGTCTGGATGGCCCAGCTGGCGGCGATCGAGCTGCATCCCTCGCTCTCCAAGAGCCGGGCGCCGAAACGGCCGACGGTGCTCGCCTTCGACCTCGACCCCGGCCCGCCCGCCGACGTCGTCGACTGCTGCCGGGTGGCGCTGCGCCTGCGCGAGGTGCTCGGCCAGCTCGACCTCGAGTGCTTCGCCAAGACCTCGGGCTCGAAGGGCATGCAGCTCTACGTCCCGCTCAACACCAAGACCTCCTACGAGGAGACGCGGCCCTTCGGCCAGGCGCTCGCCCAGCTGATTGCCAAACAGACCCCCGACGACGTGCTGGCGAAAATGGGCAAAAAGACCGACCGCAGCGGCAAGGTCCTGATCGACTGGTACCAGAACAACGAACGCAAAACGACGATCGCCGTCTACTCCCTGCGCGCCCGCGAGCGCCCCACCGTCTCCACCCCGATCACCTGGGAGGAGGTCGGAGCCGCAGCCGACTCAGGCGACGGCTCAGCCCTCGTCTTCGAGGCGGACGACGTGTTGGAGCGGATCGAGCAGCACGGCGACCTCTTCGCGCCGGTGCTGGAGCTCGAGCAGAAGCTGCCGAAGCTTTGAGGCCGCGAGTGGGTTGGAAGGGCATGCGAATCGCGGCGATCTCGATAGTGCTGCTCGCCCTGGTGGCGGCGGCGGTCGCAAGTGCATCACCCGAACCGCCGCCGCCCGGGACGCCGCCGTCGCTGACGGGCTTGGAGCGAACCCACCAGGCCTTCCTGCCTAGGTACCTGCGGAGGGGAACCGAGTCGCAGCTGCCCAACCGCACGACCTTCTCCTTCTTCATGAACCAGAAAGCGAGCGTGCAGATCGTCTTCAAACGGGTTCTCGCCGGCGGCGACCTCGCCGGGCGCGGCCAGATCGCCCGCGCGGGCGTCCAGGGCAAGAACCGCATCCACTTCGAAGGCTTCACGCGCTCCGCGGCCGGCGCCGCAAGGCGGCTTTCACCGGGCGCCTACAGGGCCTTCTTCACCTCGCGCAACGAGTTCGGCAGCTCGCCGACCTCGGTAATCGGCTTCCGGATCGCGAAGCCGCCGCGGCGCTAGCGCTCAGTCGAGCCGCTGCCGAACGACCGGCTGGCGGGTGGCGCGGACCTCGTCGAGGCGGCGGACCGGGGTCGTGTACGGGGCGCTTTTGGCGAGCTCAGGGTTCTCCTCGCCCTCGGCGAGGATCTTCTCGACCGCGTCGGCGAAGGCGTCGAGGCTCTCCTTGGTCTCGGTCTCGGTCGGCTCGACCATCAGCGCCTCGTCGACGAGGAGCGGGAAGTAGACGGTCGGCGGGTGGAAGCCGAAGTCGAGCAGGCGCTTGGCGAGGTCGAGGGTGGCGAGGCCGAGCTCGCGCTTCATCGGCTTGCCGGAGAGGACGAACTCGTGCATGCAGTGGCGGTCGAAGGCGATCGGCAGGCGATCGCCGGCGCGGCCCTCGGCCAGGCGCGCCTTCAGGTAGTTGGCGTTGAGGACGGCGGTCTCCGAGGCCTCGGCGAGGCCGTCGCCGCCGAGGCTGAGGATGTAGGCATACGGAGCGGACGAAGACGCCGAAGTTGCCCTGGAAACCGCGCAGACGCCCGATCGACTTCGGCCGCTCGAAGTCGAGGTCAAAGCGACGGGCCGTGGCCGTTGGAGCCCTCGCGGCGCACGACCTGCGGCCGCGGCAGGTAAGGGCTCGATCCGCTCGGAGACTGCTATCGGGCCGGCGCCCGGGCCGCCGCCGCCGTGGGGCTGGCTGAAGGACTTGTGGAGGTTGACGTGGACGATGTCGAAGCCCATGTCGCCGGGACGCGAGTGGCCCATCACCGCGTTGAGGTTGGCGCCGTCGTAGTAGAGCGTCCCGCCCGCCTCGTGGATCAGCGAGGCGATCTCGGCGATGTTTTCGTCGAAGACCCCGAGCGTGTTGGGGTTGGTCAGCATCAGGCAGGCGACCTCGTCGGCGTTCTCGGCCAGCTTCGCCCGCAGGTCGTCCATCTCGACCCCGCCGCGCTCGTTCGTCGCGACTTTGACCACCTCGTAGCCGGCCATCGTCACCGAGGCCGGGTTGGTCCCGTGGGAGGTGTCGGGGGCCAGCACCTTGGTCCGCTCCTCGCCGCGATCGGCGTGGTAGGCGCGGGTCAGCAGCAGGCCGGCGAGCTCGCCGTGGGAGCCGGCCGAGGGCTGGAGGCTGACGTGCGGCAGGCCGCAGATCTCACTGAGGGACTCCTGCAGCAGCCACATCAGCTCCAGCGCGCCCTGGGCGCGGCGCGGGTCCTGGGCCGGGTGCAGGCGGGCGTGACCGGGCAGCGCCGCGACCCGCTCGTTCAGGCGCGGGTTGTGCTTCATCGTGCAGGAGCCGAGCGGGTAGAAGCCGCTGTCGAGGTCGAAGTTGCGGCGCGAGAGCCGGTTGTAGTGGCGGACGATCTCCGGCTCGGCGATCTCCGGCAGCCGCGGCGGCTCGGCCCGCAGCAGGTTCGCCGGGATCAGCTCCTCGAGCGGCGTCTCGGGGACTTCGGTGGCCGGCAGCGCCGCGGCGCGCCGGCCTGGCTTCGATTTCTCGAAGATCGTCTGCGCGCGTTCGGCCTGCATCGGGGTCTCGGTCAGCGCCATCAGCGCCCCCCATGGGTCCTTAGTCGCCATCCGATGAACGCCACGCTCGGCGGCGATCGCGGCGCCGAGCGCCTCGGCCAGCTCGTCGATCTGCTCCTTCGTCCGCCGCTCGGTGATCGCGACCAGCAGCCCGTCCTCGAACTCCGGGTACTCGCGGCCGAGCGGGTAGCCGGCGGCGATGCCGCGCTCGGCGAGCGGTCGAGGACCTCGTCCACCGGCGCCTCGCAGCCGCACCGCGAACTCGCGCGCGACCGGCGCGCTCGTGCAGCAGCTCGACCCCGTTCGACGGCGGCCAGCTGCTCGCGCGCGTAGGCGGTCCGCCGCACCAGCAGCTCGCCCGAGCTCGCGGAAGCCGTGGCGGCCGAGCCAGGCGAGGTGGACCATCGCCCCCAGCGCGTTCAGCGCCTGGGCGGTGCAGATGTTGTTGGTCGCTTTCTCGCGGCGGATGTGCTGCTCGCGGGTCTGCAGCGCGAGGACGAAGCCGCGGCGGCCGTCGACGTCCTCGGTTTCGCCGGCGATCCGGCCCGGCATGCGGCGGATCTGGGCCTCGGTCGCGCAGAAGAAGCCAAAGGAGGGGCCGCCGAAGTCGAGTCGGTTGCCCAGCGGCTGGCCCTCGCCGAGGGCGATGTCGGCGCCGCACTCGCCAGGCGGCTTGAGGATCCCGAGGGTCATCGGGTCGCAGGCGACGACCAGCAGCGCCCCGTGCTCCTTCGCCGCCGCCCCGAGCGCCTCGACGTCCTCGACCGCGCCGAGGAAGTTCGGGCTCTGGAGGAAGACGGCAGCGGTCTCGCCGTCGACCGCCGCGGCCAGCGCGGCCGGCGTCGGTGACGCCCGTCCTCGAGCCCGACCTCGACCACCTCGGCGCCGTAGCCGACCGCGTAGGTGGCGAGCGTCTCGCGGCTGTGCGGGTGGACGCCGCGGGAGATCGACGAACTTGCCGCGTCTTGGTCGCGCCCATCGCCAGGTAGCCCGCCGAGGCGAGCGCGGAAGGACCCTCGTAGAGACCGGCGTTGGAGACCGGCAGCCCGGTCAGCTCCGACATCGCGGTCTGGAACTCGAACATCACCTGCAGCCCGCCCTGGGAGATCTCCGGCTGGTAGGGCGTGTACGGGGTGAGGAACTCGCTGCGCGAGGTGATCGCGTCGACGATCGCCGGCACGTAGTGGTCGTACATCCCGGCGCCGACGAAGCAGACCTGCTCTTCGGCGTCGGCGTTGCGCGCCGGCCAGCGCCGCCAGGCGCTCGTAGACCTCGGCCTCGCGACATTCCCGTCGCGGCAGCGCCAGCGGCCGCCCCAGGCGCAGCGGCTCGGGGATCTGCTCGAAGAGCTCGGCCGATGGAGTCGACGCCGATCGCGTCGAGCATCTCCCGGCGCGTCGTCGGGCGGGCGGAGGTGTAGCGGGTCACGGCGCCTTCGGCTGGAAGGCTAGGCCGAGGACGCAGATGCGAAGTGTGCCGGGGGCTCATCATGTGCCTGGACGACCATGGGGAGGCGGGCTTCTGGTCCAGCATCTTGCGGTATTCCTCGGCGCCGAGCAGCGTCTCGGCCTCCTCTGGCGAGGTGAGCCTGACTTTGACCAGCCATCCCTCGCCGTAGGGGTCCTCGTTGACCTTCTCCGGCGCGTCCTGCAGCGCCTCGTTGATCTCGACCACCTCGCCCGACAGCGGCGCGATCACGTCGGAGACCGCCTTCACCGACTCGACCTCGGCGTAGGAGGAGTCTTTCTGGATCGTCGCGCCGACTTCGGGCGGGTCGTAGAAGACGACCTCGCCGAGCGAGTCCTGCGCGTACCAGGTGATCCCGAGGGTGGCCTGATCGCCCTCGATCCGGGCCCAGTCGTGTTCCTCGTGGTAGCGGAGGTCGTCGGGGTAGGTGGCGTCGGCCAAGGTCAGCTCCTTTTCGCGTAGAGAGGCTTGGAAGCTATCCGGGCGGGGCGATGCTTGCCGCGCACGTCGATCTCGATCTCGGTCCCGACCTCCGCAAGCTCCGACTTCACGTAGGCCATCCCGGCGCCGAGCTCCAGCGAGGGCGAGAAGGTGCCGCTGGTGACGACGCCGACCTCGCGCGCCGCCGTGGAGGACCGGGTTGCCTTCGCGCGGGATCCCCTGGCCCTCGATCTTGAAGGCGACGAGCTGCTCGGCGGTGCCCTCGGCGCGGGCGCGGGCGATCGCCTCGGAGCCGATGAACCCCGTCTCCTCCTTGCAGCACCAGCCGAGGCCGGCCTCGATCGGGTTGCGCTCGGGGCTCAGCTCGTTGCCGTGCAGCGGGAAGCAGACCTCGAGCCGCAGGGTGTCGCGGGCGCCGAGCCCGCAGGGGACGATCCCGGCGTCGAGCAGCTCGGCCCAGATCGGCGTCGCCACCTCCGGGTCGATCAGCAGCTCGACCCCGTCCTCGCCGGTGTAGCCGGTGCCGCAGGCGAGCGCCGGGCGGCGGCCGATCTGGGCGATGGGAGACGTGGAAGCGCGGCGGCAGCTCGATCCCCAGCGCCGCCGACGAGGACCTGCGCGCGCGTGCGGCCCCTGGACGGCGAGCATCGCGTAGCGGTCGGCGACGTCGCGGACGATGACGTCGAACTGCGCGGCTCTGGCGGCCAAGCCAGGCGAGGTCGCTCTCGTGGTTGGCGGCGTTGGTGACGATCAGGTAGCGGTCGCTCCCCAGCCGGTAGACGAAGAGGTCGTCGAGGACGCCGCCGTCCTCGTTGCAGAGGCAGGAGTACTGGGCGCCGCCGATCGCGACCTTGGCGACGTCGTTGGAGAGCACCCGCTGCAGGAAGGCCAAGCGCCCCCGGCCCCTCGACCTCGACCTCGCCCATGTGGGAGACGTCGAACATCCCCGCGTGCCGCCGCACCGCCGAGTGCTCCTCCCGAATCCCCTCATAAGTAACCGGCATCTCCCAGCCGGCGAAGGGCACCAGCTTCGCCCCAAGGTCGACATGCTGCTCATAGAGAGGGGTGCGCCGGGAGGACTCGCTCACCCGACGAGCCTATTCCAGCCAGAACCTCGGCGGACGCGTCGTCGGGCCATCGAGAGTCCCTCCCGACGAACTCCCGCGAAGCGGCGGCGGGAGGGACTCTCGATGGCCCCTCCGCATCCGCCCAGACCTACTCTTTGAGGAAGCCCGGCACGTC
Source organism: uncultured Actinomycetes bacterium (assembly GCA_963832085.1). Lineage (GTDB taxonomy): Bacteria > Actinomycetota > Thermoleophilia > Solirubrobacterales > 70-9 > VAYN01. The sequence continues at coordinate 856,246 of CAWHSU010000001.1, read as the reverse complement.
GATGTCGTCGTCCTGGACCCGCAGTTTCCGGATTTCGGTGTCCTCGGCGGAGACCCGCGGGCGACTCTCGTAACGACGGCGGACCCGCTGCGGCGAGCGAGCCAGAAGCTCGAAGCCCTCGAAGCCGGTGGCGATCACCGTCACCCGGACCTCGTCCTTCATCGACTGGTCGACGACCGAGCCGAAGATGATGTTGGCGTTGTCGTCGGCCTCGGCCTGGACCAGCTGGGCCGCCTCGTTGACCTCGAACAGGCCGAGGTCCTCGGGGCCGGTGATGTTCAGCAGCATCCCGGTCGCGCCTTTGATCGACTCCTCGATCAGCGGCGAGGTGATCGCCGCCTTGGCGGCGTCGAGGGCGCGGGCCTCGCCGGAGGCGGAGCCGACGCCCATCAGGGCCGAGCCGGCGTCGCGCATGATCGTGCGCACGTCGGCGAAGTCGAGGTTGATCAGGCCGGGGATCGTGATCAGGTCGGTGATGCCCTGGACGCCCTGGCGGAGGATGTCGTCCGCCTGGCGGAAGGCCTCGAGGACGCTGGTGCGCCGCTCGACCGCCTGCAGCAGCTTCTCGTTCGGGACGATGATCAGGGTGTCGACTTTGTTGCGCAGTTTCTCGATGCCCTCGAGCGCCTGCTGCATCCGTCGTTTGCCCTCGAACTCGAACGGTTTGGTCACCGCGCCGACGGTCAGGGCGCCGATCTCCTCCTTGGCGATCTCGGCGATCACCGGCGCCGAGCCGGTGCCGGTGCCGCCGCCCTCGCCGGCGGTGACGAAGACCATGTCGGCGCCCTTCAGCGCCTCCTTGATCTCGTCGCGGCTCTCGGCCGCCGCGCCGGCGCCGACCTCGGGGTTGCCGCCGGCGCCGAGGCCGCGGGTCAGCTCCTGGCCGATCGAAAGCTTGATGTCGGCGTCGCAGGCCTGCAGCGCCTGCGCGTCGGTGTTGACGGCGACGAACTCGACGCCGCGAATTCCAGCGTCGATCATGCGGCTGACCGCATTGGTGCCGCCGCCGCCGGCGCCGACGACCTTGATTACCGCGAGGTAAGTGGATTCCATATGAGTTGAGCCCTTGTTCCGTCCGAGCCTTCAGCAACACTCTAGGGTTCGAGTTGCCGCCTCAAGCACGGAAATTGCGCTCAACGTAGGGCATTCCTGCATGTTCTGTCAAACGGGCGGCAGACATCCTGCAGCCTCATATCTCGACTCCTACTTGAGGGTTGAGCCAGTCTCACCCTCAGGTTGAGACTTTTCGACGCCGCTCTGCAAAGCCCTTTTCCGGCGCCTGATTAGCAGGTTCAGGGTGCGGTCGGCAGGTCGTGTTCCGGAGCCGTCCGTGGGACGGGTCGGTTCGGCGCGGTCACGTTTACATAATCGAGCGCGGTAATCTCCGGATCGGCGAGAATCGCCGCCGCCGCCCGCCACTTTCGCTGCGCCTGCGTGGCGTCGCCGAAGCGCAGTTCGATCCCCGACGTGAGTTCGACGTCCACCCCGCTCTCGCCGAAGGAGCTGCCGGCGACGTAGGGGCGCAGGGCGTCCGGAGCGGCGGCCAGGACCCGCACCTGTTCGAGCGCCGGTCCCGCGCAGCCGCCCGCCTTTCGGCAGCTCGCTCCAGCGGCAGCTGCGGCAGCGGCGGATCCTCCGGGCAGCGGCAGCCAGCGGACGACGGCGCCGTTGCCGGCTGACCGCCGACCGCTTCGTCGCCTTCGCCGATCGTCGCCACCAGCTGCGGGACCAGCACCTGCGGCTCGGCGCTGTCCTGCGCGGATCAGCGAACCAGTAGGCGGCCAGCGGCGACCACGAGCGACGGCGGCGAGCACCGCGATCAGCCGGCGGCCTCACAGCTCCCAGCCCTCCGGCCAGCGCACCTCGCCCAGCACCTGCACCTCGGGCTCGAGCACGACGCCGAACCGCTCGTGGACCCGGCGCCGGCCCTCGGCCATCAGCTCGAGCACGTCGGCGGTGGTCGCGTCGCTGGTCGTTCTCGACGAAGTTCGCGTGCTTCTCGGAGAAGCGGGCGCCGCCGCGGCGGAGGCCGCGGCAGCCCGCCGCCTCGAGCAGCTGCCCGGCCGACCTGCCCTCGGCTCGCTCGTCCTCGGGGTTCTTGAAGGTCGAGCCGAAGGTCTTGATCCCGGAGGGCTGGGCCTCGCGGCGGCGCTCGCGCATCGCCGCCAGCGTCGCCTTGATCTCCTCCGGCTCGGCGGGCTGGAGCTGGAAGGAGGCGCGGGCGACGACTTCCCCCTCGCGCAGGTTCGAGTGGCGGTAGGTGAAGCCGAGCTGCTCGGGCGCGCGGCGGTCGGTCCCGGCGGCGGTGCAGACGTCGACCCACTCCAGCACCCGCGCCAGCTGGCCGCCGTAGGCGTTGGCGTTCATCCGCACCGCGCCGCCGGTGGTGCCCGGGGATGTTGACGCCGAACTCCAGACCCGAGAGTCCCCAGCCGGCGGTTTTCGCCGCCGCCGAGGGGAAGCGGTAGCCGCCGCCGGCAGATCACCCGGTCGCCCTCGCGCTCGATCTCCGCCAGCTCGCCGTCGAGCTTCAGCGCGAGCCCGCGGAAGCCAGTCGTCGGCGACCAGCAGGTTCGAGCCCGAGCCGACCATGCCGACCGGCAGGCCCTCGTCGGCGGCCCAGCGCAGCGCAGCGACCAGGCTCTCCTCCTCGCGCCGGGCGCGCGAACCAGTCGGCCGCGCCCGCCGGTGCGGACCGTGGTCAGCCGCGCCAGCGGGAAGTCGGCGCTCGACCCCCGCCGGCGGCTTCGCTTGCGGCCACCCGTTCACCGAGCCTCCTCCGTCACCAGCGCCTCGCCGAGCTTGAAGACGTCGCCGGCGCCGATCGTCACCAGCACCGTCCCCTTGCCGTAGAGCTCGGGGCGCCGGTCGAGGCGCTCGGCGAGCGCCCGCTGCGCCAGCTCGCAGTCCGGGGAGCCACCAGACCGGCTTGCCGCCGCCGCGCTCGGCCGCGGCCCGGGCGACCTGCAGACCGCTGACGCCGGCCAGCTCGCCGACCGGCTCCTCGCGGGCCGGGTAGACGTCGAGGACCACCACCTCGTCGGCGAGGCCGAGCGCGGCGCCGAACTCCTCGGCGAGCGCCTTCGTCCGCGAGTAGAGGTGGGGCTGGAAGACCGCGATCAGCCGCGACGGGCTGCAGTTCGCGCAGGGCCGAGAGGGCGGCGCGGACCTCGGTCGGGTGGTGGGCGTAGTCGTCATATATATGGACCGGCGCCGCGGCAGCCCTTCAGCTCGAGGCGCCGGTGGACGCCGCGGAAGCCCGCGCAGCGCCTCCGCTGCCGGCGGCCACCTCGGCGCCCGCGAGCTGCAGCGCCGCCAGCGCGGCGCGGGCGTTGCGGCGGTTGTGCTCGCCCGGCACCGCCAGGTCGAGGTCGGCCGGGCCGGGTGCCTGCGCATCGAAGCCGACCACCCCGTCCCCCGCCTTCCGCCAGCCAGCCCATCTCTTCGTCGGCGGGAATGACCAGACCCTGGGCCGGGGCGGCAAAGGCGGCGAACGCCGCGTGCAGCTCGGCCAGCGAGCCCCAGCGGGAGTGGTGGTCCATCTCGACGTTGGTGATCACCGCCACCTCGGGTCGCAGTCGCAGGAAGCTGGCGTCGCTCTCGTCGGCCTCGGCGACCACCCACTCCCCCTCCCCCCAGCCGGCGTTGGCGGCCTCGCCGTCGGGCCCAAGGCCCGGCACCTCGCCGCCGACGAAGAAGGCGGGGTCGGCGCCGATCGCCCGCAGCGCCCAGACCGTCATCGCCGTCGTCGTCGTCTTGCCGTGGGTGCCGGCGATCGCGATCAGCCGCTTCTCGGCGCAGAGCTCGGCGAGGAGCTGCGCCGCGGTGGATCGGCTCGACCCCGCGCTCGGCGGGCGAGGGCGAGCTCGGGGTTCGTCCTCGCCGATCGCGGTCGAGACGACGACCTCCGCTCCCTCGGGCAGGTTCGCGGCGTCGTGGCCGATCGCCGGGTTCGAGCCCCGCGCCGCGCAGCCGCTCCATATAAGAGGAGTCGGCGCGGTCGCTGCCGCTGACCTCGGCGCCGAGCCGGGCGCAGACCAGCGCCAGCCCGCTCATCCCGGCGCCGCCGATGCCGATGAAGTGGAGGCGACGCCCGCTCCATTCGGCGCTCATCGCGCCGCCTCCAGCACCTCGTCGGCGATCCGCGCGCGCGGCGTCGGGCCTCGCCAGGGCGCGCGCCGCCGCGGCCATCGCCTCCAGCCGCGCCGGGTCTTCGAGCACCGCCGCGACCTCGGCCTCGAGCCGCTCGGCGCTCAGCTCGGCGTCGGCGATCACGCTCGCGGCGCCGCCCGCGCGCATCCACTCGGCGTTGGCGGTCTGGTGGTCGGCGGTGGCGAAGGGGTAGGGAACAAGGATCGCCGGCCGGCCGGCCGCCGCCACCTCGAAGATCGAGCCGCCGGAGCGCCCCAGCACCAGGTCGGCGGCGGCGAGGGCGTCGCCGAGGTTCGGCTCGTACTCCAGCAGGGTGTAGCGCTCCTGGTGGGGCGCCGCGGCGAGTCGACTGCTCGAGCTCCGGATAGTCGCGGCTGCCGGAGATATGGATGACGTCGAAGTCGCGCGAACGCAGTTGTCCCCGGTATGCGGGGACAACTGCGTTCGGTCGCTCGGCGAAGGCTTCGATTGCGGCGAAGTTGATCGAACGGGCGCCCTGGCTGCCGCCGACGACCAACAGGGCCCGTGCGTCGGCGTCGACCCCGAATCGGCGCGCGGGCCGCCGTCCGGTCGCCTTCCAGCACCGCCTGCGGAACCGGGCGACCGGTGACGAGGTACGGCTGGCCCTCCCGACCCTCGATCGGAAAGGCGAGGCAGACCCGCCGCGCCCGGCCGGCCAGCAGCCGGTTGGCCAGCCCGAGGTGGCTGTCGGCCTCGGTCAGCACCAGCGGGACGCGGGTCAGTACCGCGGCCAGGCCGGCGGGGCCGGCGACGAAGCCGCCGCCGCCGATCACCACGTCGGCCCGGCGCTGCCGCAGGACCTTGCGCGCCGCGCCGACCGCGCCCAGCGCCTCGAGGCCCGCTCGCGCCGCCCGCAACGGGTTGCGGCGGTCGATCCCGCGCACCTTGACGAAGTCGATCTCATAGCCGGCGGCCGGGACCAGCTCGGCCTCGATCCGCTCGCGCGTGCCGAGGAAGCTGACCTCGGCGCCCCTAGCCCGAAGCTCGTCGGCGACCGCCATGGCGGGCACGACGTGCCCCGCGGTTCCCCCCGCCGCCACCACCACTCTTGGCTTTCCTGGCACCGCTCGCTCGACTCCTTTCGCGCGCAGGCTCACGCCCGCCTTGGACGACGCGCAGTTTGCCAGCGCGGGTGGGCGTTGAAACGCGCGCCGCCCCCGCGGTGCCGCCGCGGGCGACGTTGAGGATCAGGCCGACGGCGAACAGCGTCGCCATCAGGCTGCTGTTGCCGTAGGAGACGAAGGGCAGCGGCACCCCCGTCAGCGGCGCCATTCCCATCACCGCGAAGAGGTTGATCGTCGCCTGGACCAGGACCAGAGAGGTCAGACCGGCGACGAGGATCTTGCCGTAACGGTCCTTCGCCTTCTGGGCGGTTTTGAACCCGGCGAATCCGAACATCCCGAAAAGGCCGACGACGCCGATGATTCCCACCAGCCCCAGCTCCTCGCCGATCACGGCGGAGATCATGTCGGTGTGGGCCTCGGGCAGGTAGAAGGCCTTCTGGACGCCGTTGCCGATCCCCTCGCCGAAGAGTCCGCCGGAGCCGAGGGCGATTTTCGCCTGGGCCGCCTGGAAGCCGGCGCCGGCGGCATCGGCGCCGGGGTTGAGGAAAGCGGTCAGCCGCGCCATCCGATAGGGCTCGACGACCGCCATCACCAAGGCGAGGCCGGCGATCACGAGGGCGATCCTGCCGAGGTCGGCCGGCCGCGCCCCGGCCGCGATCAGGGTGGCGCCGACGGCGAAGGTGGTCACCATCGTCGTCCCCATGTCGGGCTGGAGCATCATCAGCAGCGCCGAGGCGCCGACCACCAGCAGGATCGGCATCATCCCTTCGAGCGATTTCGCCTGCTTCGGCTTGCGGGCGAGGAGGTCCGCCGCGTAGAGGACCAAAGCCACCTTCGCCAGCTCCGAGGGCTGGACCTGGAGGAAGCCGCCACCGAGCCAGCGGGTCGCCCCGTTGACTTCGGTGCCGACGGCGAGGACCGCGAGCAGGAGGAAGATCGAGCCGCCGAGCAGCAGCGGGGTCAGCTCGCGGACCGCGCGCAGGCCGTGCCGCGCCACCAGGTGCATGATCAGCAGGCCGACGGCGCCGAACATCAGCGTCCGCTTCAGGTAGAAGGCGCTGTCGGAGAGGCCGCCGTCCTGGAGGACCCGGGTGGTCGAGCTGGCGGAGAAGACCATCACCGCTCCCAGCGCCAGCAGGCAGAGGGTCGCGGTCAGCATCAGGTTGTACTCGGCCGGCAACGGACGCGCGCGCTTGCGCTTCTTCGCGCCCTTGCCGCGACCGAGGCTGAGCGCGCTCATCGCTCCAGCCCCCCGACGATCTCGCGGAAGCGGTCGCCGCGCCGTTCGAAGTTCTCGAAGGCGTCGAAGCTGGCGCAGGCCGGCGAGAGCAGGACGACCTCGCCGGGTGCCGCGGCGGTGGTGGCCTGCCGGACCGCGTCCTCGAGGTCGGCGCAGCGGTGCAGTTCGACCCCGGACTCGACCGCCGGCGCCAGCTCCCGCGCCATCCGCTCAGTGGTGGCGCCGATCAGGTAGCAGGCGCGGGCGCGTTCGCGGAGAGGGTCGATCAGAGGCGTGAACGGCTCGTCCTTCTCGCTGCCTCCAAGGATCGCGTGAACCCCCGACTCGAAGGCGCGGATCCCGACGCTGGCGGAGGCGACGTTGGTCGCCTTGGAATCGTTGACGAAAAGAACCCCGGCGATCTCGGCCACCTGCTCCAAGCGATGGGGGACCCCGGCGAAGCTGCGCAGCCCGGCGACGACCGCCTCGCGGTCGATCCCGATCGCGAGCGCGGCGGCGGCGGCGGCCATCGCGTTGGCGACGTTGTGCTCGCCGAAGAGGCCGAGCTCGGAGACCGGCAGCAGCGGCTCGCCGTCGTAGAAGATCGTGCCCTCGGCGACGGCGACCTCGCAGTCGGGGGCGGCGCCGGTGCAGAAGGCGACGCGGCGGGCGCAGCCGCGGAGGTCGGTGCCGGCGGTGAAGGGGTCGTCGGCGTTGTAGACGGCGAGGTCGTCGTTGCCCTGGTTGGCGAAGATCCGCAGCTTCGCCGCCAGGTAGGACTCGAGGTCGTGATGGCGGTCGAGGTGGTCGGGAGCGAGGTTGAGAAAGACGGCGCACTCGGGGGCGAAGGCGACCGTGTCCTCAAGCTGGAAGCTGGAGCACTCGCAGACGATCGTGGTGTCAGCCTCGACCTCGCCGACCAGCTCGGAGAGCGCGGTGCCGACGTTGCCGGCGACCGCCACCGGCTCACCGGCGCTGCGGTGGAGGTGTCCGAGCAGCTCGACCGTGGTCGTCTTGCCGTTGGTCCCGGTGACGGCGAGGAAGCGGTTCGGCAGCGCCCGCCAGGCGAGCTCCATCTCCCCCATCACCTCGACCTCACGCTCCAGCGCCGCAGCGATCACCGGCGCCTCCCGGGGAACTCCCGGGCTCTTGACGACGGTATGCGTCCCTTCGAGCTGTGCCAATCCATCCGTATCCAGGAAGACTTCGACACCCGCCCCCTCGAGCCCTGCCGCCCCCTCGGGATGTCCCGAATCGACCGCCCGCACCCGCTCCCCCCGCGCCACCAGCAGCCGGGCGGCAGCCTGCCCGGAGCGGGCGAGACCGACGACCAAATATGGCCCCCGTGGAAGAGGGGGGCGAATTTCCTTGGCCGGAACCCTTAAGGACACATGCCGAAGCTTCGCGAAGCCCCCGGATACCCCTGTACCGGTGCAGGTAGCAATACCGCTACCGTTGATCTCGTGCCGACGATCCCCCAGAAAGAGTTGAGAAACAACATCGGCGAGATTTTGCGTCGCGCCGAGGCTGGCGAGGAGTTCACGATCACGGTCTCAGGAAGACCGGTGGCAAATCTCGGTCCTCGGGAGGACCGGCGCTGGGTGAGCGCAGAGTCTCTGGAAGGCCTTTGGAAGCTGCCCGTAGACCCCGGTTATCTACGTGACATCGAAAACTTCGGATTCGAGCTTCGCAATCCGTGGGAGCTGTGAGCTTGCTGGCAATACTCGACACCTCCGTCCTGCTCGGCGAGCGACCCCTCCCGTCAGGCATCGAAGCCGGGATCAGCACGGTGTCGCTCGCAGAGCTTCACTTCGGACTCCTTGCCGTCAGCGATGAAAGCGTGCGGGCAGAACGCGCCGCCCGCCTTGGGGCGATCGAGGCGAGCTTCGACCCCCTCCCGCTCGACGCGAAGGTGGCGAGGATCTTGGGCCGGTTGCAAGCTGTCGTATCGAATCGAGGCGGTAACCCTCGGAGACGTATGGCTGATCTGGCGATCGCCGCAACTGCGGTGGCTCACTCGGCCGTCCTTCTCACCGCCAACTCCAGGGACCTCACGATCGTCAAGGACCTCGTCACCTGCCGCGAACTGACGAGCTGAGCCTTTCAGCTCCCGATGCTCTGCTGGTACAGCGTGAAGCCGATGCCCGAGCAGACGGCGGCGATGATCCAGAAGCGGAGCATGATCTTCGTCTCCGACCAGGCCATCATCTCGAAGTGGTGGTGCAGGGGCGCCATCAGCAGGACGCGGCGGCGGAAGGTTTTGAAGGCGAAGACCTGGAGCAGGACCGAGAGCGCCTCGATCACGAAGATGCCGCCGATGATGATCAGCAGGACCTCGGTCTGGGTCATCACCGCCAGGGCGCCGATCGCGCCGCCGAGGCCGAGCGAGCCGGTGTCCCCCATGAAGATCGAAGCCGGGAAGGCGTTGAACCAGAGGAACCCGACGCAGGCGCCGACCAGGCAGGCGGAGAGCAGCGCCAGGTCCAGCTGCTCGTTGGTGACGAAGGAGATCGCCGTATAGGCGAGGAGGACGATCGCGCAGGAGCCGGCGGCGAGGCCGTCGAGGCCGTCGGTGAGGTTGACGCCGTTGGAGGTGCCGGCGATCACGAGAAAGACGAGGACGAAGTAGAGAACCGGGCCGAGCTCGATGCTGCCGTCGCCGATCCGGAAGTAGAGCGTCGGCTCCAGCCCGACCTCGTGGCGCGCCACCCACCACAGCGCCAGGGCGAGAAGGAGCTGGCCGAGCAGCTTCCAGCGCCCGGCGAGGCCGAGCGAGCGGCGTTTGACGATCTTGATGTAGTCGTCGGCGAAGCCGAGCGCGGCGCAGCCCATCGCGACGCCGAAGACGGCCATGCTCTGGGGGTCGCGATCGGAGAGGACCAGGAAGGGCACGCAGATCGAGGCAAAGACGATCAGCCCTCCCATCGTCGGCGTCCCCGCCTTGGTGTGGTGCTCCTGCGGTCCGTCCTCGCGGATGTGCTGCCCGAACTCCTTGACCCGGAGGTATTCGATGAATTTGGGGCCGAGGAAGATGCAGATCAGCATCGCCGCCATGCCGGCGATCAGGACTTCACCCATCGTCGACCTCCAGCCGGGCCGGCAGCTGCTCGGCGACGGTCTCGAGGCCGGCCGAGCGCGAGCCCTTGACGAGGACGGCGTCGCCCGGCTCCAGCTGCGCCGCCAGCAGCTCGGCCGCCTCGGCCGGGTCGGCGACGAGCTCGTCGGGGTCGTAGTCGCGAGCCGGCGCGCCGACGCCGATCACGTAGTCGATCCCGGCGGCGCGGGCGTGTTCGCCGACCTCGCGGTGGAAGCCGGCCGAGCCGCCGCCGAGCTCCCCCATCTCGCCGAGGACGGCAACCGTCCGCGGCGCCTCGAGGGTGGCGAGATGGTCTAGCGCCGCGCGCATCGACACCGGGTTGGCGTTGTAGCAGTCGTTCACGAGGACGATGCCTCCGGGGAGCTCCAGACGCTCCCCGCGGAAGCGGGAGAATCCTATGCTCGCAGCGCGGTCGGCCATCCCGGCAAGCTCGGCGCCGAGGGCGACCCCGGCGGCGATCGCCGCCAACGCGTTGGTGAGGTTGTGCTGCTCGGCGAAGGGAAAGTGAAAGCGCTCGCGTCCGAGCGGGGTCGAGACCAGCGCCTCGGTCACCCCCTCGGCGACCTTCGCCTCGACCGCCTCGACGTCGCCGCCGGGGCCGAAGCGCAGCAGCCGCGGCGCCCGCTCAAGATGCGGCTCCAGCTCACCGGCCTCGACCGGGGCGATCGCGGTGCCGTCGGCTGGCAGGTCGTCGAGGATCTCCGCCTTCGCCGCGGCGATCGCCTCGATCGATCCCAGCAGCTCCACGTGGACCGGGCCGACGTTGGTGATCACCGCGACTTCGGGCTCGGCGATTCCCGCCAGCTCGGCGATCTGCCCCCTCCCCCGCATCGCCATCTCCAAGACCAGCGTCTCGGTCTCCTCAGGAGCTTCCAGCAGCGTCAGCGGCAGCCCGATCTCGGTGTTGAGGTTCTCGCGGTTGGCATGAACGTTGCCGGGCAGCAGCGCCCGGGCGATGTCCTTGACCGAGGTCTTGCCGACCGAGCCGGTGACGCCGAGCACACGAGCCCCCAGCGCCCGCCGCCAGGCCCGCGCCAGCGCCTGCATCGCCGCCAGCGGGTCCTCGACCGCAAAGACCCACGACCGAACGCAGTTGTCCCCGGTATGCGGGGACAACTGCGTTCGGTGCTCGGGTGAGACGACGACGCCCCAGGCGCCGGCCTCGATCGCGGCTGGGGCGAACTCGCCGCCGTCTCGGTTCGTCCCCTTGAGACCGAAGAAGAGGTCGCCAGGTCCCGCCTGGGACGAATCGATGACGGCGCGGCGGGGCGGCTCCGGCGCGCCCTCGGCGACCACCTCGGCGCCGAGGGCGGCGGCGATCTCCTCGGGGGAGAGCCTCACGCCGGGCTTCCCAGCTTCCAGAGCTCCTCGCGCGCCACCTCGCGATCGTCGAAGGGGATCTTGCGGCCGTTCTCGAATTCCTGGCCCTGCTCGTGGCCCTTGCCGGCGATCACCACGGTGTCGCCGGGGGCGGCCCGGCCCAGGGCCAGGGCGATCGCCTCGCGGCGGTCGATCACGACCTCGAGCTCGGCGGCGGCCTCCGCCCCGCCGGCGACTTCGGCGACGATCGCCGCCGGGTCCTCCGAGCGGGGGTTGTCGGAGGTGATCACGGTCAGGTCGGAGAGTTCGGCCCCCGCCCGCCCCATCTTCGGGCGCTTGTCGCGGTCGCGGTCGCCGCCGGCGCCGAAGACCGAGATCAGCTTGCCGCTGGTCAGCCGCCGCGCTGCGCGCAGCACGTTCTCCAGCGAGTCGGGAGTGTGGGCGTAGTCGACGAGGACCGAGAAGCCCTGACCCTCGTCGATCGGCTCGAACCGTCCCGGCACCCGCTCCGCCCGCGCCAGCCCGACCGCGGCGAAGTCCGAGCCGACCCCGATCGCCTCCGCCGCCGCGAACGCCCCCAGCGCGTTGGCGACGTTGAAGTGCCCGGGCAACCCCGTCCGCAACCGCATCCCGCCGACGCTGAAGCTGGCACCGGAGGCGTCGAACTCGACCTCGCGGGCGCTGTAGTCGGCCTCGGCCCCCTCGGCCGAGAAGGTGATGCACTCGAATTCCTCCGCCAGCCGCCGCCCGTAGGGGTCGTCGACGTTGACGATCGCCGTCTGCGGGCCCGCTTCGAACAGCTTGCGCTTGGCGAGGAAGTAGTCCTCCATGTCGGCGTGGAAGTCGAGATGGTCCTGGGTGAGATTGGTGAAGAGCGCGACCTCGAAGTGGATCGCGTCGGCCCGATGCAGGGTCATCGCGTGCGAGGAGACCTCCATCGCGCAGGCTTCGTCGCCGCCCTCGAGCATCTGCCGGAAGGTGCGCTGCAGCTCGATCGCCTCCGGCGTCGTGCGCACCACCTCCTTCTCGACCCCGCCGACGACCTGCTTCACCGTCCCCAGCAGCCCGCAGCGCGTGTCGGCGGCCTTGAGGATCTCGTGGATGAGGAAGGCGGTCGTCGTCTTCCCGTTGGTCCCGGTCACCCCCACCATCCGCAGCTTCGCCGTCGGATCGCCCCAGAAACTCGCCGCCAGCGGCGCCATCGCCGCTCGCGAGTCCCCGACCACGACCTGCGGGACGGCGAGGTCGGTCAGCTCCCGCTCGACCACCAGCGCCGCCGCCCCCTCCTCGACGACGCGGGGGGCGAACCCGTGCCCGTCGGCCTTCTCGCCGCGCACGCAGAAGAACAGCGTCCCCGGACCGGCCTTGCGGCTGTCATAGGCAAGGTCGCCGATCTCGACGGTGGGATCACCGACGATCCGCGCCCCGGGGAAATCCCCGACAAGCTCGTCCAGTCTCATCCGCTGCCGGATTGTAGGAAGGGGGCCGGGTGCCCCTTCCGGGGGCTCATTCCTGCGGTATCCCGAGGTAGGGCAGGGCGAATTCCGCGATCTGCCCGAAGGCCGGCGCCGCCACCGAGCCTCCGTAGATTTCTCCCTGCGGCTGGTCGACGATCACCGCGGCCAGCAGCTGGGGGTTGTCCGCCGGCGCGAAGCCGATGAACGAGGCGACGTATTTGGTGTCCGAGTATTCGCCGTCTTCGGCGACCTCGGCGGTACCGGTCTTGCCGGCCAGGGTGTAGCCGGGGACGCTGACCTCCGACGCGGTGCCGCCGGCGGCGAGGACGCCCTCGAGCATTTCGCGAATCTCGCCGGCGACGTCCTCGGAGATCACCCGCTTGCCCTTCGGCTCCTCGACCGGTTCGTCGCCCACCTTCTTGAACAGCTGCGGCCGCTTCAGCACACCACCGTTGGCGATCGCGCTGTAGCCGGAGACCATCTGCATCGGGGTGACCGAGACGCCCTGGCCGATCGGCATGTTGCCCATGCTCGAGCCCGAGTATTCGTCGAGGTCGAGGACGATTCCCTGTTCCTCGGCCGGGAACTGGATTCCGGTCGGCCGGCCGAAGCCGAAGCGCCGGATCCACTTGTCGAATTTCGTCGCCCCGACCTCCTCCCCGATCATCACCGCGCCGACGTTCGAAGAGACGGCGAGGATCTGGGCGACGGACATGTTTTCGATCCCATGCGGATGAGAATCCTCGATCGTCCGGTCGGCGACCTGGAGCGACGGGGGAACCGTGAATTCGCTCGTCGGCGTCACCAGCTTTTCCTCCAGCGCCGCGGCAACGGTAAAGGCCTTGAAGGTCGAGCCGGGCTCGTAGTTGAAGCCGGTGGCGCGGTTCAGCAGGTCTTCGTTGCTCGCCTCGGAGAGGTCGGAGGGATCGACCGGGGGCCAGTTGGCCATCGCCAGCACCTGGGCGCTGCGCGGGTCGACGACGATCGCCGTCGCCCCCTTCGGAGACCAGGCTTCACCGACACCGTTCAAGACTTCTTCGGTCTTCTGCTGGATCACCGGGTCGAGGGTGAGCTGGATGTCTTCGCCGTCCTCGGCCTCGTCCACCGTTTCCAGCCGGATCGGCTCCCCGAGCGCGTCGTTGACGATCCGGCGCTCGCCGTCGTCGCCACCGAGGACGTCTTCCTCGCCCGCCTCGAGCCCGATCAGGCCCTGGTTTTCGGAGCCGACGGCGCCGATCACCTGCCCCGCCATCTCCCCCTGCGGGTAGGTGCGACGGGTGTCGGGGAGCTGCCCGATCCCTTCCAGGTCGAGCTTTTCGATCTTGGTCGCGGTGGCGAGATCGACTTTCTGGGCGACGTAGGAGAAGCCGCCTTCGGCGGTCAGTGCTTCCAGCACCTCGCCTTTGGGCTGGTCGAGGATCGGCGCCAGCTGCGCCGCCGCCTGCGGCGGGTTCTCGACCTGGTAGGGGGTGGCGTAGATCGTCGCCGCGTCTTCGGAGGCGGCGAGCTTGTTGCCGCTGCGATCGAGCAGATCGCCGCGCAGGCCGGGAACGGTGACGACCTCGGTCTGCTGGGAGATCGCCTGGGAGGCGAGACTCGATCCCTGCACCCCCTGCAGCCAGAAGGCGCGGCCGACTATGAGCAGGAAACAGAGGAGGAACGCGCCGAAGAGAAGCCCGATCCGGCGCTCGACCAGGCGCATCGGCGGCGGACCCCTACCCGCCCGCCGCGGCGAGGCGGCTGGCGGCGGTGGCGACGTCGTCGGGACGGAGCTCGATCACCTGCGGCTCTTCGGTGTTCGGCATCGCCAGGCCGAGGGCGGCCCCCTGGTGGCGGATGCGGGCGGTGCTGAAGCGCTGGGCCTCGCGACCTTCGAGCATCGAGATCTCTTTTTCGAGGGCGGTGATCTGCTCGTCGGTCTTGCCGGCCGAGGCGGCGAAGCTGAGGGTGGCGACGTTGAGGGCGACGATCCCGACCAGGAGGACCCCGAGCACCCCGATCCAAAGGCGACCGCGGGTCATCTGCACGACCAGGCCGGAGTCCGGGAGCTGCCGGACCGCGACGGCGGTGCGGGCGGCGGCGACGGCCAGTTTCGGCTGGGTCGCTGCTGGTCGGCGTTTGGGAGCTGATTTGCGGACCGGTTTACGCGCCGGGGCTTTGCGTTTCGGCGGCGTCGTCCTCGAGGGCGCGGGGGCCGCAGTGCTGCGGCGGGCGGGAGCGGCGACGGCCATCAGCCGGTCTCCCCCGGCTGCTCTTCGGAAATCTTCAGCGCCGCCCGCAGGTGCGCCGAGCGCGAGCGCGGGTTGCGCTCGGCCTCCTCGGAGCCCGGGGAGATCGGGCGCCGAGTCAAGAGGTCGGCCTCCGGCTCGTGGCCGCAAACGCAGACCGGCAGCTCCGGCGGACAGACGCAGCCCCGTGCCTTGGCGACGAGGAACTGCTTCACCGGCCGGTCCTCGAGCGAGTGGAAGGAGATCGCGGCAAAGCGGCCACCCACCTTGAGCTGGGCCCAGGCGAGCGGCAGCGCTTCGTCGAGCGCCTCGAGCTCACCGTTGACGGCGATCCGGATCGCCTGGAAGCTGCGCTTGGCCGGGTGGCCGGCGCCGAAGCGGGCGGAGGCAGGCATCCCGGCCTTGATCGCATCGACCAGCTCGGCGGTGGTAGACAGCGGCCGGCGGCGGACGATCTCCCGGGCGATCCCGCCGGCGTGGCGCTCCTCGCCGAAGCGGCGCAGGACCTGGGCGATCCGCGACTCGGGCCACTCGTTGACAAGGTCGGCGGCGGTGAAGCTCTGGCGCGTATCCATCCTCATGTCGAGCGGCGCGTCGTAGGAATAGGAGAAGCCCCGCTCACGCGCATCGACCTGCATCGAGGACATCCCCAGATCTACATAAACCATGTCTGGGCGTATCCCTTCGCCCTGCAGCGCGCGAAGTCCTGCCGCGAAGTCGGAGCTGATGAAGAGGGTGCGGCAGCGGGCCTCGGCGGCGAAGCGGTTGAAGCGCTCCTGCGCGGCGGGGTCGCGATCGATCCCGATCAGCGTCCCCTCCGGCCCGATCAGCTCGGCGACCTGGCGGGCGTGGCCGCCACCGCCGAAGGTGCAATCGACCGCGATCTGCCCCGGCTCCGGTGCCAGCAGGGAGACCAGCTCCGGCGCCAGTACGGGCTCGTGCTCGCTCATGACGATCTCCAATGGTCGCTCCACCGGCCGTGGCGCGACATAGCCACCGGTCGGCGCTGGGCTATATGGGATTTGCCTCGCATTCAGTCTCATGATCACGCGGTGCCGGCGGCGGCAAGGCCCTCGGCGATCTCGGGGGCGGCGGCGTCGAGCTCTTCCTCCTGCTTGGCCCAGGCGTCGGCGTTCCAGATCTCCAGGTACTCGCCGGCGCCGATGACGACGCAGTTGCCATCCAGCCCGGCGTGCTCGATCAGCGGCTTGGGGACGCGGATGCGCCCGGCGGAGTCGAGCTTCTCGTCGAAGGAGCCGCCGTGGAAGCGGCGGCGCAGCGCTCGGGCGTCGCGCCCGAAGGGGCTGTGCGGCGAGAGGAAGCGGTCGGAGAGCTGCTGGAACTCATCGGTCGTATGGACCCAGACGCAGGGGTCGAAGCCCTTGGAGAGAACCACTCCGTCGGCCAACAAAGCTCGAAAGCGAGAGGGAACCGTAAGTCGGTCCTTGGAATCGAGGTTGTGCTCGTAGAGACCCCTGAACGCCACTGCCGGGAAGTCCTTTCTGAGCGGGAGGGCCGGAAAGAGTTGGACCGGAGTGATGAGGTGGGAGGAGCCTCACCACCCCGGTCCTGGGCTTCAACTCGATCGCCACAATAACCCACAGTCCCCCACTTTGCAACACGACCCCCCTCTGCAACCCGATTTGCATCCGCCTCCCTGCCCAGTAGGTTGCGCCCGTGGCCACTCCTGAGCAGCGCGAGCAGAGCGAACCCGTCGTCACCGAAGCCGCCGCCACCGGCGTCCCCGACGACGCCAACGACCTCCGCGGCTACCACTTCAAGCGCCTGATGCGGAAGTCGGTGACGCTGATCGCGATCGGCTCTCTGGCCCTGATCGTCGGCATCGTCTGCGCGATCGCGATCCACCCCGGGGTCGGCTTGATCGGCGCCGGCGCCGTGCTGCTGCTCGGCCTGGTGGTCGTCTTCGTGATCGCCGACAACAAGGCCGCCCACGACTTCTTCGAGGTCTACGCCGGAAAGCGGGGGATGACGCTGATCCACGAGCGCGGCCGGTTGCCTCAGGCGACGCCGCTGCTGGGCAAGGGCGACGACCGCTACACCGAGCGCAGCCTGCTCGGGCCCTTCGGCGACGGCTTCGAGGGCACCCTCGCCCTCTACACCTACGAGGAGGAGACGACCGACTCCGACGGCGACAGGCAGACGAACTACTACCGCTACACCCTCGGCCTGGTCGAGGTCGAGGACTGCGCGAGGTTCGTCCCCGAGCTCTACTGCCAGCGCAAGTTCGGCCTCCGCGCCCTGGAGAAGTTCGAGGACGCCTTCCGCGGCGACAAAGAGCGGGTGACGCTGGAGAGCGAAGCCCTGCTCGACAAGTACGAGATCTTCGCGACCAAGCAGCAGGACGCCAACTGGCTGCGCCAGCTCTTCTCCCCCAGCTTCATCGTCTGGCTGGCCGAGGCCGCCCCGGACAAGTTCGCCTTCGAGCTCGTCAACGGCACCCTCTGCTGCTACGTCAGCGGCCACAAGGAAAACGCCGCCGACCTCGACGCGATCGTCACCGCCACCGGCGCGGTGGCGAAACGATTGCGCGAGGAGGCGCTGGTGTAGTCCCTCCGCCTGCTCAGAAGCCGGCGAAGAGGCTCTCGGCGTTGGCGATCAGGCCGGCGGTGATCATCAGCAGGACCGAGGGGACGAGGACGAGGGCGACGACGAGCTGGATCTTCGGCGCCGCCCGGGCAGCGCGCTCCTCGACCTCGCGGTGGCTGTCGCGGCGCAGGGCGCTCGCCTGACGGCGGAGCTGGTCGGCCAGCGGCGAGCCGAACCGGCGCGAGCGCTCGATCGCCGCCACCAGCGTCGCCAGCTCGCTCCCAGCCACCCGGCCTCGCAGGGAGTCGAGCGCGGCACTGAGGGGGACTCCGCAGGAGAGGTCGGCGACGGCCAGCCGCAGCTCTTCCGCCAATGGTCCCTCCCCCGCCCGAGCGATCTGCTCGATCCCGGAGGCGGGACCGCGACCCGAGCCGGCACTGACGGCAAGGAGGTCGAGAGCGTCGGGCAGGGCCGCGATCAGGCGCCGGCGGCGGCGCCGAGCTCGCCGCTCCAGGATCAGGTCAGGGGTGAGGAAACCAGCCGCCGGCATCGCGACTACCACCAGCAGCGCCAGCCGCCCCGGCGCCGCCGGTGACGCCGCCAGCCCGGCCAAGCCGCCGATCGCGGCGCCGGCGAGCTTGGCGGCGAAGAGCCTCGGCAACGACAGCCGCGAGGTGCGCCCACGCAGCAGCTCCCGAGCCGCCGCCGCGCCGAGCAGCACCGCGAGCCCGGCGAGCAGCCCGGCGCCGCTCATTCGGCCACCTGGGAGAAGCGGCGGATCACGGCGAAACCGACGAGTTGCAAAGCCAAAGCGAGGGCGAGGAGGACGGCGGCCGGCGGCGAGGCGAGGAGCTTGCCGAGGAAGCCGGGCTGCAGCAACTCGGCGAAGAGCGCGCCGCCGGTCGGCATCGCCACCACCAGCAAGCCGGTGAAACGGGCCTGGGCGGTCGCCGAACGCGCCTCCTCCGCCACCCGCTCGCGCTCGGCCGCGCCGGCGGCGAAGCGCCGCAGCAGGCTGGCGAGATCGCCACCGGCGAGCCGCTGGCTGAGCAGCGCCATGGCGAAGGCGTCGATCCGCTCCGATCGCATCCGTCCGCGCCAGCCCTCCAGCACCTCCGGGGTCGGTGCCCCCAGATCCAGCTCGGCGCTGAGGCGGGCGAGCTCAATCGCCGGCGGTCCGTCCAGGGAGCTGACCGACCCTGCGAACGAGGCGCGCAGCGAGCGGCCGGCGCTGAGCGAGTCGGCGATCGCCGTCGCCACTTCGGGCAGTGAGTGCTCCACCGCCCGGCGGTAGCGACGGCGACGGCTGGCGATCGTCCACCCGACCGCCGCCGGCCCGGCGACCGCGAGCGGCAGGGCAAGGGCAAAGCCGCCGAGGAACCAGCCGCCGAGGATTGCGGCACCGGTCCCGAGTGCCGCCAGCCGCCGCCGCTCCAGGGTCGAGGGCGCGTATCCCTCCTCCCCCGCCCGTCGCAGCGGCTCCAGCGCCAGGCGCAGCCACTGGGCCACGGCGGGGCTCGCCTGCAGCGCTTCCCGCGCCGCCAAAGCCGCGAGCCCACCCGCTGCGGCGGCGATCAGGACCGACAGCGTCACCTGACCGTCGCGATCTCGGTTACCCGGCGCCCGCCATCGGACTGGCGCTGGAGATGAACCACCAGGTCGATGCCCCTCCGCACCTGCTCGGCCACGGCCTCGTGGGGAAGCCCCACCCCCGCCATCAGCACCAGGGTCTCGAGGCGAGCGAGGGCGTCGCCGGGAGAGTTCGCGTGCACGGTCGAGAGCGCACCGTCGTGGCCGGTGTTGAGAGCGGTCAGCAGATCGAGCGCCTCGATTCCGCGGACCTCGCCGATCACGATCCGGTCCGGACGCATCCGCAGGGCGTTCCGCAGCAGGTCGCGGATCGTCACCTCGCCCCTGGCCTCGACCCCCGCCGGCCGGCTCTCGAGCCTGACCACGTGCGGCTGCTGCAGACGCAGCTCGGCGGCGTCCTCGATCGTGACCACGCGCTCGCCGAAGCCGATGAAGCTGGAGAGCGCGTTCAGCAGCGTCGTCTTGCCGGAGCCGGTGCCGCCGCTGACGAGGACGCTGCGGCGGGTCGCCACCGCCTCCTCGAGCAGCGACCGCTGCTGCGGCGTCAGGGTCCCCAGCGCGACCAGCTGGTCCGGGTCGGGGCGGCTGGCACCGAAGCGACGGATCGAGACGCTCGGCCCGTCGATCGCCAGCGGTGGGATGACGACGTTGACCCGCGAGCCGTCGGCAAGGCGGGCGTCGACCATCGGGCTCAGCTCGTCGACCCGGCGGCCGAGCGGCGCGAGGATGCGCTCGATCGTGTTCCGCAGCTCCTCCTCGCTCTCGAAGGCGACCTCGGTCGGCTCGAGCAGCCCTCTGCGCTCGACGTAGACCCGCTCGTGCCCGTTGACCATCACCTCCTCCACCGCCGGATCCGCGAGCAACACCTCCAGCGGGCCCAGCCCGACGCTGTCGCGGACGATCCGCGCGGCGACCAGCTCGCGCTCGGCGGGCGGAAGGATCGCGGCGAAGTCGTCGACGAGCGACCGAACCGACTCCTCCAGGCCCTCCTCCGAGTTCCGACCGGCGGCAGCCTCGGCCCGCCGCCGCTCGACCAGCCGCACCCGCAAGCGCGAGGCCAACTGGGAGATGTCTCGCTCGCGCGGGACCATCAGCCCCGCGGGATCACGGTGACACGACGGGCAAAGCTCTCGGCGGCGATCAGTCGCAGGGCCTGCGATCGCGTCAAGCCGAGGGTGGCGGTCGCTTCGCCGGGGCTGCCTTCGCCGCCGGGACCGAGCCCCAGCAGCGGCACGCCGGGCGCCGCCACATAGGTGCGGCCGTTGCCGGAGCCGCTGGGTTCGGCGGTGACGACGACGTCGACCTTCGACCCCACCGGCTGCACCCCCGTGGCGGCGAGGGCGCCGCTGCCGCTGACGACGATCTCCACCGGCCGCCGCCCCCGGCCGAGCTGCGAGCCGCTGCGACGAAGGTGCGGCGAGCGCAGTTGCGCCGAGGACAGGTAGGAGCCGGCCGGGATGGAGACGGCGGGCACCAGCCCCAGGACTTCTTGCGGCGCCGCCAGTGCGCCGGGCGGGACGAACCGCACCGGGACACGTCGCACCTCGAGCTTGTCGCCCGCGAGCCTCGGGTCTATTTCTTCGCCCGCCCGCAGGTCATCGGCAACGATCAGGACCGGGCGCAGCTCGCCGTATCCTCGAACGACGCTGTCGCCGTAACCGTCGGCGAGGGCCGCGGCTGCGACCGCGGCGAGCAGCGCCCCGAGCAGAAAGCCCAGCGCCCGTCCCCGCCGACTCACCGTTGCCCTCCCATGACCGGGAGCTCGAGGCGTGCCTCGGTTCCCTCGGCTGAGTGGCGCAGGTGGAAGCCGCCGCCGTGGCGCTTCGCCGCGCGCCGCACCACCTTCAAACCGTGGCCGTGGCGACCACGGCCGCCGATCCGGTTCCAGAGACTGCGGCAGGTTCGCCCCGACGACGCACCAACCAGCTGACCGGAGTCGAGAACCCTCACGTAGAGGCGGCCACAAGCTTCGGCAACTTCGACCTTGACGGCGCCCCCACCGTGATCGAACCCGTTACTGATCATGTTGTCTACCGCCTGCCCCAGCTCGATCTCATCTCCGAGCAGATATGAGTCCCGAGCCCGCCAGTGGAGACTCAGCGACCTGCCGGTCGGCGCCGCTCGTACCCGGCCCCGCTCCACCGCCCCCTCGACCAACGCCCTCGAAGGGAACGGCAGCTCTCCTCGTGGCGCCCCGTCCCCGTTGATCTCGCAATCGAGCCGATCGATCGCGGCGGTGACCATCCGCAGCGAGGAGTCGAGCGGCCTGCCCGCATGAGGGTTCGTCGGGAGAGCCAGCGCCAGAACCTGGAGGGGGCGCCGAAGCTCGTGCATCGCCTCGTTCAAAGCGTTGCGGCGGCGCCCCTCCCGGTAGACGCTGAGGCCACTTGCAATCGCAAACGAGGCGGCAAGCGGAAACCCGGCGGCGAGCTCTGCCAGCTCGATCGCCACGGGTCACGCCTCTCGCTCGATAGCCATGACCTGCCAAGCAACCGCGGCGGAATTCTCTCCCCGCGCCTCGCCCGACAAAGAGCGGAAAAAGCGACTTCAAGCGCTGCGATCAAAGGCGCCCGCCCCCCGAAGCGGTCTCGGCCAGGCGCAACGAGAGGACGGACGCGAGAAGAAGACCCTGGATCAGAACACTTCGGTTCCCAAATAATTTCCGAGACTCGAGCCGATTACAGCAATCCATCTCTTTTAATGCATATTTCGCTCGCGGGCTCGGTAACGACGGAGCGTTTTGGAATACTTGTCTAGTAACTCGGGAGTCAGTTGCCACCCCCCTAAAACGTTCCCCGCCCGAGTGAGAAACGGAGGTCCCCCTTGCCACAGTCCCGCACTTCCCCAGAGGGCATTACTCAGCAGGTTGCGAAGGCCCTCGCCCATCCCCTACGCGTCCGCATTCTCAGCTCTCTCCACAAAGGCATATCGAGCCCCAACCAGCTCTCCCAGGAATTGGGTGAGCCGCTGGGCAACGTCAGCTACCACGTGAAAACGCTGCTCGAGTACGACTGCGTCGAGCTGGTGAAAACCGAGCCGCGACGGGGAGCCGTCGAGCACTTCTACAGGGCGACCGAGCGTGCCTTTCTCAGCGACTCCGACTGGGCGAAGATCCCCGCTTCCGCCCGCAAGGGCATCTCCGGCTCGATCCTGGAGTCGATCGGCCAGAGCGCGACCGTCGCGATGGCGGGAGGAACGATCGAGGCTCGCAGCGACTCCCACCTCTCCGACACCCCCCTCCAGCTCGACAAACAGGGCTGGAAGGACCTCAACAAGGTCCTCTCCGAGGCCGTCAAGAAGGCGGGAGAGATCCAGAAGGAAGCGTCGAAGCGGCTGGGCAAGGACAAGTCCGACGCGATCGCCACCAAGCTGGCGATCATGCACTTCGAGCTGCCTGCCGCCGAGAAGGCCAAGGCGAAGAGCTAGCCGCACGGCGCCCCTGTGGCCGACAGGGGCGCCGCTCTTACCCGTCGACCAGGCGATATCCGATCCCCCAGCAGTTGACGATGAAGCGGCTGTGCTCGGGGTCGAGCTTGCGACGCAGGCGGGAGGCGTGTGAGTCCAGGGTCCGCGTCTTCGACGGGCCCCGGTAGGCCCAGACGCGGTCCAACAGCTCTTCCTTGGTGAAGACGCGGGTCGGGTCGGAGGCGAGGATCCGGAGCAGGGCGAACTCTTTCTTCGAAAGGTGGACGGCGCGCTCGCCCACCGTGACGCGGCGGCGCAGTGGGTCGATGACGAGATCGCTGACACGGCTCGGGCCATCCTGGGGATGGGCGCGGCGGCGGAGGACGGCGCCGATGCGGGCGCGCAGCTCCGGATACCGGAAGGGCTTGACGATGTAGTCGTCGGCGCCGGAGTCGAGACCGCGGACGCGGTCCATGTCACCGCCCCGACCGGTGAGGACGATCACCGGCAGCCGCGGGTCGAAGCGGGAGTCGATCCCGTCGGCCTCGCGGATCTCTCGCAGGACGTCGAGGCCGGAGGCGTCGGGCAGGGTCAAATCGAGGAGCAATAGGTCCGGGTGGTTGTAGCGACAGAGGCGCAGCGCATCGGAGGCGCTTGGTGCGGGCATGACGCCGAAACGGTCGGCGGCGAGGTGCTCGCAGAGCAGGTCGAGGGTGACGTCGTCGTCCTCACAGACGACCAGGCTGGCGATCTCTTCTCGTTGGGGAAGCATGGCGAGCTAAGGCGCCGGCGCCGCGGACTCTCCCCCCTCGGGCGGCGAAGGGACCTCCAGAACCGCGCAAGCTCCGCGTTGCCAGGCAAACCGTCGCGGCGGCACCCGCCTCCTCACGGAGAGGACCCGGCCCTCGCGGTCGAGGAAGTAGAGATCGAGCGGAAAGCGCATCCCGAAGGTGTGGACGCTGGAGCAGCGCGGGATCAGCAGGCCGGGGCCAGCCGCGGAGCGATCGCGCCAGGCGAGGCCGCGCAGACGAGCTCGGAAAGCCTTTGCAACGGGCACGGGCCGTGGATAGAGATTCACACCCCCTCAAGGTCCAAGGTCGCGATCTTCTCCCCCAACCCGAACAGGGCGCATCCCACCGTGCCTAGGGCCCCTCTCCCGTCGGCTCCGGCTCGGGTTTCGTGGGCGTCGTGGCTTTCACGTAAGCGTTCCAAACGAAGACGCTGCCGCCCCCGGCTCCTGAGAGCGAAAACAAGGCTGACGCCGCCATCGGATACATGCCTATGGCTATCCCTGCGGCGAGACCGGCCACCGATCCCAAGGCGACCAGCCCGAGAATGCAGAGCACCACGATCAGCATTTTTCTTCTGAAGCCGATGTCCTTGTTGCTCTCTTCCAGTCCTTCGAGTTCGACGCGGTCCCGTCTGACTGTGTCTCGTTTTCGCTCGAGCTCGACCTCCACCGGGTCCGCCAATTCGGAGGGCGCGATGGGTTTGTCCTCCCTGGGGGCGTCAAGTTCTTCCTTGACACGCTGCAGCTCCTCTTCAAGCTCCTCGTCCCGCGGAAGCGGAACGCTTCCCTTGGGATCGGGTTCAGGTTGATCTTGGGGGTGCTCTAGGTCGCTCATTGCCCTCCATGACGCTTCCAAGCGTCTGGCTGTCCCGCCTCGTAACCGGGCGACGAACAGGAGGGGGCGACCGCTACTGCTCGGACATCAGCGAGTGATGCCCTCGGGGCGCTGCTCTAGTTCTTACCCTATGCGAGGCGCGCTTTTAGCTGGGTGCCTTCATAAGTTCCACTGATCGAGTTGCCGGATTGACTGACAAAGCCGCTGTCTTCTTTTTTGTTTTCTCTATTGGTGGGGTTTCGCGCCGTCAATTCGCCTGTACTGAGAGCAGGCCGTAGTTCTGTATCGAGCGACAGGCCGCCGATGTAGCACGTGATTCCGAGAGGGTCACTGGTGATGGTTTGACTGACTGTTATGCAGCGATCGTCTTCGCTGACAACCGTGGGGTTGCAATCCATGGTGTTCCTTTCTTCTGTCAGGTATTCGAATTCAGTGAATTCGCTAAACGCTGTTTTTCGGGACGTCGATATAGATGCAGATGCAAAAGCGGCAAACATGCTCGCAGCGGCAGCCGCAGCCGCAATCAAGAGCCTCTTCATTGGATTCCTTCTCCTTCTCGCTTGGATAAGTGAGCAGACGGGCGTTACAGACGTGACGATGATCCACTCGGCGACAAAGTCACTAGGACGCCAAGCGGGTTCGACATAGAAAACGGTCTCGACTCTCCCCATCTGCCCGAACTCCCTTCCCGAGGGGGTTCCCTGCCTGCTCATCAGGCTGAGGGCCTCTCCCACCCCGCGAAGCGACCGTAGATGCTTCACCGATCCTTGTCAAGGTACTCCGATTTCTTTTACTCAGGGAACCTGTTAGCAAAAGGCTCAGTCACCCTTACCTTTGGAGCAACCGCTTCAACACACAGATAACACTGCATCGCTTTCAGGGTTGGTTATCCAGGCTCAGCAGGCCCGGCCTGCCCAAGCGATGCCGGCTCAGATTGCGCCACAGGTTCGAAAACCCTTCGTAACGGGAAGGGACCGTAGGTGGAGACGCACACCTCCCCAAGGCCCAGGGTCGCGATCTTCTCCCCCAACCCAATGGTCTCGATCGCGATCGAGTCCTTCAGCGCCGAAGGCGGCGACGACATCCACATCCATCCCGCCGGGCAGGGAGTCTGGGTGGCGCGGATGGCCGCCGAGCTCGGCGCCGACCCGGTCCTCTGCGGCTTCATCGGCGGCGAGGTGGGAACCGTCTTGCGACCGCTGCTGGAGGAGATGCCGGTCGAGCTGCGGCTGGTCGAAACGGCCGAGCCGAGCGGCGCCTATATCCACGACCGCCGCAGTGGCGAGCGCGAGCCGCTCTCCCAAAGCGCGGCGATGCCCGCCTCCCGCCACGAGGTGGACGACCTCTTCTCCGTGACCGTCGCGGCAGCGCTCGACTGCGACGTGCTGGCGATCTGCGGCCCCTATCCCGAGAACACCGTGCCGCTGGAGATCTACGGCAGCCTCGTCGCCGACGCGAAGGCGAACGGCGTAGCGGCGATCGTCGACCTCTCCTCGCCGCGCCTCGACAGCGCCCTCGAGGGCAGGCCGAGTCTGGTGAAGATCAACGACTGGCAGATCGCCGGCTACATCTCCGACGCCGTCGACACCGAGGAGCGGATGCGGGCGGCAATGGAAGAAGTCCAGGCGGCCGGTGCGGAGGCGGTCATCGTCACCCGCGCCGGCGACCCCGCCCTGGCGCTGCGCGACGGCAGGTTCTTCGAGTTGACCCCACCCAAGTTCGAGCGCGGCTCCCGCGAGGGCTGCGGCGACTCGATGATGGGAGCGCTGGCGGCAACGATCGCAGCCGGGCGCGCCTGGGAGGACGTGCTGCGCCTGAGCGCCGCGGCGGGCGCGACCAACTTCCTCCGCAGCGGCCTCGGCACCGGCTCCCGCGCGGTGATCGAAGAGCTGGCGCCGCGCGTCCACCTGCGCGAGCTGGATTGATCGTTTCCACCATTGGTGCCCCTATAGGGGGCAGAAGGGTGGAAACGATCTAGACCTGGGGCCTGTACGGCGGCTCCAGGGGCTCGCCGTTGACGATCGCGCGCGGGGCGGTCTCGGCGATCCACTCCAGGTGCGGGGCGAGAAGCTCGACCTCGCGCAGGCGCTCCAGCGCCGGGGAGAGTCGTACCGGCCGGCCGATGCGGGCGCTGTGGGCGTCGCTGCTGAGGACGTGGACGAGGCCCTTCTCGGCCATCGCCAGCATCCCCACCGCCATCTGCTCGCGGAGGAAGAAGTCGGCGGTCGCCTGGATCAGCGCCCCCTCGGCGACCAGCGCCGCCATCCGCTCGAACATGTCGGCGGAGAGGTGGCGCTCAGGATGGGCGACGATCGCCCGGTGCCCGCGCTCGGCCAGGTAGGCGACCCGGCGCAGGAGGCTGTCGCCGAGCGGCCCCGGCGCAGGCTCGAGCAGGATCCAGCCGCCGCCCCCGAGCGAGACCTGCGCCAGGTCCTCCCCGCTCAGGCCCTCGACCGCGGTCTCGGCCACCTCGCCCCCCTGGAGGACCCGCACCGCCACCAGCTCCTGCTCGATCCTCGCGTTCAGCCCCCGCACCCGCGCCGCCAGTTCCTCGATCCGGACGTCGTGGTCGTGGCGGATGTGCGGAGTCGCGCAGACCGCTTCGATCCCGTCCGCCTCGGCCTGGCGCGCCATCGCGACGCTGTCGTCGGCATCGCGGGCCCCGTCGTCGATCGCGTCGAGGATGTGGCAGTGCAGGTCGATCACGGCGTCTCCGCTCCTCCCCTACCCAGATTTGGGGATCGGTGCAACCGGGCGTTCAGGCACAGGCCCGAACGGGCACGTCTCTACGATGATCGGCAAGATCATGCACCTGCTCACGCCGGGCTTGCGTGAGCGGGATGGCTTCAACTCATGGATAAGAAGACGACCCGCAGAGGGAATTACGAGTCTGGCTCCGATTACGTGCTCGAGTACGGGGAGCTCCGCTTCGCCTTCAACGAGGAGGACTTCGGGCAGCGCGTCGAGCAGGCGGCGGTGAAGCTCCGCTTCGTCGACCAGGGCCTCAGCGGCGAGGAGCTCGACGACCTCCTCGACCTCGCGGTCAGCGGCGAGATCGCCGAGCCCAGCTCCCGCCTCGGCGAGCACATCAACGAGAACTGGGAGGACCTGGTCGGCCCCGCCAACCGCAGCCTCGTCCACTGGATCCGCCGCCTCGTCTTCCGCGGCGCCTGGCTCGACCAGCGGGTCAAGGAGGGTGAGCTCGACGTCGTCTTCGACGAGCGCACCCAGACCTTCGGCTACGTCCAGCCCGATCGCAGCAGGGATCTGATCGAGCTCAGCAAAGAGCCGTCCTGGCGCCGCATCGCTTACAGGCGCTGAGTCCACCTAACCGGCGCATCTCTGCGTCCTTGATCTGCTCGGTTACGCGGACTCAGAACGCTCTACAGCGGCGACCACCGTCAGCGAGCCGCCGTCGGAACCGCCCTGGGCGCGGCCGCCGTCGAAGAACTCCTTGGCGGCGTCGGGATTACCGTGGGCCTCACCCAACCGGGTGAGAGAGTCGACGAGGAGGATCACGTCTTCGCCGTCGCCCGCCCGCCTCTGGGCCTGGGCGAGAGCGTCGTTGGCATGGCGAGGCTGGCCCGCGGAGACGATCTCCGCCTGCGGGGCGTCGCGCTTCCAGTCGGCGAGCTCCTCCGGGCTGGGGTCGATCAGCAGGGCGACCGGGTCCGGGCCGTTGGAGTCGGCGGCAAGATCGGCGGCGACGCTGCGCAGCAGCGCGGTGCAGCCCTCTCGGGTCTCGGCGCAGAGCAGCGCCTGGCGACCGGCCTCGGGCGGCAGCAGCAGCCCCTGCAGGGTCACGCCCTGCTTGCCCCGGCGGCCAAAACGCCGGCGCCGGCGGCGGCGCGGACGCGCCTCGGTGGCGGATCCTGCGGGCTCTTCGGCCTTGGCGGAGGGTTCGGGGGCCGGTTCGCGCTCGGGAGCTTTCTCCGGACGATCGCGCGGCTCGCGCGGTTTGTCCTCTTCGCGCTTCTCGCGCTCGCCACCTTTCTCGACCTCATCGGAGACGGCGGGAGAGCCGGTGCGCCGGCGCCGGCGGCGGCGCTGCGGCCGCTCGCCGCGCTCCTCGCCCCCGGCGTCCCGCTCGGCCGGGGCCGTTTTGGGAGAGGCGGAGCCGCCGTTCTCACCGGCGAGCCTCTCCACCAGCTCGCTCTTGGTCAGCATCCTGAACTTCTCCACGCCGGCCTCGGCGGCCAGCAGGTGCAGCTCGGACAGGGGCTTCTTCTCCAGCTCGGCCTTGCTCATCGGCGGCAGGTTATTCAACCGGCCGTACGGGCGCCGGTCACCCGGGTGCGCCGGGGTCGGTTCCCTCGGTCGCGGCGACCTCGAGCCATGCCTCCGCCTCCCGCGAGCGCCGGCGTCGGGACCAGCCCAGCTCCGCTCCGAGGGCGTCGGCGATCGGCCGTACCGCCTTCACATCGCGCAGCTGCGGCGCCGCGAGGATCCCGAGCCTGGTCCGGCGCAGCAGCACGTCGCCGACGCTGCGCGCCTGCTCGTGGCGGGCGGCCAGCGCCACCTCGACCAGCAGGTCGGGGCGGCCGGGGACGATCGGGCGCGCCAGCTTCGGCTCGGCGCGGGCGATGTCGAGGACTTTGCGGGCGGCGTGGCCGTAGCGGAAGGCGAGCTGTTCGGTCGCGTCCTCCCCCACCCCCGCCGGCGCCACCAGGTCGTCGGGCCGCGCCTCCATCCCCAGCGGGATCTCGTGCGTGTGGCAGGGCGCCTCGCGGCCCTCCCGCTCGACCAGGCGGTCGACCGTCTGCTTCGCCATCCGCCGCCAGGTGGTGAGCTTGCCGCCGGTGATCGTCAGCATCCCCGAGGAGGTCTCGTAGAGCTCGGCTTTGCGGGAGATGTCGACCGACTTGCGCGGGTCGCCGGTGGAGATCAGCGGCCGCACCCCGGCGTAGGCGCCGACCAGGTCGGTGTCGGTGAGGGAGGTGCCGAAGAAGTCGTTGACCGCCTGCAGGAGATAGGCGATGTCGTCCCCGGCCGGGCGCGGATGTTTGGTGTCCCCCGCGAAGTCGTTGTCGGTGGTGCCGACGAGGGTGCGCCCGTACCAGGGCAGGGAGAAGATCATCCGACCTTCGCCGGCGGGGACGATGCAGGCCGCCTTGCCCATCGGCAGGTCGGCCTGGTCGATCAGCAGGTGGGTGCCGCGGCTGGGCGCGATCCGGGGCACGTCCTCCTCGCCCGACAGCTCCTCGGGGCGGACCTGGTCGGCGAAGACGCCGGTGGCGTTGACGACGTGGTCGGCGCGGACCTCCATCCGCTCGCCGGAGTTCTCCTCGACGAAGGCGACGCCGGTGGCCTTGCCGCCGACGGAGAGGACCTCGGTGACCTCGGCCCCGTTCAGCGTCACCGCGCCGAAGCGCTCGGCCTCGCCGAGGATGGTGAGGACGAGGCGGACGTCGTCGGTCTGGCAGTCGTAGAAGAGGTAGGCGTCGTGGGGATCGCGGGGGGCGAGCGCTGGGACCAGATCCAGCACCTCGTCGCGATCGATCGTGCGGTGGCGGTCGGGGGACCAGTAGTAGTCCTCCTCTTCGCCGGCGGTGCGGCGCTCGCGGCGGCTGCGGCCGCCACCGCGGGTGGTCGCCATCACGTCGTACATGTTCAGGCCGAGACCGAGTTTGCGGTCGCGGCGCTCCTCGCCCAGCGAGGCGACGAGGAACGGGGTCGGGTAGACGAGGTGCGGCGCCAGGCGGACCATCAGCTGGCGCTCCAGCAGCGCCTCGCGGACCAGGCCGAGGTCGAAGTTCTGCAGGTAGCGGAGGCCACCGTGGACCATCTTCGAGGAGCGGCTGGAGGTGCCGAGGGCGTAGTCGCCGCGCTCCAGCAGGGCGACCGAGTAACCGCGCGAGGCCGCGTCGAGGGCGACGCCGGCGCCGGTGATGCCGCCGCCGATGACGACGACCTCGAAGTGGCGGCCGGCGATCTCCTCGATGGCTCTGGCGCGGCTCAGCATCAGGCGAGGTAGGTAATGGTGCGGTCGGCGCCGGGGCGCTCGGGCGGCGGCTTCTCCTGGCGCGGGTGGCCGAGGTGGAGCAGCCCGACGAATCGCTCCTCCTCGGGGAGTCCGACCGCGGCGCAACCCTCGGGGGTGCGCAACAGGCCGGGGGTGCGCCAGTAGCCGGCGAAGCCGCGAGCGTGGGCGGCGAGGAGGACGATGTAGGAGGCGGTGGCGGTGGCGTGCAGGTCCTCTTCGTCGGTCACCGGATCGCCGCTGAGGAAGCAGGAGACGACGACAAGGGTCGGAGCGCGGTCGAGCTTCACCGCCCCCTCCGGCCCCGCGATCTCCTTCAGGCGCAGCAGCGTCTCCGGCCCGATCACGCGGAAGCGCCAGGGGACGGTGAGGTTGTGGTTGGGAGCCCAGGACGCCAGCTCCAGGAGCTCGTCGATCTGCTCTCGCGGCAGCGGCTCCGGCGCAAAGGCCTTGTGCGTGCGGCGGGTGCGGATCGCGGTCTCGACGTCCATGCGTCGAGGGTATAGCCCGCCCGCTAGAAGAAGATCTGGGCCGAGACGATCAGACCGGCCAGGCCGATGAAGCCGATGGACATGGTCGTATGCATCTGGCTCATGGCCTGGCGCAGTTCGCGGATGTCGGCGTCCACCCTGGCGAAGCCTTCTTTCATCTCTTTGTCAACGCGGGCGAAGCCTTCTTTCATCTCTTTGTCAACGCGGGCGAAGCCTTCTTTCATCTCGATTTCGATCCGATCGAAGCGTCCGTTCATCCCCTCCTTGAGATCGTCGAGGCGCTCGTCGGTCCAGGTCTCCCTTGCCATCACAGCCATGATCCTAGCGTAAGCCTTTGTCTGCACAGAACAAGGCGTGAAGGTGCCGATTCGGCACCAACTGTGTGGCAATCGAGTGACTTAGAGGCCGTAGCGCCAGCGCATCCAGCCGCGGCGGCCGGCGAGGCCGAGGCCGAAGAGGAGGCAGCCGGCGAGGAGGCCGAGCAGGATGGCGCCGACGGTGCTGCTGTCGGAGTCGTCGTCAGTTCCTTGGGAGGCCTGCTGGCCGTACTGCAAGTCAGAGGCTTCCGCTGGGGGCAGGCCGAGGTCCCCCTCCGGGACGCGACCGCCGGGGGAGGGAATTGCAGGCAGAGCCCCGGGCGAGCCCTGGCCGGGCGGCGCTGAGTGTCCCGGAGCGGGACCTCGGCCTGCCCCTTCAACAGCTTCCTGCAAAGCAGAAGGGCCGCTGCTTTCAGGCGTCGGCAATGGTGCGCCGGAGGACGGAGGGATGCCGCCGGAGTTCGAAGAGCTGGTGGAAGACGGGAGCTTTGGCTGGGGCTCGCGCGGAGGGGCGGCGATCGGCAGGTGCTTACCGGCGAGAGGAACGAGGGCGTCGGCCGTGATCCAGACGGCCGAACCCTCCTGGCCCGGGGCTTGGAGAAAGTGACCGTCTGCGGCCTGCAGACCGCGGAGGTAGGTGAACGAGCTCTTCCCTTTGCCGAAGTCGGCGGGGTCCTTGCCGACGGCCAGCAGGCCCTGAGAGGCCCACGCCGTCGCCTGGGCGTTGGCGGCGAGGTTGTTGCCGGGGGCGAAGCCACCGTTCGGGCGCTTCCCTTCGCGCAGGTAGGAGAGCCCGTGATCGGACGCCTCCGAGCCCGGCGTCAGCACCTGCAGCACGGCGCCGGTGATCTCGGCGGTGCCGGCGTCCCGCGGCAGGTTTCCCCAGCCACCATCTTTCCCCTGGGCGTTGCGCAGCCACTCGATCGTCGGCGCGGTCGCATCGGTGGCTCCCGCCGCCCGCAGGGCGAGGACCGCGAAGGCGCTGGTCGCCGGCCAGCCCTGATAGGAGCCGTTCTTGCTCCGTTCCCCGAGCAGCCGCGCGACGAGGTCTTCGCCGCCGAACTGGCGCGGGTCGACCCCGGCCGCCTCGAGGGCGAGGATCGTGCGGGCGACGTCGCCCGCGTCGCCGAGCTCGCTCAGGTGCGAGCGCAGGAAGTCGACGGGGGATTTGCCCCCGCTGGCGAGGTCGAGTGGGTTGCGCCCGGCCGCCGCCAGGCCGAGCATCGCCCAGGCGGTCATTTCGGCCCCCGCCTCGCCGCCAGAATCGGCGGGGAAGCCGCCGCTGGGGCGCTGCTGGGACTCCAGCCAGTCGGCGGCGCTGGTAATCGAAGAGGCCTGCGCCGGAGCCGGTACGAAGGCCAAGGAGAGCACCAGGAGGAGCGCGGCGGCAACGCCACCGCTGCGCAGAGCACCGCCGATCCGTCCTCGCGGCGCCGTGGTGGAAGCCCCGCCGCGCCGCTCCCATTCGAAGCGCTCGCGGAAGCGGACCAGCATCCGCACCATCGCCGGGCCGGCGACCAGCGCCAGGACCACGTTGCCGAGCACGTGCGCGACTTCAAACGGGATCGCCCGTGCCTCAAGCACGAGGAAATGCCGCAATGACAGGTCCCCCCCGTAAGTCGCCATCAGGGAGAAGTTCATCAGAGCCCCGTACAAAATGCCAGCAAAAGCGCAGGTTGCGGCGAGGGTGAGGCGACCGGCGTTGCGGGTTCCGAGCGCCAGCGCGGCGCCGAGGACGCCGCAGAGACCCCAGCCGGCCATCTGCCAGGGGGTCCAGGGTCCCTGGCCGAACCAGAAGTTGGAGACGAGGGCGGCGAGGGCACCGACCGCGAACCCGGGGGCGCCGCCGAGCGCGTAGCCGGCGAAGATGACGATGTCGGTCGTCGGCTTCACGTTGGGAAAGGCGGCGAAGGCGATGCGGCCGGCGATCGCCAGCGCCGCCAGCGCCGCAACCAGGGCGACGACCTGCGCCGGGGGGCGCGAGCGCTCATACCAGGCGAAGCCGGCGAGGATGACCGCGCCGACGATCAGGAAGCTGGCGACCTCCCAGGTCATCGCTCCCCTCCCCCCTCAGCACCGCCGCGCCTTGCTCGGGGGTGACGACGCCAGGCAGGTCCAGTACCCGCGCCACCTCGGTCGCGAAGTACCAGCCGCCGGAGAGGATCTCGGCGCAGGGCCCGTCGGCGATGACAACGCCGTCGCCGAGCAGGACCACGCGGTCGGCGAAAGCGGAGGCGAACTCGACGTCATGGGTGGCGACGATCACGGCGGCGCCATCTGTCGCCTTTGTGGACTCATCGGCCACAAAAGCGCCAACCCTCGAGAGCCGATCTATCAGCGCAGCCAGCTCGTCCTTGCGAGCGTGGTCCATGCCGCGGGTGGGCTCGTCGAGGGCGACGAGGGCGGGTAGCGCCTCGCCGTCCATGCGGCCGGCGAGGGCGATCGCGAGGGCGAGCCGCTGTCGCTCGCCGCCGGAGAGGTCGCGCGGGTCCGAATTCACGGCGTGCTCGAGGCCGACGACCCGCAGCGCCGCCAACCCGGCCTCGCCTGGCAGCTCGTCCCCGACTCGCTCGCGGACCAGGTAGTCGCCGGGGTTCTGGGTGAGCAACGCAATCGACTTGACGTTCAACTTTCCGGCAACGGGTTCGTGCAGCCCCGCAGCAGCCCGCAGCAAAGTGCTCTTCCCCGCTCCATTGCGTCCCATCAGCGCCACCCGTTCACCAGGCCGGATCGACAGGTCGATCCCTCGCAGTACGTCCCGTAACTCTTCCCCCCGGTCCAGCTCGATCCACAGGCCCCGTGCCTCGAGACTTACCTCGTTGGAGAGGGGGTCGGACCCCCTCCGAACGGCTTGTACTTCTCGGTCATGGCAATCTCGGACGGCCACCTCCGCCCTACCCGAGCAAGTTGAGTGAGGAGGGGGTCCGACCCCCTTACCGGCAAGCCCCTGCCTCGCATCCCGAACGCCCACCGGCAGCGGTTGGATCCCAGCGAGAGAGAAAAGACGGGCGGCGGGCGTAGTGAGAACGGGATCGGCGCCCTGAGCCCAGGCAAGGAACCCGCCCGGCGCTCCGTCGAAGGAGATGCCTCCGTCCTCCATCGCCACCACCCGGTCAGCTGCGGCGAGACAGCGCTCGAGGCGGTGTTCCGCCAACAGGACTGCCACCCCCCACTCCTCGTTGAGCCGCCGCAGCAGCCAGATCAGCTCGTCACCGGCAACCGGGTCCAGCTGCGAGGTGGGCTCGTCGAGCAGGATCAGCCTGGGGCGCGTGACCAGTGCAGCCGCCAGCGCCACCCGCTGCAGCTCGCCCCCGGAAAGCGTGTCGACGGTGCGCTTCAGCAGGTGCGGGATCGCCAGCGCCAGCGCCACCTCCTCGACCGCGCGGGCGCGGTCGGCGGAGGCGTCGCCGCGCATCTCCAGCGGCAACTCGATCTCGGCGGCGACGGTGGTGGAGACGACCTGGGTCTCGGGGTCCTGGGCCAGGTAGCCGACCGCCGCCGCGAGCTCTCCCGGCCCGGTCGCGATCGCGTCGAGGTCGGCGACCCGGATCTCCCCCTCGATCTCGCCGCCGTGGAAGTGGGGCACCAGGCCGCAGGCGGCCTTCAGCAGCGTCGACTTGCCCGAGGCCGAGCGGCCGGCGAGGAGGACGAACTCCCCCGGCGCGACCTCCAGCGAGACGTCCCGCAGCGCCGGCCACGCCGCGTGCGGATAGGCGTAGCTCAAGCCCTCGACCGCGAGCGCCGGCGCCACCCCTCGCCTGATCGACAGCTCAGACACGGGCCACCTCCGTCGAGTGTCGCTTTTGTCTCGCATAAGGAGACAAAGGCGACACTCGACTCCTGCGCTTCAGCGGCGCGAGGCCGCTGAGGGCAACGATGGCGGCGACGGCGAGGGTCGCGGAGTCGAACCCGATCTCGACCGCAGGGTAGGTCTGGAAGTCGTCGGCGCCGAGGGCCTTGCCGGCGATCGCGGCGACGAGAACGATGGCGGCGACGGCGTAGAAGCGGCGGTCGTAGCGGGAGGACGAGCGGCGGCCGCGGGCGGGCGGAGCGTCGAGGCTGTAGCCGCGCAGCTCCAGGGTCGCGGCGACGTCGACGGCGCGGTCGAGGGAGCCGGCGAGGAGGCGGCGGGCCAGCGGTGCCTTACCGACCGCGGCGGCGCCGGGACCGCGGAGGCGGGCGGCGTCGCGGAGGCGGGCGGCGTCGGCGGCGGCGACCGGGACCAGGCGCGAGACCAGGGTCGCGGTCAAGGCCGAGCGCCCGGCCAGCGGCCGCAGCGCCCGCAGGACCCGGTCGGGGTCGACGCAGGCGGAGTAGACGGCGGCGGCGATCATCGCCACCGCCGCGCGCAGGCCCCCCGAGGCACCGGCGACGATCGCCTCGAAGGTGACGTTGACCTGGCCCAGGAGCGGCAGGTCCCCCAGCCGCGCGACCACGGTCTCGCCGCGACTGACGACGAGGGCGTTGACGACGACGATCAGCAGCGCCAGCGCCAGGCCCATCTTCAGGGCGACGCGGACCGCCCGCCGGGCGCCGGCGAGGACGCCGGCGAGGACCGCCGCGGCGCCGGCCGCAAGCAGGACCAGAGGGCTGGAGTAGATGAAGGCGACGGCGACGATCGCGCCCAGGTAGGCGACCGCGGCCCCCGGCGAGGCGGCCTGCAGCGGTCCCGGCCGCGGCTGGTAGGCGAAGGGGGATTTCATCGCCCCTCCATAGGCAGCGGCGTCACCTTGCCGTCCTCGATCGCCACGGCAAAATGGTGGCGCAGGCGGGCCTCGTCCAAGGCCTTCGCGGCCGTCTGCACACTCGCCTCCGTGCCGCCGGTGACGACCCAGACCGGGGCGCCGCCGTAGCGGCTGGTCGCCGCGATCAGGCCGGCATCGAAGCCGAGGCGCGCCGCCCGCTCCCCCGCTTCGCCCAGGGCCACGACTTCGTAGCCGTCGCCGGTCGCCTCGAAGTCCGCGAAAACGCCGCTTTCGGTCGGGCCCGCCTCGAGCAGGCGCGCCACGGGATCCGTGCGGAGCCGCTGCCAGGGCCCGACCAGAACCCGGATCGCCCCATCGGGGGAGCCGGACGCGAGCTCGACCCCCTCCTCCTCCAGCGCCTGGCGCACCTCGCCGCAGGCCGCGCCCCCCTCCCGGCACTCGACCACGACCGGGTACCGCTTGCCCCCGATCCCGTCGCTGAACGGCGCCGGGAAGGAACCGACCACCGCCGGCACGTGGTTGGTCGCCGACCAGTCGCGGTAGTCCCACCAGATCCGCTCGGCCCCCTTGAGCTCGTAGTGCTCGGCCCCGATCGGGGACTCCACCCCGTCCACGTAGAAGAACCAGTCGTGGGGGTGGCTGCCGCCCTGTTCGGCGACCCCTTCGATCGATTCCACGAAGCCGCCGCCGAAGCGGGTCGTGATCTCCGCCTCGCCTTCTAACAGCCGCATCACCGTGTCGGACTCCTTGACCGCGAGCGAGCGCTGGAGCATCGGCACCGTGCCGTATTCCCGCGTCACCGTCAGCTCGACCGAGCCGACCTCCTCGCCGGCGCCGAGGCCGCAGCCGGCGGTTGCGAGCGCTGCACCGAGCAGCGCGATCGCAACCGCCATGCCGCGGCGTCGCCTCATTTAGGGCACTTGACCCCGAGGCAGACCGGCTCCCGGGCCGAGGGGATCTGCCCAGCGGCGCGGGCGATCAGCCTCGCCGGCTTGCTCAGCGTCACCTCGGTGCGGCCGTCGGCGCCGGTCGGCTCCGCCGCCCCGGTCACCTTCGCGCCGGCCTGCGGGGTGCGCCGGCCTTTTTCGTCGTAGGCCCAGACGCGGACCGTGAACTCCATCCCGGCCTTGGCCGTGATCGGCGCGCTCAGCACCAGCTCGTCGGGGTAGGGATACGACGGGGCCAGGGTCCAGAGCACTTCGTCCCCGGGCTTGATCGTCGCCGCGTCACCGCTGACTTCCAGCGATTTGTGGTTGACCTTCAGGTACCACGACGCCTTGCCCTTGGCGACGCTCGATCCGACCCCGCAGAGCGCGAGCCCGAAGTCGAAGCTGTCGCTGATCAGCAGCGGCCGCAGTGCGGCGGTCGTCTTGGCGCCGTTGGCGAGCAGGCCCAGGGCGGTGTTCGCCTTGATCTGGGCGTCCTCACCGCTGCCGCCGCTGCCGGGCCCGAAGCAGGTCGCCTTGGGACTGGTCTCGACGGCGACCTTCGCCATCGGGGCCGGCTTTTCGGCCAGCACCTTGCCGCCGGAGCCGACCACGCGCAGCTCGGCCAGCGGGCCCTTGGCGACGGCACCTGCCGCGACGACGAGGGTCAGAGACAAAGCCAGCGCGCAGACGGCCGCCAGCCGGAACGGGGTAATTCTTGGCATTTACGCCACCCTTTCCTCGAGGGTTGATTTGGCTAGGCCGGGGACAGGTCTCCTGGCTTCCGGGATCAGGGAGGACGCGCCTTCCCGGAGACGAGGTGTCGCCTCCAGTGGCTGACGCCGAAGCGCCTGCGAACTCCTCCACCCGGTCACAGTGGCGGGACCACGCCGGACTTGCACCGGACTTCCCTTGACCACCGACCGATATGTACGCGGCGAGTCTATCCCGCCACGGCGGCGGGCCTCTCCTACTAATAAGGCTCGTAGGCGATGACGGTGAGCTCGCCGCCGCCGGCGCCGGAGGAGATGAGCGCCTCGCGGATCGCTTCTTCGGTGCCCTCCGGCCCCGGCCACTCCGCCAGCAGCTCGGAGGTCCCGTCCCGCAGGCGCTCGACGTAGCTGCCGGCGACGACCGCAGCGGCAAGCGCCCGCACCCGGGCCTTGATCTTCTCCTCCTCGTCGGCGAAGAACTCGCAGGACATCCCTTTGCGCCCGGGTGAGCAGATGACCAGCTCGGTCGAGTCGAAGTAGATCTCCAGCGGAGCCGACGCCAGCTTCACCGGCTCGAGATGAACCGAAGGCCCAACCTCACCCTCGTCGATCGTCAGATCCGCCCACCCGGACGCGATGGCTTCCCGCGCCTCTCTCTGGACCATCTCCTGGATCTCCCGCGCCAACTCCAGCATCGTTGGCTGGTTATACAGAAAGCAGCAGGGAGAGGAGACTCTTTATCCGGTGAGCAACGGTCCGGCGCCCGGGCCTCTGACGCCGAGCAACCGCTCGCACGTCTGCTCCAGACCGCGCGCCTCTTTCGCCTCTTCCTCGGCGCTCCTGCTCTCATCCTCGTAATGGATGCGATCCCTTTTGGCCATCTCCCGCAGGGAGCTCGCCGCGCGTGCCAGGACATCGGGAGGGGTGCTCAAGGTGAGCGCCTCCTCCTTTCCCGGTCCCCAGCCGAGATCCTCACACACCAGCCGCAGCAGGGCCGAGAATTCCTGACCCAGCCTTTGAGCCGCCTCCCAGTCCTCGTCCTCCACCGCCCTGTAGACGTCGTCGATGCCGCTCAATCGGACGACGATCAGGCCGTAGAGGGCGTCTCGGTCATCTCTCGTGAGGGTTGTGCTCATGAAGAGGAGGGAGATGGCGAAACGGCGGGAAAAGCCGCGATCCCGACGACGACGTCGTGAGCCCCCGCCTCGCCCGTCCGACCCAGGCTGGCCTCAACCGCTGCCCGCGCCCTCTGGTTGAAGGCCTCGCTGGCGTCGCAGATCTCACTCCAGCCCTGCGGATCCACCCGGGCCAGGAACCATTCCCAGGCGCTGCCGCTGAGGGTCTCCAGGGCATCTGCGTCCATGGCCGCGACGGCGACGATGAAGCACTCCTCGAGGGACATCATCCGCAGGCCCTCCTGGGCCTCGCCGCCGTGAATCGGCTCGCCCTCGGTCAGCGCCTGGAACCTGAGCCGGTAGATCTTCTCCAGCGCCCCTCTCCTCGGCACCGTTTCAACCAGTTCGACGATTCCGCATTCCTTGGCGAGCACCTGGTTCAGGTGGTAGGAGACCACCCCGAGAGGAACTCCGAGCTTTCTGGAAAGGGTGCTGGCGCTGCCGCTGTCGTTCAACCAGAGCGCGCAGGACCCGCCGGCGCAGAGGATGGTTCAGCGCACGGAGCACCCGGTCGAGGGGAGCGTCCGAGCCTCGCTTGGGTGACCGTGCGTCGCCGGAGGGCACCGATACCTCCCCCACCCCGGTCACTCTTCCCGGTCCGTCTTCCGGCCGCGCCAATTCCGCAACCGAACCGTGCGGCCCGGCCGGGGAATCCGGAACATCGTCAGGGCACCGGAGGAGCGTTGCTCGTCTCCAGCCTTCCTCCGGCGGCAATCCAGCTGCTCCGTGACCCACAGAGCCGCAATGACCCCGGCCTCGGCCCGGAGCGCCGATCGGTAGAGCACCTCCCTGCCACCCGGAGCTGGTCGCGTTCCATCGTCGAAGACCGAACCGGCATCCCGGAGCACGCCGAGGTGGTAACTGATTTCGCCGCGCGTCAGCGGCGAAAGCGCGCCGAGGATCTCCGTGACCCCACAGGGCCGATCGCTCCCGTGAAGAACCCGCAGGATCCCACGCCGCGTGGGATGGTTGAGCGCGTCCTGAAGCCGTGGCTCCAGCGTCGCGGCAAGCTCATCCGCCAGCCGCCCGTCCACACATGCCCCTGCCTTACTCAACGCCCTCTCCTTCGCCGGTTACCGGAATCTCTACGACCAATAAGCGGTCGTTGGGCCAGCGTAGAGGTGCGCTCAAGGAGTTACGAAGGCAACTTTGGTCAGTAATTCAGGGAGTGGACCAACTACAAGAGCTAGGCACTGATAGGAGGGTTGGCTCTGTGTCGAGATGGGGGCCTCTCGCTGTGAGAAAACCGCCATCGGACCAGCTCAGTTCCCCTTGCTCGTGCTGGCCATAGGCAGAGTCGTCGTCGTAGCGTCGAACCTCATTCTCTTCACCTCCTTCCAGATTTGGTTGCAGAAGGTTGATAACTGGCGTTAGTAAAGGCACTTCAGTGAGAAGGTCGAGAACCCCTAAGGCTGCAAGTGAGAGCAAATCGGGCACCCAGGCTCGGGCACGACCTCGAAACGCTCCACCTTCATCGTCCTCAAGTCGAAGACGTAACCCGCCCCCAGCATCGATGGACGGATGAGCTTCGTCAGAAAGTGCATCACTTCCGCCCCCACCAGCCCGCCGACCAGGCCGCACGCAGGGCCAAAAGTGGCGGCCGGTGAAGGCCGTGCCTTCAGTTGCTCGGTCGCTACATCGAATAAGGGGTACTCGCGCCGAAACTGAATCGTCTGGCAGGTAAAGCATCCCGTCTCCCCCGGAACGTAGAGCGGGCCAGCCCTGGCTACGGGCGGATAGTGGCTCATCGCGATGTAGGGGATGTCGGCTGCGAAGCAGGCTGCATTACACCAGTACTCGATCTCGTGCGCGGGCCAATCAGCCGCGTCGACGACCAGGTCAACGCCCTCAATTAACTCGCGCAGCTGCCCCTGACTCTCGATCCGTTGCGGCATCGCCCGCACCCGAAGGCTCGAGTTGAACGCGCGTAGGCGCTCACCCATGACCTCGGCCTTCAATCGTCCAATGTCTGCCTCTGCATATTGGATTTGTCTGTTGAGGTTGCTCTCCTCCACCCGGTCACCATCGATCAGCCAGAGCTCGCCAACCCCACAGCAGGCGAGCTCAAAAGCGGTGCGCCCTCCGAGGCCGCCGATGCCCAAGACAGCGATCCGCGCCTCCCGCAACCGCGCCTGACATTCCGATGGAGTTGGGCTACTACCGCGAC
The DNA here is from genome assembly GCA_963832085.1 of uncultured Actinomycetes bacterium. Taxonomy (GTDB): domain Bacteria; phylum Actinomycetota; class Thermoleophilia; order Solirubrobacterales; family 70-9; genus VAYN01. Next base: position 816,046 of record CAWHSU010000001.1, on the reverse strand, counting down.
GCAGATCGCTGAAATAGCGCAGCTGCCGATCGAACCTCTCCCGGTCCGCTATAGGGACCAAGTCGTCGTCAGCGGCATCCTCAAGCAGGTCCAGTCCCTGCATCTGGGCCACCACGCTTTGCACCTCTTCCATCCCGAAGCGGACTTCCAACTTCTCCTGCGAATTGCTCCCGTCCAATGCGGCGAGAAGATCCTTTTCCTTTCCATCCGGCCGCTCGATTCGAATGTCCTCAGAACTCGGGCGCATCAGGATCAGGTCGCCATCTGGCGTTTCAATTCGTTCAATCGTTCTTTTAAGGCGAGGGCGCATCAGAGTTGGCTAGACAATTTGGTTCCAGGATTGGAGGCGGCCTCCCCGACACGAGGCGGCCGCCTCGCTCCATCAGCCGCCCTTTGAAGTGCTGGCTGCGGGCAGCGTTGCCGTCGTGGCGTCGAACTTCATCCTGCTCACCCCCTTCTTGCAGTCGAGGTTTAGAGCAAGAGTGATTTATCGCTGACATAACTGGTCACTAATCCCCCCGAAAGTGACCAGTTTGGGGGAAATTCTCGCGGGCTTGCGAAAGGGATAATCTAAGTTCCGCATTCAGTTTCTATTGAGAGAATGCCGTGATGTCGCCAGCAATAGGTGATGCCCAACGTGGCTTTTGGATTGGCCCTAAGATGGCCAGTGCGCTGACTGACCCTTGGCGCGCTCGGATACTGATGGATCTCACGGGGCGACCGATGAGCCCATCCCAGTTTGTTGAGGAGGTGGGAGGAGATCTCAGCTATATCTCCCGTTGCTTCCGCCAGCTAGCCGACTGGGGATTTGCGGAGATAGTCGAAGAACGCCCAGGGCGGCGGCGGGGTGCCTCTATCGAGCATGTGTATCGCTCTATTCAGCGGGCCAGTTTCGACACTGACCTCTGGGAAGGACTTCCTCGATTCCAGCGGGATGTCGTATCTGACTCAATTTTGGGGTCGTTCTTCAAACGCGTTTCGGAGGCGGTAGCAGCAGGCACCTTTGATCAAGAGCTGGATCGACATTTGTCTTGGGACGCCGTCGCGATAGATCGTGTTGCCTGGACTGAACTTGTAGAGACGCTCGACCAAGTCCTCGAGTGGCTCCCAAATCTCGAGATCGAGTCATTTGCCCGCCTTTCCAGAACTGAAAGCGAACCCATTCCGACCACCGTCGGTCTCGCCGCCTTCCGATCCCCGCAATCTCCCCACACGATGTTGCATGCACCTCGCAGGACCAGAGCACTAGCAGGATCGGTGCTCCGGCAAGACTCCAATCAACCCATAACTGTTGAGATGGCGAAGGCAATGCGAAATCGATGGCGCTCGCGCATCTTGATGGAGCTGAATGCTCGACCGCTAAGTCCGTCCCAGTTCATCGAGGAGATTGGTGGGACCCCGACGCACGTATCGCGTTGCTTTCGGCTACTAGCAGATTGGGGTTATATTGAGGTAATAGATGAAATCCCCGGTGGCCGTCATGGGGGTGGCATCGAACGCATTTATAGAAACACCGAGCAGGCATTCTTCGATACCGCTGAATGGGAACAGCTGCCACGAGTTCTCCGCAGTGAGTTCTCAAACTCAATCTTGGGCTCTTATCTAGCCCGTATAACGGAGGCAATAAGAGCGAGTACGTTTGATTTGGAGACCGATCGACATTTGAGTTGGATACCTATCTCCTTAGATCGATTGGCCTGGGAGGAGGTTGCAAGTCGCTTGGACCAGATATTGGAGTGGCTTCCGGTTCTGCAGGAAGAATCCCTCACCAGGGTGGAAGGTGCGACTGGCAAGCTGATTCCAACGACTGTCGGCCTTTCATCATTCCGCTCACCTGTGCGCACCAGCCAGTCTGATTAATCCCACGAACATGCCAGAGGCAGGGGAACTCGATGTGGCTCTACCCCCTTGTCTGGCGCAGGGCAAAGACGTCCTAGGATCCACATGAGGTCACTTGGACTACGCAATCGGACCCTGGCGAAGCTCCATGGCTCGATTTCCATGCGAGTTATTCCGCAGGCCGCCCCGTCGGTTTTCCTTTGAACAAAAAAAAGGGGGGGTGAGATAGATGAAGCTCAGCAATGAGAAGCGAGAGGTCCCCTCGACAATATTGCCAAGACCGCCTAGCCGGTACGCAGGGTCGGGCTTAGCCGCCCGACCCTTGATCCACTTCTCGAATCGGCTCTATTTGGGCGAATCAGGCCGCGACGAATCTGTGCAACCCGCCATCAAGTCGCTCACTGAGGGGACAAGGTGTACGACACAGCGGAATCTCGAGCAAGATGGCCGCTGTGTCATCAGCCTTCATTCAATAAGCAGCATGACACTCGAGAGGCATCCTTTCTCGTCCGTGATTGGGGGCTGAGGCCGGTGTAAGTTGCCTTACTGGATTTAGGCGAACCAATGGGGGTGAAGGATGAAGGTCATTTCGACCGGATCGGCTCTGCCGATCCTTTCCATTTCCAAGTCTGGCTAGCCGGCAGGCCATTACGCCCCCCCACCTAACTTAGGTCGGGGCGGTCTATCTCTGAAGTCGAATCCTTTTTCGAATCGGGGGAGCCCAAGCTCACAAGAGTCCGACTGCAAGGACTACCTTCCTCTGGCGCAGCGCTGTGCGGTGGAGACTCCCCTCTCAGATTTTTGACGAACCCGCATGTAGACATACGTCCAGCGGTGCATTTTCGCGGCTAGGGTGCCGCCACTTCAGAGGGCTCCTCTAGTGAGCGGGCCTGTTTCATTCAGACCCATGTAAGGAGGGATCTCGATGAGTAGGGGACTTCGGCGGCAGGCGCCGGCGCTGGTGGTTGCCGGCTTGGCACTGGTGGCGGCGTTGAGTGGGACCGTCTATGCGGCGGGGAAGATCAGCGGCAAGACGATCAAGGTGAAGTCGCTGCCGGGGAACCGATTGGCGATGGCGTCGGTGCCCGGCAACCGGTTGAAGCCGGGGGCGATCCGGGGCAGCCAGTTGGCGCCGGGGTCGATCACCGGGATCCAGATCGACGCCTCGACGCTGGGGCAGGTCCCCTCTGCCGTTCAGGCGGAGCGGGCGCAGTCGGCGCAAGACGCGGAGACGGCGCTGAACGCAGCCAACGCGCAGAACGCGAAAACGGTCAACGGCTACGCGGCCGGCTGTAGGAGCGGGACCCGCCCCTTCGCCGGCGCCTGCTGGCAGTCGGATGCCGGCGGCACCGCGCTGAGCGCGCCGGCGGCGGCCGCGGCCTGCGCGAGCCAGGGCGGCGAGCTGCCGGATGCCCTCTCGCTGGCGGCCTTCTCGCAGCAGCCAGGAATCACGCTGGCGAGCGGGGATGAGTGGTCGAGCGACCTGACGAATGTCTCCGGACTCGATACCTACGCGGTAATCACCGTGGCTTCCGACGGAAAAGTCGCATCCGCAGCCTCCACCGCCACCAAGAAATTCCGCTGCGTCATCCCGCTCGTCGGCTGACGCTCCGCTCCCGGAAACGGGCACTCTCGGACGGGATGCGCTTTCCAGCCTCCCGCCCGGGAACTGCCTCTATCCTCAGGTGCTCGGTGTTTCACCCTCCCGGCCTCCAGAAGATCAACTTCGTGGTGCTGTTCGTCGCCGCGGTTATCGCCTTCGCGATCCTCGCCGTGGTCGAGATCGCCTCCGCCGCCCAACCCGAGGCCGCCCGCGTCCTCCGCTACTGGACCCCGGCGCGGATGGCCAGCGCCCGGCCGCTCGATCTCGTCCTCGACAAGCAGGGCGAGGCGCGCCTGCGCTTCGGCCGGCCGGCCCCCGCCGCCAGCGCCAGCTTCCTCGCCGTCGGCACCCCGGAGGTCCCGCCCTACTCGTTCAACGGCCGCATCTTCATCAGGGTGGGGAACAAACGGGGCTACTGCTCGGGCACCGCGATCAACAGCCCGACCCGCCAGCTGGTCCTGACCGCGGGCCACTGCGTCAACGCCGGCGCCGAATACCGCGGCAACCTCTGGTTCCGGGACCTCCTCTTCGTCCCCGCCTACACCGCCGGCAAGGCGCCCTTCGGCGCTTTTGCGGCCAGGCGCAGCAAGGTCTTCGCCGCACCCCAGTGGACCAACCGCAGCAACTCCGACTTCGACGTCGGGGCCTTCCTCACCCACCCCAACAACCGCGGCCTCAACGTCGCCGACGCGGTCGGTGGCGGCGCCACGATCGCCATCGACCTCCCCCGCCCCCAGCGCTTCGCCACCTTCGGCTACCCCGGCAACGTGAAGCGGATGCAGGGCTGCAACTCCCACTACCTCGGCGACGACCGGCTCAGCTTCCCTCTCTCCGGCCCGCCGACGATGGCGATCCGCTGCCACTGGGCCCCGGGCGCCAGCGGCGGCGCCTGGCTGATCGCCGACGGCACCCAGATCAACGGCCTCAACTCCTACCTGCACGTTGACGACCCCGACAAGACCTACAGCCCCTACTTCTCGCAGGAAACGGTCGGCAAGCTGGTCGCTGGGCTCTAGAGGGGAGACTTCGCTGCGCCCCCTGCTTAGGCAGGGCATGCGGCGCTGGCTCGAGAACTACGGCTTCGTCCTTCTGGTTTTCCTGGCGCTCGCCTGCGCGGGCTACCTCGCAGGGAGTGCCGAGGCTCCGGAGCGCATACCGGACTTCGCCCTGCAGGCCGAGGAGATCTACCGGCTGGAGATCGGTGGATCGTTCTTCATCGCCTTCTATCTCGTCGCCATGGCGGTCGTCCTGGCCTTCACCGGCAAAGGCTTCGCCGAGTTCGGAAAGCAGGGACTGAAGGCGCAAAGAGTGGTCGTCCAGCAAAGTCCTGTTTCTCACCAAGAGAAGCTCGACCAACGGGTGCTGCAAAAACTGCGGTCGCTCGAGCAGCGCCTGGAAAAACTGGAACGAGAAAGCTAGTCTGCTTGCATGGAAGACAAAAGATTTCAAGGAGATGGTCTAGAGGCGGCGGAAAAACCAAGGTACGACGCCCACGGCAACCCCATCCCAAACGATCCGACCTTCGAGGAAATGGAAGAGATACTCAGGGAAATCGAATCACTGAACGACTCACCAGAGGTCGTTATTCGCCTCGAAATACAGCCCTTTCGTCTCTAACCGGTCTCGGCGTCGAGCAGGCGGCGGTAGTAGCGGTAGTCGCGCCGGTCGGGGCGCAGGTTCGAGGCCAGGGCCAGGTGGTGGCGGGCGCGCCGCTTCTGGCCGGTCTTGCTGAGGGCGCGGCCGAGGCAGAAGTGGGCGTAGTCGTTAACCGGGTGGGACTCAACCACCGCCTCGAACTCGGCCGCGGCAGGGGCGAAGCGGCCGGAGCGGAAGTAGGCGCGGCCGAGCGCCTCGCGGACCGAGGTCTTCTCCGGCGCCCGGCGGGCGGCCTCGGCCAGTGGCGCGGTCGCGTGCTCGAAATCACCCTCCTCGAGCAGCTCGATGCCGCGGCGGTAGAGCGTGTAGGTGGGCTCGGGCGTCCCCTCGGTGGCCATCTACCAAGTGTAGGAGGCCGGGGAAGCCGGCTCTCCGACTACAGCTTGCGATTCGTGCGTCCCAGCAGGGCAAAAGGTCGGCCCTGCTACCGTAAGGGGACGGGTTTGGCAGCCACAATCAGCGCCATCCCACTCGTTTATGAGCACTACCACCGCGAAAAAATGGACCTGTGACCAGTGCGGGGTCACCGTCAGCCGCCTCGGCGGTGAGAAGGTCGAGCTGCCCGAGGCCTGGGCGGCCGACAAGGATGGCACCTACTGCCTCCTCTGCCGTCGCGAGCGCGCCGCTCAAGCCGCCCTCGACGCCGCCCCTGAGGACTGCGGCCGCGAAGACCGCGCCAAACTGCGCCGCGCCGCCCTGGTCGAGTTCGAGGTCCGCCGCCGCCCCGGCCACGGCAACGGCGAGATCGCCAAAGCCTGCCGCTCCTCGGTCGCCGCAGTGGTCGCCGCCCGCGAGCGGCTGAAGATCCCCGCGCCGCAGTAGCTCAGACCCGGGTCCGCTCCGCCAGGTCGCGCAGCAGCGCCTCCATCCCGCGCTCCTCGTGGATCCGGCGCTGGCGCTCAGCGCCGTTGCCGTCGGTGAGGATACGGTCGATCTCTTCCAGGGCTCCCTCGCCGCCGAGGTCGGCGGCGTAGGGGCGGGCCTCTTCGAGGGTGGCGCGGGCGACGTCGGGGGCGGGGGCGGCGGTGTGGTCGTCGACCATCAGGCGGGCCTCGAGGCCGTAGCGGCCGGCCTGGTAGTAGGACTCCTCGATCGCCTCGCGGGCGAGCCTGACGGTGCTGGGGCTGTCGATCTCCTTCGCCGCCAGGGCCTGGATCAGGGCGGCGATCGCGGCGTTTTCCTCCGGCCGCGGCTGCACGTCCATCCCCCGCACCTCGACCGTGCCGAGGTTGGGGTGCGGGCGCACGTCCCACCAGATGTAGGTGTAGTCCTCGACCCCGGCGGCGGCGATCAGCTGGTCGGCGACGCGGAGAAAATCCTCGTAGTCCTCGAAGGCGCGCGGCAGTTCGAAGCGGGGGTAGCTGCGGACGACGCTGGCGCGGGCGCTCGCCATCCCGGTGTCCTCGCCGTCGCGGAAGGGGGAGTTGGCGGTCACCGCCTCCAGCACCGGCAGGTGGTGGCGCATCGCGTTGGCGACGGCGACGGCGGTTTCGGGATCGGGAACGCCGACGTGGACGTGGAGGCCGCAGGGCGGCGTCGCCAGCAGGCTGACCAGGTCCTTCTTCACCGGCACGTAGCGGGACTTCTCGATCAGGGCCGGCTCGCCGGAGTCGCCCGGGTAGAGGCCCGATCCCATCAGCCGCGCCCCAGTCGCCACAACCGCCCGCCGCACCTCCGCCAGCTCTCGCGTGGCCTGGGCGGCGTCATGGCAGATGCCGGTCTTGAGCTCGATCTGGGTGGCGAAGATCTCGGTCGAGACCGCTCCCCGGTGGCCGGGGTCGATCTCGTCCATCACCTTTTCGCCCTCGGCGACGAGGCCGCAGTCGGGATCGACCAGCAGCAGCTCCTCCTCCACCCCCATGCTCAGCGGCGCCGAGCAGCCAAACCTGTGCTCGCTGCCCGCCGCCCCGGTCTCGGTTTTAGACGAAGTTCCCATAGTGCCCTGGTGAGGGCGAGCTACCCCCAGGTGGAGCTTCTTTAACCCAGCCTATCCTGCTCGGGTGCCCCCTCTCGACCGCCTCAACGTGCTGCGGGAACCGGACTACCGGCGGCTCTTCGCCGGCCGCACGATCTCGCTGATCGGCGATGGGATGGCGCCGATCGCGCTTGCCTTCGCCGTCCTCGACCTGACCGGGTCGGCGACCGACCTCGGCCTCGTCCTCGCCTCCCACAGCGTCGTGATCACGGCGCTGGTCCTGGCCGGGGGCGTCGTCGCCGACCGGGTCTCGCCGCGGTTGGCGATGCTCGGCGCCGACCTCACCCAGACCGTCGCGATGGGCCTGGCCGCGGTGCTCCTGCTCACCGGCACCGCCGAGATCTGGCAGCTGGCGCTGCTCTACGCAGTCGACGGCGCCGCCACCGCCTTCTTCAACCCGGCCTCGACCGCGATCGTCCCCCAGGTCGTCCCCGGCAACCGCCTGCAGGAAGCCAACGCGCTGCTGAACGTCTCGCGCCACGCCGGCAAGGTGGCGGGGCCGGCGCTGGCGGGGGTGCTGCTGGCGCTGGGATCGCCGGGATCGGCGCTCGCGGTCAATGCCGCCACCTTCGCCGTCAGCGCCGCTTGCCTGCTCGGCGTGCGGGCGCCGAGCCTGCGGCCGCCGGAGCAGGAAGGCGCGTTCCTGGCCGAACTGCGGCACGGCTGGCGGGAGTTCTCGAGCCGCAGCTGGATGATCGCGATCGTCTTCTCGGCGGCGGTGATGAACGCGGTCTTCTTCCCCGCCTTCATGGTGCTGGGACCGACCGTGGCCGAGGACTCCCTCGGCGGCTCCAGCTCCTGGGCGCTGATCGCGGCGCTCTGGGGAGTCGGCGGGCTGGTCGGAGGCGGCCTAGCGCTCGCGGTGCGGCCGCGCCGCCCCTTGCTGGTCAGCGAGACCGGCATCCTCCTGATCGCCCTGCCGGTCGCCCTGCTCGCGATCCCGGCGGGGACGGCGGTGATCGCCGCGGGGGCCCTCGTCGCCGGCACCGCCGTCGGCCTGGCGGAGGTCCTCTACGACACCGTCGCGATCCAACAGGTCCCCCAGGAGTCGCTCTCGCGGGTGATCGCCTACGACTGGTTCGGCTCCCTGGCGATCGAGCCCTTGGGCCTGGCGCTGATCGGCCCGCTCGCCGCCGGGGTCGGGCTCTCGACCTCCCTCTGGCTCTGCGCGGGGGTGATGTTCCTCTGCGCGGTCGCCGTCCTCTTCGTCCCCAGCGTGCGTCACCTCGAAGCACGTCCCGAAACGACCGGCCCGCTGCCGGTGCGCCCGCTCATCCCCGGGGACTGAACGAACCTGCGATTTGCCACCTGTGAGGTGATCAATCGCAGGCTCAGAGCGTGCGCAGCACCGCTTCGGCGGCGTTGAAGCCGTTGATGCCGTGGGCGCCGGCGCCGGGTGGGGTCGCGGCGGAGCAGATGAAGACGCCGGGGATGCCGGTCCAGTAGGGGACCGGGTGGATGCGGGGGCGCAGCAGGGTCTGCAGCGGCGTGTTCGCTCCACCCAGGATGTCGCCGCCGACGAAGTTGGCGTTGCCGGCCTCGATCTGGGCCGGGGTGCGGACGGCGCGGGCGACGATGCGCTCGCGCAAGCCCGGGGCGAAGCGTTCGATCTGGTCCAGCACCGTCTCGGTCGCGTCGCCGGGGTAGCCGCTGGGCACGTGCGCGTAGGCCCAGATCGGGTGGACGTCACCTTGCGAGCGCCCGGGGTCGGCCAGGTACTGCTGGCCGACGAGGACGAAGGGGCGCTCCGGCAGCCGACCACGGTTGATCTGCCCCTCGGCGTTGACCAGCTCCTCGAGGGAGCCGACGACGTGGACGGTGCCGGCTCGCCGCGCCGCCTCCATCGTCCACGGCACCCCGCCCTCGACCGCGAGGTCGACCTTGAAGGCGCCGGGGCCGTGCTTGTAGCGACGGTAGGCGCGGGCGCTGCGCGCCGGCAACCGCTCCCCGGCCAGCTCCAGCACCCCACGCGGAGCGAGGTCGAGGACGACGGCGTCGGCCGCGGGCAGCTCGCCGAGGGAGCGCACCCGCCGCCCGGTCTCGATCCGGCCGCCGTGCTCGCGGATCACCGCCGCCCAGGCGTTGGCGAGCGAGACCGAGCCGCCCTTCGCCACCGGCCATCCGTAAGCGTGCCCGGAGCAGACGAGCGCCATCCCGATGGAGGAGGCGAGGGGCCGGTCGAGCGGCGCGTAGGAGTGAGCGGCGACGCCGCCGAAGAGCGCCGCCGCCTCCGGGGTCCCCAGCGCCCGCCCGAGCACCGTCGCCGGCGCCAGCGCCGGCAGCCCAAACCGGACCAGCCGCAGCGGGTGGCGCGGGAAGTGGATAAGCGGGTGGTAGATGTCCTCGGTCAGCGGCTCGAAGTCCTCCGAGGGCGCGCCGAAGATCCGCCGCCACTTCGGCCCCGCCTCGCCGAGCCCCGCCGCCGTCGCCTCGATCGAGCGCAGCATCGCCCCTCCCCCGCCCCCATCCAAGGGGTGGGCGAGGTCGACCTCCGGCCAGGCCCACTCGAGCCCGTGCCGCTCCAGTTCCAGGCCCGGCGAGACGACCGCGGGCGAGGAGACCGCCATCGGGTGGGTGGCGCTGCACTCGTCGTGGAGCAGGCCGGGCACCGTCAGCTCGGAGCTGCGGGCGCCGCCGCCGATCGTCTCGGCGGCCTCGATCACCGTCACCGCCACCCCCCGGCTCGCCAGCGTCGCCGCGCAAGCGAGCCCGTTGGGCCCGGAGCCGACGACGATCGCAGTGGCCATGGTCAGTTGTCCCCGGATACCGGGGACAACTGCGTTCGGTCCACCGGGTGGAGCGGCAGCGGGTCGTCTCCCAGCCAGGGCTGGCGCTTGACCATCTCGCGGACGTCGACCCAGCCTTCCTCGACCAGCCCGTCCGCCGCGTCCCAGATCCGCCAGCGCTGCCGCTGCACGTGCGCCGGTTGGGACTCCAGCGTCACCACCCGCAGCTCCCCCGGCGCGAACCGGCAGCGCTCCTGGACCGCGGCCAGCAGGCGATGGTCGTGGAAGTGACCGTCGCCGAAGTTGTAGCCGAGGACGACCCCGGCGACGAGCTCGCCCTCGCGCACGCTGTAGTCCTCGACGTCGTCCACCGCCCGCATCGAGAGCGCGTTCAGAGCCCGCCCGTGCGAGTGCATCGAGCGGAAGGCGAGGCCTTTGTAGAGGAGGACCTCGATCAGCTCCGGCTCGTAGAACTTCGCCAGCTGCTCTTCGACGACCGGCGCCGCCTTGACGATCTCGCGGTCGAGCTTCGCCTCCGCCCCGCTGTCGCGCCGGAACAGCCACTGGCTCGTCGCCCAGTTGCCGGCGTAGTAGCGCATCGAGGGCAGGAAGGAAACGAGGTCAGGCCGGAAGTTCCCCAGCAGCGGCAGCCCGACGCAGATCAGCCCGAGGATCGCCAGCAGCAGCGGGTCGTCGATCGTCGAGAAGGGCACGTCGGCGTAGTGGCCGAAGAGGAAGAAGAGGCCGAAGATCATGAACACGTTCCACTCCAGCGGCACCGCCAGCGGGAAGGTCGAGAAGATGTGGACGTGGAAGATCACCATCCCGGCGAGGGCGAGGGTCCCGATCAAACCGCCCTGGGTGAGGATCAGGATCAGCGGCAGGGTGAACTCGATCACGGTCCCGAGGTGCGCGCTCATCGCCCCGATCCGCGAAGGCAGCAGGTCCTCCGGGTGGTCCGTGTAGAGCCGCCGCTTCGCCCGCCGGGATTTGTTCCAGGGCGTGTTGCTGATCATCACCGTGACCACGAAGGGGAAGTGGCGGTTCAGCTTCGAGGCCGCCGCCCCCCACCAGATGCAGAAGAAGACGAGCTGCGCCGCGATCACCAGGTTGGTCACCGGGAAGAGGAAGATGATCGCGAGGGTGCCGTAGATCTCCGCCCGGGCCGCCAGGAACGGGACCTTGTCGCGGAGGCCGAGGGCGCCGAGGAACGCCAGCAGGCCACCAACCGCGACCGGGTCGAGCGGGTCCCGCCCCGGCGAGAGCAGCAGGTAGAGCGCCGCACCGATCAGCCCTATGTATAGAGCGACGTCGAGCCAGGTCCGGGTCGTTCCCCGCGTCCCCGGCACCTTCTCGGGCCAGGGCGGCAGCCGCGTCGTCCCCGGCCGCAGCCAGTAGAGGAAGCCGCCGACCATCGGGCTGAAGCGCAGCGTCAGCGGCAGCGAGCCGGCGCCGAGCCCGAGCACCTCCCACAGCAGCGTCCAGACCACCGCCTTCTGGAAGACGACCGGGTCGGTCCACTCCGGCCAGCCGCTGGTGGCGAAGATCAGCAGGGCGCCGCCACCCGCGTAGACGAGGATCTTGAAGACGTAGAGGAAGTAGACGGCGACCGGGGTCCCGAACCCGTTCAGCGCCCAGTCCTGGGCCAGCAGCTTGATCCGCTCCAGGTGCGGCAGGCGCCGCCACTCGGCGACCTCGAACGGCGGCGGGGTGGGGTCCAGCAGTCCCATCTAAATGCTCAAGTCGATCGCCTGGATGGCCGATGACTCTATGTCTTGACGGGAGACGCGCCAACCTCATCTCCGCCGCCCGGCGCCGAACCCCTTTGGGGGAGCCACGGCGCCGGCTCTGCGCCCGCGGCCGTACCGCAGGACCCAGGCCCGCGCCGCTCGCGCCTCGAGCCCAGAGGATTCGGCGGCGAACCGCTCGACCCGCTCTCGCGCAAGCTCATGTACGGGGTCAGGTTTCTGGCGCTGCTGATGTTCCTGGTCGTCATCAACTCCTTCGTCAACGAGGGCAACGGCGGCGAAGCTCCACTCGAGCTCAACCCGGTCGCGGCAGCCGCCGAGCGGACCCAGACCTCCCCCGGGGCAAAGTTCACGATGAAGGTGATCTACACCTCGGCCGCCCTACCCGAGCCGCTGCACGCGAGCGGCTATGGCGCCTACAACTCCGAAACCGGCCGCAGTCGAGCCGTCCTCGTCCTGCCCTCATCCCCTCTCGGCCGGGTCTCGGTCGAGACGGTCGCCGACGGAACCTCCTTCTACCTGCGCGGCAGCGGCGGCATGGCCGATGAGCTTCCCGACGGCAAGGAATGGGTGGAGATCCGGCCCTTCCTCGGCCAGAGCGAAGAGGACGTGATACTGAGCGGCAGCGGCAGCAACCCCGAAGACTCGCTGCAGATGCTGCGCGCGGTCAGCGGCGACGTCCAAAAGATGGGCCAGGAACCGGTGCGCGGAGTTCCGACCGAGCGTTACCGGGCGACGGCGACGATGGGCGACTACGCGGAGCTGATGCGCGAGGAAGGCAACGACGAGGTCGCAGACCTCTACGAGAAGTACGCCGCCCTCTCCCCCTCGCCAATCCTCACCGAAGCCTCGATCGACGGCAAAGGCATCGTCCGCCGCAGTCGCATGGTGATGGCGCTCCCCTCCGAGGAGGATCAGTCACCGGTGACCATGGACATGCGGATGGAGCTCTTCGCCTTCGACGCCCGTCCCAAGATCGACCTCCCCGACTCCTCCCAGGTCTTCGACGCGACGCCGCTGCTCGAAGAGGAACTCGACGAGGCCGGGTCCTAAGCCCGACTAGGCGGCGGCGAGGATCCCGATCGGGCGGGCGATCCGCGGCGGGATCGCGGCCGGGTGCGGGAGCTGGAACCGCGGTTGCGCGCCGCCCCCCACCGCGCTGCGGGTGGCGACGCCGAAGAGCACCCCGTCGGGCTCGCGGAAGAAGAAGCAGCGGTAGCCATCGCACTCGATCACCCGGCTGACGGTGGCCCCCATCCCGATCACCCGCTGGCGCCAGGCGCGCTCCTCGCCCGGCCGGCAGGCCCAGGCGACGTGGCGAACCGTGCCGGCGCCCTGCACGGGACGGGACGGCGGCGGCGGGTCGCAGTCGTAGCGGCAGGCGTCGGGGGCGGTCCCAACCACCCAGGCTCCCTCGCCGCAGGACTCGAAGCCCAGGCGCCCGGCGAGCAGGTCGCCGCTCTGGACGCTGGCGTCGGCGTAGGCGCGAACGCCGGCGAGGGTGAGGCCCCCGGCCCCCAGGGCTATCGCGATCTCGTGCTCGAGGCCGTCGGGATCGCGGAAGCGCAGGGCCAGCGGGTGGCCGGCGCCGTTGAGCCAGGCGGTAACGCTGACGCCCGCCGAGTCGAGGCGGCGGCGCCAGGACTCGAGCGCCGCCGGGCCGGAGACCGACCACTGCAGGCGATGGACCAGGCCGCGGCCGGCCACCCCGGGTGCGACGCTCGGAGAGACGACGAAGCTCAGCACCCCCCCGCCGGCGGGATCGGCGGCGAAGGCAACGACGCCGGCAGCGGGCTCAGCCGCAGCCGGAAGCCCCAGCAGACCCCCGTAGAACTCGAGGCACTCCTCTCGGGAGGCGGTGATCGCGGAGACGTGATGGAGACCTAATAGGTGCATTCTGATCAGAATTGTATACTTTCTTTATCGACAAGCTGCCTAACATCCTCTACATCCACTCCCACGACACCGGCCGCTACGTCCAGCCCTACGGCTTTCCGGTGCCGACGCCGAACATCCAGCTGCTTGCCGACCAGGGGGTGCTGTTTCGCAACGCCTTCTGCGCAGCACCGACCTGCTCGGGCAGCCGCGCCTCCCTGCTCACCGGCCAGTACTGCCACAACAACGGCCTGCTGGGCCTCGCCCACCGCGGCTGGGAGCTCAACGACTATAGCCAGCACCTCGTCCATCCCCTCCACGAGGCCGGCTATCGCTCGGTCCTGATCGGCGAGCAGCACATCTCCGAGGACCCGGAGGTGATCGGCTACGACGAGGTGATCGAGGTCGACAGCCACCACGCCGCCGACATCGCCCCGACCGCGATCGAGAGCCTCAGCACCGCCAAGGAGCCCTTCTTCATGTCGGTCGGCTTCTTCGAGACCCACCGCACCTACCGGGTCCCGACCTCGGTCCGCGACACCCTCTACTCGCTGCCCCCGGCGAACCTGCCGGACACGCCGGAGACGCGCGCCGACATGGCCGCCTTCAAGGCCAGCGCCCGCTCCCTGGATCAGGGGATCGGCGCCGTCCTCAACGGCCTCCACCAGTCCGGCCTCCAGGACAACACCCTGATCATCTGCACCACCGACCACGGCCTCGCCTTCCCGGGCGCGAAGGCGACGCTGTACGACCGCGGGATCGGGGTGATGATGATCGTGCGCGGGCCCGGCGGCTTCCTCGGCGGCCGCGTCCTCGACGGCCTCGTCAGCCACCTCGACATCTACCCCACCGTCTGCGAGCTGGCCGGGATCGAGGAGCCGCCCTGGCTACAGGGCACCAGCCTGATGCCCCTCGTCCGCGGCGAGACCACGAGCGTCAATGACGTCCTCTTCGCCGAGATGACCTACCACGCCGCATACCAGCCCCTGCGCGCCGTCCGCAGCGAGCGCTTCAAGTACATCCGCCGCTTCGGCGCCTACGACCGCCCCGTCCTCGCCAACTGCGACGACAGCGCCAGCAAGACGATCCTCGCCGAGGCCGGCTGGGCCGACCAACAGGTCCCCGAAGAGCAGCTCTTCGACCTCCTCTTCGACCCCAACGAGCTCAACGACCTCTCCGCCGACCCGCGCCACGAAGCGACGCTGACCGAGTTCCGCGAGCGCCTGCTCGAGTGGATGCGGGCAACCGAGGACCCGCTGCTCGACGGTCCGGTCCCGGAGCCGCCGGGGGCTTGGTCGAATGACCCGGCGCAGGCTTCGCCGAACGATCCGACCAGTGCGGCGGAGCGGTAGCCAGAGCGGCGGAGACTAGGCACCGGTACCGAACTTCTTTTCCAGCGCCTTCAAGCGCTCCAAGGTAATCAGCGACTCGGTGGAGCGCACCGCCGTCATCGCCGCCCCTCGGACCATGATCAAGCGCCTGTCGAAGGCGCCGCTGCCGGTGCCGAGATCGTTGGTACCGAGTTCGATCGAGGGGGTGTAGCCCGCGAGGGAGCCGAGGTCTTCAAACGCCTCTTCGGTTTCCTTCAGGAACCCCTCCCCGGCTTCGCCCAACTTGCCGCTCAGGTAGACGGCCTCTGGCTTGAAGAGGTGCACGACCGAATGGACGGCGCCACCGAGCAGACGCGCTGCGTCGTTCAACGCCGCCCGTCCCGGCGACCAGGGTTTCTCGCCGGTGGAGACCGTGAGCACTTTGTCGAGCTTCTGGGCAATCGTCTTGTTCGGATCCGCCAGCACCGTCGCCAGCTGTTTTGGAACTTTCGGCTTAACCGTGTCGGCGCCGCTTTCGATCCGCCGCACGATCGCCTCCCCGCCCGCCATCGCCTCGAGGTGGCCCTGGCAGCCGCAGACGCAGGTAAACAGGTCGTCGTCAGGATCCAAAGGGGGTAGGTCGTACTTGACGCCTTCGTCAGAGAAGACCCGCGGCATGCAGTGCCCGATCTCCCCCACGCCGCCCCCCGCTCCGGTCCTGAGGATCTTGCCATCGGTGATGATGCCCGCACCGACCCCGTAAGCGGCGTGCAGAGCGACCACATCGAGCTTGCCGCGGGCCTTTCCGTAGCGGATCTCCGCCCGCGCAGCGACGTCGGCGTCATTGGCCAGAACCACTTTCTGCAGCTTCGGGTAGCGCCCTTTCCCGAGCGCCGCTTTGAAATGACGTTCGATGTTGGCGATTGGCGCCAAGGTCGGCTCGATCGAGTTCGTCAGGGTCCTGCTCTCCGTGGTGCTGACCGGGGTGGGGAGACTCAACGTGATCCCGCGAACCTCCTCCGGCGCGACCCCCAACTTTTCCAGCCATTCGTTGGTCTTTTTGGCGGTGTATTTCAGGAGCGCGCCCCCACCGAGACCGTCGGCGCGGTCGTGGATGTCCATCTGCCCTGTCCGGTACTCCCTCCAGGCCGCATCCTTGGCCTTGCCTTTCAGGCCCTTGGGCGGCTCGCCGTAAGTCGAAAGCAGGCGCCCGTTCGGATCGGCAACTCCAATCGCGAAATAAGTTCTGCCTACGTTTAATCCGACAACGCAGCCGGCCTGCCTGGAGATCTCGACGAACCGGGTCGCTCCGGTCCCCTCATTCATCCGCCCCGGGGGCAGGTCGCCGTCTCCCGTCAGATTTTGCAGCACCCCCCAGCGCTTGCCAGTGGAGACGAGGTTGCGAACGTGCTCTCCCGTCGTCACGTTCGGCAATTTCGGACGTAGCTCTTTGTAAGTGAGCGGACCCTCTTCGCTGATCGCGTCGATGATTTGCTGGATCCGCTCTTTCGAGCGCTGCCTGTGAGACTCCCCCACTCCCTCACCCCTCATGTTCGGGCCTTGTTGGCCCGGTTCAATTACCGGTTTAGAAAAGTTAAGGCGAGATTTGTATCAATCTCGATTTTTTCTTGAGTACTGCCTAGTTCCGAATCGGTCTAAGCGGGATTAGTCCCCATATAGAGCCGAGGCTTGGCTCAATGTCCAACCGGTTCGGAAACCCCCTCCGCTCACCGGAGAGGGAGATTGAACGCTCTCTTGTACCCCTGTTTTTCTCACCCTCCTAGGAAAAGATCATGGGGGCTGACTGACCAGTCAATCAAGGGGATGGGGGACATCGTGGGAGAGAAACCGAGCACCAACAAACGATCTGCGTTTTCAAAGCCGGCCATCGTCGGAGCGATCGGCGCCGTCTCCGTCTCTCTGCTCCCGCTGGCCGTGGAGGACGCCAGCATGACCGGGGTCTCTCAACTCCTCTCGCTCACCTACCTGATCACCTGGGTGGCAATCCTTGTCCGCAGCGTCATTCACCTCCGCAAGGGCTACTGGCGTGATCGCCTCAAGGGGCCGTTGCTGTTCGAGCTGGCGAGCATGGTGCTGATCGGAACTTCGGCCTGGCTCGTCTTCTTTGCGGAGGACCCACAGATCCCAGGTCTGCTCGCCGCCGCCGCCGTCGGCGCGGTCATCTTCTTCTTCGCCGCCGGCAAGCTGGAGGAAGCACGGGCGGAGCTGGTTTCCGAAGGCATCACGATCGAACGAGCCAGCGACGTGGTCAGAGCCTCGAAGTACTGGAAGATGCTCTGCCGGCGCATAGGCCAGATCCACTTCAAGCCGGTCAAACGCGTGCGTGAGTTCTTCTCCAGGCCCGACACTAGGCCCGGCGAATTCAGCCTTGCGGCCGCGATCAGCGCCTTGGTGCTGGCCGTCGTCGCGCTGGTCTCGACCGGCCTCGTCGTCGCCTCGGTCCTCTTCCCGCTCCAGCTCACTCCGGAAGACGACCGCAATGGCAAGCAGATCTCGACCCACCGCAAGGGGAGGGTCCAGGAGCCCAAGGAGATTTCGCTCGAGGACGCCCCGGCAAACGTTGACGACTGCCAGGGCTGGAAACCCGGCCTGGGAATACCAGAGCCCGAGCGCTCCTCGCTGCGACTCGGTTGGGAAGACGTTGAGGGAATCCAGCCGGGGCCGATGGAGGCACTGGGATTCGAGATCGCGGGCTGCCCAGGCGTAGCGCGGCCGATTCCGGGCATGAAGGGATCCTGGTTCCAGCCCGGCTACTGCGGCGAAGAACTGCGCGCGATCGTGATCGCTCAGCAGGGTATGGAACATCCGATCACCTTGCTTGAGCAAGCTGCCAACTTTGCGCTGCCGCTGATCGTCAACGGAAAGTTCACCGGCGCGACCGATCGCTTCCAGGTCGGTGTCGGCGACGCCTATATCGTCGACAGCCCCCAGGGCTCCAACGTTCTCATCCGCGACCAGGCCAGCGCGGGGCCCGTGCAGGAAGAGGGCACGCCCGCGGGGGGATGCGCCGGCTTCACGGACGAAGACGTTGAGTACACCCACGTTGGACCTGCGATGATCGAACCCTGGCGCCTGATAGCCGCGATCTCACTGGGCGGCGTCTACCCGATCACCTACGCGCATGAGTCCGCCAACTCCGAAGTCGTCTTCCGCAGCCCCGCGGGAATCGTGGCCCAGGGAATCTGCATGGCCGAAGGAGTCACCTGCACGATCGACATCGGCGAAGAGCAGATCCATGGCCGCCGGGGAACGTTCATCGACGAAAGCGAAGTGAAAGCTCTGGTCGAACCGTGAGGGATACCGCTACGGGGATTCGAACCCCGGTTTCCGGACTGAGAATTGCCTCTGCGAAGCCATTTGCGGCCGATCCAGGCCAATTCCCTCGAGGTCGTTTAGTTGAGTTCGATCCAGTTCGGTGGAGTCGGGGACACATTTCGGGACATGCTTTCTAGGCCGGGAAATGAGCATCGGGGGGCGAGGTAGCCTTGCTCCGATGCCTCTTCTTCCCAGGAGATCGGCTCAGGTCCAACCGACGACGAAGCCGCCGCCATCGCCTCCGAGCGCCTCCGCAGCGGCGTGGCCGATCACAAGGAAGACGGCGGCGAGGCGCTGGGCAAGCTCGGTATCGAGATACCCGCTGAGGAATGACGACGGGCTGACACCGAGGAGCTCGGCGAGCCGTCGCTGCAATCCGACGTCGTGATCAGTCTCCCCCCTTGACGGGCATCTCATATCTCTGCAGGTAGTCGTTTGGACGGGCTACCCACAGGTCGTTCTCAACGGCACCGATCACGACTCCCGGCTCGGCCAGTCGAGCCACCAACTCGACGGTCCCGGTCCCCGGCCTCAGCGTGTAAATGGCTTCGGTTCCCTGCGGCAGCTCGTGCCCAGAGAGCCAGAGGTGCGAGCCACTGACAGCGCTGATCGTGAGGAAAGGATCGAAGCCGACCTCTTCCAGCACTTGGCCGCCGTGGGGGTCGAGGCGCAAAAGGCCCACCGCCTCCCCCTCCTGCCCCGGCTCATTTTCGTCACCCTCGCCCGACCGGATCCAGGCGCCCCGAACCCACAGGGAACCTTCCGTTGCCGTGAGATAGTCAGCGCTGAGACGGTCGCCACGTGAGCCCTGAATGGGCTGTGGGGGACTGAGGATCGCGCTCTCGGGGTCCACTCCCCCGACCCCGAGGGGTCCAGCCGACAGCCAAAGCTGTCCCCCGGCTATCGCGATCCCGGCAGGGGAATAGGGCAGAGCGATGATGCGGCGCCTCTCGACTGCCTCGGGATCGATCTCGGCCAGGTACCCCCGGGCAGTGCTGACCCATACCGCACCCTCTCCTACGGCAATGCCGCTTGGGAGAAAGGCCATGGCATCGGCGGCATCCGGCGCAATGGGCCGGGGAAGAGAGAGCTGGGTGCTCGCAACCGCGTCGAGTGACGTCGGGTCAATCTTGGTCACCACCCCGTCAGGGAAAGCAACGGTCCACACGGCTCCTTCACCGACGGCAACCAGATGCGGATTGACCACGGAGGTGGCCGCCACCACCGTGCCGAGACGACTGTCGACCTTGATCAGGGATCCACGAGAGGTCCGCTCGAATGGGGAGCCTGCGCAATATGCCGAGCAGGTCAAAACCCAGAGATGATCTCCGTCAGACGCGGTGGAAATCACCTTCCCCGACAGGGGTACGCGCGCAGAAGCCTCCACCGTCAACGGGGCCAGAGGACCGCTCGAGGGTCTACCCGCAAGACCGATGGTCACGACAGCCAAGAGGACCAGGATGGCAGCGCCGGCCATTACCCCCCGCCGCCGGGTGCGGCGGCGTGCGGCGCGAGAACCGATCGCTTCGGCCGAAATCGGCTTTGGCTGAAGACCCTCGAGGCTTCTCTCGATCTGAAGCCCTAAATCGTCCCTTTTCATCATCCCTCCTCGAATTCGTGTAGCGAAGCACGGGCGCGGTGCAACCGGCTACGGACCGAAGCCGGCTTGATCTTTAGGGCGCGTCCAGCCTCCTCGGCGCTGAGGCCGAGAACCGAGACCAGCAGCAGCGCGTCCCGCTCGACCCGCGACAATCGCCCCAGCGCGGTCAGCAGCCGATCACGACTGACGACCAGCGATGCAGGGTCCGCCTTCGAGTCGGGCAGCTCGTCGGACAAGGCTACCCAGGGACGCCGAAAGCGGCGGCGGCTGGCGTTGACGGCGGTCACGTAGGCATAGCCGACCGGCGACTCCAGCTGCCTGACTCGCTCCCATCGTTCGAAAACGCGCATCATTGCCTCCTGCGCCGCCTCTTCAGCCACCGCGAGATCATGCGTCGTCGGAACCATCAAGCGCACCAGCCGCGGGTACTCCCGCTCGAAGAACTCCGGAAACGCCATGGACTCAGTCGTCCCCTCTCGTCGCTCTGGTGCCCTATCGATGTCGATCACGGCGTCCACATACCTATAAGCCGGGAGCCCCCACAAACGTTGCATGGAGATTGTTCACACGATCGTCCAGGCCGCCCCAATGACAACGCCCACCGACAGTATGCAGCTGATCACCATCCGAACCTGCATGCCGCCTGCATACTGGCGACTCCACCAGCCCGCAGCCCCTGGAGCCAAGCCAAGGGGACCCACGAAAGCAGTGCGAGCGAACCCAAAGGCAAGCCCGACGATCAGCGCCTGGGGCAGCGACAGCAGAAGCGCAGCAGATGCGAAGACGACGAACTCCACCGTGTAGGTGATGTTGGTCGCCAGTCCGGCGCCGAGCCAAAGCCCGTAAAGGGCATAGCTGCGCGCCGGCCCATAGCGGGCGTACCACCACTGCGGAACCTGACGGGCCTGCCGCGGCATAGGTATGAGATTCAGCTCCGCCAATACGGACGCAGCCGCAATCCCGAGGAAGATGACGAAAGCAACGGGCTCCGGGGGAATCGTCCGCAACGGCGTGAAAAGCAGCCAGACGATTCCGGCCATCCCGGCCCCTCCGATCATTCCGAATCCCAGGTGGGAGAGCCACATCTTCACCCCAAGCCTTCTCTTCCGTTCTCCCTGAACCAGGGAGGCGATCCCACCGATCATGTTGACGGTTCAGGAGCTCGCGGTGCTCAATCCTCCTGCGAGGAGTGCGGCTAGCCAGATCAGAGCAACGGCCGGATCACCCCCCATCGGGGCTCATCTCCGCGGTGGCGGTGGCATCCACACGGCGATTTCCGGGAACGACCACCGGTTCAGTGGCGGAACCGAACTCCTCCTCGTTGGCATCTGCCTGTTCGAGCAGCTTGCGGAGTTCGTCCTCGCTGGCGACGGCTCCCGTCGCCAGCACCTTCCCCTCGCGCAACACGTAGAGGAGCGGGACGACGGTGACGCCAAAGTCCCGCTTGACGCGATCGCCCGCATGGGCCACGTATATGGGAACTCCCTCTGGAAGCGGGGCCACCCGCCGGCCATAGGGAACCCCCTCTACGACCACTGCGGCCATAAACCCGGAAAACTCCTTTCGAGCCGCCAACGTGCTGAGCAAGGCGCGACAACCGTCGCAATCGACGCTCACGAATGCCACCAGGTAACGCTCACCGTTGGTCGGCAGGAGGAGCGCCGCGCCCCCGCCTTCGTGGTCGGTGACCACGTTGATCGGAGGGATCTCGACTCCTGGCTTGAGGCCGCCCGTTTTCATCAAGCTGGCGCCGGAGTAGAGCCGGTCTATCAACCGGTAGTTCAGGAGCACCAGCGCCAGCAGCCCCAGAGTCGCGATCCAAAGTACGCCGGCCACCACTGATTGAGAAGTAGTCATGCTTGGTCCCCTTGTTCGTTGGCTTGCGCCTCCACCTCCGAGATCACCGAGATCGCGTAGTGGGAAGTCCAGTAGATCGCGGCCATGAGCAAGGCAAGCGCCCCGATCAGCCCCGATTCACCCGAGCTGGCCGATTCCCCACCGCGATCGCCGAACGTCGCCACAGCGGCACCGGCGAGGCAGAGGACGGCGACTCCTCCGTTCAGGACCACCGCACCCAGGCTGTGGCGCAGTCTCAGCGTGCCCCCGAGGCATCCGCACTCAGCCCCCCCGCCACCGGCCTCCCTGACCTGAAGCCAGCTTGCGATGCCGAATGCTCCGAAGAGGAGCGCGGCCCCAGCCAGCCCCAAAGGCGGAGCAATCTGGCCGAGCAAGAGGATGGCGACGACGGCCTCCGCCCCGATTGCCACAACGGCGATACCAGTCGCCGCCCCGCGGGAAAGGAAGCGAAATTCACGCACCGCCGAGAGGAACCCTGCAGGGCGCGCCACCTTCGCCACCACCCCGGAGGCGAGGACGAGCCCTACCGCCAGTTCGAGGATTCGCCATCCGCCCATCGGCCCTACCTCTCAGTTGGGATGCCAGTGGACGCAGATGCAGGGGGTTCCCCCATTGGGATCTTTGCAGCTGCCGCTACCGCCTTTCCAGCAATCGCAGCAAACGCGATGGCCGTTGTTGCCACCCCCGTATGTGCAGTGGGTTCCACACCAGCAGTACTGGCCCTGAACGTCCTGATTGCCCCAGAAGTTGCAACGAACGCGAAGGCCACTGTTGGGGTTGCAGGCTCCCTCCGCCGTACAAGCAGCCCCGAGATCGCCGCAGTTGGTCGTCTGGGCGCATTCGCATCCGCCCCAAGTGCCGTTGTTCGTACAGTAGGTCGCAGATGCCTGGCCAGTGAACAAAGCCATCGGGGAGGCAAGCGCACCACCTACCACCAAGCTGCCGCGCATCATCCTGCTGAACGCCGTCCTGCGGGTGATGGCCCGGGTGAGGCCACGGGCAATCTGATCTTCGGCCACGTTGATCCTCTGACCGTCCGGCTCCACCTGGCTGAGCAGATCGGAGTTGCCGCTTGCTTGTTCACGCCCAAACTCTCTTGCGTCCAGCGGGCGTGGAGTTCCGTTTTCCATCGTCAGCTCCTCATCTCTATTGACGCCAGGGTCTCGACCTTCAAAGAAGTCGGTGGCAAATCAAGCAAGCGATCAAGGTGCTCGGGTCGATTCGCCACACCCTTCGCCAAGATTCGCGAGAACTCGTCAATCACATAGAAGTAAGGGCTCACAGGTGCCCTCCAGTCGTTGCGGGACCTTTCCTCGTCGTGGAAGCGGTAGCTCTCCCACAAGCAGCCAAGCTCCTGCGGGATCTGCAGCCGATCGTCATCGGATACGACCACCTTTCGCATGTGCCGGGTGGCCGGGTGGGTGACCACTACACGCAGCAGTTCCCCGCACGGTTTGCAGTTAGAAGTCGCGAACACCAGAAAAGTCACCTTGTCGCCAAACATGACCTCGGCGTCTTCGCGCCCGGTGTGCGCTGAGAGCGGCTTCGTCAAGCTGCCGATCGATAGCCCCTCGAAATTGGTCAGTTGATCGGCAGCATGCGTCTGCCAGGTGGTAACGCGCCAAAGAAGCGCAAGGGCGAGCGCCGCCGTCCCCGCCAGCGTCAGCGAGAGAGCGATGACGTTCGCCGTCCAGGCCACGGCTCGTCAGGCCTCATCCGGACTTAGCGCGAGCAACTCTTCGGCCGTGGATGCGGCATATCGCCCAAGTTCGCCGGGGCCCAACCGAACGCCGTCAACCCACCAGGTTGCCCGGATAAGAAAGTCGCCGTCGTGGAGCGCCGCCCCCCGTTCGTCTGCGACGCCGGAGCCCAGGGGGATCGACTGCTGGGAACCGCTTTCAAGAATATAAGTCGCCCACTGCCGAGCCCAAGAATCAGGGGTTTCGGTGACGATGACCTGCAAGGACAGGCGATCCCTCCGGTAGGTCATGAAGTCAGACGCCATCCGGGCAAATCCAACGGTCGGCAGGGAGCCGACCCCCTCCATACCTCCCAATTGGATCGGAGGGTAGGGCAAGTGTCCAGCCCCGGTCCCGTCGACAAACCTCACTTCGGACTCTCCCAGCTGAGTCAAATCGAGTCGCCACCCCCGCTTTTGCAGAGCACTGGAGATCCAACTGGGCGCGATCGGATCGGAACGCCACCCGACAGGAACCTCAAATCCCTCTCCTGATACCACGGGATAGACGTCATCTACCGTAGCCATTAGTGTCCCCTTTTCCTCAAAGGAATTGTCGAGTATTCAGTAAAGCATGCGCCAGTATCGGTGTCAACGCGGGACCCGGAACACGCGCCGATCGGGGTGGGTGGGCCTCAGAGAACCGAGATCCGCCCCGGCTCGCCGGGGACGAGGGCGCCGATCTTCGTCCCAGTCATGGGAGCTCCCGCCGGCACGGCGGCAAGCAGACCACCCGAGGTCATCGCATCGGCGAGAAGACTGCGACGCTCGGCCGAGATCTTCGATGACCAGGTGGTGAAGCGTTCGGCGTCGGCGGCATTGCGAGCGCTGCCGCCGGCCTCGGCCTTTCTTGAGGCCGCCAGCTCGAGTGCCCCCGGAAGAGCGGGGACCGCATCCGCCTCGAGCTCGGCAGCAAGCCCACTCGCCTCACACACCTCATGCAGATGTCCCAGCAGGCCGAAGCCGGTGACGTCGGTGAGCGCGTGGGCACCAGCGGCGCGGGCAGCCTCGGATGCATCGGCGTTAAGCGCCGCCATCGCCTCTACCGCGCTGTTGACCCAAGCCGGCTCAGCGACGCCGCGCTTAGCGCCAGTGGTGATTAGCCCTCCACCAATTGGCTTGGTCAAGTAAAGCTCGTCGCCCGCCAGGGCGCCAGTGGCAGTGAGGATCTCCTCGGGGTGGACGATGCCGCTGACCGTCATTCCGTACTTCGGCTCCGGATCGTCAATCGAGTGGCCGCCGCCAAGGGCGGCGCCGGCTTCGGCGGCAACCTCGGCCCCGCCGGCGAGGATCTCAGCCAGCACATCACTCCCCAGGTCCTGCAGTGAAAAGGCAACGATGTTGAGGGCGAGGACCGGCCGCGCCCCCATCGCATAGACGTCGGATAAAGCGTTGGCGGCGGCGATTCGGCCGAAGTCACGGGGGTCGTCGACGATGGGAGTGAAGAAGTCGAGCGTCTGAACCAGCGCGAGCTCGTCGCTCAGCCTGTAGACGGCAGCATCGTCGGCCGGATCGAGGCCTACCAGTAGATTCGGATCAGAGGAGAGTGGCAGCGCCGAGCGCAGCTCGCGCAGATCAGCAGCCCCGACCTTGCAGGCGCAGCCTGCGCCGTGGGACAGTTGGGTGAGTTTCAGAATGTCGCTGGCCACGATTATCACTTCGAGGGTAGCCGGGAGACGCAATGGAAACCGACACCGATAGCAGTCAGGCTGAGGAGCTCCGCAGCCTCCCCTCCGTAGAGCGCCTCGCTTCTAGGCTGGCTGGAGGGCCGCACCACCTCGCCGCAGCAGCGGCGCGAGGGGCGATCTCCGCGGCGCGCAAAACAGTTCTCATAGGGGGCGAGGTACCAGCAGAGCAGGAGCTCACGGCAGCGGCCGAACAGCGGCTCGCAGCACTCCTACGACCGAGTCTGCGCCGAGTGATCAACGCCACCGGCGTCGTTCTCCACACCAACCTCGGCCGAGCGCCGCTGGCGCCGGCGGCAGTCGCGCGTGTCGTCGAGGTCGCCTCCGGCTACAGCAACCTCGAGTACGAGTTGGAGAGCGGGCGACGCGGCAGCCGCGGCGCGCACCTGGAGGACCTTCTGCGGGAACTAAGCGGAGCCGAGGCAGCGCTGGCTGTCAACAACAACGCGGCGGCAGTAATGCTGGCCCTGGCCGCGCTGGCCGACGAGGGCGAGGTACTGGTCAGCCGCGGTGAGTTAATCGAGATCGGCGGCTCTTTCCGCATTCCCGACATCCTCGCCTACTCCGGCGCCACCCTGATCGAGGTCGGGACGACCAACCGCACTCGTCTCATCGACTACGCCACGGCAATCAACGATCGCACCACCGCGATCCTCCGCGTTCACCAATCGAACTTCCGAATCGTCGGCTTCACCGAGCAGCCCGATGTCGGCGAGCTGGCAAAGCTGGCGCGGGATCGCGGGATCGCGATGGTCAACGACCTCGGCTCCGGTGCCCTGGAGGAAGTGCACAACGAACCGACCGTACGCGCCGCGGTCGCGGCCGGGGCCGATCTCACCTGTTGCTCGGGCGACAAGTTGCTGGGCGGTCCGCAGGCCGGAGTCTTGCTCGGCCGCGCCGGGGCGGTTGAGCGCTGCCGGTGTCATCCCCTTGCTCGAGCGATGCGGCTCGACAAGCTGCAGATCGCGGCGCTGGAAGCGAGTCTGCGCCTGCACCGCGACGAGGGGCGGGGCTCCCTGCCGGCGCTGGCGATGGTCGAGGCACCGGAAGAGCAGCTGCTGGTGCGAGCCGAGGCGATGGTTGCAGTTATCGGCAGGGGAGCCGAGGTCTCGCGCGAGAGCGGAGCTCCCGGCGGTGGTTCACTCGCCGACGTGGCGCTGGAAGGGCCGGTCTGCGCGGTCGCTCCCGGCGAGGTCGGCGCCGAAGCCCTTCTGGCGCGGCTGCGAGAAGCCGCACCGCCGGTCGTCGCCCGGATCGTCAAGAACCGGGTCGTCCTCGACCCGCGAACGATGAGCGACGACGAAGCGGCCAAAGCGGCCGCGGCAACGCGAGATGCCCTCTCCTGAGCAGGCTCCGCTGCCGCTCACGGTCGGCACCGCCGGCCATGTCGACCACGGCAAGACGGCGCTAGTGCGGGCGCTGACCGGCCGCGACACCGATCGCCTCGTCGAGGAGCGGCGACGTGGCCTCTCGATCGAGCTCGGCTTTGCCGAGCTCGACCTCGGCGGGCGCCGGCTCAGCCTCGTCGACGTTCCGGGGCACGAGCGCTTCGTGCGGACGATGATCGCCGGCACCAGTGGCGTCGACATGTTTCTGCTGGTGGTCGCGGCCGACGACGGCCCGATGCCGCAGACCAAAGAGCACCTGGCGGTACTACGAGCGCTCGGGGTGAAGCCGGGTGCCCTGGCGCTAAGCAAGATCGACCTCGTCAACGCCGAGAGGCGGCGTATAGCCGCCGGGGAAGCTGCCGCGCTGGCGCCGGACCGGCCCCTCGTCGAGGTCAGTTCACGAACCGGCGAGGGGATCGAGCAGCTGCGCTTGGCGCTGGAATCAGTTGCCGCGGAGGTCGTTGACCAGCGCGGTGACCTTTCCCAACCAGTCCTCCACGTCGACCGCGTCTTCACCATCGCCGGCCACGGCACTGTCGTCACCGGCACCCTCTGGTCCGGCCGGCTCCAACGCGGCCAGCAGGTAGTGTTGTTTCCCGGGGGGCGCGAGGTGCGGGTGCGCTCGATCGAGGTACATGATCGGCCGCTCGAAGTCGCCAAACCTCACCAGCGCGTCGCCCTCAACCTCGCGGGCGTTGGCCGCGACGAGGTCCAGCGAGGAGATGTGGTGGCTACGAAGGATGCAGGTGTTCGGGCGACCTACCGCCTCGATGTCGAGCTCGTCTTCGGTGTCGAGCCGATCCTTGCCGAGCCTCGGGCGCAGGTCCACCTGGGCACCCGCGACAGCCCAGCCCGGATCGTCGATCTCGGGGACAGCCGGGTCCAATTGCGACTGGAGCGACCGCTACTGGCACGGCAGGGCGACCGGCTAGTGGTGCGCCGGATCTCCCCGCCGGACACTCTCGGCGGAGGCATCGTCGATGACGCAGTGCCCCCGCGTCACGGACCCGGCTGGGAGCCTCCGGCAGAAACTCCTGAACCGGAGCCCATTCCCCTTCAGGCCTCCCCGCCCCCCGAGCCTGGACCTTTCGCGCGACGAGTCCTTGACGCCCTGGAAGCGGACGGAATCCGCCCTCGGGGCGCCGTCCACCTGGCCAGCGACCTCGATGCCGAGCGCCAGCAGGTAGAGGCTGCCTTCGGCGAACTCGCCGCCGCCGGCCAGGCTGTCCGCGCCAAGGCCGACGTCGTCTTCACCGTCCCTGCATACGAGAAGCTCGCGGCCTCGACTGTCGCCCTCGCCGAACACGACGGCAGTGTCACTATCGCCATCGTCCGCGACGCCCTCGGCCTCAGCCGGAAGTACGCTCAAGCCCTGCTAGAGCAGCTTGACTCCGAACACCGCCTGCGTCGGGAGGGCGATCGGCACCTCCCGCGCCAGAAAAGGCTCGCTTAAGCTCAAACTTCGTGGGGCGGCAGGGGTCTGGTGGCCCATCTGACCTTCAAAGTCAGCAGGGCGGTGCAGCCCACCGCTTGGAAGGTTCGATTCCTTCGCCGCCTCGCTCAATGCAGGAGCGGCAGCCCCTGCCGGCGCCACTCCTGCACGCCGCCGATCATGTCTGCGGCGTCAACGCCCAACCGGCGCAAGGTGGCGGCAGCCAAGCTCGACTGGTAGCCCTCATCGCAGATCAGGATCACCTGGCGATCGTTGCGAGCGACCGCTGGGTCGCGATATTCACCCCAAGGATCGAGCCGCCACTCGAGCACGTTGCGCTCGATCACGTGGGCCCCTGGCACCAGCCCGTCGCGCTGCCGCTGGTCAACCGGCCGAATGTCGACCAGGATCGCGCCCTGCTCCATGGCCGCGAAGGTCTCGGGGGGAGTCAAGCGCTCAATCTTGCCCCGCGCATCCGCCAACAGGTCGTCGCAGCCGATCGCCTCCGAAGCGTTCTCCATCCCCTTTACCTCAACCGAAGAGTACCGCTACGGGGATTCGAACCCCGGTTTCCGGACTGAGAATTGCCTCTCTGGAGCCATTTGCGGCTGATTCGTGCCTGCGGCGTCCAAGGCGATCAGTCCAGTTGAGCGGAGTTCGGTGGAGTCGGGGACATATTTCGGGACACGGTTCTGGGATTCGAAGTGCCAATGACTTACCGTCGCGCGACGCTCGGGTGCAAGCCCTATGACACGCCAAGCAGCAATCGAAGTTTCACGGCACTCCGGAAGGATTAGCCATTGGCATGACGAGGCTTTTCGCCATCTCAAAGCAAAGACCGTTAATGAGGCGCGCGACTCGGTCGACTTCGCGTAGGGCGAGGCTCTGCTGGGTGACGTCGTCGAGCACAACGAGAAGTCGGGCGGTCTCCAGCGCATTGCTGAGCTCGTCGACCAGGAGCCCGAGACGGACGGGGGCCAGATCCCAGCCCGCCACCTCCACCCAACTTTCGACGAAGCCGTCGCAGGCGCGATCGAGGCGATCCATGCGGCGGCGCGTCTCCTCTTGGCGCGCGGCGGCGGACAGTTGCTGGAAGGAAGCCGCGCCGCTCCTCACCTCCGCTGCTCGTTCTCCGACCAGCAGGGCTCGAGAGCCGAGGGTGAGGCACAGCTGCCGTCGCTGCACGACCTCGGCCAGCTCCTTCTGGAACTCGGCCACCCGCAGGCTCGTCCCACGGTTACGGCGTCCCACGTAGAGGGCGGCGAGGGTGGAAACGGTCGCGGCGAGGAAAGCGGCGCCAGCGGAGATGGCGACGGTGCTCACTGCTCGCGCCGCTGGTGCGCCATGGCCAGCTTCCGGATCTCCTCCAGCGCCTCTTCGAGCTCCGCCACCGGGCGCGACCCCTTGGAGTAATAGCGGTCGAAGACCGGAGAGACCTCGTCCAGGATCTCATCGGCGTAGAAGACGGAGTAGGCCACCATCGGAACGTCCTTGTAGCGGTCCCGGATCACCTTCGCGAGGGCGATGCCGCTCTTGTCCCCGGGTTCATTCCTGAGGTTGATGTCAAGCAGGACCGCATCCAGCTCCGGCCCTGACTCAAGGGCCGAGAGAGCCTCGTCAACGGTGTTGCTGGCGACGACCTCAAGGCCCCTCTGTTCGAGCGAGCGAGCGCGCAGCCCCAGGAGCCTCTCGTCGTCCTCGACGACGAGAACGAGCGGTTTCGGTTTCGGCTCGTCAGCGATCGCTGGGCCTCGCATGTGGTGAGATGGCGCCGTCCAGCTTCCGCAGGCTCTGTTCGAGAAGACGCAACTCCGTTTCCAGCCCCTCTACCGCATCCTCTGCCGACATCCCGCGCATCTGCTCGGGCTGGCGAAGGAGCATGATCCAATGGAAGGAGCGTTCGAGGACATTGACGGCTTCATGGCGGACCGCCGCAGCGATTTCCGTGCCGCTCACCGCAACCGCTATCCGCCGCACCCACCTATCCGAATCCGACGGCATCAGAACTTCCCGGTGACGACGGCCATCAGGGTCACCATCGTCACCAGCGCGCCTAGGGAGCCAAAGACAATGGCGTACACCTTGCCCTCGGAGAGACCGCTTTTCGCCTGGGTCTTGAGCTCCCTTTCGAGCCGCTCGATGTCGCGCCTCAGCCCGTCAACCTCGGCTTTGAGGATTCGCGCCTCGACCTGGCCAGCGGTGAGGCCAGCCTGGCGCAGGGCCTGCACTTGGAACTGGTTGACATCCGGGGGCATTGCCGGGGTGGACGCCGGGTGATTACCGTCGAGCGAGGCCAGGACCTCGTCCGGGAGGTAACCCCTGAGCAGACCTTCTACGGTCTCGGCGAAGCGCCTGGCTCGGTCCGGAGGCACGGGGTCAGGGACGCTGCTCACCGCTGACCTCTACCGTCTCCAACGAGATGACGCCGCGGTCGGCCTGGATCTCAAAG
Organism: uncultured Actinomycetes bacterium; assembly: GCA_963832085.1. Lineage (GTDB taxonomy): Bacteria > Actinomycetota > Thermoleophilia > Solirubrobacterales > 70-9 > VAYN01. The sequence continues at coordinate 785,829 of CAWHSU010000001.1, read as the reverse complement.
TATTTGTCCCGGCTCATCGTGCAGCGTTTTAGCTCCGCGAACTCGTCGAGCGCGAGGTTGAGCGACTTCGCAAAGCGCTTCGGGACATGGCCGGGCATGTCCTTGCGCCCGTTGGAATAGTGGACGGGGAACAGCCGCACGCCGTTGTAGGTGACGAAGCCGCGGACGTGGTGGGTGGACTTGACGGCTTCGACTTCGAGCTTCTTGAAAATCCGCTCGGCCTCGCGGGTGGTCAGCTGCATGGCTAGTTGTTGCCGTGGGAGGCCAGGATCGTGCGCTCGACAAACTCTCGAAGGTGGAGTGCCGGCCCGGCGTACTCGTCGTCGTCATGGCGAATGTCCTCGGCGAACAACCGCATCAGCTCGATCAGCTTCGCGACGACGTCATCGCCGCTCTCGCCGTGCGCGTACAGCGACGGCTGTCCATAGACCTCGGCCTCGATCTCCTCGCCCAGTTCCTTCACCCAGATAAGGACCGGATTAGCCGAAGGCTGGAAGATCGAGGAGTGGATCAGCTCAAGGTGGTAGCCGGCCGCCTTCAAGCTCGCCTCGATGTCAGCGGCGTCGCGAGCGTGGGGCAGGAGGCGGCGGACGGTCTCGGCCGCGTCGATCGCCTCCAACGGGTAGCGGACCACCAGCTCGGCCAGCTGCTCGTCGGATTTGGCGCGCCGGCGCTGCCGGCGCTGGAGGGAAGCATCGCGGATGGTTTCCGCCAAGTCGCGGAGCTCCTCGTCGAACTTGATTCCCTTGGGAATACTGCGCATGAACAGGCCCTGCGCCTCCTCGCGCAGCCTCCGCTCCTCGACCGTCGCCGAATATGCGAACAGAGGAATGTCGCCGAATCGCGCCTGAATCTTCCGCGCGAGCTTCACCCCGGAGATGTCTCCCGGTTCGTCCCTGAGATTGATGTCGGTGAGGACGGCGTCCATCTCCGGGCTAGCTTCGATTTGATGCATGGCCGCACTCGCGGAGTTCGCGAGTGCAACCTCGAGATTCTCCGCCTCCAGCTGCTGCTTACGGATATCGAGATTGCGGTCCTCGTCGTCAACGACTAGTACGCGGGGCTTCCTTACTTCTACCGTTAGAGACATGGAGTAATTATCTCACCTTGATTTCTCTTCAATGAGTTGGCGCGGAAAAAGTAGACGAAAACGTGCCCCCTCACGGCTCTCCAATAGATCGATAGAGCCGCCGTGGTCATCCATGACCTTGCGAACCAGAAACAGCCCTAGTCCGGCGCCTGGCTTCGCCTTATAACCCGCCTCCGGATCCCGCTTTGAGGTCACGTGGGGCTCGAAGATGCGCTGTTTCACCGGCACTTCTTCGAGACGGGGCGGGCCGCCAACCAGTTTCGTGCCGATGACTCCAGTGGCGTTGTCAGAGTAGAGCGCCGTGATGCTGCCGGCGCCGTCGGCCGGTTCGACGCGTAACCTGATTTTCCGATCTCCTTTCTTTTTCACCTGCTCGAAGGCGTCCATGCTGTTCAGCATCAGATTCAGGAACAGGTGCCCGATCCAGTCCCCGTAGCCGATGATTTCCAGCTCCTGCCCTTCATACCTCGTGTTGATTCCCAAGTTCGCGATACGGCCGGCGAGGGCGTCTTCCGCGTATTCCCAGCGCTCCTTGAGAAGTACCGGCTCAAGCTCCCGTTCCGGTCGCTCGGTCGCGACTTTGAACTTCTGCAGCTGCTCCGATAGGAGCTGCAGCTCGGTTTCGAGTTCACCAAGCTCTTTTTCTGGATCTGGGCTTGGCTTGCGGAGCTCTTCCTTCACTTTCCCCAGCCAGAACCAGCTGCGTTCGAGGATGCTGGCCGTCGCATGGCGAACGGCGGTTGCGATCTCGATCGCGCTAACGCCGACGGCGATATCACCGAACCGCTCCAGCATCTCATGATGGTTCCTGAAGTTCGTAATCGCGATGCCGACACCGTTGGCGATACTCTCGAAACCCTGTAGCTCGAACGGCGTGAACGGGTACTTCGCCTTCGTCGCGAGGCTGAGCGTACCGAGCGTTTCGCTGCCCACCTTGATCGGGGCAACGATGTAGCTCTGCACATCCTTGAGAGCCAGATGGTCCCGCAGGAACTGGTTTCGCGGAAGGCGCATGTCCAACTCGGAGATGACTTCGCCCGTCTCGATCGCCTCGGCAAAGGCCGGGTACTTCTCTTTGATGTTCTTGAAGGTGAGCTTCTCGCTCAGGGCACCGTCGCCAGCATCCTCTTCGAAGCCCCGCACCGCGAGGCAGCGGAGGCTGTCGTCAGCGGTGTGCTCCCGCACCGCCGCGTAGGCCATCCCGGAGGAAAGGCGGATCACGTTCAGGAGGTCTGCGAGAAACCAATACTCGTCGCCTTCGTAGGGGATTGGTTTCTGCAATTCGCCCAGCAGGCGCCAAGCGAAGCGCTGCTCGTAGAGCCACACGAATGCTGCGGATAGGACGTCTAACGGCGCGTCGAACGCCTTGTCAAACCCAGCCTCGTCCGAGCTGATGTTCAGCAGCCCGATCATCGTGTCCTTCCTAACGATGGGAAGCCAGTCCTGCCCCAATGGCCCATTCGGCTGGCGGCTGAAAACGGAGGGAGTCAGGCTCGCGTGCGAAACGCCAGCCGCTGCGAGTGAGATCGAGCTCTGCCCCGGCTCCCGGCCGTGATGAGCGAACAACTCGAACCGCGCCTCGCTCAGGTCCAGGAAGTAGATGCTCGCTCGCGCAATTTCACCATTCCCGGCGAGAGCCTCAAGCAGCCTCCTCGCCGCCACCCTGGGCTCAGCCCCTGATGCGACCTCCCGGATCGCCTGCCCTATTTGAGAACTCCGCTCGTTCCCCGCCAGCATTCGCCCGTAGTGTAAGACACAATTACGCAGAGCATTCAACTGGCATCTCAGAGCGCACGCAACGGGTTGCCGTATTTCCGGTATCGACGTGACGCGCCTAGGCGGTCGGTTGCACGGCAAAGCAATGCTGCCTGGCCTCGGCTAGGCGATGCGACAGCGATACGAGACCTCTCCAATTGCGCGCTTACAGGAAGGTGTTTCGTTGAACCCACCCTGCGAGTCCCTGCCGAGTAAAGCGCAAAGTTCGACCTATCCGGATGTGCGGCAGATGACGAGAGCGAACTAGCTCGTAGAGGGTGCTGCGGGGGACGTGAAGTAGCTGGGCCGCTTCATGAGCGTTGAGCAGCGGCTCAGTTAGCAAGGCGGCGTCCGGTCGATCTTTGGCCTGCTGCGTCATCGGCCGATCCCGAGTCCCATCGACCGCTCGATGGAGCGCTGCTTCTTGAGACCCAACTCGTGCTGGGCGCGCTGCAGCTGCTCCCTGGCGAGCCGCTGCTGCTGCTCGGCCGCCCGGTCCTTCGGCTTCGGCCCCAGCGCGTTGTCTCTGTCCACCACGCCGTTTCTGACGCGGTAGCCCTCGATCCCCCGCACCGCCTTGTCCCAGGTGGCCGCTTTCGTCGGATCGCTCGACCTCTCCCCCAGCTCTGACTTGATGTAGCCGGGAGGAGAGAGGCGGGCAGCGGTCGCGGCAGCCCGCTCGCGCTCGGCGAGGACGTGTTCTGCGACTGCCACCTTGGCGCGGGCCTCATGGTTGACCTCGGGAAGCTCGGCGCGCTCGGATCGCAGCTGCTCGATCCGCCGGCGCGCTCCCTCCTCCCGACGAAAAAGTCGGTCTTCTTGCAGCTCCCGCTCGGCCCGCCCCTGCCGGCGCTCCCAGCGTCGGGGCTCGGGCATCTTCCGCCGTGCGGCGCTGATCCACTCAAGCCTCTCGATCTCCTCGCGCAGCCTCTCGTCCAACCGCCGATACGCGCCCTGGTTCAGCGCCTCGGCCCCGGCCTCTGCGCCAACCTCATGCAGACGACGGGAGAGCTCGTCTGCGGGAAGCTGGCCGAGCTCTTGGCGCAGCGCCTCGTCGTGGGCTGAGACCTGGGAGCCGTCGCGCCCGGCGGCTTCGGCGATGTGGTCGAGCCCTTCGCGCAGGTGCGGCGAGCGCGGCGCGAACTCGTCGCGGTCGAACTGGATCTCCGGGGTGGCGTAGAGATAGGTCTGCTCCCTGGTGCGCGAGGTGGCGACGTAGAACTCCTGGCGGTCCATCGACGGGTCGGCCATGACAAAGGCCGTGTCCACCGTCGCCCCCTGCGCCTGGTAGGTCGTCGCGGCATAGGCGTGTTCGATCGCCGGGCCTCCGTCCCTCTCCCTCAAGCGCCCCAAGTAGTCGGAATCGACACACACCCGCCCTCGGGTGTCGATTCCGACCAACCACAAACGCTCCGAAGCCTCATCGACCCGCTCCACCCGCCAGCGCTCGCGGTTGTAGATGCTCTGGCGCTGGTCGTTGATCCGGGTGATGACCTGATCGCCGGCAGCAAAGCGAGCGCCGCCGACCTCGACCTCCTCGCCGCCGAGCCGGCCCGCCGCCTTCATCTGCTGCCGAGCCAGCACGTTCAACTCCCGAACCTCGGCGTTGCGCTTGGCGATCATCAGCGCGTCCTCGCCGCGCTCGTAGCTGCGCCACCAGTCGGAGACCATCGCCTCGCGCCGCGCCAGCGGATCGTCGGAGACCGTGACGCGCTCCGCGCCCTGGTAGATCGAAAGGGCCTCTCGGCCTTCGCCCTCGCGGATCAGCTTCGCGCCCTCGCGCTCAAGCTCGTGGCGGTGGCGGATCACTTCATCCAAGACGACCGGCTCGGTCCGCGCCGCGATCGACGCGAACAGGCCGCCCGCCTCGATCTCGCCCAGCTGCGCGGGGTCGCCGATCAAGACCAGCTTGGCGTCGGCCTCCTGGGCGTGGTCGATCAGGCGGGCGAGGTTGCGCGAGTCCACCATCCCGGCCTCGTCGACCACCAAGACGGAGCGGTGACCAAGAGCGGCTTCGCCCCTCCTGGCTGCGCGGTCGAACTCGCCGAGAAGCGAAGCGACGGAGGTTGCCTGCAAGCCCTCGGAGCGCAGCACGTTGGCCGCCCGCCAGGTCGGTGCCGCGACCCGCAGCTCAGCTCCGTTCACCTGCCAACCCTCAGCCGCCGCGGTGAGGGCGTAGGTCTTGCCGGTTCCGGCCTCGCCGACGACGACGACAAGACCCTCGCCGCCACCGAGCAGCCGTCCGACCATCGCCTCCTGGTCGGACTTCATCGACGGCCGCTTGGCGAGGACACGGGAGACGACGATCTCCGAGACCACCGCGCGGTCCTCGGTCGCCGCCATGACCTCGACCGTCCCGAGCGCCTTCTGCTCAAGCTCCCAGATGGCGCGGGTGGTGAAGCGCTCGCCCTTGGCGGTGGTCGCGATGCCGATCACGTCGGGGGTCGCGAGGTAGACGTCGGCCAGCTCCTCCACCTCATCTCCCGGCGCTCCGGCCGGGAGGCAGTTCGCTACCGCCTGGATCACGTCGCGGCGGTCGAAGTGGGAAGTGTGGGCGGTGACGGCGGCCTCGACCTCGGCAACGGCGACCTGCCCCTCGGGGGCCTGGCGCTCATGGCCGAGGGTGGCGCGGATCGACTCGCGGGTAAGGCCGGCCTCCTCGGCCTTCTCCCGCCAGAGGTCGCGAAGGCTCTCCGTGGTCAGGTCGCGGTCCTTCGCCTCCCTGGTCGCCAGCGTCGCGATCTGCCGGGCGCGGGCGCTGGCCCCCTCTCCCGCCGCCTCGAGGATCTGCTCGCGCCGAGTCGAGAAGGCGCGCAGGTGGTCAGGATCGAAGCCCTCGATATCCGAAAGCCCGTTTTCGACTTTGCGCCAACGCACCCCGAGGCGGCGGGTCAGCTCGTCGCGCAGGTGCGCCTCGTAGATGAAGCTGGCGGTTTTGGCGTGTTCATAGAGCGACGGGTGGTGGAGCCTGGTCCAGCGACCCTCGGCAAAGGTCGCGTTGGCGATGAGGACATGCGTGTGGATCTGCATGTCGCCGGCGCGGGAGGAGCGATGGACGTAGCCGGCGGCGAGGAAGCCGTTGCCCTTGAGGAATTCCCGGCCGCCCGGTCCGCGCCGGGTCCAGCAAGCCTCCCGTTGCAGGTAGCCGAGACCGGATTCCACAGCGGCGGCATGAGCGGCCTTGACCTCGGCTGCGGCGGGATGCCCCCCGAGCGCCCACAGCACCGAAACCGACTTCGGCGATGAGAAGGTGAGATCGAAGCCGGGGATGCCGTCCTCGACGTGGCGTAAGCCGAGCGGCTCGCCGCTCGCCGGGTTCGTCCCGGTCAACATCGCCGTCAGCTGATCGGCATCGACCTTGCCCTGGAGACCGAGATCCTCGGCGGCATCGCCGAGCCAGTAGCCCTCGGCCTCGGCCTCGCCGGAGTAGTAGTCCTCGGCTCCTTCGGCGACCTTGCCGAGGTAGTAGCCCTCCTGGCCGTGCCCCATCTTCCCGATGGAGAGCATCAGCGCGAACCCCTGGCGACGGCATCGGCCATGCCACTGCTGTCCAGCGCGGGGGTACGGTGCATCGGCTCCACGCGGTTGAGATGCCGAGCGGGGCGCGGCTGGGCCGCCTTTCTGTGAGGAGCCCGGAGGAGATCGGCGACGGCCACGCCGTAGGCGTCTTCTGAGCGGGACGGACGCCCTGGAGAATTGCGGCGATATTCCACGGAGTGGAAATGCCGAATGCAGCCGCGTCGCCCCTGGCAATTTGTCTCGCCGCGCCGCCCCCGCCGGGAGGGGATCACTTAGTGATAGGGCGTGAGGGGTTCTGCTGTTAGGAGGTAGCGACCATCCTGGTGCGATTGAGAGCGTTGGTGTCGCTGCCTCGGTGGGAGGCTCGTAGCTCTGGACGAGCTACGAGCTGGATGTCAGTCGTTCGGTGAGGAGACGTGGGGTAGCTGACTTCAAGTAGTTGGCTTGTTGGCCTTCCTAATCCGCCAGTCGTTCCAAGACCTTGTGCTCGTCCTCCAAGCGCTTCTTGAGGCGCTCCTTGAAATCAGGATCGGCGCGGCGAGCGGCGATGTGCTGGGCGATGGCTTCGCGGACGGCTTCGGAGATCGTCATTTCGTCGGTCCGGGCGACGGCGGCGAGTTCGGCCGCCAGCTGCTCGGAGAGCCGAAGGCTCGTGATCTTGCCCTGCTCGCTCATAGTCCCAGCGCCATCCGTGCCCACGGCACCTCGTCAATGAGCGAGGTGGCTTTGTAGAAGTGCTCGACCGCGCCACGCGCCGGCCTCTCCTCCACCAACTTCACCGCGCCGTGATCGCGAAGGACGCGGACGTGGAGCGAGACGTTCGCGAGCGGTTCCTTGGTGTAGTCGGCAAGTTCCTTTGGACTCAGCATCTCGGCCTCTTTCAGGTAGAGCGCCAGCAGCTGCTTTCGCAGTGGGTGGCGCAGAAGGAATATGAGCGTGTCGCCGGGGTCGTTGAACCTGGCTGGCATGACCGGTCCCTCAAAGCAGCGGGGAGACGGCGAAGCTCCCCGACCGGGTCGGAGCGGGCACGATCCATTCGACGCCATCAAGCAGCTCCCCGGCATCGACGCCGAGCGCCGATCCCAGCTTGAGCAGGGTGTCGACGCGGGGGAGCCGCCGGCCGCTCTCGACCAAGCCGATCTCGGTTCGGTGCAGGCAGGCCATCGCGCCGAGTTCTTCTTGAGAGAATCCGGCGCGGCGTCGTGCCTTGAACACGTTTCGGCCCAGCCGCTCGGCGGCTGCTCTGTCCACTCGTCTCCCGTCCATCAGGCTTCGTAGAGGGAGTGGAAGACGACGGCGGCCCTGGTCGGCAGGATGCGTCTGCCTTCTTCATGGAGCAGGCCGACCGCGGCCAGGTCGCGGACGGCCCTTCTGGTTGCGTCGTCCTCTGCCGCGAACTCAAAGGAAGATGAGACGCCGATCAGCATCTCGCGCATCAGCTCATCGAGCGTCAGCGTCTCCGGGTGCAGATCGAGGACGTGTCTCAAGACCGCCACTTGGTCGCGGACATCTTCATCGGTGGTCGTGAGACGCTGGACGGCGCCCGGACCCGTAGGGTTCTCATCAGCCATGGGGAGTGCACTCTCCTCGTGGTCAGGCCCTCGGTTGGTGTTCACGCACCGCCGGGGGCCGCTTTCTGAGGCCGGTAGCTCGCTACCGTTCCCGCTGCGGTCGGACCTGGGTAACTTGGCCGACCGCCACGGGGCCGGCGTTCCAGCGCGCGGCCCCACTTATTTGAGCGCTTACGGTATCAGAAGTGTCGCGGCTACCCCGACACCTGGCTAGTGGTCGCGTGCGACTTCGGCGACCGTGCTGTGATGCAAGCCGGTCTCCTCCGCGATCTCGCGTAGCGAGAGTCCCGCAGAAAGCGCATCGGCGAACGCCTTGCGCCTCGCCTCGCGCACAGCCTCGGCATCGCGCTCGAAGTCGCGCTGCGCGCGCTTCACGTCGGCGAGCGCTTTCTTCTTCGAGGCGACGGGCATCGCGAGGGAGCCTAATCAGAGCCGCACGGCTCGTTCCGACAGAGAGCTTTATTCACCAGCTCGCCATCTTGAAAAGTCGCCCGTCTTCGCCTTCGTCATGGAGCGAAAGCACGATGTCATTCTTGGAAAGAGTCAGAGGAATCTTGTCGAGCGAGGCCGGAAGATCGCTGTCAAGCAGCGACAGAATTGGCTGCATGCCAGCCGCCGCGTAGTCCCTAAATACTCCAATCAGCTTTTCCTTCTTGCGCGGGTCAAGCTGCTCAAGAGCCCCGTCCAGATAAACAAAGCGGGGGAACTTCTCGTCCGAGTGGGCTCGAATCACCGCCAGATCGAACGCGATACAAAGAAGCTTCCGGTAGGACGTGCCTCGATCCTCACTCGTCGCGACGCCAGACTCGCCAACAAACTCGGCGCGGAAATCGAGTCCGCCCTTTGAGTTCATCGATATGGCGAGAACTGCTCCCTCGCCAACCACCTCAGAGACGATGTCCGAGAAATACCCGCGGATCTCGGCGAAACGGCTCGTCTCGTCCTTACTCGCAGCATCCAGGAGATCCTCAACGGCGGTCTGCAGGTGTCCGAACTCCTCGTCAAGCGAACGCAGATCGCGCCGCAGCTCAACAAGCCGGGCCGCAGCTACTCGTTTCGCTTTTAAGGTCGACAGCTCAGCTTGAGCGGTCGCCAGCTCCTGCGTCAGATCCTTGTACTTCGCCAGGTCATCGGACTCGCGTATGAACTCAAGCGACTTCTTTCTCTCCTCGTTTAATACCCCTAGCTGCTCCTCGACCTCAGTGGCGCGGCTTCTGGCATCGGATCGCTGCTTGATCAACGCCTCACGTCGCTCTTTCGTAATCGCGCGGTTGAAGGACAGGAGCTGCTCGAAGTCCCTCTTGATCTGCCCGTCAAAGGCCACACCGGCTTCCTCGAAGAGTTTTGAGGCCGCGTCTGGAGCGAAGACAACCTTGTGCTCCTCCAGCGACGCGTCGAGCCGTGCCATGAGCTGGGCGAGTCGATAGGCCTCCTCATTCAAAGCGACGATTCGAACCTCAATGTCATCGGCCAGTCTCGCGATCGTCTCGCGATCCTCCTCGGCGAAGTTGAAGGCGTTCATCGCTCTTTTCTTCGTCTCGACCTCGCGACCCTTCACTGAGATCAACCCGTCCAGAAGCGACGGATCGATGTCGTCGGCGCCCCACTCTTGATTGAGAGTGCGGAGCTGATCTACCGCTTTATCTTTTTCATCTTTCTTCTCGTAAAGGTCGATCACAGGTTGGGCAGGAATGCCCATCAGGTGAGCAACGAAAGGCTTCCAGTCTCGGTGCTTTCCTGCAAACTTTCCGAGCTGAAAGACGTCCCGATAGTCCTGCTGAGACCGGATGAGATAACCGACCAGCTTTCTGATGCCCCACGGCTGGAGCGCCGTGAATTCGAGGATTCCATCCAAGAGCAGGTTGGCTTTCTCGAAGGGCAATTCAAGGTGGTCCCATTCCTCGCGATCCAGATCATTCGCATCCGGCAAAGAAACCTCGCTGCGCTTGAAATCAATTTTGGAACCAGGATTGACCGGTCGTCGGATCGTCAGAAAATCGTTTGCGCCAACTTCTATCTCCAAGAGAAAGGCAAACTCCGAGAATCGCTCAGCATGGCGATACAGGAAGTAGTCCGGGTCCTTGCCTTTCAGCAAGCAGAAGTCGATCAACTCACCAAAGATCGACTTGCCGAGATTATGCGTGTCGAGCTGTCGGTTCTCCGGAATCCTGATCTCGGCCAAGACCGCAGATAAGCCAGCGTTGAACTTGACCGCTTGGAAGATCTCCGGCCGGTTGCTGTAGAGGCGCGTGAGTTTCATTGGCCTCGGTACTCGAAGGCGTCAACGGTCGCCTGGTACTCCAGCAGGTCCAAGAGGAACAGCAGCGACAACGCGGGCGCAAACAAGACCTCTGAAGCCGGTCCCGATTTCTTGTCCACGAGTGCCTTGAGATCGTCGTAGCTCAAAATGCGCCGCTTCCGCAGCGCATTCAGCACCATGACGGCCACGGCAACAACCGTCCGGTCAGGATGCGCATGTTTACTCGGCAGCAGCATCGACGCTCATCCCGATGTCGCAGTGCCAATACATGTAGAAAAGCATCGCGCGAACCAGCGAAGGCTCTCTGGCAAGAACCCCGTCTCGTTTGACCAGAACTTCCACAAGGTGGTTGAAGACCTCATCGAAGGTCTGATGGTCCTTTCGCTTGGCGATGATCTTTAACTGGAAATCCTCTACCGCAGCTTCGTATCTGGCGAGGTGCTCTGAATTTGCGGGGTCTGCCAAGAAGTCTTCGATCTGCTTCGTACGACCCATGAATCGGCGAGAAAGATCATCCGCGAACTCGGGAGTCATCGAGTTGATGGCGTTCTTCGTCTCAAAGGAGACTCGATCCACCGGCTCGGCGAAGGAACTTGGGTCTCCAAGCTCGTTGCTTATAGCCAGGATCAACTCGGCAAGATCTGCGCTCGAGACCAGCAGGGGGCCATCAACCGGATCGATCTTCGCTAGCTCAATGACCTCCGGGAACTCCGCCAGAAGGTCACCCAGGTGCTCGGTTCCGACTAGGAAGACCCGATCCTTGTCAACGCCAGCTTCTTCAGCGATTCTGGCGGTCAATTCTGGACCGAAAACCCCGCCAAGGCGGCGGTTGCTGAAGAGGATGTAATTCGTGAGTTCTCCATTCTCCGCGAGACTCTTGATCCTAGGGAGCTCTTCCGAGATGACCGAGGAGGCTGCGGTCCCGCCGAAACTGGGTTCGCTGAAGTGACGATTAGTGCCCAACGTGTGCTTAGCCTGGCAGACGGTCGTTCCCGTCCAAGGCGCAGCAGTGCTCGGAAATCGCTCAGCCGTCCCTTCAAACAGGGCGTCACGCCCTCCGTCTCGCCCCGCTGCGAAGGCCTGCACTCCTGGTCCGAAGAGCTTCCTCATGCATTGGACAACGAGCCGCTCGAACTGCGAATTGTCCAGATCTTCAAATGGGTACGCCATCGGTCAACCATAGCCGTGCCACTCGATGCTCTTCGGAACGCCAGAACCCGGAAAATCCAGCAGATCAGCCACCCAAAGCCGGTTTTGAGAATCAAGCCGTAACGGCGTGCCGGGATAGCGGAACCCGCCCAAGGCGGGCGTCGCGGCCAGCGGACAGGTCCGCGGCCTCGTCAAATCCGCCCTCGAAGGACGCTACGAACAAGCCTGCGAATTCGCCGTGCGCAGCCGCCTCGCTTCCTAGGTCAGGCACTTGCCGATTTCGAGGTCGCGTCGGATGGCTCTGCGATGGAGTCAGTTTGGAAAGCCGCTGAGATTCGGCGAGCCGCATCCTGTCTAGGCTTGAATTGGAGATACCGCTGAGTCGTCGCCAGGTCTTGATGCCCCATCCACTCCATGACCTCTCGGGAGTCGGCCGTGCGGATCGCGTGGGAGCCGAAGGTGTGGCGGAGGTCGTGGAAGCGCAGGGCTCGCAGACCGGCCTTCTTGAGCGCGGCCTTGTAGCGGTCGCGCAAGCGATGCCCCGCAAGATGCCCGCCAAGAGGCCCGCAAAAGACAAGATCGTCGTCGCCTCGATTCTCCTCGCGCTGGCCTAGCTTAGCCAGCGCCTCGGCCACCTCATCGGCCATCGGCACCGTGCGCTCCTGACCGCTCTTGGGCGTATCGACTCGGCCGTTGGTGAAGCTGTGGAGGACGTGGATCGCGCTATTGGCGAAGTCCACGCCACGCCACCGCAGGGCCAGCAGCTCGCCTAAGCGCAGGCCGGTGAAGGCAGCGGTGAGATAGATCGTGCCGTCCTGCTCCGATGCAGCCACTCGAACCAGGGCCAAGACCTCCTCGCGGGAGAACACGTCGATGTTGCCGCGCTTGGCGTGCGGGCGGCGCTCGACGTTCGCGACCGGATTCGCCGGCAGCTTGTAGCGGCGCTGCGCCCAGACAAAGAGGCCGTGCAGCACGGTCAGGTACTTGTTGACGGTGCGATCCGAGAGGTCTTCGGCCACCAGAGCGTCGCGGAAGCTTTCGACCATCTCGGGCGTCATCTCCTCCAGGCGCACCTTGTCGCCGAACTTCTCGCCGAAGACCTTCTTCATCCGGTCGATCATGTGCTCGTAGTCGATCTGGGTCGAGAGCTTGATCTTGCGGTCTCGCTTGTAGTCGAGCCAGTCGTCGCAGGCGACGGCGAAGGTCGTTCCGGTGCTGACCATCCCCGGCAGCTCGCCCCGCCGGGCTTTGGCGAGCGTTTCGTCCAGCCATGCCCGTGCAGTGGTCTTCGTGTAGTAGCCGGCGGGCGGCTCGATCTTGCGGTCGGTCCAGTGCGGGCCGATGCGCCGCTGAACCTGGCGGCCATCCGGAAGCCTGTACTTCGCGTACCACTGCGCGCCGCGTTTGCGCTCGACCTTGAAGACGTGGCCGCTGATCGCTCTGTTCGCTTGCCGCTGCATCGTGTCCCAAGTTTCTAGCACGACTTCGGGACACGTTTCGGGACATGCTTTGCGGTCAGAACCGGCCCGAGAACGCGAAAACCCCGCTTTTGCGGGGCTTTCGTGGAATACCGCTACGGGGATTCGAACCCCGGTTTCCGGACTGAGAATCCGGCGTCCTAGTCCCCTAGACGATAGCGGCGAGGAACGTGCATTTTAGCGATCCGGCCGGTGGGGGTACGAGACGTCGGTCACAGGGCCTGCCTTTTGGAGCCGGCGAGAGGCGTACGCCGCGCAATCGGTAAATTGGCTGCTCCCGCGGCTGTGGCGGAACTGGTAGACGCGCACGGTTCAGGTCCGTGTGGGCGAGAGCCCGTGGAGGTTCGACTCCTCTCAGCCGCATCGAATCTGTCCTAGACCCCCGCATAGGGGGACTGAGACAGATTCGCGCCTCAGGCGGGCTGCGCGCTCGCTTCGCGTTGCGGCGCCCGCGCCGCGTTGGTGGCGATCTCCTCGACGAAGGTCGGCCACAGCGTCCGCGGCAGGTCGTGGCCCATGCCGTCGATCATTTTCAGGCGAGCACCGGGGATCGCCTTCGCGGTGGCGCGGCCACCGGAAGGGTTGACGAGGACGTCGTTGCGGCCGTGGATGACAAGGGCCGGGAGGTCGAGCTTGCGTAGCCCCGCGGTGCGATCGCCGGAGGCGGTGATCGCATGCAGCTGGCGGGCGATGCCGGCCTCGCTGTGGCCGCGGTCGAAGGAGCGACCGGCGATCTCCCGCACCCGCGCCTCGTCGAAGGGGTAGCCGGACGAGCCGATCGTCCTGAAGGTCTTGATCACGCGCTCGATCGCGGCCTCGCGCTCGCGCGGCGGTTTGCCGAGCAGCAGGCCGAAGGTCCGATAGCTGGGGTGGCCGACCCGGCGGCTGCCGGTGGTCGACATGATCGAGGTCAGCGAGCGGACGCGCTCGGGGTGCTCGATCGCCGTGCTCTGGACGATCATCCCGCCCATCGAGGCCCCGACCAGGTGGGCCGACTCGATCCCGAGGTGATCCATCAGGCCGACGGTGTCGGCGGCCATGTCGCGCAGCAGGTACGGCGCCTTGCCGCGGCCGATGACCATGTCGAGTTTGCCCGGTAGGCCGACAGAGCGAAGCTTGGTCGAGCGGCCGATGTCGCGGTTGTCGAAGCGGACGACGCGGAAGCCGCGCTCGGCCAGCATCCCGCAGAACTCCTCGTCCCAGGCGATCATCTGGGTCGCCAGGCCCATCACCAGCAGCAGCGGCTCCGCGTCGGAATCCCCCATCTCCTGGTAGCAGAGCTCGATGCCGTTGGCCGGCGCCATCTGCTCGTTGCCGAAGCGATGCATCTGGGAATCGTACCCAGCCTGGCTGTGCAGCCAAACCGCCTCCGGTAGAAAGGTCGGGTGCGGACGGCGATCATCTCCGACCTCCACCTCGGCGTCGCCAGCGACGAGGACGTGCTCCGCGACCGCGCGGTGCGGCGGCTCCTGCTCGAAGAGATCGCCGGCGCCGACCGCCTCGTCCTCCTCGGCGACGTGGTCGAGCTGCGGAACCTCCCCGTCGGTCCTTCGCTCGCCCGCGCCCGGCCGTTCTTCGAAGAGCTCGGCGAGGCGTTGGGCGAGGTTGAGGTGACGCTCGTTCCCGGCAATCACGACCACCGCCTCGCCGAGCCCCTGCTCGACGATCTCTCGATCGCCGGCGACCTGACCCTTGGCCTCGAGCACTGCCACGTCCCCGCCGGGCCGGCGGTTCTGATCGACGAGTGGCTGGGGCGCGCGCGGTTGGAGATCGCCTACCCCGGCGTCTGGCTGCGCGAGGATGTCTACGCCACCCACGGCCACTACATGGACGTCCACCTTTCCCTGCCGCGAGCCGAGTGCCTGGTCGCGGCGGCGATGGCGCGGGTTTCGGGGCCGCTGCCGCACCAGATGACGCCGAACGATTACGAGCGAGTCCTCCGCCCCTTGTATGGATTCGCCTACAGCCTGGCGCAGGTGATGCCGGTGAAGCGACGCCGCAACGGCCCCTTCGAGCGAGCCTGGGAGGTGCTGGCGTGGGAAACCGAGGAGCTGACCGTGAAGGCGCGGGCAGCGCGGGCCGGCTTTCCACTTGCAATCCGCTCCCTCAACAAGCTGCTCCGCGCGGACTTCGAACCGGACGTGAGGCCCGCAGCGATTTTCCGCAGCGGCGTCGAGGCGGCGACCGAGCTGGCGGTCCGGCTCGGCGTCGACGACGTTCACGTGATCAACGGCCACAGCCACCGCAGCGGGCCGCTGCCGGACGAACCCGAGTGGCTCCTTCCCGGCGGCGGCCGCCTCCACAACACCGGCAGCTGGGTCTTCGCCTCAGCCTTCCACCAACCGGGCGTGCCGCCCAACTCCTACTGGCCAGGCACCGTGACCTGGCTGGAAGACGACGACCCCCCGCGCCGCCTCCAGCTACTGAACAGCTACGCGCACGAGGAAATGATCGACCTGATCAACCGAGCGGCTTGACGGAGCGCAGCCAGTCGGCGATGATCGCGCCGATCTCCGGCCCGGCGTCCTCCTGCAGGAAGTGCCCGGCGTTCTCGATCGGGCGCGGGGGCGGGAAGTTGAGCTGGGACGAGACCCGCTCGCCGACCGAGAACGGCAGGACCAGGTCGGAGTCGGCCCAGAGGACCAGGGTGGGGCGGTCGTCGTCGCGCAACGCGTCGGCAACCCGTTTGCCCTCGGCGGCGCCGGGCGCGTCGGGCTCGGTCGGGAGGATCAGCGGGAAGGCGCGGGTCCCGGCCTTCGACGGGCCGTCTATATAAGGCGCCTCGTAGGCGGCGATCACCTCGTCGCCGGGGTCGTTCTTGCAGCCGCCGCGGACCAGCATCCCCACCGGCACCTCGTCGCTGTTGCGGACGAACTCGCGGAAGGCGAGCCAGGCGTCGCTCATCTTCTGGTGGCCGGTGAAGGGACCGGTCTCCATGATCACGATCCGGGAGAGCCGGTCGGGGTGCTCGACCGCGAGCCGCAGCCCGATCGGCCCGCCCCAATCGTGAACCACCGCGGTGGCGTTGCGCAGGTCGAGTTCCTCCAGCAGCGCCGCCATCAGCTCGACGTGACGGTCGTAGGTGTACCAGCCGACGTCGGTGGGCTTGTCGGAGCGGCCGAAGCCGGCGTAGTCGGGGGCGATGCAGCGATAGCCGGCCTCGCGAACCGGCGGGATCACCTTGCGCCAGAGAAACGACCAGGTCGGCTCGCCGTGGAAGAAGATGACCGGCTCGCCCTCCCCCTCGTCGAGGTGGGCCAGCCGCAGCCCGTCCACTTCCCGGTAGTGCGACTCGAACGGGTAGTCCGGCAGGCCTTCCAGCAGCTCGTCCGGCGTGCGGACGGCATCAACGCTCACGGCGCCCAGTCTATGCCGAAAAGGGATTGTTGACCTGAATCCCCGGAATTCAGATCAGGATTCTCTACTTTCCTGATCGACTTTGTGCTACCGTGCCGGCCTCATTGAGCAGTAAGTTGCTCAAGAAAGTAAGTCACTCAACTTAGGAAGGAACCCCAGATAGATGCGGAACCCTCGTAACAACCGGCGACGCAGCGCGAAGGTGGCCCTCCCCGCCACCCTTCTCGCCCTGCTCCTCGCAGTCTTCGCCGCCGGCTGCGGCGGTGGCGATGACGACGCCACCGGCTCCTCTGATGGCGGCGGCAGCGTCGACGTCGTCGGCTACTCCACCCCGGAGTCCGTCTATGAGGAAGCACTCGAGCCCGGGTTCGAGGGAACCCCCGAGGGCGAGGGCGTCAGCTTCGGCAATTCCTTTGGCGCTTCCGGCGACCAGAGCCGCGCCGTCGAGGCCGGGCAGCCCGCCGATGTCGTCCACTTCTCCCAGGGCGGTGACATGACCCGGCTGGTCGAAGCCGACCTCGTCGCCCCTGACTGGGACAAACAGAAATTTAACGGCATCGGACAGGCGTCGGTGGCAGTCCTCGTGGTCCGCAAAGGCAACCCCGAGGGGCTCAAATCCTTCGACGACCTGATCGAGAAAGACGTCGAGGTCATCACCCCGAACCCGTTCAGCTCCGGCGCCGCTCGCTGGAACATCATGGCGATCTACGGCTCGCAGCTGCACCAGGGCAAATCGGAAGATGAGGCCCTGGCCGCCGTGAAAACGGTGCTGGAGAAAACCGTGGTCCAGCCGGGCAGCGGTCGCGACGCACTTGCCGCCTTCACCCAGGGCGAGGGCGACGTCCTCATCTCCTACGAGAACGAGGCGATCGCCGCCCAGAACGCCGGCGAGGACGTCGACTACGTGATCCCGACCAGCACGATTCACATCCAGACGCCGATCGCCGTCACCAAAGACGCCTCACCGTCGGCCCAGGCCTTCCTCGACTTCGTCTGGTCGGACGAGGGTCAGAAACTGTGGGCAGAGAACGGCTACCGGCCGGCCAACGAGAAACTGGTTGACCCGAAACAGTTCCCGACTCCCGAAGATTTCTTCACGATCGACGAGTTCGGCGGCTGGGACAAAGTCAACGATGAGTTCTTCGACGAGGAAAGCGGCAAAGTCGCCGCGATCGAGAAAGAACTCGGAGTCTCCACGAGCGGCTGATGGAGGCGCACCCGGCAAACCTCCCCCCAGTGTCAGCGTCACCCCGGGCAGGCATCCGCCTGCCCGGGCTCGGCACCGGCCTCGGCCGGGGCATGGTCGTCCTCTACTTGTCGCTGATGGTGCTGTTGCCGTTGGCGGCGGTAGTGGACGAGTCGCTGGCCAACGGTTTCAGCAGCTTCTGGAACGCCGTCAGCGGCGATCGCTCCGTCGCAGCGTTGAAACTGACCATCGTCTGCTCGCTGATCGTCGTCGCGATCAACGCCGTCTTCGGCACGATCATCGCCTGGGTCCTGGTCCGTGACGACTTCCCGGGCAAGGGAGCGGTCAACGCCCTGATCGACCTCCCCTTCGCCCTGCCGACGATTGTCGCCGGCCTCACCCTGCTCACCCTTTACGGCTCGGAGAGCCCAATCGGGCTCAATGTCGCCTTCACGCGGGTGGCGATCGTGATGGCGCTGTGCTTCATCACCCTCCCCTTCGTCGTCCGCTCGGTGCAGCCGCTGCTGATGGAGATGGACCGGGACATGGAGGAGGCGTCGAGCTCCCTCGGCGCAGGTGGATTTACCACCTTCCGCCGCATCATCTTCCCCAACCTGCTGCCGGGGATCGTGGCCGGGGTGATGCTCGCCTTCGCGCGAGCGCTCGGCGAGTACGGCTCGCTGATCCTGATCTCGGGCAACATCCCCTTTGACACCGAGGTCTCCTCGGTCTTCATCCGCAGTCAGATCGAGACCGGAAACGAGTCCGGCGCCGCCGCCGTTTCCGTGGTCCTACTGGCCCTCTCGGTGGCGATGCTGATCGCGGTGAGTGTGATTGCCCGCTCCGGCCGGCATAGCAAGAAGGGGCTACTCAGGAACACCATCAACCGCGTAATCGGCCGCTCACAAATGGGGGGTGGCGCATGACCCCGTCAACCTCGGCCAAGTGGGGCCTGCGGGGCGCCGCCTTCGGTTACCTCGGCCTACTGCTACTCGCCCCCGTCGGCATGATCTTCTACAAGACCTTCGAGCATGGCTTTGGACCGCCCTGGGAAGCGATGACCTCGCCGGAGGCGATCCACGCGATCCAGCTGACCTTGCTGATGGTCGCGGTAGCGGTGCCGTTGAACACGGTCTTCGGCGTCGGTTGCGCGCTACTGCTGGTCCGCCGCCGTTGGTGGGGCAACCCGATCATCGACGCGATCATCAACCTCCCGTTCGCGATCTCGCCGATCGTGATCGGCCTCTCGCTCTACCTGCTCTACGGAAACGACGGCTGGTTTGGCCCGACCTTGACCGAATGGGGCTTCCAGGTGCTCTTCTCCTGGCCGGGAATGGTGCTTGCCAGCATCTTCGTCTCGCTGCCCTTCGTGGTGCGCGAGGTGGTGCCGGTACTGCACGAGATCGGCACCGAGCAGGAGCAGGCGGCCTCCACTCTGGGCGCCAACGGGTGGCAGACCTTTTGGCGCGTAACCCTGCCGGCGATCCGCTGGGGCGTCGCCTACGGCATCGTCCTGACGACGGCGCGGGTGCTCGGCGAGTTCGGCGCGGTGACGATCGTCTCCGGATCGATCTCGGGCGAGACGGAAACCCTGCCCCTCTACGTCGCTAAGGCCTTCGAGCAGTTTCAGGAGGAAGCGGCCTACGCCGGCGCAATCGTCCTGGCCCTGCTCGCCCTGACCACGCTGCTGCTGATGAGCGTCGGCGGCCGCCGGGCGAAGAGCAGCGCTGCGCCGATCCCGAGCGTGGCCGAAGTACCTGTCCCAATTTCCAATACCAAGGAGGGTTCCTGATGGGAATCGCAGTCGAGGGAGCGCACAAGCGCTTCGGTGACTTTCAGGCGCTCGACGACGTCTCGATCGACGTGCCGGATGGCTCGTTGACGGCGCTGCTCGGGCCGAGCGGTAGCGGCAAGTCGACGCTGCTGCGGGCGATCGCCGGGCTCGAGGATCTCGACGCCGGCACGGTCGTGATCAACGGCAAGGACGCGACGCGGACGCCCGCACAAAAGCGGGAGGTCGGCTTCGTCTTCCAGCACTACGCCGCCTTCAAGCACATGACCGTGTTCGGGAACGTCGCTTTCGGTCTGAAAATCCGCAAGTGGGACAAGGTGAAGATCAATGCCCGCGTACACGAGCTGCTGCAGCTGGTGCAGCTCGACGGATTGGCCGAGCGCTACCCCGATCAGCTCTCCGGCGGCCAGCGGCAGCGGATGGCGCTGGCGCGGGCGTTGGCGGTCGAACCGCAGGTGCTGCTTCTCGACGAGCCGTTCGGGGCTCTGGACGCCAAGGTGCGTAAGGACCTGCGGACCTGGCTGCGCCGGCTCCACGAGGAGATGCATGTGACGACGATCTTCGTCACCCACGACCAGGAGGAGGCGATGGACGTCGCCGAGCAGCTGGTGGTGATGAACCAGGGCCGGGTGGAACAGTCGGGAAGCGCCGACGATCTGTACGAGCACCCCGCCAACGAGTTCGTGATGAGCTTCGTCGGCGAGGTCAACCAGCTCGGCGACCACTTCGTCCGTCCTCACGACATGGAAGTCGTCCTCGACGCCGACGATCGCACCCAGGAGGGCATGGTCCAGCGGATCGTCACCCTCGGGTTCGAGGTCAGGGTCGAGCTCGTCCTCTCCGACGGGACCGAGGTCTGGGCCCAGCTGACCCGGGCAGAGCTGCAGCGACTGGAGCTGCGGGAAGGCCAGATCGCCTACCTGCGCCCGGTCCAGGCAAAAAGCTTCAACGGTTCGTCTCCGTCCACCGATGGGGCCTCGACTCCCCATGGGACTCCGGATGGTGGCGACGCAGGTCTACCTGCAGCCGTCTGAAGGGGCGACGGGGTGGGGTGTCTTCTTGCCGGGTGACGCCCCACCCCAAACCGCCGCCCTACCAGTAGAGCCAAGGCTCTAATAAAGCCGACTGCTCTCCCCTTGCAGGGGGTCATAAGATACTGTCAAGTTCTATTTTGGTACTTGTTAGTACTCTGGAATTCGACGAGGAGGTAGCAGTGGCCCGGTATGTCCTGTCCCACCGAAGGGTCGGCGTCGCCGATCCCTCCAGAAGAGCAGCGATCCGTGCCGACGCCAACCAGGCGTTCTCGGTCCTCCTGGCGGACAACGTTGACGTGGTGGGGGCAACGAGGCCCGAGGAGGAGGAGAAACGCGAGATCATTGTCTTCGACGGCAGCCCCATCGAGGTCGCGGCCAAGCAACAGGAGATGGGCCCGGACGTGGTGCTCGAGCCCGAGATCCTCCACTACCCCGCCGCCATCACCCTGACCGCCGATTCCACCCCCGCCGGCGGGCTCCCGGCCGCTGAGGTATCAGCCGGTTCCGGGCAGACGCTCAGGATCACCGTCAAGGGACCATCGAGGCCGCTCGAAGGCGCGAAGGTGGTACTGACCCTGAGGGCAGCTGGCACCCAGATACACAATCTCTCCGCGAGAACCGACCCCGAAGGCAAGGTTGCCTTCACGTACGGATCGCCCTGGTCCCCCGCCGCTCTGGTCGCGGTGCCCGCCGGGAATCATTGGACCGTGGTCCTGCGAGGACCGACGGACGGAGCCGTGATCGAAGCGCCAGAGCTCCCGGAAGTCGCGGACGCCTGGTGGCACCAGGCGGTCGGCAGCGACCAGGATGCCGGGGCTGGAGTCATGGTCGGCGTAGCTGACACCGGCCTCGGTCCCCACCCCCACCTGCAGCACATGACCAACGCAGGCGCGTTCGTGGGCGGCAGCCACCAGAGCGCCCCGCAGGCGGGCCTCGACGTCGATTCGCACGGAACCCATGTCTGCGGGACGATCGGCGCCCGTCCCACCTCTGGCCCCCAACGACCCGCGGGCATCGCACCCGCCGCCGACGTCGTCTGCGCTCGCGTCTTCCCCGACAGCGAGAGGGGAGCGAATCAGGGCGATATCGCCAACGCCATCGAACACCTCTCGAACGTGCGGCGGGCCGATCTGATCAATCTCAGCCTCGGCTCTTCGCAGCCCTCGCAGATCGAGTGGGAAGCGATCGTCGAGGCGGGGGATGGGGGAGCCCTGGTCGTCTGCGCCGCGGCCAACGAGGCGGGTCCAGTTCACTTCCCCGCCGCCTTCGACGAGTCGATTGCGGTCTCCGCACTGGGGCTGCAGGGCTGGGGACCGCTAGGGACGCTCTCCGGGATGCGCCATCCGAGCGACCAGACCAAATATGGGCGCGACCAGCTGTACCTGGCGAACTTCAGCTGCTTCGGTCCGCAGATCGACTGCGGGGCGCCAGGAGTCGGCATCATCGCCCCTGTGCCGGAGCGCTTCGGACTCTCCGCCCCCTACGGGGTGATGGACGGGACCTCGATGGCCAGCCCCGTCGCCTGCGGAGCGCTGGCAGCCGCTCTCAGCCGTTCTTCCCAGTACCTCGCGCTGCCGCGCGATCTCACCCGCGCCGCCCAGGCACGGGCGATACTGGAGCTGAGCTGCAAGGACATCGGCCTCATCCCCCACTACCAAGGCCGCGGGATCCCCCGGGCCTGAGGAACGAGGTAGGCCGCGCCCTACAATCGGACCATGGCAAGCCAGGAGTACGTAGTCGCCCTGCGGCGCGAGACGCGAGAGCAGGCGCCGCTTAACTGGGTGCAACGGATCGGCGAGATCGAGGGCGTTTCGGTGGTCGGCTCGACGGATCGACGGGCCCAGGTAACCGCAGACGAGAACGGGCTGGCCAAGCTTCAGCAGGACTTCGGGTCGCAGATGCTGATCGAGCCCATGATCCCCCACCGCACCCAGGGCGAGACGGAACCGGGCCCCTCCTAAGCGAAGTGCCTACGAGCCTCCATCTCAAGAGGGTTTGCTATTCTTGACTTAGTTGATCTACAAATACAGAAAGGAGACAGAGTGACCAAACGAGTAGCCACCACCACGTTCCGCTCGAGGGGTCGGCTGACCGGGCTGGTGCGGGACGAGCACCCGGCCGGGACCGGGCAGAACCGGACCACGCAGACCGACAACCGGGAGTCGGAGCTGAACGGCGCCGACGAGGCGCTCTTCTACCGCGCCCGCCTGATCCTCGGCGACTCCCTCCCCCGCCCCCAGCGCTAGCCATGGACGGCGAATGCGCTGAATGTCCCAGCGTCGAAACCTGAGCCCGGACCCCGTCGCAGGTGACGCGGTCCGGGCTCTTCAGGTTCCCGGCCCCCTTACCTATTTGGAGGAGCCTTTTTTCGCGTCCTCGGTCTCCAGCGGTTCATCCGGCTGGGGGATGGCCTGGACGGAGAGGTTCCAGCCTTTCAACGTGAAGGTCACGTCTTTGGCGCCGGCGTACTGGACCGCGATCGTGTGCCCGCCTTTGGTCAGCACGCCCGTCTGCACGATCGTGTTGACGACGGGGACCGGGGTCGGCGTCGCCGCGGTCGAGGGCAGGAAATTCACTTTCCCGGTCGCCTGGCCGTCGACGAGGATCTGCACCGGGCAGGCCTTGTCGGGGCCGGGTTTCGCCGTGGTGCAGGTTCCCTGGCCCGAGAACGTGATCACCGCCGAGCTGATGTCCGCCTTCGTCGCGAAGGAGGTGAAGGCGGACGGGATGTAGCCGGCCGTGGTCGAGAAGGCGCTGAACGGCGCCGTCCCGGCGGCGATGCCCGCCACCGTCGGCTTCGGAGCGGTCGCCTTCGCGACGAACAGGTTCGAGGCGGCCTTCTTCTTCAGGAACAGCTCCGATGCCTTCTTGTTGGTCACGTAGACCTTCGAAGCCTTCTGGCTCGTCAGGAACGACTGGGCGACCGAGGGCACCACCGTGACCGAGACGGCAACCGCCGCCGCCAGCACGACGACGGTCGCGGCTCGGGGGGTGGACAGTCTTCTCTTCAACAATTGATCCTCCATGTCAGCGGCCCTCCCCCGGCTGTTTCGTGCCCTCGGACGGCCTTTCTTTACTAAGTGAGTCAATAAAGTACAGAAGCTGCTAGGGTTTCGCGATCAAGTTGGTCAACAAACTCGTATTAACCCGGCAGGAAAGGACTCAACCCCGCATGAGAAGCAAGACCCTCGCCATTGCGGCACTCGCCCTTGCAGGGCTGGTCGCGCCGGCGTCGGCGAACGCCATAACCCTGATCGGGTCGGGCTCGGTGGCTGCACAGCCGGTGCTGCAGGCGCTGTTCGCCACCTACACCAAGAAGGTCAACCCCAAAGTCAAGTTCGTCTACACCGCCAACGGCGGCAACGCCGGAGTCAAAGACGTCCAGAACGGGACCAGCCAGTTCGCCGGCAATGCCCGCACCCCCCTCCCCAGCGATGCTGGGACGACCTACATCAAGATGTTCATGGACGGGCTGTGCCTGGACGTGAACAAACGCAACAAGCTGGGCAACATCACGATCCAGCAGGCCCACGACATCTACCGGGGGATCCTGACCAACTGGAGCCAGCTGCCCGGATCGGGGCTGGACACGACGATCTCCCCGGTCGGCCGAGACACCAACGGAGGGACCTACAACTTCTTCCTCCAGGCCGTCCTGGGCAACGAGCCGCCGGCCTCCAACGTCAACGCGTTGACCGCCGACGGCCTCGTCCAGAACGCGGTCAAACAGGACCCGAACGCGATCGGCTACGCCGGTCTCGCCTGGCAGAAGGGCATCAAGCCGTTGAAGGTCAACGGCGTCCCCTGCACTCCCAGCAAGATCAGCGTCGAGCCGCTCAAGTACCCGCTCTCGCGCTACCTGTTCATGGTTCTCCCCGGCGACGGCAGCCAGAGCCCGAAAGCGCTGCTCAAGTTCATCGACTGGATGCGGCTCAGCCCGCTGGCCGGTGAAGTGATCAGCAAAGCCGGTGGCGTCCCCGCGTTCAACAAGAAGCCGAAGAAGTAGGCAGTTGAACGAGGAGTTCCCCCAGGAGTACGGCCCGAAATGGTCGGACCAGCGCGTCGAGCGGATGCTCGGCGCGCTGGTCTGCACCGTCGTCGGCCTGTTGCTGGCGATGATCGTCACCGTCTTCGCCCGCGCCTGGCCCTCCTTCTCCCACAACGGCCTCGCCTGGTTCGGCCCCGGCGGCAGCGTCGACGACCAGCTCAGCGCGATCTTCCTCTCCGGTCAGAGCGGGGCCGAATACGTCTACACCTTCCACGGCTGGCCGCTGATCTGGAGCACGATCCTGATCACCGGCGGCTCGGTCCTCATCGCCCTCGTCTCAGCCCTCTTCGTCGCCGTCTTCATCGTCGAGTTCGCGCCGGAATGGATGAGCAACATCCTCCAGCCGGTCGTCCGCTTCCTGGCCAGCGTCCCCTCGGTGATCTACGGCCTGCTCGGGGTCCTGGTTCTGGTGCCGTTCATCGGCAACCACCTGGTCAGCGAGGAGCAGAAGGCCTCGGTCGCCGGGGTCATCTCCCTGACCGGGTACAGCCTCCTGGCGGCGGTGGTCGTGCTGACGACGATGATCGCGCCGCTGATGGTCTCGATCTTCACCGACGGCCTGCGCTCGGTCAAACCGGGCTGGCTCGAGGGCTCGCTGGCGCTCGGCGTCAACCGCTGGCGCACGACCTGGAAGATCGGCGTCCGCAGCGCCCGCCCGGCGATCGTCGCCGGCACCGTGCTGGCGACCGCGCGGGCGATCGGCGAGGCGGTGATGCTGGCGATGATCTCCGGCTCGGTCGGCTTCGCACCGAATCCGGCCGACGGCCTGATCTTCATCTACGAGCCCTCGCGGCCACTGGCGCCGACGATCGTCAAGAACATCGACCAGCTGAGCTCGCCGCCGGCCAACGCGACCCTGTTCGCGATCGCCGCCGTGCTGCTGTTCTCGGCGACCCTCTTCTCCCTCACCGGCTACCTGGCGCGGCGCTCGATGCGCAAATACGGGACGGCCTGACGATGTTCCTGCTGAAGGATCAGAAGCAGGCGATCGAGGGCAGCGCCACCTGGGCGCTCAGCGACCGCGTCGGCCTGGCGATCTGCTGGGCGCTCGGGCTGCTCTTCTGCGCGATCGCGGTCGCGATCGTCGCCTTCCTCTTCGTCAAAGGGATCTCCTACCTCGAGCTCTCGATGCTGACCACCCCCGCCTCGGCCGGCTTCTCCCAGGCCGAAAGCGGCGGCTTCTCCGACGCGCTCTTCGGCACCATGATCGTCGCCGTGATGGCGATCTCGCTGGCGCTGCCGACCGGCGTCGCGACGGCGATCTGGCTGGTCGAGTACGGCCGGCCGGCGGCGCTCGCCCGAGTCACCGAGTCGACGATCGAGGCGATCGCCGGCATCCCCTCGATCGTCCTCGCCCTCTTCGGCACGGTGATCTTCTCCAATACCGCGCTCGGCTTCCTCAGCCGCAGCTCCGAAGGCGTCGTCTTTGGCCGCTCCTTCTTCGCCGCCTCGGCGATGCTCTCGCTGGTGGCGCTGCCGCTGGTGGTCGCCAGCACCCGCGAGGGGCTGAACTCGATCCCCCGCCACGTGCGCGAGGCCTCCTACGCGGTCGGCAAGACCAAGGCGGCGACGGTGCGCCGGATCCTGCTGCCGACCAGTCGGCCCCAGGTAGCCACCGGGGCGATGCTCGGCCTCGGCCGGATCATCGGCGACACCGCGATCATCATCGTCCTCCTCGGCGCCACCCAGAACTTCGCCCCGGTCGAAGACGCCCCCTTCCCGCTCGACTACCTGCGCGGCGCCGGCACCACCCTGACCAACTTCGTCTACGAGGCCTCCCCCACCGGGAACCTCAACCAGCCGGAGAAAGCCTATGCGGCGGCTTTCGTCCTCCTGCTGATGGTCCTGGTCCTGAATGCGGCCGTCGACGTCGTCCACCGCCGCGCCCGAAAGGCAGGAACGTGGAGCCACTGACGCCAGACGTGTCTGAGCTTGACCCACAGATACGGCGGGAAAACTCAGACACCCCCGGGCCGCCGCCGATCCGGCGGCTGCGGCTGGAGGACCCCGAGCCGGCGACGGAGGTCGCCGCGCCGGTCGCTACGAGCAACGGCCATGCGCAGCAGCAGAGCGGCTTCATCGCCGCCAAACGCTCGGTCGGCGCGCCGCAGTTCTCGATCCGGCGGATGGAGATCGACGAGGTCTCGGTCCACTACGGGGCCAAAGAAGCGGTCAAACGGGTGTCGCTGCCGGTGCGCCAGGGCGAGGTCCTCTCTCTGATCGGCCCCTCCGGCTGCGGCAAGACGACCCTGCTGCGCTCGCTCAACCGCCTCACCGAGCTGACCAGCACCGCCCGCCTCAGCGGCCGCATCCTGCTCGACGACGTCGACATCACCGCAATCGAGCCGACCCTGCTGCGGCGCCGGGTGACGATGGTCTTCCAGCAGCCGAACCCGTTCCCGATGAGCGTCTTCGACAACATCGCCTACGTGCTGCGCGAGCAGGGCTCGCGGCGGGCACGCAAGAAGGTGCTGGAGCCGGCGGTCCACAGCGCGCTCGACCGCGCCGGCCTCTTCGAGGAGGTCAAGGACAACCTCGACCACCCGGCGCTGAAGCTCTCCGGCGGCCAGCAGCAGCGGCTCTGCATTGCCCGCGCCCTCGCCGCCGAGCCGGAGGTGCTGCTGCTCGACGAGCCCTGCTCGGCGCTGGACCCGAAATCGACCCAGGTGATCGAGGACCTGATCGTGAAGCTGCGCGACGACGTCGCCGTCGTCATCGTCACCCACAACCTGCAGCAGGCCTACCGGATCGCCGACCACGTCGCCTTCATGTACCTCGGCGACCTGGTCGAGTACAACAGCGCCACGGCCCTGTTCGGATCGCCGCGCGAGCAACGCACCCAGGAGTACGTGAGCGGTGCCTTCGGCTAAGCGCCCCAGCCACAGGCACCTCACGGTCCTCACCCTCAGCGGCGTGCTCGTGGCCGGCAGCCTCGGCGGCTGCTCGACCACCCAGGAGAAGGCCGCCGTGCACCAGGCCGAATCCGAACGGATCCTCGAGGGGCGCGAGAAGCGTCAAAAGCAGAAGAAGCAAAACGAGAAGCGCGATAAGGAGAAGGGATGAGCGAGATCGAGACCGTGCGCCGGCCGCAGGCCTTCGAGCCCTGCGAGGAGTGCGGGGCGCCGATGGACCCTCAGCAGCGCTACTGCGTCAACTGCGCGGCGCGGCGCGGCAACGGTGCGAACCCCGCCTCGCGGTATTTCGCGGCGATGAGCAAGCGGTCGCGGCGACCCCTGACGGGACCGCCGCCGAAACCGAGCGCCACCAGCCGCGCCGCCGCGGTCGCCTTCTTCGCCCTGCTGCCGCTCGCGGTCGCCCTCGGGGTCATGGTCGGCCGCGGCGGCGGGAACGACGACGGCAGTAGCGAGGCGCTGCTGGAGGCGCTGCGCGACCGTCCGGTTGCGACCGCGAGCACCGCGACCGGACCGACCGCGACCACGGCCGCCGCGGCGAAAAAAGGGAAAGGCAAAGACGGCAAATCCGCCGCCAAGGGCGAAGGAAAAGTCGTCGCCACCACCAAGAACGGACCGGTCCACGAAGTCACCAACTTCGAAGCCTCGAAAGAGAAGGAAGAGGAAGACACGCGCCTGGTCGAAGAAAACCCGGCGCAGGTCGGCGAGGACTACGTCACGGCGCAGCAGAACCTGCCCGACGTGGTCGTCGTCGGCGGCGATCCGGGCAGCGCTCCGGCGCCCACCTCTCCCGAAGGAGTGGAACCGTGAAAGACGATCTGCGGGCTCAACGCGACCGGCTCCTGGAGAAGTTCACGGTTATGCAGGCCGACCTCGGCGGCGCTTTCTACGAGATGGCGATTCGCGACCACGTCCGCCTCGACGTCCTCACCCGCAAGGCGGCCGAGCTGCAGCGGGTCGACGCCGAGCTGCTCGCGGTCGAGCGCCTGCTCGAGCTCGAACGCTCCGACGCCGCCGGCCTCTGCCCCAGCTGCGGCTCCCCCTACGGTCCGGCGGTCCGCTTCTGCCCCCAGTGCGGGCACTCGCTCACCCCGATCGAGGTCGTGCCGGAAAACGACCATAAACCGGCGATCGAGGCGGCCATATGAAGCTCCTCGCTGGCCCCATCAAGAAGGCGACGGCCGCCGCCGAGAGCCTGACCGGCAAACGATTCGCGCTGCTGGTCGCCTCCTCGCTCGTCGCCACCTCGGGGATCGTCGCCGTCGGGGCGGGCAGCTCCGGCGGGCTCAGCCCGGCGACGGCGGCCGCGATGCAAGCGCTGCTGGCTGAAGAAGGGGCCGTGCAGGTCGCCTCGGCGCCCGCCGCCGTCGCGCCGGAACCGGATCCCGTCCCATCTTCCTCGCCGGAAGGGGCATCGGGCGGGGAAGCGGCTCCCTCCGGGCCGCTCCCCGCCCCTGCGCCCGCCCCCGCGGCCGGACCCGCCCCCGAACCGGAAGCGCCGGCCGCCCCCGAACCCGAACCGGAGCCCGAAGCCGGGCCGGTCCAGCACGTCTTCGTGATTTCGCTGGCCAGCCCGGGCTACGAGCCTGCATTCGGTGCGACCTCGCAGATGCCCTACCTCTCGGGCGAGCTGCGCCCGCAGGGGCTCTTGCTGTCGAACTACTCGCTGCTCGACACCGCGCCTTTGCCGAACGGGATCGCCGCTGTGAGCGGTCAGGCTCCGACCGCGGCGACGAAGGCCGACTGCCCCAAATACGAGGAGTGCGTGCACGAGGTCGAAACCCTCAGCCTCGCCGACCAGCTCGTCGGCGCGCAGCTGCGCTGGCACGGCTACTTCGAGGGGATGGCCGACGAAGAAGGGCAGCCAGACAACTGCGTCCACCCCGAACCGGAAGCCCCGGTAGCTCCCAACGCGAGCGGCTACTCGGCTCGCCTCAACCCCTTCGCCTTCTTCCACTCGCTGCTCGACCTCGGCGACTGCGACGAAAACGCCGTGCCCATCACCGAGCTGGCGAAGGACCTGAGGAAGTCGGACTCGACTGCCAACTTCTCCTACGTCTCCCCCAATCTCTGCAACGCCGGCTTCCGCGGCACCTGCGCTCCAGGGGCCCCCGAGGGCGCGGCCGCGGCCGACGCCTTCCTCGCCAAAGTCGTTCCGGAAATCCTTACCTCGCCGGCCTACAGGCAGGACGGCCTGCTGATCGTCAGCTTCGGCGCCGCCGACCCGGCGCCGCCAGCGGATCCCGCGGTGCCGCCGACGGCCGACCCCAGGAAGGTTGGCGCCCTGCTGCTCTCGCCCCTGCTCGCACCCGGCGCCACCGACGGCGCCGCTTACAACCCCTACTCGTTGCTGCGCTCCGTCGAGGACCTCTTCGGACTCAGCCCGCTCGGCAACGCGGCGGGAACGAAGGTCCGCTCGCTCGCCCCCGCTTTCGCTGCTGGCAACGGCGGCGATTGATTTCTGCCACGCTTCGCGGCATGAGTGCGCAGGAGCAGTCTGGGGAGCCGATAACGCAGGCGGGGATCGAAGAGCTGAAAGCCGAACTGGCGGAGCTGGAAGGGCCGGCGCGGCTGAAGATGGCCGAGCGGATCAAGGTCGCCCGCGAGGAGGGCGACCTCAAGGAGAACGCCGAGTACCACGTCGCCAAAGAGGACCAGGCGCACATGGAGACGCGGATCAAGCGGCTGCAGGAACGGCTGCGGAACGCGGTCGTGGTCGAGGTCTCCAACCTCGACAGCGACCTCTTCAGCTTCGGCCGCACCGCCGAGGTCCTCGACGAGTCAAAAGGCGAGACCAACGCCTGGACGCTGGTCGGCTCGACCGAGGCCAACCTGGCCGAGGGACGGCTTTCGGCCGAGTCGCCGATCGGGCGGGCGCTGATGGACGCCAAGGTCGGCTCGACCGTGGTCGTCGAGACGCCGAAAGGCGACCGCTCCTTCAAGGTCGTCAAGCTCGTCTCCTGAGGCGCGGATGCTGAGGCTCCGCTCCTCCGTCGCCCACCACCAAGCCGACGATTTCAGTGCCCTGCTGCGCGAGCTCGACGGCGTACACCGGGTCGTGCAGCAGAACGACGAGATCAGGGACTCCCGCTCCTATGTCTTCGTCGCCGACGTCGAACCGAGCTGCGCCGACCGCCTCGTCGCCGAGATCGCCGAGATCGGGATCCCGGTCGACGACTACGTGCTGACGAAAATGGAGGTGGTCGCGCCCCAGCACCGCCACCGCTTCGGCGAAGGCGGCGCCGACGGGTTCTCCTGGGTGGAAGTGCTCGGCGAGGCACGGGCCAACTCGCGCCCCCTCGCCCGCTACCTGGCCCTGATCAACGTCGCCGCGGTGATCGCCGCCCTCGGCGTCATCACCAGCAGCTCGATCCTAATCGTCGGCGCGATGGCGGTCAGCCCCGACCTGCTGCCGATCTGCGCGACCTCGGTCGGGCTGGTCCGCGGCGACCACCAGATCGCCCGCCGCGCCTTCGTCACGCTGACCCTCGGCCTCGGCCTCGTCGTCCTCACCGCGGCGGTGCTCAGCGCCCTGCTCAGCCTCTTCGGCTTCCTCCCCGACGGCTTCGAGGTCGAGCAGAGCAGCCTCAGCACCCTCGCCAAGACCGACTACTCGACGGTCCTGGTCGCGCTCGCGGCCGGCGCCGCCGGCATGCTCGCCTTCGAGACCCGCGCCAGCGCCGCGGTCGGGGTGGCGATCTCGGTGACGACGATCCCGGCCTCCGCCTACCTCGGCGTCGCGCTTGGCGCCGGTGGCATCGAGCACGCCCTCGGTGCCCTGGTGGTGCTCGCGATCAACGTCGCCCTGCTGATCGTCGGCGGGACGATGACGCTGCTGATCCAACGGACCCTGCCGAACCGCTCCGGCGCGCCGCTCTGACGCACTGCCCCTAAAGCCGTTCGAGCAGGCGGTCGAAGAACTCGGCCTGGGCCGGGAGGATCTTCTTCCGCGCCGCCCCGAGGTTGAACCAGCCAGCCCGATCGACCTCCGGAAACTCCTGCTGTTTGCCGCTGCGCGGGGGCCATTCCATGCTGAAGGTGTTGCTGGCAATGGAGCCAGGGTCGAAGTCGGCCTCCGCCGCCCAGGCCTCGACCGTTTTCCCGGAACGCTGCTTGATCGACCCCAACTCGATCAACTGCTCGGGATCCAGCGAAGGCGCCGGTCCCAGCTCCTCTACCAGCTCCCGGATCGCGCAGGCGCGCGGTTCCTCCTCGGGCTCGATCTGGCCCTTGGGAATCGACCATGCGCCCTCGTCTTTCTTCGCCCAGAAAGGGCCGCCAGGATGGACGAGGAGGAACTCGGGCTCGCCGTCCGTGCGACGGAAGAGGAGGATGCCGGCGCTGCGCTTGGTCGCCATCGGCCCGAGTCATACCGACTCGGGCCGATGGCTGGACCTCCGCTTGGGGCTCAGCCCCCGAGCCGGTAGGCGACCAAGGCCGCCTTCTGTCCTTCGGCGGTGGCGATCCCCGCCGGCACCACCAGGGTGTCGCCGCTGACCGCCACCGGGCTGTTCGCGCCCGAAGGCAGGCTGGCCGTCCAGACTTCTCCGCCGGTGCTCGCGTCGAGTCCGTGGACCGTGCCGTCGAAGGTCGCGAAGAAGACGACATCGTTGACGACCACCGGCGAGCCGAAGGCAGCGGCCGGATATTCCTGATCCCACTTGACTTTGCCGGTTTTGATGTCGAGGGCGACCATGCCGCCTTCGAGTTCGCTGGTCTGCGAGAGCGTCTGCTGCGGAGTGACTTCGATCCCGCCGTTGACGATCGGAACGAAGACCGTCGTCTCGTTGGCCGCGGGCGGCGCGATCACGCCGCCGAGGTTGCCGGGAAAGATTTCGCCTTTCTTGATCTTCGAGTACTGCCCCTGCATCGCGTAGAGGTTGTCTTTGTCGTGCCCGTTGTGTTTGCCGACAGGCGTGCTCCAGAGGGGCTTGCCGGTCTTGGCGTTGACCGCGGTGACGATCCCGTTCTTGCCGGAGCCGATCGCGACTTCGCGGCCGCCGGCCGTGGCCAGGATCGGCGAGTTCTGGAAGTCCCAGTCGTAGAGGTCGTGCGGGGTCTCCTGGTAGTACCAGTCGAGTTTGCCCGTCTTCGCGTTCAGCTTCACGATCGAGTTCGTGTAGAGGTTCGGGCCCGGCCGGCTCGCGCCCCAGGGCTGTTTCGCGGTGCCGGGATAAGGCACGGGGTTGCCGGTCCCGAAGTACATCGACCCTTTTCCGTCAAAGGAGGGCGGATACCAGAGACCGCCACCGGCATTTTCCTTTTTGTCTCCCCAGAGGTCTTTCGGAACGGTGTCGAAGTGCCAGGCTTTCTCGCCCGTTTTTGCGTCCAGTGCCCAAAGGGTTCCGACTGCGCCGCCCTGGTATTCGGAGTTGACGTTGACCGGAACCGTCGATACGTAGACGAGCCCGTCCTCGTAACCGGGGGCCATGTCGATCGCCAGCGGGCTTTCGGCGATCGGAACCGACCACAGTTCCTTGCCCGTTTTCTGATCGAGCGCGAAGGCTTCGCTGGCGGTGGCGCCGAAGACTTTGCCCTCGGCGACGACCACGCCGTTGGGCCCCTGGGTCGCCGATTCGGACTTGAAAGTCCACTGGACCTCGCCGCTCTCGAGGCTGATCGCCTGTACGGCCGATTCGAGGTCCTGCATGTAGATGACGCCGTTGGCGATCACCGGGCTCGCCGCATAGGCACCGTAGGTGCTCTGCGCCGCCGACGGCAGCTTCCAGGCCGGCTTGAGGCTGGAGACGTTGCTGCGGTTGATCTCGCCCTCCGCCTGTCGGGTGCTGGCCTGATCGACGTTCGGCCAGCCGTCGCCGGTCAATTCCAAATCGCCCGAGGAAGAATCGGTCGAGTCCGAGGAGGAGCCACAGCCTGCGAGCGCGACCAGCGCCACCAACAGCAGCAGCGCAGCCCACACCCTTTTCGAGTCCATCCCTGACGGCATCCTTTGCTCCTCCTCTAATCGAGTAGTAGAGATTTGTCCTGCATCTTCGCTGAATTCGACGCAATCGGCACGCCCAACTCCTCCAGCAGCGGTTGCAGCACCCGGTTGGCGAGCAGACCGAGGCTGCCGAGGTTGGCGAAGCCGGGACCCTGGCGGAGGCCACCGAGACCGGGGATGTGCAGCCGCGGCCGCACCCCCTCCAGTTCGAGGCCGCGGCCGATCGGGACCTCGGCCTGCGGCGGGCCGTCCCAGAGCGGGCCGCACTGTTCTTCGACCTGGTCGCGGACCGCGTCGGGGAAGAGGCCGCGAAGTTGGCGCAGCAGATCGAAGCCGGTGCAGTTGATGACGAAGTCGTAGCGCTGGGACATCTCTCCCTCGGAGGGGCTGTCGAATTCGAGCAAGGCGCCTTCGCCGTCGTCGGCGAGGGCAACGTGGAGGGCGCGGCCGGTGACGAACGAGAGGTGGTCATCGTCGGCGATCCGCTCGAGCACGGTCTGGTCGAAGACGCCACGGTCGCAGTGCTTGACGAAGTCACGCCGGGTTTCGATCTCGAGGTGTTCCCAGCCGACGTTGTCGGGGTCGGCGAAGACGCGGTTCTCGAGGAAGCTCTCGCCGCGGCTCAGCGGCAGGGTCGGGGTGTAGATCGTCAGCCGCGCTGCCGGCCGCAGGTCACGGAGGAAGACGAGGGCGCTGAGGGCGCTCTCCCCTCCGCCGACGATCGCGATCTCGACCTCCTCTCCCTCCGGCACGCGGATGAACTCCTCGC
Source organism: uncultured Actinomycetes bacterium (assembly GCA_963832085.1). Taxonomy (GTDB): domain Bacteria; phylum Actinomycetota; class Thermoleophilia; order Solirubrobacterales; family 70-9; genus VAYN01. Next base: position 751,965 of record CAWHSU010000001.1, on the reverse strand, counting down.
GGCGGCTGTCGCAATGGAAGACGCGGGACTCGACGTCGGGATCGTGGGGGAAGTGGCGGTGGACGCCGGGCCCGGTGAGGACGAGGCTGCGACCATGATGCTGCTCGGGGTCCTCGGGGCGCCCCCGCTCGGCGACCTCGGCCTGCCAACGATCGTGTCCCTCGGCGAGCGAGACCTCGGTCACCCTGCCGTCGTAGATGCTGATCCCCTCCGTCGCCCGCTCCAGCACCCAGCCGAGGTACCTGCCGTAGTCCTGGTGCAGGACCGAGGGCGAGCCGGCGTTGACCCAGGCCGCGTATTCGTGGCGCTCCATCGCGAAGCGCTGCCAGGTGAACGGCAACAGCGCCGCGTCGATCTCGTCGCCAACCGGGCCGAACTGGCGCGAGCTCTGGTACGGGAAGCCGACGTCCTTGATCGGCGGGATCGCCAGCGGCTCCTCGCCCGAGGTCATCCCGTTGCGGCCGAGCCAGGAGGCGGCGGGCTCGGTTTTCTCGATCACCGTCATCGAGATCTCACCCAGTCCGAGCGTGTTGATCACGTGGATCTTGGCGGCCAGCGCGGCGGCCTTGGCGCCGGCGCCGACGACGAGGATGTCGCTCTGGCTCACGTTCGTGCTCCTCAGACCAGTGCCGGCGGCCGCTGTCCGGCCGGTTCGGTCTCTCTCGGTTCGGCGATCACCAGCCCCTTCTGGTCGGGGCTGAAGGAGATCGCGCTTTTGCGCGCCCGCTCGGCGCTGTTCGCGACCGGCCGCAGCTCGGTGCTGGTGAGGACGATCCGCAGCACCCGCTTCATCTCCATTTCCGCGTAGCTGGCGGCGAGGCAGCGGCGGACGCCGCCGCCGAAGGGGATCCAGGTGTAGGTGCCGGGCTGTTTGCCGACGAAGCGCTCGGGTGCGAAGCGGTGCGCTTCGGGGTAGTGGCGCTCGTCGCGGTGGATCAGGTGGATGCAGGGCGCCACCGTCGTCCCCGCCGGCAGGTCGTAGCCTCCGAGCCGCATCGGCTCCAGCAGGTTGCGGACCACCACCGGGACCGGCGGCCGCAGCCGCAGCGTCTCCTTCACCACCGCGTCGAGGTACTCCCCATCACCGGCGACGAGGTCCTCCTGGAGTTTGTGAAGTTTGTCCGGGTTCCGCAACAGCCGCTCGAAGGTCCAGGCGAGCGTGCTCGAGGTCGGGCCGTCGGAGAGCAGCGTCACCAGTTCGTCGCGCAGGTCCTGGTCGGAGAGCGGCGAGCCGTCCTCGTAACGGGCGCTGACCAGCATCGAGACGACGCCCAGCGTCCCGCCCTCGGGTTCGGCCTTGCGCCGCCGCACCTCCTCCATCACCGCCGCCTCGACCGCCCCCATCGCCTCGCGGTAGCCCCGGCTGCGGGTGACCCAACCGGGGCCGAGGGCGGCGAGCCGCGCCAGGTTGCGCGGTTCGTTCATCCAGGTGGTCAACTCGCGCAGGCTTTCACGCAGCGGCTGCAGCCGGGGCGTTTCCGAGTCGGGGCCGAAGACCGCGCGCATGACCACGTCGAGGGTGATGTCCTGCATCCGCGGCCAAAGCGCGAACGGCTCCCCCACCGGCCATTTGGCGATCTCCGCCCGCGCCACCGCGGCCATCATCTCGGCGTCGGCCTGCACCGCTTTGCCGTGGAAGGAGGGCAGCATCAGCTTACGCCGGGTCATGTGTTCCGGTTCTTCCAGCAGCATCACCGAGCGCGGGCCCAGCAGCGGCCCGAGCAGCGGGTTGGCGGTGTCGACGCCGACCGCCCGGCCGGCGGTGAAGACCTTTTTCACATCATCGGGGTCGGCGAGGATCACCCAGTCGCCGTAGTGGCGGATCCGCAGGGTGAAGGCGTCGCCGTAGCGGCGGTGGCACTTTTCCAGCCAGGGCAGCGGCCGCTGGGTCCAGCCGACGGCCTGCAGGGCCCGGGGCATCCGCGGCCCCGGCGGCAGCTTGCTCACGCCGCGTCCCTTCCTTTCTCGGCCGCGAGCTCGTCCATCAACTCGTCCTCGAGCCGGCAGGTGGTCGCGATCAGCAGGTCGAAGAGGTCGGAGCTGAACTGCTCCGGCAGGTCGTGCTCGGCGCCGCGGTCGAGATAGCGCTGGCGGACGATCTTCACCCGCTCGGGCTGCATCATCGGGATCCCGTGCTCGCTCTTGTAAGCGGCGACTTCGCGACAGATCTGGAGCCGCTCGCCGAGCAGCTTCGCGATCTCGTCGTCGATCCCGTCGAGGCGACGGCGGAACGGCTCGAGTCCGTTGTCGGCGCTCACAATCCCTCCCCTCCCAGCAGTCCGGTGGCGAAGGCGTGGCTGCAGTCGGCAAGCTCGTCGAGGGCGTAGCCACCCTCCTGGATCACGCAGATCGGCAGCCCCGACTGGGCGAGCAGGCGGCCGACCTCGGTGAAGATCTCCGGTCGAAAGCTCCAGCCGCCGTGCGGATCGCCGGCGACGGTGTCGTAGCCGAGCGAGACGACCAGCGCCCGGGCGATCTCGGAGAGGTCGTGGATCGAGTGCGCCAGCTCGGCGAGGTAGGTCTCTTCGTCGGGAGCGTTGGCGAAGGCGACGGCGCGTTCGCCGGCGATCCGCGGCAGGGGCGTGCCCGGCGGCAGGTTCGTCACCGGCGCCGCGTGCAGCGAGTGCAGGGCGGCGACCGGGCCCATCCGCTCGATCAGCGCCGAGGTCCCGTTCGGGTAGTGGAGGTCGAGGTCGACGACGCCGATCGGCTTCAGGCCGCCGTCCAAGAGCCGGCGCACCGCCGCGGCGGCGTTGTTGAGGTAGCAGTAGCCGGCGTGGAAGGCGGGGCCGGCGTGGTGGCCGGGCGGGCGGCAGACCGCGTAGGTGTAGCGGGCGCCGCCGAGCAGCCGCTCGGCGGCGGTGATCGAGGTGCGGATCCCCTCGCGGGCGGCGGCGATCAGACTGGCGTTGACGGGGATGTCGGGCTCGAGGCCGGGCGGGGCGAAGTCGGACATCACCACCGGCTCCTCGGAGGAGACCTCGGCCAGCGCCCGCAGGTACTCCCCCTCGTGCAGGGCCGCCAACGTCCGCTCGACCTCCTCGTCGGCAGCGTCGGCCACGACCGGCCGCACGCGCGAGTGGCGAATCAGCCCTGCCCGCAACTCGTTCAGCCGCATGTTGCTGTCTTGACCCTCGATCCGGTGCTCGCCTTCGCGCACCCAGAAGGCAGCGTCGTCACGGCCCTGCCGCTGCTCGACCATCAACAGCTCAGTCATGACCTGTCGCGCTCCGCGCTCATGCGAGCAGCCTCCGCATCCGCGGCCCGAGATGCTCGAAGCCGTTGTGGCGGTAGAAGGACTCGGTCGAAGCGATCGCCGCGAAGGTCTCGCGCGGCAGGCCGACCTCAAGTCGGCCCACGCCGCGAGCTCGCGCCTGGGATGCGATCGCCTCGACCAGCTCCGCCCCGACGCCACGACTGCGCCAATCCTCGTCGACCCAGAGGTCTTGGATCGTCGCGTAGACGCCGGGAACGTGGATTGCCCGCTGCCAGCTGGCGCTGAGCAGGCCGACGATCTCGCCGTCGGCCTCTGCGATCAGCACCGAGCCCCCCTCTGGATCGTCCAGAAGGGCGCGGACCTCGGCTTCAAGTTCGGAACGCTCCGGGCAGCGGCCGCCGAGCTCGTGGAGCAGGCTCTCGACCGCGGTCGCGACCGCCTCCACGTCTCCGGCCCCCGCCTCGCGGACCGTGCTGGTCGCCACCGGTTCGCTCACGCCGCCTCCACCTTCCTGCCGGCGGGCTCCAGCTCGACGCTCCAGGCGTCGGGGGCCTCGCTGCCGGTGACGGTCCGGGCGATCGCGGCCATCGGCGCCCGCGCCTTGAGCAGGATCTCGTCGAACTCGTCCTGGGGGTCGGACTGCATGACGATCGCGCCGCCGGCGCCGATCGTCGTCTTCCCCGGCCGCATCACGATCGTGCGGATGACGATGTTGAGGTCGGTGCTGCCGTCGGCGCCGAAGTAGCCGATCGCCCCCGAGTAGACCCCGCGCGCCTCGTCCTCGAGGTCGTCGATGATCTCCATCGTCCGCTCCTTCGGGGCACCGGTCATCGAGCCGCCGGGGAAACAGGCGCGGACGCACTCGACCGCGCTGCGCTCCTGCTCGAGCCGACCGACGATCGTCGAGACCATCTGGTGCACGGTCGCGTAGGGCTCGACCACCATCAGGTGCGGCACTTCGACGCTCTCGACGTCGCAGACGACCCCGAGGTCGTTGCGCAGGAGGTCGACGATCATCAGGTGCTCGGCGTAGGTCTTTTCGTCTTCTTCCAGCTCTTCGCGCACCGCCGCGTCGGCGGCCGGATCCTCGACCCGGGAGACGGTTCCCTTGATCGGCCGCGCCATCACCTGGCGCTCGCGGTCGACCGAGAGGAAGCGCTCCGGCGAGGAGCTGACCACGGCGTACTCGCCGAAGCGCAGGAAGGCGGCGAAGGGCGAGGGGTTGCTGCGGCGCAGCTGCCGGTAGAGCTCGAACGGCTCCGGGCTGGCCTCGGTCGAGAACTGGTCGGTCAGGCAGACCTCGTAGGACTCGCCGGCGAGCAGTTCGGACTGAGCCTTGGCGATGTCGCCGAGGTAGCAGTCGCGGCCGCGGCCGGACTGGAAGCTGACATGGCCGTCCGGTTCGCTCGGCGGCGCCGGCGGCCGCTCCGGCGGCGGCTCGGCGATCGCCCCCGCGACCAGGCTCTCGGCGGCATCCAGCCAGCGCTTGGCCTCCTCGTCGCCGGGGCGGCAGAGGGCGAAGAGGTAGGTCTCCCCCTTGGTGTGGTCGACGGCGACGACGCGGTTGGCGAACATCAGCGCCGCGTCGGGCATGTCGGAGCTGTGGACGTTGGTGGCGCCGCAATCGGCCTTCAGCTCGTAGCCGAGGTAGCCGACGTAGCCGCCGATCAAGCCGCGGTCGATCGCCGCCGGCGGCTCGACCTCGATCCGTTTCAGCTCGCGATCGAGGAAGTCGAAGATCGACTTGTGCTCGACCGTGTCGGTGCCGTCGCGATGGACCGCGACCTCGGTCGCGTCGACGTCGTAGGTGGCGAAGCAGCGGTCGGCGCCGGCGGTCGTCCCCATGTAGGAGCACTGGGCGAGCCAGGTCGGCGCGTCGGCGCTGTCGAGCCAGAAGGAGGGATCGTGTTCGGCGAAGAGCCGTTCGTAGACGTACTCGGTCGGGGCTTCCCCCTGCAGGGTTCGCATCTGCAGCTCCAGCTCGCCCCCGGCTTGGCGCGGAGCCTCGGCCTCCCGGCGAGCGGGGGTCGGGACGATGGTGCCGCTGCCGGCGGGACCGCCGCTCGGGCGACTGTGCCGGGCGGCCAGCTCGTAAAAGTTTTCGGCGATCTTCAACCCGTACTCGGTCGAGATCGACTCGGGGTGGAACTGAACCCCCCAGATCGGGCGGCTGCTGTGCTCGACTCCCATCACCACCCCGTCCTCGGCCCAGGCGACGATGCGCCCTTCCGGACCGGGCGGGCTGGTGATCGCCAGCGAGTGGTAGCGGACCACCGAGAAGCCCTGCGGCACGTCCTTGAAGAGGCCCTTGCCTTCATGGTTGACGCGGCTGCGGCGGCCGTGCATCGCCATCGGCGCCCGGGTGACGCCGCCCTCGAGCAGGTTGCCGATCCCCTGGTGGCCGAGGCAGATCCCGAAGACGGGGATCTCGCTGTGGCGGAGGATGTCGCGGCAGACGCCGAAGTCGTGCCAGCGTTCCGGCCGGCCGGGGCCGGGCGAGAGCACGATCGCGTCGAAGTCCATCCTTTTCAGGACCCGCCAGCTGACCGCGTCGTTGTTGACGACCATCGGCTCCTCCCCGGAGGCGGCCGCCAGCAGGTGGAAGACGTTGTAGGTGTAGGAGTCGTGGTTGTCGACCAGCAGCGTCTTCATCAGCCCCCCTCCAGACCGAGTCCGCGCAGGCCCTGCTCGAGCACCGGCTGGACGACCTCCTCGACCTCCGGCGAGCGCTCCTCTTCCCGGTACCAGCGGGCGAAATGGGAGAGGTACTTGGAGAGCGGGGCGACGTCGAACTCCTCAACGGCGCTGGCCAGGTGCACCCGATAGTGCTCGGACTGGACCACTGCGAAGCGGTAGTCCGGATCCTCGGCGGGGCGCTCGCCCTGGATCTCGCTGGAGGCGTGGTGGGCCTGGGCGAGCGCCAGGTCCCAGCCCAGACTCCCCTTGCCGTCCCGCAGCAGCTTTTCGGTGCCGAACTCGACCTGTTTCGTCGTCGGCTGCAGGAGGAAGTAGCCGAGCGCGACCTGCGCCGGGACGGCCTCGGGCCGCGGGTGGCGCGCCATCACCTGCGCCCGCTCGGGGTCCTTGGCGAGCTCCTCCTCCAGCCACTCGACCAGGTCGTCGACGAGCTCGGCGTTTTTCTTGCTCGAGCTGATCGACTCGTTGTCGCGGGCGACCATGCCGTGGAAGATGTCGTAGGTCGGGGGACCGCCGCCGCGGGCGCTGCCGTTGCCGTTGCCGTTGCTGAGGCCGAGCTCGTCGATCAGCTTGCGGCGGCAGGTGACGTGGGCGACCCACTCGTTGCCGCAGACCTGCATCGAGATCACGTCGTCGAGTTCGTCCGCCGCCGCCCAGTAGGCGAGGGCGCGCATGTGCTGGGTGGGCAGCCCGTCGGAGCGGACCAGCGGCATCTCTTCCAGCTCCTCGCGTTCGGTCTCGTACATGACCATGTCGTCGCCCCAGCGCTTGGTCAGCGTGCCCGCGGCCAGGCCCTTGTTCATGAACTCGGCGACCTCGGGGAGGAAGTCGGACTCGAAGATCACCTTGTCGAAGGTGATGCCGAGGCGGGCGAGGGTCTTGCGCTGGCCCGAGATCACCCAGGAGCGCGTCTTCGACCACAGTTCAAGCGCCTTCTGATCGCCCGAGAGGACCTGCATCATCATCTCGTCGGCTTTGTCGTTGTACACCGCGGACTCGCGCGCAACCGAGTCCTCGGCGCCGTCGTCGCCGGCGCCGCCGTTGCGGCTGGCGGTGACGTAGTCGGCGTAGCAGAAGCCGACGAAGTGGTCGCTCTTCTGGCTGCCGTCGGGGCGGGCGTCCTCGCCGGCGCGGGTGGCGACACCGGCCATCGCCTCACCCATGCTGCGGCCGACGTCGCAGATCAGGCTGCGGTTCTCGACCCTCGCCCCCGCCTGCTTCAGCGCCCCGGCGATCGCGTTGCCGACGGCGAGGTTGCGGAGGTGGCCGATGTGCAGCGCCTTGGTCGTGTTGGCGCCCCAGAAGTAGACGGCGTAGCGGTTGCCGGCGGCCATGTCGGCGAACTCGCCGTTGCCGTCGGTGCCGGAGCGGATCGCCGTGCCCTGCGCCTCGATCCAGTCGTCGGCGAGGCGGACGGTCGGCTGCCTGCCCTCGTGGGAAACCGAATCGACCCAGGGCTCGGCCTCGATCCGGTCGAGCGCCGTCTGCGCCTCCGCGTCCTCGCGCCAGTCGGTGCCCTTCGGCAGCCGCGGAATCAGCATCAGGTCGAACTCGGGCTCGGGCCGGTAGGGCGCCCGTGCCGCCCACAACGCCCGGCCGCTCTCCCCCGTTGCGACCTCGTCGAACCTGTTGAAGATGTTCTCGCCCATAGCTGTGATTCCGAACTTTCTGCCTCGAATTTGTTGTTCGAAATGCACCCGCCGGGGCTCGAACCCGGATCTTCGGCTTACAACGCCGACCCTTTAACCGATTAAGGCACGGGTGCTAGCTATGTCTCCCTGCTCCTGAGCTTGATCCTGACTGCTCAGCGCGGCGGCAGCATAACCGCCCTTTCCGGTCTCGTCAAATTTTTTGACTAAAGCGACGGAGGAAGCGGCGGGTCTCCTCACGCCGGGGCGCGGTCAAAACCTCGCTCGGCGGCCCCTGCTCGACGATCCGTCCCTCGTGCAGGAACGCGACCTCGTCGGCGACGTCGCGGGCGAAGCCATCTCGTGGGTGGCGATCACCATCGTCATCCCCGCCCGCTTCAGGTCCCGCACCGCCTCCAGGACCTCGCCGACGAGCTCGGGGTCCAACGCGCTGGTGACCTCGTCGAGCAGGAGGGCGCGGGGCCTGCCGGCGAAGGCGCGGGCGATCGCGACCCGTTGCTGTTGGCCGCCGGAGAGGTTGTCGGGCCGATCGTCCTCGCGGCCGGCGAGGCCGAAGCGCGCCAGCAATTCCCGTCCCCGCGCCTCGGCCTCGGCACGCGAGGCGCCCTGCGCCCGGCGCTCGCCGAGGACGACGTTCTCCAGCGCGGTCAGGTGCGGGAAGAGGTTGTAGGCCTGGAAGACGAGGCCGAGGCGGCGGCGGACCCCGACCGGATCTACCGCCGGGTCGGTGACCACCTCGCCGTCGAGGAAGACGTCGCCGTCGTCGATCTCCTCGAGCAGGTCGATGCAGCGCAGCAGCGTCGACTTGCCCGAGCCCGAGGCGCCGATCAGGGCGATCGCCTCGTGCTCGCGGACGGTCAGGTCGATGCCGCGCAGGACCTCGCGCTCGCCGAAGGCCTTGGTGACGCCGCGGACCTCGAGGACGAGGGCTCCGGGCGCGCTCATCGAACGACCCCCTCGGGCCCGCCCATCCGCTCGATGATCCGGGCCAGCGGCACCGTCACCGCCAGGTAGAGCAGGGCGGCGGCGATCAGCGGCGTGTAGTTGAACGTCTGGCCCTGGATGATCTGGGCTACCGCGAAACGCCTCCAGCGGGCCGAGGATCGAGACCAGGGCGACGTCCTTCTGCAGGGCGACGAAGTCGTTCAGCAGCGGCAGCGGCACCCGCCGCACCGCCTGCGGCAGGATCACGTGCCGCATCGCCTGCCTGTCGCTGAGGCCGACGGCAAGGGCCGCGTCCCGCTGTCCGCGGTGGATCGAGTTGACCCCGCCGCGGAAGACCTCGGTCACGTAGGCGCTGTAGGAGAGTCCGAGGGCGATGCCGCCGAGCACCACCGGGTCGGTCGGCAGGCCGCTCAGGCTGCAGCGCCGGGATCGCCGAAGCCGACCAGGTAGACGAGCAGGATCGTCGGGATGCCGCGGAAGACGTCGACGTAGACCGCGGCCAGCATCCGCAGCGGGAAGAAGGCGGGCGCCCGGCTGGTCCGCAGCACCGCCAGCCCCAGACCGACGACCAGGACCGCGGCCTCGACGACCAGGAACAGCTTCACGTCGAGCCAGAAGGCGTCGAGCACTTCCGGGAAGGAGTCCTTGAAGACCTCCCAGCTGAAGAAGGTCTCGCGGACTTCCGGCCAGCCGGGGCTGGTGAGGATCCAGACGGCGAGGCCGCCGAGGACGACGACGGTCGAGGCCGCCGCGATCGCCTGACTCTTCCTCGCCTGGCGGCGCCTGGCCGCCTCACGAGCCAGGCGGCGATCGCTGATGGCGGCGGTCTCGGTCAGCGCAGTTCGGGAGCGCCGGCTGCCTGGCTCATCCAGCGTGGTTCGATCCGTTCCAGCTCACCGGAGTCGCGCAGCTCTTCGACCGCCTCCGAGACGCACGAGGTCAACGACGAGTCCTTCTCCAGCAGGGCTCCCCACTGGTCGCCGCCGGGGGCGCTGAACTGGCCGACGACGGTGGCCTCCGGAACCTGGACCGCGGTCAGGTAAAGCGCCGTCGGCAGGTCGACGACGACCGCATCGATCTGCTCGTTCTTCAGCGCCGTGACGACGTCGTTGGAGGTGTTGAAGACCTGCGGCTCCTCGCTCGGGTCGATTTCCTCTTCGGCCGCCTCGAGGCTGGTGGTCCCGATCTGGACCCCGATCTTGGCCCCCTCGAGGTCGGCGAGGGATTTCGCCCCGGCCGCATCGGAGTCCTTCAGCGCCACCACCGCCTGGTTGGCGGTGTAGTAGGGCGAGGAGAAGTCGACGGCTTTTTCGCGCACCGGGGTGATCGAGATCTGGTTGACGTCGAAGTCGAAGTCCTTGGGACCGGGCGCGTAGGAGGAGTTGAACGGCTCCACCGTCCACTCCACTTTCGCGGCGGGGTAGCCGAGCTGCTCGGCGATCGCGTAGGCGACGGCGGACTCGAACCCTTCGCCGTTGGTCGGGTCGTCTTCTTCGAAGTAGGGCGGGAAGGCCGGTTTGTCGGTGGCGACCGTGAGCACGCCCTGCTGCTGGGTCGGCAGCTGGCCCGACTTGCAGGACGCGGCCGTGGGGGCGGTGGTCTCGTCGTCGCTGCTGCCGCAGCCGGCGGCGAGGAGGACGGGCAGGAGGAACGTCAGCGCGAGTTTCTTCGACGAGACAGACAAGAGAGGGCGAGCCTATCCGAGCAAGCGGTCGATAAGCCGAGACTTATCCAGGAACAACGGGGTATAGAGTTGAGCGCAGCCATCCCGAGGTTGTTTTTACTGCCCCCCGCTGCCGGTCTCCGGCCGGGGGGCGGTTCCGTGCTTGGCCTCGAGATCCTCGGCCAGGGCGGCCAACCGCGGCAGCGAGACGTCCAGGCCGATGGCGATCTTGCGGACGTTGCCCCAGGTGGGGTTCACACGCCCCGACTCGATGTGGGAGATCCAGGTCGGGTGGATGTCGGCGAGGTGCCCCAACGCTTCCTGGCTCAGCTGAACCTCTCTGCGAAGTTGCCTGATTGCCTTGCTGAGGCCGATCTGCGGGTCGTCGCGGCGGGGCATCTACGGAAGGGAATGCGCCTCCCGCCCCCACGTCCATAGAGGTCGGCTCAAGTCACGGTCGTGTCGCCGTCGAAGACCCGGTTGAGGGGGGCGGTCTTTCGCAGTCGCGAACACGAACATATGTTCGCATAAGGCGTTCGCAATTCATAGGGCAGATAACCCTTGGCATCCGCGGATGCGCCTCATCCGGCTTCGTCGCGCGCGGCTTCCAGCTCTTCTTCGACCGCTCCCGTCTGGTTCGGAAACTGCAGCCGCTGTTCCAGCACCGGGATCGCCTCTTCCGGCCGCCCGCTCAAGCGCAGCGCATTGCCGAGGTTGAAGAGCGCATAGGCGTACTCGAGGTCGTCGGTCCCTTCCGGGAACGCCCGCACCGCTTCTTCGAGAACCGGAACCGCGGCTTCGTATTCGCCCGCCTGGATCAGCGCAAAGCCTTCTTCGTTGAGAGAGCTACCGCGGGCGGGGTCGGCCCCCGAGGCGGTTGGGGTTGACGCCGGCTCTTCGGCGGGTTCGGTCGGTTCTTCGCTTTCGGCTTCGCTCGCTTCCGCCGGTTCTTCGCTTTCCGCCGGTTCTTCGCTTTCCGCCGGCTCCTCGGTCTCCGGCGTCGTCACCGGCGCCGCGCCCTGCGATCCGTCGTTTTTCTCTTTCTGCACCTGCGCCGCCTGCCGGCCTCCCCGGCCCTGCTCCTCGCCGCCCCCGCCGCCGAGCACGACGACGCCGACGGCCACCAGCGCCGCGACGAAGGCGAGGAGTGCGGCGACCGCGCCGCGGCGACCCCGGTGGCTCGTCTGCCGGTAGGGAGCACTGGGAGGCGCGGGTGGCTCGCGCCGCGACCGCTCGAAGGTCGGCTGGAACGCCTGCGTCGGCTCCTCCTCGACCGGGTCCTCCCCTTCGAGCCGCGCCAGGGCCTGCTTTGCCGAGATCGGGCGGCTGCGGGGATCGGCGCCGGTCAGCCAGCCGATCAGCGAGCCGAGCGCGCGGGAGCACTGGCCTTCGCAGGAGCGCAGCACGACCCCGCAGGAATAGAGGTCGGAGCGCTCGGTCGCCGGCTCTCCCTCCATCACCTCCGGCGCCGCGTAGCGCTCGGTGCCGAGGATCAGGCCGGTGCTGGTGAGGGCGGTCGCGTCGGCCGGCAGGGCGATCCCGAAGTCGATCAGCTTCGTCGTCCCGTCCGGTTCGATGATGATGTTCGCCGGCTTGATGTCGCGGTGGAGGATCCCGACCGAGTGGATGTGGTCCAGCGCCTCCAGCAGTTCCCGCGCCAGCTTGTCGCAGTCGACTCCCCCGCCCCGCTGCAGCCGCTCGGCGAGGTTTTCGCCAGGGACGAACTGCATCACCAGGTAGGGGCGTTCGCCTTCTTCGGAGAAGTCGTAGACCCCGACCAGGTTGGGATGGGAGAGCCCCGCCGCGGTCCGCGCCTCGCGCCGGAACCGGGCCACGAAGCCCGGGTCGGAGGCGATCGTGTCCGAGAGCACCTTCACCGCCACCGGCCGGTCCAGCACCTCGTCGTGCCCGAGCCAGACCGCGGCCATGCCGCCGCGACCGAGCGTGCGCTCGAGCCGGTAGCGCTCCTTCAGCAGCTCCCCGATGCCGATCGTGCCGGGCACGGGTTTCCTCTACCCAGTTGGCGGGAATACCTGCCGCATGGACGTGATCCTCTTCATTCTCGGTCTGATCGTGATGGGCCTGATCATCGGCGCCCTCGCCCGCCTGCTGCTGCCGGGACGCGACCCGATGAGCCTGTTCGAAACGATGCTGGTCGGGATCGGCGGCTCGCTCGTCGCCGGCCTGATCGCCTACTACGTCTTCGACGACAACGAGGGAGCCCGCTTCTTCTCCTCCCTCATCTGCGCGATCTTGATCGTCTACGCGGTGCGCAAGATGCGAGAGCGGGACGCGGCGCGACCGGTTCGGTAGCCGGGGGCCAGCCCCCCGTCACCCCCAGAGGTTCTTCTCGATCGCCAACTCCCGGAGCGTCCTGCCGTCGGGCTCGAGGGAAAAGGAGTCGTTGACGGCCCGAGGCCGCAGCTGCTTGAAGTCCGGTTCCAGCTCTTGTCGCACCCGATCCCGAGCTTTGCTTGCAGACAGCTCCTCGACCTCGCCGTCCTCCACCGGCTGGTACTGGACTCGCGGTAGCCCAGCCTCGATCTTCAACCTGAAGCGAAGCCGCCGATCGTCGGCGGCCAAGCCGTCGCCGCGGCCCTTGCGGAGGATCTCCCGGCGCAACCACAAATCCTGTCCCTCGCTGATGACCCCCTCCGCGATCAGGACCTCCAGCACCGGCGGCTGCCGAGTCTGCCCCTTAATGTCCCTCGCCTTCTCGGTCTGCCCGACCAGGCCGGCGTGGAGGATCTGCTTTCCGTCCTCGGACACGAACTGCCGGATCTCGGCGGCCAGCACCTCGGTCGGGGTCATCCGCTCGTTGAGGAACTCGACGATCCGCTGCAGCGAGCTTGGGATCTCGTCGGCAACGAAGATCAGCCGCACCTTGCCGTCGCGGAGGTTCTGCTCCACCTGGGACCAGAACTCGGTTTCGGAGTCGAATGCCGGGTCGAGCTCAGCGATGAGTTCTCGTCCGTCGCCCTCGCCGCCGGCGCCTTCATAAAGCCAGCCCCGAAGCAGCTCGGCGCTCCATTCGCCGGCGACATTCGCGGCGTAGTCCAGCATCTGGGCGACCACCTCCCGCCGCGCCTGGGTATTGGTGCTGCGCTTGGTCTCAACCAGGGTCGGCACGGCGTCCTGGTCCAAGAACAGGTGATCCAGCTGCATGCCCGCCACGCTCGCCTCGCGCTTCACGAGGATGAACCGTCTCGGATCCTGAGGGTTCATCTCCCCGCCGGGCAGAAGGTCCGGGTAGCGGGCGAGAAGCTGCTGGAGCACGTCCTCGGTCTCGTAGGGCTCGCCGCTCAGGGCGACCAGCTCAGGGCCCTCGCGGAGGAAAAGGGTGGAGGAGCTATCCATGAGCGCGCAGCGCCCGCCAGACGACCCCCGGCCTCCGGCTTACCTTCGGCCCGAGGACCAGGGCAAACAGCGTCAGCGCCAGCCAGGGCCGCAGGTGAGGGCTGATGCGGCCGATGCGGCCATCGGGCGCGAGCTCGAAGACCATCGCGTCGGTCATCCGCACCCCCATCAGCCGGGCGTGGCCGAGGGCGACACGGTGCTCGCCGTCGCCGACCGTCCGGGACCAGTGCAGCCCCTTCAAGGACCCGTAGACGGCGCCGAGCAGCATCTTGACGTCATCCTGACCGCGAAAGACCATCCGGCCGGAGATCGGGGAGACGACTTCGACGTCAGTCGTCAGCGCGCTCATGATTCCCTCGATGTCCCCCGCCTCGGAGGCGGCGAGATAGCGCGAAACCGGTTCGTCCATGCGATAAACGATATGCGCAACGCCACTAAGGCGAGGACGTGTCCAGCCGCCGGCTGGCTATCTCGTAGACGCTCGGCCGCCACTGTTTGGTTGGATGCCGAACGCCGACGGCGAGCAGAACCAGGATCGGCGCTCCGTTTTCCTGTCCGGCCCTCAATACAGCCCCCCAAGGTCCGCCGGGATGGGGGATGCGGAACTTGACGCATCCCTCCAGCTGCGTCCCGTCGCGCCCTTCGCTCTGGCAGCGCCTCAGCCATTCGACGGGGACGCCATCCGCGCGCAGCAGCTCAATCACCGGTTCGATCGCAGCTCGCGCGGCCTGGGTGGCATTGGCCAGGTCCTCGTTCAGCAGTTTGTCAGCGATTCGCACCTCGAAGTGCAGGCCGGCGCTTTTTCCCACTCCCTACTCCTCGTCGTCGGTGGGTAGGGAGCCGAAGTGCCGGTCGAATTCCTCTTGGCTCATGGGAGCCGCGTTGGTCAGCTTCCAGACCTCCTCCATCGAAGTCTGCTTCGACGGCCAGGCTGCGGCCAAGATGTCTTCAAACCAGCCGATCGCCGCTTCCCCGTCCTTTCGAGTCACGTCGCTGATCGTGCGGCTGTGACGGATCGCGTTCCGGAGCTCGGCCAATTGGTCGAAGCGACGCGCCAGCATCTCCCGGCTCGCGAAGTTCGGCTCGAACGACGGCCAGAGCGATTTGTTCGAGATCGTGTCCTGAAGCTCTCGGAGATCGCTGTACTCCAGCAATCCGGGCATCGTCCGGAGATAGGCCCGGTCGGAGCCTGGTTGCTTCTTCAGCGCACCCTGAAGGCGGTCCGCGGTGCGATCGCGAACGTGCTGCGGCAGCCGCTCGACGTCACCCTCGAGAGCCCCTGCGATCAGGCCCCGCAACCGCACCTCGATTCCTTCGATGCGCTCGCCGAGATCGTAGGCCTCGTCCGGTTCGGGTCGGTAGGACTCGCTGAACGACATGTCGGTGATCCAGCGCCTGAACTCTGGGTTGTCGCTGAACAGCTTGAAGAACTCGGTGTTGTCACGGAGCATCCCGCGCACGACCCGACCCAGTGCCTGGTCATGCTCGATCCGGGCGTTCTGGCGATCGCTGTTGGCCATCGCATTGCGGTAGGCCGGATCGGAGGCGACCTTCGCGGGCAGATCGGCGACGTCGCGAAACACCCTGTCGCGATCCCTCCACTCGATGTCGCCGAAAAGATCGTTGAAGGTCTTGATGATGCTCGAGAGACGGTCCAGTTCGGGCTCCGGCCTACCACCGCTCGCGGGGGGCGGGGCGGGGTCTATCTCGACGTCCTCCTCGGCGAGTGCGATCGCGATCGTCTCGCGCTTTTCCGCCCGATAGCTGTCCATGTCGATGGCCTCCAGGATTCCCCTGGCGAGATCCTCTTCGCGCGGCGCCGGGAGCTTGGGGATCAGGAGATTCAGGAAGATCGACAGTTCCTCCCACCGCGGATTGCCGTAAGGCAGGATCGCGCCGAGGAATCCGTAGCTGCGCACGAACGCCTTTGCGTTTCCTTTGAACTCGACCTGTTCATCCTCGTCGAGCTTCTCGTTGTAGCCGGCCACACAGGTGTCGAGGGTGAAGTCCAGCTGCTCCCGCGGCGCAGCTTCGAGAAAGAGGCGTGAGACCTCCTGTACCTCGGCATCGCCGAACACCTCCGCTCGGAAGAGGGAGGTGCGCAGGTCATGCAGCTTGTTTGGATCCGTCTCCTCGCTGAGAATGGTCGTCCGGTAGTAGGGCGCGAAGGATTTGGCGATCACCGCGGAGTCGTTGACGAAGTCCAGGACGAAAGCGTCGTACTTGTCCGGATGGGCGCGGTTCAGTCGCGACAGCGTCTGCACCGCCTGCACCCCACTGAGGGTCTTGTCCACGTACATCGTGTGGAGGAGCGGCTCGTCGTAGCCGGTCTGAAATTTGTCGGCGCAGACCAGCAGGCGGTAGGGGTCTTCCTGGATTCGGTCTTCGATCTGGCTCGAGGGAAAGCCGTTGAGAGCGGCCTCGGTCACCCGGCGGCCGCCATACTCGTGGTCTCCTGAGAAAGCGATGATCGGCTCGATGCTGCTGCCGCGCTCGCGGAGGTAGGACTTGATCGCATGGAAGTACTCGACGGTCCGCCCGATGTCTCCGGTAACGATCATCCCTCGTGCCCGCCCCCCCACTTTGCGGGGGCCGAGCACCTCGTCGTGGAAGTGGTCGGCGATGATCTGGGCCTTGACCGCGATCGCGTGCTCATTTCCCTCGACGTAGGCGCGAAGCTTGCGGCTGGCGCGGCGGCTGTCAAACAGCGGGTCCTCGTCGATCGTCGCGATCAGGCGGTAGTAGCTCGCAACGGTGGTGTAGTTGGCGAGCACGTCGACGATGAAGCGCTCTTCGATCGCCTGTTTCATCGTGTAGTTGTGGAAGGCCCGGTGCTTGGTCCTGCCTTCCTCTTGATAGGGCTCGCCGAAGAGCTCCAGGGTTTTGTTCTTCGGCGTCGCGGTGAACGCGAAATAGCTCGCGTTCGAGAGCATCTTGCGTGACTCGATCACCCGATTGATCTTGTCCTCGTAGGTCTCTTCCTCCTGGAGGTTGGCCACCCCCGAAAGTGCCTGACTGACGGCTTTTGCCGTTTTCCCCCCTTGGCTCGAATGGGCCTCGTCGATCAGGATCGCGAAGGACCTGTTCGCGTGGATGCTGCCGATGTCGTCAAGGAGGACGGGGAATTTCTGGACCGTGGAGATGATGATCCGCTTGCCGCTTTCGATGAACTTGCGCAGATCCTCGCCGCTCTGGGCGTGACCGATGGTCGCGCCCACCTGCGCAAACTGCTTGATCGTGGCCTCGATCTGACGGTCGAGGATCTGGCGATCGGTGATGACGATCACCGAATCGAAGGCGGACGCCCCATCCTCCTCGAGCTCGATCAGCCCATGGGCCAGCCAGGCGATCGAGTTCGACTTGCCGCTTCCGGCCGAATGCTGGATCAGGTAGCGGTGCCCCGGGCCGCGCTCGGCCACGTCCGCGAGCAGCTTGCGGACGACGTCGAGCTGGTGGTAGCGAGGAAAGATCTGCCGGGCCGACTTCCTTCCCGTCTTCGGATCCTTGATCGTGAGCAGCGCTGCGTATTTCTCGATGATCTCGGTGAGGCTGTCTCGGGCGAGCACCCGCTTCCAGAGGTAGTCGGTTTTCAGGCCTTCGGGGTTGGGAGGATTGCCCGCTCCTTCCTTGTAGCCGCGGTTGAACGGGAGGAACCACGACCGCCCCCCGGCGAGCTTCGTGCAGAAGCGGACCTCCGCCTCGTCAACGGCGAAGTGCGCGAGGCAACGGCCAAAGCCAAAGATCGGCTCCTTCGGGCTGCGATCGAGCTTGTACTGCTCGACCGCGTCCTCGACCGTCTGCTTGGTCAGATTGTTCTTCAGCTCGAAAGTGGCAACCGGCAGGCCGTTGACGAAGAGCGCGAGGTCGAGAGCGCGCCGCGTCTCGTCACGGCTGTAGCGGAGCTGCCGGGTGACGACGAAACGATTGGCGAGATACCGCTCGATCGCGTCGGGGTTGCCGGTGGAGGGCGCTCCATAGAACAGGTCGACGCTCAGCGGGCCGTGCTTGATCCCGTTCCGCAGCACGTCGACGATGCCCCGCGCGGTGATCTCCCCCTGAACTCGCGCAAGAAAACGCTGACGGGTCGTCCCCTTCCCGCGGATGTCGGTGGCCTCCGCGACGTCGGGCTGGGTCTCCTCGAGGAAGGACGCCAACTGCTCCACGTCGAGCGCGAACTCCCGGTCGAAGTCCCCCGGACTACCCTCGACCCAACCCACCTCGGGCGCCGTCATCTGCCGGACTATGGTCGCCTCGAGACCCGCCTCGCTGATGTCGGTGGTCACGCCGCCGCCACCTCCTCCAATCTCTCTTCAAGTGCCGGATCACCCGCGTCGGGATCGTCCGGCAGGTCCTTCGCCGCCTCGCGAACGTCGAGCTTCCCGGTGACCACATCGGAGATCAGGCGGGCACGGTACTCCCAGAGCAAGTCGATCTGTCGGCGCGCAACCAGAACCGCATCTTGGCTCGTCTTGATTTCCTGCTCGAGCCTCACCCTCAAATCGCGCTGCTCTGCGACAGGAGGCACCGGAATCAGGATGTTGTGTAGGTCCTTGCGGTCAACTCCTGGAACCGCGGACTTGGAGGCCAGCTCCTTTTTCGGGATCACCTGCAGCAGGTAGAAGACCCACCCCGGATCGTTCCCGTAGAAGTGAGTGACGTACAGGGAGGTGTTATGGGGCCAGAAGTCCCCCTCTACGAAGTACACCGAGTCAGTCGAACCCGTAGCGACCCATCACCACTCCCGGACCCTTGGCGCGCGCTTCGGCGTGGGTTCCGATGATGCCCCCCGATGAGACCACGGGTACCTGCCCCGACAGGCGCATGTCGGCCGGAAGGTCATACCCACGCTGGAGACGAAACGCCCACTTCAACCGTCGAACATTCCAATGCGCCGGCAGCGTCCGAATCCAGGAGATATCGGACTCTGTTGACGGAGCATTGGGATCCAAGCCGCCGGTAAGGATCCGACGAATGATCGCCCGCCTCTCCTCCTCGAGCAGCCCGATCAGCCGCTCTTTCGCCTCGATGAGCCTCTGCATTCGCACATTTACATGATTGAGAAAGATGGCGATAGCGACTTGATCGTCCTGGGGAGGGACCGGCATTCCCAGCCGCGCCAGCCGCTCATAGTCGATGTTCTGGCCCTCTCGAATCCCGGTAACGAACATCTGCAGGCTGTCGACGAAAACATTTGCCTTGAACAACCAGGCGAGATACGCGTGGTGCCCCTCCTCACGTGGATAGAGAACCCGGTATGCGGGCGAAATGATTCCCTCCGCCCGCGAGTACTCGATCCCTCCCTGGAACGAGCGCAGGCTGATTACAAAATCTCCTTTCTTCACCAACTTCAGCTGTGACAAGTCGACGGTGGCCACCACAGTGCGCTGCCCGTACTCGTTCTTTGGGATCACCCCATGAGACTGGGTCGCCGCCAACAGTGGCTTGTCAGGCTGCCCTCGCTCCACCCGCTCTCGCAGGAGAGTCTTCATCCGCCGTACGTCCCAGCTCTCCGGCAGCTGATCCAACCACTCCACTCCGGAATTCTTGTAGACGGGATAGGGCCGAAGGCCGCCGATCAGTTGCATCTCGTTCAACTGAGGATCTCTTCGAGGAGCCCCTCGGCTTCGCCCTCGACCGCAACTATGTCGGCGCGAATCTCCTCCAAGGACCGGAGTCCGACCGGCCTGTAGAAATGACGGGTGAAGTTGATCTCGTAGCCGATCTTGATCGAGGAGGCAACGACCCAGGCATCGGGAGCGTAGGGGAGGACTTCGCGGCGGACGAAACCCTCGATCCCACCCTCCTCCAGCAGCGGCACCTGCTCGGTATCTCGCAGTTCGCCGTCGGGTTCGTACTCGACGATCCGCTTCTCGCCATCGATCTCACGCTCGAAGCGGCCGTGCAGCGGGTCCGCTTCCACGGCTCCTGCTCTGAAGATCCTGCGGATCACCGGCTCCCCGCTCTCGTCAGGCTCCGCCCCGGCGGCCCGGAGCCCCTTGACCTCTTTGGTCGAATAGGCCCGTTGCGGGTCGATACCCGCAAGGCGGAGCGGCCGCTCGACCGTGATCCGTCGGTACCCGAATGCCTCGTTGGGGAAGATCTTGGACTGCTCCGTCTCCTCGAAGGCGAGAAAGGCGTCGATCACCCGTTGGATGTCACCGGACGAGAGCTCGCAGTTCTTCTTGCCGAGGTTCTTGCGCAACGACTTGAACCATTTGGTTGCGTCGATCAGCTGCACCTTGCCCTTGCGACGCGGATCGTGCTCGGCCTTGCGATTGCTCAGCACCCAGACATAGGTGGCGATGCCGGTGTTGTAGAAGAGGTTGAGCGGGAGCGCGACGATCGCCTCCAGCCAATCGTTCTCGATGATCCAGCGGCGGATGTTGCTCTCGCCCTGACCCGCGTCGCCGGTGAACAGGGAGGAGCCGTTGTGAACCTCGGCGATCCGGCTGCCCAGTGCCGTGTCCGTCTTCATCTTCGAGGCTAGGTTGGCCAGGAACATCATCTGACCGTCGCTGGAGCGCGTAACCAAGGAGAACTCGGGATCGTCGCCATGGGTGATGAGGAACCGCTCGTCCTGGATCCCTCCCTTCCCCCCCATGCGCTCCAGGTCCCCCTTCCAGCTCTTGCCGTAAGGGGGGTTGGAGAGCATGAAATCGAACTGCATTTCGCGAAAGGCATCGTTGGCGAGGGTCGAGTGCTCTGGTCCGCCGACGATGTTGTCCGCTCCCTCTCCCTCCCCCTTCATCAGCAGGTCCGCCTTGCAGATCGCATAGGTCTCGGCGTTGATCTCCTGCCCGTACGGGTGCGTGGTGACCTGCTTGCCGTGCTCGCCGGCGAGCCGCCCAAGGGTCTCCTCGGCGACCGTCAACATCCCCCCGGTGCCGCACGCTCCGTCGTAGAGCAGATACGTGGTCGATTTGATCTGGTCGGCGACCGGCATGAAGATCAGGTGCGACATCAACTGCACCGCGTCCCGCGGGGTCCAGTGCTCTCCCGCCTCCTCGTTGTTCTCCTCGTTGAAGCGACGCACCAGCTCCTCGAAGATCGTGCCCATCGAGTGGTTGTCGAGACCGGGCTGCAACTCGTTGCCGTCGGCGTCGAGGATCGGCTGGGCACTGAGGTTGATGGCGGGGTCGAGCAGCTTGTAGATCAGATCGCCGAGCGCGTCGGCCTTCGAAAGCCGAGGGATCTGGTTCCGAAACTCGAAGTTGTCGAGGATCTCCTGGACGTTCGGTGAGAAGCCGTCCAGGTAGGCGGTGAAATCGGCCTTCAGCTGCTGGCGGTTGGCGCGGTTGCGGAGCTCTCGGAGCGTGAACTGCGAGTGGTTGTAGAAGGCCTGCCCGGCGGCGTCGCGCAACGGTTGGTCCTGCTCGTTGATCCCGTTTTCGTCGAGCAGCGCTTTGGTCTCGAGAACCGCCTGCTTGGTCGGCTCGAGAACGGCGTCGAAGCGACGCAGGACAACCATCGGCAGGATCACGTCGCGGTACTTGCCGCGGACGTAGAGATCGCGCAGAACGTCGTCTGCGATCCCCCATATGAAGTTGACGATCTTGTTGTGCAGCTGGCTGTTCACAAGCTCCGGGTCCCTATCTCATGGCAAAGATATGCCTCTTCTCGGCGCTAGGCAGCCAGGGTGCCGTACCGCTCCCCGGCAGACCCCCGCGCGGCGGGATGGAGCCGGACGGCATCGGGCCAGAAGCGGGCGCCGACCCGCAGCTGGATCAGGGCCGAGCGCAGCAGCGCCTCGCGCGCCGGGTCCCACGAGAACCCGAAGAGGCGGCGGATCTCCGGCGGCAGGAGCCCGGTCGAGGTCAGCTTGATCGTCTCGGTCAGGGGGGTGATCGCCAGGCGCAGCCAACCGGAGTAGGGCGGCTCGAGGATCATCTGCACGGCCATCTCGCGGCGCTCGTCGGAGATCCAGAGGCTGCCGTCGGAGAGCCTGCCGTCGATGTAGTCCCGGAGCTCCCCGAGCGTGGCCGGCATCGAGTCCGGCGGCAGGCCGAGCAGCTCGCCGACCCGGCGGTATTCGCTCCAGTAACGCTCGCGCTCGGTCGCGGGGAGGGTGCCGAAGATGCGCTCGTAGTAGACGAGCGCGGAGTCCGCCAGGGTCGCGAGGACCCAGAGCCCGAGCTCGGGGTCGGAAGCGGCGTAGGGAGTGCCTTTGGGAATCGGGCCGTACCTGGCCGGGGTCTTGCCCTGCACCCGGCGGTGCATCGCCTGCACGACCCGGCCGGTCTCCTCGGCCTCCTCGACGGTCCCGAAATAGATCCGGGACATCCGCTCGTCGGTGCGCAGGAGGCGGGTCTGGGGGTCGTCGAAGATGATCGAGTGGCGCTGGAAGCCGACCACCGCAAGCGGGTCGCACGCCTGCATCAGCAGGGCACGGACCCCCGAGAAGAGGACCAGCCGCTCCCGGTGCAGCCGGCGGACCATCGAGTCGGGCCCGAAGAAGCCCTCCACCTCACCGGCCTGCGGCGTCCGCCCCTGCGCCAGCCCCGGGATCAGCGACAGCATGTCGGTGGGTCGGAACACCCTTCAAACGGTAGCTGGGGCGGCCTGCCGGCCTACGATGGCTTGGTTCCGATCGCCAAGCGCTGATGCGGGCCGGGGAGCGAGGAGCGCGCTGCAGCGTTCAAGGAGCTGCTCGCCGAAATCGGCGAGGAAACGTTCATCCGCCCGCCCTTCTACTGCGACTACAGCGACGGGATCCGGATCGGCGCCCGGACCTTCGTCAACTTCAACTGCACGATGCTCGACGGCGCGTCGATCTCGGTCGGCGACGAGTGCCTGATCGCCTCCGGTGTGCATGGGCGAGAACACTGTCGTCGGCGCCGGATCGATCGTCACCAAGAGCCTGCCCGCCGGGGTCGTCGCCTACGGCAACCCGGCTCGGGTCGTCCGCGAGATCGACCCGGCGTGAGGAAGTGATCTCACGTTTCCACGCGGCAGCTCGTTAATCAATCATGGACCGCGAAGAGCTTCGCTTTCCGTCCGGCTCGGCACCCTGTGTCGCTTGGCTCTATCGGCCCCCCCAGGCGGGCGCCGATGCGCTTCCGATTGTCGTCATGGCCCATGGGCTGTCGGGAACCCGCAGGGACAGGCTGGGAGCTTTTGCAGCTCGATTCGCCGCGGCAGGGCTGTTCGCCCTCGTCTTCGACCATCGTGGCTTCGGCGACAGCGGCGGCGAGCCCGACCTGTTCGATCCCAGCCGACAGCTCGAGGACTGGCAGGCCGCGATCGACTTCGCCCGCACGCTCCCGGGCGTGGATGGCCGGCGAGTGGCCACGTTCGGCTCCTCGATGGGCGGCGGCAACGCCCTCGCGGCAGCGGCCGCGGACGAGCAGGTCGCGGCCGCGATCAGCCAGGTGCCCTTCCTGGACATCTTGCGCCAGGCCCATCGCTCGAGCCCCGGGGTCTCGGCGCGAATGCTGCTGACCGCGCTCCGGGGCGGCCACCTCCCCGCGATCGGGTCTCCGCAGCAGGCCGCCTTCATCAACGCCCCGGACGCCGAGGCCGGCTGGCGCCACGTGGTCGAGATCGGCGAGGACTCGCGCTGGCGCAACCGCGTCTCCGCCCGCTGGCTGCTCGGTCGCCCCTACCGCCCGGCCCGCTTCGCATCGAGACTGCTCTGTCCCTGGCTGGTCTGCATCGGCGAGGCCGACCGGGTCGCGAAGCCCGGCCCGGCGATCGCGGCCGCGCGACGTGCACCGCTGGGAGAGCTGCGGACCTACCCGGGCGTGGACCACTTCGACATCTACGACGGCCCCGAGCACGAGGCGGTCGTCGCCGACCAACTCGACTTCCTCCGTCGTCATCTGCTGCATCGGGGAGACAGGATTTGAACCTGCGACCGCTCGGCCCCCAGCCGAGTGCGCTACCAGACTGCGCCACTCCCCGTGGGGAATTCATTTTGACGGATTGACGGACGCGGTGCCCAAGGGGCAACGGATACCTACTGCCGCCGTGCCGTGCCGACTACAAGCAGGAGCACTACCGGGCCAACAGGCAGCGCTACATCGACGCCGCCGCGCGACGGAAGAAGGCCCTCCTCCAGGAAAGAATGGTCTTCCTGATCGCCTACTTCCGCGACCACCCCTGCGTCGACTGCGGGGAGACGGATCCGATCGTGCTCGAGTTCGACCACCTAAGAGACAAGAAATTCGCGATCGCGACTGGAATACGAGGCCGCAACTGGAACGCCGTCCTCGAGGAGATTGCAAAGTGCGACGTCGTTTGTGCAAACTGTCACCGGCGCCGCACCGCTACGCGGGGCGGCTTCATTCGCGCGGCGGTAGCTCAACGGTAGAGCCCCAGCCTTCCAAGCTGGTGACGCGGGTTCAAGTCCCGTCCGCCGCTCTCCCTGGATCAGACGATCCAGGCCGGTATTGAGGCGACGCACCGCGCTGCCGATGAGGGTGAACGATGCGCGCTGCAACTTCGATCCTGGTCGTGCTTGCCCTCGCCCTCACCGCCTGCGGCGACTCCGACGACGCCACCACGGCCTCGAACAAAGACCCCGCCTCCGGCTCCTCCTACATCGACTGGCCGCTCTTCGGACGCATCCCCGAGCGCACGCATTACCTGCCCGCCAAGGAGAAGGCGCTCGACCCGCCGCTGAAGCAGGCCTGGTCGGTCAACACGCACGCGCTGATCGAGTTCCCGCCCGCGATCCACGACGGGGTCGCCTACGTGATCAACAAGTACGGCAACGGCAAAGCGGTGCGCTTGGCGGACCGCAAGATCTTGTGGGAAATCAATATCCGCCCGAGCGACAAAGGCGAACCGAACTTCGTCACCGCCCCCGTCTACTACGACGGCATCGTCTACGGCGCCTTCCTCACCGGCCACGTCGCCGCCGGCGACGCCAAGACCGGGAAGAAGGTCTGGGTCCGCAAGCTCGACGCACGGCTCGAGTCCTCCCCCTGGCGATCCACGGGACGCTCTACCTCGGCACCGACTCGACCGACGTGGTCGCGCTGCGCGCCTCCGACGGCAAAACGCGCTGGAGCTTCAACGCGCCCGGGGCGATCAAAGCCAGCCCCAGCTACCACGACGACAACGTCTTCGCCGCCGACTACGAGAGCGCGATGTACTCCCTCGACGCCAAGACCGGCAAGCTCCTCTGGCGCAGCGACACGAGCAAGGTCCCGCCCTACGGCAGCGGCGGCTTCTTCTCCTCCCCCGCGATCGCCTTCGGCAACGTCTACGCCGCCCGCGACGACGGCACCGTCTACGCCTTCGACGAGAAGACCGGCAAGGTCGAGTGGTCCTTCGACACCGGCGCCTCCGTCTACGGCTCACCGGCGCTCGCCCAGGTGCCCGGCACCCCGCCGACCGTCTACATCGGCTCGGAATCCGGGAACGGCCGCTTCTTCGCGCTCGACGCGCGCACCGGCAAGGAGCGCTGGCACTACGACGTCGGCGGCCCGATCCCCGGGACCGCGACGGTGATCGGCCACACCGTCTACACCGCCAGCTTCGAAACCGAAGAAACCGTCGGCCTCGACGTCCACACCCACAAGCCCACCTTCCAGATGAAGGAGTCCGGCTACACGCCGATGGTCTCCGACGGCCGCCGCCTCTTCCTGATCGGCTACTACGACCTGATCGGGCTCGAGCCGGCCAAGCGCTGAGCTTGTCGCTTTTGTCTCCTCATAGGGGACAAAAGCGACAGGCCTCAAGGGATCGGGCTGTGGGCGTGGCTCGTGTCGAACTCGAAGATGCGGAAGTCCGTCCCCAGCACTGGTTGGGAGACGTTGTGGACCGGGGTCTCGCCGATCAACCCGTCGGGCGAGCCGGCGTGGGCGTGGCCGTGGAGGACGAGATCGGGGCCGTGCTCGAGGATCGGCGCCGCCAGCCGGTCTGAGCCGAGGAAGACCCAGATCTCCCGCGGCTCCCCCTCCAGCGTCGCTTCGACCGGCGCGTAGTGGAGGAGGACGATCCGCAGCGGGCAGGTGGCGATCTCCCGCAGACCCTCCTCGAGCGCCTGCACTTCTTCCGTCGCCTCCGCGTAGACGGCGCGCAGCGAAGGCTCGCCGAAGTCCGGCAGGTGCCGCGGCGCGAAGCCGCCGACGAACCCCTTCAGGCCGACGATCCCCACCTCTACCTCGCCGACCCGGCAGACCGAGGCGCGGCGGTCGAGCATCTCGACGCCCCCCTCCCCCAGCCGCCGCAGGATCGCCTCGGCTTCGTCGGCGTGCCAATCGTGGTTGCCGAGCACGGCGTAGACCGGCGCCGCGGTCGCAGCCGCGGCTTCGCAGAGGATTTCCGCCTCCTCGAGGCGGCCGTGGCTGGTCAGGTCGCCGGCGACGAGGACGAGGTCGACGTCGTCGTCGAGCGCCGCGAAGGAGGAGACGATCGCCTCGCGGTTGGAATCGCGGCAGTGGATGTCGCCGGTGGCGGCGATCCGCAGCCGCCGCTTGCCGTTCTCTGCAGCCATCGCAGGCTCCCTACCCGCCTGCAGCCGGCTTGCACCCGTTGCAGCACGTTTACCGGCCCGCGCCGCGGGGCAGCGAAAGGGGCACATGGCAGAGGGACTCGGAAAGAGCGAGGTCGCCGAAGAGCTGACCGACAGCCTCAAGCGGGCAGCCGCGGCGCTGCAGGAGCAGGGCATCCCCTTCCTGCTCGGCGGCGGACTCGGCTGCTGGGCGCGCGGCGGCCCGCCTTCCAGCAACGACATCGACCTGATGCTCAAACCCGAGGACGCCGAGCGCGCCCAGGAAGCACTCGCCGGCGCCGGGATGCGACCGGAGGACCCACCGGAGCACTGGCTGCGGAAGGCCTGGGACGGGGACATCCTGATCGACCTGATCTTCGAACCCTCGGGGATGCAGATCGACGACGAGGTGATCGCCCGCGGCGACGAGCTGAGCGTGATGGCGATGCACATGCAGGTGATGGACCTCAACGACATCCTCATCACCAAGCTCTTCGCCCTCGACGAGCACAGCGCCGACTACCGCGACCTGATCCTCATCACCCGATCGCTGCGCGAGCAGATCGACTGGGCACGATTGCGCGACGCGACTTCCTCGAGCCCCTTCGCCGTCGCCTTCTTCGCCCTCGCCGACGGCCTCGAGATCTGCCCGGCTGCGGTCCGCTAGGCAAGCTTCGCCTGCAGCTCGATCTCCGGTACGCCCGCGAGCGCCCTCGAAACCACGCACCCCGCCTTCGCTTTCTCCGCGTAGGAGCGAAAGGCGTCCTCGTCGATGCCCGGCACCGAGCCCTCGAGCTCGAGGTCGATCCGCGCGATCGTGGGCACCCCGTCGACGTTTCGCAGCTGGACCTTCGCCTGCGCCCGCAGCGACTCCGGCGTGTGCCCGTCTTCACCGAGGATCAGGCTCAGCGCCATCGCGAAGCACCCCGCGTGCGCCGCCGCAAGCAGCTCCTCCGGATTGGTCCCCTCCCCCTCCTCGAACCGCGAAGAGAACGAATAGGCGCCCTCGAAGACCCCATCCCCAACCCTGACGGTCCCGTCCCCGCCTTTGAGATCGCCCCTCCACTCAGCGCTGCCGTTCCTGGTCGCCATCCTCGCTCCTTTGGTCGAAGTACGAATCGCAGCTACCCGCGTTCCGCCCTCAGCATCCCTTGGGCAGTGGCTTGATCTCAAAGTCGTCGAGCCGGCGTCGACCCTGCGTCTCGGAGTCGTAGGAGACGACGATCTCGTCCTTGGGCCGGGGGCGCTCGCGGATGATGCCGCGGAGGCGGGTGCCGCCGTCGAGGATCTGGACCATGATCGCGCGCTGGCGGCCGACGGTGATCTGGGGCTCGCGGGCTCGGCCGGGAAAGGGGCCGCCCTCGATGATCACGGCGATGCCCGTATCCGGGTTGCCGGCGGCGTCCGGGAAGAGGACCTCGCGTAGCTCGAACCTGTCTATCGCCAGCGGTCTCAGCATCTTCAGCTCCCGAAGTGGATCTGGTCGACCTCGATCTCGCCGCTCGGTTTGGCGGCGAGCTCGAAGGCGACGCTCTCGACATCTTTCAGGTCGATGATTTCAGCGCCCGCGTTGGCGACCACGAACGAGCGCAGGGGAATCCGCACGGTGCTCAGGGCCGACTTGATCAGGGTGCTGTTCTGGCGCGGGTACGGGTACGGGATCGGAGCGAAGAGGGCAGCGCGGATCCGCCGCGAGCGACCGCCGTTGTCGCGCAGGCGCACGTAGAGGTCCTGCGGCTGGTCGGCGGGGTTGCGCGGGCTTCCGAAGGTCTGGGTGACGCGGAAGGAAAGGACGCCGAAGCCGGAGACGTCCTTTTTCGCGGCCGGGACCTGGCTCGAGTAGACGGCCGCCGAGCTGTTCCAGGAGATCCTCGCGCCAGCGGTCTGGTGGGGGGAGAAGGAGTCCAGCGAGCGCAGTCCGTCCTCCGCCACCGGCGCCGCCAAGGCGGTCTGGCCGACGCCGCCGCCGAGGCTGTTGGATGCCGGGTCGTGCGGCAACTGCTCGAAGTCGTCGACGACGGCGCCGCCCTCCTCCTCGTGCGAGTTGTAAATCCCGATCGTGGTCAGTGCCGCCGGCTTCAGCTCACCGGTGAAGTAGGCCTTCTGCTCCGGCTTGCCGCCCGCGTAGGTTTGGAAGTAGGCGGTGAAGTAGGCCTTGGCGACGTCGTGGTGCTGGGCCTCGGAGATCAGGCGGGGCACCTCGGAGGGGTAGATGGTCTCGGCCGGATTGACCGCCCAGACGGTGTTGAAGTCGTCGTGATTTGCTCCATAGACGAAGACGAAGGAGCGCGGCGGGCCGGCCTCGTCGTAGACGTCGAAGCAGGTGAAGCTGGCCTGCGGGGGCGCTCCCCAGGTGCCGTCGACGTCGCCGTCGTTGGCGCCGTAGAGCACGCAGAGAGGAATGCCGGGATCGCCGTGGTGGAAGAAGTCGGTCGGGGCCAGCGCCAGCCCCGCGCGGATCTTCCAGCCGAGCCCCTCGGCGACGTTGATCTGGGCCGCTCGCGGCACCGCCTCGGCGCCGCGGGAGTGGCCGGCGATGCCGATGTTGTCCATGTCGACATGGCCTTGGAAGAGCCCGGGGGCGGTACTGAGCTGGGAGGCGATCGAGATGTGCTCGAGGATGTTCCGCGCTCGCGACTCGATCATCACGTAGGGCTGGATGTGAATGCTGACGGCGATGAAGCCGTGTGAGGCCAGGTGCTCCAGCAGGTAGTCGTAGCCGAGGTAGGAGGTGGGATCGCCGGAGTTGCCGTGCTGGATCACCACCAGCGGGTGGGCGCCGGGCTGCACCGGCATGTCGGTCCCGGCGGCGGTGGCGGGATAGCGCATCGTCGCCTTGCGCTGGACGGTGATCGTGCCGCCGCCGTTCTCGGCCAGAGCTTTGGTCCCGAGGTCGTAGTCGTGCCGCCCAATCGTCGCCGCGAACGGGCCCGGCGTACCCGGGTCGTCGGTGACCCAGAAGCCAACCCGGAGGAAGCCGTCGACCATGTCGAGCGGCGGGTCGAGGGTGCCGTCGGTTGCGAACTGGGCGGGGTCGGGGTGGTTGTTGCCGAAGTCGGCGACGAGGTCGTACTTGCCCGGCCCCTGCGGGTTCGGCCAGACCAGGGTCTCGTTCCAGTTGATGCAGCCGGGCACCAGCGGCACGATCTCCACCGCCGGCGATCCTCCCGGCCCGGAGACGTCCACCAAGGCATTGCTGGTCGACCAGTCCTCCTTGTGCTCGATCACGTACAGCGCCACCTTGGTCGCCTGCAGACCCGGTGGCAGCGCCGCCGGGTCCAACGCTGCATAGACGTCGGTCCCGCGCGGGAAGTTGTTGACGAAATGGAAGTAGGGGCGCTCGGGCAAGCGCCGGCCGGAGATGTCGGGAGTCAGCGGGACGTCGTCGCCGATGCCACCGCCAACGGCGCCGCTGGAGTCGGCGTCGCGCAGGACCAGGGTCGAGTTGCGGGCGTCGGAGAGGATGTCGTTTGGCTGCAGCACCCGGTCGTCGGCGTCGAACCACCCCGGCCGGTAGGGACGGCCGATCAGCTGGTAGCTGCCGCCGCGGGCGCGCTCGGCGGCCCAGAGGTGGACCAGTGCCTCGCCGCGGCTGTCGGTCCGGCCGGTCACCACCACCGGCATCCCGCTGCGGTCGGTGACGACGTCGAAGGGGTCGCCGATCGCCCACCCGCGCTGGGTCTCGACCAGGTAGAAGCGCAGGCAGCTGTTGCGCGGGAAGCCGCGGGCGCCGACCAGCACGTCCTGGTCGCTAGCCTCGCCGCCGGTCAGCAGCCGTCCCTCGACGTCGGCGGTGAAGACCTGGCGCCGCCGCCGCCGCGCTTTGGAGATCGCGAACGGCGCCTGGACCGGGCGTTTGCGCCCGAGGCGCAGGTGCAGTGCCGCCTTCCGGCCGGCGTCCCGCTTGTGTGCCTCGGCGTGGGTCAACATCCGCCGCTCGCGGCCGTCAACGACGCCGAAATAGGGGATGACCGCGGTTGGCGGCAGCGAGCCGTAGCGATCGGTCATGAGGCTCGCCAGGTGCTCGGGCTTCTCGCCCCCGGCCACGAGGTGGACGTCGTACACCGACGACGGCTCCAGCCCCTCGGCGCCGAGATAGACGGTCTCGCCGACGTCGAAGTCCTCGCGGCGCTGGCGCCGGTCGTCCTCGACCCAGGCGGCGGGCTTGGCCATCAGCGCTTCCCCCCGAGCTCGATCGCGTAACCGCCCGCGGGGAGGCCTTCGGGGCTGAGCTGGGCGACGGTGACCCGGCCGCGAACCGGCTTGCCTCCCGTCTCGCCGGCACCGACGACCATCAGCGCCAGCTCGTCCTCGCGCAGGTGGACCCGGAACCTCGTGCGCTCGCGCGGGTCCAGCCAGACAACCGGGGTCTCGCCGTGGTAGCCGAAGCGGAGGGGCCGACGGAACTCGCCCACCGGCCAGCGCCGGTGCTCGGGAAAGCTCGCGAAGAGCTGCACCCACGGCGGCACCGAGGAGCGGTCGACCTCCACCACGATCCCCGTACCGTCATTGGCATCGCCGCCGACGATCATCCCCGCGGCAAGGTCAGCGTCGCTGTCCGGATAGATGATCGAGAGGTTGCGCTGGGCGAGGTTGTTGTCGTCCCAGACGTGGACGCCGGTGGGGGCCGGGCCGTCATGGGGAGAAACCTCGAGCAGGAGGCAGGGGTGCCAATGCACGAGGGTGCCACCGACCATCACCTGCGCCGGCGGGATCAGCGCCTTGTTCCACGGATGGGAGACGAGGTCGACCGTTTCGCCAGCCAGCGGCGGGCGTCGGACCTCGCCGATCAGGTAGGTGCCGGGCCGGAGCGGGCTTGGGATCGGGCCGCTGGGCCTGGTGGTCGGGATGAAGCTCGCCGGGTAGGTGAACTCGGCGCCCGGCCAATGGCTGAGGTAGAAGCGGACGTAGTACTCGGAGGAGGGCGCGGTCCCGATGTTGCGGATCCGGGCGTAGACGTGGTTGGTCGTCAGGCCGGCATCCGGGTTCTGATGGGGCGGCGGGTCCGGGTACCCGGCCGGCAGCGCCATGCCCCCGTCGCTGGCCGGAGTTTTGTTCCGCACCCAGAGGTCGGGGCTGACGAAGAAGGCCCCGGATGAGGGGACGCCCCCGCCGTCGCTGAGGTCGTCGCGGACGACGAGGTCGGAGTCGTGGGCGAACCCGCCGGCACCGACGACGGCGGCGTGCGCGTCGATCCGGCCGTACCCGTACCAGCGGCTGTACTCGTTGACCCCGTCCCCGTCGAGGTCGATCCATTCGCCTTCGGGGTCGGTGTTGGCGAAGTCGATCTTGACCGCGGTCTCCTGCAGGACGCGCCGCAGCTCGACGCAGGTGAGGGTCGGGTTGATCGAGAACAGCAGCGCCGCGAGACCGGCGGTGAAGGGGGTCGCCGAGGAGGTACCGCCGAAGCCGGAGGTGTAGTCGTTGGAGCCGCCGGTGTGCCCGGCGAGGACCCCGAGCCCGACGCGATCGGTGGTGGTGATCGCATCGGTCCCGCCGCTGCTGGGGGCGCAGAGGTCGATCCCGCTGCCGAAGTTGCTGTAGGGGGCGCGCTCGTCCGCATCGGTGGAGGCGGCGATCGCGAAGTTGCGCTCGTAGGCGGCCCAGGGGCGCATCAGGTTGAAGACCGAGTTGGCATTGCCGGCGGAGAAGAAACAGACGGCGCCGCGGCCGCCGCGGCCGTAGGTGGCGATGTGGTCGAAGCAGTCCTTCATCAGCCCCGAAATCGGAGCGCCGGTGAAGAACCCGTAGCTGGTGCTGAAGACGTCGGCGCCGCGGGGGAGCTGGGCGGGGAAGCCCGGCCGCGAGCTCCCCGGGTCGAATCCGGCGGCCCAGACGTAGGCGTCGGCATAGTCGGTTTCCGGCCGCCCGCTGGGGAAGATCATCCCCAGCAGCCGGCAGTTGCCGGCCGCGCCGGCGACGCCCTCCTCCTCTCCCGCCACCGGGGCGGGGTTGTCGGCGTTGGCCGCCGCCACCCCGGCGCAGCAGGTGCCATGGCTGCCGAGCGGGCTGTTGTTGTCCTCGACCAGGTTGACCCAGTCGATCCAGCCGAACATCTTCGGATCGCCGCTGGTGACGTCGCCGGAGAAGTCGGGGTGGGGCGTGGTCACGCCAGCGACGTCGCGGGACTCGATCCCCTCGTCCATGATCGCGATCACCACCTCCTCACTGCCGAAGGTGATGTCGCCGATGTCGCCGGGGTTGACCCCGGGCGGATTGCTGTCGCGCAGCTCCTGCCAGGCGTCTGGCAGACCGGCGTGGGGAAGGTGCCACTGGTCGGCGTAGAGCTGGTCGTCGGGGACGACCTGGTCGGGCACCCCCGACGAGACCAGGTTCGGCTCCGCGTAGAGCACGTTCTCGTCGCCGGCGAGCTCGGCGAAGCGGGCCAGCAGGTCGTAGCCGGGCGGCTCCTTGGCCCTCAGCAGGAAGGCGTTTCCCGCGTAGGGGAAGGAGCGCATGACCTCCAGGCCCCACCCCCCGGCGATCTCGGGGACGTCGGACTCCGACACCCAGGGCTGGAACCGCACCGTCAGCTCTTCGGTGGCGAAGATCACCCGCTCCTCGTCGAGAGCGACGACCGGCCCCACCCGCTGCACGAGCCGATGGTCGCGCAGGCGAGCGGCGTAGCGCTCGCTGTCGTCGGCGGGAACCTGCAGCAGCCGGAAGCCCTGCGCCGTCGCCGCCTCCGAGAGGCGCTCCCCGTCGACACCCAGCTCTCTCAAGAATGAGTCCAGCTGCTCCCGCTCGCGCGAGGGATGGGCCGAGAGCGCGATCAACTCCGGGTGCGGTTCGAACGGGAACGGCGTCCGCTCGCGATAGACGATTGGCATGCCAGGCTCGCCGAGGACCACCGTCTGCGAGGTGATCCCGCCGGGGACATCGATCTCGCGTTCCTGATCCTGGTAGCCCTTGGCGGCGGCACTGAGGCGGTAGCGGCCCGGCCGCACACTCTGGGTGGCATGGGCGCCGGTCCGCGGCTCGAATTCCAACTCGAGCAGCTTTTCGCCCCCTTGCTCGGAGAAAGCCAGCGAGACCCGGGCCTCGGGAAGCGGATTCGCACGCAAGTCGAAGACGCGGACCTCGACCGTTGCGCTGTTGCTGGCCACGACTTCCTCCAGGGTTTTGGTACGGGTGGAGTCGCGACCCTAACCAGTGAGGGAGCTTTATGTCAATACTCTTTTAGTTAAGGCTCACCGGGGCCGGCCATGCGGCGTGGCTGATTTGGCAGACCACGATGCCGCTTTTGCGTGCAGACTGAGACCCCGACTCCCGGAGCCAACCCTGGCAAGCGGGATTACGGCCCAGAGCCAAGCGAGTCGAGCGGGGCAGCCAGGACTCGAACCTGGAATCGCCGGTTTTGGAGACCGGTGCCTTAGCCAGTTGGGCCACTGCCCCAGAGCGCTGATCGTAACGAGCGGGCGCTCGCTTGGGTCGAGTGCGGGCGGAGGGACTTGAACCCCCACGGGCCGAAGCCCACCAGGACCTAAACCTGGCGCGTCTGCCAAATTCCGCCACGCCCGCGTGGCTGGCCCGGCTGGGCCTTAATCAGCGGCCAATGCCGCTGCGTCGCTGACAGATTCTATGATCAGGCGGTGGCGGTAGGAGAGGTCAGGCCCGGCTACGAACTGTGGCGGCCAAATCGGGAACAAGCGAGCTCGGTCTCGACCAAGTTCGTCGTCGTGCTGCTGCTGGCCGCGACGGCGGTGGTCGCAGGGCTGATCACGATCGGCGGCTGGTCGCTTTTGAAGGGCGGCAGCGGGATGGGAATCGTCTGCGCGATCTACGCGATCCTCTACGCCTTCTTCGCCTTCCTGGTCGCACGCTGGAACCGCGGCATCCTCCCCGTCGCGGCGGCGCTCTCGATGATCCTGGCGATCTTCTGCGCGGTCGGAGCCGAAAGCTGGTTCAACCGCGACCGCGCCGGCTTCGACGAGGCGCTGCTCCCCTCGGCGGCGATCGGGCTGCTGGTGATCATCCTCGGCCTGCTGCAGATCGTCCTCGTCGCCGCCGCGCTCTACGCCTTCAATCAGGAGTGGCACGTGGAGGAGGAGCGCCCGATCGGTTCCGGCGAGGACTACGGCGCCGGCGCTTCACCGCAACCCGCCTGAGCCTCTCGCTTCGATGCCGGAGGGGGGATTCGAACCCCCAAGCCCGCAAGGGCAATCGATTTTGAGTCGATCGCGTATGCCAGTTCCGCCACTCCGGCTCTCCCGGAAAGATAGACCGGCGGAATAGACTCGCGCCGTGAACGCCGCTGCGGGGGAGTTGCTCTGGGAGCCGTCGACCGAGTTGGTCGAGCGCTCGCGCATAGTCGAATTCATGCGCTGGCTGGAGCGTGAGCGCGGTCTCGCCTTCGCGGGATACGCAGAGCTCTGGCAATGGTCGGTCGACGACCTCGAGGGCTTCTGGTCGGCGATCTGGGAGTTCTTCGAGGTGCAGGCCGACGGGGACCCATCCCCGGTGCTTGCTTCGCGGGAGATGCCCGGCGCCCGCTGGTTTCCGAACACCGCGCTGAACTACGCCGAGCACGTCTTCGCCGGCAAGGACGAAGGCGAGGTGGCGATCCTTCACGCTTCCGAGCTGCGCGAGCTGGAGGAGATGAGCTGGGGCGAGCTGCGGCGGCAGGTCGCGGCTGCCGCGGCGGGGCTGCGGGAGCTCGGGGTGGAGCGCGGCGACCGCGTCGTCGCCTACCTCCCGAACATCCCCGAGGCGGTCGTCGCCTTCCTCGCCACCGCCTCGATCGGCGCCGTCTGGTCCAGCTGCTCGCCCGACTTCGGCCCCGCCAGCGTGATCGACCGCTTCGCCCAGATCGAGCCCAAGGTCCTCTTCGCGGTCGACGGCTACCGCTACGGCGGCAAGGACTTCGACCGCCGCGAGACCGTCGTCCAGCTGCAGGAGGCGATGCCGAGCCTGGAGCACACGGTGGTGCTCCCATACATGGACCCCGAGGCGGATCTGGCGCCGCTGCGCGACGCGCGGCCCTGGCGGCAGCTGCTGGAGAGCGGCGAGGGGGCCGAGCTGCGCTTCGAGCGCGTGCCCTTCGACCACCCGCTCTGGGTCCTCTACTCCTCCGGCACCACCGGGCTGCCGAAGGCGATTGTGCAGGGACAAGGCGGGATCCTGCTCGAGCACCTGAAGAAGCTCCACCTCCACGTCGACGCCCACCCCGGCGATCGCCTCTTCTGGTTCACCACCACCGGCTGGATGATGTGGAACTTCATCGTCTCCGGGCTGCTGACCAGGGCGGCGATCGTGCTCTACGACGGCAATCCGGGCCATCCCGACATGGGCGCGCTCTGGGACCTGGCAGAGCGGGCCGGGGTGACGATGTTCGGAACCAGCGCCGCCTTCATCGGCGCCTGCATGAAGGCCGGGGTCGAGCCGGGCAACGGGCGCGACCTCAGCGCCCTCAGGGCCGTGGGTTCTACCGGCTCCCCCCTCTCACCCGAGGGCTTCGACTGGATCTACGAGCACGTCGGCCGCGACACCTGGCTGTTCTCGACCAGCGGCGGCACCGACCTCTGCACCGCCTTCGTCGGCGGCGTCGCGACCCTGCCGGTCTACCGCGGCGAGCTGCAAGCGCGAGCGCTGGGCGCCGCCGTCGAGGCCTGGAACGAAGCGGGGGAGCCGGTGGTCGAGGAGGTCGGCGAGCTCGTCGTGACCGAGCCGATGCCCTCGATGCCGATCCACTTCTGGGGCGACGAGGACGGCGCTCGCTACCGCGAGAGCTACTTCGAGATGTTCCCCGGCACCTGGCGCCACGGCGACTGGATCGAAGTCACCCGGCGGGGGACGGCGGTCATCTACGGCCGCTCCGACTCGACGATCAACCGCGGCGGCATCCGCATGGGGACGAGCGAGATCTACCGGGCGGTGCTGAGCATCGACGAGATCGTCGACGCGCTGGTCGTCGACGTGCCGCGGCCGGGGACCGAAGGCTGGATGCCGCTGTTCGTGGTGCTGCGCGGGGGCGCCGAGCTGGACGAGGGGCTGCCGCGGGAGATCGCCCGCCGCGTGCGCGAGCGTTGCTCGCCGCGCCACGTCCCCGACGAGGTCTTCGAGATCGCCGAGGTTCCCCGCACCCTCAGCGGCAAGGTGCTGGAGGTGCCGGTGAAGCGGATCCTGATGGGGACGCCGGTGGAGAAGGCGGCCAGTCGCGACTCGCTGGCCAACCCGGCGGCGCTCGACTACTTCGTCGAGATGGCCAAGCGGCTTGCCGTCTGAGCGAGGATCCCCTTCACGTAATCCGGTTCGTAGCGGACCTGCTCGTGGGTGAAGCGAAGCTGGGTGAGACCGGCGGCGGTGTGGGCTTGGTCGCGGAGCCGGTCCCGCGCCTGCTCGGCCGGCGTGCGGTGGTAGCGCAGCCCGTCGGTCTCGACGACCAGTTCCAGGTCCGGCCAGTAGAAGTCGACTTCGAACTCGTTCACCCATTGACCGGTGAGCGGCACCGGCAGACCGGCCCTGGCGGCGAGCGGTAGGAAGCGGCGTTCGAGCTCCTCTTTGGTGAGCCGGAAGGTGCGCCGGTCGAGGATCTGGCGGAGCTTTGCGACGCCAGGCTCCCCTGCGCGCTGGTCGAGCGCCTTGCGGAGCTGCGGCGGGTGCGTGAGGTCGTATTTGTCCGCCTCGTTGATCATCCGCTCGATGCCCCGGCGGTCGAGCCGGAGGGCCATGTCGATCAGCGTCTGGATCGGGGTGGTGACCGGAATGCCGTTACGAGCAGTGTGGTCCTCGGGCCAAAGGGAGGGGCGACGGTAGATGCGAAGGCCTGGCCGGCGTCGCTGATGGCGGCTGCGCACCGACACCTCGATCGCGTCGCGCTCCTCTGATCCGATCCGCCAAAGCGCAGCCGCGCTTGAATGACTGAGGACCGCCTCCGACCCACAGGCGAGAACCGCGGCCATCCAACGCCCATGCGGGCCGACCGAGGGACGCCCAACCGAATAGACGCCCCGATGGATTATGTGCAACCGCCCGCTCGTCACCCGGTGCCTAATCCCCTTTGAGGAGTACCCAAGCGCCAGCAACTGCCGACGAGCGACCACCCCGTGCTGCCGTTCGATCAAATCCCACGTCGCCCCACCCAGCTCCGCCCCTGCCGAATTCAGCGAGCGCTGATTTTGTGACCCCATAGGGGCTCAAGTTCAGCGTTCGCTGAATTCGCCCCTCGCGCGCGGATGGGGTTACGGAGCTTGCGGGGCTTTAGACCATGCCGAGGCCGCCGGAAACGCCCAGGGTCTCGCCCGTTACGTACGAGGCGTCGTCGGAGGCGAGGAAGGCGACTGCGGCGGCGACCTCGTCGGGCTGGCCGAGGCGGCCCATCTGGGTCGACGATTTCATCGTCTCGATCACCTTTTCGCCGATCTCGCCGAACTCCTTGGCGCCCATCAGCAGGGGGGTCTCGATCGGGCCGGGGGCGATCGCGTTGGCGGTGACGCCGTAGCGGGCGGCCTCGCGGGCGATCGCCTTGGTGAAGCCGATCACGCCCGCCTTGGCGGCCGAATAGGAAGCCGAGCCCTTGGAGCCGACGCGGCCGGCCTCCGAAGCGATGTTGACGATGCGGCCGTAGCCGCGCTCCTGCATCCCTGGCAGCGCCGCGTGGGTGCAGTTCATGGTGCCGCCGAGGTTGATGTCCAGCACCTGCCGCCACTGCTCCTGGCTGATGTAGACGAAGAAGCCGAAGTTGTCCATGCCGGCGTTGTTGACGAGGACGTCGAGCTCGCCGGCCGCCTCCACCGCCGCCCGCGCCGCCTCGAGGTCGGTGACGTCGAGGTCGACCACGTGGCCCGCGATCTCCCCCGCCACCTTCTCCGCGCCCGCCGTATCGATGTCGCCGACCCACACCTCGGCGCCCTCCGCAGCCAGCCGCGCCGCGGTCGCGGCACCGATGCCGCTGGCGCCTCCGGTCACCAATGCCTTGCGTCCCTCCAGCCTCATGCCGGCGGGAGCATAGACTGCGCGCCCTTGGAACCGATTCCGATCATCGGCGGCACCGGCGCCCTCGGCGCTGGCCTGGCGCGGCGCTGGGCCAAGGCCGGCGTGCCGGTCGTGCTCGGCTCCCGCTCCGCGGAGCGGGCCGAAGAGGCGGCGGCGAAGATCCGCGAGGCCGTCCCCGACGCCGACGTCACCGGCCTCCCCAACGAGGAGGCGGCGACCAAAGGCGAGATCGTCTTCCTCACCGTCCCCTTCCGCGCCCAGTCGGAGAACCTCAACAACCTGCGCGAGGCGCTGCGACCGGGCCAGCTCCTCGTCGACTGCACCGTCCCCCTCGCCGCCGCTGTCAGCGGCAAAGCGACCCGCTCGCTCGGCGTCTGGCAGGGCTCAGCGGCTCAGCAGGCGCAGGAGATGGTCCCGGAGGGGGTCACCGTGATCTCCGCCCTCCACACCGTCGGCGCCCCCACCCTCGCCGACCTCGACGCAGAACTCGGCGAGGACATCCTCGTCTGCGGTGACAAAAAGGCCGACAAGGCGCGGGTGGCGCGCCTGATCGAGCTGATCGGAGGCCTGCGCGCCGTCAACGCCGGCGCCCTGGAGATGGCCCGGATCGTCGAGCAGCTGACCCCGATGCTGATCTCGGTCAACACCCGCTACAAGGTCCACGCCGGGATCCGCCTCACCGGCCTCCCCGACGGCGACCACTGGGCCTAGGGGAATGCGCGTCGCGCTCCTCGCCGGCGGCACCGGCGGGGCCAAACTCGCCGCCGGGATGCAGGAGGAGATCGGCGCCGACCTGACGGTGATCGCCAACACCGGCGACGACATCGAGGCGCTCGGCGTCCACGTCTCCCCCGACCCCGACCTCGTCACCTACTGGCTCAGCGGCGAAATCGACGCCGAGCGCGGCTGGGGCATCCGCGATGACGGCTTCACCGTCTTCGAGCGCCTCAAGCAGCTCGGCGCCCCGCAGCTGGTTCGGCCTCTCCGACCGCGACCTCGCCGCCTGCCTCTACCGGCGCCAGTTCCTCGACGAGGGCGGCCGACCGACCGACGCCCAGGCCCAGATCGCCCGTGGCCTCGGGGTCGAGGCGCGGGTGCTGCCGATGGCCGATACCCCGGTCCGCACCAAGGTGATCACCCCGGCCGGCCCCCGCGGCGCTGCAGGAGTACCTGATCCTCGACGGCGGCAGGCCGCCGGTGCGAAGGGGTCGAGCTGGAGGGGATCGCCGAGGCCGCCGAGCCGACGCCGGAGGCGCTGGACGGCAATCCGCAGCGCCGAGGCGATCGTCCTCGGCCCCTCCAACCCGGTGATCAGCATCGGCCCGATCCTCGCGATTCCCGGGATGCGCGAGGCGATCGCGGCCTCCCCCGCCCCCGTCGTCGCCGTCAGCCCCTACGTCGCCGGCGACGTCGTCAAGGGCCCGACCGACCGCTTCATGGCAGCGATCGGCCGCCCCACCACCGCCGCCGGGGTCGCCTCCCTCTACACCGGTCTGATCGAGGCGATGGTCGTCGACGAGGGCGACCCCGATCCGCCGCCGGCCGAGATCCCGACCCTCGCCACCGCCACCCTGATGGAGGGCGCAGCCGGACGCCTCCGGCTCGCCCGGACCGTCCTCGACTACGCCGCTACCCTCAGCTCGCCGTGAACGCCACCGCCGTCCTCCCCGTCAAGCGCCTCGACGAGGCCAAGCAGCGCCTCAGCGCCGGCATCGACGAGAGCCGCCGCCGCGAGCTCGCCGCGGCGATGGTCGCCGACGTACTGGAGGCGATCGGCAAGGCGCGCACGATCGAGCGGGTGATCGTCGTCAGCGGCGACCCGATCGCCCAGGAGCTGGCCGTCTGAGATCGGCGCCGAGGTCGTCCCCGACCCCGAGGACGATCGGCCACGTCGAGGCCGCCCAGGCCGGCATCGCCCGCGCCGAAGTCGAGGGCGCCGAGCGGCGTCATCCTCCTCGCCGGCGACTGCCCGCTGCTCGACCCGCGCGAGCTCGACCGGCTGCTGACCGGCGTCCCGGGCCGCTACGTCGGCGATCGTCCCCGACCGCCACGGCAGCGGCACCAACGCCCTCCTCCTCAGCCCGCCGGACGCGATCGGCCCCGCCTTCGGCGAGGGCAGCCGCGAGCGCCATGTCGAGGCGGCGCGCGCAGGCCGACATCCCCTTCGGCGGTCGAGGAGCTCCCCTCGATCGAGCTCGACCTCGACACCCCGGCCGACGTGATCGCCCTGACGCGCGAGCTGGAGGCGCGTCCGCGGCCGCGCCGCGCCGTACCGCCAGAGCCCTGGGGATATGAGCGAGGAGGCTTCGGGTCATCCCGGTCGCCGGGCTGCCCGAGGTGAGCGAGGGGATGAAGGCTCGGCGAGCTGATCGCCGAGCGCGTCGACCTCGCAGGACGGCGACGTCGTCGTCATCTCGCAGAAGATCGTCTCCAAGGCCGAGGGGATGGTGCGCCGGCTCTCCGACGGTGGAGCCCTGCGACCGAGGCCCGACGAACTGGCAACAGAGCTGGGTAAGGAGCCGGCGCTCGTCGAGCTGGTCCTCTCCGAGAGCCGCGAGGTGCTGCGAGCCGAGCGCGACGTGCTGATCACCGAAACCCACCACGGCTTCGTCTGCGCCAACGCCGGCATCGACGCCTCCAACCTGCCCGAGGAGGGACACGGTCTGCCTGCTGCCGGAGGACCCCGACGCCTCGGCCCGCCGCTGCGAGCCGAGATCAGAGCGGCGAACGGTCGGCGCCCGTCGCGGTGGTGATCGCCGACAGCTTCGGGCGCGCCTGGCGGCTAGGCCAGGCCGAGGTGGCGATCGGCTGCGCCGGCTTGACGCCGCTCGACGACTGGCGCGGGCGCACCGACGCCGAGCGGCCGCGAGCTGGAGGCGACCGCTGATCGCGATCGCCGACGAGGTGGCCGCGCGCCGCCGACCTCGTCCGAGACAAGGACGCGGGCGTCCCGGCCGCGGTGGTCCGCGGCCTCGGCCGCTACGTGACGGCGGAGGACGGGCCCGGTGCCGCCGCCCTCCGACGGCCCCGCCGAGGACCTGTTCCGCTAGTCGCGGTCCTTGCCGAGCGTGTCCTTGACCTTGTCGGAGGCCTTGTCGAGGCCGTCCTTGACTGCGCCGCTGGCCTTGTCGACCTTGCCTTCGCGCTTCAGATCGTCGTCGCCGGTGATGTCTCCGGCGGCCTCCTTGAGGCGCCCTTTGGCATCGTCCTTGTTGCGGATCTCGTCAGTCATACATCCCTTCCGTGGCTTACCTTGGCCCCCCAGCTACCCGGAAGGGGTGTGCGCTCAACCGGCGGCGGCCGCAGCCTCCAGGGGATCGTCGTCCACGTAGGTCTCGATGATCTCGTAGAGCGTCGTTCGCTGGGCCGGTTCGCGGCCTGCCGCGCGGGCGGCGGCGATCAGCTGCTCGGGCTCGAGCCGCACCCCGTGCTGGGAGCCGGCCATCCGCGAGATGTTCTCCTCCATCAGGGTGCCGCCGAGGTCGTTGACCCCCCAGCGCAGCGCCTCCGTCGCCCCCTCCAGCCCCATCTTCACCCAGCTCGCCTGCAGGTTGGGGATCGTGCGCCCGAGCGCGAGGCGGAAGGCGGCGGTGTGCTTGAGGTTCTCCCCATCGAGATCTCCTCGATCCCGTGGGTGCGGCCGAGCATCGTGTTGAAGGGGATGAAGCTGAGCGGGACGAACTCGGTGATCCCGCCGGTCCGCTCCTGCAGGGCGCGGACGACGCGCATGTGGCGGGCGAGCTCGCGCGGCTCCTCGATGTGGCCGAACATCACCGTCGAGGTCGAGCGCAGGCCGGCGCGGTGGGAGGCTTCGATGATCTCGACCCAGCGGTCGGCCGGGAGCTTGTTGGGAGAGATGCGCTGGCGGACGCCGTCGTCGAGGACCTCGGCGGCGGTGCCGGGGGTCGAGCCGAGCCCGCACTCGAGCAGGTACTCGAAGACCTCGTCGGGGCTCCTTGCCCGAGCGCTCGCAGGCGCAGTTGATCTCCATCGGCGAGTAGGCGTGCAGGTGCAGCTGCGGCGCCACCTCCTTCGCCAGCGCGCAGCCAGCGGCCGTACTCCTCGAGGGTCAGGTCGGGATGGATGCCGCCCTGCATGCAGAGCTCGGTCGCGCCGAACTCGACCGCCTCCTCGATCCGCGCCGCGAAGTCCTCCTCGGAGACTTCGTAGGCGTCCGGCGAGCGCTTGCCCTGGCCGAACCCGCAGAAGGCGCAGCCGACGACGCAGACGTTGGTGAAGTTGATGTTGCGGTTGACGACGAAGGTGACCCGGTCGCCCGCCAGCTCGGCTCGCAGCTCGTCGGCGGCCGACCCGCATCTCCTCGATCACCTCGGGCCGGGTCTCGGCGAACAGCGCCGTCAGCTCGTCCTCGGAGAGCGCCTCGTCCCTCGCGGCCCTTGGCGATCGCCCGCTCGGCGCAAGGCCGGGATCGACCTCTTCTCGACCTGCGACCCGGACCCCTGCCGCGGAATGAAGCTCCAGTACTTGAGCTTGATCACGTCGAGGACCCCCTGCTCCATCCACTCCGGATCCATGTACTGCGGGTAGACGCAAAGCCGCTCGGTCAGCGCGTAGCCCCGTGGCGCCAGCTCCTTGCGCACCTGGTGCGGGACTGGGAAAGGCTCCTCGGGCGAGATGTGGTCGCCGTTGGCCGAGAGCCCGCCGAGATCGGTCGCCCCGGCCTCGACCAGCTCAGGCCACCAATCCGACAGGTTCGGCGGCACCTGCACCCCGACGTCCGGCATCAACCGCTTGCACTCGCCGATCAGGCGCTTGATCTCGTCGACGCCGACCGGGATCGCCCATGCTGGCACGGGCGACGGGCGGCCTCTCCAGACGCTCAACATCGAGCCTAGCGAGTGCGTCTGGAGGAGGCACCCCCGTCGCCCCCCCAGCGCTCGCGCGAAGCCTCGATCGGCGATCTCCGCAACCTCGGCGCCGTAGTAGCGCGGGTGCGGGACGAAGTTCTGGAGGATCACCTCCTGCAGGTGGCCGTGGCGGGCGTGGACTGGCGGCGAGCGCTTCCAGCGATTCGACGCGCTCGTCCTCGGTCTCCCCGATGCCGACCAGGATCCCCGACGTGAACGGGATCTTCAGTTCACCCGCCGCTTCGATGGTCGCCAGACGTGCGGCGGGGTGCTTGGTGGGCGAGCCGGCGTGGACGGTGTCCATCAGGCGCTCGGAGATCGACTCCAGCATCAGGCCCTGCGATGCAGTCACCTCGCGCAGGCGAGCCAGGTCCTCCTTACCGAGAACGCCGAGGTTCGTGTGGGGCAGCATGCCCCGCTCCAGCGCCCGCTCGCAGGCCCAGACGACGTAGCTGGTGAAGTCCTCGTGGCCCCAGGTCTTCAGGCGCTCGGCGACGTCGGGTTGACCTCGGGTCGCTCCCCGGTAAGAACCAGCAGCTCCTTGGTGTTGCGTTTCAGCGCCTCGTCGAGGCTGCTCTTCGACGTCGTTCGGGCGCGTGGATGTGCGCCTGGTGGGTCGCGAAGGCGCAGTACTTGCAGTAGCACTGGCAAGTACGGGAGAGGGAAAGGGTGAAGTTGCGGGAGAAGGTGACCCGGCGCACAGCGCCAAGCTACTGCAACGGCCGGGGCGGCAAGGCGACGCGCCCAGAAGAAGAAGCGCCACCCCGGACGGGTGGCGCTTCGAAGCTGCTTCCTTTGCCGGACCCTAGTCGGCGGGCTTGTCGCTGGTCGGCGTCGCCCGTTTCGGGACCGGCGGGCGAACGTGCTCCGGCGGTTCGGTCGGGGGCAGGCCGCCCGGCTCGAGGACGAAGCGGTAGACGCCGGCCGCGGCGAGGGCGCCGACGATCGGGCCGACGAGGAAGGGCCAGACGTCGCCCCACTCGCTGCCGACGAGGGCCGGGCCGAACCAGCGGGCCGGGTTGAAGCCGGCGCCGTCGAGCGGACCGACCACCATCACGAGGAAGCCGAGGGTGGTACCGATCGCCAGCGGGGCCCACTCCTTGAAGCTCTTCTCCGAGTAGACCGCGGTGAGGATCACGAGGACGAGGACAAAGGTGCCGATCGCCTCGACGATCATCCCGGCAAAGGCGCCGGAGAGG
The DNA here is from genome assembly GCA_963832085.1 of uncultured Actinomycetes bacterium. Classification (GTDB taxonomy): domain Bacteria; phylum Actinomycetota; class Thermoleophilia; order Solirubrobacterales; family 70-9; genus VAYN01. The sequence continues at coordinate 707,997 of CAWHSU010000001.1, read as the reverse complement.
AGGCCGCTGACTTCGAGGGCGCCGTAGTTGGTGGCAAGGCCCTCGTCCTTCAGCAGCGCCTTGGTCAGCAGCGCGCCGAGGACGCCCCCGGAAAGCTGGGCGAGCATGTAGATGACGCCGTCGAGCGGCTTGATCCTGCGGATCGCCATCGCCGCGAGCGTCACCACGGGGTTGAAGTGCCCACCGCTGACGACGCCGAACATGACGATCAGCCCGAAGAGCAGGAAGGCGTGGACGAGGCCGATGACCGCGAAGTCGGAACCGAACTGCGCCTGACCGCCGGTCGAGACGAAAAGGACAACGACGCTGGTGATGAAGAAGACCAGCAGCAACGTGCCGATCAACTCAGCCAAATATGCGGCTAGACCTCTCTCCTGCACTCTTTTTCCTCCTCGATTCCCGGGATCAGGTAAGCGGCGGCAGTCTACTCATATTTGGTCAGAATGAATTAAGTTCCCCGGCCAGATGGGACGAGCTGTCGCGCTGCTGGCGGCCGCTCTCGCGCTCGCCGGCGTCGCCGGCTGCGGTGAGAGCGGCGCGGAACCGGGCGCGCCGAGAGGCGCGATGCTCGTGCTCGATTTCACCCCCAACGCCGTCCACAGCGGCATCTACACGGCCCTCTCCCGCGGGTACTACGGCGAGGCAGGTATCGACCTCGCGGTCCAGCCGCCGGGCGAATCGAGCGATGCCCCGAAGCTGCTGGCGAGCCGGTCGCGTCGAGTTCGCGATCCTCGACATTCACGACCTCGGGATCGCCCGCGAGCGCGGGATCGACGTCGTCGGCGTCGCCCCGATCGTGCAGCGGCCCTTGGCCGCGGTGATCGCCCGCGCCGACGGCCCCGTCCGCCGCCCGCGCGACCTCGAGGGGCGCGACGTCGGCGTCACCGGCCTCCCCTCCGACGAAGCCGTGGTCGACTCGGAGGTCGCAGCCGACGGCGGCGATCCCGACCGGGTGGAGCGGGTGACGATCGGCTTCAACGCCGTCCCCTCCCTGGCGGCGGGAAAGGTCGACGCGGTCACCGCCTTCTGGAACGCCGAGGGAGTGGCGCTGCGCCGCCAGGGGGTGCCGATCCGCGTCTTCGAGGTCGACCGCTACGGCGCCCCGCCCTACCCCGAGCTGGTCCTGACCACCTCCCAGCGCCTGCTCGAAGAAGACCCGGAGCTGGTTGACGCCGTCGTCCGCGCCACCCGCCGGGGTTACGGCTTCGTCGAGCGTGACCCGGACGCCGCCCTCGACGACCTGCTCGCCGCCAATCCCGAGCTCGAACGAGCCGACCAGCAGGCCCAGCTGGACGCCCTGCTGCCGATCCTCGACCCCCGCCCGTTCGACCCGGCTGTTCTCAAAGCCTGGGCGTCCTGGGACCTGCGACATGGCCTGCTCGAAGAACCGCTGGACGCAACTGAAGCGTTTCGTCTGGGGTGACGGGACACCCTCTCCAGACACATCTCGCTATGGCTCGATGTTGAGTGTCTGGAGAGGGTGCCCCGTCACCCCTCCAACAGTTGGGCAGCCAAATCAGGAAGTTCTCTGGCCATCCGAGAGCGAGGGACAACGAGATCAACTCCGGCGGCTTCGGCAGTTTCCTTGGTGGCCACGTCGACGTGCGAGTAGTAGCCCAGGACCGGCATTCCCAGGCCGACCAGCGCCTCTGGGTTCTCGATGTCGAGGTCGGCGACGATCAAGTCGATGCCGTCCCAGGTCGTTTCCTCCAGGGCCGGTGCGCTCGTCACCTCGTGCCCGGCAGAGGTCAGCGTCTCGGAGACCTTGGAGCCGAGCATCAGGTCGTTGCTGATGCTGAGGACCCGAGTCATCTCCGCCCTAGAGCGAGCGCCGCTCGCGGAACTCTTCGCGCACGCTCTCGGGCCGGCCCCACATCTGCACCACCTCGGAGCGGCCCTCGCGCACCTCCGCCACCCGCAGCTCTCCCTTGACGCCTTCGGCGTCGAGCTTCTCGAGCACGCCCTTGACCGTCTCCGGCGCGGCCGCGTGGCCGAAGCTCTGAGCAACCAGCAAACGCCAGTGCCAGCCCTGCTGCGGGTGCTGGTAGACCTGCGCGTTGACCTGGCTCACGGCGACTGCCGTGTCCACATACTGCGACTCGTCCTCAATTCGCATATCCACCTCGAGGTCGGTCCAGTCCGGCGGCAGGGTCTCGAGGATCTGCTGGAAGTCGGCGGCGAGTGGCATCGACTCGAAGCGTAGTGGAGGACTCAGCGCGCGTCCCAGGTGGGCGGCAGCAGGTCGGGCCCGGGGATCGGCGTCCCGTGCGGGTCGTGCCGCGGTTCCCCCAGCTTCGCCGCGATCAGCGCCTCGAGCTCCTCGGAGATGTAGTGCTCCAGCACCTCCGCCTCCTCGTGGACGCGGTCGTCGTCCATCCCCAGCGCCTCGGAGAGGTAGGCCTCGATCAGGCGGTGGTGGCGGATCACCTCGAGCGCGACCTTCTCGCCGGCCGGGGTCAGGCTGGCGCCCTTGTAGGGGATGTAGTCGACCAGGCCGAGATCGGCCAATCGTTTCAGCATCGAGGTCGCCGTCGCCGGGGTGACGCCGAGCCGCTGCGCCACCTCGCCGTTGAGGACCAGGCCCTCGCGTTCGGCGGCGATCGCGTAGATCGCCTTCGCGTAGTCCTCGATCGCCTCGGTGCTGGGGTCGCGGCGGCCGCGCCCGCCCTCGGCCGCCATCAGACCGACACCAGCAGGCCGGTGAGGTACATGACGAGGATGCCGACGAGGATGCCGGCGACGGTCAGCGGCGTCAGGTAGCGGCCGCTGCCGTCGCGCATCACCGGGGCGATCTGCACGATCACCCGCACGATCGCCCCCACCCCGACCCCGAAGAGCAGGGCGACGAGGTTGGGGTCGAAGGCCGAGGCGCCGATCCAGGCGCCGAGGACCGCCGGTGCCCCGGCGATCAGCCCGAGGCCGAGCAGGCGCCCGAGGCTGGGGCTGGAGCCCTCGCGCAGCGGCGCCACGATCGCCAGCCCCTCGGTCGTGTTGTGGATCGCGAAGCCGACGACGAGGAAGGCACCGAGGGCAAGTGCCCCGCTGGCGTAGGCGGAGCCGATCGCCAGACCCTCGCCGAGGTTGTGGAGGCCGATCCCGACCGCGACCAGCAGCGCCAGGTAAGCGCCCCCGGCGGCGGCCGCCCCGGAGCTGCGTGCCTTGCGGGAGCGCTCGGAGAGGTAGGCGTCGACCCCGGCGAGCACCAGGTAGGCGGCGAGAGCGCCGAGGAAGACGAGGCTGGCGCCGCCGAAGGCGGTCGGCGCTTCACCGGCGATCTCCAGGCCCTCCAGTCCCGCGTCGATCGCGAGAAAGGCCAGCAGGCCGACGGTGAAGGCGATCAGGGCGCCCATCCAGTCCCGCCCCAGCCGCCGCAGGAACGGCAGCCACAGCATCCCGAGGCTGACCGGGATGACGCCGACGTAGATCCCCAGCAGCGCCATCAGGCCGTAGAAGCTGAGGTCGGCCTCGGGCGTTTCCGCGGCGACCGGGATCGAGGCTTCGACGGTGCCGCCGGTGGCGGTGAGGACGAAGATCTCGTAGGCCTCGCCTTCGATCCAGGGGTAGGAGATCAGCAGGGTGGTCGAGCCCAACCGGCCGATCTCGCGGCCGCCCTCGGCGGCGAAGGGAGCGTAGGCGTCGTTGACCGCGACCTGGGCGACTTCGACCGGCTCGGGGCCGTCGTTGCGCAGGGTCAGCTCGATCTCCCCCGGGTGCAGGACCGTCCGCTCCACCGCGACCTCCTCGATCGGCGGCCCGTTGCGGTCGCCGAGGCCGGGGCCGCCGAGCAGGGCGAAGGTCGCGATCGCGAGTCCGATCAGCGCCAGCGGGATCAGCCCCAGCGCCCAGGAGGGCAGCCCGGCGCCGAGGTTCCGCTCCGCGCGTGCGCCCGCCTCCATCAGGCCGGTGCCCCCTTCCCCCACGGCAGCTCGCAGTACATCGCCGCCGCGGTCGCGGCCGAGACCCGGCTCGGATCGCCGACCCGGAAGAACCCGGTCCAGCCGAGCTCGGCGAACTCGCTGACGTGGGCGTGGAACATGTAGTCGCCGTCGTAGGGGAACTTCATGTCGAGGATGCCGCGCTGCGCCTGGCCCTGGATCACCGTGTCGGTGAACTCGGTCGGCTCCAGCGAGGTCCCGGTCGGGAAGTAGTGGAAGAAGTTGCCGTGGATGTGGAAGGAGTTGATCTGGTCGTACTCGAGCACGTTGACCAGGTAGATCCGCACCAGCTCGTCACGGGCGACCTGGATCGGCCGGTCGACGTAGTGGAAGCCGACGGTGTTGACGGCGTAGATCTCGTTGGCGAGGTCGAAGTTGGTGTCGAAGCCGTTCATCACCATCACCATCTCGTCGGCTTCGGGCCGGCCCTGCCTGGGGTCGATGATGAAGGCGCCGTAGAGGCCGCGGGCGATGTGGGCGGCCAGCGGCGCCACGTGGCAGTGGTAGAGGTGGAGGCCGAAGGGCGCTGCGTCGAATTCGTAGGTGAAGCTCTCCCCGGGCTCGATCTGGCCGCCGCCGCGGTTGTCGCCGATCCCCGGCATCCCGTCCATCAGCGCCGAGTGGAGGCCGTGGAAGTGCACCGTGTGGGGGTGGGCGGAAGCGTTGACGAAGCGGATCCGCAGCAGCTCCCCCTCGGTCGCGCGCAGGGTCGGCCCCGGCACCCGGCCGTTGTAGGTCCAGGCTTCGAACTTGACGCCCGGGGCGACTTCGATCTCGCGGTCCTGGGCGACGATCTCCCATTCCCGCACGACGCGGCCGCTAGCGAGGCGGCGAGTGCTGCCGTAGTCGAAGTCGCGCAGCAGCTCGGTCGGGTCGAACCCGTTGGCGCGGTGGTCGACCTGCCGGCCGGAGGCGAAGGCGGCGTGGGGAAAATCGCCGTGGCCGGCGTGACCCGAAGTGCCGCCCGCGTGGCCACCGCCCTCCGCCACGGCGCTCTCGCCGCCGCGGGTGAGCGCCAGGCCGGCCACCGCGGGAGCGGCGAGGGCAGCGCCCCCGAGGAGGCGCCTGCGGCTGATCCCGTGCTCTGAATACTTCGGCATCGCGATCGATTTTGACACATCTAAAACCTGATTTCGATGAATCTAAATCAGAGCTTCCTAGAATCGGATGAATGGCCGAGCTTCAAACCATCGAGATCGACGCCCAATATCGTCAGCTGCGCGAGGAATGCGGCCTGGTCGAGCAACCGGATCGCGGGCTCCTCGTGGTCAGCGGTGCTGAGGCAGCGGAGTACCTGCAGGGCCAGCTGACCAACGACCTCGAGGGGTTGGAGCCCGGCGCGGCGCTCTACGCCGCCCTGCTCGACCGCAAGGGCCACATGCAGGCGGACATGCGGGTGCTGCGGCCGGGCGAGGAACCCGAGCTGCTGCTCGACCTCGAGCCGGCGGGGCTGGAGGCGGCGCGGCGACACCTGCAGATGTACAAGATCGGGCGCGAGGTCGAGGTCAGCGACGAGAGCGAGCGGCACTCCCTGCTCTCTCTGATCGGGCCGCGGGCGGTGGAGATTGCCGGCACCGCCGTCCTATCCGAGAGCGGGTGCGAGACGACGAGCGTCGCCGGCGCCCAGTGCGTGGCCGTCGGCACCGTTGCCGGCGTCGACCTGATCTTCGCCACCGCCAAGCGCGAGCAGGTCCGCGACGCCCTGCTCGGCGCCGGTGCGGTCGAGGTCTCGCCCGAGGCCGCCGAGATCCTCCGGATCGAGGCCGGGAGGCCGCGCTTCGGGGCGGAGATGGGGACGGAGACGATGCCCGCCGAGGCCGGCATCGTCGAGCAGGCGGTCAGCTTCACCAAGGGCTGCTACATCGGCCAGGAGACGGTCGCCCGCCTCCACTACAAGGGCAAGCCGAACCGCCACCTGCGCGGCCTCCGGTTCAGCGCCCCCGCCAAGCCAGGAGACGCCCTGCGCCTGGGCGGGAAGGAGGTCGGGAGCGTCGGCAGCGCCGCCCTCTCCCCCGCCCTCGGACCGGTCGGCTTGGCGATCGTGCGGCGCGAGGCGGAGCCCGGGGCGACGCTGGCCGTAGGTGAAGATGGCGTTACGGCCGAGGTTGTCGCCCTCCCCTTCGGTTAGATTCAGCCTCGATGGGCCGTGGGAGAGCGAGAGCGGCGGCGATTGCCGGCTTGGTCGGGACGACCGCCCTGCTGCTCGGCGGCTGCGGCGAATCGCGCCACGCCAACGATCAGCGACCCCAGGTCTCGACCCGGGTCAGCATCACGATCAATCCCGACGAGGTGATCGTGCAGCCGCTGAAGATCGCGATGGGCCCGGAAAAGTTCCAGGAGATCCCGCAGAACGAGGAGCACCCCGAGCCGCCGCTGAAGAACAGCAAGGGGTCACTCGACGTCACCTTCGTCGCCGCCAACCAGACCAGCACCGACGTGCGCCTGAGGATCCGTGGCGAGGCGATGCCCAAGCCCCAGACCGTCTACGCCCGCAGCCCGGGCAGCTTCCAGGTCGACCTCCCCACCGGCTCCTACACGATCTCCGCGATCGGCCTGCCGGAGGCGCGGCCCGCCCGCCTGACGGTGGGCAGCTACCGCGCCTCCTCGCAGAACGACGTCCTCACGCCTTAGCTAGCCGACGTCAACCGGGATCTGAGCTCCCTCGACCCCGCCGTTGTCCAGAAAGCCCCTCATTGTGTAGTTGCCTGTGAGGGTGATCGGCAGGTGCTGGGTGATCGGGTTACCGCCGCAGAGGGCTTCCCCCGCGCCGATTGTGCTGCGAGCTGTGAACGTCGCGTTGACTGTCGCATCGACATCGGTGATCGCACCGAATGTGTTGTGGTAGATGCCTGCCGGCACCTGGCCCTGCGGGCCGATGTCGTATGTGCAGGTCGAGACGTTCGCGGCGTGGGCGCCCGCGTTCGCGTAGACATGGATTTCGATCTGTTTACCGGCCGGACAGTTGATCCAGGCGTGCATGGTTCCTGTCGTCGCCGGCTGCTGTGTCGTGCCCGGTCTACCGAACCCGATGTTGTAGTCGCAGCCGTTGGTTGTGACTGTCACCGGTGTGAAGCCCGGTTCTGAGCTGCAGCCTTCGTACAGCGGCTTGAATGTGACCGGGTCGATCGGCCCGAACAGTGTCGCTTCGAGGTCCGATGTCGCGCAGGTGACGGTCCGGACGCCGCCGATGTCGAACGTCGGGCCGGGGTTGACCTTTTGGCCTGTGACGATCGACGGGAAGCCGCCGGTTGTCAGGATGCCTGTTTCAGCCTGCGCCGCCGAAGCGAGCGCAGCGCTCAGTGCCAGGGTCGCCCCTACCGCGAGTCCCAGCGCCTTGATCTTCCGCATCATGGTCTTTCCTCTCAATTGATTGAAAAAATTCAACTGGCACCTGATGAGTACCAGTTGAGAACTTTTGTTGCAAGTGGAATTGCAAGGCGGCATTAGCGTCTGAACGGGTTGTCAGCATCGCTTCATGACCGTCGTCCTCGCCATCGCCGTCGTCCTCCTCGCCGCCAGCCTCGTCTACCTCCTCGTCGCCCACCGACCAGAGCCGGCCGAGCAGCCCGACTTGGCCCCGGCGATCCAGGAAGCGACCTCCCAGGTCGCCTCGCAGGTGGTGTCCGACCTGCTGCGGGTGAACCAGGAGTCGCGCAAGCTCGACGCGAAAACGGCCGAGGCGGCGCTGGACAAGCGCCAGGCCGAGATCAAGAACCTGGCCGAGCGGATCGCCAAGGGCCAGGAGAAGATCGAAGCCGAGGTTCGCCGCCGCGGCGAGACCGACCTGCAGACGAAGACGCTGCTCGAGCAGATGGGGCAGACGATCGGCAGCCTCAACAACGAGACCGCCGGCCTGAAGAAGGCGCTGCGCCAGCCGCAGACCCGGGGCCAGTGGGGCGAGTTGCAGCTGCGCCGCTGCGTCGAGATCGCCGGGATGACCGAGCACGTCGACTTCGAGCTGCAGCAGACGCTGCGCACCGAAGACGGCAACCTCCGCCCCGACGCCCGCTTCCTCCTGCCCGAGGGACGCAGCTTCGTCGCCGACTCGAAGGTGCCGCTCGACGCCTTCCTCGACGCCCAGGAGTCCGAGGTCGAATCGGAACGACGGGTGCACCTGGACCGGCACGCGCGGCAGGCCCGCGAGCACGTCCGCAGCCTCAGCTCGAAGGACTACCAAGGCCAGTTCAACCCGGGTGAGATGCCGGACCTGGTGATCTGCTTCATCCCCAACGAGCCCGCCCTGCACGCGGCCTTCGCCGCCGACCCCGAGCTCTTCGACTACGCGCTCGAGCGCAACGTCCTCCTCGTCAGCCCAACCTCGCTGATCGGCCTGCTGCGGACGATGGAGCTCGGCTGGCGGCAGGAGCGGATGGTCGCCGAGGCGGCCGAGATCGCCAGCGCCGCCGGCACCCTGCACGCCCGCTTCTCGAAGTTCCTCAGCGACTTCGACAGCGTCGGCAGCCGCCTCTCCTCGGCGACGAAGGCCTACAACTCGGCGGTCGGCTCGATGGAGGGCAGGCTGCTGCCGCAGCTGCGCAAGGTCGAGGGGCTCGGAGTGGCTCCCGGCAAGGAGATTGCGGCGCCCGAGCCGGTCGAAGCCACGGTCCGCGAGATCACCGCCCCGGAGCTGCGTGACGTGGAAGGCCCCAAGGCCGCCTGACCAAGCAGACCAAGGACGCACCGAGCGCCGCGTGCTCTGCACGCAAGCGAGGGAGGACGCAGGTATGCGCCGCGTCAGGTGGCCTTGGATAGGATTCGGCGCCCGACAAGACGACCGCGGAGGAGCCGGTTTTGGCCGTTGACACGAGTTCAGTTGCGAAGTTGGACGTAGAGCCCGGCACGCTGCCGGAGACGATGGCGGCGTGGGTGATCCGCCAGGAGCGCGAGGGCGAGCCGAAAGACGCCTTTCAGCTGGAGCAGATCGAGGTCCCCGAGCCGGGTGCCTTCGAGGTGATCGTGCGGGTGATGGCCGCCGGCGTCAACTTCAACAACGTCTGGGCCTCGCTGGGCAAACCGGTCTCGATCTTCGGCTACGGCGACCACCCCGAGTACGGCCACCACATCGGCGGCTCCGACGCCTCCGGCGTCGTCTGGAAAGTCGGCGAGGGCGTCACCCGCTGGAAAGTCGGCGACGAGGTCGTGATCCACTGCAACCAGGCCTCCTACGAGGACGTCGAGGTGCACGGGCTCGACCCGATGGCGGCGCCGAGCCAGCGGATCTGGGGCTACGAGACGACCTGGGGCTCGTTCGCCCAGTTCACCAAGGTCCAGGCCCAGCAGCTGCTGCCGAAGCCGCGCAACCTCTCCTGGGCCGACTCCTCCGCCTACGGGCTGACCTACTTCACCGCCTACCGGATGCTGATGGACCAGTGCAACCTGCAGGCCGGCCACAACGTCCTGATCTGGGGCGCGGCGGGCGGCCTCGGCGTCTTCGCCGTCCAGCTCTGCAAAGCGGCCGGCGCCAACGCGGTCGGGGTCGTCTCCTCCGACGAGAAGGGCGAGCTGATCAAGCAGCTCGGCGCCGTCGACTACATCAACCGCCGCGAGTTCGGCGAGATGATGCGAACCGACGAGAACCTCGCCGACCCCGCCGCCGACAAGGAGCGCTTCAAGGCTTCGCGCGGGTTCGCCAAGCGGGTCAAAGAGATCCTCGGCGACGCCCCCGACATCGTCTTCGAGCACGTCGGCCGGGCCACCTTCCCGACCTCGGTCTTCACCGTCAAGCCGTTCGGCAAGGTCGTGATCTGCGGCGCCACCTCGGGCTACCAGCTCGACTTCGACGTCCGCTACCTGTGGATGAAGCAGAAGCAGATCATCGGCTCCCACTTCGCCAACGCCTATGAGTGCATGAAGGCGAACCAGCTGATGGCCGAGGGCAAGGTGCGGCCGGTGCTCTCGGAGACGATGGGCTTCGACGGCGTCCCCGGCGCCCACCAGTCGATGCACGAAAACAAGCACCTCGGCAAGATCGCGATCCTCGTCGGCGCCGAGTCCGCGGACGAGGGCCAGCACGAGGAGGGCCCCGGCGCGATCCGGGCGGAGGTCGGCGCGTGAGCGCCGCAGTCAACCGACCTGAAAGGGAGATCTGATGGCTGAGGTCTGCACGCTCGACTGGCACATCACCCCGATGCGGGCCGACCGCTTCCTCGACCTCTGGGAAGCGGCGGCGGCGAAAGCGCCGGCCTACGGGGCCAAAAGCTGGTCCTTGATCCGCTCCACCGACGATCCCCTCTCCTTCCGGCAGACGATGATCTGGGAGAGCCGCTCCGACTTTGAACGCTACTGGTACGCGGATGAGATCGCCCAGGCCCGGGCGGCGATCATCGACCTCTACGACATCCCGCTGCTGCCCGCCTGGCACATCCTCATAGCGGCCGAGTAGCTAGCGCCGCTTCGGCCGCAGGACCTTCCAGCTGACCTTCGCCGGCGTCGGGTCGGTGAGGACCCCAGAGGTCGCCCAGACGCTGAAGGTGTGCTTGCCGGGCTTGAGCTTGCGGTAGGTCTTCGGCGAGCGGCAAGCGGTCGCGGGCTTGCCGTCAAGCTTGCAGCGGAAGCTGGAACCGGCGACGGTGGCCGCGAAGCTGAACTTGGCGACGGTCGAGGGGGTCTGCTTTGGCGGGTAGCGGCCGATCGTGGTGTTTGGAACCCGCGGGCTCCCGGCCGGAGGCCCCACGACGGGCGGGAGCCCGGCCGCCGGTGGGGTCTCCTGACCTGGACCGGGGCCTTCCCCGGGCGGAGGCTCTTCTTCGTCTGGGGCCGCCACGTAGGTGGCGGTGTATTCGGCCGATCCGGAGGCGAGGACGTTGTGGGTGCGCTCGCCGCCGTCGCTCCAGCCCTGCCAGACGTAGGTCTGGCCGCTCAGCACCGCCGTCTCGGGGGCGGCCAGCGTCAGCTGCGAATTCTGGATCACGGGAACGTCGAATGGCGCCGCGGCGGAGACGATCCCCGCCGTCAGCGGGATTCCCGGCGGTTGCGAGACGAGTTTCAGGGTCACCCCTTTGGCTGCGAGTTTGATCGTTTTGCTTGCCGAGAGGCCACGTTTGTCGGTCGCGGTGAGGGTGATTTCGATGTAGGAGGGGTACTCGTGGTCCGGCGCGGTCAACTCGCCGCCGAAGACACCAGGGAACACCTGCAGAGGATGCGAGTGGCAGCTGCCGGCGTCGCTGGGGCAGTGGAGGATTCTCGTGCCCCAGTGCAGGGCCCGCTCGTAGATCGGTTCGTCTTCGGCATCGAGGGCCGAGCCGGAGAAGGCGATCGTGCTCCCCACTCCCCATTCGGTCCCCGGAGCCGGGGTTTCGATCGTCGGCACCGGCGGCTCGTCGCCGGGGTAGAGCGTCAGCCTGGCGATGCTGACGAGCCCCTCACCGTCGCTGACCCGGACCGAGACGACGACGTTGTCGGCGCTGCCGTACGCCTCTTCCTGCGTTTCCCCGCCTTTCGTCTCGAAGCTGCCGTCCCCGTCGAGATCCCACTCGAACTCCAGGTCTTCCCCGCTCGGGTCGCTGGATTTGGCGGCGTCGAGCAGGTAGACGTGGGTGAGGTCTTTGGCGTAGTTGACGTCGACCTCGAGCCGCGCCTGGGGCGCACCGGGAACGTAGGTGATCCTGTGCACGGCGCCGTCACTGAAGCCTTCGCCGAAGAGGCTCGTGTAGTAGAGCGCTCCGTCCGGCCCTTCCTGGAGGTCGATGCCGGGATAGAGGCTGCCGCCCGCGAGGAACCCCTGCACCTTGTTGGGATCGGGCTTGCCGTCCGCTCCAGGCAGCATCGCGTAGAAGCAGCTGCGAACGGAGTCGGCGAAAAAGAGAGCGCCTTTGTAGGCGGCCGGGAACTCGTCGCCTTCGTAGAAGGAGATACCGGACAGAGCCGAGCCGTCGTTGTAGCTGCATTCCTCCCCGGGCGTCACCGGCTGGCGATGGCTGTAATGGAAGAGCGGCGTCGAGGCGGAGCCCGGTTCGTCGTACATCCCTTCGCAGACCGGCAGGGCGAGCCATTTGAACTGGAACTGCTGTTCGGTGCCCTCGAAGCAGGGCCAGCCCGAGTTGAAGACGGTGGCGGCGGAGGGATCGAAGCGGTCGATCTCCTCGAACTCGGAGGAGCCGACGTTGTCGGCGTAGACGGCGCCGTCCTGGGGATCGATCGCGAATCGGAACGGGTTGCGAAACCCGAGCGCGACGATCCGCCGCTCGTTCGCCGAGAGGCTGCCGGACAGCGGATTCGTCGGCCAGCCGGCGCCGGTCTCGGGGTCGATGCGGATGATCGCGCCGTTGAGGCCGGTGGGGTCACCGGGGGTTTCCGGAGTCCGCAGGTCCTGGGCGCGCATCGAGCCGCCCTCTTCGTTGGGGTCTCCGCAGGGATTCTCCGGTTCCCCGAGCTGTCCGTAGTCCGGCGAGGCGAAGCTGGCGCCGTCGCCGCCGCTGGCGTAGAGCGCTCCTTCGGGCCCGAAGCGGAGGTCGCCGATCGAGTGGGAGGAGAACTGCTGGCACCAGTCTTCGGGGATCAGCGCTTTCTCGGCGGTGGCGGTGGCGTGGAGGTGGCCTTCCCCGTCCTCGCTGACGACGGCCGTGTAGCGGACAAGGCGTCCGCTGACGACGCAGTCGTCGGCCCCGTTGTCGGGTACCTCCGGACAGGAGTCACCGGTGGTGTTCGGCGACCCCCATTTCGGCGGCGGCGTGCCGTCGCCGAGGATGTGGTCATAGGTGAAGAGCGCGTAGACGTAGGGGCTGGCCGGGAAGTCGGGTTCCACTGCAAGGCCGAGCAGGCCGCGATCAGCGTGATCGTAGGTCTCGGTCCGCAGGTCCTTGAAGACCTCGGCGGTTTTGTCATCGGCGTCCTCGAAGACCTTGATTTTCCCCGCCTTCTCGGCGACGAAGACCATCCCGTTGGACGCGAAACGCACCGCGGTGGGCTGTTCCAGGCCGGGAAAGACGACTTCGTCCTGAAAACCGGCCGGCAGCGCCGGCTCGCCGGGGGCCGCTGCGGGGGCGAGCAGGAGAACGGCAAGGGCCGCCAGGCCGGCGGCCAGCGCAGCGCTTTTCAAGCCCAGTCGGGCTCCGTTCAAACCCCTGCTCACTTCCCCACAACGGCCGAGCGGCCGAAACGTCAGGTGTTACCGCTTCGGTGGCAGAACTTTCCAGCTGAACTTCGCCGGCGTCGGGTCGGTTTGAACTCCTGCGGTGGCCCAGACCTTGAAGGTGTGCTTGCCGGGCTTGAGCTTGCGGTAGGTCTTCGGCGAGCGGCAGGCGGTCGCGGGCTTGCCGTCCAGCTTGCAGCGGAAGCTGGCGCCGGCGACGCTGGCGGAGAAGGTGAAGGTGCCGACCGTCCTCGTGGTCTTGGCCGCGGGACGGCGACCGAGCTTGGTCTCGGGGACCGTCGGGGGTGGAGGTGGCGGCGGAGGTGGCGGGGTCACATCGCCGGGAGTCGTGTAGGAGGCGGTGTACTGGGTCTGGGCGGGGCTGACCAGGATCGAGTGGGCGCGGGCGTCACCATCGGACCAGCTGGCGAAGGCGTATGCCCTTCCTCCCAGGCTCGCCGTCGGTGCCGCTGAGAGGAGGATTTCGGAGCCGTCGATCGCCGGAACGACGAAAGGCGAGATCGCTTTCGTCGTGCCCGCCAGCAGCTCGATCCCAGGCGGGCTGGAGGCGAGGTTCAGATCGACCGTGCGCGGCTCGATGTCGATCGATGCGACGCCGGAGAGGCCGCGGAAGTCGGAGACCCGCAGGACCGCTTCGATGTAGCTCGGGTATTCGTGCTGGGGCGCGACCAGATCCGCCCCCCGGATCCCGGCGAAGGTCTGCAGCGGGTGCACGTGGCAGGCGCTCGGGTTTTTGAGATCGGGGCAGTGGGCCAGCCGGGTTTCCCAGTAGTAGTGCAGGGGGGCGGTGAGGGGTTCCCCTTTTGCGTTCTCCGCGTCGGCCCAGAGGAAGAACTCGTCGCCGACCCCCCAGCGGTAGTCGGGCTCGGGGCTGACGATCTCCACCGTCGGCGGTTTGTCCCCCGGATAGACGGTGACGCGGGCGAGGCTGGAAAAGCCCTGGCCGTCGTCGACACGGACGGCGATCACCCGGTTCGGACTTTTGTCTTCTCCTTCGCGGGCCTCTTGTTCGGCTTCGGTGAAGGTCAGCTCCTGCGTTTTATCGTCGCCGACTTTCTCGAAAGTCCCGTCTTCGTCGAGATCCCATTCGTAGGTCAGCGAGTCGCCGTTCGGGTCGGAGGATTTACTCGCGTCGAGGACGGTTTTGAATTCGCCGCCGCCGTCGTAGAGCCCGTAGGGCGGTTCCGCCTCCAACCGAGCGGTTGGCGAGTTCGGCCGGTAGGCGATGCGGTGGATCGCGCCTTCGCCGAGACCTTCTTTGCTGAAGAGGGTGGCGTAGTAGAGGTAGCCGTCGGGGCCTTCGGCGATCTTCACCGCCGGGTAGACCTTGCCCTCGCGCATGAACCGCTCGGTGGTGGTGGGGTCGGGCCTGCCGTCCTCGCCGGAATACATCACCCAGATGCAACCGCGAACCGGATCGGCGAAGAAAAGCGAGCCTTTGTATTTGGCCGGGAAGGCGGTGCTCGGCACCACCCCCTCGTAGAGGGATATTCCCCCGACGGCGGAGCCGGCTTGGAATGGGCATTCGTCGCCCGGCACCACCGACTGAAGATGGCTGTAGGTGAAGAACGGCAGCGAGGCCGATTCCTCTTCGTCGTCGTACATCTCCTCGCAGACGTCGAGGCCGAGTTCCTTGAACTGATACTGGCGCTCGATCCCCTCGAAGCAGGGCCAGCCGGAGTTGAAGAGTTTGGTCGGCGGAGCCTGAAAGCGGTCGATCTCCTCGATCTCAGAGGATCCGACGTTGCCGCTGTAGATCTCCCCGGTCTGGGTGTCGAAGGTGAAGCGGAAGGGATTGCGGAATCCCTTGGCGATCGTCCGCCGGGTGTTTCCGTTGCCGCTCGCTGCCAGCGGATTACCGGGGAAGGCGGCGCCGCTGTCGGGATCGACGCGGAGGATCGCGCCGTTGAGCAGCTCCAGGTTCTGTGATCGCAGCGCCCCGCCTCTCGAGTTCGGCGGCGCCAGCGGCGTTCCGGCCGGGCTCGGCGGGTCGCCGCAGGCATTCTCGTACGGAGACGTCCCCAGCTGTCCGTAGTCGGGAACCGATTCGAAGTTGGCGCCGTCGCCGCCGCTGACGTAGAGCGCGCCTTCGGTCCCGAACTGGAGCTCGCCGATCGAGTGCGAGGAGAACTGCTGGCACCATCCCTGCAGCAGCTCTTTCTCTTTCGGGAAGGCGCCTTCGTACTCGGCTTTGTTCGGAGTCCCCGGTCTTCGGTCAGGCGCACGAGGCGGCCGCTGACCAGACAGGAGGTGCTGGTGTTCTGTTTGGGGCAAGGAGGATCGCCGCTGACGCCGGGGTCGCCGTACTCGGGATCGGCGGGATCCCATGGGTCGTCCAAGACGTGATCCCAGGTGTAGAGCGCGTAGACGTAGGGCCTGCCTTGGGTGAATTCCGGGTCGAGCTCGAGGCCGAGGAGGCCCCGGTCTTCGCGGTCGTAGACGGAGGCGCGCAGGTCGGCGAACAGCGTCGGGGTCTCGTCGTCGAGGTCCTCGTAGACCCAGATCCGGCCCGGCTTCTCGGCGACGAAGACCCGGCCGTCCTCGGCGAAACGGAAGTTGGTCGGCTGTTCGAGGTCGTCGAAGACGACTTCGTCCTGGAAGCCGGAGGGCAGAGCGGGTTCCGCCGCGACAACCGCCGGGAAGGCGAGCAGGAGCAGCGCCACGAAGGAGGCGACCGAAAGCCGCTTCATCCGGGGACACCGTCGCATCTCAGCCACGCTCCAACGGCGCCATCGTCAAACCTGCCGCGTCGAGCTGCTCCCAGTAGTGCTCCGCCGTCTCCCGCGGCCCCGTCCAGACGATCGCCTGGCCGCCGTGGTGGATCTGGTCGGCGATCCGGTGGCCCTGGTCGAGACCGACCCCGGGCAGCACCCGCGCCAGCGTCTGGGCGACGTGCTCGAAGGTGTTGTGGTTGTCGTTGCGAACGATCACGCGCCAGTTTCCCCCTAACCCAGAACCAGGCCCTGCGACTCGGGGGCGCTCGATCGTGCTCGTGGACATGGCTGGATTATGGCCCTGGATATGGCTTCGACAGAAACTGCCGGCGACTAAAACGGGCTGGGCACACGGACGACGACGTCGTCGATGCTGGCGACGACCCCGTTGCCGTTTTTGATCGTGCCGACGATCACGGCGGAGTTGCGGCCCGTGAGCTCGCCCGCTCCCGCATCGATCGCTTCGCCGACCAGCGTTTTGCCGACGTAGGCGAAGAGCCGGGCCTGGCCTTTCTCGGGCCCGCTGCTGACGTTGACGGCGCGGAGCCGGAGGACGTTGGCCTCGTTGATCCCCATCACGGCCTGCTCGTTTTTGGCGATCGCGAGATATTTCGAGCCTTCAGAGGTGACCTTGACCAGCTGTGCCTTGCGCTGACGCGGGAAGACCAGCAGCTGGTACTTGGCTCCTCCCCGGCCCGCAGCTCGAGGCCGAGGAAAGCCTTGCGCTGCAGGTTCTCGGGGGTGCCGCTGAGCAGGCGCTCGGTTGCGGCGATCTCAAGGTCGCGTCCCAGCACCGGGGTGCGGAACGAGCAGGAGGCGGTTTTTTTGCCGAGGGTGATTCGCATCCCGTCGCCGACTCCGGCGCGGGCGCAGTTGGCGCCGGCGAGCTTGACCAGCTGGCTGCGCTGGGCGAGCGACTCCAGGCTGTTGCGGTAGATGCCGATCATCGCCGCGCCGGCGACAGTGCAGGAGAGCAGGCCGACGACAAGCGCGGCGAGGAGGAGTGCTGAGAATCTGCCCTTCATCGACTCGCCAGCCTAAACACCGCCCAGGCTGGAAGATGCGGCTGCGCCGGCCGTGAACGCCAAATATCATTCGCTGCATGAGCGACCACCGACTTCCCCAGCCCGACCGCCCGTGGGTGATGCGCACCTACGCCGGCCACTCCGACGCCCGCCGCTCCAACGAGCTCTACCGCAAGAACCTGGCCAAGGGCCAGACGGGCCTCTCGGTCGCCTTCGACCTACCGACGCAGACCGGCTATGACCCCGACCACGTCCTCGCCCGCGGCGAGGTCGGCAAGGTCGGCGTCTCGATCGCCCACAAAGGCGACATGCACCAGCTGTTCGACGGGATCCCGCTCGACGAGATGAACACCTCGATGACGATCAACGCGACCGCTGCCTGGTTGCTCGGCCTCTACGTCACCGTCGCCGAGGAGAACGGGGTCGACCGCTCGCAGCTCAAGGGCACCACCCAAAACGACATCATCAAGGAGTACCTCTCGCGCGGCACCTACGCCTTCCCGCCGGAGCCCTCGATGCGGCTGATCGCCGACATGGTCGCCTTCTCCGTCAACGAGGTGCCGAGCTGGAACCCGACCAACATCTGCAGCTACCACCTGCAGGAGGCCGGAGCGACCCCGGTGCAGGAGATCGCCTACGCGCTCTCGACCGGGATCGCCGTCCTCGACGAGGTGAAAGCCCGCGGGCAGGTCGCCGACGAGGACTTCCCCAAGGTCTTCGGCCGCATCTCCTTCTTCGTCAACGCCGGCATCCGGCTGGTCGAGGAGATCGCCAAGCTGCGGACGATGAGCGCGCTCTGGCAGGAGATCGGGCGCGAGCGCTACGGGGTGACCGACGAGAAGATGCTGCGCTTCCGCTACGGCGTCCAGGTCAACAGCCTCGGGCTGACCGAGGCCCAGCCGGAGAACAACATCCAGCGGATCGTGCTCGAGGCGCTGGCCGTGACGCTCAGCCGCGACGCCCGCGCCCGGGCGATCCAGCTGCCGGCCTGGAACGAGGCGATGGGCCTCCCCCGCCCCTGGGACCAGCAGTGGAGCCTGCGGATCCAGCAGGTGCTGGCGAACGAGACCGACCTGCTCGAGTACCCCGACGTCTTCGAGGGCTCGGTCGTCATGGACGGCCTGGTCGAGGAGCTGGCCGCGGGGGCGCGGGCGGAGATGGCCGTGGTCGAGGAGCACGGCGGCGCCGTCAAGGCCGTCCCCTACATGAAGGCGCGCCTGGTCGAGAGCCACCGCGAGCGGGTGGCGCGGATCGAGGCCGGCGAGCAGAAAGTGATCGGCCAGAACTCGTTCACCGAGACCGAGGACTCGCCGCTGACCGCGGGTGCCGACGGCGGCATCCTCACCCCCGACCCCGAGGTCGAGCGCGAACGGGTCGAGGCGCTGGAGCAGTGGAAGGCCGAGCGCGACGAGGTCGCGGTGCGGGAGGCGCTCGACGAGCTCGCCAAGGCTGCGGCGGACGACAGCGTCAACATCATGCCGGCGACGATCGCCGCCGCCAAGGCCGGCGCCACGACCGGCGAGTGGTCCGCACACGATGCGCGAGGTCTTCGGCCCCTACCGGGCGCCGACCGGCGTCGACGGCGCCTCGGCGCCGGGCGAGCGCGAGCAGATGGAGGAGATCCGCCGGCGCGTCGACGCGACCTCCGAGCAGATCGGTCACCGGATCAAGATCCTGGTCGGCAAGCCCGGCCTCGACGGCCACTCCAACGGCGCCGAGCAGGTGGCGCTGCGGGCGCGCGACGTCGGCATGGAGGTGATCTACCAGGGCATCCGCCTCACCCCGGAGGAGATCGCCGAGTCGGCCGTGCAGGAGGACGTCGACGTCGTCGGCCTCTCGATCCTCTCCGGCTCCCACCTGGAGCTGATCCCGGAGGTAGTGCGGCTGCTGCGGGAGGAGGGTCTCGAGGTGCCGGTGGTCGTCGGCGGCATCATCCCGGTCGCCGACGCGGCGCGGCTGCGGGAGGCGGGCGTCGCCGGCGTCTACACGCCGAAGGACTTCGACGTCAACCTGATCATGGGTGAGATCGTCGAGCTCGTCGGCCAGCGTGCCGGGGCCGGCGCCGCCGCGTAACGCTCACCGCGATCACATTCCGACGATTCGCCGCCAGCGACCGATGCCGCCGTTCCGGGAGGCCGCCGCATAGAGGGCGCCCTTTCCGGCGGCTTGGAACTCCTCCGGAGAAGGCCAAGTCGAGTGGCCTGCGAGGAAGGCGCGGAGCTCCTGCTCGATTTTCGTCTCGGTCCAAACGGAAGGGCGTCCCCGTTTGCCCTTCCCTCCCGCGTTGGCGCTTCCGGCAGCAGCGAACCCGTAGCGCGCAGTGGTCCCCCGTCCCCGGGGGACGAGGACGCCATAGCGGATCAACTGGCGGATGTCGTTACCTGCCGTTGCGCGCCCCACCCCCGCAGCCTCCTCGTAGTCCCGCCGCGCGAACTCCCGGCGCCCCTGGATCCTGAGGCCGGTCAAGGCTCGTTCCTGACTACGGCTCAGCAAGAGCGGCGGGCCGCCCCCGGCCCCCGCCATCGCGCTCAGGTCCTCCACCGTAGTGGCCACCCGCTCGTACTCCTGAACCAGGCCGCTGAGGAAGTAGCGCAGCCACGGTTCCATGTTGAACGTCTGCTCCCGCACGGATCGCAGCGCCCCGTAATAGGCCTCACGGTCCTCCGCGTAGAACCGCTCGAACGAGAACATCCGACCCGGGAGAACCTCCGCCTTCATCAACAGCGCAACCTGAAAGAGCCTGGCAACGCGGCCGTTGCCGTCGGCGAAGGGGTGCACATCGGTGATGCCATAATGCATGACGCCCGCGAGGACGAAGGGGGACTCCGTCGCTTCCTCGAGCTTGCGATTGAGCCACTCGAACATGGACGCCATCCGCAGCGGCACCTCCTCGGGCGGCGGGCCCTCGTGCATGACCTCTTCAGTCAGGTGGTTGACGACGATCGCGGTCCCGTCGCGCCATTCCCCCTCGTGATGGGGCTTGAAGTGCGGATCGTCTTCCCTGCCGAGCCCACGGGTGGTGGTCGCGTGCAGCTCGCTGAGGAAATCAGTGGTCAGATCGAGGGCCCCAGCATCAAGCCACGTGTCGATCAGATCCAAGGCCTGGACGTAGTTGACGAGCTCGATCTTGGCCCGCGAATCCGGGGGCAGTTGCCCTCGCGCGGCACGCTCCGCCTCGACGACCGGCAGCTGGTTTCCCTCGATCAGGTTGGAGTAGTGCACCGTCCCCACCCGCGCCGAAGCCCTGAGTTGATCTGCCACCGCTGGCAGGACCTTCGCCCCGCTGATCGCGCCCAGGGCGGTCGCGATCCGAACCAGGGACGCGGACATCTCGGCGCCGTGGCGATAGGCAGGCGTGAACCTGAGAGGAGATGGGATTGGAGTTGTTGCTGCCATTATTTGCAAAAAGTATTTAGCTTGGGAACTAGCCTAGAAGCTATATCTGCCAACACAAACAGAAATATAGGCTAGAACGAGGATAACAGCGATTCTAGCTATAGCTGCTAGTTCCAAAACAAAATTAAGCACAGCCTTTGCAGGAAAAACAGTGCTTGCTGCTAGCAATAACGGGAACTATGCGAACACTGGCTCCTTTAGTGGGCGGGCGAAGCCTGTCGAGCGCCGAAGTCGATAGCGCGCGACAATAAGTCGATGAGCGAGCTGAACGGGGACCGTTCTGCCTGGCTGCGGTGCTACCGCTGCTGGTCGCAGAACCTCGAGATCCAGATCCACTACGACGCGATTCGCCGGGTGGACCCGGAGTCGGGCGCGCTTGCGGACGGAATCGACGAGGTCCAGGAAAGTGTCGTCCAGTGCCTCAACTGCATGCACGACCAGCCCCACCTCACCTTCGAAGGCGACCACGTGGTGCCGATCGGGGACCGCTGGGAACGGATGGTCGCCGGCACTCCCTGGGTCGCCTCCTGCACCGTCACCGTCGACCAGGACCGGGTCGAGAGCTGCTCCGGTCCAGAGGCGATCGAGTTCCTCACCTACGGCGCCTTCGGCGACGCCGGCGTCCGCGAGTTCTTCACTCACGTCCGCTTCCACAAGCATGATGACGAGCAGATCGTGATCCACCTGCTCGTAGAGCTCTACGCCCGCTCCGCCCAGGAGGCGACCGACGTCCTCGAAGAGGCCGCTCAAGGCCTGCTCGAGATCACCTCGCTGGCCGAGGAGTCGCGCCCGCCCGCCCACGCCTCCGGCGAGGCGCACTAGCTTGCTCTCCCCGGAGAAGCGCACCGCCCTCGCCGCCCGAGCCCGGGCCGAGCTCTGGCTGCGCCTGGCGCGCGCCCGCGGGCGCGAAATCGAGTGGGGCGGCAAGCCCTTCTTCTGGGACGGCTGCCGGCCGATCTTCCGCACCGACGGGCCGATCGACCTCGGCGCGGACATCCGCCTGCGCGGAGGGCCGACCCGGACCCGCTTCGTCACCAGGGCGGGCGGGCGAATCGAGATCGGCGACGGCGTCGGGATGAACTACGGCTGCGAGATCGCCGCCGAACACCTGGTGAAGATCGGCGACGCCACCGGCTTCGGTCCGCTGGTGGTGATCTTCGACACCAGCTTCCACCCCCTGGGCGAAGGTGAAGAGGTGAAGGCCGGCCCGGTGGTGATCGGCGCCAACGTCTGGGTCGGCCGCCACGCCCTGATCCTCCCTGGCGTCACGGTCGGCGACCACTCGGTGATCGCCGCCGGCTCCGTTGTGGCCCGCGACGTCCCGCCCCGGACCCTGGTCGCCGGCAACCCCGCCAAGCCGCTGCGGGAGATCCAGGCCGCCGACGACTGGCGCCGGATCTAGCTACTCGACGTTGTCGGCGGCCGGTTCGGGCGACTCGCCCGGGTTCTTCTTCGGGACCAGCACCAGGCGCTTGAACTCGGCGACGAGGACGCCGTCCTGGTTGAGGACCCGGGTGTGGACCTTGACTATGCCGCGGTCGGGCTTCGATTTCGAGGGCTTGACGTCGAGCACCTCGGTCTCGCAGAAGAGGGTGTCGCCGTGGAAGACCGGGTTCGGGTGGCTGAGTTCTTCGGTCGCGAGGTTGGCGATCGCCTTGCCCGAGATGTCGGAGACGGACATGCCCAGCGCCAGCGAGTAGACCAGCGGCCCGACGACGACGTTCTTGCCCTGCTGGGAGCCGCTCGCGTAGACGTCGTTGATGTGCAGCGGGTGGTGGTTCATCGTGATCAGGCAGAAGAGATGGTCGTCGGCCTCGGTCACGGTCTTCGCCGGCCAGTGCTTGTAGACGGCGCCCACCTCGAACTCCTCGAGGTAGCGGCCGTAGCTGTGCGCGCCGCTTGCCTCGCGCTCGGCCTGGTCGGTGGTCAGCTCGTACGTCTCGCTCATGCTTGCTCTCGTCTCCTTCGAAGTTTGGGCGGCGCCGGATGCTATCTGTCGCTCCCGTCCGGGGGCTCTATCTAGACTCCGCGCGATGCAGATCGGGATCATCGGCCTCGGCTACGTGGGCCTGCCGCTTGCCGTCGCCTTCGCCGAAGCGGGCTGCGAGGTGGTCGGGCTCGACGTCGACGAGGGGAAGATCGAGGCGCTGAACGGCGGCGAGAGCTACATCGAGGACGTCCCCAGCGCCGCCCTCGCCCCCCTCTCCGAGCGCCTGCGCGCCACCGCCGTCTACGCCGAGCTCGCCGCCTGCGACGCCGTGATCCTCTGCGTGCCGACGCCGCTCTCGGACTCGCGCGAGCCCGACCTCACCTATCTGGTCGACTCGGCGACGGCGCTGGCGCAGGTACTGCGCTCCGGGCAACTGGTCGTGCTCGAGTCGACGACCTATCCCGGCACCACCCGCGACCGCCTGCTGCCGATCCTCGAGACCTCCGGCCTCACCGCCGGCAGCGACTTCCACCTCGCCTTCTCGCCCGAGCGGATCGACCCCGGCCGCACCGACTTCACGGTGAAGACGACGCCAAAGCTGGTCGGCGGCGTCACCGAGGCCTCGACCGAGCGCGCCCGCGAGCTCTATTCCGAGATCTGCGACACCGTCGTCGTCCTCTCCAGCCCCGAGGCGGCCGAGCTCTCGAAGCTGCTGGAGAACATCTTCCGCTCCGTGAATATCGCGCTCGTGAACGAGCTGGCTCAGCTCTGCGACCGGCTCGGGATCGACGTCTGGGAGGTGATCGACGCCGCCTCCAGCAAGCCGTTCGGGTTCATGCGCTTCGACCCCGGGCCCGGGATGGGCGGGCACTGCCTCCCCGTCGACCCCTTCTACCTCGCCTTCAAGGCGCGCCAGCACGACTTCTATCCCGAGTTCATCGAGCTCGCCGGAAAAGTGAACCAGGCGCAGCCGAGCTTCTGCGTGGAACGGATCGAGCGGGCGCTGAACGGCGTCCGCAAGCCGGTCAACGGCTCCCGCATCCTGATTCTCGGCGTCGCCTACAAGGGGGGTGTCGGCGACACCCGCGAATCGCCGGCGCTGAAGATCATCGGCCGCCTTCAGGACCTCGGCGCCGAGCTCTCCTACCACGACTCCTTCGTGCCCGAGCTGCCGGGCCACGGCCTCACCTCGGTCGCCCTCGAGGAGGGCCTGCGGGACGCCGACCTGGTCGCGATCGTCACCGCCCACCCCGAGGTCGACTACGAGCAGGTCGTCGCGGCGGCGCCCTTGGTGATCGATTTCCGCGGCGTCACCCGGGAGATCGAGGCCGAGAACCTGATCCGTCTCTAGTGGACTTTCTTCAGGCGGGCGCGTTCCTCTTGCTTTTCCACGACTTGGACGACCAGCTTGATCACATTTGAATCGCCGTTGGCCTTGATGTGGCCGGTCTCGGCCGCGCGTCGGTAGCTCTTCAGCGTCCCTTTCTCGGCCAGCTCGTTGAACTGGGGGCGGTCGATTTCGACCAGCACCCGCTCGTCCTGGGCGAGATCCTTGGAGATTTTCGGCCCCGGCAGCTCGACCCGGTAGAGCTGAATGTCGTGTTTGGCTTTCAGCTCGAGCCCGATCACCAGCTTCAGGTTCGCCAGGGCGGGGACTTCGGCCTGAAATCGCTCGACGGCGGTGCGGATCAGATCGGAAGTCGAGGCCATGGCGTGATGCTAGCCCACGATCCGTGCTCTTACCCTTAGACGAACCATGAGCGACTACGCAAGCTGGGAATTCGAGGAAGGCGAGGAGCTCTGCCCCGGACGGATCGTGCTGAAGCCGATCGGGGGAGGCAATCGCTACGAGGTCTGCCTGGTCTGGGACGAGTCGCTCTACGCGCTCGGCGTCGCCAAGGTCCTGCGCCCCGACCAGGCCGAGGACGAGAAGGCGCTGCGCGACCTCGGGCTCGAGGTCGAGGCGCTGGGCGCCCTCGCCCACCCCACCCTCGTCCGCAGCTTCGACGCGGTGCTCGACGGTCCCCGCCCCCACGTGCTGATCGAGCACCTCGAGGGACCGTCGCTGCGGCGGCTGATCAAGCGCGACGGGGCGATCCCGATCGAGCAGCTGCTGCCGCTGGCAGCGCACGTCGCGGGGGCGCTTCAGTACATGGCCCAGGCCGGCTACGTCCACCTCGACGTCAAGCCGGACAACATCGTCATGGGGCTGCCGCCCCGCCTGCTCGACCTCAGCATCGCCCGCACGCTCGGGCGCGCCGGCCGCACCGACGGCCCGCTCGGCACCGACCCTTACATGGCGCCCGAGCAGTGCGTCCCCCGCGAGGAGGCGGCGGCCCCGATCGGTCCCGCAACCGACGTCTGGGGCCTCGGCGCGACCCTCTTCCACGCCGTCAGCGGCGAGAAACCGTTCCTGCCTGGCTCCGGCAAGAACGGCGCCGAGCGCTTCCCGCAACTGATCGAAGATCCCGGCCTGCTCCCCCCTCGGGTTCCGGAGGAGCTCGCTTCGCTGATCCTGGAGATGCTCGATCGCGATCCCGCCAAGCGCCCCAGCTGCGCCGAGGCGGTCGAGCGCCTGCAGCCGCTGGTAGCTGCGCTGCCGCGGAAGATGACCCTCTCGCGGCGTGGCGCTCTGCAGTAAGGAAACCGCTCTAAAAAAAAAGGGCGTGATCTTCCCGTCCAAGGCGTGTTCTGAGCTGTAACAGCGAGGTAACGCCGAAAGAACCCCCAAACCAGCCAGGAGGGAAAAATGTCGCAGAAACCCAACAGCAGGAGAGAGGTCCCGGCCGCAGCCCGGGTCTTCGGAGATCTTCAGGCGGAGGACGCCCTCACCCCCGGTGGGGTCTCGGCTGTGCGGAGGACGAGCGCGCTGTTCCTGATGCTCCTCTTCCTCTCCGCCACCCCGCTCTTCTACGCCGCCTTCGCCGCCGGAGTCATCGGCGACGCGCCGACGGCGATCGCGAAGAGCAGCAACAGCGGTCCCGGTGGTGGAGACGACGACAGCGGCTCCTCCGGTCCGGGAGACGGCGGGGACGATGACGACGACACCGGCACCCACACGCGGACCGGGCGGGCGGCAGGCGAAGAAGCAACCGACGACACCAGCGCCAACGGCCATTCGACCCGCGGCACCACCAACGACAACGACACCCACACGCGCCTGGGCACCGACGACACCAGCCGCAACGGCGCCGACACGCGCGGCACCACCAACGACAACGACACGAACACCAACACCGGCACCCACACCCGGACCGGCGGCAGCAACGACGGCACCGGCCAGACCCGGACCCGCACCGGCTCCTAACCAGCTAGACCGAGACTCGACCCAGCAGAAAACGACGAGAGGCCGCCCTTGGGGCGGCCTCTAACCGTCACCAAGAGGGCCGAGGAGGGTCCTCCAGACACTCAACCTCGAGCCATAGCGAGAGGTGTCTGGAGGACCCTCCTCGGCCCTCTTTTCACGCCTAGATCTTGTGCCGCTGCAGCAGCTTCTTCCCGATCACCATCCGCTGAATCTCCGAGGTCCCCTCGCCGATCAGCAGCAGCGGCGCGTCGCGGTAGAGCCGCTCGATCTCGTACTCCTTCGAGTAGCCGTAGCCGCCGTGGATGCGGAAGCTTTCCTCGACGCAGTACTTGCCGGTCTCCGAGGCCAGGAGCTTGGCCATTCCGGCCTCTAGATCGGAGCGCTCGCCGGCGTCCTTCATCCGCGCCGCTTTGCGGGTGACGAGGCGGGCCGCCTCCAGCTGGGTCGCCATGTCGGCGAGCTTGAACTGGATCGCCTGGTGGTTGGCGATCGTCTTGCCGAAGGTCTTCCGTTCCTGGCTGTAGCGGAGGGCGAGCTCGAGGGCACGCTGGGCGATGCCGACGCCGCGGGCGGCGACGTTGACGCGGCCGACCTCGAGCGCGTCCATCATCTGGATGAAGCCCTGACCGACGCCGCCCTCCTCACCGCCGAGCACCCGCTCCGGCGGGCACTTGTAGCCGTCGTAGACGAGCTCGGTCGACTCGACGCCCTTGTAGCCCATCTTCTTGATCTTCGGCGGGACGTTGAGCCCCTTGAAGTCACCCTCGTTGGTTTCCTTCCAGGCCTCCTTCTCGGTGATGAAGCAGGTCATCCCCTTGTAAGGCGGGTCTGCCTGGGTGTCGGTCTTCATCAGCACGAAGACGACGCTGGATCCGAGGCCGTTGGTGACCCACATCTTCTGCCCGTTCAGCTCCCAGTTGCCGTCCTCGCCCTTCTTGGCGGTGGCCTTGATGCCCTGGACGTCGGAGCCGACCTCGGGCTCGGAGAGCGAGAAGGCGGCGCGGATCTCGCCGGTCGCCATCTTCGGCAGGAAGTACTGCTTCTGCTCGTCGGTTCCGAACTTCATCAGCAGGTAGGAGCCAATGAAGTGGGTGTTGACGACGCCGGAGATCGAGATCCAGCCGCGCGAGAGCTCTTCGACGATCATCGCGTAGGTCGTCAGGTCGAGCCCCATGCCCCCGTACTCCTCCGGGATCGTCACCCCGAAGAGGCCGAGCTCCTTCATCTGCTCGACGATCGGCTCCGGGAAGGAGTCCTCGTGGTCGTAGTGCTCGGCGTTGGGGATGATCTGCTCGTCGGCGAACTGGCGGACCATTTCGACGATCGCTTCCTGCTCGTCGGTCATATCGCGATACGCAGCGGTGTCTACGGCCATGGCTCCTGCTTCAGGTAGTTGGAAGTGTCGAATCAGCGCGGCAACGCGGGTGCGGCGGCGCTCTGGAGAGCCAAGGATATAGACGCGGGGTCTCCCGCCGTCCGACGGGGCCGATGAGCAGAATGTGGCCGATGGCAACCCAGCGGAAGCCGGATCCATCGTGCGGAGTCTTCGAGACGATGCTCGTCGTCGGCGGCGAGCCGGTGGCGCTTCCCGCCCACCTGGCGCGGATCGAAGCGAGCCTCGAAGACCTCTACGGCGCCGATCCGCCGGCTGGAGCCGAACAGCTGATTGCCAAACGGGCCGCCAGGCTGGAGCTGGGCCGACTTCGGCTGACCGTCAGCCCGGGCGGACCAACCGGGCTCTCCTGCGAGGTCGAGGCCGGCGAGCTCGATCCCTCCCTGCACTTCCCCCCCGATCCCGTTTCTCTGTGCTCCCACCCGGTAGCCGGTGGCCTCGGCCGCCACAAGTGGGTTGACCGCGCGACGATCCCCCCTTCCCGCCCGGGCGAAGGACCGCTTCTGGTCGACGGTGGCGAGGGGCTCGAGGCCGGCTGGGCGAACATCTTCGCGGTGCGGGACGGGAACCTCCTCACCCCCCCGCTCGACGGCCGCATCCTGCCGGGAGTGACCCGCGCCACCGTGATCGACCTCGCCCGCGACGAACAGCTCGAGGCGATCGAGAGGCCCCTCAGCCTCCAAGACCTGAGCGGGGCCGAAGAGGTCTTCCTCACCAACTCGATCAGGGGCATCGAGTCGGTCGGGTCGATCGACGGCAGTCCCATCCCCGGCGAGAAGCGCCTCACCGCGATGCTTTCGAATGCGCTGCGGAGCCGCTGGGGTCTGACTAAACCGGCACCCGCTCCAGCTTCCTGAGCCGAGCAGCGACCGCATCGGCCCGCTCGTTGAACCTCTGCAACGGGTCGATGACGACTTCTGCCCCTGGGAAGCTTTAGCTACCGCAGGGGGCGGTGGGTCCCCTGCGGTGACAGGACCCGCCGGCCCAGCGCTCGCCTGAGCTGCCTGCTTGGCGGCCTTGGCGCTCTCTTCTGCCATCTCCGCCGCCCTGCGCGCCTGCCTGGCAGCGTCGAGGGCGACCTCGCCCACCTCGCGCACCCCCTGCTCGGAAGCACGGGCAATCACCACCGCCTCGTCGATCCTCGCCTCGAGCTCGCTCACGGTCGGCACCGTGCCCCGGGGCACGAGCCAGTCCTGGGTGCTGTCGCGCTGCGTTTCCTCCATATTGCGCAATTTATGCGTGCGGGAGGCGGCAAATCGGCACGCTCATTAGATTTAGCCGCCCCAACCCCCAAAGACGACTCGAGGAGCAGCGTGAGACACCCCAGAGACTTCTTCCTGCCGCAGGCGATCGGCGCCCCGGAGCCGCTTCGCGAGATCCCGGTGAAGCCTTCGCGGATGATCCACTTCCTCGACTTCTCGAACGAGAAGATGGTCGCCAAGGCGGGCGCGATCGCCGAAAAAACCGACATCCTCCTCGGCAACCTCGAGGACGCAGTTCCGGTCGACCGCAAGGAGGCCGCCCGCGCCGGCCTGATCCAGGCCGCGAAGGAGACCGACTTCGGCCAGACCTCGCTCTGGACCCGGGTCAACGCGCTGGAGAGCCCCTGGGTGCTCGACGACCTCACCCAGCTCGTGACCGAGATCGGCGACCAGCTGGAGACGATCATGGTGCCGAAGGTGGAGGGCGCCTGGGACATCCACTACGTCGATCGCCTCCTCGCCCAGCTCGAGGCCAAGGCCGAACTCTCGCGGCCGATCCTCATCCACGCGATCCTCGAGACCCCGCAGGGGGTCGTCAACCTGGAGGAGATCGCCAACGCCAGCCCGCGGATGCAGGGCATGAGCTTCGGCCCGGCCGACCTGGCGGCGGCGCGGCGGATGAAGACCACCCGCGTCGGCGGCGGCCACCCCGGCTACCGGGTGATGGAGGACCCGGACGACCCGGAGAACCCCGAGGCCGACCGCGTCAGCGCCCAGCAGGACCTCTGGCACTACTCGATCGCCCGCATGGTCGACGCCTGCACCTCGGCCGGCATCCTTCCCTTCTACGGACCCTTCGGCGACATCAAGGACACGGCGGGGTGCGAGACCCAGTTCCGCGCCGCCTTCCTGATGGGCTGCGTCGGCGCCTGGTCGCTGCACCCGGTCCAGATCGGGATCGCGAAGAAGGTCTTCAGCCCTCCCCCGGATGAGGTCAGGTTCGCCAAGAAGGTGATCGAGGCGATCCCCGATGGCCGCGGCGTCCACATGATCGACGGCAAGATGCAGGACGACGCCACCTGGAAGCAGTGCAAGGTGATGGTTGAGCTCGCCGACATGCTGGCGGAGAAGGATCCAGAGCTGGCGGAGGCCTACGCTAGATAAGCGGTTTGCGAAGCCGTTCGGGCCGCTTCGAAAAAACTTATTTTTCCCATAGACATCCCGTAATCTGCGGGTAGAGATCCCGGCGTTGCAGCGGCTCATGTGATCCGCGGTCGCTGCCGATACGGAGTTTGCGTTGATAACCGCAACCCCCGCTCCGTTCCGTACTTACAGATAAACCACCCTTCTCCCCGCGAATGCAATCTTCCACTGACGTCCCCTTCGATCGCCGCTTCCAGCCCGCCCCCGCGGCGCCGGAAACGCTCGTTCAGGATCGACCCACCCTCGGCGCGATGCCGATGGCCCGTCGCGGCCCCAGCTTCTGGCTGATCCCGGCTGTCGACTTCCTTTCCTCGACGATCGCGCTGGCAACGGTCGCCGCCCTCGCCGGCATCGCCTTCCTCCCCGCCTTTCCGGTTGCCTCCCTGGTTCTCGTCGGTGTCTACGCCCTGCTCGGCGTCTACGGCTCGCGCTCGGCCCGCGAGGAGGGTGGCGCCGGCTGGCCCCTCATCCGCTTCATCGTCGCCGGTCTCTTCGTCTGGATCGCTTCGTTGCTGACCCCGATCGGGAGCATCGAGCAGCTCGGCCTCTGGCTGGGCTTCATCGTCCTCGACAGCGGCTGCCGCGCCCTCCTCGCCCCTTACCTGGAGCGCTTCAACCCGCAGGAGCGCTGGGTGCTCGTCGGTGACGACGTCACCGCGGAACGCCTCCGCGCCTACGCGCCGCTGCGGAAATACGCGACCGTTGTCGGCACCGTCCCGCCCGCCGAGAAGGACCCCGGCACCGCCGGCCGCGTCGCCGCCCTCGAGGTGGTCGAGCGCTACCACGCCGACCGCGTCGTCATCTCCAGCCAGCACGAGGACGACGAGGGCCTGCTCAGCCTCGTCCGCGCCTTCAAGTCGATCGGCGTCCCGGTCAGCCTGCTGCCGCGTCCCCTCGATCTGCTCGAGGCCCAGTCGGTGACCCCGAACCGGGTCGGCGGCGTGCCGCTGATCGAAGTCGAGGCGCTGGCCGGCCGTGGCGCCATCCCCTACAACGGCGGCGATCGCCGCAGCACCCGCAAGACCAAGGTCAGCGTCGTCGTACCGGCGATGAACGAGGAGAAGAACATCGGCCTCGTCCTCGCCGAACTCCCCGAGGGGCTGCACGAGGTGATCCTCGTCGACGGCAACTCCAAGGACAACACCGTCGAGGCCGCCCGCCAGGCCTACCCCAGCATCCGCGTCACCACCCAGAGCGGCCGCGGCAAGGGCGACGCCTTTCGCACCGGCTTCGCCGCCGTCACCGGCAACCTCGTCGTCATGCTCGACGCCGACGGCTCCGCCGACCCGGCCGAGATCCCCCGCTTCGTCGCCGCCCTGGAGGCCGGCGCCGACTTCGCCAAGGGCTCCCGCTACATGGAGGGCGGCGGCAGTGCCGACATCACCAAACTGCGCAGCCTCGGCAACTCCGTCCTCAGCGGCACCGCCAACGTCCTCCACGGCACCCACTTCACCGACCTCTGCTACGGCTACAACGCCTTCTGGGCCCGCTGCCTGCCGTTCATCTCGCTCGACGTCCCCGGCTTCGAGGTGGAGACGCTGATCAACCTGCGGATGGCCTCCTCGGGGATGAAGATCACCGAGGTGCCGAGCTACGAGAAAGAGCGGATCTACGGGCAGAGCAATCTGAAGACCTTCCGCGACGGCTTCCGGGTGCTCGGCACGATCTTCAAAGAGGCCCGGCGCCGTCGCAGCATCCAGAGCGGCCGCACCCTCCCTCAGTCCGCTTCCTCCGAGCAGGTCACGACCTCCGCCGCCGCCTGACCGCGGCGGGGACCGTCCTCAAGGCGCCGAGGCAGCCGCGCCCACGGGTACCGTGATCCGCATGTCAGCCGGAGCGGCACGCATAGGGAGGGCAAAGCGGGAGAAACCCGCCGCGCGAGCGCGCTCTGCCGCTCTTCCGCGACCCCTCGTCGTGATCGTGCTGACGGTGGGAATCGGCCTGCTGCTCTGCTCGGTGGCAAACGCCCTCTCGCGGGCCGACGAGGGCCCGGCGATGGCGATCTACTGGCTCGGGCTGCTGGCTGATCGCACTGCCGATCTTCTACCGCCTCACCTCGAGGGAGGCCTCGGTCCACGAACGGCTGGCGCTGGTCGTTCTGCTCGGCCTCGGCCTCTACCTGGTCAAGGTGATGCGGGACTCCCCCCTCTTCACCTTCTCCGACGAGCAGGTCCACGCTTTCAACGCCAACCGGATCGACCAGACCGACGCGCTGTTCAAGGCGAATCCGATCCTCGAGGTGACCCCGTACTACCCCGGTCTCGAGGCGGCGACGACGGCGCTGATGAAGCTGACCGGACTCTCCGTCTACCCGGCGGGCATCATCCTCGTCGGGGTCGCGCGCCTGGTCATGCTCGCCTCGCTCTTCCTCCTCTTCGAGCGGGTCAGCGGCTCCGCCCGCGCGGCCGGCCTCGGCGTCGCCATCTACGCCGGCAACTTCAACTTCCTCTTTTGGAGCGCCCAGTACTCCTACGAGTCGCTGGCGCTGCCGTTGCTGCTGCTGATGATGATGGGCCTGGCCGAGCGGGAAGCCTCACCGCGGCAGGCGTGGCGAGCCTGGGCGATACCGATCCTGCTGGCGATCGCGGCAGTCGTCGTCACCCACCACCTCACCTCCTATGCGACGGCCGTCTTCCTCCTCGCCCTCGCGGTCACCTACTGGCTCGTGCACCGGACCTGGCGACAGCCGAACCCGTGGCCATTCGCCGCCGCGGCGATCGCGATGGCCGGCCTCTGGCTGTTGGTCGTCGCCAGCTCCACCGTCGGCTACCTCTCGCCGGTCCTCAACAACGCCGTCGACGCGATCGCCAACACGATCGGCGGCGAGGATCGCCCCCGCAAACTCTTCGAGGGGGGCAGTCCCGCGGTCGAACCGACGCCACTGGTGGCGAAAGGGGTGGCGGTGCTCGCCATCCTCCTGCTCGCCGCCGCGCTTCCCTTCGGCCTGCGCGAGATCTACCGCCGCCACCTGAAGAAACCGTTCGCGCTGCTCTTCGCGATCGCCGCCGTCCTCTTCTTCGGCACCCTGGCGCTGCGGCTGGCGCCGCTGGCCTGGGAGACCGGCAACCGGCTCAGCGAGTTCCTCTTCGTCGGGCTCGCCTTCACCCTCAGCTGCGCCTTCGCCGCGCTGCTCAGGCGCGTCACCGACCGCCGCCGGATCGGCTGACCGTGGCCGGGGCGCTCGGCCTGATCCTGGTCGGCGGCGCGATCTCCGGCTGGCCCTGGGACTCGCAGCTGGCGAAACCGATGCGCATCTCCGTCGACGGCCGGGCCCTTCCTTCGCCCTCGCTGAGCGCCGCCGAATGGAGCCGGGACCACATCGAGGGCGGGCGCTTCGCGGCGACCAACGCCGGCGCGGGGCTGCTGCTGGTCCCCGGGGAAAAGGTGGCCCTGGCCGGCAGCGCGCCCGGCGGTCGAAGACGTGCTCGACGCCGAGATCCTTCGAAGGCTGGGAGCTGCCGCTGCTGGACGGAACAAGCTGCGCTACGTCGTCGCCGACCGCCGCGAAGCCAGCGCCGACACCCTGCGCGGCCACTTCTTCGCCACCGAGGAGCCGACCGGGGAGACGCTGAAGGACCGCAGGCACCACGGCGAAGTTCAACCAGGTCCCCGGCGCCTCCCGCATCTACAGCAACGGGATGATCACGATCTTCGACCTCGGGGAGGAGCGATGAGGGGCAACCGCGACCTCCAGCTGGCGGTGCGGCTGGCGGTGGCCTGCGCCGTGCTGGCGATCGCTGCTGCCGACCGAGCTCCTCAGCCTGATCGCCGCGGCGCCCCTGATCTTCTTCCTTCCCGGCTACGCGATCGTCTGCGCCGTCTTCGCCCGCCGCCGGATCGATTTCGCCGCGCCTGCTCGTGCTCAGCTTCGGCCTCAGCCTGGCGGTGCTGGCGCCTGTTGCCGTTGCTGCTCGATCTCCTCCCCGGCGGCATCTCGACCGGCTGGTGGGCGGTCTCGCTCTGCTTGGTCGTGCTCGGCGCCGCCCGCGCAGCCGCGCTCGGCCGCCGCAAACCCGCCCGGGCGGCGTTCCGGCGGCCGCGGCTCTCGCTGGCCAGGGCGGAGGCCGGCCTGCTCGCCCTCGGCCTGCTCGCCGGAGTCGCCGCCGTCGTCCTGATCTTCATCCCCGTCTCGGCCAAGAACGCGATCGGCTACTCGGAGCTGTGGATCGTGCCGCAAAGCGGCGAGGTCGCGTCCGTACTCGATCGGGGTCGGCAGCCGCGAGCAGGAGGAGGACCGCTTCCGGATCGAGGCGCGCACGAACCTGAGCGAAATCCCCTTCGAGATCACCAGCTTCGAGCTCGAGCCGGGAGAGGAACGGGAGCTGACGGTGGAGCCGCCGGTCGCGGGCGAGCGACCGGTGAAAATCGTCGGTCACCCTCTTCCGCGAAGGGGTCTCGCAGCCCTACCGGCGGGTCGCCGCCTGGACCCCGGAGCCGCCGCGATGAGTCGCGACGGCTCCGATCTGGCGGTCGACGTCGTCATCGACAACTACAACTACGCCGGGTTCCTGCCGGCGGCGATCGAGAGCGCGCTGAGCCCAGACCCACGAGCGGTTGCGGGTGATCGTCGTCGACGACGGCTCGACCGACGACTCCGCCGAGGTCCTGCGCCGCTACGAGGACCGGGTGACGGTGGTGCTGAAGGAGAACGGCGGCCACGCCTCCGCCTTCAACGCCGGCTTCGACCGCTGCGAGGGCGACATCGTCATCTACCTCGACGCCGACGACCTCCTCAACCCCGAGGCGGCCGCGCGCGCCGCCGCCGCCTTTGCCGATGAGCGAGTGGTGAAGACCCAGTCGCGGATGGAGGTGGTCGACGCCGAGGGCGGCCCGACCGGGCTGGTCAAGCCCCCCTCCCACATCCCGATGCCAAACGGCGACGTCTGCGCCGAAGAGCTCTCCTAGCCCTTCGACCTGCCCTGGGTCCCGACCAGCGCCAACGCCTTCGGGCGCGCGGCGATGGCGAAGGTGATGCCGATCCCGGAGCAGGAATACCGGATGTGCGCGGAGCGCTACCTGGTCCATCTGCTGCCGCTGCTCGGCCGCGTCGTCTCGCTCGACTTCGTCGGCGCCTACTACCGGGTGCACGGGGACAACGCCTACGAATCGCTCAACCCGCAGCTCAACATGGACCGGCTGCGGCTGACGATCCGGGTCGAGCGCTCGACCGCGAAGGGCGCTGCTCGAGCTCGCCGAGCGGGAAGGCATCCCCCACCCGGACCGGATCCTCTCGATCGCCGACCTCGCCAACCGGATGATCTCCCTGCGCCTGGAGCCGGATCAGCACCCGATCCCCGAGGACACGCCGCTGGGGCCTGGTGCGCTCGGCCCTGGCGGCGAGCCGGCGGCGCAGCAACGCCGGTGCGGCGATGAAGGCGATGTTCGTCGGCTGGTTCGCGGCGATGGCGGTCGCGCCGCGGCCCCTGGCCCGCCGCCTCGCGACCTCCTTCCTCTTCCCGGAGAAGCGGCCGGGGCTGAACAAGCTGCTCGGTCGCTTCCAGCGCTCGCCGGGATGAAGAATCCTGCTGGTCGTCTCGATGGTCCCCCAGGCCGACGGGCTGGGGGCGATCCCGAAGCTCCTGCACGCACAGCTGGCCGGCCTGCGCAGCCGCAACCAGGTAACCGTCGTCGGCTCCTTCGGCGACCTGCCCGGCCAAGCGGAGGCGGCGCAGGATCTGATGCGCGCGCCCGACCTCTCGGCGCACTTCGCCGACCGGCGCCGCTCCAGCTCGGCGGCGCGCCGCTGGCGGGTGCGAGGGGAGCTGGCGACGACCTGGATCGACGAAGCCGTGGCCCTGGCGGGCCGTCAGCGCCACCGGCGGGGTGCAGGCGATGGTCGACCGCGCCGCGGCGGCAGGGCGATTCGACGTCGTCGCGCTGGAGGAGGACCTGATGGCGGTGCTTCGTCTCCCCGAAGGGACGCCCGTGGTCCTCACCGAGCACGAGGCGATCCAGGCCTCGGACGAAGGGCTGGCGCGCCGCCCGCCTGCGCGAACGGCCGGAGATGTGGCTTCGCCGGCGCGACTGGCGGCGCTGGCCGGAGTTCCGCAGAGCCGCCTGGAACCGCGCCGACCTCGTCCAGGTCTACAGCCGGGGCGACGCCGGGGCGATCGCCGAGGCCGATCCGGCTCTGGCAGACCGAGTCCGCGTCAATCCCTTCGGCCTCTTCCTGCCGCCGGCGGCGGATCCAGAGGCCGAGCAGCCCGGCACGATCCTCTTCACCGGCACCTTCACCCATCTTCCCAACCGCGAAGCGGCGCTCTGGCTGGCGCGGGAGATCCTGCCCGCCGTGCGGGCGCGGGAGCCGGCGGCGACCCTGCGAATCGTCGGCAGCGCCCCGCCGCGGGAGATCCTCGACCTCGCCGGTCCCGGGGTCGAGGTGGTCGCCGACGCGCCCGCGATGGAGCCGCACCTGCGCGCCGCGACGGTCGTGGTGGCCCCGGTGCGCAGCGGCGGCGGCATGCGGATGAAGGTGCTGGAGGCGATGGCCCGCGGCAAGGCGGTGGTCACCACCCCCCTCGGCGCCGAAGGCTTCACCAGCATCGACCCCGACCCTCCCCTCGCGATCGCCGACGACGGCGAGGGCATCGCCGCGGCCCTGGCGGACCTGCTCGGCGACGAGGACGCTCGGCGCGAGCTCGGCCGCCAGGCCCGCGAATTCAGCCTGCGACACCACACCCCGGAGGCCTGGGCGGAGCGCCTGGAGGCGGTCTACGCGGAGGCGCAGAGCCTCTAGCAGGGGTCCGACTCCTCCAGTTCCTCCGCCAGCTCCGCCAGCGCCTCCAGCGAAACCCCCAGCCCCTGGGCGACCAACCTCACGTCCCCCCAGACCGGGTCGCCCTTGCCGCTCTCGATCTCGGCGATCGCGGCGACGGTGAGGCCGGCGCGCTCCGCCAGCCCGGCCTGGTCGAGATTCCCTCTCTCTCGCAGAGCCTTGACG
Organism: uncultured Actinomycetes bacterium; assembly: GCA_963832085.1. Taxonomy (GTDB): domain Bacteria; phylum Actinomycetota; class Thermoleophilia; order Solirubrobacterales; family 70-9; genus VAYN01. The sequence goes on along the minus strand of CAWHSU010000001.1, from coordinate 671,861 downwards.
GCTCGGGCCAGGCCCCGCTGGGGTTCGAGGGGCTCGGGATTGGGCATCGAGACAACGATAAGTCCCCGGGTCGGCGTTTCCCACTGGTAGCTTGCGGTCGATGCAGATCGCCGGCAGAACGGCCTTGCTCACCGGCGCCAGCGGCGGCCTTGGCAAGGCGATCGCGGCCGCGCTGGCGGACCGGGGCGCGATTCTCATCCTCAGCGGCAGGGATCGGGCGGCGCTGGAGGAGCTGGCGCAGTCGCTGCCGGGGGATGGCCACCGCACCCTCGTCGCCGACCTGGGCGAGCCCGAGGCCGGCGAGCGACTCGTCGCCGAGGCCGGTTCGGTCGACGTCTTCGTCGCCAACGCCGGACTGCCGGGCTCCGGCACCCCCACCGACTTCTCCCCCGAGGAGCTGCGCCGGGTCACCCGCGTCAACCTCGAGGCGCCGATCCTCACCGCCCAGGCGCTGCTGCCGGGGATGGCCGAGCGCGGCGAGGGCCAGATGGTCTTCGTCTCCTCCCTCTCGGGCAAGGCCGCCGAACCGGAGTCCTCGCTCTACAACGCGGCCAAGTTCGGGATCCGCGGCTTCGCCCTCGGGCTCGCGGCCGACCTGCGCCCCATAGGCGTGGGGGTCTCGATCGTCTCCCCCGGCTACGTCCGCGAAGCCGGGATGTTCGCCCGCGCCGGGATCGACCCGCCGCCGGGCCGGGGAACGGTCTCTCCCCAGCAGGTCGGCGACGCCGTCGTGCGGGCGATCGAGCGGAACAAGCTCGAGGTCGTGGTCGCCGGCGGGGCCCATCGGGCGATCGCCCACCTCTCGTCCGCCATCCCCGGGCTCGCGGCCCGGGCCCAGGGCGCGCCCTCGGGCCGCTAGCCCAGGTTCTTTCCCTTTTCGGCGCGCTTTGTCCGCCGGGCCTCTTCGCGCTCGGCGCGAACGTGCAGGCGGCGCAGGTGGTTGCGCAGGCCGGCGCCGTAGGTGGTCGGGGTGCCGGCGTAGTCCTGGATCAGGATCGGGCCGTTGTCGCAGTCGAGCGCCAGTTCCGGGTTGACGTACCAGGCCCAGCCGAGGTAGGAGACGCCGTGGCGGTCGGCCCAGCGCATGTAGTTGTCGACGTAGGCATGCTTGCAGTCGGTCTGCCCGAGCTCGCCGGTGACCACCGGGTGGCGCTTGGCGATCCGCAACAGCACCGCCCGGCAGCGGCTGAAGCAGGGTTTGTAGTCGTAGGTGTGGCTGGAGGCGACGAGGGCGTTGGCGGGGTCGGCCGGCAGGTATTCCAGCCAGCCGCTGAGGTCGCGCGCCCAGTCGAGGCCGCCGAGCAGAATCGGCTGCCTGGCCCCGGTCGAGCGTACCGTCGCCACCAGCTCCCCCATCCCGACCGCCCGGTAGGAGCCGAAGTACTTGTCGTGGGCCTCGCAGCCGTTGGCCCAGCAGTTCCAGTCGACGTCGTGCGGCTCGTTGTAGAGGTCGAAGAGCACGCCGCGGTTGCCGCGGTATTCCTCGGCCAGGCTGCGCCAGAACTCGATCGCGTGGTCGGCGTCGGCCATCGGGATCAACCCGGTCGCCCAATTCTTGCCCGGGGCCGCCCACTGCAGCTCGAGGATCACGTAGAGCCCGGCCCGCTGCAGCCGGTTGACGTAGCCCCGCACGGCTTCCCGGTAGGGGGTCTGGCTCAGACCCGGCTGGATCCAGGGATGGCCGAGCCAGCAGCTCTCGTTCAGCTGCACCCGGACCGCGTTGATGTACCAGCTCTTCATCGCCAGGATCGAGGCGCGGTCGCTGGGGCCCTCGAAGAATCCCGCCCCCTCGATGCACTTGTACTCGAGGCCAGGCCGGTTGACGCCCAGCAGCTGCACCGACTCGCCGTTCCTGTCGACCAGCTGGTTGCCGCGCACCCCGATCCAGGGACGGGCGCCGGCGCCGCTGGCTACCGCGGGTACGAGCAGGGCGATCAAGGCCACGGCGATCCCGAGCGGGGCCGCAAGACGGCTGGTGCGCAGGATCTGCACCGGGGGAGCGTAGCGGGGGGCCCTCGCCGCCCCCTCGCGTAGGCTGAGCGGCCGCAGCCCTCCCCCGCGCCGCCGATGCCTTCGACGTCTCCGCCAGAACTCAGCGTCATCGTCCCGAGCTACAACCGGCGCGACCTCCTGCAGCGCTGCCTCGAGGCGCTGCGAGCGCAGACCGCGGCTCCGCAGAGCTTCGAGGTGATCGTCGCCGACGACGGCTCCAGCGACGGCACCGCGGAGATGGTCGCGGCCTTCGATGCGCCCTTCCACCTGCGTCGCCTGGCCCTGGAGAACGGCGGCCAGCCAACGGCGCTGAACGCCGGGATCGAGGCGGCGGCGGGGGCGGCCTGCCTCTTCCTCGACGACGACACGATCGCCTCGCCCGAGCTCGTCGCCACCCACCTGGCGGCGCAGCGAGAGGACGACCGCACCCTCGGGATCGGCTCGCTGACCCAGGCCGTGCCCGCCGGCGCCGACCCCTACGCGGTTGCCTTCGCGCGGCGCTGGAACGAGCGCACGGAGAGCCTCTCCGACCCGGATTGGGCCGATTGCTACAGCGGCAACCTCTCCGCTCCCCGGGCAGCGCTGCTCGAGGTCGGCGGCTTCGACACCTCGCTGCCGGCGGTCTTCGACCTCGAGGCGGCCTTCCGCCTCTGCAGGATCGGCTGTGTCCCCCGCTACCTGCCCGAGGCCCACGCGGTCCACGACGACGACAAGCCCGGCGAGAAGATCATCCCGGCCGAGGTCCGCTTCGGCGCCTTCTGCTCCGACTTCACCGCCGCGCACCCGGAGACGGCCAAGCGGCTGCTCGGCTGGTTCAGCGCCACCACCGCCCGCGAGGTGGCGCTGCGGCGGGGGCTGCTGCGGCTGGGGATACAGCCGGCGAGACTGGCTGCGGCCGGGCGCCTGCTACCAGGCGGGGCTCGCGACACCTGGCTCGACTTCGTCTCCCGCTATGCCTTCTGGTCGGGGGTTCGCAGCAACATGAGCGCCGACCGCTGGTGGCAGACCACGGCCGGGGTGCCGGTGCTGATGTACCACGCCTTCGGCGCGAGCGACGAGCACGACCGCTTCGTCCTCCCCGCCCGCGCCTTCGCCGCCCAGATGCGCCTGCTGAAGACCCTGCGCTACCGCGTGATCACCCTGGAGGAGCTGGCGAGGAAGCTGCGCGCCGGCGAGCCGTTGCCACGCCGCACGGTGGCGCTGACGATCGACGACGGCTACCGCGACAACTTCGAGGTCGCCCAGCCGATCCTCGAACGCCACGGCTTCACCGCCACCGTCTACCTCGTCAGCGGCAAGCTCGGTGAAAGCAACGACTGGGGCGACCCCGGCGCGCTCGCCGGCCGGCCGCTGCTCGACCGTCCCCAGGTCGAGGCGATGCGCGCCGGCGGGACCAGGTTGGGCGCCCACACCCGCAACCACCCGCGCCTGCCCGAGCTCGAGGACGCCGAAGTAACTGAGGAGATCGCCGGCTCCCGCGCCGACCTGGCGGAGCTGCTGGGAGAAGAGGTGGAAGGCCTCGCCTACCCCTACGGCCTCTTCGACGAGCGCTCGGTGCAGGCCGCGCGGGAGGCCGGCTATGCGGCCGTCTGCACGACCGAGGTGCGACCCGCCCGGCACTGGGACGACCCGCTGAGGATCCCCCGGATCGAGGTCGAAGGCTCCGACTCGAGCCTCCGCTTCCTGCGCCGGCTGCTGCTACCCGGCGAGTGAGCGCAGCTCACCGCTGGCGAAACGGGCAGCGGCGTCCTCGCAGGCGCGCACAGTCAGGGCCATGATCGTCAGCGTCGGGTTCTGGTAGCCGCTGGAGGGGAAGCAGGCGCCGTCGGTGACGTAGAGGTTGTCGACGTCCCAGCAGCGATTGCGGGGGTCGAGCACGGAGGTCTCCGGGTCCTCGCCCATCCGCGCCGTTCCCATCTCGTGGGTCGAGAGGCCCGGCGGGGAGGGCTCGACGTAGGAGGCCTCGATCTCCAGCCCCGCCACCGCGACCATCTCGCGCATGCAGGCGATCTGGTCGACGACCATGCGCCGCTCGTTGTCCCCGTAGGCGCACTCGACGTGGAGGGCCGGAATCCCCCAGGCGTCGGTCACCTCGGGGTCGATCGAGACCCGGTTCTCGAAGCTCGGCAGCACCTCGCCGAAGGCCCGCATCCAGAAGGTCGGCTGCGGCAGGCGACCGCGGTTCAGCAGCCGCTGCCGCAGTCCTCCCTCCGGGGGCATCACCTGCATCTCGATCTCGAAGCCGCGCCGGTAGCCCATCTCGCTCCCGCCGACGTTGCGGAAGGAAGGGACGAGGCAGCCGAAGGAGCGCAGGTGCTCACCCTTCTCCCCCCGCCTCGGCGCCAGGCCGTCGAAGCCGATGCCGTAGGTGTGGTCCATCAGGTAGTGGCCCAGCGCCCCCGAAGAGTTGCCGAGGCCGTCCGGGTGCTGGGAGTCGCCGGAGTTGAGCAGCAGCCGCGTCGTCTCCAGGGCCGAGGCGCAGAGGAAGACGACCGAGCCGCGCAGCTCCCGCTCGCGCCGACTCTGCCGTTCGAGGTATTCGACGCCGCAGGCGCGCCGCCCGTCGGGGTCGAGCAGAACCCGGCGCACGATCGCCTCGGGGATCAGAGTGAGGCGGCCGCTGGCGGTCGCCTCGCGCAGCGGCCCGTCCTCCCGCGCCTGCACGGTCCGCATCGCGGTCACCCGCCGCTGCGGCCAGCGCGCCTCGACCGCGGCTTTGAAGCGGCGCTCGCCGGCGTTCGGCGGCGGCGGCGTGGCAAGGTCGCCGTCGGGCAGCTGCGGCAGGGCATCGTTGGTGCCGCAGATCCGCAGCGCCCGCTCCACCCTCGCGTAATGGGGAGCGAGATCGGCGTGGGTGAGCGGCCAGTCGATCCCGACGCCGTCGCGCGAGGCCGCCTTCAGCTCGTGGTCGGAGAAGCGCAGCGAGGTCTTTCCCCAGAGGTGGAGCCGGCCGCCGACCTGACGACTGCGGATCCAGGCGAACGGCTTCTCCGGCGGGAAGGTGTAGGGGTTGTCGAGGTCGTCGACGAAGAGGTCCTCGGTCCCCGTGTTGAAGGCGTAGCACTGCGACTGGATCGGATGACGATCGACGGAGCCCCTGGGCTTGCCGGCCCCTTCCCATCCCGGGCTCCCCTCCCCGATCGGGACCGCCGGGCCGGCGTCGAGCAGGGCCACCGTCAGCCCCTTCTCGGTCAGCTCCTTCGCCGCCCAGATCCCGGCGGCACCGGCGCCGACGACGATCGCGTCGAAGCGCTCGGCCATCTAGATGGTCGGCCCCACGACCAGGTGCGACTGGGGGCCCGCCTGGCCAAGCGGATCAAGGACGCAGGGTGCAGCCTTTGCCGGTGGGCAAAGGCAAGCCCGAGGACGTAGAGCCGCGCCGTGGACGCAGTTGTCCCCGGTATGCGGGGACAACTGCGTTCTTGCCAGGCGGGTCATCCAGATGTGTCTGGTCGTGGGGCCGACCATCTAAAGCGGCAGGCGCCAGACGTGCGGCATGCTGATGTCGCCGTCAGAGGCGATCGGGTGCATTGGGCGATCGCCGATCACGCCCAGCTCGACGTCGAAGTATGCGGCGGCCTGGAGGCCATCCTGCATGTGCTGGTCGGCGTGAACCCAGGCGTCGACGCGGTAGCGGCCCGGGACCAGCGGCAGCAGCGGAATCTCGCACTCGATCACCTTGCCGTCGCCGTTGCGAGAATCACTGGGTGAGGAGACCTCGCTGTCGAGGCGACAGATCGGCTGGCCGAAGTTGCTGGCGATGGTCAGGGTCGCGTCCATCGCCGGCAGGTGCTCGGAGACCTCGACCTCGATCTTGATCGGGCGGCCGCCGATGATCACGTCGGCCTGGCCGCTGACCGCATCGGTGACCGCGACGCGACGGATCCGCGTCCCGCCCCTGCCCTCGGGGTCGCGATCGGTCCGCAGCTCCAAGTCCTCGGTGGAGCTGTTTTCGAGCATCTCCAGGTACTTCTCCACCGCGTCCTCGACGCTGCCGTCGGCGACCACCTGGCCGCGGCTGAGCAGGATCCCGCGCTCGCAGAGCGTCCGGATCAGGCCGACGTTGTGGGAGACGAAGATCACCGTCCGCCCTTCCCGCGCCACCTGGGCCATTTTCTCCATCGAGCGCCGCTGGAAGGAGGCGTCGCCAACCGCGAGGACCTCGTCGACGAGGAGGATCTCCGGCTCGAGGTGGGCGGCGACGGCGAAGGCGAGCCGCACCGTCATCCCGCTGGAGTAGCGCTTGACGGGCGTGTCGAGGAAACGGTCGATTTCGGCAAATTCGACGATCTGGTCGAACCGGCTGCGGATCTCGGCCCGGCGCATGCCGAGGATCGAGCCGTAGAGGAAGACGTTCTCGCGGCCGGTCAGCTCGGGGTGGAACCCGGTCCCGACCTCGAGCAGAGAGCCGACCCGTCCCGTCGTTTCGGCGAAGCCGGCGCTGGGCTCGCTGATCCGCGAGAGGATCTTCAGCAGGGTGCTCTTGCCGGCGCCGTTGTGGCCGATCAGGCCGACCACCTCGCCCTCCTCGATCGTGAACGTGAGGTCGCGCAGGGCCCAGAGGGTGTTCCCCTCGGCGGCCGCCGCCCGCCGCTTCCTGATCGTCCGCACCGGGTGGCGGGTGACGTTGCTGAGCGTCTCGCGCAGGTTGCCGGCCTGCTCGAGCCCGAGCTGGTAGCTCTTGCCCAGCCCCTCCGCCTTGATCGCCGCCGTCGCCATCAGATGAAGTCGGCGAAGCCGCGCTCCACCCGGTCGAAGTAGGCCATCCCGGCGACGAAGAGGACGATCGCCGAGACCAGCGAGATCCCCATCAGCTCCCAGGGCGCGTCCATCCCCAGGACCGCCCAGCGGAAGCCTTCGGTGACGCCGACCAGCGGGTTGACCGCGGCGATCGTCCGCCAGGGCTCGGAGAGGATGTCGCTCCAGTAGACGACCGGGGTGAGGAAGAACCAGAGCTGGACGGTGAAGGGGACGGCGTAGCGGACGTCGCGGTAGCGGACGTTGATCGCGGCCAGGCCGGAGCCGACCCCGAGTGCCGTCGCGGCGACGATGAAGACCAGGACGGGCAACGCCAGCAGGCCCACCGTGGGCGCGATCCCGTAGATGAAGGTGATCGCCAAGAGGAGGACGAGGGAGACGCCGAGGTCGATCAGCCCGGCGGCGATCACCCCGGCCGGGATGAAGATCCGCGGGAAATAGGTTTTCGAGACCAGCTCGGTGTTGACGATCAGGCTTTCGGCCGCGAACAGCAGCGTGTTGGAGAAGTAGGCCCAGGGCACCAGCGCGGCGAGGGCGAAGAGCGCGTAGGGCACCCCGTCGGGGGAGAGGCCGCCGAAGCGGCTGAAGACCGCGGTGAAGACCGCCATCAGCCCGAGCGGCTGCAGGATCGCCCAGGCGGCGCCGAGCGCGGTCTGGCGGTAGCGGACGGTGACGTCGCGGGCGGCGATCTGCCAGGCGAGGTCGCGGTAGCGCCAGAGTTCCCGCGGCGAGAGGACCCGGCTGAACCCCTTGGTCGGTTCGATCCGGATCGTCTCCGGGGTGTAGGCGGGCTCGGCGCGGTCGATCTGCTCGCTCGGGGAATCTGCGGTAAGGGGTGGCATCGTGGTTTCTGAGGCTACTTTCTCCGGCACGGGGCTCCGCCCTGCCGGGACCTGGTCTCTATCGGCCCTCGACCTGGTCCGCCTTAGGCGGCGTGCTCGACGGCAAGCTCGTATGCAGCTTCGAACTCGGGGACGACGACGTCGGGGCCGAAGAGCTCGGCGTGCCGGGAGGCGGCCTGGCCCATCCGCTCCCGCAGCGCCGGGTCGTCGATCAGGCGACGCGAGGGCGAGCCGCAGCGCCCTCGCGATCGCCGGGCGCGACCAGGAACCCGCTCTCGCCGTCGACGACGACGTCGCGCGAGGCCGCCGTGGTCGGCGGCGATCGTCGGCTTCCCCGCCGCCGCCGCCTCGAGGGCGACGATCCCGAACGACTCCGGCAGCAGCGAGGGAGCGACGGTGAAGGCCGAGCGCCGCAGCGCCTCGATCGCGATCGGGTGCGGCATCCGCTCGAGGGCGATGACGCCCGGCACCTCGCCGGCGCCCTCCAGCTCCTGGCGGCCGATCAGGACCAGCGGCGGCGCCCCCTCGAGCTCGCGGTAGACGTCGAGCAGCCAGCCCACCCCCTTGTCCTCGGTGACGTCGCCGAAGTAGAGGATGTAGGGCTCGGTCGGCAGCTCGCGCAGGCGCGGCTCCTCCGCAGGCGGCGGCGGCGGCAGCTCGCCGATGAAGTTGGGGACGACCCGGTGCGGCACCCGGGCGTCGATCCCGCTCAGCTCCCGCACCGCCTCGCTGACCGGGAGGAACATGTCGACACGGCGCCGCAGCACCGGCTCGGCGAGCCGCGACCCCGGCCGCCGCCACGACCCCCTTCGCCGCCCCGTAATAGGAGATCGAGTGGGCGAGGCACTTGCGCGGCGCCCGGGCCGCTGCAGACCCCGCCCTTGTAGAAGAAGCGCTTGGTCGCGCAGACGAGGCTGTAGTCGTGCAGGGAGAGGACGAAGGCGGCGCCGGAGCGGCGCTCCAGCGGCAGGTAGGAGTGGACGAGCCAGTTGTGGGCGTGGACGACGTCGGGGCGGAAGCGGCGGATCGCCTGGCGCAGGTCCCGCACCGCCAGCGGGTCCGGCGCCGGCGGCGCGTAGGCCCGCTCGGGGTCGGCGGCCAAACCCGGGACCCGGCTCATCGCCGTCTCCAGCAGCTCGACCTCGACCCCGTCGCCTCGCGCGGCGGCGGTTCGCCGAGCGGCTGGCGCAGGGTCGCCACCGCGACCTCGTGGCCGCGCCGCGCCAGTTCTCGGCTGAGGTCCTCGACGATCCGCTCCTCGCCGCCGACGATCGGGGCGAAGGACTGGGCGACCATCAGGATTCGCATCGATCTTCCCGCCTCATCGGCGCCAACGTTACGAGACGCGTGGGCTGGCAGAATCGCCCCGTGCCCATCCCCCAAGCCCAAGGGGTCGCTCCGCGCCGGCGATCTCGGTGTTGATCTGCGCCTTCACGCTGGAGAGGATCGACCGCATCGCCGCGGCGATTGAGTCGCTGCGGGCGCAGACGGTCCCGCCGCACGAGATCGTGCTGGTGATCGACCACTCGCCGGAGCTGGAAGCGGAGTGCCGGCGGCGCTGGCCGCGAGCTCGCGGTGATGCCGAACGCGCGAGCAGCAGGGCCTCTCGGGCGCGCGCAACACCGGCGTCGCCGCCAGCTCCGGCGAGGTCGTCGCCTTCCTCGACGACGACGCCGTCGCCGCCCCCGACTGGATCGAGCGGCTCGGCGCGGCCTATGCCGATCCGGAGGTGCTCGGCGCCGGCGGCGCCGTGCACCCCGAGTGGGAGCAGGAGCGGCCGCGCTGGTTCCCGGCCGAGTTCGACTGGGTGATCGGCTGCACCCACTCCGGGATGCCGCGCGCAGCGCGAAGCGGTCCGCAACCTGGTCGGCGCCAACATGTCCTTCCGCCGCCAGGCCCTGGTCGAGGCCGGCGGCTTCCGCCACGAGCTCGGGCCGCATCGGCAAGATCCCCGCCGGCTGCGAGGAGACCGACCTCTGCATCCGCATCGGCCAGCGCCACCCCGAGGGGACGATCCTCTACGACCCCGGGGCGAGCGTCGGCCACTACGTGCCCGCCGGCCCGCGGGCAGCTCTCCTACTTCTCCTCGCGCTGCCGCGGCGAGGGACGCTCGAAGGCGATCCTCGCCGGCCCTGGTCGGCAGCGACTCCGGCCTCGAGGCCGAGCGCACCTACGTGCGGCGGACGCTGCCGCTCGGCTTCCTGCGCGGGCTCGCGCGACGCCGGCCGCGGCGGCCTCGCGGCGCGCCGGCGCGGATCGTCTTCGGCCTCGCCAACACCACCGACGGCTACCTCGTCGCCCAGCGCGCGAGCGCGGAAGATCGCCCGCCGCCGCGAGCAGCTCGACCGAGCTCGGAGGGCCCACCGCGGGTGCTGATGGTGACCCCGCGCAGCCCGCTCTCCCAGGGCGGGGTCGAGCGCCACGTGATGGAGACCAGCCGCCGCCTCGCCGCCAGCGGCGCCGAGGTCGAGGTGCTCTGCACCGAGCCGGGCGGCCCGCAAGCTGCAGACCGAGGTCCGCGACGGGGTCGAGATCCGCACCGTCCGCGCCTGGCCGGCGGACCGCGACTGGCTGCCTGGCACCGCGGCTCTGGCGCGAGATGGGCCGCCAGCGCTGGGACGTCGTCCACATCCAGAGCTACCACACGCTGGTCGCGCCGCTGGCGATGCTGCGGGCGCTGACGCTGCGGCATCCCCTACGTCGTCACCTTCCACGGCGGCGGCCACTCCTCGGACCTGCGCAACCGCTCGCGGCGGCTCCAGCGCCGCCTGCTGCGGCCGCTGCTGCGGCGGGCAGCGCGGCTGGTCGCCGTCGCCCGCTTCGAGATCGACGAGTACGGCGCCGAGCTCGGCCTGCCGCCGGAGCGCTTCGCGCTGATCCCGAACGGCACCGACCTCGCCTTCTCCAGCAACGGCGCCAGCCCCGACCGCGAGGGCCCTCCCGTGCTCGCCACGCTCGGCCGGCTCGAGCGCTACAAGGGCCACCACCGCGTGATCGAAGCCCTTCCCACCGTGCTGGCCCAGCAGCCGGAGGCGACCCTGCTGGTGGTCGGCAGCGGCCCTTATGAAGAGGAGCTGCACGAGCTGGCCGAGCAGCTCGAGGTCGCCGCCTCGGTCCGCATTCACCAGCGTCCCCTCCGATCGCCCCGAGGCGATGGCGGAGCTGCTCGCCACGGTCAGGCTCGTCGTCCTGATGAGCGAGTTCGAGACCCACCCGCTGGTCGCCCTCGAGGCGGCCGCGGCGGGCTGCCGGCTGCTGGTCGCCGACGGCAGCGGCCTCGGCTGAGCTGGCCGAAGGACGGCTTCGCCCGGCCACTGCCGCTCGACGCCGGCGCCGAGGAGATCGGCGCCGCGATCGTCGAGGAGCTGGACAAGCCGGCGCCGGAGCGACGGCCGGAGCTGACCTCGTGGGACGAGTGCGCGGCCGAGCTGCTCTCGCTCTACGAGGTCGTTACCTAAAACCAGCTAGGGGACGCGGTGACAAACGTCCGCTGAGGACGGCTCGGCTGCAGTCGGCGGCGCGGGAGTCGATGGGACTCCACCATGAGCACCCTCCGCCTCCGCCTTCCCCTCGCCCTGATCGCCCTCGCCGCGCTGGCGCTGCTCGCCGTCGCCACTCTCACCACCCCGGCCCACTCCCAGGCAAGGACGCCGCAGGCCAGCGGCAGCGGCGGCTCCCGCATCGTGCAGATGCGCACCCTCGGGCGCCGAGCGACCAGCTCGAAGTCCTCGCAGCTGGGCCTGGTCACCAAATCTCCCGCCAACGGGGCAACCGTCTCCGGCACCATTGCCTGGCAGGTAAGCACCGCCGGCACCCGCATTTCCCGGGTCGAGTTCGCAATCGACGGCGTCGTCAATTGGTCGGACAACAGCGCTCCCTATACCTACTCCAGCGGCCTCGACACGACCAGGCTCGGCAACGGTCGCCACACCCTCACCGCCACGGTCTACGCTCGCGGCACCCGCCCCGCCAGCGCGGCGATCGTCGTCTACGTCTCCAATCAGGTCCCCGAGCCCACTCCCACGCCGGCACCTGTTCCCGAGCCGACGCCGACTCCCACCCCGGAACCCACCCCCACTCCCGTGCCCGAGCCTGAACCCACCCCCGCGCCTTCTCCCGCCACCTCCTCGATCTACTGGGGCGCCTGGATCGGCGATCACCTCACCGGCGACCAGGCCCCGTGGGACATGGGCGCCGTCACCACCCTTGAGCAGAAAGTCGGCAAGAAGCTCTCGATCGTCAACTTCTCCTCCCCCTTCGCCAACTGCGGCGGCACCAGCTGCAGCTACTACAACTTCCCCGCCGGCGAGTTCAACAACATCCGCTCCCACGGCTCGATCCCCTTCTTCAGCTGGGGCTCGCAGTCGATCCCGGTCGCCGCCAACCTCAGCCAGCCCAACTTCCAGCTCTCCGACGTGATCGAAGGGCGCCACGACAGCTACATCCGCAAATGGGCAACCGCCGCCGCGGCCTGGGGCAAGCCCTTCTTCCTCCGCTTCAACTGGGAGATGAACGGCGGCTGGTTCGCCTGGGCCGAGGGCGTCAACGGCAACAAAACCGGCGAGTTCGTGGCCGCCTGGCGCCACGTCCACGACATCTTCACCGAAGTCGGCGCCACCAACGCGACCTGGGTCTGGTGCCCGAACGTCGACCCGGAAAACCACTTCCAGAAACTTTCCGGTCTCTACCCCGGCGACAAATATGTCGACTGGACCGGCCTCGACGGCTACAACTGGGGCACCAACCCGGCGCGCCCGGACAAATGGCGCAGCTTCGACTCGCTCTACGCCTCCACCTACAAAACGATCACCGAGACGATCGCCCCCTCGAAGCCGCTGATCGTCAGCGAGATCGGCACGACCGAGTACGGCGGCTCGAAGGCGGCCTGGATCAAAGACATGCTCGCCAAGATCCCGACGAACTACCCGAAGATCCGCGGCCTGATCTGGTTCGAGAAGTACGACGACGGCATGGACTGGCCGCTGGTCACCTCGAGCTCGGCCACCAGCGCCTTCGCCAGCGGGATCCAATCCCCCGCCTACGCCGGCAACGCCTTCGGCTCCCTGCCGGCCGGCACCAAGGCCCTCCCAGCGTCCTAGGCTCGATCCGGGAGCAGGTGTCAACCCGATCTGGACGCATGTTTGAGTCATTCGTCCCAGGGTTGAATCCCCTGCCTCAGCCGCCGATGGCTGAGTCATGGCTTACCGCTCATCCGTCTCCCGCACCCTCCTCGCCGCACTTGCCCTGGTCGCCCTGATCGCAACCCTCTGCGCGGTCAATATCGGCTCCGCCGAGGCAAAGAAGCGGAGCCAGCCCGCCGGCGGGCTCGGAAAGGTCGCGGAGGCGCGAGCGGTCGCCCGCGGGGGCCGCTGCGCCCGCGCCCAGCGCCGCAACCTGAGCACGCGCCAGCGGCGCAGCGAGGCACGGCGGGCGCGCACCTGTCGCCGCAGCAAAGCCGTTGCCTCCGGCCCCACCGGCCCGATCTACTGGGGCGCCTGGATCGGCAGCCAGCTGACCGGCGACGAGGCCCCCTGGGACATGAGCGCCGTCACCAAGTTCGAGGGCATGGCCGGCAAGGGCGCTTCGGTGATCAACTTCTCCTCCCCCTTCGCGGACTGCAACAGGAGCCCCTGCGACTACTACGAGTTCCCGAAGGGTCCGATGGACCAGATCCGCGCCCACGGCTCGATCCCGATGTTCAGCTGGGCCTCGCAGTCGACCCCGGCGAAGCTCGACCAGCCCGAATTCCAGCTCTCCGACACCCTCGAAGGCCGCCACGACGCCTACATCCGCAAATGGGCCGAAGAAGCGCGCGATTGGGGGCACCCCTTCTTCCTCCGCTTCAACTGGGAGATGAACGGCGAACTGGTTCGCCTGGCACGAGGGCGTCAACGGCAACAAGCCGGGCGAGGCCGTCGCCGTCTGGCGCCACGTCCACGACATCTTCGCCGCGGTCGGGGCGGACAACGTGACCTGGGTCTGGTGCCCGAACATCGACCCCTTCGACCAGATGCACAGCCTCGAGTCCCAGTATCCGGGCGACGAGTACGTCGACTGGACCGGCCTCGACGGCTACAACTGGGGCACCAATCCGGCGCGCCCGGACAAATGGCGCAGCTTCGACGACCTCTACCGCGAGACCTATGACGAGATCACGACCACGATCGCGCCCGGGAAGCCGCTGATCATCAGCGAGATCGGCTCGACCGAGTACGGCGGCTCGAAGGCGGCCTGGATCGCCGACGCGATCCAGTCGGTCACCACCGAGTACGCGCAGGTCCGGGGGTTCCTCTGGTTCGAGAAGCACGACGACGGCATGGACTGGCCGATCGAGACCTCCTCCTCCTCGGCCGCAGCCTTCGCCGCCGGAATCCAAGACCCCGCTTTCGCCGCAAACAGCTTCGGTTCGGCGGCCGGCGGCCCGATCGCCCCGGTCGGCTGACCTGGGCGCGCCGCTGCACTCCCTAAACTCTCGCGACCGCCGCGCCGATGCAGCGAGCGGTAGACGTTGATGAGCAGGCCGAGCCCGCAGACCAGGATCCTCGCCGCCCTTGTGGCTGGCCTCCTTGCCCTGCTCGCCTTCAGCGCCACCGCCGCGGCGGGGCCCGAGCGTTCCGCCACCCCCAAGGCCCAGGCGAAGAAAAAAGAGGGACCGCTGTTGAGGCAGCGCCCGACCCTCTGGGGGGCCTGGATCGGTACCCAGCTGACCGGTGGCCAGCCGCCATGGGACATGTCCTCGGTCGGGCGTTTCAGCGAACTCGCAGCCAAGACCCCCTCCCTGCTCCAGTTCGCGGCGCCCTTCGCCGACTGCAGCAGCCCCCCCTGCGACTTCTACCGCTTCCCCCGCCATGAGATGGAGACGATCCGCAACTACGGGGCGATCCCCTTCTTCAGCTGGGGGTCGCAGGCGGTTCCCGTCCCCGCCGGGCTCAACCTGCCCGACTACCAGCTGATCGACATCGCCAACGGCGCCTACGACTCCTACATCCAGGCCTTCGCCGAAGGCGCCCGCGACTGGGGACACCCCTTCTTCCTCCGCTTCAACTGGGAGATGAACTCCGACTGGTTCCCCTGGGCAGAGGGGGCGAACGGAAACGAACCCGGCCACTACATCCTCGCCTGGCAACGGGTCCGGGACATCTTCAAAGCGGTCGGGGCGAACAACGCGACCTGGGTCTGGTGCCCCTACGCCCATGCCAAGGACCGGTCCGGGCCTCCACGGTCACAGGACACCCTTGCGCGGTACTACCCGGGCGACGCCTACGTCGACTGGACCTGCCTCGACGGGTTCAACTGGGCGACGAACGGCGTCAACTCCCAGCCGTGGCGCAGCTTCGACGAAATCTTCGGCCACAGCTACCGCACGATCACCCAGAGGATCGCGCCCTCGAAGCCGATGCTGCTGGCGGAGATGGCCTCCGGCGGCGGCTCCCGCGCCAAGGCAGCGTGGATCGACGACATGTTCATGCAGTTGCGCACCAAGTACCGGCGGATCCGCGGCCTGATCTGGTTCGAGCAGATCGATCGCGGCGTGCAGTGGCCGATCGAGTCCTCGCCCGCCGTGACCAAGGCTTTCCGCCGTGGCATCCGTCAGCCCGGCTTCAGGATCAACCACTTCAACTGGCTGGCCGGAGCGCCGATCAAGCCACCCCAGTGATCCAGAACGCCAGTCGCAGCGAAAGGCTCCTTGCGGGGTTAGAGATCAAAGTGAAAGCAAGCAGAGCCACCAAAACCGCCCACCGTGCCCTGCTATTGGCCGCCCTGCTCGCGCTGGTGGCCGCTTTCGCCTTCGCACCCGGTGCCTCGGCGGCCAAGAAGAAGAAGCCCCGCCCCCTCTACTGGGGCGCCGTGATCGGCAAGCAGTTGACGGGGGAATCCGCGCCCTTCGACATGGGCGCGATCGACGCCTTCGAACGGAAGGCGCGGAAGGGGATCTCGCTGCTCTCCTTCTCCTCCCCATTCTCCGACTGCATCGAACTGCCCTGCGTCCCCTACCACTTCCCCAAGGCGATCGCCGAAAACCTGCGCCTGCGCGGGATCATCCCCTTCCTCAGCTGGGCTTCGCAGTCGGTGCCGGCCAGCCTCGTGCAGCCGGACTACAGCCTCGCCAGCGTCGCCAACGGCAACCACGACGCCTACATCAGGGAATTCGCCGAACAGGCGAAGGACTGGAACCGACCCTTCTTCCTCCGCTTCGACGCCGAGATGAACGGCTTCTGGTTCCCCTGGAGCGAGGGTGTCAACGGCAACAAGCCCGGCGACTACGTTGCCGCCTGGCGCCACGTGCACGACATCTTCGAACAGATGGGCACCTACAAGGCGACCTGGGTCTGGTGCCCCAACGTCGACTTCACCCGCTCCCTGACCCCTCTCCACAGCCTCTACCCAGGTGATCGGTACGTGGACTGGACCTGCCTCGACGGCTTCAACTGGGGCAACACCCGCAACTCCCTGGGCTGGCAATCCTTCAACGAGGTCTTCCACTCGACCTACAAGCGGATGGTGAAGATCGCCCCGCACAAGCCGATGGTGATCGGCGAGGTCGCCTCCGAGGAGCGCGGCGGCTCGAAGCCGAACTGGATCAAGAACACCTTCCGCACGATCCCGAAGAAGTACAGGAAGGTCCGCGCGGTGATCTGGTTCGATGAGAAGGACCAGGGGATGGACTGGCCGATCGAGAGCTCGAAGGCCTCGACCAAGGCCTTCGCCAAGGCGATCGGCCGCTCGGTCTACCGCCCCAACGTCTTCTCCGAGCTGCCCCCCGGACCCGTGCAGCCGCCCGGGCCCGGGCTGAAATAGCGACTCGGCGGGTCAGCCGAGTCGCTCTTCGAGGGCCTCGAGCTGGGCGCTGACCTCGGCCGGCAGCTTGTCGCCGAACTCGGCCAGGTGCGCTTTTACCTGCGGCAGCTGGGCCTTGACCAGGTCGAGGTCGACGCGAGAGCAGCTCGTCCATCGCCTCGGCGGAGATGTCCAGCCCCTCGGTGTTGATCTCGCCCTCTGCCGGCAGCAGCCCGACCGGCGTCTCGATTGCCTCCGCTTCGTCTTCGCAGCGGCGGAAGACCCACTCGAGCACGCGGCTGTTCTCGCCGAAGCCGGGCCAGAGGAACTTGCCGTCGGCGTCTTTGCGGAACCAGTTGACGTAGAAGACGCGCGGCAGCTGCGCCCCCTCGCTGCTGGCCGACCTTGAGCCAGTGGGCGAAGTAGTCGGCCATGTTGTAGCCGCAGAAGGGCAGCATCGCCATCGGGTCGAAGCGGAGCTGGCCGACGGCGCCGGCGGCGGCGGCGGTCGTCTCGGAGGACATCGTCGCCCCCATGAAGACGGCGTGCTCCCAGTCGAACGCTTCCTGGACCAGCGGCACCACGGTGGCACGGCGGCCGCCGAAGAGGAAGGCGTCGATCGGGACCCCGGCCGGGTCCTCCCACTCCGGGGCGATCGAGGGGCACTGCGAGGCGGGAGTGGTGAAGCGGGCGTTCGGGTGCGCGGCGGGTTTGTCGGACTCAGGCGTCCAGTCGTTGCCGTGCCAGTCGATCGCGTGCGCCGGCGGCTCGCCGGTCATCCCCTCCCACCAGATGTCGCCGTCGTCGGTCTTGGCGCAGTTGGTGAAGATCGTGTTCCGCTCGATCGTGTCCATCGCGTTCGGGTTCGTCTTGTGGCTGGTGTTGGGCGCCACGCCGAAGAATCCGGCCTCGGGATTGACGGCGTAGAGGCGGCCGTCGTCGCCGAACTTCATCCAGGCGATGTCGTCGCCGACGGTCTCGACTTTCCAGTCGGGCAGGGTCGGGACCAGCATCGCCAGGTTGGTCTTGCCGCAGGCCGAAGGGAAGGCCCCGGTCACGTACTTGACCCGGCCGTCGGGCGCGGTCAGTTTGAGGATCAGCATGTGCTCGGCGAGCCAGCCCTCGTCGCGCGCCATCGCCGAGGCGATCCGCAGCGCGAAGCACTTCTTGCCGAGCAGGGCGTTGCCGCCGTAGCCGGAGCCGAAGGACCAGATTTCGCGGCTCTCGGGGTAGTGGACGATGTACTTGTTGGCCTCGTTGCAGGGCCAGGAGACGTCTTCGACGCCCTCGGCCAGCGGCATCCCGACCGAGTGGACGCAGGGGACGAAGTCGCCATCGGAGCCGAGGACTTCGAGCGCCGCCTTGCCCATCCGGGTCATGATCCGCATGTTGGTCGCGACGTAGGCGGAGTCGGTCAGCTGGACGCCGATTTCGGAGATCTCAGAACCCAGCGGGCCCATCGAGAAGGGGACCACGTACATGGTCCGGCCCTTCATCGAGCCCTTGAAGAGACCCTTCAGGGTCTCGCGCATCTCGGCCGGGTCGCGCCAGTTGTTGGTCGGGCCGGCGTCCTCCTCCTTATCGGAGCAGATGAAGGTGCGGTCTTCGACCCGGGCGACGTCGCCGGGGTCGGAGAGGGCGAGGTAGGAGTTCGGCCGCTTGGCCTCGTCGAGACGCTCGAAGGTGCCGGCGTCGATCAGAACCTGGGCGAGGCGGTCGTACTCCTCGGCGGAGCCGTCACACCAGTAGACGGTGTCCGGTTCGGTGAGCGAAGCGATTTCGTCGACCCAGGCCAGCAGTTTCTCGTGGGTCGTCAACTCAGCAGCAGTCGTCAGGTCGCTCATTCGCCTCTAGCTCGCCTCTCTCTAATTCTCGGGTTTGAGGTCGATCATCGAGATGTCGGCCTCCTCGTTGCGGATTTCCAAAGTCGCTACTTCCCGCCTGTCATCGGAAAAAATCACGTCGCACGTAAAGGTCGCGCCCGGGTCAACTGACTGATCGGAAGGGCATTCGACCTTCTGGATCTTCTCATGAACCGAGTCTTCGAGGCTCGCTTGAATCGTGTCCTCGAGCTTGACCGGATCGACGACGGTGCCGCACCCGTATAGCGCAAAAACCGCGCAGAGCAGCGCAAATGGGACGAAAATACGGGGCCCGAGAGGAGATCTCGGCCCGGACAGGACGGGGAGCACCGGCTGGAGTAAAGCAAGGCCGCGAGACGCTGATGGCAGTAAGGGGAGTCGGTGGGGGTCCCCAGACACATCTCGCTATGGCTCGATGTTGAGTGTCTGGGAACCCCCACCGACTCCCCCCCGCCATCGAACTCCGGCTGACGCTCGAGGTTCGGCATCTCTCTTTAAGAGGAAGCTGCCGCACCCTCGGCCGTTCCGGGGCGCGTGTCGTAGGAGGGGGTGGGATACCTCCTCCAGACACTCAACATCGAGCCATAGCGAGATGTGTCTGGAGGGGGTATCCCACCCCCTCCCCACCACCGCCGCCCGACGATCCTTCGAGCGCGTTGGATAGGGTTCCGCGCCCGATGAGGTTCTACGAGTACGAGGCACGCAAGATCGTCGAGTTGGCGGGGATTCCCGTCACCAAGTACGGCTTCTGCACGACCGCGGACGAGGCCCGCAAGGTCGCCGAGGAGATCGGCGGACCGGTCGTGATCAAGTCCCAGGTGCTGACCGGCGGCCGGATGAAGGCCGGCGGGGTCAAGTTCGCCGACACGCCCGAGGAGGCCGCCGAGCACGCCGAGGCGATCCTCGAGCTCGAAATCAACGGTCACATGCCGCGCGGCGTTCTCGTCGACCCCAAAGCCGAGGTCAAGCAGGAGTACTACGCGAGCGTCGTCTGGGACGGCACCGCGAAGAAGCCGTTGATGTTGTTCAGCGACATGGGCGGGATCGACATCGAGGAGGTCGCCGAGACCCACCCCGACCACGTCGGCAAAGGACACGTCTCCAACCTCTTCCCGATCCCCGACTTCGAGGCCAAGCAGGTCGTCGCCGCCACCGGCGTCACCGGCTCGCAGCTGAACCGGGCGACTCCGGTTCTAGCCCGCCTCGCCCGCCTCTTCCGCGACAACGACATGACCCTGGCCGAGATCAACCCGCTGGCCGAGCTGACCGACGGCAGCTTCGTCGCCCTCGACGCCCACATGGAGATGGAGAACGAGGCGGTCGGCCGGCAGAAAAAGCTCCTGCGTAAGGAGCTCGCGATCGCCGAGGACGACACCCGCGAGACCTACGAGCCCTCCGACTTCGAGAAGAACGTCGCCGCGATCGATGCCGCCGACCACCGCGGCGTGATCCAGGGCAAGGACCACGGCTTCACCGGCAACCTCGGCCTCGTGATCGGCGCCGGCGGCGGCTCGCTGACCCTCACCGACGCGGTCCGCAACCAGGGCGGCCAGCCGGCCAACTACTCGGAGATCGGCGGCAACCCCTCGGTCGCCAAGGCCTGCGGCCTCGCCAAGGAGGTGCTGGAAAAGGACGGCGTCGAGAAGATCGCGGTGATGATGTCGATCGTCTCCAACACCCGCGTCGACATCGTCGCCCGCGGCGTGATCAAGGCCTGCCTCGAGCTCGGCAAGGACCCGGGCGAGACGATCGCGATCTTCCGCATCCCCGGCGCCTGGGAGGACGAGGGCTTCAAGATCCTCGAGAAGTACGGGGTCGAGTACTGCGACCGCTCGGTCTCGATGTGGGAGGCCGCCGGCCGCGCCGTCTCGAAGATCCAGGGGGCAGCGGCGTGAGCATCCTCCTCAACAAAGACACCACCTTCATCGTCCAGGGGATCACCGGCCGCGAGGCGGTCAACCTCACCCGCGAGTGCCTCGACTACGGCTCCAAGGTCGTCGGCGGGGTCACCCCGGGCCGCAAGGGCCGCGAGGTCCACGGCGTCCCGGTCTTCGACACCGTCGCCCAGGCGGTCGAGAATCACGGCGGCCCGATCGACGGCTCCGTCGTCACCGTCCCCCCCGCCTTCACCAAAGACGCCGTCTTCGAGGCGATCCTCAACGGGATCAAGCTGATCGTCATCGTCACCGAGCGCATCCCCCGCGGCGACGTCGCCCAGATGGTCGAGCTGGCCGAGATGAACGACGCCCGCATCATCGGGCCCAACTGCCTCGGCCTGATCGTCCCCGAGGTCTGCAAGATGGGCGGCATCGGCGGCCCCGCCAAAGACGCCGCCAAGGCCTACGCCCCCGGCCGGGTCGGCGTGATGAGCCGCTCCGGCGGGATGACCACCGAGATCTCCTCCTCACTGACCCAGGCCGACCTCGGCGTCTCCACCGCCGTCTCGATCGGCGGCGACGCGATCATCGGCTCCGCCTATGCCGAGCTGATGCCCTACTTCGAGGCCGACGAGCAGACCGAGGCGATCGTCATCTACACCGAGCCCGGCGGCCGCATGGAGGCCCAGCTGGCCGAATGGGTCAAGGACAACGACAGCCGCCTTCCGATCGTCGCCTTCATGGCCGGCAAATTCATGGACGACGAGGAGATGAAAGGCATGAGCTTCGGCCACGCCGGCACCATCGTCGAGGGCAAGGAGGACACCGCGACCGAGAAGATCGCCCGTCTCGAAGCCGCCGGCATCCGCGTCGTCGAGCGCATCGACGAGATCCCCGACGTCCTCAAGGAGAAGCTGGGAGTAACCGCCTGATGCCCGAGCAACTGAACAAAGTCTTCATTGACGTCTCCGTCGAGGACTCGATCCGCGACGACGCCGCCGTCGCCGCCAAGCTCGAGGAAGTCTGCCCCGTCGACATCTACAAGGACGCCGGCGGCAGCGTCGAGATCGTCGACGACAACGTCGACGAGTGCGTCCTCTGCCGCCTCTGCATCGAGGCCAGCCCCCCGGGCACCGTGCACGTCAAGAAGCTCTACGACGGCACCGAGCTTTCGTAGCTTCCGCCGCTCCGCATCCTGAATCACGAAGACCCGCCGAGGCGGGTCTTTTTCGTGCGGGGGAGCGACCCCCGGAGCAGCTGATACCCGGTCAACCGAGGTTATCGAAGAAAGAGACCGGCAGCGAAGGGGGGCGAATTCCTATCGCTCGTGCCTTATGTGGATGGAGGACGAAGCGGCGAGGCGCCGCGAGCAGTTGATACCTGCGAGTCCGGAGTCGCTCTTCGGATGGGGTTCGAGTCCCCCGTCCTCCTCACGATTTGCTGCAGGGCCGGGATCGACTGGAGAGACCGCAACAATCACGCGGTCGGTGGGTAGCTCCCACCCCACCTCCAGCCCGAGCCCTGCAGCTAACTCACCGGCACGCTGGCCGCGTCGACTTCGGCCCGCAGGCGCTCGGGCAGCTCGACCCAGTCGCGGAGGTGGAGGAGGACCTCTCGGTCGCCCTCGATCTCGACCCGGTCCTCGGCCTCGCCGCCGACGGCGATCGCCGCGATCACGTCCGGGGCAGAGCCGCTGAGGGTGAGGTCGGCGCGCTCCGCGGTGCCGCGGCCGGCGCTGCTCTCACCGCCGCCGATCCGCAGCCAGTTCGAGTGGCCTTCGTTGTGGACCTGCAGCACGATCGTCTCGCTGTTCTCGGGCGGATCGAGGATCACCCGCAGGGCGTTGGCGAGGGAGCTGGTGACCAGGTCCGGCAGATCCTCGAGCTCGTAGAAGTTGAGGCCCCAGCGGCCGAGGTCGAGGATCGGCTCCTCGAGCTGGAGGCCGAGCTCGGTCAGCTCGTAAACGGTCCCACTCGCCGGGCGCTCGAGTTCGCGGCGGCGGACGATGCCGTCGGCCTCGAGGTCGCGGAGACGGCGGGTGAGGACGTCGGTCGGCGCGCCGCCGATCCCCTTCGCCAATTCGGAGAAGCGCAGCGGGCCGAGCAGCAGCTCGCGCACGATCAGCAGCGACCAGCGCTCGCCGATCCGATCGAGGGCGCTGGCAACGCTGCAGGCCTGGTCGTAGCTCTTCCTCCGGGGCACCCCCCGAGTGTAGCCTAACTTTGTATTTCAAAGTTATCGCTTTGATTTCTGGTACAGTCGCGCCCCATGAATCGGATCGCAGACCTCACCTGGAAGCACCCGAAGCTCGTCCTCGCCGCCGTCGCCCTCTTCTCCCTCGTCGCTATCGCCGTCGGCCGCGACGTCGAGCAACACCTGAAGGCTGCCGGCTTCACCGACAGCGCTTCCGAGAGCGAGCGCGCCGGAGGACTGCTGCGCGACTCACTCGGCTACGACCCGAACCCCGGCTTGGTGGTCGTCGTGCGCGCCCCCGATGGCGGCAAGCTGAACATCTCCAGTCCCGCCGTTCGCCAGGAGGTCAATCGCCTCAGCCACGAGGTCGCAAAGGTCGAGTACATCGGCCGGGTCGCCAACCCGCTGCAAGACAAACGAGTGGGGGCGGCGCTGATCGCCCGCGACGGCGAGTCGTTGGTCCTCCCCGCCTACCTCGCCACCGACGACATCCAGGACGCTGGCGGGATCGCGGCAGAGAAGGTCCAACCGGTGCTCGCCGAAAGCTCCCTCGACGTCGGTCTCGGCGGCTTCGCGGCGGGCTTCAACGAGACCAACGACCAGACCCGGGAGGATCTGACCAAGGCCGAGCTGATCGCCTTCCCGATCCTGGCCCTGCTGCTCCTGTTCGTCTTCCGCGGCGTCATCGCGGCAGCGATCCCCCTCCTGCTGGGGGTGATCTCGATCATTGGAACCCTGCTGGTGCTGCGGGTGATGGCGAACTTCACCGACACCTCGCTGTTCGCGCTCAACATCGCCACCGGGCTCAGCCTCGGCCTCGCTGTCGACTATGCGCTGCTGCTGATCTCGCGGTACCGCGAGGAGATCGGACGGGGCAGCGACCCGCGAGAAGCCCATTTGCGCACCGTCAAGACCGCGGGACGAACCGCCGTCTTCTCGGGCCTGACCGTCGCCGCGGCGATGGCGGCTCTGATCGTGATGCCGCAGCGGTTCCTCTACTCGATGGCGGTCGCCGGAACCTCGGTCGCGCTGCTCTCGGCGCTGCTGGCGATCCTCGTCGTCCCCTCCCTTCTCGCCCTGCTCGGACCGCGCATCGACGCCCTCTCGATCCGTCGTGGTCCAGCTGTCTCCGACACCTCAGACGGGTGGTATCGACTGGCGCGCGGAGTGATGCGGCGGCCGGTCGGCGTCGCCCTGGCGAGCTCGGCGCTGCTGCTGGTGGCGGCGGCACCGCTGCTCTGGACCACCCTTACCGGCCCCAGCGCCGAGGCGGTTCCGCCCGGGCAGCCCTCCTACGACGCCTACCGCTACCTCGAGGGCCACTATCCGCGCGACGTCACCGAGGCGGTCACGGTCACCGTCGACGGCGGCTCCGGCCCCGCGCAACTGGCCGCCCTCCGCGACCGCGTCGAAGCGATCGAGGGAGTCGTCCGCGGAACCCCCTTCGCCGCTGCCCCCGGCGAGGTCGCCTACGCCAACTTCGCCCTCTCCGATCCGGCTCTGAGCAATGAGTCGCAGGACGCCGTGGGGGAAATCCGCGATCTCGAACCGCCGGCAACCAGCAGCGTGCTGGTCTCCGGCAACACCGCCGGCTTCATCGACCAGAGGCAGAGCCTGATCGACCACGCGCCGCTGGTCGTCGCGATCATCGCCTTCACCACCCTCCTCCTGCTCTTCCTCCTCACCGGCTCGGTCCTGTTGCCGCTGAAGACGCTGCTGATGAACACGCTCACCCTCGGTGCCACGCTCGGCATCCTCGTCCTCGCCTTCCAGGAGGGCTGGCTCAAGGCCCCGCTCGACTACACCGGCCCGGCCGCGATCGAGGTGACGAGCCTGGTCTTCCTCTTTGCCGTCATCTTCGGCCTCGCCACCGACTACGCGGTGCTGGTGATGGCGCGGATCAAAGAGCGCTACGACGCCGGCGACTCCAACGAGGAGGCGGTCGCGGTCGGGATCGCCCGCACCGGCCGTGTGATCACCGCCGCCGCCCTCGCGATCGCCCTCGTCTTCCTCGCCTTCGGCGTCAGCAGCGTCTTCTTCGTCAAGCAGATCGCGATCGGGATGGCGGTCGGGGTGATGGTCGACGCGACGATCGTCCGCGCCCTCCTCGTCCCGTCGCTGATGCGCTTGCTCGGCGAGTGGAACTGGTGGGCCCCGGCGCCCCTGCGGCGACTACAGCAGCGAATCGGCTTCTCCGAGGCCTGAATCACGAAGACCCGCCCATGGGCGGGTCTTTTTCGTGCGGGGGAGCTACCCCCGGAACGATTGACAGCCGTTAGCCAAGGCTATCGAAGGACCTAGCTAGCCTCAAGGGAGGGGGGATTTCTGCTGCCCGCGCCTTATAGCCGCGGAGGACGAAGCACGATTTGCTGTTGGGCACGGGTAGCTGGAGAGACCGCCAAAGTCATGCGGCCGATGGGTAGCCCCCATTCAATCGACCAGTCTGTGCCCTTCAGCTCATCAGGCCTCCTAGTAGCGCAGGCTCTCGCAGGCGAGTACGACCGCGGCCGCCAGGGCGCAACGATGGCTTTGAAGCATGTGAGGTCCATCACGTTACGCCGATATAAATTTATATTCCGGTAATGTCTACACCGATGGATGCATCGGTTCGTACTCGACTCTCCCGCGACGACCGCATGGAGCAAACGCTCGCGGCGGCGCACCTGCTCTTCGCCGAGCGCGGCTACGCCTCGGTGACGATGGACGAGATCGCGGCGGCGATCGGGGTCACCAAGCCGCTGCTCTACAACTACTTCGGCAACAAGGAGCGGCTCTACATCGCCTGTATGGAGCGGGCGGGGGACGCGTTGATCGCGACGATCGCCGAGGCGGTCCGCGAGACCGCCAATCCCGGCGACGCGCTCGGGGCCGGCGTCCGCGCCTTCTTCACCTTCCTCGACACCGACCGCTCCGCCTGGGCGGTTCTCTTCGACGAGACCCTCCCCCATGGCGGCGAGGTCTTCGATCGGGTCGCCGCCTACCGCGGCCAGATCCTCGACCTCGTCTCCGCCTCGCTGCTGGCGCAGCTGCCGATGCGCAGCCGCGAAGCCGCCGAAGTCGAAGTCGAGGCCCTCTCCACCGCCCTGCTCGGCGCCTCCGAGGCGCTCGCCCGCTGGTGGCTGCGAACCGAGGCGATCAGCGCCGAGGACGCGGCCGGGCTCCTGATCTCCACCGTCGAGCCAGGGCTGCGTTACCGCTCGGCTCCCACTTCAACTGCCAATCCCCAAGGAGGACCCACTCCCCAATGAACGCCAAAACCCGCAAAGTCGCCATCGTCGGCGGCAACCGGATCCCCTTCGCGCGCTCCAACAGCGTCTACTCCCACGCCAGCAACCAGGACATGCTGACCGCGGCCCTCGAGGGGCTGATCGACCGCTACGGCCTCCAGGGCGAGACGCTCGGCGAGGTCGCCGGCGGCGCCGTCCTCAAGCACTCGCGCGACCGCGACCTCACCCGCGAGAGCGTGCTCAGCACCCGCCTCGCTCCTGAGACCCCTGGCTACGACGTCCAGCAGGCCTGCGGGACCGGCCTGGAGACGACGATCCTCGTCGCCAACAAGATCGCTCTCGGGCAGATCGACTCCGGGATCGCCTGCGGCGCCGATACCACCTCCGACGCCCCGATCGCCCTCAACGAGGGCCTGCGCGAGACCCTGCTGGAGGCCAACCGCGAGCGCTCGACCGTCGGCAAACTGAAGACGCTGACCAAGGTGCGCCCGGGCCACATCGTCCCGGCGATCCCCCGCAACGAGGAGCCGCGCACCGGTCTCTCGATGGGCGAGCACTGCGCGATCATGGCGACCGAATGGGGCATCGGCCGGGAGGAGCAGGACGAGCTCGCGGTCAAGAGCCACAAGAACCTCGCCGCCGCCTACGAGCGCGGTTTCTTCGACGACCTGATGACCCCCTACATCGGGCTCGACCGTGACCAGAACCTGCGCCCGGACTCCAACCTCGAGAAGCTGGCGAAGCTGAAACCGGTCTTCGGCGGTCCCGAGGGAACGATGACCGCGGCGAATTCGACGCCGCTCTCCGACGGCGCCTCGGCCGTGCTGCTCGCCTCCGAGGAGTGGGCGAAAGAACACGACCTGCCGATCCTCGCCTACATCACCGAGGCGCAGACCGCCGCCGTCAACCACGTCCACAAGCGTGAAGGCCTGCTGATGGCGCCGGCCTACGCGATGCCGACGATGCTCGATCGCGCCGGGCTGAAACTGCAGGACTTCGACCTCTACGAGATCCACGAGGCCTTCGCCGCCCAGGTTCTCTGCACGCTGAAGGCCTGGGAAGACAAGGAGTTCTGCGCCGAGAAGCTCGGGCGGAAAAAACCGCTAGGCCCGATCGACCGCGCCAAGCTCAACGTCAACGGCGGCTCGCTGGCGGCCGCCCATCCGTTCGCCGCAACCGGCGGCCGGATCGTCGCCAGCCTCGCCAAGCAACTGAACGAAGACGGCAAAGGCCGCGGCGTGATCAGCATCTGCGCCGCCGCCGGCCAGGGTGTCGTCGCGATCCTCGAGGCCCCGGGAGGTGCCAAGTAACCATGGCTGACCGCTACTCGCAAGTCGTCAACGCGCCGCTCGTCGGCACGATCGCCAAGCAGCTCGGGCTGCCGCAGCCGGTCGCCCTCGACCGCTACCAGGAGGGCCAGCCGGTGGTCGCCGGCCCGGTCCTCGCCGACGGCGCCCCCAACGGCCGGCTCGGCAAAGCGGTCGCCGGAATCCTCGACAGCATCAAGGCCGAACGGGCCGGCGCCGAGGGCAAGGCGAAGGCGATCGTCTTCGACGCGACCGGGATCGCCGACTCGACCGAGCTGGTCGAGCTGCAGCGCTTCTTCTACCCGGCCGTCGGCCGCCTGCAGCGCAGCGGCCGCGTCGTCGTGCTCGGCACCCCGCCGGCCGAAGCCGGATCGGTGCTCGCCCACACCGCCCAGCGGGCGCTGGAGGGCTTCACCCGCTCGCTCGGCAAGGAGATCGGCGGCCGCGGCTCGACCGCGCAGCTGGTCTACGTCGAACCGGGTGCCGAGGACCAGCTGGAGTCGACCCTGCGCTTCCTCCTCTCGCCCAAATCGGCCTACGTCTCCGGACAAGTCATTCGGGTCGGGGTGGGCGTCGCCGCCAGCCCGAAGATCGACTGGGAGCGCCCGCTTGCGGGCAAGGTGGCGCTGGTCACCGGCGCCTCGCGCGGGATCGGCGCCGCGATCGCCAACACGCTCGCCCGCGACGGCGCCGAAGTCGTCGGCCTCGACATCCCGCCGATGGCAGAGGACCTGAAGGCTGTCACGGACGCGATCGGCGGCCGCTCGATCGAGCTCGACATCACCGCTGACGATGCGCCGCAGGCGATCGCCGCCGAGCTCTCCGACGGGGTCGACGTCGTCGTCCACAACGCCGGCGTGACCAAAGACCGGACGATCGCGAAGATGCCGGAAGAGCGCTGGGCGCAGCTGATGGAGATCAACCTCTCCAGCGAGGAGCGGATCAACGAAGAGCTGCTCGCAAAGAAACTGCTGAACGGCAACGGGCGGATCGTCTGCGTCTCCTCGATGTCCGGGATCGCCGGCAATTCCGGCCAGACCAACTACGCCGCCTCCAAGGCCGGCGTGATCGGCATGGTCGAAGCGATGGCGCCGGAAATGGCGAAACGCAAAGCGACGATCAACGCGGTCGCGCCGGGCTTCATCGAGACCCAGATGACCGCGGCGATGCCGATCGGCCCGCGCGAAGCCGGCCGCCGGCTCTCCAGCCTCTCCCAGGGCGGGCTCCCGGTCGACGTCGCCGAGACGATCGCCTGGTTCGCCAGCCCCGGCTCGACCGGCGTCAACGGCAATACCGTCCGCGTCTGCGGCCAGAGTTTGCTGGGGGCCTAGCGGATGTCGAAGACCCTCGACAGCTCCCCCAGCATCCTGCCGCTGTACGCGCGCGCGGCGCTGCCGATGATCCCCGGCGCTTCGCTGCTCCCGTTCGTCCCGGGCGGGGGCGGCGAGATCCCCGACGGGCTCGACCTCGTGCTGGCCGGAGTCAAGGCCGACCCGGCCGACGTCGCCGCCTACACCAGGGTCTGCGGCTTCGCCCTGCGCGACCAGCTGCCGCCGACCTATCCGCACATGCTCGCCTTCCCGCTGCAGATGGCGGTGATGAGCGACGGCTCCTTCCCGTTCGGCGCGGTCGGCCTCGTCCACGTCGAGAACTCGATCGTCCAGAAGCGACCGATCGGGATCGACGAGGAGATGACGATCCGGGTCAGCCCGACGAAGCTGCAGCCGCACCCGAAAGGCAAGACCTTCTCGCTGCTGACGGAGGTCTTCGTCGACGGCGAAACCGTCTGGGAGAGCACCAGCACGATGCTCCGCCGCGGCAAGTCGGGCGGCGACGCCGGTGGCAAGCAGGCGAAGACCTTTGAGTCACTGCCGGCCGACGCCCCAGCCAGCGCCGAGTGGAAGCTCGACGGTGGCCTCGGCCGCCGCTACGGCGGCGTCTCCGGCGACCGCAACCCGATCCACATGCACTCGCTGACCGCGAAGCCGCTCGGCTTCCCCGGCGCGATCGCACATGGGATGTGGACGAAGGCGCGAGCGCTGGCACAGCTCGAAAGCCGGCTGCCCGAGAGCTTCGAGGTCGAGGTGCGCTTCCGCAAGCCGATCCTGCTGCCGGCGAAGGTCGAGTTCGCCAGCCAGGAGGAGGGCAAAGAGATTCTTTTCGCTGTCCGCAACGCCAAGAAGGGCACGCCTCATCTCGACGGACGTGTCACCGCCCCCAAATCAAAAGGAAAAGGAAACAAGTGAGCACTGCTACTGAGAACAAGGGGATGGCGGAGCGCGGGATGGGCTACGGCCTGCGGGCGCTGAACCGCCTCGCGGGCTCTGACCTGCTGGACCGCATCCGCATCCGCAAGCAGGTCGAGAAGGCCCTCTTCCAGGGCACCAAGAACGGGTTCCGCGGCGCCACCGCGGCCGGGCGCGCCTTCAAGGCGACCCAGCAGCTGGGCAAACCCGCCCGCCAGAAGAAGGGCAAGTCGACGGGTCTCTTCGACCTCTCGCCCGACGACGAGCAGCAGATGTTCCAGGAGGGCGGCCGCGCCTTCGCCGCGGACCAGATCCGACCGGCGGCGCTGAAGGCCGACGAGGACCGCGAGACCCCGAACGAGATCCTCGACCAGGCCAACGAGCTCGGCGTCAACATGCTCGGCGTTCCCGAGGAGCTCGGCGGCGTGATGACCGAGCAGTCGGCCGTCACCAGCGTCCTGATCGGCGAGGCGCTCGCCCACGGCGACATGGGCATCGCCTACGCGGCGATGGCCCCCGGTGCGGTCGCGACCGCGATCGGGCTCTGGGGCAGCGCCGAGCAGGAGGCGACCTACCTCCCCGCCTTCACCGGCGAGGACATTCCCGCCGCCGCCCTGGCGATCCTCGAGCCGCGGCCGCTGTTCGACCCGCTGCAGCTGGAGACGAAGGCAAAAAAGAAAGGCGACGAGTGGGTCCTCACGGGCGCCAAGTCGCTGCTCGCCCGCGCCAAAGAGTGCGAGCTCTTCGTCATCGCGGCGGATGCAGAGGGGATCGGACCGGCGCTGTTCGTCGTCGAGTCCGGCGCCAAAGGGCTGACGATCGAGGACGAGCCGGCGATGGGCCTGCGGCCCGCCGCCACCGGTCGCCTGCTGATCGACAAAGTCAAACTGCCGGCGAACGCGCTGCTCGGCGAGGGCGAGGCGAAAGCCAAGGACTACGCCGCCTGCGTCAACCGCTCGCGGATCGCCTGGTGCGGGCTCGCGACCGGGACCGCGCAGGCGGTGCTCGACTACGTGATCCCCTACGTCAACGACCGCCAGGCCTTCGGCGAACCGATCTCCAACCGCCAGGGCGTCGCCTTCGCGGTCTCCGACATCGGCATCGAGTCGAACGCGATGCGGCTGGCGACCTACCGGGCGGCGAGCCGTGCCGACCGCGGCGAGAGCTTCGGCCGCGAGGCGGCGATCGCCCGCAAGCTCTGCACCGCGAAGGGGATGCAGATCGGCTCCGACGGCGTCCAGCTGCTCGGCGGCCACGGCTTCGTCAAGGAGCACCCGGTCGAGCGCTGGTACCGAGACCTCCGAGCTGCGGGCGTCATGGAGGGCGCCCTGCTCGTCTAGGCGCCGCCTGACGAGCGAAAGGCAACCATGATCAATCTCGAGATTCCCAAGAAGTTCAAGCCGCTGGCCAACCAGGCCAACCAGGTCGCGACGGAGGTTTTCCGCCCGATCTCGCGCAAATACGACGAGGCCGAGCACGCCTACCCGAAAGAGCTCGACATGCTGGCGTCGCTGATCGACGGCATGAACGAGGGCTCCGACATCGGCGGTGCCGGTGCCGCCGGGGTCCGTCGCGAGAAGAGCAACGACGGTTCCAACCGCAACGGCTCCAACCTCTCCACCGTGCTCGGCATCATCGAGCTCTGCTGGGGCGACGTCGGCCTGCTGCTCTCGATGCCCCGCCAAGGGCTCGGCAACTCGGCGATCGCCTCGGTGGCGACCGAGGAGCAATTGAAGAAGTACGGCGGCAAGTGGGCGGCGA
This sequence comes from uncultured Actinomycetes bacterium, assembly GCA_963832085.1. Taxonomy (GTDB): domain Bacteria; phylum Actinomycetota; class Thermoleophilia; order Solirubrobacterales; family 70-9; genus VAYN01. The sequence continues at coordinate 641,018 of CAWHSU010000001.1, read as the reverse complement.
TGGCGATCACCGAGCCGGAAGCCGGCTCGGACTCGGCCTCGATCCGCGCCACCGCCGAGCTCGATGGCGACGAGTACGTCCTCAACGGCGAGAAGATCTTCGTCACCTCGGGCGACCGGGCCGACCTGATCGTCGTCTGGGCGTCGCTGGATCGCTCGAAAGGGCGGGCGGCGATCAAGTCGTTCATCGTCGAGCGCGACAACCCCGGCCTGAAGCTGGACAGGCTCGAGCACAAGCTCGGGATCCGCGCCTCCGACACCGCCAACTTCACCCTGCAGGACTGCCGGGTGCCGAAAGAGGCGCTGCTCGGCGACCCCGAGGTGAAGGAGAAAGGCTTCGCCGGGGTGATGGAAACGTTCGACAACACGCGGCCGCTGGTCGCCGCGATGGCCGTCGGCGTCACCCGGGCGGCGCTGGAAGAGACGCGGAAGCAGCTGAAAGAAGCGGGCGTCAAGATCGACTACGACGTCCCCGCCAACAATCAGCACGCGGCCGCAGCCAGGTTCCTGGAGATGGAGGCCGACTACGAGGCCGCCTGGCTGCTCACCCTCCAGGCCGCCTGGATGGCTGACAACTCGAAGCCGAACTCGCTGCAGGCCTCGATGGCGAAGGCAAAGGCGGGGCGCACCGGCGTCAACGTCACCCTCGGCTGCGTCGAGCTCTGCGGCGCCATCGGCTACGGCGAGAACGAGCTGCTGGAGAAGTGGGCCCGCGACTCGAAGATCCTCGACATCTTCGAGGGGACCCAGCAGATCCAGCTGCTGATCATCGCCCGGCAGCTGCTGAAAAAGACCTCCGCCGAACTTCGGTAGCCAGGGAGGGCGGCTGCCGCTCCGGTCATCGGTGAGACAGCCGCCCAGAGCACCTAACAGGCGCGGTAGAGGTTATGGCCCCTATAGGGCGCATAACCTCTACCGCGCCGACCCAGTCACGCCTTTTGGCTTCAAGCCATTCCTCAGCACGGCGTGTACTCCTCATTCGTCAGGTAGCGCTTGCCGTAGTGCCGGCCAAAACGAACGGTCATCGACCAGAACCAGTCACGGCCATTGCATTCCGCAGGAAGCCGGAGGCGAATCTTCGCGCGAGCGGTAAATCCATCGTAGGTAGCCCCTCCCGGTTCGATCAATCGACCAAACCCGAGGGCGGTGTGGTCAGTCCAAACCCGCCACCGAATCCCGCGTACCCAGGTATGGACTCCGGTGACGACGAGATGCGGCCTAACGAGACACTTACCACGCATGTCACCCACGCACGTGGCCGGCCCAGCAGTCGCTCCTGCCGGAACGAGCAGGACAAATCCGACCAGAGACGTGGCGAGTGCAGCCCTCACGACCGTCAGCGTACCCAGGCGACCGATGCCCTAGTCAGGCAGACTCTCGAGCCGTGAACCTGATTGAGGATTTAATGGAACGGTCGCCCGCCTCGCGCTTGGGGATAGTTGCCGTCGATGGCGAGACGAATCGCCGGGACTGGTACTTCGGGGAACTGATTGCGAAATCGGCCGGCTTGTCGGGGGCTTTTGCCGCTCGCGGCGTGGAGCGGGGCGACGTGGTGATGACGCTCGTCGGCAACCGGATCGAGTGGGTTTTGACGCTGCTCGCCTGCTGGCGGATGGGGGCGGTGGCGCTGCCTTGCAACACGATGCTGCGCCGGGCCGACCTCGAGCACCGGGTCGCCGCCGCCAACCCGAAGCTCTGCGTCGGCGAAGAAGACCTGCTGGCCGAGCTGCCGGACGGGGTGCCGGCGATGACGATGGCCGACGTCGCCGCGGTGATGGACGAGGACCGCCCGCAGGAGCCGCCGGCCGCGGTCGAGGAGATGGACCCGGAGGACCCGGCATTGATCGTCTTCACCTCCGGCACGACCGGTGAGCCGCGCGGCGTCGTTCACGCCTACCGCTACCTGCTGGGCCAGCGCACCCAGGCCGAGCACTGGTTCGGCTCGCGCAAGGGCGACCTCGCCTGGTGCACGACCGCGACCGGCTGGTCGAAGTCTGCCCGCAACGTCTTCCTCGCCCCCTGGGTCACCGGCGCCGCCGCGGTCATCCACGACGGGCGCTTCGAGCCGGCCGAGCGGCTCGACTTCGCCGAGGCGCTCGGGGTAAGCGTCCTCTGCCAGGCGCCGACCGAGTACCGGATGCTGGCCCGCCGCACCGCGCTGCGGCCGCTGCCGAAGCTGCGGCGGATGGTTTCCGCCGGCGAGCCGCTGGACCCGGAGACGATCGCCGCCTTTAAAGAGTCAACGGGGCTGGAGCCCGCCGACGGCTACGGCCAGACCGAGACCGGGCAGGTGACCGCGAACATGGTCGGCGAGCCGGTCCGGCAGGGTTCGATGGGCCGCCCCCTCCCCGGCTTCGAGACCCGGATCGTCGAGGGCGAGCTGCAGCTGCGCGCCGCCTCCTCCCCCACCTTCTTCTCCCGCTACCTCGACGGCGAGCGCTTCGAGGGCGAGTGGTGGGAGACCGGCGACCTCGTCCGCGCCGACGAGGACGGCTACCTCTTCTTCGAGGGCCGCGGCGACGACATCATCCTCTCCTCCGGTTACCGGATCGGCCCGACCGAGGTCGAGTCCGCCCTGCTCTCCCACTCCGCCGTCGCCGACGCCGCCGCGGTCGCCGCCCCAGACCCCGAGCGCGGCTCGGTCGTCCGCGCGATCGTCGTCCTCCGGGAGGGCTCCCCTGGCGACGGCACCTCAAGCGACGAGCTCGCCCGCGAGCTGCAGGAGCACTGCAAAGCGCAGACCGCCCCCTACAAGTTCCCCCGCATCGTCGAGTTTGCCGACGAGCTGCCGAAGACCAGCAGCGGCAAGATCAAGCGGGCGCAGCTGCGCAGCAGCAGCTAGGCGACGGCAAGCTCCGCCGCGTCCGTCGGCCTGCCCAGGTGGTACCCCTGGGCCATGTCGACGCCGTACTCGTGGAGCATCACTTTCGTGTCCTCGTCCTCGACGAACTCGGCGATCGTCTGCTTGCCGAGGCCGCGGGCGATCTGGACGATCGCTTTGACGACGAGCTGGTCGGCGTCGTTGCGGGCCATGTCGCGAATGAAGGTGCCGTCGATCTTGATCACGTCGAAGGGGACCTTCTTCAGGTAGGCGAAGGGGCCGGCGCCGGCGCCGTAGTCGTCGATCGCGACTTCGCAGCCGAACTCGGTCAGCCGGTCGGCGAAGCCGGCGGCCGTCTCGAAGTCCTCGATGCGCGCCGTCTGGGTGATCTCAAAGGTGCAGCGGGCGGGGTCTGCTTCGCCTTCGTCGAGGCGACGCTCGATGTACTCGAGCACCGAGAGATCGGTGAGGGAAGCACCGGAGATGTTCATGTGCAGCGAGATCGGGTCGCCGGCGCGCTCGCGCTCGCCCATCAGCTCCAGGGCGCGGGCGACGACCCAGCGGTCGAGCTCCTGCACCATTCCCGAGCGCTCGGCGACCTTGATGAAGGAGGAGGCGGGCAGCAGCTCGCCGTCTTCGCCGGTCATCCGCAGCAGCAGCTCGTAGCGCTCGATGCCACCGTCGGCGAGGCTGCGGATCGGCTGGGTAGCGAGGCGGAAGCGGTTCTGGGTCAGCGCGTCGCGGATCCTGGCGCTGGTGGTCTGCGCCCGCCGCACCTCACCGCCGGCCTCGCCGGGGGAGTGGAAGAGCGTGATCCGGTTGCGGCCCTCGGCCTTGGCCCGGTACATCGCCTGGTCGGCGGCGACGAGGACGGATTCGGCGCCGACGCCCTGGCTGCCGTCGAACATCGTGATCCCGACGCTGATCGTCGCCTCCGCGGTCTCGGCATCGAGCGAGAAGCCCTCGGCAACCTGGCCCCGCAGGTCCTCACCGAGCTGCAGAGCGCCGGCGGTATCGGTCTGAGGCATCAGAACCGCGAACTCGTCGCCGGAGAGGCGGGCGACGAGGTCGGTGGCGCGGACGCGCTCGCGGAGGATCTCCGAGACGCGGCGGATCAGCGTGTCGCCGGCCTGGTGGCCGAGTTTGTCGTTGACCGCCTTCAGCCCGTCGATGTCGATCACCATCACCGCCCCGCGACCGCCGTAGCGGGCGGCGAAGGAGACGTACTGGTCGAGCTCGGAGCGGAACCGGCGCCGGTTCAGCAGCCCGGTGAGAGGGTCGTGGTCGGCGAGGTGGCGGAGCTCGGCCTCGGTCTTCTCAGCCCGCTCCAGGGCGCCGCGGACCACCGCCCGATCCTTGGGATCGAGCTTGGCCAAGGCCGCGTCGACAGCCGGGTCCGGCTGTCTCGACTTCTGCGTGTTCTTGATCAACAGGTTGACGTTATTCGCTTACCCGGCTGGCCGCGATTTGCTTTCCCTGAACGCCCGGAAAGGCCCAAGTTTCAGCGATCCGGGCCGGCGAATACTTGACTTGCCCGCCTCCGGGTAGGTTCAGAGCGATGCCGAACCGCCTCGCCCAGGAGACCAGCCCCTACCTCCTCCAACACCGGGACAACCCCGTCGAGTGGTACCCGTGGGGTCCCGAGGCGCTGACGCGGGCCCGCGAGGAAGACCGCCCGCTCCTGCTCTCGGTCGGCTACTCCGCCTGTCACTGGTGCCACGTGATGGAGCGCGAGTCCTTCGAGGACCCGGAGACCGCCGCCTACATGAACGAGCACTTCGTCAACGTCAAGGTCGACCGCGAGGAGCGGCCCGACGTCGACGCGATCTACATGGAGGCGGTCCAGACGATCAGCGGCCACGGCGGCTGGCCGATGACCGTCTTCCTCGACCCCGACGGCGTCCCCTTCTACGGCGGCACCTATTTCCCGCCCGACGAGAGCCGCGGGATGCCGAGCTTCCGGATGGTGATGGAAGCCGTCGTCCACGCCTTCGAGACCCAGCGCGAGGAGATCCGCGAGCGCGCCCCGGGGACCCGCGCACGCCTCGGCGCGATCGGCGAAATCGAGCCCCGCGGCGACCTTCCCGGGATGCCTCAGATGGACGAGGCGATGCAGCGGCTGCTCGGAGCGGTCGACCGCCGCAACGGCGGCTTTGGCGGCGCCCCGAAGTTCCCGCCCGCTTCCTCGCTCGAGCTCCTCCTCGCCCGCGGTGAGACCGAGGTGGTCGAGCTGACCCTCGACGCGATGCTGGCCGGCGGCATCTACGACCAGCTCGGCGGCGGCTTCTCCCGCTACTCGGTCAACGCGGTCTGGCTCGTCCCCCACTTCGAGAAGATGCTCTACGACAACTGCCTGCTCGCCCGCGCCTACCTGCATGGCTGGCAGCAGCTGGGGCACGAGCGCTACCGCCGGGTCTGCGAAGAGACGCTGGACTGGATGCTGCGCGAGATGCGCGGTCCCGAGGGCGGCTTCTACTCGGCCCTCGACGCCGACTCCGAGGGCGAGGAGGGCAGGTTCTACGTCTGGAGCGCCGCGGAAGTCCGGGAGGTGCTGGGCGATGCGGCCGGACCGGTCCTCGACTACTACGGGGTCAGCGAGCAGGGCAACTTCGAGGGATCGAACGTCCTCCACCTCGCCGGGGGCGCCACTGCACCGGCGCCCGAGGGGCTCGCCGAGGCGCGGCAGGCGCTTCTGGAGGCGCGTGCCCAGCGGGTCCGCCCCGGCCTCGACGACAAGCGCCTCACCTCCTGGAACGCGCTGGCGATCGCCGCCCTCGCCGATGCCGGCGCCGTCCTCGGCCGCGACGACTACGTCGAAGCCGCCCGCGCCGCCGCCGAGTTCGTGCTCGACCAACTGCGCGACCCCGACGGCAACCTCCTGCGCACCTACAAAGACGGGCGCGCCCACTTGAACGCCTACCTGGAGGACCACGCCTTCCTGCTCGAGGCGCTGCTGACGCTGTACGAAGCGAGCTTCGAGACCCGCTGGTTCCGGGAGGCGCAAGCGCTGGCGGAGACGACGATCGCGCGCTTCGGCGACCCCGAGCGCGGCGGCTTCTTCTCGACCTCGGGCGACCACGAGGAGCTGATCGCCCGCCGCAAGGAGGTCGGCGACCACCCGATTCCCTCCGGTAACAGCTCCGCCGCGATGGGACTGCTGCGACTGGGCGCGCTGACGGGGGAGCGCCGCTATGAGAAGGCCGCCGAGGGTGTCTTCGCGCTCTTCGCCAAACCGGCGGTCGAACACCCAGACGCCTTCGCCCACCTGCTGCGTGCCCTCGACTTCCACCTCGCCCCCACCCGCGAGGTCGCCCTGGTCGGCGACGGGCTGGGCGAGCTGGCCGGAGTCGTGCGGGAGCGGCACCGGCCGCACATCGTCCTCGCCGGCGGCCCGGAGGGAGCCGGGGAGCCGCCGCTGCTGGCCAACCGCACCACCGTCGCAGGCCAACCCGCCGCCTACGTCTGCGAGAACTTCGCCTGCCAGCTCCCGGTCACCGGCGCCGAGAAGCTGCGAGCGCTTCTGTGACCTTTTAACCCGCGGCCGTCCCTTGTCTCTGAAAGGATGCCGCCCGATGCGCGGCTCCCTCTTCACCTTTCCCGCCGGCCGCCGGGCGAAGTGGATCGTCTTCGCCCTCTGGTTCCTGGCGATCTTCGCTGCCCTGAGCGGCAAGCTGCCGGAAAAGTTCGAGGAGGCCGAAAACAACGAGGCGACTTCCTACCTGCCCGGCGACGCCGAGGCGACCAAGGCCCTGGCCAAGACGGAAGCGCTGCAAAAGGGAGAAATCGTGCCGACGGTGATCGTCTTCCGGCGCGACAGCGGCCTCACCCCCATCGACTTCGTCACGATTGCCGAAGACGTCAAGAAGATGACGGAGAAGCGCTACCCCGGCGTGATCCCAGACGGCGAAACCGCCGCCTCGGGAGGGAAGCCGGCCGAGTCCGACAACAAGACCGTGGCCAGCACCAACGAGCTCGGGGTGCCCAAGGCCGGCTGCGGCGGCCCCACCACCAAGGTCCCGGGCCAGCCCGCCGACTACGCCCCCTTCGTCGGCCCGATCTGCTCGCAGGACGGCAAGGCGGCGATCGTCACCTCCTACATCAACGCCGAGGGCGAGGCCGAGCTGATCACCGACCCGGTCCAGGACTGGCGTGACCAGGTCTCCGGCGACCGCGACGGGCTCGAGGTGAAGATCACCGGCGGCGGCGGCTTCTCCGCCGACGCGATCGAAGTCTTCGAAAGCCTCAACGGGACGCTGCTGCTGGCCGCGGTCAGCCTCGTGATCTTCCTCCTGATCCTGATCTACCGCTCGCCGATCTTCTTCTTCATCCCCCTGATCTCGGTGATCTTCGCCGAGCTCCTCTCGCGCTCGATCGGCTACGGGGTCTCCGAGCTGGGGGTGACGATCAACGGCCAGTCGAGCTCGATCATGTCGGTGCTCGTGCTCGGCGCCGGCACCGACTACGCGCTGTTGTTGGTCGCCCGCTACCGCGAGGAGCTGCACCACACCGAGGACAAGCACGAGGCGATGCGGACCGCGCTCGCCTCGGCCGGGCCGGCGATCTTCGCCTCCGCCCTGACCGTGATCGCCGCCCTGCTCTGCCTCACCCTGGCCAAGGTCAACGGCACCGCCGGCCTCGGGCCGATCGCGGCGATCGGGATCGCCTGCGCGGCGCTCTCGATGCTGACCCTGCTGCCGGCGCTGCTGACGATCTGCGGCCGTCGCGCCTTCTGGCCCTTCATCCCCCGCTACGAACCGAACTCGGCGGGCGAGACGGAGGACCCGTACCAGCACCACAGCTTCTGGGCGCGGGTCGGTCAGCGGGTCGCCGCCGGGCCGACGCGGGTCATGGTCGGCTCGATCGCCGTCCTTCTCGTCTGCTGCGCCGGCTTCGCCTTCTTCTCGACCGACCTGACCAGCGAAGACAGCTACCGGACCGAGGTCGAGTCGGTCGAAGGCCAGGAGCTGCTGGACAAGAGCTTCCCCTCGGGCGCCACGGCACTGACCGACGTGATCGTCCCGAAACCCGGCGAGGTGCCGGCGGTGAAGAAAGCGGTTGAAGGCGTCGAGGGCGTGGAGGCGGTCTCAGAACCCGTCGTCAGCGGCCCGCCGGGGACGCTGATCCAGGCGACGCTGCAGCCCAATCCCTACTCGACCGAGGCATTCGACTTGATCGAACCGATCCGGGAAGCTGCCACCGAGGCGGCGCCCGGCACCCTCGTCGGCGGGCAAACGGCGGTCGAATTCGACGTCCGCGACGCCGCCGGCTGGGACTCGATCGTGATCCCGCCGCTGATCCTGCTCGTCGTCTTCCTGATCCTGATCGCGCTGCTGCGGGCGGTGGTCGCGCCGCTGATCCTGATCGGGACCGTGATCCTCAGCTTCCTCGCCGCCCTCGGCGTCGGCTACTTCGTCTTCGACGTGATCTTCGGCTTCCCGGGCTCGGATCCGTCGTTACCGCTCTTCGCCTTCGTCTTCCTCGTCGCGCTCGGGGTCGACTACAACATCTTCCTCATCGCCCGCGCTCGCGAGGAGGCCGAAAAGCACGGCACCGAACAGGGAATCCTGCGAGCGCTCGCCGTCACCGGCGGCGTCATCACCAGCGCCGGCATCGTCCTCGCCGGCACCTTCGCCGTCCTCGGCGTCCTCCCCCTCACCTTCCTCACCGAGATCGGCTTCGTAGTCGCCTTCGGCGTCCTCCTCGACACCTTCCTGGTCCGCAGCGTCCTGGTCCCCGCCATCGCCCTCACCGTCGGCGACAACTTCTGGTGGCCCTCCTCCCTCTCCCACCGGGACACCAATTCAGCGAGCGCTGAATCCAAGCCCCTCTAGGGACTCAAACTCAGCGAGCGCTGAATTCGATCTGCTGTCGCAGTCCGGGGAGGGATGCCTCTCGGGACACTCAACCTCGAGCCATAGCGAGAGGTGTCCAGAGAGGCATCCCTCCCCGGACCCCACAACCACCGCCTAGAGAATCGGCAGGAAGTTCTCGATCTCGTACGGGGTGACCTGCACGCGGTAGTCGTCCCATTCCTGCCGCTTGATCTCAACGAACCGCCGGAAGGTGTGCTCACCGAGGGTTCGCAGGACCAGCTCTGACTCCGCCGCGAGCTCAATCGCCTCGCCCAGCGTCGCCGGCAGCTGCTCGATCCCCTGCTGAGCAAGCTCCTCCTGGGAGAGGTGGTAAAGGTTCTGCTCCATCGGCTCCGGCAGCTCGTAGCCCTTCTCGACCCCTTCCAGCCCCGCCTGCAGCATCGCCGCGAAGCACAGATAGGGGTTGGCCGCGGGGTCGGGGCAGCGGAGCTCGGCCCGCGTCGCCCCCTCCTTGCCGGGGTGGTAGAGCGGCACCCGGATCAGCGCTGAGCGGTTGCGGCGCGACCAGGCGAGGTAGACCGGCGCCTCGTAGCCCGGCACCAGGCGCTTGTAGGAGTTGACCCACTGGGCGAAGAGGGGTGAGATCTCGCGCGCGTGCTTGAGCTGGCCGGCGATGAACGACTTTGCCACCGGCGAGAGGTAGTACGGGTCGTCGGCGTCGTAGAAGGCGTTCTTGCCGTCGCGGCTGAGCGACTGGTGGACGTGCATCCCCGAGCCGTTCTCGCCGAACAGCGGCTTCGGCATGAAGGTCGCGTGGTAGCCGTACTTCATCGCGTACTCCTTGACGACGATGCGGTAGGTCATGCAGTCGTCGGCCATCTCGAGCGCGTTCTTGTAGCGCATGTCGACCTCGTGCTGGGAGGGACCGACCTCGTGGTGGGTGTACTCGACGTGGATCCCCATCTTCTCCAGCGCCAGGACGGTCTCCCGCCGCAGGTCGGAACCGGCGTCGAGCGTGGTCAGGTCGAAGTAGCCGCCCTCATCGAGGGGCTCGGGGGTGCCGCCGGCCGGCTTGGCCGAGCGGAAGTAGAAGTACTCGAGCTCGGGGCCGATGTTGTAAGCCTCGAAGCCCATCTCTTCGGCCCGTTTCAGCGCCCGCCGCATGATCCAACGCGGGTCGCCCTCGTACGGGCCACCCCCGGGGACCTGGATGTCGCAGAACATCCGCGCCACCGCGTCGTCCTCGGGCCGCCAGGGGATCAGGGCGAAGGTGGCGGGGTCGGGGACCGCCAGCATGTCGGACTCCTCGATCGGGTTGAAGCCGGTGATCGAGGAGCCGTCGAAGCCCATCCCGCCTTCGAAGGCGTCCTCCAGCTCGCTGGAGTTGACCGAGAAGCTCTTCAGCTGGCCGAGGACGTCGGTGAACCAGAGGCGGATGAAGCGGACGTCGTGCTCTTTGACGAGCTCGATCACGTCAGCGGCGCTGCGGGGTTGCTCTGCCATGCCTCAATGCCTCCTTGGCTCTTGCGAAGGCCGCAACGATAGAGCGAATGAACCAAGCGGGTGCGGAACCTCGTATTACGGGTAAAGAAAAGACCTGGGGACCGGCTTGAAAGCGTCCAGGGAAATCGGTATAACTTACATCAAGTAAGTAAGCGGCTAAAAGTAAAGTAAAGGCCACATAAAGGCTCTGTAAAGCGAAGTGCCGCCCCGAAAGCAGAGCCAGAAGCGAGAACCGACGTGACGGTAAAAACCGCAGTAAGCAGATTCCAGATCCACGACGAGCTGACGGCGCCGGATGAGAGCGCTCCTCTCATCAAGAGCATCCAGGCCGCCGGCGGCGCGGTAACGAAGTTCGTTGGCGTGCTGGCCGGAGCGCCGGCTGTTCTACGCGCGTATACGCGGATGCGCTCGGAGCTTCGCGGTGGAGTCCTGCCGCAGGCGACGAGGGAGCGGATCGCGCTGGCTGTCGCCGAGTACCGAGAGGACAACTACAGCATCGCCCAGCACGCGAAGTCGGCGCGCCGGGCCGGGCTTGGCCTCGACGAGGTCTCCAAAGCCCGCAGCTTCACCTCCTCGGACGAGAAGGAGGCAGCGCTGCTCGCCTACCTGAAAGAGGCTCTGGCCGCGGAAGGGCCCCCGCCCCTCCACCTCCACGAGGAGGCGCGGGAGATCGGCTGGACCGACGAGGAGATCCTCGAGGCAGTCGCGCACCTGGCGCTGAACGAGTTCCAGAGCCTGATCGCAAGCGCGGCGGCCCTGCCCCAGGACCAGGGCGGTCCCAGGGCACTTCCCTCCGCCGCTTAAGCAGCGGCCTGGTGCGTGCGCAACCGGAGACGGAGCGCGCGCACCACGGTGCGGCCGCCGGCGAGGGTGACCGTGCACCTGAGTTGCAGCTGACCGCTGCGCATCAGCTTCGCGCGCGCCTTGCCACCCAGGCGCAGACCGATGCTGCGGGTGAGGTCCACCCCCAGCGCGTAGCTCCGCTTGGCGACGACGGTGCGACCGGCGCGAAGCCGGAGACGTCCTCTACAAGCCTGCCCGACCCTGCCGTCCAGGCAGCTGATCCTGACCTTGACCCGGCTGGCACCCGCGGCCAGCTTGCCGCTCCAGACCTTGACCGACAACGGGGCGGGATCGATCCTGCCGATCACGCCCGACTGGTAGTAGCCGCCGGCGCCGCAGACGCTGTCCCCCGGCAGACACGGCGGCTCGGCGGCGGAGGTGTACCAGAGGCTGCCTTCCGGGCCGACGAGGAGCTCTTCGGGAACGCGGCTGGGAATCGCCACCTTCGAGATCCGGCCCGTCGCGGGGCTGAACCGGCCCACCGACCCCGCTTCGGAGACGAACCAGATTCGCCCGTCTAGCCCCGCCGCGACCTGCCCCGCGAACGATTCCTCCACGCTCCCGAGCGGGAACTCGGTAATCGCGCCCGCGGTGGTGATGCGGGCGAGCACCGGGAAGTCGCCCTTCTCCTCCATGAACCAGAGCGCCCCGTCGAAGCCGGCGGCGATGTCGTAGGGCCGGGAGGACGGAGACAGCGGGAACCCCTGGATCTGCCCGTTCGGCGCGATCCGCGCGACCCGCTGCCCGAACGCTTCCGTAAACCAGACGTTCCCGTCGGGCCCGGTGGTCAGCCTGATCGGATGGCCGCCCTCCCGGGGGAGGTCGAATTCGGCCAGCTCTCCGGTCGGCGTCAGGCGGCCGATGATCGGCTGGTCGCCGACCGCTCCCCCGTTTTCGTCGCGGATGCCGCGGGCCCCCGAGAACCAGACGTTGCCGTCGCCTCCGACCACGATCGGCCCGTCCTTGAAGACGATCCTCCCCTCTTCGTTTTCGCCGTCGGGCAGGGGGAAGGTCGAGACGAGCCCGTCCGGGGCGATGCGGCCGATCGAGCGAAAGCCGGTGAACCAGACGCCTCCGTCGGGAGCGACGGCCAACCCGGAGGGACGCAGCTGGGTGGCGACGGCGATCTCCCCGGCCCGGTTCATCCGCACGACCTGCCCGGGGAAGTGCGCCGGTTCGCCCGCTTCCCCAGGGGGCTTTTCGTAGGTCTCCTTCGAACCAGACGTCGCCGCGCTGGTCGATCGCCAGCGGCCCCGTGCCGCCGGTCGGGGGCACCCGCGGCAGCCGGTAGAGCGTGACCGCGGCCCTCGAGGGAACAGCCGCCGCAGCGACCTCGGCGAGGGCCAGGCAGAGCAGGGCACCCGACAGCACCAGTGCCGCCAAAGCAACGGCACCCGCCCGACTGCCGCGCCCCTTCATCGGCTTGCCGGCGACGCGCTAGCGCGCCTCGACCAGGGTGGCGGTGTAGAGGAGCCGGGCGGTGGTGTATTTGCAGCCGTAGGTGGCGTAGCGGCCGATCCGTTCCTGGGGCTCGCCCTGGCGGATGTCGGTGGCGTTTTTACAGGTGCCCGGTTCGCGACTGGCGCGCCAGACGTTGTTCGCGTTCAGCTCCTGCGCGAAGGCCGGCGCCCAGGTTGGCACCGTGAGGCCGACGATGTCGCCTCGCTCGACTTTGAGGTTGGCGCTGAAGCGGACCGTCTGCCCCAGATAAGGCGAGAGGACCTGGACCGACCCCTGCCGCCGCAGTTCGTAGCGCGGCGGGTTGGTCCCCGCCACCCGGCGCAGGATCGCCAGACGGGCCTGCGGTGGCGTCCCGAAGAAGCCGTTGAAGAAGGCGCGCTGGCTGCCGGTCGGCTGGGCCAGGGTCAGCGTCCAGGCTTTGATCGTGCCGTCGTGGGGAACGCTGAACGGCATCCTCGCCTGGCCGTTGTTGACCTGGAAGCCGGTGACGCTGCCGATCGCCTGGCAGGGGAGGTCGGGGCAGGAGGGGTCGGGCTCGGTCGCAGTCTGGCCGAGGATCACGGTCGTGCGGCCGACGGGTGCCGCGTCGCTGCTCGAGCCAAGCGAGACGAGAAGCAGCGAGCAGACAGCGAAGCCCATCAGCGCCCAGCGCTTCCTCCCCGACCCAGCGGTTACTGCTCCCTGCGAAAACCTCGACATGAACGCTGCTCCTCTCGTGCTCGGACCCTGCCTAAACACGGCAGCCTAGCCCGAGGTGCGGGCGGAGAAACGCCTGCTCAGCGGCGGCGGGCGCTGGCGGCGTCGTTGAGGGCGATCGCGTAGCGGACCCGGCCCACGCCTTCGAAGCCGAGCGCGTCGCTGGCGGCTTTGGTGAAGTCCCAGGCGCGGCCCTGGATATAGGGGCCGCGGTCGATCACCTGGGTGATCACCGCCCGCCCGTGGTAGACGAACTTGACGGTGGTACCGCAGGGCAGCGTCTTGTGAGCGACCCCCATCGTCTGCGGCTGCAGCGTCTGCCCGCAGGCGGTCCTGTTGCCCCACAGGCCGGGCCCGTACCAGCTGGCGTGGCCGTAGCGGAAAGGACTGAAGGCAAGGTCCTCGCCGTTGGGGGCCGAGGCGGTATAGCTGGAGGCGCCGCCGGTGCCGGCTTTGGCACCGGTCGCCAGCCCGCAGAAGAGGGCGAGGAAGGCAGCCAGGGCAATCGCCCAGCGCAGGGAGTTTTGTCTGTTCGTCTGCATCTCTTTCCAGGCGCTTGCGGGGTTAGCTGACGGGCTCGCGCTGAAAGAGCTGCGCTACGCGGCAATCGCCGCGATTCGCCCCAACTGAGTGGGTCCCCCGCTCTCCGCGATATGTAGGCGAAGATTCAGCGAGAAGTTGGCGGAAGATTAGCAAACGCTAAGACAGCAAACCGGCGAATAGGTTCCTCAACGGGGTTTCTGAGTTTTCCCGCCATATATGGGGGTCAAGATCAGACACCCCTTGTGGCATAGGAAAGACCCCCTTGCGGAGGCCTTTCCCTTAGCGGGCCTGTAAGCCGGATCCTGTCTTGAGCGGCCATCTATCTCTGCGGCCTACCTGGACCTCGCCGGGCTGGGTCGACGGTCCTGCTTGGCCTTGCACCGGGCGGGGTTTGCCTGGCCGTCGCGTCACCGCGACGCCGGTGCGCTCTTACCGCACCATTTCACCTTTGCCTGTGCGCGACGCAGCTGCGGCCGCGCCATCGGCCGTGTCATTTCTGTGGCACTTTCCCGCGGGTTTCCCCGGGTGGGCGTTACCCACCGCCCTGCCCTGTGGTGTCCGGACTTTCCTCGAAGGGTTTTCTCTCCCCCCGCGGTCCGCTCGGCCCGCCCTTCAAGAGTAGCTCCGCAGCCCCTTCGGACCAAGAGCTGCGCGGGCTATGGTGGCGGGCATGCGAACGGCTGTAGTCACCGGCGCCGGCAGCGGCCTCGGCCGCGCGATCGCCGCCGAGCTGGTCGAGCGCGGCTACCGCGTCCACGTCACCGACGTCGACGCCGGGGCCGCCGACCGCGCCGCCGCAGAGCTCGGTGCCGACGCGCAGGGGCTCGGCGCTCGACGTGCGCGACGAGGCGGCCTGCCGCGGCCTCGCCGATTCGATCGGCCGCACCGAGTCGCTCGACCTCTGGGTCAACAATGCCGGCGTCTTCTTCAGCGGGCCGCCCTGGGAGCAGAGCGCGGAGATGCGGCAGACGATGCTCGACGTCAACGTCACCGGCCTGATGAACGGGACGGTCGCCGCGCTGGGCCCGATGCGCGCCGCCGGCCGCGGCCACGTCGTCAACGTCGTCTCGCTGGCCGGGATCGTCGCTGCCCCCGGCGAGGTCGCCTACTCGGCGAGCAAGCACGCGGCCATGGCCTTCACCCTCGGCACCCTCTTCGACCTGCGCCGCGCCGGCCTCAAGGGCATCGCGCTCTCGGCCGTCTGCCCTGACGGGATCTGGACGCCGATGCTGGAGGACAAGCTCGACGACCCCGATGCGGCCCCCTCCTTCTCGGGTCGCCTGCTCACCGCCGAGGAGGTGGCGAAGGAGGTCGGCAAGCTGACCGAGCGCCCCCGCCCGATCCTCATCGTCCCCCGCTGGCGGGGGCCCTTCCTGCGCGTCGTCGACCTCTTCCCCCGCCTCTCCCTTCGGCTGCTGCCGCTGGTGATGTGGGGCGCCCGCCGGCGTCAGCGGCGCTACAAACGACTCATCGAGTCAGGCAAGTGGCCCTGAGACGGGGCCCGCCGAACTAGACCTTGCGGAAGACGCCGACCACTTTGCCGAGCACACGGGCCTCGGTGGTGAGGATCGGCTCCATTTCCTCGTTTTCCGGCTGCAGCCGGATGTGGTCCTTTTCGCGGTAGATCCGCTTCACCGTCGCCTCCTCGCCGATCAGGGCGACGACGATCTCGCCGTTGGCGGCATCGTCGCTGGGGCGGACGATCACGTAGTCGCGTTCGAGGATGCCGGCGTCCTTCATGCTTTCGCCGCGGATCTGGAGGATGTAGTCGCCCTCCTCGCCGCCGATCACATCGGGGACCTCGAGGTACTCCTCGATGTTCTCTTCGGCCAGGATCGGCGCGCCCGCCGCCACCTGCCCGACCAGCGGCAGTCCGTTGTCAGAGCTGATCGTCCGTTTCGCCTTGTCGAAGAGCAGCTCGATCGCCCGTGGCTTCGAGGGATCGCGTTTGACCAGCCCCAGCTTCTCGAGGTTGGCCAGGTGCGCGTGCACGGTCGAAGACGAGTGCAGCCCCACCGCTTTCCCGATCTCCCGCACCGTCGGCGGGTAACCGGTCTTCGCCGCGTACTTGCGGATGAAGTCGAAGATCTCCTTCTGCCTCTTGGTCAGATCCAGTTCCATCGTCGTTCCGATCTCCTCCGCTGCCGGGTCAAAGAGCCTCAAATCGCCTTCGAACACTTGTTCGCAAGGCTACCGCCTCCCCCGGATGCTCGCAAGCTGCGGGCTACCGATGGGCGCGAACATCTAGAATCGACCGCCCTCGAGCGGCTGTGGCGGAACTGGTAGACGCGCAAGGTTGAGGGCCTTGTGGGTGGAAACACCCGTGATGGTTCGACTCCATTCAGCCGCATCGGAAAGCCCCCGCTAGTTGGGGGTTTTTCTGTTTCTGAGACCCACGCATGCTCGCGGCTCTTGCAATCCGTGCGCCAGTCGGTGCGCCAGTGAGACTCAGATCAAGAAAAAAATGCGGAAATAGCAGGAACATCAAACGAGCTGTCGCTGAAACGCTCGGGATAGGCCGCGTTGGCGTCTGCCACCGTCTTTATAAGAGGAGATGGAGGCGGAGCGCCTCGCCCGACTACCGGTCCTCCCCGGTTCCGGGCAGGCCTTCGGTGTGCCAGCACCGATGAGGCCAAAGGAATCCCATCCGCGGTCATGCTCCCCTCCCTCGATCCTCGCTTCACGAAGTTGCCGCCATAGCGGCCACCTTCTTCAACGAGCCCTTGGTCGGTAAAGCTTCCTGCCGCGCGGCAACCGCGCGGTAGGTGGAATGTACACAGCGTGTACGGACGGAACCGTCCGCGCGGGCGCATCTTCCTCCGCGCGGGCGCATCTTCCTCCGCGCGGGCGCATCTTCCTCCGCGCGGGCGCATCTTCCTCCGCGCGGGCGCATCTTCCTCCGCGCGGGCGCATCTTCCTCCGCGCGGGCGCATCTTCCTCCGCGCGGGCGCATCTTCCTCCGCGCGGGCGCATCTTCCTCCGCGCGGGCGCATCTTCCTCCGCGCGGGCGCATCTTCCTCATTGAGAAAGATGCGCACGAGCAGGCGGCGCAAGGCCGCCCGCTCGTATCCCTCAACCAGGGGCCGCGGCTAAGTACGCATCCACCAATTCTCTTGCCTGATCGCGTGCTCCCGGCATTAGGTGGCCGTATCGAGAGAACGTCTCCTCAATCGTGGCGTGTCCCATGAACTCCTGAATTGCCTTGGGATTGACTCCGGCATCAATCAACAGGGAGGCGAAGGTATGCCTGCACTCGTGAAGCGTCATCGGTTGAAGCGCCTGGCGTAGCCCTCCCCCCTCGGCTTCATTCGCCTGTTTCCATGACCGCTTGGCGCGATCCCCCACCGTCTTTGGGTCGAAAGGCTGGTCGAGGGCCCGACCAAACACGAGTCCGGGGCTACCTGCCGCGTCCTTGAGGTAGGTGCGCAGGACAGCGAGCAAGGGCACCGTCCGCGTCCCTGCTTTGGACTTGGGGGGAATCGGACCCTCCTCTTGATCCCATGAGCGCTGGACATGAATCTCCGACCGCTTCAGGTCGATGTCCGATCCCCGAAGCGCCTGCAACTCTCCACGACGCAACCCGGCGTAGAACGCAGTCGCCCACAGACCCTGATCGTCCGTGGGCAAAGCTTCGATAAGGCGAGACGCTTCACCAGCCGTCGCGATCCGGTCACGGCGACCACGGGCTACCGGCAGCTCAAGGTCACGGGTCGGGTTCAGTGGAGCGAGTTCGCGCCGCACCACGTGGCGGAAGATTGCTTGGAGGGGGTTGATCGTGTTCCGAATGGTGCTTGCAGCCAGCTCCTCGGCGAGCATTCGATCTACGAATCCCTGAAGATCGCCCCGCGTGATGGCGGCTAGCTGGCGTGACCCGAAATCCGCCAACACGCGTAAGCGCAAAACCCTGGCGTATTCGCGCAAGGTGGCTGGCTTGTAGGTGTGGCCTGAGCGGTCCCGGACCCGGCCGGTGCGGGCAGCCTCCAGCCAGAGCCATGCAGCCTGCTCAAGGGTGAGGCTCGGTCCGCTTTGACGGCGTTCATCTAGGGCAGCGCGGGTGTCGTTACGCCACGAACGAGCTTCCGCCTCGCGGTCGAACGTGCGTCTTACCTTCTTGCCCTCCTGGGCGAGGTAGACCGACGCCTCCCAACCCGCATTGCAGTTGCAGCGCCCCCCGCTACGGGAGCGGCAGTTGCGGGAGTGGCGCTTCATGATCCCCTCAGCCATCGGTCAGCCCCTTCCTGTGAAGAAGGTTGCCGCCCGTCTCAGGGCACAGATACATAGGGTGAGTACCAGCCATAGGGAGGTCCGTTCTCCTTGTGGTCAGGCCCTCGATCCGGCGTTGGCGCGCCGTCGGGGGCCGTTTCTTGTTGCACTGAAATCTAGCGACTGAGGCGGATCCTGCGAGCCTCATCTCAGCTGCTCCATCATCGGCAATTCGGCGTTCTCAGACACCCACCGCTCAAGCTCCCGGACCGGGACGAGACGCTTTCGACCTCTGCGGATCAAGCGCAGCTGCGGGGCGACGTTGGCATCGAAGAAGTCGGGGCCGACACCGATGGCGGCGGCGGCCTCGGAGGGCGTTAGAGCGATACGGGGAATGGATGCTGGCAGCTTCTTCGCCATCCCTCACCGCCCTATCCCGAGGCCCTTGGACCTCTCAAGAGTTCGGTGCTTCAGTTTCAACTCGCGCTGTGCACGCTGCAACCGCTCGCCGACCCGCCTCTGCTCGGCCTCTGCGGCGTGGTCTTTCGGCCTCCCCCCGAGCGCGTTGTCTCTGTCCCTTACGCCGTTTCTGACCCTGTAGCCCTCGATCCCCCGCACCGCCTTGTCCCAGGTGCGGGCCTTCGTCGGATCGCTCGGCCTCTCCCCCAGCTCGCGCTTGATGTAGTCGGGAGGAGAGAGACGGGCAGCGGTGGCGGCTGCCCGCTCGCGCTCGAAAACCAGATGTTCGGCAACCGCCGCCTTCGCGCGGGCCTCGTGGCTGACCTCAGGAAGTTGCTCGCGCTCGGCGCTCGCCGCCGTGAGTCGCTCAAGCGCGTGTTCTTCGTTTGCAGGATGCACCTTGTGCGAGGCCGAGCGGTACTGCTCCAGGTGCTCGCCGTGGCGCTCGATCTCCGCATCCGCTCGTAAGTGGCGTTCTTCGTTGTGCCGCTCGGCGCCAGCCTCCGACTTGAGCTCGTGAAGCCGGCGAACCAAGTCGTCATTCGGAAGCTGCCCGAGCTCGTGGCGCAGGGCCTCGTCGTGGGCGGAGACCTGGGCGCGGTCGCGCTCGGCAGCTTCGGCGATGTGCTCCAACCCTTCGCGCAGCGGTGAGCGCGGCGCGAACTCGTCGCGGTCGAACTGGATCTCGGGAGTCGCGTAGAGGTAGGTGTCCTCCCGGGTCCGCGAGGTCGCGACGTAGAACTCCTGGCGGTCCATCGAGGGGTCGGCCATGACGAAAGCGGTATCCACCGTCGCCCCCTGTGCCTGGTAGGTCGTAGCGGCGTAGGCGTGTTCGATCGCCGGCCCTCCGTCCCTCTCCCTCAAGCGCCCCAAGTAGTCGGAATCGACACACACCCGCCCCCGGGTGTCGATTCCGACCAACACCAACGAGCCGGAATCCCCGTCAACCTCGGCCACCCGCCAGCGCTCGCGGTTGTAGATGTTCTGGCTCTGGTCGTTGATCCGGGTGATGACCTGATCGCCGGACGCGAAGCGAACCTCGCCGACCTTGATCTCCTCGGCGCCGAGCCTGCCTTCCACCCGCATCCGCTCCCGCGCCAGCGCGTTCAGCTCGGCGACCTCGGCGTTTCGCTTCGCGATCATCAGCGCGTCCTCGCCACGCTCGAAGCTCTGCCACCAGTCGCCGACCATCGCCTCCCGCCGCACCAGCGGATCGTCGGAGACCGTGACCCGCTCGGCGCCCTGGTAGATCGCAAGGGCTTCGCGGCCTTCACCCTCGCGGATCAATTTCGCGCCCTCGCGCTCCAGGTCGTGGCGGTGGCGGATCACTTCATCGAGGACGACGGGCTCCGTGCGCTGCGCGATCGAGGAGAAGAGGCCGCCCGCCTCAATCTCCCCTAGCTGCGCGGGGTCGCCAATCAAGACCAGCTTGGCCTCGGCCTCCTGGGCGTGGTCGATCAGGCGGGCGAGGCTCCGCGAGTCCACCATCCCGGCCTCGTTGACCACCAGCACAGCGCGGCGACCGAGAGTCGCTTCGCCCCTCGCAGCCGCACGGTCGAGATCGGCGAGAAGGGAGGCAACCGAGGTTGCCTGCAAGCCCTCGGAGCGCAGTACGTTCGCCGCCCGCCAGGTCGGTGCGGCGACCCGCAACTCCTCCCCATTCGCCGCCCAGCCTTCGGCCGCGGAAGTGAGGGCGTAGGTCTTGCCCGTCCCGGCCTCGCCGACGGCGACGATCACACCCTCCCCACCGCCGAGAAGGCGCCGGACCATCGCCTCCTGGTTGACCTTCATGCTCGGCCGCTTGGCGAGAACGCGGGAGACGACGATCTCCGACACCACGGCGGCGTCCTCGCGAGCCGCCATCGCCTCGACCCGTTGCAGCGCTCCGCGCTCAAGCTCCCAGATCGTCCGGGTGGTGTACCGCGCGCCTTTGGCGGTCGTCGCGATCCCGATCACGTCGGGGGTCGCGATGAAAGCGTCGGCAAGCTCGCAGACCTCCTCCCCCGGCGCACCGGCCGGGAGGCAGTTGGCCACCGCCTGGATGACGTCGCGGCGGTCGAAGTGCGAGGCGTGGGCGGTGAGGGCGGCTTCGACATCTGCGATGGCGACCTGTCCCTCGGGCACTTGGCGCTCGTGGCCCAGGGTGGCGCGGATCGACTCGCGATCCAAGCCGATCTCCTCGGCCTTCTGGCGCCAGAGATCGCGAAGGCTCTCCGTGGTCAGGTCACGGTCCTTCGCTTCCCTGGTCGCCAAGGTCGCGATCTGCCTGGCGCGGGCGCTGGCCCCCTCCCCTGCCGCCTCGAGGATTTCCTGGCGGCGGGTAGAGAAGGCGCGCAGGTGGTCGGGGTCGAAGCCCCGGACCTCGGCGATGCCGTTGGCGACCTCCTTCCACCTGACGCCCAGGCGGCGGGTCAGCTCGTCGCGCAGGTGAGCCTCGTAGATGTAGCCCGCCGCTTTGGCATGTTCGTAGATCGCCGGGTGGCAGAGGCGGGTCCAGCGGCCCTCGGCGAAGGTGGCGTTGGCGACCAGGACGTGGGTATGCAGCTGCGGGTCGCCGGCGCGGGAGGATCGGTGGGTGTAGCCGGCGGCGAGAAAGCCGTCGCCGTGGACGAACTCCCGGCCGCCTTTGCCGCGCCGGGTCCAGCAGGCCTCGCGCTGCATGTAGCCGAGGGCGGATTCGACGGCGGCGGCGTGGGCCTCTTTGACCTCCGCGCCGACCGGGGAGCCGCCGAGCGCCCACAGAAGCGAGACCGACTTCGGCGCCGAGAAGGTGAGATCAAAGCCGGGGACCGGCCCGTCCGTGACGTGCTGCATCCCGAAGGACTCGCCGCTGGCGGGATTGGTGCCGGTCAGCATCCCGACGAGCTGGTCGGGCTCGACCTTGCCCTGGAGGCCGAGATCCTCGGCGCCGTCGCCGAGCCAGTAGCCCTCGGCCTCCCCCTCGCCGGAGTAGTAGTCCTCAGCGCCTTCTGCGACCTTGCCGAGGTAGTAGCCCTCCTGGCCGGCTCCCATCTTCCCGATGGAGAGCATCAGCGCGGGCCTCTGGCGAGAGGGGCGTCCATGCCCTTGCTGTCCAGCGCGGTGGCGAGGTGTATCGGCTCCACGCCGAAGAAGTCCTCGGGGAGAGGCAAACGCCCCGGCTTCTTGAAGACGTCCGACGGCGAGACGGGGGCTTCCATGCCATGGGAATGCCTTTCAAGGCTCTAATGCCCCCGAGACTGGAGGTTGTAGTGGCTAGGTTTTTTCGGACTTGACCTTCGGTTGATCACCATTCCTGAGATCAATCAGATGGAGAAAAACGGAGATCGCGAATACCGTCACAAGGAAAGTGGTGCCGGAGATAAGAGCGAGGATCACGTTGTTGAAGTTCTCGGAGCTACCGCAAACATTCTTGTGGCAATCCTGCAATGCCGCGAGCGCCGATGCTCCACCCCCGATCAGGGCTCCGAGGTAGCCGAAAAGAATCACCACCATGAGGATGGTGTCCCCTCGACCGAAAAATTTCCAAAGGCCCTCAGCGGCGATTTTGATCTGAAAAGCGACCGAGATCACCAACGCGCCAAGGAGACCGACTGCGCCTCCGTAGAAGGATTCTGAACCGCGCGAATCAGTCAGAACGCCCGAAGTGAAGACCACGAGGGCGACCGGCGCCGTAAAGACAGCTGCCATCAGCAACTTGGCTAGCGTGCCAAGACACCCCGGCTCCTTCTCCGGCTTGGGCTTCTTGGGCATGCGCAAAGGATTCCGTCCGCTCCGGACAGCCACGCCTCCTGCGCATTGTCCTCGCGGTGATAGTGCGTGAGGGGTTCTGCTGTTCGCAGTTAGTCGTGCCTCTAGGGCCTGCTGCTGCGGCCCTAGAGGCAGAGGATCAATCTGCTGCTGGCGCTAGTAGTTGCTTCTCAGTCCTAGAGGCCGATCTTTATTTCAGTGCCTCTTGGCTTCTGCCTTGTTGCGTCTACGTCTGAGCTGACGCCTCTTTCTCTTCCAGCGCGACCGCACCGACGCCAGCGCTCGCCGCCACAGGCGCACCGGCACGTCTGGACCTGCGAGGGCTTCCAGCACGTCCCGGTCTTCCTCCATGCGGCGACGAAGGCGCTCCTTGAACTCCTTGTCGTTGCGCCGTTCGCCGATGTGCTTGTCAAGCTCGGCTCGGTCCTCGTCGGTCAGCCAGCGATCACCGGGCATGAGGCCGAGGCCGACCAGCGCCCACTCCGAATCCATCAGCAGCTTGGTCGGCTCGTAGCGATGGCCGGACGGGCGCCAGGGCCACAACTCTTCGGAGACCTTGAGGGCGCCGAGGATCTCCAGTTCTTCGGCGTGTTGGCGGATCGTGGAGCGCAGCCCGTCCATCGACTCCGCCAGCTCGTCCAAGCTGATCGGCCGCTGCGCGAGAACGCAGCGGCGCAACAGCTCGCGGCTGAACGGATTGCGGATCGAAGCTCCGAGGGCGAAGGGCAAGTGCCTTTGTCTTCTTCGCATCGGCTAGTCCTCGATCCCGAGGTCTTTGAGCACCTCGCGGTCTTCCTGCTGCGCCTTCCGCAAGCGCTCTTTGAACTCCTCATCCGAGAACCGGGCGGTGATGTGGTTCTCGATTCCTTCCCGCAGAACCTCCGATACGGGAAGGCCATCGGCGCGGCCGATGGCGGCGAGTTTCTTTGCCATCGACTCGGGGAGTCGGAGGGTGGAAACCTTCATGTTCATGCTGCGCTCCTGACCGCGAAGCTGCCCTCAGCGGGAGGACCGGGGGGCAGCCACTCGATCCCCTCCACCAACGCTTCCAGCCCCACTTCAAGGGCGGCGGCGAGCTTCATCAGCGTGTCGATGCGCGGCAGCCGCTCGCCGTTCTCCACGAAACCGATCTCCGTGCGATGCAGCCCGCACAGCGCGCCGAGCGCTTCCTGCGAGTAGCCCGCACGTCGCCGCGCTCGCCACAGGTTCTTGCCGAGCTGCCGGGCAGCCCCCCTGTCTACGTGCCTACCGTCCATCAGAGTTCCACCAGACGGTTGAAGGCGGTGGCGGTCCGCGTCGGCAGGACGAGCGGGCCGACCTGATGGAGCAGGCCCGCCCTGGTCAGGTCGCGGACGGCCCGCTCAATCCGGTCGCGGTCGCCAAACGCATCGGAGGCGAACGTAAGCTCGCGGTCCAACTCGTCGAGCGTCAGAACCTCGGGGTAGACGTAGAGGACTTCTCGCAGGACCGCCGCCTGATCGCGGTCGTCCTGGTCGGCGGTGCTCGTGGCGCGCTCATGGCCGGCGCCACTAGGCTTGTCTTGCATAGGGAGGTCACTCTCCTTGTGCCATGCCCCCGGCTGTTAGCGCAGCGCGGGGGCGCTTTTTGTCTGGGAGCGGACCGTAGCGTAACTGATCCTAAAGAACAAGTCTTATGAGTTCTGGCTTGTGAGACCCGTCTTTGAGAACGTCCACTGAATGACTAGACGAGACGGCCGCGCCGCCCTCGGGAAGGCGGTCCGCTACTTCCGGGCCGAACTGAACGAAACCCAAGAAGCGCTCGCGCACAAAGCAGGCATCACGGTCGGGCACTTGTCGAAAATCGAACGGGGTCAGGCCAACCCGACCTGGGAAACCATCCAGGCGATTGCCGCGGCGCTCGGGGTCTCGGTTGCCAGACTTGCCGAACAAGCTGAAAAGTAGCTCTGGCGGTTGAGGTAGCAGCACGTTCTTGTCCGACGCGAATCCCCTATCGGAACCCCTGCTTACGGCTGGCGACGCCGCGAAACTGCTGAACATCCCCAAGAGCACCCTCTATGAGCTCGTACGATCCAGCGGGCTCCCCCATGTCCGGGTCGGAGCCCGAGCGCTTCGGCTTACACGTTCAGGCCTTGGCCAATGGGTGGAAGAAAACACCTACCCGCCGCGATGAGTGTCGTCTGCGCCATTGGCAGTTGGACGCGGACCCGTCTTCTTCGTGTGACGGCACATCGGCAGGTTCAGCCATTGCCTCTTTGGCCATCTCCAAAGATCTCGCGGTCGGCCTCCGGACAGCTGCCTTATCGATCTCGCATACGCCGCGCCACGGACTAGCGTTGGCCAAGCATGAAGACCGGTGCCGTCAGAACGGAGGTGGCCTACGCTTGGCCGCCATTTGTAAAGCCGGAACCGTCCGTCCCCATCGTCTATCTCGATCTGAACCACTGGATCTCACTGGCCAAAGCCGCTGTTGGGCATTCGGATGGCATCAAGAGCAGGTCAGCGCTTCACGCGCTTCGCGAACTTCGCACCGCCGGCCAAGTGCTCTTACCGCTGAGCTCGACCCACTATCTCGAGATGAACCGAATCCGCAGTGCTCGCCAGCGGTTCGATGTGGCGGGGGTCATGGAGGAACTCTCCGACTTCGCATGTTTGATGGACAGGACCCTCGTGATACGGCTTGAGCTCCAAGAGGCCTTCTGTAGGCTTCTTGGCGAGAGCGCGCGGATCTACAGCGCACTCCCCCTTCTTGGCAATGGCGCCTTACAGGCGTTTGGCATGCGCGGTGGCCTGCGCATTCGCGACCAGGAAGGACAAGATGTGACCGAAGACGCCCGAGCGCGCTGGCCTGAAGGTCCAGAAGCGTTCGATAACTGGCAGCGAGACGCCGAACGTCGACTAAATCGCGCTGTGCTCGCGGGTCCGCAGGAGGATGAAAGGCAAGAACTGCGAGAGGCAGGGTGGAGCCCGGAGAAGGTGATGGAGGTCGGCGAGAAGCGTGCGCAGCAAGAGAACGATCAGGCGAAGCTACTCTCGGAAGAACCCCGGTGGCGGCGGGGGCGCCTTCGCGACGTTGTGGCAGCCCGCTATCTCGCCCTGGAGATCGAGGGGCCACTTAATGAGGAATCGGCCCGACGAGGGATCGACTTTCCTGCTCTTTTTCCAGAGCCGGATGCCGCTAGGCAGTTCACCGACTCAATGCCGAGCGCGGATGTGTGGATCACCCTGCTCACGGCTGGCCACCGAAACTCTGAGGCCCCTTGGACGGTCAACGACATCCACGACGCCGACGCCCTATCGGTAGCAGTCCCCTACTGCGATTTCGTTGCGACGGAGCGGCACGCGACTCACCTGCTTCATGCAGCGGGACTCCCGAGCCGTGTAGGGACCACGGTAGTTGCCACGTTGGATGAGCTGGTAGCGGCGATTGAAGCAATCTGATCTCGATTCTCCCGACTCGGACATCCAACCCCGGTGCGCCAGTCGTGCGCCAGTGAGACCTCGAAATCGCCGGAGACAACCGGGAACTACCGGGGATGATTTGGCTCTGAAGCGCCGAATGGGCTCTCGCAAGCGGCCCGTTTTCAGCTTGCGGGCCTTGCGAAAGAGCCCAGGTCAGCCCGTGGCGATGCTGCCCATGTAGTAACCATGGGCGGTGTCGTCCAAGCCTTCGTCCTGTAGAAATGATGCTTCGTAGTCCGGGTTGCCGACATAGACGTCGGTTCGCCCGCCTCGGTTCTCGAACGTGATGTCCCAAGCACTGTTCTGGCGGATGTGGTCGCGTCCTTCGTAGTACTCCAAATGCTCCTTGGGCGCCTCACCGATGACAATGATCTGCGGGTCCATCTTTTCGATCCAACTAGCCGGCATGCGTGACCGTCCGTGATGGGCAGCGAACACGACATCGACTTTCGGTATCTCCACCTCGTCCTCGATCGTCTTCATGAAATCGGTTTCGAGGTCTCCAAGCCAGAGCATCGTGACTCCATCTTCGAGGCTGTACTTGAGAACGATTGAAAGGTTGTTGGGGCTCCCTCCTTCTTCAGCGGAGGTGAGCACATTCTTGAAATCAGGGTTGGTCAGCTTGGGCCAAAGAATGTTGAGCCCCGAGGAGCCTCGTCCATCTCCCTCTTGATTCATCCATCGCCTCGAGCAGCCCTTCTCAAGATAAAAGGCTTTGTCGGAATCCCGCAGCTCGCAGTACCGCTTGAAATCGACGGTATCGTCAGGCTTCGTCGCATTGTTCTTGACGACATAGAAATTGAGAATTCCGATCTCGTCGTCAAGCCATGCGAGACCGCGAATGTGATCGTCGTCAGGATGGGTGGAGATAAAGCGGGTGATCTCCTTATCGCTGGATTCTTCGCGGATCTCATCAAGGATGTCCTGCCGGTCATCGGCGATTCGACAGTCGATGATCGTAAAGTTCTCAGAGCCATGCTTGATGTAGTAGGTGTCGCCTTCGTCGGTTGCAAATGATTTAACCGTGCTCATGAGGACTCCGTCTCTGCGTAGCTGGTGAAAAGCTCCAATGCGTACTGGCGATAGAACTTGAGGTAGCGGTAGAAAAGTCCAACTGCCCCGACAAGGCAAAGTCCTAGCCACCAGCCAGGACCGGCGACCGGCCCGGTTTCAGCCGTGCCGAGCACGATGCCTACGAGCAAACACGCCGCCGCAATCACCATCGCCATCATCGTGTTGCGGCAGAAGCCATAGAGGTTCAAGAAGGTGTCGAGTCGCCCCAGTACAACCGGGTCTGCCTTCATTCGCGCATGGCAGTGGAAGAAGAGATCGTCGCCTGCGCGACCCTCGCCGCGCGCTTGGACCTGGGCTTGCACTCCCGAGGACAACTTCTTGAAGTACCCCGGAAAAAGCAGTGCCACCCGTTCGCTCGGAGCGTCGCATCCGAAGAGAATGTCGGTCGGAGTTCCCAGCCGCGTCCGCACGATCCGGCGCTCGATCAGATCGCCGGCGATATTGGCGACCAGATGACCCAGGACGTAGACAACAATCACGAGCAAGAACCCGACGATGAGTGCAGGACTTGCCTCGAATGGCTCGGCACCGAAGAATGAGGCGACGAACGCCGCGAGAACGACGGCGCCAGCGGCGAGGTATCCGAAGAAGTCATAGACGCTGAAAGGGAGCTGGTTCACACGGTCTCAATCTCTTTCGATCGACTCGTCACGACGAAGCGGACCATCACTCTTCGGTCTCCGCCTCTTCAACCATGGGGCCGAGCGGAGTGGCAGGGAACCAGCCGTGGCGCAGGGGGACGCCGTTGACCGAGCACTTCGCCCCTCCGGCGGTCGCGATCACCCTGCAACCGCGCCGCTCGTAAGCGTTGATCACGCGCCCGGAGGGGTGTTCATGACTGCAACCGGGCGAGACTGAAACGAATGCGGTACGGGTCTCGGCTTGACCGGGCTGACCAATTAGGCGGTCGAGGAATGCCGAAGATGCGTTGCGGCGGGAACCGTGGTGTGGGATCTGGACGAAATCGAGTTCTCCTGCGAGTCCCTTGGACTCCGCGAAGTCCCACGCCTTGGAAAGAGCGGGTACCCCAGCGTCCCCAGTCAGCAGCAGCAGACGGCTATCGCCGAGGGTGAGGAGCGTGATTATCGAGGAGTTGTTGCGCGGGCTCACGTCCTTCTCGGGAAAGGGCGTCTCCTGACCGAGCGTTCCGGCGATCCGGTCCCAAATTGAGCGCCCGGCCGCTACCGCAGCCTTCCGGGCGGCCTCGGCCAGGGAAACGCCTCCGACCTGCTCGGCGACAAGCTGGTCGTAGTAAGTCTGGTCGGGACCAATGACCGTAAGCGCTCCGCCGAAGGCCTGCTGACCGGCGAAGACCTCATAGACCACAGTGCCCTCTTCGGAGGCGACCGAGATCAGTTCCTCGACAGCACCGGCGGCCTTCAAAGAGCTGCCGCCGTGGGCTCCAATGCGGTGTAGCCACAGTTCTTTGACAGAAAGACCACGCAGCACTTCGCCCATTCCCTTGATGTGATCCTCGTCGGGATGGGTGAGAATCGCTAGATCGATCCTGCCGGGATCGTAGTAGGCGTTTACATGCTCCACCAGCGCCTTCCCGTCGTCTTTGAAACCCGCGTCGATGACCACCTGCGCCCATTGCGTCGATCCCGGGGGAACAAATCGAAGAGCAATCGCGTCACCGCACTTATCTCCCGCCTTCTTTCCGACAGCGAGGAAGTCAATTTCGTACATAGCTACTCCTTGAAGCGATTACGAAAGTTCCGCCGCGTCGCTCGTTAGCTTTGAGGTAACGCACTAGTCGTGCTTGGGTTCGCAGCGGAAAGATTCAGGGTACGAAGGGGGTCCGGCGGAAAACTGGTGCGCAGACCTCGCGTTTTGCGGCTTTCTGCGGTCCGTTTCGGAGCGGCCGGTATTCTTGGGCCATGGCGCACGCCACCAAAGCCGATAAGGCCGCTGTTGAGCGTCGAGCGGCAATTGAGCGGACCCGAGGCATGTTCGCTCACCTGGCGCCAGGCGAGAGCTTGGCCGATGAGCTGATCGCAGATCGGCGCGCGGAAGCCCGCGCTGAAGATCGCGAGGCCGCCGAGGAAGCTCGGCGTCTCCGTGGCAAGTAGCGGGGCCGCGGCATCGGTTCTCGATGCCTCCGCGTTGCTTGCTCATCTCAACGAAGAGAAGGGCGCGGCTGCGGTCCGGCAAGCGATGGCGGATGGGGCAGCGATCAGCGTCGTGAACTGGATGGAGGTTCTCTCCAGGATCGCCGAGCGGGGCGAAGACCCCGAACTCGCCGCCGCTGAGATGAA
This sequence comes from uncultured Actinomycetes bacterium, assembly GCA_963832085.1. GTDB lineage: Bacteria > Actinomycetota > Thermoleophilia > Solirubrobacterales > 70-9 > VAYN01. The sequence continues at coordinate 612,176 of CAWHSU010000001.1, read as the reverse complement.
GGGTGCCGGCCTGATAGGCGGGGTCGTCAGCGTCGAGCCCGTAACCGAACAAGACTCGATCGAGATCGCACGCCTGCGCCCCCTCACCAAGGAGCAGGGGCTTTCTCTCGCCGACCGCTCTTGCTTAGCTCTCGCAACCCGCCTTGGGCTTCCGGCCATAACTGGCGATCGCGCCTGGCAGAACCTCCCCAGGGTGGATGTCGCGGTCAAGCTGATTCGGTAGCGCTCGTGCGCCAGTCGTGCGCCAGCGAGACCCCGAAATCACCGGAAACAACCGGCGATAGCCGGATTCGATTTGGCTCTGGAGCGCGAAATCCGCTCTAGCAAGCGGCGGCTTTTCAGCTTGAGGGCCTTGTGGGTGGAAACACCCGTGATGGTTCGACTCCATTCAGCCGCACTTCGGAAGCCCCGCTGCGGCGGGGTTTCTGCGTTGGGGGGATCGTGCCAGAGGTCGGATCGAGCGCCTCGACCGCGACTCCGCTCGTTCCCTCCAGACCTGTCGCTGATGTTCCAGGGTCCAGCGGCCGGTCTATCCTCGATACACGACCAACGAGTATGAATTCGCCCTCCTCATCATCCGACAGCGCACCCGGATAACCAGCCAGGAGGCCGAAGAAACGGATCAGGCATCCAGTTTCCGACTCTCTCGCAGGCGGCGCTCAAGGCCGCCGTTGACGCGAGTCCGAAGAACGAGCGCATCGCCCGCTACTTTCTGGTTCCGACTCCCTGGCCCAGCGAGCGTTAAGGAACTATCCCACGATCTTTTCGGGTACTTTGCGATCTCGTGAGGGACGACCTGGGAAGCGACGAACCGGCGAAGCCGGACGACAAAGGCGAGGCGCCTGTTCGCGTCTGTCCCACCTGCTCAGCACAGTCTCAGACGTTCGCGGATACCTGCCCCCATTGTGGCGCCTCATTTATCCGCAGTAGGCGGAAGCGAGCGCAGCGCCGCATGAGCGGATGGTCAACGCGAAAGAAGGCCACCGCCCTCGTGCTCCTTGCGGGGCTAATTGGCGTAGGGATCGCGGTTGCGGTGATCGTCAAGGTGAATCACGACAACGCAATTGCCGAGAAGCATCAGGAGGAACAGCAACAGCGAGAACAGGCCCAGGAGAAAAAGGCGGAAGAAGAAGAACTGGTCGCCGAAGAAGTCGAAGCCGAAGAAGAACTTGAACGCATCGAAACCCAGTACGGGAGAGAAAGCGTCAATGAACTCGAGGACGCCATCACCAAGGACGCGAACGGCGAAGCCGAAGAAGGCTTCTCCGAATACGTCTCAAAGACGTCGTGCGAAGCCGAGGGCGGCCGCATTGATACGAGCCTCACGGCGCAGAGCTTTAATTGCCTTGCGGTAACCAGCGAAGGCGGAGGAGTGGAAGAAGGCTATCGCTACTCCGGCACGATCAACTACGCCAACGGCACGCTCAGCTGGCGCCTTGGAGGACCCTAGGAATGAGCGGCTGGCGCCGGGACTGAGCACGTGGGCGTATGCGCTCACCATCCCGAAGAGCCGGCAACGGCCAGGCCCGCAGAACTCGCCGCTCGGCCGAGATCTTCATCCCAGGTCACGAATACGACTTCCTCTTCGGAAAGTTCGAGCGCGGTGGCCAGGTGCATGGCGTCGTAACCGCGGAGGCCGAATTCGGTTGCGTGATCTCCGGCTGCTCGCGCCAGGTCTTCGCCGACCCCGACCGAGAGGAGTGATTCGTACAGGGCCTCGAAGGTCTCCAGCGAGCGTTCTAAGCCTGGCCGGTGGAGGCGGCCGGTGCGGTGGGCGGCTGCCAAGGCGGCGCGTCCCTCCGGATAAGCGAGGACGCTCGAGGCGGCGGTGTAGGCACTCCCCCACAGCTCCCTTGCGAGCCCAGACCCGTCCTCCACGATCAGGAGCTTGACCAGAGCGGAGGTGTCGTAGTAGAGGATCACCGCCGTTGCTCGGAGACGAGGTCTGAGACTGATCCCTCGCTCTGAATCGGCTTCGGGAGGGTCCTCGGCTTCGTCGGCCAGCGCACCAAGCCGCGCCGCTCGAGGTCTTCCAGAGGGCGCTCGGTCTCAACCGCGACAAGCCGGGCGATCCGTTTCCCGCGCCGGGTCACCACCACCTCGGTCCCCTGCTCCACTTTCTCCAGGTACTCGCTGAGGCGGTCGTGCAGCTCTCGCACGCCCACCTCCGCTTCGTTCCCATGTAGCGTCATGGGAACGACCGTAGCAGCTACATCTTGTGCCGACATACGGGTCCAGGGGATTTCCCGCCCCTTTCTCTCCCCCCGGCCGGCGAAGCGGGACTCCCCTGCTACGGTGAACGAGTCGGGTTTGGCAAAACGCCACCCGAGAGGTTCGGTTTCCTCCATCCACCGCTTGGTGCTTAGGGGCCGCAGGATCTCCCCTACATAGCTCAAGCAAGGAGCAACACAAATCATTTCGTTTGCCGATCTCGGCATTTCCAAGCCTGTGATCAATGCGCTCGCGCGCCGTCAGATCACCCATCCTTTCCCCGTCCAGCAGTTGGTCGTCCGCGACGCGCTCGCCGGTCATGACCTGCTGGTCCAGTCCCCGACCGGATCGGGCAAGACGCTCGCCTTCGGCATCCCGCTGGTCGAGCGACTCTCGCCCGAGGGCGGCACCGGCGCGCTGGTGCTGGCGCCGACCCGCGAGCTCGCCGGCCAGATCGTCGACGAGCTGCGCCCGATCGCCGAGACCCGCGGTCTGAAGATCGCCGCCGTCTACGGCGGCGTCGGCTTCGGTCCGCAGATCAAGGCGGCCGGCAAGGCCGACATCCTCGTCGCCACCCCCGGTCGCCTCGAGGACCTGATCGCCCGCGGCGCCGTCAAGCTCGATCGCGTCCGCGTCCTCGTCCTCGACGAGGCCGACCGGATGCTCGACATGGGCTTCAAGCCCGCCGTCGACCGGATCGTCTCCCTCACCTCCGCCAAGCGCCAGACCCTGTTCTTCTCGGCAACGCTGGAGGGCGCCACCGGCAAGATCGCCGCCGCCTACACCCGCGACGCCCGTCGCCACACCCACGCCCCGAAACAGGCGAAAGCCGACATCGAGCATCGCTTTCTCTCCGTCGACACCCCGGCCGAGAAGATCGACCTCCTCGTCGAGCAGCTGCGCGACGGCGAGTGCGGCCCGACGCTCGTCTTCGTCCGCACCAAGCGCGGTGCCGACCGGCTGGTCAAGCGCCTGCGCACCCGCAGCGTCGAAGCGGTGGCGATGCACGGCGACAAGAGCCAGAAGCAGCGGGAGCGTGCCTTGGCCCGCTTCGAGGACGGCGAAGTCGAGGCGCTGGTCGCCACCGACGTCGCCGCCCGCGGCATCGACGTCGAAGGCGTCACCCACGTGATCAACTACGACGCTCCCGCCGACCGCGACTCCTACGTGCACCGGATCGGCCGCACCGGCCGCGCCGGGCGCACGGGCACCGGCGTCAGCTACGTGCTCGCCGACCAGGTCGACGACGTGCGGCGGATGGCCGGCGACCTCGGCCTCGTCCGCGAGTTCGAGAAGGCGCACGGGAGCCGTGTCAGCCAGCGGAGCTCTCGGCCCGGACCCCGCCGCTCCCCCCGTGGCGGCCGCAAGGCGGCAGGGCGCGCGTGACCGTCACCGCCCGCAAATGGACCTGCAGCGGCTGCGGCGTCTCCACCAGTCGCAGCGACGAGGAGCCGGTGCCGCTTCCCGACTCCTGGGACAGCTGCGCTGAGGGTGACTTCTGCCTCGGCTGCAGGCGCCGCCGGGTGACCGAGGCCGCCGTCGAGTCGGCGCCGGAGGAAGGCAACCGGGACGACCGGGCGAAACTTCGCCGCGCCGCGCTGCTGGAGTTCGAGGTGCAGCGCGACCCCGACCGGACCAACGGGTCAATCGCCAAAGCCTGCCGCTCCTCGATCCCCGCCGTTGCCGCCGCGCGGCAACGGATCGGGGCTCCCGCCGCGCCGCCTCCCGAGCCCTACCGCAACTTCCGCGCCGGCTCGGCGAATCGGGCCTAGAGGCAGATGGGGTCGGTCGAGATCGGAGTCGGGCTGGCGCTGGTCGCGGCGGTGGCGACCAACCTCGCTTCGCTGCTGAAGCACCGCGGCTGCCAGCGCGTGCCGCTGATCGAGATCCGGGCGCCGCTGCGGAGCGCCCGCCGCCTCGCCGGGTCGCGCTGGTTCGCGGCGGGATGGGGGCTCGCGGCCGTCGCCTGGTTGGTCCACGTCCTCGCGCTCTCGATGGCCCCGATCTCCCTGGTCCAGGCCGTCCTCGCCGGCGGTGCCGTCACCCTCGCCGTCCTCTCCCAGAGGCTGTTCGGCGACGCCGTCGAGCGGCGCCAGTGGCTGGCGCTGCTACTGGGCGGCTCCGGCCTGGCGTTGCTGGCGCTGACCCTGCCGAGCTTCGACGGCGACCATTCCCAGTTCGCCCTGGCCGCGATCCTCGGCTTCGAGGGCGGGCTGGCGGTCCTGGCGGTGGGCCTCGCCTTCAGCCATCGCAGCGAGCGGCTCGCCGCCCACCGCGGCTCCCTGCTCGCCGTCCTCGCCGGCACCCTGATCGCCCTCGCGGGGGTCGCGATCAAGGCGCTGACGGGAGAGAGCGGGGTGACGCTGGCCCTGCTGGTGCCGTGGGTGGCGCTGATCGTTCTCTGCGGCGCCCTGGCCCAGTACTCGACCATCGCCGCCCTGCAGAGCGGCGGCGCGATCGAGACGATCGGGCTGATGGGCCTGGTCGCCAACATGACCCAGATCCTCGGCGGGATCCTCGTCTTCGGCGACCCGATCGCCTCAGGGCCGCTCGGGATCAGCCTGCAGGCTTCCGCTTTCGCGCTGGTCTGCGGCTCTGCCCTGCTGCTGCCGTCAAAGCTGGCCGGTTCAGTCCCCGCCGTCGCGCGCGCGTAACTTAGCCATCCCCAGCGCCAGCTGGACATCGCTGGTCGCCCCTTCCGGTGCGGGCACGGCGCGGAAGGTCGAGGCGGGAAGATGGAGCCGGAAGGCGATCCGCCCCTGGGCGTCGAAGCCGGTCACCAGCGGGTTGTCCCCCCAGCTGACGAGCCAGCCGCCGTCCACCAGCTCGCGAGCCGAGCCGCAGCAGTGGCTTCGCTTCACCTCAGGATCGTTCAGCTGTCCCCGGTAGACGGCCTTCCCCTGCTCCAGGTCGAGTTGGTAGAAGACCACGCGCGGGAGCCGCGGGCGGTCCTTGCCGTTGTCGAAGATGGTGAGGCGGCCGCGGCGGTCGACCCGGGCATCGTGCTGGCCGCCGAGGAGTTTGTTTGCCGGATCCCCCACGACCCGCAGCGACTTCCCGGTCTGGGTGCCACCCAGCTTCCAGTTGATCTCCCCGGTCGCGCGGTCGATCCCGTAGACGGCATCGGTGTGGCGGGTGGAGATCACCACTTCCTCGGCCCCCCGCGGCTCGATCGAGTTGATGTGGACGGGGTCGAAGGTCTGGCGACCCTGGCGGCGGCGCGAATTGCTGAGCACGTTGCGCCACCAGCGGCCGGTCTCGGCGAGGCCGATGTGCCCGCGCGAGTTCCAGCTCCAGACCTCCCGCCCGTCCGGATCGACTTCCTGGATTTCGGCGGAGACGATCGCCGCTCGTTTCGGACCGCCGACGCGCCGCAGGTCGGCCGTTTCCGGCACGTAGGTGTCGAGCAGGACGTTGCCGTTGGCGAGCTCGCGGAACTCGTGACCGTCGACGATCGAGCCCTTCGTCCGGACCAGGCGCAGGAGCCTGCCCGACTCTGAGCGGACCTCGTGCGCCATCCGCGGATCGAGCCCGTATCCGTCGCCGAAGGACCTGGCCCAGACCAGGCTCCCGTCGCTGAGGATCTGCCCCCCGAGGGCGCGGGTGTCGGGGTTGTACCACCAGCGGGGCTTGCCTTCGTCGTCGAAGACGATCACCCAGGGGCGATCGTCCTCGGGGTTGGTGAAGGTGACGACGAAGAGCCCGGGGGGAGCCGGCCTGATCGACTCGAAGCGCCAGTGCGGAAAGTCGGCGGGCAGGCCCGGGACCGCCACGATCCGCCCCTCGGGCTGCGGTGAGGTCGAAGAGCCGCTGCCGCCGCAACCGGCGAAGAGCACGCACGCGCCGACCACGAAGGCTACGGCGAGGGAGGCGATGCGCTGCAAGGGCATCAACCCAGTCTCGCAATCCGTGCTCCCCGCCAGGGCTAGATGAGCGGCTGGAAGGACCCGGAGGCGCCGAGGTAACCGGGGACCGGGCCTTCGCCCCAAGCATCCCCGCGCAGGAAATCCTCGATCGCCCTCGCGGTCTCCAGCGGAGATTCCCAGAGGACGTTGTGCCCGTTCGGCACCTTCGCCACCTTCAGCCCTTCCCCCAGCTGAGCGCGATAGCGCCGTTCCAGCTCCGGATCCGAGAATGAGGCCTCCGCCTGCACGACCAAGGTCGGCACAGCGGCTATCGGCGGCGGCGACAGGGTCATCTCGCTCCAAGCGGTCACCACCGCGCTGGGACAGAAGCTGAAGCGATAGCGCCCGTCGGCACCGCGTCGAACATCTCCCCGGGCATAGGCCGCGACCGTCTCCTCAGAAGCGGCGAGCCCATCGCCTCCGAGCAGCGCGTTCACCGCCCCTTCCTCGGTCTCGAAGCTCCAGTCCAGCCGATCGACTTCCGCGCCCCGCAACGCCCGCTCGGGAGGAACCCGCAGGCCGGGCTCGAGTAGCACCAGGCACTCCGTCCGCCCGAGCTCCGCGGCGGCGGCCGCAGCCGCCACCCGGCCGCCGAAGCTGTGGCCGATCCACGAGGCGCGCTGAATTCCGTAGGTCTCCAGCGTCTGCAGGAGGTCCCGGACGTGAGTTCGAACGTCCCACGGCGGCTCGTGCCCGGATTCGCCGTGGCCGCGGAGGTCCACGGCCAAGACAGCGTGACCTTGCTCCACGAGACGTTCCCCCAGCCCGTCGAAGACCCCGCCGTGCTGAGTGAGCCCATGGATGCAGACGACGCTGTCTGCCTTCGGCGGACCCCAGCGGCGGACGTTGAGCAACATCGCTCGAAGCTAGCCCCGGCCGGCCCGGATACCCAAGCTCGACTCGCGATTTTGGCGCCAATCGCCGGCCTTCCTACCCTCAACACAATGGTGGACATCCGACAGGGCAAGCTCGATCTGCCGGCTTCGGCGCGGGTCGTCTTCGTCTTCCCGCCGCTGCGCTCCGAGTACAGGGAAATGGCGCTCGACCTTCTCGCTGGGCCTAACGCTTTCCAACGACACATGCAACTTTGCGAGACAACCTTCTCCCGCCTGATCGAGTGGTCGCTCGAGGACGTTCTGCGCGGGAGCGGCACCGGCCCACCGTTCGCGCGGCTGGACGTGAGCCAGCCCCTCCTCTTCGCGACGACGGCTTCGCTGGCCGAGCAGTGGCGTTCGCTTGGCGTGCGGCCGGACGCGGTGGTCGGGCACAGCGTTGGCGAGATCGCTGCGGCCGCGAGCTGCGGGGCCCTCTCGCTGGAGGATGCCGCGCGGGTGGCGACCACCTGGGGACGTTCCTGCATGCGACTCGAAGGAACCGGCGCGATGGCCTCCCTCCCGCTCTCCGCCGAGATGGCCGAGGAATGGATTGCGCGATGGAAAGGCCGCCTCTCGATCGCGGGGCGCAACGCACCGTCTTGGACCGTGATCTCAGGCGAGGAGGAGGCGATCGAGGAGCTGCTGGCTGAGCTCCGGGATAACGGCATCCACGGCCACTCGATGTCGATTCCTGCCCCCGGGCACTCCTCGGGCATGGCGCCGATTCACGATTGGTTCATCGAGGAGCTGAACGAGGTGCACCCGCAGCCGAGCAGGATCCCCTTCTACTCGGCGGTCACCGGCGACCTGCTGGACAGCGCCTACCTCGACGCCGGGTACTGGAGCGACAACCTTCGCCAACCGGTCCTCTTCGAGCCGGCGATCCGGTCGCTGCTGAGGGATGGATACGACGTCTTCATCGAGGTTGGCCCACGCCCGGTCCTGACGACCGCCCTCGAGGAGATCATCGGCGGCCGCGGCGACGTGACCGTGATCGCGACCCTGGAGCAGGGCGAGCCCGATTCGCAGCCGCCTTTCGAGCTTCCGGACGCCTCGCCCCACCGGCGAGAACTGGCCGCGCTCGACCTCGTCCTGCAAGAGGTGGCAGCGGCACGCGGGTACGCCTCGGCGATGGAAGTCGACGCCGAGCGCCCCTTCAAGGACCTCGGCTTCAACTCCGAGGCGGCCGTCGGCCTGCGCAACGTCCTCAACCGCCTCACCGGCCTCGCTCTCCCCGTCACCCTCGCCTTCGACTATCCGACCCCGGTCGACGTTGCCCGCAAGCTGTGCCGCGAGCTCGAGGGGGAGACCGACAACACCACCCCCGCGGTCGAGGCGCCGAACGCGATCGACGCGCTCGACGCAGCCGCCCTGATCGAGCTCGCCCTTGGGGACGAAGGACAGCGGTCAACTCGCAGCTAACCCTTGGGAGGCGTAGCGGCTTTCGCTTTTTTGGCTTTTTTGGCCGTGGCCCCTTTCGGCTTGCCGACCGCTTTCGCTTTCTCGGCCAGAGCCGCGTTCGCCTGCGCCTTCGCTTTCGCCTTCCGGGCGGCAGTCATTTTCGCTTTGCCATTCGCTTTCGATTTGGCTTTTTCGGCCGTGCCCGCTTTCGCTTTCGGTTTTTTTGCCGTGCCGGTCTTTGCTTTCGATTTCGATTTCGATTTTTTGGCGGTCCCGCCTTTCGCTTTCGCTTGCCTGGCCTCGCCGGCTTTCGCTTTCTCGTTCGACTCGGCTTTCGCCTTCCCGTCCTCGCCTCCGCCGCCTTCCATCTGCTCTTGGAGGAACCCGGCGAGGGCTTCCGGCGTCGGGTAGTCGAAGCCCATCGTGGTCGGCAGCCGCAGAGAGGTGGTCTGGCAAAGCCGGTTGTACAGCTCGACGGCGGCCAGCGAGTCGAAACCCAGGTCCTTGAATTCGACCTGCGGGTCGATCATCTCGGCCGAGTCGTAGCCCAGCACCGTGGCGACCTCGGAGCGGAGGGTCTGCAGGACTATGTCGCCCCACTCCGCCTTGGGGATGGCGGCGAGCCGCCGCGCCAGCGAGCGTTCCCGCGAACGTCCACCGACCCCGGACGTCCGCACCAGGCGACGCAGCAGCGGCGGCAGCACCCCCGCCTTCGCGAACCGCCGCAGGGCGGTGAGATCGAGGTGGACGGGAACGATCGCGGCTTCGTCGATCTGCCGCGCGGCGTCGAACAGCTCCAACCCCTTCTCGTTGGAGAGGGGAATGATGCCGACCCGGCGGAGGCGTTTGAGCGCGACCTCGTCGAGCTCGCCGCCCATGCCGCTTCCTTTCTCCTGCTCCCACAGGCCCCAGCCGAGGGCTTGCCCGCTGAGGCCGGCGGCCTGCCGGCGCTGGGCGAAGGCGTCGAGGAAGGCGTTCGCGGCCGCGTAGTTGGCCTGACCGGGATTTCCGATCGTCGCCGCCCCGGACGAGAAGAGGGAGAAGAGCGGCAGGTCGAGGCCCTCGGTCAGCTCGTGGAGGTGGACGACGGCATCGACCTTCGGCCGCAGCACCCGCTCAAGCTCCTCCTCCCCGAGCGTCTCCAGGGTCCCGTCAGCCAGCACGCCGGCGGCGTGGATCACGCCGGTCAAGGGCTGATCCTTCGGGATCGAGGCGATGACTTTCTTCAGCTGCGCCCGATCGGCGACGTCGCAGGCGGCGACCTGAACCTCGCAGCCCGCCGCGGTCAGCTCGGCCTGCAACTCCGCCACCCCCTCGGCCTCGGCGCCTCGGCGGCTGACCAGCAGCAGGTGACCGACCTCTTTCTTCTCCACGAGGTGGCGCGCCACCACCGCCCCCAGCGATCCGGTTCCGCCGGTGATCAGCACCGTCCCCTTCGGGTCGAGCGGCTGCGGGATCCTCAGCACGACCTTGCCGACGTTGCGTCCGTCGCGCAGAAAGCGGAAGGCCGGGATCGCGCGGCGAATGTCCCAGGTCGTAATCGGCTCCAGGCGAAGTTTCTCGGCGGCAATCAGGTCCACCGTCTCGCGCAGGAGCTCGCCGAGCCGATCCGGCCCAGCTTCGGAGATGTCGAACGGCCGGTACTGGACGCCGGGATGGGAGGAGGAGATCGCCTGGGCGTCGCGGATGTCGGCCTTGCCCATCTCGATGAAGCGGCCGCCGCCGGGGAGGATGTCCAGCGAAGCGTCGAGGAACTCGCCGGCGAGCGCGTTGAGCACCACGTCGACGCCCTTGCCCTCGGTCGTGGTGAGGAACTTCTCCCGGAACCCGAGGTCCCGAGAGGAAGCGAGATGATCCTCTGCGAGGCCGAGCTGCTTCAGCACCTCCCACTTCCCGAGGCTGGCGGTAGCGAATACCTCTGCCCCCAGATGTCGGGCGATTTGCACCGCCGCCATCCCGACGCCGCCCGCTCCGGCGTGGATCAATACCCGCTCGCCTGATTTCAACTTGGCCAGGTCCCTGAGCGCGTAGAAAGCGGTGAGGAAGGCGATCGGGATCGAAGCGCCCTCGGCGAACGACCATTTCTCGGGCAGGGGCACCAGAACCTTGTGATGGGCGATGGTGGTCGAGCCGAACGCCGGCGAGACCGCTCCGAGCACCCGATCGCCGACCGCGAAGTCATCGACTCCCGGCCCCACCTCGGTCACGATCCCGGCCCCCTCCCAGCCGAAGGGCGCCTCGCCCGGATAGCTGTTGAGGGCGAGGAGGACGTCGCGGAAGTTGAGGCCGGTAGCCCGCATCGCGATCCGCACCTGGCCCTCCTGAAGCGGCTCCGCCGCCTGGGGGTTGGAGACCAGGCTCAGCCCCGCCAGCGTCCCCTGGCCGTCGCTGCTCAGCTGCCAGGCGGGGTGAGCTGGAAGGGCGAGAAGCTCGGCGCTCTCGATGCTCGAGAGCCGCGGCACGTAGGCCACCCCCTCGCGGATCGCGAGCTGCGGCTCCCCGCTCGCGAAGAGCGTCTGCCAGTCAACTTCGAAGCTCTCGGTCCCGGGCTCGAGATCGAGCATGACGAGGCGTCCCGGCTGCTCGGACTGGGCGCTGCGCAGGAGGCCCAGCACCGCGGCGGAGGATGCCTCCGGCACCTCGCCTTCTTTCGCCTGCACCGCCCCCCGGGTGACGAACACCAGGCGCAGAGCGGCGACGCGTTGCTCGGCCAGCCATGCCTTGAGGAGCTCGAGCGCGCGGCGCACCTTCGTGTGAGTCGAAGTAGCCAGGCCCTGCGAGCCCGCCATTCCCTCCACGTCGACCAGCACGCAGTCGGGAGCAGGAGCACCCGTCTCGATTGCCGCGGCAAGCGCCTCGACGTCCGCATAGCTCTGCTCGACGCCGGGAAAGCTGCCGTCGCCAAGCAGGACGCAGCGGTACTCCCCTTTGGGTTGCGGTAGCGCTATCCGCTGCCAGCCGACCTTATAGAGGGAGTCGTGGACCACCCCTCGCGCGTTCTGGAGAGCGGTCATGTCGATCGGCCGCGCTACCAATCCGTCGATGCTCAGCACCTCCGAGTCGGTGTGATCGCGGGCTTCGAGGGCGAGCGTGTTCTCTTCGGGCTGGGTGAGTCGGATCCGCAGCGACGCCGCACCCGCGCGATGCAAGCGCACCCCGCGGACCGAGAAGGGGACGATCAGCTTCCCCTGCTCTGCCGCCAGGGCAGCCTGGAGCGCGACGTGCAGGGAAGCGTCGACCAGCGCCGGGTGGGCGAGGTAGCCCTCGGCCTCGCGCGCCTGTTGGTCGTCCAGCGCGACTTCTCCGAAGAGCGCGTCGTTGTGGACCCAGGCGGCGTGGAGCCCCTGGAACGCCGGCCCGTAGTCGTAGCCAGCCTCGGCCAGACGGTCGTAGAGGTGATCGGTCTCGACCGACTCCGCGCCCTCAGGCGGCACGGCCTCCTGGGAACCCGCCCCCTCACGGCGCTCGGTGGCGCGGGCGGCGGGGCAGAGCACGCCGCTGGCGTGACGCGTCCACGGCGCTTCCTCGGCGTCGCCCTGACTCTCCGGGCGCGAGTAGATCGCTACCCGGCGTTTCGCCTCCTCGTCCGGTTCCTCGACGACCACCTGCAGCTGCACCGCACCCTCCTCCGGAACCAGCAAGGGGGTTTCGAAGTTCAGCTCCTCGACCACCTCGGCCCCCACCCCGCGTCCCGCGACCAACGCAAGCTCGATGTAGGCGGTGCCCGGCAGCAGCACGAATCCCATCACCGCGTGGTCGGCGAGCCAGGGGTGCTCCTCCATCGTCAGACGACCGGTGAACAGCCAGCCGCGATCGTCCGCCTGCCGCACGGCGGCGCTGATCAGGCGGTGCTCGGTGGGTCGCTGACCGAGCAGGTTGACGTCGCCGATGCCCTCTCGGTACTCGATCCAATACCGCTGCCGCTGGAACGCGTAGGTGGGAAGGATCACCGGCTGAGCGCCGCTGCCCTCGAAGAAGGCCGGCCAGTGGAGCGCAAGCCCATTCGCGTGCAGGGTGCCCAGGAACCTGGTGAATTCCTCCTCTTCGGCGCCGCGAGCGCGCATCGTGGGCGCCGCGAGGACCTCGCCCTGCACCTCCGGGCTGAGGGAGAAGCGGGCCAGGGCCGAGAGGACGGCGTCGGGACCGATCTCGACAAAGCGCCTGACGCCGGCGCGCTCAAGGGCGGCGACGCCGTCCGCGTAACGGACGGGAGAGCGCACGTGCCGGACCCAGTAGTCGGGCTGGGCCAGCTCCTCGCCCGCGATCTCGCCGGAGAGGTTGGAGACGACCGGGATCTGCGGCGATCGGAAGTCGAGGGCCTGGACGATCCCCTCGAACTCCTCGAGCATCGGCTCCATCAGGTGGGAGTGGAAGGCGTGACTCACCCGCAGGCGCGCCACTTTGCGGCCCCGCGTCTTCCAGACCTCCTCGAACAGCTCGACCTTCCCGGTCTCGCCGGAGACGACGGTCGCCATCGGACCGTTGAGGCCGGCGATCGAGATGCCGTCGCCGTCGTCCGCCAGCACCTGGCTGACCTCCTCCTCCGTCGCCTCCACCGCCAGCATCGTGCCGCCGGGGGGAAGCGCGCCCATCAGCCGGCCGCGGGCGACGACCAGAGTCGCCGCGTCGGCGAGGGACAGAACCCCGGCGACGTGGGCGGCGGACACCTCGCCGATCGAGTGCCCGATCAGCATGTCGGGGACCAGGCCGAAGGACTCGACCAGCCGGAAGAGAGCGACCTCGAGCGCGAACAGGGCGGGCTGGGCGAACTCGGTCCTGTCCAGGAGCGCCGCCTCGGGGGCGTCCCCCGCCGCGAACATGAGCTCTTTCAGGGAGCGCCCGAGCTGCGGGTCGAGCTCGGCGCAAACCGCGTCCAGGGCCGAGGCGAAGACCGGGAACCGACGGTACAGCTCCGCTCCCATGCCCGGGCGCTGCGCTCCCTGTCCGGTGAACTGGAAGGCGGTCTTGCCCGCCCCAGGCGCCCCGGCGATGACGCTGCCGGCCGGAGCGCCGGCGCCGAGCAGCTCCAGGGCGCCCAGCAGGTCCTCGCGACTGGAGCCGACGACCACGGCGCGCCGATCCATCTGGGCGCGCCTGGTCGCCAGCGAGAAGGCCAGGTCGAGCTGGCTCACCTGCGGGTTTTCCTCCAGATAGCCCCGCAGCCGCTGCGCCTGCCCCTTCAGCGCCTCCTCGCTTTTGGCGGAGATCAGGAACGGCAGGAGAGAAGGCTCCTCCGGGTTCTCCTTCGCCGGCTGTTTCTCCTCCGCGAGACCGGGCGGGACCTCTTCCAGGATCGCGTGGGCGTTGGTACCGCTGATGCCGAAGGAGGAAACCCCGGCGCGTCGCGGCTGCTCTCGCTCCGGCCAGGGCTCGGGCTCGGTCAGCAGTTTGATGTCTCCCGTGGTCCAGTCCACGTGCGGCGTCGGTTCCTCGACGTGAAGGGTGCGGGGAAGCCAGCCCTCGCGCAGCGCCATCACCGCTTTGATCAATCCCCCCATCCCCGCCGCGGCGACGGCATGGCCGATGTTCGACTTGATCGACCCCAGCCTCAGCGGCCCGTTCTCGCGGCCCTGTCCGTAGGTGGACAACAGGGCCATCGCCTCGATCGGATCCCCGATCGGGGTGCCGGTCCCATGGGCCTCGACCATGTCGATGTCGGACGGAGACATGCCCGCGTTCCGCAGGGCTTCCTGGATCACTCGTTCCTGGGAATGCCCGTTGGGCGCGCTCAAGCCGTTGCTCGCTCCGTCCTGGTTGACCGCCGTACCGCGGATCAGCGCCAGGACGGGGTGCCCTGTGCGTTCCGCGTCCTCGAGCCGCTCCAGGGCCACCAGGGCGGCACCCTCGCCCCAGCCGACCCCGTCGGCACCGGCCGCGAAGGCTTTGCAGCGCCCGTCCGGAGCCAGGCCCCGCTGACGGGAGAAGGCGATGAACAGGGCGGGGGTGGCGTACACGGTCGAGCCGCCGGCCAAGGCCATCGAGCATTCCCCCCGTTGGAGCGCCTGGCAGGCGAGGTGGAGGACCACCAGCGAAGAGGAGCAGGCGGTGTCCACCGACATCGTCGGCCCCCCGAACCCGAAGGCGTAGGCGAGGCGGCCGGAGGCGACGCTCGTCGTCGTTCCCATCAGCAGATGGCCCTCGAGGTCCTCCGGCGGGTTGACTGAGAGGCCGTAGCCCGTAGCGGAGATCCCGGCGTAGACGCCGGTCACACTGCCGCGCAGAGCGCCCGGGTCGATGCCCGCGCTCTCGATCGCCTCCCAGGCGACTTCGAGCAGGAGCCGCTGCTGGGGGTCCATCGCCATCGCCTCGCGCGGCCCGATCGAGAAGAAGGCGGCGTCGAACTCGTCGGCGTCCTCGACGAACCCGCCCTCGACCGAGTAGGTCGTGCGCGGATGCTCAGGGTCGGGGTGGAAGAGGTCCTCGATCTCCCCCCAGCCACGGTTCGAGGGGAACTTGGTGATTGCATCGACGTCGCCCTTGAGCAGCTCCCACAGCTCCTGCGGGCTGTGCACGCCGCCTGGAAAGCGGCAGCCCATGCCGACGATCGCGATCGGCTGATTCGCCTGGGAGAGCAACTGCTGGTTTTCCTTCCGCAGGCGCTCGGCCGTCTTCACGGACTCGCGCAGCGCCTCGGCAAGCTTCTCCGGACTGGGGCTCAGCTGATCGGTTGCCATCTCAATGCTCCCTTGATCGAAATCTTTTGAGGCATTGAAGTGACCGCGGGCGGTCACTGACAAATTTCAGCCGCGGCGCAGCGCCGACATTTGCTCGAGCCGTTGCTCGAGCACGGCGCGGACCTCGAGCGAGATCTTGCGGATGTCCTCCGGAGAGTGGATTCCGGCCGGGGGAGCAAGGTCGTTGAGGTCGATCGGCCTCCCGATCGAGAGGCGGCACCGGACCGGAATTGGGAAGAAGCAGGAAGCCTGGGGATGGCCGAAGGCGAGGAACGTCTGGGGATAGACCGGCTGCAAACCGATCCGCAGTCCCCAGAAACGGGCAAGGAGCCGCGAGCGCCAGAGGGTCGGTATCGCCGCCTCGAATCCGTGGGCGACAACCGGGATCACCCGTACTTGGTTCCGCAGGGCAGTTCGCACGAAACTGTTGCCCCAGTACGCGGGGGCGCAGAGGCGGTTGCGGTCGCGAAACACCTTGACCGTGCTCCAGGAGCCCTCGGGGTAGACCAGGGCCAGTTCCCCGCGCTGCAGCAGGTAGTCGGCGTTGCGAGGGTGTTCGATGACCGCGCCGGCGTAATTGAAGGTGAGATGACCGCCGACCATCGACCGGCCGATCTTCCAGGAGGCCAGGGGCCGGACGATCCTCTGCGCCGGATGCAGGCGGCGCACCGCGTACAGGAGCGAGTTGATGTCGTGCATACGGGCGCCCGCGTGGTTGCCGACGAACAGCGCCGGTCCCTCCGCCGGGACGTGCTCCAACCCGTCCACCTTCACCCGGAGCCACTTGAAGTAGAAGTGGCAAATCCGCATCCACCTC
The DNA here is from genome assembly GCA_963832085.1 of uncultured Actinomycetes bacterium. GTDB lineage: Bacteria > Actinomycetota > Thermoleophilia > Solirubrobacterales > 70-9 > VAYN01. The sequence continues at coordinate 596,293 of CAWHSU010000001.1, read as the reverse complement.
TCGTGCAGGTCGTGGTGGAAGCCGAACGCGTCGAAGTAATCGGGGGTCTCCAGCGGCGAAGAGCTTTCGCCTGCGATTGCGCTCGAGATCTCCATGGCGCGCGAGGCTAGTGACAGGAGTCTGGAGTTATCAATTATTTGGTTCTCCCTGAGCGAGCCTAAGCTTCTCGCCCGCCGAGGCGGAGAAGACATGGGAGAGCCACTAATCGTCGAAAACCTACGCAAGAGCTACGGCTCGATCGAGGCCTTGGCGGGAGTGGACCTGCGAGTGGCGGCAGGTGAGATCGTCGCCTTGCTGGGACCCAACGGGGCCGGGAAGACGACCCTCGTCTCGATCGTCGCCGCGCTGCTGAAGCCCGACTCGGGGCGGGTCCTGGTCAACGGCATCGACCCCCAGGCCCAGCCGCGGAAGGCGCGACGGCACCTGGGCATCGCGCCCCAGGAGACGGGCCTCTACATGGTCCTGACCGCCAGGGAGAACCTCCGCTTCTCCGGTGAGCTCGGTGGCCTGAAGAGGCCCGCGATCGAACGCCGGACTCAGGAGGTGGCCGAGATATTCGAGCTCTCGCCGTTCCTCGACCGCCGGATCGACGAGCTCTCGGGGGGTGAGAAGAGGCGCCTGCACGCGGCGATGGCGCTCATGCACAACCCGCCCCTGATCCTGCTCGACGAGCCGACCGTGGGGATGGACGTCGAAACCAGGGCGCGCCTGCTGAAGTCGATCGGCGACCTGGCCGGCGCCGGTACGGCGATCTTGTACTCGACCCACTACCTGGCCGAGGTCGAAGAGCTGAACGCGTCCGTGGCGATCCTCGACCGCGGCAGGATCATCGCGCGCGACTCGCTACGGAGATTGATCGGCAGCTATGGGCGCCCGAAGGTCGAACTGGTCAGGCCGAACCTGGAGTCCGTCTTCCTGACGGTGACCGGTCGCTCGTTCGCTTCCAGCAGCCCCCTCAACGGGAGCGACGATGCTCCGGCGTAGCTGGGTCATCGCGCGTCACGAGCTGCGCCTGATCAGCCACGACCCCTTCCCGCTCCTGGCGTTCGCGGTCCTCCCCTTCATCGGCATGGTCTTCATGAAGTCGGCCTTCCAGACGACGCTGTTGAGCGAGGGAGTCGACCACGCCACCGGTGCCGAGCAGGCGGTGCCGGGAATTGCCGTGACCTTCGGACCGGTGCTGATCGGCACCGTCGGGTACAGCTTCTACCGGGAACACGGGTGGAAGACGTGGGAGAGGCTGCGAGCGAGCCCGGTGAGCACGGCTGAGATCATGTGCGGGAAGACGGTCCTGCCGTTGCTCCAGGCCGCCGGCCAGTTCGTCTTCCTGTTCGGGCTGGGAGCCCTGCTGCTGGACCTGCAGGTGAAGGGGTCCTGGGGCCAGCTGATCCTGATTGCCACGGCATTCGGGCTTTTCCTCATCGCCCTCGGGTTCGCGATCACGGCCGTCTGCAGGACGGCGATACAGGCAAGCGCGATCGCCTATATCGGGGGCCTGGCGGGCGCCTGCATAGGCGGCGCCCTGATGCCGTACTCGACCCTCCCGCCCTGGGCCCAGGCGATCGCCCCGGCGGTCCCCCACTACTGGGCGATGCGCGGCTACCGCAACGCGATACTCGACCAGGGAGAAAGCGTGCTGTTACCCCTGGTGGTGCTGCTTTTCTTCGCGGCGGTATTCGCGGGCATCGCGGCCTGGCGCCTGCGCTTCGATGACGTCAAGGCCGGCTTCATGATCAACTGACCCACCATCGCCGAAACGTGCCCGCCAGCGCTCGACGTGGTCCTCGCCGATCCTGCGGAAGAGCTCGGGGGGAGCCGAGAACCGGTGCCCGGGGGGCAGCTCCTCGGCGCGGAACCTCGAAGGCCAGCAGCGGCTGGGCTCCGACACCGCGAGCGCGTCGAGGACGCGTTCTGCCGTGAACGGGATCACCGGCGCGGCGAGGCGGGAGAACAGGCAAACCAGGTTGACGCAGAAACGCACGGTCAGAGCCGCGTCGCTCCGGTCGCCTGCGACCGCCTCCCAGGGCCGCTTGCGCTCGAAGTACGCGTTGCCGCAGCCCCATATCGCGCGCAGCTCGGCAATCGCCGCGCGGAACTCGAGCGCCTCGATCCGCCCCGCGTACGCGGTCAGGCGGCGATCCAGGTCCCGCAGCAGCTCCAGCTCAACCGGTCCCGGTTCCCCCGTGGAGGGAACTTCACCGTTGAAGTGCAGCTCGGCGAACGCCAGTGACCCGTTGACGAAGTCCCCGAAGGTGCCGGCGAGATCCTCGTTGACCGCTGCCGCAAAGGTCTCCCAGGAGAAGTCGGCGTCACCGATTTCCGGCGTGTTGGCCAGCAGGTGATAACGCCAGTAGTCGACCGGCAGCAGCTCCAGAGCCCGGGGCATGAAAGCCCCGCTGCCCCCGCCGGTCGAGAACTTGCCGCCGTAGTACGTGAGCCGGTCGAAGGCTTTGAGGGAGTCGACGAACTTCCAGCCCTCCCCCGAGCCCAAAAGCATGCAGGGGAAGCCGATCGCGTGGGACGGGACGCCGTCCCTGGCTACGAACTGCACATACCGGACGTCTTCCGACTCCCGCCACCACGTCCGCCATGCACCCGGTTCCCCGCGAGCGTCCGCCCACTCCCTGGTGGCGCCGATGTAGGCGACCGGCGCGTCGAACCAGGCGCAGTACACCTTGTCCTCGAAGCCCATCCGGTCGACCGGGGCGCCCCAGGAGAGGTCGCGGGTGATGCTGCGATCTTCGAGGCCCTCATCGAGTCCGATCGAGCGGGCCAGCGCAGGCCAGTCGACCTTCTGGCCGAGCCGGGCGCGCAATTCCGTGACCAGCTTCGACTGCAGCAGGAACAGGTGGCGGCTGTCCCTTTCCTCGAGGTTCCGGCTGCCGGAGATCGCGGAGCGGGCATCGACCAGTCGAGTTGGATCCAGCAGCCGCCCACAGCCCTCGCACTGGTCGCCTAGGGCGTGGTCGCAGTCGCAGTGCGGACAGGTGCCGGCGATGTAGCGGTCGGAGAGGAAACGGCCATCCTCGGGGGAGAAGACCTGGCGCATCGAGCGGGCCTCGAGAAAGCCTTCTTCGTCGAGGCGTTGTGCGAAATACCGCGTTTGTTCCCTGCTCCGGAGTGAGGAGCTGCGTCCGAAGACGTCGAAGGAGAGCCCGAGTTCCTCGGCGAGGCGAGTCTGCGCCCGGTGCCGCCGATGGCAGTACTCAGCCACCTCGAGCCCAGCTTCGGCGGCAGCCAGTTCGGCTGGGGTCCCGTGCTCGTCGCTCGCGCAGACGAAGAGGACCGACTCTCCTCGCGCGCGAAGAAAACGAGCATAGGCATCCGCCGGCAGCAGCGAGGCGGCCAGATTGCCCGGGTGCTCGACCCCGTTGACGCACGGGAGCGCGCTGGTGACGAGGTGCCGCGCCAGAGTTGGTTTTGACTGGCCGTCCAAGGTCTATCTAGTGTCGCCCTCGTTCCAGCCAACTAGGAATTAGGAGTGCGAGGATGGCGGTGGAGAAATTTCGGAGGGTCCCGCCCGCCGCGTTCGAAGTGGCCCCGATCGCCTTGGTCGGATGGGGCGGCCTCAGCAAGGACTTCGCCGAGGAGGCGCGGGCCTGCCGGCGGCGTCGCTGGCTGTATGACGCTGAGGGGCCCTACTACGACGCAAGAGGGTTCGGCATCGCCCGCCTCCCCACCGGGGCTCCGGCGGCAGTAGCCCTCCTGGACCAGCTGGTCGCCTGCGGCGCCCTCGTTCTCGTCACGGTGGGCGTCGGCGGCAGTCTCTTGCCCACCGTTGCCCCAGGCACGGTCGTCGTCGCCGCTGACGCCATCGCCGGCGACAGGACCTCGCCTCGGTACTCGAACGCCGGCGAACAGTTGCTCTCGGCTTCCCCTGCCCTCGTCAGGAACCTGACGGCAGCGCTGATCGAGGGCGGCGCCGACGTTCGAGTCGGCACCACCTGGACGACCGACGCTCCCCTACGAGGGATGCCGGCCACGGTCGAAAGCTCCCCCTCCCATGGGGCCCTGACGGTGGATATGGAGACGGCGGCCGTTTACGCCCTGGCCGCCTATCGGGGCGTCGCCGCCTGCTCGGTCCTCTTCGTCACCGGCCGAGCCCGGGACCGGTGGAACCCCGCTTTCGACACGCCGCCGGTCCGCCAGGCGCTGGACGTCGTCGGTCGCACCCTCCCGGAGGCGGTGGGCACAGCGGCCAGCAGGGGCGAGCTGGGCGACTGAGCCTCGGCCTTCATTCCGTGGCGGCAGGAAGCACTATCGCCGTCGCGAGAATGCCGCCGCCGAGGGACCAGCGACCAGAGAGGACGGGCTGGCCTTCCGCCGGGGTCGGCCCCGGAACCCGCAGTCGCGCCGAGAAGCTCCCGGCCTGCGGATCAAAGGCGACATCCGCATCCTCGAACCCGAGCTTTGCCCGGGTGAGAGGGAACCACGCCTTGTAGATCGACTCCTTGACACTGAACAGGAGGCGATCCCAGCAGGTACCCGGTGCGTCGCGCAGGAGCTGCCTCACCCGTTCGCGCTCGACCGGAAGGGCGATCGCCGCCAGCGTACCGGCGGGAAGGCGCTGGTTCGGCTCCGCGTCGATCCCGATCGCAGCGAAGTCCGCCACCCGCCCCACCGCGGCGGCACGAAAGCCGAGACAGTGCGTGATGCTGCCCACCACCCCCGACGGCCATCGCGGCGCACCGTCAGCGCCAACCGGGATCGACTGCCGCCCCAACCCCAGTCGCGCCAGCGCCTCTCGCGCGCAGGCGCGTCCGGTCCTGAACTCACGGCGCCGACCCTCCACCGCGCGGCGAAACGCCTTCCCCTCCTCCGGGAAGAGCGGTGCCTCGATCTCGCCCCGAGCGACAGCCAGGGCGACACTTTTCGGAACGAGCAGGTCGAGCGGCGACCGCGCAGCGAAGGCCGGGGGCGCCGCCCCCGGCCTTCCGGTACCGCGTGCTCCTACCGTCAACTCGGGACTCAGCTGACGAGGAGGCTCTTGCCTTTGATTTTCACGATCGCGGTTTTTATTTGCGTAATTTTCCCGCCCGTTTTTTCACCGGTGCCGCCATACGGACAAAGAAAGCCGTCTTTCGCGACTATGTATTTGAAATTCGAGGAGCTGACTTTGACGCTCACGGTCCCTTCGGCTCCTGTGTTGTTCGTGAATTGAAGCGTCGCGCTTTGGTTCTGCGGAGGCACCAGCACTTCGCAGGTTCCGGCGACCGCGACGACTGATTTGCCTTCGGGGCACACTAGATCCGCAGTGCCGGTATACGCATCGCCCGAGCCTTCTTTCACGTGGACTAGGGTGGTGCACCCGTTTTCATTGATCGTCGTTTCAGCGAATCCAAAGGAAGCATTGCATTTAGAGGCTTTGCCGCTGACTGAAAGTGTGCTCGAGGCTTCGCTGAGGGTGGCGGATGCCACACCAGAGCTGCATTCCACGGTCCCAGCTTCGGTCGTGATGTATCCGTATTCTGCCGGATTTCCTACTCCTTCGTAGAAGGCCGGATAACTTGACGCTGTGAATTGAGCAGCTGCGGCGATTGAAGTGATTACCAGGCTGAGCGCCAGTACCGCGACGAGGCTGACTCCTAGTTTCTTGAGCTTGTGACTCATGATGTTCCCTTCTCTCACACGTGATCCAGGTGCTGAGGGCATCGGGCGGGATCGTCATCGCGACCCCGCCCGATGCAATCTCCGGATCAGCTGACGCTGAGCGTCTTGCCTGCGATTTTCACGACCGCGGTTTTGATTTGCGTACCGGTTCCGTCGGTTTTTGCACCAGTGCCGCCGAACGGGCACAGAAAGCCGTCTTTCGTGACGTTGTATTTGAAATGCGATGTTTTGACTTTGACGCTGACGGTTCCTTCAGCTGTGTTGTTGGTGAATTCAAGCGTCACGCTCCCGACCTGGGAAGGCACCTGCATTTCGCAGGTGCTAGCCGTCGTGACGACCGATTTGCCTTCAGGACACACCAGATCCCCGGTCCCGGTATACGTATCAACCGATCCTTCTTTCACGTGGACCAGGGTGGTGCACCCGTTCGCATTGACCGTTGCGCTGAGGAATCCAAAAGCAGTGCACCCCCCGGCTTGGCCACTGATTGAAAGTGTGCTCGAGGCTCCGCTGAGCGTGGCGGAGGAGGAACCAGATTTACATTCCACGGTTCCCGCTTCGGTCGTGACGTATCCGTATTCTCCTGGATTTCCTTCTGCTGCATGCACCGCCGGATAACTCGACGATGTGAATTGAGCGCCCGCGGCGATTGACGTGATTGCCAAGCTAAGCGCCAGCACCGCTACGAGACTGACTCCTAGTTTCTCGAGCTTGTGACTCATGACGTTCCTTCTTCCTGATCGGTCCCTCTAATTTTTGGAGTGTCGGGCGGGTGGGAGCCGCTTCCCCCCGCCCGACGTGATCCCTTGGACTTCAGTTGACGCTGAGTTTCTTGCCTTCGATTTTCACGAGCCCGGCTTTGATTTGAGTACCGGTCCCGTCGGTTTTTTCACCCGTGCCATTGAACGGGCACAGGAACCCGTCTTTCGTTTTTATGTATCTGAAATGCGATGTTTTGACATCGACTTGGACGGTTCCTTCAGCTGTTTTGTTCGTGAATTCGAGATCCACGCTCCCTTCCTGTGCAGGCACTTGCATTTCGCAGGAGCTGGCAACCGTGGTGACCGCTTTGCCTGCGGGGCAGACTAGATCCCCGGTGCCGGTCCAGGTATCGCCCGAGCCTTTGCTCACGTGAACCAAGGTGGTGCACCCGTTGTTACTGACCGTTGCGCTGGCGAACCCAAAAGCAGTGCACCCTCCGGGCACCCCACTGACTGAAAGTGTGCTCGAGGCTCCGCTGAGCGTGGCGGAGGCCAAGCCTGAGCTGCATTTCACGCTCAGTCCATTTTCGATCGTGACGGTTCCGAATTTTTCCGGGTTCCCTTCTGCTTCGTAGAACGCCGGATAACTCGACGATGTGAATTGTGCGGCCGCGGAGATTGAGGTGATTACGAGGCTCAGCGCCAGCACCGCGACGAGGCTGACCCCCAGCTTCTTGAGCATTTGACCCATCATGTTCCTTTCTCTCGTTTGAGCCACCGAGGCAGGTTTTAAACCGGGGGACCCGCAAAGACATAGGTCAGGTGACGAACCCCCGGAATCACGCTCTATCGCGCGCTGACAGACGCCCGGGCCACCAGTTCCATTTCCCCAGGATCGCCATCAGGCTGGGGACCAGGAGGGGTCTGACGATGAAAGCGTCGAGCAGGACCGCGATCGCCACCCCCATCACCCCCTCCTTCACCAAGAGCAACTCGGAGGTGGCGAACGGGCCCACTGCGATGCAGAACAGGAACGCCGCCGCGGTGATGATCCGGCCCGTCCGCTCCAGGCCCAGCGCGATCGCCTCCCGGTCCGCCAGACCTTCTTCTCGCGCCTCTTTGATTCTCATCAGCAAAAAGAGGCCGTAGTCGGTCAGCAGCCCGAAGGCGCCGGCGGCGACGACGACCGGGAGGGCCAGAACCAAAGCGTGCTGGGACTGGTACCCCAGCACCCCTTCCAAGTGCCCCTCCTGGAAGACGAAGACCAGGATGCCGCAGGTGGCCGCGAGGCCGAGGAGGTTCATCAGCAGTGCCTTGATCGGCAGGACGAGGGACCGGGTGGCCAGGCCGTAGAAGAAGAGGGTCACCACGATGAGGATTGCCACCGCCTGAGGCAGGTGATGTTCCATCGCCTGAGCGGTGTCGACGTAGGCGGCAGTGTCGCCGGACACCTCTATCGGCGCGTCCATGTCCCGCAGCTGATCGACCAGGTCCTTCGATTCGCTCGAGAAAGCCGCGTGCGTCGGGGTCATGGTCAGGAGCCACAGTCGCGGGGAGCGCTTGAAGCCGTAGGGAGAGGGAACGGCGAGGCCGCTTCTTCTCGCCAGTCTTTCCGCCCGCTCCGAAGCCCTTTTCGCCGTCTTCAAATCGCCGTGGATGGCAAGCGCCACTTCTCCCAGGCCGGGGTGCTCGAAGTTCTCCCGTGCTTCTTCGGCGAAGACACGGGCGTTCGAGCTGGGCGGCAGCGAGGTTGCGTCGAAGCCGATGAACCGCATCCCCAGCGCCGGCAGCGCCATCAAGCCCAGCAGCGCAGCCGAGGCGAGAGCCACCGGCACCGGCCTTCGCATCACAAAACGCGCAGTCCGGTACCAGAAGCCGGTCGAGCGGGGCCGGGAGCTCTCGCCGAGGCCCCGCCGCCGTGGGACGGCCAGTGCATTGACGCGATCGCCGAGCAGGGTCAGGAGCGCCGGCAGCATCAAGAGGCTGACGCCCCCGGCAACCAGCGAAACGACCATTCCCGTGACCGCGGCCGATTGCACGAAAACGATCGGGAACACCAACAGCGCCAAGGCGGCAGCGCTGATGGCCGCGCAGCTGATCGCAACGGTCCTGCCTGCCGTTGCGACGGTCACGGTCGCCGCCTCGGCGGGAGCCCGCCCTGCCGCCAGCTCCTCGCGGAAGCGGGAGACGATCAGCAGGGCGTAGTTGACCACCAATCCGAGCGCCAGGGCCATCGCCACGTTCAAGGAGAAAAGCGAGAGCGAGAGGACCTCGGTCAGGCCCTGGATGCAGCCGAGGACGGACATCAGCGTCAAGGCCCCCACCAGCACCGGCAACAGCGCCGCGACGAGGCTCCGGAACACCCACAGGCCGGCGATCAACAACAGCGGAAAGGCGATCAGCTCCGCCTGGCGCCGGTCCTCGTCGGTTTGCTCGGTGAATTCCTGGCGGACCGATGCCAGCCCCCCCACCTTCACCCCGGGCCGCTCCAGCTTCCGTGCGACTTCGAACGCCGCAGGGCCTTCGGGAAGGTCTCTGCGCAGCCAGCCGAGGATCGCAAACAGGTCGTCATTCCGAGACGCGAAGAGTTTCGGGATGACCGCCTGGACCTGCGGCAGGCTTTCCAGCTCGGCGTGAGCGACAAAGGCCGCGCGCTCGCCATCGACCAAGGCCGCGATGTTCGGCAGTCCGGGCACCTTCTTCGAGGTGGTCGATTCGAGCTCGCGAGCGACGGAGAAGCTCTCGGATCGCCAACTGGTGAAATCGCTTTCCCGCTTGGTCAGGTCGTCGGAGACATCGTGCCCCAGGAACCCGGCAAGAATGGCCGCGGCAACCACCAAGCCGAGCACCAGGCGCGGTCTTCGCACCTGGAAAGGCATCCGGCCCGGAGCACTCGGCGCCGCAGGCTGCCCCCCCTTCTCTCCCGGATGCATCAGTTGCGCCTATCCCATGTCCTGTTGGGCCAGCCGGTATCCACACTGCGGACAGAGGATCTCCGGCTCGGGCCCTCCCTCCCCAACTTCACCAGCCGCTTCTTCCCCAGCTCCAGAACTGGCAGCCGTAACTCTCTTGGGAGCGGCGCGCAGCTCCGTGCGGAGGTCCGCAACCGAGAGGTTCTCGGCCGCTGCACGGTCGAGCCACAGCTCCTGCTCCGCCTCGGGAAGAGCCGCGACGGCCACATGGTGACTCCAGGTCAGATCGTCACGACGTCGTGACGATTCGAAGGCGGCGGAGATAGAGGCCATGTTCGCCAGGCTCCTCGGGTCATAACCGGTGATCTTTGCCGCCTGGGTGTACTTTTCACCCCACTTCTCGGCCCCGTAGCGAACCCAGTCACCCAGCCACCACTGGTTGCAACGACTGATGCCCCCCAGCCTCCTTCCGACCATCAGCCACTCGTGCCTGGCCAGCGCCCTCCTGGGCTGCCAAGTAACAGCGGGCTGAGTCCCGCGGCTGACCTCGAAGGTTGGTTTTAACGACGCGGTGCCCATTGCCCTGGTACTGACCCCATCTATTGATTGCCATAAATTCTTATGACCAATAGGTACCAGCAGCAGAACAGAAGTGGAGGGTCAATCTGCATAATTGCCGGAGAGCGCACTTCGCAGATAGCGAAAACCTACCCGGGGTCGAGAGCCTCGAGCCGGAGGGCGAGCTCCAACTCTGAGCCACATACGGCGAGAGGGCGGCCGAGCTCCTGCTCGACAATCCGAAGACGGTTTTCGACCGTCCTGCGACTGACCTCGAGCGAGACCGCAGCGGAGGAAACGTTCCGACCGGAAGCAAAGTACGCGCGCAGCGTCTGACGAAGAATCGCCCCCCTCCCCCGACTCCCAGCCAGCGGGCCCAGATAGGTAGTCCTAAGGGATTGCGCCAAATCTGGCGTCTGAAGGGCCATCGCCTCCATTGCCACCTGGGAAAAACAGGTGACCCTTGCCACTTGACGAATCGCAACCGCCCGAGCAGCCTTGGCCTCAAAGTGGGTGGAGCGCCAACCCTCCACGTTCCTACCCGGCTCTCCCACGGCGAACCTGGCTTTGATCCCGCGCTTCTCCGCCAGCGCGTCCTCAATCAACTGCGAGGTGATTCTCCGGTGGCCACCCAACCAAGCCCAGGCCGTCTCACTGCCGCGAGGCACCACGAGAAGTGCGGTCCCCAACAGCTCCGACAGGATTCGTGCCGCATCCTTCGCATGGCCGCCGCTGATCACGAGCCCGGTATGCCATCTATCGAGGATGTAGCTGATCTCGTGCTTGGCAACCGGTGCACCCGAGAGCAGGCGCTCTATGAGGGCATTCTGGCGTCGGTCCGCTGACTGGCGCAGTCGGCCCTCCTCTCGTTTGTACTCTCCCGCGAGCTCGGAAGCAAAACGCAGAAGGATGGAGCCCTGCAGTGCTTGAACTCCACTGAGGGTCTCGCCCGTCAGGTCGTGAGACTCCTGCAGGATGAAATCGTTCAACAGATTCTGGGCAGCAATTACCCCGACCAAAAAGTCATCCAGCGCCATTCCGCTTCGGGCTGCGCTTCGGGCGTGGGAGATCGCCGCCGTAGGAAGAGGGTCTGAGGCGTATTCCCCCTTTTCGATGCAGTCGAAGTTGTATGCGGTCACGGCCGCGAAAGTGGCATCTATGTCCGCGAAGTGTTCGGGATCTCTGACGCCCCCGGGTTTGCCAGCCCCGCAGATGCGGGTCAGAGCCTGCTCTATTTCTCCCCGTCGTCGCCGAAGACGCCGGGCCAGTGCGACGTTGCCGACCTCAAGTGACTTCCTTTCCTTGAGTCCCATGCCTTCCATTTGCACAACGACAAACACACAACTTCGTTGACCTCTTAAGTAATCCTGCTCAAACAGGCTCTCGCAAACCCCTGCCGTTACCAAACCTCCCCAACGAATTGGGTCCTGGCCGGGCGACCGCCGAAGCTCAGCTGGTCTGATCGGCCGAGCCGAGCGCCTTGTCGATGAACGGGCCGAGCAGCTCGGCCACGCCGGTCGCGGCTTCCTCGACCGACTCCCCGGGGGTCGTCACATAGCTGATCGCCAGCCGTACCAGGCTCTCGGAAAGAGTCTTCACGTCGTGCTCTGGCGCCTCCGGCCAGCCCTCTTCGATCACCGAGACGAGTCGAGCACTCGCCCACTGGACGACCGGCAGTCCCTGGGTGGTGACGAACGGGAGCATTCCCCCGGTGCCGTCGTCGCTGAGGAGGATGCGGATCAGCGGGTCGCCGCCGGCGGTGCTGAGGAAGTGCTCGAGGGCCGCCAGGACCGCCGCGCGCGGGTCGTCGGAATGCTCGAGGACCGCCTTCTCGACGTCGTCCATGAAACGTTCGGCCTCGTGGATGACGAAGGCGAAGCCGAACTCGTTGCGGTTGCCGAACTCGTTGTAGAGGGTCTGGCGGCTGACGCCGGCGCCGGTGGCGATGTCCGCCATCGTGATCTCCGACCAGGGCTGGCGCCCCAGCTGATCGCGGGCAGCGTCGAAGACCGTCTGGCGCAGCAGCTCCCTTGCCGCCTCCTGGTAGGGGGTCCTCCCGGTCGACACGCCCCCTATCGTCGCAAGTGGGACCGGTCAGGCGTCGGGAGCGACCGGCTCGGCCGGTTCGAAGTCGACCTTGTCGCGGACTCCGCAGTCCGGGCAGGGCCAGTCGTCCGGGACCTCTCCCCAGGGCGTGCCGGCGGGGAAGCCCTCGCGCGGGTGCCCGGCCTGCTCGTCGTAGACGTAGCCGCAGCTGGGGCAGCGCCAAGCGCTCACGCGGCCCTCCCGTAACGCGCGAGGACGCGGCCGAGCTTGCGCGGCTGGATGTTCGCCCGGGTCACGTCGCCGCCGTAGTGCTCGATCAGCCGCGGGTCCATCACCCGGCGCCAGAGCGGCGGGAACCAGGCGAGGACGATCATCCCCGCGTAGCCGGTCGGCAGCTGCGGCGCCTCATCGACGTGGCGCAGGGCCTGGTAGCGGCGGGTCGGGTTGGCGTGGTGGTCGCTGTGGCGCTGCAGGTGGTAGAGGAGGACGTTGGAGGCGACGTTGTTGCTGTTCCAGCTGTGCTCGGGCATGCAGCGCTCATAGCGGCCGTCCTCGCGTTTCTGGCGGCGCAGGCCGTAGTGCTCGAGGTAGTTGACCACCTCCAGCAGCGAGAACCCGATCACCGCCTGGAGCAGGAGGAAGGGCAGGACAACCGGCCCGAAGGCGATCGCGAGGGCGGCGAAGAGGACGACGGTCATCGCCCAGGCGCTGAGGATGTCGTTGTGGATGCTGAAGTGCCCCTTGCCGAGCCGGTCGAGCCGGGCGCCCTCGATCTCCCAGGCCGAGCGCACGCTGCCGAGCACCGTCCGCGGCAGGAAGGCCCAGAAGCCCTCGCCCAGACGCGAGCTGGCGGGGTCCTCGGGGGTGGCCACCTTGACGTGGTGACCGCGGTTGTGCTCGATGAAGAAGTGGCCATAACCGGTCTGGGCGAGGGCGACGCGACTCAGCCACTTCTCCGAGTTGGCGCGCTTATGGCCGAGCTCGTGGGCGGTGTTGATCGCGATCCCGCCGACGACCCCCATCGTCAGCGCCAGCCCGATCGATTCGACCAGGTTGAGGTCGCCACTCCCCCACATCCAGCAGGCGAAGAGGAGGCCGGCGTACTGGATCGGGATGAAGAGGTAGGTGCACCAGCGGTAGTAGCGGTCCTGCTCGAGGAACTTGAGGACGCTGTCCGGGGGGTTGCTCCGATCCAGCCCGATCGCCATGTCGAGCAGCGGGAAGATCACGAAGACGAGGACCGGCCCGATGAACCACATCCCCCCGAAGTCGGTCAGCGACCAGTAGAACCAGGCGAAGAAGGGAGAGAGCGGGACCACGATCCCCAGCAGCCAGGCATAGCGCTTGCCGTCCGTCCAGGCCGCCGGATTCACCTCCACGTCGTCGTGGTGGTGATGGTGATGCGCGTGTTCTGCGTGTGCCTCCAAAACGCCCTCCTTGTCATCGCCCCAGAGTTCGTCGCTCATCTTTACATAGATCTTGAATTTGTCAAGTGCGGCTACAGAGCAGCGCAAAATGTCCGCAGCGCGCGGACGTTCGGGGGGATGAGGGCTGCTCTTAAATCTTCAGCAGCAGGAACGTGTTCAACACGAAGAGGATGGAGAAGAAGACCGTCGCCCGGTCCAGGTTCTTCTCCACCATCGAGCCGCCGCCGAGGCCGCTGCCGCCGGCGCCACCGATGCCGAAGGCGCCGGAGAGGCCCGCGTCTTTCCCCGAGTGCAGGAGCACGAGGAAGATGACGACGACGGCGATGATCACCTGGATGACGCTGAAGAACGTGAACACGAGGAGGAAGTTTAGGCGATCTAGCCCTGCTCGACTTTTTCCGGCTCTCTGGGTTTGGCGCCGTTGCCGTTGCCATTCCCATTGCCGTCCTCGCTCTCGACCCGGTCGAGGATCTCCACCGCTTCGCGCCGCAGCTCGGCGTCCAGCACCGCGAAGTCCTCGTCGGAGAGCTTGCCGGCGGCGTGGTCGAGCTCGGCGTCGCGGATCTCCCGGTACTTCGCTTCCTTGCGGGCGTCGGCTTCGGTGCGGACGAGGGCACCGCGGCGGCGTCCGCGCGAGGGCCAGAGGGCGATCAGCGCCCCGGCCAGCGCGATCAGCCCCCCGATCCACATCCAGGTGACCAGCGGGTCGACGATGATCCTGAAGGTCGCCGGGGCGCGATCGGCCAGGTAGCTCCTCGCCACCCGCTCCGCCGTCAGCCCCTGCAGCTCCGTGATCTGTTCCAGAGCCTGGGCTCGCAGGCCCGGGTTGGCGGCCGCAGCGCGCATCAGCGCCCCCAGCGCTTTGCACTGCTCGGGGGTCCCGGGCCCGCCTTGGACGCAGGCTTCGAACCCTTCGTCCGCCGCTTTCGCCCGCTGCTGCAGCGGGCCGAGATCGGGTTCCTCGGCGATCCAGAGGTCGCTGTCGAACCCGGCTCGCAGCCCCACCTCGCTGGTCGCCTCGCCGACGAAGTAGGTGCTGATCGCCCCCACTTCCTGGCCGGTCGGGCGGTGGAACTGCCGGCTCGGGTGCAGAAAGCCGACCACCTCGCCGTCTTCTTCGACCCGCAGAACCGAGCCGACCGTGATCTTCTGCTCGTCGACGGCGACGGTCGGCTTCACGTAGGTGACCTCGCGCCCGCTGACGACGGCGCTCTCCCCCGGCCGCAGCTCGACGTCGCGCCGGTTCTGAAAGCTCGAAGAGGCGGCGATCCCGATCAGCAGGACGATGATGCCGATGTGGACGATGTAACCGCCGTAGCGGCGGCGGTTGCGGCTGACCAGGCCGGTCAGCGCCCCCGCGGTGGAGCCACCGACGAGCTGCTGTCGCGCCCGCGCCCCGCTCCAGAACTCCTGCGCCAGTCCGGTCAAAGCGAAGGCGGCGAAGGCGAAGAGCGCCAGCGCCCAATAGCTGTTTGCCGCGTCGGTCAGCAGGACCAGCGCCAGCGTCACCACCGCGGCGACCGCGAGCGGGACCCGGAAGACCCGCTTCGCCGAGTCCCAGCTGACCCGGCGCCAGGCGAGCAGCGGCCCGATCCCGGTGAAGAGGACGAGCCCGATCGCCAAGGGCGTCGTGTACTCGTCGAACCAGGGCGCGGCCAGCGAGGCCTTGGTGCCGGTGAAGAGTTCGGAGATCAAGGGGAAGAACGTGCCCCAGAAGATCACCGCGGTCATCCCGACCAGGAGCAGGTTGTTGACGAGGAAGACCGACTCGCGGGAGGCCAGCGAGTCGATCCGCTTCTCCGAACGCAGGTCGTCGAGGCGGCTGACGATCAGCACCGTCGAGCCGACGAGGACGACCCCGATCAGGCCGAGGATGTAGGGACCGACGGTGCTGTCGCCGAAGGCGTGGATCGACTGCAGGACGCCGGAGCGGACGAGGAAGGTGCCGAGCAGCGCCATCGAGAAGGTGCCGACGATGAGGCTTGCGTTCCAGACTTTCAGCATCCCCCGCTTCTCCTGGACCATGATCGAGTGCAGGAAGGCGGTGCCGAGCAGCCACGGCATCAGCGCCGCGTTCTCGACCGGGTCCCAGGCCCAGTAGCCGCCCCAGCCGAGCTCGGTGTAGGACCAGCGGGCGCCGAGCAGGAGGCCGAAGCCGAGGAAGGCCCAGGCGATCAGCGCGAAACGGCGGGTGGCGCGGATCCACTCGGCGTCGAGGCGGCGGGTGACGAGCGCCCCGATCGCGAAGGCGAACGGGATCGTGAAGGCGACGTAGCCCGAGTAGAGCATCGGCGGGTGGATCATCATGCTCGGGTGCTGCAGCAACGGGTTGAGCCCGACGCCGTCGGCCGGGGCGGGGCTGAGCGAGGCGAAGGGGTCGACGCCCGGGGCGAACATCATCAGCCCGGTGAAGAAGGCGGCGATCCCCATCATCACCGCCGTCGCCCAGGGGACGATCTCGCGCAGCCGGTTGCGGGTGGCGTAGAGCGACGCTGCGGAGGCGAGCGAGAGCACCCAGGCCCAGAGCAGCAGCGAGCCCTCCTGGCTCGACCACATCGCCGCCAGCTTGTAGCCCGAGGGCGTCTCGATCGAGGAGTGCTCGGCGACGACGCTGAAGGAGAAGTCGTTGTTGGCGAAGGCGAGCTCGATGATCACCACGCAGCCGGTGACCAGGGCGCAGAAGGCGTAGACGGCGTGGCGGGATATCCGCAGCCGGCGCTCGTCGCCGTCGCGGCCGAGGATCGCGACGATGCCGGCGAAGATCGCGGTGAAGAAGGCGAGCGCCAGCAGGGCGCTGCCGAGGCTAGGGGGCATTGGCGAAACCTGCGTGTGCGGCTGGCGAGCCCCGGACCAAGCGGGGCAAGGACGCAGGGAGGCCGAATAGCAGAGCTATTTGGCCGACCGAGGACGCCGCACCGCGCAGTGTGTCCGGGGGCGCCAGACGTGCGCGGGGGTTTCGCCAATGCCCCCTAGGCATCAGACTTGGTCGTGAACTTCGACGGGCACTTCGTGATCAGGGTGTCCGGCTCGCCGACGAAGACGCCGTTCTTCTCGAGGCTGCCGGTGAGGATGATCTCGCGGCCGCCGCGGAACGGGTCGGGGACGGTCCCCTCGTAGCTCACCGGCAGGCTCTTGCTGCTGCCGTCGCGGTTGACGACGCGGAAGGCGATCCCGTTGCCGTCCTTGCGGACGGAGCCTTTGACGACGCGACCGGTCATCTCGTAGCTGGTCCCGGGGGCGGCGCTCAGCAGCTGGGAAGGCTCCTTCGCCTCGGTCGAGGCCGAGAACGAGGTGTAGACGAGCGCAACCGCCAGCAGCACCGCGGTGCTGAGCGCGACGACGAGCCGAATCTTCCGCTTACGCTGGGGATCCACAGGCAGCTGGGATTATCGCAAGCCGCCGACCTGGGAGAATCACCGCATGGCCGCAGACCCCGTTTTGCTGATCACCGGCGCCAGCAGCGGCATCGGCGCCGCCACGGCCCGCGCCGCCTCCGAGGGCTACCGGCTGGTGCTGGCAGCGCGGCGCGAGGACGAGCTGCGCGACCTCGCTGAGGAGCTGGGCGGCGAGGAGCGGGCCCTGGCGGTCCGCTGCGACGTCACCGAGTGGGACGAGGTCGAGGCGCTGGCGGCGACGGCGCTGGAGCGCTTCGGCCGCATCGACGCGGTCTTCGCCAACGCCGGCTTCGGCGCCGGCCGCGGCTTCCTCGAGGAGTCGCCCGAGCACTGGCGCTCGATGGTCCTGACCAATGTCTATGGGGTGGCTTTGACGATTCGGGCCACCCTCCCCCACCTGCTCGAGCGCGGCGACGGCCACTTCCTCGTCACCAGCTCGATCGCCGGGCGGCGAGTGCTGCCCGGCTCGCTCTACTCGGCGACCAAGTGGGCGGCGACCGCGATCGGCGAGGCCCTGCGCCAGGAACTGCGCCAGATGCACGACAACCACGGGATCAAGGTGACCCTGATCGAGCCGGGCATGGTCGACACGCCCTTCTTCGACAACCGGCCCGGCGACAGCGCCTTGAGCGACGATGACATCGCCCGGGCGGTGATGTACGCGCTGGAGCAGCCGCCGAACGTCGACGTCAACGAGATTCTGATCCGGCCGATCAGCCAGTCGAACTAGCTGGCGGGAAAGGGGCCGGGTGTCCCTCCCAAAACGCAGCCTTCGGCTGCTTGAGTGTTTTGGGATGGACACCCGGCCCCTACCGCAACAGGTAGAGGATTACCTGCCAGTAGCCTCGCAGGAGCAGGCGGGCAGGCCAGGAGCGAACCAGCGGCGAGATCAGCTCCGAGTTGAGGTCGGGGGTCAGCCAGGAGGCGAACTCGGCGGCGCTGACGGTGCGCCGGCGCTGGATCGGGCGGCGCTCGCCGAGCAGACGCGGCAGCCAGCGGAGGAATTCGAGGTTCGCCCGCAGCTTCTGCCTCCCCCAGCCCCCGCTCGCCGCGACGCCCAGCAGCGCCAGCTCGGTGGCGAGCAGCGCCGGGGCCAGCAGCGCCAGCAGCGCACGCGGGTAGGTGCGGACGAGGAAGGCGAGGCGGTTGCGCTCGAGCCAGCGCCACTTGTCGGCGCTGGCGGCGAACTCGTAGTCGTGCCTGACGACGGCGGCGGGCTCGATCCCGACGACGCTTCCCGCCAGACGCAGCCGGACCGAGAGGTCGACGTCCTCGTGGTACATGAAGAACTGGTCCGGAAAGCCGCCGACCTCCCGCCAGCGGGGGAGCGGGATCGCCAGGCAGGCGCCGGAGGCCGCGGTCACCTCGCCGGTTGCGGGGGCGTCGGCAAGCGGGCGCCCGTGCCCCCCGGCCCAGACGATGCCGGTGAAGTGGATCGGGTTCCCCGCCGAGTTGATCCGCTCGCCGCTGCCATCGGCGACCAGGGCCTGCCACGCCCCCCACTCCCGACCCTCGACCCAGGGCCGGCGAATCGCCTCGCCAAAGCCCGGCTGCGGCGCCGCATCGGGGTTGAGGATCACCAGCAGGTCACCGCTCGCGACTTCGGCGCCGGCGTTGCAGCCGCCGGCGAAGCCGGTGTTGCGACCGGCCTGGACGATCTGCGCCGCGGGGGCCAGCTCTCGCACCAGCTCGATGCTGCCATCGCCAGGTTTGTTCTCGACGACGATCAACTCGTCGCCCTCACCCAGCTCGGAGAGCAGGGCGGGGAGGGTCTGGGCGAGATCGTCGCGGCTGTCGTAGGCGACGATCAGGACTGAAAGCGTCGGGCGCACCGACGCGGAGGCTATTCGGCCATCCGCGCCGGTGCGATCGACTCGCTTGCTTGAACCGCTCCTACTACTTCTTGCCCTTCTTGCCGCAGGAGACGATGTTCAGCTTCTGGCGGTTGTTGTTTTTCTTCTTGCCGTTCTGGCCTTTCATCTTCACCACCGCACGCTGCGGCTTCGCGCAGGTGTTCTGTGAGTTGACAAGGAGGCTTTTCTTGCCGCCCTTCATCTTCAGGACGAACTTGCTCACCGGCACGTCGGGCACCTTGCGGAAGACCGTCTTCAGGCCTCCGCCCTTGCCGCTGCCGATCACGCCGCGCAGGTGGATGTCCACCTGACCGCGCAAGTCGACGAGCAGATCCGGCAACTCGTTGTTGGAGGACACGAGGTACACCTTGCCCTTCAACTTCTTGCTCAGCAGCGGCGTCTTCGCCCATGCCGACCCGTAGACCGAGGCCTTCGGGCAGTTGTGGGCGGCCAGCTGCGGCCTGGTGCAAACGGTGCCGATGTGGCCCTGTTCGAGGAACAGCGACCGCGGCATCGTCACCGCCGTCCGGGCCATGTTGGCGTCGCCCTTGCGGGCGGTCAGGACCGCCTTCAGGCGCGGGTACTTGTTCCGCACCGTGCCGCCGAAGAGCTGGATCTTCAGCTTCGGCTTGAAGGCGAGCTTGTTGCATTCGGTCGCCTGGAACGGATCGTTGACGGGATAGGAGCTGAACGCGGCCGGATTGGCCGGGTCAGCACCGCCACCTTTGATCGCCCCCGTCGTCGCTTGCGCGGCGCAGTTCGTCGGGTTGAGCATGAACTTGTTGCGGTCGATGTCGAGATCGATCGCGCGAATGTCCAGCTTTGCCCCGCCGAATATGTGGGGGATGGCATCGGAGACCGCGTGGATCTGAGCGGTTTCCGGTTCGACGTTGAGCGCCACCCGGACGACCACGGTGCCGAGGTCAAACGGGCCCGCCACCGCCGGCGTAATCGTCACCAGCGAGAGCGCGGCGCCTTTGTAGGGACCGGCGAGGTAAGCGAGTCCGCCGAGCTGCAGCGGGTTCGCCCCCGAACCGGACTTCGTCGTGACCTTGCCGACGTTGCTGTCGCCCGAGCAGCTCGGGTTGGCTCTCTCGGCGTTGCCGCTCTTACCGGCAGCAGCCGCGATGGCCGCCTCCGAGCAGTAGGGGATCCCGGCGAGTTTGCCGGTCAGACCCTTCGGCAGGGTGACGTCGACGACCTTCAGCTCCTGCTCGCCGTCGCGACGCCCGATGTTGACGTGGAACGGGGAGTAGGCGCCGCCTTTGCTGCTGTCGACTTTGGCCTTGTACAGCGGCGTGAACTTCCGTGCCGCCAGCGTGGCCGGACAGGCCCCGCCGGTCGGGTCGGTGCTCAGGGTGACCGAGGAGTTGACTGCTTTCTGCTCACCCGGCCGTGCCCACGGTTCGAACAGGCTGGTGCTCGAGGCCGCGCAGACCGGCGGGCTCGTGAGGACGTCTTTTCCACCGTTGAAGTGGAGCCGGATCTCCTCGAACGGAACCTGCGGCAGACCGGCGGGCTGGTCGGTGAACTGGCCTTTGAGGTCGTCGTAGATTTCCGCGGTCAGGTCGCCGGTCGTCGGGTC
The DNA here is from genome assembly GCA_963832085.1 of uncultured Actinomycetes bacterium. Classification (GTDB taxonomy): domain Bacteria; phylum Actinomycetota; class Thermoleophilia; order Solirubrobacterales; family 70-9; genus VAYN01. Next base: position 576,206 of record CAWHSU010000001.1, on the reverse strand, counting down.
GGCCTTGACGCGGCCAACGAGACGGGCGGCGATGCCCTCTTTTTCGTTCTTGGCTTCGATCAGGATCCGGTACAGGTCACCCGATGCCGGGTTGTTGCTCTTCTGCTCGCCGACGTAGACGTCGCCGGTCAGCAGTTCCGCCAGCGGCGGCGAGTCGACTTCGACGGTGCCGATTTTCGACGCCGCCGGGCATTCGTTCGCGTAGACGCGAACGCCCTTCTTGAACTGGGCGTCGGTGCAGGCAACCAGGCCCTGCGCTCCGGCCGGGTTCAGACCCATGCCTTTGGGCAGCGAGACTTCGGCCTTGCGGACGTGTGACTGCATCTGCCCTTCGCCGCCTTCGGTGGCGGGATCGAACGGCAGTTTCGTCGTCACCGTGGCCGGAGCCGGTGAGTCGACGGCGCTGGTGCCGGGATTGACCGCAACCGACGGATCGAACGGGACGGTGTCACAACCAGTCTGTTTGATCCGTGCGCCGCTTTCGTCTTTCGGAACTTTCGCCTCGACCGGGGTTGAGCCGGCGGGAAACGTCGGATTCGGTTCCCCGTAGGACTCCGCCCGGAACCAGGTCGAGTAGAGAGTGCTGTACTGGGCTTCGTTCGGGTCGAAGCAGGTGGTCGGGTTCGTGATGTACGTCCCGTCTCCCGTACGGCCGAAGTTGATCAGGCGGCTGACCAGCGAAGAGAAGCCTTTCGCTTCGGCCGCTGCCGGCGTGATCGGCAATTTGATCCTGAAGCTCTCATGGAAGTCGTTCTCCCAGGCCACTTCCGTTTCGAGGAAGATCGGCGCGTTCGGTTTGGTGGCGCCGATGACGAAACCGAATTTTGCCGGTTCGCCCGGGTTGGGCACGAGGTTGTAGACGCTGACTTTGGTGCCCTGCGACGTCAGGGGCGGGACCACGGTGCCTCTTCCCGGTTCTGCGTTTTTGGACAGGGTCACGCGCTCTTCGCCGACTTTGGTCTCTTCTTTGCATTTAGGTTCGAAGAGGCCCGGTTCGGACTGGAAGAGGAATTCCGCGAGCGTGCAGCGCGAAGGCGTCGCCTCCGGGTTGACGGTCAGGCCCGGCGGCAGGTCCACGCGCAGGGTTTTGATCGTGCGGTTAGCCAGCGGTTCGACGATTTTTCTCAGCGCCCCCTTCTTCGTCATGCTGGATGACGTACTGGGTGAAGCCCACCGGGGGATGGCCAGCAGCCTGAGTGAAGAACACCTCCGGCGTGTCCACCGAACATTCCTCCGGCGGTGGCCCTGCGATGTCGTTGGTGGTACAGGTCCCTGCCTGGAACCCCTGGAACGGGGTTTCGTTCTGCGGCTCGATGATGTCTTCGGTGTCTGCCGATGCCATGACGGGCATGGCGAGCAGAGCCCCTAAACACGTAAGAAGCAGCGCAAGCGAGCGCTTTGCCATCAAATTCCTCCTCGTTTGTCCCTAACGAGGACGCTCCCTGTAGCGCCCAAAATCCCTCCCGCTGCAAAAACATTACAGGGTTGCGCGGGTCGCTCAAGTACTACCCGCCGTTGCTCCCCGCTAACCGTGTCACCGTTCTGTGATGTGACACTTTTTGGTGACTAGAAGCTCAGCCGCGCTGGGAGCGCTTGCTCTTCTTCTTGTCACTGCAGGCGGTGCGCAGCTTCGGCTTGCGGTTGATCTTCTTCCCGTTATGGGCCCGGAGGCGGATGAACGCTTTCACCGGCTTCTCGCAGAGGTCGACCGAGTTGACGAGCAGGCCTTTTTTGCCGCCGGGCAGCGTCATCACGAACTTGCCCACCGGCACGTCCGGCACCTTGCCGAAGGTGGTGCGGAGGCCACCGCGGAAGCTGTCGATACGGCCGACGAGATCGATCGTGACCTGACCCTCGAGGTGGGCGACCAGGTCGGGCAGCGTGTTGTTCGAGGAGCGCAGGTAAACCGGGCCTTCGAGCGGTTTGCCGAGCAGCGGCGTGAAGGCTCGAGCCCGTCCGTAGATCGACCGCTTCGGGCAGTTGTCGGCGGCGAACTGGACCCGGGTGCAGACCGTGGCGAGGCTCGACTGGTCGAGGAAGAGGGCACGCGGGAGGGCGACAACGGCGCGGCGGATGTTGGCGTCCTTGCCGCCGCGCGCCTTCAGGACCGCGCGCAGTTTCGGGTGCTTGGTGCGGCGGGTGGAGCCGAAGAGGCGGACCTTCAACTTCGGCCGGAAGGCCAGCTTGCGGCAGCCGGTCGCCTGGAACTCATCGGCGACTTTAAAGGGGGCGAAGGCGTTCGGGTTGAGCGGGTTGGCGCCACCGCCGTAGATCGCCCCGGCGGTCTCGCCTTTGCGGCAGTTGGTGCCGTTGAGGGTGAAGTCCTTGCGGTTGATGTTGAGGAGGATCGAGCGGATGTCGAGTTTGGTGCCGCCGAAGACGTCGGGGATCTCACTCGTCTTCGGGTGGATACGCGCCGTCTCCGAAGCGAGGAAGAGCGGTACGCGGACGACCACGTTGCCGAGGTCGAACGGCCCGGCCAGCGCCGGGGTCACGACCGCGATCGAGAGGGGCGCTCCTTTGTAAGGACCGGCGAGATAGGCGTCGCCCTCGATCTCCAGCGGCGAGGGACCGGTGCCAGCCTGCACTTTGGCGACTCCGATCCTGCTCTCGTTCGGGCAGCTGGCGTTTTTCCTCTCCGCGGCGCCGGAGCGGTCCTCGGCGGCGGCGAGCTCTTTCGGCGAGCAGTAGGGGACGCCCTTCAGCTTCGCCGTCGCTCCCGGCGGCAGCAGGATGTCGATCCCTTTCAGCTCCTGCTGGCCCGGCGGGCGGACGATGTTGGCCGAGAAGGGGGTGAAGGTCTTCGCCACGTCGGTTTTCGGCTTCGCGTTGAAGCCCGGCGCGAAGGGCCGTTGCGCCATCGTTTTCGGGCACGGCCCGCCGGCGGGCAGGGCGGTGAGGTCGAATTTGCTCGAGGGGGTTGCCGCCGCTCTGCCGGACCACGGGGTGAGCTGGCTGGCGGTGGTGTTCGGCCCGCAGGTCGGCGGGCTGCTGAGGGCTGCTTTGGACCCGCCGTCGATGCTGATCCGGAAGTTCGTGAAAGGAACCTGCGGCAAGCCGTTCGGCAGGTTGTCCGGATTGCCGCCGCGCAGGACGTTCTTGGGCGGGTCGTCGAAGACCGCGGTCAGCTGACCGGTTTTGGCGTTGGCGACGACGTTGCCGACCAATCGCAGGTCGACGCCGTACCGGGCGGAGGCCGCGTGGACGAGGATCCGGAACTCTTCCCCGGATTCGGGGTTGCGGCTCTTTTGCTGGCCGACGTAGACGTTGCCGGTCAGCGGTCCCTCCGGCAGCGGCGGCGTCGCCACCGTCACCGTCCCGACTTTCGAGGTGGGTGGGCAGGCGACCGGGTTCCGGGTTCCCTTGCCGAACTGGGCGTCGGTGCAGGCGGACAGCCCGTTCGCGGCCGAGGGGTTGAGCCCCATTCCGGCCGGCAGCGTCACCCGCGCCGTTCTCATCGTCGAGGTTTCCTGGCCCGATGGGCTCGGTTCGATCGGCAGTTTCACTTCCGTGATCGCGCCGGCGGGAGCGTCCACCTGTTTGGTCCCGGGGTCAACCGCGATCGAGGGGTTGAAGGGGATCGTGTTGCAGCCTTTCGGGCTCGTTCCCGGCGGCAGCTTCGACTCGACGTAGGGCGAGCCGTTGGGGAAGGCGGGATCGGGATTCTGCAGCGAGTCCGCCCGCGCGTAGGTCGAGTAGGTGTGTGCGGTGGCGGGCTGGTTCGGATCGAAACAGGTGCTGGGTGCGGTGAGGAAGTAGCCGACACCCGGGCTCACGTTGGCATTGCCGAAGAAGATGAGCCGGTTCTGCAGCAGTTTCACCGCCGGCACCTTGGGCACCCGGATCGTGAAGCCCTCGTGGAAGTCGGACTCCCAGGCGACGTCGGCTTCGAGATAGATGTCGCTGGGAGGCACAACCGGGATGCCGGGGATGGCTTCGACGGTGAAGCCGAAGCGCGCGGGCTGGCCCTGTTTCGGCACGAGGTTGTAGACCGGGGCGGTGACCGGGATCGGCGGCAGCAGCGGCGCTTCCGGCGAGACGGTGACGACGCTTTCGCCGACTTTCGTGTTCAGCGGGCAGTCTTTGGGTCGGGCCGCCGTGCACTGGGGGGTGGCGCCCGGGTTGACGCTGAGCCCGACCGGCAGGTCGACCCGCAGGGTCTTCATGTCGACTTCGGGCTCTTTGTGAAGGAGTTCGGTTTTGTGCCGGACGATGAACTGGGTGATCCCGAACGGGGGGTGGCCGGCGGCCGTTTCGAAGAACTCTGCTTTCGGGCTGTCAGGCGCGCACGTCGGCGTGTTGCAGGTCCCCGCCTGCCAACCGTCTTCGCTGTTCGGCGGATTGTTCTGCGGCGCAAAGACGACTTCCGCCCCCTGCGCCGCAGGGGCGAACAGCGCCGCAGCCGCGAGCGCGAGCAAACCGATGTACGCGATCCTCTTCCTCACCTGACAGGTCCGTACCCAGGTCTCCATCATCGAAACCGTCGAAGACCCCGCTATAGGGGGGTCAATCACGGTTTCGATGATGTCGTGCGGGTGCGGTCCGAGGAGGGGGCGGCTGCCGCCGCGCTATTTGCCTTTGCCGCCCTTGCGCTTGCAGCTCGGGGTCTGCAGCGGCAGCTTCTTGACCTTCAGCTTCTTGCCGTTCTGCCCTTTGAACTTGAGGATCGAGTGGTTCTTGCGGCCGCAGAGGTTCTGCGAGTTGACGAGCAGGCCTTTCTTGCCGCCCTTCATCCTCAGCACGAACTTGCTCACCGGCACGTCGGGCACGTTGGCGAAGACGGTCCTCATCCTCCGCTTCTTCGAGTCGATGACGCCGCGGAGCCGCACGTTCACCTGGCCCTTGAGGTCGGCCAGCAGGTCGGGCAGTTCGTTGTCGGAGGAGACGAGGTAGACGGGTCCGGCCACTTTCTCGTCCAGCAGCGGCGTCTCGGCCCACGCGTATCCATATATGGAGCGGGCCGGGCAGGCCGCGGCGGCGAGTTGGACGCGGGTGCAGACCGTGCCGATGTGGCTCTGGTCGAGGAACTGCGAGCGCGGCAGCGTCAGCGCCGCCCGCTTGATGTTGGCGTCGCCGGGACGGGCGACGAGCGTCGCCTGGAACGCCGGGTGTCCGTTGCGCCGCATTTTCTTGCGCTTCCCGATCAGCTTGGTGAAGAGCTTGGGACGGAAGTTGAGCGCGCCGCAGTCGCTGGCCTGGAAGGGGGCGTTGACCCCGAACGCGGTGAAGGCCGCCGGGTTGGCCGGGTCACTACCGCCGCCGTTGAGCGCGCCGGTGGTTGCGAGCGCGTCGCAGCTGGTCGGGTTGAGGGTGAAGTTGGGCCGGTCCATTTTCAGGTCGACCGAACGCACGCTCAGCAAGGTGCCCCCGAAGATGTGCGGGATCGGGTCCGACACCGCCCGGATCTGCGCCGTCTCCGGGTTGACGAACAGAGCCACCCTGACCACGACCACGCCGAGATCGAACGGCCCGGCCGTGGCGGGGGTGACCACCGCCAGGGAGAGAGGAGCTCCTTTGTAGGGACCCGAGAGGAAGACCTTGCCGCCGATTTTCAGCGGCGCGGAGCCGGTGCCGGCGGCGACGGTGGCGCTGCCGACCTGGCTGGCGGCGGGACAGCTCGAACCGTCGGCCTCTTCTTTACCGCCCCGGTTTGCAGCGGCGGCCAGCGCCGCCTCGGGGCAGTAGGGAATGCCGCGCAGCTTGCCGGTCATCCCAGGCGGCAGGACGATGTCCGTCCCCTTCAGCTCCTGCTGGCCGTTGACGCGGTTGATCTGGATCGAGATCGGGCTAAAGGCGCCGGCTTTGGCGCTCGCGGGACCAGCACCGAAGGCAGGCGAGAAGGGTCGCGCCGCCAGCGTTTTCGGACATGGGCCTCCGCCGGGGAGGCTGGTCAGGGCGAAGCTGTCGCCGGGCGTGGCCGCAGCGTTCCCCGACCACGGCGTCATCACTGCACCGGTTTTGTTGGGCCCGCAAGTCGGCGGACTGCTGAGCACCGCCCGTGCGCCACCGTTGAAGGTGAGGTCGAAGGAGGTGAAGGGGACCTGAGGGGTTTCCGAGATCGTCGTGCGCAACTGCCCCGTCTGCGGGTCGGCGCGCACGTTGCCGATCAGCCGCACTGAGATCCCGTAGCGATCTGATTTGGCCTCGATGAAGATCCGGTACTCGTTGCCGGAGGTCGGGTCGCGGCTCAGCTGCTTGCCGACGTAGACGTTGCCTTCGAGGGCTTCTTCGGGCTGCGGGTTGGTCTGGTCAACCAGCGGCGGCGATTCGATCCTCACCCGTCCGACGATCGACTCCGGCGGGCAGGCGACGGGGTTGCGGGTCCCCTTGCCGAACTGGGCGTCGTCGCAGGTTTTCAGTCCGTTGGCGGCAGAAGGGTTGAGGCCCATTCCGAGCGGCAGCGTCACCGTCGAGGATTTGGTGTGGGAGCTGTCCTGTTCGTCCTCACCGGCGAGGAAGTCGGGCAGGAGGTGCGGGACGTCGATGTTGACCTCGGCCGGCGCCGGCGAGTTCACCTGCGCGGTGCCGGGGTCGAGCCCGATCGTCGGTTCATACGGGATCGATCCGCACTCTTTCGGTTCGGTCCCCGGGCCGCTCGTTTCGCTGACGGGCGGGATCGGAGACTTGAAGAACGAGGAGCCGTTGGGGAAATTGGGATCGGGTTTGCCGACCGAATCGGCGCGGAGGAAGGTCGTGTAGATGTCCCCCGAAGGTCCGTTGGGCTGCTCGCCCGGCACCCAGTCAGGGGCGTAGGCGGGACCAAAGCAGGTGGTCGGCGTGGTCAGGAAGGTGCCGTCGCCGGAGCGGCCGTTGAAGACCAGGCGGTTTTTGAGGATCAATCCTTTTTCGCCGCCCAGCAGTTTCAGGATCACGCCTAGGTCTTCCGGCAGGGCCGCGGGCACGTGGATCGTGAAGCCCTCGTGGAAGTCGGAGGGCCAGGCCACGTCGCCTTCGAGGAAGACTTCATTGCCGGCGAGTTCGAGGCCGAAGCGGGCAGCCTCTCCCTGTTTCGGTTCGACGTTGTAGACGGGGACTTCGGTCACCGGCGCGGTCGGCGGCGAGGGGATCCCCAGCGGCGGCAGCGAAGCGGTCACCTGGCTTTTGCCCACTTCCGAATCTTTCGGACAGCCCGAGGCGCCGGCTTCGAAGGTCGTCAGTTTGCAGCGGACGGTCGCCCCGGGATTGACGCTGAGCCCGACGGGCAGGTCCACTCGGACCGTCTTCAGTTCGTCGACGGGAGTTTCGCCGGGCGGTTCATTGCGGATGATGAACTGGGTGAAGCCCCAGTTGGGGTGGGCCGAGGCGGTGTCGAAGAATTGATCGGGGGTCGCGATCGAGCAGAGCCCCGCGCCCGGTTCCGGCGGTTCGGCGTTGCAGGTGCCCGCCTGCCAGCCGGAGTCCACGCTGGGGTGGGCTGGGTCACTGGGGGCGATGATGTCCTGCGTGTCCGCCAGCGACGTCGCCGGCAAGAGCAGTGCCAGCAAACAGAAGAACAGAACCGATCCCAGCGCGGGCTTCCGCATCAATTTCTCCCTTTCAGTTTCTCCCAAAAAGCCTTCTCGACGAATAATCTACCCAGAATTAATGACTTGAGTCAATAATTTTGGGTAATATCGCCCTATGCCAACCCAAAATGGACATTCCCCCAACGGTCATTCCTCAAACGGCGTTTTTCCTGGAAACAAAGCGGAAAATGGGCACAGCCACGAGGCCGTACCCGTGAACTGGGAGCGGCTCGCCCGCGCCACGGCTCATCCCCTCCGAGTCTCGATTTTGGAAATTCTGGGTATCGACGGCGGCCGGGTCCTCTCCCCCAGCGACCTCAGCCGCGAGCTCCAGATCCCCCTCAGCAACACCAACTACCACGTCACCGAGCTGGCCAAAGCCGGCCTGATCGACCTGGTGCGGGAGCGACCAGTGCGCGGCGCCACCGAGCACTTCTACCGCCTCCCCGGGTCCGAGCCGGCCGAGAGGCAATCTCAACCCGAGGCTGCACCTACTTACGCCTGACGATCACCGTACGGCCATCGGCGAGGCGATAGACGACGCCGACGGGCTCGCCGCGGCCGACGACGCGCTCGCCCGGCTTCAGCTCCAGCGGCTTCACCTTCTGATCGCGATCGGCGACGACGGCTTGAGCCGGCTGCGCCTCCGAGCGCTCGGTTTTCGCCTTCTCGGTCAGCGCCGAGGTGAGGTCGAGCGAGGAGAGCGCCGCCAGCAGGAAGGCGACCGCGAGGACGATCCCGAGGTCGAAGAGGTTGACGAGCCCGTCGAGCGGATCGCCGGCGCGATCGTCGCGGCTGCGGGCGCGGGCGGTCACCTTCATCAGGGCGCCACCGCCCAGTGACTTTGGGGAGCTGCGGTTCCGTTGGTCGGAGTTGGAGCAAGGCGGGCGGCGACGTACTCGACGTCGGAGTAGTCCTGGGCGTAGAGGCGGTCGCGGACCAGGGAGATGGCGAAGGCGATCGCCCCGACCAGGAGGCCGGTGACGGTGACCCCGAAGGCGACCCGCAGGTTCTCCGTCAGGGTCGCCACGTCGCCGTCGGCCAGCCCGGCCAGCGCCGGCGAGAGCGGGATCAGGGTTCCCATCAGCCCGAGGGCGGGGCCCATGCGGACGAGGATGCGGGTGCGCTCGAGCCGCCGCAGCGAGCGGTAGTCGTACTCGGCGAGGAGCTTGGCGGTGCGCGCTTCGCCGCCGGGGCCACCGGAGCCGGCGACGAGATCACCGAGCACCTCTTCCATCGCCGGGTTGCGGGCGATCGGCAGCAGGGCCGCGTAGGCCTCCGCTTTCATTCCCGCTGCCAGCCTTCCCTGGCACTCGGCGATCGCGTGGTCGAGCGCCCAGAGGCTGCGACCGCGGCGGCGGCGCAGCTCCATCATCAGCGCTCCCGCTTCGGCGATCGCGATCGCCAGCGCCACCAGGGCGAGAACCAGGACCGGCACTCGCAGCGCGTCGGAGACCTCGAAGAGGATCTGCTCGACGTTCATCGCAGCAGGCTCCTCGCCTCGGTCAGCGCGCCGGCACCGAGCAGGCCGGCGGTGAAGAGCAACCCGAGCGCAGCCTTCGGCAGGCTCGAGCCCCCGCTTTCCTCACCATCGAGGTTGCCCCGCCGGGCCGCGGGCGAAGCCTTGGGCTTGGACTGAGGCGAGGTGATCGCGCTGAGCAGCTCGCCGCTCACCAACTCACCCCGCGGCGCCTTCTGCGGCGTCGGCGCCGGGCGTGGCTGTCGCTTTTGTTCGGCCCTGCCGTGCAAAGGCGACAGCGAAGAGGTGGGAGTCCTCGACGCTCCCCCACCACCGCCGCCGCCCGTCGCGGCGCCATGGTCCGGAGCTTTCGCATCGCGCGAGGTCCCCCCGCCCTTTCGGTCCGGACCCTGCAGCGGCGGCCCGACCTGGACCCTCACCACGGCGGAAGCGCCGGTGCTGTCGCTCGGGGTGGTGACGCCGACGACGACGTCATAGCTGCCCCGGCGGGCGAAGCTGTGGGTGGCGGAGCCGCCGGCGGCGGAGCCGCCGTCGTCGAAGTGCCAGCTATAGGCGAACGTCTCCCCCGCCCCGGCCCCTTCCGCCGCGGCCGTGAACTCGACCGGCTCCCCCGGACGCGTCTCCAGGGTCGAAGCCTCCGCCCGCACCCGCAAGGGCGACCCTTTGCGCAGCGCGATCGTCACGCCTTGCGGAGCCTCGAAGGAGTCGCCGGCGTTGAGGTCGCCGGCGCTGCTGCTCGGCCGCAGAAACCCGGTGCCGGCGGCGGTGGCGTAGACGACGGGTGGGCCGTCGGGGAACGTCCCTTCGTCGCGCGCCTGGTCGCTGCTCAGCAGCACCGACCCACCGGCCGGTCGCTGCACTTCGAGGTAGGAGAACGAGAAGGGATCGGCCCCGGCGGCTTCGAGCAGGGCGGCGAGCGAGAAGCCGCTGATGACCTGCGTGCTCTCTCCGGAGCTTCCACGCAGTACGTAGGAGCGGCCGTGTACGTCCTCGCTTCCCGCCAGTGCTTCCAGCGAAAGCGTTTTCGGCACCCCGCCCGGGCTGACCACCGTCACCTGCGCCGCGTCGGCGCGGGCGGCGTCGATTCCGGGGGCCGCCAGCGCCACCGCAGCGACGGCGCCCGCGGCGATCAGGAGACGGTTGAGTAGCTGACCGTGAAGCATCCGAAGTCGGTTCCGGGGGCGTAAAAGCCGGCGAAGACAGAAGTGGCGGTGCCGGAGGGGATCGCGCCGGGGACGCGGTCGTAGGTGACGGTGGTGCCGCTGGCCTGCACCGAAGCGGCACGGGCGAGGTCGAGGTTGACGATCACCTGGCGCTCGGGTGCGGCCTCGCCGTCGGCGACGAGGAAGATCGCGCGGGAGGCGCCGCCGCCGATCTCGAGCTCGGGAGCGCTCGTCCGCAGGTCGATGCCGTGGGCGCTGTAGAGAAAGCGGAGGCCGCCGCCGAAGTAGACCGCGGCGCGGTCGTCGGCGGGGTCGGCGAGGTTGGCGCCGGGGTCGTGCCAGCCGCTCGCGAAGGGGAAGCCGAAGCCGTAGGCGAGCGGCGTCGAGGATCCGGGTCGGACCTCGGGCGGCGCCGCGACGGCACCGCCGAAGACGCTGGTCCCCTCCCCGGTGTTGATGTAACGGATGAAGGACTCGCGCACCTCCCAGCTGACGGTGGCGGCGGTGACGTCGACCGCAGCGGGAGGACGCACCGCCAGCGGCAGCGGCTCCTCCGGTGCCGGACCGGCGCTGCTCGGCAGCGGGCAGCCCGTGCTCGCTTTGCTCGGATCCGTCGGCGAGGCCGAGGGACCGCCTCCCGGCATCAGCCCCTCCTTGGTCACCGAGAGAACCCCGAAGCCACGCGGCAGGGCTCGCTCCAACTGCAGCCGCGCGGCGATTTCCCGCGCGACCGAACGGCGCAGCTTCAGGCGCAGGCCGCTGAGCCGGACGCTGCCGCGAGCGGGGTCGATCTCGCGGCTTCCTCCCTCGAGGACCTGGAAGAGGGTGAGGCTCTCACCGCCCAGCCTCCCTCTCACCGAAGCGCGTTTGCCGAGGGTGAGGCGGAGGCCCCGGAGCCGCAGCTGCCGCTTGCCGCTGGTGAGGGAAACGCCGCCGCCGAACCGCAGCACCGTCACCGACGAGCCGACCAGTCCGGCGCGGACCGGCAGCACGAGGTCGCGGCTGCCGCCGTCGGCCGACCCCAGAGGAGCGATGCGGACACCGCTCGCCCGCAGGGCCTGGGGCGCTGCCCCGTTGAGCTTGAGCGCACCCTGTTCGACGGGAGCAGGCGAGGCGAGCGCCGCGGTGGCGGAGAGGGCGAGGAGGGCCCCCGCCACCGCCACCGTGGCGTGCACCTGCGCTTTGGCGGGGGCGAGTCTCACCCGAGGCCCACCGTGACCGTCACCGGATCCAGCGCCTGGCCCTCTTTGTAGTTGGGAAGGCCGAACGCCGCCGAGCCCTCGGCGGTGAGGGTCGCCGGGATCGCGCTCCAAGTGACCGTTTTTCCTCCGTCCGAGTAGACGGGTGCGACGCCGCTCAGGTCGAGCGTGGCGAAGGTGACGTCGCTGGTCGGCACGGCCGGCTGGTCGTCGCAGCCCGGCGGCGTATCGATGTCGTAGACGGAGTCGAGCTCGATCGAGGAGCCGGCGCCGTCGAGAGTGACGACGAGGTCGGCGAGCTCGACTCCGATGATGCAGTGAGCGGGCTTGGCGAAGGTGACGCTGCCTTCGGTCTCCAGCACCAGTCTGTCGGTAGCGCCGTTGAGGCCCCGTTCGAAGCTGCTGCCGCCGGCCTCGGGGAAGCCGAAGTAGCTGCCCGGTTCCGAGGGGATGCCGTTTTCGGCGGCGCCGTCGGCGGTCGTGATCGTGCCGGCCGAGCCGGGAGGGAGGTTGCCGAGCACGTATTTGCGCCAGCTGGCGAGCACCCCCCAGTCGGTCTCACCGGAGACGACCGGGACGGCGACGCGGGTCGGGGCCGGGATCGGGTTCACCGGTGCCGCCTTGGCGAGGTTCGCCCGCGCCGACAGCCAGATCGCTCCGACGCCCTTGCGCAGGAGCGCGCGGTCGAGACCGAGGCGCTGTTTGAGCACGCTCGCGGCCGCGGCGGTGAGGCGCAGCTTGCCGCCGCCGAGGGAGACCGTGCCGGCCGCAGCGTCGACCTGCGCCCGGCCGCCGAGTCGGAAGACGGGGATCTCCTCGTCGCCGAGCTTTCCGTTCAGGGTGTCGGCGGCGAGGTCGAAGCGGAGGCCGCTGAGGGCAACGGCTCGTTTACCGCGCTTGAAGCGAAGCCAGCCATCGCTGGTGGCCGCCGCCGCGGCGCCGGTCTCGACCGAGGAGATCGGGAGGGTGAGAACGCTCTGCGCCTGGAGAGGGGAGTCGGCGATGACTCTGACGCCTTGGCCGCTCAGGGTGCGGCCCTTGCTGTGCTGGGCGAAGCGCAGCTGGGCTGAGCCTTGGCCCGGCGCTGCCATCGCGACCGGTGCGGCTAAGAGCCAGAGGCAGGCAAGCGCGCCGGCGGCTATGCCCCAGGTCGGCCAGTTGCGGCGTTGGTCAAATCGGTTCCCATCCATTCTCTTCAAGCTTCTCCTTGTCCTTATTAGGGTGCCCTAATAAATCCACACTAACAAGATCGGAATTAAGACGACCCGACCGTCTCGCGCGCTCCCTCGGGCAGCCAGGCGACCTGCAGGGCGGTGCGGCCTTGGTCGGCGGTGAGGCGGGCGTCGGCCCCCCAGATCTCGGCGAGCCGGTCGGCCGTGAGGACTTCCGCCGGCGAGCCGGTGGCGACCGTCCTGCCCGCGGCGACGATCACCACCCGGTCCGCCACCGCGCTCGCCAGGGCGAGATCGTGGACGACGAGCAGGACCGCCAGGCCCTCGTCGGCGAGCCCGCGCAGCAGGGTCGCGATCCCGACCGCGGCGCCGAGGTCGAGCTGGGAGGTCGGCTCGTCGGCGATCAGCACCGGCGCCTCCTGGGCGAGGCCGATCGCGATCTGGACGCGCTGCAGCTCTCCCCCCGAGAGCGTCGTCAGCGGCCGCTCGGCAAAGCGGCTGATCCCCGCCCGCTCCATCGCCGCCGCGATCGCCTCGCGGTCGTGCCCCTGCAGACGGCGCAGCGGCTTCAGGTGCGAGGAGCGGCCGATCGTCACCGCTTCGCGGACCTCGACCCCGGCGGGCACCGGCATCCGCTGCGGGACGAAGGCGCGCAGCCGGGCGAGCTCGGGGCCGCGCAAGCCCGGGAGCACCCGGCCCGACCAGCGCACGACCCCGGCCGAGAACGGCTGCAGGCCGGAGACGGCGCGGACGAAGGTCGACTTGCCGGCTCCGTTGGGTCCGACCACGGCGACGAGCTCGCCGCGATCGAGCGCGAGGTCGGCGCCGCGCAGGATCGGGGTGCCGCCGATCTCCACCTCCACCCCTTCGGCCTCGAGCTGAGCTGGATTCGCGCGAACCGCCGCGGCGCTCATACGACCTTCCGCAGCAGCCAGAGGAACAGGGGCACGCCGAGGATCGCCATGAAGGGACCGACCGGCATCTCGATCGGCGCCCGCAGGGTCCGCGCCAGAGTGTCGGCGGCGGCGAGCAGGGCGGCGCCCCCGATCGCCGAAGCGGGGACGACGAAGGTGTGGCTGGAGGTGCCGCCGGCGATCCGCACCACGTGCGGCACGACCAGTCCGAGGAAGCCGACGAGGCCGGCGATCGCCGCCGAGGCGGCGGCGAGCAGGGCGGCCGCGATCGCCGCGCCGAGACGGATCAGGTGCGGGCGCGAGCCGAGCGAGCCGGCGACGTCGTCGCCGAGCGCCAGCCGGTCGAGCGGCCGGATCAGGAAGGCGGCGGCGGCGAACCCGACCGCGAAGTAGGGCCAGATCGCGCCCATCTCCTCCCAGCCGCTCGAGGTCAGCCCGCCGGCGATGAAGAAGATCGCCGAGGGCGCTTTCTCGGGATAGGCGGCGAGCAGGCCGGTGGTGCCGGCGGTGAAGAGGGAGAGGACGGCGATCCCGGCGAGGATCACCTTGCCGGTGCTGCCACGGTTGGTGCCGCTCCAGGCGATCGCGAAGACGAGCGCGGCGGCGAAGAGGCCGAAGGCGAGGGCCCCGACCGGCAGCAGCGCGATCGAGCCGGGGAAGAGGATGATGATCAGGATCGCCCCGAAGCCGGCGCCGCCGGTGACGCCGATCACGTCGGGGGAGGCGAGCGGGTTGGCCAGCGCCCCTTGCAGGATCGCGCCGGCGACGCCGAGGGCGGCGCCGACGGCGAGCGCCTCGACCAGCCGCGGCAGTCGCAGGGTCTCGACGATCTGCCGCTCGGGGCCGGCGGGCGCGTCGCCGAAGAGGATTTCGAGGACGCTGGCGATCGGGACCTTGACCGCGCCGAGCGCGAGCGAGGCGACGCTCGCCGCCAGCAGTGCCGCCAACAGTGCCGCGTAGACGAGCGGCCGGCGCATCGAGACGCCGGCCTCACGGATCGTCAGACCGTGTGCGCTCATCCAGGCCAGTTGTCGAGGTAGCTGCGCCGCAGCTTGCGGATCGTGCGGGCGACGTCGGTGCCCGCCTGCAGCAGCGAGTTGTCAACCGAGATGTAGATGCGGTCGTTCTCGACGGCGTTGGTGCCGGCCCAGGCCGGGTTGGTCCGCAGGTACTCGGCGAGGCTGGGAATGTCGTCCTCCTCGGCGTGCGGTACGGCGATGATCACGTCCGGGTTTTCGGCGATCACGACTTCGTCGGAGATCCGCTCGAAACCCGAATCCGACTCGACCCCGCCGGTGAGCAGTTCGCCACCCGCCTTGGTGACGAGGTCGCCGCCCCAGCTGTTGGGGAGGAAGACGAAGGGCGTGCGGCCGACGCCGAGGATCAGCATCACCCGCGGCCGCGACTCGACCTCACGCCGAGCCTGCGCCACTCGCCTCTTCAGGTTCCTCACCAGCGCTTTGGCGGCTTTCGCCCTGCCGACCAGCCTGCCGATCGAGAGGGTCTGGGCGTAGGACTCGCGCAGGCGCCGCGGCTCGCGGATCAGGACCTCGATCCCGAGGTCGCCCATCGACTCGTTGCCTTTCGCCCAGGTCGGGGAGGAGAGGACGACGTCGGGTTCCAGCGAGGCGAGCTGCTCGAGGTTCGGCCCGTTGGGGTGCGAGAGCGGCAGCACGGTGACACCCTTCAGCTTCGGCGAGAGCCGTTCGCGACCGCCGAGCGTCTGCCCGACGCCGACCGGCTTGACGCCGAGCTTGGCCAGGGTGTTTGCGCCGAAGGGGGTGAGGGCGACGATCCGCGGCGCCGCCTGCGCGGCCGCTGGCGGAACGAGAAGAGCGAAGGCCAGCGAGAGGAGGAGGACCCGCTTCACGCCGCAACCTCGACGTCGAGAACGTCGTAGCAACGGACCTCGTTGGCATGGGCGAACTGACCGTCGGCATGGCGGTGGCTGCGCTTGAAGAGGTCGCTTCCGACCCACCCCTTGAAGGTCTCCTCGCTCTCCCATTTGGTAAGGACGACGTACTCGCGATCGCGATCGCGATCGCGACGCAGCAGTTCGAAGCCGAGGAACCCCTCCGCCTGCTGCACCAGCCGCTCCCGCTCCCGGAAGGCGCGCTCGAAGTCCTCGATGCTCCCCTCCTTCGCCTCGACGACGTTCATGACGATGTACAAGATCGGCTCCTTTCGCTGGTTAGGGCACCCTAATTAGGGTTACCTAATCGCGGCAGGATAGGGAAGTCCGATAGAGGAGGTCGGGTTGGGGGCTGGAGCTCAAAAAAGGGCCGGGAAGTTCCCCGGCCCTTCCGATCTGGGTCCTGCGCAGCAGACGCCAGGAATCAGCCGATGTCGAGCGTCGCTCCGTTGGTAGAGGCGTAGGTGATCGGGTTGCTCTGCGTGTAGGTAGCCCCCGTTTTGAGGCCGGTGCCACCGAACGGACAGCCGAAGCCGTCTTTCAGGACGGTGTAGGAGATGCCGGTGACTGTGAATTGGGCCGAGATTTTGCCTGCCGAGTTGGCGAAATCGACTTTCTGCAGACCTTTCTGGGCGCCGATGGAGATTTCACAGGTCCCGGAGACGATGGTGATCGCTTTTCCGCTCGGACACTGGTAGTCCATAGCCCCAGAGACATGGAAGACCAGATCGCAACCGTTCGTGTTGACGGTCGCGCTGAGGAAGCCGAACGATTTGCAGCTCGTCCAGGTCGGAGTCACTGTGAGCGTTTCCGAGGGCGCGGAAAGCGCCGCGGCTGCGTAGTGGGTTTTGCATTCCCAGCTGCCGCCTTCGGTTTTGAAGACGTCATTTCCCAGAGCGCTTTCCGCTGTTGCCGCGGTGGGATAGCTCGAAGCTGTGAAATTGGTCGCGCTGGCAGCCGAGGCGATGACCGCGCTCAAAGCGAGCATGGCAACCAGGGCCAGACCGAGCGACTTCAACTTGGGAATCAATTATCTCCTCCTTCTCGTTGATGGGCGGAGGAGAATGCAGTAAATCTATTGATCAGTCAATAGATTTAGTCAAGGAAAGCGGACGACGGGGTTCGAACCCGCGACCTCAAGCTTGGGAAGCTTGCGCTCTACCAACTGAGCTACGTCCGCGTGCGGGTGATTCTAAGGCGTGGGCGGGCTGCCGGGGCGCCGTGGCATCTAGTCTTCACGGCCCGTGAGCGTTCGCTCTTCCCTCGCAGTGCTTGGCGTGGTGGCCCTGGTCGGGCTGCTCGTCTTCGGCTTGGTCAACAAGGGGTCCTCGGGGCTCTCGGTGGGCGAGGCGGTGCCGACCGAACCCCTCCCCCGCCTCGAAGGCGACGGCACCGAATCGCTGGCCGATTACCGGGGGCGCTGGGTGCTGGTCAACTTCTGGGCTTCGTGGTGCATCCCCTGCCGGGAGGAGGCGCCGGCGCTGGAGCGGTTCCAGCGACAGCACGGGGGGCCTGAGTTCACGGTGCTCGGGATCGACAGCCAGGACCTCAGCAGCGACGGGCGCGACTTCGCCCGGGAATACGACCTCTCCTACCCGCAGCTGCGCGACGGCGACGGCGATGCGGCCGACGACTACGGCACCACCGGCGTGCCCGAGAACTTCCTCATCGACCCTGCTGGCGAGGTGCGGCTGCTCGTCCGCGGCCCGGTCAGCGAGGAGTACCTGCGCGAGCAGGTGGTGCCGCTGCTGCCGGGGGGCAAATCATGAGCGGGCGGTTGGTCCTCCTGGTGCTCGCCGCGCTCGCCCTCCTCGCTCCCCCCGCCTTCGCCGCCGAGCAAAGCGTGACCCTGGCGGAGATCGAAGCGGAGGTGATGTGCCCCGTCTGCGGGACGCTGCTGCAGCTGGCCGAAGCGCCGCAGGCCCAGCGCGAGAAAGCGTTCATCGGCCGGCTCATCGACGAAGGCAAGACCGAGGAGCAGATCAAGGACGCCCTCGTCGCCGAGTACGGCGACGAGGTGCTGGCGACGCCCAAGGGCTCCGGCTTCAGCCTCTCCGCCTACGTGGTCCCGATCGTCGCCTTCCTGCTCGCCGCGATCGCGCTGGCGATCGGGGTGCTGCGCTGGCGCCGGGCCGGCGGCGGGCCAGATGACCGGGATGGAAAAAGAGGACCGGACGGCCCTACTCGCGAGGACGCCGATCGGCTCGACGCCGACCTCGCCCGCTACGACCTTTAACCGATCTCGATCGCGCCGAGCGCCGGGATCGGCAGCCGGCGGATCGCCGCCTTGAAGACGCGGGTGCTCCCGTCAGCAGGCAGGCCCGCGAGCACGGCGTCCGCCTGGCGAGCGACCGCAAGGGCCGCCGCCGGTTCGCTCTCCACCGGGGGCGAGACCACCAGGACCAGCTCGTAGGCGCCGCGCAGCTTCTCGACCAGGTGGGAGAAGCTCTGCAGGCCGAGCAGGGTCTCGGCCTTGGTCGCCGGGCGGCCGCCGCAGATGCAGACGAGCGGCTCGCTGGCACCGGCTGCCGGGCCGGCCAGGGCGACCGGTTGCAGCACGTCCGCCGGCTCCGCCTCCCAGCGAAGGTACTCGTGGACTCCAGGCGCAGAGGCAAGGCCGAGGTGGGCCGCCAGCCGCGGCTGAGCCAGGTCGCAGTCGATCAGCATCGTCCGCCGGCCGGAGGCCGCCGCTGCTGCCGCGAGGGCAATCGCCGCCACCGCCGGCGCCTCTCCCTCGCCGGCGACCAGGACGACCCGGTGCTGCGCCAGCCGCGGCAGCACCCGATCCAGATTCGCGAAATCCCCTCCTCGCAGCGACCACGCGCGCGTCCCCTCGGGCGGACCGTCGATCTCGGCCAGGACCGGCAGCCTGCTGCGGCTCCGCAGCATCACATCCGCTCGGGCGCGGAGATCCCCAGCAGGCCCAGGGCGGCGGCGATCGTCCGCTTCGTCGCCAGGCAGAGCGCCAGCCGCGAGCTTTCGACCCCTTCGCCCTCGGCCCCGACCACCTGGCAGTCGCGGTAGAAGGCGTGGAAATCGGCGGCGACCGCGGTCGAGTAGGCGCAGATCCGGTGCGGCGCCCGGCGATCGGCCGCCACCCGCACCTCCTCGGGGAACTCGAGCAGGCGCTTGACCAGGACCTTCTCGCTCTCCTCCAGCGGCGGCCGGCCCGCTGCCTCGGCGAGGACCGACGGCTCCGCCCCCTCCCCGGCTTTGCGCAGGATGCTGGCGATCCGGGCGTGCGCGTACTGGACGTAGTAGACCGGGTTCTCGCTCGACTGGCTGCGGGCGATCTCGAGGTCGAGGTCGACCGTCGTCTCGTGGCTGCGCCAAAGCATGAACCAGCGGGTCGCGTCGGCGCCGATGTCGTCGAGCAGCTCGTCGAGGGTGACGAAGTCGCCGCTGCGCTTGGACATCTGCGCCCGCTCGCCGCCTTCGACGACGTGGACGAGGCTCATGATCAGCGCCTCGAAGCCGGCCGGGTCGGCGCCGAGTGCCTCCAGGGAAGCGCGGATCCGCGCCACGTAGCCGTGGTGGTCGGCGCCGAGGACGTCGATCAGTCGCTCGAAGCCACGCTGCAGCTTGTCCCAGTGGTAGGCGATGTCCGGCGTCAGGTAGGTCGCCTCGCCGCTGGAGCGGATCAGGACCCGGTCCTTGTCGTCGCCGAAGTCGGTCGTACGCAGCCAGAGCGCGTCTTCGTGGCGGTAGGTGTGGCCGCGCTGCTCCAGCTCGGCGAGGACGGTCTCGACCTCGCCCTTGGCGTAGAGGCTGCGCTCGGAGAACCAGTTGTCGAAGCTGACGCCGAAGCGCTCCAGGGTTCCACGGACTTCGTCCAGGACCGCTTCGATCCCACGCTTTTCGAGCGTCTCCCGATCTGCCGGATCGACCCCCTCGGCCTTCAGCCGCTCGGCGATCTCGCTCACGTACTCGCCCGCGTAGCCGTCCTCGGGCGGCTCCTCGCCCCGCATCCGCGCCGCGATCGAGTCGGCGAAGCGGCCGATCTGGCTGCCGGCGTCGTTGACGTAGTACTCGCGCCGCACCTGTTGGCCGGCCGCCTTGAGCAGCCGCACGATCGAGTCCCCGTAGGCGGCGTGGCGGCCGGTGCCGACATGGATCGGACCGGTCGGGTTGGCGGAGACGAACTCGACCAGGATCTTCTCCGGCGCCTCGGTCGGGTTCGGCCCCAGGCCCTCTCCCGCTCCCAGGAGGTCGCCCAGCGCCCTCAGGTACCAGGAGTCGGCGAGGAAGAAGTTGACGAACCCGGGGCCGGCGACCTCGATCCGCTCCAGATCGGGAGCGAGGCCGGGATCGGCCTCCAGCTCGCCCCGCAGGCGCTCGGCGACGGCGCGCGGGTTGTCGCCCAGGGAGCCGGCGAGGAGCATCGCCGCGTTGGAGCTGTAGTCGCCCAGCTCCGGCTTCGGCGGACGCTCCAGCGTCGGCCGCGGCTGGGTCGGCTCGCCGCCCCGCAGCGTCCGGGCGGCACCCTCCACCGCGCCCCGCAGCGCGCTGACCGAATCGGTGGCACTCATCGGTCAATCGTATGGACCGAGGGTCGCCCAGGGTACGCTGCCCGCTTGCGCGCAGCCGTCCTCAGCGACATCCACTCCAACCGGCACGCCCTCGAGACCGTCCTCGCCGCGGTCGATGAGGCGGGGGTTGACCAGATCTGGTGCCTCGGCGACATGGTCGGCTACGGAGCCGAGCCCGACGCCTGCACGGCGCTGGTCCGCGAGCGCAGCAGCACCTGCCTCGTCGGCAACCACGACCTGGCGCTGCTGGGGGCGCTCGACATCTCGACCTTCTCCGAGGCGGCGGCGGCAGCGGTCGAATGGACCCGGAAGAACGTCAGCGAGGAGACCCTCGAGTTCCTCGGCTCGCTCGAGCCCACCGCCTCCCAAAACGGGGTCGGCCTCTTCCACGCCTCCCCCCGAGACCCGATCTGGGAGTACGTGCTCTCGACCGAACAGGCCGAAGCCGGGTTCGAGGCCCAGGAGGAGCGGGTCGGGCTGATCGGCCACTCCCACATCGCCCTCTTCTTCGTCCGCACCCCGGGCGCCCGCCCCGGCTACGCCCAAGGGGCGCAGGCCGCCGACGGGGCAGAGATCGAAATCGGCGAGGGAGACTGGCTGCTCAACCCCGGCAGCGTCGGCCAGCCCCGCGACGGCGATCCCCGCGCCGCCTGGCTCGAGCTCGACACCGAGCGCTGGCTGGCGCGCTACCACCGGGTCCCCTACGACATCGAGGGGGCGGCGAACGCGATTCTCGACGCCGGCCTCCCGAGCGTCCTCGCCGAGCGTCTGGAGGCGGGTCGTTGATCCCAAAATGCAGGGCAAATATCGATCCCGAGCCTTTGTCTAGACTCGAATCATGGCCCGCTTGAGCGCACTTCTGCTCGTCTACCTCCTCGGCGCGACCAGCGCCGTGGCGCTGGCCTCCTGCGGCAGCGGCGAGGACGCCGACCTGCTGCCGGGGACGACCGCCAACCAGATCGAATCGAACCTGAACGAGGTCGAGGAACTCACCGACGCCGGCGACTGCATCGGCGCCGAAGGCGCGGTCGCCGAGGTGGCTGCCCAGGTGGAAGAACTCGAAGGCGTCGACCGCAAGCTGCAGACGGCGCTGGAGGAAGGGACGGCGAAGTTGAGCGAAGTCGTCGGCCGCTGCGAAGAAGAAGACGACGAAGAAACGGAACCATCGTTCGAATCCGATGTTGGTGCCGAAGACGTGGAAGACGAAGAGAAGCCGAAGAAGGAAAAGCCCGACAAGGAAGACAAGGAATCTTCGAAGGCGGAGGAAGAGCCGGAAGGCGGCGAAGGACCGGAACTGCCCTCGCAGGCGAACGGCAAAGGCGAAGAAAAAGGCGGCGGCGGCGAAAGCGCCCCGCCGGTCGAACCGGAACCCGAAGAAGTGCCGCCCTCGGGTGGGGTCAGTCCCAGCGTGGGGGTCGAATGATGGAGGCCGGAGGAGGCACCCTCTCGGGGCGCTACGAGACCTCGGAGAAGCTCGGCACCGGCGGGATGTCGAACGTCTATAAGGCGACCGACCGCATCCTCGAGCGGACCGTCGCGGTGAAGATCCTCGCCGAGCACCTCCACGACGACGAGCGCTTCGTCGAACGCTTCAAGCGCGAGGCGCTGGCGGTGGCGCGGCTGATCCACCCCAACATCGTCCAGGTCTACGACACCGGCGTCGACGAAGGCCGCCACTACATCGTCATGGAGTACGTCGAGGGGCGCTCGGGGGCGCAAATCCTGCAGCGCACCGGGCCGGTCGAGCCGGAGGTGGCGGCGGAGATCGGGATCCAGGCCTGCGCCGGGCTCGACTACGCGCACCGGCGCGGGATCATCCACCGCGACGTCAAGCCGGGGAACCTGATGATCGTCGGCGGCCCGGTCGGCGGCGGCGAGATGATCGTCAAGCTGACCGACTTCGGGATCGCCCGGGCCATGGAGCAGACGCGGATCACCCAGGTGGGGTCGGTGGTCGGTACCGCCGCCTACCTGGCCCCCGAGCAGGTGCGCGGCGAGGAGGCGACGCCCGCCACCGACGTCTACGCCCTCGGCGTCGTCCTCTACCAGTTCCTCACGGGCCGCCTGCCCTACGAGGGCTCCTCCCTGGCCGAGCTTGCGGTGCGCCAACAGAACGAGAAGCCACTGCCGCCCGACACCTACAACGGCGAAGTCCCGGAGACGCTCGGCGCCGCGGTGCTGCGGGCCCTGGAGGGGGACCCGAAGCGGCGCTACGGGAGCGCCGACGAGCTGGCGTCGGGTCTGCGACTGGGCCTGGAAGGCGGCGACGTGACGCTACCGATGGAAGAGGGAACCGCGGCGACGAACGTGCTCGGCGGCGACACCGCCGCGACCCGGCACATGGGCCGTGACACGGGCCAGACCGAGTACCGGCCCCCCTCGCAGACGCGCCGCCCGCAACCGCGGGTCGCCCCCGCCCCACCGCCACCCGTCGCGCCGGCGCCCCGCGCCGCGGCACCGCGCAAGCGCGGCGCCTTCTCCCGCTTCGTCCGCTTCGTCCTCGCCCTGGTGGCACTGGTCCTGGTGGCGGCGGTGGTGGCGACCGTCGTGATTGTCACCACGGATAAGGCAGCAGGAGTAAAGGTCTCACGAGTCGCCGGAGACACGGTGGACAAGGTCGTAGAAGAAGTGAAAGACCTCGTCCGGGAGAACACGGAATAGACGTCGCGGGGAGGGAGGGTGGACCCCCTCCGAACGGCTTGTACTTCTCGGTCATGGCTATCTCGGACGGCCGAAGGCGATCCACCCGAGCAAGTTGAGAGAGGAGGGGGTCCACCCTCCCTCCTGCTCAGGCCGCCCAGGGAGTAGCTCCTCCAAGCACGGCCGATCGAAATGACTCGAAGGTGCCGTTCTTGATCGCAGTTCGGGCGCGGGTCGTGAGCTCGTGCATGTAGGTGAGGTTGTGGAGGACGATGAGGCGGACGGCGGTCAGCTCCTCGGCCCGGGAGAGGTAGCTGATGTAGTCGCGGTCGTGGCGCTGACAGGCAGGGCAGGGGCAACCTTCGACGATCGGGTCGCGGTCGCCGACCCAGCGGCCCTTGCGCAGGTCGAGGCGAAAGCGCTTCTCGGGATCGGGCGCCAGGGCGACGCCGTGGCGGGCGAGGCGGGTCGGCACCGCGCAGTCGAAGACGTCGAGGCCGAGGGCGATGCCGCCGAGCAGGTCGTCGACCTCGCCGATCCCCAGCAGGTGCTTTGGGGCCTCCTCCGGCAGCAGTGGCGCCGTCATCGCCAGCACCGCCGCCATCTCCTCCTTGTCGCGGCCGAGGGTGCCGCCGATCGCCAGCCCGTCGACGCCGGCCTCGGAGACGCACTGGGCCGATTCGCGCCGCAGATCCTCGTGGGTCCCGCCCTGGACGATCCCGAAGACCGCCTGGCGCTCGGGCCCCTCACGTTCGTGCCAGGCGAGGCAGCGATCGAGCCAGCGGTGGGTGCGCTCGGTCGAGCGGGCGGTGTAGTCGCGGTCGGCGTGGAAGGGCGTGCACTCGTCGAAGACGAGGGCGATGTCGGAGCCGAGCGCCGCCTGAACGCTCATCGAGACCTCGGGTGAGATGAAGAGCTCGGAGCCGTCGCGGTAGGACTGGAACCGCGCCCCCTCCTCGCTGATCTCGACCCGGGAGCCAGGCTCGCCACCGGAGCGGCCGCTGCCCTTGACCTCGTTGGCGACCCCGCCATGAGCCAGCGAGAAGACCTGGAAGCCGCCGGAGTCGGTGATGATCGCCCGCTCCCAGCCCATGAAGCCGTGCAGCCCCCCGGCGGCGGCGATCCGCTCCGGCCCCGGCGAGACGAAGAGGTGGTAGGTGTTGCCGAGGATCAACTGGTAGCCGAGCCCGGCAACCTCCGCCGACTCCAACCCCCGCACCGTCCCCTTCGTCGCCAGCGGGATGAAGGCCGGCGTCTCGATCGGCCCGTGGGCGGTATGGATGACCCCCGCGCGGGCGCTGCCGTCGCGGGCCTCGATCTCGAACCTAAGTCGCTGCGGGTCGTGGCGCACGTGAGCAGCGTATGGGTTTCCCCGCCCCTGCCACTAGGCGTCCTTTTACCGCTAAGTGCGGGATAGGAATTTCAATCGAGGGGGAGACTTTCTGTCCGCGGGGCCTTTAACCTCTGAAACGTGAAACGCAGCTTGGAGACATCCGATATCCCCACCCAGAAGAACTCCCCGCCTCCCGTCATGGAACGACGGCATTGGTTTGGCAATCGGATTCGGTGGACGATCCAGCTCATTCGCTACGAACTGGCCCGCCGCAGAAGCCGGCAGGAATCCCTCTTCTAGCGCCTGCCTCCTCAAGGAGGGTTCATGTCAGAGCGCATGATCCGGGCGATCATGCAGGCAGTCGTCTCCACCGTCTGCCTCATCGCGGGCTTCAGCGTCTTGATCTTCGAACTAGGTGACCCTGCGGTCCAGAAGCTGGCGGCCGGCTGGGTCGGCGCGGTCCTCGGCTTCTGGCTCCAGTGAGCTAGCTGACCAGCGAGCGGCCCGTCATCGCCTCCGGCTGGGGGATGCCGAGGAGGTCGAGGGCGGTGGGGGCGACGTCGGCGAGGATGCCGCCGTCACGAAGGGAGATCCCGGAGGTGGTGACGATCAGGGGAACCGGGTTGAGCGAGTGGGCGGTGCTGGGGGAGCCGTCGGGCTCGAGCATGTGGTCGCAGTTGCCGTGGTCGGCGGTGACGATGCAGGTACCGCCCTTGCCGGTGACGGCCTCGACGACTTCGCCGAGGTGGCCGTTGACGGCTTCGACCGCCTTGATCGCGGCGGGGATCACGCCGGTGTGGCCGACCATGTCGGGGTTGGCGAAGTTGATGATCCCGAAGCGGTAGGTGCCGCCGTTCCAGCGGCCGACGAAGGCCTCGGCGGCGGCGGCGGCGCTCATCTCGGGCTTGTGGTCGTAGGTGGGGACGTCGCGGGGGGATTCGACCAGGCAGTGCTCCTCCCCCTCCAGCTCCTGCTCGCGGCCGCCGTTGAAGAAGTAGGTGACGTGCGCGTACTTCTCGGTCTCGGCGACGTGGAGCTGGGTCGCGCCGGCGTTGGCGATCGTTTCGGCCAGCGTCACCTGCGGCCGCTGCTCGGGGAAGGCCACCGGGTAAGGCCATCCTTTGCGGTACTCGGTCATCGTCGTCAGGTCGAGCGGCGCGGCGCCGGCACGGGAGAACTCGTCGAACCCGGGCTCGGCGAGGGCACGGCTCATCTGCCGGGCGCGGTCGGGGCGGAAGTTGACAAAGAGCGCGACGTCGCCTTCGGCGGCGCCGTCGTAGTCGCCGATAACCGTCGGTTTGACGAACTCGTCGGTCTCCTCGCGTGCGTAGGACTCGGCGATCGCCGCGCCGGAGCTGGGAGCGCGCAGCCCCTCGGCGTGGACGATCGCGTCGTAGGCGAGCTTGGTCCGCTCCCAGCGGGTGTCGCGGTCCATCGCGTAATAGCGGCCGCTGACGGTGGCGACGCGGCCGGCCTGGCGCAGCCAGCGCTCGAGCTCTTCCAGGTAGCCCTTGCCGCCGTGCGGCAAGGTGTCGCGGCCGTCGGTGAAGGCATGGAAGACGACGTCGGGGACGCCTTCTTGGGAGGCGAGCTCAATGCAGGCCTCGATGTGCTCCCAGCCGGAGTGGACGCCGCCGTCGGAGACGAGGCCGAGCAGGTGCAGCCGCCCGCGGGGGCTCTGGCGGGCGCGCTCGCAGGCGGCGCGCAGCACTTCGTTGTCGAAGAAGCTGCCGTCGGCGACGGCGTCGTCGATCCGGGCCAGGTCCTGCTTGACGATCGCGCCGGCGCCGAGGTTGAGGTGGCCGACCTCGGAGTTGCCCATCTGCCCTTCCGGCAGGCCGACGTCCTTGCCCTGGGCGGAGAGCTGGGTGTGTGGGAACTCGCCCCAGAGGCGGTCGAAGACGGGCGTCTTAGCGAGCGAGATCGCGTTGCCCGGCCCCGGCTCGGCCAGTCCCCAGCCGTCGAGGATGATCAGGGCCAGCGAGGGGACAAGCGGGCTCATCCGTTCAGTCTGCCGCGTTGACGATCGCCGCGAAGTCCTCGGCGTCGAGGCTGGCGCCGCCGACGAGGGCGCCGTTGACGTCCGGCAGCCCCAGCAGCTCGGCGGCGTTGTCCGGCTTGACCGAGCCGCCGTAGAGGATCCGGACCTTGTCGGCGGCGGCGCCTCGCGCCCGCAGCACGTCGCGGATGAAGGCGCAGACCTCCTGGGCCTGGTCGGGGGTGGCGGTGCGGCCGGTGCCGATCGCCCAGATCGGCTCGTAGGCGATCACGACCTCGCCGATCTGCCCCGCCTCGAGGCCGCCGAGGTCGGCCTGCAGCTGGCGCTCCAGCACTTCCTCGGTCTCGCCGGCGTCGCGCGCCGCCTCGCTCTCCCCGACGCAGAGGATCGGCTCGAGGCCGGCCGCCAGCGCCGCCGGGACCTTGCGCGCCAGCGCCTCGTCGGTCTCGTTGAAGTACTGGCGCCGCTCGGAGTGGCCGAGGACGACCGCCTCGACGTCGAGCTCGACCAGCATCGGCGCCGAGACCTCGCCGGTGAAGGCGCCCGAGTCTTCCTCGTGCATATTCTGGGCGGCGACCTTGACCGCGGTCCCGTAGCGCCGCTCGACCACCGCGGTCAGCGCCGTGAACGGCGGGCAGATGACCACGTCGCTCTGGGTGGCGGCGATCCGAGGCAGCAGCGCGTTGACGAACTCGGCCGCCTCGGCGACGGTCTTGTGCATCTTCCAGTTGGCGGCGATGTACGGGGTGCGCTCAGGCATCGGCGGTCTCCTCTTCGGCGTCGAGCAGGGCCTCCACGCCCGGCAGCTTTTTACCCTCCAACAGCTCCAGCGAAGCCCCTCCCCCGGTCGACACCCAGTTGACCTCGTCGTCGAGCCCGAACTGGTTCAGCGCCGCGACCGAGTCGCCGCCCCCGACCACGGTGGTACCCGGCGCCGCGGCGACCGCCTCGGCGACCTTGCGGGTGCCGGCGGCGAAAGGCTCCATCTCGAAGGCGCCCATCGGACCGTTCCAGAGGACGGTCCCGGCGGCGGCGATCGCCTGCGCGTAGCGCTCGGCGCTGCGGGGGCCGATGTCGAGACCCATCCAGCCCTCGGGCACCTCCACCCCATCGCTCTCTTTGCGCTCGGTATCGGCGGAGAACTCGCGGCCGAGGACCAAGTCGACCGGCAGCATCAGCTCGCAATCGGACTGCTCCGCCCGCTCCAGCGCCTCTTTGGCCAGCTCGACGCCCTCGACCAGGGAGTTCCCGGTCTCGATCCCCTGCGCCTTGAAGAACCCGAAGCACATCGCGCCGCCGATCAGGATCTGGTCGGCGACTTCGAGGAAGCGGTCGATCACGCCGACCTTGTCGGAAACCTTGGCCCCGCCCAGCACCACCACCAGCGGCCGCCGCGGCGACTCGACGACCTTGGTCAGCTCGCTCACCTCCCGCTCCAGCAGCAGCCCGGCGTAGGCCGGCAGGTGATCGGCGACGCCGGCGGTGCTGGCGTGGGCACGGTGGGCAGCGCCGAAGGCGTCGTTGACGTAGACGTCGGCCAGCTCGGCCAGGCTTTCCGCCAGGCGCGGGTCGTTCTTCGTCTCCCCCGCCTCGAAGCGGATGTTCTCCAGCAGCAGCACGTCGCCGGGCCCGAGGGCGCGGCAGGTGAGGTCGACGTCGCCTTCGATCAGGCCCGGCGCCAGCCTCACCTCGGTCCCCAGCAGCTCGCCGAGGCGCTTCGCCACCGGCGCCAGCGAGAGCGCCGGGTCCCGCCCGCCCTCCGGCCGGCCGAGGTGCGCCGCCAGGATCAGCGCCGCGCCGCGTTCGCGCAGCAGTTCGATCGTCGGCAGCGCCGCCCGGATCCGGGTGTCGTCGGCGACATGACGACCTACCTCCTCCGCTTCGCGTCCGGGGGCGTAATCCGCCAGGGGGACGTTGAAATCCACCCTGACGAGGACGCGGCGGCCCTTGACCTGGGCGTCGCGGACGCTTGCCTTGGCGAAGGCCATTCAGCCAGCCCGATGCGGGATCAGGACGGCAGGACCTTGCCGGCCAGCTCGACGCAGCGGTTGGAGTAGCCCCACTCGTTGTCGTACCAGCTGACCGCCTTGACCAGCTTGCCGTCGCCGATCACCATCGTCTGGCCGGCGTCGAAGATCGACGAGTGCGGGTCGCCGACGATGTCGGTCGAGACGATCGGATCCTCGGTGTAGGAGAGGATCCCCTCCATCGGCCCCTCGGCAGCCGCTTTGACCGCCGCGTTGACCTGCTCGGCGGTGACGGCCTCAGGCGTGGTGAAGGTGAGGTTGACGACCGAGCCGGTCGGGACCGGTGCCCGCATCGCGAACCCGTTCAGCTTGCCGTTCAACTCCGGCAGCACCAGCCCGACGGCCTTGGCGGCGCCGGTGGTGGTCGGGATCAGGTTGAGCGCCGCGGCGCGCGCCCGGCGCAGGTCCTTATGTGGCATGTCCTGCAGGCGCTGGTCGGCGGTGTAGGCGTGGATCGTCGTCATCAGCCCCTGCTCGATCCCGAAGGCGTCGTTGAGGACCTTCGCCAGCGGCGCCAGGCAGTTGGTGGTGCAGGAGGCGTTGGAGATGACGTCGTGGTTCTCGGCGTCGTAGTCGGAGTCGAAGTTGACGCCGAGGGCGACGGTCACGTCCGGCTCCTTGGCCGGGGCCGAGATGATCACCTTCTTCGCGCCGGCCTCGAGGTGCTTGGCGGCGTCGGCGCGGGCGGTGAAGAAACCGGTCGACTCGATCACCACGTCGGCCCCGAGCTCACCCCAGGGCAGCGCACCCGGATCGCGCTCGGAGAGCACTTTGAGCTGATCGCCGCCGACCGAGATCACGTCGCCGTTGACCGAGACCTCCTCCGGGAAGCGTCCGAGGATCGAGTCGTACTTGAGCAGGTGGGCGAGCGTCGCCGGGTCCGTGAGGTCGTTGACGGCGACGAAGTCGATGTCCGCGCCCGCCGCCTTCGCGGCCCGGAAGACGTTGCGCCCGATGCGTCCGAAACCGTTGATGCCGACCTTCACAGCCATGAACTGATTCCTCCTAAGTTATTTGTGAAGCGGGTTGTGGGAAGCCGATCCTATGGACTCGGCACTGCGGGCTTTCCGAGCTAATCGGAGCCGATGGTGATCTCGATCTCGTACCCGTCGGGGTCCTTGAGAAAAGCGGAGTAGGAGCCGGACCCGTGCGAGCGCTGTTCGCCCGGATCGCTGACGCTGACGCCACCGGATTTGACGCCGTTCTCCCAGGCGGCCTTGACCGCGACGATCCCCAACGCCGAGAAGCTCAAGAGGCCGAAGCCAGGCTGAGGATCGTGCTTGCCGGAGACGAAGAAGACGGGTTTGGCAATCCCCCAGCCGATCGTCTGGTCCTGCTCGAAATGGCGTCGCCAACCCAGCGGGGCCAGCATCGAGTCGTAGAAGGCGGCGCTGCGGTCGAGGTCGCCAACCTCCAGGAGGACGTGGTGGAGCATTGAGGGAAGGAGGCTATAGGAGGGACCCACTGGAAAGACGCGGGGTCGGTGACAGAGCCTTCTCCTAGTCGGCACGGATCCGGCACTTTTCTGTCTTGTCTTGTTACAGACAGAAAGTTACGGTAGTTTTATGGAGACGATGCGAGAGAGCTGGACCGACGAGCGCCTCGACGATTTGAAGGAGAGAATCGACGAACGGTTCGACAGCGTCGAAACTCGGATGACCGAGGGATTCACGCGGGTCGACTCGGACATCAGGGAATTGCGGCGGTTGATGTTTCACGGCTTTATCGCGCTGGTCGGGATCATGATGACCGGCTTCCTCAGCCTCGCCGGCCTGATGGTGCTCTAGCCCCTCAGCCCGAGCGCGGGGTCCAGCGGAAGAACCTGATCGCCAGCAGAAGACCGCCGACGCCCCAGATCGCGACGACCGCGAGGTTGCCCCAGTCGAGTCCGGAGCCGCCACCCGGCAGGTAGGCGTTGAAGAAGGCCTGGAAGAAGTCGCGGATCGGGAAGTGGTTGGCGAACTCGATCACCCCGCTCGGGAGCTCGTCGTCGGGGATGAAGATCCCGGAGAGGAAGTAGAGCGGCAGCAGCAGCGCGTTGACGATCGGGGCGGCGGCGTCCTGGGAGGGGATCAGCGCCGTCAGGGCGATGCCGAGGCAGCTGAAGGCCGCGGCGCCGATCGCCAGCGTGACGAGGATCGCCGGCAGTTCGCTCCAGGGGATCGGCACGTCATAGAGGATGCGGCCGAGCACGGCGATCAGGGCCAGCATCATCAGCGCCACCACGATCGAGTTGCCGACCCGGCCGGCGATGAAGACCCAGGCCGGCATCGGGGTGCCCCGGCCGCGCTTGAGACGACCGTCCTCGCGGGCGATCACCAGCGACATCGCCAGGCTCTGCATCGTCGCCGAGATCACCGCCAGGGTGATGATCGCCGGCACGTAGTAGGCGGTGATCTCGATGCCGCCGTTGACCTCGATCGTCTGGCCGTTGAAGACGGTGGCGAAGATCAGCAGGAGGACGACCGGGAAGGCGACGGTGAAGAAGACCGCGGCGGGGTTGCGCCAGAACGCCTTCTGGTCGTAGCGGAACTGGTGGAGGACCATGCTCACGCCCCCGGCACCCCCTGCTCGACCTTGCCGTTGCTGCGCTCGGTCAGCTCGAGGTAGACGTCCTCGAGGCTCGGCCGCTTCACTTCGAGGCCCTCCAGCGCGAAGCCCTCGGCCAGCGCCTTCCCGGTCAGCTCGTTGAGGGTCTCGACCGGCGTCGTCGTCGTCAGCGAGACCTCGCCCTCCGGGCCCCGGTAGGTGATCACGGTGGGTTGGCTGCCGCGGTCGCCGAGGTCCTCCGGCGCGCCGCGGGCGACCACCTCGCCGTCGGCGAGGATCGCCACCCGGTCGGCGAGGCGCTGCGCCTCGTCCATGTAATGGGTGGTGAGGAAGACGGTCTTGCCGAGCTCGCGCAGGCCGGCGATCGTCTCCCAGGCCTGGCGGCGTGCCGCCGGGTCGAACCCGGTCGTCGGCTCGTCGAGGAAGAGCAGCTCCGGGTCGCCGACCAGGGCCATGCCGACGTCGAGCCGGCGCTGCTGGCCGCCGGAGAGCTTGCCGGTGCGGTCGTTCGCCTTCTTGGCCAGCCCGACCAGCTCGATCACCTCGCCGACCGGACGCGGGTCCGAGTAGTAGCCGGCGTAGAGGTCGAGCGACTCGCGCACGGTCAGGTAGGGATCGAGCCGGCAGCTCTGCAGGACGATCCCGATCCGCTGCCGCCAGTCGCGCCTGGCCCGCTCGGGGTCCTCGCCCAGCACCGCCACCTCCCCCCCGCTGCGCTTGCGATACCCCTCGAGGATCTCGACCGTCGTCGTCTTCCCGGCTCCGTTGGGGCCGAGGAACGCGAAGATCTCCCCGCGGTTCACCTCGAGGTCGATGCCGCGAACGGCCTCCGTCTCGCCGTAGCTCTTGCGGAGGCCCTTGATGGAGATGACAGGTTCAGCCAAGAACCAGCGATTCTAGGCTCAGCCGAGCTCGACGTCCCTGTGCTTCACCCGGACGATCACGTCCTCGCGGCTGGCGAGGTCCCGGCGGATGCGGTCGGCGACGGTGATCGAGCGGTGGCGACCGCCGGTGCAGCCGACCGCGATCGTCAGGTGGCTCTTGCCCTCGGCGACGTAGGCGGGGACGAGGAACTCGAGCAGCGGCAGCAGGCGGCCGTAGAACTCGCCCGCCTGGGTGCCGGACTCGACGTAGTCGCGGACCTCCTGGTCCATCCCGGTCATCGGCCGCAGCCGGTCGTCGTAATAGGGGTTCGGGAGGAAGCGGACGTCGAGGGTGAGATCGGCGTCCCGCGGCGGCCCGTTCTTGAAGCCGAAGGTGAGCAGGGTGAGCGCGAGCTTGCCGCCCCCCTCCTGGCCCAGCAGCTCCTCGGCGATCTGGCGCCGCAGTTCGCCGCCGGTCAGATCGCTGGTGTCGATCACCTTGTCGGCACGCTCGCGCAGCGGCGCCAGCAGCTCGCGCTCGGCCCGGATCCCCTCGACGATCCGGCCTTCCGGGGCCAGCGGGTGGCGGCGGCGGGTCTCCTTGTAGCGGTCGAGGAGGGTCTCCTCGTCGGCCTCCAGAAAGAGGACCATCGGCCGCAGCCCTTCGGCCTCGAGGTCGGCGAGCACCTGCAGCAGGTCGTCGAAGTATTCGCCGCCGCGCACGTCGGAGACGATCGCGGCACGCTCGACCCCGCTGCCCTCGTGGCGGAAGAGCTCCCCGAGCCCGGCGATCATCCGCGGCGGCAGGTTGTCGACGCAGAAGTAACCGCCGTCCTCGAAGGCGGCAATTGCGGCCGACTTGCCCGCCCCCGAATGGCCGCTGATGACGACCAGCGTCACCTGCTTGGGAGGGCGCCCGTCGCTCTCGCCGTCGCTCTCCAACTCCGTCTCCACCCGCTCCGCCATTCCGGCTCCTCAGTTGGTCCTGTTCAGCTGCTCGTGGATCTCGCGGCCTACTTTGCCAGGCAGGCCGGGCACTGCCTCGAGCTCCTCGCGGGTGGCGGCGAGGAACCGCTCCGGCGTGCCGAAGTGTTGCAGCAACGCCCGCTTGCGCGCCGGCCCGATCCCGGGCAGGTCGTCGAGCACCGAGCCCTCGAGCATGCCGCGGTCGCGGCGACCGCGGTGGTGGTCGATCGCGAAGCGGTGCGCCTCGTCGCGGACCCGCTGCAGCAGGCGCGAGGCCTCCGAGTCGGCGGCGAGGTCGAGCGGCTCGGAGCGGCCGGGGACGTAGACCTCCTCCAGACGCTTGGCGAGGCTGACGATGGTGACCCCGCGCTCGGTGAACGGCTGCAGCGCCCGCACGCCGGCGGCGAGCTGTCCTTTGCCGCCGTCGATCAGGATCAGCGAGGGGAGCGAGGCGAAGCTGGCGTCGCGTTTGTTGTCGTGCGGTGAAAGGTCGGCCTGGTCGAGGTAGCGCGCCATCCGCCGCGCGAGCACCTCCTCCATCGAGGCGAAGTCGTCGGGGCCGCCGTTGCCGATTCCATCGGGGCGGAGGTCGCCGCGGACTTTGAAGCGACGGTAGTCGGACTTCTTCGTCGCCCCGCCCTCGAAGACGACCATCGAGGCAACGGTGTGCTCGCCGCCGATCGTCGAGATGTCGAAACCCTCGATCCGCACCGGCAGCTCCTCCATCCCCAGCGCCTGCGCCAGTGCCGCCAGACTCTCGACCCGCTGCGAGCGGCGGTGCTCGCGCCGCAGCCGGTCCTGGTCGAGGGCGAGCTGGGCGTTGCGCTCGGCCAGCTCGCGCAGCCGCCGTTTGTCGCCGCGCTCGGCGGCGCGGACCTCGACCGGCGAGCCGCGGCGCTCGCTTAGCGCCTCGGCCAGGACCTCGGCGCGGTCGCGCAGGTAAGGGCCGACGATGATCGTCCGCGGCATCGAGGGCGAGGCCGAGTAGTACTGGGAGATGAACTCCTCGGCGACCTCGGCCGGCTCGCGTTCGCCCTCGTTTTCGAGGTAGAAGCTCTGGCGCTCCGCGAGGATCCCGTCGCGGACCTGGAAGACCTGGGCGTTGGCGTCGACCCCCTCGACCGCGACCCCGATCAGGTCGGCGGTCCCCATCGTCGCGCCCGCCACCCGCTGGCGCTCGAACAGCGAGCGGATCGCTTTCAGGCGGTCGCGGTGGACCGCGGCCCGCTCGAACTCCTGCGCCGAGGAGGCCGCCTCCATCTTCTCCTGCTCCTCGCGCTCGACCTGGCGGTAGCGACCGGAGAGGAAGTCGACGATCGCGTCGATGTTGTGCCGGTACTCCTCCTTGGAGATGTACTCGACGCAGGGTGCCCCGCAGCGCTTGATGTAGTAATCGAGACAGGGGCTGCCGGAGCGGCGGCCCGGCTCCCTGCCCTCGCAGGTGCGGAACTGGAAGAGCTTGCCGAGCAGGTCGAGGGTCTCCCGTACCCGCTTGGCGCTGGAGAAGGGGCCGAAGTAGGCGCGGCCGGACCGGTGCTTCTCGCGGGTGAAGTAGACCCGCGGGAACTCCTCGTCGAGGCTGACCGCGACGTAGGGGTAGGACTTGTCGTCGCGGAGGCGGATGTTGAAGCGCGGCCGGTGGCGCTTGACGAAGCTCTGCTCGGTCAGCAGCGCCTCGGCCTCGTTGGCGGTGACGAGGCTCTCGATACGGTCGATGCGGGAGGTGAGGCGGGTGTTGCCGCCGGAGAAGTGGGAGGAGATCCGTTTGCGGATCGAGCGCGCCTTGCCGACGTAGAGGAGCTCGCCGTCGCGGTCGTAGAAGAGGTAGACGCCGGGCTGGTCGGGCAGCGTTTTCCGCTGCTGGGCGATCCTCTCGGCCCTGCTCAGGGCGCCGTTGTCGTTGCCTTTGGCCATCACTCTAAGGGTAGGCTGCTGGCCACTCGGCCAAACCCGGACGTCAACCCAGGAGAACGCGATGACCAGCGAGACCATCAACCCGCCGCAGCTGAACACGATGCGAATCGAGATCGACGGGGAGATCGGGACCCTGACCCTCGACCGCCCGGACGCCTTCAACGCGATGAGCCCGGAGATGATCGGCGAGATGACCGTCGCCTTCGCCTGGCTCGCCGACCAGGCGCCGCTGCGGGGGCTGATCGTCACCGGCGCCGGCAAGGCCTTTTGCGCCGGCGGCGACGTCACCTGGTTCCGCAAAGGGGTCGAGTCGGGAGAGATCGATCTGCCCTCCGACGTGCGCCGCGGGGCCGAGGTCCTGCACCAGGCGATCGTCCACCTGCGGCGGATCCCCTATCCGGTGATCGCGGCGGTGAACGGGCCCGCGGCCGGGGCCGGGTTCTCGCTGGCGCTCGCCTGCGACATCCGCGTCGCCGCCAGCACCGCCTTCTTCGCCCCCGCCTACGGACGGATCGGGGCCTCCCCCGACGGCGGCATGACCTACTTCCTGCCCCGCGTGGTCGGGCCGAGCAAGGCGCTGGAGATCCTCCTGGAGGACCCGAACCTGACCGCCGAAGAGGCGCTGGCGCTGGGCCTCGTCAGCGAGGTCGTGGGCGCCGAAGAGGTGATGCAGCGGGCGCGGATCAAAGCCGAGGAGCTGGCGAAGAAGGCGCCCCACTACGTGCGGATGGCGAAACACCTCTGCGGGGTGAGCCTCGACAACAGCATCACCGAGCACCTGCAGCTGGAGCGGCACGGGATCGCCGACTCGATGGCGACCGAAGACCTCCGCAACGGGGTCGAGACCTTCTTCGGCGGCGGCACCCCGGAGTTCCACGGCCGTTGAACCGGGTAGCGGGTCGGTACGTATCGCGACTAGATTGCGGGAGATCAGCTCCCTGCTGGAAAGGACCCAGATGAAGAAACTTGTACCGCTGTTCGCCCTGCTCCTCGCCGCGATGGCGCTAGCCGCCTGCGGCGGTGGTGACGATTCGAGTGACACCTCGCCGGTGGGAGGCGCCGCCGAAGAAGTCGAAGACAAGGCTGGCGAAGCCAAGGACGAAGTCGAAGACAAGGCTGGAGAAGCCAAGGACGAGGCCGAAGACAAGGCCGGCGAAGCCAAAGATGAGGCCGAAGGCGGTACCGCCGACTCGGCCACCTTCGACGTCGAAGCCGACCCGAGCGGGTCCCTCGCCTACACGACCGACGAGGCCAGCGCCGAAGCCGGCAAGGTGACGGTCAACTTCACCAACTCCTCGCCCGTCCCCCACGACGTGCGGATCGAAGACTCCGGCGGCAAAGACATCGGCGGCACCGAAGTTTTCGCCGAAGGCAACGAGTCCGCCAAAGTCGACCTCAAATCAGGCGACTACACCTTTTACTGCTCCGTCCCGGGCCACCGCCAGGGCGGGATGGAAGGCACGCTGACGGTCGAATAGCGACCATCGCGCACAGCGGTGCGACTTATGGTCCCTATAGCGACCATAAGTCGCACCGCTGTAGCCCCCCTACCGCTACGCTCAGCCGATGGTCCTCGCGATCATCTTCATCGTCGTCCCGATCCTCCTCGGGCTCGGCGAGTGGTACGTCTACGACCGCGCCCTCTGGTGGCACGACGAAAGGCGCGACCCGCGCAACTTCCCGCCGCCTCGGTAAGCAGTCAAGCCGGCACCGACGAGAACATCCAAATAGGATCTGAGCATGCACAATCAGTTCCGCGAAAGTCTCGACGATGCCAAGGGATACTCGAAGTTTGTCATCGCTTTAAATCTCGATATTCGCGGGTTCTCAGACTGGAGCCTAGAAGTTGACCCTGCCCAGTCTGCCATCTACCTGAAGAAGCTCTACGCAAAGCTAATAGACAGCTACTTCTCCAAGGCTTCCTTCTTCAAGCCAACTGGCGATGGCTTGCTAGTTGTTTTTGATTTTGAGGAAGAAGGCTTAGAGAAACTGGCGATCAAAGTGGTGCGCGACTCACTTGAGATCGTTGAGAATTTTGGCTCCCTCTGCTCAGGAGAGCCCATGATCAACTTCGCGGTTCCCCAGGATGTTGGAATCGGCATTGCTCGAGGGTCAGCAGCCAAGCTCGCTTCAACGGATCGCACCCTCGACTACTCCGGAAGGGTCCTGAACCTTGCCGCTCGGCTGATGGATCTTGCTCGACCGCACGGCATAGCGATAGATCCTGCCTTCGGGCTGGACCTACTGCCCATTGATCTACAGGAGAAATTCCACCCAGAGCAGGTCTATCTCAAAGGGATCTCTCCTAAGGAGAAAGTTTCAGTGGGGTGCTGGCCAGAAGGCCTAAACATCCCCGAGGCCAACAGGCACCCATTCGATGAACCAGAGTGGAAAACCGAAGTTCATCAGCTGACCCTGGCCGAGATTCAAGCCTCGACGGATAACACGAGCTTTCCCCTCTCCACTATTCCTGGCTTTCCTGACTCCATAGAAGCCATCGCCCGTCACGCAAAAGTTATGAGTGGACGCAAGAAGAGCACCCGTTATCGAACGTGGCATCAAGTCTCAGTCCAATATGAACTGAGGGGAGGCAGCGAACCTTTCGCAGTGCTTGATTTCGCAGCTTTAACGAAAAGTCTTGAAGAGCGGGGAGTACGGCGGAACTGGCCGGTCGAGCTCAAGATCAGCTACCGGTTGAGCTAATCGAACAGTTTTCAGCCGCAAGCTAAGTCGCCGCCATCACCCGCGTCACCGAGTCGCCGACGAAGCACGGCTTCTCGCCGCCCTCGACCTCGAGGGTGAAGCGGGTGACGACCTCGTACCAGCCGTTGCCCTTCTCCTCGACCGAGACGACCTCGGCTTTGGCGCGGATGCGGGAGTTGACCGGGACCGGGGCCGGGAAGCGGATCTTGTTCCAGCCATAGTTGACGCCGAGGGCGAAGCCGTTGGAGGTAATCAGCTCGGCGCGGAAGCCGTTGACCGTCGCCAAGGTGAGGTTGCCGTGGGCGATCGTGGTGCCGAAGGGGCTCTCGCTCTTCGCCCGCTCGACGTCGACGTGGATCCACTGGTGATCGCCAGAGAGCTCGGCGAAGGCGTCGATGTCCTCCTGGCCGATGGTGCGCCACTCGCTAGGGCCGACCTCCTGGCCGACCAAATCCTTCATCCCCTCGACGCCGTTTACCTCCGTGGGTGCCATCGGCGGGCAGTCTATCCGCGCTCGCTCACTCGCTCCAGAAGCCCGGGTTGACCTCGCCATCGCCCTCATGGCGGGGGCCGAAGACGATCACCTCGAGGCCTTCCTCGC
This sequence comes from uncultured Actinomycetes bacterium, assembly GCA_963832085.1. Taxonomy (GTDB): domain Bacteria; phylum Actinomycetota; class Thermoleophilia; order Solirubrobacterales; family 70-9; genus VAYN01. The sequence goes on along the minus strand of CAWHSU010000001.1, from coordinate 538,736 downwards.
CCGCCTCGAAGGAGCGCATCACCTCGGGTGAGACCCTGATCGCGTCGAGCGTCTCGATCTCGATGATCTCGTCGTCGAGTTTGAGCAGACCCTCGCCGCGGACCACCACGTAGACCTCCTCGGCGTTCTCGTGCTTGTGGCCGAAGGGCTGGCGCTTGCCGGGCTTGATCCGGTGGAAGCTGAAACCGGTCTTCTCGGCCTCGAGATCGGCCCCGGCGAAGCGGGCCTCCATCCGATCGCCGTAGCCGTTGGCGGCGGCCGAATCGTCGACCTGCTCGAGCTTCTTGTGGGTGAAGGGGTTGCGCATCGATTCCTCTCGGTCGCTGACGTCAAAGGCACCCTACCCGTGCCCGCTAGCCTTGACGCGTGCCCGCTCCGGTCAGTCGCGTCCTCTCCAGCAGCCAGCTCGCGACGCTGGCCGAACACGGCGAGGAGCGAACGGCGGCGGTCGGCGAGAAGCTGTTCCAGATCGGCGACGAGTCCTACCTGTTCATCGCCATCCGCGAGGGCGAGGCGGCGGTGCTGGATGCGACGGGCAACGAGATCGTCCGCCACGGCGCCGGCAGCTTCCTCGGCGAGATGAACCTGCTGACCGGCCAGACGGTCTTCCTCACCGCGGTGGTGACGGAGCCGATGCGCTACATCGCGGTCGAGCGCGGGGAGTTGCGCAAGCTTCTGTTCGAGGATGCGGCGCTCTCCGACATCCTCCTCTCCGCCTTCGTCCAGCGGCGGGAACTGCTGCAGCAGCGGCAGGGGGTCGGGGTGGAGATAGTCGGCCCGCACGATTCCGTGGCTACGCGCGAGCTGGTCGACTTCGTCAAACGCCAGCGGCTCGCCTTCACCTGGCTGGAGCCGGGAGAGAGCGCGGAGGCGGCACGCGCGCTGGAAGGGCGGGCGGAGGCGGAGATCCCGTTGGTGCGGCTGCCGGGTGGCGCCGAGCTGCAGGCCCCCAGCGGCGGCGAGCTCTCGCGAGCCCTGGGGATCGGGCTGGAGCTGGGAGAGCAGGAGGAGGTCGACCTGTTGGTGATCGGCGGCGGCCCCGCCGGTCTCGGCGCCGCTGTCTACGGCGCCTCGGAGGGACTGGACACCCTGGTGGTCGAGCGCACCGTTCTCGGCGGTCAAGCCGGGACCTCGCGCCGGATCGAGAACTACCTCGGCTTCCCCGCGGGCATCACCGGCAACGAGCTGACCAGCCGGGCAGTCGCGCAGGCGCGCAAGTTCAACGCCCGCACCGCAACCCCCTACCGGGCGCAAGCGCTGGAGCCGGGGGACGAGCGGCACCTGGTTCGCCTCGAAGAGGGAAACGAGATCTCCGCCCGCGCTGTCGTCATCGCCACCGGCGCCGAATACCGGCGGTTGCCGATCGCCGACCTCGATCAGTACGAGGGCCTCAGCGTCTTCTACGCGGCGGGGCCGCCGGAGGCGCAGATCTGCGGCGGCCAGCGGGTCGGGGTGGTCGGCGGCGGCAACTCGGCCGGGCAAGCGGCGGTCTGGCTGGCTCGCGGCGGCGCCCTCGTCACCCTCCTGCACCGGCGCGCCGACCTCGCCGAGACGATGTCCAACTACCTGCTCGGGGAGCTCGACCGCTACGGCGTCAGCGTCCGCGACCGCAGCGAAATCACCGAGCTGCACGGCGCCAACGGCAGGCTCGAAGCGGTGACGTTGAGCGACGGCGCCCGCCTCCCCTACTCCTTCCTCTTCCTCTTCCTCGGCGCCGCCCCCTGCACCGACTGGCTCGGCGACGCCGTCACCCGCGACGAGAAGGGCTTCATCCGCACCGGCCCCGAAATCGGCGCCGAGGGCCTGCTCGAAACCAGCGTTCCCCGCGTCTACGCCGCCGGCGACGTCCGCGCCGGTTCGATCAAACGGTGCGCGACCGCGGTCGGCGAGGGCGCCGCGGTGGTGCGGTTCGTGCACGAGCACCTGGAGCCGGCACCGGCTTCCATCCCGGCGACCCGCCCCTAGAGCGCGACCGATTCGATCTGCGAGGAGAGCTCGCCGTCGAGCAGGGCGTGGATCGCGAAGCCCGGCATGGAGACGAAGTCGACGCCTTCGCTCTCGAAGTCGGGACGCGCTTGCAGATAGGTGCTGGGAGCGGAGATGACGGGGCAGCCGGCGAGGGTGGAGGCGGCGATGCGGTGCAGGTGACCGCCGACGATCGCCCGCAACTGGGGGTGCCGCGCCACGACCTTCCCAAGCGCCTCGCGCTGCCCCGGCTCGAGGTTGATCCCGTCCCACTCCCGCACCGCGGTCGCCAGCGGCGGGTGGTGCAACGCGAGCAAGGTCGGGCGATCGGGCTGCGCCCGCAGCTCGGAGTCGAGCCAGCGCAACTGCTGCGGCTCGTACCGGCCAGGGTCCTGACCGGGGACGTTCGAGTCGAAGGCGATGAGCCGTAGCTCTCCAACGTCAACCGAGTAGTTGATCGGCTCGGCGCCGACCCCCGGCAGGTCGAACGTCTTCCGCAGCAGAGCCCGGTCGTCATGGTTGCCGGGCAGGACGTGGAGCGGGACACTCAGTCGCTCAAGCAGCTGGCGAGCCATCTGAAACCCATCCAAACCGCTGCCATGGGTGAGATCCCCCGAGACGAGAACAGCGTCGACCTCGTTCGGGAGCGCCCGGATCGCCTCGACGACCGCCTCGAGATGAGGAACCGGATCTACGCCCTTCTCATTGGCCCCGATGTGGAGGTCGCTGACCTGCGCGAGAAGAATTGGCCTTTTCACTTATAAATTCAGATAGAGGCGCAGCGCCTTCCTGATGACACTGCTAGTTGGTTCTTTATCTCTACTAGCGCGTTGAGCAAGCGCCTCTCGAAGCTCAGGGTCAAGGCGCACCGACTCGACGGTGGCCGGTCCCGATCCCATCGCTGGCCGCCCTCGGCGCCGCTCGAGAATCTCGTCAACGTAGTAGCCAGCCTCGGCCTTCCGAGAAAGCTCCTCAACCAACTCCTCGGTAATGAGCTTGCCATCAGGGGTTCTGCCATAAGTCCTTTGTCTTTTCATCGTCGCTCCCCCAGCAAAATGCGCTCGCATTTCGGACGCATCTTCATTGCATGGATGGCCATCTCCGGCTTTCTTCCTCGCTTCACGGTGACGACCTCGAGCAGCGCGGCATCGCGAGCGGGCCCGAGATACAGGCGAGCACAGTCATCACTGTCTTCAATGGTCATCGCGTACTTCACAGCGTGCTTGATGTCGGCGTCGGCGATCCCGTGCTTCCGAGCAGCGGGATGAATGTGAAGCATTATCGTATTACGAAATGGCTCACGCCACCAGACGCACTTCGAAGCTCGGCATCGCGACAGCGCCGGCGCCGCCGATCAGGGCGAGGATGCGGGTGACGTAGGCCTGGGTCTCGGGATATGGCGGGATGCAGTGACAGGCTTCGACCGGAGCGGGGCCGGCGTTGTAGGCGGCGAGGGCGAGTTCGGGCGAGCCGAACTGGCGGAGAAGGTCCGACATCAGGTGGCCTTGGGCATCGATCGCGGCAATGGGATCGAAAGGGTTGGTGAGGCCGTAGGCGGCGGCGGTGCTCGGCATGAACTGGGCGATGCCTTGAGCACCGGCCGATGAGCCGGCGTTGGGGTCGAAGCCGGACTCGGCCATCAGCTGACCCGCCATCAGCGCCGGCGGGACACCCCAGCGGGCGGCAGACCGGAGGATCGGCTCGCGGTACTGGACGGGAACGAAGGCGGGCAGCGTGGTCGAGGTGGCGGCCAGCGAGGTCGCGCCTTTCCCATCCTCGGCCACCGCTTCCCCCTGCGGCGAGCAGGGAGCAGGTCCAGCCTCAAAGCCAAAATGCCAGTCCTCCCATTCGTACCTCTTTAGAAAGCCGAAGCGACCGGCGTTCGCCGCCAACCAGGCGTAGGCGGAGGAGGGACCGAGGTCGAGCTCGGTGGCGCAGCGGTGCAGCGACTGGCCGGGGGGCGCGACCCAGGTCGGATCGGGATGGGCGGCGAAGAGTTCGGCCTGCTCGGCGTCCGAGCGGAAGCCGGAGACCACCATGAGGGCGATCCCGTCGGCGCGGGCGGCTGCCGCCATCTGGTCGTAGGCGGCAGCCACGTCGGGGCGCATTCCCTCTCCGTCCCGAAAGATCAGGACCCCGCCGTAACCACCTCCGCTCGCCATCCCGGTGGCACCACCCGCCGCCGCCCCATAAGGAGCTGCCGCTTCGGCAACGGCGCTGGCTTCGACCCGCTGCCCATTGCCTTCGCGCAGGCCGGCGACGAGCGTGGCCTTGGCGCGCACAGGGGCGAACGAGTCAGCGTCCGGAAAGCGGATGTGGACACGTTCGGGATCGACGTCGTTCGCTCGGGCCGCCGCCAACCCTGCGGCTCGTGCTCGTCCTAGGTACAGCCCTTTGCCGAGGTGCTTCGGGTTCGGTCGCCCGTCCTCCAACCGCGGCGGTGCAAGCAGCCGCGGCAGGTCGTCCCGCATCGATCGGACCGCGGAGATCGCGACCAGGTCGGCCGCCCGCTGGACCCGGCCCTTGCCCGTGACCGCGCCGACGATCGCAACCAGAGCCAGGGCCGCGGCGACGATCGCGAGTGAGCCGCCGAGAGCCAGGACCAGCGCCTGGCCGGACTCGTCCCGGGCCCTCATCTCGCCCCGACGAGGCGGCGCTCCAACCGCTCGGGAAGACCGCCCGGCGAACCCGGCGGCAGAGCCCCGAAGAGAGCCCGTCGCTCAGCGACCCAACCCAGCCGACGCTTGAGAACGCCGGCGGAAAACCCTCTTTCCAGCAGCTCGCGCACCGTCAGCGCCACCAGGGCTCGGTCATTCCGCAGATCCGCCCGCAGCAGCACCCCGGTCGGCTGCAACCTCAGCTCGGCATCCAGCGCCGCCTGCAGAAGCTGCGGCGGAACATGGACCGCGGCCGTCGCCTCCCGCGCCACCGTCACCGCCGCCGAGACGGCATCGAGGCTCTCGGGCTCAGCTGGGACGACGAGGTGGCAAACCTGCCCCCGGGCCGCCACCCGCGCCTGGGGCAGATGCCCCGCCAGCCGCTCCTCCAGCTTCTGGGCTGCAGCCGAAGTGATCAGGGTCGGCCGCGGCGCCTTGCCCCCGACATCCACGAGCAGCCCGGCGACGTTGACGTCTGCCCCAGCGCATGCAAGCGCCGCGGCGGCCCCGCGCGATCCTTCCGCCTCCCCCACGCCGGTGACGAGAACGCTCATCGTGCCGGTCTCGCCGTGGCGCTGCTGCTGACGGTGAGCCGCTCGGCAAGGGCCTCGATCGGCGCCGGCGGTTGCAAGCGCACCGACACCCTGCCGCCTTCTACCGCGACCGCGACGTCGTCCTCCGCCCATCCCGGCAGCGCCGCCCGCGCCGCCTCGGCAGCCGAACCACCGGAGGCCAGCGCCAGTGCCCCCGCCTCCGCCGCCCCGTCGGCGAGCGTCAGCGCGTAACCGGCGATGAGCAGCTGCAGCGCGACCAGAGCGGCGAGCAGCAGCGCCGGCAGCGCCGCGACCAGCTCCACCGTCGCCTGCCCGCGCTCATTCATGGTCCGGCTCCAATCCGCTCCGCGCCCTCACCCGCACCTCCGGCAGCGCCGGCATCAGTCGCGGCACCTCGACCCGAACCGAGACCCCTTCCCCGTCGTTGTCCCCTACCTCCGCTCCCTTCCGCATCGAGGGCGGGAGCGCCGAGCGCGCCGCGGCGGCGGCGTCGCCGCCAACCAGCGCCGCCCGCGCCCCCGCCCGCGCGGCCACGCTCGCCGACCAGAGCGCCTGGCCGGCGAGCGCGATCTGTGCCGCCACCAGGACCCCCAGCAGCAGGAAGGGCACCACCGCGACCAGCTCAACCGAAGCGGTCCCCTCCTCCCCGTGCGCTGCATCCCTGGCTCCCGGCGACATCGGCCAACCGTGCCGGGGAAATCCGCACCCGTGGCGCGCGCAGTGCAAATTCTTTGCCTCAGCCCAGGCACGTCCTCGTAAACTGGAGCGGTGCGCACCGCTCGCAACCTCGCGATCATCATGCTGCTGGCGCTGGTCATCGCCGTCCTGCCCGGCGGCGGCAACCTCGCCGATGCCGTGCTCACGGCCCTGACCATGGCGATTCTGGCCGGGCTCGCCTGGATGGTCTACACCTTCAGCCGCGAAAACCAGCTCACCCTGGCGACCCTCAGCGACGGCCGTCGCGCCATCCTCTACGGCGCCGTCGGGCTCCTCGCCCTGCTGATCGCCGGCAGCGACAAGCTCTTCTCCACCGGCGGCGGCACCCTGCTCTGGATCCTCCTCCTCGCCCTCTCGATCGCGGCGATCTGGCGGGTCTGGATGGAGGCAAATTCTCTCAGCTGAAACGGGGTCGAGGGTGGGGCTCGCCGGACACTCCCCGCTTTTGTCCGCCGAGCCCCACCCTCGACCCCCCGCAGGCCTAGCTGTGAGTCATCACGATGATGGCGGCGATCACCGCGGCGGCGACGCAGGCGAGCGCCAACGCGCCCACCACTGCCGCGCTTACCGCCGCCACCGTCCTCCCGCTGCGGCTCAGCTCGATGAACTGAGCCGCCCCCCAGATCCCGACCGAGAAGACGAAGGTGACGCCGATTCCTCCCGCCGCCGCGGCGGCGATCGTCTGCAGCAGTTCGTCGGTGTGGACGATGGTGGCGATCACGCGGTCGTCCCCTCGACCGGGGCGCCCTGCCGTGCGCGCCGCGAGAAGGCGACGGCGATCATTCCCAGCGCGATCGCGGTCACCACGAGGGGGCCGACGGCACCGGTGCCGAAGATTCGCGTCAGCCCGTAGGTGAGGGCGCCGATCGCCGCCGCCGCGGGCAGGGTGAGCAGCCAGGCGACGAAGATGTTGCCGGCAACCCCCCAGCGCACCGCCGAGAGCCGCTTCGCCGCCCCCGAGCCCATCACCCCGCCGTTGATCACGTGCGTGGTCGAGAGCGGGAAGCCGTAGTGGGTCGAGGCGAGGATCACGGCCGCTCCCGCGCCCTGGGCCGAGAATCCCTGGGCGGCGTCCATCTTGATGATCCGCGTCCCGGTCGTCTTGATGATCCGCCAGCCACCACTGTAGGTGCCAAGCGCGATCGCGGTCGCAGCCGAGAAGATCACCCAGAACGGCGGGTCCGACCCAGCGCTCAGGCTTCCGTTGGCGATCAGCGCCAGGGTGATCACGCCCATCGTCTTCTGCGCATCATTGGTTCCGTGGGCGAGAGCCAGCAGCCCCCCGGAGACGATCTGCCCGTAGCGGTAGCCGCGGGTGACGATGCCCGGCCGCTGCTTGCCGACGACCCGGTAGGAAATCCCGATCGCGATCCCGGCGACGAGGAAGGCGAGGACCGGGGCGACGACGGCCGGGATCAGGACCTTGCCGACCACCCCTTCGGCGATCACCGCGTCGAAGCCGACCGCCGCCACCGCGGAGCCGACGACACCGCCGATCAGCGCGTGCGAGGAGCTCGAGGGCAGGCCGAAGTACCAGGTGATCAGGTTCCAGGCGATCGCCCCGATCAGCCCCGCGAAGACGATAGTCGGCGTGATCACTTCGGCATCGACCACGTCCGAGGCGACGGTGGCGGCGACGCTGATCGAGATGAAGGCGCCGACGAAGTTGAGGATGGCGGCGAAGGCGATCGCCACCTGCGGCCGCGCCGCCCCGGTCGAGATCGAGGTGGCGACGACGTTGGCGGTGTCGTGGAAGCCGTTGGTGTAGTCGAACGCCAGCGCCGTAGCGATGACGATGACGAGGATGATGTCCGCACTCATGGTCGGGTGACCAGGGTCACGAGTTCTTGATGACTATTCCCTCGATGATTTGCGCGGCGGTCTCGGTGGCGTCGATCGCCTCCTCGAGGACCGCGAACATGTCCTTCCAGCGGATCACGACCATCGGGTCGATCCCGTTGGAGAAGAGCGAGGCGACGGCGTCGCGGGAGATCCGGTCGCCGTCGTTCTCAAGCCGGTGGATCTCGATCCAGTATTTGTCGAGATCTTTGAACTGCGGCAGCTGCTCGAGCCCCATCGCCAGCTGTTCGCAGGAGGCGACGAGGACTTTGGTCAGCGCCTGGGCCTGCTCCATCGGCGCCTCGATCTTGTAGAGGCCGAGGAAGTCGGCGGCCTCCTCGGTGAAGTCGACGATGTCGTCCATCTGCGTCGCCAGGCCGTAGATGTCCTCACGGTCGATCGGCGTCACAAAGGTGGAGTTCAGCCGCTGGACGATGGTGTGGGTGATCCGGTCGCCCTCGTTCTCGGCCTCGACGATCGACCGCGAGAGGCCGCCCGAATCCGGCCAGGTGTGCATCATCTCGTCGAGCAAGCGGGCAGCGTGGAGGGCGTTCTGGCCGGCCTCGATGAAGAGGTCGAAGAAGGTCCTGTCGCGAGGAAGGAGCGAGAAGCGCGCCACGGGTCGCATCCTAGTGCTGCGAGGGGCGGGGGTGCGTCTCAGGCGGGCGAGGCGGCGAGGTGCTCTGCGGCGCGTGCGGAATGTCGCGTCATCAGCTCCTCCTGGACGCTGCGGGCTTCCCCCTCCGGCTGCCGGCGCGACCAGGAGCCGTCGGAGCCGAGCTCCCACGAGTTGCGATTGTCGGCGAGGCTGCGATCCAGCACGTCGAGCAGCTCCGCCTTCAAGGCCGCGTCTTCGACCGGCGCCACCAGCTCGACCCGGCTGTCGAGGTTGCGAGGCATCAGGTCGGCGGAGCCCATCAGGACCCGCGTCTCCTCCCCCCGGCGGAAGGCGTAGACCCGCGAGTGCTCGAGGAAGCGACTGACGATCGAGCAGACGCGGATGTTCTCGGAGATCCCCTCCATCCCCGGCCGCAGGCAGCAGATCCCGCGCACGTTGAGGTCGATCCGCACCCCCGCCTGCGAGGCCTCGTACAACGCCTGGATGCAGCGGGCGTTGACCAGCGCGTTCATCTTCAGGACGATCCGCGTCTCCTCGCCGGCCTTCTGCGCCTCGGCGGTGCGCTCGATCTCCTTGACGATCCGGTCCCGCATCGTCGTCGGCGAGACCAGCACCTTGCGGTACTCGGCGGGGCGCCCGTAGCCGGTGAGGAAGTTGAACATCTCGGCGACGTCGGAGCCGATGTCGGGATCGGCGGTGAAGAGGCCGAAGTCGGTGTAGAGGCGAGCGGTGGTCGGGTTGTAGTTGCCGGTGCCGACGTGGACGTACTCGCGCACCTGCTCTCCCTCGCGGCGGGCGACGAGGATCGCCTTGACGTGGGTCTTCAGGCCCGGAATCCCGTAGACGACGTGGACGCCGGACTCCTCCAGCGACTTCGCCCAATGGATGTTGGCCTCCTCGTCGAAGCGGGCTTTCAGCTCGACCATGCAGACCGCCTGCTTGCCGCGTTCGGAGGCGCGGATCAGCGAGGGGACCAGCAGCGAGTCGTCGCTGGTCCGGTAGACGGTCTGCTTGATCGCCAGCACGTCGGGGTCGGCGACGGCCTGGGCGACGAAGCGCTCGACCGAGGTCGCGAAGGAGTCGTAGGGGTGGTGGACGAGGAGGTCGCGCTGGCGGATCTCGGCGAACATGTCGACCTGATCGTCGTCGTCGCCCTGCAGGCGCGGCTGCGTCACCGACGACCAGGGTGGCCAGCGCAGCTCGGCGTGGCCGGGAACGTCGGCGATCGCGTCGAGGTCGGCGAGGTCGATCAACCCCTCGACGTCGTAGACCTCGCGGTCTTCCAGCCGCAGCGCCCCGACCAACTGCTCGCGGAGCTTGGGGTTCATGCCGCTGGCAACCTCCAGCCGCACCACCTCGCCGAAGCGGCGGCGGCGGAGCTCGTCCTGGACCGCCTGCAGGAGGTCGTCGGCCTCGTCGGAGACGGTGAAGTCGGCGTCGCGGGTGACGCGGAAGTAGCCGTGGTCGATCACCTCGGTCCCCGGGAAGAGGGCGTCGAGGTTGGCGGCGATGATCTCCTCCAGGGGGACGAAGGTGGTGCCGTCCTCGCCGAGCGGCAGGAAGCGGCCGAGCAGCTCCTTCGGGACCTTGACCCGGGCGATGATCTCGTTGCCGCTCTCGGCGTCGCGCAGGAGGACCCCGAGGCTTAGAGAGAGGTTGGAGATGTAGGGGAAGGGGCGGCCGAGGCCGATCACCAACGGCGTCAGCGCCGGGAAGACCTGGTGCTCGAAGCGGTCGTCGATCTCGGCCCGCTCCTCAACTCCGGCGGTGTCGAGGGTGACGATCCGGATCCCCCGCTCCTCCAGGGCCGGCCGCAGGTCGCCGCTGAAGCATTTGCAGAGACGGTCGTCGAGCTCGAGCACGCGGCGCTGGATCGCATCGATCTGCTCCTTCGGGGTGAGCCCGTCGGGCCCGCGCGCTTCGATCCCGGCGTCGAGCTGGTCGAAGAGGCCGGCGACCCGGACCATGAAGAACTCGTCGAGGTTGTTGGCGTAGATCCCGCAGAAGCGGAGCCGCTCCAGCAGCGGCACCTCAGGGTCCTCCCCGAGCTCGAGCACCCGCTGGTTGAAGTCGAGCCAGGAGAGCTCGCGGTTGAAGTAGAGGGCGGGATCGTCGATGGCTCCATCGTACTGAGGGGCCCCCGGTTGATCGCCCGGCTCAGGCGGCACGGGCGAGGGTCTGCGGGCGGGCCGCGGCGGCTGCGTCCAGCGCCCGCCGGTAGCCGGCCGCGAGCTGGCCCATCGAGCGCTCCCAGGAACGCCCGCGGGCGGCATGGGCGGCGGCCTCGCCGAGCTGGCGACGCAGCTGTGGCGAGGAGGCGAGCTGGAGCAGGGTGCCGGCGAGGTGATCGGGGTCGGGGAGGCAGAGGAGGCCGGTGTGACGGTTCTCGATCAGCGCTGCCGGCCCGCCCTCGGCGACGGCGACCACCGGCAGCCCGCTCGCCGCCGCCTCGAGGATCACCTGGCCGTAGGTGTCGGTGGCGCTGCAGAAGAGGAAGGCGTCGGCGCTGGCGTAGGCGCGGGGCAGGTCCTCGCCGGCGAGCCAACCGAGGAAGGTGGCAGTGTCGCCGAGCCGCTCGCGCAGCTCGCCTTCCTCCGGGCCGCCGCCGGCCAGCAGCAGGTGCAGGCGCGGGTCGGCGGCGTGGGCGCGGCGGAAGCTCTCGGCGAGCAGGTCGACCCCCTTCTCGCGGGTGAGGCGGCCGGCGTAGAGGACCTTGATCTCACCGGGGAAGGCGTCGCGGTCGGCCTTCGCCGGGTCGAAGCGCTCGAGGTTGACGCCGCGCTCCCAGCGGCCGACCCGGGTCGGATCGGCGCCGAGGGCGACCACCGAGGCGTCGGCGGAGGGGCTCGGCGAGAGGACCGCCGCAGGAGCCGAGTAGAAGGCGCCGAGGCCGGCGCGGGTCAGCGCCTCGAGGGTTTCGTCCTTGCTGCGCATGCCGGCGTAGGTGGCGATCTCGGTGTGGTAGCTGGCGAGCAGCGGCACCCCGGTGATCCGGCTGATCAGGGTGGCGGCGATCCCGGTCGGCCCCGGGGCGGTGACGTGGACGAGGTCGTAGGAGCCTTCGGCCAGGGCCTCGACCAGGTCCGGCAGTCCGGGCACCCCCAGGCTCATCCCCTCGTAGAAGGGGACTTCGAGCTCGGCGGCGGCCGGCAGCCGGCGGTTGACCCCGGGGTCGGTGCCGACGATCTCGACCTCGAAGCCGGGCACGCCACGCTCGCGGATCTGTTCGATCGTGTGGGTGACGCCGTGCATCGAGCCGATCCCGTCGGCGATCACCGCCACCCGCTGGCGCTCGCCACGACGGTCGCGCAGCTTCCCCTTCTCGGACCCGAGGAAGGCGGTGGCCGGTGCGTAGGGAACGGCGGGGACCAGCGCCTCGAAGAGCTGGGTGACGGCGGACTGGAACTCGCCGCCGGCGACCGACTCGGTCCCGCCCGCGACCGCGGCGCGGAGACGCCGGTCGTGGATCCGGCGGGCGCGGCGGTAGAGGTCGGCGTGGGAGAAGCCGTCGGCCTGCAGGTAGGCGATCAGCTCACGCCCGCGGACCTCGAGCCCGACCCCGTCGAGCCAAGCCTCCAAGAGCGCCCGAGCGTCCTCGGGCCCGACATCAGCAGCAATCTTCCCCTCACGGGCAGTCCCCTCCCGAATCACCCTCTCCGCCATCTTCAGCACCGCGCCCGGATCCGGGCGCGCCGAGCCGGCGTCCCCGCCTCGCGGGGCCGGGGGGAGGCCTTCGCCGGACCCTCCCCGCTGTTGTCCGCCGAAGGCCTCCCCCCGGCCCCCCACCGCCAGCGCCCGCGTCGCCAACGCCATCGCCGCATGGGTCCACTTCGCCGCGCTGCCCTGTTCCCCACCCACTTCGGCGTCGCCGCGGAGCAGGTGGGAGAGAAACTCTTCCGGCGTGGCAGCGGCGGGCGCCTCCGTGAAGGTGCGGCCGATGTCAACGCCGGCGTGGTCGTCGGAACCGCCGATGCCGGTGCCGCCGTGGGTCTCGATGTAGATCGCGGCAGGCATGTTCAGCTCGGCGGCCCGAGAGCCGTTGCGAACCTCCCAGACGGGGAAGAGCTCCGCCAGTCGCCGCCGGTGGCGCCGGGTCAGCGGCGCGGCGACGTTGAAGAAGGGATGCGCCAGGGCGCAGGCGATCCCTCGGTCGTGAAGGTATGCGGCGCAGGCCTCGACATCGCCGGAATGCGCCTGCAGCCACTCGTGGTCTCCGGGAGTGATCCCGTAACAGAGGACGTGCACCGCCTGGGGCTCGCCGGCGAAGCGGGCGGTCAGCTCCTCGGAGATGAAGCAGTCGGGACGATCGGCCAGCTCCATGCAGCCGTCGATCGTGTCGTGGTCGGTGATCGTGACGAAGTCCATCCCCCGCCGCTTGGCCAGCTCGTAGACCTCCTGCGGCGGCGTCGCGCACTCCGGCAGCCCCAGCGAGCGCTGCACGCCCAGCTTCGAGAAATGCGAGGCGGTCGAGTGGCAATGCATGTCAACACGGGAAGTCATCGGTGTCTCCCTCTTTCAAGCTGGCTCTTTCACCTGCAGAGTTCGCTATGAGCAGAGGAAGGATGTGAAAAGACAGAGAACGGAGGGGAGAACTTCAGCTCCATGGACGACTGCCGATCGAGATCTCAACCCGCGGCGCGAAGTTCGCGGAGGAAACCGATCGATCGGACGAGCTAGCCGAAGCAGCGATCCAGGAACTCGAGAGAAACATTCGTCATCTCGCCGCTCGTGTGAGCGAGGTGGAGGCTGATGATCAGCCACAGAAAGGACGAGACAAAAAGTGACTAACAGTAGATTCGACGCAATGGACGAGCAGGGACAGAGAGACCTGGCCAGGCGCTTAACCGATGCCTCAGACGTTCTCGATTTCGATGCCGCCCTGCGAATAGTCCAATTTGACCCAGGGCGGGCGGAGGAGCTAATTCTCATGCGGAAGAAGGGCGAAAAGAGACAGGAAGAATTCGCTCGCCAGCGCGAGCGACGACGACGAGCCCTCCGCGAAGAATTCGGCTAAGCCGCGACGCGCTCGGGCGAGGAGCCGTCGATGCTGCCGTTGAGCAGGTCGAGGATGACCCCCTCGCGGAGGCCTCCCTTGCCGATCTGGAGGGGCTGGCCCAGTAAGTCGGAGAGCTTCTCGAGCAGGAGGACGCCGGTCGGGAGGATGCGGACGCGGGTGGGGTCGAGCTCGAAGCGGCGGCCGACGTCGGCGGCGGGGTCGCCGCAGAGGACTCGGATGCCGCGCTCCAGGGTCTCGTACTCGAGGACGGTGCCGACGATGCGGCGCAGCGAGGTGGCGGAGCCGCCGACGGCGACGGCCTGGGCCGGGCGCTCGATCTCCACCCCCTCGAAGATGTCGTCGATGCGGTCGCGGGTCTTGCGAATTTCCGATGCCGAGGGAGGGTCGGAGGAGAGCAGCTCATCAGCGAGGTTGCCCGAGCCGACCGGCCAGGAGCGCACGCTCTTGACGCCGTCGGGAACGGTGCCGAGGATCACCTCGGTCGAGCCGCCGCCGATGTCGACGACGCCGATCAAGCCCTCCGCCCGGTGCCCGAGCGTCTTGGTCGCGCCGATGAAGGAAAGCCGTCCCTCCTCCTCCTCGGGGAGGACCTCGATCGGGACTCCGGCGGAGGCGGCGACGGCCTCGGCCACCTCCTCGCAGTTGCGCGCATCGCGGACCGCCGCGGTGGCGACGGCGCGGATCTCGTCTGCGCCCAGCTCTCGGGCCAGCCGCACCTGGGTGCCGACGACCTCCCCCACTTCCTCGATTTTCTCCGGCAGGATTCGGCCCTTGCCGTCGATCGCCTTGCCGATCCGCGTGTAGGCCCGCTGCTCCATCACCTTCTTCAACTGCCCGTTCGACGGGCTCGGCCACGAGCAAGCGCGTGGTGTTAGACCCAATATCTATGGCGGCGCAGAGCGTCCCGGGCATCCCCCGCATGTTCCCAGGAAGATCGGATCTCACACGCGGCCCGGCTCGCCCTGAGGGTGTCCGAGCATCCAGCGCAGGACACCCTCAGGGCGCCCCAACCTCAAGAAGGATGCGACGCGTCCTCGAACTCCCGGAACAGCCCGGTGACGACGAAGGCGACCTGCTCGCCGATGTCCACCGCGTTGTCTGCGATCCGCTCGATCGCCCGCGCCGACAGCAGCATCGTCATCGCCCATTCGCGCTTGTCGATCTCATCGCCGATCTGCAGCGCCAGGTGGAAGCACTCGCGGTTGAGCTCGTCGACGACGTCGTCGCGGCGGACGAGGTCGCGCGCCATCTCCACGTCGCGGTCCTCGAAGGCGCGCTTCGCCTGCACGATCAGACTTCGAGTGTGCGCCCCCATCTTCAGGATCAGCTCGACCATCTCGGGATCGGCCGGCGCCTGGGTGCCGGTCAGCGGGATCACCTTGCAGACGTTCACGCACTGGTCCCCCATCCGCTCGATGCTCTTGAGGCAGTGCAGCAGCGCCGAGATCAGCCGCAGGTCGGTGGCCACCGGCGACTGCGTCGCCAGCAGCGTGATCAGGCTCTGATGGACCTCGAGGTAGCGGCCGTCGATGCGGTCGTCGTCGTTGATCACCACCTGCGCCAGCTCGACGTCCTGGCTCTCGACCGCTTCCATCGTGCGGGCGAGCGCAATGCCGACCAGGTCGAGGCCGCCGAGCGCGCTCGCCTCCAGCTTCTCGAGTTCCTCCTGGTAGTAGACGCGGACGCTCTCGGGCATCAGCCGACCTTCCCGGAGACGTAGTCCTCGGTCCGCTTGTCGGTCGGGTTGGTGAAGATCCGTTCGGTCGCGTCGTACTCGACCAGCCGCCCCCAGCGGTTGTTCTCGTCGGCGTCGAGCTCGACCATCAGGAAGGCGGTGCGGTCGGAGACCCGCGCCGCCTGCTGCATGTTGTGAGTGACGATGACGATCGAGAACTGCTCTTTGAGCTCGATCATCAGGTCCTCGATCTTGCCCGTGGAGATCGGGTCGAGCGCCGAGCAGGGCTCGTCCATCAGGATCACGTCGGGCTCGACCGCGATGCAGCGGGCGATGCAAAGCCGTTGCTGCTGGCCGCCGGAGAGGCCGAAGGCGTTGTCTTTGAGCCGGTCCTTGACCTCGTCCCAGAGCGCCGCGCCGCGCAGCGCCTTCTCCACCGTCGCGTCCATGTCGTCCTTGCGGCCGAGCACCCGCGGCCCGAAGGCGACGTTGTCGTAGATCGACTTCGGGAACGGATTCGGTTTTTGGAAGACCATCCCGATCAGCTTCCGCACCTGGACCGGATCCACGTTCGGCCCGTAGAGGTCCTCGCCGTGGTAGAGCAGCTCCCCCTGGACTTCGGCGGTGGGAATCAGATCGTTCATCCGGTTGAGGCAACGCAGCAGCGTGCTCTTGCCACATCCGGAGGGCCCGATCAGAGCGGTTACGTCCTTGTGCCCGATCTCCATCGAGATGTCCTTGACCGCGGCGACGCCGCTGTAGAGGACGTTGACGCCTTTCAGCTCGAAGACCTTTTCCTTCACCTCAGGGGCCGCCCCCTGTCGAAACTCAGGGCGCACCGAGATCTTCGGCATCTGCTCTTTCAACACACCTACCACCTTTGCTCGTAGCGATTTCGAAGCCAGATCGCGAAGGAGTTCATCGCCAGCAGGACGACGAGCATCACGATGATTCCCGCGGCAGCCAGGGCCTGGAACTCCTCCTGCGGTCGCAGCGCGTAGTTGAAGATCTGCACCGGCATCGCCGAGTAGCCGTCGGTGCCGAAGGGGGTCGGGTCGAAGGTGACGAACACCGTCGCCCCGACCAGCAGCAGCGGCGCGGTCTCACCGAGGGCGCGGGAGACCGCGAGTATCACCCCGGTGGCGATCCCCGGGATCGAGGCCGGCAGCACCTGGGTGCGGATCGTCTGCCACTGCGTCGCCCCCAAGGCCAGCGAACCCTGCCGGATCGAGTCCGGGACGGCGCGCAGGGCCTCCCGGGCGGCGATGATCACCATCGGCAGGACCAGCAGCGCCAGGGTCAGCGAGCCGGCGGCGAGGATGAAGCCGAGGTCCAGCGGGCCGCGAACGATGAAGGCGAGGCCGAGGATGCCGTAGATGATCGAGGGCACCGCCGCCAGGTTCTGGATGTTGACCTCGATCAGGCGGTTCCACCAGCGCGAGTTGTCGGCGTACTCCTCGAGGTAGATCGCCGCCCCGATCCCGACCGGGACGACGAAGAGGATGACGCCGGCGAGCAGCTGCAGGGAACCGACGATCGCGGGCCGGTAACCGGCTTTCTCGGGGAAGGCGGTCGAGGGCGGATTGGTGATCAGGTCCATGCTGAGAGCGGAGGAGCCTTTGGCGAAGGCCTGGATCAGCAGCGCCAGCAGGCCGGCGAGGGCGATGCACACCGCCAGCAGCAGCAGTCCCGCGAAGATCGCGTTGCGGATCACGTCGCCGCGCGGCTGATCGCGCAGCATCGCCTCCGTCGTCGCCCGGGCCCCGGCCGTGGCGAGGCGGTTGCGGGGAGCGCCGGCGCCGACCGTCACTCGTACACCTCGCGGTACCTGCGCACCAGGCGGATGCTGACCACGTTCATGACCAGGGTCATCGCGAAGAGGACGGTTCCGACCGCGAAGACCGATTTGTAGTCGACCGAACCAGTGGAGATGTCACCGGTGGCCGTGGTGGCGATGTAGGAGGTCATCGCCTGGATCGACTCGACGGGATTGAGGGTGAACTTGGGAGTGGAGCCGGCGGCGAGGACGACGATCATCGTCTCGCCGACGGCGCGGGAGATCGCCAGCACAATCGAGGCGACGATGCCGGAGAGCGCCGCCGGGAAGATCACCCGCACCGCCACCTTCGCTTTGGTCGCCCCCAAGGCGTAGGCGCCCTCGTGGAGGCCGCGCGGCACCGCCGACATCGCGTCCTCGGAGATCGAGGCGATGATCGGCACCACCATCAGGCCGATGCCGAGGCCGGCGGCAAGCGCCATGAAGGGCTTTCCTTCCGCCCCGCCGAGGAACTCGCCGGGCCAGATCGGAACGATGACCTCCGGCAGGATGAAACTGACCGCGAAGAAGCCGATCGCGACGGTGGGGATGCCCGCCAGCACCTCCAGCGCCGGCTTCACCGTCTTGCGCACCCGCGGCGAGGCGTACTCACTGAGATAGACCGCGGCTCCGAGCCCGACCGGGATCGCGAACAGCATCGCCCAGAGGGCGACGTTGAGGGTGCCGGCGACGATCGAGAGGACGCCGAAGCTGGGCGGCTCGAACTGGGGCGTCCAGTCGACGCCGAAGAAGAATTCGTCGGCTGGGACGATTTCGAAGAAGCCGATCGTCGGGCCGATCAGCGAGAAGACGATCGCGGTCGTCGTCAGCACCGAAAGAACAGCGCAGAGAGCGAGCGACCACTTGATCGCTCGCTCCCCGTAGCGCTTGCTCTGCGCCTGCAGCATCGTTCTCTAGGCGCCGATCTTTTCCGCGGCGGCTTCGGATTCGGTCAGCTGCTCGTCGGTCAGCGGCACGAAGCCGAGGTTTTCCGCAACCGAGTTGACGTTTTCGAGGTAGAAGGTGATGAACGCCTTCACCTCGGGCTTCTGCAGCGCCTGCTCGCTCGGGTACATGAACAGCGGTCGACTCAGCGGCGCGTAGCTGCCGTCCTGAGCGGTTTCGACCGACGGCGGCACGCAGCCTTTGCCGTTGTCGACTTCGAGGGCTTTGAGGCTGCCTTCGTTCTCGATGTAGAAGGAGAAGCCCGCGTAGCCCATGCCGCCGGGCGAGCCCTCGACGCCTTTGACCGTGGCGTTGTCGTCCTCGCCGACGTTGTTGTAGTCGGTGCGGCTGACGCCCTCCTCACCGTTGATCGATTCGGTGAAGTAGTCGAAGGTGCCCGAGTCGGTGCCGGGGCCGAACAGCGCCAGCTCCTCGTCGTAGTCCTCTTTGAGGCCGGGAATGTCACTCCAGTTGTCGATGCTGGAGTCGGGGCCCCAGATGTCCGCCAGCTGATCGACGGTAAGGCAGGAGACCGGGTTCTCATTGTTGATCATCACCGTCAGCGCGTCGGTGGCCACGTGGACCTCCTCGTAGCCGACCCCGCCCTTTTTGCAGGCGTCCTCCTCTTCGGGCTCGATCGCCCGGGAGGCGTCGCTGATGTCGGTCTCGCCGGCGCAGAATTTTTCGAAGCCGCCGCCGGTGCCGGAGGTGCCGACGGTGACGCGGACGCCGGAGTTTTCGGCCATGAACTGCTCCGCGACCGCTTCGGTCAGCGGGGCCACGGTGCTGGAGCCGTCGATGCGGATCGAGCCGGAGAGGTCTCCGCCGCCGCTGCTGCTGCCGGTTGCCGAATCCTCGTCGCTGCCGCAGGCGGCAACGCCGAGGGCGAGGATCGCCGCGGCGCCGATCACCGCAAGCCACTTGGAGCTGGTCACTCTTTCTCCTTCAGTTCGATTCATAGGTGGCGCCACCCTCGCAGCGGGCAACCGCCACCTTGTTACGTGGCTGTGTCGAGCGTGTGAAAAAGATGTGAAAGCGGGGCAGCTAGGCGCCGGAGGCGCCGTCCAGCTCGCCGACGAGCGCCTCGATCCGGCGCTCGATCTCATCCCGGGTCGCCCGCACCGCCTCGACCGGCTGGCCCTTGGGATCGGGCAGATCCCAGTCGACGTAGCGCTTGCCGGGGATGTACGGGCACTCGTCGCCGCACCCCATCGTCACCACCACGTCGGCCCATTCGGCGTCGGCGCGCGAGAGCCGGCGGGGCCGGCGCCCGCCGAGGTCGATTCCCAGCTCACCCATCGCCTCAACGACCTCGGGGTGGACCTGCTCAGCCGGAGTCGTCCCCGCGGAGCGGACCTCATGCCGCCCCTCGGCGGCCCGGCGGAAGAGCGCCTCGCTGATCTGCGAGCGGCCGGCGTTGTGGAGGCAGACGAAGAGTGCGCGCGCCATCGAACTGGACTCTCTCAGCCCTCGGGGGCGAAGCGATAGCCGATGCCGTTGTGGGTATGGATCAGCCGTGTGTTCGGTAGCGCCCGGCCGAGCTTCGCCCGCAGGCGGCTGACGTAGACGTCGACGGAGCGGTCGTCGCGGCGGGGCTTGCCGCCCCAGACCTCGGCGAAGAGCTCCTCGCGGGTCATGATCCGCTGCGGGTGGTCGGCAAGGGTGACCAGCAGCTGCAGCTCCCGCACGGTAAGACCGAGCGGTCGCCCGTCGACGAGAGCCGCGTGCTCCTCAGGCTTGATCTCCAGCCTTCCCATCGCCGCCGAGGATGGCGGCGCGGCAGCGGTGGGCGGTTATCCCGGCGTGAAGCTGCTGTGAACGCTTTGTGAAGAGGGGTCCGGCGTCGGCTCGGGCTCAGACTGCGGCTCCGCCGGCGCGGGATGCAGCTCCTCCTCGACGATCCCTGCCGGTTCCGGCTCGAAGCGATAGCCGATGCCGAAGTGGGTGTGGATGTAGGTCCAGCGCGGCGAGGCTGCCTCGATCTTCTTGCGCAGCTTGCGGATGAAGACGTCGACCGAGCGGTCGCCGTGGGCCATCGCGTAACCCCAGACCTGCTGGTAGATCCGCTCCCGCTCCATTACCTGCCCCCGCTGCTCGGCGAGCAGGTGGAGGAGTTCGAACTCGCGGCGGGTGAGGTCGAGGGCCGCGTCGCCGACGAAAGCCTGGAAACGGTCGGGACGGATCTCCAGCTCGCCGACGGCCAGCGGCGAGCTCTCGTGCTCGTGGCGGCCGCGGCGGCGGCGGCGGGCGACGGCTTCGAGCCGGGCGATCGCCTCCTCCGGATGACAGGGCTTGGTCATCCAGTCGTCGACCCCGAGCCGCAGGCCCCGCACCCGCTGGGCGACGGTCGAACGGCCGGTGCAGACGACGAGACCGAGGTCGGGCAGCATCGAGGCCAAGCGCTCCAGATAGGCCCAGGCTTCGTCGCCCAGGACCGCGGGGTCGACCAGGAGCGCGTTCAGCTTCATCGCGACCAGGTCCCGCGGCGGGACGGGGCCGGTCTTCTGGCTCAGGTCCCACCCGGCCGCCTCAGCGCGGCGGGCGAGAACGGTGACGAAGCCGCTGTCGTTGTCGATGACGGCGATGCGGATGGACAGAGTGTATGCAGTGCGAGAGGCGTTAACCCCTCCGTTCACAGGATTTTCACAGGTGACGCCGGGCCTACCCCGAATTTCCGGCTGGAGCGGCGGCGCCTCCCCTTGCGCTAGATTTCCGGCCGTGAAGCGCACCGTCGCAGCCCTGCTTTCCATCTGCGCCCTGATGCTCGCCCTCGCCCCGGCGGCGCTGGCCAGCGAGGGTGCCGGCCTCGCCGGTCCCGTCACCGACAAGACGGTCACCTTCTTCTGCTTCGGCGTGATCGCCTTCTTCGCCGCGCTGGTGATCGTCCTCTCGCTGATCCAGAACAAACTGGAGAAGCGCAAAGAGCAGCGCCGCAGCGACCTCGCTCGCTTCAACTAGCCGGCTAGGACAACCGGAAGCCCGAGAGCAGGCGTTTCTCCGTCTCGCCCTCGATCTGGGCGACGACTTCGAGGCGGCCCTCGAGCGGGGTGCCGCGGATCTTCGTCGCCAGCAGGTCGTCGACCTGGAAGATCCCGGCGGAGTTGTTGAGCTGGATCTCGACTCGGACGGGACGCTCCTCGCCGGCGCTGATGCGGACCTCGTCGATGGCGGCGGCGGAGATCGAGTGGATGCCCTCGTGGCCGGACTCGAGCGGGACCCGGATGCGGCCCTGGGCCATGTCGAGCGCATCGGCGACGCGGACGACGCCGGCCTCGACCGTGTAGGGCTCGCCGCGGCGGCGGTGGCCGATGATCGCGTGGAGGATCTCCGAGGCGACCACCGTGCGCTCGGGCTCGCGGTAGGCATCGGCCAGCAGCCGCTGCAGGGCGCCGCTGGCGAGGAAGAGCGAGTAGGCCTCGTGGTCGGCGCGGTGGATCGACATGCCGACGTCGTGGAGCAGGGCGCCACCGGCGACGACCACCTCGGCGTCACGATCCCGCATCCCGTGGTCGGCGACCATCGCCGGCTCGACGCCCGATTTGACCAGCAGCCGCAGCAGGCGCAGGGAGATGTTGAGGACGATCTGCATGTGGACCCAGGAGTGGTCCGACATCCCCAGCCGCTCGGCGTGGACCTGGGCCATGTACCACCAGGCCCGCACCTGCTCGTCGCCGTTGACGGCGTCGAGGAAGCTCTCGAGCTTGCGATTGCCGCGGGTCGGCGCCCGCACCTGCGCCTCGGCGATCGCCTCTTTCGGCGGTTTCCGCTGCGGCCCGCTGGGATCAGGCGCCGGCACCTGCTCCTCTCCGGCGACTATCGGCTCCTCAGGCATGGGCGCATCGTAGACGCGCCCTAGGCGGCGTTCGTCCTTTGTCGCCCTATAGCCGACAAAGGACGAACGCCGACGCGGTCAGCCGCAGACGGGCCAGGGGCTGGAGCCGGACTGCGCGTAGAGCAGCGCCGCGCGGTAGTCCTGCTCGCTCTCGGGAGCCGCGGCCGGGTCACCGCTGCCGCCGACCGATTCCCAGGTCCCGAAGTCGAACTGGTATTTGCCGCGGTAGGAGCCGTCGGAGGAGACCGCCGCCGGGTCGCCGCCGGACTCGCAGGAGGCGATCGATTCCAGCGTCGCCATCGAGACGCCGAGGCCGGCGAAGCGCTCCTCGCGTTCGCGTTCGCGCTTGCGGGCGAGCGCCGCTTCTTCGGCGCGGATGTCGGCGGCGATCGTCTCCACGAGGCGGTGGAACCGGTGGACCGGCCGCTGCAGCGACGCCAGCGGCGCCACCTCGGCCGGGTCGATCCGCGGCCCCTTGGCCTTCTCCCCCTCCCCGCCGGCGGCGAAAGCCGCGGCCGGGAAGGTGAGCAGGATGAACAAGATCGGGGTGAAGTGTTTGTGTTTTGTGAGCAAGCGCAAAACCGTGGCGGCTATCTGCGCTCCTATGTGTGGTCACCGTCACACAGGACGGATCTGGGCAGCCGCTTGCGCAGTGGCAGTACTCCGGCTCAGGCGGCCTTGGCGATCAGCAGCCGCAGGTCAGGCAGCGTCCGGAACGACTTCACGTTGACGCTGCCGTAGCCGCTCTCCCCCATCCAGCGGGAGACCTCGTTGACGCTGTAGGTGTCGGCGCCGGAGGTGAGGTGGAAGAAGAGCCCGAGGATCGAGGCGAGGTTCGCCCGCTCTCCCCCCGCCCGGTCGTAGAGGTCGAGGACGCAGAGCGGCGAGCCCGGCCGCAGAACGGTGCGGATGCGGGCGAAGAGCGCTCGCGCCTGCTCGGGCGTGAGGTGGTGGACGATGTTGAAGCAGAGGGCGCCGTCGTAGTGGCCGTCGTAGTCGACCTCGAACATGTCGCCGACGAGGTGGCGGACGCGGTCGCCCATCCCCGCCTCGGCGACGATCTCCTCCCCCACCCGGGCGCTGCCGGGGAGGTTGACGACCGTCGCCCGCAGCCCCTCGTGGCGGCGGCAGAGCGCCATCGAGTACTCGCCGTGGGCGCCGGCGACGTCGAGGATCGAGTGGGCACCACCCGCCAGCGGGACCGCCTTCGCCACTTCGGCGCTGGAGAGGCGGGCCAGCTGGTACTGGCCGCGGATGTAGGACTGCCAGTAGGGGTCGTCGTCCGCTTTTCCGTGCAGCTCGACGTGCTTGCCGTTGCGGACCAGGTCTTCAAGCCCCGCGTACCAGTCCCAGTACTCGTAGGTGTCGGCGAGGAAGTCGCCGAGGTAGGTGTCCGAGCGCGGGTCGAGCCAGGTGCGGCCTCCCTTGGTCATCTCGTAGCGGCCGTCGGGGCGCAGCTTGACGTGGCCGAGGGTGGCGATTACGTCGAGGATCCGCACCGTCCCGGTCTCCTGCAGGCCGAGGTGCTCGGCGAGCTCGGCCGGTTCGCGAGGATCTTCGGCCAGTGCGCCGAGGATCCCGGTCCGCTGCGCCACCTGCAGCGAGCGCGCAACCGGCATCGAGTACATCGCCTCGCCGATCGGCGTCGGCACCTTGCCCAGCAGCAGGCCGATCCGCTCGACCAACCCGTCGGGTATCGCTCCCAGCCGCATCGGCGGCAGCCTATCCGCGATCATCGGCAGATGGCGAAAACGCCGAGCTCGAGACTCCTCCTGGCCTGCCCGGACCAGCCGGGCCTGATCGCCCGCGTCAGCGGCTTCCTCGCCGAGTCCGGCCTCAACATCGTCGACGTCGACCAGCACTCGACCGCCGAGGGCCGCTTCTTCATTCGGATGGTCTTCGACCACGTCCCGGATTCCGAGCGCGACGCGCTCGAGCAGCGCTTTGCGCGGGAGATCGGTGAGCCGTTCGCGATGGACTACGCGTTCCACGAGACCGGGCGAGCGAAGCGGGTGGCGGTGATGGTCTCGCGCGAAGACCACTGTCTCTCCGACCTGCTCTGGCGCTGGCGCAACGGCGACCTCGGCGGCGAGCTGGTGGCGGTGATCTCCAACCATCACGATCACGCCGGCCAGGTGGAAGCGGTCGGGCTCTCCTTCCACCACGTGCCGGTCGAGCCGGGGGCGAAGGCCGAGGCCGAGCGGAAGATCCTCGAGCTGCTGGAGGGAGTCGATCTCCTCGTCCTCGCCCGCTACATGCAGATCCTCTCCGCCGACTTCCTCGGCGCCCTCAGCGCCCCGGCGATCAACATCCACCACAGCTTCCTGCCGGCCTTCGTCGGCGCCGACCCCTACCACCGCGCCTACGAGCGCGGGGTGAAGCTGATCGGCGCCACCGCCCACTACGTCACCGCCGAGCTCGACGCCGGCCCGATCATCGCCCAGGACGTCGAGCCGGTCGACCACCGCGACGAGGTCACCGACATGGTCCGGATCGGCCGCGACATCGAGCGCCTGGTCCTCGCCCGCGCGGTGATGGCCCATCTCGACGACCGCGTCCTCCTCGACGGCGACCGCACGATCGTCTTCTAGGGATGGCAACGCTTCCGCCCGGACCGAAGGCGCCGTCCCTCGTCCAGGCGCTGCGCTACGCCCGCGACCCGCTCGGTTTCCTCGCCACCTACCAGCGCCGCTACGGCGACATCTTCACGGTCCACTTCCCCTTCTTCGGCCGGGTCGTCTACGTAGCCCGGCCCGAGCTGGTCAAAGCGGTCTTCACCGGCGCCCCCTCGGTCTTCCACGCCGGCGAGGCGAACGCGACCGTGCTCGAGCCCGCCCTCGGCCCGAACTCGGTGCTGACGCTCGACGACGAGCCCCACATGCGCCAGCGCAAGCTGCTGCTGCCGCCCTTCCACGGCGAGCGGGTGGGGCGCTACGGCGAGCTGATCGTCGAGATGACCCGCCGGGAGATGGAGAGCTGGCCGCAGGGCGAGCCGTTCGCGCTGCGTCCCCACACCCAACGGATCACCCTGGCGGTGATCATGCGCGCCGTCTTCGGCGTCCACGACGAGGACCGGCTTGCCCGGTTCGAAGGTCTGATCGACGACTTCTCCCAGCGGGTCGGGGTCATCACCTCCTTCCCGATCCTGCGCCGCAACCTCGGCCCCGGCAGCCCCTGGCCGCGCTTCCTCCGCTCGCGCGAAGCGCTCGACGCGTTCATCTACGAGGAGATCGGGCTGCGGCGGAACGAGCCCGACCACGAGGACCGCGACGACGTCCTCTCGCTGTTGCTGGGGGCCCGCGACGAGGACGGGAACCCGATGAGCGACGAAGAACTGCGCGACGAGCTGATCACGGTGCTCGGCGCCGGCCACGAGACCACCGCGACCGGCCTCGCCTGGGCGATCGAGCGCCTGGTTCGCAGCCCGCAGGTGCTGGGGAGGCTGCGCGAGTCGCTCGCCGCGGGCGAGGAGGACTACCTCAATGCGACCGTCAAGGAGACGCTGCGGGCGCGGCCGGTGATCGTCGACGTCGCCCGCAAGCTGACCGCGCCGGCGACGATCGGCGGCTACGAGCTGAACGCCGGGACCTTCGTCCTGCCGGCGATCGCCGCCCTCCACTACCGCGAGGACATCTTCCCCGAGCCCTACGAGTTCCGGCCCGAGCGCTTTCTCGAGGGCAAAGCCGACAACTACGCCTGGATCCCGTTCGGCGGCGGCGTCCGCCGCTGCATCGGCGCCGCCTTCGCCGAATACGAGATGCGGACGATCCTGCGCGAGTTCGTCGAGCGGGCGGAGATGCGCGCGGCCGACCCGAAGCCCGAGCGGGTCCGGGTCCGCAACATCACCCTCGCCCCGGCCAAGGGCGCGCGAGTGGTGCTCGAGCGCCGGCTCGCCTAGGTCGCCGCCGAGGCATCCTCGGCTTGGGCCTGCGCTTCCTCCCACTCTTCGTAGAGCACTGCGACCGCTGCCTTCGCCTCCGCATGGCGCTTGGTCGCCCGCTCGACCCGGCCGGGGCTCGACCAGGCGGAGGGATCGGCGAGCTCGTCCTCGAGCGCCTGCAGCTCCGCCTCGGCCCGCTCGATCCGCTGCTCCAGCTTCGCCGCCTTGCGCGCCGCTTTCTGCGCCGGCTTGGTGGCGCTGTACTTCTTGCCGGAAGAGGGCGGCCTCGCCGCCGAGATCGCCTCCGCCTGCTGTTCGTCCCGCCGCAGCTGGTACTCGGCCCAGCCGCTCGGATGGCTCTTCAGCTCGCCGTCCTCGCAGACGAGGGTGCGGCTGCCAACCGCCTCCAGCAGCGCCCGGTCGTGGGAGACGAGCAGCACCGCCCCCTCGAACTCGGTCAGCGCGTCCTCCAGCGCCTCGCGGCTCTCGATGTCGAGGTGGTTGGTCGGCTCGTCGAGAACGAGGACGTTGGCGCCGGAGGCGACCAGGATCGCCAGCGAGAGCCGCCGCTGCTCGCCGCCGGAGATGTCGGAGAGCTGCTTTTGGACGTCGGAGCCGGAGAAGAGGAAGCCCCCGAGCAGGGCCCGCGCCTTGTTCTCGGTCAAGCCGGTCTCGCGCTTGGCGGCATCGAGGACGGTGCCGCTGCCGGCGGCGGTCTCGGCGTGCTGGGAGAGATAGCCGAGCTTGACGTTGTGGCCGGTGCGGACGCTGCCGGCGTCGGGCTCGCGCCGGCCGGCGAGGGTCTCGATCAGAGTCGTCTTGCCGGCGCCGTTGGGGCCGACCAGGACCACGTGTTCCTCGCGTTCGATTTCGAGGTTGGCGCCGGAGAGCAGCGTCCGTCCCGGCACCTCGAGCGCGCCGTTGACCATTTTCAGCACCACCCGGCCCGGACGCTCTGGCGGTTTGAAGTGGAAACGCAGCTGCCGGGTGTCGCGCTTTTCGGCCATCGGCCCGTCGCGCTTGGATTTCTCGATCATTTTCACCCTCGACTGTGCCTGGCGCGCCTTGCTCGCCTTGTAGCGAAAGCGCTCGACGAAGCGCTCCATCCGCGCGATCTCCGCCTGCTGGCGCTCGATCGCCTTGCCCAGGGCCATTTCCCGTTTCGCCTGTTCCTGGCGCCAGGCGTGCCAGGGGCCGGCGAAGAAGCGAGCCCGCCCGGCCTCCAGCTCCAGCACCGAGGTCCCCACCGCCTCGAGGAACCAGCGGTCGTGGGCGACGAGGACGACGGCGGAGTCGAGCTCGACCAGGTAGCCCTCGAGCCACTCCAGCGAGGGGATGTCGAGATGGTTGGTGGGCTCGTCGAGGAGCAACAGGTCGGGCCGGGTGGCGAGGGCGCGGGCGAGCGAGGCGCGGGTCAGCTCGCCGCCGGAGAAGGTCGAGAGCGATCGGTCGGCGTGCTCGGCGTCGAAGCCGAGGCCGCGGAGGACGGCGAGGACGTCGTCGCGCCAGCGGTAGCCGCCGCCAGCTTCGAGCCGCTGCTGGGCGGCGGCGTAGGCGCGCATGGTCTCCTCGGCCCCCTCGCCGCCCATCTCCCCCTCCAGCCGCTCCAGCTCGGCCTCGGTCTCGAGCATGTCGGTGCGGCCGGAGAAGACGTACTCGCCGAGGGACATGCTCGTCTGGCGCGGCGGCCGCTGGTCGTGGAGGGCGACCCGCGCCCCCCGCTGCACGGTCAGCGAACCCGAGTCCGGCGCCAGTTCACCGGCGAGCACCCGCAGCAGCGTCGACTTGCCGGCGCCGTTGCGGCCGGAGAGGGTCATCCGTTCGCGCGGCTCGAGCTTGAAGCCGACCTCTTCGAAGAGCAGCTTGCCGCCGACGTAGACGTCGAGCGAGGTTGCGGTTGCGATCGCCATACGCCTTTGAGCGTAGGCGCTAGCAGTACTTCGCGGCGATCTGCTCGATCGTGCCCATGGTGCGGATCGTCCCCGCGCCGAGAGTCGCGTCGAGCGCCTTCAGGTCGAGGTCGGATTCGCTGATGCCACCGCTCGGCAGCCAGTAGAGCTCACGTCCCTCGATCGCCAGCAGGTCGTCGTCGGTGGCCAGGGCCAGCGCCTTCTTCTTCGCCGCCCCGCTCGGCTTCTTCGCCAGGAACGAGACCTGCAGCTTCCCCTTCGACTTCGCCACGGCCTTGGCGTCGAACGGCTCCCGTGCCGCGATCGCCGCTACCTCCTCGACGCTGCGCAGGAACACCGGTACCTCGTAACCGAGCCGCTCCTCGAGCTCCCCTTCGACCCGCTTCGCCAACCCGCTCTCCGCCTCCCGCTTCGGCGTCGCGAAGATGACGTTGCCGCTGGCCCGAAAGGTCGCCACGCCCCCGAACTCCATCGCCTCGAAGTGCCGCCGCAGATCCTCGTTCTTGATCCGGCGACCGCCGAGGTTCATCCCTCGCAGGAAAGCGACATAGCGATTCACTTGGTCAGGATGACGGGGTATCGGCGCTGCTGATCTGCCAGCGAGCGCCCGGTCCGAATTCCAATATCACTCCCCCTGGAGTCAACAGCTCCCAGTGAGGAGGGTCGTCGTCCGACTCGCGATCCGTTGGCTTCACGACGAGGTCGAGCCCCCCGAAAGCTTGCACCGAAGCTCGCCGCTCTCGTCAACGTCCACCTCTTCGATGCCTTGACCGATCAGGACAGCAAAGTCAGCCGGCGACCAATCCGCATCCTGAGTGACGAGGCGCCGAAAGATCGCCGTCGGAATCGCGGATCTCGATATGGAGGACATCCGGATAGCCCAAGCGGGCCGCGACGATCTCGCCACGCATAGAGCCCAGCAGACTGAAGAGGGACGCTTCTTGGGCGATCACGGTTGCCATCAGTGCTGTTTCCATTCTCTCAGCCAGGTGACGAGTTCGTCGTAGCTTTTATCTCCCGGCCGCCCCTTCGACCCCTTCTCTGTATGCAGTGCCTGGCTGGCCTGATGACGCTCGCGCGGGGTCAACCCCGCCTCCTTGCAGGCCTGTCTGAACTGCTTGATGTCGCGCTTCCGGGCTATCCACCCCTAAGAGCCAGGAGACGAATTCCCTCCCCCTGGAAGCCAGAGGATCGGAGGGGGCGCCGCAGCGCCCCCTCTCAACCGGAACTAGCGCCGGGGCGGATCGCGGTCGTCGCGATCGGCCGCCGACCACGACGCGATCAGGCGGGCCGTCCGCGACCTGAGCGCGGTCGGCCTCCTCCAGCAGATCGACTGTCTCGTCTTGCCGACGAGAGCGGCGGTCCACTACTACGAACTGGAGGCGTGATGGACGGCAGATGAATTCGCGGCTGTCTCTGCCGATGAGCTGGTGGCCGAAATCCAGAAGTCTTCAAAAGCCTTGGCCAAAGTCGAACCCCCCTTTGGAGGGGGTTCGAACTTCGACCGTGTAGTGGAGGCGCCGAGATTCGAACTCGGATCCGCGGACGCGGTGCGAGGGTGTCTACAGGTTTAGCTGGCGCTTGATTCTCGTCTCCCGGGGTCCGCGCCAGCGGGCACTACGGAAGATAAAGCCCTCTTTGATTTCCCCTGACGGACGGGGCGATCCGCTCGGGTAAGCCCGCTTCTGAAGCCGGTGCCCCTTCCCGCGGGCGAGGAAGGACCGACTCTCACAGCGCTTAGCTTCTAACTAAGCGGCGAGGGCGAACTCATGGTCCGCACGTATTGGTTTGTGCTGGGGTTTAACGAGGCCTCCAGCAACCTCGACCTGCAACCTTTCGCACGAGTCGACCACGTCGAAGCCTGTCGCCCCCGTGCTTGGAATGCCCTCCCATTGTACGGCGTCGGGGCGCCCGGCCTGTGATGATGGTCCCGGTGAACGAGCGCAGCTACGACGCGATCGTCCTCGGCGCAGGCCCGGCGGGCGAGGTCTGCGCCGGGCGCCTGGCCGACGCCGGCTGGCGGGTGGCGATCGTCGAGCGCGACCTGATCGGCGGCGAATGCTCCTACTACGCCTGCATGCCCTCGAAGGCGCTGCTGCGCCCGGCCGACGTGCTGGCGGAGGCGAAGCGGATCCCCGGGTCCCCACCGGACGGGGCGAGCTGGAGCCGCAGATGATCCTCGACCGCCGCGACGAGGTGATCCACGACCGCGACGACTCCGGGCAGCTGCCCTGGCTGGAAGAACGGGGGATCGACCTCTTCCGCGGCGACGCCCGCTTCGACGGCGAGCGCCGGATCCGCGTCGGCGACGAGGTCCTCACCGCCGAGCGGGCGGTCGTCGTCGCCACCGGCAGCAAGGCGGCGATGCCGCCGATCGACGGCCTCGACGGCATCGAGGCCTGGAACAACCGCGACGCGACCACCGCCAAGCAGGTCCCCGAGAGCATGATCGTGCTCGGCGGCGGACCGGTCGGCAGCGAGCTGGCGCAGGCCTGGGCCAGCCTCGGCACCGAGGTCACCCTGGTCGAGGGTGGCGACCATCTGCTCTCCCGCGAGGAACCTTTCGCCGGCGAGGAAGTCGCCGATTCGCTGCGCGAGCACTTCGGCGTCGACGTCCGCACCGGCGCCCTGGTCGAGAGCGTCAAGAGCGGTGATAGCCGGGGCGTCGTCGCCACGCTGAAGGGCGGCGACACGGTCGAGGCGGCCGAGATCCTGATCGCGGTCGGCCGCGTCCCCCACACCGCCGATCTCGAGTCTCGAGACGGCGGAGGTGGAGCCGGGAGACCACGGCTTCCTCGAGACCGACGAGCGGATGCGGGTCGGCGGCCGCGACTGGCTCTACGCGATCGGCGACGTCAACGGTCGCGCCCTCTTCACCCACATGGGCAAGTACCAGGCCTGGGTCGCGACGGAGAACCTGCTCGGGCGCGAAACCGCGGCGATCGCCGAAGGGTTGGGCTCTCCCCGGGTCACCTTCACCGACCCCCAGGTCGCCGCCGCCGGCAAGACCCTGGAGCAGGCGCGCGAAGCCGGGATCGACGCCCGCGCGATCGACGTCCCCACCGACGGCACCCCCGGCGCCAGCTTCCAGGGCAAGGACACCGGCGGCACCTGCCGGATCGTCGTCGACCGGGCTAAGGAGACGATCGTCGGCGCCACCTTCACCGGCTTCGAGACCGCCGACTTCCTCCAGGCGGCAACGGTCGCAATCGTCGCCGAGGTACCTATCTCAAAATTGCGCCATGCAATCGCGCCCTACCCGAGCCGCAGCGAGGTCTGGCTGAAGCTCCTGGAGAAGTACGAAGAATCTGACCCAAGCGCCTGAGGAACCGGCGGCTTGATTAGACGGTCGAACGACTCTTCAAATCCGCCAGCAGATCCCCCGGGAACCCGGCGACCTGGTCGAGGTCATCGAGCGACTTGAAGCCGCCGAGCCGCTCGCGATGGGCCAATAGGCGGGTCGCCTGGGTGACCGAGAGGCTGTGTTCGCGCAGCTGCTCGAAGGTCACCGTGTTGAGGTTGATCTCGCCGCCGCCCTCGCTGCCGAAGCTCGGCGGCGCGACCGGAGCCGGGGGCTCGGGCGCGGGCGGCTGCGGCGGAGGCGGCGGGGTCGGCTGCTCAGGCGCAGGCGGCGGGGGTGGAGTCGGCGGGAACGCCTCCGCGGCCGGCGGCGGTGCGGGAGGCGGCGGCGATGCGGCCTGGATCGGCTGAGTATCCGAAGGGGCCGGGGGTGGAGTCGGCGGCGCAAAGGACTGTTGTGGCGGAGGCGGTGACGGGGGCACTGCTCCCCCACCCTGCGGCAACCCGCCGCCCTGGACTGACCGGACGACCGCCTGCTCGGCTTCGACCGCTCGGCGCTCGGCCTCGCGGGCGCGCTCTTCGGCCTCGGCGACGCTGCGCTGCATCTCCTCCAGGCGCTGATCCCGGGCTGCCTCTTCAGCCTGGCGCGCTTCGAGCCGTTTTGCCTCCGCGGCGCGTTCTTCGGCCGCTTTGGTCCGCTCTTCGATCTGGCGCAGGCGCTCCTCGGCCTCTTTCATCGCCCGCTCGCGGGCCTGCCGGTCGTCCTCGAGGCGCTGCTCGGCGCTGCGGAGGTCGGCTGGGGGTGCGGCGGGTGACGCCGCCGGCTGGACGCCCTGGATCGGCGGGGTCATGCCGGGCTGCGCGACGCCGCCGTGCTGCTGCAGGCGCGCCGCCTCTTCCATGCGGCGGTCGGCCTCGGCGCCAATTCTCTGACCCTCCTGCCGGACCTCGGCGACTTTGTCGTGGACCCGCTGTTCGGCGATCGCAGGGTCGTATTCGCCAGGCGCCGGAGTTCCTCCGGGCACCGGCGGCGGCACCGGGGGGAGGCCGCCGACCTGCGGCTGGACCGTCGTCGCGTCCTCCCACGGCTGCAACTGCCCCGAGGGCGGCACGTTCCCGGCCTGGGCTTCGGCGACGGCGCGTTCGTTGGCGGCGCGCGCCGCGGCCAGCCGCTGCTCGGCCAGCGCCGCCTCGCGCTTCTGCTTGCCGGTGCCGTACTTGATCCCGAAGAAGCTCTTCTGCTTCGGCGCTTCCGCCTGCGGCGGCGCACCCGGCACGGGCGCTGCACCGGGAACGGGCGGCGCCCCTGGCGCGGGCGGCACGCCGCCGCGCTTCTGTGCCTTGCGCTGCGCCCGCTCTTCCTTACGCCGTTGCAACTCGGCTTTACGCGCTTCCCGCATCTGCATCCGTTTCTGGCGCTGTTCCTCGCGCTGGAGCCGCTTGCGATCCTTGGCGCTCGCACCGGCTGGAGCCGGGGCCTGCCCGGGGGCGGGGGGCGGGGTCGGCTGACCAACCGGTGGCGGGGGCGGCGCAGACGACACCGCGCCCATCTCAGTCGTGGGAGCGGGTGCGGCAGCAGGAGGCGCACCGGGCGGGGGCGGCGCGGGGGCGGTCCCCGCCGGGGCGGCGGGCTGGGCGGCCTGCTTCTGCTGCTTTTCCTTGCTGCGCCGCTGGCTGATCCGCACGAGCAGCAGCAAAAGGAGGATCGCGGCCGCCAGGGCGGCGACGAAGTAGGCGGTGTTGTCGCTCACGTAGTCGCTCGCCTTATCCGGGAACGACTCGGCACCGGCCTGCGCGGGGGCCACCATCAGCACCGCGATGATCCCAGCGACGGCGGCGGGGAGACTCTTCCGGGTCCACATTGCCCTGCATCCTTGCACGTGCTTCGGCAGTTTCAACTCAACGCATCCTTCCCTTGAACTCGCGCTCGACTTCTCTGCGGACGTCGCGGTCGGCGATCTCTCGCCGCCTGTCGCGACCCTCCTTGTTTCGCGCTAAAGCCAGCTCCACCTTCGCCCGCGGCCCTTTGAAATAGATCCTGGTGGGAATCAGGGTCAGGCCTTTCTGCGCGGTTTTGCCCACCAGACGCTCGATCTCCTCCCGATGCAGCAGCAGTTTCCGCGGCCGCTCGGCCGCGTGGGCGTCGACCGCGGAGAACTCGTAGGGCGGGATATGCAGCTTGCGGAGCCAAACCTCGCCTTCGTCGACGACCGCGTAGGCGTCGGTCATCTGCGCCTGGCCGCTGCGCAGGGCCTTGACCTCGGATCCCTTGAGGACGATCCCCGCCTCCATCTTCTCCTCCCATTCGAACTTGTGGCGGGCGCGTCGATTCGTCACCACGTCACCGGAGGCGGGTGCGCGTTTCTTCTTATTCTTTTTACTCATTCGGGTTTACTCATTCGGGCTTGCTCATGCGGGGGGCTCTCCAGCCGGCGCCAGCTCCGCCCGGCCGCGGGGTGCGTCGACTCCGGCGACGCGGACGGATATCGGATCGCCAAGGCTAACCCTGGTGCCCGAGCCACGACCGACCAGCGCCACCTCGTCCTTGTCGAGCGCGTAGTACTCGCCCGGCAGCCGCCGCGCCGGCAGCATCCCCTCGTAGACGTCGCCGAGCTCGCCGCGGAAGGAGACGAAGGCGGCCGAGCGGATCACCCCGGAGACCTCCCCCTCGAAGACCGCGTCCAGTCCCCGCTCGCCGAGCTCACGTTCGAGCAGGAAGGCGGCGCAGACGTCGTCGGCGGCGCGCTCGACCTGGGCCGACTCCCGCTCGCGCCCCGAGCAGTCGGCGGCCGCGTCCCGAGTCTCGGAGAGGCTCGGCGCCTCCTCCCCCTCCCCCAGCAGCGCCAGCAGCGCCCGGTGGCAGACGAGGTCGGGGTAGCGGCGGATCGGCGAGGTGAAGTGACAGTAGGCGGGGCTGCCGAGACCGGCGTGGCCGATGTTCCGCTCGCTGTAATAGGCCTGCTTGAGGGATCGGAGCACGAGCGAGGTATACGCCCCCCGGCCGTGCCCGCGTCGCCTCGCCTCCTGCTGCACCAGCCGGCTCGCCTCGGCGGCGACCCGCCCGGCCTCGCTCGGCGAGAGGCCCTGGCCCAGCGGCGGCGTCGGCACCCCGAGCGCGGCCAGCTGCTCGACCAGGCGCTCGATCCGGGCCGAGTCCGGCTGGGCGTGGACGCGGTAGATCGCCGGCACCCGCTCGCGCTCCAGCAGCTGCGCGACCTGCTCGTTGTTGAGGATCATCAGCCGCTCGATCAGCCGGTGGGCCTCGGTCTGCTCGACCCCCTGGGCGCTGACCACGTTGCCCTCGGCGTCGAACTGGAACTCCGGCTCGGAGGACTGGACGTCGAGGCTGGCGCCGCCACGGCGCTCGCCCAGACCGGCGGCGACCTCGCGGGCGGCGGCGAGCGGTTCGACCACCTCCGCCGGCGGTCGCGCCCGGCCGGCGAAGATCTCGTCGAGCTGGTCGTAGTCGAGGCGGACGTCGGAGCGGATCCGGCTGCGGTAGAAGCGCGCCCGCCGCGGCTCCATCCCCGCCCCCAACTCGATCTCCGTCGTCACCGCCAGCCGCTCGACCCCCGGCGCCAGGCTGCAGGCTTCGCTGCTGAGCGCGTGCGGCAGCATCGGCTCGACCGCCCCCGGGACGTAGGTGCTGTTGCCGCGCCGGCGCGCCTCCTGGTCGAGCAGTGAGCCCGGCTTGACGTGGGCGGCGACGTCGGCGATGTGGATCCAGACCCGAGCGCCGCTCCCCTCGCGCTGGGCGGAGACGGCGTCGTCGAAGTCGCGGGCGGTGGCGGGGTCGACGGTGAAGGTGGCAAGCGCGGTGAGGTCCCGCCGCGGGCCGCTTTCGCGCTCCGCCAAGGCCGCCGCTTCCCGCGCTTCCCCCTCAATCGTCGGCCGGAAGCCGCGGAAACCGAGCTCCTCCTTCAGCATCCCCTCAACCGCCTCCCGCGCCGAGCGCCCCCGCTCGCGAGCATCGTTTCCACCTTTTGTGCCCCTATAGGGGCTCGAAGGGTGGAAACGATCGTTCTTCCGGTCACGGCGTCTTGGCGTCGCCCCTCGGTTGCGCTCGCGGCGGCCCCTGCCCCGGCCCGGCATCAGGAGCCGACCCGGGAGGCGAGGACCTCGAAGGCCCGCTGCTCGGCCTCGTCCGCCGCCGTCGCGGGGCTGTCTTTTGCTTTCACGCCGGGATGGATCCCCTTGCTCTCGGCGAGGTTGACGCCGTTCGGCGTGAAGTACTCGCCCACCGTCAGCTTCAGGGCGCCGCCGTTGGCGAGCGCCATCTCCTCCTGGAAGACCCCCTTGCCGAAGGAGCGGGTGCCGATCACCTCGGCGTCGCTGTTGTCGGCCAGCGCCGCGGTGAGGATCTCCGCCGCCGAGGCGGTGCCGCGATCGATCAGGACGACCACAGGCAGCGAGGTGACGCGCCCGTCGCCGGTCTCGTGGACGCTCTTCCCCTGGCTGCGGGAGTCGGTCCTCACCACCACCTCCCCCTCCGGCAGGAAGAGGCTGGCCGAGCGCACCGCCTCCTCGAGCAGGCCGCCGGGGTTATGGCGGAGGTCGAGGACGATCCCCTCCGCCCCTTCCTTCTGAACCCTCTTCACCGCCTGCCCCAGCTGCGCGTGGGCGCCTTCGCTGAAGCTCAGCAGGCTGACGTAGCCGAGCCTGCGCCCCCCGACCCGCTCGATCCGGCGGCTGACGTTCGGAAGCGTCACCTCGGCCCGGGTCAGGGTCAGCTCGCGGACCTTGCCGCTCTTGCCGTCGCGGACGCCGATCGTCACCTCGGTCCCTTCCGGTCCCTTGATCTTCTTCGTCGCCTCGGTGCTGCTCTGCCCGGCGATCGATTCGCCCTCGACCGAGACGACCGTGTCGCCGATCTCGATCCCGGCCTCCGCGGCGGGGGAGCGCGGGTAGACCTGCGCCACCCGCAGCCCCTTCTTCACTTCGATCACCGAGAGGCCGATCCCGGAGAACCGCCCTTCCAGCTGCTGGTTGAAGCTTTCGAGGTTTTCCGGCGAGAAGTATTCGCTGAAGCGGTCGCCGTGGCGTTTGCGCAGCTCCCTCACCATCCCCTGCAGGGAGGCGTTGCCGAGCTCCTTCTCCCCGACCGCCCGGTAGTAGTTGTCCTCGATCGCCTCCGCCGCCTCTCCCGTCAGGCCCGACGGTTCGGAGACGAAGGCGTCGCGCAGCGGCTCCGGCAGCGCCTGGGGGTGACCGCCCAGCCAAAGTCCGGCAGCCAGCATCGCCACCAGCGCCACGGCAAAAGCCACGGCCCCACGTGCTCTCACGCCGGCCTCAGACCTTGAGGAAACGACGCAGCGTCACGCCCGACCCGATCGTCGAGACGAGGATCGAAGCCGCGAAGAGGATCGCAACCAGAAGCGGGAAGCCCAGAGTCGAGTTGTTCTGCGCCGCCAGGAAGTCGAAGGTGTCGCTCAACGGGTCCACAACGGTGATCTTGCCGATCCACAGCACCAGTATGGCCAGCAGGCCACCGGCGAAGCCGACGATCATCCCCTCGATCATGAAGGGCCAGCGGATGAACCAGCGGGTGGCGCCGACCAGCCGCATCACCTCGACCTCGCGGCGACGGGTGTAGATCGAGAGCCGGATCGTGTTGCCGACCAACATCAGCGAGGCGAGGATGAGCAGCGCGGTGATCACCGTCAGGACGATCTTCAGGGCACTGGTCACCTCCTCGATTTCGGCGGTTGCCTGCTGACGATCGAAGACGTCGCTGATGATCGGCGAGAAGTATTTCCCGCCCCCGCGGTCGACTTCGATCGCCTCGCGGATGCCGGCGAGGTTGGCGGCGTCATCGGGGGTGATTTTGAAGCTGGCCGGGAGCGGGTTGCGGTTCAGGGCCTCGGTCAGTTCGCTGGCCTTCTCGGCGCCGAGGGAGTCGCGGAGTTCCTTCAGGGCCTGGGCTTTGGTGATGAACTCGAGCGAGGTGACGTGCGGCAGCTCCTCCAGCTGGCTCCGCAGCTGGGCGACTTCGGCTTTGGTCGCGTCGGCGAAGATCGAGGTCTGCAGGTTGAGCTCGCTGCGGACGTCTTCGCTCTTGGCCTGGGTGGTCTGGAAGATCGGGATCAGCATCCCGAGCAGGACGACGGTGACGACCGTGGTCACGATCGCCGCCAGGCTCGGGGCGCCGTTGCGCTTCAGCGCACGCAGAGCCTCCTGGACGAAGAAGACAAGTCGGCCCATCAGCTCAGGGGCTCGTGGTCGCCGTGTCCGTTGGTGTGCCGCTCGCCCTCGGGCCCGACCCCCATCCCGGCCCGCATCCGCAGACCGAATTCGGTCGTCGACTCCTCGGTGTAGCCGCCGCTGACCTCGTCGCGGACGACGCGGCCTTCGTAGAGCTCGATCACGCGGCGGCGCATGTTGTCGACCATCTCGCGGTCGTGGGTGACGACGACGACCGTCGTCCCCGCCTTGTTGATCCGGTAGAGCAGCTGCATGATCCCGATCGAGGTGACCGGATCGAGGTTTCCGCTCGGCTCGTCGGCCAGCAGCAGCGGCGGGTGGTTGACGAAGGCGCGGGCGACGGAGACGCGCTGCTGCTCGCCGCCGGAGAGCTGGTCGGGGTAGCTGTGGAGCTTGGTAGAGAGGCCGACGAGGCGCAGCGTCTGCGGCACCTGCTCGCGGATTTCGGCGCGGCTGGCGCCGATCACCTGCAGGGCGTAGGCGACGTTGTCGTAGACGGTGCGATCGGGCAGGAGCTTGAAGTCCTGGAAGACGGTGCCGATGTTGCGGCGCAGCTGCGGGATCTTCTTCTCCGGCAGCTTGCCGATGTCGCGGCCGGCGATCTTGACCGCGCCTTCGGTGGCGGCGAGCTCGCGGATCAGCATCTTGATCAGCGTCGACTTGCCGCAGCCGGTCGGGCCGACGAGGAAGACGAACTCACCGCGGCCGACCGAAAGGTTGACCCGGTCGAGCGCCATGTGGCCGCCCGGGTAGACCTTGGTTACGTCGTTCAGCTCGATGATCGGCGCGCGCCGCCCGCGGGGGCGCCGCGGCTCTTCGGGCTCGGGATTTCTCTTCTTCAGTCTCGCCATGCGTGGGTGCCTTCTGCGAGTACAGAGTGGCTCCTTTGGCCCCTCGACCCTGCAAGAAAGCACCCACGCAAACGAGATTTCAGACGCTGCGGCCTATTCGCCGCTCACTGCCAGGCCAACCTTCGGGCCCTGACTCATTGCCACCGCTCCGCCAAGCTCACCATGTTGGCGGTTCCGCCCCATTGGGGTCGCGAGTTGCCGACCGCGGTGCACGCGGTCGCCGAGCTGCAGGAGACGGCGGCGAGGAAGTTGAAGGCTTTTCCTTCTGCGTTGAGTGGGGTTTGCGCCGTCCATTCGGTGCCGTTCCAGGACGCGGCCAGGGTCGATTCTTTGCTGGGGCCGAAGATGGTCGCGTAGCCGCTGCCGACGGCGATGCAGGAGCTGGACGAAAGACAGGAGACGCCGCGCAGCATCGCGTGGCCTTCGGCAGGGTTGGGACTCGCGAGGACCGACCAGCTGCTGCCGTTCCAACGCTCGGTGAGGGTTTTGCTCGTGCCGTTTTGGAAGCTGCCGACCGCCATGCAGGAGCTGGTGGTCGGGCAGGAGACGGCTTCGAGCGTGGCGTCGGTGGCGCCCATCGGGTTGGGTGCGCTGACCAGCGTCCATTCGCTCCCGTTCCAGCGCTCGGCGAAGGGTTTGCCGGCGGCCCGGCCCACGGCCATGCAGAAGCTCGATGAAGCGCAGGAGACGCTCAGCATCGCTTCACTGGCGGTGCCTTCGCTCGGAGCCGGGGCGGACTGCAGCGACCAGCTGCTGCCGTTCCAGCGAGCGACGTAGGGTTTGGAGCCGCCGGAGCTATATGAGCCGACCACCGTGCAGGCGCTTTCCGAGGTGCAGGCGACGTCCTTCGGCGAGATGCTCGTCGCCCCTGCCGGCGTCGGAAGGGATTTGGTTTCGGCGTTCCAGTTGCCGCCGAAGAGTTCGCCCCAACTCATCTGCCAGCCTTTGCCCTCGCTCCTGGCGACCGTCATGCACCAGGTCACCGTCGGGCAGGACACCGCCTTGATCGATCCGTTGAGCGTGGAGTTCAGTTTCCATTCGCTGCCGTTCCAGTACTCCGTGAAGCCCAGGCCCCGATAGAGGTCGTTGCCGACCGCCAGGCACATGGTCGAGCTGGGACAGGAGACGTCTTCGAGCCGACTTTCGGGCTGCTGGGCGGGGTTGAGCGGGGACTGCAGGGACCAATTCGATCCGTTCCACCGCTCCGCCAAGCTCACCATGTTGGCGGTTCCGCCCCATTGGGGTCGCGAGTTGCCGACCGCGGTGCACGCGGTCGCCGAGCTGCAGGAGACGGCGGCGAGGAAGTTGAAGGCTTTTCCTTCTGCGTTGAGTGGGGTTTGCGCCGTCCATTCGGTGCCGTTCCAGGACGCGGCCAGGGTCGATTCTTTGCTGGGGCCGAAGATGGTCGCGTAGCCGCTGCCGACGGCGATGCAGGAGCTGGACGAAAGACAGGAGACGCCGCGCAGCATCGCGTGGCCTTCGGCAGGGTTGGGACTCGCGAGGACCGACCAGCTGCTGCCGTTCCAACGCTCGGTGAGGGTTTTGCTCGTGCCGTTTTGGAAGCTGCCGACCGCCATGCAGGAGCTGGTGGTCGGGCAGGAGACGGCTTCGAGCGTGGCGTCGGTGGCGCCCATCGGGTTGGGTGCGCTGACCAGCGTCCATTCGCTCCCGTTCCAGCGCTCGGCGAAGGGTTTGCCGGCGGCCCGGCCCACGGCCATGCAGAAGCTCGATGAAGCGCAGGAGACGCTCAGCATCGCTTCACTGGCGGTGCCTTCGCTCGGAGCCGGGGCGGACTGCAGCGACCAGCTGCTGCCGTTCCAGCGAGCGACGTAGGGTTTGGAGCCGCCGGAGCTATATGAGCCGACCACCGTGCAGGCGCTTTCCGAGGTGCAGGCGACGTCCTTCGGCGAGATGCTCGTCGCCCCTGCCGGCGTCGGAAGGGATTTGGTTTCGGCGTTCCAGTTGCCGCCGAAGAGTTCGCCCCAACTCATCTGCCAGCCTTTGCCCTCGCTCCTGGCGACCGTCATGCACCAGGTCACCGTCGGGCAGGACACCGCCTTGATCGATCCGTTGAGCGTGGAGTTCAGTTTCCATTCGCTGCCGTTCCAGTACTCCGTGAAGCCCAGGCCCCGATAGAGGTCGTTGCCGACCGCCAGGCACATGGTCGAGCTGGGACAGGAGACGTCTTCGAGCCGACTTTCGGGCTGCTGGGCGGGGTTGAGCGGGGACTGCAGGGACCAGCTGCATTTGCCTTCCGCCCCTTTGCACGGGGACACACTGGTGAAGGTCTGGTTGCTCCCCCGGGCAGTGCCTTTCGAGTTCTGAGCGACGATTCTGAAGTGGTACACCGTGCTTGCTTTGAGGCCGCTGAGAGTTTCTTTTACTTCGTAGCCCATGTTGACGGAGCCGCCGAGAGCGGCGGGCGAGGCCGGGATTTTCGTCCCTTCGGCATAGGGATTTTCCGCTTCCGGTTTGTATTTGGCGGCTTCGACGTATTCGAACCAGTAGGTCGTGCTGAGGCCGCGGGGATTGACGATGCCGGTGAGGACCGTACCGGTGGAGGGGCCGGTGCCGACAAAGTCGACCGAACCGGTCGTCACCGTCGGTGCGGAGACCAGCAGATAGTCTTTTTCGCTGCTCACGTCGAGGAGCGGCTCCTGGATCCCGTCGCCCGATGTATCGAGCCAGTTGTAGTTGCCGGTTTCCACGAGCTTGGCGCTGATCGCTTCGACGTCTTTTGTCGAGTTCGGATTGCTGCTTGCCGCCAGCAGGGCAGCAGCACCGGCGACGTGGGGAGCAGCCATCGAAGTCCCGCTCTTCGTTCCGTAGGAACCCGAGGGTTCGGTCGAGAGGATGCAGACCCCGGGAGCGGCGATGTCGACAACGGAGCCAAAGTTGCTGAAGGTCGCCTTTTGGTCATCGAGTCCACGGTTGACGCAGGTGTACGGAGCTTTCCCTCCGGGTTTGCCGTCGTAGTCGGCGATCGCGGAGACCGTGATCGCCGGTTTGACGTTGGCCGGGGAGTTTTTCGCGACGGTGTTGTTGTTCCCGGCTGCCACCGCATAGACCACCCCCGCTTCGATCGATTTCGAGATCGCTTCGTTGAGGGGCAAGTTGGTCACGCCACTTCCGATGCTCATGTTGGCGACCTCGATTTCAGACGCATGCGCGGTGACCCAATCGACCCCGGCGATGACGGTCCCGAACGTGCCGCCTCCACCGGCGGAGAGAACCTTCACCGCCCAGAGCCGTGCACCCGGGGCAACCCCGACGACACCAAAGCCGTTGTCGATCGCGCCCACCGTGCCGGCAACGTGGGTGCCGTGAGAGTTGTCGTCGGTACCGCTGTTGTCGACGCAGCCTCCCCCGCCCGTGCAGTTGGTGCGGGCGACGACGTTGAGGTCCGAGTGAGTTTGGTCGATCCCGGTGTCGATCACGGCGACGTTGACGTTGGCACGGACGTCATCCTGGCCGTCGATGTCCAGAGCTTTGTTGCTGGCTGCGAAGACGCGGCTTATGCCGGTGGGGATCGTCGCTTCCAGCGGTTCGACGGTTTCGTTGTCTTCCGTTTCGAATTCGACTTCTTCTTCGACGATGCCCACGCGGCTGTCGCGGGCGACGTAGTCGACTCGAGGATCGCGTTCGAGGGCGGCGGCGGCGGTCGCAAGGAGCTCTACCGAGTAGCCCTCGATCGCGTGGCGGTAGATGAAACCGAGCTCGCCGTTGCGCTCCTCCGCCTGAGAGCGAGCGAGGGCAGCCGGCGCCCGGACACTTTCTTTGAAGACGACGATGTAGGGGGACCTCTCCGCAGCCACGGCAGACGTGCCGCCCAAGGCACCGATCGAGAGTGCTACTGCGACCGCCCACAGGCAGCAAAGGCGTATGCGCTGGCTCATCGGTCTCTCCCAGTCAGTGGGTCGGTATCAGGCCCTGGGGCCCCGCAGCCGGACCCACACGACCTCTCCGTTGACTCCGCGGCCGCTGCCGATCGTGCGCAGTCGGCCGCCGGTCCCCTTCGATGCGAGTCCTCTCCCAAGCCTGGAGAGCGAAAGCACGACGGTCCTGCGCTCTCCCGAGGCAAGCCGGAAGCGGCCCTGGGCGATCGTCGCCGATGGCGGTAGCCCCGGCAAGGCTCCAAGCGCCGCACGCAGCCGTTGCGGGATGTCCCCCCTGCGAACCGCCAGCTGTAGTCGGCCGGCGCAGACGCTCCCGGTTGCCCCCGCGCAACTGACGCCAAGTCGCAGGTGCCGCTTTCTCGCCGTGGCTCTGCCTCCCAGGCGAAGAACTCCTGCCGGGTCCGCCAGAGCCGGCGGCGGGCCCGAACCTACCGGCGGCGGCGACTGCAAGCCTCGGCTCATCTGGATTCTGGTCTCAGAGTGGTCGCAGAACCAGGTCCCGTCGAAGCTCTCCCAGACCACGATCGGCTGACCCAGCGGATCCACCTCCACCTGTGGGACCGCGGACTGCTCCCCGAAGGGAGAGACGGGTCTGACTTGTTCGGGCTCGCCCCCGGGACCGAGGAAGGCCGCCCTCACGACGTCACTTTCGGGATCGAATTCGGCTTCTTCCAAGCATCCTGTTTCAGG
This sequence comes from uncultured Actinomycetes bacterium, assembly GCA_963832085.1. Taxonomy (GTDB): domain Bacteria; phylum Actinomycetota; class Thermoleophilia; order Solirubrobacterales; family 70-9; genus VAYN01. The sequence goes on along the minus strand of CAWHSU010000001.1, from coordinate 496,372 downwards.
CGCGTAGACAAGCGGGGTGTGACTCCAAACCACCACCGCCCGGTCGTCCGGTCCGATGGTGATCTGCGGCTCGCCCGAACGGAGCCCTGCTTGAGAAAGTTGATGAACGGTTTCCGGAGCCCCCTCCTGATCGAGGCGGACCGCGAAGATCCGCTCCTGGAAGTCCTCCCAAACCGCGGTGACGCGATCCTGAGAATCGATCGCAAGTCTAGGCTCGAGGGTGTCCTGGCCAGCGGGAGACAGGGTTCGAACGACGCCGGGAACACCGTCGGGGTCCAGCCTCACGCTCTTCGCTTCGTAGTCGCCCAAACCCCGCCACCACGAGATCGTCGCCTTGCCCTCGCTGTCGACGACGGCGTTCAGGGCCCCGTCGGCTTTCTCGCTCCCCGAGACGGTTCGGGTCACGCCCGGCTCCCCTGAGGAGTTGAGCTGCACCGTGCGTATCCCGTCCAAACTCGGCCAGGCAACCGTCGCCTTCCCTGCGGAATCGACCGCCAAAGCCGGACCCGACAAGCCGGCCTCTGCTTTGACCAGAACCTCGACCTCTTCAGGCGTGCCGTCGACCAGCCGCACCGTTTCGACGCTCGACGCCGTCAAGAGATCCCAGACGATGGTCGCGCGGCCCTCCGGGTTGACCGCGACCCGCTGATGCGAGGCATTGTCCCCCGCCGGGGAAAGGGTGTACACGGGGCCGACGGCGTCGGCCGGGTCGATTTGCGCCGCCTGGATCCGCAAGTAGCCTTCTTCGTCGAGGGACTGCCAGACGACCGTCGCCCGCCCGAGGGAATCGAGCGCAACCTGGGGGCAGGGGCAGCCCTCGTCGTCTCGTCCGAATTTCGCCAGGGTATGAATTGATCCCGGAAAGCCGTTTGCGTCGAGCCGGAGCGCTTGAATCAAGACCGTTTTTTCCGGCCCCACCCGTTCCCATGCCACCGTGGTGCGTCCTGCTGAGTCCATAGCCATCCGTGGTTCCACCACGATTCCCTCAGCCAGCGTCTGAGGTGGGATGAAGGTGACCTCTGCCCGGGCCTGCCCGCCCAACGCGCTGAAGGTCACAAGCGAGAGGACCATGGCCACGAGGACTTGAGCTAAACACTGTGGTTTTTTACTCACGAACATTTTCATACTCAAGATACCTCATCTACTGGAATCCGGTCCTCAGGCGTGGCATGAGAAACCCGGCCGGTTCCTAGAATAGATGCATATATACGCTAACCCGACCGGTACATGTGCCCTCATTGATGAGAGAGCTCAGACGGGTCGAGACGAGGTGCTGTGCCTAGCCGATCGCGACCATGCGCTCGATCGGGATGCGAGCCCGCTCGGCGATCTCCGCCGGCACGCTGACCTCGAACTTGAGATCGCGTAGGGCGTCCCGCAGCTTCGGCAGCGTGATCATCTTCATGTATTTGCAGGTGGCCATCCGGTTGGCCTCGATCAGGTTCGCCCGCGGGGCGGCCTGCTGCAGCGGATAGAGCATCCCGTTCTCGGTGGCGACGATGAACTCGCCGTCGGGGTGCGCTTCGACGTGCTTCTGCATCCCCGAGGTGGAGAGCATGTGGACGCCCTCGGCGTCGATGTCGCCCGAGGCGACGTACTCCATCGCCTGGGTCGAGCAGCCGCACTCGGGGTGGATGAGGAATTCGGCGTTGGGGTGTTCCTCGCGGGTGCGGACGATGTCCAGCGGCTTGATCCCGGCGTGGACGTGACACTCGCCGTCCCAGATGTGGAAGCGACCGCGGCGCTCCGGTTCATCTGCCAGGCCGGTCTCGCGCTCGACGAAGGCGCCGAGCCACATGTCGGGGCCGAAGAGGATCTCGGTCTCGGGGCCGTGCTCGGCCCAGATGTGGCGGACCACGTTGACCGCGTTGGAAGAGGTGACGCAGTAGTCGGTCTCGGCCTTCACCTCGGCCGAGGTGTTGACGTACATGACGACGAGGGCGTCCGGGTGCTGAGCCTTCCAGTCCCGCAGCTGATCGGCGGTGATCGAGTCGGCGAGCGAGCAGCCGGCGTCGAGGTCGGGAATCAGGACGGTCTTCTGGGGCGAGAGGATCGAGGCCGTCTCGGCCATGAAGTGGACGCCGCAGAAGGCGATCACCTCGGCATCGGTCTCGGCCGCTTGACGGGAGAGGCCGAGCGAGTCGCCGCGGTAGTTGGCGACGTCCTGGATCTCCGGCAGCTCGTAGTTGTGGGCGAGGATGACGGCGTTGCGCTCCTGCGCGAGCAGGCGAACCTCGTCGCTGATCTCAGCGATCTGCTCCGGGCTCAAATCCGGTGCGAGCGTAGGTTGGATCGTCGGGAGCTCCTGCATGAGCCCTTCCTTTCCTGATGTTCGCCGGCGGGACTGGGTCCGGACCGGTCGAATGAACGTCTTACAAGTCTAGCCGACCGCATCCCCCCTTTAGCCTTTTCGGGATGCCCGAGCTGCCCGAGGTCGAGATCGTGGTCCGTCGCCTCGATGCCGCCCTCGTCGGCAGCAAGGTGGAATCGGCTCTGGCGCCCGGGATGAACGTGATGAAGACCTTCGACCCGCCGCTCGAGTCGCTGGTGGGTCGGGAGATAACCGGCGTGCGGCGGATCGGCAAGATGCCGGTCGTCGAGCTCGGCGACCTCGCCCTCCTGGTCCACCTGATGTCGGCGGGGCGGCTGCGGGTCCACGACAAACGCGCCTCGCTCAAAGATCGCGCCTCCCGCGTCCTGATCCGGCTCGGCGACGGGCGCGAGCTGCGCCTGCGCGAGATGGGGACCAAGCAGCGGGCCTGGGCGAAGCTGCTGCCGACCGACGCTGTCGCCGAAGACGAGATGGTCGCCAGCCTCGGTCCCGAGGCCTGGCCCCCTCCCCCGCTCGACGAGCTCGCAGGGGCCCTCGACCATCCCCGCCACCTGCACCCGCTGTTGCGCCACCAGAAAGACCTCGCCGGGATCGGCCGCTCCTGGGTCGACGAGATCCTCTGGGAGGCGCGCCTCTCGCCCTTCAAGAAAGGGTCGGAGCTGAACCCCGAGGAGATCGAGCGACTTCACGCAGCCCTCCATGTGCTCGGCGACGCCATCGACCACTACGAGGAGACGATCGGGCCCGAGCCGCCGGACAAGATCCCAAAGCCGCTCAAAATCCATAAGCACGAGGGCGACCCCTGCCCCCGTTGCGGCGCCGCGCTCGAGGCCGTCTATTTCTCCGAGCACCAGACCAACTACTGCCCCAAAGAGCAGACCGGCGGGCGAGTTCTCAAGGACCGGCGGTTATCGAAATTGCTCAAGTAGTCGGAGGGGAGCCGGGTGAGGTTCGGCGGACAAAAGCGGGGAGTGTCCGGCGAACCTCACCCGGCTCCCCTCGAGCGCTTACCCGGTCTCCAACAACATCGAGAAATCGAGCGTAGGCGCCGAATGGGTCAGCGCCCCAATCGAGATGAACTCCACACCCGTCTCGGCGATCTCGCGGACGTTCTCCAGGGTCACGCCGCCGGAGGCCTCCAGCGAGACGCCGTCGGGGCCGCCGGCGTTCTTGTCGCGCAGCTCGACCACAGCGCGCATCGAATCCAGGCTCATGTTGTCGAGCAGGAGGCGGTCGACGCCGGTCCCGAGCGCGTAGGCGGCTTCTTCGATGTCCCGAACCTCGACCTCGATCGCCATCTCCGGCTGGGCGCTGCGGGCTGCGTAGACGGCTTTCGCCAGGCCACCGGCGAGGGCGATGTGGTTCTCCTTGATCAAGATCGCGTCGTAGAGGCCGAGCCGGTGGTTGATCCCGCCGCCGCCGGCCACCGCCGCCTTCTCCAGGTTCCGCAGCCCGGGGGTCGTCTTGCGGGTGTCGAGAATCGTGGTGCCGGTGCCGACCACCGCCTCGGCGTAGCGGGCGGTCAGGGTGGCGATCCCGGAGAGGTGGCCGAGGAAGTTGATCGCGGTCCGCTCGGCGGCGAGCAGCGAGCGCGCGGTGCCGCTCGCGACCAAGACCTCGGCCGGCACCTCCTCGCGCCACTGCCCCTCGACCATGAGGTTGTCGACGTCCTCGACCCCGCACTGACGCATCGCCTCGGCGACGACGGCAAGACCGAAGACGACACCCGGCTGTTTCTGCACGATCCGCGCCCGCGCCCGGGCCTCCTCGGGCACGGTGGCCTCGGAGGTGATGTCGCCGTCGCCGAGGTCCTCGGCCAGGGCGCGCGCAACCAACTCCTCGATTTCCTCCGCCAGCTCGATCATCGCGCCACCCTATATCTCACGTTTCGTTGGCCGAGCACGTTTAATCCCACAGAGTGACCGCGCTGCCCCCGTTCCAAACCGTGCTGGACGAGCATTCCGCCGCGGTGATGGCGATCTTGCAGGGGGCCGTCGGCCGCGACGGCGTCGAGGACTGCTTCCAGGAGACCTTCCTCGCCGCCCTGCGCGCCTACCCGAAGCTGGGCGACGCGCGCAACCTGCGCGGCTGGCTGCTGACGATCGCCCACCGCAAGGCGATCGACCACCACCGCGCCAGGGGGCGCAACCCCGTTCCGGTCGCCGAGGTGGCGGAGGTGGCCGTGGAGGACGGGCTTCCGGAGCCGGACCAGGGGCTCTGGGCGGCGGTGGGAGCGTTGCCGCCGAAGCAGCGGGCGGCGGTGGCGCTGCGCTACGGCAGCGACCTGCCCCACAGCGAGATCGCGGCGGCCCTCGGCTGCACCCCCGAGGCGGCCCGGCGCAGCCTGCACGAGGGGCTGAAACGACTGAGAAAGGAACTCGCATGAAAGCTGCGACCAAGACCACGATCGACAGGTTCAAGGCGCGGGCGGCCGAGGAGGGCCTGCTCGACGTCGCCTACACGACCACCGACTCCCCCTTCGGCCCCCTGCTGCTGGCGAAGACCCGGCGCGGCCTGGTCCGGGTGGGGCTGCCGAACCAGGATTCCGACGAGCTCCTCGTCGACCTGGCCGACCGCGTCTCCCCGCGCGTGCTCGAAGCCCCCGGAGAGCTGGACGAGGTCCGCCGCGAGCTCGAGCTCTACTTCGAGGGCAGGCTCGACCGCTTCGAAGCGCCGCTCGACTGGCGCCTCAGCGGCGGCTTCCGGCAGCGGGTGTTGCGGGCGATCAACCGCATCCCCTACGGCCAGACCCGCAGCTACACCGAGATCGCCCGCAGAGCCGGCAACGAGCGCGCGGTGCGCGCCGCCGGCAGCGCCTGCGGCAGCAACCCGATCCCGCTCGTCGTCCCCTGCCACCGCGTCCTGCGTACCGGCGGGGCGCTCGGGGGCTACGGCGGTGGGCTACCGATGAAGCAAAGCTTGCTGGAACTGGAGGGAGTGCTGGACGAAAGGTCCAGCTCCTAAAGGCAAATTCGGCTCTCTCCGATGGAGGGAGCGATGCGAAAGCTGTCCCTCTCACTCCTCCTCGTCCTGATCGGCCTGTTCGCCCTCGCTGCGCCTGCGCAGGCGCTGACCCTGCCAGTGATCCCCGTCGGCACCTCCGAGGCTCCCGAAGCCGACGAAGGCGAAACCGACGCCGAAGCTGACTCCTCGGAAGCCGAAGACGACGAAGTCGAAGAATGCGACGTCGAAGAAGAAGAGTGCGAAGAAGCAGAGCTCGAAGAAGCCGAAGAATGCATCCTCGAGGACGCGACCGCGCGGGTCGCGGCCAACCCCGGCAACAACACGGTCCGCCTCACCATCCACTACAAGGCCTTCACCCCCGCCTCGGTCGCGATCAAGGCCAAGCTGCGCGGATCGAAGGGCCAGTTGAACCTCGGCTCCAGCCAGGCCCGCTTCCGCCGCGCCGGCGCCTTCCACGGCAGCTTCGCCCTCAGCGAGAAGCGAATGGAGAAAGCGCTTGCCGCCCGAGAGTTCGCGATCGACCTGCAGGCAGTGAACACGCCCGACTACTGCCGCCTCCACCTCACCGCCCACCGCGGCGGCGGCAAGCGCCTCTGGTCCTAAGGCTGTTGCGCTCCTAGGACCTCGCCGAGCCACTCGTTTGCTTCGCGCAGGTGGCCCGGGTCGATCTGGTGGCCGAGGTCCGACTCGCGGTAGGTGACGTCGAGGCCGCCGGCCTCGAGCAGCTCGCGTGCCCGCTCGGCGAACTCGATGCCGATGATGGGGTCGTTCCTCCCGTGGCTGACGAAGGCGCGGGTGCCGGTGCGGTCGGCGAGCGAGGGCTCCCAGCCGTCGACCGTCGGCACGAAGCCGCTGAAGGCGAGGATCCCGGCCACCTGCGGGCGGTCGGCGCCGAGGCCCATCGCGAAACTCATCACCGCCCCCATCGAGAAGCCGCCGAGGACGGTGCGCTCGGGGCCCACTCCGGTCTCCTCCCAGAGCCGGTCGTGCAGCTCGGCCAGAGCGGCGCGCGCCGCCTCGAAGGTCTCCCGGTCCGGGTGGCCGACGCGCGGCACCAGGTACCAGTGGTAGCCCGGCGAGCCCGGCAGGGTCAGCGGCGCCCGCGGGGTCACCACCCGCAGCCGCCGCTGCGGGTCGAGAAAGTCGGCGAGGCCGAGCAGGTCGCGCTCGTCGGTGCCGCGCCCGTGGTGGAGGACGAGCAGGCCCTCGGGCTCCCCGCCCGCCACCCGTTCCAGTCGGGAGAGCGGCGCCATCTAGCTGGCCGAGGCCGCCGCGGTCTTGTTCAGGTAGTCGCGGATGAACTCGTCGATGTCGCCGTCGAGCACCCTCTGCACGTCGCCGACCTCGTGCTCGGTGCGGTGGTCCTTGACCATCGTGTAGGGGTGCATCACGTAGCTGCGGATCTGCGAGCCCCAGGCGACGTCTTTGACCTCGCCGCGCGCCTTCGCCAGCTCTTCGGAGCGTTTGCGCTCCTCCAGCTCGATCAGCTTCGAGCGCAGCAGCTGCATCGCGACCGCCTTGTTCTGCGTCTGCGAGCGCTCGTTCTGGCACTGGACGACGACCCCGGTGGGAAGGTGGGTGATGCGCACCGCGGAGTCGGTCTTGTTGACGTGCTGGCCGCCGGCGCCGGAGGCGCGGTAGGTGTCGATCCGCAGGTCGCCCTCGTCGACCTCGACCTCGACGCTGTCTTCGACCACGGGGCCGACGTCGACCTGGGCGAAGCTGGTGTGGCGCCGGGCCGAGGAGTCGAAGGGTGAGATCCGGACCAGCCGGTGGACGCCGCGCTCGGCGGCGAAGAGCCCGTAGGCGTTCTCGCCGCGGGCGATGAAGGTGGCCGACTTCAGCCCCGCCTCCTCCCCCGCCGAGGCCTCGACCATGTCCACCCCGAAGCCGCGGCGTTCGGCCCAGCGCAGGTACATCCGCAGCAGGATCTCCGCCCAGTCCTGGGAGTCCGTGCCCCCGGCCCCGGCGTGGACGGTGACGACGGCGTCGCCGGCGTCGTACTCGCCGCTGAACAGGCGCGCCTCTTCCAGCTCGGCGAGCCGCTGCTCGACCGAGCCCAGCTGCGCGTCGAGCTCCGTCGCCATCTCCTCGTCTTCGGCGGCCATCTCCGCCAGGTCGCCGAGGTCGGCCACGTCGCCCTCGAGCCCGCGAAACAGCTCCAGCCGGCGCTGCGCCCGCGCGTGTGCGGCCGAGGTCCGAGCGGCGGTCTCCTGGTCATCCCAGAAGCCGGGCTGGCCCATCTCCTCCTCCAGCCGGGCGGCTTCAGCCTCTAGCGCAGCGGGGTCAAAGGTAGTCCGCGAGCAGGGACAGCTGCTCCCGGACGGCGGCCAGGCGAGGCGCTACGGGTTCGCTCTGCGCGGTATCGGCCATGCCGCAAGACTACCCGGGAAGGAAGCTGCCCCGGCGCAGAGCCTCCTCGCGGTCCTCGAAGGGGCGCCAGGAGACGATCTTGTGGTCGCGCAGCTCGAAGAACCAGGCCATCTCGTCGACGCCGGCCAGGCTCTCGTCCTCTTCCCAGTGCCAGTGGCGGTTGATCAGCGCCACCGCGCGGCCGCCGCCGCCTTCGGTCCCGTCCTCGTAGAGCTGCTCCAGCTCGATCGTCTGCTGCACGCCCCCCGGCTCCCGCGTCGCCCAGACCCGCGCCGCCTCGAGCCCCTTGCGCAGCCCGCGGCTCGCGTGCAGCTCCACCTCCGGGTCGAGGATCGCAACGAAAGCGTCCAGATCCCGCTCGTTGAACGACCGGATGAACTCCCTAACAGGGTCAGCCATGGAGATGTGAGGGCGCGAAAACCAAGCAGGTCGGTGGACGCAGGGAGGCCGGCGACGCGAGCTTAGTTCACTAAGTGAGCTAGCCGGCCGACCGAGGACGCCGAGATGCGCCGGTTTGCAGCGTCCTCACGCTCCATGGCACTTCTTGTACTTCTTCCCGGACCCACACCAGCAGGGGTCGTTGCGGCCGATGTTCTCTTTCTCGTCCTTGACGACCGTCTCAACGACCTCACCGTTGCCGGGAGCGGTTGCCCCCGCGGCGGCGACGTCGGATGCGCTGGCGCCCCTGGCCGCGGCGACCTCCTGCAGGGCCGAAGGCTGGTTCTCGGCGGTGCCGCCGGAGTAGGCGAGCGTCGTCGTTTCGCCGTCGCCATTGGTGGCAGCGGCCGCGCCCGCTTCGTCGGGCTGGACTTCGATTTCAGCCCGGTAGACGAGTTTCGAGAACTCGTCCCAGATCGAGTGCATCAGCTCCTCGAACATCGAGAAGCCCTCGTTTTTGTAGGCGACGAGCGGGTCGATCTGGGCGAAGCCGCGGAGGTGGATGCCTTCGCGCAGGTAGTCCATGTCGAAGAGATGTTCGCGCCAGCGGTTGTCGATCACCTGCAACAGGATCGACCGCTCCAGGTACCGCATCAACTCCTCGCCGAGCTGCTCTTCGCGCTCGTCGTAGGCATTCATCGCGTCGTCGTCGAGAGCTTCTTTGAGGTTCTCGCGGTCGACCGTCTCCGGCGCCAGGCCCGCAACCTCGATGCTCACCGGCCAGATCTGGCGCAGCTGGGTCTCCAGCTCCTCCAGGTCCCATTCCTCGAGCAGGTCGGCGGCGGTGTACTCGTCGACCAGCCGCTCGATCACGCCCTCGACTTCGTCGCGGGCGGTCTCGGAGATATCGCGCCCTTCGAGGATCTCGCGGCGGTATTTGTAGACGATCCGCCGCTGCTCGTTCATCACGTCGTCGTACTCGAGCACCCGTTTGCGGATCAGGAAGTTCTGCTCCTCGACCTTCTTCTGGGCGTTCTCGACGGTTTTCGTCAGCATTTTCGCTTCCAGCGGCACTTCGCCGCCCTCGTCGTCGGTCGGGCCGAGTTTGTCGAGGATGTTGTAGATGCGGTCGCCGGCGAAGAGGCGGATCACGTCGTCTTCGGCGGAGAGGAAGAAGCGCGACTCGCCGGGGTCGCCCTGACGGCCGGAGCGGCCGCGAAGCTGGTTGTCGATCCGCCGCGACTCGTGGCGCTCGGTGCCGCAGATGAAGAGCCCGCCGAGCTCGCGCACTTCCTCGGCCTCGACCTTGCACTGGGGTGCGAGCTCAGCCGTCTTCTCGGTCAGCGCCTCCTCGTAGCCCTCGCTCTCGTGCGTTATCCCCTGCTTTTTCAGCTCGGCGATCGCGAGGTGCTCGGGGTCACCGCCGAGCTTGATGTCGACGCCGCGGCCAGCCATGTTGGTGGCGATCATCACCGCGCCCTTGCGGCCGGCCTGGGCGATCAGCTCGCCCTCCCGTTCAGCGTGCTCGGGCTTGGCGTTGAGAACCGCGTGTTTGATCCCCTGCCGCTTCAGGGCGTCGGAGATCATCTCCGAGACCTCGACCGTCGTGGTTCCGACCAGGACCGGCTGCCCCTTCTCATGGCGATTGCGAATTTCCTCGATCACCGCCTGCCACTTGCCGTCTTTGGTCTTGAAGATCTGGTCGTTCTGATCGGCCCTGACCATCGGCTGGTTGGTCGGGACCTCGACGACCGGAACTTTGTAGATCTTCATGAACTCGGTCGCCTCGGTGAGGGCGGTACCGGTCATTCCGGAAAGCTTCTCGTAGAGGCGGAAGTAGTTCTGGAGGGTGATCGTCGCCAGGGTCTGGTTCTCCTCGCGAATCGCCACCCCCTCCTTCGCCTCGACCGCTTGGTGCAAACCCTCAGACCAGCGCCGGCCCTCGAGGATGCGGCCGGTGAACTCGTCGATGATCATCACCTCGCCGTCGATCACCGCGTAGTCGTCGTCCTTCCTGTAGAGCGACTCCGCCTTCAGGGCCTGGACGAGGTGGTTGACGAGGCTGCCGTGCTCGCCGAGATAGAGGTTGTCGACGCCGAGGAACTCCTCGGCCTTCTTCACCCCGGCCTCGGTCGGCGCCACCGTCTTGTGCTTCTCGTCGTACTCGTAGTCGTACTCGGCCTCGGAGGTGTCCCGCGACTCGCCGAGGGACTTCAGTTTCTGTTTCGCCGGCACCCCGTTCATCGCTTTCGCCAGGCGGGCGAAGGTGTAATAGGTCTGGGCAGCCTGTTCGGGGGCACCGGAGATGATCAGCGGCGTCCTCGCCTCGTCGATGAGGATGTTGTCGACCTCGTCGACGATCGCGAAGTTGTGGTCGCGCTGGACGCAATTCTCGAGCGCGCTGGCCATGTTGTCGCGGAGATAGTCGAAGCCGAACTCCGAGTTGGTCCCATAGGTGACGTCCAGCGCATATTTCCGCTGCCGGATGGCGTGGTCGTCGGGGTCCTGCAGGGCCGAGACGCTGACGCCGAGGGCGTCGTAGATCGGCTTCATCCATTCCGAGTCGCGCCGGGCCAGGTAGTCGTTGACGGTGACGACGTGGACGCTTTTGCCGGCCAGGGTGTTGAGGAAGACCGGCAGGGTCGCGGTCAGGGTCTTGCCCTCACCGGTCCTCATCTCGGCGATCGCCCCGTCGTGGAGGACCATGCCGCCGATCAGCTGCACGTCGTAGTGGCGCTGGCCGGTGGTCCGGCGCGAGGCCTCGCGCGTCAGCGCGAAGGCATGCGGCAGCAGGTCGTCGAGCGACTCGCCGTTGCCGGCGCGCTGGCGGAGGGAGTCGGCTTCCTCCCGAATCTCCTCCTCGGAGAGCGCTTCCATCTCCGGCTCGAAGCGGTTGATCGCCGCTACGCGCTTCTGGTAGGCCTTGAACTTCCTTCCCTCTCCCGCGCGCAGCGCCTTCGTTACAAGGTCCATCGCTGGCATTGGTCAAGAGTAGCGGTGCCGGGGTGGCCACCGATCTGCGGTTTGAGATTGCCCCTTGCCTCTACTCACTTTCAGGTCTACGATCGTGTCAGAACCCACAAGGAGGGCACTCATGCGGATAGAGATTCGGGGCCGAAACGTCGAAATGACGGACGAGCTGCGTGAGATGGTGCGGAAACGCTTCCAGCGGCTGGGACGCCAGGTCTCGCCGCTCGCGACCTTGGAGGTGGTGCTCCTGGAGGAGCGCAACCCCTCGATCGCCGACAGCCAGGTGGCGGAGGCGACGTTCTACTTGAAGGGAGTGACCCTGCACGCGCGGGAGCGCTCCCCGGAGATGACTCACTCGGTGCACGAGCTGGCCGAGGACATGAGTCGGCAGGTGAAGAAACATCGCGAACTGCGTCGCAAGCGCCGCCGCACGCGGAGGCTTGTCGACCAGATGCGGGGCCGCCCGGCCGAGGCACGGCCGTAGGGCCGCGGAGAGCCAACTAGAGGCGCCGGGCAAAGGTCACCGCCACCACCCGGGACGCCCCCACGGCCCTCAGCGCTTTAGCGCAGGCCGTGAGGGTGGCCCCGGTGGTCAGCACGTCATCGACCAGAAGAACGCTGCGCGGGGCAGCGGCGCGCGCCTGGATCCGCGGCGGGTGCCCGACCCGCTCGGCCCGGCGACGCCCCACCTGCCGGCCACTTCCCCGGCGTTCGAGGCAGCTGGAGAGTGGCGCTTCCAGCCGCGCCGCCAGCGCCGCGGCCAGCTCTCCCGCCGGGTCGAACCCGCGCCGACGCAGCCGCGGCGGGGCCGGCGGCACCGGCACAATCGTCCCGCTCAGCATGTGAGCCGGCGCCAACCACTCGATCCGCTCCGCCATCAGGTCGGCGACCGGCAGCAGCCGCCGGAACTTCAACGCCCCGACGAGGTTCCGCGCCACCCCCTCATAGGAGGCCGAAGCCCAGACCTTGTCCAGCCCATGTGGCCCGTTTCCCAACAGCGGCTCAGCTTTGGCCAGCCGCCGCGAGCAACGCGTACAAACCACCGCCTCCACCCGACAGGACCGCCCACAAGCCGCGCACAGCGGCGGCACCAGCGCCACCTCGATCGTCCGCAAAATCTCCACCCGCCGAGCCTGCCCGGCAACCCCGCACGCGTGGCGCGCAGAAAGCAAATTCTTCGCGTCAACTTCGACTCAAAGCTGAGACCAAGAGGCGCCGACCCCTTCCGGTAGGGAGGGATGGGTGTCCCCTTCCCTCCCTGGGATTTTCGCCGCTAACTCGCCGACTCTCGCCGACGGGCACGGCGAAAATCAGGACGCCGGTCGGTCAGGGGACACCCATCCCTCCTAGCGACAGCTTCCGAATTTCCGCGAGTCCGCGAAAACCCTTGTACAGCACGGGTTATCGCGGACTCGGTGAGTTGAGCTGCGGTTTGAAGGGGTCCGGTCGCCCTCCGCGGGAATGTTCGCGAAGCGGCGATATGCAATCTGTCTTTCGCCCGCCATAGGCGGGCAGCATCTTGTGGAGCTGCCCCGATAGGGGCGCGACTCAATTCCCGCGGAGGGCGACCGGACCCTCTACCGCTGCGGCAATCGATCTCGCCTCAGCCGCGTGCTGCAGCGATCGCGCCGATGAGGATCGAGCGCGGGGGGATCTCGGCGCCCGGGAGGGCAATGACTTCTTTGAGACGTGCGCCGTCGCCGACGCGGGCGTTTTCGCCGATCACCGTCGGCCCGTCGATACGGACGTCGTTTCCGATTTCGCTGCCGGGACCGAGCAGGACCGGGCCCAGGAGGTCGGGCTCGCCCTCCATCCGCTCGCCGCTGCGGTAGCCCTCGACCAGCTCCCCCTCCCGCTCGACCTCGACCGCGCCGGTGAGCGCGTCGATGTTGCCCTCCCGCAGCTCCTCGAGGTTGCCGATGTCGTTCCAGTAGGCGTCTATCTCGTGCGAGTAGAAGGGGACGTCGCCGTCGAGCAGGCGGGGGAAGACGTCCATCGCCCAGTCGGCGAAGCCGGCGGGGTCCCCCTCGCCGGCGGCCTTGCTCGTGCCGGGATCGGGGAAGAAGTCGAAGATCTCTTTGCGGAACATGTAGATGCCGCAGTTGGCGAGGTCGGAGAGCGCTTCGGAGGGGTCCGGCTTCTCCTGAAAGCCTTGGACGCGCCCGTCGGAGCCGACGATCGCGACCCCGAACTGGCTGGTGTCGACGACCCGCTTCATCGCCAGCGTCGCCACCCCTTCGTGGGATTCGTGGAACTCGCGCATCGCCGCGAGGTCGATGTCGGTGAGCGCGTCGCCGGAGATGACGAGGAAGGAGTCGCCGAGGAAGTCGGCCGCGTTGCGGACGCCGCCGGAGGTGCCCAGCAGCTGCTCCTCGCGGCTGTAGGCGAGCGAGACGCCGCTGCCGGAGCCGTCGCCGAAGTAGCCCTCGATCAGGTCCGGGAACCAGTGCAGGTTGGCGATCGTCTCGGTGAAGCCGTGGCGGGCGAGCAGGCGCAGGATGTGCTCCATCACCGGCTTGTTGAGGACCGGCACCATCGGCTTCGGCATTTCGTAGGTGATCGGCCGCAGCCGCGTCCCCAGCCCTGCCGCGAGGACCATCGCCCTCATCGCGCCATGCCCTCCTTCAGCTCGTCGATCGCCTCGATGCTGCCGGGATCCACTCCTCGCAGGCGGGCGATCTCGAGCGAGACGAGGTCGCCGAGCAGCGTCGCCCAGAGCAGGCGTTCGACCCGGCTCTCGCCCCTGGTCTCGAGCCGCAGCACGGTCGCGGCGCCGGGTGCGATCACCTCGGCGGTGAGCTCGAAGCGCTGGCGCTCACGCGGGTGCTGATCGCAGTCGCCGAGGAAGATCGCCGCCATCGGCCCGGCGCCAGCGTCGGGCATCCAGCCGCAGATCTCGTTGTGGTCGGCCTCCGGCAGCTCTGAGTAGAAGGAGGGCAGCTTCGCGTTCTCGTTGATCTGGGTCTTCCAGCGACGCGCCACCGGGGTGGTGAGATCGCTGCCATAGATCACCGTGGTCGAATCGCCGAGCTCGGTCGCGATCTCCGCTGCCTGCTGTTTCAACTCCTCCTTCTGTGCCTCGAGGAAGGCGGCGGCGCAGTCGATCTCCGTGCGGATCAGCGGCGCCACCCCGGCCAACCCCGCCACCTCGGCCGCGCTGGCGAACATGTAGGCGACGGCGACGCGGGGCTGGTAGATGCCCGGCGGCGCCACCACCGGAACGCCGGCCTCCCGCGCCCGCTCGACCAGGGTGCCGCCGGTGCTGACCACGAACCGTTGCGTCCCCAGCACCTCGGCGGCCTCGAAGCAGGCAAGCGTCTCCTCGGTGTTGCCGGAGTAGCTGGAACAGAGGACCGTCCACTCCGGCGTCGCCCAGCTCGGCAGCTCGTAGCCGCGGATCGAGACCAGCGGCTTGGTCAACCGGTCGCCGAGGGCGGCGGCCGCGAGATCGCCGCCGATCGCCGAGCCGCCCATCCCGCAGACCATCAGGCCGGCGGAGTCGGCCGGCTCGAGCCGCGCGGTTTCGATCCGCCAGAGGGCGTCGCGCAGCTGGTCGGGCAGGCCGAGGACGTCGTCGATCATCGCGCTCATCAGGCTGGGACTCTTTCATCTCGGCCGATCACGGCGTCAACGACATGTGCGTCTGGCTCGACCGTCGCCCCGGGGGCGAGGATCGAGTCCTGGACCCGGGCGTTCTCGCCGACCGAGCAACCGTCGAGCAGAACGGAGTCGATCACCTCCGCGCCGGCTTCCAGACGGCAGCCGGCGGCGACGACGGCTCGCGGTCCGACCCGGGCCTCCTCCGCGATCGTCGCCTCGGCGGCGATCAGCTGCCCGGGCGCGGTCGGCTCCACCCGCGTCTCGACCCGGCCTTCGAGGATGTCCCAGCTCGCCTGCAGGTAGCGGTCGGGGGTGCCGATGTCCATCCAGTAGCCCTCGAGCAGGCGCCCGTAGAGGCCGTCGTCGACCAGGCGTGGGAAGACTTCGCGCTCGATCGAGACCGCCTGCCCGACCGGGATCAGGTCGAGGACCGAGCGGTCGAGCACGTAGGCGCCGGCGTTGATCTCGCCGGGGGTCGTCTCGCCGGTCTTCTCGAGGAACTCGAGCACCCTCTCCTCCCCGTCGCGGCGCACCAGCCCGTAGGCGGAGGAGTCGTCGACGGGGTGGACGGCGATCGTGGCGCGGGCGCCGTGCTCCTCGTGCGCCTGGCGCAGCGCGGAGAGGTCGAGGTCGGCGAGGACGTCGCCGTTGAGGGCGAAGAAGCGGTCCTCGAGGCGCTCGCCGAGCGCCTCGGCGGCGAACCGGATCGCCCCCGCCGTTCCCAGCGGTTCCGGCTCGGCGACGTAGGTGATCGTCACCCCCGCCCGGGTCTCCTCCCCGAGCGCCTCGCGCAGGACGTCGGGCAGGAAGCCGCAGGCGAGCACGACCTCGCTCACGCCGTGGGCCGCCAGCCACTCGATCGCGTAGGCGAGGAACGGCCGGTCGACCAGCGTCACCGCCGGCTTCGGGACGTCGCTGGTCAGCGGCCGCAGGCGGGTGCCCTCGCCACCGACTAGAACGATTGCTTGCATTCCAGAGGGCGGCTGACCGAAGCTAGGGAGCGGTGGCGGGACGCGGAGAGTTCACGGTGCGCCCTATACCCTCGTACTCGAATCCCGCACCCGTGAGCGCCTCGGGATCGAGGAAGTTGCGGCCGTCGACTACCAGTGGGCGCGCCATCCGCTCGGCGGCGGCGGCCCAGTCGAGCTCGGCGAACTCGGCCCACTCGGTGACCAGCACGGCGGCGTCGGCGCCCTCAAGCGCCTCCATCGGCGAGGTGGCCATCTCGACCGAGCCGAGCAGCTCGGCGGCGCGGTCGGCGGCAACCGGGTCGTAGGCGACGACCTCGGCCCCCTCCCCCTGCAGCCTGGCGGCGAGGACGAGGCTGGATGCCTCGCGCATGTCGTCGGTGTCGGGCTTGAAGGCGAGGCCGAGCAGCGCCACCCGCTTGCCGATCAGCGAGCCGAGGTGCTTCTCGAGCTTGCCGACCACGCGGCGCTTCTGCAGCTCGTTGACCTCGATCACCGCGGTCAGCAACTGGAAGTGGTAGCCGGTGTTCCCGGCCAGCATCTTTAGGGCGCTGACGTCCTTCGGGAAGCAGCTGCCGCCGTAGCCGATGCCGGCCCGCAGGAAGGCGGTCCCGATCCGCTCGTCCAGGCCCATCCCCCGCGCGACCTGGCCGACGTCGGCGCCGACCTCCTCGCAGACGTTGGCGATCTCGTTGATGAACGAGATCTTCGTCGCCAGGAAGGCGTTGGACGCGAGCTTGATCATCTCGGCGCTGGCGACGTCGGTGCGGAGGATCTCCCCGCCGAGCGGCCGGTAGAGCCGTTCGACGGCGTCGGCCGCCTCCTCGTAGCCCGGGTCGGCGCCGACCACGACGCGGTCCGGGTTCATGAAGTCCTTGACCGCGGTCCCCTCCTTGAGGAACTCCGGGCAGGAGACGTAGGAGAGGTTCGGCATGTCGCGGCGGATCGACTCGCCGGTGCCGGCCGGCACGGTGCTCTTCATGATCAGCACGTGGTCGCCGTCCTCTGAGAGCTCCTGCACCACCGAGCGCACCCGCGAGAGATCGGCGTCGCCCGAGTAGGTGGGCGGGGTGTCGACGCAGACGAACAGCAGGCGCGCGCCCTGCAGCAGCTCGTCCATGTCGGTGGTGAAGGTGATGCGCTCGGCGTTGCGGTGCAGCAGGTCCTCGAGCCCCGGCTCGTGGATCGCGACCTCTCCCCGCGAGAGCGAATCGACCTTCTCCTGGACGATGTCGCGCGCGATCACACGGTGGCCGAGCTCGGCGAAGCAGGCGGCGGTAACCAGCCCGACCCACCCGACTCCGATGACGCCTACCGTGTCCTTCTCGCTCATCCCCTGCTCCTTCCGCGCTTCGGCTTCTTCTTCGGGATGATCACGTCCGCCGAACGCGCCATCCCGATCATCTGGTCGTTGCTCAAGCTCTGCATCAGGTCATTGGTTATCCAATAGGCGTTGTCGCCGCGACGCCAGGCGACCATCTTCACATTTTCACCGTCGACGAAGATGTCGTACTCGCGGCCGTGGATCTCCTTGGTCAGACTCGGGTCGTCGAGGATCGGCGGGTCGGACCAGCCGCGGATGCCCTGCACGCCGAAGTAGTGGGTGCCGTCGGACTCTTCCATCACCAGGACCATGCGGTAGGCCTGGTGGCGCTCCCCGTCGTCGTCTTTGAGGTTGTAGACGTAGGGATCGACGACCTTCTCGTAGGGGTTGGTTTCGACGAAGAAGGCGCCTTCGGGCAGCCGCGTCGGGTAGTAGATCGGGAACTGCCCGCGGACGCGGCGGGCGGCGATCTTCGCCTCCATCTCGCCGGCTTCGCGGGCCGGGACGAGTTCGTCGCTGCCGGGCTTGGCGACGTCGACCTTCGGCTTCTCGCGTTTCGGCTTGCGGTGCTGCTTCCTGCCGGAGCGAGATTTCTTCGCCTTCCCCGCCTTGCTCCGCGTCGGGCTCGACGTGTCCGTGGAGCCGTTGCCTTCCTTGCCGTTGAGGAATTCCTCGACGGCGCCTTCGACCGCTTCCGGGGTCGTGTAGACGAAGCTGGGACTGAGTTCGGCCGGGAAGTCGACCTCGTTGATCGTCGCGTTGCGCGAGGCGGCAACGAGTTTCAGCACTTCCAGCAATTCGGGACCCTCGGAGATGTCGGAGGTCGTGTATTCGGTGAAGACGTCGATCAATTCATCCTGGTCGAAGACGATGTCCTCGACCGAGACCCGCTGACGGGCGGCGCTGAGGAAGTCCTGCTGGCGCGCCGAGCGGACGATGTCGGTGTCGGTGTGGCGGTAGCGCACGTAGTCGAGCGCTTTCTTGCCGCAGAGCAGCTGGTAGCCCGGCACGACGTTGATCTCGGCGTACTGTTCGGAGGGGTCAACGCCTTCGTTGGAGTGGTAGTAGCGGCGGTCAACGTCGGTGTAGACGCAGCCGATCGCGTAGACGCCCTGGGCGAAGCCGAGGAAGTCGACGTTGACGACGTGGTTGACCGGCAGCCCCGTCAGTTCCTTCACCACCCGCAGGGTCAGCTTGGTGCCGCCATAGAAATAGGCTTCGTTGAACTTGCCGGTCCCCACCCCGGGTATTTCAACCTTGAGGTCGCGCGGGATCGACATCATCGAGATCAGGCCCTTCTCCGGGTCGAGGCGGACCAGCATCGCGGTGTCGGAGCGGCCCTTGTCTTCGGCGAATTCCGCCCCCGCTCGTTTGTCGGAACCGACCATCAGGAAGGTCTGCGGCTCGCCGTCCTCGGCGTTGGCGAGGAACTTGTTCAGCCGCTCGTTTTCCTTCTTGTTCTCGACCCCGATCTCCTCGGCGATGCTGTCGATGTAGAGCAGGGCGGCGGTCGCGGTCGTCGAGGCGGAGACGGTGATGATCAGGACCGCGGCAAGGAGGAATCGCCACCAGTAGCGCTTCGGCTTCGGCGCCGGCTCACCGTCACCGCTCGGCGGTGGCTTCTTCGGCGCCCAGCCCGGGCCCAACGGCTCATTCATCGAGTCGGTCCGGGATCGCTGACAGGAATGACTCCAGCGCCTGGCGATAGGTCTGCAGCGAGGAGACCGAGACCCACTCGGTTGGCCCGTGATGCCCCGCCCCCACCGGTCCGAACTCGACCGCCGGCACGCCTACGCGGAGAAAGGAGACGGCGTCGGAGGCGCCGTCGCGCCCGACGCTCATCGGCTCGCCGTCGTGGTGCTCGGTCGCCGATTGCCGCAGCGCCTTCACGTAGGCCGAGTTGCGGTCGACCGTGGCAGGAGGCCGGGTCAGCAGCGCCTGCACCTCGATCCCGGAGATTTCCCGCACCTGATCGAGGATCGTCTGCGGATCCTGGTCTGGCAGGTAGCGGATGTCGACGTCGATCACGCATCGGTCAGGCACCTTGTTGAGAGCATCGCCGCCGACGATCCTGCCCAGGTTGATCGAAGGTCGGTCGAAGAGCTCAGAGCTGTGCCGGGCAAACGGTAGCGACTCGATACTGCGGAAAACGTCGATCGCGTTGAGAACGGCGTTTTCGCCCAGCCAGGGGGTGGCGCCGTGGGCGGCGGTGCCGCTCACCTCCAGCCGCAGCGCCAGCACCCCCTTCGCCTCGATTCCGATGTGGAGATCGGTCGGCTCGCCGGTGATCGCGAAGTCCCCGGTGAAGCCGCTGTCGACGAGGTGGTCGGAGCCGCGCTCGGAGTCTTCCTCGGACTCCTCGTCGCCGACGATCCCCAGCCGCACCCGGACCCGCTCCTGGTCCCGCATCGCCGCCGTCGTCAGCAGCATCGCCGCGATCGCGCCCTTCATGTCATAGGCCCCGCGCCCGTAGAGCCGGTCCCCCTCGATCGTCGGCTCGAACTGGCCGCTGAAGCCGGGAACGACGTCGAGGTGCCCGTGCAGAACGACCGTCGGTGCGTCTGCCGGCCCGACCTCGGCCATGACCACCGGCAACCCCCGCACCTCGTCGGTCTCCGTCGCAATCCCGCGCGCTTCCAGCCACCCCTGAACGAACCCGGCAGCCTCGGAAATAGCCTCCGGCTCACAGGTCTCGAACGAGATCAACCGCTGCGCCAGAACAACCAGCTCGTCACTCATGGCCGTCTGACCTCAACCGGAGACTCGCCGCGGCTTGAACGGAGATCCCGGCACCCTCCGGGCGAATGTCCGCGAAGCGCGCGAAATGCAATCTGATTCCTGCCCGCCATAGGCGGGCAGCATCTCAAGGGAGCAGCCCCGATAGGGGCGCGACTCAATTCGCCCGGAGGGTGCCGGGATCTCCGTCACGCCCCGGCAATAGCAAGAAACGCTTCGGCCCGGTCCCTGTCCTTCTGTGCCCGCGCAAAGTCGGCGCTGCCCTCCTCGGACTCAGACAGCCGCTGCTCGGCGTCCGAAAGCTGCTCTTTGAGGTTGCCGCTGTCGAGCTCCTCGGGCGGAATCGCCTCCTCGAGCAGCAGCCGCGCCCGGTTGCCGTAGACCTGCAGCCAGCCGTGGGCCTGCGCGTAGCGTTTCGTCTCCGACTCGGAGATGTGGAGGCGGAGCTCGGTCGGCCGCAGCGCCGCCAGGACCGGTACGTGGTTGGCGAGGATGCCGATTTCGCCGACCTCGGTCCGGGTCGAGACCTGGCGCGCTTCACCGCTCCAGACCTCGCCCTCCGGGGTCAGGACCTCGACGTCGACCATGTGCTCCGCCGCCACGGGTTCCCCTACGCTGCCGCGCCGGACTTGGCGTTCTCGGTGACCTGGTCGATGCCACCCTGCATGTAGAAGGCGCCCTCGGAGAGGTCGTCGTGCTGGCCGTCGAGGATCTCGCGGAAACCGCGCACCGTCTCGGCCACCGGGACGTACTCGCCGGAGCGACCGGTGAACTGTTCGGCGACGAAGAACGGCTGCGAGAGGAAGCGCTCGATCTTGCGGGCCCGGGAGACCGTCTGGCGGTCCTCGTCGGAGAGCTCGTCGATACCGAGGATGGCGATGATGTCCTGCAGCTCCTTGTAGCGCTGCAGCACCTCCTGGACCTCGGTCGCGGTCCGGTAGTGCTCGTCGCCGACGACGTCCGGCTTGAGGATCGTCGAGGTCGAGTCGAGCGGGTCGACCGCCGGGTAGATCCCTTTCTCGGAGATCGACCGCGAGAGCGCGGTGGTCGCGTTGAGGTGGGCGAACACCGAGGCCGGGGCCGGGTCGGTGTAGTCGTCGGCGGGAACGTAGACCGCCTGGATCGAGGTCACCGAGCCGCGGTCGGTCGAGGTGATCCGCTCCTGCAGGCCGCCCATCTCGGTCTCCAGCGTCGGCTGGTAGCCAACCGCCGAAGGCATGCGCCCGAGCAGCGCCGAGACCTCGGAGCCGGCCTGGACGAAGCGGAAGATGTTGTCGATGAACAGGAGCACGTCCTGGCCACCCTGCTCGCGGTAGTACTCGGCCATCGTCAGCCCGGAGAGGGCGACGCGGAGGCGCGCTCCCGGCGGCTCGTTCATCTGACCGAAGACGAGCATGGTCTTCTCGAGCACGCCCGACTCTTTCATCTCGAGCCAGAGGTCGTTGCCCTCGCGCGAGCGCTCGCCGACGCCGACGAAGGCGGAGAGGCCGGAGTGCTCCTCGGCGATGTTGCGGATGAGCTCCTGGATCAGCACGGTCTTGCCGACGCCGGCACCGCCGAACAGCCCGACCTTGCCGCCTTTGGCGTACGGGGCGAGGAGGTCGATGACCTTGATCCCGGTCTCGAGGATCTCCTGGGTCGGGGTCAGGTCGGAGGCCTTCGGGGCCGGACGGTGGATCGGCCAGCGCTCGCCGGCCTCCACCTCGGGGCCGTTGTCGATCGGCTCGCCGAGCAGGTTGAAGATGCGGCCGAGGGTCGCGTCGCCGACCGGGACGGTGATCGGACCGCCGGTGTCGGTGACCGCGGCGCCGCGCTCGATCCCGTCGGTGGCGTCCATCGCGACCGCGCGGACGCGATCGTCGCCGAGGTGCTGCTGCACCTCGCAGACGAGCTGGGTCGATTCGCCGTCGCCGTCGCCGGCGCTGGTCTCGATCGTCACCGCCGAGAAGATCTCCGGCAGCTGGTCGGGGAAGACGGCGTCGATGACCACTCCGGTCACCTGCTCGACGCGTCCTACGTTGCTTCCGTTTCCGTTGCTCTCAGCCATGGGTTCCTTTTCTCGTCTTTGAAGTGCTGTTGGTGATCCTGGGCCTGTCGTCTAACCGAGCGCCTCGGCGCCGCCGACGACCTCCAGGATCTCCTGCGTGATTTCCGCCTGCCGTGCCCGGTTCATCTCCAGGGTGAGATCGCCGATCATCGACTCGGCGTTCTCCGCCGCGTTGCGCATCGCCGTCATCCGCGCCCCCAGCTCCGAGGCGGCCGACTCGAGCAGCGCCCGGTAAACCGAGATCGTCACGTATTCCGGGATCAGCCGTCCCAGCAACTCCTCCGGGTCGGGCTCGTAGACCCACTCCGAGCGGCTCTGGTCCGGCCCACCCTCGGTCTCCTCGTCGTCAGGCTCGTCCTCGTCAGCGCCCTCGCCGATCACCTCGGCCTGTTGCAGGGGCAGCAGGGTCTGGCGCCAGACGTGCTGGGTCAGCGGCGAGACGAAGCGGTTGTAGATCAGCTCGACCCGATCGAGGTCCTCGTCGACGTAGCGGGCGGTCATCTCCTCGCCGATTTCACGCGCGTTGGCGAAGGCCGGGCGGTCGGTGAAGCCGACGAAGGAAGAGGTGACGTCCTGCTTGCGGAAGGTCATCGCCGAGACGCCCTTGCGACCGATCACCGCGAAGGCGGGCTCGGCCCCTTCCCCCCGGACCTGCGTCGCCATCCGCATCCCCTCGCGGATGATGTTGCTGTTGAAGGCTCCGGCGAGGCCGCGATCGCCGGTGACGAGGACGATCCCGACCCGTTTCACGTTCTCGCGCTCGACCAGGACCGGGACGCGAGGGATCCCGCCCGCATGGGCCGAGGCCTGACGGGTCAGCCGCCGGATCCCCTCGGCGTAGGGCCGCATGTCGGAGATCCGCTGTTCGGCCCGCCGCAGGCGCGCCGCCGCAACCATCTCCATCGCTCGCGTGATCTTGTTGATGTTCTTGACCGACGCGATGCGGTTCTTGACTTCCTTCTGCGTTGCCATGGGGGATCGGCTCCCGGGCTAGGCCGGGGTTGCCGCCTCGTCCTCGCTGCTCTCGGGAGCCGTGTCCGAACCGGGGGTGCGGGCTGGGGCCTCGCGCTCCTCTTTGGAGTGGATGCGGTCGGACTCGCCCTCCTCGAGCGGCTCGCCGTGCTCGTCGAAGTCGGGGCCGAAGTCGTCGACGAAGTCGGCGATCGCCTTGCCCAGCGCCTCCTCGTCCTCGTCGGAGAGCTTGCCGCTCTCTTCGATCCGGCCGAGCAGCTCGGCGTTCTCTGAATGCAGTCGCACCCGCAGATCGGCGAGGAACTCGCTGACGCGCTCGACTTTGATCCGGTCCAGATAGCCACCGGTGCCGGAGTAGATCGAGGCGACCTGATCGCCGACGCTGAGCGGTTCGCGCTCTTTCTGTTTCAGCAGCTCGACCAGCCGTTCGCCGCGGGTGAGGGCCTTCTGGGTCTCGGCGTCGAGCTCGGAGCCGAACTGGGCGAAGGCCTCGAGGTCGCGGTACTGGGAGAGGTCGAGGCGCAGTTTTCCGGCGACTTTCTTCATCGCCTTGGTCTGCGCGTTGCCGCCCACCCGGGAGACCGAGATGCCGACGTTGATCGCCGGACGGACCCCCGAGAAGAAGAGGTCCGACTCGAGGAAGATCTGGCCGTCGGTGATCGAGATCACGTTGGTCGGGATGTAGGCGGAGACGTCGGATGCCTGGGTCTCGATGATCGGCAGCGCCGTCAGCGAGCCGCCGCCGAGGTCGTCGTTCAGTTTCACCGCCCGCTCCAGCAGGCGCGAGTGGAGGTAGAAGACGTCACCGGGGTAAGCCTCGCGACCCGGCGGGCGCCGCAGCAGCAGCGACATCTGGCGGTAGGCGGAGGCGTGTTTGGTGAGGTCGTCGTAGACGCAGAGGGCGGCTTTGCCGTTGTAGAGGAAGTGCTCGCCCATCGCGCAGCCGGCGTAGGGAGCGATGTACTTGATCGGCGCCGCCTCGTCGGCGGGGGCGGCGACGATGATGGTGTTCTCCATCGCGCCGTTTTCCTCCAGCGTCTCTTTCAGCTGGACGACGGTCGACATCCGCTGCCCGATCGCGACGTAGATGCAGATCAGGTCCTTGTCCTTGTTGTTGATGATCGTGTCGATCGCGATCGCCGTCTTGCCGGTCTGGCGGTCGCCGATGATCAGCTCTCGCTGGCCACGGCCGATCGGGATCATCCCGTCGATCGACATCAAGCCGGTCTGGACGGGTTCCTCGACCGGCTGGCGCTCGACCACGCCGGGAGCTTTGAACTCGGCCGGGCGGGTCTCGGTGGTGGCGATGTCGCCGCGGTCGTCGAGCGGGCGGCCGAGCGGGTCGACCATGCGACCGAGCAACGCCTCGCCGACCGGGATCTCGAGCAGCTTGCCGGTCCTTTTGACCGTGTCGCCCTCGACGATCTTGTCCCAGTCGCCGAAGAGCACGGCGCCGACGTTGTCGGCCTCGAGGTTCAGCGCCAGGCCGGTGACCCCGTGCGGCAGCTCGAGCATCTCCAGGGCCATGCAGTTGTCGAGCCCGTGGATGCGGGCGATGCCGTCGGCGACGGACAGGACCGTGCCGACCTCGGAAAGGTTGGCGGAATCGGTCTCGAGTCCCTCGATCCGCTCTCGCAGGATGCTTGCGATCTCGTCGGGCTTGATCTCCATCGGGTGCTCTCTGCCTCCTTACGCCGCGGTTGCGACGCTCTTTCGAAGTTTCTCCAGGCGACTGCGGATGCTCGCGTCCAGGACCATGTTGCCGACCTGCAGCACGATGCCGCCGAGGATCTGATCGTCGACCTTGCTAGAGAGGTCGACCTCCTCCCCGGTCTGGCGTTCGACCTCCTGGCCGATTTTGGTGACGACGGCCGGGTCCAGCTCGACGGCGCTGGTGACGGTGACGTCGATACGGCGGTTCTCCCGCTTCCACAACTCGTCGAGCTGGCGACGGATGCGGAAGATCTCCGTCATCCGCTGCTTGTCGACGAGCAGCTCGAGGAAGTTGATCAGCTCGGGCTCGGCACCCGAGATCGCTCGCTCCAGCCCCTCCTGCTTCTCCGTCGAAGAGAGGTAGGGGCTGAAGAAGAAGACCTGCAGCTCGCGGTTGCGGTCGACGGCATCGGTGAACTCGCCGAGCTGTTGCTGCAGCGTGTCCAGCTTGCCTTTGTCGCGGCCGACTTCGAAGAAGGCCTCCGCGTATACGCGAGCTGCGTCGGCCATCGTCAGTTCTTCTCCGACCCCGACAGCGTGGAGAAGTCGACCTCGCTGAGTGCCTCCTCGACGAGGCGTTTCTGATCCTCGGCGTTGAGCGATTTGCGGGTCACCCGCTCGGTGGCGAGCACGGTCAGGTCGGCGACCTCCTGGCGGATCTGGTCGAGCGAACGGCGGGTCTCCGCCTCGATGTCGCGTTTGGCGGCCGCGACCAGCTCCTCGCGTTTCTCTTTGCCGGCCGCCGCGGCCTCGGCTTCGGCGGTCTCGGCGGATTTGCGGGCGCGGGCCATGATGTCGTCGGCCTGCTCCCGAGCCTCGGCGAGGCGGGCCCGGTACTCGGCCAGCAACTCGTCCGATTCACGGCGCTGCCGGTCGGCCGCGTCGATCGACTCGCTGATCATCTTCGCGCGTTTGTCGAGCGCTTCCTGGATTTTCGGGAAGGCGACCTTGCTCAACACCCACATCGTGATCAGGAACAGCAGCAGGGTCCAGATCATCAGGCCGAGGCCCGGTGAGACCAGGAAGCTGCCACCGCTCTCCTCGCCGTGCTCCGCAGCCTCGGCGGCGAGCGGGACTATGTAGCCGAGCAGCTCCATCGGCCTACGCCAGGAAGAATGCGATAAGGCCGAAGATGAAGGTGTAGAAGGCGACCGCCTCGGTCAGCGCGAAGCCGAGCCAGCGGATGCTTTCCAGGTCGCTTTTCATCTCCGGCTGGCGGGCGACCGACTCGATCTCCTTACCGAAGATGAAGCCCACGCCGATACCGGCGCCGATCGAACCAAGGCCGGCGCCGACGCCGAGGGCGATCGCTTTGCCGGCGCTTTTCACGCCTTCGTCAGTGACCTCGGCGATCGGTAGTGCGGTGAGATCCATCGAGTTTGACTCCTTTTCTAGTGAGAGGCGGAGGTCGCCCCGCCGATGTAAATAGCGCTAAGCGTCGAGAAGATGAATGCCTGCAGGGTCGCCACAAGCCCGACCTCGAAGATGAAGAAGGCGAAGGCGAGCGGGAAGGTGAGCGCCCCGAGGGCGGCGATTCCCAGCAGCACCGCCAACCCGCCACCCATGAACAGCAGCAGCAGGTGGCCGGCGAGGATGTTGGCGAAAAGACGAACGGAGAGGGAGATCAGCCGCACGAAGTGGGAGATCACCTCGATCATGAAGATCGCGCCCTTGCCGATCGGGTGCATGTCCTCCAGGCCGGGGGGCAGCCAGCTCTTGAAGTAGGGCAGGAAGCCCTGGTGGCGGATGCCTTCGACGTGATAGGAGAGCCAGACGACCAGGGTCAGGACGAGGGGGATGGCGATGTTGGCGGTGGCGGCGTAGATCGCGAAAGAGGGGATCTCGAGGCCGCCGATAGAGAAGGTGTGCTCGGTGTTGGTCGGCAGCGGCAGGAAGCCGAGCATGTTCGAGAACCAGATCCAGAAGAAGAGGGCGGCGATGAAGGGAAACCAGCGGGAGGCGGTTTTGCCCTGCAGGCTGCCGCCGGTAATCGTGTTTTTGGTCAGGTCGTAGGCCAGCTCGACCGCGGTCTGGACGCGGTTGGGCCGGTCGACCATCCGCCGCGCGATCCAGACCATCGCCAGGATCGTCAGGGCGCTGGCGAGGAAGAGGTAGAGGACGGCCTTGTTGATGCTGAAATCGATTCCGGCGAGTTCGAGCGTCAGCCACGGTTCGAGTTTGAACTCGTTCTGCGGTTTGAAGGCTTCGTTCTTGCCGTCGCTGCCGAAGATCAGCAACAGCAGGATCGCCGCGGCGAAGTAGATGCCGAAGCCGATCAGGACCTTCGCCTTGGTACTGAGGCCCCCCTTCTTCTCGGGGTCGCCCGATCCG
Source organism: uncultured Actinomycetes bacterium (assembly GCA_963832085.1). Taxonomy (GTDB): domain Bacteria; phylum Actinomycetota; class Thermoleophilia; order Solirubrobacterales; family 70-9; genus VAYN01. The sequence goes on along the minus strand of CAWHSU010000001.1, from coordinate 469,664 downwards.
GAGACGCCTGGCGCCTGCACCGTCGCTGCCTCCATGGCTAAGCCGCCCCCTGACCCTCGGGCGGATTGTCGAGCAGGTGCGAGATGCCCTGCGCGGCGAAGGAGAGCGTGAACAGTGCCAGCAGCAGGATCGCCGCGGACAGCCCCGCCTCCCGTTCGGCGATGCCGACCAGCAGCACCGCGGTGGCCATCAGCCAGACGCGGCCGAGGGTGCTTCCGGCGACGATTCCCATCGCGGTCTGACGGTTTCCGGCGGCCAACTCGGCCTTCATACGGCGCTGGGCCAGCACTTGGATCACCCGCTGCGCCAGCCATACCCCCGCCGCCACGGCGAAACCGAGCAGCGGAAAGTCGCCGAGCAGGAAAACGGCGAGCGCGGCGATCAGCGCGAGTAGATCAACGTACTTGGGAGGAGACATAAGAAAGAAATACGCCCGGCTCGGGGCAGAGCGGGCGGACTGGCGACTATATCCGAAAGGGCCCGCGAATGGCTTTCTCAAGCCACTTCGTGAGGGTTGCCACTACCACCAACTGACCTCTTGCAATAGGGGAGGCGGGTGACCTATCCCAGACACCTCTCGCTATGGCTCGAGGTTGAGTGTCTGGGATAGGTCACCCGCCTCCCCTCAACACGCAGCTGTTGGACGGGTGGCAATTGGGAACAGATGCTGTTGCAGCGGGGTCGAGGTTCCCTCTCGGGACACTCAACCTCGAGCCATAGGCGAGAGGTGTCCAGAGAGGGGACCTCGACCCCGCCCCACACCAGCCCTACTTGTCAAGTGCCTCGAACTCGCCGGTTTCGGGATCGACGGTCGGGAAAGAGCCGGTTTCGAGCTCCTGCTCGACCGCGACGTTGACCTCCTGCAGCTCCGGCTCGGGGGCGCCGGCGTTGCGGCGCAGGGTGACCAGCTGGCGGAGGCGGGTTTGGCGGAGCTTGAGGATCTCCAGGACCTCGACCAGGTAGACGCTGGCGGCGAGGGCGAGGATGCCGAAGAGGGCGATCACCGCCGTCCAGAGCGGGTCGAAGTTGCCGTGGTCGTCGCTGTAGGGGACGAAGCGCAGGGCCAGGGCCAGCATCGCCATCACGCAGGTCCAGCCGTAGAGGTAGAGCAGGGTGCGTCGCTGGGAGAAGCCGATGTCGGCCATCCGGTGGTGGAAGTGCCAGCGGTCGGCTTTGTAGATCGGGCGGCGGTATTTGAGCCGCTTGGCGACGACGAAGCCGGTGTCGAGGATCGGCACCGCGAGGATGATCAGGGGTAGGAACAAGGCGATGACGGCGTTGGTCTTCAGGGCTCCCTGCACCGCCACCACTCCCAGCAGGTAGCCCAGGAGGTTGGAGCCGGTGTCTCCCATGAAGGTCTTGGCCGGGGGGAACCCGTCGCGGAGGAAGCCGAGCGCCGCGCCGGCGGTGAGGGCGGCGAGGACGCCGGCGGCGGTGCGGTCGAGCGAGAGGGCGATCGTCGCCAGGGTCAGGCCGGAGATCACGGCGACACCCGCGGCCAGCCCGTCGACGCCGTCGATCAGGTTGATCACGTTGATCATGGCGACGATCCCGAGCACGGTGAGGACGTCGCCGAGGTGGATCACCCCTCCCCCCGGCAGGGTGAGGAGATCGACGGTCCCCGGCGTCAAGCGGCCGAAGAAGGGAAAGGTGAAGTTGTCGACGGTGACCCCGGTCGAAACCGGGATCACGACGGCGACGGTCTGGCCGAGCAGCTTCACCGGGGCCGGCAGGTCGAAGACGTCGTCGAGTACTCCCACCCAGGCGATCGCCACCGCCCCGAAGAGGATCGCGTGGCTTTCGTTGTCGTTGGGGAGCCAGATCAGGCCGGCGACGAGGGCACCGGCGAGAATCGCCAGCCCGCCGAGTTTCGGGGTCGGGACCTGGTGCAGCGAGCGCTCGTTGGGATAGTCGATCGCGCCGATCCTGACCGCCAGCCACCGCGTCGCCGGCACCAGCAGCAGGGCGAGGAGGGCGGCGAGGAGGAAGGCGAGGAGCGCGTCCGTATCAGTGGGCATAGCGGTCGAACCAGAGGGTAAGCGCCATCAGGCCCCAGATCTGCCGGCTGAGGTCCTCTTTGCGCGAGGTGTGGCGGTCGAGCAGCGGGGTCACCGCGGTGGGATCGAGTAGGCCCTGGCGCTCCAGCGCGCCCGGCGCCAGCACCTCCCGCGCGAACGGCTCCAGCGGCCCGCGCAGCCAGGCGGCCAGCGGGATCGAGAACCCCTGCTTGCGGCCCTGGACGATCTCCTGCGGCAGCAGCGGCGCCAGCGCCTGGCGCAGGAGGCGCTTCTTGGCGAACCCGCGCACCTTGAGCCGGGTCGGCAGCGAGAAGGCGAACTCGGCGACCTTCTGGTCGAGGAAAGGGACCCGCAGCTCCAGCGAGTGGGCCATGCTGAGGCGATCGGTCTTGACCAGCAGGTCGTCGACGAGGTAGATGCCGAGGTCGACGTCCTGCATCCGCGCCAGCGGCTCGGCCCCGGCGGTTTCGGCGTAGCGAGCGCGGTAGAGGTCGACGGGATCCCAGCTCGACGCCTTCTCCCCCGCCAGATCGGCCCGCACCTGCGGCGAGAAGATCTCCTTCCAGGCGTGGTGGCGCTCCAGCGGCGGCAAGGCGGCGGCGCGGGCGAACCGCTTGGCTTTGTAGTCGAATCCGACCCGGTCGTGGCGACTCGGCAGCGCCTCGGCCAGCGGCTTGGCGAGCGGGGCGAGGCGGCCGACCCGGCGGGCGAGGAGGTCGGCGACGTAGGTGTAGTAGCCGCCGAAGAGCTCGTCCCCGCCCTCGCCGGAGAGGGCGGTCTTGACGTGACCGGAAGCGAGCTCGGAGACCAGGTAGGTGGGCAGCGCCGAGGAGTCGCCGAAGGGCTCGTCGAAGGCCTCGACCAGCTTCGGCAGCAGCTCGACCGCGTCGGGGCGGAGGATCAGCTCGTGGTGGTCGGTGCCGTAGCGCTCGGCGACCAGCCGCGCCCGCGAGAGCTCGTCGAACCCCGCCTCCTCGAAGCCGATCGAGAAGGTCCGCACGGGTTCGGCGGAGTGGGCGCTGGCGAGGGCGGCGATGCCGCCGGAGTCGACCCCGCCGGAGAGCAGGACGCCGACCGGCACGTCGGCGACGAGGTGGGCGCGGACGCTGTCGTCGAGCAGCTCGCGCAGCTCGGCGGCCATCTCCTCGGCCGACTCGCGCCGCAGCTCCTCGCCGGTCACCGGACCGGGGCGCGCGTAGCGCCGCTGCCGCACCTCTCCCCCCTCCCACGTCAGCAGGTGCCCCGGGAGCAGCTTCCGCGCCTCGGCGAAGATCGTCAGCGGCGCCGGGATCGAGTTGAAGGCGAGGTAGGCGGAGACGGCCTTGGGGTCGATCTGACGCGAGAAGCCCGGCTGCTCCAGCAGCGCCTTCAGCTCCGAGGCGAAGGAGAGACCGCCGTCGGCCTCACGGTAATAGAGCGGCTTGATCCCGAAGCGGTCGCGGGCCAGCAGCAGGCGCTGCCGGCGCTTGTCCCAGAGGGCGATCGCGAACATCCCCCGCAGCCGCTCGACGAACCCCTCCCCGTGCTCCTCGTAGAGGTGGACCAGGACCTCGGTGTCGCAGTCGGTGGCGAAGCGATGGCCGCGCCCCTCGAGCTCGCGCTTCAGCTCGCGGTAGTTGTAGATCTCGCCGTTCTGGACGACGACCGCCGAGCCGTCCTCGTTGGCGATCGGCTGGTGGCCGTGATCGAGGTCGATGATCGAAAGCCGCCGCGCCGCCAGGGCCACCGGCCCCTCATGGAAGAGCCCTTCGTCGTCGGGGCCGCGATGGACGAGCCGACTACACATCCGGTTCACGGCCTCCAGGTCAGGAGCACCCTCTCGCTCGCCGGCGACGACGCCGCAGATGCCGCACATGGCGGGCAGTCTGGCAGGGAGGTTGGCGGGAGGGGTCAGGTACCCGTCTACCTTCGCTGGGCTATTCGCCCGGAGAGCTGGAGAGCCGTCCGAGAAGGAGCGCTCGGGCGAATAGCTAACGCCGCTCGTACGACGGGTACCTGACCCCTCAAGCGAACCCTGCCGGGATCCGTCTTACCTCGTCAGCTTCGAACAGATCCCGAACCTCATGGGAGGGTGGGGCATCCTCCGTACGAGCGGCGTTAGCTATTCGCATCGGAGCTCCTATTAGGACTGCCGATGTTGCCTCCAGGCGAATAGCCCAGCGAAGGTAGGAGGATGCCCCACCCTCCCCAGCGGTCCGAGGTAGCTGAGAATCAGCCTTCGTTGTTCTTCGGAGCTGCCGGGCCGCGGCCGGCGACCTTGTTGACCGTCGCCAGCAGCACCTGGAAGTAGAGGGAGACGGAGCGGTCGGCGATGTACTCCATGTCGTGGGCGAGCTTGTCGGCCCAGGTCTCCTCGCGGGTGATGCGGGTCTGGGCGAAGCCGGTGACGCCGGGGCGGACCACGAGCCGCTGCCAGTACTGCGGGATCTCGCGGCAGAGCTCGGCGTAGAAGGTGGGCCGGATCGGGCGGGGGCCGACGATCGACATGTCGCCACGGAGGACGTTCCAGAGCTGCGGCACCTCGTCGAGGTGGGTTTTCCGCAGGAGGCCGCCGATCCGGGTCCGCTCCTCCTCGGTGCGGCGGGTCAGCTCCTCGCCGTAGAAGGGACCGAGGCGCGTCTCGGCGTCCGGCTTCAGGGTCCGGAACTTGTACATCCAGAAGAGGTGGCCGGCTTTGCCGACGCGGGCGCCGCGGTAGAGGACCGGCCGCCCGGAATCGAGCGCGATCACCAGCGCGACCAGCGCCAGGAGCGGCGAGAGGGCGAAGAGGATCGAGGCGGAGATGAGGATGTCGAGCCCTCGCAGAACCGGGTCGATCGGGCGCGGGTCGCCTTCGGCCGCGGGCGCGACGAGTTCTTCGAGGCCGGGCTCGGCTTCGGAAAGCTCGCTCAGGAAGGCGTTACGGGATGAGGCTCTTCGCGCAATGGTGAAGCTCCGACGGTACCGAGAATGGTCTCGACCAGATAGGACGGATCACGCTGGGTGGGGGTTGCCTCCGCCGTGCGCTTGCGCAACTCCAGCGCCCGCGGGTCGGTCAGCGGCCGCAGGCGACCGGAGCGGATCAGCGCTTCGTCGACGCCGCCGAGGCGGCCGCCGTAGGTGGTGTAGACGGGCGTGGCGAGGGCGGCGGCCTCGCGGTTCATCGTCCCCCCCGCGGAGAGGACGAGATCGGCGAGGGCGACCAGGCTCTGGGCCTCGACGGCGCCGTCGGGAACGATCACCGAGGGCAGCTTCAGGTTGGTGATGAACTCGCGCTGCGCCTGGGTCCGCGGCAGCACCACCGCGTGCACGTCGCCGTCGCGGCCGAGGCGGTCGAGGACCTTGGGGAAGAGCGGGTTCGACTTGCGGTGGTAGAGGGAGACGTCGGGGGGCGGGCGGACGATCACCACGACGCGTTTCTCGTCGACCCCCAGTCGCCGCAGCGCCTCGGCATCGGGCTCGAAGTCGTAGAGGTAGTACTCCTCCTTCAGGCCCGGATAGGGGAAGTACTTGTCGGGGGTGACGCCGAAGCGGCGCAGGCGCTCCAGGGGCACGGAGTCCGGGAACATCACCCGTTTGGCGAGGCGGCAGCCGATCCGGTGCTGGGTGACCGCGTACTCGTAGTCGTGCATGTTGGCCTCGGGGATGCCGAGAGCCCTGGCGGCGAGCGCGAGGTCATTGGAGCCGTGGGCGAGCGCGAGGTCGAATTCGCGGCCGCGGCCGAACCTCAGCATCCCCGTGCTGCGGGAGGCGAGGCTGGCCGCCTTGCGCAGGCGCGAGGCGCCGCCGTGGCGGCCGATCGGCGTGTGGGGCATCCCGTGCAGCTCGAGCAGCTGCTGGGTCTGCGCGTAGTCCCGGGAGGTGACCTCGACCGCGTGCCCTTCGGCTTCGAGGCGCTCGATGATCGGGCGCAGCACCAGCACATGCGCTGGTGCGCTCATGTCGACCCAGACCTTCAAGGGGTTAAACGGTCGCCGCGAGCTCGGCGTAGAGCGGAAAGCGGTCCATCAAGGCGGCGGTGCGGGAAGAAAGCTCGTCCTTGACCGAGTCGAAGTCGGGGCCGAGGGCGGCGACGATCACCGCAGCGATCTCGGTCATCTCCTCCTCCCCCATGCCGCGAGTGGTCAGCGCCGGGGTCCCGATCCGCAGGCCCGAAGGGTTCATCGGCGGCCGCGGGTCGAAGGGGATCGCGTTGCGGTTGACGGTGATCCCGACCTCGTCGAGCCGGTCCTCCGCGGCCTGGCCGTCGAGGTCGGTCGGGGTGAGGTCGACGAGGACGAGGTGGACGTCGGTGCCGCCGGTCAACACCGGCACGCCGCCGGCTTCAAGCCCGGCGGCGAACGCCTGAGCGTTGGCGATCGTCTGCCGCTGCCGGCGGCGGAACCCCTCGCCGGAGGCGATCTGGAGCGCCACCGCCTTGGCGGCGATCGTGTGCATCAGCGGCCCGCCCTGCTGACCGGGGAAGATCGCTTTGTCGATCGCTTTCGCGTGCTCGGCCCGCGAGAGGATGATGCCGCTGCGGGGACCGGCGAGGGTCTTGTGGATCGTCGTCGTGACGACGTCGGCATGCTCGACCGGATTGGGGTGCTCGCCGGCGGCGACGAGGCCGGCGAAGTGCGCCATGTCGACCATCAGCTTCGCCCCGACCGAGTCGGCGATCTGGCGGAAGGCGGCGAAGTCGAGCTGGCGAGGGTAGGCCGACCAGCCGGTGACGATCAGGGCCGGCTTGTGCTCGTTGGCGAGCCGCTCGACCTCCTCCATGTCGACGAGGAAGTCCTCGCGGCTGACGTGGTAAGGCACCGGGTTGTAGAGCTTGCCGCTGACGTTGATCTTCATCCCGTGGCTGAGGTGGCCGCCGTGGTCGAGAGCGAGGCCGAGAAAGGTGTCGCCGGGTTCGAGCAGCGCCATGTAGACGGCGTTGTTGGCCTGGGCGCCGGAGTGGGCCTGGACGTTGGCGTGCTCCGCCCCAAAGAGGGTCTTGGCACGGTCGATCGCCAGCTGCTCGGCGACGTCGACCTCCTCACAGCCGCCGTAGTAGCGGCGGCCGGGATACCCCTCGGCGTACTTGTTGGTCAGCACCGAGCCGACCGCTTCCAGGATCGCCTGCGGGACGAAATTCTCGGAGGCGATCATCTCCAGCGTCCGCTCGCTGGCGGTTCAGCTCCGCCTCGAGAACCGCGGCGATCTCGGGGTCGACCTCGGCCAGCGGGGCGTTTTGGAAGTTCTCGGGAAGCTCGGCGATGGTCAGGCGACCATAGCAACGGGCATGGATATTCTGAGGCCGGTGAGAGCCCGACTGCTCCTCGCTCCACTGGCCTGGCTGCTGGTCATGGCGCTACCGCCCGCCGCCCCGGCGGCAGTCGAAAATCCCTGCATCGGAGCGGGGTCGGGAGACCTCCTCTGCCCCAACCTGCGGATCGCCCCGGCGAGCGAAATCTACGCCCAGAAAGTCGGTGGCCACGTCCTCCTGCGGGCGACCAGCGACGTCCAGAGCCGCGGGCGCGGCCCGATGGAGCTGCGCGGCCGGCGCGACGGCTGGCACAGCATGAAGACCAACCAGCGGATCTACAAGGTGGGCGGCGGGCACATCACCGTCCCCAGCGGCGCCAAGCTGCGCTTCACCTACGTCGGCACCTACTTCGGGGGCTCCTACTGGAAGGTCCACCAGCTCGCGAACTTCGAGCTGCGCCGGGTCGGCCCCGACGGGCAGGTGGGAGACGTCGTCCGCACCAGCCCCAAGCTCAACTACTGCCTGCGCGATCTCACCCGCACCCGCGCCGGCAGTCGCTCGCCGGCAAGCCGGGTCTACCCGGGCTGCAACCAGGACCCCTTCCGCGACCGGGTCAAGCTCGGGACCTCGGTCGGCTGGTCGGACATCTACCCCGCCGCCTACCACCAGCAGTGGATCGACGTCGCCGGGCTGAGGGGCTGCTTCGCCTACCGGATGATCGTCGACCCGAAGGAACACCTCTCCGAGTCGAACGAGGACGACAACATGTCCCAGCGACTCGTCCGCCTGCCCTATCGCGGTCGGCCCGGCTGCTGAGCTCAGCCCAGGCCGACAGAGGCCAGGGCACTCGCCAGGTCACCCGGCGACAGGGCGCCATCGCGGAGGACGCGCCAGGAACCGTCGTCGTCGAGCGCGGTGATGTCGATGACGGTAGAGGGGAGGCCCGGCAGCTCCCCACCGTCGATCGCGAGGTCGACGCCCTCGACGATCGACTCGGGGACGTCCTCGAAGCGGGCCGGCGCCGGCTCTCCACTGAGGTTGGCCGAGGTCTGGAAGACGGGGGACATCGTTCCCGCCAGCGGGCCGCCGATCAGACGAATGCCGAGCCGCTCCGGATCCTGTCGGCAGGCAAGGGGATAGCGGTGGTGGGGGTTGGCGAGGACGAGGGTGACCGGCCCCGGAAGCAGAGCGCTGACCGCCGCCTTGGTCCGCGGGCCAAGCCCGGAGACGAGCTCGCGGATCGCCAGCGGCGAGAAGTACATGACCGCCGAGGGTTTGCCGTCGTCGCGTCCCTTCAGCCGGTGGATCCTGGCGATCGCCCCTGCATCCAGCGGATCGCAGGCGAGGCCGTAGAGACCGTCCGAAGGGAAGACGGCGACGCCGCCTGCGGCGACGGTTCGTTCCAGCGCCCTGCGAACGACCTGCGCCTCGCCGCTGCGAAGTCGTAGGAGCTCAGTCATCCCTTCCCCCTACCCGTCCGACGACGAGGCGCTCGATCCCCGCCAGGTCGCGCCGCGTCTCGATCTCGCCGAAGCCAGCCTCACGAAAGAGCGCCGCCACCGCCGGTGCCTGCCCCTCCCCCACCTCGACCGCGAGTGTGCCGGACCTTTGATCCGCATAGCGGCACAAAAGTCCGGCGGACCCTGGGATGAAGGCACGGTAGGGGTCGAGGCCGTCGGGGCCGGCGAGCAGGGCCTCGCGGGGCTCCCACCGGGTGACCTCGGGCTGAAGAGAGGGCCAGTCGCACTCGGCGACGTAGGGGAGGTTGGCGAGGACCAGGTCGAATTCCCCGCCCTCCGGGAGGGTCCCTTCGAGGAAGCGGATGCGCTCCGCCAGGCCCAGACGCCGGGCATTGGCCTGCGCCACCGCGAGCGCCGCGGACGAGGTATCGGTTGCGGTCACCGCGCAGTTCGGCAGCTCGTCCGCCACCGCGAGGGCGATCGCGCCCGAGCCGGTGCCGACGTCGAGCACGCTGCTCGGCTCCACCTCCAGCGCCACATCAGCCAGCAGCTCGGTCTCCGGCCGGGGGATCAGGACCCGCCGGTCGACTGCCAGCTCCAGGTTGCGAAAGCCCCTGCGGCCGAGGATGTAGGCGACCGGCTCTCGCCGCAGCCGCCGCCGCACCATCTCGCCGAACAATCGTCCCGCCGCGGGCGACACCTCTGTTGCGGGTTCGGCCACCAGCGCCGCCCGGCCCACCCCCGTCGCCTCGGCCAGCAGCACTTCGGCGTCGAGCCGGGGTTCTTCGACCCCGGTCGCGCCGAGGGCGTCGACAGCCGCGTCGAGCGCCTCCCGCACACTGGCCCCGGTCATCGTCGCACCGGGCTCAAGCGGGAGCGGAGGCTGCTGCCTCCAACCTCTGGCGCTTCTCCTCCGCCGCGAGGGCGTCGGTGAACTCGCCGAGCGCTCCCGCCAGGACGCCCTCGAGGTTGTGCGAGGTCAGCTTGATCCGGTGGTCGGTCACCCGCCCCTGGGGGAAGTTGTAGGTGCGGATCTTCTCCGAGCGCTCGCCGCTGCCGACCTGGGCCTTGCGCTCGGAAGCGATCTTTGCCTGCTGCTCGGCGAGCTCGCGCTCGTACAGCCGCGCCCGCAGGACCCGCATCGCCCGGTCCTTGTTCTGGAGCTGGGACTTCTCGTCCTGCATCGAGACGACGATCCCGGTCGGTTTGTGGGTTATCCGTACCGCCGAATCGGTGGTGTTGACGGACTGGCCGCCCGGCCCGGAGGAGCGGTACACGTCGATCTGGAGATCGTTCTGATCGACGGCGACCTCCACCTCCTCAGCCTCGGGCAGGACCGCGATCGTCGCCGTCGAGGTGTGGATCCGCCCCTGCGACTCCGTCTCGGGGACGCGCTGGACGCGGTGGGTGCCACCCTCGAACTTGAAGATCGAATAGGCGCCCTCGCCCTTGACCTCGAAGGTCACCTCCTTGAACCCACCCGCCTCCGAGACCGACTGCGAGAGCACCTCGGTCGAGAAGCCGCGCTCGTCCGCGTAGCGGGTGAGCATCTTGTAGAGGTCGCCGGCGAACAGCGCCGCCTCGTCGCCGCCGGTGCCGCTCCGGATCTCGACGATCACGTTCTTGGCGTCGTTGGGGTCGCGCTCGACCATCGCCAGGCGGATCTCCTCTTCCAGCGCCTCGATCTGCGCCGGTGCCTCCTCCACCACCTGCCGCATTTCCTCGTCCTCGCCCTCGGCGAGCAGCTCGCGCGCTCCTTCGAGGTCGTCGCGGAGCGTGCGCCACTTAGCTCCCAGCTCGCTGGCCGGCTGCAGCTCACGGTATTCCCGCCCAACCTCGGCATAACGCGCCCGATCCGAAATCACCTCCGGATCGGACATCTGCCCCTCGAGCTCCGCAAAGCGCGCTTCGATCTGCTCGACGAGCTGCTCGATCATCGTCCGAAGACTAGAGCCGCGCTAGATCGATCGCCTAAGCGACGATCTCGATGTGCGGCTTCTTCGCGGCCTCCTCGGGGGTCTCCCGAGCGAGGACCGCGTTCAGAGAGGCGATCGCCACCGCCAGCTGCTCTTCGTCGGGCTCGCGCGTGGTCAGGTTCTGCAGCATCAGGCCCGGCCACATCACCGCCCGCACCCAGCGTTTCCGCCGGTTTTTGCCGGCCCACTTGATCACCTCGTAGGAGAGGCCGGCGATCAGCGGGATGCCGAGGATGCGCGAGAGCACCAGCCAGTACCACGCCGGCAGCCCGATCGGCGCGAAGACGAAGATCGCCAGCACCATCACGATCAGCAGGAAACTGGTTCCGCAGCGGGGGTGCAGCCGCGAGTAGAGCTTCGCCCGCGCCGGCACCAGCTCGTCTTCGGCCTCGTAGCAGGAGATCGTCTTGTGCTCGGCCCCGTGGTACTCGAAGACCCGGCGCAGATCCGGCATTTTGCTGATGGCGACGATGTAGCCGATGAAGATCGCGGTGCGAAGGATGCCCTCGACCAGCCAGAACAGCAGGGCCGAGCCGAGCTGGTCCTTGATCAGGCTGGTGAGGCCGACCGGGACGACGAAGAAGAGGCCGATCGAGAGCAGCATCGAGAAGAGGATCGTCAGACCCCAGATCCAGCCGCCGATCTCTTCCTTCTCGCCCTCCTCGTCCTCCTCCATCTGCGCGTTGGCGGAGATCGCGAGGGCCTTGAAGCCGATCTTCAGCGACTCGCCGAGGGCGACGACGCCGCGGATGATCGGCAACCGCCAGATCCGGTGGCGCTGCGCCCAGGGGACGAGCGCTTCGGACTGGACGTCGATCTGTCCCTCGGGGGTGCGGACCGCCACCGCCCAGACGGAGATGCCGCGCATCATCACGCCCTCGAGGACGGCCTGACCCCCTACGGGAGCGTCCTTCTTGGCGACGAGGGCGCCGTCGGGCATGCGCACAGGATCTCCTCCGTTGATGGAGGAGTTGGTCTGGGATGCCTGTGCCGAGCCCGCCGGCGGGCTCACGGACTACTTCCCAGCCCTGTGCTTGGCGGCGCGGCGCTGGAAACGCTCGACGCGACCGCCGGTGTCGACCAGCTTCTGCTTGCCCGTGTAGAAGGGGTGGCACTCGGAGCAGAGCTCCACATGCAGGTCCTCTTTCGTCGACCGCGTGTAGAACTGGTTGCCGCACGAGCAGTGCACGTTGGCAAGCGTGTAATTGGGGTGGATTTCAGCCTTCATCTCCTAAGAGTCTAGAGAACCGCGCAAGCCTTGCCGATAGGTCCCTATGCGGAAAGCAATCGGAGTAGCCCTCTTTGGCGGTACGGCCCTCGTCATCCTCTACAACTGGGCGGGGATCGGCGGCTCCGATCTCGATCTCGCGATCAACGGCGTCGCCTACGACGCCGTGATCCTCGTCGCCGGCTTCGCCTGTCTGACGCGAGCGCTGCGGGGTGGTCCCGAGCGCAATGCCTGGATCGCGATCGGCGCCTCCGTCCTCGCCTGGGGGGCGGGTGAGATCTGGTGGACCGCCTACATCGAAGGCAACCCCGACGCCCCCTACCCCTCCCCGGCCGACCTCGGCTACCTCGGCTTCTATCCGCTTGCCGTGCTCGGCCTCTACCTGCTTGTGCGGGCTCGCGCACGCGAACTCGATCCACGGCTGTGGATGGACGGGGCGATCGCCGCCCTCGCCACCGCCGCCCTCGGCGCGGCTCTCCTCTTCGAGTTCGTCGCCGACCGCACCAGCGGCACGAGGATCGAAGTGATGACCACCCTCGCCTACCCGTTCGGGGACGTGATCCTGGTGTCCTTGGTCGTCGGCGTGATCGCCCTCACCCGCTGGCGCCCCGGGAGGACCTGGACCCTCCTGCTCGCCGGGCTGGGGACGATGGCGGCCGCCGACGTCGCCTTCACGCTGCAGACCTACGAAGCCAACCTGCCCGGCGGCGACTGGGTTGAACCGATCTACGTGATCTCGGCCGCCTTCATCGGGGCCGAGGCCTGGCAGCCGGATGCGGACCGGATCCGGCCGGACGCGCGCTTCGACGGCTGGCGGGAGATGATCGTTCCCGGGATCGCGGGGGTGGCGATGATCGGGTTGGTCGTCGTCCAGTACTTCGATCAGGCCACGGCGCTGACGACGTTGCTCTGGTCGACGACGATGCTGGCCGTGATCGGCCGGCTCGCGCTCAGCCTGCGCGAGAACAAGCGCCTGCTCGAACAGGTCCGGATCGACCAGCTGACCGGCCTCGGCAGCCAGGGCCAGCTCCACGTTGACCTCGCCAACCGCTGCGCCCGCGCCGACGAGGAACCTTTCGCTGTGATGCTGCTCGACCTCAACGGCTTCAAGCGCTACAACGACACCTTCGGCCACCCCGCCGGCGATGCGATGCTCGCCCGCCTCGGCGGCCAGCTCGGACGGGCGGCCGCGCCGGAGGGGATCGGCTACCGGATCGGCGGCGACGAGTTCGTCGTGCTGGTCGACGGGGACGGAGACACCCGTGACGCCGTCGCCAAGCGCGCCGCCGAAGCCCTGACCGCCCAGGGAGACGACTTCGAACTCTCCGCCGCCTGGGGCCTGGCCGCAGTGCCGACGGAGGCCAACGCCCCCGCCGCCGCGATGCAGCTGGCCGACGTGCGGATGTACGCCCAGAAGGAGTCGCGGCGCCTGGCGGAGCCGCTAAGAGGGCTCAACCGCGAAGCCCTCGAGCAGGGTCACTAAAACCGCGGTCACCTCGGCGCGACCCTGGGGGCGATCGTCGCGCGCAAGCAGCATCGCCGCCTCGTCCAGGGCTCCCATCAAGAGGTGAGCGAGCGGCTTGACCGATAGGTCGCGAATCTCCCCCGCCTCGATCGCCGCGGCGACGCTGGCTTCGATCAGGCCGAGCCCGTTGGCGGCGCCGATCTCCCGCCAGCGCTCCCAGCCCAGCACCGCCGGCGCGTCGTGGAGGGCGATCTGGCGCAGCTCCGGTTTCGCGCACTCGTCCAGGAACGCCTCCACTCCCGCCTTCATCGCCTCCAGCGGGCTGTGCAGCTCAGACCCGAGGACGATTCGGGCGACCCGTTCCGTCGATTCGGCCTCGATCCGTTCGTAAACCGCCTCGAGCAGGCTCGCCTTGTCGCCGAACTGGTGGTACAGAGCGCCGCGGGTAACTCCGGCGGCACGCACGATCTCCTGAGTGCCGACGTTCTCGTAACCGCGCTGGGTGAACAGCGTGCGGGCAGCGGCTATCAGGGCCTCGCGGGTCGCCTGGGTCCGTTCGGCCTGAGTTCTGCGGGGTTCGGGATTTACATTCATGCAGTATGTATCTTAGAAGACTCCATCGACCAAAGGAGCGGATCGTGACGGACCAGCGCAAGGAAATTCAACTCCCGGCAGGCACTATTCGCTACCGGGAGGCCGGACAGGGCAAACCGATCGTCTTCGTCCACGGCTACATGGTCGACAGCCGCCTCTGGGATGGGGTCGTCGACGGCCTCTCTGACCGCTTCCGCTGCATCGCCCCGGACTGGCCGCTGGCCGCGCATCGAGTTGCGATGAACCCCGATGCCGACCTCTCCCCCACCGGCCTGGCGCGGCTGATCGCCGACTTCCTCGCCAAGCTCGAGCTCGAGGACGTGACCATCGTCGGCAACGACTCCGGCGGTGCGATCTCGCAGGTGCTGGTGACGAAGCACCCGGAGCGGATCGGGCGCCTGGTCCTGACCAACTGCGACACCCACGAGAACTTTCCCCCCGGGCCCTTCAAGTTGATGCCGCCGCTGGCGAAGCTTCCGGGCGGCATGTTCATGATCTCGATGCCGTTCCGGATCGAAGCGGTGGCCCGCCTCGCCTTTGCTCCCTTCACGAAGATCAAGCTCCCGAAGGAGCTGATCGCCTCCTGGATGGAGCCGGCGAAGAGCGACCCGAAGATCCTGCGCGACGCCGGCAAGGTCACTGCCGGCATGAACAAGCGCTACACGCTGGAAGCGGCCGAGAAGCTGCGCTCTTCCCAGCTGCCGATCAGATTGCTTTGGGCTCCCGGAGACCGTGTCTTCCCGATGTCCTACGCGGAGCGTCTCGCCGGCGAAGCGGGGAATGCGACGCTGACCACGATTGCCGACGCAAGAACCTTCGTGGCGCTCGATCAGCCGCAGCGGGTGGCGGAGGAGATCGCCGACTTTGCGGCTTCCTCCTGAGCGCCTGAACGAACAAACGTTCCCAAACAATCGCAAAGAGCATATTTTTCGTCCGACGGGCGGGGGAATCTTTCTTGACCCCTACAGGACGGGAGCAGCTATGTCCGAGCAAGTCTTCGACCAAGACCGGCCCCGCAGCACGATGGCCCAACGCCTCGACGAAGCCTTCGCCGGCTGCGACGAGTGGACCGTCATAGCCGCCCCACGGCGGCGCAGCACCCTCGACTTCGCCCCAACCTCCTCACGCGCCTCCCGCATCTTCGACGGCGCGGCGATGCTGCAGACGGAGGAAGCAGAAGCGCTGTAGTCAGTGGCGGTCGTCTCGGATGATTAGCCGCGACATCTGATCGAGGCCGATTCCTGCCACTACGAACATCGCTGCGGTGGCGAGCGCTCCGTTTCCGCCCAGCAGTACAACGCCTAACCAAGTCCCGGTGCCCAGTAGCACCGTGACGATCATGACCAACGTCACCATCATTTCGTGACCCATCTTCCTATCCTAGCTCGTCATTGCAGACAAAACAATTACCAGGCAAGCGAACAAGGTGCCTGCAATGCCACCTTTCACGGTAGCCGTACGTAGCTTCCGCTCGTCAGCGCCTGAAAGGGCCGGTCGGACGTGAGACAGGAATCCACAAACGGCGATTGCTGCCGCCATCAATCCGGCGCCGGTTGCCGCATCACTCATCAAGGTCGCAACAACCACACCGCGACCCTAGGCGGCCGATCCGCGCACGTGGTGCGCGGATCGTGCCGTTAGGCGAACAGCTTCTCTACGTCTCCTGGTACAGCGGGCCGTCGCCGCCCTCGGGGAGGGTGAGGCGGCCGCCCTTGGCGGTGATCGCACCGCACTGGACGCAGTTGGAGGCGGTGATGTGGACGTCGACCTCGGAGGCGCCGTTCTCGAGCTGCTCCTCCGGGATCTCGTAGACCTGGGCCGGGCACATCGAGACCCAGGTCTGGGCGACCTCGCGCGGCACCCTGGTCTGTACGCGGACGTGGTTGGGAGCGTCGTCGCGGGTGGCGTTGCCCGAGAGGAAGACCGAGTCGAGCTTGTTGAAGGTCAGCTCGTTGTCGGGCTTCGGGTACGTGTCCCCCGCCCTGCCGATGTCCATCTCGATCTCGGAGTCGTGCTCCTGGGACCAATGGCCGCCCGGGAAGGCGCCTTTGGTGATCGTCATCGCCGAGGCGATCGCGCCGCCCATGAAGAAGCCTTTGGAGAACGGCTGGCGCATGTTGCGCGACTGCTTGATCTCCTTCTCGATCAACGAGTTGCGGACCTTCTCGTCGTAGGCCTCGAAGTTGACCGAGTCGATGTCCTGCTTCAGCGACTCGACGATCGTTTCCGCCGCGTAGATGCCGGCGTGCATCGCGTAATGGACGCCCTTCAGGGTCGGGATGTTGACCATGCTGGCGGCGTCGCCGGCGACCATCATCCCGGGCACGGCAAGGCGCTTCGGCATCGAGAAGTAACCGCCGGAGGGGATCGTCTTCGCGCCCCAGGCGACCCGCTTGCCGCCGTCGATCAGCTTCTTGATGAAGGGGTGGGTCTTCATCAGCTGCAGGGCGTCGTGGACGCTGAAGGTGGCGTCCGTGTAGTCGAGGCCGGCGACGAGGCCGATGCAGATCTTGTCCTCGCCCATCGGATAGATGAAGCTGCCGCCGAACTCGTTGAAGCGAGGCGACTTGCGCAGCGGCCAGCCCATCGTGTGGATGACCCGGTCGAGCGGCTCCTTCACCTCCCAGACCTCTTTCACCCCGAGCTCCCAGCGCATCGGGTCGGCGCCGTGCATGTCGAAGTAGTCGTAGGCGGCGTAGGTGAGGTGGCCGACCGTGCCCTCGGCGAGCACGGTCGCCTTGGCGACGACGTCGGACCCGGGCTCGAAGTTGCCGAGCTCTTCGCCCTCCTTGCCACGGCCGCGGTCGCCCGAGCGCACGCCTTTGACGATGCGATCCTCGACCAGCAGTTTCGTCGCGGCGGTCTCGCTGAGGATGTAGGCGCCGGCCTCTTCGGCTTTCTCGGCGAGGAAGCGGCCCAGTTTCGAGACCGAGGTGACGTAGTTGCCGTGGTTTTTGAAGTTCGGCGGCATCGGCTTCAACGGCAGCGCCGCTTTCTTGGTCAGCAGGTAGACCGCGTCCTTGGTGACCTCCTGATAGACCGGCCACTCCTCCTTCGGCAGGTCGGGGAAGAGCTCTTCCATCGCCGAGGGCTTCATGTTCGCCCCGGAGAGCAGGTGCGCACCGGCGACTTTGCCCTTCTCGATCACGGCGACTGGAACTTCACCGAGCTTCTCGGTCAGCTCCGGCTCGTTCTCGAGCAGCTGCAGGAGCTTGTTGGCGCAGGCAAGGCCGGCCGGCCCGCCGCCGACGATCGCAACCCCGACCTCGATCCGATCCTCCGGCGCGTCGGTCGGCGGACCGATCACGTCGTTGGAGTCGAACGGCGGCGGGAACTCAGCAGGTGCGACGGCGGGCATGTGGACTCCTTTCGATGGAGACTGAGCCGAAGCTCAGCCTCCTCTCTTGGCCTTGATCGCCTCGGTCAGCTTGGGGACGATCTTGTGCAGATCGCCGACCACGCCGAGGTCCGAGAACTCGAAGATCGGGGCGTTCGGATCCTTGTTGATCGCAAGGATGTTCTCCGAGTTCTGCATCCCGACCTTGTGCTGGATCGCTCCGGAGACGCCGGCGGCGAGGTACAGCTTCGGCGCCACCGTCTTCCCGGTCTGACCGATCTGGGCCGCGTACGGGTACCAGCCGGCGTCGACCACGGCGCGGGTAGCCGCAACGGCGCCGCCCATCGAGTCGGCGAGCTGCTCGCAGAGCTCGAAGCCCTCTTTGGCACCGAGACCGCGACCGCCGCCGACGAGGATGTCGGCGTCCTCGATGTTGACGTCGGCGCCGCGCTGCTCGCCGCGCTGGATCAGCTTCGCCTTGCTCGACCACTCGGAGAGCTCGACGTCGACGTCGACGACCTCGGCGCTACCGCCGGACTCGTTGAGGTCGAAGGCGTTGAGGCGGCCGATGATGATGCCGGGCTCGGAGACGTAGCCGACGTCGGCGATCTCGGAGTCCTGCAGGATCGGCCGCTCGACGACGAGTTTGCCGCCGTCGACTTTGACGCTGGTGACCTCCATGGTCACCCCGGCGTTGAGACGCGCGGTGAGGCCGGCCCCGATCTCGAAGCCGAGCAGGCCCCCGCCGAAGAGGGCGTAGGAGAAGCCCTCGTCCTGGATGACCTTTGCCATCGCGTCGACGATCGGCTGGGCCAGGCCCTCCGGCACGCTCTTGGCCCGGTAGACCTTGGCGGCGCCGTAGTTGCCGAGCGAGGCGCAGGCGTCGTCGGCAATGTCGCCGACCACCAGAGCGGCAGCGTCGCCACCGACTTCGCCGGCCAGCTTGGCGGCCTCGGAGATTGCTCCGAGCGAGTTCTTGTTGAAATTGCCCTCGTCGTCGTGGAGGGCGTAAACCAGGATGCCTGCCATTTAGATCAGCTTCCTCTCGTCGAGCCAGGCGACGATCTTTTCGACCGTCTCGTTGGTGTCCTCGTCCTCGATGATCTCGCCCGCTTCCTTCGCCGGCGGCGGGTTCAGGGCCAGGACTTTCGTCTTCGAACCGCCCTCGCCGACCTGGCCGGCGTCAATGCCGACGTCGCCGGTCGCTTTCGCGTCCAGCGGTTTCTTTTTCGCGCCCATGATCGCTTTCAGGCTCGGGTAGCGGGGCTCGTTGATCGCATCGCCGACACTGATCACGGCCGGCAGCTCGACCTCGACGGTGTCGTAGCCGTACTCGGCCTGGCGCTCGCAGCGCAGTTTGCCGTCGCTGACGTCGATCTGGATCACCTGGGTCAGCGAGGGCATCTTCAGGTGGTCGGCGACGACCGCACCGATCGTGTAGCACTCGCCGTCATCGGACTGCTGGCCGAGCAGGACCAGGTCGGGATTCTCCGACTCCAGCACTTTG
Source organism: uncultured Actinomycetes bacterium (assembly GCA_963832085.1). Lineage (GTDB taxonomy): Bacteria > Actinomycetota > Thermoleophilia > Solirubrobacterales > 70-9 > VAYN01. The sequence continues at coordinate 450,870 of CAWHSU010000001.1, read as the reverse complement.
GCCAGGGCGTAACCGGTGGCGCAGACATCGGAGCCGGACAGCGCCTCGTCGGAGAGGTGGACCGAACGGTCGGCACCGAGGGCGACGGCCTTGTGCAGGGCGCGGACGGCGGAGCTCGGGCCCATGGTTACAGCCACGACCTCCTCGACCGGGATCGCCCCACCCTCCTTGATCTGCATGGCCGCCTCGAGGGCGTGGGTGTCGAAGGGGTTGAGGTTTTTCTCGCCGCCGCGGTCCAGTCGCATCGTGCTTGGATCGATGCGCTTCTGAACGGCGGCGTCCGGAACCTCCTTGACCAGGACGCAGATCTTCAAAACAAAGCCTCCTTGGGAATGATTCTCAGGTCTTCGCGGGGCGCGATCTTAACGCCTGCCAGCGGTTGACTGACGAGTCAATCAGGATCATACCCCGATCGGTCGGACCTATGCACGATTCCGTGTCTAATGTCACGGAGCCGCGCTTGGAGCGGCCCGCTCAGTCCTCGGCGTGGCGGGCGCTGGCGCGCTCGCGGATGAAATCGACGATGTCGTCGGTTCCGGAGCCGGGCGTGAAAACCTCGGCTACCCCGAGCTTCTTCAGCTCCGGGATGTCGTCGGCCGGGATCGTGCCACCGACGGTGACGAGGACGTCGTCGATGCCCTGGGCCTGCAGCAGCTCGACTACTTTCGGCACCAGGGTCATGTGCGCCCCCGAGAGGATCGAGAGACCGACCGCGTCGGCGTCCTCCTGGATCACCGTCTCGGCGATCTGCTCGGGCGTCTGGTGCAGCCCGGTGTAGATCACCTCCATCCCGGCGTCGCGCAGGGCACGGGCGATGATCTTGGCGCCGCGGTCGTGCCCGTCAAGGCCGGGCTTGGCGACGACGACGCGGATCTTGCGAGCGGTTGCTGCCTCCATCGGCGGGAAGCCTATAGCTCTGCTGCTCCCTAACCGCGTCGCCAGGCGAAACGCGAGGGCGGCGGGACGCGGCGGCGACCGGCGACCCGCGAGGCGCCGAAGCCGGCGACGGTGGCTAAAACGGTGACGGCGAGGGCGACGAGGTGCCGCCCCAACTGCTCGAAGCGGAGAACCTGCCAATCCTCTTCGTGGGCGATCGCCGCCAACGGCGGGTCGGGGTTGACCGCCACCGGGTTCCCGACCGCCCGCAGCATCGGCAGGTCGGAGAGCGAGTCGGAGTAGGCGTAGGAGTCGGCCAGCTCGATCTGGTGCCGGGCGGCGAATTCGCGCATCGCCGTCACCTTGCCCTCGCCGTAGACGAAGGGGCCGTCGAGGCGGCCGGTGAAGTTGCCTTCGTCGTCGATCTCATACCGGGTGCCGATGCCGCCGTCCATCCCGAGCACGTGGGCCAGCTGCTCGACGACCCCGTTGCCGGCGGCGCTGACGATGAAGGTGGGACGCCCGGCGTCCTGGTGGATGTAGATCTCTTCCAGCATCTGCGGATAGACCCGAGGCAGGATCGCCGCCATCACTTCCGGTCCCATCCGGTCGATCGCTTTGGCAGGCACACCCGTTATCAGCTCCCGCGCCACCTTCAGCACCTCGGCGGTGCGGGCGTCGGTGGTCCCGCGCAGGCGGTAACGCAGGTGCTCCCACCCCCAACCTGCAAGCAACCTGCGGCTGACGATCCCCTGTTTGGCGGCGATGCGGGCGAACTGCATCCCGCTCGACCCCGCCATCAGGGTCTTGTCGAGGTCGAAGAAAGCGGCGGGCCGCTGAACCGTCACACCTCGATGACGATCGCGTCGCCCTGGCCACCGCCGGAGCAGATCGCGGCGACGCCGAGACCGCCACCGCGGCGGCGCAGCTCGTGGACGAGGGCGCCGACGATGCGGGAGCCGGAGGCGCCGATCGGGTGCCCGAGGGCGATCGCGCCGCCGTTGACGTTGACCTTCTCCTCGTCGATGCCAAGCATCCGCACGGAGTTGAGGGCGACCGAAGCGAAGGCCTCGTTGATCTCCCAGAGGTCGACCTCGTCGGCGCTCCTGCCGATTTTCTCCAGCGCCTGCTTGGCGGCGTTGGCCGGCGTTTTCGCCAGGTAGGGGAAGTCGTCGGCAACGGTGCCGTAGGAGAGGATCCGCGCCAGCGGGGTCTTCCCTTCCTTCTCCGCCCACTCCTCGGAGGCGACGACGATGGCGCCGGCGCCGTCGTTGACGCCGGGGGCGTTGCCGGCGGTGTGGGTCGCGTCCTCGCCGCCGATCGCCTTCAGCTTCGCCAGCGTCTCCAGGGTGGTGTCGGGACGGATCGCCTCGTCGGTCTCGACCGTGCTCTCGCCCTTGCGCGACTTGACGGTGACCCCGACGATCTCCTCGGCGAGGCGGCCGGCGTCGGTCGCCTCGGCGGCGAGCCGGTGCGAGCGCTCGGCGAAGCGGTCCATGTCGACGCGGCTGATCTCGAGCTCGTTGCCGACCTCGCTCGCCTCGTTGATCATCTGCTTTTCGGTGAAGGGGTTGGTGAGCCCGTCGTGGGTCATCGCGTCGAGCGCCTTGACGTCGCCCATCCGGAAGCCGAAGCGGGCGTTCGGCAGCAGGTACGGCGCCTGACTCATCGACTCCATGCCGCCGGTGACGGCGACGTTGGAATCGCCGGCGCGAATCGCCTGGTCGGCGAGGCCGAGCGAACGCATGCCGGAGGCGCAGACCTTGTTGATCGTCTCGGAGGGGACCTCCTTCGGAATCCCGCCCTTGATCTGGGCCTGGCGCGAGGGGATCTGGCCCTGACCGGCCTGGAGGACCTGGCCGAAGACGACCTGCTCGACCTGCTCAGGCGAGACGCCCGAGCGCTCGAGGGCGCTCTCGATCACGGTGCCGCCGAGGTCGGTGGCGTCGAGAGAGGCGAGGCCGCCGCCCATCTTTCCGAAGGGAGTGCGCGCGGTACCGAGGATGACTGAGCTGGGCATCTACTGCCTTTCCTTTCCGAAGTTCTCATGGCCCGACGCATGGTCGTCGGGTCCAGCGGATGAAGATACCGACAGGTGGCCGTAGACTCGCGGCCGATGAAGGTCGAGGTGAAGCAAGCCGAGCTGGCCGAGAGCGGGGCCGAGCTCCTGGTCGTCGGCCTCCCCGAGGGGGGAGAGCTGCCGGCTGCGATCGCCGGCGCCAACGGGGCGGACGCCACCCGCCCGGGCTTCAAGAAGCTTTCCCTGCTGCGGCCGCAGAGCTTCCCGCCGGTGCTGGTCGTCGGCCTTGGCGACCACGACGAGCTCGACGCGGAGCGTTTGCGCGTCGCCGCCGCCGTCGCCGCCAAGGAGGCGGCGCGGCTGGAGGCCGGCTCGCTCGCCTGGGCGCTGCCGGAGAGCGACGAGCCCGCCGCCAGCGCCGAGGCGCTCGTCACCGGCACCGTGCTCGCCAGCTACCGCTTCGAGCGCTTCAAATCCAGGGATGGCGACGATTCGCCGCGCCTGGAGTCGCTGACGCTGCTGGGCCCGGCGGATCTCGCCGACGGCGCGGATACGGCGCGGATCGCGGCGGAGGCGCAAAACCGTGCCCGCGACCTGCAGAGCACCCCCGCCAACGTTGCCACCCCCACCTTCCTCGCCGAACGGGCGGAGGAGATCGCCGCCGGCTCCGACTCGCTCAGCGCCGAGATTCTCGGCCGGCCGGAGCTCGAAGAGAAGAAGATGGGAGGCCTCCTCGCGGTCAGCCAGGGCGGTCCGCAGGAGCCGAAGATGATCGTGCTGCGCTACGCCGGCGGCGGTTCCGGACCAACTCTGGGGCTGGTCGGCAAGGGCGTCACCTTCGACACCGGAGGCATCTCGCTCAAGCCCGGGGCGGGGATGCCGGACATGAAGATGGACATGTCGGGAGCGGCCGCGGTGCTCGAGGCGGTCGCCGCGATCGCCGAGCTCGAGCTTCCCCTCGACCTGGTCGCCGTCGTCCCCTCGACCGAGAACATGCCCTCCGGCACCGCGATCAAGCCCGGCGACGTCATCACCCAGTACGACGGGACCACGGTCGAGGTCAACAACACCGACGCCGAGGGGCGCCTGATCCTCGCCGACGCCCTCGCCTACGCGATCGAGCTCGGCGCCGAGCGGCTCGTCGACCTCGCGACCCTGACCGGCGCGGTCGTCATCGCCCTTGGATCCACCTACGCGGCGGTGATCGCCAACGACGACGCCCTCGCCGCCGAGGTCAGCGAGGCGGGTGAGCGGAGCGGCGAGCTGACCTGGCGGCTGCCACTGCATCCCGAGTACAAGGAGCTGATGAAGGGGAAGTTCGCCGACCTCTCCAACCTCGCCTCCAAGCGCAAGGCGGGGACGATCACCGCCGGATCCTTCCTCGAGGAGTTCGTCGGCGAGACGCCGTGGGCGCACGTCGACATCGCCGGCACCGCCTGGGACGTCGGCCGTCCCTACGTCGGCAGCAGCGCCAGCGGTTACGGGGTGCGACTCCTGGTCGAGCTCGCCCGCCATAGCGCCGGCTAAGCCTCTCCCAGGATCATGCAGGTGGAGGTGCCGTGGGCGAGCAATTTGCCGCTCTCGGCGGCAGTCAAAGTCGCCTCCGCCGTCGCCTGCCTGCGGCCGCGGTAGAGGACGCTCGCCTCGCAGAGGACGCGGCCGTTGTCGCGGGTGAGCGGCCGCACGAACTTCGCCTCGATGCCGAGCGAGGTGTAGGCGACGCCGGCGGGGAGGGTCGTGTGGACCGCGCAGCCGAGGGCCGAGTCGAGCAGGGTCGCGGCGTAGCCGCCGTGGACGACGCCGATCGGGTTGTAGTGCTCCTCGCCGGGTTCCCCCTCGAAGACCACCCTTCCCTCCTCAAGCTCGACCGGGCGCAGCCGCATCGTCACCGCGATCGGGGGCGGCGGCACCTTGCCGGTGACGACGGCGGTCATGTACTCCATCCCGGTCATCGTGGCGCCGATGGACGCCGTCGCCACCGGGTCCTGCCAGACCAGGGTGCGGCGGCGGGAGCTCTCCGGGCTGGAAGCGGCGAACGCTTCGGCCAGCTCGGCCGCGGTTCCCTCCGGCGCGATCACGACTCCGTTCTCGCTCACCTGATCTCCAGCCTCCGCAGGTCCGCGGTCTGCCGCGGCTGCCGCTGGGTGGCGGGGTAATGCAGGTCAGCGCTGATCTCCGCCTCGCTGATCGCGATGCGGGGCTTGCGGTTGCGGTTCTGGTGCCTGTTTCTCGTAATCAGCCTCATGATCGCCTCCGATCGGCTGTTGTCTTAGTTGCATGAAGCAACTGATCTGTCACGACCCTAGCCGACACAGTTGCTTGATGCAACCAACTGTGCGAACATCACAGAGTGCTGCGTCGCGACTACCCCGCTCTCGACTGCTCCGTGGCCAAGGCCCTGGAGGTGATCGGCGAGCGCTGGTCGCTGCTGATCGTGCGCTCGGTGATGCACGGCAACCGCCGCTTCGGCGAGATGCAGGGGTCGCTCGGGATCGCCCGCAACGTGCTCTCGGCGCGGCTGCAGCGGCTGATCGACGAAGACATCCTCGAGCGCCGTGCCTACCAGGAAAGCCCCGCGCGCTACGAGTACTTCCTGACCCAGAAGGGCCTCGACCTCTGGCCGGCGCTGATCGCCCTGCTGCACTGGGGCGAGCGCCACTCCCCCGCCCCCGACGGCCCGCGGCGGCTGATCGTCCACAAGGAGTGCGGCGGCGAGGTGAGCGAGCGCGGGATCTGCGAAAGCTGCGGCAAGTTGTTGCACGCCCGCGACGCCAAGCAGCTGCCCGGGCCGGGCGCGAAGGTGCCGACGAGTGCCAGCTCGGTAGCCGGCTAGCTCTGTTTTTCCTCTTTTTCGCGGCGCCGCAGCTCGTTGGCTAGCTCGACGTACTCGAGCACCATCAGCTGGTCCTTCGTACGGTTGGCGGCACGCTTCATCGCGATCAAGTCATCGAGCGACGCAATTCGGACGTCGACCTCACCAATGCGCTCGAACTTCGCGTTCCTGCGCAGTTCCTCATAACTCTTGATACCAGCGATATCACCGAGTACGTCGAAGCTGCCGAACTCGGTATCGAAGGTGAAATTGGCGCCGTTGGCGAGGGTTTGTACATCTAATTGGAATGGGAGATCGCCCGGAGCCCCTCGCGGCGTCACCCCAATCTCGGCAAGCGCAGCTGCCAGACGCCTCATGTTTCCGGGGTCCCTGGCGTAGGCGATATCCAGGTCGTAGGTCGGATAAGCAGATCCCTGCGCCAGGCCTGCCACACCGCCGACAACCACGAAATCCACTCCCTGCCGATCGAGCGCTTGTATAAGCGGCTTCAGTTGCAGTGACTTTCCAAGATCCTCTAGTGCCATGCCTCTTCAAGCCCCCCCGCGAGGATCTTCTCCCCCCGATTCCGCCGTACAAAGTCCGCAAATTCGAGGCCCTTTTGGACGCGCTGATCCGGAGTGAGCTCCAGGTTGCCCTGGTTAAGCGTCAGATCGATACCGGTATCTCGCTTCTGAGCCGCCAGGACCAGATCTTCCCCCAGCATGTGCAGTAGCTCAGCCAACGTCTGGACGGTGGGAGAGACCCGTTCCTTCTCGATCCGGGAGATGGCCGATTGGGTCGTACCTGCACGCCGAGCCAGACGCTCCTGGCTCAGCCCGTGGCGGACTCTTGCTTCTCGCAGCAATCTGCCTGGTTCGAGAGCCATATCTTATTTGTAATTATCGCATATAAGTGATAGTCCTCTCATCAGCTAGCTTTCAATGCAAAGCGGGCGACGAGGAGGAGACGGGATGGCGACGGCGGCTGAGCTTCAGGTCAAGGACAGGATCTTTATCGGCGGCGAGTGGGTGGAGCCCGGCGGGGCCGAGCTGATCGAGGTGGTGAACCCGACCACCGAGGAGATGATCGGGACGATCCCCGGCTGCTCGCCGGAGGACGCAGACCGTGCCGTTGCCGCTGCCCGCGAGGCCTTCGAGAGCTGGTCGCAGACCTCCCGCGAGACTCGCGCCGGCTACATCTCGGCGATCGCCGAGGGCCTGAACCAACGTGGCGACGAGATCGCGGGGACGATCACCCAGGAGCTGGGGATGCCGCTGAAGCTGAGCCGGATCGTCCAGGTCGGGTTGCCGGCTTCGCAGTTCGCCTCGACCCCGCAGCTGATGGAAGAGGTCGCCTGGGAGGAGGAGGTCGGCAATTCCAGGGTGATCCGCGAGCCGGTCGGGGTGCTCGGCGCGATCACCCCGTGGAACTATCCCCTCAACCAGATCGCCTGCAAGGTCGCCCCCGCCCTCGCCGCCGGCTGCACCGTCGTCCTCAAGCCGAGCGAGGTGACGCCGTTGAACGCCTTCATGCTCGCCGAGGTGATCGAGGCCGCCGGCCTCCCCGCCGGCGTCTTCAACCTCGTCACCGGCGTCGGCCCGGTGGTCGGCGAGGCGATCGCCGCCCACCCCGGCGTCGACATGGTCTCCTTCACCGGTTCGACCCGGGCGGGACGGCGGGTCAGCGAGCTGGCCGCAGCGACGGTGAAGCCGGTGGCGATGGAGCTTGGCGGCAAGTCGCCGAACCTGATCCTCGACGACGCCGACCTCGCGCAGGCGGTGCCCGACGGGGTCAGCAAGTGCTTCCTCAACTCCGGCCAGACCTGCAGCGCCCTGACCCGGATGCTCGTTCCGCGCCAGCGCCTGGCCGAGGCGGAGGAGCTGGCCAAGGCAGCGGCCGAGACCTTCACCCCCGGCGACCCCTTCGACTCCTCGACCCGACTCGGCCCACTTGTCTCCGACGTGCAGCGGGAGCGGGTCCGTGGCTACATCCGCAAGGGCGGAGAAGAGGGAGCGAAGCTGATCACCGGCGGCGCCGAGGCGCCCGAGAGCCTCGAGAGCGGCTACTTCGTCCGCCCCACCGTCTTCTCCGACGTCAGTGCCGAGATGACGATCGGCCAGGAGGAGATCTTCGGCCCGGTGCTGGTGATCCAGCCCTACGAGGGCGAGGACGACGCCATCCGCATCGCCAACTCCACCCCCTACGGCCTCTCCGGCGGCGTCTGGTCAGCCGACAGCGACCGCGCGATCGCCGTCGCCCGCCGCATCCGCACCGGCCAGGTGGAGATCAACGGCGGCCGCTTCAACCCCCATGCCCCATTTGGTGGCTACGGGCAAAGCGGCCATGGTCGTGAGAACGGGCGCTACGGGATCGAGGAGCTGCTGCAGGTGAAGGCGCTGCAGCTTTAACGAGCCGGAGGGGTGGCGGTGATCTCGCCTGCTCCGCGCGGTGCCACCTCCGCGGCGCGGCCTACGGATTCGCCGATTCCGAAGTGGGCGCAGATGGTCAGCTCATGCTCGCGGCGCAGGGGGCGGGTCGGGTCGACGACCGGGGCGCTGCGGATCGCGTCCGACTCCTGGGCGACCCAGACGCCGAAGGGTGCGCCGGCGCAGTTGGTGAAGGGGATGGCGACGACGCGGGCGCGACGGCGGCGGCTGAGCCGAGTGACCAGCCAGGCTGGCTCGCCGGAGTCCGCATCGACGAAGAGGCCCTGCACCTGACCGACCGAGTTGCCGCTCAACTCGGCCACCTCGGCACCCAGCCAGCTCAGCGCGGTCGCGGTCGAAGAGCGCGCGTCCTCAGTCATCGACGTGCTTCTCCAGGAGCTCGCTTGCCGCGGTGGAGGGGTCGAGCTCGCGCCGCACCACCCGGTCGAGCAGATCCGCCGTCGCCGGATCTGCGGAGACCGTCTGCTCGAGCCGCCGGCGCATCCGCGAGGTGGCGATCCCCAGCACCTCGCTGCGGAGGTTGCGGGCGCGGCGCTCGGCCAGCGTCCCCGCCTCCTCGATGAAGGTGCGGTGCTCGTCGATCGCGGCTGCCAGCTCCTCGATTCCCTCGCCGCGGGCGGCCTCGGTGCGCAGGATCGGCACCTTCCAGCCCTCCGGGTCCTGGGAGAGGGCGAGGACGCCGCGGACCTCGCGGACCATGGTGTCGGTCATCGGGTGGTCGGCCTTGTTGACGACGATCACGTCGGGGATCTCCATCACCCCCGCCTTCAGCGCCTGGATCGAGTCGCCGGAGCCGGGCATCAGGGCCAGCACGATCGTGTCGGCGTGGTCGACGATGTCGATCTCCGCCTGGCCGACGCCGACGGTCTCGATCAGGACGTCGTCTTTGCCGGCGGCGTCCATGATCAGCGCCACCTGCAGCGCCGCCTCGGAGAGACCGCCGAGGGCACCCCGCGAGGCCATCGAGCGGATGAAGACGCCGGGGTCGAGGAAGTGGTCGGTTAGTCGGATCCGGTCGCCGAGCAGGGCACCGCGGGTGAAGGGGCTGGAGGGGTCGATCGAGAGCACCGCGACCTCGCGCTCGCTCTTGCGCAGCTCCCCCGTCAGCGCCCCGATCAGGGTGCTCTTGCCGACTCCGGGCGGGCCGGTGAAGCCGATGATGCGGGCGTTGCCGGTACGCGGGTAGACCTCGCGGACGAGATCCCACCCGGCCGGGTCGTCGGACTCGATCAGGGTGATCGCCCGCGCCAGCGCCCGCTTTTCACCGGCGAGGAGGCGCTCGGCGAGGGGGGCGGTTTTGGCGGCGTCGGGCAAGGGCGGGCAGTTTAAGAGGCAATCTTTAAAGTTGCCCCGCCGTGCTCCGCTTCCTGGCCCACAACCGGATGCTGAGGCCGCGCTACGCGCGGCTCTTCTGGCGCTACCTCTGGCGCCGCCTGCTGACGCCGGCCGGCTGGCGTTGGCACTCCAGCGGCCCCCTCTTCTTCGGCAAACGCCTCGAACTGAAGATCGAGCCCCGCGGCGAGATCCGTTTCGGCCGCTTCGTCTGGATCGGCGACGGGACCAAGATCCGCTGCCACGAGGGCGTCGTCGAGGTCGGCGCCAAGACGGTCATGGGCCAGGAGTGCACGATCTCCGCCTACCAGCGGGTGCGGATCGGCGAGGAGTGCGTGATCGCCGACCGGGCGATGTTCATCGACTTCGACCATGGGATCGTCGAGGTCGAGCGACCGATCCGGTCGCAGGGCATCTACAAGCGCGACGTCGAGGTCGGCAACAACGTCTGGATCGGCTACGGCGCCTGCATCCTCCGCGGCGTCAGTGTCGGCGACAACTCGGTGATCGGGACCAACTCGGTGGTGACCAAGGACGTGCCGGCCAACGCCGTCGTCGGCGGCATCCCGGCGCGGATCATCCGCATGCGGGAGGCGCCGCAGGAGCTGCGCTGGGAGCGCCCGGTCGAACCGGATCCGGAGGCGTGGACGACGATGCAGGCGCCGCAGTACGCGGGGCACGACGACTAGCGGGCGTCCGCTTCGGGTAGGTCGGGTCCATGCCAAACGAAGAGAAACTTGACGAAAAAAAGGCGGTAAAACGCCTCAATGCGGCGCTGGAGCTCCAGTACCGCTCCGCCCTCCAGTACTCGATCGTCGCCTCCAGCCTGAGCGGCATCGAGGCTCAGGCGCTCGGCTCGAAGCTGACCGAGTTCGGCGATGCGGAGCTCTCCGACGTGCGGCGGCTGATCGAAAAGGTCGTCTCCTTTGGCGGCAAGCCGACGACGAACGTCGCCAAGCTGAGCTACGAGAGCGGCGTCAAGAGCGCGATCCGCTCCCTGGTCAAAGGCGAGGAAGCCGCTGTCGAAGCGCTGCAGGAATCGATCGAGCCGACCGGCCGCGACGGCCGCTCCGAGGCCCTCGAGCACCTGATGGAGCACCTGATCCTGCGCAAGCAGCAGCAGGTCGACTTCCTCAACCGCGCGGTCTCCTAAGCCGGCGGGATATCGGTCCTCGCGAAGTCGTTGCCGACGAAAAGGAGCGGTTCCCCCGCGACGCTCGCAGTGGCGTAAGTCATGCAGTCGCCGTAGTTGAGCCTTGCCGGATGACGGCCCTTGCCATAGCGCGCGAAAGCGACGGTGGCAGAGCGCCAGTGACGACGATCAAAGGGGAGGACCTCAACCCCCCAGTCCGCAAGGAACCGTATGACGAGGTCTCGACCGCGTCGCTCGAAGACGCCGATGGCGACCATCGCAGTCTCCAGCAAGGTCGGAGCGCTGATAGCCAGGGAATCTGCCGCCGCCATGACCTCTTCCAACTGCTCATGCTGCTTCTCACGGAACACAACCGCGATGATCGCGGAGCTGTCGAGGATCATCAGTGTCCCTCCGGTCCGAAGCCAAGGAGGTCTTCTATTTCCTCTTTTGACCTCGGCTCCCGATCCAGAAGGTCATCGGGAATGTGAGGCCAAATCTCCGTCTCCAGGTACTCGCGCAGATTCCGTTTCCGGTCCTCCTGACTACCCAAGGTCATTTTCAGCCGCCTTTTCTTCTCTTGCACCGGAATCAAGTTACTCCGATCCTCTCTGGAATTTTTTGTCTGCAAGAAGAATATCAGAGCCGATATGTATTGTCTGGCAGACGATGAGATCCGCCTGGAAAACTGCGTGCGTGGCCGGGGACGGGAGAATCCGATCGGAGGAGGTCGCGACCAAGTTCGGCCGCAACCTCTTGCGCTGCCGCCGCCGGGCCGCGATGTCCCAGGAAGAACTCGGCAACCTCGCCTCGCTGCACCGGACCGAGATCGGGATGCTCGAGCACGGCACCCGCCTCGCTCGCGTCGACACGCTGATGAAGCTGGCGGGAGCGCTCTCGGTCTCGCCGCTGGAGCTGCTCGAGGGCATCCACTGGACTCCCGGCAACACTGCCGAGGGCAGCTTCGCGATCACCGACCGGACCCTTCCGCGCCGCCGGCGCGGCGACAGCTGCTAGGTGGTCTTGGCGCCGGCCAGCTCGGCGTAGACGGCGGCCGTCTGCTCGGCGACGTCGCCCCAGTCGAAGCGGCGCAGGTGCTCGTAGGCTTCGGCGACGAGACGGCGGCCCAGATCGTCATCGGAGAGAACCCGGATCGCCACCTCCGCCAGCGCTTCGGGATCGTGGGCGCGGAAGCGCAGCCCGGCTTCCTCGTGCGGAACCACCTCGCGCAGGCCGCCGGTGTCGGCGACGATGCAGGGGCAACCCGAGGCCATCGCCTCGAGGGCGACGAGGCCGAAGGGCTCGTAGATCGAGGGGACCACGGTGAGGTCAGCGATTCGGTAGAGCGAATGAAGGACGTCGTCGCCGATCCAGCCGAGAAAGGTGCCGTGGTCCATCAGCCCCAGCTCCTCGGCTTGGCGCTTCAGTTCGGCCTCGTGGGTGCCCGAGCCGGCGACGAGGAAGCGCGTTCCTGGGGCCTCCTCGATCACCCGCGGCATCGCCTCCAGCGCCAGCTGGAAGCCCTTCTCGTAGACGAGCCGACCGATCAACAAGACCAGCTTCTCGTCCGGTGTGGCGAACTCCGCGCGCAGCCGCGCCAGATCCTCCGCCGGCTGGGCGGGGAGGTCCTCGGGGTCGATCCCGTTCGGGATCACCGTGATCCGCGCCTCCTCGACGCCGAAGATGTCGGCCACCTGTTCGCGCATGTAGTGGGAGCAGGTGATCACCCGGTGCGAGCGGTTGGTGATCCAACGCTCGACCCCGTGGATGTAGGTCTGGGGGTGCTTGTCGACCCACCCCTGGTGGCGCCCGTACTCGGTGGCGTGGATCGTCGTCACCAGCGGCGCGTCGAACCGCTTCGCCAGGTGGTCGCAGGCGTTGGCAACGAGCCAGTCGTGGCCGTGGACGAGGTCGAAGCTGTAGCGGTCGCCGAGCTCGACCCCGGCGGCGAGCATGTCGGAGTTCATCCGTTCGATCCAGGCAACGAACTCGCCGAGGTCGGTCGGGCGCTTGGGCTCGCGGATGCGGTGGATGATCACCCCGTCGCGGCGCTCCTGCGCCGGCGACTCCTCACCCCCGCGGGTCAGCACGTGGACCTCGACTTCGCGCTCGACCAGCGCCTCGGAGAGCTTGCGGACGTGCCGGGCGAGCCCGCCCTCGATCAGCGGTGGGTACTCCCAGGAAAGGATCAGTACACGAGTCAAAGGGCGGTGGCTGGTCCGGGTTGGGTGGTCAAGGCTCCAGAAGGGGAGCGAGGCTGAGGTCCGGGGCGAGGGAACGCATACGCGGATCGGTGGGGCGATCGCAGTCTATGGCCTCCAGCATCGCCCGTGAGTGATCGGTGGCGCGCTGGTAGGCGTAGTCGCCGGCCTGCTTGCGCTGATCCAGAAACGCCCAGTCACTCGCCTGGGCGGCGATGAGCTCCCGCGCCGCGCGCTGCAGACGGTCCCCGCGCAGCCCGGCGGAGACCGCTCGCAGCAGGCGCAGCTCCATCCGCCTCGCCCCCGTGGCGAGGTCGGCGACGGAGGGAGAGTCCCACGTCTGCAGATCCTTTCCCTCTCCCCAGCTCGACGGCTCCAGCGGGCGCTCGAGCGGTTCGTGCTCGGCCAGCGCCTCGGGCACCGTGAGCAGGCGGATCCCCGCCGCCTCGGCTCCCTCCAACACCGCTTGCAGCCAGACCGGCCCCTCCGACCACCAGTGCCCGAGCAGCTCGGTGTCGATCGCGAAGACGAGCAGGCCGCGGCGGTCGTGGCCCTCGGCGTAGGTGCGCAGCCGCTGCGCCGCGGCGGCGAGGAACTCCTCGGCCTGGCGGCGCGCCGCCGCCTCGGCGGCGACGGGATCATAAGCCCCACCCCCCACCCGCCAGATCCGGATCCCGCGCAGGGATTTGCCGGCGAACTGGGCATGGACGGGGTCGGAGGGGTAGCCGTCGAGGGACCAGAGCCAGGAGATCGCCTCCCAATCGATCGACAGCGCCACCGGGCCGGCCGCGGTCCGCACCGGGGCCAGGGCCTCCAAGGGGTCCCGGTGGGCGCTCTGGTCGACGCAGAACCACTCCACGCCCTGCTCCGCCAGCCGCCACTCCAGGCCCGGCTCGTAGGCGCACTCGGGCAGCCAGAGACCGCCGTCCCAGCCGAAGCGACGACGGTGCGATCTGATCCCGCTCTCAAGCTGGAGCCGAATCCCCTGCCGGGTCGCCAGCAGCGGCAGCACCGCGTGGGTCGCGGCCGAGGCGGCGAGGGCGACCCGCCCCTCCGCCGCCGCCCGCTGAAACGCCGCCAACGGATCTCCCCCGACCCCGTCGAGCAGCTCCAGCGCGTGGCTGTAGCGGCGCTGCTCCCCTTCGCAGGCGGCCCGGCACTCCGCCGGGACCTGGGGCAGGTCGGCTTCGGCGGCGCCGATCCGCCACTCGACCAGGAAGCGGCGCAGGCGCTCGGCCGCCCCCTCGTCCTCCAGCTGGTCCGCCAGGACCGGCGTCACCGTCAGCGTCAGGTCGCGCGCGACCTCGAGCACCGGCAGGTAGGAACGGATCACCGCGTCGAACAGCCACTCCTCGCCGAAGGGGTAGGTGCCGAACCCCTCGACATAGGGCATGTGGCTGTGCAGGACGATCGCCAGATCGCCGGCGGTCCGCGCGCCGCTCATTCCCCCGGATGGCAGACGGCGATGAAGTCGAGCGCGCGGTCGAGGCCGCCCTGCCGCAGCTGGAAGTCGGAGGCGGCGATCGCCGGAGTGAAGCGGTCGTAGAAGGGCTTGGTCAGCCCCAGGCGCTTGTGGACGCTGTCCCAACCGAGCTTGATCGCCAGCTCGTGCGCCCGCAGCTTGCGCGCGTGAAAGAGGCCGAACATCTCGACCCGGGCGAAGTGCCGCTCGCAGAGCTCCCGGAACTCGCTGGCCCGGTACTCCTTCACGTGCCACGGGTTGTCCGACTTCTCCGCCCCGGGAGGCGCCAGCGTCAGCAGGTTGGGAGTGGAGACGAAGGCGACTCCGCCCGGCTCCAGCATCGACTTGAAGTGCTCGAGGATCGCCCCCGGGTCCTGGACGTGCTCGATCGTCTGCAGGAAGACGACGGCGTCGCAGGGCTCCGAAAAGCTCTCCACCAGGTCGCGCTCGAAGCGCAGGTTGGGGCGGCGGTAGCGCAGCCGCGCGTGCTCGTGGGCTTCGGGGTTGGCATCGACGCCGACGACGCCGGCGGCGGTACTGGCGAGAACGTCGGAGCCGTAGCCCTCACCGCAGGCCATGTCGACCGCCCGCATCCCCGTCACCCGCTCCGCGATCCACTCGTAGACGACCAGGTGGCGGCGGAACCAGTAGTTCTCCTCCGGGACGTCGGGGAGGGTGCGCTCGCCGGTCAGGGGCAGCGGCGGCACTCCGGGCGGCTGGTTCAGCTGTAGGTACTTCTCGGCGATGGCAGGAACGCTATTGCCCCGCCGACGCCCCATGCATTGCGCCAATCTGCGTAGAGTTCCGCCGCGATGCCGGCCTCCCCCTCCGCCACCCCGGAGCACATCAAAGACGTCAACACCCGCTACCACGACGCCGCCGCCGAGGAGTACGACGCCAAGTGGGGCATCGACTTCGGCGAGGTCGGACAGCGACAGGTGCGGCTGAAGCTGGTCAAGGCGCTGGGCGGGCTCAAGGGCCGCTCCTTCGGCGACGCGCTGGAGATCGGCTCCGGCACCGGCTACTTCTCGCTCAACCTGGTCCAGCTCGGGGTGATCGAGCGGCTGACCGCGACCGACATCTCGCCGGGGATGCTGAACCGTCTGGCGGCGACGGCGGAGGCGCTCGGGCTGGAGGACGTGACGACCGTTGAGACCGAGGCCGAGGTCCTGCCCTTCGAGGACGAAAGCTTCGACCTCGTCTTCGGCCACGCGGTGCTCCACCACATCCCCGACCTCGACAAGGCCTTCGCCGAATTCCGCCGCGTCCTGCGCCCCGGCGGGATGATCGCCTTCGCCGGCGAGCCCTCCCGCTACGGCGACAACCTGGCGGCGCTGCCGAAGCGCGCCGGGCTGGCGCTGGCGCCGCTCTGGCGCCGGGCGGTCGGGGCGCGTCAACGCGACGTACAGGAGTACGAGCAGTCCGAGGGCCACTCGCTCGAGGGCGAGGTCGACGTCCATGCTTTCGCCCCGGCCGACCTGCGCCGGCTGCTCCGAGACGGCGGCTTCGAGCAGCGCCACGTCGGCGGCGAGGAGCTGCTTTCCAACGCCTGGGGCTGGGGCCTGCGCACCGTCGAGTCGAGCGCCGAGCCCGAGTCGATCTCCTTCGGCTGGCGCCGCTTCGCCTTCCGCAGCTACATCGCCCTGCAGAAGGTCGACACGCGGGTGCTCGAGCCCTACCTTCCGGCCGAGCTCTTCTACAACCTGCTGGTCTCGGCTCGCAAACCGCTTTAGGCGCCTGCCGGTAAAGGGGTCCGATCACCCTCCGCGTGAATTTGTCGCGCCCCTTACGGGGCAGCTCCCGAAAATGCTGCCTGCCCATGGCAGGCAAAGATCAGATTGCATATCGCGCGCTTCGCGGACATTCCCGCGGAGGGTGACCGGACCCCTCGTCAAACCGCAGCGGCATTCATCGAGACCGCAAAAACCCGCGTATATCGCACCTTTTCGCGGTCTCGGTGAATCGGAGTTGCCGGAGCACCTCCCCGCCGCCCTAACGGTCCCTCGCGCCCAGGACCCAGACGTCGACCGTGCGGTCGTGCAGGGTGTCGTGGCCCTCGACCCGCATCCCCAGCTTCTCGGCGACTCGGCGGGAGCGGGTGTTTTGCGGGTCGATGATCGAGATCAGCTCCGGCCGGCCCAGACGGGCGAAGGCGTCGTCGCGGGCGGCCAGCGCCGCCTCGGTCGCCAGGCCCTGGCCCCAGATGGGACGGGCGAGCCGCCAGCCGATCTCGGTCCGGTGGGCGAGCGAGGGCAGGAAGCTGGGATAGGCGACGCCGGCAAAACCGATCAGGTCCCCTTGGTCGGAGCCCTGGCGCAGCTCGAGCGCCCAGTGGCCGAAGCCGTGCTCGTCCCAGTGGGAGGACGTCTTTTCCAGGAAGCGCTCGGTCGCCTCTTCGTCGACCGGCTGGCTGAGGAACTCGGTCACCTCCGGGTCGCGGTTGATCGCCGTCATCGCCTCCAGGTCGGAGTCGCGCAGGCGGCGCAGACGCAGCCGCGGGGTCAGCAGCTCTTCAGCGCTCATCCGGCTTCGGCCGGGCCCGGAACAGCTTGACGCGGTAGTCGAGGCCCTTGAGCCGGCGCTCGCCCACGTAGGAGTAGGAGAATCCCTCGCCGGCGATCTCCTTGGTCGCCTCGTCGAGGACGACGCTGCCGGGACGGGCGACGTTGGTGATGCGGCTGGCGAGGTTGACGGCGCGACCGTAGTAGTCGCCCGACTGCGGCAGGGTCGGGCCGCTGGCGAGGCCGGCGCGCAGCCAGGGGAACTGCTGGCCTTCCTGCTCGGCCGCCTCGATCAGCGCCAGCGCCGCGGCGACCATCGGCTCGGGCTCGGTGGAGACGAGCATCACCGCGTCGCCGATCGTCTTCACCAGCCGCACCGGCGGCTCGGCCACCGCGCTCGCCATCTCCTCGAGCCGGCCGGCGACCATTCCCAGCTCCTCGGCGGCGATCTCCTCCCCCAGCCGCGTGAACTCGACCAGGTCGGCGAAGCAGACGGTGAGCTCGACGGTGCCGCCGATCGCCCCCGAGGCGAGGTCGGCGGCGCCGATCACGTCGCGGCGGATCTGTTCCAGCAGGTGTGCCTGCAGGGCGTAGACGACCGTCGGTCCGGCGAGCGGCAGCATGTACTCCGCGGCGGCGAGGAAGCGAAGGGCCAGATCGCGCTCGGTGTCCCCGGGCTGGGTCAGGGTGCGGATGATCAGCTCGCGGTTGGCTTCGGCGATGCGGGCGGTCCCCATCCCGATCGTCCGCGCCACCTGGAGCATCCCGTCCTCGGGCAGGCCGGCGTCGAGGAAGGCCTTCACCCGTCGCGCCGCCTCGAGATCGGCCTCGGTCCCCCGCGGCTCGTCGGGATCGCCGAACGGAACCCCGAGCGCAGCGGTGAAGCGCTGCAGCATCTCGAGCTCGAGGCCGGCGCGCTCGGCGATCTCGCGGGCCGTGTAGCGCGCGCCCTCGCCGGCCAGCGCCCGCTCGACGGGCAAGAGGGTCAGGCGCCCGGCCGCCACCGCACCCTTCAGCTCCTCGAGCG
The DNA here is from genome assembly GCA_963832085.1 of uncultured Actinomycetes bacterium. GTDB lineage: Bacteria > Actinomycetota > Thermoleophilia > Solirubrobacterales > 70-9 > VAYN01. Next base: position 433,060 of record CAWHSU010000001.1, on the reverse strand, counting down.
TGCAGCCGTCCTCGTGCAGACGTTCGAGCAGGTCGAGCCGGCCTTCGCGCGCCGCGGCATCGAGCCCCTCGAGCAGCCCCTCCGCCTCGAAATCGATTCCGCCACCGGCCACGCAGTCATTCTGCCTCAGGCGTCGGCTGATCGCTCAGGCGTAGGCGACCGCTCCGCCGCGGCGGGGATCGCCGGCGCCGCTGAGCTCGCCGCTGCGGGGGTCCCGGGCGACCGCCTGCACTCCGCCGAAGAAGAGGTTGAGAGAGGGCCAACGCGCCACCTCCCATCCCCGCTCCTCGAGGCTGCTCAAGGCGTCGGGGTCCACCCCCTTCTCGGCTTGAACGACCCCCTGCTCGAAGTGCAGCCGCGGCGCCTCAACCGCCGCCGCCACCGGATATCCCTGCTCGAGCGCCCGCACCACCGTCTGCAGGATCGCCGAGCGGATCCGGTTGGAGCCGGCGCTGCCGAGGGCGAGGACGATCTCGCCGTCGCGCAGGACCACCGTCGGCGCCATCATCGAGGGCACCCGCCGGCCCGCCGCGATGCCGTGGAAGCCGGCTGGATTCAGGTCCTCCTCGCCGAGCATGTTGTTGAGGATCACCCCGGTGCCGGGCACCAGCACTCCCGAGCCGGAGCCGTTGGAGCAGGTGACGCTGGCACAGTTGCCCGCGCCGTCGAGGACCGAGATGTGGGTGGTCGATCCGAGCAGGTCGGCGGCGGCGAGGTCGAGCCCGCCCGGGTCGAGAAACCCGGCCTCCATCCCCTCCTCGTAGAGCGCCTCGGCGAAGGCGAGATCGCGGCGGTCGTTGGCGGCTTCCATCGCCAGCACCAACTGCTCGGGACCGCTGTCGGAGCCGAAGCGCTCGAGCAGGCCGAGGCAGTAGGCGATCAGAATGCCGCCGGAGGAGGGCGGCGGGTTGGTGAGAACTTCAGCGCCGCGGAAGGGAGCGACGATCGGCGGCCGCTCGATCGCGGCGTAGGAGGCCAGGTCGCCGGGGCCGAGGACGCCGCCCTTCTCGACGACGAACTCGCTGATTCGTGCTGCCACCTCGCCCCGATAGAACGGCTCCGCCCCTTCGGCGGCTAACCGTTCCAGCGCCTCGGCCAGTTCCGGGAAGTGGAAGGCGTCCCCCTCCCCCAGGCGCCGCCCCTGCGGCGCGTAGAGCTCCCGCGTCCCCGGCATGTGCTCGTGGATCGGGCCGAGGATCTCGAGGATGTAGGACTGCCCGCGGTTGATCGGCGCTCCTTCCCGGGCGAGCCGGATCCCCGGCCCGACGAGCGAGGAGAGCGGCATCGTCCCGAAGCGCTCGAGCGCGTGGGCGAGCCCGGCAGGGGTCCCGGGCACGCCGCAGGAGGCGGGGCCGACGTAGAAGGTCTGGGTCGTCTCGGCGTCGAAGCGAATCGGGATCGGGACCAGCTCGGTCGTCCGCTCGATCCCGTCGAGCCCGGGAGCGGCGACGAAGAAGTCGATCAGCGTCGTCTCCCCCGCCTCGTGGACCATCATGTGGCCGCCGGCGCCGAAGCCGGTCAGCGGGCTCTCCGCCGCGAAGGAAGCGAGCACCGCGCAGACGGCGGCGTCGACCGCGTTGCCGCCTTCGCGCAGGACCTCGGCCCCGGCCTCGGCGGTCAGCGGATGGCCGGCTGCGACGACCCCTTTCATGGGGCCGCGACTAACCGGGGAGGAACTCTGGGACGTCGATACCCAGCTCGCCGCCGCGCTCGCCGGAGCGGCCGCGACGACCGGGTTCGGCGTCTTTGGTGCGGCGGATCGTCGGCTCGGCGGCCCGGGGCGAGGGGTTGGGACGCCCGTCGAAGCGGGTGGCTACGACCGTGACCCAGATCTGGTCCGAGATCTCCTCGTCGACGTTGGCGCCGAAGATGATGTTGGCGTCCGGATGGGCGGCCTCGCCGACCACCTTCGCGGCCTCGGAGACCTCGACCAGGGAGAGGTCGGAGCCGCCGGTGATCGAGAGCAGGATCGAGCGGGCGCCGTCCATCGAGGTCTCCAACAAGGGCGAGGAGATCGCTTTTTCGGCGGCGAGGACGGCGCGGTCGTCGCCGTAGGCCATGCCGATCCCGAGCAGGGCCCGGCCGGCTTCGGACATGATCGACCGCACGTCGGCGAAGTCGAGGTTGATCACCGCGGGCAGGGTGACCAGGTCGGAGATGCCCTGGACGCCCTGGCGGAGAACGTCGTCGGCGACTTTGAAGGCCTCGACCATCGAGGTCTGCTGGTCGAGCACGTCGAGGAGACGGTCGTTGGGGACGACGATCAGGGTGTCGACCTCGGCGGCCAGCTCCTCGATCCCCTTGTCGGCCTGGGTGCCGCGGCGGCTGCCCTCGAAGCTGAACGGCTTGGTGACGATGCCGACCGTGAGCGCACCGACCTCGCGGGCGAGGCGGGCGACGACGGGGGCGGCGCCCGAGCCGGTGCCGCCGCCGGCGCCGGCGGCTACAAAGACCATGTCGGAGCCCTTCAGCAGGCGCTTGATCTTGTCCTGCTCCTCGAACGCCGAACGATGGCCGACCTCGGGGTCGGCTCCGGCGCCGAGACCGCGGGTCTGTTCGTCGCCGATGTGGACGGTGACGTCGGCGACGCAGAGCTGCAGCGATTGAAGATCGGTGTTGACCGCCATGAACTCGACCCCGGGGATGCGGGCGTTGACCATCCGGTTGACCGCGTTGACGCCGGCCCCGCCGACGCCGACGACTTTGATCACCGGCTGGTGCGGCTCGCCGCTGCCCGGCGGCTCGTACTCCGGCTCATCGCGCCCGTAGCGCGGGTTTTCCGGCACGAACTGCTCCCGCCGCGGCTTCGGCTCCTCGGCGAAGACCCTTTTCAACCTCTCGGGAGCGGACTCGGTGCTTTCCTGCCCGACCACATCCCGCGGCTCCTCGCCCTCCTGATCGAAGAAGGTGGGTGCGTCCTCCTGCTGCAGTGAAACGTCCGCCGAAGCCGCGTCAGCCTCAGACGCCTCTCCCGCGGGTGGCGACGATGCGGGACCCGCGCCGGTAGGCGCGGGGGACGTATCGGAGACAGGACCCGCGGGCGTGGCGTCCTCGTCCTGCGCCTTCTTCGCCTCCGCCGGATCCTGCCGCCCATACCTGGGCGCCTCCGGAGGATCGACCGGCGCGTCCTCGGACGTAGACCTGAAGAGATCGGAAAGCGGACCCTCGCGCATGCTTGCGCGCTTGTTACGCCGAGCCATTCGCCAGAACCTCCTTCGCCAGCTCCCGGTAGTAGTTCGCGGCGCTCGAACCAGAATCGTACTTGAGCACGCTCGCCCCTTTCACCGGGGCCTCGGCAAATTTGATCGCCTTTTTGATTCGGGACTGGAAAACGAGGTCGCCGAAGTTCTCCTCGAGGATCTCCACCGCCTCCTTGGCGTGGACGGTCCGCGAGTCGAGCATGGTCGGCAGGATGCCCTCGATCCGGACCTCGGGGTTGAGGTTCTCCTGGATCATCCGCAGAGTGTTCTGAAGCTGGACCAGGCCGCGCATCGAGAGGTACTCGCACTGGACCGGGACGATCACCTTGTTCGCGGCGGTGAGCGCGTTGATCGTCAGCAGGCCCAGGCTCGGCGGCGTGTCGATGCAGACGAAGTCGTAGTCGCCGTGGACCTCTTTCAGCGCTTTCTCCAGCGAGCGCTCGCGGCCGATCTTGGTGCTCATCGCGATCTCGGCCCCGGCCAGGTCGATCGAGGCGACGGCGATGTCGATCTCGCGCTTGACGATGATCTCGGAGATCGGCATGTCGTTGACGAGGACGTCGTAGAGGCTCTTCTCGACCTTGTCGGGATCGATCCCCTGGCTCATCGTCAGGTTGCCCTGCGGGTCGAGGTCGATGCAGAGGACCCGGTAGCCGGACTCGGCGAAGGCCACGGCCAGGTTGAGCGTCGTGGTCGTCTTCGCGACCCCGCCCTTCTGGTTGGCGAAGGCGATCACTTCCGCGGTCTTCACCGGCTCCTCTGCGGCCTCGGCCTTCTCGCTCAAGAAGTCGAGTCGCGTCGGCGCGATCAAATCCACCGCCTTCATCCGCGCATCCCCACCCTCATCATCGTCGTCACCCGCATTGAGCGGAACCTCATCCACATTCTCGGACGGCTGATCCAGCTCAACCGCAGACGCATCTCCCGCGGGTGGCGACGATAGGCCGTCCTCGCCAGTTGGCGAGGAGGGACTGTCGGAGACAGGACCCGCGGGCGTGGCGCCCGGTCCCTCGGCACTGGGCACCTCAAACGCGTACTCATCGGTACGCTCGGGTACGAGTTCCTCCATGCGCTGAAGGTCGTCGACGATCTGAGTCTCCTCCTGGATCTCGACGGGAGCAGGCTTTGGCTTCTTGCGGCTTAGAAATCCCATTGCGCGGATATTCGTATGGGGAGCGCCTTTTCCTGCCGGCCTCCGAAATTGCTAGGAATCAGCCAATCCCCGATCTCCTCGACAAGCGGCTCGTAATCGTCACCGGCAAGGGCGGCGTCGGCAAGACGACGGTTGCGGTCGCCCTCGGCCTCCGCGCCGCCGGCGAAGGCAAGCGGACGATCGTCTGCGAGGTCGCCGCGCAGGAGAACGCCTCGCGGATGTTCGAGCACACCGCCGTCGGCTTCCACGAGGTGGAAATGGAGGAGAACCTCTGGTCGATCTCGATCGACCCCGACGAGTCGATGCGCGAGTACGTGCTGCTGCAGCTGAAGGTGCGGGCGATGCGGGACATGCTCTTCCGCAGTCGCATCTTCAACTACCTCGCCGCGGCGACGCCGGGCCTGAAGGAGCTGGTGACGATCGGGAAGATCTGGGAGCTGGCCCAGCTCGACCGCAAGGTGAAGAGCGGCCGCAAGTACGACCTGGTGATCGTCGACGCCCCCGCCACCGGCCACGGGGTCGGCTTCCTGCAGACGCCGCGGACCTTCGCCTCGATTGCCCGGGTCGGCCCGATCCACTCCCAGGCCCAGACGCTCGACCGCTTCATCACCGACCACGAGCACACCGGCACCGCGATCGTGGCGCTGCCGGAGGAGATGCCCGTGAACGAGTCGATGTCGCTGGAGCGGGACCTGCGCGACGAGGTCGGCGTCGCCGTCGACCAGGTCTACCTCAACGGCCTCTACCCGGAGCGGTTCAAGAAAGAAGAGGCGGAAAAGCTTTCGCAGCTGGCCGAGAACGAGAACGGCGCCGCCAAAGCGGCGGCCCGGGCGGCGCTCTCGGAGTTCGGCCGCGCCCGCTCCCAGCGCCAGCAGCTCGCCCGCCTCAAACGCGGCGTCAAGGCTCCGGTCAAAACCCTGCCCTTCCTCTTCGAGCCCGAGCTCGACGTCGAGGCGGCACGACGACTCTCGAAGAAGCTCGGCTGATGGCCTCGGTCGGAGAAGTCCTCGACGGCAAGTCGATCTGCATCTGCGCCGGCTCCGGCGGTGTCGGCAAGACGACCACCTCGGCGGCGATCGCGGTCGGGATGGCCGCGCAGGGGCTGAAGGTCTGCGTGCTGACGATCGATCCCGCCAAGCGGCTGGCCGACTCGCTCGGGCTCGAGGAGCTCGGCAACACCGCCCGCCGGGTCGACCCCGACCTGATCGAGCAGCAGGGGGTCGAGATGAAGGGTGAGCTGTGGGCGATGATGCTCGACCCGAAGGCGACCTTCGACGAGCTGATCGCCCGCCAGGCGCCCGACGAGGAGTCGCGCGACCGCGTCCTCGACAACCGGATCTACCAGCAGATCTCCAGCGCCCTGGCCGGCTCCCAGGAGTACATGGCGATGGAGAAGCTGTTCGAGCTGCACACCGAAGGCGAGTTCGACCTCCTCGTCCTCGACACCCCCCCGACCCGCAACGCCCTCGACTTCCTCGACGCGCCGAAACGGCTGACCCAGTTCATCGAGGGCAAATCGCTGCGCGTGTTCATGAAGCCGACGGGCATTGCGGCCAAGGTCACCGGCCGCGGCGTCTCGGTCGCGCTCGGCATCTTCAAGAAGATCGTCGGCTTCGACCTGCTCGCCGACCTGGCCGAGTTCTTCAACGCCTTCAGCGGCATGGTCGACGGCTTCCAGGCGCGGGCGAAGCGCGTCAACCAGCTCCTCTCCGATCCGGAGACCTGCTTCCTCGTCGTCTGCGGCCCCCAGGGGGAGCCGATCGACGAGGCGGTGTACTTCCACCGCAAACTGGTCGAGGCGAAGCTGCCCTTCGGCGGCGTCATCGTCAACAAGGTCCACTACCCCGCCGACGAGCTCCATGCGGAGGTCGAAGACCTGCCACAGACGCTGGCCGAGAAGCTCGGCGACCCGGCCCTCGCCAAACGGGTGGCCGACAACTTCGACGACTACCAGGCCCTGGCCGAGCGCGACGCCGCCAACATCGACCACCTCGCCAACGAGCTCCACACCAGCTGCGTGATCCGCGTCCCCTATCTGGACGAGGACGTCCACGACCTCCACGGGCTCAGCGAGATCGACCGCTACCTCTTCGCAACTGCCGAGGAGCGGGTCGAGATGGCGGCGGGCCGGGCCTAGCGCGCGCGGTTGCGGCTGTACTCGAACTCGAGGTGGCTGACCTCCCAGTCAGCGTCCTCGGGCACCGGGAAGAGGTGACGCACGCGCGGGGTGTCGACCTTCTCGCGATGCTGAAGGTCGCGCTCGGCGTCGCTCGGCCATTCGATCGTCTCACCGCCGCGTGAGTCGGAGACCTCCTCGAGCCACGGGGTCGCCGTGATCCTGATCTCGTCTTCGGCCGGGACCGGCTCCATGATGCGGGTCTCCTGCTCCACGTACTCCTCCTCCGGTAGTTCCTCGACGGGCAGATGAAGTTCGGCGGACGGCTCGGGCTCGAAGGCTTCGATAGAGATCTCCTCCGCTTCGAACTCGGGCACGAAGCCGGGTTCTGGCTCAACCGGCTCGGGCTCGATTTCAGGCTCAGGGGCGGGCGCACCCTCGGCGGAGACGGTGATCTGGGCGTCCCCTTCGGCAAGTCCGTTGACGATCAAGGTCTCGTCGGCGACGGTGCTGAGGTCGTTGCCGAGTTCTCCCAGCGCGGCTTCGCGGAGAAGGCGACGCGTGCCCTCCTCGATCCAGGTCGCCAACTCGACGGCGCGCTCGATCGGGCGGCCGTTCATCATCGCCCGCTCCAGCTCGAGCACCTGCTCGACCCGTTCCCCGGCCTCGATCCGGTCCATCCCCTCGTCGGCGATCAGCGCCGCAGCCCGCAGCGGCAGCGAAGCGCCGACGGGCCCATGGCCCTCCAGCACCGCCCGCATCGCCAGCAGGTGGTCGCTCAGGCCCTCGAGCGCGGTGGGGCGCTCGCAGCCCATCTCGAACCGCCCGACCGCCCAGGCCAGGGCGCTGTCGGGATCGGGGCGAGCCTCCAGCGCGGTCCCGAACTCGATCAGCTCCTCGGCCTCGGCCTCGCTCAGTCGATAGCCGCCGGGGCGGGTGGCCGGGGCGCCGGTGGCGATCCGCCCCCAGCAGCCCTCGCCGGTCGGGGCGAAGGCGTAGGGGCCGAGCCCGATGCCGCCGCCCTTGAAGAGCCTCATCACGCTGATCAGCTCACGCAGTTGCAGCAGGGCGGTTTCCGCCCCTTCCTCGGGGTCTTGCTCGGCGACGGCCAGGTACTGCGGCTCCCAGGCCGCCCGGCCCATCCCCTGACTGCGCATCGCCTCGATCGGCGCCTCGATCGAGTCGGCGCGGACGATCCGCACGCCCCGCGGAAGTTGCAGGCGCGGCATCGACATCCGCAGGCCGACGACCGGCACCAGCAGCAGCTCGGCCTCGTCGGCATCGCGCGCTTCGGCGTCGAGCGTCGCCAGCGCCGCCTCGAGCCGCTCGCGGTCAAGGGCAAAGCCGGCAGAGCCCTCCCAAAGCTCGGCAAAGAAGGTGATCAGCATCAGCTCGGCCCGCTGGCCCGGGTCGGCGGGCACGGCCTCTCCGCGCGCCTCCAGGTAAGGAGCGGCGACCCCCGCTTCGACCGCCGCCTCGCGGGCGGGAGCGAAGCTCGGCAGCGAACGCAGCTCGTCGCCGTGCTCGACCACGTAGCGGCCGGTCATCGGCACGTAGCTGTAGAAGGCGGAATCCTCGCCGGAGTCGGCGGCGACGTCGAAGGCGATCTCTTCGCCCATCGCCACCAGCGAGCTCAGCCGCGAAGCGGTCTCGATCGCCAGTCGCTTGATCGATTCGTTGAGGAGGAAATCCCGCACGCCGACGCATTCCGTCCGCGGGCGGACCCTCCTGCGCCTGAATGATCGCTTGCAGGCGCAGGAGGCCTTGGCGAAACCCGCGTGTGCGGCTGGCGAGCGCCGGACCAAGCGGGGCAAGGACGCAGGGAGGCCGAATAGCAGCGCTATATGGCCGACCGAGGACACCGCCCCGCGCAGTGTCCGCCGCCGCCAGGCGTGCGCGGGGGTTTCGCCAAGGCCTCCTAACTAGGCGGCAGCGTGCTGACGCTCGGTGGCGGGGTCGACCGCGTCCCCCAGCAGCCAGCGCATCCCGTAACTGCGCATGTCCTCGACCAGCGGCACCAGTGCCTGCCCCTTCGGGGTCAGCGCGTACTCGACCCGCGGCGGCACCTCCGGGTAGGTGTGGCGGGCGACGATCCCCTCCTCCTCCAGCGCCCGCAGGCGCAGGGAGAGGGTGCGAGGGCTGATCCCCTCGAGCGAGCGCTCGAGCTCGCAGAAGCGGGCGCTGCCCTCGGCGAGGTCGCGGATCAACAGCAGCGTCCACTTGCCGCAGACGACTTCGGCGGTCTTGCAGACGGGGCAGGTGGAGTTGCTCTCGGCACTCATGATCAACGGGAGACGGCGACGGAGCCGATCTCGCTTCACCAAGTGTAGCCACATGGCTTCACTTACTGAAGCTTTGCGGCACAGCGAGGAGAATCAGTTCTCGAAGCTGCCTCTGAGCACCGGTTCGACCTTGAGGACGTTGAGCTTGTAGCGGGTGCCCGTGGGCTCGTAGACGAAGGTGATCGGCATTTGCGTATCGACTTCGAGCAGCTGACAGCTCTCGGAGCCGGAGAGGCATTTCCCTTCGCCGAAGATCGCTTCGACGTCGTCGGAGATGAGGAAGAGCGGTTTGCGGGTCTTCGGGCTGATGCCCATGTAGGTGACGACCTGGGCCTTCGCGCTCGGCAGCGCCGCGGGCGGGATCACTTCCTCCCTGACCTCGGGCTCGGTCTTCTCCTTTTTCCCATCCGCGGTGGTCCGGGCGCTGCTGATCCGGACGTCGGCGGCGAAGGTGAAGAGACGGAGTTCGCCGGTGGGGGCACCGCCGCCGTTGCTGGGCGGTGAGCTTTCGGGCGCGGGTTCGACCGGCGTGCTCGAACCGGAGTCCGGGGAAGTCGAGGTCACGCTCGATTCGCCGCTGGAGGTGGTCGAGCTCGTGCTCTCGTCAGGCAACCCACCGGTGGGAGGGGCGCCGATGTGGCGCTGCTTGAAGGGGTCGGTCGGGCTGCGTCGGCCGAGACGCCGGTGGTAGTCCCGCAAGCCTGGCTGCGCCTCCACCACGGTCAGGCTCGATGCCTGCGCGGCCCCGGCCGAGCGGGGGGGCACAGCAGCCGGAGAAGTGCTTTCGGGCTCGGACCCCCCTAGGAGGAAGGGGGCGGCGACGATCGCCACCAAGATCAACCCGACGAGCGGCAGCAGGCGGCGGTCGGCCAGGTCCTGGTAGAGGTCTGATAGGAAGCTCGGAACCTTGATCTTCTTCAGGTCGGGCATCTTCAGCTCGGGTCCAACTCGCTTCACGGCGTGTCTCCAGTCGTCATCGAAGCGGGTTCCGCTTCGCTCGGGCCAGTAGCGGTGGCGCCGGCGGTCGCGCCCTCGTCAGGGGGGGTCAGGTAGGTGGTGATGGAGAAGGTGGCTTCCAGCGCTGGGAAGGGCTTCGCCTCCGCGGCTTCGAGCGAGAAATTATTGATGGTGAAGAGGCGACCATCGACTACGACCTCGCCCGCTTTCGTCTTCACCAGCGAGTCGAGGCCCTTGATGAAGTCGGCGACCTCGAAGAATTCACCGCTGAAGGTGAGTTCGTAGGGCATCACCGCGAGGCCGGCCGAGCCGACGGTGGCGCCCAGGGGCAGCGTCGAAGCCGCGACCTCGGTCGGAGAAGCGGGAGCTTCGGATGCCCCGCTGGGTGCTTCGGAGGCGACGGCAGCCGGTTCTTCTTCGCTTGCGCTGACCAGTTTCAGGGTCCGAAATTTGACTCCGGCCGCGTCGGATATGCGGTTCAACTGCACGATCAACGAGGCGGTGTCGTCGTCCGCGGGCACGGCCTTGCCGAGCACCACCAGCTCCTCGTAGTTGCGCGGAAACTGATCTTGGGCTTCCAGCGACTGCTGCACTTCAGCTTCGAAGTTGAACAGCAGCGCTTCCTGCTTCTCGACCTGTTTGCCGAGCTTGTCCGCTTCTTCCCGCTGGGGGCTGAGAAACAGCATCCAGAAGCCGACGGCCAGCGCTGCGATCGCGACCATCGCCACGATCAGCTTTTTCGAGGAGGAGGGCTCAAGCTTCATCTCAGCCTTCCCCTTCCGATTCGGAGGATTCTTCCGGCGCTTCGGTCGTCACCGCTTCAGCCGTGGGGCTGGGCGGAACCGGGGCCGCATCGAAAGCGACGATCAGAGAGAACTGGGCGATGAAGTCGCGGGTGCGGCAGTCGCTGTTGGCCCCTTCCGCGGCCGCTTCGCCGCCGCCGGTCGCAGAGCTGGAGCTTTCTTCTCCGAGTTCCGAGGATTCGACGCCGACACGGGTGACGCCGTCGATGTCCTTCAGCGCCGTGACGAAGCCGGCGACGGACTTCTGGCCGTCGGCGCAACCGATGATTTCCAGCGCCGGTCCAGGAGCGTACCCCCGCAGCGAGCCACCGCCACCGGCTTCGCCGCTGGCTTCGCCGCCGCTGCTGGCGGCAGTCGGCGAGGCGCTGGCGTTGAGGCTGACCAGCCAAGCGTCCTCGGGGAGGATCAACGAGAGTTCCCGCATCACCCGCTCCCAGTCGAAGCGACTGTCGGCGAGACTGCCGATCGTCGCCTCCCGCTGCTGCTGCAAACTCTGAAACTGGGTGAAGGCGGAGAGTTCTTCGGCGTGCGCCTGGGCGGTCGCGACCTCCCGTTTCAACTGCTTCACTTCGGCTTTTCGCTCCGAGACCTGGTTGCCGGCCAGCACAAAGAGGGCAACCCCGAGAAGGGTAAGCGCGAGGGCGCCGACCAGCAGGTAGGGCATCGGGCCGGTGCGCATCGGCGCATGAATGCCGCGGCGCTCCTCGGGGGGGATCAGGTTGACGGGACGCATCTCAGTTCTCCAGAGCCAATCCGTAGGCGAGCGTGAGTCGAGCAGCGACGTTTGGGTCGTAGCCCGAGAAAGCCGGGGGCAGGACCGCGAGGATGGGAAGGCCGATGCCGCTCTCGATTACGGCAGCCAAACCTGGAATCGCGCTGCCCTGCCCACAGAAGACGATTTGACCGACGGGAATGGCGCCTTCCTGGGCCGCGTAGTAGTCGAGGGACATCCGCAGCTCGTCGACCAGGTTCCCGACCCCCTCCTCGAGAGCGGCGCGAGCGCGAGAAACGACCTGGGGGTCGCCCTCGATCTGTTCGATTGGACGGTCGAGACCGACGTGCATCAGCCACTGGGAAGCGTGATCCGGGGCCAATCCCGTCTCCGAGGCAAGACGACGGACGATCCCCTCGATCCCGACCATCGAGACGCGGGTGAAGAGACAGGAGCGGCCACGGGCGACCGCGAGGTTCATGATGTCGCCGAGATTGCAGTAGAGGACCGCGCTGTCTCCCTGTGGCTCCGCCGAGCCGCCACCGTCGAACTCAGGGGAGCTCGCTCCGGCTGCGTCGGCGAGGGCGCGGATCATCGCGAAGGCCGAGAGGTCGATCCCCACCGGTTCGAGGCCGGCGCGACGAAGCGGCTCCGCGAACTGTCCGACCATCTCGCGCCGGGCGGCAACCACGACGACTTCCATCTGCGGCGGGCCGTCCTCGGCCCCCGGAACCGCGCCAACCACCTGATGCTCGAGGACGGCCTGCTCCAGCGGCATCGGAATCTGCTCCTGGGCCTGGAACCGAATTGCCGCTTCGAGCTCCTTCGGGTCTTCGATCGCGGGCAGACGCAGCGTACGGACGACGACACGTTGGTTTCCGAGCCCCAGGCGAACCTGCTTCGAGAGCTTGTGCTGGGAGAAGAGCGACTTCAGCGACTGGGCGACGAGGTCGACGTCCGCGACCTCCCCCTCATGGAAGGCTCCCGGCGCCAGGGGCTCGAGCGCGGCCGCCGTGATCCGTCCGGAGTCCACTTCGGCTGCGGCGATTCCGCCAGCCTCGATCTCCACTCCGACCACCCGGCCAGGCTTTCTTTGTCGTCTGATCTGCAACACGCAGTTCTCTGAATCGACAGAAAGGCCGCAGAACTTTCGCGCTGCAAGTACCGATTTCTTGGAGAACCTGGGCGGAACCCCTAGAAGGTGCCCAGATACCAGTCGATCAGCCGATCTCCGGCCAGCAGGCCGACCAGCCCACCGAGTGCAAGAAACGGCCCAAACGGGATCGCCTGCTTGCGGGCGGCGGCGCCATGTCGAGCCATCATCGCCAGGCCGACGAGGGATCCGGCCACCAGCGCGACGAAGATCGCCGGCACCACCTCGCGACCGAGGAAGAGGCCCATCGTCGCCGCCAGCTTGACGTCCCCTAGGCCCATCCCCCGCGGATAGGCGAGAGCGGCGGCGAAGAACAGGCCTCCGGCCGCGGCCGCGGCCGCGATGCGCTCCGGCAGGCTTCCCGGGTCGAAGACAGCGACCACCGCCACCCCGAGCAGGGCCGCGACGGCGAGGATCTTGTTGGGGATGATCCGGCGCTGGAGGTCGGTCAGGGTGACGGCGAGCAGCGCCGTGACGAAGATCAAGCCGAGCGCGATCTCCCCGGGCTCGCCCCAAAGAACGGCGACGGTGAGGGCGTAGAGAGCCGCCAGCGTCAGCTCGGTGAGCGGGTAGCGGACGGAGATCTTGGCGCCGCAGCAGCGAGCCCGGCCCCGCAGCGCGAGCCAGGAGAAGACGGGCACGTTGTCGTAGGCGGCGATCTGCGCCCCGCATCCGGGGCAGCGGGAACGCGGCCCGACGATCGATTCTCCCTGCGGCACCCGATGGGCGACGACGGTGATGAAGCTTCCGGCCAGGAGCCCCCCGAGGGAGGCGAAGGCCGCGGCCGGAACCAAGGCTCAGCCTCCGTCGATCGGGGTGGTGGTGTCGATCTCCAGGCGGCTCGGGAGCTCGGGATGGTCATACATGAACGCCAGGGCTTCGCCACCCGTTTTTGCCCGCTCGACGGAGAGGGCGAGACCCAGCCGTTCACCGGCGTTGACGGTGTACGGGCTGCCGTTGAATTCCATCGTCAGGCGCACTTTTTCCCATTTCCCGGTCCACCAGACCGTTCCTCCCGGGATGTAGGTCCAATACGCGAGGCCACTCGATTTGTCCGTCAGGAAGGTGTCGGTGAAGCTGGAGGCGTTTTCGGATCGCCTGTAGAGGAAGACACAGAGCTGACCGTTGTAGCCGGCGTCGCTGAGCGTGCGGGTGTAGAACTCGAGGGTGACTTTGCCGGTCATTTTGAACGCCGTCGCCATCGGGTCGGTGACCCACCGGTGCGCCTTCGCCTCTTTGTTGGTCGCGCCTTTGGGGTCGTAGTTGCAGCCGACGCTGTCGTCTTTGAGGATCTGGACCCCCTTGTCGGTGTCCGGCGTTGGCTCGAGGTAGAAGTCGTCGGCGTAGTCGTAAAGTGGCGGGTTGGTGACGTCGATGTAGTCGGGGTCGGGAGGCGGTCCCAGCAGCAGCGCGTCGGGGGCGCCTTTGGTGCTTCCCGTTTTCATCCCGTCAGAGCAACGGCCGAGCGTGTTGTGCAGCAGGTGGTTGGCGGTGATTTCCTGACGAGTCGTTTTCCCGCTGCCTGCGCAGGGAGTGTCGGAGAGGTAGAACTGCTGCGCGGTGACAACCCCGTTGGCACCTGGAACGGGGTCGTTGAGGATGCTGTCTTTCGGATCGATGAAGTCGGAGGTGACTTCGACGTAGCCGCGTTCGCCCGCCTGGGCGCCTTTGTCCAGCTTCACGGCGACGACGATCTCTTTGTAGTCCTGGGTCCCGGGGCAAGTCGCAGCAGGGCAGCTGGCGTCGTCGCGCCAGACGATGTAGCGGTAGACCCTGCCGCTGACGTCGCCGCTGGTGAAGGTCGTCGGCCCCGGCGCGACTACCCCCCCTGCGATGAAGCCGCCGCCATAGAGGCTCCCCCCGTTGACCACCATGTTGGCGTAGGTGCCCATTGGGTTCCTGACCAGGGCGTAGGTGCCGTTGAGGACGCGGTAGTTGGGGCTGAGCGGGTTGGCCGATTGGTTCGGCGCATCAGTCATCGCCAGCTGGTTGTTGCTGAGGGTACGCAGGGTCTCCATCTCCAGCTGAGCCCGGTTCAGTGCCACCTGGGTCGCCTTCGCCCGCTGAGCGTTTTTGCTGGCGGAGGTGAGAACGCCGAAGGTGGCGGCGGCGCCCAGGGCAAGGACCATGGCCGCGACGACCACCTCGATGATCGTCATCCCGGCTTCGCCGTCCATGCTTCTCAGTTTGTTTGCCAGCCGGCTCATCGTCATTTGGTCAGGGTCGCGTTGCGAAGATTGGCGCCGTCGGAGACGGTGAGGGCGGTTGCGCTCCCGCTCGGGTTCGGCATCCGCAGGCGAACGCCTATGTAGGTCGTGCCCGATTTCGATTTCGCCGTTCCGCAGGTCAGTTGATCGACTTCGGTGCTGGGGACGTAACAGAAGACCTGAGAGCTGTTGATGCCGCTGAAGACGGTTCTCGCGGTTCCCGTCATCACCCCGTCCGCCGCCTCGATGCGAGTGCAGGCGGTCGTCGTGCACTGGTAGGTGACCTGGCATTTGATCGCCGCCGTGGCGGAGCTGGCCGGGATCCCACCGCCGCAACTGGTCCGGCGGACGTAGGTGAGGAAGGAGACTTTGGAGGCGGAGACTTCGTCGATGCGAACGCCATTGCGGATCTCGCGGGTCATCCGCTCGAGCACGTAGCGGGCAGAGGAGACGTCCTGGTTTCGCTCGCTGATCGCCGGCTGGGCCCTCATCGTGCTGATGACCATCGACATCACCGCGCCGAGGATGATCACGCTCATCATCGAAGCGACGAGCATCTCCACCAGCGTCAGTCCTTCCTCGCCTGCTCTAAAGCGAGTGAGCATGCGGCGCCATGACGCGATCACCTTCCCACCACCTTGAACGCCCGCTTGGTCGCGGCCGGCTCGGAAACTCCGGCCGCGTTCACCGCCTTCACCTGGAAGACGTGGCGCCCGAGCTTCAGCTTTTTCAACTTCACGGGGGAGCTGCAGCCTTTCCAGCCTCGGCGGTCGAGCTTGCACTTGAAGCTGGTCCCCTCCTGTTCGGTCGAGTCGGTGAAGCGGAAGACGGGGCGGCGGGCGCGCGTCTTGCTGGCGGGGGCGAAGGTGATGCGGGTCTGCGGGGTCACATAGACGACGCCTTTGCCGCCACCCCCACGGGGGCCACTGCCGGAGCCGGTGCCACCGGTGCTGCCGGATCCGCCGGTGCGCCCTTCTTCAGTCGGCGGGGGGGGTGGCGGGGGCGGAGTTTCGGACTGCTGGAGGTAGGAGACGGCAGCCGAGCAGGGCGAGGTGTCGCCGTTGCCGTCGGTTGCGGTGGCCCTGAACGAGGTGGTCGATCCCTCCGCCACGGTCACCTGAATCCCGCTGCTCCCCAGTTCGACCTGGGTCCCGGTCGCCACCGGCGCTCCCGAGCAATCGGGGGTGCTGTAGATCTTGATCGAGGTGGTGGGATCTGACTGGCCTTTGATCCTCGGCGTCAGGGAGGCGCCGGGAGAAGCCGGATCGGTGGTCAGCTGGGACGGCGTCGGCGGCCCGAGGGGAACGAAGTTGCCGGTCGAGGCGAGGAGGGTGCCGCCGCTGAAGTGATCGTAGACGTCGGTTTCGGCGTCGAGGTCGCCTTCCGTCAGCCGTTCTTCGGTGGTGAAGAAGGCGCGGGAGCCGTCCGCTGCGACCGCATGTGCCGAGAGGCCGGCGCCGACCTCGGAGTTGCTCGCCAGCGGACCGGTCGAGATCAAGGTGATCGCCCCGGCGACGAACTCGTAGACGTCATGGGCGACATCGGTGTCCGTGCCGAGGAGCGGCTCTAACGTCACCACGAAGAGATGGCCGCCGTCGTGCGAGGCGGCGGCGAAGCTGGCGTCGAACGGCCCGTTGCCGGCGGTGGCGCCGGCGGAGAGCAGCGTGGTGACGCCTCCCTCTCGCGAGTAGACGTCCTGGAAAGCGTCGGTGTCAGTGCTCGTCAGTTGCTCTTCGGTGGTGAAGAAGACGGCATCGGTGGACCCATCCGGCGAGACCCAGAGGAATGCGGCCGGAACCTCCGCGTCACCCCCGGCGGGACCGATGGAGACGAGGCTCGTGGTGCCGCTCGCGCGTTCGTAGAGGTCGTTGGCGTCGTCAGTGTCGGCGCCCACGAGGCTCTCGCTCGTCTCGAAGAAGACGCGGGTGCCGTCGGAGGAGGCGCCCTTCCAGACCGCGGCGGGCTCGCCGTTGCCGCCCCCGGGCCCGGTGGAGACGAGAGTGGCGGTGCCGGCCGTCCAGTCGTAGACGTCCTGGGCGCTGTCCAGATCCTGGCCGCCGAGGCTCTCGGTGGTCTCGAAGTAGGCGTGGGAGCCCTCGAGCGAGGCGCCACCGTAGGAGGCGTTGCAGTCGGCTCCACTGGGACAGTCGCCGGGAAGCGAGACATGGACGGTGGTCTCGCCGGCGAGGTCGCGCCGGTAGATGTCGAGCAGGCCGCCGTCTGCGTCGCCGGCTCCGAGCTGCTCTTCAGTGGCGAAGAAGGCAACCGTGCCGTCGAGCGAAGCGCCGCGGAAGGTCGCCGGGATCTCGGCGCTACCCGGCGAGACCAGAATCGTCTCATCGGCGGGCAGGTCGCGGACGTAGACGTCGAAGCTGGTGTCGTCGTCGTCTGAGGAGAGTTGCTCGGCGGTGCGGAAGAAGATCCTCTCGCCGCTCGGAACGAGGCCGCCGGGAGCGAAGCTGGAGGGAAGGTTGGCGTCACCGCACCCAGGGGCGCAGCTCGGATCGCCCTCGCTGACCAGCCGCGTCGCGTTTTCGTCGAGGTCGCGGACGTAGAGGTCCTGGCTGAGATCCTGGTCGTCAGCGACCAGCTTCTCGTCGGAGGCGAAGAAGGCCTTGCTGCCGTCGGCGGAGACGCCGACGTAGGAGGCGGGGTGCGCGTCGTTGCCGCCGATCGGTCCGACCGAGACCTGGCGGGTGACGTGGCGTTCGAGTGAGCCGTCGTAGGCACGCACGTAGATGTCGGCGCGCGTGTCGGTATCTCCCGGCACCAGCTTGTCGGTGGTGGTGAAGAAGACCTCTTGGCCGTCCGCGGAGGTCCCGGAGAAGGCCGCCGGCGCGGCGCCGGCGCTCGGCGCGAGGAATGCCGCCAAGGCGCAGATCAACCCGAGAAGGAGTGACAGTCGGAGTCGCACTCTTGTGTTATCGGCCGCTGCGCTCATACGTTGAGTCCCCGATCAGCACGAAGGGCGGGCCTGTGGCCCGCCCTTCGCAACTTCAGACTTCGCTCGAGCTAGAGGAAGCGGGGATCAGTCCCAGAATCCGGTGCTCGGGCAACCGCCGGTGTTGTCGGCGTCACACGGGTAGGTGAGAGCGCCAGCGGTGTTGACGATGCGGAACAGCTGCGTGGCTTTGCTCCCCTGCACCTGGATGGTGTAGCCGGTGGCGGTAGCCGCGACCGGGAAGGTGATCGGCTCACCGGTCAGGGTCGGCTCGATGTCGTCGAGCACGCCGAGGGCGTCGCAGCCGACGTAGGTCCCGCCTTTGTCGGTGTAGCAGGTCTCCATCGCGACCTGAGCGCTGTGCGCGGTCTCCTTGGCCTTGGCGTCGCCTGCCTTCTCTTTCTGGTTGAAGAAGGCCGGCAGCGCGATCGCAGCCAGGATGCCGAGGATGAGCATGACGACGAGGAGCTCGATCAGGGTGAAGCCCGCCTCGCTATCGCCGTTGAGCCGGGCGCCAACTTTGGCCCGGAGATTCTGGAGAAACATTTAGAGACCTCCTATGGTCCTAATCGTTTGCGCCAGAGCCCCGTCGCATGAAGCCACGTGGTGTCTGTCGACCCCGGTGGTAGCCCGGCTGACTCCAATGGAGTCCCTAAGGCTTTGCGCCCCCGCCTCACAGCGGGTTTGCCTTTGGCACCGAAGCACTGGCAGATTCATCACAGGCCCTACATCGGACCCCCACCGCGAATCCTTGATCCCTGAAATTGGGGTTGTGTGCGGCGAAAACTCAGGCGCCTGGACGCGCGTCCACAGGGGATGTCGAAAAGGCGGTAGGAGAAAAGGTCAGCGGATCTTGTCGTAGAGACTGAAGATCGGCAGGTACATCGCGATCACGATGAAGCCGACGATGCCGCCGACGAAGACGATCATGATCGGCTCGATCAGCGAGGTCAGCGCTTTCACCTTGGCGTCGACCTCGGCCTCGTAGAAGTCGGCGATCTTCGCGAGCATGTGCTCGAGCTGACCGGTTTCCTCTCCGACCGCGACCATATGCCCGACCATCGGCGGGAAGATCGCGTTCGACTGGATCGGGCCCGCCAAGGATCCGCCTCGCTTGGCCGCCGAGTAGACGTCTTCCATCGCCCGCTCGAGGACGATGTTGCCGGAGGTTTCGCCGGTCAGTTTGATTGCCTGCAGCATCGGCACTCCGGCCGAGACCGAGCCCGCGAAGGTGCGCGACCAACGGGCAAGCGCGACTTTCTGGATCACGTCGCCAACCTTCATCGGCAGCCGCAGGACGAACCTGTCCCAGAGCTCTTTGCCTTTTTCGGTGCGCTTCCATTTGAAGAAGGCGACGAAGGAGGCGACGAGGGCGGGGATGAGGATGAACCAGTAGCCCGTGATCAGGTCGGAGGCGCCGACGCAGATCTGGGTCGGGAGCGGCAAGCCCGCTTTTTCCTCGGGGTTGTCTTCCCCCATTTCTTCGAAGATGCCGACGAAGACCGGGATCACGAAAGCGACGATCGCGACCAGCACGACCATCGCGAAACCGAAGATCAGCGCCGGGTACATCATCGCCGATTTGACCTGGCGCTTCAGCGCGTCGGATTTCTCCACCTGGTAGGCGATGCGGTCGAGCGCGTCCTCGAGCCGTCCCGACTGCTCGCCGGAGCGGACCATCGCCCGGTAGAGGCGGTCGAAGACGATCGGGTGGCGGGCCATCGCCTGCTCCAGCGTGCTGCCCGCCTCGATGTCGGCGCGGACGCCGCCGATCGCCTCCTTGATCCGCTCGTCCTGGGTCTGCTCTTCGAGCGTGTGGAGGCTGCGCAACATCGGCATGCCGGAGGAGACAAGGGTGGCGAACTGGCGGGAGAAGACCGACAGCTCACGCATGTCGATCCCTTTCCAGTTCCGCCAGAGATCCTCGATCTTGAACGGCTCGCTCTTTTCGCTGACGTCGAGGACAATCAGGCCGCGCTGGCGCAGCTGCTCTGAGACCTGGGCCTTCGACTCGGCTTCGAGCTCACCGGCGGTCGCGGAGCCGGCCGGGTCCATCGCCCGGAAGGCGAAGGTGGTCGTGGCCGCAGCCATCGGCTAACCCCCCTGGGTGTAGACGGGGGCCCCGGGCTGCCCGTTGCCGCCCTGGTACATCCCGCCAGGTTCTTCGGACGCTCCGCTCAGCAGTCGTTTCAGCTCCTCCGGGACCGAGGCGCGCTGTTCGGCCAGGGAGCGGGTGATCTTGCCGGCGCGGACGAGGCGCGCCAGGTCGGTGTCCATCGTCTGCATCCCGACCGCGGCCGAGGTCTGCACGGCGGCGTAGATCTGGTGGGTCTTGCCCTCGCGGATCAGGTTGCGGATCGCCGGCGTCGGAACCAGCACCTCGGTGGCGACCGTGCGGCCCATCCCGTCAGCGGTCGGCAACAGCTGCTGGGTGACGATGCCCTGCAAAGCGATCGAGAGCTGGGTGCGGACCTGGCCCTGCTGCTGGGGCGGGAAGACGTCGATGATCCTGTCGACGGTCTGGGCGGTCGACTGGGTGTGGAGGGTGGCGAAGACGAGGTGGCCGGTCTCGGCAGCGGTAAGCGCGGTGGCGATCGTCTCCAGGTCCCTCATCTCGCCGACCAGGATCACGTCGGGGTCCTCTCGCAGGGCGGCGCGCAGACCAAGCGCGAAGTCCTCCGCATCGGAGCCGACCTCGCGCTGGTTGACGATCGACTTTTTATGTTGGTGCAGGAACTCGATCGGGTCCTCGATGGTGAGGATGTGGTCCTGACGCTCGCAGTTGATCGAATCGATCATCGCCGCCAGGGTCGTGCTCTTGCCCGACCCGGTCGGACCGGTGACGAGGACGAAGCCGCGTGGTTTCTGCGTCAGCTCCCGCAATACCGGCGGCACGCCGAGCGAGTCGAGCGCGGGGATCTCCTGGGGCACCAGACGGAAGGCGGCGCTGACCGAGCCACGCTGCAGGAAGCAGTTGACGCGGAAGCGGGCGACGCGGGGGATCGCGTAGGCGAAGTCGAGCTGCTTCTGGTTCTCGAAGCGTTTGCGCTGGTCGTCGTTGAGGATGCTGAAGACGATCTCCCGCGTCTCCTGGCTGGAGAGCACGGGGAACCCCTCCATCGGGGTGATCCTGCCCTTGTCCCGCATCGCGGGAGGGAAGCCGGCGGTCAGGTGGACGTCGGAGGCTCTCACCTCGACCATGCGCCGCAGTACCTCTGAGAAGTCGAAGGACATCGTCGTCTACATCGACAGTGGTCGCGAATTCCTCAAATTGTGGTCAGGCGGTGACACGAAGGACCTCCTCGAAGCTGGTCTGCCCGGTCCGCACCTTCACCAGGCCGTCCTCCCTCAGCGTGCACATCCCCTCTTCCCGCGCCACCGTGCCGATCTCCGCCTCGGGGGCGTGGGAGACGGTCATGTCTTTGATCCGCTCGCTCATCTTCATCACCGAGTAGAGCCCAACCCGGCCGCGGTAACCGCTCTGGTTGCAGCGGGCGCAGCCGACGGGCTCGTAGGCCTCGAGCTCGCCCCCCACCCGGACCCCCGCCTCGCCCAGCGCCTCCGGCCGCACCACCGCCCGCTGCTTGCAGTGGCTGCAGAGCTTGCGGGCGAGGCGCTGCGCGACCACGCAGTCGACCGACGAGGCGGTGAGGAAGGACTCGATCCCCATCTTGGTCAGACGGGTGATCGCCCCGGGAGCGTCGTTGGTGTGCAGGGTCGAGAGCATCATGTGGCCGGTCAGGGCGGCCTCGATCGCGATCCGCGCGGTCTCGCCGTCGCGGATCTCGCCCACCATCACCACGTCGGGGTCGGCACGCAGGATCGAACGCAGGCCGGTGGCGAAGTCGAGCCCCGCCTTGCGGTTGACGTTGATCTGGCTGACGCCGTCGAGCTGGTACTCGACCGGGTCCTCGACCGTGATGATCTTCTTCTCGACGGTGTTCATCTCGCGCAGGGCGGCATAGAGGGTCGTCGACTTTCCCGAGCCGGTCGGCCCGGTCACCAAGACCGCGCCGTAAGCCTGGCGAAAGGAGTCCTCGAAGCGGTGCCGGGCGTCCCCATCCATCCCCAGTTCGTCCAGGGTCCGCTGGGCGTTCTCTTTGTCGAGGATCCGGATCGTTGCGCCCTCGCCCCGCTGCGTCGGCAGCGTCGTCACTCGGAGGTCGACGCGCTTGTCCTCGACGGTGACGCTGACGCGACCGTCCTGGGGGACCCGCTTCTCGGCGATGTTGAGGTCGCTCATGATCTTCACCCGCGAGATCACCGCATTGTTCATCCGGTTCGGCACGTGGGCGGCCTCGCGGAGGACGCCGTCGATGCGGAAGCGCACCCGCATCTCCCCTTCGGCCGGCTCGAAGTGGACGTCGGAGGCGCCCTCCCCCACCGCTTGGCCGAGGATGCTGTAGACGAGCTTGATCACCGGCGCGTCTTCGGCGCTGACTTCCATGTCGGCGACCTCGGCGAGCTCGTCCTCGGCCTCTTCCTCGCCCTCGACGACCGCCTCGCTGACGGCGCTCTGCAGCGTGTTCAGCCTGACGATGAGGGCTTCGATGTCCTCCTCGGCGGCGACCGCGACACGGCAGTCAAGACTCGTCGCCATCTGGATGTCGTCGACGGCGAGAACGTTGGTCGGGTCCGCCATCGCCACCAGCAAGGTCTCCTTATCGACGAATCCGACCGGCAGCGCCCGATAGCGCCGGGCGGTGTTGACCGCGATCAGGTTGGCGGCGGCCATGTCCACCTGGTAGTCGGAGAGGTCGACGTGGTCGAGGCCGTAGCGCTCGGCGATCGCGCGCGAGAGCTGATCGCCGTTGATCACCCCTTCGGTCAGCAGCAACGCCTCCGGAGGCGCTCCCGCCGTCCGCGCCGCTTCGATCGCCTGCTGGACGCGCTCCTCGGCCACGTAGCCGAGCTCGACCAGGACGTCGGTGACGAACCCGACCGACCGTCCCCGCGTACGTGGTGAGGTGAGGCCGGCAGTCCCGCCTTCCTGGGAATCGAGCTGGGGCGCGGCCGAGCCGCCGGAGTCGGGGACCGGCCGGAGATGGCTCGGGAAGTCGCTTGATCCCATGCTCAGGGGTGGTAGTCGAGCGTCGGACCCTCGTAGCCCGCGTCGATGACCGCCTGCATGACGCTTTCCGGGCTCTGGTAGCCGTAGTGGACAGAGGCGGTCGGAGTCTGCTGGGCGACCTTCTTCGGCGTCAGGACGACGAGGGCGGGCACCTGCTCGACTCCAACTCCGCCGGTGATCGCAGTGTACCGAGCGATTTCCTTGACGGGGACGATGAAGCTGACGACCTCGGGAAACGAGGAGAGGCCGGCGCTGGCGTCGCGGATCAAACGGTCGTCGATGCCCCCCTCGCGGACGAAGAGAAGAACCACGGTAGCCCCCGACTCGTAGGCGTCTACGATCGGCGCCGGCGGCTCGATCGGCGGCAGGGCCGCCAGCGAGGCGCTGGTGGAGGCCGGTGCTTCGGCTTCAAGGGATTCGGGCGATACTTCGACGGGATTGCCGGCTTCCGGCGTGGCTTCTTCGATCACGGTGCCGGCTTCCGGGGTGGATTCCGTGGCTTCTTCGCCGCCGCCCATCATCGTCATCAGGAAGATCCCGCCGGCGACCAGCAGCACACCGATCACGGCGATCTGGAACATCGGGTTGCTGTTCAGTTTCTCGCGCATACGCTCGCCTAATAGCTCGACAGGACCGCGCCGGAGCTTGAGAGCTGGGCGGACAGCGGCAACTGCCGCCCAAGGTCAGCAGTTGGCGTTGGGAGGAGAAGCGGTGGCGCCGGTGCACTCGACGTAGGACTGGCGCTCGAAGAGTTTCGCTCCGCCGATCAACGGCGGCGTGAAGCCTTTGTCCTGGCGGACGACCGCGTTGTTGTCGAGATGCACGGTTTTGCCTGCGATCACACCCGTGAAGACGGCGTTGTTTTTGATGATGATGTGGGTGTTGGGAGCGTAGAGGAGGAACTCGTTACTGCCGGCGTTATTGGAGAATTCGATCGTCGTTGTAGTGGTCGGCGAGCCCATCACGTAGAAGCCTGGAACGTCGAATTTCGACAGCTCCGGCTGATAGCCGGTGGCGGTGACATCGGCGTTGTTGCTGATGTCGATCTGCTTTTCCCAGGATTTCAGCCCGCAGTTCTCCGGCGTGTCGAAGAAGATCCTCACTTTGGCGCCATCGGCCATCACGAAGTGGGAGTTGTTGCTGATGTGCAGTCGGCAGACCCAGTAGTCGCCGCCCCCCAAAGTCAGGGTCGCGTTGTTCGAGGCGTAGATCCTCCGCAGGGCCGGATTCCACGGCTCGGTGCTGTTCCAGCTACCGCTGTAGGTGTCGCTCTGGCAGCCGCTGGGAATTTTCGTCGGTGAAGTCTGGGTGCAGGTGAAGAGCCGGTAATTGCTGTTGTTGGTCGCGATGTCGGTCGGGATGAACGAGCTGACCGGAGGCAGCGTCACGTTGCCTTCAGCTTTCGTATACCCCGTGCACTGGGTGCCGTTGTTGTCGAAGGTGGCTTTTTTGCCGACCCCGTAGCGGATGTTGCCGCAGACGTTGCCGTTGTTGTGGACGTGGATGTTGCCGTTGGTTCCGACGCTGACCCGGGCGTCGGCGTTGTTGTCGATCTCGACGTCGTCGAGGCCGATCAGTCCCTCCTGGCCGAGGGCGCTGCCGACCGTCGTCGATTTGTAGGTGACCTCGACCCGACGGCTGGCGGACCCGTTGGTGCCGGTCGCAACCACGCTCATCGTCGAGCTGCCGCTCGCGGGGGTCGAGCGGTAGACGTAGGTGGAATCGCCGACGTTGCCGGAGATCGCGGGACACCAGCCATCGGCCGACGTTTTCGAGAGGACGAGCGTGTTGCTGCTCACCCCGAGGCACGGGGTCGCGGCGCTGAAGGCGCTCGCGTAGCGGTTGAGGCGCATCAGGGCGACATTGGCCCCTGCGTCAGCCGCGGCGATCGCGCTCTTGGAGTCGCCGTCACGATGACTGCCCTGTTGAACGTTGACCGAGGAGATCACCGCCGCCCCGGCAAACCCCATGCTGGCGACCAGAGCGAAGATCGCGGTCGGCAGCGCCATCCCGCGCTGATCTTTGCGTAGCTCCCGAATCAGCAGGATGAAGCGATCGATTGCAAGCATCGCGGTTCGAATCGGCTTTCCAATCCGCTTGCTTGAGCAGACCGTCTCGGCCAGCCGCTCGGTCTGGACGCTCGTCCTACTCAGTTGCGGGGGCAAGCTGCTCGATTCCGCTCGCCCGCTGCCCGCCGGCGGCGAGCATCAGTTTGAAGTCGTGGGGGCTGGAGGCGTACTCCATCGCCACGTCCTCGGCGATCTTGCCCTCCATCACGTACTGGAGCAGCGACTGGTCGAAGGTGCGCATCCCGTAGTACTCGCCTTCGGCGATCACTTCGGTGATCTTGCCGGTCTCTTCCGGGTTCATGATCAGGTCCTGGACGCGGCCGGTGACGACCATGATCTCCGAGGCGGGGACGCGGCCGTCGCCGGTGACGTCGGGGACGAGGCGCTGGGCGATCGCCCCCCTCAGGGTCGCCGCCAGCATCACCCGCGCCTGGTGCTGCTGGTGGGGCTCGAAGAAGTCGACGATGCGGTTGATCGTCTCGGTCGCGTCGAGGGTGTGGACGGTGGAGAGGACGAGGTGGCCGGTCTCGGCCGCGGACAGCGCCGTGCGGACCGTCTCCTCATCGCGCATCTCGCCGATCAGGATCACGTCGGGGTCCTGACGCAGGACGCGCCGCATCGCCCGGGCGAAGCTTTCGGTGTCGGAGCCGACTTCGCGCTGGTTGACGATCGAGTTTTTGTCGGGGTGCAGGTACTCGATCGGGTCCTCGAGGGTGACGATGTGATCGGTCCGGTTGCGGTTGATGTGGTCGATCATCGCCGCCAGGGTCGTGCTCTTGCCCGAGCCGGTGGTGCCGGTGACGAGGATGATCCCGCGCTGCTCTTCGGCCAGTTTGGTCACGACCGGAGGCAGCCCGAGGTCCTCGACCGAGCGGATGTCGAAGGGGATCGCGCGGCAGACGATCGAGATCGAACCGCGCTGCTTGAAGGCATTGACGCGAAAGCGCGAGAGGCCCTTGATCGAGTAGGAGAAGTCCGCCTCCCCGCATTCCTCGAATTCGGTCATCGACCGCACCTCGGCCATGTCCTGGAACGCTTTTTCCGTGTCCTCGGGTTTGAGCGGCTGGTAACCCTCCAAGGGCGCCAAATCGCCGTAAAGACGCGCGGTGGGAGGAACGCCGACCTTGACGTGCAGGTCCGAGCCGTCCCGCTCGATCAAGGTCCGCAGGGCTGAGTCGATGTCAAACATCCCGCCCTGTATCGGCCGGACAGCGGATCCCCTTAACGATGGGTGCAGGCTGGAGGGGGCGGGGGTACCCCCTCCAGACACATCTCGCTATGGCTCGATGTTGAGTGTCTGGAGGGGGTACCCCCGCCCCCTCTCCCACACGCAGCATCGGGACGACCAAAGTCCGGACGCTTTGCCTTTGAAGCTGCTGTTGCTCGTAGCTTGCCGTCGCTTCGAAGGGGTGCCGATAGTCCTTCGCGGGAATGTCCGCGAAGCGCGCGATATGCAATCTGGTCTTTGCCCGCCATAGGCGGGCAGCATCTTCAGGGAGCTGCCCCGTAAGGGGCGCGACTCAATTCCCGCGGAGGACTATCGGCACCCCCTACCGGAAAGGCAGAGGGTGCTGACGATCCTGCTTAAGCGACCTCGCGGAGTTTCTGCGCCTCGCCCAGGCTCTGCAGCTTTTTCAAGCTCTGGTTCTCGATCTGGCGGATCCGCTCGCGGGTGACGTTGAAGGTGCGGCCGACCTCGTCGAGGGTCCGCGGGTGCTCGCCGCCGAGCCCGTAGCGGAGCTCGAGCACGCGGCGCTCGCGGTAGGAGAGGTTCTCGAGCGCCTCTTTCAGCGCCTCTTTGGTCAGCAGGTCCGCCGCCCGGTCAAACGGGGACTCGGCCTTCTCGTCGGCGATGAACTGGCCGAACTCCGACTCCTCCTCGTCGCCGACCGGCTTCTCGAGGGAGACCGGAGCCTGCGCGGAGCGCTTGATCGAGTCGACCTCCTCGGGGTCGATCCCCGTCACCTCGGCGATCTCCTCCGGGGTGGGCTCGCGACCCAGCTCGGTGACCAGCTTGCGCTCGGCGCGGCCGATCTTGTTCAGCTTCTCGACGACGTGAACCGGGATCCGGATCGTCCGCGCCTTGTCAGCGAGCGCACGGGCGATCGCCTGGCGGATCCACCAGGTCGCGTACGTGGAGAACTTGAACCCCTTGCGGTAGTCGAACTTCTCCGCCGCACGCACCAGGCCCAGCGTCCCCTCCTGGATCAAATCGAGGAAGGGCAGGCCCTGGTTCCGATAATTTTTCGCGATCGAGACGACCAGGCGCAGGTTCGACTCGACCATTTTCTGCTTCGCGTCGAGGTCGCCGCGCTCGATCCGTTTCGCCAGTTCGACCTCCTCCGCGGCGGTCAGGAGGCGAACTTTGCCGATGTCCTTGAGGAACAGCTGCAAGGAATCGGTGGTCATGTCCGGTTTCAGGTCGAGCGCCTGTTTCTGGCGCCGGCGACCTTTTTTCCCGGTGTCGGCGGGGAGCGCTTCGGCCGCCGCTTTCTGCGCCGGGTCCATGTCCTCGACGAGCTCGATCCCCGACTTCTCGAGGTGCCCGTAGAGGTCCTCGACGTCAGACTCGTCGAGATCGACCTCGGAGACGGCGGAGGCGATGTCGCCGAAGGTCAGCACGCCGAGCTGCTGCCCACGATTGATGAGGTTTTTGACCTCGTCCAGTTCCTGAAGCTCTGCTACCAGCATCCGTTCTTACTCGTTTCCCTCGCGGTGAATGTTTAGTCCTGGCGATGAAATACCGTCGCGAGCCGAAAGTCGCGCCGGAGCGACAAAAAGCGGACCGAAGAGGTGGTCCGCGAAGTAGCGTCTACATCGTCATTGTGCCCTAGCGGGCTGGCGTCAAACTCAACAAACGCCTGTTCGCATGGTACTCGCTTCAGTTTGTGAAGTCAATGCCCAGATCCCCACGCCAATCCACCCCCTGGCTGCGTGCCTTCTGGAACCGCGCTTATCAGGAGAACGTCACCGGGCTTTCGGCGATGGTCGCCTACAACCTGATGCTCTCGGTCTTCCCCTTCGCCCTCCTGGTCCTCTTCTTCTTCGGCCAGGTGCTGAAGATCGAGGGAGTGGAGAGCAGCGTCCTCGCCGACCTCCAGCGCCTCTTCCCCGACGTCGAACAGGAGACGCTGAGCGACGCTCTGCGCCGGATCCAGAACAACTCGACCACGATCGGGATCGTCGCCTTCACCGGCTCGCTCTGGATCGGCGCCTCTTTCTGGGGAGCGATGGACACCGCCTTCTGCCGCATCTACCACGTCGATTGCCGCGGCTGGGTCGAGCAGAAGCGCTTTTCCTTCGCGATGCTGGTGGTGGTCCTCCTCTTCATCGCCGCCAGCATCTTCGTGCCGACGATGGAGAGCGCCGTCGTCAACAGCACCGACCGCCTTCCCCTCGGCCTATCCGACATCAAGGCGCTTGACACGATCCTCCTGCTGGGGGCGGCGCTGCTCGTCACCTTCGTGATCTGCTGCGTCATCTTCTGGGCCGTTCCCAAAGGCCACATGCCGTGGCGAGCCGTCTGGCCCGGAGCCCTGTTCGTCACCCTCGGGGTCGGCCTCGCCAACTGGCTCTTTCCCATTTATCTCTCCAACGTGTCCAGCCTCTCGGGGTTCGGCTCAACCGTCGGCTTCATCCTCATCGCCCTGCTCTGGTTCTACCTGCTCAGCCTGGGATTGATGGCCGGAGCGGTGATCAACTCGCTGCGCTTCGAGTACCACGACACCGGGGAAATCCCGTACCACCCGGCTCAGCCCTGCGACGGATGCGGAGACCGGAAAGAGCCCGACGAACAACGAGCTTCTCCCCCTGGTTAATAAATACTGTCGTATCATTGTGCCGGTAATCACGACCATTCTGGACCGCGCGTCCAGATTCCGGGGCAGAGTGGGACAATCCGCTTGATGCAGAAACATGGGAGTTCCGATACTCGGGGCGACGTGCTCTCCCCCACCGTTCCGCCCGATATCGGCAACCAGAGCCAGCGCCAGCGGATTCTCGACGCGATCGTCGCCAGCTGCGCTGAGAAGACCTACGCCGGGACGACCATCACCGACATCGTCTCCGGGGCACGGATCTCACGGACGACCTTCTACAAGCACTTCGCCGACAAGCGCGCCTGCTTCGACGCCGCCGTCGACTACTGCGTCGAGGCGCTGCGTGGAGTCGCCGGATCGGCCCACTCTTCCTCCGAACCCGCTGGCACCGCTACCCGCAAGGCGGCGACCGCGGTCCTCGATGCGCTGGCGGCGCAGCCGGGCTTGGCCCAGCTGCTCACCGGGGATGCGATCGCCGTTGACCCGAGGGTGATCGAGCGCTACCGGAAGGCGACCATTCCCGCTCTCGAAGCACTCTGGGCCGGGGATGGAGGGGGCTCAACAACCCATACCGACCCCCGCCTTGCCTTCGGACAAGCGCAGGTGTTGATCCTCAATCAGATCGCCACCGGCAGAAGCGACCACCTGCCCGAATTGCTGCCGGAGATCGTGTACCTGGCCGTGAGTCCCTTTGGCGGCCACGAGGAGGCGCTTTTGCAGTCCCGCCTTGCCGAGGCCGCGACGCCCCCCAGTGATCGATAACTCCGAAGACCTGCGCAGGTGGCGTCTTCCCCGCGGCCGGCACGGCCTCCCCCGGGAGATGGTCAAACGCTCCCAGCGCGAGCGTCTGCTGGCCGCTGTCGTTCGGGTGATCGTTGCCAAGGGCTATGAAGCGACCACCGTCGCCGACATCCTCGGCGAGGCAGGCGTGGGGCGCGAGAGCTTCTACGAACTCTTCGACGACAAACTCGACTGCATGCTTGCCGCTCACAGGGTCCTCATCGAGGACCTGGAGAAACAGGTGCGAGCGGCCTACATGAGCGACGGCTCCTGGCCAGAGCGGATGCGCCGGGTCCTGGGGGTGACGCTGGATTGGTTCGCCGCCGACCCGGGGGTGGCGCGATTCACGCTGGTCGAGGTGAGCACCGTCGGCCCCGCCTTCCGCTCGATCTTCCAAACCGAGTACGCCCGCTTCACCCGACTCCTGGACGATGGGCTCGCCGACGGTGGGCCCAGTCCGGAGCTGACGGGGGCAACCG
This sequence comes from uncultured Actinomycetes bacterium, assembly GCA_963832085.1. Classification (GTDB taxonomy): domain Bacteria; phylum Actinomycetota; class Thermoleophilia; order Solirubrobacterales; family 70-9; genus VAYN01. The sequence goes on along the minus strand of CAWHSU010000001.1, from coordinate 403,319 downwards.
AGCTGGCGGTGGGAGCGATCCTGGCGAGGATCTACGAGGAGGTCGTACTCGGACGCGCGGCCGAGCTCCCGCGCCTACTCCCCGAGCTCACCTATGAGCTCCTCGTCCCATTCATCGGGGAAGAGGCGGCGCGAGCGGAGCGGCAGCTCGAGAGCTAGCCCCTCTTCAAAGTGGCGTGCATAGCGCGGACGAAGCTCTCGGCGAACTGCCTACCGCCGCCGAAGCGAAGTTCATCGACAACACCGTCTTTGAGCGCCGTAAACCACTTCTTCGTCGTCCCGATCGCATAGCTCGGGCGATCCTCGTCGAGGTCACACTCACAGGCCACCACCTTCCCCTGCTCGACCTCGACCCTGACCCCCGACTGGACACGCAGGTCAGAGGCAGCTTCAACCTCGAGCTGGCAGATGCCGCTGCTGCCGTCCTGCAAGTCGACCAGGGGCGTCGCGAGCAGAAAGGCCCCCTCGATGTCGACCTGGGTCACCGGGGCCGCCTTGTGACCCATGTACGTCCGCTCGCAATAGGCCGCCGCGGCCAGCGGCCGCACCCCACGCCGAGCCCATTCGGTCAGGGCGTAGGGAGTTCCGCTGCCCGTCCCAGGTTGGGCTGCGACCAAGCCGGCCATCCGCATGCTCGAGAGACGACGCTCCAACGCCGGATAGCTGAGCTCGGCGACCTCGCGGTCGAGTTCGGTCAGGGACATCGGCCTGATCGCGAGACTGCGAATCAGGGTCGAACCCCAGCCATCGACAAAGGCTTTGACGATGCCCTTCGCGGCGCCGGAGTCCAGGGATACCGAGCCGTGGGGCGCCTGTTGCAGCCAGGCGTCCAGTGCATCTGCAACCCCCAACAGCTCCTCGCCCATCGCGGTCAGGCCGTTCTCGATGGCGTAGGGCATTTTCCGGGTCGGCCGTTTGGCGACCGCTCCGATCGCCTCCAGCCCGCCGAGGTGGCCACGCAGGGTGGTCTGGGCCGGCAGCCCCGTGGCCTGCCTGAGTTCCGCCAGCCGCATCGGTCGATCCGAGAGGGCACGGAGGACGTGCAGGTTCAGGGGGGTGGAGAGAAGGCCGAGCGAATGCTCGCCCGATCGATATCGATCTCCTGGCTCCTGTTTCTTCGGAGCGGCCTCGACGACGCCGCCAGAATCTTCTCGGTTGACCATCCTGAATTCCTCCAGGGAGAGGCTATCAGGAGTTCTTTATTGAGACTAGAGAGTATTTTTAGAGAACAGTGGAGTTTTCGACCGCCGCGAGTAGGGCTCTGCGAAGCGGGATCCGCTCTACCCCCTCGAAGATCTCCATCCCGCTTGGATCATCGACGACGGTCTCCGTCGCCAGTCCCTCGATCAGTGGCCTGGCCACCCCTGCGTCAACGGGGGTGACCAGGCCGATCCAGAGAGATGAGAGCGCGGGAGTCAGTAGCGGCACCGTGATCCGCAACGGTGGCCGCCGCCCCAGCGCGCGGGCCAGCTCGTCGATCATGCCGCCGTAGGAGGTGACGCTGGGGCCGCCGATTTCGATCTCCCGATCCACCGGCAAGCTCAGGTCCGCAGCGGCGGCAAGATAAGCGACGGCATCCGCGACCGCGATCGGCTGGGTGCGGGTGACGACCCAGCGCGGGGTGATCATCACCGGCAGGCGGCGGACCAGATAGAAGACGGTCCGGAACGACTCGCTGCCCGCTCCAAGGACGGCCGCCGCCCGGAAGTAGGTCACGGGCACTTCGCCTTTGCGCAGGATCTCGGCCGTGGCGTGGCGGCTGTCGAGATGCTTCGAGCCTTTGCCCAACCCGCCGAGGTAGACGATTCTCTGCACGCCCGCCGTCGCGGCCGCCGCGGTGAAGTTCTCGGCCCCCTCGCGATCGCGCTCGGCGAAGTCGCCGTCGGAGCCCCGGCCCATCGAGTGGACCAGGTAATAGGCGACCTCGACTCCCTCGAGCGCCGGGCGCAGGCTCTCGGGCTCGAGGACGTCGGCACGACGCACCTCGCAGCCGGCCGCGCGCAGGTCCTCCGCGCGCTCCGGATGGCGCGCCAGAGCCCGGACCTGGTGCCCCTCCTCCCGCAGCCGCCTGCAGAGCAGGCCGCCGATGTATCCGGTCGAGCCGGCGACAGCGATCACGCCGCCCAACTACCCCAGCAGCAGAGAATCAGCCATATCTCTCGCCGATGATCCCCCGCAGCTTCGAGCGATCGTGGCGGGCGTGGACGCGGCGGACCGTGCCCGAGCGGGAGCGCATCACCAGCGACTCGGTGGTCACGCCGGGGCCGCGGTAGCGGACGCCTTGGAGGACGTCGCCGTCGGTGACGCCGGTGGCGGAGAAGAAGACGTCGTCGCCGGAGCAGAGATCGTTGGCGGTGAGGACGCGGTCGAGGTCGTAGCCGGCGTCGAGCGCGGCCTGGCGCTCCTCGTCGTTGCGCGGCCACAGACGGCCGATCAGCTGCCCTCCCATCGACTTCAGGGCGGCGGCGGAGATCACTCCCTCCGGCGTCCCGCCGATCCCCCACAACAGGTCCACCGGCGAGCGTTCGCTGACCGCCAGGAGGGCGGCGGAGACGTCGCCGTCGGTGATCAGCCGTATCCGGGCGCCCGCCTCGCGGACTTCCCGCATCGCCTCCTCGTGCCGCGGGCGGTCGAGCATGACGACGATCACGTCGCCGACCGAGCCGCCCTTGCGCTCGGCGATCAGCTTCAAGGTCTCGGGCAGGGGACGGTCGAGGTCGAGCAGGTCGGCGATCTCTTCCCCACCCGCCATCTTTTCCATGTAGACGCATGGGCCGGGATCGAACATCGTTCCCCGCTCGGCGAGGGCGATGACGGCGATCGCACTCGGCATCCCCAGGGCGCAGAGGCGAGTTCCCTCCAGCGGGTCGACGGCGATGTCGACGGTAGGAGGGCTGCCGTCGCCGATCTGCTCGCCGTTGTAGAGCATCGGCGCCTCGTCCTTCTCTCCCTCGCCGATCACGACCGTCCCGTCCATCGCGACCGAATCGAGGACGTGGCGCATCGCGTCGACCGCGGCCTGATCGGCGGCGATCTTGTCGCCCCGGCCGACCCAGCGGGCGGATGCGAGCGCGGCCGCCTCGGTCACCCGAACCAGCTCGAGCGCGAGGTTGCGGTCGGGTTTCGTCGTGGCGGCGGACCCGTCCTGCTGCGAGGTGGACTCCATCTGCGCCGCAGGCTAACCGAAGCGGCAGCGTGGACGTATGCACGAATTGGTCGAGACATTTAAAGAGACCGGATGTAGAGGTCGATGGCCAGATCATGCGAGCACCCGACCTCGAGCGGCTGGGCCGGGAGCTGAGCTCCCGGACCGAGGACGTGGTGGCGCGGATGATGCGGCGCTCCGCAGAGTCGACGACACTGGCGAAGGTCGTCGAAGAGAGCTTCGAGGACGTCGGCGCCGTCTCCACCGTCGCCGTTGCCCGCTGGATGTCCGGCGAGGGCGAAGCGGTGGCGCGCAAGGTCGGTCAGGAGTCGTGGCGGATCTTCGCCCAGCTCGCCTCACAACGGGAGGCGCCGCTGAACGAGGTGACCAAACGCTGCCTGCGCTGGCGGGACTGCACGCTCGAGGTGCTCGACGAGAGCGCGGCCGACCTCGGCCTGCCGGAAGAGACCTTGGCGACGGCGCGGAGGATGGTCCAGCGCAGCCTCGACGTGACCCTGGTGCGGATGTGCCAATCCTTCGAGGACGAGCGCCAGCGCGCCCACGAGGAATTGACGAACCGCGAGCAGGAACTGGTCTTCCTCGCCACCCACGACGCGCTGACGGGGCTGCCCAACCGGACCTTGATCCTCGACCGGATCGAGCAGACCCTGACCCGGGCGCGGCTGAGCCAGGAACCGGTGGCGGTCCTCTTCGTCGACCTCGACAACTTCAAGGCGATCAACGACTCGCTCGGCCATGGCATCGGCGACGAGCTGCTCTGCGCGGTGGCCAAACGACTGGAGGGCGTGATCCGCGAGACCGACGCGCTCGGCCGGCTCGGCGGCGACGAGTTCGTTGTCGTCGCCGAGGGCATCTCCCTGGCCGCCGGCCCGGAGCTGATCGCCGAGCGCATACTGCAGGCGTTCGGCGAGCCCTTCGCGCTCGGGGACGACCACGAGACCCGCGTTCACGCCAAGGCCAGCATCGGCGTTGCCACCGGCCTCCGCCCCTCCGCCGAAGAGCTGCTGCGCGACGCCGACATCGCGATGTACCGCGCCAAGTGGGGCGGCAAGAGCGGCTACCTCGTCTTCGAGTCGGGGATGGAGGACGAGGTCCAGTCGCGGCTGGAGCTCGAGACGGACCTGCAGAGCGCGCTCGCCAACGAGGAGTTCTTCCTCGTCTACCAGCCGACCTTCAACCTGCAGGAGCTGACCCCAACCGGGGTCGAGGCGCTGCTTCGCTGGCGCCGACCCGGTCGCGGGGTGGTCCAGCCCGAGGACTTCATCCCCTTGCTGGAGGAGTCGAAGCTGATCCTCGACGTCGGCGCCTGGGTGTTGAGAGAGGCCTGCGGGCAGGCCGCGCGCTGGCAGCAGGACGGGCGCCCGTTGGAGCTCTCGGTCAACGTCTCCCAGCTCCAGCTCGACACCGACGAGCTGATCGGCGACGTCAAGGGGGCGCTGGCGACGAGCGGGCTGGCGCCGGAGTCGCTGACGCTCGAGATCACTGAGACGTCGTTGATGAGCAACGCCGAGGAAACGGCGCGGCGGCTGCACGAGCTGAAGCGGATGGGGGTTCGAATCGCCGTCGACGACTTCGGCACCGGCTACTCCTCGCTCTCCCACCTGCGCCAGTTCCCGGTCGACGTGCTGAAGATCGACCGCTCCTTCGTCTCCCAGCTGGCCGAGGGCGGCGAGAACGAGATCCTCCTCCAGACCCTGGTCCAGCTCGGCAAAGCGCTGGAGATCGAGACCACGGCGGAGGGAGTCGAGCGGCCGCAGGACCTCTCGCTGATCCGCGACAAGGAGTGCGACAACGCCCAGGGCTTCCTCTTCGCCCGGCCGCTGAGCGCGCAGGATGCGGAGTCGTTCTTCAGCCAGTGGTCGAGCGATAGGGTCCTGGTCGATGGATCGCTGGGGACTGACGCTGCCGCTGCCGGGACTGACGCTCGCTGACCACGAGGAGCTGGTCAAGGGCGCCGAGGCGGCCGGCTACACCGACCTCTGGACGGGAGAGACGGCCGGCCCGGACGGGTTCACGCCGCTGGCGCTGAGCGCGGCCTGGACCGAGCGGGCGCGGCTGGGGACGGGGATCGTCGGCGTCTTCCAGCGCGGACCGGCGCTGTTGGCCCAGCAGGCCGCAGCATTAGCCGACGCCTCCGAAGGACGATTCGTGCTCGGCCTCGGCTCCTCCTCGGACCGCATCGTCGAAGGCTGGAACCAGATCCCCTTCGAGCGACCGCTGAGCAAGGTCCGCGAGACGCTCGACTTTCTCGAGCCCGCACTAGCTGGAGAGCGGACCGAGACCGGGTTCAAGCTGGAACAGAAGCCGGCCCACCGGGTGCCGATCGTGCTGGCGGCACTGCGGGGCAAGATGCTGGAGCTGGCGGTCGAGCGCGCCGACGGCGCCTTCACCAACTTCCTGCCGCTGGCGGGGCTGCCGCAGGTGACCGCACAACTCAAGGGGGCGCCGGAGGGCTTCGAGCTGCTCTGCCGCTTCTTCTGCATCCCGGGTGAGCGCGAGCAGGTCGAGCCGCTGGCCCGCTTCATGTTCTCCTCCTACATCACCGTTCCCGTCTACGCCAACTTCTACCGCTGGCTCGGCTACGGCGAGCAGATCGCGCCGATGGTCGAGGCCTGGGACGCCGGTGATCGCCAGGCCGCCGCCGCAGCCGCCCCCTGGGATCTGATCGAGGACATGTTCGTCTTCGGGACGCTGGAGCAGATGCAGGAACGCCTCAAAGCCTTCGTCGCCGGCGGCATCTCCCTCCCGATCCTCACCCCGATCGTGACGCCGGACAAGCTGGCGGAGACGATCGACGCACTGGCTCCGCATTAGGAGGTGCTTCTCCCCCTACTAGCGGCGTGAGCTACCGCTTGAATGGAAGCAGCTGAAGTTGGTCTGGCACACCTGGAAGGCTTGGGCTGATGGCAGAGTTTTTGTTTTCAGCTTTGGAGGTACATCTCACCGGCGGGAAGTCGGCTCTGCTGGAACTTGCAACGCCTGCAGCCATCGTGATCGCAGCGATTATGGGTGCTCACTTCGCCGCTCAGTACGCAGGCAAGAACGTCGCAAAGGAGCTCACGGCAGCGGATGTCCGCCTTAAACGCGAACTACGACACGACCAAATCCTCAGAGAGAAGGAGGCCGCTCGCCGCACGCTCGACGAAGTCACCAACGCTGCCACCAATGCGATGGATGCGCTTGTTGACTTCTCCGCAAAGATCGGCACTGCGGAAGAAATGGCGAGGTTGACTGCAGCTGCTCCGGACGAGTCGGAGGAGAAGATTGAGGCAGAAGAAGCACTCGATGATGCAATAGGAAAAGTCATCGAGAAGATGGAGGCATCCCATGCGGCTGTCAGCAAACTCAAGCCTGCCTTCGTTCGCTTACAGCTTCGATTTCCCGCAGACCATCCGGTGAGCCAACATTTCGCCGCCCTCTCCGATGCGATCAAAGCAAGTGAAGTACAGGAACGAGGCCGTGGTCCAAAACCTCGTGACCACGAGGAACTCGCGGAGGCAGAGAGCGTCCGAAGTCAAATTCCTCGCCAACTAAATTCTTATCTCGCCTCGGCACGCACTTGGATGGAGGAGGTAGCTGATCCCGAGAGTTAGATCGAGTGCTCGACTACCGAGTCCGCGAAAACCCGTGTATATCGCGGTTTCTCGCGGACTCGCGAAGAAAGCATCCTCCAGTGCGCTACTCGTTCTGCAGCTCAGTCGACTCTTCAGCCAGGCTGGCGTAGGCGTCGGGGCGGCGGGTGGCTAGGAAGGGGAAGAGCTCAAGCCAATCTCGGCGCTGATCTAGGTCGAGGTCGGCGACCAGGACCGCTGGCTCGTCCCTTGGGGCTTGGGCGAGGATGCGGCCGTAGGGGTCGGAGATGAAGGAGGAGCCGTAGAAGGTGAGGGGCGGCTCGGTCCCGATCCGGTTGACGGCGACCATGAAGACGCCGTTGGCGATGCCGTTGGCGACGATCACCTGCTGCCAGAGGGGTTGGGTGTCGAAGTCAGGGTGGTCGGGCTCGGAGCCGATCGCGGTCGGATAGACGAGAACCTCGGCGCCCTCGAGGCTGTAGGCGCGGGCGACCTCGGGGAACCACTGGTCCCAGCAGGTCGGCAGGCCGAGCTGGACCTCCCCCAGCCCGACCAGCGGGAAGGCATCGGCGTCACCGGGGCCGGGGCCGGGCCGGAAGTAGCGATCCTCGTGGTAGCCGGCGGTGACGGGGATGTGGAGCTTGCGGGTGCGGGCGACGAGCTCTCCTTCAGGGGAGACAACGATCGCGGTGTTGAAGCCGAGGCCGTCCGCACCCTCGGCGCGCTCGTAGAGGGAGGCGTGGACGTGGATGCCGGTCGCCGCCGCCATCCGGGCGGCGAAGGCGTGGGTGCGGCCGCCGGGCAGCTCCTCCGGCTGCGCCCCCGCGGCCTCGGGGCCGCCGGGGTCGACGGCGAAGTAGCGGCTCAGAGTCAGCTCCTGCAGGCAGACCAGCTTCGCCCCCTCCCCCGCCGCCAATCGGACTCCCTGCTCCAAGGCCGCTTCGTGCTCTTCGGGATCCGGATGCCACCGGTGCTGGACGGCGGCGATCCGGAACGGTGGGCGACCTGACGGACGCGTCCGCGCCGGAGACTCGGGCGGGTCTTGAGCGCGGATCAGGCGGATCTCATCCACGGGGTTCAAGATAGAGGGCGGTGAGCGCTACGCTCAAATCGACTCCGGCGGAAGACGGCTTCCGCATGCCGGCCGAGTTCGAGCCACACGCCGGCTGCTGGATGGCCTGGCCGGAGCGACCGGACAACTGGCGTCTGGGAGCGAAGCCGGCGCAGGAAGCCTACGCAGCGGTGGCGGAGGCGATCGCCGGCTCGGAGCCGGTGACGATGGCGGTCTCCGACGGGCAGTTCGAGAACTGCAGGGCGATGCTGCCGCCACAGGTGCGGGTGGTCGAGGTCTCGACCGACGACGCCTGGATCCGCGACACCGGCCCGACCTTCGTCGTTGACGGCGACGGGGGGCGGCGCGGCGTCGACTGGCACTTCAACGCCTGGGGCGGGACCGAGGGCGGTCTCTACTTCCCCTGGGACCGCGACGACCGGGTCGCGGCGAAGGTGCTGGAGATCGAGGGCGAGGACCGCTACCGGGCGCCGATAGTGCTCGAGGGCGGGGCGATCCACGTTGACGGCGAGGGAACGGTGCTGACGACCGAGGAGTGCCTGCTCAACCCGAACCGCAACCCCGACCTCTCCCGCGAGCAGCTCGAGCGAATCCTGCTCGACTACCTGGGAGCGGAGAAGGTGATCTGGCTGGGGGCGGGCGTCTTCGAGGACGAGACCGACGGCCACGTCGACAACCTCGCCTGCTTCGCCAGGCCGGGAACGGTGCTGCTGACCTGGAGCGGCGAGGAGGAGGACCCGCAGCACCAGATCTCCCGCGACGCGCGCGAGCGCCTGGAAGCGGCGACCGACGCCCGCGGGCGCTCGCTGGAGGTGGTCCTCCTCCCCGCCCCCGGCCCGCTCCAGATCTCCGCCGCGGAGGCCGAGGGAGTCGACGCCGGCGAGGGCACGGTCCCGCGCCGCGCCGGCGACCGCCTCGCCGCTTCCTACGTCAACTTCTACCTCGGCAACTCGCGCCTGGTCTTCCCGCTGCTCGACCCGCGCCACGACGAGGAGGCAGCGCAGATCCTCCGCCGCACTTTCCCCCAGCGCGAGGTCGTCGGGGTGCCCGCCCGCGAGATCCTCCTCGGCGGCGGCAACATCCACTGCATCACCCAGCAGGTGCCGGCGGCTTAGAGTTCAGCTGGTCCCAGTCGCCTCGGGATCCCGCCAGACGTGCTTCAGCCAAGGCGGCGAAACCGCGAAACTGGTGCTGGTCTCGGCCGAGATCGACTCGAGCGGGATCAGGTGAACGCGGCGGCCGGGGGTGAAGCGGCCGATCTCGGCGAAGCCGATCGAGTTGCCGGCGTGGCTGCCGCCGGAGACGAGGAGCATGCCGGTCTCAGAGCCCCAGCCGTCGTGCGAGACGAGGCCGGCGTCCGAGCCCCAGTTGCGCGTGCCGCCGGCGTAGTTGTAGCCGTGATGGGAGGAGGCGCGCTGGTCGACCTCGCCGTCGGGGCGGAAACGCAGCTGCACGCTCTCCCAATCGTCGGCGTGGTACCCCTTCTTCCCCGCGACCGGGACCCCGCGCAGGGTGGCGGAGTCGGCGTAGTAGGTCCAGTACTGGAGATAGAGATTTCCGGCCCGACCGCCAGAGCAGTCGGCGCCGGTGGCTTCAATCTGCTCCGCCTTCCCCTCCCGGCAATCGATCACGTGGACGAAGGCGGTGACCGGCAGGCGCTCGTCGGACCTCTGGACCAGCCCCTCCCCGGAGTCGTCGCCGCAGGCGCTGCTGCGGCAGCGGCGGAAGTCGACCGGCACCGCCCGCGAACCCTCCTCGAAGGCCAGCGTCGGCATGTGATCCCGCACCAGCTTCCCGACCTCGGTGCCGTAAGCCGCGATCAGCACCGGCTCGTCCCCGCACCCGTCGGCCAGCGCCGCCGCGCAGAGGATCCCGTCCGCCAACTCATGCGCCAATGAGGCTCCCGGCACACGCACCCCGACGGTGACCAGGGCGAGCATCAAGAGCGAGACGACCAGCACCGTCCCGACCCACTCGACCGTCCCCTGCCCCCGCTGCGACCGCATGGACCGAAGCTAGGGAGCAAATGCCGACGTGTGTGTGCCTAGAGTGCCGGTTGCGTGTCGGAATGGTCACGACTTCGAGGCGGCGCGGTCGCCCTGGCCCTCTGCCTCTGTTTGAGCGCCGATCTGGCGGCGGGGGCCGAGCGCAGCGTGATCGGCCACTCGGTGCAGGGGCGGCCGATCGTCAGCCTCCGCAGCGGCTCCCAGGAGCCGACGACCGTGAGGATCCTGGTGGTCGGCGACATCCACGGCAACGAGCGGGCGGGAATGAGGATCGCGCAGCTGCTGATCGCGCTGGGAGCGCCCAGGGGGGCCGAGCTCCTGGTCGTGCCCACGATCAACCCCGACGGAGTCGCCGCCGGCACCAGGGGGAACGCCCACGGCGTCGATCTCAACCGCAACTTCCCCTTCGACTGGCGCCCGCTCGGCGGCGGCGAATACTCCGGCCCGCGGCCCCTCTCCGAGCCCGAGTCGCGCGCCGCCCACCGCTTCATCCTCCGCACCAAACCCGATGTGACGATCTGGTTCCATCAGCCCTTCGGCCTGGTCGACCGGCCCGATGGCAACCCCTTCGTCGCCCGCCGCTTCTCCGACCTGATCGGCCTCCCCCTCGTCGAGCTCCCCGGCCCCTACCCCGGCAGCGCCTCCCGCTGGCAAACCCACCGCCTCCCCCGAACCACCGCCTTCGTAGCCGAGCTCCCGAAGCACGTCAGCCCCTCACTCATCAAGCGAAGCACCGCAGCCGTTCGAACCCTTGCCGCTGAGCTGGCCAGCCCAGCTCTCCTCCGGCGGGTGGCACGGTAGGGGGGACCTCCCCTGAGGAAGCTTTAGCTACCGGAAGGGGAGGTGGGTCCCCTGCCGTGACAGGACCCGCCGGCCGGCAAGCCCGGTCCCTTGCCGGTTTAGAGATTCCCGATCTCAGCTGCGATTTCGCTAGCCGCCGCTTTGGCGTCAGCAAACAGCATCGAGGTATTCGGTTCGTAGAAGAGGTCGTTGTCGATGCCGGCGAAGCCGGGGCTGAGGGAGCGCTTGATCACGATCACCTCTTGGGCCTCGGAGACCTCGATGATCGGCATCCCGGCGATCGGGGAGTCCGGGTCGTTTTTCGCCGCCGGGTTGGTGACGTCGTTGGCGCCGACGACGACGGCGACGTCGGTGCGCGACATTTCCGGGTTGATCTCCTCCATCTCCTTGAGGTTCTCGTAGGCGACGTCGGCCTCGGCGAGGAGGACGTTCATGTGGCCGGGCATCCGGCCGGCGACCGGGTGGATCGCGTAGTTGACGGTGACGCCGCGCTTTTCGAGCTCGTCGGCGACCTCCTTGATCGCGTGCTGCGCCTGGGCGACGGCGAGGCCGTAGCCCGGGACGATCACGACCGAGTCGGCGTAGGCGAGCTTGATCGCCGCGTCCTGGGCTCCGATCGAGACGTGGGGCTTTTCCTCGCCCGTGCCGCCGCCGCCGCCCGAGGGCGCACCGCCGAAGCCGGAGAAGAGGACATTGCTGACCGAGCGGTTCATCGCCGTCGCCATCTCCATCGTGAGGATCGTTCCCGAGGAGCCGACCAGGGTGCCGGCGACGATCAGGGCGACGTTGTCGAGGGCGAAGCCGGCGGCCGCGGCGGAGAGACCGGTGAAGGCGTTCAGCAGCGAGATCACGACCGGCATGTCGGCGCCGCCGATCGGCAGGACGACGAGGTTGCCAAGCAACGCGGCGGCGAGCAGGATCGCGACGAAGATGCCCTCCGACGGATGGTCGTTGTCGACGGCGACGATTACGCAGGCGACGACGATCCCGATCAGCAACAGGGCGTTGATCACCTGCTGCCCCGGCACCGCGATCGGTCGGGTCGGGATCAGGTCCTGGAGCTTGGCGAAGGCGATGTTCGAGCCCCAGAAGGAGACCGAGCCGACGACGCCGGCGAAGAGGATCGGGATCAGCTCGTCGAGGGGGAGCCCGTGGCTTCCGTGGCGGATCTCAGACCAGGCGATCAGGGCGACGGCGCCGCCGCCGACCCCGTTGTAGAGGGCGACCATCTGCGGCATCTCGGTCATCTGCACCCGGATCGAGGCGATCACGCCGATCGCGGTTCCGATCCCGAGCCCGAGGAAGATCAGGCCCCAGTTGCCCATCCCGTCGAGCAGCAGGGTGGTGACGACCGCGATCGCCATGCCGCCGGCGGCGACGAGGTTGCCGCGTTTGGCGGTGGTCGGGTGGGTGCCCTGTTTGATCCCGATGATGAAGAGCGAGAAGGCGACGATGTAGAGGGCGGTTGCGGCGTCGCCACCCGGCTCAAACACGGCGAAGAGCGGGTTCATGAGCCGCCCTTCCCGTCAGCCTCGGCCTTCGGCTTCGGCTTCTCGCGAGAACATGCCGAGCATCCGGTCGGTGACCATGAAGCCGCCGACGATGTTGATCGCGCCGAAGGCGACCGCGATCGTCCCGATCACGTACTCGAGGCCGTCGTCGGCGTAGCCGAGCACGATCAGGCCGCCGAGCATGACGATGCCGTGGATCGCGTTGGTCTGCGACATCAGCGGCGTGTGCAGGGTGGTCGGGACCTTCGAGATCACCTCGAAGCCGACGAAGACGGCGAGGACGAAGATCGTGATCTCGGTCATCAGGTCCATGGCTACTTCGCCGCCCTCTCGTTTTTGATCTCGCCGCTCTGGGTGATGCAGGCTGCCGCGATGATGTCGTCCTCGAAGTCGACCTTGACCTCGCCCTCGTCGGTGACGATCAGGCCGAGCAGGTTCTCGAGGTTCTTGGCGTAGAGCTGGGAGGCCGGCGCCGGCATCTCCGAGGGGAGGTTGCGCGGGCCGATCACTTTGACCCCGCCCTCGACCACGGTCTGGCCCGGCTGGGTCAGCTCGCAGTTGCCGCCGGTCTCGGCGGCGAGGTCGACGATCACCGAGCCCGGGGCCATGTTGCGGACGCCCTCGGCGGTGATCAGGGTCGGCGCCGGACGGCCGGGGATCGCGGCGGTGGTGACGATGATGTCCTGTTTCGCCGCGTTCTCGGCAAGGGCGTCGCGCACCTGCGCGTTCTCCTCGTCGGTCAGGGGACGGGCGTAGCCGCCCTCGCCCTCGGCGTCGGGGATGAAGTCCAGTTCCAGCGGCCGGCCGCCGAGCGAGGCGATCTGCTCCCAGGCGGCGCGGCGAATGTCGAAGCCGGTGACGATCGCGCCGAGGCGCTTGGCGGTGGCGACCGCCTGCAATCCGGCGACGCCGGCGCCGAGGACGAGGACCTTGGCCGGAGGCACGGTGCCGGCGGCGGTGGTCATCATCCCGAAGAAGCGGCCGGACTCGCGGGCGCCGATCAGGGTCGCCGCGTAGCCGGCGGCGGCGGCCTGCGAGGAGAGCGCGTCCATCGCCTGGGCGCGGGTGGTCCGCGGGATCGCCTCCATCGCGAAGGCGGTGACGCCGGCGCTGGCCAGAGCTTTGTTCGTCTCCGCCGCGACCCAGGGATTGAGGTGGGAGATCAGCAGCTGGTTGCCGTTCAGCTTGGCGATGTCGCCCGTGCTCGGAACCGCGACGTGGAGGACGATGTCGGCTCCCCAGGCGGCGTCGGCGGCACCGACGGTGGCCCCGGCCTCCTGGTAGGCGGCGTCGGTGTGGCCGGCGGCCTCACCGGCCCCAGCCTCGACGACGACGTCGACCTTCTCGTTCTTCTTCAACGATTTGACGACGTCAGGGATCAGCGCGACGCGGCGCTCGCCCTCAGCAGTCTCTTTCGGCACTCCGATCTTCATGCGCGGCGCGGAAGATTATGCGATTGGGTCGGGAGAGCGTCCCGACCCCCGCCGTTCAGGCAGAGACCCCTGCCAACGCGGCCAGCCGCTCCAGGGTGTGCAGTTGCTCGGAGCGCTCAACGTGGACCGGGGAGCAGATCAGACGATCGATGCCGGCGCCGCGGAAGCGCTCCACCCGCTCGGCCACCTCCGCCTCGGTCCCGACCAGCGAGGTCGCCTCGACGATCTCGTCCGGCATCGCCTCGAAGGCGCCGGCGCGGTCGCCGTCCTGGAAGCGCTGCTGGACCTCGTCGGCGACGTCGCCGAAGCCGAAGCGGTGGGCGAGGTCGACGTAGAAATTGGTTTTGCGGCTGCCCATGCCGCCGAAGTAGAGGACCAGCCCTGCCTTGACCACGTTCTTGGCGGCCTCGAGGTCACCGTCGATCGCCACCTGCAGCGAGGGGCTGACCTCGAGGTCGGAGCGTTGCCGCCCGCCCTTGGCGAAGCCGGCCTCCAGGTGCTCCCCCCAGGTCTGCTCGAAGGCGTCGACGCTGAAGAAGATCGGGATCCAGCCGTCGCATATCTCGGCCGCCATCTCGACCGATTTGCGACCGATCGCGCCGACGAAGACGGGGATCTCGTTGCGCAGGGGGTGGAAGTTGAGCTTCAGCGGCTTGCCCTCGCCCCCGGGCAGCGGCAGCGTGTAGTGCTCGCCCTGGTGGTCGACCGGGCCCTCGCGGGCGATGATCTCGCGCACGACTTCGATGTACTCGCGGGTGCGGCCCCAGGGCTTGGCGTAGGGAACGCCGTACCAGCCCTCGGAGACCTGCGGGCCCGAGGGGCCGAAGCCGAAGAGGAAGCGGCCGCCCGAGAGTTTGTCGATCGTCGCCCCGGCCATCGCCGCCGCCGCGGGCGGGCGCGCCGGCACCTGCATGATCGCCGCGCCGAGGTTGATCTTCTCGGTCTTCGCCGCCAGCCAGGCGAGGACGCTGACCACGTCGGAGCCGTAGGACTCCGCCGCCCAGACCGACTCGTAGCCGTGCCCCTCGGCGGCGAGGACGACCTCAGCGGCCTCCTCACCGGCCGGGCCGATCCCCCAGTAACCAAGGTTGAGTCCAAGCTTCAGGCCCACAGTTCCCGCACCCTATTGAATAGGGCGATGGGCAACGGCCAACCCTCCACCGAGCACGGGCTTTCCAGCAAGGAGGCGGAGGCGCGGCTGCGCAAGCTCGGACCGCCGCCGGAGAACTCCTCGCGCTCGCTGGCGAGCATCGTCGCCGCCAACGTCTTCACCCTCTTCAACGCGATCATCGCCGCCTTCTTCGTCCTCGACATTGGGCTCGGGCTCTGGGCCGACGCGCTGTTCGGGGTGATCGCTGTCGTCAACTCCAGCATCGGGATCTACCAGGAGAAGAAGGCGAAGGAAACGCTGGACGAAATCGCCGTCCTCGTCTCCCCCCGCGCCCGCGTCATCCGCGACGGCGTCGTCGCCGAGCTGACCGCCAACGAGGTGGTCCCGGGCGACGTGATCGCGGTCGGCCCGGGCGACCAGCTGGTCGCCGACGGCGAGGCGATCGCCTCGCGCGGGATGACGCTCGACGAGTCGCTCTTGACCGGCGAGTCGGACGGGATCCAGAAGGACGAGGGCGATCGCCTCCTCTCCGGCTCCTTCTGCGTCTCCGGCTCCGGCCACTACGCGGTCGATGCGGTCCGCGAGGAGAGCTATGCCGGGCGCATCGCCGGCGAGGCGAAGACCTTCCGCCACCCGCCCTCGCCGCTGCAGGAGGAGGTCAACCGGGTGATCCTCGCCTCCACCTACCTGATGCTGCCGCTGGCGGTGCTGCTGATCCTCAGCCTCAACCTCCGCGACGTCCCCCTCGAGGAGGCGGCGCAGACGGCGACCGCGGGGCTGATCACCCTGATCCCCGAGGGGCTGGTGCTGCTGATGAGCGTCACCTTCGCGGTTGCCGCGATGCGGCTGGCGAAGCGCGGGACCCTCGTCCAGCAGATGAGCGCCAGCGAGAGCCTCGCCGCCGTCGACACGATCTGCGTCGACAAGACCGGAACCCTGACCGCGGGCGAGCTGCGCCTGACCGGGGTCGAGTACGCCGACGGGATCGATCCGAAAGCCGGGGCGGCGGCGCTGGGGCGCTTCGCCGCCAGCGCCGGCGACCGCAACAAGACCCTGGAGACGATCGCCGCGGAGTTCCCCGGCAAGGCGGGGACGGTGGAGGGCGAGGTCCCCTTCTCCTCGGAGTGGAAGTGGAGCGGGGTCGCGCTGGACGGCGGCTCCGGCGGCGCGACCTACGTCCTCGGCGCGCCCGACATCCTCGCCGAGTCGGGGGCGCTGACCCTGCCGCCGCGGCTGGCCGGCAAGCTCGAAGAGGAAACGGCGGCGGGCCGCCGCGTCGTCGCCTTCGGCCAGACCGGTGAGGCGCTGCCGGACGACCCGGCGGCGGCAGGCGCGCCGCGGCTGACCCCGCTGGCGCTGGTTGTCCTGGAGGAGACGCTGCGCCCCGACGCGGCGGAGACGATCGCGATCATGCGCGATGAGGAAGTCGACCTGAAGCTGATCTCCGGCGACGCCGCGGCGACCGTGACCGCGGTCGCCTACGCGGTCGGGGTGCCGCGGGACGCCGGGGTGATCGAGGGGCCGGACCTGCCCGAGGACCCCGAGGAGCTGGCGAAGGTCGCAACCGAGAACACGATCTTCTGCCGGATCAAGCCCGAGCAGAAGAAAGCCCTGGTCGGGGCGCTGGTCGCGGCCGGGCGCTATGTGGCGATGATCGGCGACGGCGTCAACGACGTGCCGGCGCTGAAGCGGGCGCGGATGGCGGTGGCGATGGGCTCCGGGACGCAGGTGACGAAAGGGGTCGCCGATGTCGTCCTGCTCAAAGACCAGTTCTCGCGCCTGCCCGAGGCGGTCGGCGAGGGGCGGCGGATCGCCCGCAACATCCACCGCCTCGGCCGGCTCTACCTGACCAAGACGGTCTACGCCGCGACCCTGATCCTGCTCGTCGCCGTCCCCGGCTTCGTCTTCCCCTTCCTTCCCCGCCACCTGACGATCGCGGCGATGCTGACGATCGGGATCCCCTCCTTCGTGCTGGCCCTGCTGCCCTCCGACGGGCCCCTGTACCGCGGGCGCCTGCTGCGGGCCTTGGCAGCTTTCGCCGTCCCCGCCGGGGTCGCCACCGCACTCGGCTCGATCCTCTCCTTCTTCCTCGTCGACACCGTCGCCGGCGCCAGTCTCGAGGCCGGGCGCACCGCCGCGACGACGACCCTGATCGTGCTCGGCCTTGCCTTCATCCTCCTGCTCGAGCGCGGCCCCGGCCGCGAGCACATCGCGATCCAGAGCAACATGTTGGCGATGGTGATGGCGCTGGGCGGCGTCTTCGCCGGGATCCTCGCGATCCCGTTCCTGCGCGACTTCTTCGAGCTGGTCCTGCTGAGTGCGCCGGAATGGTTCCTGGCGCTGTTCTCGGCCGCGGTCGGGCTGACGATCGCCAGCCTGCTCTGGAAACTGCCTCAAATCGAACGACTGGAAGTCCCCGATGAGCGGGTGGAAGCCGAGGGTGAGCGCGCCTAGCTACTCACCCGAACCCGATTGCGCCGACGAGGCGTACGACTCCGCGGGCGAACCGCGGCCGCTCTACGCGGAGCTGCTGGAGGAACTCGGGAAGCGGGACCTGAAGGAGCTGCGGGAGCGGGTCGAGGCGCGGGTGGCCAAGAGCGGCCTCACCTTCGGCCAGGGGGAACCGATCGCGGTCAACCCGGTTCCGCGCTTGATCGCGGCGAAGGAGTGGGAGCGGCTGGAGGCGGGGCTGCTGCAGCGGGCGCGCGCCCTCAACGCCTTCGTCGCCGACGCCTACGGGCCGCAGCGGATCTTCGACGCCGGCGTCGTCCCGCGCCGGCTGCTGGAGACCTCGCCCGGCTACGCGCGCGGAATGGAGGGGGTGCTCGACTCCGAGGTGCCGCCGGCGACGGTGGCCGGCCTCGACCTGGTCCGCGATCGCAGCGGCGAGCTGCGGGTGCTGGAGGACAACCTGCGGATGCCCTCGGGTGCCTGTTACGCGCTCGGGGTGCGGGAGGTGGTCGCGCCGGAGCTCGAGGGGATGGGCTCCCCCGGTGGCCTCGACGGCTACCTGGAGAAGCTCGGGGAGGCGATCCGCGATGCCGCGCCGGCGGGACGGGACGAACCCTGCGCGGTGGTCCTCACCGACGGCCCCGAGAACGGCGCCTGGTACGAGCACGAGCGGATCGGGCGCGAGCTGGGGCTGCCGCTCGTCACCCCCGGCCAGCTCGAGACCAGCCGCGGCCGGCTCTTCGCCCGGATCTCGCGCGAGCGGCGGCAGGTCGACGTCGTCTACCGCCGCCTCGAAGCGGACCGCATCACCGAGCGGGACGGCCAGCCCACGGAGCTCGGGGAGCTGCTGCTGCCGGCCCTGCGCTCGCAGCGCCTGCGCTGCGTCAACGCCTTCGGCAGCGGCCTCGCCGACGACAAGCTGACCTACGTCTACGTCGAGCGGATGATCGACTTCTACCTGGGGGAGAAGCCGCTGCTGCGCTCGGTCCCGAGCTATGACCTCACCGACGAGGAGAGCCGGGCAGAAGCGATGGACCGGCTCGAGGAGCTGGTGGTGAAGCCGCGTGGGGGCTTCGGCGGCCACGGCGTCACGATCATGCCGCGGGCGAGCGAGCCGGATCGCAAGCGGGCGGTGGCCGTGGCCCGGCGCCGGCCCGAGCACTTCATCGCCCAGGAGCCGGTCGCGATCTCCAGCCATCCGACGATCCGGGGCGAGGGGTTGCGCCCGCGGCGGATCGACCTGCGGCCGTTCGTCATCAGCTGGTCGGGCGGCCAGGTGGCGATGACCGGTGGCCTCACCCGCTTCGCCCAGGGGGCGGGCGAGATGGTGGTCAACAGCTCCCAGGGCGGTGGTTGCAAGGACACCTGGGTAGTGGAGAATCGGCGGGAATGAAACCAGGCGCCCGACAAGGACGGCCCCTGATCGGGGTCACGACCTCGGAGGTCCGGGAGGCGGAGAGGATCCAGCAGACCCCCGAGAGCGAGCCGAAGGTCCGTGAGATGGTCCTCGGCCTCACCTACCTGCGGGCGCTGGAGGCGGCCGGGGCGCTGCCGATGGTGATCCCGCCGTTGCCGGAGGAGGCGATCGGATCGCTGCTCGACCGGCTCGACGGCATCTGCCTCTCCGGCGGCCCCGACCTCGACCCCGACACCTACGGCGCTCGCCGGCACCCGGAGCTGGGGCCGACCGAGCTGAGCCTCGACCGCTTCGAGCTGGCGATGGCGCAGGGCGCTGACGTGCGGGAGATGCCGATCCTCTCGATCTGCCGCGGCACCCAGGCGCTCAACGTCGCCCGCGGCGGCTCCCTGATTCAGCACCTGCCCGAGGTCTCCCCGGATTTCGCCCACCGCCAGTCCGCCCCCGGCAACGAGACCAGCCACCCGATCGAGATCGAGCCGGGCAGCCGCCTCGCGGTGGCGCTGGAGGACGACGAAGTCGAGGTTCCCGACGAGCTCGACGTCAACTCCTTCCATCACCAGGCGATCGAGCGGCTGGGCGAGGGGCTGAGGATCACCGCCCGGGCCCCGGACGGGACGATCGAGGCGGTCGAGGACCCCTCCCGCCCCTTCCTGATCGGCGTCCAGTGGCACGCGGAGACGCTGGTGCACCGGTCCTACGAGGCGGCGCTCTTTCGGCATTTCGTCGAGGCGTCTCGTCTCAGCCCCGTCGCGGCCTAGAACGTTTCCACCATTGGTGCCCCTATAGGGGCTAAAAGGGTGGAAACGATCAGCTCGGCGGCAGGACGAACTGGCTGACGATCAGGTTGGCCGCCAGTTTCGGCTCGGTGCCCTCGCGGCGGCGCTCGATCCGGACCTCGATCACGACCGTGCTCTTGCCGACGTGCAGGGGCTCGGCCCGGGCCTCGATCTCGTCGCCCAGCACCCCGGCGGCGAAGACGTTGAGCTTGAGCTCGATCGTGGTGAAGTTGTGGCCGGACGGGATGCAGCGGAAGGTCGACCAGGCGGCGACGGTGTCGCCGAGCGCGGTCCAGACGCCACCGTGGACGAAGCCGCCGGGGTGCAGATGGCGCTTGTCGACGACGATCCCGCCGCGAGCGTGGGAGTCCTCGACCTCCAGCGGCTCGATCCCAAGATCGCCGGGGAAGCTGCCGGGGAGGAAGTCCCGGACCGTCTCCGCGGTGATCATCGAGCTGGGGTGCGGGTCGTCGCTCATCGCCGCGGCAGCCTAGTCGAGGCCGAAGCCTTTGAGCCCGTGGTCGCCGTAGGGCTCGTCGCGCTCGCGCACCGCCTCGCGGAAGCCGGACCCGGCGGCGCGGCGGACGAAGGCGTGCCCCTCCTCGGTATGGCGGGCGATGCCGTCGAAGAAGGTGCCGAGGACCTGGGTCTGGGTCAGTCCTTGAGCGTGCACCGTCTGGTTGACCAGCAGCTTCATCATCACCAGCTGGTTGATCGGCATCCGCGCGACCCGCTCGAGCAGGCGCTCGAAGCGCTCGTCCAGCTCGCCGGCCGGCGCCGCCTCGGTCGCCAGCCCCCACTCCGCCGCCTCGGCCCCGGTCAGCGAGTCGCCGGTCAGCAGCAGGCGCTTGGCCCGCATCGGCCCCAGGCGGCTGGCCCACATCGCCGTCGTCGGCGAACCCCAGACGCGGGCCGGCGGGTAGCCGATCTTGGCGTCCTCGGCGATCACCAGCAGGTCCGAGCAGAGCGCCATGTCGGTGCCGCCGGCGACGCAGTAACCGTGGACCTTGCAGAGGACCGGCTTCTCGGAGTGGAAGAGGCTCATGAAGCCGCGCACGTTGCGGCTCATGAACTGGTAGTCGGTGACCGGGTCCCAGTTGCTCTCGGGCGCGTGGTTGGCGCCGATCGTCGCCGGGTCGAGCGGCGAGCCGGGGGGCGTCTCGCCGCCCTCGCCGAGCTCGCTCATGTCGCCCTCGGCCGAGGCGACCAGGTCATAGCCGCCGCAGAACCCCGTGCCGTTGCCGGCCAGCGCGATCGCGTGCACCTCGGGGTCGAGGTTGGCCCGCTCGACGCACCCGGCCAGCTCGACCGGCATCCGCGGCGTGATCCCGTTGCCGCGCTCGGGCCGGTTGAGGGTGATGCGAGCGACCCGGTCGCCAGTCTCATAGGTGAGGGTCTGGAGATCCATCGCCATTGGTGAGTTGTGGGTGCCATAGCCCCCACAACTCACCACTCGCTGCCTAGTTCATCCGCTCCACGAGCATCGCCTTGCCCTGCCCACCGGCGACGCACATCGTCTCCAGGCCGACCTGCTTGTCGTCGGTCTCGAGCACGTTCAGCAGCGTGCCCATGATCCGAGCACCGGTCATCCCGAACGGGTGGCCGAGGGCGATCGCGCCGCCGTGGGTGTTGAGCTTGTCTTCGTCGATCCCGCATTCGGCCATGATCGGAATCACCTGGGCGGCGAAGGCCTCGTTCAGCTCGACCCGGTCGACGTCGCCGATCGTCATCCCGGCGCGGTCGAGGACCTTCTTGATCGCGCCGATCGGGGCGACGCCCATCAGCTCCGGCTCGTTGCCGTGAGTGGCGGCGGTGATGATCCGGGCGCGCGGGGTGAGGCCGAGCTCCTTGGCCTTGGTGTCGCTCATCAGCAGCACCGCGGCGGCACCGTCGTTGAGCGGGCAGGAGTTGCCGGCGGTGACGCCGCCGCCGCCGAAGGCCTCCGGCAGTTCGGAGAGCTTCTCCAGAGTCGAGGAGGCGCGGGGGCCGTCGTCCTTGCTGACCTCGGTGCCGTCCTCGAGCTTGACCGGGACGATCTCGCGGTCGAAGAAGCCGTCTTCCTGCGACTTCACCGCCAGTTCCTGCGAGCGCTGCGCGAACTTGTCCATGTCGGCGCGACTGACCTCGTACTTCTTGGCGACGTTGACCGCGGTCAGACCCATGTCGATGTAGGCATTGGGCTGACCGTTCTCGCCGATCAGGTTGGGGTTGCGGTCGTCGGCGCCGGCGGGCTCGGTGCGCTCGTTGAAGCGGCTCACCCACTCGACCCCGACCGCGAGGTAGGCGTCGCCCTCGCCGGCCTTGATCGCGTTGCCGGCGTGGCGGATCGCGTCGAGGCTGGAGGAGCAGTAGCGGGAGACGGTGACCCCGTTGACCTCCTGCGGCAGCTTCTCGCTGAGCAGGGAGATGATGCGGGCGATGTTGAAGGCCTCGAGGCCCTGCGGCATGCCGACCCCGCAGAAGACGTCTTCGATCAGGGCCGGGTCGACGCCCGGGTTGCGCTCGAGCAGCTGGTCGACCACGAAAGCGCCCATCTCCTCCGGGCGCAGCTGGGCCAGCGACCCCTTGAAGGCACGGCCGATCGGCGTGCGGATGGTGTCGACGATCACTGCTTCGGGCATTCCGGTTCTCCTTGAAGGCTTGGAAGGGCTTGCGACTGCGGCAGCAGGGTAGTTGACGGGCGAGATGGGCGTTTCGTGCGAATTCGCACAAAATACGGCGGGAGCGTCATCGAGCTGCGTTACATTCGCCTCAATCCACCTCGCTCGAATGCGAGATTTTGCCGCTTGGCGGCAACGAAAGGAGGGTCCCTTCATGCCTGAGGGTTACTGCGTGAAAGAGCGCAAGAAGGTCGAGATCAAAGACGCCAAACAGGTGACGATGAAGAACGGTCGCCCGGCGATCCAGGGTGTCTGCCCTGACTGCGGAACGAAGATCTTCAAGATCGGAAAACTCGATAGGGCCTCCTTGAGAGGTACTTGAACCCGGCGCGGCCGGGGAGCGTATCCCGGGTCGAATGATCCAGTTGGGACTTCGACCCGGGGGCGCTCAGCCGCGAACGCGACGTCCGCGAGGCCTACGCCGCCCATGCTGGCGAGCTGTATGGCTTCGCGGTTCGTTCGCTGGGCGACTCCGGCCTCGCCGAAGAGGCGGTGCAGGAGACCTTCCTCCGCGCCTGGCGCGCGGGCGATCGCTTCGATCCGAAGCTCGGCTCCCTGCGGACCTGGCTCTTCGCGATCCTCCGCAACGTCGTCATCGACCTCGGCCGGGCGCGAGCGGTGCGGCCCGCCGTCGCCGAGGGCGGGATCGAGCCGAGCGTCGAGCCGCAGGATGAGGCGCTGCTGGCCTGGCAGGTCGAGGAGGCGATGCGGCGGATCGGCGAGGACCACCGCCGGGCGCTGGTCGAGACCTACTACCGCGGCCGGCCCTACGCCGAGGTGGCGGCGGAGCTCGGGGTGCCGGAGGGAACGGTGAAGAGCCGCGTCTACTACGGCCTGCGGGCGCTGCGTGTTGTGCTCGAGGAGATGGGCTATGAAGACTGGAGCGAGTGCCGGGAGTGGCGCGAGCTGCTGGGCGCCCACGCGCTCGGGCAGCTCGAGGGCGACGAGCGCGTCGGGCTCGAGGCGCACCTGGAGGGATGCCCCGGTGCCGAGCCGAGCTCGCCGCGCTGGAGCCGGTGGCGCGGATGCTCCCCCACGCCGACCCGGCGCGGTTCGGACCGGCGCCGCAACCGCCGGCGGAGCTGGGAAGCGGATCGCGGCGACGATCGAGGGCGAGGGACAGCGGACGCGACGGCGACGGCCTATCGCCGGCTTCGCCCTCGCCGGGCGCGGCGGCGGTCGCGGCGGTCGTCCTCGCGATCTTCGTCTTCCAAGGGAACGGCGACGGCGGCCCCGAGCAGCACGTCGAGTTCGCCTCGCTCCCACCGGGCGTGAAGATCAGCGCCACCCTCGAGCCCCACGCCTACGGCACCGAGATCCAGGTCTACGTGCACGGCATGCCCTCCGGCACCCTCTGCCGCGTCGCCCTCCGCGGCCCCGGCGGCGCCTCCTATCCAGCGGGCACCTTCCGCTACCGCTGGGGCGACGACTCCGACGCGGTCCTCAGCTCGGCGCTCGACCTCTCCCGCACCCGCGCTCCTCGTCGTCGCACAGCGGGCACAGCGACCTTCGTCGCACCAATCAAGGAGGAATCGACGTGAGAAGGACTATCTACGCACTCTGCCTGCTGGCCGCGGCGGCGGTCGTGATCGCCGGCTGCGGAGGCGGCGACAGCACTTCGGCAGCGCCTACGGCGGCAAGGGAGGGGGCGGCGACACCAAGACCGCAGCGAACCGGGGCGGCGGCAGCGCCGTGGTCTCGGTCGCAAAGGTGGGTGACCTCGGCCGATCCTGGTCGACTCCGCGGGCCGCACCCTCTACGACTTCCAAAAAGACCAGGGCACCACGTCCTCCTGCTACGGCGCCTGCGCCGGAGCCTGGCCGCCGCTCCTCACCGAAGGCGATCCCGAGGCCGGCGGCGGTGCCGATGACCGGGAAGCTCGGCACGACCAAGCGCAAGGACGGCACCACCCAGGTCACCTACGCCGGCCACCCGCTCTACAACTACGTCGGCGACCAGGGTCCCGGCGAAGCCAACGGCAACGACATCGACCAGTTCGGCGCCGAGTGGTACGCCCTCCAGCCGAACGGCGAAGAGCCCGAGGACTGACCGCCAAGCAGGTCCGCAGTTTCGTGGTTCCTTAGTCGCCTATGAGTTGACAAAGGAACCACGGAACTAAAGGGCGGGGGAGAGATTGAGTTGCGCGGTTCCTTAGTCGCTTATGGGGCGACAAAAGAACCGCAAAACCGGGAGCGGGTCGGCGAAGCGGATCGCAGAGCACGCGACGCTGCAGGGTGGGGTCATCTCGCTCGACCAGCTCAGAGACGAGGGAGTCTCACGGAAGGCGGCATCGAAGCGAGCCAAGGCAGCTTCTCTGCACCGCATCCACCGTGGCGTTTACACGGTGGGGCATCGCTCTGTGTCGCGGACCACGCTCTTGCGGGCGGCTTTGCTTGCCTGCGGCGAGGGGGCGGTGATCTCCCATGGGACGGCGGCGGCGCTGCATGGGCTCTGGGACAAGTGGCCGCGGCTGATCGACGTCACGGTTCCGGTTGAGGCGGGGCGGAAGATCGATGGGATCCGCTGTCGACGTTGCCGCTATCCGGCGTCGGAGGAAATCGAAGTTCGCAACGGGATCACCTGCACGACCGTCGCTCGCACGTTGGTGGATCTCGCCGGCATGGTCGGCCTCGCCACCTTGAAGAAGAGCGTGGGACGGGCGGCGATCCTGAAGCGGCTCGATCTTCAGGCCATTGATCTCGCCATCTACAACGCCAAGAGGAGACGCGGCCTCAAGATGCTCGAGCTGGCGCTCCTCCCCTACCGCACCAGGGACGGCAAGGTCCCGGACGTCCGCAGCGACTTCGAGACCCTTGTCCTGCCGGAACTGCTGGACATAGGTCTACCCCGTCCCCGCTGCAATGCTCCCCTGCATCTGGAAGGCGAAAGGTTCCTCGTCGACTTCCTGTGGGAGAAAGAGAGGGTGATCGTCGAAACGGACGGGCGAGAGACGCATGAGACGCCCGAGGCATTTCAGTCCGACCGCCGCCGCGATCAGTTCCTGGCCTCAGCCGGCTACCGCGTGTTTCGTATTACCTGGGACCAGATCCACGGTGAACGTGAGGCGGTCCTCGACCGCGTCAGCCGCGCCCTCAGTCTTCGCTGACACCGCTGAGCTTG
Organism: uncultured Actinomycetes bacterium; assembly: GCA_963832085.1. Taxonomy (GTDB): domain Bacteria; phylum Actinomycetota; class Thermoleophilia; order Solirubrobacterales; family 70-9; genus VAYN01. The sequence goes on along the minus strand of CAWHSU010000001.1, from coordinate 378,221 downwards.
GGGCGCTTGCGGTAGGAGATCGAGGGCGGGACGAGCTCACGGATCTCCGCGAGGAGGCGGGCCGAGAGGGCGCCGGGGTCCTCGTCGGGGCGGGGCTGGCCGCCGGCCGGGTTGAAGAAGCGGAGGCGGATGCGGGGGCGACGGGGGAAGCCGGTGAGGTCGCTGGTGCCCTCGATCGCGACCAGGGTGACGTGGGCCTCGGGCACTTCGAGGGCGAGGCGGCCGACGCCGCTGCGCGCCCGCAGGACCTTGCCGCGCGAGCGGGTGCCCTCGGGAAAGACGCCGATGCAGGCGCCCGCCCGCAGGGTCTCGATCGCCTTCGCCAGGGCGTCTTTGTCCCCCTTGCCGCGCTGGATCGGGATCTGTCCCATGCCGTTGAGGACCGGGGCCAGGCCGCGCACGTCCCAGAGCTCCGATTTGGCGAGGGCGCGGATCTGGCGCCGCTTGAAGGCGGCGATCCCGACCATGATCGGATCCCAGTGACTGTCGTGGTTGCCGAGGATCAGCAGCGGCCCCTCCTCGGGCACCGCCTCCAGGCCCTCGGCCTCGATCCGCCCCCACCAGGCAACCGGCCGGGTCACGGTCATCGCCAGGCGGTAGGTCTTGGTTCGCTCGTTCACGGACCGGGAGTTCTAGCGTCAACCGCCCTCTGGAGGAGGTCACGCAGCGTCCGCTGGTCCTCCGTGGAGAGGGTGTCGACCCACGCCGGCGGCGTCGCGAAAGCCTTTTCGAGCCGCGCGTGTACCCGCCGCCCCTCCGGCGTCAGCTCGACCAGCTTCACCCGCCTGTCCTCCTCCGATGGCCGTCGCAGCGCCAGCCCCTTTTGTTCGAGGCTGTCGACGATCCCGGTGACGTTCGAGTTGTCGCACTGGAGGGCGTTGGCGACTTCGCTCATCGTCCGCGACTGACCGAGCATCCGCAAAGCCCCGAAAGCGGCGGGACGCAGATCCAGCTCACGGGCGATCGCGGCAAGGGGAGGGGGATAGACGAGACTCGAAAGCAGTCCCCAGGCTTCGCGACCGGTGTCTTTCTTCGCCATGAAGTTATTCTAGCTCAATCTTTGGTAATCTCAAATATTGAGAGCTGTAACCAACGGAAGGGAAGTATGTCAGGCAGCACGGGCGCACCAATCGGCGGGATCGAGGTCGAATCCCTCGTCCGCGAGTTCAAGAACGGTCCGCGGGCGGTCGACGGGATCGACCTCGAGGTCGCCCAGGGAGAGATCTACGGCTTCCTCGGGCCCAACGGCGCCGGCAAGTCGACGACGGTGCTGATGCTGACCACCCTCCTCCCTCCCACCGCCGGCACGGCGCGGGTCGGTGGCTTCGACGTCGTCGCCGAGGGCCCGCAGGTGCGCGCCACGATCGGCGCCGCACTGCAGGAGGCGGCGCTCGATCCGCTCCTGACCGGCCGCGAGCACATGCGCCTGCAGACCGCCCTCCACGGCCTCGGCAAGGCCGAGCGCGCCAGCCGCGGCAACGAACTGCTCGAGCGCGTCGGCCTCGCCTACGCCGCCGACCGCAAGGTGGGCGGCTACTCGGGCGGGATGAAACGGCGGCTCGACCTGGCGCTGGCGCTGGCCCACCAGCCGCGCATCCTCTTCCTCGACGAGCCGACCACCGGCCTCGACATCCAGAGCCGCACCGCGCTCTGGGAAGAGGTCGCGCGGCTCGCCGGCGAGGACGGGGTGACCGTCTTCCTCACCACCCAGTACCTGGAGGAGGCCGACGCGCTCGCCAACCGGGTCGGGATCATCGACCACGGCCGGATCGTCGCCGAGGGCACGCCGGCCGAGCTGAAGGCTGAGATCGGCCGGCCGACGGTCGAAGCGGTGCCGCGCGAGAACGGCGAGCGCGAGCGGATGGCGGGCGTGCTCAGCCGCTTCGGCGAGGGGGCCGGCGCCTCGCCGCGCGGGGTCGCGGTGCGGCTCGACGGCGGCGAGTCGCAGCTGGCCGAGGTCGTCCGCGCCCTCGATTCCGAGGGTCTCGCGATCGAGACCCTGCAGCTCCACGCCCCCTCCCTCGACGACGTCTTCCTCGCCAAGACCGGCCGCTCGCTGGAGGGTGCGGACGAGGAATCCGAGGCACCCGAGACCGAGGCGGTCGCGACCACGTGAGCCACGGCCTCCGCACCCAGGTCGGGCAGCTCGCCCGCCGCTCGGTTCTCCGCACCCTGCGCCAGCCGGCGCAGATCGTCCCCGCCCTCGTCTTCCCGCTCTTCCTGCTCGCGGTCAACGCCGGCGGGCTCAAAGACGCGACCAACCTGCCCGGCTTCCCGACCGACTCCTACATCACCTTCATCCTCGCCGTCCCCTTCATCCAGGGCGCCCTCTTCTCGGTGATGAACTCGGGCACCGACCTCGCCCGCGACATCGAGACCGGCTTCCTCAACCGGCTGGCGCTGACTCCGTTGCGAGGCGCGGCGCTGCTCAGCGGCCTGCTGGCGGGATCGTTCCTGCTCGGCATCGTCCAGGCCTTCGTCTACCTCGCGGTCGGGCTGATCGCCGGCGCCGAACTCGCCGCCGGTCCGGCGGGGGCGCTGGTCATCCTCGCCCTCTCGGTCTCGATCACCGTCGCCTTCGGGACGATCGGCCTCTTCGCCGCCCTGCGCTTCGGCTCCGGCGAGGCGGTCCAGGGCCTCTTCCCGGTCTTCTTCGTCTTCCTCTTCCTCTCGGCGATGGCGCTGCCGCTCGACCTGCTGACCACCGACTGGTTCCACACGATCGCCAGCGTCAACCCGATCACCTACCTGCTCGAGGCCTTCCGCTCGCTGCTGATCGAAGGCTGGAACCTCGGCGATCTGGCGCTTGGCTTCGCGATCGCCGCGGCGATCTTCGCCCTCGGGATGCTGGCCGCGACCAGCGCCCTGAAGACGAGGCTGGTGAGAACGTGAACGAGGTCCACCCCGCTCCCGTCACGGCCGTCGCCCGCGCGGTGGCCTGGCGCAGCATCCACAACTTCCTCACCAACCCGGCCTTCATCGTCCCGTCGCTGCTGTTCCCGCTCTTCTTCTTCGTCTCCTTCGCCGGCGGCCTGGCCGCGATCGGCGACGTCCCCGGCTTCGACTTCCCCAGCGGCTACACCGCCTTCCAGTTCGTCTTCGTGCTGCTGCAGTCGGCGGCCTTCGGCGGCGTCTTCACCGGCTTCGCGATGGCGCGCGACTTCGAGACCGGGTTCGGCCGCCGCTACATGCTCGCCGCCAGCCGCCGCGGTGGGATCGTCGCCGGCTACTCGCTGGCGGCGCTCTTCCGCGCCCTCGTCACCTGGGTGGTGCTGACCGCGGTGGCGCTGATCGCCGGCATGGACGTCGGCGGCAGCGGCGGCGAAATCGCCGCCCTCTACGGGCTGGCGCTGCTGGTCAACGTCGCGGCGACGCTGTGGGCGGCGGGAGTGGCGCTGCGGGTGCGCTCAATCCAGGGCGGGCCGCTGATGCAGTTCCCGGTCTTCCTCGTCCTCTTCCTCGCCCCGGTCTACGTCCCGCTCGACCTGCTCAGCGGCTGGATCCACGCGATCGCCTCGGTCAACCCGGTGACCGCCCTGCTCGAGGCCGGCCGCGGTTTCATCTCCGGCGACCCCGTCCTCGTCGCCGCCGCCTTCGCCATCGCCCTCGGCCTCTCCGCCCTCTTCGCCCTCTGGGCGAAAGGCGGCCTCCGCAGCGCCGAAGCCGCTGGCTAGCGACTGTGACCGGGCGAGGGGGTGGCCCTCTCCAGACACTCAACCGCGAGCCATAGCGAGCGGTGTCTGGAGAGGGCCACCCCCTCGCCCCACCCACCCACCGCTTCGAGACTTCTAAGTGACGAAAATCACTCCGCCCCCACTCGCCGCCAGCGACCCTGCCCATCTTGGCTCTTTGCGGCAATACCCGGCATCCCCTGGCGCTTTGGAACTGAAGAACTAAAGTGTCATTTGTGACGCAGAGACCCCTGGAGCTGATCCTCGCCCGCAACCTGATGTCGGCGCTCTCGACGCCGGCCTTCCTGGTCGACGAGGGCGGCCTGCTGGTCTTCTACAACGAGGCCGCGGGGATGCTCCTGGGCAAACGCTTCGAGGAGCTGGGGACGGTGGGGCCGCAGGAGTGGGGGTCGCTGTTCGGTCCCTTCGACGAGAGCGGCGAGCCGATCCCCTACGACGACCTGCCGCTGGTGAGAGCGGTGCGGGCGGGGCGGCCGGCGCACGCGGAGCTGACCGTGCGCTCGACCGACGGCACCCAGCACCACGTCGAGGTCTCGGCCTTCCCGATCCAGACCGCGCACGGCTCGCAGGGTGCGATCGCGGTCTTCTGGCCCTCGCTGAGCGCCGACAACGGAGCCGGGCCGGCGTGAAGGTCAAGCTCTGGGGCACGCGTGGATCGATCCCGGCCCCGGGGCCGGAAACGATTCGCTACGGCGGCAACACCTCCTGCGTCGGGGTGACCCTCGCCGACGGCTCGATGCTGGCGCTCGACGCCGGCACCGGCATTCGCTGCCTCGGCCTGGCGCAGCCGGACGAGCCGACCCGCCTCCACATCCTCCTCACCCACCTCCACCTCGACCACATCCAGGGGCTCGTCTTCTTCGCCCCCGCCTTCCGCCCCCAGACCGAGATCGTGATCTGGGGACCGGCCTCCCCCGAGGCCTCGCTGCGCGACCGCATCGCCCGCTACATCTCAGCGCCGCTCTCCCCGGTCGAGGTCCGCGAGCTGCCCTGCGACGTCTCCTTCCGCCACACCCCGGAGAGCGAGTGGGAGATCGGCTCGGCCCGGATCCGCGCCGCCTCGGTCTCCCACCGCGGACCCACCCTCGGCTACCGGATCGACGACGGCGGCTCCTCGCTTGCCTACATCCCCGACCACGAGCCGGCGCTGGGTGCCGACCTCGACCGGCTCGAGGAGGACTGGATCTCCGGCTTCGAGCTCGCCCGCGACGCCTCGCTGCTGATCCACGACGGCCAGTACACCGACGCCGAGTACCCCGACCACGTCGGCTGGGGCCATTCGGCGCTCTCCCACTCGCTCAGCTTCGCCCGCCGCACCGGGGTCGAGCGGACCGTGCTCTTCCACCACGACCCGCTGCACTCCGACGAGCAGCTCGACGCGCTCGGGGCCGAAGCGCGGGAGAAGTGGGTCGAGATGGGCGGCGACCCCGGCGCGGTCGAGGTGGCGACCGAGCGCAGCGAGTACGAGCTGCCGGCGCGGGCGACGAGCGCCGCCGCCACCGCGTGACTCCGGCCGAGCGGATCGAGGCAGCCGCCGAGCGCTCGCCGCTGGTGCGGTCGGCGCTGGAGAAGGCACGCTCCGCCCACGAGGGGCAAGTCCGCAACGGCAGCGGCGGCATGTCCTACGTCGAGCACCCGATCGCCGTCGCGGCGCGGCTGGATGAGCACGGCTATCGCGAAGAGGTACTGGCGGCGGCACTCCTGCACGACGTGATCGAGGACTCCGAGACGGAGCTCGAGGACCTGCGCGAACTTTTCGGCGACGAGGTCGCCGGCATGGTCGGCGCCCTCACCGACGACGAATCGATCGAGTCCTACCGCCAGCGCAAGGCCGAGCACCGCGAACGGGTCGCCGCGGCCGGGCCCGAGGCGCTGGCGATCTACGGCGCCGACAAGCTGACGAACATCCGCATGCTGCGCCGCACCTACGCCGAGGAAGGCGAGGCGATCCAGGACGAGTTCAAGGTCCCGATCGACCTCAAGGCCGAGATCTGGGAAGCCGACCTCGAGCTGCTGCGGGAAAAGGCTCCCGATTTGCCCTTCCTCGATCCACTCGAGGAAGAGCTCAGCGGCTTTCGTTCTCTTCGAGCGGCTGCCGGCCTTCCGCCCTCAGACTGAACCGCCGCCGCAGGGGCAGGGCGTACCAGAGGACGGAGATGGCGGAGATGGCAAGGCCGGTGACGATAGCCGCGGCCGCCGTGCTGAAGAGGACGTCGGTGACGAGCAGGAGCGCCCCCGTCATCGCCAGCGCCAGGAAGGTGAGGCCGCCGATCGCGAAGCGGTTGGAGTAGAAGACGAGCCGGCGCTTCTGCTGATAGCGGAAGGTCAACCGGTGGTAGGCGGTCGGGGACATCAGCAGGATCGCCGAGATCGCGGTGCAGATCAGCGTCGCGAAGTAGACGTCCCGCTGGAAGTTGTTGATTTTCGTGAAGTTCTGTTGGAACGGGACGGTGAGCAGGAAAGCGAACAGCACCTGCACGCCGGGGATGACGACGCGCAGCTCCTGCAGGAGCTCTCCGAGGTTGCGGTCCAGGCGTTCCCCCTCGCTCTCTTCCCGGCCCGAATCGCGTTCGGGGTGATCCTTCTGTGCCGGCGATCCGTTCTCCATTGCAGGACCATATGCGAATCGAGACGGCGCTCGTGCTCTTCAACCGGGACCTCCGCGTCCGCGATCACCCCGCTCTTGCCGCGGCGGCGGAAGCGGATCGAACCGTGCCCCTTTTCGTCTTCGACGAGCGGCTGCTGGCCTCCCGCTTCGCCGCTCCGAACCGGGTCGCGTTCATGCTCGAGGCGTTGCGCGAGCTCGACCAGGCGCTGCGCCGCGCCGGCGGGCGCCTCGTCGTCCGCCGCGGCGATCCGGTGCGGGAGACGATCGCGGTGGCGCGCGAATGCGGCGCCGGGGCGCTGCACGTCAGCGCCGACTACAGCGCCTACGCGCGGGCACGGGAGGAGCGCCTGGCGCGGGCCTGCGAGGAGGAGCGGATCGAGCTCACCGCCCACCCGGGCGTCACCGTGGTGCCGCCGGGGACGGTGACGCCGGCGAGCGGCGATCACTTCAAGGTCTTCACCCCCTTCCACCGCGCCTGGAGCGGGCTGACCTGGCGCGAGCAGCTGGGAGCGCCGCACAGGCTCTCGCTGCCACCGAAGCTGAAGCTGGGCCGGCTGCCGGCGCTGGAGTCCTTGACCAGCGGACAGACCTCGCCGGACCGCCTCCCCGGCGGCGAGGGCGAGGGACGGAAGCTGATGCGCGCCTTCCTGCGCAGCGGGCTCGAGAGCTACGAAGAGGGCCACGACGATCTCGCCGGCGATCGCACCTCCCGCCTCAGCGCCCACCTGCGCTGGGGCTGCGTCTCGCCGCTGGAGCTCGCCCAGGAAGCGGGAGAGCGGCGCGGCGGCGCGGCCTTCGTGCGGCAGCTCTGCTGGCGCGACTTCCACCACCAGGTGCTGGCGGCGACGCCCTCCCTCCCCCGCCGCGACTACCGGCCACGGGGCGACCGCTGGTCGCGCTCGAAGCGGGTGCTGGAGGCGTGGCAGCAGGGCCGCACCGGCTACCCGCTGGTCGACGCGGCGATGCGGCAGCTGGCGCGGGAGGGGTTCATGCACAACCGGGCGCGGATGACCGTCGCCTCCTTCCTCTGCAAGGACCTCTACGTCGACTGGCGGGCCGGCGCCTGGCACTTCTGGGACCTGCTGAGCGACGGCGAGATCGCCAACAACGCCGGCAACTGGCAGTGGATGGCGGGGACCGGCAACGACACCCGGCCGAACCGGGTGCTGAGCCCGGTCCGCCAGGCGCAGCGCTTCGATCCCAAAGGCACCTACGTGCGCCGCTACCTGCCGGAGCTGGAGTCGGTCGAGGGCAAAGCGATCTTCCGTCCCTGGCTGGGCGAGGGCTTCGAGCGCCTCGACTACCCGCCGCCGCTGGTCGACCACGACGAGGCCACGGCGGCGTTCAAGGCCCATCGCGGCGCCTGATCCCAGGGTGTGGTTGAGCTTTGTCCCGCTATAAGGCACCAAAGCTCAACCACACCCACTTTGGGATGCATAGGATCGGCTGATGGGACGGCTGGCGGTGATCCTCGGCACCAATGCCCTCGGCCCCGGCGGCGAGGAGATCGCCGCCGCGGCGGCGGCGCAGGGGGCGGCGATCGTCCAGCGCCATCACGGCGGCGAGGAGTTCGTCCTCCCCCACGCGATCGACCACGAGGCGAACCTGCGGCCCCTGTTGGAGCAGGGGTGCGACCGGGTGCTGGCGATCGGGTCGGTCGGCTCGCTGCGACCCGAGGAGCTCGGCGTCGGCGCCCTCGTCTGCCCCGACGACTTCGTCGCCCTCAACCTCGGCGACTCGATCTTCGACGACGCCCGCGCCCACTCGGCGCCGGGCTTCGACCGCCGCTGGCGGGAGGAAGTGATCGCCGCCTGGAGCGAAGGCGGGCAGGCGCCGCGCGACGGCGGCGTCTACTGGCAGGCGCGCGGGCCGCGCTTCGAGACGCCGGCGGAAATCCGGCTGATGGCGGCCCACGCCGACGTGGTCGGGATGACGATCGCCTCCGAGTGCGTCGTCGCCGGCGAGCTCGGCCTCGACTACGCCGCCCTCTGCGTCGTCGACAACCTCGCCAACGGGCTGAGCGAGGAGACGGTGAGCACGGCGGCGATGGAGGCGGACCGGCTGATCAACGCCGAGCGCCTGCGCGAGGGGCTGGAGGCGGTCCTGCCGCGGCTTGGGGCGGTGGGGCGATGAGCCTGGCGGTCGAAAACGCGCTACTGGACGGGAAGCGGGTCGGTCTTCGTTGCGAGGAGGGGGCGATCGCGGCGCTCGGTCCCGACGTCAGCCCGCAGCCCGGCGACGAGACGATCGACGCCGGCGGCGCGCACCTGGTGCCGCCGCTGGTCAACGGCCACACCCACGCGGCGATGACCCTCTTCCGCGGCTCCGGCGGCGACCTGCCGCTGATGCCGTGGCTGGAAGAGAAGATCTGGCCGGTCGAGGCAAAGCTCTCCGCCGAGGACGTCTACCGGGGGGCGCGCCTGGCCTGCGCGGAGATGCTGCGGAGCGGCACCACCCGCTTCTGGGACATGTACTGGCAGCCGGAGGCGACCGCGCGGGCGGTCGCCGGCGCCGGCCTCCGGGCGACGATCGGCGCGCCCCTCTTCGACCTCAACGGCAGCCCGGAGAAGCTGCGCGGGTCGGCGCATCGCAGCCTCGAGGCGCTCGCCGGATTCGGTCCCGAGATCACGCCCGCGCTCGCCCCGCACGCCATCTATACGGTCAGCGAAGAGTCGCTGCGCTGGATCGGCGAGCTCAGCGCCGAGCGCGAGCTGCCGGTCCAGATCCACCTCTCCGAGACCGAGAAAGAGGTGCAGGATTGCCTCGCCGAGCACGGCGAGCGTCCCGCCTTCTACCTCGACCGCCTCGGGCTGCTGAGCGCGCGCACCGTCCTCGCCCACGGAGTCTGGCTCGACCCCGACGAGCTGGCGCTGGTCGCCGAGCGCGGCGCCACCGTCGTCACCAACCCGGTGGCGAACATGAAGCTCGCGGTCGGCGGCGTCTTCCCCCATCCGGCGGCGCGGAGCGCGGGCGTGGCGGTCGGTCTCGGCACCGACGGCGCCGGCTCCAACGACTCGCTCGACCTGCTCGCGGACCTGAAGGTCTTCGCCCTGGCCCAGAAGCACGCCGCCGGCGACCCGACCGCGATCGATGCCGCCGAGGCCTGGGCCGTCGCCACCGGGATGCGGGCGCCGCTGCTGGGCGCCACCGGGCTCGAGGTCGGCGCCCCGGCCGACTTCCTCCTCCTCCGCCCCGACGCGCCGGAGCTCGGGGTCGGCGAGCTCACCGCCGACCTCGTCTACGCCGCCGCCGGCGCCGTCGTCGACACCGCCGTCGTCGGCGGCAAGGTCCTGATGCGCGGCGGCGAGCTGCCGGAGCTGGGAGAGATCGTCGCCCGCGCCGCCGAATCCGCTGAAAGGCTGGGGCTGTGAACGACGGTCTCACCGCCTCCTCGGTCCGCTATGAAGAAGCGACGAAACGCTACGGCAACGCCTCCCAGCCGGCGGTCGATCGGCTGACCCTGGAGGTACCGGCGGGCGAGATCTGCGTCCTCGTCGGACCGTCGGGGTGTGGGAAGACGACGGCGATGCGAATGGTCAACCGCACGGTCGAGATCACCGAGGGCGACGTCCTGATCGGGGAGCGGTCGATTCGCGATCGCGAGCCCGCCCAGCTGCGGCGGGAGATCGGCTACGTGATCCAGCAGATCGGGCTCTTCCCCCATCGCACGATCAGCGAGAACATCGGCGCCGTGCCGCATCTGCTCGGCTGGAAGAAGGACCGGATCCGCGAGCGCAGCGCCGAGCTGCTGGAGCTGATCGGGCTCGGTCCCGAGCTCGGCGACCGCTACCCGGCCCAGCTCTCCGGCGGCCAGCAGCAGCGCGTCGGGGTCGCCCGGGCGCTGGCGGCGGACCCGCTGGTGATGCTGATGGACGAGCCCTTCGGGGCGATCGACCCGATCAACCGCGAGCGCCTCCAGAACGAGTTCCTCCGCCTGCAGCGGGAGATCAAGAAGACCGTCCTCTTCGTCACCCACGACATCGACGAGGCGATCAAGCTCGGCGACCGGATCGCGGTGATGCGCGAGGGCGGGCGGGTCGAGCAGTACGCGACCCCGGCGGAGCTGCTGATGGCTCCCGCGACCGAGTTCGTCGAGGACTTCGTCGGCGCCGACCGGGCCCTGAAGCGGCTGGCGCTGATGCGGGTCTCCGACATCAACCTCTGGGAGGCGCCACTGGCGTACGTCGGCCAGGCGACCGCTGAGGTGCGAGCGAAGCTGGAGTCACCCGACGTCGAAGTCCCGTATCCGCTGCTGGTCGACAACGAGCGCCGCCCGCTCGGCTGGCTCAGCGAGCGCGACCTGGCCGCGGACGTCGTCCCGGAGCAGCCGGACTCGCCGTTGGGGCCGGTGCTGGAACTGGACGACGTGATGCGCGACGCCCTCGCCGACCTCCTGCAGGCGCAGACGCAGTACGCGCCGGTGGTCGACCGCGGGGGCCGAATCGCCGGCGTCCTCTCGGTCGAGATCATCTCCGAGTTCCTCGCCTCGCCGGAGGCGAAGACCGACGAACAGCCCGCGGTGGAGCGCCCGCATGGGTGACTGGTTCTCCCTCGCGGCGGCCGGCGAAGTCGGTGGTGACTTCTTCAAAGAACGGACCAGCGACACGCTCCCGTGCCAGGCGAAGGCGAACGAGGTCTTCTGCTTCGACTGGGCGAGGGAAAACATCGACCGTTACGGGACGCCAACCGTGCAGCATTTCGAACTGGTCGTGATCTCGGTGGTGATCGGCTTTGCCATCGCTTTCGCGCTGGCGCTCCTTGCTCACCGCCAGTCCTGGCTGCGACCGTTGCTGCTCGTCGGTACCGGAATCCTCTACACGATCCCCAGCATCGCCTTTTTTCTATTGCTGCTGCCGGTCACCGGCATCGGCCGCGACACCGCGATCATCGCCCTTGCGGCCTTCACCCTTCAGATCATCTACCGCAACACGCTGCTCGGTCTCGCAAACGTTCCGAACTCCGCCAAAGAGGCTGCACGCGGGATGGGGTACACCGACCGACAGATCCTCTGGAAGGTGGAGCTACCCCTGGCGATCCCGGAGATCGTCGCCGGCCTGCGGGTCGCGATCGTCAGCACGGTCGCGATCGCAACGTTGGCGGTGTTCATTGGTGGGGGCGGGCTGGGTGGCCAGATCTATGGCGGGGGCAATCTCACCTTCCCAACCAGCATCATCATCGCGGCGACGATCGTGATCTCGATGGGAATGGCCCTGCACGTGGCCCTGCTAGCGGTACAGCGACTCCTCACCCCCTGGCAAAGGGCGAAGACGGCATGAGCCTCCATCTCCCTCTCTCCTCCTTCGGCGGCGCGATCGAATTCATCTTCACGCCGCAGAGCTCCAACGTCACCGGTGGCGCCGAGGTCGGGGGCTTCGAGCAGGCAATGGAGCTGACCATCAACCAAATCGAGATAACCGTGCTGGCGCTGGCGCTGGCGCTGGTGATCGCCCTTCCGCTTGGTCTCTACCTCGGCCACAAGGGAAAGGGTGAGGTGTTGCTCGTTGGATTCGCCAACGCCGGCCGCGCGGTCCCGGAGCTGGCGGTAATCGCTCTGGTGGCGGCCCTGATCGGCGTGGGCCTGGTGACGGTCACCCCCGCCCTCGCCATCCTCGGCATCCCTCCGATCCTCAGCAATGCCTACGTCGGCGTTCGCCAGGTCGACCGCGCCACGGTCGACGCTGCTCGCGGGATGGGAATGAACGAGCTCGAAATCATCCGCAAGGTCGAGCTGCCGATGGCGATCCCCACCGTGATGGGAGGGGTCCGCACCGCCATGATCGCGATCGTCGCCACCGCGACGATCGCCCCGCTGGCGGGGGTGGAAACGCTCGGCGACTTCATCATCAACGCCAGCATCTATGGCGATGACGGTCGACTCGCCGGGGCGATCCTGGTCGCCGCTCTCGCCCTCGCGCTCGAGGGTTTGCTTGCCCTCTTGCAGCGCCGCCTTACTTCCGACGGGCTGAAGTTAAAGACTGTCTAGTCGACTTACCCAACACACATCCACCCCAAGAGGAGGCACCACATTGAGGATCGACAAGACGAGATGGCGGGCGCTGCTTGCGACGCTGGCCGCCCTCGCATTGACGCTGGGCATCGCCGCCTGCGGTGACAGCGACGACAGCACCACCGGCGGCTCGACCGAAGGAGGCGATGCGGCGGGAGCGATTGAGTCCAATCCCGACAACGGCAAAGTCAACCTGACGATCGGGTCGAAGAACTTCCCCGAACAGGAAATCCTCGGCGAGGTCTACGCCCAGGCGCTGAGCGCAGCCGGCTACAAAGTCAAAACCGCGCTCAACCTCGGCTCGGAAACCGTTGCCTTGAAAGCGGTGAAGACGGGGCAGATCTCCGGCTACCCCGAGTACGCGAGCACGGCCCTGACCTCGTTCTTCGGCCTCGAACCCGAAGAAGTCCCCGCCGACGCCACCGAAGCGTGGGAAAAGGCGAACGCGGAATTCGAAAAAGAAGACCTGCAGGCGTTCGAACCCACCCCGTTCGCCAGCGCCAACGCGGTCGGCACGACCAAAGAGACCGCCGACAAATATGAACTGGAGACCGTCTCCGACCTCGAAGGCGTCTCCGAGAAACTGTCCCTCTACGGCTCCCCCGAGTGCCGCCAGCGGATCGACTGCCTGGCCGGTCTGGAATCGCTCTACGGGTTGAAATTCAAATCGTTCACCCCGGTCGACATCGCCCTCCGTTACACGGTCCTCGAAAAAGGCGAAGCCGATCTCTCGATTCTCTTCACCACCGACCCGCAGCTCTCGGCCGAGAGCGACAAGTTCGTCATCCTCGAAGACGACAAGGAAGTCTTCCCGGCCGGCAACGTCATCTTCGTGACGACGAAGAAAGTCGCCGAAGAAGCGGGGCCCGATTTCGAAGAGACGATCCTGCAGGTGCAGGAAGGGCTGGACCTGGAAGTGATGCAGGAGCTCGACGCTCGGGTCGAACTCGAAAAAGAAACGCCTGAGGCGGCCGCCAAGGCCTACCTCGAATCTGCCGGGTACATCGGCAGCTAGCTGGACCGTGCGTTCCCGGGGAGGGTGTCGATACCCCCTCCCCGGGAATTGCGCGACACGCCGCTTCGCGGCTTAGTCGCAATCGAAGAGCGCGGCTTCGCCGCGCAAGAACCAGATTGCATATCGCCGAACATTCCCGCCTCGGGGGTATCGACACCCTCTTACGGAGCGAGCTCCGGCTGACGACCAGGGTTCGGCAGCTTTCTCAATAGAGAGATGCCGTTCCCTCGACCGTCCTGCTACTGCGTGTGGGGAGAGGGTCCAGTCATCCTCCGCGGGAATGTCCGCGAAGCGCGCGATATGCAATCTGATTCCTGCCTGCCATAGGCAGGCAGCATCTTCGGGAGCTGTCCCGTTAGGGACGCGACTCAATTCCCGCGGAGGATGACTGGACCCTCTGCAGCCAGATGTGAGCCGCATAGGCAGCCAATATGCCGCCGGCGCCAGCCAGGACCAGCGCCACTCGAGGGTCATAGGTCTGGGCGAGCCAGCCGGTGAGGGGGGCGCCGATCGGGGTGGAGCCGAGGAAGACGACGGAGTAGAGGGCCATCACCCGGCCGCGCATCTCCGGCGAGACCGCCAGCTGCAGGGTCGAGTTGATCGTCGCCGCGAAGGTGACCGCGGCGCCGCCGAGCAGGGCCAGCATCGGAATCTCCAGGGCCAGGCTCGGCATCGCCGCCGCCAGCAGGGCCGAGACGCCGAAGGCGAGCGCACCGCCGGCGATCAGGCGCGGGCCGGTGCGGCCGCGGTGGCCGTTGATCAGGGCGCCGGCGATCGAGCCGACCGCCATCGCCGAGACCAGGCTGGCGTAGGTCATCGCCCCGGACTCGAAGCTGAACTTCGCCAGCAGCGGCAGGACGACCTGGAAGTTGAAGCCGAGCGTCCCGACCAGGCCCATCAGCGCCAGCGGCACCAGCAGCTCGGGGGTGCGACGGACGTAGCGGAGGCCGGCTCGGATCGCCCCCCGCTCGCGCTCGGCCACCGGCGCCGCGTGCAGGCGGCTCGGCTCCATCCGCCAGAGGGCGAGGATCATCGCCGCGAAGGTGAGCGCGTTGAGGGCGAAGCAGGGGACGACGCCAACGGTGGCGATCAGGATCCCGGCCACGGCCGGGCCGACGATCCGCGCCGCCTGGACGATGACGCTGTTGAGGCTGACCGCGTTGACGACTCGGTCCGGCCCGACCATCTCGATCACGAAGCTCTGGCGCGTCGGGTTGTCGATCGCGTTCAGGGATCCGAAGGCGAAGACGGCGAGGTAGACCATCCAGGGGGTGACGACGCCGGTGGCGGTGACGGCGAGGAGACCGAGGGCCGGGATCGCCATCAGCGCCTGCGTCGTGATCAGCAGCCGCCGCTTCGGAATCCGGTCGGCGAGCAGCCCACCCCAGGCGCCGATCAGGAGCATCGGCAGGAACTGCAGCGCGGTGGTGAGCCCGACCGCGACGCCGCTGTCGGTGAGCTGGAGGATGACCCAGATCGCCGCGACCGTCTGCATCCAGGTCCCGGAAAGGGAGATCAGCTGGCCGGCGAAGTAGCGGCGGTAGTTGGGCACCTCCAGCGAGTTGAACGAGTGACGGATCGCGGCCGTCAAGACCGCTCTCCCTCCCGCATCCGCTCGAGGATCTCGGCCGCGCGCTCGAGGGTGTCGACTTCCTCGGGCGAGAGGTCGCGCATGCGCCGCGCCAGGTAGGCGTTCTTGCGGCTGCGCAGGCGCCGCAACCGCTCGCGGCCGGCGCCGTTGACGCTGACCAGGGCGCTGCGACCGTCGGCAGGATCGGGGGCGCGGTCGATCAGCCCCTCCCGCTCCAGACAGCCGAGGGTGCGGGTGATCGTCGGGCGTTTGACCCGCTCGATCTCGGCGATCTCGCTCGGGGTCAGAGGCCCGTGGCGCTCGATCGTCGCCAATGCCGCAACCGAGGTCGGGGTCAGGCCGGAAGTCTCCGCCGCCGCCTCCTGGCGCAGGCGCCGGGCGGTGCGGACGATCGCCGTGCGCAGGTGCGCGGCGCGCTCGCTGAGGGGGATGTCGGCTTGCTTCGTCATCTAATTAGCTCTGGTAATTAGTTTAGCAAACTACTTGTCTCCCCCTTTCGACTTGCCCAAGACGTCGAGCATCGCCCGGTGGTAGGCGATGCCGGCGAGCAGCACGGGCTCCGAATGGGCGTAGCTCCCGGTCTTGCGCACGGTCTCCAGATACCCCTCCAACTCCTTGCGCTTGGCTCGGTGCCAGACCACCCGCTCCGCGCGGATTGGCCCCGGGTCCGCCCCCGCGAAGGTCTTCAGCAGGGCTTCGTCGCGAAGCTGCGGCGGCGAAGCGGTTGGCTCCGCCGCCCAGGCGGCGAGTGCCTCACCGCCGGCCTCGGTCAGCGTGTACACGCGGCGGCGGCGGCCACCCTCCTCCTGGCGCGCGGTCAGGTAGCCGGCGGCGGCGAGTCGGGCCGGCTCCTCGTAGGCGGTGGTATGGGGAACGGGCCAGAAATTCTGGATTGAGCGCTCCAGCCACTGCTTGATCTCGTAGGAAGTCGAATCGCCGAACTCGGCGATGAGGGCGAGAACCGCGTAAGAGGTCCCGGTAAGGCGGATCGGCTTGCTTTTCATAATTCGAGGCGTATAGTACGGAACGAACTATCAGAAACAAAATGGCGGGAGGCCGAACGATGTCCGAGACCAGTCCCCCCAGCTCCCTCGGAACCACTCCCTACGACGTCGTAATCGTCGGCGCCAGCCTCGCCGGTTGTGCCGCTGCAATTCAGCTCGGTCGGGCCGGCAACCGCGTCGCGGTGGTGGATAAGCAACCGGATCCACAGACCTTCAAGCGCACCTGCTCGCACTTCATCCAGGCCTCGGGCGTGCCCGCGCTCGAACGGCTGGAATTGCTGGAGCCGATGGAAGCGGCCGGCGCCAAGCGACCCCGAGT
Source organism: uncultured Actinomycetes bacterium (assembly GCA_963832085.1). Taxonomy (GTDB): domain Bacteria; phylum Actinomycetota; class Thermoleophilia; order Solirubrobacterales; family 70-9; genus VAYN01. Next base: position 361,985 of record CAWHSU010000001.1, on the reverse strand, counting down.
GCACATCTGGTGCCAGTGGGGATGGATCGAGTCCCCGCCGGAGCGGGCCCCGCGCGGTGTCAACCTCCGCCGCGAGGTGCTCGACCCGATGGTCCGCTCCACCGCGGCCGAGGCCCCCGGGGTCGAGATGATGCTGGGCTGGAGCGCCGAGCGGATGCTGCGGGAGGGGGACGGCTTCGCCGGCGTCGCCGTTCGCAGCCCGGAGGGCGAGGAGCGGGAAATCCGCGCCCGGCTCACCGTCGGCGCCGATGGTCGCGACTCGCGGATCGCCGAGCTGTCCGGGGTGCCGGTCAAGACCTACCCCAACGAGCGGTTCGCCTACGGCGCCTACTTCGAAGGCGGTGCGCCCGTCCACTCGCCGGACGCGACGGCCTGGTTCCTCAACCCGCAGTGGTGCGCGGGCTTCCCCACCGACAGCGACCTCACCTTCTATGCGGCGATGCCGACCAAGGACAGGCTGCCGGAGTTCAAGCGCGACCCCGAGCGCGCCTTGGTCAACTATCTCTCCGACGTCCCCGATGCGCCGCCGATCCGCGAAGGGCGACTGGTCGGCTCGATGATGGGCAAGATCGACATGACCAATCGGATGCGCAAGCCGGTGGCGCCCGGCCTGGCGCTGATCGGCGACGCCGCCCTGGCGACCGACCCGCTCTTCGGCGTCGGCTGCGGCTGGGCCTTCCAGTCGGCCGAGTGGCTGGTCGAGAGCGTCGGCCCGGCGCTGCAGGGAGCAGAACCCCTGGAGCGAGGGCTGGAGCGCTACCGCCGCCGCCACGCCAAAGAGCTGCGCGGCCACGCCTTCTTCATCCATGACTACTCGACCGGGCGACGCTTCAACCCGGGGGAGCAGATGATTTGGTCCGCCGCCACGCGCGATCCGAAGCTGGCGCTGATCCTCGAGTCCTACGGGACCCGGCAGATCGGGCCGGCGCAGATGATGCCCCGCGCCCTTCCCCGGGCGCTCGCCGCCCACGCCCGCCACGCGCTGGCGCGATGAGCGCGGTCCAGCGCTCGAGCCTGCTGGTCGGCGGGACCCGCACCCGACTGGTCCAAGGGGGCCCGGCGGACGCGACCGAGGCGGTCGTCTTCGTCCACGGCAACCCCGGCTCCGCCGACGACTGGGAGCGGCTGGCGGGAGCGGCGGCGAGCACGGGGATGCGGGCCGTCGCCTTCGACCTGCCGGACTTCGGCGAGACCGTCGCCCCGGAGGGCTTCGCCCACGACGTTCCCGCCTACGCCGGCTTCGTCGGCGAAGCGCTGAAGGAGCTCGGGATCGAGCGCGTCCACCTCGTCATCCACGACTTCGGCGGGCCGATCGGGTTGGCCTGGGCGGCGACGAACCCCGACGCGCTGGCCAGTGTCGCCCTGATCGGCACCGGCATCCTCCCCGGCTACCGCTGGCACCGCCTGGCCCGGATCTGGCGCACCCCGCTCGCCGGGGAGGCTCTGCAGGGCGCTGCCACGCGACCGCTCTTCCGCTTCCTGGTCAACCGCGAGGAGCCGCGCGGGCTGCCCCGCGAGTTCATCGACAGGATGTACGACCAATTCGACCGGCGCACCCGGCGGGCGGTGCTGAAGCTCTACCGGGCGACCCCTGACCCGGGCGCGATGTCGGAAGAGATGATTGGGATCCTCCGCCCCCGCGACCTCCCGGCGCTGGTGATCTGGGGGGAACACGACGGCTACCTCCCCTTCTCCTTCGCGACGCGCCAGCGCGAGGCCTTTCCCTCGGCCGAAGTCCACATCCTGCCCGCCAGCGGCCACTGGCCGTTTGCCGACGCTCCCGAGACCGTCGAGCGACTGCTCGTCGAGTTCCTCGAGCGAGTCGGCGCGAAGACGAGCTAGGCGCTAAGCCGCGAAGCGCGCTTCCGAGCGGGCCTTGGCCTTGGCTGCCTCGACCTCGCGGTCCTTCGGCGGTGCGTTGGTGACAAGACGGCCCAGCAGCTCGCGGGTAGCCGCGGCCACTGCCTCGACGGCCTCGTCGAAGGCCTCGGCGTTGGCCTGCGAGGGCTTGGTCGAGCCGCTGATCTTGCGCACGTACTGCAGCGCCGAGGCCTGGATCTCCTCGTCGGTCGCGGGTGGATCGAAGTTATGGAGGGTGCGGATATTTCTACACATGGCTCGATCTTAGGCATATGGAATCCTGATGTCGATGACCGACGTTGAGCACGCCCGCGACAAACGCTGGATCGCCCTGATCCTGCTCTGCTCGGCCCAGTTCGTCGTCGTCCTCGACGCCTCGATCGTCAATGTCGCCCTGCCGACGATCAAGGAAGCGCTCCACTTCAGCGAGAGCGGCCTGCCCTGGGTCGTCAACGCCTACGTCCTCACCTTCGGCGGCTTCCTCCTGCTCGGCGGGCGCCTGGCGGACCTGCTCGGCCGCCGCCGTGTCTTCATGTTCGGCCTGGTCCTCTTCGCCCTCGCCTCGCTGGTGGGCGGACTGGCGACGAACTCCGGGCAGCTGGTCGCGGCGCGGGCGGTGCAGGGCCTCGGCGCTGCGATCCTCTCCCCCGCCGCGCTCTCGATCGTCGCCACCACCTTCCGCGACGGCGCCGAGCGCAACAAAGCGCTGGGGATCTGGGGGGCGGTGGCGGGCTCCGGCGGCGCCGCCGGCGTCCTCCTCGGCGGCGTCCTCACCGAGTACGTCGGCTGGGAGTGGGTGCTCTGGGTGAACGTGCCGATCGGCATCGCGGCGGCGGCGATCGCGCCGTCGCTGATCGCCGAAACGCGCAACGAGGACGAAACCCGGCACTTCGACGTCGCCGGAGCGGCGACGATCACGATCGGCCTCTCGGCTCTCGTCTACGCCCTGCTCGACGCCCCGGACGCCGGCTGGGGCTCGACCCAGACGATCGGCATCCTCGCCGCCGCGGCGGTCCTGCTGATCGCCTTCGTCGCGATCGAGCGCCGCTCCCGCGCGCCGCTCGTCCCCTTCCGGATCTTCCGCCTGCGGACGATCACCGGCGCCAACGTCGTCGGCATCCTCGTCGGCGCCTCGCTCTTCTCGATGTTCTTCTTCATCTCGCTCTACATGCAGCAGGTGCTCGGCTACAGCGCGATCAAGGCCGGCCTCTCCTACCTGCCGCTGGCGGTCTCGATCATCCTCTCGGCCGGCATCGCCTCCAGCCTGGTGACCAAGGTCGGCTTCAAGCCGATCCTCGCCACCGGCATGATCCTGATCGCCGCCGGCCTGCTCTGGTTCTCCCAGATCTCCCCGCCTCCCGACGGCAGCTTCGTCGCCGACATCCTCGGCCCCTCGCTGCTGGCCGCGGTCGGCCTCGGCTTCGCCTTCGTCCCGGTCACGATCGCCGCCGTCTCCGGAGTAGAGGACCGCGAGCAGGGCCTCGCCAGCGGCCTGATCAACACCTCCCAGCAGGTCGGCGGCGCCCTCGGCCTCGCCATCCTCGCCGCGATCGCCAACTCCGAGATCGGCACCTCCCGCGACCCCGTCGTCCTCACCGACGGCTTCGCCTCCGCCTTCCTCGTCGGCGCCGGCTTCGCCATCCTCGGCCTGATCGCCACCCTCCTCCTGATCCGCAACGCCGACAGCCGCGCACATGTGGAGTTGGGGTCCGAGCCAGCGGCGGAATCCAGCTCTTAGTACCAAAGGGTCACGGAAATGACACAGAAGTGTCATTTCTTCGAACCAATTTAGTAACGCCTATTGAAGTAGAGAAACTCGCCCCTAGGATCGGCCGCCGGAGGGTTGACGGAGACAGGCGTGCTCCAGATGGCTGATACCCATCCTGTCCGGTCTAACCAGCCGGATCCGGTTCGAGTCCGGTGCCCTCCGCAGACATAGACCGTCGCAAGCGGGTTCGAGTCAGGGGACGGCAGTTGCCGTGCTAACTTGAGGCACGGGTATCAGCTGTCTGCGGGGTGGTTCCCCGCTTCACCAGACTCGACCCGCCTCGCGGCGGGTCTTGTCGTTTCTGGGGTCATTGATCGGAGCATGCCGACGGGGCCTTGCATATAGGTACCCATCGGGTAGCTTGCTCGAAATGTTCCGATCGAAGGCTCCGCTCCTCCTGGCGCTGATCGCGTTCTCGATCGCCTGCTCCCTGCCCGCCTCGGCGCAGGCGCTGGTTCCGGAGGTGGTCAAACAGAATCCTGGCGTCGTTGCCGAATACACCTATCGCAGCGGCGGCAGCGCGGTCCCCGGGGGCACCTGCGGCTCGACCTGCACCACGATCTGGAACCTCCAGCACTCGACGCCGCCCGGCGCCAACCCGGCGGCCACCGAGGCGCTCAACCGGCAGCTGGTCGAGCTCGACCGGAGCGTGAAGACGCTGCCCAAGGCCAGCCTGATCGGCAAAGTCTCGCTCGCGGCCACCTCCTTCACCGTCGGGCTCTGGATCGGCGACCTGATCAACGACAAGCTGCTGCACATCGGCGGTCCCGCCGAGCCGGCCGAGCCGAACTACCAGAGCTTCTCGCTCGTCTGGTACTGGCAAGGGGAAAACCTCGGCGACTGGAACCTCTGGGCGCCGCAGGCCGGCTACTACCTGCAGGCCTGGCCGGGCAACGTCCGCGCCTTCAAGCGCTGGACCGGCGCCAGCGAAGGCGGGTGCTCGAACCTCGACCCCGAACCGAGCGAATACCTCGACCTCACCCTCGCCGAAGACGCCTGCTCCCTGGGCGGGGGAAAAGTTGGCATGCGCCAGCTCCACGCCTACGTCTACGACAAGCCCTTCGAAATCCCCAAACCGATCGAAGACTTCGACGAAGACGAATACGACATCCGCATCGGCGACTGGCCCGAAGAGCCGGCGAGCATGGCGGAACTGGAAACCCGCGTCCAAGCCGTGATCGAAGAAGACGATCTGGTCTTTGCCAACGCCTACTTCGCCCACATCCTGCAACCCGAGAACTATCCCGACCCGAGGATCACCAAAACGGAGGAGAAACATCAATGCGACCGCTCACCGGGGGCCAGGTACGCAAACCCCGGCGGCAATGTCTCCCCGGAACCTTTCGCGAAACACATCGCGACGCCCTTCACGATCACCAACCGCCCTGAAGGCCACGGGAGCGTCTACGTCTACCTGCACGAGGGCACGACGTTTTGGGTTCCCGGGAGATTCCCGGAAAGACCTTCGTGGTATCTGGACGACTGGGGCGGCTGGGGGTACCGGCACATCATGGCCAAGCACGGATGGAGTGAATTGGACCTCAAAGAGACGGAATTGACTTTGGCTAGTGCTTTCCCCGAGCAGCAATCGGAAAACGGCAAACCAACCAGCCGGTACGCCTACACCCTCCCAATGAGCCTCCCTGGAGCCGGCGGGGTGAGTTGCATCCGGCGCGTGGTCGTCGACTTCGAGCCCGGCTCGGGGGATCCACGATCTCGTGGGATCGTGACTTCCTTCAATATCATTCCTTAGCTCTATGACTCCGATAGTTGACACCTCTGACAGGTATAGCCCCAAGTTCAAAGCCGTTTTTCGTCGCGCCTTTGAGCGCCATGTGCTCCGCCTCATCGAGGGCTATGGACCGATTCAGGATGCTCGGATCAGGGAGGCTCGGGGAAGCACCAGCCTCACCCTCTTTCTCAGGGCCGAACTCGAAGGTGAGTTCCCCGATACCTGCGTAAAGATCCACACCTTTGCTCGCGCCCAGGACATAGAGCTGGAAAGTCGCCATCTCGTCTGGGATCCAGCGTTCGGCGAGGACGATGTCGCGGCCATCGAATACAAGTGCTCGCCGGAGCACATCGCAGATCAGATCCTGACGACTCGTGGGGAAGAATTCGCGGACTTGACCTCTGTCTCAGCGTCTGAGACCCAATGGGAGGAAAAATATGCAGCGGTATCGCGTCGGGCCTTCGAGCTTCGTGTGCTTGACCTGATTCAGGAGAAGGCCCCGATTGAAGATGCCCGCGAAAGAGATTCGATTGTTCACCCCATTGTCTTCCTCAGAGCGGAGCTGGTAGGGGAGTATCCGAAAACTCGCATAAGGATCTACCGCTACGGGCGTTCGCTAGAGCGCGAGATACCCAACGAGTACGGAATCTGGGAACCGGACTATGCCGTCGGCGACGTCGCAGACGTCGAGCACATGCGCCACCCTGGATGGATCGCCGCCGAGATCATGATGTACGCTCGCGGCGGCTAGGCCTAGCCCGCCAGTCGCTTCAGGTAATTCTCGCTGTCGTTCACCTTCAGCCGCACCCATAGCGGGGCGTGATCTGAGAACTGGTAGGTGCGCCAGTCGAGGTAGTACTCCTCCGGGTCCGCTTTGCCGGCTTTGGTACTGGCGTTGTCGGACTGCTCGACCTGGGCTTTGAACTCGTCGAACTGGTCCAGGGTGTAGACGTTCTTGAAGATGTCGACCGAGCCGGCGCGGGCGTCGGCGCCTTCGCCCGGCGTCTCCAGGTATTCGAGGTCGCCGGGGCGGGTGCGGAAGGCGATCTGGTCGTAGTACATCGTCTTCTGGGCGTTGGTCGGCGGTGCTTTGCGCAGCGCCTCCGGCACTTCGAAGCCGGACTCGAGCAGCGCTTTCATCGTTTCGTGGTCGTGGCCGACGATGTTGAAGTCGCCGAGCAGGATCAGCGAGCGTTTCTCGGCGAAGTCCTTCTCCGCCCGGCCGCCGAAGAACTTGCCGACCTTGCGGATCTCGTTGACCCGTTCGGCCAGCTCCTCGCCCCGCTCGTCCCCGTAGTAGATGTGGACGGTGCAGATCTCGAACTTGAACCAGGCCGACTGGAAGAGGGCGGCGAAGGGAGAGCGGCGGAACTGCTTGCCGACGTTCTCCTCCTCTTTCTCGATTTTCTCTTTGTCGCCCGCTTTCGGTTTGACGTTGGCGCTGATCAGCAGGTTCGCCGGCAAGACCAGCTCGCCGGCGATGTTCTGGAACCAGACCTTGCGCTTGTCGTAGAGGTAGGTGAGCCGCTCCCCGTTGCCGCCGGTGCCCTCGGTGACGTCGGTCGCGATCCAGTCCCACGAGGGTCCGAGGATCTTCATCACCTTCTCCCACTCGTCGAGCTCGTTGATCTCCTGGACGGCGATGAAGTCGAAGCGTGAGAGGACCTCGGCGATGTAGAAGTGAGACTCGGGGAAGCGCTCGCCATAGCCTTTGCGGTTGTCCTTGGCGAAGTCGCGCAGGTTCCAGGTCGCCAGCAGGAGGTCGGATTCGGCGTTCTTCGGCGGCACTTCTTCGTCGAGCTGCGCCCGCAGCGCCATCAGGTTGCGGACGACGCGCTTGCGCTCCGCTGCGGGCTCCAGCCATCTCAATCGCGAGTAGTCCATCGAGTGCTCAGCACTCTTTCGCATATCACTCCCATTTGCCAGGACACGCCGGTACGCCGTCGAAGCAGTCGCGGTGGAGCGCGAAGCCGAGAAGACCGCCCGCTACGAGCCGGGGATGGACGCCCGCAGCACGCGGGTGGCGGAACGGCTGAAAACGCCGATGCTGATAGCGGCGGCGCTGACCCTGCCGACCGTGGCGATCACCGAGTCCGAGCCGGGGGGCCTGCTCGAGGACGTCGCGATCCTCCTCAACTGGGTGACCTGGACCGCCTTCCTGGTCGAGCTCGTGACCATGCTCGCGGTCGTCCCCGACCGCCGCAAGTGGCTGCGGCACCACCCGCTCGACCTCGTCATCGTCTTCCTCACCCCGCCGGTCCTCCCCGCCGGCCTGCAGAGCCTCCGCGTCCTCCGCCTGCTGCGGTTGCTGCGACTGCTGCGCCTCGCCCAGCTCTCGCGCGAGGTCTTCTCGCTGGAGGGGGTCCGCTACGCCGCCCTGCTCGCGGTCCTGACCGTGGTCGGCGGAGCCGCCCTCTTCGACGCCTTCGAGCAGCGCCAGGACCTCGACTTCTGGGACGACATCTACTGGACGATCACGACGATGACCACGCTCGGATCGGAAATCCAGCCGAGCACCACCGGCGGCGAGATCGTCTCCGTCGCCGTCCTCCTGGTCGGGATCGGCTTCGTCGCCCTCCTCACCGGCTCCTTCGCCCAACGCTTCCTCGCCCCCGAACTCGCCGAGATCGAGGAAGAGTTGGAGGAGGACCAGCTGAGCGCCGAGGCGCTGGCCCTGCGCGAACTGCACAGCGTCCAGCAGCAGATCCAGGCACTCGAGGTCGCGATCGAGCGAATGGCGGAGCGCAACCGAACGTAGTTGTCCCCGCATACCGGGGACAAGTGCGTTCAGTCGGCCTTCGCCTGCTCCTCGGCGATCTTCGCCTCGAGCTCCCCCATCACGTCGGGATCGCGGAGGGTGGTGACGTCGCCCAGCGCCCGGCCCTCGGCGATGTCCCGCAGCAGGCGGCGCATGATCTTGCCGGAGCGGGTCTTCGGCAGGTCGTCGGCCCAGACGATCCGCTTCGGGCGGGCGAATTTGCCGATCCGCTCGGCGACGGTGGCGCGGATGCCCTCGACCAGCTCCTCGCTCTCGGCGATGTCGCCGCGGAGGGTGACGAAGGCGCAGATCGCCTGGCCGGTGTCCTCGTCGGACTGGCCGATCACCGCCGCCTCGGCGACTTGGGGATGGGCGACGATCGCCGACTCGACCTCGGCCGTGGAGAGGCGGTGGCCGGAGACGTTGACGACGTCGTCGATCCGCCCGATCACCCAGAAGTAGCCGTCGGAGTCGCGGCGGGCGGCGTCGCCGACCAGGTAGCGCTCGGTCCCGAACTTCGCGAAGTAAGTCTCGACGAAGCGGTCGTCCTCCTTGTAGAGGCCGCGCAGCATCGAGGGCCAGGGGCGCTCCAGCACCAGCAGGCCCTGCCCTTCCCCCACCGGCTTTCCCTCGGACTCGTCGACCACCTCCGCCTCCACCCCGGGGAACGGCGTCGTCGCCGAGCCGGGCTTGGTCGCGGTGATCCCCGGCAGCGGCGAGATCATGATCGCGCCGGTCTCCGTCTGCCACCAGGTGTCGACGACCGGACAGCGACCGCCGCCGATCACCTGCTGGTACCAGAGCCAGGCCTTGGGGTTGATCGGCTCCCCGACCGAGCCGAGCAGGCGCAGCGAGGAGAGGTCGTGTTCGGCCGGGATCTCGGCGCCCCACTTGATGAAGGTGCGGATCGCGGTCGGGGCCGCGTAGAGGATCGTCGCCTTGTAGCGGGCAGCGACCTCCCACCAGATCCCTTTGTGGGGATAGTCGGGCGCCCCCTCCCACATCACCGAGGTCGCGCCGTTGGCGAGCGGGCCGTAGACGATGTAGGAGTGGCCGGTGACCCAGCCGACGTCGGCGGCGCACCAGTAGACGTCGGACTCGGGCTTGAGGTCGAAGACGTAGCGGTGGGTGGCGGTGACGCCGGTCATGTAGCCGCCGGTGGTGTGGAGGATCCCCTTCGGCTTCGCGGTCGAGCCGGAGGTGTAGAGAATGTAGAGCGGGTGCTCGGCCTCCATCGGCTCGGCCGGGCACTCGGGGTCGGCGGCGGCCAGCACCTCGTCGTAGAAGACGTCGCGCTCGGTCTCCATCGGGCACTCGATGCCGGTATGGCGGACGACGACGATCGTCTCCAGCGTGCCGAGGTCCCCCAGATGCTCGTCGACCTGCGGCTTGATCGGAGCCGTCTTCCCCTTGCGGCGGGCGCCGTCGACGGTGACCAGCGCCTTGGCTTCGGAGAACTCCATCCGCTCCCGCACCGACTCGGCCGAGAAGCCGCCGAAGACGACGTTGTGGATGGCGCCGATGCGGGCGCAGGCGAGCATCGCGACGACGACCTCGGGGATCATCGGCAGGTAGATCCCGACCACGTCGCCCTTGCCGACGCCGAGGTCCTTGAGCGCGTTGGCGAAGCGCTGGACGTCGCCGAGCAGGTCGGCGTAGGTGAGGTCGCGCTCCTCCCCCTCCTCGCCGCGCCAGTGGTAGGCGACGCGCTCGCCGTTGCCGGCCTCGACGTGGCGGTCGAGGCAGTTGAAGCTGGCGTTGAGCCGCCCGTCGGCGAACCACTTGTAGAAGGGCGGGTTGGAGTCGTCGAGCCCTTCGCTCGGCTCGACGTCCCAGTCGAGCAGCTCCTTCGCCTGCGCGGTCCACCAGGCCTCGGGGTCGGCGGCGGCCTCCTCGTAGATCTTCGGGTCCGACCAGAGCGCCGCCTGCCGGAACTCCTCCGGCGGCTCGAACTTCTCTACCTCGAGTAGCTCCTCCAGCTCCTGCTCAAGACCCATGGCCCCAAACTTACCCGAGCCGGTTGCGTCGTTTCCAGAGTTGACGCCCCTATAGGGGCACAAAAGGTGGAAACGATGCTCAGTAGCCAGCCGGATGTCTAGCTATGAAGCCTTCAGGCGAGTTGACCCAGGGGTCGTGCCAGCGGGGGCCGGCGCCGCCGCTGGTGTCGAAGGCGATGCCGGCGATCACCATCCAGGCGTGGCCGGCGTTGGCGTAGACCGTGATCCAGCGACCGGGCCCGGGTTCGCCCCAGGTCGAGAGGCCGGTCGAGTCGAGCGGGCTTTCCAGCATGCCGCCACCGTGCAGGGCGTAGCTGACCGCGCCGGAGCAGTCGTAGCCGGAGGATTCGAAGGAGCCGTGGCCGCCGCCCCAGATGTAGGGGGTGGTGGCGATCGCGTTGGCGGCGGCGATCGCGTCCTTGACCGCCGGCGGGGCCGCGGCCGGCGCGCTCGCTTCGCTTTCTGAGATCAGCTCGGCTTCCTGCCCGGGGTTGAGCGGCGCCGGCATCTGACCTTCGGTCGCGTCGCCGCCTTCGGAGGCGACCTGTTCGGAGAGCGCGGAGAGGTTGCTGCTGAGCGCGGATTCGCGCGATTCGAGCTCCTCCAATGCCTGCTGGCGCGCGCCCTGCGCTGCCTTCAGTTCGGTGAAGCGCTCGTAGGCTTCCTGCTTGGCGGCGGCGACTTCGCGCTCCTTGGCGGCGATCGCGTCGCGCGCGGCTTCGATCTCGGCCCGCTGCTCGTCGAGTCGTTCGACCGCCGAGCGGACCTGGTTGCGCAGCGTCGTCACCCGCTCGACAACCGCGTCGTCGTAGCTCTGGATCTGCTGCAGGTACTCGGTCTGGGCGGCCATCTCAGAGAGGTCCTCGGACTCGAGCACGGAGCTGAGGACGTCGGGCGAGCCCGCCTCGTAGATCGCGACCAGGCGGTCGGCGAGGACGTCGAGGGCCCGCTGCAGCTTCGCCCGCACCCGCTCCAGATGCTCTTCTTCTTTTTCCAACGCTGCCGTCGCCCGCTCCAGCTCGGCCTGCTTGGCCGCCAGTTCGGCCTCGACCGCTTCCTGCTCTTGACGCAGGGCCGAGACTTCGCCCAGCATCGAGTCGATCGCCGCGTTCTGTTCGGCGATCGTCGCCGCCAGCTCGCTCCCTTGGGCGCGGACGTCTTCGAGCTTGTCGCGGGTCGCTTCCATTTTGTCCCGCGGGTCGGCCGGCGCACTCCCGGCCCAGGTGGCAGCGACCGCGCAGAGTGCGGCGAGGAGAAGGGCGGCGAAGATCAGGGCACGGCGGCGAACCGTGCTCGTGGAGGAGGCAAACAGCACGACGGCGCAGGCTAGCGAAGCCCCTCCGCCGCTCTACGAGTAGCCGATAACCCGCAAGTTCCCTTGCAATTTGCGGGTTTTGCAGGAGTCCGGGAGCCGTTGACGACTCCCGGACCCTCCGCTCAGGTCAGCAGCTTCGCCTTCGCCTGATCGAACTCCTCCTGGCTGAGGTCGCCCTTGGCTTTCAGCTCGGAGAGCTTGTGCAGCTCATCAGCAGGCGAGCCGGCGTGGGCCTGCTCGCGAACGTATTCGTCGAAATGCTTCTTCACGTCGGCCTGGGCTTTGATCGCGCGGTCGCGCATGCCGCCGCCGCGGGCGATCAGGTAGATCAACGAGGCCAGGAACGGGATCAGGACGAGGAACAGGACCCAGGCAGCCTTCGCACCCCCGGAGAGCTCGTGGTCGCGGAAGAGGTCGTTGAGGATCGTGATCAGGATCCAGATCCAGGCGACGAAGAAGAAGATCTCCAGGGAGAGGAGAAGCGCTTCTCCGAAGTTGATGTCTGCAAACAGAACTGGCAAGGCGTTCCTTTCGTTGATTACGCGCTGATTCTCAGCGTAAAAAGCACAATCGCAACCGAGGTGGCCAGATTGAGGCTGGAGACACCATCGCGCATCGGGATCGAGATCCGCGCCTCGGCCCGCTCGAAGACTTCGCTGCTGAGGCCGTGGCGCTCGGTACCGAAGGCAAGCACGGCACGGCTGGGAAGTTCCGCCGGCGCCAGCTCCTCCCCCTCGGGGTCGATCGCCAGCAGCGGCCGATCGCTTTCGGGCATGGCCTCGACCGAGGCGACCGGGAGGGCGAACTGCAGTCCGGCGGCGCCGCGGACAGCATCTGGATGCCAGGGATCGTTCTCGCCCGTGGTGATCAGCGCCGCGGCGCCGGCGCCGGCGGCGACCCGGATGCAGGCGCCGATGTTGCCCATGTTGCGCGGCTGCTCGAGCAGGACCGCCGGCGCCGGCGCCGGGTCGGCGAGCGCGGCCTCGAGGTCGAACGCGGGGCCGGCGGGCGATCGCGGCGACGCCGGTGTGAGGGAGCAGCGGCACCAGTTCCGCCAGCGTCTCCTTGTCGATCGTCTCGACCCGCCCGCCGAACTGGCCCGCCAGGTCGGGTGCGAGGTCGGCGGCCATCGCCTCGAGCGCGTCCGGATCGACCGCCACCGCCTCGACCAGCTCGGCCCCGAACCGCAGCGCGTGCTTGAGCGCGTGGAAGCCCTCGACGACGGTCAGCTCGGGATCGCGCCGGGCGGTGCGGAAGCGCACGGCGCGTTCGTGCTCTTCGCGGCCCATCCGCGCATCATTACGCGCTCGTGGAAGCCTGTGCCAGCTGGTTGCGGCCGCTGGCCTTGGCCAGGTACAGCGCCTTGTCAGCGCGACCGAGCAGTTCGTCGATCGACTCGGTGCAGTCCCAGCGGGCGAGGCCGGCCGAGCAGCTCTGGTTCATCGGCGTCTTCAGCCGCAGCCGCTCGACGATTTCCGCCGCCTGGTCGGGCTCGGTGTCGGGCAGAAGGACGAGGAACTCCTCGCCGCCGAAGCGGACGATCGTGTCCTCGCCGCGCAGGGCCGAATCCCAGGCCCGGGCGCAGGCGCGCAGGACCTCGTCTCCCGCCAGATGCCCGTGGGTGTCGTTGTAGTCCTTGAAGTGGTCGATGTCGAGGATCGCGACGCACAGCGGCGAGCGGGCGCGACGGGCGCGGGCCATCGCCTGCGGCAGCTGTTCCTCCAGCGCACGACGGTTCGGCAGGCCGGTGAGGGTGTCGTGACGCGCCATCTCCTGAACCTTGTCGAGCAGCTCCTCGCGTTCGGCCTCGATCTGCTTCAGCTCGGTGACGTCGGCGGCGCGAGCGTAGATCAGCGACTCCTCCGGGGAACGCTGCGAGCTCCAGCGCAGCCAGTGCCAGGTCCCGTCTTTGGCCAGGTAACGGTTCTCGAAGCCGACCGTGACGGCGCCTTCGAAGAGCCCGGCGGACTCGGCTTCGGTCCGCTCCCGGTCGTCGGGATGGACCCGTTCGATGAAGGGGACCGAGCGCAGTTCCTCGAGGTCATAGCCGAGGTACTGCGTCCAGGCGTCGTTGAGCTCGACGAAGTAGCCGTCCATGTTGGCGGTGCAGAGCATGTCCCGCGAGAGGTCGAAGAAGTGGCGGGCGCGCTCGTCGGCGCGGGCGCGACGGGCGACGATGCCGGTGATCAGCAGCATCACCACGGTCAGGGAGATGGTGGTGAAGAGCCAACGGGTCAGCGGCGAGTAGCCGGCGGTGTTTTCGACCAGGACCAGGACGAGACCGTTCACCGCAATGAGCCAGACGAGGTGCAGGGTGGCGGTCCGCCGCGAGAAGAAGAAGGACGTGATCAAGGTCGTCCAGACGAAGATCGTTCCGTACTGACCGACCGCGATCCCGCTCTCGTAGATCAGCAGGCCGGTCACCGCAATGATGCCTCCGAGGAGCAGGTGCACCGCGGCGGTTGGAATCCGGCCGGCGAAGATCCAGACGACTCCACCCGCGATCGCCATGCCCGCAGCCGTCAGGATCAAGGCCACTTCGTCGGCCCCTTCCGGGTGGGGCAGGATCAGCGTGATCGCAACGAGGCCGGCGCCGGCGACGAGGAGGCCCGCCGCCGCGCGCGCACGCGTACGGGCGGCAGGTCGAAGACTTACCCGATTTTCGGCAATCGCCATGCCCGGAGCATCGGCAAACGCCCGCGTTTTCTTTAGGGCCGAACCACCTGGAACTGGCTCATCAAGCCGTGATCCTCGTGGTCGAGCATGTGGCAGTGGACCACGTACTTGCCGGTGTAATCGGAGAAATGACCGGCAAGGAGAATTTTTTCATTGGGGAAGAGGAAAAACGTCTCCTTGAGACAGTCTTCCCAGGCGGGCGGGGCCTTGCCGTTGCGCTCGAGCAGGTACCAGTCGCTGTGGTGCAGGTGCATCACGTGGGCGACGCTGGTCTTGTTGACGATCTCCCAGGTCTCCGTCGTCCCCAGCCGCGGGAAGGCCTCCGAACGAGCGGGATTGAAGGTGCGGCCGTTGATCCGCCAAGTGGGCTTGAAGAAGCCGTCGATGGTGATCACCCAGCGCTGGTCGGGCTCGCGCTTGGCCTTCTGAGTCCACCCCGGCAGCGGGCGCAGACGGCGCGGGACCCGGCTCGGGTCGGGAATCCGGCCCCTCCCCACCCGGAACTGCATCAGGGCGCCGCTGTAGGTGCGGGCGCCGATCGGGTTGCGACCGGGGTGGCGGGCGCTGCTGCGGAGCTCGACGCTCTCCCCGGCCATCCTCCCGAAGTCGACGATCACCTCGACCCGCTCGGCGGGTCCGAGGAGGATCTCGCGGCGGCGGATCGGCTTCGGCATCAGCCCGCTCTCGGTCGCGATCTGGATCATCGGCGCCCCGTTGGAAAGCTGCAGGTTGTAGCTGCGGAAGGAGGAGACGTTGAGGAAGCGCAGGCGGTAACGGCGCGGGCCGACCCGGTGGTGGGGCATGTAGGCGCCGTTGACGAGGACGCTCTCGCCGAGGATCCCGTCCGACGGGGGGCGGCGGTTGGTGAAGGGATCGGTGAGCTGGTTGTCGCGGTCGAAGGTGCGGTCGGCGATCATCAGCGGCAGGTCCTGGGCGCCGGTCGGAAGCGGCAGCCGCTGCTCGAACTCGTCGTCGACGATCCACATCCCGGCGAGCCCCTTCCAGACGTTCGGCGCGGTCCGGTCGAGGCGGTGGTCGTGGTACCACTGGAACGAGGCGCGTTCGGGACCCCCGTCCTCGACCAGGTCGTAGGCGTAGGTTTTGCTCCGGCCCGGCTCGAGCAGGAGGTCGTTGCCGGACTCGCGGGCGGAGAGGCCGCGGGGGATGCGGCAGAAGTAGGAGATCGGCTGGCGCTTGGTCAGGCCGCCGGGCTGGCCGTCGAACTGGGTGCGGTTGTGGCCGCCGTGGAGGTGGATCGAGAGCTCCCCCGCCTTCTCCGGCAGCTCGTGGTCGAAGGTGACCCGGGTGCGCTGGCCGGCGCGGCGGCGGATCGTCGGCCCCGGGAAGCTGCCGCCGAAGGTCCAGAGCTTCGTCTTGGGGCCGGGGAGGATCTGCTGCTCGGCCTCGCGGATCGGGATCCGGATGTGGTCTTCGTCGAGGACCGGTGGGATCGGCAACCGCGAGCGGAAGGGAACCGCGGCGGCGAGCGCCGGCGGCGGCTCGGTGCTCAGCGGCAGCAGGCCGCCGCTCCTGCCCCGCAGGGGCAGGAGGACGGCGAGAGCACCGCCGCCGAGGCCGCCGAGGAAAGCTCGGCGACCGAAGCGGCGGTGCGGAACTGAAGGCAGCCCAGACGTGCCGCTAGCTGGTCGGCGTGGGCAGCGGGACTACCGGGGCTACGACGTTCACCTTGCCCTGCATGAAGGGATGCACGGCGCAGAGGTAGTAGAGGGTTCCGGGGGCGGCGGTCACTTCCTGGGAGAAGGTCTCGCCTTTCTTTTCGGTGAACCAGGAGTCGCCCTTCTTGCCGGTGGCGTTGCCGGCGGTGCTCCAACCAGCCGGGCCGGCCTTGGACGGGTTCTTCGTGATTGCTTCGTTTTTCGGGTTGAAGCCGTGCCAGATCGCGACCGCGAGGCAGATGTGTTTCGGCGTGAAGCAGTTCTTCCGCGCCTTCGGGGTCTTCGGCAGCGAGCCTTTGGTGACCAGGGAGAAGGTGTGCGGACCGACCTGTTTCGGATTCGTCTCGTTGACGATTTCCAGCTGATCGCCGACAGTGACCGATGCCGGCCCGACGAATTTCAGCTTGCCTTTGGTCAGCTCCATCGTGACCTGCTGGGTGACACCGGTGGGCGTCGCGGCGCCGGCGGCGGGTGCGACGACGGCGACGAGGAGAGCGGCCGCCGAGACAGCCAGGACGAGAGCCCGCAAGCGACTGCGGGATGAAAGCTTGGACAAAACGTGCCTTTCTCGAGGAAATTTTCGAATCGCGGGGGCACGGCCCCCGGGGCCGACGGCGCACGGTATTACGCCGGTCGGGCGAGTTCAACCGAAGAAGCCGGTCTCTACCTGCTTTTGGGCCGTTTGCACCCTCGGTAACCTTGAGTGAGAACCGTGGCCACCTTCCTCCACACCTGTTACCGCATCGGGGACATCGATCGCTCGGTCGACTTCTACGAGAAGCTCGGCTTCGAGGAGGTGCGGCGGATGCCGATCGGAGAGGAGGCGATCAACGTCTTCATGGCGATGCCCGGCGAGGACCCCCGCCTCGAGCTCACCTACAACCACGGCGTCGAGTCCTACGACCACGGCACCGGTTACAACCACATTGCCCTCGGCGTCGACGACCTCGACGCGACCCTGCAGCGCCTGGCCGACCTCGGGATCGAGCCCGAAAAGCCGCCCTACCGCCCCGGCGGCCGCACCGAGGGCCACCGCATCTGCTTCGTCAGAGATCCCGACGGCTACCGAATCGAGCTGATCGGGGAGTAGCTCAGCCGGGGCTGATGCCGCCGCCGGCGGGGGGCGGTGAAGCTTCCGGCGTGGGAGTCGGTTCCGGGGTGCTTTCGGCTTCGGCGGCAGGAGCGTCTTCGCCGGCGCCTTCGTCGCCGTTAGCCTGGTCTCCGTCCTCCGGCTCCTCGGTTTCTTCTTCGGAGCTGTCGAATTCTTCTTCGCCTTCGTAGCTCTCGTAGCCTTCGGAGGTGTGGTCGCTGTCGAGGCCGGAGAGGTCGGGCAGCGAGCTCGGGGCTTCGAATTCGGGGCAGTCGCCTTCGACGGCGGAGGACATGAAGTTCGCCCAGATCGGGCCGGCGGTGGGACCGCCGAAGCCGGTGTATTCACGCGAGGTCGGGTGCCCGACCCAGACCGCGGTCGAGTACAGCGGCGTGTAGCCGACGAACCAGGCGTCGGAGAGCTCCTCCGAGGTGCCGGTCTTGCCGGCCGCATCGGAGCAGCCCATGTAGGTGTAGCCGGCGCCCGTCCCCTGGGTGATCACGCCCTCGAGGATCCGGGTCACTTCGTAGGCCTGACCCTCGGTGAGGACGCGGTCGCCGGGGTCTTTCTCGAAGTTGTCGACCTTGACCTTGCCCTCTTCGGCCGGGAACTCGACTTTGCTGACCGCGGTGGCGTCGTGATGGACGCCGCCGTTGGCGATGGTCGCGTAGGCGCTGGCCATTTCCAGCGGCGTGACGCCGTAGCCGAGACCGCCGATGCCCTCGGCCGGGACCGACTGCAGGGGCGCTTCGATCCCCAGCTCGCGCGCCATCTCGGTCACGTCTTCGGGCCCGACGTCGAGATCGAGCTGGGCGTAGACGACGTTGACCGAGTGCCAGGTCGCGCTTTCCAGGTTCTCGGTTCCGCCCCCGTCCCCCTCGGAGTTGTTGACGGTCCAGGTGCCGCCGCCGGGGATTTCGAGGGTCTTCGGCGAGGAGCCGTCGTAGTAGGTGCTGCCGGGGTCGACCCCCTCCTTCACCGCCGCCGCGAGGACGATCGTCTTGAACGAGGAGCCGGGCTGGCGGTGCGCCTGCCAGGCGTAGTTGAACTGGGCTTCGTCTTCGTAGCCTTCGGTCGCGGCGAGGGCGACGATCGCTCCCGTCTCCGGGTTGACCGAAGCGAGGCCGGCCGCCGGGCCGCCTTCCGGGTAACAGACGTAGCAGTAGTTTTCGACCGCTTCTTCGGCCTTCTGCTGCAGGTCGGGGTCGATCGTCGTGTAGGCCTTGAGCCCGCCGTTGCGGACGGTGTTGATCCCGTAGCGCTGGATCAGTTCGTTCTGGACGAGGTCGAAGAGGAACGGGTCTTTGATCACCTGGTACTTCTTGCCGGCGTCGATGCCGAGCCCGCGGGTGCTGGCGTCACGGGCTTCCTGCTCGGTTATGTAGTCCTCCTCGGCCATCGCCGTCAGGACCTCGTTGCGGCGCGACAGCGCCGCTTTCGGATCGAGGAACGGGTTGTATTCGGAGGGTGCCTGCGGCAGGCCCGCGATCATCGCCGCCTCGGTCAGGTCGAGATCCTTGGCCGGCTTGCTGAAGTAGGTCTGCGCCGCCGCCTCGGCCCCCACCGCCGTCTGCCCTTCGACCGTCCCGTAGGGAGCGGTGTTGAGGTATTCCTTGAGGATCCATTCCTTGTTGTGCTTCTTCTCGAATTCGCGCGCGAGCCGGGCTTCTTTGATCTTGCGCTCGATCGTGTTCTGCGGGTTCGAGATGTAGAGGTTGCGGACCAGCTGCTGGGTGATCGTCGAGGCGCCCTGAACCGCGGCGCCGGCCTGGATGTCCTCCCAGAGGGCGCGGGCGATGCCTTCGTAGTCGAGGGCGCCGTGGTGGTAGAAGTTCCTGTCCTCGATCGCGACCGTTGCCTCGCGCAGCACCCGCGGCAGCGACTTGCCCGGCAGCGGCTGACGCACGTTTTCGGAGCGGATGAACCCGATCAGGCTGCCGTCGGCGGCGTAGATCGCCGAGGAGCGGCCCTTCTGGACCGGTTTCAGGCTCTCCAGCGGGGGCGCCGAGTTGTAGACGTTGAGCGCCCAGGCGGCACCGATTCCACCGGCAATCGCCACAAGCGCAGCGAGCACCCCGAGCGGGATCGCGATCTTGTGCCAGATGGGATGGTGGGGCTTACGACGCCGCCTGCGGACCCGCGTGGCCATTCGGATCGGATTGTAGGGAGAAGGGGGCCTCGGCTCGCGACTGAGAGGGGGCGCGCAATCCCAGTTGCCATCCCGATAGGCTCGCGCACCGCAGCGGCAGCCAAGCGGAGAGGGAGAGAAAAGTGAAACTGGTAATCGGGATCGTTCGCCCGGAGCAGGCGAACCAGGTCTTGGAGGCGCTCCATCGAGCCGACGTGCGTGGGTTCTCGATGAGCCGGGTCCAGGGGCACGGCGGCGAGATGGACCGGGTCGAGACCTATCGCGGCACGACGGTGCAAATGGGGCTTTCGGACAAGATCAGGTTCGAGCTCGCCGTCTCCGACGACTTCGTCGACAAAACCGTGGCGGCCCTGTGCGAAGGCGGCCGCACCGGTGAAGTCGGCGACGGCAAGATCTTCGTCCTCCCGCTCGAGCGGGCGGTGCGGATCCGCACCGGCGACACCGACGAAGGCGCCGTCACGCCGGTGGGCAAATGATCGCCGCGGTCGACACCGGCGATACCGCCTGGATGCTGATGGCAACCGCGCTGGTGCTGCTGATGACGCCGGCACTGGGCCTCTTCTACGCCGGGCTGGTGCGCTCGAAGAACACCCTCAACACCTTCATGATGTGCGTCGCCGCGATCGCCGTCGCCACCGTCACCTGGGCGGCGGTCGGCTACTCGCTCGCCTTCGACGGCAACGGCGACCTGATCGGCGGCCTCGGCAACGCCTTCATGAGCGGCGTCGACTTCATGCCGCGCGAAGAAGGGTCGACGATCCCCGAGCTCGTCTTCTTCGCCTTCCAGGCGACCTTCTGCATCATCACCGTGGCGCTGATCTCCGGCGCCGTGGTCGAGCGGATGCGGTTCGGGGCGTTCCTGCTCTTCTCGGCGCTGTGGTCGGTGCTGGTCTACGCCGTCCTCGCCCACTGGGCGTTCGGCGGCGGCTGGCTGATCGAGGGCGGCACCCTCGACTTCGCCGGCGGCGTGCCGGTCGAGATGGCCTCCGGGTTCTCGGCCCTGGCGGCGGCGCTGGTCGTCGGCGCGCGCAAGGACTACGGCCGCCAGGCGCTTCTCCCTCACAACGCGATGTACGTGCTGCTGGGGGCCGGGCTGCTGTGGTTCGGCTGGTTCGGGTTCAACGGCGGCAGTGGCTTCTCGACCGGCGAAGGCAGCGTCCTCGCCTTCACCAACACCCTGCTCTGCCCGGCGACGACCCTGGTCGTCTGGTTCGCGCTCGACGTCATCGCCGGACGCAAGGTGACGGCGATCGGCGCCGCCACCGCGATCATCGTCGGCTGCGTCCTGATCACCCCCGCCGGCGGCTACATCAGCCCCGGCTGGGCGATGCTGCTCGGCGCCCTCGGGGCGATCCCGAGCTGGGGGATCATCGCCTACCGGACGCGGACCCGGGTCGACGAGACCCTCGACGTCCTCGCCGCCCACGGCACCGCAGGCCTCTTCGGGATCCTCTTCATCGGCTTCTTCGCCCAGGAGAGCTGGAACGGGGTCTCCGACGGGCTCTTCTACGGCAACGCCGCCCAGCTCTGGGACCAGGTGCTGGCGGTGCTGGCGGCGCCGACCTACGCCTTCGTCGCCACCTTCGTCCTGCTGAAGGTGATCGGGGCGATCATGCCGCTGCGGGCGACCGAGCGCGAAGAGGCGATGGGCATGGACATCAACCAGCACGGCGAGGAGGCCTATGTGACCGGCGAGGGGGCGATCTTGTTGCTTCCGGACGATCACGAGAAGGTCGCGGTGCCGGTCGCGGATCCGGGATAGACCAGCGTTGCCGGGGGACCGGGGTACCTCCTCCAGACACCGCTCGCTATGGCTCGCGGTTGAGTGTCTGGAGGAGGTACCCCGGTCCCCTTCTAAGCTCCAGCCCGAATGAGCGACTGCATTCAGGTGCTGACGACGGCAGGGTCCGAGGAGGAAGCTGGGCGGATTGCTGAGGTGCTGGTGGAGCGGCGGTTGGCGGCTTGCGTGCAGGTGGTGGGGCCGGTTGTCAGCCGCTACCGCTGGCAGGGGGCGGTTGAGGAGGAGCGGGAGTGGCAGTGTTTGGTGAAGACGACCCGGGCTGCCTACGAGGCGGTCGAGGCGGCGATCCGGAAGGGCCACTCCTACGACGAGCCGGAGATCATCGCCACCCCGATCGTCGCCGGCTCGGCCGGCTACCTCGCCTGGATCGAGGAGAACGTCGACGGTTGGTGAGTTAGCCCCCCTATAGCGAGGCTAACTCGCCAATCGCTACGCGCGCAGTCGGTAGCCCTTGCTGAAGAGGCGCAGGTTGACCAGGAAGAGGACGGTGGTGGCCGCGGTCAGCGCCGCCAGCGAGAGGGCGATGCTGACTTCCGTGTACCCGACGAACCCGTAGCGGACCAGATTGATCATGTAGAAGAGCGGGTTGAAGTGGGTCAGGGTCTCGTAGGGCTGCGGCAGCAGGGTCGCCGAGTAGAAGACGCCGCCGAGGAAGATCAGCGGGGTCAGCACGAAGGTCTGGGCGAAGGCGACGTCGTCGAACTGTTCGGCCCGGACGCCGATCAGCACTCCCAGCTGGCTGAAGAAGAACCCGACCAGGAACAGGGACGGGATCAGGACGAGGACGTGCTCGACCGGGAGGTCGACCAGCAGCGAGGAGGCGATGAAGGTCAGCAGCGCGACGATCAGCCCGCGCATGAAGCCGCCGAGCGAGAAGGCGAGCAGCAGCTCCGCCGGCGAGGCGGGCGAGGAGAGCTGGTCCTGGATCGCGCCCTGGAACTTCTGCTGGAGGATCGAGGAGGAGTTGTTGGAGAAGGCGTTGGTCGCCCAGGCCATCATGATCAGCCCGGGGATGACGAAGACGACGTAGTCGATCCCGTGCAACTGGTCGATCCGCGAGCCGAGGGCGGCGCCGAAGACGGAGATGTAGAGGAAGGTTTCCAGTAGCGGCGCGCCGATCGTCTGCTTCTTGATCTTCATGAAGCGGTTGACCTCGCGCCGCCATAGGGTCGCGAGGCGGATCTGGGCGGCGCTCACGCCTCCACCTCCGGGGTCAGCTCGATGTGCGAGCGGGAGAGCTCTTTGCGGCCGACCAGGGCGAGGTAGGCGTCCTCGAGGTTCGGCACGTCGAAGCGCTCGGCCAGCTCATCGCTGGTCCCCTCGGCGACGATCTGCCCCTCGGCGATGAAGGCGATCCGGTCGCAGAGCTGCTCGGCCTCCTCCAGGTAATGAGTGGTGAGGAGGATCGTCGTCCCCTCCTGGTTGATTTTCTGGACGTAGTGCCAGAGCTCGAGCCGGAGCTCGACGTCGACGCCGGCGGTCGGCTCGTCGAGGATCAGCAGGCGGGGCCGGTGCATGATCGCCCGGGCCAGGATCAGCCGCCGTTTCATCCCACCGGAGAGGGTGCGGGTGCGTTCATCGCGCTTCTCGGTCAGGGAGAAGGTCTCCAGCAGCTCCTTGGCGCGCTCGCGGCGTTCGCGGCGCGGCATCCCGAAGTAGCCGGCGTGGTAATCGAGGGTCTCCTCGGCGGTGAGGAACCAGTCGAGGTTGGGCTCCTGGGGCGCCAACCCGACCGCCTGGCGCGCCTCGGCGTAGTTGTCGATCGCGTCGTGGCCGAAGACCTCAATCGAGCCGCCGGTCGGTTGGGCGAGCCCGGTGGTGCAGTGGATCAGCGTCGACTTGCCGGCGCCGTTGGGACCGAGCAGGCCGTAGATCGCGCCCGGCTCGATCTCGACCGAGACGCCGCGCAGCGCCTCCACCCCGGTCGGGTAGCGCTTCTCCAGGTTCTGGATGTCGAGGGCCTTCATGCGGCGCCCGACTCTAGCCACCCGCGGCGTTCGTCCTTTGTCGGCCATCGGGCGACAAAGGACGAACGCCGATCAGGCGCGCTCGGCGACGGCGACGAGCTGGCGGTTCATCAGCCGCATGATCAGCTCGTAGCCGGGTGGGAACCAGCGCTGCAGCAGGAAGGCGAATTGGATGTCGCAGGAGGTGAAGACGAGGTAGCGGTTCCTCTCAATTCCGTCGATGATCTTCTCCGCCACGTGCTCGGGCGTGACCGCGCGCTTCTCGAAGCGGTCTTTCAGCTTCTGGATCTTCGGATTCTGGGAGTCGACGCCGACGATCTCGACCGTTCCCACCAGCGGGGTTTTAACTCCCCCTGGGCAGACGAGGCTGACGCCGATGTCGTGCCGCTGCAGGTCGAAGCGCAGCACCTCGGAGACGCCGCGGAGGCCGAACTTGGCGGCGCTGTAGGCGGCGTGCCAGGGCAGGCCGAGGAGGCCGGCGGCGGAGGAGACGTTGACGACGTGGCCGCCGCGCCCGGCCTCGATCATCGGCGGCACGAAGGACTCGAGCACGCTGATCGGGCCGATCAGGTCGATCTCGATCACCCGCTGCCAGTGGTCGTGGGTGAGCCGATCGATCGATCCCCAGATCGAGATCCCGGCGACGTTCATCACCACGTCCATGCTGCCGTGGGTGGCGTGGACCTCCTCCGCCATGGCGACGACCGCGGTGTGGTCGGTGATGTCAGTGGCGTGCGTGTAGCTGACCCGGCCGCCGGCGGCGCGGACCATCGCCGCGGTCTCCTCCAGCCCCTCGGCGGCGCGATCGGTGAGGTAGAGGTCGGCACCGCGCCGGGCGGAGGCGAGCGCGGCGGCGCGGCCGATGCCGCTGGCGGCGCCGGTGATGAAGCAGCGCTTGCCGCTCAGGTCCGGGACCGGCGCCGACATCAGCCGAGGCGGTCCGCCGGCGCCTCGGGCTGGACCCGCAGCGTGTTCAGGGTCATCGCCAGCATCTCGTAGTGGCCGATCAGCAGGCAGAGCTCGATCAGGAGGCGGTCGTCGAACTCGGCCGCGAGGCGGGTCCAGAGCTCGTCGCCGATTTCGCCGTCGGCGTGCATCTCGTCGGCGGCGCGGAGGAAGTTCTGCTGGCGGGGAGTCCATCCCTCCGCCCCGGCGCCCTGGCGGACCCGCTCGACTTCCTCGGCGCTGAGCCCGGCGCGCTGGCCGAGGCGCTCGTGGTGGGACCACTCGTAGCCGCAGTCGGTGTTGTGGGCGACGCGGAGGATCACCAGCTCGGTGTCCTTGCGCGGCAGCTTCCCTCCCGGCATCAACCCGCCGGCGAACCAGAGCCAGCGCCGGAAGAGGCCGCGGTTGCGGGCGAGCGTGGTGAAGACGTGCGGCGGCCGCCCCCCGCTCGCGCGCCCGATCACCCAGGCGAGTGCGGCATTGACGGGGCCAATCTGGCGGCGATTGCCTGGGGCGATGCGCGGCTGCTGGCCTCCCTCCATCGCCGACACCGTAGAGGGTGTGGTTGAGCTTTGGCCCCCTAAAGGGCATCAAAGCTCAACCACACCTTGGAGATAGGCTCTTCCCGTGCCCGCGCCGCTGCTTGCCGTCGACGCTCCCTCGATGCTCTTCCGTGCCTTCTATGCGCTGCCGAGCAAGATCGTCGGGCCGGACGGGCGGCCGGTGAACGCGCTGCTGGGGACGGCGAACATGGTTTTGCGCGAGGTCGAACTGCACGGGCCGCGGGCGGTGGTGCTCTGCTTCGGTCCCGACGCCGCCGCCTACCGGACCGAGCTCTACCCCGCCTACCACGCCGAGCGCGAGGCGGCGATGCCGGACGAGCTCCCCCATCAGTTCGCCGATTCGCGCGAGTTCTTCGAGGCGTTCGGGTGGACGGTGGCGACGGCCGAGGAGCTCGAGGCCGACGACCTGCTCGGCACCTACGCGCGGCTGGAGGCCGAGGCGGGCGGGCGGGCGCTGCTGCTGACCGGTGACCGCGACATGTACCAGTGCGCGAGCGAGGACGTGACCGTGCTCTACGTCCGCACCGGCGGCGGCAAAGGCGCCGAAGAGGTGGGGCCGGCGGAGGTGCGCGAGCGCTACGGGATCGACCCCGAGCTGGTCCCGGACTTCATCGCCCTGCGCGGCGATCCCTCCGACGGGCTTCCGGGCGCCGAGGGCGTCGGGCCGAAGACCGCGGCCGAGCTGCTGCGCACCCACGGCTCCCTGGAGGCGATCCTCGACAACGCGATCCGCGAGCGACGGCCGGCGCTGCGCGGGGCCCTGATCGAGGGGCGCGAGGACCTGCTCAAGTTCAAGGACATCGCAACGCTGCGCGACGCGAAGGTGAAGCGTCCGCAGGACCGGACGACCGACTGGGGCGGCGCCGCCGAGGCGGCACGCGAGCGGGGGATGAAACGCCTCGCCGAGCGGCTAGAGCAGCAGGTGGGCTAGGCCCCAAGCGCTGACGATCGCCCAAACCCCCTCAAGCAGCACGAACCCCCACTGCTCGGCGTGGACCGCGAGCACGGCGAGGATCACCGAGCCGACGAGGTTGAGGGCAAGGTAGAGGCGGGAGTCGGGGCGCATGCGCTCGAACTGGACCGCCGCGAAGGCGGCGAGGATCAGCAGCGCGCCGATGACCTGGATCATCTGGTCCACGAGGCGAGCCTAGTCACATGTCGCTTTTGTCTCCCCATAGAAGACAAAAGCGACACGGCCAAGTACCTTCGCGCGATGGATCCGGCCTCCCTCCCCCTCTTCGACAACGGCCAGCTGCGCAAGCGCTGGCGCTACGTCGGCCTCTTCGCCGATGAGCTGATGCTCTGCGCCGCCCGGGCCGAGGTCGGTCCGCTGACGCAGTCGTTCTGGATCTTCCTCGACCGGCAGGGGCAGCATGCCGCGCGCACGATCCTCCGGCCCGGCAGCCGAGAGGTGACCCTGGATGGACCGCGACTGGAGATCGACAGTCCCGATCTGCGCGCGAGCATCTCGATCGGCGAGGTCGCCCCGATCGAGGCGACCAACCCGAGCGGGAAGGCCCAGGCCTGGACGCGAAAGCGGGTGGGGATGCCGGCGGAGGGAACGGTTGAGATACCGGGCAAGCGGTGGCGGGTCAGCGGCCGCGGCGTCGATGACGAGTCTGCCGGCCATCACCAGCGCCACACCAGCTGGCGCTGGTCGGCGGGAATCGGCGAAGCGGCCGACGGGCGCTCCCTCGCCTGGAACCTGGTCGAGGGAATCCATGACCCGCCGCAGGGCAGCGAGCGGGCGATCTGGATCGACGGCGAGCCATCGGAGCCGCGCCCGGTCAACTTTCGTGGCATCGAGGGCATCGACCTACCGGAAGGGGAGAAGCTCGACTTCACGACCGAGTCGAAGCACGCCCGCGACGAGAACTTCCTCCTGATTCGCTCCCGCTACCGCCACCGCTTCGGCAGCTTCAGCGGCTCGCTGGGCGGCATCGAGCTGGCCGAGGGCCTCGGGGTGATGGAGGAGCACGACGCGCACTGGTGATCGTTTCCACCTTTCGTGCCCCCATAGGGACCAAAAAGGTGGAAACGACGTCAGGCGCGGTGCTCGGGGTTGGGGAAGTCGAAGCGGCAGCCGGCGTCCCACTCGGTTCGCTGGTTGCCGTGGGCGGGGATGCCGCCGGCGTCCTTCAGCATCCGCGCCAGGTGGAGCATGTTCCAGGCGGCGAAGGTGGTGTTGCGGTTGGTGAAGTCGTTCTCGGGACCGCCCGAGCCTTCGTCGAGGTAGGAGGGGCCGGGACCGGCCTCGCCGATCCAGCCGGAGTCGGCCTGGGGCGGGATCGTGTAGCCGAGGTGCTGCAGCGAGTAGAGCACGTTCATCGCGCAGTGCTTGATCCCGTCCTCGTTGCCGGTGACGATGCAGCCGCCGACGCGGCCGTAGTAGGCGTACTGGCCCTTGTCGTTGAGCAGGCTCGAGTTGCCGTAGAGGCGCTCGATCACGTGGGTCGCGACCGAGGACTTCTCCCCCAGCCAGATCGGCATCCCGAGCACGAGGATGTCGGCGGCCATCACCCGCTCGAAGATCTGCGGCCACTCGTCGCGCTCCCAGCCGTGTTCGGTCATGTCGGGCCAGACGCCGACCGCGATCTCGTGGTCGATCGCGCGGATGCACTCGACCTCGACCCCCTGCGCGCGCATCACCTCCATCGATCTGTCCATCAGCCCCTGCGTGTTGGAGGTCTCGGGGCTGCGCTTCAGGGTGCAGTTGACGAAGAGCGCCTTCAGGTCGGAGTAGTCGGTCTGGGGCATGTTGGTGGTGTCTTCCTTTCGTTCACCAGGTGTCGACGAAGCGGTGGGCGCCGGGCGGACGGGCGTCCCCCGCGGCGGTGAGGGTCGAGGCGATCAGGCGGCGGGTCTCGGCCGGGTCGATGACGTCGTCGAGCTCGAACAGCGCCGCCGCGTTCAGCACCTTCGCGTTCTCTTCGGCCTGGGCGGTGAGGTCGCGGACGCGCTGCTCGCGCTCGGCCTCGTCGGGGATCGCCTCCAGCTCCTTGCGCAATGCCAGCCGCACCGCCCCCTCCAGCCCCATCGGCCCAAGGTGGGCACTCGGCCAGGCGAGCGTCAGCAGCGGCTCGTGCAGGCTGCCGCCGACCATCGCCTGGGCGCCGAGGCCGTAACCGCGCCGCAAGATCACGGCGATCAGCGGCACCCGCAGCGCCGCCCCGGCGACGAGCAGGCGCGAGGCGTGGCGGACGAGGCCGGTCGCCTCCGCCTCGGGGCCGACCATGTAGCCGGGGGTGTCGACGAGGGAGACGACGGGGAGGCCGAAGGCGTCGCAGAGCTGCAGCAGCCGCGCCGCCTTGTCGGCGGCATCGCTGGTGACGGCGCCGGCGGTGTGGCGGGTGTCGTTGGCGATCACCCCGAGTGGGCGGCCTTCGATTCGCGCCAGCGCCGTCACCATCTCCGGCGCCAAGCGCTCGCGCAGGAAGGTGACCGAGCCCTCGTCGGCGAGGGTCTCGACGATCGGCCGCGGGTCGTAGGCGCGGCGCTTGCGCTCGGGGACGAGCTCGCGGAGGCGGGCCTGGTCGGGTTCGGGGCCCGGGTCGGTCGGTCCCTGGAAGTAGGCGAGCAGCTTCTTGGTCACCGCCGTCGCCTCGGCCTCGTCTGCAGCGACGACGTCGACCACGCCGTTGGGCGCCTGCATCTCCACCGGCCCGACCTCGTCGGGGTGGACGTCGCCGAGGCCGCCGCCGGCGATCATCGCCGGCCCGCCCATCCCCAGCGAGCTGCCCTCGGTGGCGACGATCAGGTCGGCGCAGCCGGCGATCACCGCGTTGCCGGCGAAGCAGCGGCCGTGGACGATCGCGATCCGCGGCACCAGCCCGGAGAGCTTCGCCCAGAGCGCGAAGGCGCGGGTGTCGAGGGCGGAGACGACCGGGTAGTCGGTGTCGCCGGGCCGCCCTCCCCCGCCCTCGGCGTAGAAGACGACCGGGAGACGCATCCGCTCGATCAGCTCGAAGAGGCGGTCCTTCTTGCGGTGGCCGAGCGCTCCCTGGGTGCCGGCGAGGACCGTGTAGTCGTAGGAGAGGACCGCGCAGGCGGCGCGCTCGAGGTCGAAGAACTCGCCGTTGACCCGCGCCGTGCCGCCGATCAACCCGTCGGCGGGGGTGCGGGCGATCAGGTCCTCGAGCTCGCGGCGGCCGCGCTGGGCGGCGATCGCGTAGCGGCCGTACTCGACGAAGGAGCCGGGGTCGACCAGGTCCTCGAGGTTCTCGCGGGCGCTGCGCCCGCCGGCGGCGTGGCGCTTCTCGACCGCATCCGGCCGCGCCGCGTCCTCGGTCAACGCGCGGCGGGCAAGCAACTCCGCCAGGTCGTCTCGCTCCCCCTCGGGCACGGGGGGATCTTGACACCGGCGCGCCGGCGCCACTCTCTCCTAGCCGCGGATCGCCTTGCCGACGAGGTTCTTCAGCCGGGTTTTGTCCCGCTTGCCGAGGTTGCCCGGCATGGCCTTCGACTTCTTGATCAGGTTCCAGAACTCGGTCTGCTCGTGCTGGCTCAGGTTCTGCTGGATCCGGTCCTGGCCCTTCTTCAGCAGCCACAGCGTCACCACCCAGACTTTCGCCCAGGGAACCCGCTTCCAGACGTGAGGCGCGGCTTTGCGCGCTATCCACCAAGGCATCTCGATCCCTCCCTACTCGACGACTTCGACGCTGCCCTTCATCGTCGGGTGAATCTCGCAGTAGTAGGCGAAGGTACCGGCTTCCTTGAAGGTTTCCGAGCCGATCTTGCCTTTCTCGATCGTGCCCGTGTCCCAGCTGTCGTCTTCGGCGGTCGCCGTGTGGGGGGCGGCGTCCTGGTTCTGCCAGATCACCTTGCCGCCGACCTGAACCACGACCGGGTCGGGCTGGTAGGTGAATTCGACGATGTCCACTTTTTCGGACTTTTTCGCCTCGCCGCTGGGGGCGGATTCGCTTTCGGTCGTTTCGCCCTGTCCGGCTTCGGTCGTTTCTTCGCTCGCCGGAGGCGTGGTTTC
Source organism: uncultured Actinomycetes bacterium (assembly GCA_963832085.1). Taxonomy (GTDB): domain Bacteria; phylum Actinomycetota; class Thermoleophilia; order Solirubrobacterales; family 70-9; genus VAYN01. The sequence continues at coordinate 332,707 of CAWHSU010000001.1, read as the reverse complement.
GGCTTCGGTGGAAGAAGAGTCGGAGCCGCTGTCCCCGCAAGCCGCAAGGCCGAGGGAGAGGGCGACCAGGGCAGCGAGGAACAGCGGCTTCGAGCTCATGTGGAGCACGTCTACCCATTTGCGGGGAGAGAAATCACGCTGGGATAAATCGGTCGGAAGCCGGATCTAGGCTCCTGCTCGTGATCACCGGACCCCGCGGACGCTGGGTGGCGGTCGCGGTCTGGCTGCTGATCGGCGCCGCCGGCCTCGTCGCCCACTCTCACATCGACGAGGTCACCGCTGCGGGGCAGAGCAGCTTCCTCCCGGCCGACTCGGAATCGACGCGGGCTCTCGACGCGCTCGAGCACGCCTCCGCGGGCGGCGAAGACGTGCCGGTGGTGATCGTCTTCGAACGCCGCGGCGGTCTGCGCAAGGGCGACGTCGCCGCGATCGGCCGGATCGGCGACGGGCTCGGCCGGCTGAAGATCACCGGGGCGACCCCGATCGTCGATCCCTTCGCGGGCGAATACCGCACCGATCTCAGCGAGGTGGCCCGAATCGCCAACGGGATCGGACCGATCTCCAAGGACGGCGAAGCGGCGCTGCTGGTGCTGGCGATCGACGCCGAGGACCGCGGCGCGATCGTCTCCGGGGTCGAGCGGATCCGTCGCTACCTCGGCGAGCACGAACGACCGGGGCTGCGGGCCTTCGTCACCGGGCCAGGCGGGCTCGCCGCCGACCTCGAGGCGATCGCCGCCGACGCCGGCCGCACCCTGCTGATCGCCACCCTCGGCCTCGTCCTGCTGTTACTGCTCGCCGTCTACCGGGCCCCGATCCTGGCGCTGCTGCCGCTGCTGGTCGTCGGCGCCGCCTACCTGGTCGCAATCGGCATCGCCTATCTCCTGATCGAGGCCGACCTGATCGTCGTCAACGCCGAGGGAACGATGCTCCTCCTGGTCCTCGTCTTCGGCGCAGGAACGGACTATTCGCTCCTGCTCGTCCACCGCTACCGGGAGAACTTGGCGGCCGATAGGGGTCGAGGGGACCCCCGCAGGAGCCTCCCCGCTTTTGCGACGGAGGGGGTCCCCTCGACCCCCCTCGACGCGGCCATCGGCGAGACCCGCGGCGCGATCGCCGCCTCCGCCGGCACCGTGATCGCGGCGATGCTGGTGCTGCTCGTCGCCGACCTCGAGTCGACCCACTGGCTCGGGCCGGTGTTGGCGATCGGGGTCGCGGTGATGCTCCTCGCCGCCTTCACCCTGCTGCCGGCGCTGCTGGCGATCCTCGGCGACCGTGCCTTCTGGCCGGCTCGACCGAATCCGTCTCAGACCCCCGATGAGGGGGACTCAGACGGATTCGGTATCTGGACCCGGGTCGCGGGGCTGGTGCGACGGCGCTCGCTCGCGATCGTCGTCGCGGTGGTGGCGCTGCTGGTGGTCCTCAGCCTCGGCAACCTGACCACGCACGACACCCTCGGCTTTGGCGAGGGGGTGACGAAGCCGACCAACTCCAGCCGCGGCAACGAAGCGCTAGAACGGCATTTTCCCCCCGGTCTTGGATCGCCGCTGACGGCGGTGGTCGCGGCCGACGCGGCGCCGAAGGTGGTGCGGGGGATGGAAGACCTCGAAAGCGTCCAGTTGGTCCTGCCGGCGCCGGCGCCGGCCGACGCCGGGAAAGCCGTGGTCCTCCTCATCCTCGACGGCGATCCCTACGACAGCGAGGCCGAAGCCGCGGTGAAGGAGATCCGCGAGCGCCTGCACGCCCTCGACCCCGGCGGCCTGCTCGGCGGCATCCCGGCCGAGAACCTCGACGTCGAGGAAACCAACGCCAGGGACACGAAGCTGATCGTGCCGCTGGTCCTGCTCGTGATCGGGCTGATCCTGATCATCGTCCTGCGGGCGCTGGTCGCCCCCGTCTACCTGATCCTCACGGTGCTCGCTTCCTTCGCCGCCACCCTCGGCCTCGCCACCTTCGCCTTCACCGAGGTCTTCGGGACCGACGGGCTCGCCTTCAACCTCGAGCTGATGGCGTTCATCTTCCTCGTCGCGCTCGGGGTCGACTACAACATCTTCCTGATGACCCGGGCGCGCGAGGAGGCCGCCGCCCGTGGCACCCGCGAGGGGACGCTGACGGCGCTGGTCAGCACCGGCGGCGTCGTCACCGGCGCCGGCCTCATCCTCGCCGGCACCTTCGCCACCCTGACCCTGCTGCCGCTGGAGGAGCTGGTCCAGATCGGCGCCACCGTCGCCGTCGGCGTCCTCCTCGACACCTTCCTCGTCCGCGCCCTGCTGATCCCAGCGATCACCTACCGCTTGGGCGACCGCGCCTGGTGGCCCTCCCGGCCTAAGAGCTAGAAACCGGGGCTGCGCTTCATCCGGTGGCGCTCGCTGGGGTGGGCGCCGCCCTTCTCCTCCAGCGTCTTACAGGCTTCTTCGATGTCGTTCGCGAGGCGGTCGACCTGCTGGCGGCCGAGCGTCTCCTTGACCAGGGCGCGCATGATCTTCACCTCTTCGGCGTCGGGCGGCATCGTGTAGGCCGGGAGCATCCAGCCGCGCTCGGCCGAGAGCTGCCAGGAGACGTCGAACTCGTCGTAGGGCTTCTCCCCCGCCAGCCGGAAAGCGACCAGGGGCAGCTGCTCCTTGTCAGCCCCGATCAGCTCGAAGTCCCCCATCGCCTCGAGCTTCGCGGCCAGTGCCTTCGCGTTCTGCTCCATCGCCTCCATCACGTGCTTGTAGCCCGCCCGCCCGAGGCGGACGAAGTTGTAGTACTGGGCCAGCACCATCGAGGCGCCGGTGGAGAAGTTGAGGGTGAAGGTGGCGTCGGTCTTGCCGAGGTAGTTCTCGTAGAAGACGAGGTCCTCGGCCAGATCCGCCTTCTCGCGGAAGACGAGCCAGCCGATCCCCGGGTAGACGAGCCCGAACTTGTGGCCGGAGACGTTGATCGAGCGCACCTGCTCGAGCCGGAAGTCCCACTCGGAATCGGGGTAGAGGAAGGGCCAGACGAAGCCGCCCGAGGCGGCGTCGACGTGGAGCGGCACGTCGAGCCCCTGGGTCTCCTTGATCCGCAGCAGCAGGTCGTTGATGCCCTTGATGTCGTCGGCGTGGCCGGTGAAGGTGGTGCCGAGGACGGCGGCGACGCCGATCGTGTTCTCGTCGACGTGGGGCTCGACGTCCTCGGGCCCGATCACGTACTTGTCCTCGCGCAGGCGGACGATCCGCGGTTCGACGTCGAAGTAGCGGCAGAACTTTTCCCAGACCACGTGGACGTCGCCGCCGAAGACGAGGTTCGGCTTCTCGGTCCCCTTGCCGGCGGCTTCGCGGCGCTCCTTCCACTTCCACTTCAGCGAGAGCGCCCCGAGCATGATCGCCTCCGAGGACCCCTGGGTGCGGCAGCCGGTCGTCTCGCCCGGCGCGTTGTAGAGATCGGCGAGCATCCGCACGCAGCGCTGCTCGATCTCGGCCGTGATCGGATACTCGGCGTGGTCGATGAAGTTGCGGTGGAGGTTCTCGGTGATGATCCGCTGCGCCTCGGGCTCCATCCAGGTGGTGACGAAGGTCGCCAGGTTGCGCCAGGGGTCCCCCTCCAGCACCAGTTCCTCGTCGACCATCCGCATCGCGTCGAGCGAGGTCATCCCGCCCTGCGGAAACTCCTTGTCGGGGGCGTCCTCGACGAGGAAGCGGTTGCCGTCGGGCTTGACGGCTGGTTCGGAGTTCAACGGCTGGTTCATCTGCGGCGCTCCTTCTCGGGGACGCCGCGAGACTAGCTGCCCCAAACCCGGGCATGTGGGCATAGGGTGAGGGCATGCAGGTTCGGCTCACCCACGTCGGCGGTCCCACCGTCCTGATCGAGTTCGGCGGCTGGCGGCTGCTGACCGATCCGACCTTCGACCCGGCGGGCGGCAAGTACCGCTTCGGCTGGGGCACCGGCTCGAGGAAAGAGGCGGGACCGGCGATCGACGCCGGGGAGATCGGCCCGATCGACGCCGTCCTCCTCAGCCACGACCACCACGACGACAACCTCGACGCCGCCGGGCGGGCGCTGCTGCCGACGGTCGGGACGACGGTCACCACCGAGGCCGGCGCCAAGCGGCTCGGCGGCAACGCCCGCGGGCTCGCTCCCTGGGCGAGCACCGAGCTGACGGCGGAGGGCAAGCCCCCGATCGAGGTGACCGCCACCCCCTGCCGTCACGGACCGCCGCTGAGCCGGCCGATAGTCGGCGACGTCGTCGGCTTCTCGCTCGGCTGGGAGGGCCAGGAGCACGGCGTCCTCTGGATCTCCGGTGACACCGTCCTCTACGACGGCGTCCGCGAAGTCGGCGAGCGTCTGCGAATCGGCACCGCGATCCTCCATCTCGGCGGCGTCCGCTTCCCGGTTTCCGGCCCGCTGCGCTACACGATGACCGCGGCCGAGGCGGTCGAGCTCGGCGGCGCCATCGCCCCGCGGACGGCGATCCCGATCCACTACGAGGGCTGGAAGCACTTCCACCAGGGTCGCGAGGCGATCGAAGCCGAGTTCGCGGCCGCCCCCGAGGACTTCCGCCGCAGCATCCGCTGGCTGCCGATCGGCGACCAGGTCGCAATCGAGGTTTAAATCCCGCCGCCGGGCGGAACTAGCCTGGCAATCATGGAGGGCCTGATCGAAGACCTCACCCGCGGCAACGTCACCGAGGTGAAGGTGGTGCTGGCCAGCGTCCTCCTCGCCCTTGCCGTCTACCAGCTCGTCCTCGCCGCGGTCTCCTACGGCAAGGTGCGGCCTCGCTTGCTCGAATCGGGGCCGGCGACCTGGGCCCACCGCGCCGCCGGCGACACGATCGTCGTCCTCGCCGTCCTCGTCGCGGTCGCCTGCATCAGCTTCTACGGCTGGGAGGACGGCGGCGCCCACGCCATCTTCGGCTGCCTGGTGCTGGGGGCGCTGGCGCTGAAGGTGCTGGCGGTGCGCGTCGGCGGCTCCTCCTCGCCGCTGCTGCCGTGGCTCGGCATCGCGCTCTTCGGCCTCTTCGCCGCCACCTGGCTCACCTCCGCCGGCGACTTCCTCGGGGTCGGCTGATGCGGCAGCCCCCCTCGCCGATGACCCAGATCGTCGGCTCGCTGCTGGTCGCGCTGGCGATCGCGGCCATCGCCGTCGCCGTCGTCACCGCTCATTTCGGCCCGACCTCCCACGCCGAGCTCGAGGCGCAGGAGGAGCGGATCGAGATGCGCGAAGAGGCGCGCGAGACCCGCGCCGAGGCAGCCGAGGAGCGTCGCGAGGAGACAGCCGAGAACGGCGGCGACAACAGCGGTCCCGGTTGACGCCTCTCCCTGGCGAGGTATGTTGGCCTCCGGCTTAGAGCAAAATTCTTTTTCAACTGAGAGGACCGTGATGGACGAGAGCGTTGAGATAGGGCCGATCGATTACCTCCTGGTCGAGTGGCCCGGCCGCCAGCCGAACGGCGAGGTGGCGCCGCACCTGATCGACCTCGTCGATCGCGGCCTGATCCGGATCCTCGACGTCGCCTTCGTCAGCAAGGACGAGGACGGCGCGGTGGCGGGGCTGGAGATCTCCGACCTCGGCGACGGGGCGGCGGCGCTGGAGGTCTTCGAGGGCGCCTCCTCGGGCCTGATCTCCGACGACGACCTCACCGAGGCCGCCGCCGCGCTGGAGCCGGGCACCTCGGCGGCGCTGCTGATCTTCGAGAACGCCTGGGCCGCCCCGTTCGTCGCGGCGGTGCGCCGTTCCGGCGGACAGCTCGTCGCCAGCGGTCGCATCCCGGCCGACGACATCCTCGCCGCCCTGGACGCGGCCGAGGCAACCGCTTAAAGAGAGGAACGACCAATGCCAGGACTACTTCGAGGCGTGGCCCGCACCGCGGTCATCGCCGGCACCGCAACCTCGGTCAGCAACCGCGTCTCCAAACGCCAGGGCGAGCGCTGGGCCGAGCAGGAACAGCAGCAGTACGCCGCAGCAGGCTCCGCCGCCGCAGGCGGCGCCCGCCGGCGGCGAAAGCTCGATGATCGATCAGCTGAAGGAACTCGGCGAGCTGAAAGCGCAGGGCATCCTCACCGAGGAGGAGTTCGCCGCGCAGAAGGCGAAGCTGCTGGGCTCTTAACGCCAGCCGAACATGACCGAAGTCACTTGACGCGGAAACCATCCGCGCTATCCTTTCTGAGGACTAACTACAGAAAGTGGACTTGGCTATGACTTATCGGCTGATAGCGCTCGACGACGCAATCGTCTTCCCCACCGTCACCGCCACCCTGCCGATCGACGTCGGCGAGGAGGAGCGCGTCTTCCTGATCCCGCGCCGCGAGGGCGAGTACGGACGCGTCGGCGTCGTCGCCGAGGTGATCGAGACCGGGCTCTCCCGCCGCGGCCGCCCCGTCGCCACCGTCGTCGGCCTCCACCGCGGGCTGATCTCCGGCGCCGCCCAACCCGGCGAGAACGACACCCTCCGGGTCGAGGTGCAGGAGATCCGCGACGGTCATCCAGATGACGAGCACACGCGTGAGCTGACCCGTGAATACCGCGCCGTGGTCGAGGAGATCCTCGAGCACCGCGGCGACGACGGCCGCATCGCCGCCTTCCTGCGCTCGGTCGACGAGCCGGGCGCGCTGGCCGACACCTCCGGCCTCTCCCCCGACATCTCCAACGAGGAGAAGCTGCGCCTGCTGGAGGCGATCGACGTCAGCGCCCGCCTCGAGCTCGCGGTCGAGCTGCAGCGCGAGCGCCTCGCCGAGCTGCAGGTTCGCAGCAAGATCCGCGAGGACGTCGAGTCCGGCGCCCAGAAACAGCAGCGCGAGTACTTCCTGCGCAAACAGATGGAGTCGATCCGCAAGGAGCTGGGCGAGGACGAGGCCGACCTGATCGCCGAGTACGAGCGCAAGATCGCCGAGGCGGAGATGCCGGAGGCGGTCGCCGAGCAGGCCGAGAAAGAGCTGCGGCGGCTCGAGCGCCAGGGCGAGCAGTCGCCGGAGAGCTCGATGATCCGCTGCTACCTCGACTGGCTGATCGCGGTGCCGTGGAGCAAACGCTCCGAGGAGCGGCTCGACCCCGCCCACACCCGCGAGGTGCTCGACTCCGACCACGCCGGCCTCGACGACGTGAAGCGACGGATCACCGAGTTCATCGCCGTGCGCAAGCTGCGCGAGGAGCGCGAGGTCGCCGACGAGCGCCGCGCCAACGGCGCGATCCTCACCTTGGTCGGCCCTCCCGGCACCGGCAAGACCTCGATCGGCGAGTCGATCGCCAAGGCGCTCGGCGGGAGTTCGTCCGCATCAGCCTCGGCGGCATCCGCGACGAGGCGGAGATCCGCGGCCACCGCCGCACCTACATCGGCGCGATGCCGGGACGGATCGTCCGCGCCCTGCGCGACGCCAGGACGATGAACCCGGTGATCCTCCTCGACGAGGTCGACAAGGTCGGCGCCGACTGGCGCGGCGACCCCTCGGCGGCCCTGCTCGAGGTGCTCGACCCGGCCCAGAACGACACCTTCCGCGACCACTACCTCGACGTCGAGATCGACCTCTCCGAGGTCGTCTTCATCGCCACGGCGAACCTCGCCGACACGATCCCGGCGCCGCTGCTGGACCGGATGGAGACGATCGCCTTCGACGGCTACACGACCGAGGAGAAGCTGGCGATCGCCCGCGGCTACCTGCTGCCGCGGCAGCTGAAGCGGAATGGGCTGCGGGCCGAGGAGGTCGAGGTCTCCGACGCGATCCTGCGGGCGGTGATCGCCGAGTACACCCGCGAGGCCGGCGTGCGGCGGCTCGAGCGCGAGCTCGGCAAGCTGCTGCGGGCGGCGGCGACGAAAATCGCCGCCGGCGAGGTCGAGGAGAAGATCGTGATCGACAGCGACGCCCTGCGCGATGCGCTCGGTCGCCAGAGGTTCTTCCAGGAGTCGGTCGAGCGGACGGCGATCCCGGGCGTCTCCACCGGCCTGGCGGTGACCGGCGCCGGCGGCGACATCCTCTTCATCGAGGCGACCGCGATGGACGGGGATAAAGGACTGGTGCTGACCGGCCAGCTCGGCGACGTGATGAAGGAGTCGGCGCGGATCGCCCTCTCCTACGTGCGGGCGCACCGCCAGGAGCTCGGGATCGACGCCGAGCGCTTCCAGCGCGAGTTCCACCTCCACGTGCCGGCGGGAGCGATCCCCAAGGACGGCCCCAGCGCCGGCACCGCGATGACCACGGCGCTGGTCAGCCTGCTGACCGAGCGACCGGTCAAGCACACGGTCGGGATGACCGGCGAGGTCACCCTGCAGGGTCGGGTGCTGCCGATCGGCGGGCTGAAGCAGAAGGTGCTGGCCGCCCACGCCGCCGGGCTGACCGAGGTGATCCTGCCCGAGCGCAACCGCGGCGACCTCGACGAGGTGCCCGACGAGGTGCGCGAGCAGATGACCTTCCACCCGGTGATGAGCATCGACGAGGTGCTCGGGCTGGCGCTGGAGCCGGCCGAGAAGGGGCACGAGGCAGTGGCGGCATAGGAGAGACCATGTCCCCCCGCTGCCGCAACTGCTCGCCGGTCCCGCAGGAGCTCCGCGCCACCGCGGGGGTCCTCGAGCGCCGCTGGACGATGGCGACGATCTACGCCTGCTCCAGCGGCGCCGCCCGCTTCAACGAGTTCCGCCAGTCCCTGCCCGGCGTCTCCCCCACCACTCTCTCCGAGCGGCTGGAACAGCTGGAGGCCGCCGGCATCGTCGAGCGCCGCCTCGTCCCCGGCCGCCCTCCCCACACCGAGTACACGCTGACCCCGCGAGGCGAACGCGTCGCCCGAGCGGTCGCGGGCTTACTCAAACACTGAGTCCGCGAAAACCCGTACACAACACGGGTTCTTGCGGACTCGCGATCAGCTAATAGGCGCCGGCGGCTGGATAGATTCATCCCGATGCTCTACTTCAACCATCCCGCCTGTCTCGAGCACGATCCGGGACAAGGGCTACCGGGTCATCCCGAGCGGCCGGAGCGGTTGCGGGCGATCGAGGCGGCGCTGGGGGAGCGGGACTGGCTGGGTTGGGAGCGGCGCGAGGCGCCGGCGGTGGGCGAGGAGGAGCTGTTGCTGGTCCACCCGCGCGAGCACGTCGAGGGGATCCGCGAGCTCTGTCGCTCCGGCGGCGGCGCGATCGACCCAGACACCTACGCGGGCGAGGCCTCCTACGAGGCGGCGCTGCGTTCGGCGGGCGGCGCCTGTGCGATGACCCGGGCGCTGCTCGGCGGCGAAGCGCGGGTCGGGTTCAGCGCCGGCCGCCCGCCCGGCCACCACGCCGAGCCCGCCCGGGCGATGGGCTTCTGCCTCTTCGACAACGTCGCCGTCGCTGCCGCCCTGGCGATCGCCGAGCTCGGCGTCGAGCGGGTCTTCGTGCTCGACTGGGACGTCCACCACGGCAACGGCACCGCCGAGATCTTCCGCCGCCGCGACGACGTCCTTTTCGCCAGCATCCACCAGGGCGGGATCTTCCCCGGCAGCGGCGCCCGCGAGGACACCGGCTCCGGTCCGGGAGAGGGCTACACGATCAACCTCCCCGTCCCCGCCGGCAGCGAAGAGGATCTCTGGCTGGGCCTGCTGGAGGAGGAGATCCTCCCGGCCGCCGCCCGCTTCGGACCGCAGCTGGTGCTGATCTCGGCCGGGTTCGACGCCCACCGCGACGACCCGCTGGCGGAGTGCCGACTCGAGGCTTCGTCCTTCGGCCGCATCGCGGCCCTCGTCAACGAGGCGGCGAGGGAGTGGAACGCTCCGGTCGGCGCCGTGCTCGAGGGCGGCTACCACCTCGACGCGTTGGCCGGGTCGGTGGTCGCGACGATGTCCGCCCTCAGCGAGGGCGGGTCGTCTTCCTCAGCCGCAGGCTGAGGTCCTGGCTGCTCGCATCCCCCGCCGCCGGATCGAAGGTGACGGTCAGCTTCAGCCGCAGGCTCCCATGCTCTCGCAGCGCCCGCCGCTGCCCGGCCTTGGGAACGACCAGCAGGGTGACTTTTTCCTCGGCCTCGACCTGCCGTCGCCGCGGCGACGCTCCCCACAGGGCCAACTGCCCCGGACCGGGCACCGCGACCGTCAGCTTCGCCGTCCCCCGCTTGCGGTTGAGGCGAATGGAGGCGATCCGGAAGTTGCCATCGATCCCGGTGGCAACAGGCGGCAAAAACGGCCCGGACGGAGAGCCGTCCGCGGTCGATGGCTGAGAAGGAGGCGGAAGTGAAGGAGGAGGCGGAGGCGGAGGAGGAGGCGGCGGAGGTGAAGGCGGCAGCGGCGGTCGCGGGCCAGCGACGGTTTTCGCCTGGACCGCGTCGCCGTCCTTGTTGAAGCGGCGCCAGACCATCGCCAACGTCCCCTCCTCACCCCAGGCGAGCGCCGCGTCGCCGGCGCTCGACCCGGCGCTCGAGAGGTTGACGACGCTGCCCAAGCCGCCCGCCGGCCCGAGCTCGCGTCGTTGCACGATCCAGGCCGAGCCGCTGAAGCGGCTCCAAAGGACGCTGGCGGTTCCCTCGTCGCTCACCGCCAGCTGCGGGTCGGCGGCGTCGGCACCGACGGCCGAGAGGTTGACGGCGGCGCCTTCGGGCTCGCCCCCGGGACCGAGCCGGCGCGCCTGGACGACGAAGTTGCCGCCGTCGAAGCGATCCCAGACGACGGTCGCTCGCCCCTCGGGATCGAGCGCCAGCTGCGGCTCGGCCGCGCTGTGGCCCACGGCGGAGAGATTCACCGCACTCGCTTCCGCCACGCCCACGGCGGAGATCCGCCGCGTCTGGACGATCCAGTTGGCGCCGTCGAAGCGGTTCCAGACGACCGTCGCCTCGCCGTCGGGACCGAGGGCGAGGCGCGGCTCAATCGCGCTCCCGGCGGCGGCGGAGAGGTCCGCGATCGTCCCCAGCGTCCCATCCGCCTCGATCCGGCGGGTCTGGACGATTGAGTTGGCGCCATCGAAGCGGCTCCAGACGACCGTCGCCACCCCATCGTCGGCGACCGCGACCATCGGTTCGCCCGCATCCTGTTTGGGTTCCGAGAGCCTCTGGGCGGTGCCGGGCGAAGTCCCGTCGGGAAGGATCCGGCGCGCCTGCGCGAGGTAGTGAAAGCCGTCAAAGCGCTTCCAGACCACCGTCGCCTCACCGTCGGGGGAAACAGCGACCTGCGGTCCCATCGCATCCTGGGTCGCGCCCGAGAGGGTCAGCGTGCCCTCCTCCGGCGTTCCGGCGGTGTCGAGCCGCCGCGTCTGGATCCGGAAGTCGGAGCCGTCTGAGCGCATCCAGACCACCGTCGCGGTCCCGTCGGGCGCGATCGCGACCCGAGGGGCGAGGGCGTCCTCGCCCGGGACGGAGAGACGATGGGTCGCCCCGGCGCTCCCGTCGAAGGCGAGACGCCGTGCGAAGACGGCGTAGCCGGAGCCCTCGCGCGCGCTCCAGACCACGGTCGCGGTGCCGTCGGGGCCGATCGCGAGGTCGGGCCCCGCGGCCATCTCCGCCGCCGGCGAGAGGTCCCCAGGTTGAGCCGGCCCGCCTCCGGCGCCGGGCGGAGGCACCTTCGTCAGGGTCGGCAGCGTGACCGGGCCGGAGACGAAGGCGCCGCTGCGGATCGCCTTGCGGAACTGCTGCTGCGCCGGCGGCGAGCTCTCGATCGGCCAGTCGGAGCGTTTGCCGTCCTTGGGGAAGTTCCAGTTGAACCAGAGGTAGGCCTTGATCTCCGGGTGGTGCGGCAGGTAGCTCGTCAGCATCTCCCGGATCCAGTCGGCCTTGTTGCCGCCGTACTCGCTTGAGGCGCTCTCGACGATCGCGACCGGCTTCGAGGGGGCCACTTTGCCGATCGCCTCCAGGGTCGGCGTCAGGGTCTGCTCGGGGCTGGTCCATTTGTCGGGCTGGGCCGGGTTTCGTCCCCAGTTGTAGGAGTCGAGGCCGGTCCAATCGACGTAGGCGTCGCCGGGGTAGAAGGGGGCGGGGTCGGAGAGGGGATCGGACCAGATGCTGTTGACCACCCACATCCAGGTGACGTTGGTCGCCCCCTCGGCTTCGACGAGGTCGTGGAAGTGCCGCCAGGCGGCGATGAAGTCGGGGCTGCGGCCCCAGGGGTACCAGTTGCCGTTCATCTCCCACCACGGCGCGAAGAGAAAGGGGCGACCCCATGCCCTCGCCTGCTGCGCCCATTTCCTGATCGCCGCGTCGTGGTCGCCGGCGACGATCTGAGCCAGGGTGACGCCTGCTCCCAGGCCCATCGTCACCGACGGGATCGCGCCGCGGGCGCTGGTCGCGTCCATCGCGGCTTTTTCGAAGCTGAGCCAGCTCTGCCCCTGGTTGAGGATCGCCACTTTCTTGCCGGCGTGGCGCTCGAACAGGTCCCAGGCGGCGGTGTCCTCGGGCGCGTGGTTTCCATCGGGATGCCCGTAGACCTCGCCGCTGATCGTCGCCCCGAAGTACATCGAGGCGGAGGCGGGCGCAGCGGCGATCAGCAGAGCCGCCGCGCACAAGCACGCCACCACCAATTTGGCAAGACCCCCCTGGACCATTGTTCGATGCTAGATGACGAAGAGCCCCCGCACCGTCGAATCGCCCAATCCTCTTAGGGACCTTTGCCTTTTCCTTTACCGGCGTCAGTGGTTTTTTCGGCCGCGACTTCGGCGCCAGGGGGTGAAGCGGGAACGACGGGTGCGGCGGCTTCGCCCCTTGGCGGCGCCTCTCCCGTCTTGCCGGGAGCCGATCCCGAATGGCCTGGAGCAGACCCGGATTTGCCAGGAGCAGACCCGGATTGGCCGGGTGGAGAGCTTGGCGGTCCGTGCTCCGTGGGGGCGCTTACAGGCGCAGGCGACGGGGAATCGGAAGCGTTCGTCGCCTGTCCGCCTTTCTTCTCATTGCCATCGCCGGGAATCGAAGGCTCCTGCTCGGCGCCGGCTTCCCGCCCGGGCGCCGTCGAGCTCGAATCCCTCTTCTCGCCACCAGCGCCGATTTCACTCCCCATCGGAGGCGCTTGAGCGCGGGATCCCTGATGGGGGGAAGCCACCTCCTCAGCCGCACCGTTCGCCTCGGCACGGTGGGTCGGTCCCTGTCCCCCACTCCCTCCGGCGCCTTGCTCGACCCTGCTGTCAGCGTTGGTTTCGGCCTCGGCGGAACCGCCAACCTGCTTGCCGGCATCTACCGCGCCGGCGCCCCCGCCCGGCGCCGCCTGGCTCGACTTCGCTCTCTCCTCCCCCGGCAGGCCGAGGTGGATGACGCCGCTGCGGTCCGCCGCCGTCACCCCGGCCACCGCCACTACGGCCACCGTGGCAATGCCCTTCGCCGCCGCCGAGGCGCCAACCGTTTTCGCCGCCCCGCCACCGAGGATCGCGGCGAGCCCGCCTCCCGATGCGACCTGAGAGCCGCCCAACAGGCCCTGCAGCATCCCCGCCGCCGCCACGGCGGGCAGCGGCGAGAGCGCGGCCAGATCGCGCTGGCGGCTCTGGATTTCCTCACCGAAGCCCCTGCAGTCGGCGCAGGAGCGCAGGTGGGCGCGGACATCGCGGCGGCGGATCACCCGGCCGTCGCCGTCGGAGAGCGCCTTGGCGATCAGGTCACAGTTCATCTCGCGCCCTTCCTCCATCTGGCGCAGGCTCTGCCGCGCCTCGTAGAGCGTCTGCCTGGCGACCGCATCAGAGGTCCTGACGGCGGTGGCGATCTCCGCGAAGCCGAGCCCCGCCATCTCCCGCATCACCAGCACCTCGCGCTGGCGCTCGGGGAGCTCCTTGAGGTCGATGATCAGGCGTCGCAGGCGTTCCCGGGTCGCCACGTCCTCCGCCAGCCCGTAGCCAGGCGCAACCTGCTCGACGTCCAGCTCCCGGGTCTCGCGGCGGCGGCGCAACAGGTCGATCGACTCGTTGTGGGCGATCCGGTAAAGCCACGGCTTCAGCTCGATCTTGCGCTCCTCGCCGGGCAGCGCCCGCAGGACCTTGATCATCGTGTTCTGCAGCGCGTCCTGGGCATCCTCGGGATTGCCGACGATCGCCAGGCAGAAGCGGTAGAGACTCTGGTGATAGCGACGGAAGATCGCCCCGAAAGCGCGCTCGTCCCCATCGACCGCGCGCCGGGTCAAGCGCTCGTCGGAGAGCAGGCGCCCGAAGCCCACCGCAGTTGCCGCTTCGCTCATTTGTCGATCTTCCCATTGCGGGCCATCCGATCAAGGGTCTGAGTACACGCCGTTCCCTTAACGGATCGCCTTCGCATCTGTCAGCGCTTTTATAGAAACAAAAGAATCCCCAGGCAATCACCTGACGAAGTTCTCTGATACCCGTTCCCAGAGAATCAATCCCAGTCGCCGTCACCGGACAAATTGCCCTTGCTTAACTACGCGTCCGCTGGGTAACGAGGGGGAGCCATGAGCGAGGGAACGAAGAGCGAGCTGGTGCTGGGACCTGTGCTGCGGTACGTCTCGGACACCGAGGCGACGGTCTGGGTCGAGACGAGCGAGGCCTGCGAGGTGGAGATCCTCGGCCGCCGCGAGCGGACCTTCCGGGTCGAGGGGCACCATTACGCACTCGTCTGCATCGACGGGCTGGAGCCGGCCACCCGCTACGAGTACGAGGTCAAGCTCGACGGCGAGGTCCACTGGCCGCAGGCGGGCTCCGACCTCCCCCCGAGCGCGATCCGCACCGTCGACGCCGAAAAGGACCTCGACATCTGCTTCGGCTCCTGCCGGGTCGCGGTCCCGCACGAGGCGCCGTTCACCGAACCGAAAGACGAGACCGAGATCGGCCACGAGGTCGACGCGCTCTGGGTCCTGGCCAAGCAGATGGCCGAGGGCGATCGCGACGACTGGCCCGAGCTGCTGTTCCTGCTCGGCGACCAGGTCTACGTCGACGAGGGCTCGCCGAAGACGCGCAAGAAGATCAAGGAGCGGCGCGGGACCGACACGCCCCCGTTCGACGAGGTGACCGACTTCGAGGAGTACACCTGGCTCTACCAGGAGAGCTGGGAGGAGCCGCTGATCCGCTGGCTCTTCTCCTGCGTCTCGGTCTCGATGCTCTGGGACGACCACGACATGAGCGACGACTGGAACATCTCCCGCGGCTGGCTGCTGGAGATGCAGCAGAAGTCCTGGTGGCACCGGCGCGTGGTCGGCTGCATCGGCAGCTACTGGATCTACCAGCACCTCGGCAACCTCTCGCCGCGCGAGCTGGAGGAGAACGAGCTCTACCAGCGGGTCCGCGGCAACCAGAAGGCCGAGGAAGAGATCTTCCCCTGGGCGCACCGGATCCAGACCACCGGCGACGGCACCCGCTGGAGCTTCTGCCGCGACTTCGGCCGCACCCGGGCGGTCTTCATCGACGCCCGCGCGGCGCGGGTGCTGGAGGAGGACCGGCGGGCGATCGTCGACGACGAGGAGTGGGAATGGATCGTCGAGCACACCGAAGGGGACTTCGACCACCTGCTGATCTGCACCACCATCCCCTGGCTCCTCTCCCCCGCCTTCAACCGCCTCGAGGCCTGGAACGAGGCGGTGGCGGGCGGGAACTGGGGCCGGCTGCCGGCCTGGGGGGCGGAGAAACTCCGGCGCGAGCTCGACTTCGACCACTGGGCCGCCTTCCGCGAGTCCTTCCACAAACTGCGCCGGCTCCTGCACGAGGTCGCCAGCGGGGAGCGCGGCAAGAAGCCGGCCTCGGTGATCGTCCTCTCCGGCGACGTCCACCATGCCTACCTCTGCGAGGTCGCCTACCCGAAAGGGGAAAACGGCGCCTCCGCCGACCGCGCCCCCGTCTACCAGGCGGTCTGCTCGCCCTACCGCAACCCGCTCGACGAAAAAGAGCGTCGGGTGGTGCGCTGGGGCTTCACCCGTCCGTTCACCGCGATTGCCCAGCTGCTGGCGCGCGCCGCCGGCGCCGACGACCCGGGAATCCGCTGGCGTACCCTCGAGGGCCCCTGCTTCGACAACCAGGTGGCGACCCTGGAAATCGAAGGCCGCAACGCCCTGCTCCGCCTCGACAAGACGGTGCCCGGCGAAGACGGCAAGGAGGCGCTCGAAGAGAGCTTCTCCCGCCGCCTCACCTGACCGAACGCACTTGTCCCCGCATACCGGGGAGAAATGCGTTCGCACTTTTGCGCCGGCCGATCCCGGGTAGAGACAGCACGTCTTCGTCACCGAGGAAGGGTTCCGTGGGAGTGGAGAGAGTGCGCTGGGCATTGGGAGCGATCGCCGCCACGCTGCTGCTGGCCCTCGCCGTCGTGCCCTCGGCCCGCGCCGAGTTCCCGACGCTCTACGGCGGCGACATCAGCTGCGCGGCGCAACCTGGCAAGGGGAACGTCCGCCTCTGCGGCGGCGAGACCGTGACCTGGGACGGGGTGACCCAGATCGACGTCAACGTTGTCCTGCCGCCCGAGCCCGCCGCGGGCGACGACGGCCCCTACCCCCTGATCGGCGTCTTCCACGGCTGGGGCGGGAGCAAACTGGGTCTGGAGGACGAGCGGATCCAGGGGTGGGCCGAAGCCGGCTACGCCGTCTTCAGCATGAGCGACCGCGGCTGGGGCGACTCCTGCGGCGGCTCGGATCTCGACCGGCTGACTCCCGCCTGCGCCGCCGGCTACAACCATCTGATGGACACCCGCTACGAGGTCCGCGACGCCCAGCACCTGATCGCGGTCCTGGCCGACGAAGGCGTCGCCCAGCCGCAGAGGATCGGCGCCACCGGCGTCTCCTACGGCGGCGGCATGTCGATGGCGCTGGCGGCGCTGCGAAACCGGACGATGCTGCCGGACGGCTCGCTGATCGCGTGGAAAAGCCCGGGCAAAGGCCTGGCGATGGAGCTCGCCGCCGCGGTGCCGCAGTGGCCCTGGAGCGACCTCGCCTACTCGCTGATGCCGAACGGCAGCACCCTCGACTACCTCGCCGACTCGCCTTACCGGGGGCCAGGTGGCACCGCCCCGATCGGCGTCGAGAAGGCCTCCTTCGTCACCGGGCTCTTCGGCACCGGCCTGGCGGCGAGCAACTACGCGCCGCCCCTGACCGACCCCGATGCCGACCTCAACACCTGGTACGCGCTGATCAACGCCGGCGAGCCCTACGACTCCAACCCGCTGGCGAACTCGATCGTCGAGGAGATCGCCACCCACCACTCCTCCTATTACATCGACCACTCCCAGGCCCCGGCGCCGCTGCTGATCCAGAGCGGCTGGAACGACGACCTCTTCCCGGTCGACGAGGCGGTCCGCTTCTACAACCGCACCCGGGCGCAGTACCCCGGCGACCCGATCTCGCTCTTCCTGATGGACGACGGCCACGACCGCAGCCAAAACAAGGTCGCCGACGAGGCGCTCTTCCGCCAGCGCGCCGACGCCTGGTTCGACCATTACCTGAAGGGGACCGGCGGCGCCCCCACCTCGAGCGCCGAGGCGCTGACCACCACCTGCCCGAAAGCGGCGCCCTCCGAAGGGCCCTTCAAAGCCTCCTCCTGGCAGGAGCTCTCGCCGGGAGAGATCCGCTTCGGGGGCGCCGCGGCCCAACCGGTCCTGCCGGGAGCGGGCGACCCCACCATCGGCGCCACCTTCGACCCGATCGCCGGCAAAGACCCCTGCGCCACCGCCGCCGGGGCCGACCAGGCCGGCACCGCCAACTACCGCCTCGCCGTCCCCTCGCCGGGGTTCACCCTGCTGGGCTCGCCGACCGTGGTCGCCGACCTGGCGACGACCAACGCCGACTCCGCGCTCGCCGCCCGTCTCCTCGACGTCTTCCCCGACGGCAAAGAGCGGCTGGTCGCGCGCGGCCTGCTGCGGCCGGGCGGCGGCGGCAAAGACGTCGTCTTCCAGTTGCACCCGCAGGGCTACCGCTTCGCCGGCGGCGACGCGCTGAAGCTGGAGCTGTTGCCGAGCGACGCTCCCTACGCGCGACCCTCGAACCTGCAGACCCCGATCACCGTCTCCAACCTCGAGCTGCGCCTGCCGGTGCTCGAGCAGCCCGGCTCCCTCGGCGGCCTGGTGCAGAGCCCGGCGGCGCCGGGACGGATCCAGCCGGCGGCGGGCGGACCCGGAACGCTGTTTGGAGCTGCCGGCCTGGCGGGCCGCCTACTCGCCGCGCGCAAAGCGGTGCGGGCGCCGATGAGATGCGGCGGCGGCTCATGCCAGGGGCAACTGAGGGTTACCGCCGGCAAACGGATCCTCGCCCGGGGCTCCTACTCCCTCGCCGGCGGTGCAAAGAAGCAGCGGGTACGGGTGCGGCTGACGAAAGCCGGCCGCAGCATCGCCGCCTCTCAGCGGCGGGCCGGCAAGCGCTCCTTCCGGGTCCGGGTCCGCCTCCTCGACGCGGGACGCCCGACGCCGGTCGACCTACGTCAACGGCTCCACCTGCGCCGCGGGCGCTGAACTCCGCCGCTCCCACCAGCCCCAGGCCGCCATCACCGCGCCGGCGTAGATCCAGCCGAGCACGACGTCGAAGAAGTAATGCTCGCCGGTCGCCATCAGGGTCAGGCCCATCGCCAGCGGATAGAGCAGCAGCAGTGGCCGCACCCACGGGCGCACCCGGCCCCAGAGGAAGAAGGCGACCAGGGTGACGAAGGCGGTGTGCAGCGAGGGCACGGCGGCGACGAGGTTGCTGCTCGCCTGGCCCTTGGAGAAGAGCGAGGCGGTGCCGAGGCTGATCACTTCCCAGCCCTTGCCGGTGGTGCGATGGATTTCGCCGAGCGCGCCCATTTCGCCGGCCAGCCAGGGCGGCGCCGCGGGGAAGAGGATGTAGGTGGCGAGACCGGCGAGCGCCAGGGTCACGAGCCGGCGGGTGAAGCGGTGGAAGTCACGGCGGTCGCGCGCCCAGAGGTAGCCGGCCAGGGCGAAGGGGACGATGAAGTAGGAGGTGTAGACGAAGGTGAAGACGACGTCCCACCAGTGGACGACACCAGGGTCGTAGAGCCGGTCCTGCAGCCATTCGGTCGGCACCTGGCCGAAGAAGACGGCCTGGTCGAAGTCGATCATCGGGTGCACGTTGACGGCGATCCCCATCGTGTCCGCCGCCCCGCGGGTGATGTCGTAAAGCCAGAGCACGGCGACGATCGGCAGCCAGTCCAGGACCAGCTGGACGATTTCCCGCGGCGGCCGCCCGATCGAGGCGCAGGCGAGGGCGCCGCAGGTCCAGAGGATCACCAGCTCGCGCTGGACCGGGATCCCGTAGTTCGCGGTCCAGAGGCCCAGCGCGATCACGTAGAGGGCGAAGGCGTAGGGGCGCGCCACCGCCAAGGAGGCGAAGCGGAACTCGGGGGTGGGCTCGACCCTTATCTCGGCGGATTCGCCAGTGGACACGCGGCCAATCTAAGCGAAGTTCACCGGTCGTTAGCCTGATTCGGCATGACTCCGGATAAGAGCCACCGTACTGAGCTGCTGATCGGCGGCGAGCTGGTCGGCGGCGGCGGCGCTCCGCTCGCGGTCGAAAACCCGTTCACGACGGAGGCGATCGTCGAGCTCGCCGCCGCCTCGCCCGAGCAGGTTGACGCCGCCGTCGTCGCCGCCCGCGAGGCCTGGCCGGGGTGGGCGCGGAACCACCGCTGGCGAGCGCTGCGAGCTGCTGCACGAGGTGGCGCGGCGACTGCGCGAGCAAGCCGAGGAGCTGGCGCGGACGATGACCGCCGAGGGCGGCAAGCCGCTGATCGAGAACCGCGACGAGCTCGAGTGGACGGCGGCGGCCTTCGACTACTACGCCGAGATCGGCCGCGACCACGCCGGCCGGGTGATCCCGCCGATCGAGTCGACCCAGCTGGCGATGGTGGTCAAGGACCCGCTCGGGGTCGTCGGCTGCATCGTCCCCTGGAACTACCCGCTGCTGCTGCTGGCCTGGAAGGTGGCGCCAGCCCTGGCCGCCGGCAACTGCGTCGTCTGCAAGCCCTCGGAGCTGACCCCGCTCTCGCACCCTGATGCTGGCGCCGGTCTTCGAGCACCTGCCGGCGGGCGTGGTCAACCTGCTCGCCGGCGCCGGCGAGGTCGGCGCCGCAGATCGCCTCCCACCCCGAGGTCGACTGCGTCGCCTTCACCGGCTCGGTCGCCACCGGCAAGAAGGTGGCGGAGGCCTGCCTGCCGCGGATGGCGCGGATGAACCTGGAGATGGGCGGCAAGGACGCCTTCATCGTCTGCGCCGACGTCGCCCCCCAAATCGAGGTCGCCGCCCGCGGCGGCGCCTGGGCGGCGTTCCTCAACGCCGGCCAGGTCTGCACCTCGGCCGAGCGCTTCTACGTCGCCGAGCGAGGTCTACGACGAGTACGTCGAGGCCTTCGTCGAGCACACCCGCAGCCTCGTCCTCGGCGACCCCTTCGAGGTCACCACCGACATCGGCCCGATGGTCTCCGACCCGCAGCGGCAGAAGGTCCTCGCCCAGCTCGAAGCCGCCACGCTCAGCCGGAGCCGAGGTCCTGGTCGGCGGCGACCGCGGCGGCCAGGAGCGAGGTCACTTCCTCTCCCCCGCCGTCGTCGTCGGCGCCGCCCCCGACAGCGCCCTGCTGCGCGAGGAGACCTTCGGCCCGGTCGCGCCGATCGTCCCCGTCTCCTCCCTCGACGAGGCGATCGCGCTCGCCAACGGCACCGAGTTCGGCCTCGGCGCCAACGTCTACACCGCCGACCTCGAGAACGCCGTCCGCTGCATGCGCGAGCTGCGCGCCGGCACGGTCTGGATCAACGACCCGCTGACCGACAACGACGCCGGCCCCTTCGGCGGCTTCAAGCAGTCGGGCCTGGGGCGCGAGCTCGGCCGCGAGGGGCTCGAGGCCTTCCAGGAGACCAAGCACGTCCACATGGAGTCGCGGATCGAGCGCAAGGAATGGTGGTACCCCTACCGCGAGTACGGGGCGCCGGAGGGAGACGGCGCCGGCGCGTAGACCGGCGTCGAATCTGTCTCAGACCCCGATATAGGGGGACTGAGACAGATTCGGTGATTAAGGGCTAGGTCGCCCGGCGGGCGGCGGGGGTGCGGTGGTCGGCGGCCGCGGGGTCGCTGGCCGCGTAGGCGCCGATGCCGAGCACGCCGAGGATCAGGTGGAGGATGTTGTCCTCGGTGTTGATCGGGATGATTCCGAGGATCGCCTCGTGGGCGCCGATGATGAAGCCCCAGATCGAGACGACGATGTAGATGGCGCCGAAGGCGAGGGCGTAGGTGCGCGAGGCGGCGGGCCCGGAGGCGAAGGCGAGCAGGCCGAGGACGCCGCTGGCGATGTGGACGAGGTTGTGCCAGCCGTTGACGTCGAGGATGCCGAGCACCGCGTCGACTTCGCCGGGGCTGCCGAAGGCGGAGCTGTAGAAGAAGCCGATGATGCCGGCGACCAACAGCACGGCGCCGATCAGGCCGGCGTAGAGACTGGCGGGGGTGGAATCGCGGTAGGTGTCGTTGCGCATTCGTTCAGCTCCTCCTTGGACAGCTGGTTGGACGAGAACTCCTTCCTGGATTTACCCGAGACCGATCGCCTCAATCAGTTGGAAGCCCGAAGCGCTCGTAGGCCTCCTCGCGGCCTTCCTGGCTGGCGGTGTAGGCGGGGCCGCGGAGGCGGTTCAGCAGCCCCACCAGCTCCAGCCCACCGCCGGTGTTGGTCGGATCGAAGTGGAGCCGCTCGGTCCGCTCCGAAGGCAGCCGCTCGCCGAGCGTGAGCCGGGCCAGCGGCTTCCAGCCGCCGGTGAGACCGGCGATCGTCAGTTCGAACTCGAGCTCGCCGTGCTCGCGCTCACGCAGGTCCCCCAGCTTCGGCCCCGGGCGCGCCGCCAGACCCCGCGCCCCGATCAGCACCGTCTCTCCCCGCAGCCGGTAGGGGAGCAGCGTCGAGTAGGGCAGGTCGCAGAAGCCGCGGGCCGGCAGCAGCGCATGGCGCCCGCCCGGCGGCAGCGCCGAGGTGACCAGCAGGAAGTCCTGATGCGAATCCGGCCCGTAAGCGTCGGGAAAGCGGGTCGCCAGCCCGTAGGGCTCCGGGATCCACTCCGGCAGCCCGAGCGAGCGCGACAGCCGCACCAGCACCTCCGCCTCCCGTTCGAAGACGGTCGCCCCGGAGCCAACCCCCCCTTCCGGGGTCAGCCGCGCGGAGAATCCCGCCCCGAACGGGTGAAATCCGCGCCTGTGCCGCAGCCTCGAGAGCGACCGATAGGGATTCACCCCGCCCGGCTACCCGGACCGCCCAGGGCGAAAGCTCAGGAGCGCAGCGGGCCGTGCTCGGACTGGTAGTGCTCCAGCGTCGAGTCGGTGCTGTCGCCCTGCATCCGCAGCCGCGCCCGCAGCGTCTCGGCGAAGTCGTCGATCGTCTCCTCCAGGACCTCCGCCCGCACCCGCAGGGCGACGGGCCGGCTCTCCTCGCCCGCCTCCTCGGCCAGAGAGGCGAGGAACGGGAGCAGTCCCGCCAGCGCCCGCTCCTCGTCCTCGGTGCGGAAGTAGTGGGTGATCGGGAAGTGGATGACGTCGCGGCGGACGCGGATCAGCTGCTCGGCGAACGAGGCCAGCAGCGACTCCAACAGCGCCGGGTCGGCGTCGGCCAGTTTCTCCCCCAGTCGCTCCTCCGCCTGCTTTGCCAGGTAGACCTCGTGCGCGAGCGAGTCGCGGCGGGAGATCGCGCCGTAGATCGAGATCAGCCAGGAGATGCTGGCGGTGAGCAGGCCGAGCCCGAACATCGTCTCCACCGGCCCCAGCAGCTTCAGCACCGGCGCGGCCGGCACGATGTCCCCGTAGCCGAGGCTGGTGAGGTTGACGAGGGAGATGTAGAGCGCGTCGAGGAAGCCGGCGTGGTCGGCCGGGTCGAGCCCCGGGCCGAAGGTGAAGCCGTCGGGAAGCTGCGGCAGGAAGATCAGCGCCCACCCCACCGCCAGCAGCGCGGCCCAGGTCGCGACGACGGCGCCGTAGCCGATCGGCCCCGCCAGCAATCCGATCGTGCCCTTGCCGCCGGGCAGCCGCCGCGCCACGCCGGAGACCCCCAGCACCACCCGCCGAGCGACGATCCCGCGCCCGACCGGATGGAAGAGGACGTCGAAGATGTCGCGCAGCGCCAGCGCGATCAGCGCGATCCCCAGCAGGGTCCAGACGACGTCCATGCGAGGACGCTATTCGGCCCTGGGCGCCATCGTCGGCAGACCTACAAGGCGCGCCGCAGCGGCCTGCCGCTTGTCATAGGTGACAAAGGCGTCGATGGGATACAGAGTGACGGCGGCGGCGACATGGATTGCATCGAGACTGCGGAGGAAGGGTTCCGCGAGGGCTCCCGCCCCGGTCAGCAAGCCGGTGTCGAGCGGCTGCAGCCCAATCGCATCGATCAACTCACGGGCCTGCTGAAGAAGGGAGCGGAGAGAGAGGCGTTCGTCTTCGGTGGTCGCACGCTGCAACGCCCGTGGGACCTCCGTCAGGACCAGCTCGCAGCTGACTAAATCTCCCCCTTGGAAGTAGCTGCGCAAGGCTCTCGACTCCCTCTCGTCGAGAATGGCCTTCACCAACGCCGAAGCGTCCGCGTAGAAGATCGGCATGGCTCAGCGGTAGCCGCGAACTTCTTCGAGCGCCCGGCTCAAAGCTTCCGGATCAACCCCTGGGGGCAACTTCAGCGGCTCGGGCAAGGGACCCCTGCGCTTCGGCGGCTTGACTTTCCCTTCGGCGACCAATCGATCCAGAGCGGAGTCGGTTCTCAGCGGCGGTCCGAGTTCGGCGACCGGACGATTCCGGTCCGTCACCACCAGCCGCTCCCCTTCCGCCACCCGACGCAGGTGCTTGCTGAGGTTCTGCCGCAGCTCGGCGACGCCGACGGTGTGGTCCTTTTCCTTGCTCATGTACATGAAAGTAGCAGGTGCCGTTGAGGGAACCACCGCGAGATTGTTCATAGGTGCCCAAGGAGCGAGACCCAGCTGCTTCTCCCCTCAGGCCACGCTCATCGCGCCCACTTTGCGGACGATCTCCGCCAGCTCCTCGCCGAGGTGGGACCAGGAGTAGCAGCGCACCGCCTCCTCCCGCGCCCGCCGGCCGCGCGCCCGGCGCTCCTCTGGCTCAGCGACCGCCTCGACGATCGCCTGGGCGAGTCCGTCGACGTCGTCGGGCTCGACCAGCCAGCCGGTCTCGGGGTCGTCGACGATCGAGGCCGGGCCGCCACGGTCGACTGCGATCACCGGCAGGCCGCAGGCCATCGCCTCGATCAAGACCAGGCCGAACTGCTCCTGGACCGAGGCGTGGACGAGCAGGTCGCCGGCGCGCAGGAACGGCGGCAGCTCGGCGTGCCCGTGCCAGCCGGCGAGGAAGACGCCGCGGGCGCCGGTGCGCTCGATCGTCTCGCAGGGATGCTCCCCCTCCCACTCGCTCGGATGGCCGCCGATCAGGACCAGCGCCGCCCGCTCGGAGAGCTGCTCCTGCGCCCGTGCAAAGGCTTCGATCAGGAGCGGCAGGCGCTTGACCTCGGTGAAGCGGCCGACCGAGAGCAGCACCGTCCCCTCCAGGGCGTCGAGGTCGCGCTCCTCGTAGGCGACGCTGCCGGCCCCGCCGCCCGGGCGCCACCCGCGCGGCTCCTCGACCAGGTGCCGGCGCCAGTGGGCGCGCCGGTCCACCTCCCCCGGCGAGAAGACCGGCTCGAAGCCGTTGGGGATGCAGGCGAAACGACTCTCGTGAAGCCCGAGCAGGGAGGTCGCGCGGCCTAGGCCGCCGGGATCGTTGAGGACGATTCGCCCGCAGCCGGCCGCCCAGCGGCGCAGCCGCTCGGCCCACTCCTCGGCGTGGGTCCAGCTCGCGGGCGCCCCCGCCTGGATCTGCTCCAGCATCAGCAGCTCGGTCCCGTGGACGTGCCCGACCACCGGCACCTCCGGCAGGACCCGCGCGGCGGCCTCGTTGAGCGGCGTGAAGTGGTGCAGGTAGAGGACGTCGACGCCGGGCGAGGCCGCCTCGGCCAGCGCCGCCGACCATGCCTCCACCTGCAGCTCGAACTCCTCGGCGCCGAGGCTGGCGAGGACGGGGTCGACCGCTCCCGGCCGGCTCTCGTAGGAGCCGTGGATCGGCGCCGTGCCCGCCGCTCCGCGGAAGCGGAGGGGATCCGGGGAGCCGATCGCGGGAGTGAAGTCGACGGTGCGCAGATCGAGCCCGGCGTAGAAGCTCTGCGCCAGTCCCACCTCGCCGAGGTCGGACCGCGAGCCGG
This sequence comes from uncultured Actinomycetes bacterium, assembly GCA_963832085.1. Lineage (GTDB taxonomy): Bacteria > Actinomycetota > Thermoleophilia > Solirubrobacterales > 70-9 > VAYN01. The sequence goes on along the minus strand of CAWHSU010000001.1, from coordinate 307,713 downwards.
TCAGCACGGTGACGTCGAGACCGCGCTCCTCGAGCTGCCCGGCGATCGAGCGGCAGACGTGAGCGGAGCCGCCGCGGGGATAGAAGTAGACCCCCATCAGCACCCTCTCTCCCTCGGCAACCACGACCATCGAGGGTAGCGACGGGGCGATGCCGGCCTGGGGAGCCCTCCTAGAGCGCGTGACGGGGAGCGAAGTGCAGAACGGTGGCGACCGCCCGACCTTCGCCCAGATCCAAACCATGTTCTTCGCGCGGCGTGTTGACGAGAGCACCACCGACGACCAGGGACGCGGAGCCGCCGCCGTCGAGGTTGATCGCCTGGCTGGCACCGAGCCCTGCCATCGCCTCGGCCAGCTCCGCCATCGTCAGCCCGGCCTCGTCGTCGGCCCGGCCGTCGCAGACGACCGCGATCAGCTCCCGCTCGGAGAGCCCGAGAGCGGCGCGCGGATAGCGGCCGGAGGTGATGTCGGAGTCGAACTGGCGGCAGCCGGCCGAGAAGCCCTCAACGTCGACTCCCTCGCAAACCCGGGAACGCCCCTCAGCCACCAGCATCGGTCCGGCGTGGAGGAGGTCGCCGTGAGGGATCTCGCCGAGCTCCCCCCGCGGCGCCAGCCTCACCTCGCCGCCGCTGACGTGGACGCAGGCCCGCTGCTCGTGCCAGGGGGCGTCGAAGGGCTCGCTCGGCAGCGCCTGGCTGTCGATCCAGAGGTCCCCCAGGGCGGGGCCGCCCGGACGCATGTAGAAGCCGCCGACGATCGCGTGCTCGGCCCCGCTGCGCTCGCACCAGGCCCGCACCGTCGAGCAGGGGTCGAGCGCGACCACCCGCGGGGTGAAGTCCCGGCGGCCGAAGCGGGCGACGTGGAGGGTCGTGGCGGCGCCGTCGGCGAGGCGCAGGCGCCGGCGCTCGAACGTCGGCCGGGGCGCATCGACCGCTGCAGACAAACGAGATGGGGATATGGCTGGCATCCAGAGACCTAAACCAAGTCCCCTCAAATGGAACAGGTCGCGCTGGACGGAGAGGTTGCGCAACCGTGAACAGGCGCTCCGAATCCCGCGGGCAGGGCAGCTAACTTACGAGCCATGAACGGACCCACGCAGACCTTGACCTGTCCCAAGTGCGGCGGCCAGATGCGCAGCTACGAGCGCAACGGCGTCACCGTCAACCAGTGCAGCGAGTGCCGCGGCGTCTTCCTCGACCGCGGTGAGCTGGAGCGCCTCGTCAACGCCGAGAACTCGCACTACGAGCGCGAGTACTCCGATCGCGGTCGCGACGAGCACCGCGACCACAAGCCGCAGAAGAAGTCGAAGAAAAAGAGCTTCCTCGAGAACCTGATGGAGGGAATCGGGGAGTAGATGGAGCAGGGAGTTCCAGCCGTCCGGGCCGAGGGCCTGGTGAAGCACTACGACGGCAAAGACGGCGCGGTCGAGGCCGTCCGCGGCGTCGACCTCGAGATCCAACCGGGAGAGATCTTCGGCTTCCTCGGCCCCAACGGGGCCGGCAAGTCGACCACGGTGCGGATGCTGACGACGCTGCTGACGATCACCGCCGGCAGGGCCGAAGTGATGGGGGTCGACGTCGGCACCGACCCGGATGCCGCCCGGCGCCGCATCGGCGTCGCCCTGCAGGAGGCTGGCCTCGACCCGCGCCAGACCGGCCGCGAGCTGCTCACCCTGCACGGCCGCCTCTACGGCTTCAACCAGGCCGAGGCGGCGGCGCGGGCGCAGGAGCTGCTGGAGCTGGTCGACATCGAGGCGGCGGCCGACCGCACGATCAAAGGCTATTCCGGGGGCATGCAGCGCCGGCTCGACCTCGCGGCGGCGCTCGTCCACGAGCCCGAAGTCCTCTTCCTCGACGAGCCGACCACCGGCCTCGACCCGGCTAGCCGGCTGACGGTCTGGGAGGAGGTGCGCCGGATCAACCGCGACGGCACCACCGTCTTCCTCACCACCCAGTACCTGGAGGAGGCCGACCAGCTCTGCGACCGCCTCGCGATCATCGACGACGGCCGCATCGTCCGCGAAGGCACGCCGGCGAACCTGAAGGCGGAGCTGAGCGAGCGCCGCGGCGGCGAGGAGACGAGCCTCGACGACGTCTTCCTCGACGCCACCGGGCGCAGCCGCGACCGCGCCGCCGGCGAGGTCCAGGAGGTGGGCGCGTGAGCGCCACGCTCGTCCTTGGAATGCGCTCGCTGCGGGAGGCGATCCGGCAGCCCGATGCGCTGCTGATGACGATGTTCATCCCGATCTTCTTCCTCGTCGTCAACACCGGCCAGGCGGCGGAGGTCTTCCCCTCGAGCTCGACCGGTTTCCTCGAGGGCCAGGGCTACGGCGCCTTCCAGCTGCCGATCACGCTGCTGCTGGCGGCCTCGTTCGGGATGGCGGCGCTGTTCCTGGTCGAGGAAATCGAGGGCGGCTACTTCGACAAGCTGCGGGCGATGCCGATCCCGCGCTACTCGATGGTGCTCGGCCGGCTGGTCGCGGAGGCGGTGAAGGGGGTGTTCCTCTCCTCGCTGATCGTCCTCATCGCCCTCCCCTTCGGGATCACGATCGCCAGCGGGGTGATCGGCTTTCTCCTGATCATTCTCCTGAGCACCCTCTGGGGTGTCGTCTACGCCGGCTTCATGCAGCTGATCGCGCTGAAGACCCGCAGCGCCGCGGCCACCAACTCGGGCGGCCTGATCTTCTTCCCGCTGCTCTTCCTCACCCCCAACTTCGTCCCGCGGGAGATGCTCGCGAGGCCGATGGAGATCGCCGCCACCCTCAACCCGGTGACCTATCTGATGGAGGCGCTGCGCTCGCTGATCCTCACCGACCTCGACTGGGGAGCGATTCTGCCGGGCTTCGCCGTCGTCATCGGTGCCGGCCTGATCATGCTGGCGCTGAACGTGCGGATGATTCAGACGTACGACTGATCAAGCTCGCATAACATTGAGTGGTGAGGGTTATTCACTGGGTAACCGCGGTGGCCGTCGTGGCCTCTCTACTCGCCGGGTGCGGCGAGGGGAGCGACGCACAAACTGCGACCAAGCGCCCGCAGCCTCCGCCGAAGCAACACGAGGAGCCGCCCCGAAAACTGCGGTCCCTGGAAATCACCCTCGACGGCGATCCCCATCCCCAACACGCGGGTGTCTTCCTCGCCAAACACCGCGGCTACTTCGAAGACGTAGGCCTCGACCTCTCGATCCACACGCCGGTCCTCCCGGTGAAACCGATGTTCTACATAACCGAAGAATTCGTCGAGCTCGCGATCTCCTACCAGCCGCAGGTGATCCTCTCGAGGGAGGAAGGGGAGCCGGTCGTCGCCGTCGGCTCGGTGTTCCCCCGGCCTACCACCTCGCTGATCTGGTTGCAGAAGTCGGGGATCAAGGAGGTCGCGGACCTGAAGGGGAAGACCATCGCCACCGCCGGTCTGCCCTACCAGGAAAGCCTGCTGGCGACGATCCTCCACCGGGCCGGCCTCGGCCTCGGTGACGTCAAAATCCTGAAAACGGGCTACAGCCTCACCTCGGCGCTGGAAAGGGGGCGCGCCGACGCAGCGATTGCGAGCTCCTGGGGGGTCGAGGAGACGGAACTGCGCTCGCAAGGCCTCGAGCCCGTCGTCACCCCGGTCACCGAGCTGGGTGTCCCCTCCTACGAAGAGCTGGTGCTGATCGCGCGACCTGACCGCCTGAAGCGCGAGGGCGACAAGATCCGTGACTTCATGAGAGCGTTGAGGCGTGGCACCGAGGCGGCGATCGAGGACCCCGCGGCGGCCACCGAGGCGATCCTGGAAGAGAATCCGGAACTCCAGCCGCAGGCCGTCGAGGAAGGGATCGAAGCGACCCTGCCGCTGCTCTCGAAGACCGGGCAGATGGACCCAACCCGCTGGGGCCGCTTCGCCGGTTGGATGCAGAGCGAAGGGTTGATCGACCAACCGCCTGCCGCTTCGCTTCTCACCGATGCCTACCTGCCGCCGGGCTGAGCCCCCGCGGCCCTGGCACCGACCCCAGCTTCCGCCGGTCTGACTCAGGGGAAGCGGCGGTCCTCTCCGGAGCCGTCGTACAGCCGGTCGCGGCCGCTGCCGCCGACGAGGCGGTCGGGGCCGCCCCGGCCGATCAGCACGTCCGGGCCGGCACGCCCCAGCAGCGTGTTGGCGGCGCCGTCGCCGATCAGCACGTCCCGGCCCCATGAGCCCTCGAGGCTCTCGACCGATTTGAGGATCCGGTCGGCGCGGGCGCAGCGGGCGGCGCGGGTGACGGCGAGGCCGCCGATCCGAGCTCGGATTCCCCGCTCGGGGTTGGCGTAGTGCAGGCGGGAGAAGGAGGCGCTGTCGATTCCCGCCCCTCCGGCGAGGCGGTGGCCCTCGCAGGGATCGGCGACGACGAGCAGGTCCGACCCGGCACCTCCCCGCACGCGGTCGCCTTCGGAGCGGGCGATCACCGCGTCACCTCCGCCGCGACCGCTGAGCAGATCGTGGCCCGGCCCACCGTCGAGCACGTCGGGTCCGTCGCCGCCGAAGAGGCGATCGTTGCCGCGGTAGCCGTCAATCCGGACCGAGACCGTCGCCGGCACCTCCTGCCCGACTCGGACCGAATCGGAGCCGAAGCCGCCGAAGACGAGCAGGCCGGTGACCGAACCGGTGGCGGTGCAGAGCGCCTCTCCGTTGCCGCGGCAGCCGGAGCCCGAGGACACACCGCTGACCGAGTAGCCGCGGCCGCGACGCGAAACCTCGATCCGGTCCGACCCGGCACCCCCGGTGACCACGAGCACCGCGGCGCGGCCGCCGATCACCTCGGCCACCGCCCCGCTCCGGGGGTGCTCGCGCCCGGACTCGACCTCGTCGCGGCCGCCGCCGCCTTCGAGCCGGTCCGGCCCGGGGCCACCGTCGATCCGGTTGTCCCCGGAGTCTCCGCGGATGTCGTCGGCAAAGGCGGAGCCGACGACGTCCTCGATGCCGCGCAGGCGATCCGGTCGTCCGTCGCCGAGCGCCCAGCCCTGCGCCAGGTCGACGATGACGCCGTCGAGGCGAGGGCCGGGTGGCGTCGCCATCGCAAAGGAGGCGACGTCCTGGCCGGGGCCGCCGACGAGCTCGTCGGGTCCGAAGTCGCCCCGCAGCAGGTCGCCTCCGGCCTGACCGAAGAGGTGGTCGATCCCCAGCCCCGCGATCAGCACGTCGTGGCCGCTGCCGCCGCCCAGGGTGTCGTCGCCGAGGCCACTGTCGAGGAAGTCGGAGCCACTGCCCCCGCGAATCCGGTCGTTGCCGCGCTCGCCGTCGATCCGGTCACGATTCGAGCCGCCGGCGAGTCGGTCGCTCGCCCGGCCACCCTCGAGGCGGTCGCGGCCGGCCCCTCCCCAGACCCTGTCGACGCCGCGGCCGCCGAGAATCCGGTCGTTGCCGGCGCCGCCGCAGATGCGGTCGTTGCCGCCGCGGCCCTGGATGCGGTCATTGCCGCCCCCGGCGGCGATCACGTCGGGGCCCTTGGTGCCGGCAAGTCGGTCCGGGCCCGCGGTGCCGCTGAGCGTCGCCGCCGCCCCCTGGCAGTGGGCGGCCCGGGCGAGGCTTTGCGAGGGAGCGAGCAGCATCGTCGTCAAGACGATCGCGGCCCCGAGCAGGTACGAACGCATCAGGAAGTTGTAGCGGGCGGCGGTCGCCGGCTTTTCAATCGCCCTTGGAATCAGGTAATGCTCGCCTCGACCACGCAGATCACTCCGGCTCCGGGATCTCCCCGCAACCCGGCAGCCGCTGGATGATCGTCCCCGTGGTGGAGCCGGACCGCTCCGAACCCGGCGCTGCGCAAGGCGGCCGCGGCGGTCGCCTCGTCACCGCGATAGGCGTGCACCTTGCCGCGCACGAAGGCCGAAAGGATCAGGTCGAATGCGCGCTCGGAGACTCCGCGGTCCGGCCGGGCGAAACGCAGGTCCGAGAGGTAGGCGCCTTGGTCGAAGCACCCGAGCGTCGTCGCGAGACGAGCCCACAGGGCCTCCACAGTCGCGTCGTCGAGGTAGGTGAGCAGGCCCTCGGTGACGATCGCCAGCCCCCGGCCGGGTCGAGATCCTCGGCCAGAGACTCGAGGCTGCCCGGCCCGCCGACCCGGAGGAGGTCGAGGTCGACGAGGCGATGGCGGTCGCTCAAAGAGCCCATCCGCCCCAGCGCCTCCCGCTTGCGCCGGGCCATCGCCGGCAGGTCGGCCTCGACGTAGGTGAGCCGATCGCCGTAGCGCCGGCTGAACCTCCAGCCGCGGGGAGACATCCCACAGGCGGCCTCGATCACCTGGCTGACGCCACCCTCGATCAGCTCTTCGAGAAGGGAATCGATAATCCGGTGGCGAGCGAGCAGCAGCCCCTCGAGGGTGGGGCCGCCGACGGCCTTGCTGGCCGCCGATGGCAGGGAGAGCGTGCGGTGCAAGAAGCGGCCCTGCCAGGTCGCGAGCTCGGGATGCGAGAGGCCGTTTCTGACCCAGGTCTCCCCGGTGTAGTGGGCGGTCGGCGAGACCGCGCCTGATCCTTCGGTCTCCACGGGAGGAGCGTACTTGCCGCGCCCCGCCGGAAAGATCTAGATTCAGCGAACGTGATCCGCCTGCTCCGGCCCACCGTCGAGCAACTCGACGCCGGGATCGCCGGCGATGATCGCCTCGCGGAGGCGCTCGGCCACGCCGTGGCGCCGGACTGGGCGAGCTTCGCGGAGGCGCTGCCGCACGCTCGCGACGCCGTCGCCGCGAACCCGGACGATCCCTGGGGACCGCGCCTGTTCGTCAGCGCCGACCCGCCCGAGCTGGTCGGCTGGGGCGGCTTCAAGGGCTCACCCAAAGAGGGCGTGGTCGAGATCGGCTACGAGATTGCCGCCTGCCGCCGCGAACGCGGCCTCGCCACCGCCGCCGCCGAAGCGATGGTCACCGAGGCCTTCGCCGACCCCGAGGTCACCACGGTCATCGCCCACACCCTGCCCGAATCAAACGCCTCCAACCGCATCCTCGAGAAGCTCGGCTTCCGCTTCACCGAAGCAACCCACGAGGGCGACCAGGCGGTGTGGCGGTTCTCGCTGACGCGGGCGTCCTAGCGCTTTACCCGATCGAGACACCGGGAAGCTCGACGAAGCCGCCGCGGTCCAGGCTCACGACCCGCCTCCCGCGGGCTCGTGCCGTCGCAGCGATGATGAGGTCGTGGGCACCGCGAGGCGTACCCGCCTTGCGGACATGGGCCAACAGGGCGGCGTGGGCCTCTGCCACCTCGAGGTCGTAGGGCTCGACCGGGACGGCGTCGAGAACCGCGGCGACAAAGCGCTCTCGCTTGCCCCGCCTGCCTCCCCTGGCGAGCTGAACCCCGACCCTCAGCTCCGCCACGGTGATCGCCGCTATCGCAACGTCATCGCCGTCGTCGATCACCTCGGTCAGCGCACCTCCGCCTCGCTCGGCGTCAACCAAGATCGTCGTGTCCAGGATCAGTCGCGCCAGGGGTCCGTTACGGGTTCCATGCCCTCGCGAAGCTCCCGCACCTCGTTCGCCCAGTCACTGTCAGGCCGATTGGCGCCAAGAGCCTCCTTGAGCGCTTTTCCGGTCCCGCCACTCGGCGGACCGATGGTCGCCACAGCACGGCCGTGGCGAACCACGACGTAGGACTCGCCACTGCGCTCAACCCAGTCCAGCACCTCCGAGAAGCGACGAGACGCATCGGTGGCACTCAGTTGTTTCATAGAATCAGATTATCAGATATCAATTCGCACGCTAAGGTCGCGCCGTGCCGACCGCAGTCATCACCGGAGCCTCCAGCGGGATCGGCGCCGCCACGGCGAGGGTCCTGGCCGGCAACGGCTTCGACGTCTTCCTCGGAGCGCGGCGGCTGGAGCGTCTTGAGGCGCTGGCGCAGGAGATCGGTGGGCGGGCGATCGCGCTGGACGTGACCGACCCGGAATCGGTCGTCGCCTTCGCCGCCGAGGTGCCGGCCTGCGCGGTGCTGGTCAACAACGCCGGCGGCGCACTAGGCCTCGCGCCCGTGGGGGACGCCGACGAAGACCAGTGGCGCGCGATGTACGAGGCCAACGTGCTGGGGTCGATGCGGGTGACCAAGGCCCTGCTGCCCCGCCTGATCGATTCGGGCGACGGCCACGTCGTCGCGGTGACCAGCATCGCCGCCTTCGAAAGCTACCGCGGCGGGGCCGGCTACAACGCCGCCAAGCACGCCCAGAGGGCGATGCTGCGGGCGTTGCGGCTGGAGCTGCTGGGCGAGCCTGTGCGGATCACCGAGGTCGCTCCCGGCATGGTCGAGACCGAGTTCTCCCTCGTCCGCTTCGGCGGCGACGAGGAGGCGGCAAGCCGCGTCTACGAGGGAATGGAGCCGCTCCGCGCCGAGGACGTCGCCGAGTGCATCCGCTGGGCGATCGCGCAGCCGTCCCACGTCAACGTCGACGAGATCGTCGTCCGCCCGCGCGCCCAGGCCACCGCCACCGAAGTGCACCGAAGCGGCGGCTGAGAGATGGCAAAGTCCTCCGTCCCCCTCTCGATCCTCGACCTCGCCGCCGTCGGCCGCGAGGAGACGATCGCTGAGAGCTTCGCCGGCAGCGTCGAGCTGGCCCGGGTCGCGGAGCGCAGCGGCTACCGTCGGATCTGGTACGCCGAGCACCACAACATCAGCTCGATCGCCTCCTCGGCGACGGCGGTCCTGATCGCCCACATCGCCGCCCGCACCGAGTCGATCCGGCTCGGCGCCGGTGGGGTGATGCTGCCGAACCACTCGCCGCTGGTGATCGCCGAGCAGTTCGGGACGCTGGAGACCCTGCACCCCGGCCGGATCGACCTCGGGCTCGGCCGCGCACCGGGAACCGACCAGCGGACCTGGATGGCGCTGCGGCGCGACCCCCACGCCAGCGAGCGGTTCCCGCAGGACGTCGTCGAGCTGCAGAAGTTCCTCGGCGACGAGAGTCCGCTTCCGGGGATCAAGGCGATCCCCGGCCAGGGCACCCAGGTCCCGCTCTACATCCTCGGCTCCTCCCTCTTCGGCGCCGAACTCGCGGCCCAGCTCGGCCTCCCCTACGCCTTCGCCTCCCACTTCGCGCCCCGCTTCCTCTACGAGGCGATCACGCTCTACCGCGAGGAGTTCAAGCCCTCCGCGCAGCTGCGCGAGCCCTACGTGATCGCCGGCGTCGGCGTCATCGCCGCCGCAACCGAGGAGAGCGCCGCTGCCCAGATGGAAGCGGCCCGGCGGATCCGCGCCCGCGCCCTCTTCGGCCGCGGCAAACGCCTCCGCGAGGAGGAGATCACCGCCCTGCTCGAGTCACCCCAGGCCGCAGCCGTCGACGAGATGCTCTCCTGCACCGCCGTCGGCCTTCCCGATCAGGCCGCCGGCTACCTCGAGAAATTCGCCGGCGACACCGGCGCCGACGAGCTGATCACGGTGCACTACTCCGACTCGGTCCCCAACCGCCTCGCCTCCGTGGAGCTGCTCGCCGGCGCGCTCGATCCGGCCGGCGCGAGCTGAGGCTCGGCCGGGTTGCGCCGGCTCATCACCCAGGCGAAGGCGCCGCCGGTGAAGAGCATGAAGGAGCTGTAGACGGCGGCCGGGATCGCCAGATCGTCGGCGAGCGAGGCGCCGACGGCGATCGCCAGGGCCGAGTTGTGGATGCCAAGCTCGAGCGCGATCGCGGTCGCCTGGCGGTCGTCGAGCCGGGCCAGCTTCGAGATCCCGAAGCTGAGCGCCATCGCCACCAGGTTGAGGGCGAGGGCGGCGCCGGCGACGTCGGCAAGGTTTTCAGCGACCGTGTCGTGCTCGCTGGCGATCGCGCCGAGCACGACCAGCGCGAAGACCGCCAGGGAGATCCCCCTCACCCGCGGGTAGACGGCCTCGACCCGGTCGGGCCAGCGCCGCCGCAGCTCCATCCCGATCGCGACCGGGACGATCGTGATCGCGAACACGCGCAGGACGATCCCGAGCATGCTGACCTCGCCGAGCTCGGTGGCGCCGAAATGGTCGGTGGCGAGAGCGAGGAAGAGCGGCACCGTGACCATCGCGCCGACGCTGCTGATCGCCGTCATCGTCACCGAGAGCGCCGTGTCGCCGCGCGACAGGTGCGTCAGCATGTTGGCCATCATCCCGCCGGGGGAGGCCCCGAGCAGGACCAGGCCGACCGCCAGCTCCGGCGGCAGCTCGAACAGCTCGGCCATCGCCAGCGCCAGCAGCGGCGAGATCAGAGCGAGGTTGAGCATCCCGATCGCGACCCCGCGCGGAGCGACCAGAACCCGCCGGAAGTCCTCCCGGGTCAGGGTCAGCCCGAGGCTGCACATGATCACCGCGATCGCGGCCGGCAGCAGGATCGAAACGATCAGCGGGCTGTCCATCTGAGAAGCATCCTTCAGAAGCGTCGAAGGGAGCGATCTGGGTAGAAGAAGGCGAACCAGTCACAGGAGAGGCGGCGGGAAGAGATGAATCCGGAACCGGATGCAGCCGGAAGCGACGAAAAGACTGGGCTGCGCCGCGTCGTCTCCCGTCGGCTCCTCTTCTTCTTCATCCTCGGCGACATCCTCGGCGGCGGCATCTACGCGCTGGTCGGCGAGGTCGGGGGCGAGGTCGGGGGCGCGATCTGGGCCTCGTTCCTGGTCGCGCTGGTGCTCGCGGCGCTGACCGCCGCCTCCTACGCCGAGCTCGTCACCAAGTATCCGCGGGCGGGGGGCGCCGCGCTCTACGCCAAAAAGGCCTTCTCACACCAGTTCGTCGCCTTCATGATCGCCTTCGCGGTGATGGCCTCCGGGATCGCCTCGGCCAGCACCCTGGCCCGCGGCTTCGGCGGCGATTACCTCTCCGAATTCATCGAGATGCCGGTGCAGGTGGCGGCGCTGATCTTCATCGCCGTGATCGCCGTGATCAACCTGGTCGGGATCCTGTTCTCGGTCCGCCTCAACGTGATCCTCACCGTGGTCGAGCTGGGCGGCCTCCTCCTCGTCGTCGTGATCGGCGCCTTCGCCCTCGGCGACGGGATCGGCGAGCCCTCGCGCGCTTTCGAGTTCAAGGAGGGGATGGCGCCGCTGGCGGCGATCCTGGCCGGCGCCACGGTCTCCTTCTACGCCCTGATCGGCTTCGAGGACTCGGTCAACATCGCCGAGGAGACCAAGGACCCGCGCCGCTCCTACCCGTTCGCGCTCTTCGCCGGCCTCGCCGCCGCCGGCCTGATCTACATGGCGGTGACGGTGATCGCCTCGATGGCGGTCCCGACCGAGAAGCTCGCCGCCTCCGACGGCGCCCTGCTCGAGGTCGTCCAGCTGGGGCCGCTGGCGATGTCGACCAAGGTCTTCTCGGCGATCGGGCTGCTGGCCCTCGCCAACGGCGCCCTGATCAACATGATCATGGCCTCCCGCCTCCTCTACGGGATGGCGGAGGAGGACGTCCTCCCGTCGACCTTCGGCCGGCTGAGCAGATGGCGGACCCCGGTCGTGGCGATCGTCTTCACCACCGCGATCTCCGCCGCCCTGATCCTCACCGGCGACCTCGGCGACCTCGCCGACACCACCGTCCTCCTCCTGCTGGGCGTCTTCATCGCCGTCAACGCCTCCGTCCTGATCCTCCGCCGCGACCCGGTCTCACACAACCACTTCCAGGTGCCGTCGGCCCTGCCGATCCTCGGGATCGTGGCCTGCGTCGTCGTCATCAGCCAGGTCGAAGCGGAGACCTTCCTGCGAGCCGGCGCTCTGCTCGTGCTCGGCCTCCTGCTCTGGGTCTTGGAGCGCGGATCCGCGAGGCTGGGGCCGTCGGCGCGGTCGACCTGAAGTTGAAGTGTCGCGATTGTCTCCCTATGGAGGACAAACGCGACACGCCTCTTCAGCGAGGTCCGTCGGTGTGCACGAATAAGACCGGCTCATCGAGGTGGTTCTCCGCACGCAGCGCCAAGAGGCCGGCCATCGCCTTCGCGGTGTAGACGGGGTCGAGCGATAGCTGCTCTCCGGCGGCGAGGGCGGTGGCGCGCGCGGCTGCCTCGGTGGGATGGCCGTATCCCGCTCCGAGCTGATCGCGGATGAGGTCGAGCATGTCCGGCTCGAGCCGCAGCCGGTCGAGGCGCGCCCCGCGGCGCTCCAGCAACTTGGCGGTGCGCCGCGCGAGGCGAGCGAGGACCCGGGCGTCGAGGCGGAGCTGGTCGTTGACCACGATCCCGACGACGCGGGTGCGCAGGCCGGCGAGCTGGAAGCCGAGCGCGAGGCCGGCCGCGGTGCCGCCGGTACCGACCGGGACGACGACGTGCGCCGGCTCCGGCAGCGAGCCGGCCTCGACCTGGGCGGCGATCTCCAGCGCCGCCTCGACGTAGCCGAGCGCCCCTACCGGCGAGGAGCCGCCGGCCGGCAGCAGGTACGGCGGTCGGCCGGCGCGGGCGTTGCGGGCGAGCAGCCACGGCAGCATCGCAACGGTGCGTGCCTTGGTGTGGGTGCGGTAGATGCGCGCGCCCGAGGCTTCGAGCCGAGCGAGCTGGGCCTCGACGTGGGCGTCGATCGGCTGGTCGACGAGCGCGAGCGCGGTCTCGAGGCCGTGTTCGCGCCCATACAGCGCGGTCGCCAGGCCCCAGTTGGTGCCGAGGCCGCCGAAGGTGAGGATCGAGCGGCGGCCACGACGCTTGGCGTCGGGGATCAACCACTCGAGCTTGCGCACCTTGTTGCCGCCCCAACCGCCCGCACCGAAGTCGCCGTCTTCCTTCACCCAGATGCCGAGCCCGGCCAGCTCGCGGACCGGCGTCGGCCGCTCGGACAGGGCGAGATGGGGAAGGGTCTCGGCTAAGGGCGGGAAGCGCTCGTGCAGGTAAGGAGTCAAGCTGGCAGAGGAGGGTAGTTGGACGGGATGGAGAGATCACCAGAGGCCGCAAAGGCACCTCGCCGCCCGGTTCTCCATCGGCTGGCCGAACGTGTCGGGCAGATCGAGGCGCTCGATCCGCCGGCGCGGAAGCTGCTCGGGCTGGCGGACAAGCTGATCAAACCGGGTCGCACCAGGGACGTCCTCAGCGGCACCTTCCTCGGCCACGCCCTCCACCCCCTGTTGACCGACCTGCCGATCGGGTCGTGGACCAGTGCCGTCCTCCTCGACAACTTCGGCGGCCGCGAATCCGAGGGGGCCGCGCGCCGCCTGATCGGGCTCGGCATCCTCGCGGCCGCTCCCACGGCGGCGACGGGGTGGGTGGAGTGGGCCGACAGCGCCGGCGGCAGAGCCGGCACGCGGCGGGTGGGCCTCGTCCACGCGGCCTCCAACGTCACCGCCCTCTCCCTCTTCACCGCCTCCTACGTGGCGAGGAAACGCGGCAAACGCGCGAAGGGCCGCGTCCTCGCCCTCGCCGGCTCCTCGGCCCTCGCGGTCGGCGGCCACCTCGGCGGCCACCTCTCCTACGTGCACGGCGAGGGAGTCGCCGTGACCACCTTCGAAGAGGGATCGACGGACTGGGTCGAGGCGCTGCCGGAGTCGGAGCTGGCCGAGGGCCGCCCCGCCTGCGCCCTCGTCGACCGGGTGCCCGTCCTCCTGGTCCGCGAAGGAGGCGAAATCCACGCCCTCGCCAACCGCTGCACCCACCGCGGAGGACCGCTTCACGAAGGCGAGGTCAGCGGCGGCCGCGTCACCTGTCCATGGCACGGAAGCGAGTTCGACCTGCGTACCGGCAGCGTCGAGAAAGGCCCCGCCTCCTCGCCCCAGCCGGCCTACGAGGCGCGGTCCCGGAACGGCACCGTCGAGGTCCGGCAGGTCACCGACCCGACGCCGTAGATGACAGGCGGAGGGTCAAGGCCGATCCGAGCCGTCGCCGTCGCCCGCGAAGACCTCGACCGACTTCCGGGGGCCGACCCAGAATCGCCGCCGTCCCATCTCCACCCTCGTCCCCGCCTTGGCCAATTCCTTCGCCCGCTCGACCGCTTCGTCGCGATCGTCGAACCGCTCCCGCCAGCGCTCGTCGAACCTGAGGTCCCAGGTCCTCAAAGGAGGAACGTAGTGGCGCTTCTCGATCCTGGCCGGCCACCACGGCAGAGGTCTGCCGTGGGGAGGTTCGCCCTGCTTCACCCAGGCCCGGCGCAAGGCCCCGCGCAGCTTTTCCACTTCCCCCTCGAAGTCGTGCCGCTCGAAGAGCACCAGGACGATCGAGACCTCCTCGCTCCTCTTGGCCCTGTCGGGACTGCTGAGGAAGCCGACGGTCGCCTCGGCGAAGACCTCGATCCACTCGTCCAGGTTGATCGCGGCAGGACCCTCGCCGAAGGCGGTCAGACCGACTGATCCGTACCCCTTCTCCGCCGCCAGCTCGAGGGCGGAGGAGAGGCACTTGCGAACCGTTTCGATATCCGACTTGCCGTAGCGGCTCATCGAGGCGACGTGGATGATGCCCTTCAACTGCTTCAGGTCTCCGGCGTCGGTCAACCAGGCGTGCCCGAGCTGGAACGGCTTGCCCTCCTGGGCCAGGCGTTCGACGCCCTCCCCGGCCGCGTTTTTGATCGCGCGCGCCGATTGCGACCACATCTGCCCGTCCACATCGTCGTTGCTGATCACGGCATCGACCGCGAGCCTGGCGATGTTCCCGTCGAGGACCCAGACTCCTCCGGGATAGGGATCCGGCTCTTTCACCCTTTCGGGCTTGTCGGGCCGCTTCCACCTCTTCGGCTTCTTCGATTTCCTCCGCGAGAAGCCGTACAGGCAAACCGCGGGGTCGTTGACCCGGCTCGCCTCTTTCCCGAGGTCGTCGGCCCCCTCTCGCCAGTACCTCCGACTCGTCCGTTCGGCACCGGCGCGGCGATCCGCCGCCCACGGCTGGGGGACGCCGCAGAACTCGCAGTGATCGACGACCGGCGCGAAGACCGGGCGTTCGCAGCGGGCGCAGATGCGGATCAGCTTCGCGCCGTCCTGCGGGCAGTGGGTGGTCTCGAAGCTGCTGGAGGCGGCCACGTTCGCCCGGCCCCAGAAACCGGTGCGGACGATCAGGTCACGGCGGGCCTGCTCGTGGAAACCGCAGCCGCGCGGGCAGACCTGGATCGGGGTCCGGTGGCCGTGGAACTGCTCGAACTGCTCCGTCTCCCGTTCTGATTCGAGGCGCGCATCCCTCCTGTCCTGGCGCCGGCGACGCAGCCGCAGGATCGGGCGGCGCCGGTGCTCAGTCGGAGGCGGCGTCATCTTTCTCCCCGCCCTTGCCTTCCGTCTGTTTGAGGACCTGCCAGGCCTCGTCCCTGAACTCGTCCTGGGTGACGTTGCGTCGCTGGATCTGACTGAAGACCGTGACGCCGCCCTGCCGCATGTCCTTGACGTCCTCGATCGTCTTCTGGAAGGCCTCCCGAGCGCGCCGGCCCTGCTCCTCCTTCTGGCCCGGATCCGCTTCCCGGAGCTTCAGCAGGCGGGCGTGGCAGATCAGCACGCTCTGGTGGAGGGAGGCGGAGCGGCGCTTCTCGTGGAACTCTTCGGCCTCGTGGTGCAGGGCCTGCTCGGCCTCTTCGAAGGCGGTGTCCGCCGCTTTCCTGTGACCGAGCTTGAAGAGGCATTCGGCCCGCGCGAACTTGACGTCGAGGTTGGGGTCATCCACTTTCTCGCAGATCGCCTGGGCCTGCTTCAGAGCCCAGGCACGGAACACTTCGGGATCCTGCAGCTCTTTCGGCTCCGGGGGCTCGATCAACTCGGCTGACTTCACCGGCTCCAAGGCCTCTTCGGCCTTCAGGACCTCTTCGGCTTTGAGGGCTTTCTTCTCCTTCGGGGCCGCTTCCGCCTCCAGCGTCCTCAGCTCCTCTTCCGCGTTCAGCAGCTCCGGATCGCGTTTCAGGAATTCGTACAACTTGCGTACCGCGTAGGGCTTCAGCGGATCGTCGAGATGGCTGGAGTCATAGGCCACCCACTCGTAGACGTCCACCCGCGTGCGCGCGATCTCGAGACGGGTGTGGTGCTTGGCGCGGTGGCTTTTGCTGTCCTCGAGCTTCTTGGCCTGGGCCCCCAGTTCGTCCAGCAGCTCCGCAACCAGCTCGAACCGTTCGCGGGGAGTGGTGACCTCTCCGTCTTTGGAGTGTTCTTTTTCCGCGTTTTTCTTCGCGATGTCGAAGAATTCGGTCTCGGCGATGATCCGATCGAGCTGGAAGTACTCGGAGTCCCCTTTGTCGAGGTCTTTCTCGTCGTCGCGGAACTTGCTGACCGCCTCTTCGTAGTTTCCGGTCGTGGTCAGCATGTAGCCGAGCCAGTACTCGATGAAGCGCCGCAGCTCGCCGACGGCGCTCTCCTGGAAGGCGAGCCGCAGAGCGTCGATCGCGGCTTCGGTGTCGTCCAGGAGGAACTGGTCGAGGGCTTTGATGAATTTCGTGTACTGGGGGAGCTTGATCTCCTGCAGGCTCAGGTAACCCTCGAGCGAGCGCAGCTCGGCGGCGATGTCGTGCAGTTCGTCCCGGCGCCTGGGATCGTTGATGATCAGCTCGAACTCCTCGTCTCCGAAGACTTCGATCAGCAGCGTCTGCGACCGCTCCTCGATTTCGTCGACCCGGGCCTGGGCCTTGCTCTGCATGCTCTTCATCGCCCGGTCGTTCGCCTCTTTGGCGAGCTGGAGCGTGTCGTTGACCAGGGAGATGGTGGTCTGGCTCTGCTCGAAGAAGGAGCCGTAGCTCTGCTCGCTCCTCCTCTGCGCTGCGACCTCTCCGCCCACCGTCAGCTCGTGGAGCTGGCCAGCCCGACGCTGGTCACGAACGCTGTAGACGACCCCGAGGATTCCTCCGGCGGCGAGGATCGACACCAGTACGGTGATCGGGATCAACATCATGTCGATGATCTTTTCGGTGCTGTCGAGTTCGAGGGAGAGCCGGTTGACTTCGTCGCCCAGGTCTTCCGGTCCGGCCCCGGAGGCGGCTGAAACCTGGGAGCCGACAGCACCCACGACGGGAGATGCATTCGCGAGGACGGGGAAAGCCGCGGGCGATGCGATCAGGACGAGCAGGATCGCGGCGACACACCTGACCAACGGGCGGGGGAGGCGCTTCGCCAAAAGAGTGGTTTTCTCGGGAGGCGGGGTCACAAAGATCCGGCACTCTACTTGGGAAAGCTCTACTAAAACGAGTAATGGTTCGTTTTTCAGACTCCTTTCTCGTTCAGGCGTCGACGTAGGCCGCGAGATGCTCGCCGGTAAGGGTGGAGCGCTCGGCGACGAGATCGGCGGGGGTGCCCTCGAAGACGACCTTGCCGCCGTCGTGGCCGGCGCCGGGGCCGAGGTCGACGATCCAGTCGGCGTGGGCCATCACCGCCTGGTGGTGCTCGATCACGATCACCGACTTGCCGGAGTCGACCAGGCGGTCCAGCAGCCCGAGCAGCTGCTCGACGTCGGCGAGGTGGAGGCCGGTGGTCGGCTCGTCGAGGACGTAGACGCCGCCCTTCTCGCCCATCTGGGTGGCCAGCTTCAGCCGCTGCCGCTCGCCGCCGGAGAGCGTGGTCAGCGGCTGGCCGATGCGGAGGTAGCCGAGCCCGACGTCGGCGAGCCGCTCGAGGATCTTGTGCGCGGCCGGGATCGCCGCCTCGCCCTCGCCGAAGAACTCCTCGGCCTCGGTCACCGACATCGCCAGCACCTCGCTGATGTCCACGCCGCCGAACTTGTACTCGAGCACCTCGGCCTGGAACCGCTTCCCCTCGCACTCCTCGCAGGTGGTGGCGACGCCGGCCATCATCGCCAGGTCGGTGTAGATGACGCCGGCGCCGTTGCAGTTGGGGCAGGCGCCTTCGGAGTTGGCGCTGAACAGCCCCGGCTTGACGCCGTTGGCTTTCGCGAACGCTTTGCGGATCGGGTCGAGCAGCTTGGTGTAGGTCGCCGGGTTGCTCCGCCGCGAGCCGCGGATCGCGGCCTGGTCGACCGTCACCACCCCGTCCCGCCCGGACACCGAGCCGTTGATCAGCGAGCTCTTGCCCGAGCCCGCCACCCCGGTGACGACGACCAGCACCCCGAGCGGGATGTCGACGTCGACGTCCCGCAGGTTGTTGGTGTCGGCGCCGCGCACCTCCAGCGCCTCCGTCGGCCTCGCGCACCTCCGGCTTCAGCGAGGCGCGGTCGTCCAGGTGCCGCCCGGTCAGCGTCTTGCTGGCCCGCAGGCCCTCGACGGTGCCCTCGAACACCACCTCCCCGCCCTCGCTGCCGGCGCGCGGGCCGAGGTCGACGACGTGGTCGGCGATCGCGATCGCCTCGGGCTTGTGCTCGACGACCAGCACCGTGTTGCCCTTGTCGCGCAGCTGCAGCAGCAGGTCGTTCATCCGCTGCGATGTCGTGCGGGTGCAGCCCGATCGTCGGCTCGTCGAAGACGTAGGTGACGTCGGTCAGCGAGGAGCCGAGCTGGCGGATCATCTTCACCCGCTGCGCCTCGCCGCCCGAGAGCGTGCCCGCCGGCCGCTCGAGCGAGAGGTAGCCGAGCCCGATCTCGACGAACGAGTCGAGCGTCTCCCCCAGCACCTCCAGCAGCGGCGCCACCGACGGCTCGTCGAGGCCGCGGACCCACTCGGCCAGGTCGCTGATCTGCATCGCGCAGGCGTCGGCGATGCTCTTCTTCTCGATCTTCGACGAGCGCGCCGCCTCGCTGAGCCGGGTGCCGTCGCACTCGGGGCAGGTGGTGAAGATGACCGCCCGGTCGACGAAGGCCCGGATGTGCGGCTGCATCGCCTCCCGGTCCTTGGCCAGGAACGACTTCTGGATCGTCGGGATCAGGCCCGCGTAGGTGAGGTTGATGCCCTCGACCTTGATTTTGGTCGGCTCCTTGTAGAGGAGGTCGCTGCAGTTCCTTCTTCGTGAACTTCTTGATCGGCTTGTCGGGGTCGAAGAAGCCGCAGCCCCTGAGGATGCGGCCCTGCCAGCCCTTCATGCTGTAGCCGGGGATCGTCAGCGCCTCCTCGTTGAGCGACTTGCTCTCGTCGTAGAGCGCCGAGAGGTCGAAGTCGGTGACCTCGCCCCGGCCTTCGCAGTTGGGACACATGCCGCCGGTGCGGCTGAAGTTCACCCGCTCGGATTTCCCGTCGCCTTTCTTCATCATCCCGCTCGCCTCGACCGAGGCGACGTTGAAGGAGAACGCCTGCGGCGAGCCGATCTGCGGCTTGCCGAGCCGGCTGAAGAGGATCCGCAGCATCGCGTTGGCGTCGGTGACGGTGCCGACCGTGGAGCGGGGGTCGGAGCCCATCCGCTCCTGGTCGACGATGATCGCCGTCGTCAGCCCGTCGAGCACGTCGACCTCGGGCCGCGCCAGCGTCGGCATGAAGCCCTGCACGAAGGCGCTGTAGGTCTCGTTGATCAGCCGCTGCGACTCGGCGGCGATCGTGCCGAAGACCAGCGAGCTCTTGCCCGAGCCGGAGACGCCGGTGAACGACCGTCAGCCGGCGCTTCGGGATCTCGACGCTGACGTCCTTGAGGTTGTTCACGCGCGCGCCGTGCACGCGGATCAGGTCGTGGCTGTCGGCAGGGGCGCTTCTCACGCGGGCGCGGCGACTTTGGTCCTCTTCTTGGCCACGCGCTGACCGGCTCTACGCGGCGGGCGGCTGGTCGATGCGGACCAGGTTGCCGGACGGGTCGCGCACGGCGCAGTCCCGCGTGCCCCACGGCTGCTCGGTCGGCTCCTCGACGATCTCGGCGCCGGCGGCGCGCAGCTTCTCGAAGGTGGCGTCGAGGTCGTCGCTGTGGAAGTGGACGCCGTTGAGGGCGCCCTTGGCGACCAGGGCGGCGACCGCGTCGTTGTCGGCCGGGGCCGCCGTTCAGGTAGTTCGTGAGGACGATCGAGACGTCGGGCTGGGAGGCGCCGCCGACGGTGATCCAGCGGAAGTCGCCTTTGCCGACGTCGTTGCGCAGCTCGAGGCCGAGCGCGTCGCGGTAGAAGGCCAGGGCGCGGTCGGGGTCATGGACGATTGACGAAGCAGGTGGAGAGAGTGAGGTTCATGCCGGCAAGGCTAGGGCGCCGGCGCCGCCGGCCGTTTCTCCGATCCTGCTCGACTTGCGGCTCGGGCGGGTGATGTCTTTGGCGACGCAGCCCGGCACGCTCGCCAGCGCGCCGTGGTCGCGGGCCCGGTAGGCCGTCGGCGTCTCTCCCACCAGCTCGGTGAAGCGGGCGCTGAACGAGCCGAGCGAGGTGCACCCGACCGCCATGCAGACCTCGGTGACCGACATGTCGCCCCGCCGCAGCAGCGCCTTCGCCCGCTCGATTCGCCGCGTCATCAGGTACGCGTAGGGCGTCTCCCCATAGGCCGCGCGGAACTGCCGCGAGAAGTGCGCGGTCGACATCAGCGCGGCGCGGGCGAGCGCGGCGACCTCGAGCGGGCGCGCGTACTCGCGGTCGATCAGATCGCGGGCGCGGCGCAGATGCGCGAGGTTCGGCGAGCTCCTCCGGCGTCACGCTGCGAGCGTAGCGGCGCGGCTACGGGACGAGCAGGCGCCGCAGCAGGTGGGCATGCCGGAAGACGGCGAAGTAGGCGACCGAGCAGGTCGTCACCGCGGTCATCGTGGCGATCGCGACGACCGGGAGCGCATCGCCGCCGAAGAGAGGACTTGAGGGGAGTGCCATGTGGGCGAGGAGGAGGAGCTGGCCGACGGCGAGGACAGCGCCGCTCGCCTTCGTCACCGCGACCGGCACCGCAAAGAAGCTCCGAGGGTCCGCCAGCCCAAGCATGCGGATAAGGGCGAAGAGGACACGGCAGACAAGGAGGGCCGCGACGAACCAGAGCGGCGCCACCCCCGCGGCGAGCAGGACGAGAAAGCCGCAGACGAACGCGACGTCGTCCATCAGCGGGTCGAGAATCTGGCCGTCGAGACGCTCCCGTGCGCCGCGCCTGCAGGCCCGCCGCGCCACGTGCCCGTCGAGAACATCGCTCAGCCACATCGCCGTCGCGACGACGAGCAGCGGCGTGGCCGACGCCCCGGCCAAGCCCATCGCCAAAACCGCAAGAGCGGCGACGCCCCGCGAAAGCGAGATCGCGTTCGCGGCGACCAGCTCCCGCTCAGGGCTGAGCACGAAATCTGGGAGGCGAAGACTCCGGACGGAGGGGTCGAAGGATGAATCGAGGGGGCGCAACCTAGTCCTCGGGGTGCGCCGCGACCCGGGTTCCCGTGATCGCGCTGGCGAGCTCGGACTGAGACGCCATGCGCTTTCGCTTGGGTTCGATCATCGCAACCAGCAGGCCGGCGAAGTGGTAGTCGTTGGTGTTGACGAGGCGTTCATGGAAAGTCCCTAAAGCTTGTGCTGAACCTTCGTATACCCTCAAAAAGATTCGCGCAACAAAGCCAGTCAACAATACTGAGACTATGCCTAGAGATCCGGCCGCAACCCTGGCCACGGTCGTAGATTCGTCCGAGTCGAGGAGGAGAACCGCGACGGCGACGACCGCGGCAAGCCCGAAGGCGATGCAGAAGATGCCGACCACGAAGCTCTGACGATTCTGTCTGAGCGTCTGGTCGTAGTACTGCTTGAGCTCGGCCTGGTGCTTGAAGAAGAGATCCGCGGCCCGTCGTTCGTGTTTGCCGTCGATCTCGACGAGGACCTTCTCGTAGGCGAGGATCGCCAGCTGCCCGCCGAGGGTCGCGACCCGGGCGCGGACGAATTGCAGTGAGATCAACAGGAAGAACTCGCCAAAGACGA
Source organism: uncultured Actinomycetes bacterium (assembly GCA_963832085.1). Lineage (GTDB taxonomy): Bacteria > Actinomycetota > Thermoleophilia > Solirubrobacterales > 70-9 > VAYN01. The sequence goes on along the minus strand of CAWHSU010000001.1, from coordinate 286,187 downwards.
GACATCCGCCCAGCTTCCAGTTCCAGTCCCCGACCCCCGTGCCGTTGCCCCATTCCGCGATCAACACCAGGAAGAGCATCGGGATCACCGCCAAGCTGAAGACGATCAAGGCCCGCCAGGCTCGGAGGCCGGCCCGCTCCTCGACCAGCGCTTTCACCCTCTTGTTCAGGCGTTCGACGATTTTGTCGTTGCCCTCTTCGTAGTTGTACCTGTAGGCATCCGGGTTGTTGTCCGCACCCCCGACGGCTTTCTGCATGTTGCGCAGACGCGTGCGCCACTTGGAGCGCTCCCGGCCCGCGCGCGCAGGCTCCTGCGAAGGCCTCTCGGCACCTATCTCCCTTCCCCCGTCCTTGCCCACGGCGGGATATATCTATCACCAATTCAGAGCGCTTTAGCAAATCGCGCTATTTCTGCATCGCGGTCGTAGCCGAGCGCCCGCCAAAAGGCAGCCGAGCCGTTCTCGCCCTCGGCCACCGCAGCGTTGACCCGCGCGGCGCCCAGATTTCGCAGCCGTTCCTGACCCGTTTCGACCAGCCGCCGTCCGACCCCCTGCCGTCGCCACTCCGACAGCACGGCAAGCCGGTAGACGTGGCCGCGCCAACCGTCCCAGGCCGCGATCACCGCACCGACGATCGCACCGTCCGCGGTAGCGACGAGCAGCGCGCCGGGATCGTGGCTGAGCAGCCGCTCTACCATCGCCGGGTCATCTTCGGCCGTCGCCGCGGCACTCCGCGTGAGGTTCCACAGGTGGAGGACTGCTGCGTCGTCTTCGGCGGTCGCCGGGCGAATCTCGGGTCTCATCGCACTCGGCCGAGGCTATCGCGCGCTTCAATCCGCCCGCAAGCGGCCGACGCCAGGCAGGAAGCGGCCGACCCGGGCCGCGTAGGCGGCATAGCCCTCGCCGTGCACCTGGCGCAGGTAGGGCTCCTCGACGACCCTGACCTGGAGCTCGAGCGCGACGAGGAGACCGGCGAAGCCGGCGATCGCGATCCAGCTCGGGACCAGCAAGGTCAGCCCGAGTGCGGTCGGCAGCATCGCGGCGAAGATCGGGTTGCGGACCAGGGCGAAGGGGCCGGAGGTGACGAGGGCGGTGCGCTCGCCAGGGTCGACGCCGATCCGCCAGCTCGTCCCCATCGCCACCTGGGCGTAGAAGGTCGCCGCGATGCCGGCGAGGGCGAGGACGAAGCCGGAGGCGTGGGCCGCGGTGACGTCGAGAGCGTCGATCGGCTCGACCACGTCGAGCAGGGCGAGCACCGGGGCGGCGGCGCCGAGGAGCAGGGCCAGCGTGAAGCCGACGCCGGCGATCCACTCGGCCGAGCCGGGACGGCCGCCGAGCCCGTGAAAGCCGGTCGAGCCGGTGCGGCGCAGCTGGATCAGCGTCCGCAGGCCGAAGGCGAGGAGCAGGTAGACCGCGTAGAGGATCAGCGCCAGGACGGCCACGCTACGCGACCTCGCGTGCGGCGACCACGGCCAGCAGGGCGCGCCCGCGCTCGGTCAGCTCGTAGACGACCATCTTGCCGTCGCGCTCGGAGCGGGCGAGGCCGGCGTTCTTCAGCAGGCGGACGTGGTGGGAGACGAGCCGCTCGTCGCGGCCGACGATCCAGGCGAGGTCGCAGACGCAGGCCGACTCCCCCGCCTCGAGGGCGAGCGCGATCGCGAGCCGGGTCGGGTCGGCGAGTGCTTTGGCGCCGGCCGCCCACCGCTCCAGCTCCTCCACCCCCGGCAGGTCCCGGCGCACCAGCTCGGCCTTCGGCAGGTCGAGGCAGAGCAGATCGCAGGTGTCGGGATCTCGGACGATGACGGAATCATACAAACATTCGTATGGATCTGCGTATGTTCAGATCACCCCCGCCTCGGCCGCCGGCGCGGCATAGGCGGCGGCGAGCGTCGCGACCGTCTCGTGGGCGTTGAGGCCGCTGGGGTTGGGGACCACCCAGAGCGCCGCGCCGGACCAGTGGAGCGCGCTGTCGAGCGTCTCCGGCTGCCGGCCCAGGATCGCGCCCCGCTCGCCGAAGGCGTCGCGGTAGGCGGTGACGCCGGCTATCGCAACCACCGCTGGCCGGTGCTCGGCGACGAACCCTTGAAGCCGCTCGCCGCCCTCGCGGAGCTCCTCGCGGGAGAGCTCGGAGGCGCGCGCGGTGGCCCGCCGGACGAGATTGGTGATGCCGACGCCCCGCGCGACGAGATGGGCGCGATCGGTGTCAGTCATCCCGGCGACCCGATCGACCTCGTGCTCGGTGATCCCGGCCGCGGCCAAGGCCGGATAGAAGCGGTTGGTCGGATGCGCGAAGTGCGTCTGGACCGCAGCAGTCCACAGGCCGGGGTTGATGCCGACGAACAGCAGCTTCAGCCCCGGCCCGACGAGGTCGGCGACCTCCTGGCCCCTGAAGGCCTCCAGCTCCTGCCGCGTGAACCGCATGCCGCGATCCTGCCCCAAGTGTCGATTTCGCGCGTCCCCGTTCGTCGTCTGGGTAGAGGGGCTCAGGAGAGAGCCCCGTGAGCGAAGGAGAATGAGATGGGCAAGCTGATCGCAACCACGCAGGCCACCATCGACGGCGTCATCGACCCGGTCGGCGAGTGGGTGCAGCCCGACGGAGGCCATGGCGACCACTCGTTCGAGCGCCAGGCCAGGTCCAGCGGGCTGGTGCTGGGCCGCAAGACCTACGAGGGGCTGGCGGGATATTGGCCCAGCGAGTCGGGCAAATGGGCGGACATGGTCAACCCGATGCCGAAGTACGTCGGCTCCAACACCCTCTCCGGCGAGCTCGAGTGGAACGCGACCCTGCTCGAGGGCGAGCTCGAGGACTCGATCCCGAAGCTGAAGGACGAGGTTGACGGCGACCTCTTCATGCACGGCAGCGGCGAGTTCGCCTACGCCCTCGCCGAGAGGGGATTGATCGACGTCTACGAGGTCTACCTCAACCCGATTGTCTGGGGCGAGGGCAACGTCCACGTGCTCGGCGACCGGGGGACCGTCCGGATGCAGCTCGAGGACGTCAAACGGTTCGACTCGGGAGTGGTCCTGCTCACCTACCTACCGACGGTGTAGCGCAACTCCACCATGCCGTTCCTGAAGGTGCGGGTTCCGGTCAGCTGCATCGAGCCGTTCGGGAGCGGGCGCTCGAAGAGTGGCTTGCCGGGGCCCAGCACCACGGGCACCACGGTCAGGTGCACCTCGTCGAGGCGACTCTCGTCGGCGAGCTGCGAAGCGACGCCCCCGCCGCCGACCACCCAGAGCACGCCGTCGCCGGCCGCGGCCGCCATCTCGCCGTAGAGCTCGCCGACCAAGGCGTCCACGACGCGTACGTCCACCCCCTCGCCCTCGGGCTGGCGCAGCTCGCGGGAGCTCAGCACCCAGCACGGCTTGCCCCGGTAAGGCCACTCGCCTCCACCCGCCAGGTCGAGGTGGTCGAGGATCCACTCGTAGGTGGCGGAGCCCATGACCAGCGCCCGCACGCTCCCGTAGAAGGTCTTGTAAGCGCCCCCTTCGCTCATCGGATCCGGCTCCGCAGCTCCGTCCTCGAAGCTGCCCCGGTAGCCGGTCAGCCAATCGAGGCTGTCATCGGCCCCGGCGATGTAGCCGTCCAGCGAGCAGGCGCAGTAGTAAACCGTCGTGGCCACGGCGCGACACTATCTCCAGCCAAGTTACTCTTAAGTAGTTGATTTATAAGTATTCTCATATCATGGACCGGCTGAGGCTCTGCCTATTGGCGACCCTCCTCTGCTTGTTAGGCAGCGTTCCCACGGCAAGTGCTTCAGTCGTCTCGCACCTCGCGGGCCTCGAGAACCCCACCTCGTCTCCGTATGATCTCGATCAGGTCGGCGCCAACTGCTCCGGCAGTCTCGCGGCGAGGGACACGACCAAGGCGTACGCAGGTGGTGCTTCGCTACGGGTCGATATCGATACGACCAGTTGCTCACCTTATGCGCGCGGCATCTTCAACAGCAACTCACCGAATCACCTTGTCAGCAGTGATGACTTCTGGTTCGGGGCGGCCATATACCTACCCACGGGCTTCTACAGCGCCCACACGAACTACACGGACCTACTGCGTGTGGATTCCTACGTCGAAGACAACGGCACCTCGAATCCGGAAGGCGAGCGCCAGAGCATCAACTTCGCGAGCTTCGGAAACGACGACCTCTACGTCCAAGCAGAAGCCCCCGGCGGAAGCACGAATACCCTGGTCGGGCCCCTTGCACCGAGCGTCCTTCCCGAGGGACAGTGGAGCTGGGTGGAGATTCACGCAGATCTCAGCACCACGAGTGGAGTTGCTTTTACGGAGTTGAAGATCGACGGCGTCTCACGGGGATCGTCCACCAAAGCGAACGTCTTCTCCGGGCGTGACGACTTCAACCGCTTCCGCTACGGCCTGGTGTCCGCTGGGAGCAACGGCTCAGGCGATCTGACCATGTACATAGACCGTGCTTCGGTCCATACGAGCGAGCGCGGACCGCTTACGGCTACGACGCCAAGCCTCGTCAGCTTCTGGCGTCTCAACGAGACGAGCGGGACTACCGCTGACGATGCGAACGATGTCGCCGACGGCGCTTACGTCAACGGTCCGACGCTCAACGTGGCGGGAATACAGACCAGCGACAGCGACTCAGCCGCATCGTTCGACGGAACGAACGATCACGTCAGCGTCACGCCGGTATCGGCACTCAACATGACCGGCGGCGTTACCCTTGAGGCTTGGATCAAGCCGGATGCCCTCCAGGGGTCGATGATCAGGCGCAACAACTCCTATGAGCTGCGTACCAATAGCGACGGCAGCGTTCTGTTCAGGGTTTGGATCGCCAAAAGCGTTCAGTCGCTCAGCTCTAGCACTGGCCAGGTGAGCACGGCGAAAGCGCAGCACGTGGTCGGCACTTATGACGGCGCGACGATGCGGATTTACGTCAACGGAAATCAGATTGCCTCCCGGGCTCAAAGTGGTTCGATGACGCACGACTCGAACACTCTGTATTTCGGCTTCAATGACTTCTCCTCGACGTACTTCGACGGCGTGCTCGATGACATAGCGATTTACGACACTGCTCTCGATGCCTCTACCGTGGCGCAGCACTACAACTCTGGGAGCTAAGAAGCGCCGTTCTTAGAGTCGATCGACCACGGCTACGTCGCCTGGGTCGGAGAGGACACGGACCTCGGACTCGCGGAGGCGCTGGCCATCTGGTTCGGGTCGGCCTCCCGCGGCGCGCGTTTTAGGACTTCGGGACGAGCTTGAGGTGGACCTTGCGATTGGCGGGACTCGCTCCCGCCGCGGGGTTCGACGACTTGACGACCCAGACCGATCCCCTCTTGACCTTCGACTTCACCCTTCGGACTTTGCCGACCTTGCAGTTGGCCATCGTGATCTTTTTCTTCGCCGCCACCAGCTTCAGGCCGGCCAGCTTCGGCACGACGCACGCAGGAGGTGGGGGTGGCGGAGGGGGCGGTGGAGGTGGGGGCGGAACCGCGCCCTTCTGATCGAGCCAGATGCCTCCCGGCCCACCGATGCGGTTCTCAACGTTGCTGCAGAAGCTGACGTTGTCGGGGTCTCCGGAGATCGGGATCGCATCCATGTGATCCCACGTGCCGGCAATCGCTCCCGGTCCGGAGAGGCCTGCCGTGAACGGGGCGCCGGAGCGCGGGTTCGCGCCCCCGGAGCTTCCCGCCGTCGTCAGGCTGAGGGTCTCCGGAACCTCAACGGTGCATTCTTCGCCGTCGTAATCTCCGCCAAGGGCCGTCAGCGTCCCGCCCGCTTCGCCACTCAGGGTGAGGGCGCCGGTGCCTTGGTCGAAGCTCCCCGTGATGACCCCGATGTCGAAATCGACGGTGACGTCGGCTTCGATGGGGTCGGTGATGGAAATCGAGAAGTCGGGGACCCCCAGCGTCCCCGCCGTGATCGCACCGCTCCCAGAGTCGAACTGCGCTCCGAACGGCGCCGTAAGAGGTGCCTCGAACAAGGCGGTGTCGGAGAGCTGTTTCCCGACGTTGGCGCGGGCCTCGGTGAAGGTCATCGAGAGCGGCACAGCGCTCGCCGGCGCGGCGTAGACGCCAAGCGCCACCAGCAAGACAAGCGCGATGGTCCCCCGAGCTCGCATCAGGCACCAAGGATAAGGGTCTTTTCGCGCCGCGTGTCGATTTCGCGCCGGTTTGTTCGTCGTGTCCATGAGAGCGCAGAAAACCGACTCGAAAGGACACCCGATGACCCCCACGACCAGCACCACCACCGCAGACTCCGCGGACCGGCGCGCATGGATCGGCCTCGCAGTGCTGGCCGTGCCCTGCATGCTGGTGACGATGGACCTCACGGTCCTCTTCCTGGCGCTGCCGAAGCTCGTCGCCGACCTCGACCCGAGCGCGACGCAGCAGCTCTGGATCACCGACATCTACGGCTTCCTGATCGCCGGCGCGCTGATCCTGATGGGCTCGATCGGCGACCGGGTCGGGCGCCGCAGGGTGCTGGTGATCGGCGGAGCCGCGTTCGGCGCCGCCTCGCTTCTCGCCGCCCTCTCGCAGAGCCCCGAGCAGCTGATCGCCGCCCGCGCGATCCAGGGCCTCGCCGGCGCCACCCTCGTCCCCTCGACGATGTCGCTGGTCTTCGCGATGTTCCCCGACGAGCGCAAGCGCACGGCGGCGCTCGGCGTGATCATGAGCTGCTTCGTCGGCGGCGCCGCCGCGGGCCCGCTGATCGGCGGCGCCCTGCTCGAGTTCTTCGACTGGAACGCCGTCTTCCTCATCAACGTGCCGGTGGCGGCGCTGCTGCTGGTATTGGCGCCGCGCTTCCTGCCCGAGTTCAAGAACCCCGAGGCCGGCCGCGTCGACATCGCCAGCGCGGTGCTCCTGGTCACCGCGATCCTGCCGACGATCTACGGCATCAAGCAGGCCGCGACCCACGGCGCCGACACCGCCTCGCTGCTGGCGACCGGCGTCGGAGTGGCGCTCGGCGTCGCCTTCGTGACCCGCCAGCGCCGGCTCGCCGAGCCGCTGCTGGACGTCTCGCTGTTCCGCACCCGGGCCTTCAGCGCGGCGCTCGGCAGCAACGTCCTCGGCGCCTTCGTCATGTACGGGATCTTCTTCTTCACCTCGCAGTACTTCCAGCTCGTGCTCGGCATGTCGCCGCTGGAGTCGGGTCTCTGGAGCCTGCCGGGGCTGGCGGCGATGATGGTCGTCTCATCGACGATCGTGCCGCCGCTGGCCGGGCGCATCCGCCCCGGCTACCTGGTCGCCGGCGGGATGACGATCTGCGCCGTCGGCTTCGCGCTGCTGACCCAGCTCGACGCCGACGACGGCCTCGCCCTGCTCGTCATCGCGAGCACGATCACCAGCATCGGCATCGCCCCCGGCTCAACGCTCGGAACCAACCTGATCGTCGGCTCCGCCCCGCCCGAGAGCGCCGGCGCCGCGGCCGGCGTGGCGCAGACCGGCAACGAGCTCGGCGGCGCGCTCGGCATCGCCCTGCTCGGCACCCTCGGCACGGCGATCTACCGCGACGAGATCGCGCAGTCGATCCCGAGCGACGCTCCGGCCGGGGCCGCCGCCTCCGCCCACGACACGCTCGGCGGCGCGGTCGCGGTCGCCGGCCAGCTGCCACCCGACCTGCTCGAGGCGGCGAACGGCGCCTTCGCCAGCGGTCTGCACGCCGCGGCGGCGGTCTGCACGGTCGCGATGATCGCCGCCGCCGCGATCACCGCCCGCTTCCTCCGCCACGTGCCGCCCACCGGCGCCGGCGAGGAGGCGGAGGCGGAGTCGGACCCGGCGGAAGCGCGCGCGGTCGCCGGGCCCACGCGGGCGCCCGCCCCCGAGCCGGCCTGAGCGAAAAACCCTCTCCCCTGGGTAGGGGATCGTCGTGAGCGCAGACGACGAGGGCACGATCGGGGTGGATGGAGTGATCGAGTGGCGCGATGCGGCCGGCGAGCTGCATCGCGTCGGCGGTCCCGCCCGCGTCTTCCCCGGCGGCCGCCAGGAGTGGTTTCGCCACGGCCGCCTGCATCGCGACGACGGTCCCGCCGTCGAACACGCCAACGGCTCGGTCAAGTACTACGTCGACGGCGTCCGCCACCGCGAAGGCGCCCCGGCCTGCGTCTTCGTCAACGGCACCGAGAAGTGGTACCGCGAAGGCCTGCGCCACCGCGACGACGGTCCGGCGGCGATCTACCCCGACGGGCGCAAGGTCTGGTTCCTCGAGGGCGTCAAGGTCCGCGAAGAGCGCTGACCAGGTGTAACGCTGGGGCCCAAACCGGACATGTAGCGGTGATGGGCCGAAACGCCACCGCCGAGGAGGCACTGCCGCGCGAGCTGGCCGAGGCGCGCTTCTCGCGCCTCTACCGGGATCACGAGCGCGAAATCCTGCGCTACGCGCTGCGACGGAGCGCCGACCCGCAAGACGCCGCCGACGTCGTCGCCGAGACCTTCCTGGTCGCCTGGCGTCGCCTCGGAGAGGTGCCGGCCGGCGGGGAGGCGCGTCTCTGGCTCTACGCGACCGCGCGGCGGGTGCTCGCCAACCACCAGCGCGGGATCAAGCGACGCACGCGCCTGGCCGAGCGGTTGCGGGACGAGCTGCGGCGGCAGCTCCCTCTGCAGCCCGCTTCCGATCGGCCGGTGCTCGATGCGCTCGCCGCGATGGCCGAGGCGGACCGCGAGCTGCTGATGCTGGTCGGGATGGAGGAGCTCAGCCCGAGCGAGGCGGCGCGGGTGCTCGGCATCTCGACGATGGCGGCTCGCACGCGACTGCACCGAGCCCGCCGTCGCCTGCGGGCGCGCCTCGCCGAGGAGTCGGAGGAAAAGCCAGAGGCCGAAATCGAGATGGAAGAGGTGCGATGAAGACTCGCGAGATCGATCAGAAGCTGCGCGACGCGGACCGGTTCTCGGCCCAGGAGATGCAGCGGCTCGAGTTGGGACCGGCCTCGGCGGCGCTCGCCGAGGAGATCCTCGCGGAGCCGGCGACGCCGGCGGCGATCGCCGGGGCGCCGGAGATCGCGCCAGCGCCCCCGCCCCCCACCGAGCGGCACCGGCGCGGCATCCTCGGAGTCGCGGGACTGGCCGCCGCCGCGGTCGCCGCTGTGGTGATCCTCCTCCTCGGTGGCGGCGGCACTTCGAAGTCGCCTTCGCCCGCCTACGGGGCCGCGCTCGTCCGCTTCGCCGAGTCGACGCCGCTGCTGCTGCTCGAAGGTCCGGGCTGGCGGGTCGAAGACGTCACCCAGGCGTCCAGGGGTCCCTACATGCCACCGAGCAGGGGCGAAGGGAGGATGGAATTCGTCACCGGCAAGCCGCTCCCCCCCGAATCGACTCGGATCACGCCGGTCGGCAAGCCCGAACGCAAGCCGGGCAGCCGCTATCCGGTCTATACGAAGCAACGCGCGACGGGGATGCTCCCGCCCGCGGTGCGGCAGCGCAAAGTCGAACTTCGCTGGTTCCACGGCAGCCTCGCCGAAACGATCTCGATGGCACGCGAGATGCCCCACCCACATGGGCAGAACTGGCTCGAGCTGCCCGTCCTGGAGACGACCGCCCGAGTCGACACCCGGGCCGAGTTCTTCGTCAACCTGGGCGGGCCGGGCGATCGCCAGATGACCGCGCTGTGGTCGGAAGGCGGCTACGTGCTCGAAATGAAGGCGGCGGTCCCCGACCTCGGCGCCTTCGAAGAACGCCTCGACTGGCTGACCAAGGTGGACTCGCAGACCTGGCTCGAGGCGATGCCCGCGCAGGTCGTCAAGGCCGCCGACCACGACGCGACGGTGCGTGGAATGCTGAAGGGGATCCCCCTCCCCGCCACCTTCAAGCCTTCCCGCATCCCCGACGAAGGCCTGACGACGAACCGCTACCAGGTCGCCGGCGCAGTGACCGGCATCGTCTCCTGCCTCTGGTTCCGCCAGTGGGGCGAGGCTCGCAGGAGCGGCGACAAAGCCGCGGAGGCCGAAGCCGAGAAGGCGATGGCCACCTCCAAACGCTGGCCGATCCTGCGCGAGATGGCAAAGGACGGCGGCCATCCCCTCATCTGGGAACTGGCGGCGGGGATGCCGAGCGGAAAAGGGCGGCGCGGCTGGCGCCTGCTGCCCCAGGCAGAAGCCCTGGGGTGCGCCCGTTATGGGATCCCGGTGCTGCCGTGGAAGCAGAAACGCCAGAGCGAACGCGAGGCCGGCGGCAAGGGCGCCTGATCGAGAAGCGCCGGCCCCGATGCCTCCCGGTCGATGCTAAAGACGGCCCCCCACCGACCGTCGGGTTGCGGGATGTAGTGCTTCACGCAACCGCCAAGGCGAGTCCCGTCGCGGGCTTCGGCCTCGCAGGGACGGAGGGATCCAACCGCAACACCATGGGCCTGGAGTTGCCGAATGGCGGAATCGATCGCTGCCCGCGCCGCCTCGCTGGCATGACCGAGGTCCTCATCAAGCGCTTCCGCGTCGATCCGAACTGGAAAGCGAGGCCCTCCCGCCGCCTCGTTAATTGGCTACCCCTCGCCGTCGGGGGGCTGCATCAGCGACCCGTGCTCGCGCCAGAGCTCTTTGGACTCCTCCGGCGTCATTGCCCGCGTCCCGGTCCGCTTCCTGATCTCCTCGATAGAGGTTGCCTTTGAAGGCCAATCCGGAGCAAAGATCAGCTTTACCTCCGCCGCTTCCTCCTCGGTCATGGCGTCGATCTGCGCGCGCAATTCGGCCTTCGTCATGCATTAGATGGTATCCCCCCACCCCGCGGATTTCCGGACGTCAGCTCTGAAAGGTGGGTAGATCGCGGATAACGTCGGCGACGTTTCTTGGCAGTCGGTACATCGTCCGCTCTCCGCCGCCAGGAGCCACGTCGCCATAAGCGATCCAGTCAAAGCGGATCGGCTCCTGGGTACCGGTCTCCTCTCTCCACCGCTTTGCCGACCGTCCGCTGGTTCGATGCCAGCTCTTGACGGTCTCGTAGGTGACGTTGAGGTTTGAGGCCAGATCTTCGAACGTAAATCCAGGACGCCCCTGGAAGTCTTCGATCCGGGCTGCAGCGCCGAAAACCTTACGGCCGTTGTTGCTCAGATACTTCGTGAAATAGCGCCGAACCAGGTCATCGGCCGAGCCAGGCGCGAGGGAAGGGAGTCCCTCCATCCCTTTGATCTCCACCGTCGTTCCCTCGGGCACGTTCAACTTGATTTCAATGATCGGCACGATGTCTCCTCGTAAAGACAGGAAGATAAGTATAGACCATCCCTCGTCTTTACGATATTGGCGTCGCTGTAAGCGAGGCTTACGCCCGCTCTCGAAGGCGGTCCGCCCACCGCGCATGGCGTCGCCGCAGCTCGTATTCGTCGAGGTCGGCACGCCCCAGCGGCCGGTAGTTCGGCGCCCAAGACCCGACCGCGTCATCGGACCGGGCGACCGCCCAGCAGTCCCAAAGGTGCACTTCCCCCACTGCCTGGCCACCCGCCGCTTCGTAGGCCGCGAGGAAGTCATCGGCGATCTGCTCGTCGAAGAGGAGGACGAGGTCGAGCCGGCACCAGCCCAGGTCAAAGCCACGGGGGCCGCGCGAGCCGTCCGACCAGTCGACGATGCCCCTCAGCCGCTCGTCCCGCCAGACGACGTTGCCCGACCAGTAGTCGCAGTGGCTGAGCACCTCCGGCGAGGTGACGACCTCGGGCCAGCGAGCCTGGACCTCTGCCGCCAGCGGGCCACCCAGCATCTCGCGGGAACCGCCGCCGCGATCGAACACGCTCGGCAGCTCCGCCAGCCGCTCGGCCGGTACCGCGTGCACCGCCGCGAGCGCCCGTCCCAGCTCGCGCGCCCACCCCCCGGGGTCGGTCGGGGTGATGTTCGGCTGACCGTCGAGCCGGCTGGTCAGCGAGGTGGGGTGCTCCGACCAGCGGCCGTCCAGGTCGCCGCCCAGCCACAGCGGCGCCAAACCACCGAGGCCGTCCAGCGCCCGCAGCACACGCTGCTCACGCAAGGGCGCCGGGTCGTCGACCGGAAACTGGCGGACGACGACGCTGCTCGGGGGGTTCTCGGTATCGACCCTCCAGGTGTCCGCGTGCTGGCCGCCCTCGAGACGTGCGACAGCGGAGACCACGGCTGACGGGCCCGCCAGCCGCCGGACCTCCTCCAGCGCTCCGGATGAGGGCAGCTCCTCGGATCGGGTCATCGCCGCTAGGCGGCCGGCGCTGCGTCCGGGGCCGCGTAGCGGTGGTGAATGGCCAGGGCGTTGCCATCCGGATCGGAGAAGAAGGCCTGGAAGCAGACACCCGAGTCGAGGGTCTCGCCCCGGAACTCGACACCGCGGGATTCCAGCTCCGCCTTCGCCGCCTCGAAATCGGCGACATGGAACTCGATCGGGTGGTTGTTGGCGCGGAACTCGATGCCGAAGGCATCCGACTGCATCACGGCGATCGTCAAGTTCCCCGTCTCGAACTCGCCGGCGGGCATGCTCCCCCATCGCTTCGAGAACTCGAGACCCAAGATCTCGCCGTAGAAACTCGCCGCTCGCTCGTAATCCTGGGTGGAGACGGTGATGAAGTCGGTGCCGCTGATGACCTGGGTCTGCGCTGCCATTGCACTTCCTTTCGCTGTGGCGTTCTCGCCAGACCGTAACGGTGCTAAATCGCAATTGGTTAATTTCAAAGGAGGAGATATGCCCCAGGTCACCGCAGACATGACCATCACCCTCGACGGCTACGGGTCCGGGAGGGGCCAGAGCGCCGAGCATCCGTTCGGCGACCTCGACGAGAGCCGCCTGCACGCCTGGCAGTTCGAGCACCGCGACGAAAACCGCGAGGAGGCCGAGGTGATCACCCTCGCCGGCGCCTTCGTCATGGGCCGCAACATGTTCGGTCCCGACCGGGGAGAGTGGGACCTCGACTGGAAGGGGTGGTGGGGGCCGGACCCGGTCTACCACGCGCCGGTTTTCGTCCTCTGCCACCGCCCGCGCCCGAGCGTCGAGATGGAGGGTGGCACGACCTACCACTTCGTCACCGACGGGATCGAGGCCGCCCTGGAGCGAGCCCGCGCCGCCGCCGGCGAGAAGAACGTCTCGATCTCCGGCGGCCTCAGCACCCTCAACCAGTACCTCGCCGCCGGCCTGATCGACGAGCTGCGCCTGCACGTGGCACCGCTCGTCGCCGGCGGCGGCGAGCGCATCTTCGACGGCGTCGGCGACATCGGGCTGACGCCGGTGTCGAGCCGCACCACCCCCCATGTCACCCACCTCGTCTACCACCGCCGGTGACCGCACCGGCGGAAACGTAGTCTGCGCCGGTGCCAAGTCGCGTCTTCATCACCGGCGCCTCCGGGTTCATCGCTCGCGCCCTGGGGGCTCGGCTGCGCGAGCGCGGCGCCGAGGTGCGCGGCGTCGACCTGGTCGCCGACGGGGCGGCGGGCGTCGTTGCCGGTGACGTCGGCGCCCCCGGCGGGTGGCAGGAGGCGATGGCCGGCTGCGACGTCGTCGTCCACACCGCCGCCCTCGTCTCCAACGCCGTCGGGTTCGAGCAGTCCTGGCGGCTGAACGTGCTCGGCACCAGGCTGGCGCTGGAAGGCGCCGCCCGGGCCGGGGCGGGCCGCTTCGTCCACTTCTCCTCGGTGCGCGCCTTCTCCGACGTCGACTTCCCCGACGGAGTCGGCGAGGAGCACCCGGTGCGCACCAACAGCAACCCCTACGTCGACACCAAGGTCGCCTCCGAGCAGGTGGCGCTGCAGGCCCACCCGGCGGGGGAAATCCCGGTCACGGTGATCCGTCCCGGCGACGTCTACGGCCCCGGCTCGCGGCCCTGGACGGTGCTGCCGCTGGCCGAGATCCGCGCCAACCGCTTCGCCCTGCCGGCGATGGGCCGGAGCGTGTTCAGCCCGGTCTTCGTCGAGAACCTCGTCCACGGGGTCCTGCTGGCGATCGACGAGCCCCGCGCCGCCGGGCAGGTCTACGTGCTCTCCGACGGGGTCGGCGTCACCACCAGGGAGTTCTTCGGCCACTACTTCCGGATGCTCGGCAAGCGGGGACCGATCTGCCTGCCGACGCCGGTCGCCTTGGCCCTCGCCGGGCTGAACGAGCTCTCCTACCGGTTGCGCAGCGGAACCACCGAGGTCAACCCCGCCACGATCAGGTACATGACCCGTCGCGGCACCTACTCGATCGAGAAGGCGCGCCGCGAGCTCGGCTACGAGCCGCGGGTCGGCCTCGCCGCGGGCATGGCGCTGACCGAGAAGTGGCTGCGTAAAGAGCGGTTGATCTGAGCCCTCCGGTTCGAAGCCGCGCCTCGAGCCTGCGGCGTTACGTGCAGGCGATCCGCCACGGCGACGAGGAGGCGCTGCTGCGCGCGCTCGAGCGCTTCGTCAACGACCGCCCGCGGCTGGCGCCGCTCGCCTTCGCCTTCGGCGGCGTCGCGATGCTCTTCGCCGGCCTCAAGCTGCTCGTCACCAACTGGCGGCTGACCCTGGTCCAGCTGCTGCCGGCGATCTGGATCTGGTTGGCGATGTACGACCTGCGGCTCCACCTGCTGCGCGACGATTCGGCGGTCGAGCTCAGCGGGCCGGTGCTGATCCCGATCGGCACGGTGATCGCGGCGCTCACCGCCGCCTGCTTCTTCCTCAACGCCGTCTTCGCCTTCGCCGTCGCGCAGCCGGGCACGCCGGAGGTCCGACCCGCGATCGCCGAAGCGCGATCGCACCTGAAGGCCATCCTTGGCTCCGGTGCGACGCTCGGCGTGGCGCTGGCGATCTGCACCACGGTCCTACCCCGCGCCGACCGCTTCTGGTTCACGCTCTGCCTCGGCATCGTCGTCGGGGTGATGATGGTCGCCTACGTCGCCGTCCCCGCCCGCCTGATCGGCGTCAAGACCGCTCGCTCGCCGCGGGACCGGCTCGCCGCGACCGCGGTCGGCGGCCTCCTCGGCGTCCTCGTCAGCGCCCCGCCCTACCTGCTCGGCCGGATCGGCCTGCTGATGATCGGCTCCCCCTTCCTGCGCATCCCGGGCATCCTCCTCTTCGCCACCGGCGTCACCCTCCAGGCGGGAGCGACCGGGGCGGTGCGGGCGATGAAGATGGGCGCCAAGCTCTCCGGCCCGCAGCGGGGGAATCCAGCGCCGTAGCTCACATGAGCCTTCGGCGAAGGTACCCGCCGAACTCAGGAGCGGGCGATCGCGGCATCGGACGTCCGAGCGTCGTGAAAGGCGATGACAACAACTCGATCCTCGGTCTCGACGTACATGTAGACGACGATCAGCCAACCCCATGGGCCGACGAGGGCACGACAATCTCGCCAGACGCCAGAAAGCTGCTTGCCGGCCCGCGGGAACTCTTCCAGCGTGAGCAATGACCGTGAAACTCGCCCTCGGGTGTCCGACGGAAGCTGGCGGGTCTTGACCAGCTCACGAAGCTCATCGCGCGCCAAGCGCGTGACCACGATCGTGGGCATCGATTAGAGCTCGGAGAGCGGCACCGTCTCACCGCGCCGAGCCTGCTCGATCGACTCCTGCGCCCGCTCCCAGGCGCCAGGAATCCCATCGAGGATTTCAGTGATCCGAGAGGCGTCGGGGTCGGCTTCGTCAAGCGCGCTCGAAAGAAGCGAACGCGCCAGGGTGCCCTCCTGAACATGCGTGCGCTCTGCCAGGCTAGTCAGCTTCCGCGCGTAGTCCGGCTCGAGAGTGACGTTGATGCGGCGGTTTCGCGCAGCCATGGATCAAGGGTACACGCAAGGACACATGCTGTACACCAGAACAGGCACAAGCGAGGGAAAGTCAGCCGGCGACCCACTCGCGCGCCGCGTCCAGCTCGCCGAGGTCGAAGACGCGGACTTCTCCCGGCGCCATCCAGGCGAACGCGCGCATCGCCTTCGCCACCCACTCGACGTCGGTGACGAGCGCGAAGCGCTTCCAAGCGGAGTGGTTGCGGACCCACGCTTCCATGCCGGTCTTCGCGTCCTCGACCCAGGCCCCCGGGCCGAGGCCGTCGAAGTCGGTGAGCTCGAATACCAGCCGCAGCTCCCCGCTCTCCACCCCTTCGCGCAGCGCCGGCTCCAGCAGCTCGACGTAGTCCTCCTTGGTCAGCTCGCCCGACGCTCGCAGGCCGATCGTCCCGGCCGGCATCTCCTCGATTCGCTCGATCATGTCCGCCTCCTCAAGGCTCGACGATGTTGAACCAGATGCTGAAGGTATCGAGCAGGCCGACCAGCTCGGCCAGCGGGGCGACGTCGGGCTCGACCGTGATCTTTCCTTCCTTCGCCTCCTCCAGCAGGTTGGTCTCGCCGACGATCACCGCGTCGAGGTCCTTGCGCTCCAGCGTCACCGTCGCGTCGGCATCCTCGGCGGTGCGGTCGAGCGAGTGGTTGAGTGAGCCGTTGCGCAGTTCCAGCACCAGCTCGTCGCCGGTGTCGGAGAAGACGAAGTTGAGCGTGATCCGCTTACCGGCGGCCTCCGGCCCTTTGACCCGCATCGCCATGTAGTTGCAGAGCAGCTGCAGGCTCATCGCCCGCACCGTGTCGGCGGTGGCGGTGCCGGGGAAGAGGACGTCCGGGACCCCATGGCGCAGCTCCTGGGCGCCGGTCAGGTAGTGGCCGCGCCAGCTGCCCGACTCCGCCTGGTAGCCCATCTGCTCGAGGACGTCGGCCTGCAGCTCGCGCGCCTCCTTGTTCTGCGGGTCGGCGAAGACGAGGTGGTTGACCACCTCGGCCGCCCAGCGGTACTCGCCTTCCTCGGAGGCCTTGCGACCCTTGGCCAGCACCTCCTCGGCGCCGCCCATCAGCTCGACGTAGCGCTTGCCGGCCTCCTCGGGCGGCAGGGTGTGGAGGTTGGCGGGGTTGCCGTCGAACCAGCCCAGGTACTTGACGTAGGTCGCCTTGACGTTGTGGTTGACGGTGCCGTAGTAGCCGCGCAGGCTCCACTCGCGGGCGAGTTCGGGCGGGAACTCGATCATCTCCCCGATCTCGACCGGGGTGTAGCCGTGGTTGGCGAGGCGCAGGGTCTGGTCGTTGATGTAGCGGTAGGCATCGCGGCCGTTGCGCAGCATCTGCAGCGCGTTCTCGGTGCCCCAGACCGGCCAGTGGTGCATCGCGTAGAGGACCTCGGTCTTGTGGCCCCAGCGGTCGATCGTGTCGTTGAGGTACTGCGACCAGGCCTGCGGGTCGCGGGTCGGGGCGCCGCGCAGGGTGTAGGTGTTGTGGAGGGTGTGGCAGCAGTTCTCCGCCGCGGTCAGCGCCCCCAGCTCCTCGACGAACCAGTGCATCTCCGCCGGCGCCTCGGTGTCGGGCGCCAGCAGGAACTCGAAGGTGAGGCCGTCGATCTCCAGTTTCTGGCCGGTCTCGGTGATCTCCTCGGTCGGCGGGATCAGGGTCGCTTCGCCCGCCGAGGCACTGATCCCGAGGCCGACGCCGACGTGGCCCTTCGGGCCGGGCTGGATCAGCACGCCGGTGTGGTACATCGCCCGCCGGCTCATCGCGGTGCCGGCCATCACGTTCTCGGAGACCGCCGCCTCGAGGAACCCGACCGGGGCGATCACCCGTACCTTGCCCGCCTTCACGTCCTCTTCTGAGATCACGCCCTTGACGCCGCCGTAGTGGTCGACGTGGCTGTGGGAGTGGATCATCGCCACCACCTCTTTGCGCGGGCGGTGTTCGAAATAGAGGTCGAGGGCGGCTTTCGCCGTCTCCGGCGAGACCAGCGGGTCCATCAGGATCAGGCCGGTGTCGCCCTCGATGATCGTCAGGTTGGAGAGGTCCTGGCCGCGCACCTGGTAGAGCCGGTCGACGACCTTGAACAGGCCGCCCTTCTTGATCAGCTGGGCGTTGCGCCAGAGGCTCGGGTTGACCGTCGCCGGCGCCGGCGCGCCCTCCTCGACGAAGTCCAGGGCGGCGCCGTTGTAGACCGGCGTGCCGTCCTCCTTGGTCGCGATCCCGTTGTTGTTCAGGGGTGCGATAAAGCCGCGAGCGGCGTCCTCGAAGTCCTTGGTGTAGTCGAAGGGCAGCTCGCCCAGCAGCGCTTCGTTGATCTTCTTCGTGAACTCACTTGCGTCCTTGTGCTCGCACATGGCTGGCGCTTCCCTTCCCTCGTCGGTCTCTAGAAGCCGGAGATCCCGTCCCCGATCAGCTTCGCTGCGATGAGGAGGCAGAGGACCGCCATGATCACCGCGTTGTTGTGGGCCATCCAGGCCCGCAGCTCCTCAAGTATTCGTTTCGAGCGCTCGCCCATCGCGAAGTAGATGGCGACGGGGATGGCGGGGCCAAGGGTTGCGATCGCGACGAAGACCGCCAGCGCGACAGCCTGGTCGCCGCTCGAGATCCCGGTCTGCGCGATCGCCGCGGCGGCGCCGATGATGAGCACCAGGTTCTTCGGGTTGACGGCCGAAAGCGCAACGGCCAAGGCGGCGGCCCGGGGGGCGCGGAAGTGATCGACCGTCGTCATCCACCCGGGAAGGGCGGCCTCCTCCCCGGCTCGCGGGCGGCCGCGCCACTGCTTCAACGCGATCAGTAGCAGGCCGATCCCGAGGACCAGCTTGAGGACGTTCACCCAATCGCTCGGCCCGCCTCCTTCGCTGGCGTCAGCGCCGCCGGAGACGAGCAGGATCACCGCGCCGACGACAGCGAGCCCGAAGATCCAACCGAGGACGAACGCCGGCCCGTTACGTCGCGCCCGCGGGGTCCCGAGCATCAACACTACGCCGATGATCGGGATCGGACTGAGGGCGATTGCGACCGCGAACGGGAGGGTCTGGCCGATCGCCTCGCTCATCGGTTGAAGATACTTGTCAGCCGAGCTGTTCGGACAGCCCGATGACGATGCCCTCGGGGCCGCGCAGGAAGCAGAGGCGGTAGAGGTCCTCGTACTGCGCGATCTCGCCCACGAGCTCGGCGCCGTGGTCGCGCAGGCGGGTGACGACGTCGTCGAGGTCCTCGACCAGGAACATGATGCGGCGTATCCCCAGCGCGTTCGCCGGGGCGCTTTCCGGCTCGGCCCTGACCGCCGCCGGCCGGTGGAACCTCGAGAGCTCGACCCGGCCGTGGCCGTCCGGGGTCCGCATCATCGCGATGTCGGCGCGGACGTCGTCGAGCCCGACGGTCTGGTCCACCCACGGCCCCTCGACCGTCGTCTCGCCCTCCAACTCCATGCCGAGCTCGGCGAAGAACGCCTTCGCGGCCTCGAAATCCTCGACGACGATGAGCACGTTGTCCATCCGCTGAATCATGTGGTCCTCCTGTCGCGTGAAAGCGGGACGCGGCGGCAGGGTCGCACACGGGGAGCGGGCGCGCTAACTTACAACCAGATGGTTGTAGATGAGAAACCGATCCCCGATACGGAGGGGGCCACCGACCTGCTGTTCCGGGCGCTGGCCGATCCGATCCGCCGCGACGTCCTCCGCCGCGCCCACGAGGGCCGGCTCTCGGTCTCGGCCCTGGCCCGCGAACACCCGATCAGCGTGACGGCGATGCAGAAGCACGTCGCCGTGCTGGAGCGGGCCGAGCTGGTGAGCAAGCACCGGGTCGGCCGCGAGTCGCTCGTCCGCACCGAGACCGACGCCCTCGCCCGCGCCCGCGCCGCACTCGATCGCCTCGAGGCGGACTGGCGCGGCCGGATCGAGCGGATGGAGCAGATCCTCGAAACCGACAAAGGAGACAACTGAATGCCCGTCACTGACGTAAACAAGGACGTCGAAGCCCTGACCATGACGATCACGGCCGAGTTCGGCACCGACGCCGAGCGCCTCTGGGAGCTGTGGTCGGATCCGCGCCAGCTGGAGCGCTGGTGGGGCCCGCCGTCGCATCCGTCGACCTTCATCGAGCACGAGCTCACCGTCGGCGCGCGCACCACCTACTTCATGACCGGACCGGACGGTGAGAAGCACCACGGCCGCTGGCGGATCGAGGAGGTCGAACCGCCCCACCGCCTGCACATCGTCGACGACGAGGTCGACGACGAGGGCAGGCCGGAAGATGGGGGCCCGACGGGGATGACGGTGACGATCGCCGAGGCCGACAGCGGCGCGACGATGTCGATCCAAACCCACTTCGCCGACCGCGAGTCGATGGAAAAGATGCTCGAGATGGGGATGGAGCAGGGCATGACCGAAACGCTCAACAAGGTCGACCCCCTCCTCGGCGCCGCGAGGGCGTGACGAGGACCCGGAGGTCGCCCTCGGTGCCCCGCACCGCTAGCGAGCCCGCCCCGAACCTCGCCTGGGAATGGAGCGGCGCGGCGCTCGGCGCCCTGTACGCGCTGCCGGCCGCGGCCGTGGTTCTGGCGGAGGGCCCGGGGGAGGGATTGGCGCTTGCCGTCGGGGTGCTGCCGGCGGCGATCGTCGGGCTCGTGCCCAGGCGGCGTGCCCGCCTCGTCGTCCTCCTCCTCGGCGCCCTGATCGGGGTCTCGATGCTGATCGGCGGGCTGCTCGCCGGCACGCCGGTCCTCGCGGTCGTCTCGATCGCGCTGCTCGGGCCGGGGGTCGCGCTGCTGGCGGCGCGCTCGCCCTTCGGGC
Organism: uncultured Actinomycetes bacterium; assembly: GCA_963832085.1. Classification (GTDB taxonomy): domain Bacteria; phylum Actinomycetota; class Thermoleophilia; order Solirubrobacterales; family 70-9; genus VAYN01. The sequence continues at coordinate 265,787 of CAWHSU010000001.1, read as the reverse complement.
AGATCGCGATGTTCCTGGCGCTGCCGATGGTCGGGGTCGGCCTCAGCTACTCGAACGCCGGCGAGGCGGCCGGCCTGGCGGCGCTGATGGTCGCGGGCTCGGCCTATGCCTGCGCGGTCTCGATGCTCTTTCCGGAGGGGAAGCGCGCACAGCGGGAGAGGGCGTTGCCGCCGACCCTGGATTACGGGATCCGCCTCGGCGCTGCCGGGGCGACCGCCGCCGCCATCGGCTTCCTCCTCGACCTCGAGCACGTCGGCTGGGCGACGGCGGCGGCGCTGCTGGTGATGCGGCCCGCAGCGGAGATGCAGCGCCTGCGCAGCGTCGGCAGACTGCTCGCGGTCGCGCTCGGGGCCGTGGCGGCGGTCCTCCTGGTCGATCTGGAACCGGGCGCGGCCGTCTTCGCCCTGGCGGCCGTCGCGACCGTCGCCGGCGCCGCCGCGACCCGGCGGAGCCGCTGGTACGTGACGCCGGCGTTCACCACCTTCCTGGTCTTCCTGCTCCTCCTCGACCCGAGCGGCGGGGACACCGCCACCCGGTTCTCCGAGCGCTTCCTGGAGACCCTGCTCGGGGTCGGCCTCGCCTACCTCTACGGGCTGGGGTTGCCGCGGCTGCTCTCCGACGAGCCGACCTGAGCCTCGATCGCCGCCAGCTTCGCCTCGATTCGCTCCAGCGCAGCCGCGACGTCGCCTTCGGGCACAGCCCGGCGCTTGCGAGCCTGCTCGATCAGCATCGCGGTGACGATCGCGGTGATCACGCTGATCAGCGCGACGCCGTTCAGCATCAGAACCGCTCCGAGCAGCCGCCCGACGGTGCCCTGGGGAACGACGTCGCCATAGCCCACCGTCGTCACCGTCTGCAGCGCCCACCAGAGGCTGTCACCGAGGCTGTCGATGCCGTCTCGGTCGAGCAGCCATGCGGCCAGCCCCCCGCCGAGCGTCAAGAGCAAGGTCGCCATCGCGATCAGCCGCCAGGCGCGGCGGGGCGTTATCGGCTTGCCGAAGAGCGCCCGCTGCAACAGGGTGCTTTCACCGTCCTGTTTCGGCCCGCCGGGCATCGCGAGCCAGTATCGCGACGGAATCGGCGGAGGACGACAGGCCACGCTGCGGCCAGTAACGTCTCCTCTCTGACTTCCGCACCGCAAACGGAGCGGGAACCCGGCCTCGCCTTCGACAGCCCAGGCGGTCGCTGGCTGCTCGCCGTCGCCGTCGCCGGTTCGGGGATGGCCTTCCTCGACGGCACCGTGGTCAACGTGGCGCTGCCGGACATCGGCCGCGACCTCGGCGCCAGCACCAGCGCCCTGCAGTGGATCCTCAACGGCTACCTGCTGACCCTCGCTTCGCTGATCCTGCTCGGCGGCTCGCTCGGCGACCGCTACGGACGGCGGCGCGTCTTCGTTCTCGGCGTCGGCCTCTTCACCTTCGCCTCGCTGCTCTGCGCGCTCGCCCCCAACGTCGAGCTGCTGATCTTCGGGCGGCTGCTGCAGGGGATCGGCGGGGCGCTGCTGACGCCGGGCAGCCTGGCGATCATCGAGGCCAGCTTCCGGCCCGAGGACCGCGCCCGCGCGATCGGCGCCTGGTCGGGCCTGGGCGGGGTGGCGACGGCGGTCGGGCCGCTGCTCGGCGGCTACCTGATCGGGGCGGTCTCCTGGCGGGCGATCTTCCTCATCAACCTCCCGATCGGCGCCTTCGTCGCCTGGGCGGCAACCAAACACGTGCCGGAGAGCCGCGACCCGATGGCCGCCGGCCGCCTCGACCTCAGCGGCGCCGTGCTGGCGGCGCTCGGGCTCGCCGGCACCACCTACGCGCTGATCGAGGCCCCGGGCCAGGGCGCCTCGGCGGCGATCCTCGTCACCGCGGCCGGCGGCGTCCTCGCCCTCGTCGCCTTCTTCCTCGGCGAGCGTCGCAGCGCCAACCCGATGCTGCCGCTGGAGATCTTCCGCTCGCGCCAGTTCAGCGCCGCCAACGGCGTCACCTTCGTCGTCTACGCGGCGCTCGGCGGCTTCTTCTTCCTCTTCGTGGCCTTCCTGCAGATCTCGCTCGGTTACACCCCGATCGAGGCCGGCGCCGCCTCGCTGCCGGTGACCTTGCTGATGCTGCTGTTCTCGGCCCGCTCGGGAGCGCTGGCACAGCGGATCGGCGCCCGCGTCCCGCTCACGGTCGGACCCCTGATCATCGCCCTCGGCCTGCTCTGGATCAGCCGGATCGAGCCCGGCGACAGCTACGTCGGTGCGATCCTGCCGCCGATGATCGTCTTCGGCACCGGCCTCACCCTGGTCGTGGCCCCGGTCACCGCGACCGCCCTCGCCGCCGCCAGCACCCGCCATTCGGGCATCGCCTCCGGAGTCAACAACGCCGTCGCCCGCGTCGCCAGTCTGCTCGCCGTCGCGGTCCTGCCGATCGTCGCCGGCCTCACCGGCGAGGGCTTCTACGACCCGGCGAAGATGGCCGACGGCTTCCAGATGGCGATGGTCGCCTGCGCCGCCCTCGCCGCCGCCGGCGGTGTCCTCGCCTGGCTGACGATCAGCGCCGAGATCCTCCACGTCGAGGCCGAACCGGCCGGCGACACCCCCGAGCGCCTGGCTGAGGACTTCAGCTGCGGCGTCGGCGCGCCGCCGCTGCGACCGGGGCGGGAGGCTGAGTGCGGTTCGGCATATGACCGCAGCGCGTAGGGGCGTCGATGTTCAATTCGAGATTGCGCTGGAACGGGATGGCGACCATTCCTTCTCGGCCGAAGGTCGCCGTAGAGGAGGAGGCGTCCCCCACCGTCGAGGACCGGCGTCCGTCGGCAGCGGCCGACCGCCCTACATCAGAGTGCTCCCGGTGCTGGCGAACGCGGGGAAGTGGAAACCACCCTGGGCATCGATCAGAGGCCTACCGAGCGTTTCGAAGCCAGGCAGGTGCAGGACGCCGCCGGGGTCTCTCAGTCGTCGCGACCGAGAACTTCCAGGCATTCTTCGCGGCCGCGCCGTGGCATCTCCGGGTTCTGCTCCAGAGCCATCCGGCAGGAGAACTTCGCGGCTTGGACCAGGTTGGGCAGTTCGGACCTCGCGTGGCCAACCACCTTTCCATCGGCGCCTCGGGCGGTCACCGCGACCCAGCCGCCGCGCGCGGCTTCGTCGAAGAAGCCGACGAAGAAGCTGAACGGGGGGCCCAGGTCGAATCGGCGACGGAGGTCGGGGGGAACCGGGCGCAACTGGACCGGAACCGGGCGGCCGTTGACGATCGCTTCCACGGCAGTCACCTCGGGACCGACGCGACCCGTGAGGTGGAACAGTTCCTCGGCGAGATGCAGGGCGCCGCCGGCGCGGTAGGCGTGGGCATAGCCGCCCCCAACCCCGTTCCAGCTGAATTCACGGTCCGCCGGCAGGACGCCGCAGCCCTGGCCCGACAAGCTGCGCCGTTGGGTCAGGTCAAGCTGGAAGCAGGGGCCGTGGACCCGGGTTGGGCGATTCGGCAGCGATTCGGGCTCGCTGAGGATGAATTCCCAGCGACTTCGCACTTCGCCGCTGACCGGCCCGACGAGGAGGACGAATTTGTCCCCGTGCCATCCGCCGGGTCCGCCGAGGCCCCAGCTTTCGTTCAACTGGCGCAACGCCGGCGGGCCGCCCGGCTCACCGGGACCGCTGAGGCCGATCCGCTCCCCGACCCAGTTGGCGAGGGCACGGCCCGGCGCGGTGAAGGCAACCGCTGCGGCGAGCGTCGCCAGCGAGACGAGAACGACCAGCAGCGCCGCTGAGAGGTGAGGCCTTAGGGGGCGGGACACCGCATCCGGCAGCGGCTCTCCCGCTACCGCGTCGAGCAGAGCCCCGCGGTCCCCCCCGAGCCCTGACCGCCCTTGATTCCGCGGAACCGGGTTGGCCGCTCCCAGCGCCTCCTTCAGATCCCGTGCTCTCATCGCACCCCTCCACATTCGAGTTCCCCGGTTTCCGGCTGCTCGGACTCCAGCGCCGACATCGCCTCTCGCAGACGGCGACGAGCGCGATGGAGCCGGCTCCGGGCCGCGACCGTGCCGATGCCGAGGACCCGGGCGATCTGCCGGGGCGCCAGCTCCTCCCAGCCTGCGAGCAGCAGCAGCTCCCTGTCCGCTTCGTTCAAGGTGGCCAGCGCCCGCATCACCGGCGCCCCGCTCTCCTCGGTCGGAGGCGATGCGAGGGCGGCTGCAGTCAACTCTGACCGCAGCCGCTGAGCCAGCCGCGCCCGCCTCAGCTCGCCGCGATGCTGGTTCGAGAGGGTCAGCCGGGCGACGCCATACAGCCAGAGCCGCGCTTCTGCCCCATGCGGTACCTCGCCGAGTCGGCGCCAGGCGACGAGGAAGGTTTCGGCGACGAGGTCGGCGGCGTCCTCGGCGACCGGGACTCGCCGCCGAGCGTAGGCCAAGAGGTCGTTCGCGTTCTCCTCATAGAGAACGACAAAGCGCTGCTCCGCCAACTCCCGCGATCGGCTCGACGAGGTCTGATTCTTCGCCCGCATCGCCGAAGCATGTCCGCTTCCCGGAGAACGTTGCACGTCCAGGCGTCTCCCCCGGGCGCACAACCGAGATAGCACCAAGGCGACCTCCGGACCCTCCAAGTCACCGAGCTCCTCGATAATAAACTGGGCAACTTCAATCGTTTTGCAACCCGAGGAGACGATCCGATGCGCTGGCACCTAATCGGCAAGGGCGAGAGTGGGCACCGCGCACTGTTTCTAGCGGTAGCAGCACTTGGCGCGATGGCGACGTGGCTGATGCTCGCCGGTGTGTCGAGTGCAGCCCAGCCTCGGCCCTGCGGAATAGTGTCGGGCTCTGGCGTCAACAGCAAAAGCAAGTGGCGGGTCACGATCACGAAGGGCTCGCCGTCGTGCCGCGCTGTTCGAGCGATCGCTCGGGAATACGGCAACCCCAAGTCCGTCCGTTACTCGTGCCCCGAGAAAAGCCACCTCTGCACGTATGGCGTCTACACCGAGGGCTGGCGGTGCACCGGCCTCTTTCAGGGAAATTTTGGCTGCTGGCGCGGAGGGGACGCAAAGGGACGAAATGCCCGCGAGTCGTTCAGAGGCGCCTCGGTGACTTAAACGAAGGATTGGGACTTCTTCGCCCGATCGCTCAACACCATCGGGTGGCGGGGCGAGCCGCTGACAATCGTTTCGCGCTCGACCTCGAGGTCGGGACCGACATGGAGGAGTTCGCCGCTTGCGATCTCTTCCCAGCCCGGCTCCTCGCTGATCTTCTCGCTGGAGATGACGACCAACGCCGTCTCCGCAGCGTCGTCCGAGTGCAGGCGAAGCGTCCCGGCCGCGTCCGCGTGGTCGAGATCACCATCTCCACCGCTCCCCCCAGGCTCACGGCGGAGCAGGTGGAGTGGGTTGGCGTCGGGGTAGCGAAAGGCCCAGATGTGGCCGAGTTCGCCGAGTACGAAGTTGAGGCTGTAGAGCTCATAGCCCTCGACGATCTCCTGAATCGCCCGGGTGATCCCGGCACGCACGTCGCCGCCGGCGTCGCGGATCGACAGCGTGATCAGCGCGAAGAAGCGCTCGGAGTCGGTCTCTCCCATCACCATCGCTCGATTCGAGCCGAGCCGGTCCTCGATCCGGTCGAGATCCCCGACCACGCCGTTGTGGGCAAAGGCTCGCCCGTCTTGCGTAAAGGGGTGGGTGTTCACCAGCGAGGTGCCACCGGTATCCGCGTAGCGGAGGTGGACGACCATCTCGGCCGCGACGAGCCGCTGGGCGACCGCCTGATAGGCCGGGTTGCTCGCCGCTTCGACCGGGTTGCGGATGATGACCAGGCCTTGTTTCGAGGTCAGCGCCGCCAGCCCGTAGCCATCGGCGTTGACTTCGCTCTGGCGGGACATCGAGTCCGGCGCGTTGAGGAGCCAGAAATCGGCGGCAACGTCGCGCTCACCGGCATGAAGGGCGAAGAGGCGACACATGAGGGCGAGTGTACGTGCTACTGCGCGGCGATCAGCGCAATCGTTCCGAGCGCGAGCAACGTCCCGAAAATCGCCGCCAGGAGACTGCCGCGAGACATCGGGTGGCTACCCACTCCCCCGCGGATGGCGCCGAAGACGAAGAGCCCGGCCGCGTATACCGCGAAGCCCAGACCGAGCAGGACGTATGGCCAGGTGTGGTCCACGGCGGCGATCTCAGGCAGAAAGCGCCCGACCGCGAGCGCCACCGCAAGGGAGGCCAGGGCCGTCCGCCACCACGCCAGCATCGTCCGCTCGCCGGCGAGGGCGGTGCGCTCGACGTCGCCCCGATCAGCGTCCATCGGGCCATCCTCCCCCATCCGCCGAACCTGCCTCGACGGCGCGATGGACGTTGCCGTGGATGTGATCGCTCCCGATCCTGTCGATCAGCCCATCGACCTGTAGGACGGTCCGCACGTTCGGCTTCACCCGGGCAAGGCGCAGCGAGATTCCCTCAGCGCCGGTGAGCTCCTCGATCTCGGTCAGCTTCGCGGCCCCCTGGGCGTCGATGAAGTTGACGCCCTCGAGATCGAGGACGAGCGTGCGCAGGGGCGGGTCGGCGCCGTCCTGAAGCTCGCGAATCCGTTCCTCGAGCGCCTCCGCGGTGGCGAAGAAGAGTCCGCCGTCGAGCCGGAGCACGACCAGGCGCGGCAGCGTCTCGTCGTCGGGATTCTCGATCAGGTCGCGAAAGACCTGGGTGCCCGGCTCGCGCCCCAGGACCGGAATCGCCGGGCGCGTGGCAACGTAGATCAGCCAGCCGAGGGAGAGCACGACTCCGATCACCACGCCGGCGAGGACACCGGCGGAGAGCACCGCGAGTATCGCCGCCGCAGCAATCCAGAAGTCAAACCTGGTGACCCGATAGAGGCGACGCAGTTCGTCCAGATCGATCATCCCGAACAGCACGGCATCGATGATGATCGCGGCGAGGACCGCCTGGGGCAGGTCGGAGAAAAGGGGTGCCAGGAAGACGAGCGTGGCCAGGACCAGGGCGCCGGTGGTCAGCGAGGCGACCGGCGTCCTCGCTCCGGATGCCTCGTTCAGCGAGCTGGCCGAGAGGCTGGTCGACACCGGCATGCCCTGGAAGAAACCCGCTCCGAGGTTCGCCATCCCCTGCGCCACCGACTCCTGGTTCACGTCGATGCGATAGCGGTGCCGGGTGGCGAAGCTGCGGGCGTCCCCCGCCGTCTGCGAGAACCCGATCAGGAGGAGGGCAAGCGACGCGATCACGATCACCGACAGGTGGTCCGCGATCAGGTCGAGACTGGGGATCTGCGGGGCTGGCAACCCACCGGGAACGGCGCCGACCAGCGCCACCTCCTGGGAGCCGAGGTCGAACAGATGGGCGGCGGCGAGCCCGCCGACCACGAGCGCCAGGGCGCCCGGCACCTTGGGCCGGTAAAACCGGAGCGCGAGGATCGCGGCGAGCGCGGCGGCACCGACGAGCAGCGTGGTCGGGTGAACGTCGCCGAGGCCGCCGATCCACGAGCCCAGCTCCTGCCAGGCGGTGTCGCCGTCCGCGGACGTCCCCGTCAGCTTCGGCAGCTCGCCTATCGCCACGTCCAGGGCAGCGCCGGCCAGGAACCCGGTCACGACCGCCCGGGAGAGGAACTGGGCGATCCACCCCATCCGCAACAGGGCGAGCAAAAGGAACAGGGCGCCCGTGACCAGGGTGATCACGGCGACGAGCTGGGCGGCCGCGTCTCCCGCGATTCCGGTGACCAGCACCGCTCCTCCGGCGACGGCCGCCAGCGAGGAGCTCGGGCCGGTCGAGATCTGCCGCGAGGTGCAGAAGAGCGCATAGATGATCGCCCCCGCCGCCGCCGCATAGAGCCCGTTCTGCACGGGCACCCCGGCGATCGCCGCGTAGCCGAGGTCCTTCGGCACGATCATCGCCGTTACGGCGACGCCGGCGGCCAGGTCACCGCCGAGATGCCGCCGGTCGTAGCGTGGAAGCCAGTCCAACACCGGAACCAGCCGTCGAAGGGATCGACCGGACTGCGCTGGCCTTCTCTGACTCACGGTGGTCGATCCTCTCACGGCATGAGAGGGGGCGGGCCTGATCCCCAGCAGACCCGGCCCCCTTCCCCTTCCTTTGCTTGCGGCGCCCTCCCCTCAATGCGAGCCCCTTTCGCCACGCATTGCTGCCATCCCGGTGGCGCCGCAGGTGCGAGCATCCACCTCGGTTCAGGACAACGCAAACGCTCAGGCGAAAGGGTTTCTATCTGCCGGGGGCCGTTTTACCGTGGGGCTTGGCTTGGCCTTCGGGGCGACCATCGCATCGACCGCCGCCGTCCCTCCGATCGCCGGGGCGAGCGCGATATAGGAGAGCACTGGTGCCGCGATCGACAGTTGCTCTCCGTTCCCGCTGGCGAGGCAGTGATGGATCACTCCCCACATCGCTCCGATCGACGCTTCCGCCGCGAAGGCGGTCGGCTGCTGCGCCGGCGGCGCTGGCCGCCGCAGCATCGCCGCCAGCTTGGCGATCATCGCGCTGCGCCATTCGATTGCCTCGGGACCCGGCGAGTAGCCCTCGCGGAAGGCGAGGTTGGCCAAGGTGGGATCGCCCGCGAGGTGCTGGCAGAGCCGCACGACGATGCGATGGACGCCACTCCCCCAGTCTTCGGTTGTGAGGTCGAAGGGTTCCGCTGCCGCCAGGGTGCGGTGGCTGAACGTATCCAGCGTCGCCCGGAAGCAGTCCACCACCCCGTCGAAGTGGGCGTAGAAGGTTCTCCCCGAAACGCCGGCAGCGGCCCGCACCCGCGGCACCGTCAGCGTCGCGGAACCCTCCTTGCTCGCCAGCCTCGCCGTCGCCGCCAGGATCATCGCGCGCTCGTCGCCAGGGGACGGCTTCGCCACGGTCGCGGGCAGCGGAGGCGCCCCGTCGAGCCCGAGGCCGCGCAGGCGACCGACGTCCTCGTCGCAGAAGGAGAGCGCCCACCGCACAAGTTCCTCCCCGTCGAGCATCAGCCGCCGGGGGTTCCCGGAGAACAGGCGCGCCCGTGCCACCTCGCTGCAGCCGGCGACGATGCCTTTCACCAGGAGCCGCGGCAGCCGCGGGGACTCGTCGGCCGGAGCAAGGCTTTTCGCCACCAGGGCCTCGAAGAGCCGGTTCGAATGCAGCATCCGCTCGACCGCGCCGGAACCGGCGCCGTAGGTCTCCACCAAGGCCAGTTGCGCCGCCTCCGGGTTGTCGGCGATCTGGCCGACGAAGGTGAGACACCCGAGCCGGAGCCGCTCACGCCACTCGTCCTCGCTCTCGATGGCGGCGTGGATCCCGCGCAGGGAGTGGTTGACGATGATGTCGTAGGTGGCGAGAAAACACTCCTCCTTACCGGAGAAGAGTTTGTAGAAGTCCCGCTTCGAGACGCGGGCGCGCTTGGTCAACGCCGCCATGGTGACGGCGTTGTAGCCGTGCTCGGCGACAAGCTCGACCATCGCCTCGTGCAGCCGTGCGCACTGGTGCCTGGCGACGTCCTCCGCCGAACGTCCCGGCCCCGGCCTCAACTTCGGGTAGGGAGAGCTCCGCGATCGCGTGCTTCGTGTGGAGTCGGATCTGCTGGTACTCGCGTGTCCGCGCGAGCTATTCGTAGCCAATGGTCTGAACCTCCAAGGTATTTCGGAACGGCGTTCGTCGCGTGTTCCTTGATGACAATCTGTCCGTACCAACACTGGACAAGCCGTCTAGTTTCTACGCCGCAGAGGCAAAAGCGAAAGTGGACAAAGGTCCGATCTGGCGAATCTCCCTGCGTAGCATGGGTCGATGATGCGGACGCCGCCCGGATCCGGTTTGCCGGCGCGCTTTCAGCCACTGCGTCCACCGTCTCGAGCAAAGCGCCGGGCGGCGCTGTTGCTCGGGTCGCTCGCGTGGGTCGTCGCCCTGATGATCCTGGCTGTTGTGTTGGACCGCCGCGACGCGGTCGAGGTGGCGCTGGTGATCCTCGTCGCGTCCCTCCTCGTCGGGCTGGCCTCGTCGAGCTGGAGCCGACGCGGTCGCCTCCGCGAGGAGCGGGACCGGTGAGCCTGGGCACGCCCGCCACGATCCTGCTTGCCTTCGTCGGGCTCTACCCCGTCGTCTCCGCCGGGTTTTGGATCGCGGGCGCGCTCGTCTTCCATGTCTTCGAGGAACGGGTCGAGCTGAGCGAGCCGGAGGCGGGCTGGCCGGGCGTGACGATCCTGATCTCCGCCTTCAACGAGGAGCGGGTGATCGCCGCCTGCGTAGGGGCGGCGCTCGCGGTCGACTACCCCGAGCTGGAGGTGCTCGTCTTCGACGACGGCAGCGAAGACCAAACCGCCGCCGTGGCGGCGACGGCCGGGGCCGGCGACTCTCGCCTGCGCATCCTCGGCGATCCGGTCAACCGCGGCAAGGCCGCCAGGCTCAACCAGGGTTTCGAGACGGCGCACCACGAGCTGGTCGTGGTCACCGACGCCGACACCCACCTGCATCCGCAGGCGCTGAAGCTGCTGGTCGCCCGCATCGGCAGATCGGCCTCGATCGCCGCCGTGGCGGGAGCGCCGCACGTGACCAACCAGGGCAACCTGCTGTGCGCGATGCAGGCGCTCGAGGCTGCTTCGATCATCGGCCTGATCAGACGCACCCAAGCCGTGGCGGGCCGGGTCGGCGTGATCGCGGGGGTGCTCGGGATCTTTCGACGCGAGGCGGTGCTCGCGGTCGGCGGCTACCACGGCGAGATGGCGACCGAGGACATCGACCTCACTTGGCGGCTGCTGCTCGCCGGCTGGCACACCTCCTATGAGCCAGACGCCCTCGTCGGCATGGAGGTGCCGTCCACCCTCTCCGCCCTCTGGGCCCAGCGCCGGCGCTGGGCCCGCGGTCAGGGGGAGGTGCTGCACGAGCACGGCACCGAGATCATGCGTCGGAGTCAGCGGCGGATTTGGCCGCTGGCACTCGAGGCGACCGCCTCATTGATCTGGGTGGCCGCCCTTGCCACCGCGACGGTGCTGGCCGTAGTGGCCGCCATCGGCAGCGACGACGTGCCGACCGAACTGCTCGGTCTCGCCTGGGGAATTGCGGTATCGGTGGTGGCGATGGTGCAGCTCGCTTTCGCGTTGCGAATCGACTTCGCCTACGACCGCCACACCGCGCTGGCGTTCCTGATCGGCCCTGTTTACCCGATCGCCTACTGGATGATCTCGGCTGCAGCCGCGCTGCGGGAGGAGGTCCCGGCGCTGCTGCGGGGGGCGCCCCGGCGGCCGGTCTCATGGGACCTGCCGCGGGACGCCGAGGCCCCTACTCCTGGCCCGTAGCGAGGGATAGTGATCACGGGACCGCAGCCCGCCGGCGACCTTCGCACGGGCTGCGGCTAAAGCCTTCTTCTTTTTCCTAGCTCTCAGCTCAGCAGCTTCGCCTTCGCCTGGTCGAACTCCTCAGCCGACAACGCTCCTTTGTCTTTCAACTCGGCGAGCTTGTGCAGTTCGTCTGCGGGCGAGCCTGCGTGAGCCTGTTCCTGCACGTAGCTGTCGAACGCGGTTTTTGCATCGACCTGGGCCTTGATCGTTCGGTCGCGCATCCCGTTGCCGCGAACGATCAGGTAGAGCAGAACCCCGAGGAACGGCAGGAAGACCAGGAAGAACACCCAGACCGCCTTCGCCACTCCAGACAGCTCGTGGTCGCGGAAGAGGTCGCCGATGATCGAGATCAGAATCCAGATCCAGGCGAACAGAAGGAAGAACTCGAAGATGAAGAGCAGTCCTTCGCCGAAGCTGATGTCTGCGAGCGTCATCGTCCTGCCTCCTCAGTCCAGTTGACAGTCAGCTGGTAGATGATCACGACGTCGAGGACGATCATCAGGAATGCCCACAGCGGCGCCGCCGGGAACCAGACGATCTGCAGAACGGCGTTGAGCGCCAGGAGGAAGATGCCCAGAGCGCGGGCCACTTCATTGCCGACGAGCAGGCCGAGGCCCGTGAGTCCGACCAGCGCACCGAGGAGCAACTGAACCCAGCCCCAGGTGGTGATGTCGAGGATCAGCGCGCCCTGACCGCCGACCACGACCACTTCGTCGTTGAGAATCGCCGCCAGCCCCCAGAACACATCCAAGGTGCCCAGGATCACCATCATCACTCCGGCGAATGCGATCCAGGTGGATTGCTCGCCTCCGGCGGGTGGCCTAGAGCCTTGCCCAGCCTCCATATCGAATCTCCTTTTGGGAAGAGCGGAACGGCTCGATACCGCTCAGAGCCGGCAGCCCTGGAGACTGCTCGCCAGGCAGATCCTAGTCCGCCCCCTCGGACAGTAAAGAATCCCTATCCAACTCCTCTGCCTGAACAGCTGCGACCAGCTGGTGCTGGCGGAGCCACGCCACGAGCCAAAGATGTCGAACTTGGCCCAGCGAGCGGCCGGATCGAACCCGTCGATCCGGGTCATAATGGCGGCCATGAAGAAAGTCATTGTCTGCGGCTCCTGGGAGCCGCAGAGCCAGCCGAGCGGCGAAGATGCGCATTTGCTGCGTCACGCCCCCATGGAGGCAGCTGCCCAGCGGGTGAAGCAAGAGCGGCCAGATGACCGCCGCCCTGCCCTCTAGACGGAAGAAGCCGCCACCACGGAAACATCGTCGTGGGCGATCGCCCCGCGCTTCTGCGCTCGTGCCGTAACCAGCGCCGGCTTACGGTTCGCCGGCGCCACGTCCAGCACGAACTCGATCCCCAGGCGGCGCACAACGTTGATGATCGTGTCGATCTCCGGGTTGTGCTCCCCGGACTCGAGCTTGACCACGCGAGGCTGCGAGACGCCCAGCTTCTTCGCCAGAGCCCTCTGGCTCAGTTTGTGCTCAGCGCGATAACGCAGCAGCGTTGCCGCGAACTCCCGCGCAGGAGCGTGCCTCTGCCACTCCGCCCGAAAGCTCGGGTCGGCCAGCTGCTCCTCTGCCACAAGGGCATCGAAGGACTTATTTGAACTCTTCATCATTGCCTCATGATAATAAATTTATTATCAGAGTCAACTGCGACGCTTCAAACGATACCCCGCTGCCACGACCGCTCGATCGAAGTCTTTCTTCTTCGCAGATACCGCTAGGACTACGAATCGATCACCAAACCGCGCATAGATCGGCCGAGCCTCACAAGCCCCCTGCTTCGGCCGCAGCTCAAACAGATTCGCCTCGCCCTTCAACGACTTCATATGCGGCGACGGCAGCTGCGGCCCGAGGTCTTTTAGCTTCTGCACGACGTTGAAGACCGCCTTGCGATCCCCGCGCGACTTCACGTCCTCGAAGTCGATGACCGCATCGCTGTGGAAATCCACGGTCCAGGCTTTCGGCTGCTTGCCCATCCTGACGACATTAATCTTGGCAGCGGACTCAACTTTTTGTCTTCACTGGGTCCGCCTACTACCGGCGGCGGGCGTCTCTGCCCTGGTCCTGCGGGAGAACTTCCGCCACGTCGAGCACTTCCTCTTGGCGCTCAGCTCGGTCTTCATCGCCTACGTGATCTCCGGCTTCCTCGCCCACCCCGACTGGGGTGCTGCCGCCGAGGGCGCCGTCGTCCCCACCATCCCGCTCAACCGCGACGCGCTGCTGGTCGCGGTGGCGACGGTCGGCACCACGCTGGCGCCGTGGGGCCTGGCCTTCATCCAGTCCTACGCGGTCGACATCGTGACGCCGCCAACGCACTGGAGCCGCTGGCCGGTAGCGCTGCCGCCACCCTTTTCGGTCTCGGCTTCCTCGGCGCCGCCCTACTCGCGGCGGCGATCGTCCCCCTCTCCACCGCCTACTCGATCTCCGAGACCCTCGGCCGCAAAGCCGATCTCGATGACAGCTTCAATGAGGCACGGTCCTTCTACCTCAGCTTTGGCGCGGTGATCGGCGTCGCCGCTGTGATCGTTCTCATTCCCGGCGCGCCGCTGATCGAGATCCTCTTCCTCACCCAGGCCCTGAATGCGGTCCTGCTGCTCGTACTGCTGCCGTTCATGCGCTCTCTCGGCCGCGACCGCGAGCTGATGGGGGAGCACGCCCTCGGGCGGGCGGGACGGGCGACCACCGGTCTCGCCCTCGGCGTCATCGCCGTCGCGGTGGTGGCGCTCGGCGTGCTGGCGCTGGCCTGAGTCAAACGCCGAGCAGGAGGCTGAGCGCGAGCATCAGGAGAGCGCCGGCCGCGATCCCGGCGACCGGCCCGGCCCGCCCGCGGCCGGCGAAGGCGCTCGGCAGCATCTCCACCACGATCAGCGCCAGCATCGCCCCGGCGGCGAAGGCGAAAGAGAGCGGCAGCAGGCCGCCGATCTCCTCCACGGCGAAGAAGGCGACGAGGGCGCCGACGGGCTGGGGGGCGCTGGTCGCCACCGCCGCCCAGAACTGCCGGCCCCGCCCGAATCCGGCCTCCGCCATCGGGATCGCCACGCTGGTCCCCTCGGGGATGTTCTGAATCGCGATCGCGAGGATCACGAACAGGCTCAGCCCCGCCCGGTCCGAAGCGAAGGCGGTGCCGACCGCGAAGCCCTCGGGCAGGCTGTGGACGAAGAGGACGAGGAAGACCAGGGCCGAGGTGCGGGCGCCGGGGCCGGTGCGGCCCATGAAGCCGGCGTCCGGGCTGAACCGGCGGCGGACGAGGGCGAGGAAGGCGACGCCGACCGCGAGCCCCGCGAGCACCTCCGCCGTCGAGCCTTCTTCGCTGGCCGGAATCAGCAGGCCGGCGACGGCGGCCACCCCCATCACCCCGGCGGCGAAACCGAGCAGGGTCGGCGCCAGGGCGGCGGCGCGCGAGCCGAGGAGGAAGACCGGGACTGCGCCGAGGCCGGTGGCAAGCGTGGTGCCGCAGGCGGCCAGGAAGAGAATCGCTGCGTCGGGCATGGGGGTGAAGCTAACCTCGTCGTCGGTGCCCGAGCTGAGCGAAGCCGAGCTGGATGGCCTTGTCGCCTACTGGGAGGCGGCCAACTACCTCACCGTCGCCCAGATCTACCTGAAGGAGAACGCGCTCCTGCGCGAGCCGCTGGCGCCCGAGCACATCAAGCCGCGGCTGCTCGGCCACTGGGGCACCTCCCCCGGCCTCAACCTCGTCTACGCCCAGCTCAACCGGCTGATCCGCGAGACCGGCGATGAGGTCC
Source organism: uncultured Actinomycetes bacterium (assembly GCA_963832085.1). GTDB lineage: Bacteria > Actinomycetota > Thermoleophilia > Solirubrobacterales > 70-9 > VAYN01. The sequence goes on along the minus strand of CAWHSU010000001.1, from coordinate 250,785 downwards.
TCTACGTCGCCGGCCCCGGCCACGGCGGTCCGGCCCTGGTCGCCAACGTCTACCTGGAGGGCACCTACTCCGAGGTCTACCCGGAGGTCTCCGCCGACGAGCGCGGCCTGCGCCGCCTGGTGCGGCAATTCTCGACGCCAGGGGGAATCCCCAGCCACGTCAGCGTCCCGACGCCGGGCTCGATCCACGAGGGCGGCGAGCTCGGCTACGCGCTGGTCCACGCCTTCGGCGCCGCCTTCGACAACCCCGACCTGCTGGTCGCCTGCGTGATCGGCGACGGCGAGGCGGAGACGGCGCCGCTGGAGGGATCCTGGAAGGGCGTGCGCTTTCTCAACCCGGCGCGCGACGGGGCCGTGCTGCCGATCCTGCACCTGAACGAGAACAAGATTTCCGGCCCGACGGTGCTGGGGCGGGCGCGCCAGGGTGAGATCGCCGACCTGCTCGCCGGCCACGGCTACGAATGCCACTTCGTCTCCGGCGACGACCCGCGGCAGGTTCACCGCGAGTTCGCCGCGGCGCTGGCCGAGTCGCGCGAGCGGATCGCCGCGATCCAGGCGCAGGCGCGGCGCCCAGAGGCGATGGCGCGGCGTCCGCGCTGGCCGGCGATCGTGCTGCGCACGCCGAAGGGCTGGACCGGGCCGAAGGAGGTCGACGGGGTCCAGGTCGAGGGCACCTTCCGCGCCCACCAGGTACCGCTGAAAAGCGTCCGCGAGAACCCTGAGCACCTGGCGATGCTGGAGCGGTGGATGCGCAGCTACCGCCCGGACGAGCGCTTCGACGAGCAGGGACGCCTGGTCCCGGAGCTGGCCGCGCTGGTGCCGGAGGGAGACCTGCGGATGGGCGCGACGCCGCACGCCAACGGCGGCCGCCGCCTGCTGCCGCTGGAGATCCCTGACCCCTCCGCCTACGCGATCGAGGTCCCCACGCCGGGCGCCGAGCACGCCGAATCGACCAAACGCCTCGGCCTGCTGCTGCGTGACCTCTACGCCGCCAACCCCGACAACTTCCGCCTCTTCTGCCCCGACGAGACCGACTCCAACCGGCTCGGCGCCGTCTTCGAGGTCTCCGACCGCTGCCTGATGGACGCCCGCCCCGAGGACGACCACGTCTCCCCCGAGGGCCGGGTGATGGAGGTGCTCTCCGAGCACAACTGCCAGGGCTGGCTGGAGGGGTATCTGCTGAGCGGCCGCCACGGGCTCTTCGCCACCTACGAGGCCTTCGCGATGGTCTCCGCCTCGATGGCGATCCAGCACACCAAGTGGCTGGAGGAGATGCGGCGTCTTGAGTGGCGGGCGCCGGTCGCCTCGCTCAACGTCCTGCTCACCTCGACCTGCTGGCGCAACGACCACAACGGCTTCAGCCACCAAGGGCCGGGGCTGATCGACACGATGCTCAGCCTCCGCGGCGAGGTCGTCCGCATCTATTTCCCGCCCGACGCCAACTCCTTGCTGGCGATTGCAGATCACACTCTGCGCAGCCGCAACTACGTCAACCTGATCGTCGAGGACAAGCAGCCGCAGCTGCAGTACCTGACCTACGAGCAGGCGCGGGCCCACGCCGCCGCCGGCGCCTCGCGCTGGGAGTGGGCGAGCAGCGACGACGGGGACACTGACGTCGTCCTCGGCTGCGCCGGCGACATCCCGACCCAGGAGACCCTCGCCGCCGCCTGGCTGCTGCGCCGCCACACGCCGGAGCTGCGGGTGCGGGTCGTCAACGTGATCGACCTGATGACGCTCTTTCCGCCCGAAGCCCACCCGCATGGCATGGCGGAGGAGCGCTTCGTCGAGCTCTTCGGCCGCGACGACGAGGTGGTGTTCGCCTTCCACGGCTACGCCCGCGCCCTGCACCAGCTGCTCCACGGCCACCCCCATCCCGGCCGCTTCCACGTCCGCGGCTTCAACGAGCAGGGGACGACCACCACGCCGTTCGACATGGTCGTGCTGAACCGGATGAGCCGCTATGACCTAACGCTGGAGGCGCTGCGGCGGGCGAAGCGGATGCCGGCCGGCGCGGCCGAGCTGCAAGCCCACTGCGAGGAGATGCTCGACCGCCACCACGCCTACGTGCGCGAGCACCTCGAGGACATGCCCGAGGTCCGCGACTGGACCTGGGACCAGGCCTGACGGTGGTGCCCCCGCCCAGCCGCATCCTCACCGTCAACGCCGGCTCCTCGAGCCTGAAGCTGCGGGTGCTCGACGTGAACGACGAGGTCGTCGGCTCGCGTGACAGCGACGCATCCGGGGACGAGACGGCGCTGCGAAGGGAGCTTGAGGCGATTCTGGATGAAGCCCCGCCGATCGACGCGGCCGGGCATCGGGTCGTCCACGGCGGGGCCGAGTTCACCGAGCCGAAGATCGTCGACCCAGCAGTCGAGAACGACCTCGACGGGCTCGCCGACCTCGCCCCGCTGCACAACCCACCCGCGGTCGCAGCGATGCGAGCCCTGGACGCGCTGAGCCCAGGGCTGCCCACTGTCGCCTGCTTCGACACCGCCTTCCACGCGACGATGCCGGCGGCGGCCTCCACCTACGCGATCCCGGCGGCCTGGTCGGAGCGCTGGCCGCTGCGCCGCTACGGCTTCCACGGCCTCTCCCACTCCTACGCAAGCCGGCGCGCTGCCGAGCTACTTGACCGCCCGCTCGCCGAGCTGCGGATCGTCACCGCTCACCTCGGCGCCGGCGCCTCGCTCTGCGCCGTCGAAGGCGGGCGCTCGGTCGACACGACTATGGGCTTCACCCCGATCGAGGGCCTGGTGATGGCCACGCGCTCAGGCTCGGTCGACCCCGGTCTGCTGCTCTGGGTCCAGCGCCACGGTGGCATCGGAGCCGAGGAGATGGAGCAAGCCCTCGACCGCGAATCGGGCCTGCTCGCCCTCTCGGGGCGCTCGGGCGACATGCGCGAGATCATCGCCGGCGTCGAGGAGGGCGACGAGCGCTGTCGCCTCGCCTTCGACACCTATGTCCACCGCCTAGCCGCCGGCATCGCCGCGATGGCGGCGGCGATGGGCGGCATGGACGCGCTCGTCTTCACCGGCGGCGTCGGCGAGCACGTGGGGCGTGTGCGGGCCAAAGCCTGCGAGCGGCTGGCCTTCCTCGGCCTTGAGGTCAGCCGGGCTGCAGGTTCCTCCGCGGAGAGCGATGCCCTCCTCTCGCCCCCCAGCGCAGCGACGGCCGTCATCGTGGTGGCCGCCCGCGAGGACACCGAGATCGCCCGCGCGGTTCGCTCGGCCCTCGGCAGACTCAGTCGTTGACGGCCTTCTTCAGCTCCGCGCCGGGACTGAACTTCGCAGCGGTCTTCGCGGCGATCTGAATCGACTCTCCGGTCTGCGGATTGCGGCCTTCCCGAGCGGGTCGGGCGGCAGTCGAGAATTTGCCGAAGCCGGTGAATTTGACCTCGTTGCCGGCCGCGAGCTGAGCCGTGATCTCCTCGATCGTCGCCTCGATTGCGCCCTTCGCCTGACCTATCTCGAGCCCGGTTCGGGCAGCCACTTGTTTCGCCAGCTCATCCTTGGTCGTGACCGACATCTTGTCTCCTTGCAGTAGGGGGCGCAAAACCCGGTGCGGCCTGCTGCCCACCCGATCTTCTACAGGGCAGACCGGCCAATGGGCCTTTAACCCCGCGCGACTCAACTTCAGCTCGACTCCGTAGCCACCCAGCGGCTGAGATTTTCGTCAACGCCGATAACGTCGATTATGAAGACTCCTCCTCCCCCATCAGGGGTGACCCATCTCCATAACTTCAGTCAGGCAGGTGCTGCTTCTCGCTGAGCAGCGCTGGGAAGGGGTCGCCTTTGTCCTCGACGCGGCCCAGCCAGGAGCTGATCATCGAAACGAGCACCTACACCCGAGAAGACACGACCTTCGAATCCGGCGGAACGGCGTGCGCCACCTGGCTCTACCGACCGGACGGCGTCGAGCGGCCGCCGATCATCGTGATGGCCCACGGCTTCGCCGCGATGCGCGCCTTGCGTCTTGCCGCTTACGCCGAGCGCTTCGCCGAATCCGGCTTCGCCGTCCTGGTATTCGACTACCGGGGCTGGGGTGACAGTGCCGGCGAGCCACGCCGGGTGCTCGACATCGGCAGCCAGCAGGACGACTGGCGGGCGGCACTTGCTTTCGCCCGGGCACTTGACGGTGCCGACACGAGCCATGTGGCCGCGTGGGGTTCGTCGTTCGGGGCCGGGCATGTGCTGAGCATCGCCGCCGAAGATCACGGACTGGCCGCCATCGTCGCCCAGGTTCCCCATATCAGTGGACCTGCGTCGGCCTTTGCCGGCTCTCCGCTGACGATGACGCGCCTGGCTCTCGCCGGGCTCCGCGATCAACTGGGGGCGGCATTCGGGCGAGAGCCGCTCCGCCTCCCGGCGGCAGGAGAGCCCGGCACCCTGGCGATGATGACCACGCCCGACGCCACGGCGATGATGAAGCGTCTGGCGGGAGACCGGTACGAGGAGCTTCTGCCTCAGAACGACGTCGCCGCCCGGATTGCGCTGCGAGTGCCCTTCTACTCACCCGGCCGGGTCGCAGGCAAGGTCACGTGCCCAGCGCTGGTTCAACTTGCCAAAGACGATGTCGTCACTCCCTATAAGGTCGCGCTGAAGGCCGCGCGACGCATCCCCAAAGGGGAGGTGCTCAGCTACGAGTGCGGCCATTTCGACCCCTACGTCGAACCCCTATTCGACACAATTGTCGGTGACCAGATCGACTTCCTGCGGCGCAGTGTCTGAACCCCCCAGCAAACGCCTCGGGCGGTCAGGGCATGGGAGGTCGCTCTCTCCGGCCAGCACGAAGTCGGCATAGCCGGATCCTTCCCTGACCAGTGCTCGACAGCAGCGCTGAGGCTCCTTATTTGTCGAACTTAGTACCCACTTAGTACCCGTCCCGGATCCTCGCCCGACCTTCGACCACGAAAAAAGCCCCGTTTCCGGGGCTTTTCTCTATAGCGGGGGCAGGATTCGAACCTGCGACCTTCGGGTTATGAGTCCGCGCCAGGGGCCCGATTGACTACGTGGGGCACGGTTTCAAGCGGTATCTGCGGAACCGAGCACCGTGGAGATCGGCTGGAATCTGTGGGGCATGTTGCCCCATTTGTTGCCCCAGGCAGCGGTGCTCATCCTGCTCGAGCGCTAGCAGCCATGAGGCCTACCCGCAAAGATCGTAAGCACTCGCTGGTCTGCGGCGCAGTCGGACCGGCAGGACTGCGGCGGGGAGACGGTCAGCACAACTTCGTAATCGCATCTGGTCTTTGCATTGACCCAGATCCGGCCCTCGACGAGGGTGGACTGAGAAGAACGAAGAGAGCAGCTGATGCCGCTGCCGCTAAAACCTGCGCAGCGGCCGAACCGCTGGCCGTTCGCCGGTGAAAGTGCCGGCCGGCGACGAAAACCGCGGATACCCGGCTTTCCCTGCCCTTTTAAGGGCGCCCGGGTAATGAAGAAAGACATCACTTCGTCTGCCTGCCGCGGATTGCACCGCAGGCGGAAGTCGATCGCGCCAGCGGGTTTGCCGATCTGAGCGGTGCCTTCAAAACAGGGCGCGGAGGCGGTGGACCGCACTACTGCGGGCGGCCGGCCGGTTCGCTCCGCCTCAGACCGGGAAGCGGTGCCTGGGTCCGCAACCTTGCTGGTCTGCCCGACGCTGGTCCCGCAAGCCGCAAGGAGGAGACAGGAAATCAACGTGCCAACTGCCCAGAAGCGAGCCAAGGCCCGCAGTCGGCGGTCGGGCGCCCGACCCGTCGTCATCAGTTCTCCGGCCCCCGCGAACCCATAGGCCCCATATAATGGCAAACACGCGCGTCTGCACAACAACTCGACTACTAATGCAGCATCTGAGTTCTTCGCGCGCACATCGGCTCAGGGCACCGGATTCCAGGGCCTGACCGCTGCCTTAATCCGCAATCGCCGCTTCCGAAAGCCCCAACGGTGGAATGTTGGCGACCTTCGGGTTCCTACAAGGACAGTCCGATTATGAGTCCGCGCCAGAGGCCCGATTGACTACGTGGGGCACGGTTTCAAGCGGTTTCTGCGGAATCGAGCTACGTGGAGATCGGCTGGAATCTGTGGGGCATGTTGCCCCATTTGTTGCCCCAGCGATTCAAACGGCGACAAGCGGCTTACGGGCGGGCGGTTCCTCTATCCGGAGCATCGTCATGAGCAGGTCGGCAGGAGGAAGCCCGTCGCTCTCCAGGAGCTGCTGCAAATCGACGGCGTTCTCTCCAAGGAGACGTATGGCGTCGCCGAGAAGCTTCGGCTCCTCCGGCGGGCCGGCCGGACCCGGCTCGCGAACTCGCCACCCGCGTCTAGACATGTACTTGACCGCCGACTCGTAGTTGGTGGGAGTTATCAGTCCCAGCTCGCGAGCACGGTAGATGAGCGCGCCCAAAGACATTCCCATCGACTCTTGAGCGTCACCAGCTTGGGCCAGTCAATGCGCCGGCCATCCGGCCACTCCTCCTGCAGCGCGGCGGCTGGCACCAACATGGCCGACGCGAAGCGCTCAGCCTGACGCTCCAGCGGAGCACTCGCCGCCTCGGGATCGACGTGGTGCATCACAAGATGTCCTAGCTCGTGGAGGGCATCGCGGCGCGAGCGCTCGCGGACCCCCTTATCGGCGCCTAGGACCACCACCGGGCGTTTCGGCAGCGATGAGGAGAAAGCATCGACATCGCCGGACAGCAGAGGAAGTCGGGTACCCCTGACGGAGGAGTAGGTTCCTGTGACCTCCGATAAAAAAAACTCCGGCCCAAGTTGGGCCGGAGTCAGGAACCGATTACGTCTTCGGTGACTCAGCGCAGTCGCAGCTCGGTCCCGGCGTAGATCAGGTTCGGATCGCCGGTGCCGATCCGGTCTTCGTTCAGCCGCCACAGCTCCGCGACCTTGCCGGCCACCGCCTCGGTTCCGGCGCCGCCGGGCAGCAGGCGTGCGGCGATGTGCCACAGGCAGTCTCCGGGCTGCACGACGTAGGTGTCCTTGCCTGCGAGGTTCTGGGCGGGGTCAGGCGCGGCGACAGCTACCGGCTGAGGCGAGGGCGGCGGCGCTTCCTGCTGGGTCACTCCGGCGGGCGCGGCGGCTTCGCCGGACCCATCCCCCCCAGGCGCCGTGCTGCGCTCAGCGCTCGCCTGCGCCGGAGCGGTGATCGGCTGATTCGCGACCGGTTCCGAAGACTCCGCGGCCTCCTGCCGGACGGGCTCGGCCTCCGGCGTCGGCGTGGCGGGAATCGGCGGAGGATCGACAGTGGGAGGCGGCGCCACCTCCACCGGGGCTTCGGTGGCGGCGCCGGTCACTTCCTCGGACGCAGGCGGCACTTCGATTTCTGCTTCGGCTTCGGCTTCCACCGCCCCGCCTTCTTCTTCGTCACCCGTCGCTGGCGTTTCTTCAAGCCCTTCTTCCTCGCCGCCGGGATCGAAGTCGGGCGCGACCGGCACTTCGACCGGTGGCACCGAACCCTCGCCTTCGCTGTCGGTCTCGCCCGCCCAGGCGAGGCCGGGAAAGGTGCTGCCGAAGACGAGCATCACGACCAGCGTCAGGGCGAGGAGTCGCCGGCCAGGAGGAGAGCCCGATCGCGAGTCGAGGGAGACGAACGTCAGGTGCTTGGTGATGTTTGCCATCGGGGCTCCTCCTCGTTGTCGAGGCTGTTGCTTTTCAGTTCATGGGGTCGGCGACGCAGCGGAAGCTCTTGCCGCCACCTACGTCTTCGGTGATGCCAACGCTGCCGTTTTCCTGGGTCACGTAGAGGACGTTGACCGCGCCTGGCTTGCTACTGGAGGGGTAGACCTCGCTCGTCAGCTCGCCCCCCGGCGCGAGCTGGACCTGCGGCTGCGCGAGCGCCGCCATCAGCTCCTGGTGAGTCGGCAGCCGCCGCCCGGCCCGTTCCCGATTGTCAGTCAGCGCGCAGTCGAAGACAGCGACGCCGTACGAACTTTTCACCCTCGCCGCCCTGTTGTAGTGAGATGGTCAGTAATCCGAAAACGCAACCGGGGACGACGGCACAGAATCCTCCACTCTCGGATGAGGCGGTCGAGATGGTGGCGGCGATGCTGAAAGCGCTGAGCGATCCGACCAGGATTCGCCTGATCGAGTTGCTGATCAACCGGGGCAGCGCCACCGTCGGCGCCCTGACCCTGGCCATCAAACCGCGCCCCCGGTCAACTCGGAGTGCCGGACGGCGGCCCGAGTCGGGTGGACCATCTCGTCCTCGCCGGGGCGATGAAGCAGGCCGGTCCCGGCCAACTCTCGAACCCCGCGCTGGATCGCGTCGAACTCGGAGAAGTCCCGGGTCCCGCCGCCGGTCATGACCCGGACCAGCTCGTCCATCGTCAGCGTCGCCGGATGAAGCTCCAGAACCTGACGAAGGATCGCCGCCTGCTCGCGATCGTCTTCGTCATAGGTAGTGATCGCGGAACCATCGCCCGCGCCCTTAGGGTGGTCATGCATGGGAAGCCAGCCTTCCTGTGCCACGCCCCCGGCTGTTCATGCAGCGCGGGGGCACTTTTCGATTTCGGCGGCGAACGTAGGTGGACTGGCAGCCCCATTTCAAGGGCTGGAGCGACCTCTGTCAGACCTCGTGTTGCCCCAGGCGTTGCCCCAGAGGCCATTTTGCGACCTGTTGTCTACGTCCCCAGAAACGCGAAAACCCCGCATTTGCGGGGCTTTCGTCCTATAGCGGGGGCAGGATTCGAACCTGCGACCTTCGGGTTATGAGCCCGACGAGCTACCTGGCTGCTCCACCCCGCGGCGGACTGTTGATGGTAGCAATGTGGGGGTGGAGTCGAGGGGGTCGGGGTGGCTTGGCGAGCGGATTGCGCAGGCGTCATCGCGGTGGCGGGTGTCTTTAGAGTGGCCGGATGCCGGAGGGCGGAAAAAGGGTGGCGGTGATCGACGTGGGGACGAACTCGACGCGGTTACTGGTCGCCGACGTAGCCGACGGGCGGGTCTCGCCGCTGGAGCGGCGGAGCACGGTGACGCGGCTGGGCCGGGGGGTCGACCTCTCCGGCCGGCTGGCGACGGAGGCGATCGAGGACGTCTGCGGGGCGATCGGCACCTACGTCGAGATCATCGAGGAGCTCGAGGCCGAGACGGTCGACGCGATCGCCACCAGCGCCGTCCGCGATGCCGACAACGGCAGCGCCTTCATCGCCGAGCTGCGGGAGCGGTTCGCGCTCTCGGCCCGCGTCCTCGACGGCGAGGAGGAGGCGCGCTCTACTTATCTGGGGGCGACCTCGGAGCACCTCCCCACCGAGCCCACCCTGGTAGTCGACATCGGCGGCGGCTCGACCGAGCTGATCGTCGGCACCGGCCGCGAGATCTCCTTCCACGACTCCCTCCAAGTCGGCGTCGTCCGCCACACCGAGCGTCACATCTCCAGCGACCCGCCGACCGCCGGCGAGCTGGAAGCACTCGCCACCGACGTCCGCGGCCTGATCGAAGGCTCGCTCGGCGCCGGCGTCGAAGCCCGCCACGGGATCGCCGTCGCCGGCACCCCCACCTCGCTGGCCGCGGTCGAGATGGGGCTCGAGCCCTACGACCCCTCCCGCGTCCACGGTCACGTCCTCGCCCTCCCCTCGATCCAGCGGATGCTCTCCCAGCTCGCCTCGGTACCGCTGGCCGAGCGGGTCGAGATCCCCGGCCTCCATCCCGACCGGGCGGCGACGATCGTCGCCGGCGTCGTCATCCTCGTCGAGACGATGCGGGCCTTCGGGCTGGAGGAGATCGGCGTCTCCGAGCACGACATCCTCTACGGGACCGCGCTCGCCGCCGGCTCTCCTCATTAGAGCCCTCCACCCGTCAAAAGTCCTCGACGTACGAACTGGACAGTCTGTCTTGTCCAGAACGGCCAGATTGGTCAGCCGCCACTAAGAAGAACTAGAAATCGGTAGGCGGCTTTACCTGCTTCTCGGTAGCGATCGGGTGGGTCTCCCTAGACAGGCGTACGGCGGGGTACATACTGGATGAACGGGGCACGAGGTGGGGTTCGCCCTTCCTTGCCACCCGTGTAAAGGGCTTGGGCGACTTGCCGCATCATGGCGCCTCCCGCCGTCCAGGCCCACTAAATAAAGGTCCTTCGAAGACGAACCCCTGCCCGTCCCGAGGGGCCGCCTGAATCGGTCGCCAGCGATGGCGGCCGATTCTTTTCTGTCAGTCCAAGCCCTCCCTAAGCCAGATTCGACTTGCGCGGGTAGGCGACCTCGGGATCGGTGAGGACGTTGACCAGCGTCGGCCGACCGGAGGCGAAGGCGCGCTCGAGCGCCGGCTTCAGCTCGCCCGGCTCGCGGACCAGGATCCCGTCGCAGCCGAGCGTTTCGACCAGTTCGTCGTAGCGGGTCTCCGGCTGCAGTTTGGCCGCCACCGAGTAGCCGTAGAGGAACTGCATCGGGTGGTGCTCCAGCCCCCAGATGCCGTTGTTGCCCATCACCCCGACAACTCCCAAACCATGACGCGACATCGTGTCGAACTCCATGCCCGCGAAACCGAAGGCGCCGTCGCCCAAAAGCAGGCAGACCTGGCGGTCGGGATGGGCAACCTTGGCGCCGATCGCCTGCCCCGGCCCGGCGCCCAGGCAGCCGAACGGGCCCGGGTCCATCCAGCATCCCGGCTCGAAGGTTTCGATGTAGCGGCCGGCGTAGGAGACGAAGTCGCCGCCGTCGCCGACGACGATCGCGTCGCGGTCGAGGACTTCGCCGAGCTCCTTGTAGACGCGCACCGGGTGCAGCGGCGAGCGCTCGTCGTCGAGCTCGGCCTGCTCGGCCGCCCGCTTCTCCGCCTCGACGTTGCGCAGCTGCTCCAACCAGGCCCCGGTCCGCGGCGCCTGCGCCCCGGCCGCCTCGCGCAGCGCCGACAAGGTGGCGCGGACGTCGCCGACCAGGTCGACCTCCGGCGTCCGGTTGGCGACCAGCGCGTTCGGGGCGACGTCGAGCCGGACGATCCGGGTCTCCGCGCCGAAGCTGCCGCCGAAGCCGAGCCGGAAGTCCATCGGGACGCCGACGACCAGGGCCACGTCGGCGCCCTGCAGCGCCGTCCCGCGGGCGCGGCTGAAGGCGAGATCGTGATCGGCGGGCAGGCAGCCGCGACCGAGCCCGTTGAGGAAGACGGGGATGCCTAGCGCCTCGGCCAGCGCCCGCAGCTCCTCCTCCCCCCGGCCCCAGTAGAGCCCGGTCCCGGCCATGATCGCCGGCCGCTCCGCCGCGGCCAGCAGCGCCGCCGCCTCTTCCACTCCCGCCGCCGGCTCGGCCGCTGCGGCCGTCGGCAGGCCGGGGACGTCCACCTCGGCCTCGGTGAAGACGACGTCGAGGGGATAGTCGACGAAGGTCGGCCCGCTCGGCGCCGCCGCGGCGCGGTCGAGGGCGGCGGCGGTGACCGCAGCGATCTGCGCCGGGTCCTTCACCGTCTCCGCCGACTTGACCAGCGGCGAGACGAAGGGCAGGTGGTCGATCTCCTGCAGCGAGCCCGATCCCCAGCGCATCTCCGGCGCCCGTCCGCCGAGCACGCAGATCGGCGAGTTGTTCGACTGCGCCCCGGCAATCGCGCTCAAGCCGTTGGTGACGCCCGGCCCCGCGGTCAGCGCCGCGACGCCGACGTTGCGGGTCGCCTTCGCGATCCCCTCGGCGGCGAAGGCGGCGGTCTGCTCGTGGCGGACGTCGACGAGGGAGACCTCCTCCTCCTTGCAGCCGTCGTAGATCGAGAACAGATGCCCGCCGGAGAGCGTGAAGAGGTGCTCCACCCCGCGGGACTTCAAAGCCTTCGCGACCAGCCTGCCGCCGTGCTCAGCCATCGGCCCAGCCTATTGGCTAGCCGCCCACAAGCGGGTTACCATCGCCTGGCCCGGGTGGCGAAACTGGCAAAAGCGGCGGCCTTAAAAGCCGCTGCCCCTTATGGGGCTTGCGGGTTCGAGTCCCGCCCCGGGCATCGCCGCGCGCCGAAAGTCGTTTTCCCTGCTCCTGCGGGTTTTCGAATTCCTAAAACGGCAATAAATGTTCTAGGGGCGCAACTTCGCCCTTGTTACCGTGTCCATATACCTGGAACCAGTCCTTTTCCGGGGGAGAGATCTTGGAGGCATCAGCCCTAACTCACGCCAGTCGCCGCGGGCTTCTCGCCCGCCGTTCGCCGCTGCTGAAACTGCAGGGCGACGAGAAGCTGATCGCGATGGCGCGGGGCGGCAACCCCGGCGCCTTCGAGACGATCGTCGACCGCTACCAGGGCCGCCTGCTCGGCTTCTGCCGCCAGATGCTCGGCTCCACCGAGGACGCCGAAGACGTCCTCCAGGAGGTCTTCGTCAACGCCTACCGGGCGATGCTCGCCGACGAGCGTGAGATCAACCTCCGCCCCTGGCTCTACCGGATCGCCCGCAACCGCTGCCTCAACTACCTGCGCAAGCCGAAGGCCGACGCGCAGGAATCGATGGACATGGTGCCCGAGGTCGAGGCCGCCTCGACCGCCGAGAAGGTTCATAACCGCGAGGAGTTCCGGCAGATCCTCAGCGACGTCAACAAACTTCCCGAGACCCAGCGCGCGGCCCTGCTGCTGCGCGAGATGGACGCCCTCTCCTACGAGGAAATCGCCGCCGCGATGGACACCACCGTGCCCTCGGTCAAGTCGCTGCTGGTGCGGGCGCGGATCTCCCTCGCCGAGGCGAGCCAGGCCCGCCTGCTGACCTGCGGCGAGGTCCGGATCGAGCTCTCCGAAGCGGCCGAGGGCCTGCGCAAGGCCTCGGCGCCGGTGCGCCGTCACGTCCGCGAGTGCGACGAATGCGCCGACTTCCGCAGTCAGATCCGCTCCAACGAGAAGGCGCTCGCCGCGCTCTTCCCGGCGGCGCCGTTGATCGCCTTCAAGGGCTTCATCCTCTCCAAGCTCGGACTCGGCGGAGCCGGTGGCGCCAGCGTGGGCGGAGCGACCGGAGCCGCAGGCGCCGGCGCTGGAGCGGGCGCCGCCGGAGGCCTCGGCGCGGCAGCGGCCCTCAGTGGAGGATCCGCGGCCGGAGGCATCGGCGCGGCGCTCGGGACCAAGGCCGTGGCCGGCGTCGTCACCGCCGCCGTCCTCACCGCCGGCGCCGTCGAGGTGAAGCAGACGACCAGCACCACGCCGGTCGATCCCTCCCCCTCGATCTCGGCCCAGGCCGGAGATCGCCAGATCTCGACCCCGCCCGCCCAGATCGTCGCGGCCACCCCCGCGCCCGCGGTCGAGCCGGTCGCAGAGCACGCAGCCGTAGAGGCGGTCGAAGCACCGCCGGTACCGGCTCCCACGCCGACGGTCGAAGAGGAACCGGCACCGGCCGCCCTCCCCGCGACCGACACCGAAGAAGCCGCCGGCGAGTCCGCCAGCGGCGAAGAGGGAACGATCGGCGACTCCGAAACCGAAGCGATCACCGCCGCCAAACCCTCCGAAGAGGTCGCCGGGGCCCATGGCGGCGCCGGCACCGTGGTGGTGACGGTCGGCGGCAGCCCGCCGCCACCGCCGGCAAGCGAACCGGCCCCTTCCAGCCCTCCCCCGAGCAGCCCCCCGCCCAGCACCCCGCCGGTCGTGGAAGTACCGCTGCCGGTGCCTGTCCCGGTGCCGACGCCGGCCCCGGAGCCGACGCCGCCCGGCGCAACCGAATAGCGGCGGCTCAGACGCTGTGCGTCTGGCCCGGCTCGAGGATCAGGACCTGCGATGAGGTCCGCGATTCGACATCGGACTTGAAGGCCTCGGCGTCGGTCTCGATCGGCGGGAAGGTTTCGAAGTGCATCGGAATCACGGTTTTGGCGCCGACGAACTCGCAGGCGACGGCGGCGTCGCGGCGGTCCATCGTGTAGTGGCCGCCGATCGGGACGCAGAAGACGTCGATCTCGCTGCGCTGCGCGATCAGCTTCATGTCGCTGAAGAGACAGGTGTCGCCGGCGTGGTAGACGGTCGTCTCGCCGATCTTGATCACCAGCCCGGCGGCCGTGCCGAGGACGATCCCGTGCTCGGCGCTGAAGGGGGCCTCTTCGGAGCCGGGCAGAGTGCTGGTATGCCAGGCCGGGACGAGGCTGACGTAGCCCCAGTCGAACTCGACGGTGCCGCCGAGGTTGGGGTCGCTGAGCGCCTCGATCCCCTGGCCCTTCAACCATTCGGCCAGCTCGACGATGGCGACGCAGTGGGCGCCGGTGCGCTTGGCAACCGGGACGGCGTCGGCCATGTGGTCGGCGTGACCGTGGGAGATCGCGATGTGGGTCGGCTCCACTTCCTCGGCGGTGTGCACGGCGGTGGGGTTGTTCGGCTTCAGGAACGGATCGACCAAGACCGTGGTCTCCCCCTCGCTCAGCTCAAAACAGGAATGCCCGTGAAACTTGATCTCCATCAGCTCGCTCCTCCCGGTTCGCTGCTTTCGATTCTGTCGGTCGTGCCCAGCTCTTCCTTCAGTGCCCAGCCGACCGCGACCCCAACCATCATCCCCATCCTCGCCTCCTCGGCGAGCAGGGCGCGGACGGCGGCGAGCCGCTCGTCGGGGTCGGGCAGGGTCGCCGCCTTGAGGGTCTCGTTTTCGTGCGGCTCGCCGAACCAGCCGCCCTCCGCCAGGGCTGCCGCGAGGACCTTCTGCAGCTGCGGCGCGGTTTTGGCGACGATCCGCTCGGCCGCGGAGAAACGCTCCGGGTCGAGCAGCCGCTCGATCGCGGCTTCGAGCTCCCTCTCGTCATGCACGAGGAGAGCCTAGCTTGCGCCGCGCTACTCGCCGCGATTGAAAGCGATCGCGGCGAGGCCGCAGAGGGCGCCGACGAGACCGCCGACCACCCCGGCGACCCAGTCAGCGGTGGAGGCGAAAAGGGGCAGGGCGAGCAGCACGGTGGCGGCAACCGCGACCCCGATCCAGTCGTAGTCTTCGCCGACCGACCCCCGCACCTCGGCGCGGCGGATCACGAACCAGGCGGCGAGCGCTCCCAGCGCCATCCCGTTGCCGCCGCCGACGATGGCGAGGAGCTCGTCCTGGGCGTTGGCGACGACCCCGGCGGCGACCATTCCCAGGGCCCCGCTGGCGATCAGCAGCACCGCGGTCGGCAGCGTCCCCAGCCGGCGCTCGACCCCGGTCCCGAAGATCGCCAACCCGATCGAGACGACGAACAGGTAACCGAGGTCGATGTAGGCGAAGGGAGCGGCGAGGTAGCGCCACCACTCGCCCTCCAGCGGCACGATCAGGCCGCCGAAGCTGACCAGCCCGTACCCGGTCGCCTTCTGGACCAGCAGCAGGATCGCCGAGGCGAGGATGACGCCGATCGTCGCGTAGGGGCGATCTTCGGAGACGGCGAAGCTGGGCCGTCCCGGTCGCGACGCCCGGCGGCGGCGTTTACGCGGCTGCCGCGCCTCCAGCCCGTCTCCGCGGCGCTCCAGCTTCGGCGCCCGCTTGCGCAGCCGCGCTCCGCAGTACGGGCACTCGGTTACATAGGGACTGACCTCCGAGCCGCAGTTCTTGCAGACGACGCTGAGCTCAGTGTCACTCATGTTCCGAGGATACCCGGGCGATGACATACTGCCCTGACAACCGTCTTTTTAGGAGGAATCACGTGGAGCTGAAGAGTCTGACCGAGCAGAAATCGCTGCTGGAGGTCCTGCCGCCGGGCAAACGGGCCCGCCTGCACCGCCTCCTGTTCGAGTTCGGCCCCGGCAACGGAACCCTGATGCTGCTGCCGATCGACCAAGGGATCGAGCACGGCCCGCGGGACTTCTTCCCCAACCCCGCCTCGAAGGACCCCGACTACCAGTTCCGTCTCGCCGCGGAGGCCGGTTACTCGGCCCTCGCCTGCCAGATCGGGATGGCCGAGAAGTACTACCCCGACTACGCCGGCCGGGTGCCGCTGATCCTCAAGGTCAACGGCAAGACCGACCTCCCCTCCTCCTCCAAGGCGTTCTCCAGCTGCAACGCCAGCGTCGAGGACGGCGTCCGCCTCGGCGCCGACGCGATCGGCTACACGCTCTACGTCGGCTCCCCGCGCCAGGACGAGGACCTCGCCCAGCTGCGCCACGTGCGTGAGGAATGCGACCGCTTCGGGATGCCGCTGGTCGTCTGGTCCTACCCGCGCGGCGAAGCGGTCGAGGCCAAGGGCGGCCAGAACTCCTTCTACGCGATCGACTACGCGGCGCGGATGGCAATGGAGATGGGCGCCGACGTGGTCAAGCTCAACATGCCGAAGGCCGACCCCGCCAAGGACAAGGACGCCCCGGCGCCCTACAACGAGATGGAGGTCGACCAGACCGAGGCGATCCGCCAGTGCGTCGAATCGGCCGGCCGCGCCCTCGTCGTCCTCTCCGGCGGCTCGAAGACCGACGACGAGACGGTCCTCACCAACACCCGCGACGTGATGCAGGCCGGCGGCTCCGGCGTCATCTTCGGCCGCAACGTCTGGCAGCGCGAGTGGAACGAGGCGGTCTCGATCGTCGAGCAGATCAAAGAGACGCTGCTCAGCAACGTGCGCCGCACGCCGTAAGGCGGCGCCGCACCCAAGATGAGATCGGGTGGGCGGGGCAGCATCGCGCTGCTCCTGCTTGCCGCCCTTGTCCTGCTCCGCCCGTGGGAGTCGTGGGACGAGCTGGGGCGGGACGAGCCTGAGAGCGCGACGGTCGTGGTGACGCGAGTGGTCGACGGCGACACGGTCGAGGTCGATCTGGATGGCGAGACCGAGGACGTCCGCTACATCGGCGTCGACACGCCGGAGACGGTGAAGCCGGGGGAACCGGTGGAGTGCTTCGGCCCCCAGGCCTCGAGCTTCAACCACCGCCTGGTCGAGGGGCGGCGGGTTCGGCTCGTCTTCGGCGTCGAGCGCCGCGACCAGTACGGGAGGCTGCTCGCCTACGTCTACCTCGGCGACCGCTTCGTCAACGCGGAGTTGATCCGGCGGGGGCTGGCTGAAACGCTGACGATCCCACCCAACGACCGCTACGCGGACCGCCTGCAGCGGCTCGAGGTGGCGGCTGCGCGGGCCGGACGAGGGCTCTGGGGCGCCTGCTGATTTGTGAGCTGATCGTGAGCCGTGCAAGATCTTTTGCTACGGTGCCCGCTGTTCCAACGCGCCTTCCCCAAGGCGCCCGGAACTTCTTCCCCTTATGAGAATGCGACAGAGCATCTCCCAGTTCGAGACGGCCTTCGAGCAGGAGACCTACCTCGAGCGCCGCCGACGCGAGCAGCTGCGTCGCCGTGCCGCCAACCGATCGCGGGCGCGGAAAATCAACCGTGTCGAGCAGGAGGGGAAGGTCCGTTTCAGCGTCCTTGCCGTCTGCCTGACCGCAACCGTGATCGTGGTCGCGGTCGCGATGTTCGAGGCGCTCGCCCTCCTGATGTCCTAGCGCCACCCGGCTCCCTACCTCCAAGTGTCCTCCTTCAATAGACTCGCGCGCCGATGGCCCGACGCTCGCTGAAGCCGCAGCTGAACCAGATCCGCGCCTGGGTGCACCAGGGGCGGACCGATGCCTGGATCGCCCACCAGCTGGAGATCAGCGCGACCGAGTTGCGCGAGTTCCGCAAGCAGTACGACCTCTCGCCCGACGACGAGAACGCGGGCTCGAGCGAGATCGACCTCCGCGACGAGATCGAAGCGGAGATCGAGGCCGCCACCGAAGCCGAGGAGGCCGAAGAGGACGAGCAGCCCGAGAGCGACGACGACGGTGAAGAGGACGAGGAGCGCGAGGAGCGGCCCGAGGGCGGTTCCGGCTCAGGCGCTGGGCGCAAACGTCGCCGGCGCCGCGGTCGCCGCGGTGGACGCGGCCGCCGCAAAGAGCTCGAGGCGAGCTTCGACCACGGCGAGACCGACGGCTACGGCCTCTGGCTCGACGCCGCGGTCAAGGACAACCCCGTCTACACCGAGCACTGGGCCGGCAAGCGCGACGTCACCGTCCGCATCGAGGCCGACCAGATCGTGATCCGCCGCGCGGGCGAGCCCCAGGGCCAGAGCAACGGCTCGGGCGAGTCCGACGACGAGTCGGACGAGTAGCTAGACCGGCAACTGCCTGCCGCCGGCGAAATCCGTAGCGCCGCGTAGGTACAGCCAGAAGGCCGCGTCGGCCAGCAGCTGCGACTCGCTCTCGATCGCCGGCGCCACGTCGATCGCCACCTGCTGGGCCCAATCGGTGCCCTGGCCGTAGAGATCGGCCAGCTCAGAGGCGCTGAAGGTCGGCCCGATCCGCCGCCGCAGCTCTTCGCGAAGCGCGTCCACCACCCGGTCGGCCAACCGGCGCTGGCGCGGGTCCTCGATCGCCTGCAACGTCCGCCGACCCTCCTCCCACTGGAAGAGCGCGTTCTCTAGGGGATAGGCCACTGGCCGAGGTTACCCCGGTGGCGCGGCCGGCAATCAGGAGGTGGGCGTCTGCGGGACTTCGCGGAGGGGCGCGTTGCCCGGGCCGCAGTCGCTCGGATCGAGCTCGCCGCGTACCTCCCAGACGGTGACCTGGCCGCTGCGCAGAACCGGCCGCACAGCCTGCTCTCCCCGCAACCAACGCGCCTCCGGCGAGGTGACGGGGTCGCCCGGGTGGAGGAAGTTGAGGAAAGGGGCGGCGACCAGGTAGTCGAGATCGAGGTCGTTCACCGCGCTGCGGAACCCGGCGCAGGCCGGGATCACGTTGAAGGCGCCGCGGGGGCCGTCTTCGCCGAGGTAGCGGACGCGGTTGCTGAGGTCGGTGCCGTAGAAGCCGTAGCCGGCGAAGCCGGCGGTGGTGCCGGCGAGGCCGATCCGCGCGTCCTCGATCCCCCGTGCCCAGCGGTAGGCGCTGTCGAGGCTCATGCCGGGGATCCGTTCCTCGGCGGAGCCCTCGTTGGCGAAGCGACCCTCGAGGTAGTCGCGCTGGACGGGGTAGCCGATCGCGAGCAGACACGCCACCAGCGCCGCCGCGCCGGCGGCGACGAGCGTGGCGCTCCTCCCTCGCCCCCGCAGGACCAGCAGCAGGGCCGGGATCAAGACCGCGAGCGCGACCAGGAAGAAGGCGAAGACGCGGCCTTTGTCGTGGAGGGCGTCGTCGGGCCGGTTGGTGATGACGAAAACCACCACCAGCGCACCGAGCAGCCACCACTGGCGCTTCGCGCCGTCGAGCCATCGGTCCAGCGGCAGGAGGACGATCCCGGCCAGGAGCGCCGGGATCACGTAGCGGATGTTGATCCCGAAGCCGACCGGTTCGCCCTCGGCGCCGGCGGCGCTGAGGGGCGTGAAGAGGTAGGCGACGAGCCCGAAGAGGGCGACGGCACCGATCCAGCCGACGATCCTGTCGCGGCCGCGGAGGACGGCGATCAGCGCCGCTGCCGCCGCCCCGAACACGACCAGCGGCCAGAGCGCCCCGAAAGCCTCGTGCAGGCCCGGGCCGAAGTACTCGCGCCAGACGCCGGTGTCGGTGGCGTAGTGGACGATGTTGAAGTCCGGCCGCCCTTCCTGCAGCCGCTCGGGATGGGGCAGCGAGATCGGCCCCAGCGACTCGACCTCCGGGATCGGGCTGCCGGCGACGACCAGGTTGCGCAGGTACCAGAAGACCCCGCCAGCCAGTGCCGGCAAAAACCACCAAGCCGCCGCCACCCAGCGCCGCCCCTGTGGCGCCAGCGCCACCACCGCCACGGTAAGCGCCCCCGCCATCGCCAGAGCGGTGACCCGCGTCCCAGCGGCCAAGCCAGCCGCGAGCCCCGCCGCCGCAAGCGCCAAGCGGTCCCATCCCTCCCCGCCAGCAGAGGGTCCGCCGGACCTTTGTCCCGTATAGCAATACAAAGGTCCGGCGGACTTTTTATGGGACCAGGCCTCGACCAGGATCGCGATCGAGGCCAGGACTAACGCCGCCGCCATCAGATCGTTCTTGGCCGCTCCCGGATCGCGCACGACCAGCGTGTGGCACTCGAGCAGGATTGCGGCAGCGATCGCCGTCACCGCCCCCCGCCCGTACGGCCTTCCTACGCAGTAAGCAGCCAAGAAGGCGACGCCCAGCCATCCGAAGTTGAGGAACAGACTCAGCGTGTCCCGCCCCGTCAACAGGATCCCAACGGCGTGGAGCAGCTCAGAATTCTGCGGGTAGAACCAATTCGTGAAAATCGTGTCGGTGTGGTGCATCCCGACAACGGAGTGGGTCTGCACCATGTCCACGGCGAAAGGCATGTGGTACCAGAGGCTGTCGAAGTTGAAGATCCCTCTGTCCAGCGCGTGCCGGGTCGTTACGGCGTAGCTAAACACCGTGGCGGCGAACACTGCGAGCATCACGAGCAGCGCCCAAAACTCCCCTCCGGGGGGTGGCGCTGTAGGGGGGACCCCCCCTGAGGAAGCTTTAGCTACCGGAAGGGGGGGTGGGTCCCCTGCAGCGACAGGACCCGCCGGCCAGAGCACCATGGTCCCTGCGACAAGAAGCGCTGCGACGATCAGAGCTCCTGCGTAGAAAAGGCCAAACGTTCCGAGCAGCTCCGATAACCAGATCAGCAGCGCAACAAAGACGATCGACTCGACGAGGCGAGCAGGCGCTCCCTCCCACGCTGGCAGCAATCGCTGGCGCAGCCTGTAAGCGCTGAAGCCGAGTGGCCCGACGACCAGAGCCAGCTGCACGACTCCTAAGAGGTAGGAGCCGAGGTCAACCATGAGGAATCCCCTTGCTGGGGTTTACCCGCCGAGGCTGCCGCGGATCACGACCGGGGTCTCGCCTTCGCCGACCATGCCCTGCGAGCGCGCCTCGCGCTGGACGACCAGTGGATCCTCGCTGGACTGGATGCGCCTGTGGAGGCGCTGGTTCTGGTCGAGCAGCTCGTGCAGCTTCGCTTTCGCCTCGGTGGTCCCGGTGTAGGTCTTGACGAAGTCGATCGACGGGTTCAGGTAGGAGTAGAGGACCGCCGCCAGGACGAGGGTGAGGGCGACGCGACCGACGCGGTCCCACTTGATCCGGCTCGGACCGCTGCGCGCGGCCGGACGGGCTTTGCGGGCGGCAGGGCGGCGCCGGGTAGCCGATCGGGTGCGGCTGGCCTGCGCGCGTGCTGCCATACCCGGTGCTACGCGGCCGGGCCCCGCATTCCTCCATTTAGGAGCGGCGTTGGACGAATGCCTGCAGGCCCGGGAACTCGGCGGAATCGCCCAGTTCCTCCTCGATCCGCAGCAGCCGGTTGTACTTGGCGACGCGATCGGAGCGGGAAGGCGCTCCGGTCTTGATCTGACCGGCGCCGGTGGCGACGGCGAGGTCGGCGATCGTCGTGTCCTCGGTCTCACCGGAGCGGTGGGAGATGACCGCCGTATAACCGGCCTTCCGGGCGGTTCGGATCGCCTCCAGCGTCTCGGAGAGGGTGCCGATCTGGTTCACCTTGACCAGGATCGAGTTGCCGACGCCAAGCTCGATGCCGCGGCGCAGGCGCTCCGGGTTGGTGACGAAGAGGTCGTCCCCAACCAGCTGCACCTGCTCGCCGACGCGCTCGGTGAGGAGCTTCCAGCCGTCCCAATCCTCCTCGTCCATCCCGTCCTCAATCGAGACGATCGGGTAACGGGAGCAGGCATCCGCCCAGTAGGCGGCCATCTCCTCGGAGGAGAGCGTGCGGCCCTCGTGCTCGAGCTGGTAGGAGCCGCCCTCGAAGACCTCGCTGGTCGCCGGGTCGAGGGCGATGAAGACGTCGCCGCCGGGCTCGTAGCCGGCGGCCTCCACCCCGGCCAGAACCGCCTGCAGTGCCGCCTCGTTGGAGTCGAGGTCGGGGGCGAAGCCGCCCTCGTCGCCGCCGGCGGTGGAGAGACCCTGTGAGGACAGCGACTTCTTCAGGGCATGGAAGACCTCCGCCCCGACCCGCAGGCACTCGGAGAAGCTCTCAGCGCCGGCGGGAACGATCATGAACTCCTGGAAGTCGACCGAATTGTCGGCGTGGGCGCCGCCGTTGAGGACGTTCATCATCGGCACCGGCAGGACGCTCGGCTCACCGCCACCGTAGAGCTCGGCCAGGTAGCGGTAGAGCGGCTGACGGGAATCGGCGGCGGCGGCCTTGGCGGCGGCCAGGGAGACGCCCAGCAGCGCGTTGGCGCCAAGGCGACCCTTGTTCGGGGTCCCGTCGAGCTCGATCATCGTCCGATCGAGCGCACCCTGCTCGGCCGCCCGAGCGCCGGTCAGCGCAGCGGCGATCTCACCGTTGACGTTGGCCACGGCCCGGCCGACGCCCTTGCCGGCCCAGGCGTCGCCACCGTCGCGCAGCTCGACCGCCTCGAACTCGCCGGTCGAGGCGCCTGAGGGAACCGCCGCCAAACCCCGTGCTCCGGACTCCAGCGCGACCTCCACCTCGACGGTGGGGTTTCCGCGGGAATCGAGGATCTGCCGTGCGTGGATGGAGGAGATCGTGCTCACGGGCGCGCCAGTCTAGTAGGGCCTGGCGAAACCCGCGTGTGCGGCTGGCGAGTGCCGGACCGAGCAGGGGTAGGACGCAGGGAGGCCGAATGGCAGCGCCATTTGGCCGACCGAGGACGACGCCCTGCGAAGTGTGTCCGGCGCCGCCAGACGTGCGCGGGGGTTTCGCCAGGCCCTACTCGTCGCCGGCTGCGGCGGGAGGCAGCGTGGTCTATTCGCCCGAGGGCGCTGCGCCGGGCGGCAATTCCGCCGGTACTTCCCCGCCGCCCTGCGCAGGCGACGATTCGGGCAGCGGCCGCTGCGGGAAGGGTTCGCCTTTGGGTTTGGTCGGGCTGATGCTTCCCGGCAAGGCGGGGGTAATCGCCGTGACAGGGGCAGGACAGGCAAGGGCGGGGGTTTTCGGATCCTCTTCGTAACAGGCCGGCGGAGCGTTGCTGGGACGCCCATCGCCGACGTAGTTCGAGCACCGTTCGATCAGGAGGTCATCGGCGCAGACGGTCCGCTCGGTCCACTTGGAGGTGAATTTGGAGCCGAATTCGGAGAGGAATTCCTGCTGCGTCTGTTCCCCGAGAGTCGATTCGATCTGACCTTTGGCTTCGGCCAGGGTCTGGATTTTCTCCGGGTTCAGTTTCACGACTTCGATCAGGATGTAGTTGTCCTGGAATTTGACCGGGCCTACGAGTTCGCCGGTCGCGCTCTCGAAGATCGCTGCCTTCAGCGGGCCTTTGACGAATTCTTCGGTGATCCCTTCCTGGAGTCCGCCTTTTTTCTTGCTGGTGGGATCGATCGAGTATTGCGTCGCGGCTTTTTTCCAGCCGGCGGGCGAGCTGTCTTGTTCGAGCAGAGCCTTTGCCGCTTCGACTTTGCCTTTGTCTTTGTTGATCACGGTGCGAACGTCCCGACTCGCTTTGGTCGTGAACTGTTTCTCTTTTTCAGCCTCGTAGTAGGCCTCGATCTCGTCGCTCGAAGGCGGCGGAGACTGGCTGCTGACGAGTTCCTGGATCTGTTTGAGGAGGATCTGCAACTCGACGAGTTCGTTCACCTCCCCCTGGGTGAACTTCGACTGTTTGAGGAATTTCTCGTACGCGCCTTTGGCCGGGAAGTTCTGTTGTTTGATCGTCTCGAGTTCGTCCGCAACCTGTTTGTCGGTCGCCGTAAGCCCGAATTCTTCGGCCTGGCCACGGATCCAGACGCCTTCGATCTGTTCCGAGAGAGCGCTTTCCTGCAGTTCCTTGTATTTCTCCGACCCAGGTTTCGGCGCCGCTTTTTCTTCGCTGGAAGCGACCTGACGGAGAGTCGCGCGCTCGAACTTGGCCTCATCGATGTTGGCGATTTCATCCGATACATCGGAGACATGGGCGACAGCGCCGGACGGCACGCTCGGGCCGCTCAGCCCCTCGGCAATCGCGTATCCCGCAAAGAGCAGCACGAAGAGGGCGCCGAAGAGGATCAACCCCAGACGCTGCCTCCCGGCGGACCTGTCTCTCTGGCCTGCTTTCGCTCCCACGAAGCCGGCAGCATAGTCAAATCCCTTCTTGCGAGGGAGCTTCAGGCGGCCGCGGGCTCGGCGGCCCGGCGCGCCTCGCGCAATCCCTCGGCCATCGCCAGGACTGCCGCCAGGCGCTCCTCCGGCTCGCCGGCGACCCGCACCGCGGCGACCTGCTCCCGCCATTCGTAGACCGCCCCCTCGACCTGCTCGGCCAGGACCCCCGCCGCCTCGGAGTCGAGCTCGACGCCGGTGACGCTGAGGCGACCGCCCCGGAACTCGACGCTGCGGGCGCCCGCCAGCCCCAGCTCGATCCGCGCCCGCTGCAGCTTCAGCAGGTTCTCCGCCTCCGGCGGCAGCGGCCCGAAGCGGTCCTCGAGCTCGTCGCGAATCGCCCGCAGCTGGCCCGGTTCGCGGGCGGCGACGATGCGGCGGTGGACGTCGATCTTGGCCGCCTCGAAGGGGACGAAGGTGGGCGGCAGGTAGGCGTCGACCGGGACGTCGAGGCGGACCGGCTCCGGCGCCTCCTCCCGCTCCTCCTCCCCACCGGCCTCAGCCGCCTCGGCGACCGCTTCGTCGATCATCTGGCAGTAGAGCTCGAAGCCGACCGCGGCGACGTGGCCGGACTGCTCGTCGCCGAGCAGGTTGCCGGCGCCGCGGATGTCGAGGTCGCGCATCGCGATCCGGAAGCCGGAGCCGAGCTCGGTGTGGTCGGCGAGGGTCGAGAGCCGCGCCGCGGCCTCCTCGGTCAGCGCCTCGGCCGAGGGGTAGAGCAGGTAGGCGAAGGCGCGCTCGCGGGAGCGGCCGACCCGGCCACGGATCTGGTAGGCCTGGGAGAGCCCGAGCTGGTCGGCCCGCTCGACGATCAGCGTGTTCGCGGTGGGGATGTCGAGCCCGGACTCGATGATCGTCGTCGTCACCAGGCAGTCGGCCTCGCCGCGCAGGAAGGCCAGCATCGTCTCCTCGAGGGCGTGCTCGTCCATCTGCCCGTGCGCTTCGAGGAAGCGCGCCCCCGGCACCAGCGCCCGCAGCCGCTCGGTCGTTTCCGGCAGCGAGTCGATCCGGTTGTGGAGGACGAAGGCCTGACCCTTGCGCTCGAGCTCGCGCTGGATCGCCTTGCCGACCAAGTCCTCGTCGTAGGGGCCGACGTAGGTGCGGACCGGGCGCCGGCCCTCGGGCGGCGTCTCGATCACCGAGATGTCGCGCAGCCCGGCCAGGCTCATCTGCAGGGTGCGCGGGATCGGCGTCGCCGAGAGCGCCAGGACGTCGACTTTGAGCTTCAGCTGGCGCAGCAGCTCCTTCTGCTTGACCCCGAAGCGCTGCTCCTCGTCAACCACGACCAGGCCCAGGTCCTTGGCGCGGACGTCGCGCGAGAGCAGCCGATGGGTCCCGATCAGGATGTCGACCTTGCCCGCCTCGAAGTCCTTGAGCACGGCTTTGACCTCGGCCGCCGGGCGCAGGCGCGAGACCCCCTCGACCCGGAAGGGAAGGTCGGCGAGGCGCTCGCGGAAGGTGCCGTAGTGCTGCTGGGCGAGAATCGTGGTCGGGACCAGGACCATCACCTGGGTGCCGTCGGAGGCGGCCTTGACCGCCGCCCGCAGCGCCACCTCAGTCTTGCCGAAGCCGACGTCGCCGCAGACCAGCCGGTCCATCGGCCGCTCCGCTTCCATGTCGCCCTTGACCGCCTCGATCGCTTCCAGCTGGTCGGCCGTCTCGCGGTAGGGGAAAGCGGTCTCCATCGCGATCTGCCATTCGCCGTCGGGCGGGAAGGCGTGACCCCGACGGGAGCGGCGCTCGGCGTAGAGGTTGAGCAGCTCGCCGGCCAGGGCGCCGGCGGCTTTGCGCGCCCGCGCCTTCAGGTTCTGCCAGCGTTTGCCGCCCAGCGCCGAGAGCGTCGGCGAGCCGCCGGCGCCGACGTAGCGGCTCAGCTTCGCCAGCTGGTCGGTGGGGACGTAGACCCGGTCCTCGCCTTTGTATTCGAGGTAGAGGTAGTCGCGGGTGACGCCGCCGACGTCGCGGGTCTCGAAGCCGGCGAAGCGGGCGACGCCGTGGTCCTCGTGGACGACGTAGTCGCCGACCCGCAGCTCACTGAAGGCGAGGCGGCCGCGGCCGGCACCGGGCGCGGGCTCCTCGGTGCGGCGGCGGTGGACGAGACGGCGGAAGGGGTAGACGGCGAGTTTCAGCTCCGGGCTGACGAAGCCCTCGCGCAGGCGCGCCTCGGCGAAGGCGAGGCCGGGATCGGGCGAGACCCGGCCGCCTTCGAGCAGGCGGGCGTCGATCCGGTCGAGGCCGTAGCGGGCGCGCTCGGCCTCGCCGCGGCTGTCGAAGGCGACGACGGTGCGGTAGCCGGAGCGGATCAGTTTCTCGAGCTCCCCCTCCGCCTCCTTGATGCTGCGGGCCGGCGACTCGGCGCGGGCGGCGCGGAAGGCGTCCTCGTCGTCCTCGCCGGCGCTGGTCAGGGCGAGTGCGGCCCGCTCGTCCAGCGGCTCGGCGACGTCGACGTAGAGGTGCTGGGCGTCCTCGGCGTGCATCGCCGTGGTCACGTCGTCCCAGTGGTCGCTCAGCGCCGGCTCGATCTCCTCGGCCCCGACGAGGACCACGGCGGCCGCCTCGGGGACCAGCTCCAGCGGCGCCCGGAAGTGCTCCAGCGGCAGCGCTTCGGCCAGGTTCGGCGCCTCGGCGCCCTCCTCCTCGGCCGCCATCGCCGCCAGCTCGGCGAGCTCGCGGTGCTCGGCGTCGAGCTCCGCCGCCGGCGCCAGCTCGACCCGCTGGCCGTCCCCCAGCGAGCGCTGGGTGAAGGTCGAGAACCAGCGCATCGACTCGACCTCGTCGCCGAAGAGCTCGATCCGCACCGCCCGTTCCTCGGTCGCCGGGTAGACGTCGAGGATGCCGCCGCGGACGGCGAACTGACCGCGCTCCTCGACCTGCTCGACCCGTTCGTAGCCGGCGGCGACGAGGTCGTCGGCGACCGCGGTCAGCTCGATCAGGTCGCCGAGGTCGATCGCGAAGCCGGCGGGGCGCAGGGAGGCGTCGGGCACCGCCTCCGCCAGCGCCGTCGCCGAGGCGACGACGACCGCGTCGGCTTCAGCGCCGAGGGCGTCGAGCGCGTCGATCCGCAGCCCGACCAGGTGCGGGGGTGGGGTGACGTGGGAGGCGTAGCCGGTCCCTCGCGAGGGGTAGAAGCGGACCCGGCGCGGGGCCAGGTAGGAGCGAAGGTCGGCGGCGAGGTCACGCGCCGAGCGGTCGTCGGGGGCGACCAGCAGCGCCGGTCGGTCGGCGAGCCCGCGATCGTCCTCCAGCAACGCCGCCAGCAGCAGCGGCCGCAGCATCGTCGAGGCGCGCACGGCCTCCCGCTCCCCTCCGTCGGCCGCCGCGCGCACCCGACCCGCGAGCGCGTGGACGCGCTCGTTCTCGGCAGCGATGTCGATCAGCGGACGCAGGCTCATGGCAGGAAAAGCGCCCGGATCAACCGATCCGGCGCCAGAGAACCGATTCTAGGGAGCGGCGGGGGCCGGGCGAGAGCAGGGAGCTACTTGGCGAAGGGCAGGTCGACGCCGCTGCGCACGTGCTCGACCTGGCCGCGCCCCTCGGCGGCGGAGCGGCCGACGACGTCGTCCCACTCGTGCAGCAACCGCTTCAGCCGGGCGACCGCCTCGGGCGGGTGGGCGGCGACGCCGGCGGCGAGCTCCAGCGCCGCCTGCTCGGCGCCGGCGGCAGGGGCGACACGGTTGACGAGGCCGAGGCGGAGCGCCTCGTCGGCGCCGACGGTGCGGGAGGAGAGCAGCAGGTACTTGGCGGTGGCGAGGCCGCAAAGCGAGACCAGGCGAGCAGGGCCGACCGGGATGCCGAGGGCGGCGCCGGGGAAGCGCATCCGCAGGTTCGCGCCGCCGAGCCGCATGTCGCAGGCGACCGCAATCTCGGCGCCGCCCCCGACCACGTCGCCGTGGCAGACCGCGATCGTCGGCTTCGGGAAGGAGACGATGGCGTCGTAGAGGTCGGAGAAGAGCTGCATACGGTCGACGTGGGCCGCGGCGTCGAGGCGCTCCTTGACGTCTGCTCCCGCCGAGAGACCGAGGTGGTCGGCCGAGCTGATCACCAGCACCCGCACCGCCTCGTCCTCGCGAGCCGCCGCCAGATGCTCGAGCAGCTCCTCCAGCATCTGGGTGTTGATCGCGTTGCGGGCCTGGGGCCGATCGAGGCGGAGCAGGGCGATCCCCTGCTCGTCGACGGAGTAGCTCGTGGCCGCCTGCTCGCTCATTCTTCGGAAGCTATCCGTTCGACCAACCGCTCGGTCTCCTCGGCGGCGCTCTCGACGAGCGCCTCGACCTCGGCTTTCGGCTCGCTGAAGCGGCCGAGCACGTGGGCGGAGACGATCTCGGGATCGGTCGAGTCCGGCCGCCCGACGCCGACCCGAATCCGCCAGAACTCGGCGGCGCCGAAGCCGCGCTTGAGGCTCTTGAGGCCGTTGTGGCCCGCCAGGCCGCCACCGAGCTTGGCCTGGATCTCACCGAAGGGGAGGTCGATCTCGTCGTGGATGGCGACGACCCGGTCGAGCGGCACCTTCAGCGAGCCGCGCGCCGGCCCGGCGGAGTTGCCGGATTCGTTCATGTAGGTGAGCGGCTGCAGCAGCGCCACCCGCGGCCCGCCGGGACGGATCCGTCCTTCGGAGATCAGCCCGTTGAACTTCTGACGCGGCTTCGGCAGCTCCCAGCGGCGCGCCAACTCGCTGGCCACCGCGAAGCCGACGTTGTGGCGGGTTCGCTCGTACTCGGGCCCGGGGTTGCCGAGGCCGACGATGAAGATGCGGTCGCCCTGCTCGTCGCGGCCGCGACGGCGGAACAGCGACAGGGGTTACTCGCCCTCGGAATCGCCCGAGTCGCCGCCGCCCTCGCCCTCGGCGGCCTCGCCCTCGCCCTCGCCGACCAGCTCGGTCTCCTCCTCGACCTCGGGCGCGGCCTCTTCGACGCGCGGCGGCGAGAGGGTGACGATCGTGACCTCCTCGGGATCGTCGGCGACGAAGGTGACGCCCTCGGGCGGGGTCACGACGGAAAGCTGAAGCGTGTCGTTGATCTCCATCGCGGAGACGTTGACGACGATGTTGTCGGGAATCTCGGTCGGCAGCGCTTCGACGGTGATCTCGCGGGTGACGTGCTCGAGGACACCACCGCCTTTGACGCCGGGGGCGGTCTCGACGCCCTCCAGCTCGAGCGCCACCTCGGCCTGGATCTTCTCGTCGAGGCGGACCTGCTGCAGATCGATGTGCTGGAGGCTGCCGCGAACCGGGTGCAGCTGTTCTTCCTTGATCACGACCGGGATCGCTTTGCCGCCGTCGATCTCGAGGTCGAACAGGGCGGCACCCTCGCTGGTGACAGCGCGGACGTCCCGTTCGCTCACCTGGAAGGGCTTGGCCTCCGAGCCGCCCGAGTAGACGACGCCCGGAACGATGCCGTCGCGGCGCATGCGGCGCGAGGAGCGCGAGCCGAAGTCGGCGCGGGGAGCAGCTTTGAGGCAGGATCGTTTGCTGGCCATCGGCGGGAGAGGATAGAGAACTGATCGCTGTGACACCCTTCGACCCCGATGACTGACGACTCCAAGATCCCCAAGGGCCGGGTTCGCCGCTCCGCCAAGCTGGGCTCGATCGTCGGCGCGCAGAGCGCCCGCTACGCCGGGACCAAAGCCGCCAACGTCGGCCGCTCCGAGGAGGAGAGCAAAAAAGCGCTCGAGCAGCGCCACCTGGAGACGGCGATGAAAATGGTCGGCGCCCTGGGCCAGATGAAGGGCGCGGCGATGAAGCTCGGCCAGTTCGCCTCCTTCATCGACACCGAGTTCATCCCCGAGGAGTACCGCGAGGTCTACCAGGAACAGCTGGCGAAACTGCGCACCGACGCCCCGGCGATGCCCTGGGAGAAGGTCGTCAAAGTGCTGGAAGAGGAGTACGACGACGAACCGCTCTCCGAGCTCTTCGCCGAGTTCGAGCAGGAGGCCTTCGCCGCCGCCTCGATCGGTCAGGTCCACCGGGCCGAGCTGCTCGACGGTCGCCAGGTGGCGGTGAAGATCCAGTACCCCGGGATCGCCGAGGCGCTGGATGCCGACCTCCGCAACGCCGGCACCATCGTCCGCCTCGCCCGCGCCCTCGCCCCCGGGCTCGACGCAAAGGCGATCGCCGAGGAGCTGCGCGAGCGAGTGATGGAGGAGCTCGACTACGAGTACGAGGCGCAGAACCAGCGTTCCTTCGCCCGCGCCTACCGCGGCCACCCGTTCATCTACGTGCCGGAAGTGGTGACCCGCCTCTCGCGCCGGCGGGTGCTGGTCACCGAGCTGGTCACGGGGCGGGGCTTCGAGGAGATCAAGGAGCTCTCGGACGAGGAGCGCAGCCGCTTCGGCGAGATCGTCTTTCGCGGCAGCTTCGGTTCGATCTACCACCTGCAGCACTTCAACGCCGACCCCCATCCCGGCAACTACATCCTCATGGACGACGACCGGGTCGCCTTCCTCGACTTCGGGATGACGAAGAAGATCGACCGCGAGCAGATCCTGCTCGAGCAGCGCGCCTTCGACGCCGCCTCGCGCAACGACCCGGAGGCCTACCGCCAGGCGCTGCACGACCTCGGCTTCGTCAAGAAGCCCTCGAAGCTCGACGCCGAGCGCCTGCTCGAACACATGCGCGTGGTCGGCGGCTGGTTCGTGACCGAGGACAGAGAGCTGGAGATCACGCCGCGGCGGGTGATGAAGATCATCGAGTCGACCAACGATCCGCGCTCGGAGTACTACGACGTGATGCGGCGCGCCTCGCTGCCCGCGGACGAGCTGATGGGGAGGCGGATGGAAATCGGCGTCGTCGCCGTCCTCGGACAGCTGCGGGCGAAGCGCAACTGGCACCGGATCGCCCGCGAGTGGGTTTATGCAGACGCCCCGGCGACCGAGCTGGGCGAGCTCGAGTGGGACTATTTCGAGGAGCGCGGGGTCAAGCGCACGCCCGGTTTGGCCGAAACCCTTTAGGTCCCTGGAACGAACGGAGGAACGATGGGCAGGATCAAACGCGGCTGGGGCTTGACGAAGAAGAGCTGGGCGCTCCTGAGAGAGCACCCCTCCCTGATCCGGTTCCCCCTCTACGGCGGCATCGCGACGACGCTGCTGGCCATCGTCTTCCTCGGCCCTGGGCTGTACCTGTGGGACGACGACCAGCTGGCCGGCGCGATCCCGCTGATCGCGATCGGCGTCTACGTCCTCAGCTTCGTCGGCTTCTACTTCAGCGTCGGCCTCGCCGCCTGCGCCGACATGATCTTTCGCGGCGAGGAGGCGACCGTCAGCGACGGGCTCGCGGTATCGCGCAGCCGCCTCAGCCAGATCAGCGGCTGGGCCGCGGTCTCGGCCGCGATCAGCCTGGTCATGGGGGTGCTCGAAAA
The DNA here is from genome assembly GCA_963832085.1 of uncultured Actinomycetes bacterium. GTDB lineage: Bacteria > Actinomycetota > Thermoleophilia > Solirubrobacterales > 70-9 > VAYN01. The sequence goes on along the minus strand of CAWHSU010000001.1, from coordinate 219,632 downwards.
CCAGGGCGGAACCCTGGGAACCATCGCCGCCCGCCTGGTCGGGATGGCCTGGTCGCTGATCACCTTCCTCGCCGTGCCGGTGATCGCGATCGAGGGCACCGGGCCGTTCGAGACGATCAAGCGCTCCGGCGCGCTCTTCCGTGAGCGTTGGGGACAGCAGATCACCGGCAACATCGCGATCGGCGCCGCCGTCTTCCTGCTCGGCGTGCTGCCCGCGGCCGTGCTGATCCTCGGCGGGATCGTCCTTTGGTCCTCCGCCTCCTTCGCCGGCGCACTGCTGGTCGTGATCGGTGCCCTGGTGCTGGCGATCTCGCTGCTGGTCTCCCGCGCCCTCAGCGGCATCTTCGGCGTCGCCCTCTACCGCTACGCCCTCGACGGCGAAATCGTCGAGGGCTTCACCCAGGAGGACCTCGAGTCGGCGGTGAGGGTCAAGAAGGGCGGCCGCAACGCTCCGCCGACGGCGACGCCGGGCACCGTCTAGCCGATCAGCGTGCCCGAGCTCGAGGTTCGCAGCCTGACCAAGCGCTATGGCGCGACCGTCGCCGTCGACGACCTCTCCTTCGCGGTCGAGGCGGGACGGGTCACCGGCTTCCTCGGTCCCAACGGGGCGGGCAAGACGACGACGATGCGAGCCCTGCTGGGACTGCTGCGGCCAACTCGCGGCGAGGCGCTGGTCGAGGGGCGGCCGCCGACGGCGATGGAGCGGCCCCTGGAGACGATCGGGGCGGCGCTGGAGGCGACCGCCTTCCACCCCGGCCGCAGCGGCCGCAACCACCTGCGCGCCCTCGCGGCGGCGGCGAAGCTGCCGCGCTCGCGGGTCGAGGAGGTGCTGGAGATGGTCGAGCTGAGCGCCGCCGCCGGGCGCCGGGTCAAGGGCTACTCGCTGGGGATGCGCCAGCGCCTGGCGCTGGCGGCGGCACTGCTGGGCGACCCGCGGATCCTGATTCTCGACGAGCCGGCCAACGGCCTCGACCCGCAGGGAATGCGCTGGCTGCGCGACCTGCTGCGGGCCCAGGCGGCGGAGGGCCGGACCGTGCTCGTCTCCAGCCACGTCCTCTCGGAGGTCTCCCAGGTCGCCGAGGAGCTGGTCCTGATCCGCGACGGCAAGCTCGTCTCCCACACCACCCTGGCCGAGTTCACCGCCGGCGGCGTCGCCCCCTCCCGGGTGCGGAGCGCCGACGACGAGGGGCTGGCGGCGGCGCTGCGCGAGCGCAGCGCCAAGCTGAGCCGGGACGAGGACGGGGCGCTGCTGGTCGAGGGACTCGGCGTCGAGGAGATCGGCGAGCTGGCCTTGGCGCGGGGGATCGCGATCCACGAGCTGGCGCCGCAGCGCTCCAGCCTCGAGGCCCGCTTCCTCGAAGTGATGGGCGGCGAGGAAGGCGAGGAATCGTGAGCCTCCTGCGGAGCGAGTGGATCAAGCTGTTCACGACCCGGACCACCTGGGTGATGCTCGGGATCGGGCTGCTCTGCGAGGGACTGTTCGCCGGCCTGATCGTCGGCCTGGTCTCATTCGAAGACCTCGACGGAGTGCGGGAAATCATCACCGGGACCGGTCTGCTGATGACGCTGATGCTGGTCCTCGGGGTGTTGATCATCACCACCGAGTTCCGCCACGGGACCACCGGCTCGACCTTCCTCGTCGAGCCGCGGCGCTGGCCGGTGTTGGTCGCCAAGCTCGGCGCCGCGGTGCTGGTCGGGCTGCTGGCGGGGCTGCTCTACGTCCTCGTCAACGGCGGCATCGCCCTGCCGATCTACGGCGGCCGCGGCGGCACCCTGCCGCCGGCCGGCGACCTGATCGAGGTCTACGCCGGGGTTGTCGCCTCCTTCTCCCTGCTCGCCGTCTTCGGCCTCGGGATCGGCGCGATCGTCCGCAACCAGGTGGGCGCGATCATCGCCGCGATCGCCTTCTTCTTCATCATCTCCGGTCTGCCCTACCTGCTGCCGGGATCGATCGGGGACTACTTCCCCGCCGCCGCCCTCGGCAGCCTGCACGGGCACGTCGAAGGCGACGGCTCGCTGAACCAGGTCGGGGGTGGCCTCGTGCTCGCCGCCTGGTCGCTCGGGCTCTGGGGCCTGGGCACCCTGCTGGTCACCCGCCGCGACCTCAGCGACTGACGCGAGGGCTCAGGAGGGACTAGGCCGTTCGGGCCGCAGGCTGAGGGCAAGGCCGGCGAGGAGATAGGCGATCGCCGCCGCGAGGAGGGCGAACTTGATCGCGGCGAAGATCGCCGCCAGCGTCGGGAAGGCCGAACCGGATTCGCTCAGGACCGCCAGCAGGCAGGCGTTCTCCACGGCGTCGAAAGCAGCGGCGGCAGCCCCGAACGGGACGACGACCGCGCCGATCGCGGCGAGGCGGGTCCAACCACGTCGGCCGAGGCGGTCGCGAACCGCGGCGACGGCGAGGGTGAGAAAGGTTCCGTAGGCGAGCATGAAGGCGAAGTCGATCAGCAGCTGCTCTCGGGCTGCGTCGCGGCCGGCATCGCCCCAGTCGGCCAGGATCTCGTCGGCCCGCTCCTGACTGCCGGCCAGCTCGAAGGCGACTATTCCCACCCCGTTCTCCTGCATCCGCTCTTCGGGGGGCGCCATCGCCAGGAGCAGGGCGACGAGGGCGATCCCCGAAACGATCAATCCCCAGCGCCGCGTCATCGGCGCTCCAGCTGCGCGAAGAGGCGCGGGTCGTTGGAGCAGATGCCGTCGACCCCGGCGGACACCAGCTTCTGCATCTGCGCCAGGTCGTCGACGGTCCAGGCGATCAGCTCGACCTGGGCGAGCTCGCAGATCCGCGCCAGTCGCGGCGTCACCAGCGGGTGGTAGACCCACATCGCCTCGACCCCGAACTGCGGCAGCTTCTGCGCCGCCAGCCCCGGCAGGCGGTGGCGCATCGCCACCAGAGCCGCCAGCATCGGGCCCTTCGCCCAGCGCTTCGAGGTCCAGTCCTTGGTCACTTTCGGGTAGGTCCAGCCGCGCCGCAGCGCCGGCTGCAGCTCGAGGATGCGCTTCAGCGTGTGCATCTCCATCGTCGAGATCATCGCCCGCTCGATCAGGCCCCGGCTCCCCAGAGCCTCGACGACCTCCTCCTCCCGGCCGGGCAGCTTGATGTCGAGGTCGATCTCGACCTCGTCCAGCGGCGGCTCGAGGAAGGCGTCAAGCGCCTCGGTCAGCCGCAGCGGCGTCCGCTGCTCGGCGTCCTCCCAGTCGTGGGCGACCACCAGCGGCGCCCGCTGCTCCAGCGGCAGGTGCGCGTCCGGCAGCCAGAGCACGTCGAACTCAATCGTGTCCACCCCGGCCTCGACCGCGGCGCGGAAGCTCTCCAGGGTGTTCCCCGGCGCGATCAGGTCGGCCCCCTTGTGGCCGACCAGGCGCAGACCCTCTTTAGGCACTAGAAGAGTTGATTCTCGCCGGCGAAGATCTCGCTCACCGAGCCGTCGGTGAAGATGCTGCGAATCGAGTCGGCGAAGATGCCGGCGGTGGAGAGGACGGTGATGTTGTCCGGTGCGCCGGGCCGCAGCGGCAGGGTGTCGGTGACGACGATCCGCTCGATCCCGGAGTTTTCGAGCCGCTCGAAGGCGGGGCCGGAGAAGACGCCGTGGGTGGCGCAGGCGATCACCTTCGCGGCACCCTCGTCGAGCACGGTCTGGGCGGCGGCGCAGAGGGTGCCGGCGGTGTCGATCATGTCGTCGACGAGGACCGCGGTCTTGCCCTTGACGTCGCCGACCACGTAGCCGATCTCGGCGACCTGCTGGGCCGGCCGCTCCTTCTCCATCACCGCCCAGTGGGTGCCGATCCGGCGGGCGAAGTTGCGGGCGGTCTTGACCCGGCCGGCGTCCGGGGAGACGATCACCAGCTCGTCGTTCAGTTCCTGGTCGATGAACCACTGGGTCAGCATCGGCATCGCGGTCATGTGGTCGACCGGGACGTGGAAGAAGCCCTGGACCTGGCCGGCGTGGAGGTCCATGGTGAGGACGCGGTCGACGCCGACGCCCTCGAGGCACTTGGCGACGATGCGGGCGGAGATCGGCTCGCGCGGGGCCGACTTCTTGTCCTGGCGGGCGTAGCCGTACCAGGGGAGGACGGCGATGATCCGGTGCGCGGAGGCGCCCTGGGCGGCGTCGATCATCGTCAGCAGCTCCATCAGGGCGTCGTTGGGGGTCATCCCTTCCTGCTCGTTGGCGCAGGTCGACTGGACGAGGAAGACGTCGGCGCCGCGGATCGACTCTTCGTAGCGGCAGTAGACCTCGCCGTTGGCGAAGGTCGTCAGCTTCGCCTGACCGAGGTCGAGGTCGAGCTTGTCGGCGACTTTGGCGGCCAGGTCCATCGAACAACGGCCACCGAAGACCATCATCCGTTTCGTGTAGTCGTGGTCGATGGCGGTTCCCACCTGCGGGCGCTCCTCGATCATGCTCACGCGTTTTTGTCCTCTCGCATCTGGGCCGCCTTGCGAGCGGCGTATCCGTCGATGTTCCGTTGCGCGTTCTCGCTGACGCTGAGCGCCCCCTCGGGCACGTCGTCTTTGATCACTGCGCCAGCGCCAGTGTAGGCGGAGTCGCCGACTTCTACCGGTGCGATCAGCATCGTGTCAACGCCGATCCGCACATCGCGGCCGATAACGGTGCGGTGCTTGCGGAATCCGTCGTAGTTGGCGGTGATCGTGCCGGCGCCGAGGTTGCTGCCGGCGCCGATCTCGGCGTCGCCGACGTAGGAGAGGTGCGGGACCTTGGTCCCCTCTCCCACCTCGGAGTTCTTGATCTCGACGAAGGTGCCGGCCTTGGCGCCGTCGTGGAGGAGGGCGCCGGGGCGCAGGTAGGCGAAGGGGCCGACCGAGCAGCCCCCGCGGACGTCGCACTCGACCAGATAGGAGTGGAGGACCTGGGAGCCGGCGCCGACCGAGCAGTCGACCAGGGTGCTGAGCGGGCCGACGACGGCGTTCTCGGCGATCTTCGTCTGACCCCGCAGGGACGTCCCGGGCTCGATCCGGGCGTCGGCGGCGATCTCGACCCCGGCGTCGATCCAGGTCGAGGCGGGGTCGACGACGGTGACGCCGGCGAGCATGTGGGCCTCGAGCAGGCGGCGGCGCGCCTCGGCCTCGACCGCGGCGAGGTCGACGCGGTTGTTGACCCCCATCGTCACCGCGAGGTCGTCGGCGAGGTGGGCGGCGACCGAGTGGCCCGCCTCGCGCAGGGCCGGGAAGACGTCGGGTAGGTAGTACTCGCCCTGGGCGTTGTCGTTGGAGAGCGAATGCAGGGCCGCCGCGAGAGGAGCGGCGTCGAAGGCGTAGGTGCCGGCGTTGATCTCGCGGATCGCCAGCTGCTCGGGGTCGGCGTCGCCGGCGGCTTTGGCCTCGACCACGCGCTCGACGCCGCCGGAGGCGTCGCGGACGACCCGACCGTAGGAGGCGGGGTCGTCGAGCTCGATCGTCAGCATCGTCGCCGCGGCCTCAGAGCTCTCGTGCGCCCGCAGCAGGCCGGCGATCGTCTCGGTTGAGATCAGCGGCACGTCGCCGGAGAGGACCAGCACGGTCTCGCTCTCTTCGATCAGCGGCAGCGCCGCTCGAATCGCGCCGCCGGTGCCGTCGGCCTGCGGCTGCTCGACCGTCTCGACGCCCTCGGGCAGGCCGACGGAGATGTCGCGCCCCGGCGAGACGATCGCCGCCACCCGGCCGGCTCCGGCTTCGCGCGCAGCCGCGATCGGCCAGGCGACCATCGGTCGCCCGCAGACAGGGTGGAGCATCTTCGGCGTCGAGGAACGCATCCGCGTGCCCTCGCCCGCCGCCATGACGAGCACCAGGGGGGAACTCACCGGCGAATCGTATTGCTAGAGCAAACAGCTGGGGGACAAAGGTCTGCGGCGGGCGGGTCCTGTCACGGCAGGGGACCCACCTCCCCTTCCGGTAGCTAAAGCTTCCTCAGGGGAGCCCCCCCTACCGTGCCACCCGCCCGAGGAGCGGTTATCCCTGATTGCCGAGGGTCTGAGCTGGTGCTCTCTCCGGGTGGGTGGCGCCGAATGGGGGTACCACCCCGAGCAGCTACTGCAGCGCAGGGGTGGTGGGTCCCATTCGGTGACAGGACCCGCCCGGCCAGAGCTCCTTGGTCAAGAGCTGGTCAGGCGCGCTTGGCTAGGTCTTTGCCCAGAAGGGCGACGCTCGTGAGGGTCCAGCCGGCGAAGATCAGGTCGATGCCAACGAGGAGGCCGATCGCCCAGTCGGAGCTCTCGGGCCACTTGGCGAGGATGAGGATGCCGATCAGCAGGCTGGCGACGCCGCTGAGGCCGAGCAGGCCGGCGTTGGGCTGGCCGCGGGAGACGAAGGCGATCGCGGTCCGGGTCAGGCCCATGAAGAGGAAGTAGATGCCCAGCACCAGGGTCAGGGTCAGAGTGCCGTTGTGCGGTTCGACGATCAGCCAGACGCCGACGATCACGGTCAGGATCGCCCAGACCAACCGCAACACCAGCGTCCCGACCGAGTGCGCCGAGAACGCCGCCGCGACGAGAATGCCGCCGACGATCAGCAGCAGCCAGCCGATGAAGATCGCGGTCCCGACCGCGGCCACCGCCGGCACCAGGATCGCGATCGCCCCGAGCACGATCGCGGCGACGCCGACGAACATCAGCGGCTTCCAGCTGCGGCTCAGCCCCTCGCGCACCTCCGGGTCGAGCGACGCTCCTCCGATCTCCATGAAGAAGAAGCGCTGAGATGCTCGCGCGGACGCCGCCGGGTCAGACCTTGCGGTAGCGGGCGTCGACGATCGAGTAGAGCCCGAACCCGATCAGCCCGGCGGCGACGAGGCCCAGCAGGGCAGGGCCGTAGGAGGCGTGCGCGAGTTCGCGCAGGGCGCCGTCGAGACCGATCGCCTCCTTGGGGTTGTAGTCGATCGCGGCTTTGACCAACCCGTAGCCGATCAGGGCGAAGACGACGACCCGGGCGACGTGCCCGAAGACACCGAGGGCGGTGTACCCCTTTTCGACCCCGGGACTCATTTCGCCGGTCTTCGCGTCCTCGAGGAACTTTTTCGACAGGCCCTTGTAGGCCTGGTAGACGGCGACGCCGATCAGGATGGCTCCGGCCACCCCGACGAGCACGGTGCCGCCGGTCCAGCCGAGGACGCCGGCGGTCGTCTGCTTCGTCGACCCCGAACCACCGGCGGACGAGGTGAGGATCTCGACCGCCGCTATGCACAGAAGCCCGTAGGCGATGCCGCTGTCCAGCGCCGAGATGCGCTCGAAGGTGCTGTCGCGCTGTTCGGCGCCGTGGCCGACAGCCGCGCGGACCAGCCTCCAGAGCGCGTATCCCCCCAGCCCGATCGCGACCAGGAGAAGCAACAATTCGCCGAACGACTGGTGGGCGATCGTCTGCAGCGCACCCTGCTGGTCGGTCGCCTTGCCGCCGTCGCCGAGGGCGAGCTTCAGCGCGAGGACGCCGATGATCCCGTAGACCAGCCCGCGGGCGACGAGGCCCGCGCGCGCGAGCCAGCCGAGCGTCTTCGCGTGGGCGAGCTGGTCGCCCTGACCCTTAGCCTTGTCGCCCAGATCCTGGACCCCAGATCCCACGTCCGTCTTCATCCCGCTCCGTTTCCTCGGGCCGAGCGCGGCACGCAGACCGTGATCGCATCGGCTTCGACATCGACCTTGAATGACTTGACCTTCTTGCGATCGCCGCCGTCGAGCTCGTAGCGGACCTTGCGATCCAGCTTCACCCGCACCTTGCGGCCCTGGGTGACGCGGACGAAAGGCGACTTCTCGGCGCTGCCGACGGCCGTTCGCGCGGCAGCGCGGACGAGCTGGACCGGCCCCTCGGAAGTGAGCACGCCGACGTCGAGCTTGCCGTCGTCGGGCCGGGCGTCGGCGAAGACTTCGATGCCGCCGAACAGCTCGCCGACATTGCCGACGAGGATGCAGCTGGCGGGGCCTTCGTACCAGGAGGTCCCGTCGATCTTGATCTTCGCCTCGAAGGGTTCGGCATCGAGCTTCGAGGCGCCGCCGACCACGTAGGCCGCGCGGCCGAGGCTGTCCTTGAGGTCGTCGGAGGCCTTGATCATCGCCGCGTCGAAGCCCGCCCCGGCCATCACCGCGAAGCGCTCGCCGTCGAAGCAGCCGACGTCGAGGCGGCGGCGCTCGCCGTGCAGAGCCGCGTCGACGGCCTGGCCGATGTCGCGCTCGATCCCGAGATGGGTCGCGAACAGGTTCGAGGTCCCGGCGGGGACGATCGCCAGCGGCACGTCGCTGTCCCTCAGCGCGTTGACGCAGCGGCGCACCATCCCGTCGCCGCCCCAGACGACGAGCAGCTCGGCACCGTCCTCCAGCGCCTCCTCGACCGCGGCCGGCGCTCGCTTGCTCTTCGGCACCTCGGTCCAGAACGGCTCGGAGACCCCGGCCTCCTCGAGGGTCCGCCGCAGCTCCGGCAACCCGCCGCCGACGGTCTTCCCCGCATGTGCGACGACGGCGACCTTCATTCGGGCGAGCGCCTTTGCGCCGCCGCGCCGGCGGCCCGGCAGGCGAAGAGCAGGACCAGGATCGCGCCGATGCCGACGAAGATGCCGCCGGCGACGTCGAGCGGGTGGTGCATCCCCTCGTACATACGGGAGAGCGCGACGAAGGTGACCAGGAGGATCGCGGCGGTCCAGGCGAGGGCCTTCTTCAAGCTGCTGGTGAAGCGGGTGGTGAGCAGCAGCACCAGACCGGCGTAGACCGCGATCGAGGCGGCCGTATGGCCGGAGGGGTAGCTGGCGTCGGCCTCCAGGTGTTCCAGCCGGGGGACCGAGGGCCGGTCGCGAGGGACCACGATCGAGGTGACGCGGTAGGTGGCTGACTCAACGGTGAGGACGAAGACCGCGAAGGCCGCGATCAGCCAGCGGCGGAAGTAGGCGCAGACGAGGGCGACGATGCCGACGAGGATCGGCAGGACCGGGGCGCCGCCGACCTGCGAGCCGATTTCCGCGAAGGTGGTGAGGGTGCCGGTGCGCTCGCCGGCGAGGGTGTCGATGAAGCTCTCGTCGGCTCCTTCCAGCCCGAGGCCGCTGCCGCTGACCAGGACGTGGACGACGAAGAGGGCGAGCAGAATCGACGCGGCCGCCAACAGCAGGAAGCCAGCCAGCAGGGCGAGGAAGAAGACGAGGGCGGGGTGGCGCGATTCGAGCGCGCCGGCGAAGCGGTCGGCCGGCCCGCCGGGACGGGCCTCGAAGATCGGCACGGCGTGGTTGTCGCCAGACCGCTCCTTCGCGGGCAGGGAAGCTGCGCGTGATCTCTCCTCGACGGTCACGCCCCGATCTATCCCCGACCCGCCCGCATACTATGCGTCGAATTCTCGAACCAATGGGTGTGTTCATTGGGTTTAGCGGGGTAATTCCCCCTCCTGATGCCGTTTTTCCTCCTTCTGCTGATTTCAGGTCTCGCGGGACTCGCGGCCGCATTGCTAGCCCGCCTCTATCCCGGCGGCAGCACCGCGCCGGCCGTCGTCGAGGTGGCGCGCGAGGCGGGCGGGCACGCCACCGGACCGGCAGGACGGCGGGCGGTGCGCGCGGCCCGGCTCGACCCGGAGAAGGCGACGGGCCTGGCGCTGACCTTGGCGCTCCTCGTCGTCCTCCTCGGCGGCGTGGTGCTGGCGCTGCTCGCAGTAGTCGTCCGCAGCACCGATCTGCTCAGCGGCATCGACAGCAGCGTCGCCGAGTGGGGAGACGACCACGGGAGTGCCTGGTCGCACGACGCCATTACCGCTGTCACCCGGCTCGGTGAGACGTGGTTGGTCGCCATCGTCGCGGTCGTGGTCGCGGGCATCGAGATCGCCCGCACCCGCAGCCGCTGGGTCGCGCCGTTCCTGCTGGCGGTGATCCTGGGAGACAAGCTCCTGACCGAGGCGGTCAAGCAGCTCATCGATCGCGCCCGCCCCGAGATCGAGGCCGTTGCCGCGACCCTCGGCCCCTCCTTTCCCAGCGGCCACACCTCCACCGCCGCCGCCTCGTGGGCGGCCTTCGCGCTCGTCGCCGGCCGCTGGTGGGGGCGCCGCGCCTGGCCTGCCCTCGCCGGCGCCGCCGTCGGCATCGCGGTTGCGGTCGCGCTCAGCCGCGTCCTCCTCGACGTGCACTGGCTGAGCGACGTGCTCGGCGGGCTCGCGCTCGGCTGGGCCTGGTTCGCGGTCTGCGCGATCGCCTTCGGTGGCCGTCTCCTGCGCTTCGGCGCCGCTGCTCAGGCCGCGGGTCGCGGCGGGGCGGAAGCCGAGTCAGAGCATCCCGCCGGGGCTGACTCCCGTTCCCGCTCGTAGAACCTCACCCACTTGCGGACCGCGTTGTCGGAGACGCCATACTTGCGACCGACGGCGCAGTAGCTGGTGGCCTCGATCTCGTCCAAGAGCTTCTCGTATGGAGGTCGCTCTACTTTCCGAATTCGAGGCTTTGGGACGCCCCGTCGCCGGCTGCCGGGCTCTCTCCTCATGCCGCAGTGCCGAGAGCAGTACCGCTGGGTCCGATGCTTCGCCCGAAACATCTCGCCACAGCGCCTGCAGTTACGAAGAGGAGGTGGACTTGCCTTCGCCCGACCGCAGTGAGTATCGAGCGTGGCAGCGCAGTTAGGACAGACGATTTGGAGATTCTCCAACCGGTTGTCGTCCCTCACGCCGTTGATGTGGTCGAGAATCATCCCCATGTGCTTACCGCGCCAGATCTCGCCTTGGCCGCATAGCTCGCAGCGCGGTTCCTTGAAGCCCTCCTCGTACAAGCGCATCTTCAGGTTGCTTCGCGAGCAGGTGGAGTTCTCGACGAGAATCTCCTCCAAGGGGCGCTTAGGTTTCCTGATCTTCTCCATCACCCCCGCGTAAGGATCGAAATGGTCGGTGGAGATTCCCCAGAGCGAGGCGTACTTCTTCAGCGTTGCGGGGTTGCCACCAGTAGGGCAGTACCCGAGCCGTCGTAACGACTCAGTCCAGGAGAGTGAGGCAGCAATCGCCTTACGGGCTTCCGACTCGGTAAAGCGCGGTCCTCCTCTCGGCATGAAAGGAGCATGTCAAACGCCTCAGACAGAAAGTTTCTACTGGGGAGCCCGGATTTGAACCGAGATAGCCGACTCCAAAGGTCGGAGGCTTGCCATTAGCCGACTCCCCAATTGCGCCTCACAAGCATAAAGCGCTCTGCCTACTCCTCCGTCGCCCGCGCCACTTTCCCACCCTTAGCCCCCGGCTCCATCGCCGGGCCGCGCGGGGAGGCGATGCCGAGCACGCGCATCGCTTTGAGGCCGAGGCCGAGCTTCTCGCGGCCCTCGGTGGCGCTGACGTCGTGGCCGCAGAGATCGCGGACGCGCTCGAGGCGGTAGCGGATCGTGTGGCGGTGGGTGAAGAGCTGTTTGGCGGTGGCGGCGACGTTGCCGTCGTTGTCGAGGTAGGCCTCGACGGTCGCGACCAGCTCGGTCTCGTACTGCTCGTCGTAGGCGACCAGCGGCTCGATCGTCTCCGCGTAGAAGCGTTCGAGCTCGGCCGGGTCCTCGCTCATCGCCGGCAGCAGCAGGCGGTAGGCGCCGGTGTCCTCGAAGGCGAGGGTCGAGCGGCCTTCCGCCTCGCCGACGTTGACCGCCAGGCGCGCCTCGCTGCCGGCGCGATAAAGGTCGACGGGGTCGGCGCAGCGACGGCTGCGGCCCGTGGTCAGGTGGAAGCCGGAGAGGCTGTCGTCGAGCTCGCGCGCCAGCCCGGCGGCCGCCCGGGCCAGCCGCTCGTCGTCCTCGGCGGGGACGATCGCGACGATCTCGGCCGCCTCGCCGCCGTCGCTGGCCGCCAGCGATCCGGGGGCCAGCGCCCGCAGCGCCCGCTGCGCCAGGACCAGCACCCGCTCGCGCCAATCGCCCGTCTGCGCCGCCCGCGGTGCCGCTCGCAGCACCACTACGCCGGCGCCGCGGTCGAGGTCGGCGCCCAGCTCCGAAGCCTGGGCGACGATGTCGCGCCGGTCGGTCACCTCGCGCCGCAGCACCGCCATCACGAAGGCGCCGGCCGCCTCCTCGCTCTCCCACTCGGGCGAGCGCGAGCGCTCCAGCTCCAGCGCCAGCAGCGTCGTCACCATTCGCGCGATCGCCGGGTCCGGGGCCGCCTTCGCCCGGTAGCGCAGCTCCCCCACCGCGGCGTCGGCCACGCGCAGCTCGACCTTCGTCACCCCCTCCCCGCCCGAGAGCAGCTTCTGCTCCTGGTCGGAAGAGGCGCCGGCGACGGCGAGAACGGCACTGGAGCGGTCGATCAGGGCGACGCTCGCGTCGAGCAGCCGCGCCGCCGCGCGGGCCACCGCGGGCAGCCCGGCACCGGACTCGACCGCCTCCGAGAGCGCCCCGAGCAGCTCGCCGCGGTCGGCACCGGAAGAAGCGGCGGCCCCATGTTTCGAGGTCGCGGACATCAGCCCATTATCCCGGCTGGGCCGGCAGTCCTGCCCTGGTCAGAGCAGATCGGTGATGTCGTTGTAGTAGTAGACGAAGATCAGCCCGATCACGACGCCGCCGAGAATCAGGGCGGCGAGGATGAAGAGCGAGAGGAAGCTGGCCGCCGCTTTCTCCCAGACCCGCCCGTACGAACTCAGCGCCGGACTGAGAATCAGGGTCACGAAGACGACGAGGCAGATCAGCCCCGCGACTCCGTAGAGCAGGTACTGCTCGCCGAGTTTGGCCAGGGCCAGAACCATCACTGCTCTGGATTTTGGCGCACTTGCGAGACGACCAGCCCGACGGCGGCGCAGAAGGAGAAGGCCGCCGCCCCCAGCGCCCAGCCACCGCTGACGTCACTGAGGTAGTGGACGTTGAGGTAGACCCGGGAGAGGCCGATCAGGACGGTGAGGACGATGCCGGTGGTGACGACCGCGGCGGCCCGCGCCATTCCCGGCCGCAGGCGCAGCACGATCGTCGCCGCCAGCCAGAGGTAGAGGACCGAGTGGGCGGCATGGCTGCTGGGGAAGGACGAGCCGGAGACGAGCGGGTCGGGCGGGCGCGGCCGATCGACGGCCTCGTCGATCCCCTCGATCCCGACCTGGGTGATCGTCATCCCCGCCAGCAGGACCCAGAACTCGACCCAGCGCCGGCGCCAGGCGAGGAGGACGGCGCAGACCAGCGCCAGGCCCCAGGTGAAGGCGCCGGAGCCGAACCAGCTGATCACCTTGGCGACGCTGGTGAGGAAACCGGCCTGGAGGTATTCGACGACGTCGAAGGCGGTTTCGTCGCCCGGGGTCGGCCCGGGGTTTCCCTCCAGCAGCACCGCGTAGGCGACGAGGACGAAGAGGGAGACCGCGAGCACCGCCATCAGCGTGGTGAATTCGAGCCCGAAGGTCCCGCCGGGGGTGACTCTGTCCCAAAGGAAGCGAAACTGCGGCCGCCGGGCGAGGTTGACGAGCCACCGGGTGGCGCGGTGCTCTTCCATCCAGCGCACTGCAGCCGCCCGGTTCTCCTCGACTTTGAGATAACGGACGAGGTAGACCGTGGCGACGACGAGCGCGATCAGCGTCGCCAGCGCGAAGGCGCCGCGGGCGGCGTAGTGGCCGGCGGTCTCGATGCTGCGCGAGAAGAAGTAGCCGACGAGGATGTGCAGCGAGGCCCAGAGCCCGGTGCCGAGGACGCTGTAGGGGACGAAGCCGCGGTACTGCATGCCGGAGCTGCCGGCGATGAAGGGGGCGAAGGCGCGGACGAGGCTGATCCAGCGGCCGATGAAGATCGTCTTGCCGCCGTGGCGGCTGAAGTAGTCCTCGACTTTTTCGAAGCGCTCGTTGGTGATCCCGACCCGGGGGCCGTGCTTCATCACAAACTCGCGTCCGAGCCGCCGGCCGAGGAAGAAGCTGGTGGTGTCGCCGAGCCAGGCGGCGAACCAGGCGATCGCGATCAGCAGGTAGATGTCGATCGCGCCCTGGCCGGCGACGGCGCCGCCGAGCAGCATCGTCGTCTCTCCCGGTACGACGAGGCCGATGAAGGCGCCGGTCTCGGCGAAGGCGAAGAAAGCGACCAGCAGGTAGGTCCAGGCGCCGAGGGTGTTGGAGACGTCTTCGAGCAGCCCTTGCAGGTCGAGGTGGCCGAGCTGGCGACTGATGAAGAAGTAGATCGCCCCGACGACGACAACCGCGATCCCGATTTTCAGGTGTTTGCGCTTGTCGCCGCCCTCGCTCTCTCCCGCCATTCTCATGACGTCAGTCTCGCGTTTCCGGCGGCGCAGACGATCGCTTCGGCGGCGTCGAGGGTTTCGGCGGCGGCCTTGGCCGCGGCCAGGTCCGGGAAGAGGCCGACGGCGGTCGGACCCGAGCCGCTGAGAACCGCCAGCGGCGCGCCGGCGGCGCGCAGCCGCTGCAGCGCTTCGCCGACATCCGGCCGCAGCGAGAGCGCCGCCGGCTCGAGGTCGTTGACGAGCAGGCCGGGATACGAGAGCGGCGAAGCGCCGGCGCCGGCCACCTCCCGCAGCCGCGCCGCCAGCTCCTCGAGCTCCTCCTGCCCGCGTCCGAGCCCGAGTCGGTCGGCCTCGGTGAAGACGGCGGCGGTGCTGAGGCCGCCCCCTCCGGGCAGGAGGACGGCGGCGTGCTCGGCCGGCTCCGGCAGCGCTTCGATCCGCTCGCCGATCCCCTCGACCAGCGCCAGCGCCGGGCGCAGCTGCGAGGGCACGTCGGCGCCCAGCTCCGCCGCCAGCTGCGGCAGGTCCGCCACCTCGCCCGCGGCCAGCCGCAGGATCGCAGCGGCGTCGCCGCTGCCGCCGCCGAGGCCGGCGGCGACCGGCACCCGCTTCTCGATCTCGACCCGCAGCGGCTCGTGCTCCCAGCCCCGCTCCCGCAGTCCCACCAGTGCTCGCATAGCGAGGTTTTCGCCCCCCACCCCCGGGCAGATCACTTCGTCGCGCGCGGCCGGCGTCACCTCGATCAGGTCCGCGAGCTCGAGCGGCTCGAACAGCGAGCAGAGCTCGTGCAGACCGTCCTCGCGGCGGCGGCCCAGGTAGAGGCAGAGGTTGAGCTTGGCCGGGGCGCGGAGCAGCATTAGCGGCGCAGCTTGGCGGAGAGGGCGGCGAACTGCTCCGGCGCCAGCGCCTCGGCGCGGGCGTCCTCCGGAAGGCCGAGCTGGGCGAGCGCCGCCCGCGCCGGGGCGAGGCTGCCGGGCGCGGCGTGCTCCAGCGAGCGCGCCAGCGACTTGCGGCGGTGGGCGAAGGCGGCGCGGATCAGCTGCCGGGTCTCCGCATCGGCTCCTGGGCCGGTCCGCCGCAGCCGCAGAATCGCCGAGTCGACCCGGGGGCGGGGCTTGAAGACGGCGGGATCGACCGGGCGCAGCAGCTCGACCTCGCAGGCGAGCTGGGCGACCGCGCTCGGCGAGCCGTAGGTGCGATTGCCGGGAGCGGCCCGGAGCCGGTCGGCGATCTCCCGCTGCACCATCACCGTCCAACGCTGCAGCGAGGGCAACTGCTCGATCGTGCGCAGGATCAGCGGCGTCGCCACCGAGTAAGGAAGGTTCGCCACCATCGCGCTCGGCATCGGCTCCAGCCCGGCGAGGTCGAGCTTCATCGCGTCCCCCCAGTGCAGGTCGACGTTGGGACGGGCGGCGAGCGGCCCAAGCGCCGTCTCCAGCCCGCGGTCGATCTCGACCGTGTGCAGGTGCGCCGCCGCCTCGGCGAGGCGCTCGCTCAACACCCCTTCCCCCGCCCCGACCTCGAGCACGACGTCGTCCGGTGCCAGCTCGGCGTCGCGGACGATCGCGTCGAGCAGGTTGGGATCGGCAAGGAAGTTCTGGCCGAGGCGAACCACGGGCTACCAGCCGAAGAGCGTCCGCGCGTTCGCCTCGACCGCGCGCTCCAGCTCCTCGTAGGAGACGCCGCGCACCGCCGCGATCTCCCGCGCGGTCTCGACTACGTAGGCGGGCTGGTTGCGCTTGCCGCGCCGCGGCTGTGGCGCCAGGTAGGGCGCGTCGGTCTCGACCAGGATCCGGTCCTCGGGCACCTGCGCCGCCGCCTGCCGCAGCTGCTCGGACTTGGGGTAGGTGGCGTTGCCTGCGAACGAGCAGTACCAGCCCCGCGCGGCCGCGTCCCCCACCCGGTGCGGGGCCGAGAAGCAGTGCAGGACCACCGCCACCCCGTCCGCCTTGGCGTCGAGCGTCTCGAAGATCTCGTCGCTGGCGCCCGTCTCCCCCTCGGGGTCGCGGGCGTGGATCACGATCGGCAGCTCGAGCGCGCGGGCGATCTCGATCTGGGCGGCGAAAGCCCGCCGCTGGTCCTCGGGCGCGGCGGTGTCGCGGTAGAAGTCGAGCCCGGTCTCGCCGATCGCCCGCACCTTCTCGTGAGCCCCGAGGGTGGTGAGTTCTTCGATCGTCGCCGCGTCGAAGCCGGTGGCGTCGTTGGGGTGGCGGCCGACCGCGGCGAAGACGGCCTCGTGGCGCTCCGCGCTCGCCACCGCCACCGGGTTCGACTCCGGCCCCATCCCGATCGTCAGCATCCGCGTCACGCCCGCCTCGGAGGCCGCGGCGACGAGCTCCTCCTCGCTGCCGTCGCAGAGCATCAGGTGGGTGTGGGAGTCGATCATCGGGCGACGGTCAGCCTATCCTTCGGCCGATGCCGGACCCCGCCGACTACTACCGCGAGATCTATGCCCGCGGGCTCGGCGGCGAGACCCCGGCGATCCCCGTCGTCGTCGCCGATCTCGAGCGGCGGGCGGTCGAGGCGATGGAGCCGAGGGCCGCCAACTACGTCGGCGCCGGCGCCGGCTCGGAGGCGACGATGCGAGCCAACATCGAGGCCTTCGCGGGCCACCGGATCGTGCCGCGGATGCTGCGCGACGTCGGCGCGCGCGACCTCTCCACCACCGTCCTCGGCACCGCGATGCCGGCGCCGCTGCTGCTGGCGCCGATCGGCGTCCAGAAAGTTGTCCATGAGGAGGGCGAGCTGGCCACCGCCCGCGCCGCCGCCGCGGCCGGGGTGCCGATGATCGCCAGCACCGCCTCCCACTTCTCGCTCGAGGAGATCGCCGAGGCCGGCGGCGAGGCGCCGCGCTGGTTCCAGCTCTACTGGCCCAACGACCCCGAGCTCGCCCGCAGCATGGTCGAGCGCGCCGAGCGGGCCGGCTACGGCGCCATCGTCCTCACCGTCGACACCTTCATCCCCGGCTGGAAGCCGCGCGACCTGCAGCAGGCCTGGCTGCCCTTTCTCAACGGCCTCGGCGTCGCCAACTACTTCCAGGACCCGGTCTTCCGCGCGGCTCTGGAGCAGACGCCGGAGGAGAACGTCGGCGCCGCCACCGGTCACTTCCTCGGCGTCCAGGCGAACCCTTCGCTGAGCTGGGACGACCTGGCGCAGCTGCGTGAGATGACCTCGCTGCCGATCGTGGTCAAGGGGATCCAGCACGCCGAGGACGCGCGCGAGGCGGTGCGGCGCGGGGTCGACGGGATCGTCGTCTCCAACCACGGCGGCCGCCAGGTCGACGGCGCGATCGCCTCGATCGACGCCCTGCCGGCGATCGCCGAGGCGGTCGGCGGCGAGCTCGCGATCCTCTTCGACAGCGGCGTCCGCGGCGGCGGCGACGCCCTGAAGGCGCTCGCCCTCGGCGCCGACGCCGTCTGCCTCGGCCGCCCCTACATCTGGGGCCTGGCGCTCGGCGGACAGGCGGGCGTGGAAGCGGTGCTGAAGATGGTGCTGGCCGAGCTCGACCTGACGATGGCGCTCTGCGGCCTGACCCGGCCCGAGGAGATCGGGCCGGGGCTGCTGGCCTGAAGATCGGTGCGCCTTATCCTCCGATAGCGGGGAAAAGGCGCACCGCTGTTCAGAGATCGCGCCGGGAGAAGACAAAGGCAGCGAGGGCAAGGACGCCGATTAAGTAGACAAAGGCCCAGCCGATCATCTCCGGCCCAGCCGCCTCCGAGCCGCCGAACGGTCCCAGTTCCAGGACCACGCCGGTCAGCCCCGAGGTCTCGGAGATCAGCGCGTGCAGGCCGGCGGTGTAGAGGCCCTCGAACGGAAGCGCCCAGGTCGCGACCCGGCCGATCGTGTGCAGCGAGTCGGAATCGAGCGCGTTGCCGATCTGCGCCAGCAGCCCCGCCGTCAGTCCGGCGCCGAAGACCATGAAGACGACGATGCCCTGCGCGGTCACCGAGAGCACCGTCGAAGCGAGCAGCGAGAGCGCGGCGATGATCGCCACGGCCAGCGCCAGGCCCAGCCCCGGACCGAGCAGGTGGTCCGGGGTCCAGTCGCCGGCCGCCTCAGTGATCGCGCAGGCGGCGAAGTAGACGACCAGCACGTAGGCGCCCGAGAGCAGGGCGGCGCCGGCGAAGCGGGCGATCAGCATCGTCGTGCGGCCGATCGGGCGGACGACGATCGGCTGCAGCAGGCCCGACTCGGCGTCGCCGCGGACCACACCGAGGGTGAGGAAGACCGCCAACACCGTGCCGAGGAAGAGCGTCGCGAACATCGCCAGGCCGAAGATCGTCGCCCCGGTGAAGGCGCGGGGATCGAGGATGTTCGTTTCGCCGGTGGCGAACTGATCGACGTCCTTGAAGGCGAAGTGGGCACCGAGCGCGTAGAGCGCGAGAAAGCCGAGGGTCAGCACCACCACCGCGAGGAAGACGCGCTTGCGGATCCCCTCCTGGATCGAAAGGCCGACCACCGCCGCCGCCGAGCGCAGCTGCGCGCCGTTCATCCCGTCTCCCCTCCGACCGCGTCGAGGTAGACGTCTTCGAGCGAGCTGTGGCGGACCTCGACCCGGTAGACCCGCTCGCCGGCGGAGACGAGGTCGGCGACAATCCGCGGCGCGTCCTCGCGGACCGCGCCCTCGAAGGTCCTGACCCCGGAGGCGGTCTCGACCTCGACCGCCGCCGGACCCGCCAGCGCCTCGGGGGTCCCGGCCTTGACCAGGCGCCCACCGGCGATGATCGCGACGTGGTCGCAGACCAGCTCGACCTCGCTGAGCAGGTGGGAGTTGAGCAGGACGGCGACCTCGCGGCGGCGCAGCTCCTCGAGCAGCTGGCGGACGATCCGCCGCCCCACAGGATCGAGCGCACTGGTCGGCTCGTCGAGCAGGAGCAGGCGCGGGGAGCCGATCAGCGCCTGGGCCACCCCCAGCCGCTGCTGCATCCCCTTCGACATCGCCTCGATCCGCTTCTCGGCCGCATCGCCGAGCTCGACCAGGTCGAGCAGCTCGCGCCGCTCCGCCTCGCCGCCGTCGGAGCCAGCGAGGCGCTGGTGCAGGCGCAGCAGCTCATCCGCCGTGCACCAGCCCGGGAAGCGGAAGAGCTCGGCCAGGTAGCCGAGGGCGGCGCGCGCCTCGGGCGAGCCCGCCGGCCGCCCCAGCACCTCGACCCCGCCGCTGCTGGGGCGGACCAGGCCGCAGGCGATCTTCGTCAGCGTCGACTTGCCGGCCCCGTTGGGCCCCAGCAAACCGACCAGCTGCCCCGCCTCCACTTCAAGATCGACGCCGGCCAGCGCCTCCTGCTTCCCGTAGCGCTTGCTCAGCTCTTGGACGGCAAGAACCGGCGCGGCCATCAGGCCGGAGCGTCGATCTTCGGGAACAGCGGAGGGACCCGTTCAACCTTTTGACCGCCCTCGCGGGAGCCGAGCTCCGCCAGCATCCGTCCCTCTTCGCCAAGGGCGGGCAGCAGCGTCTCGCCGGTCTGCGGCAGGTAGGGGACGAGCAGCAGCGTCACCACCCGCAGCCCCTCGACCAGGTTGTAGAGGACTTCGTCGAGCCGCTCGGGATCGGCCTCGTCCTTGGCCAGCACCCACGGCTGGGTCTCCTCGACGAAGCGGTTGAGGCGGCGGACCAGGGTCCAGACGATGTCGATGGCCTGGCTCAGCTCGGCTCGGTCGAGCAGCCCACTGAACCGCTCGACCACGCCTTCGAAGTCCTCGGCGAGGGTGGCGTCGACCTGGGCGGTCGGAACGACCCCGTCGCGGTAGCGCTCGACCATCGCCAGCACCCGGCTGGCGAGGTTGCCGTAGTCGTTGGCGAGCTCGGTCTCGTAGCGCTGCTCGAAGCCGGCGGTGGAGATCGAGCCGTCCTGGCCGAAGCTGACCTCGCGGAAGAGGTAGAAGCGCAGCGCGTCGGCGCCGAAGCGCTCGATCACCTCGAAGGGATCGAGCACGTTCCCCAGGCTCTTCGACATCTTTTTCTCGCCCATCAGCAGGTAGCCGTGGATCACCATCCGCTGCGGCGGCTCGAGGTCGGCGGCAAAGCAGAGTGCCGGCCAGATCACCGCGTGGAACTTGAGGATGTCCTTCGCCATCACGTGCAGGTCGGCGGGCCAGTAGCGGTCGGTCAGGTCCTCCCGCTCACGGGCGAACCCGAGCGCGGTGACGTAGTTGAGGAGCGCGTCGAACCAGACGTACATCCGCTGCTCGGGGTCCCAGGGCAGCGGCAGCCCCCACTTCAGCTGCGGCCGCGAGAGCGAGACGTCTTCGAGCCCGCCCTTGATGAAGGAGAGCGCCTCGTTGCGGCGGAAGTCAGGGACGACGAAGTCCGGCCGCTCCTCATAGAGGCCTTCGAGCTGCGCCTGGAAGGCGGAGAGCTTGAAGAAGTAGTTCTCCTCGCGTTCCTTCTCGAGCGGGATCTCGTGGATCGGGCAGGTGTTGCCGGGCCCCAGCTCGCGCTCGGTTTTGAAGTCGGCGCAGCGGGGGCAGTACCAGCCCTCGTAGACCCCCTTGGTCACCCAGCCGTTGTCGTAGACCCGCTGCATGATCTCCGCGACTTTCTCCGTGTGGCGTGGATCGCTGGTGCGGATGAAGAAGTCGTTGGTGGCGCCGATGATCGGCATCAGCCCCTCGAACTTCGCCGCGTTGGTGTCGGCCAGCTCCTGCGGCGTCACCCCCGCCTTCTTCGCCGCGTTCTCGATCGGCTCCCCGTGCTCGTCGGTGCCGGTGAGGAAGAACACGTCCTCCCCCCGCTGGCGATGGTGCCGCGCGAGGATGTCCGCCGCCATCGTCGAGTACGCGTGCCCGAGATGCGGCTCCGCGTTGACGTAGTAGATCGGGGTGGTGACGTAGTAGCTGCTCATCTTGATCGTGAAGCTATCGAGGCGTGTCGCTTTTCTCTCGCATACCGAGAGGAAAGCGACACTCGATCAGCGCCGCGCCTCGCGGCCCGTCAGCGCCTTATAAAGGTCGTTCGCCCGCGTCCCGGTGAGCGCGGCGACGACGCTCGCCGCGGCCCTCGGCCGCGCGCCGGACTGGACCAGGTGGCGCAATGCGTCGACGGCGAAGCCGACGTCTTTGTCGTGCTCGTTGGAGGCGGCGGGGCCGATGACGAGGACGATCTCGCCTTTGACGTCGCTGCGGAAGCGGCGGGCGAGTTCGGCGAGGGTGCCGCGGGCGACCTCCTCGTGGACCTTGGTCAGCTCGCGGCAGACGGCGGCGTCGCGGTCGGGGGCCAGGGAGGCGAGAGCGGCGAGGGACTCGCCGACCCGGCGCGGCGACTCGAAGGCGATCACGGTCTCGGCCGAGCGCAGGACCCGCTCCATCTCCCCCGCTCGCCGCGGCAGGAATCCCTCGAAGCGCCAGCGGTCGGTCGGCAGCCCGGAGGCGACCAGCGCCACCGGCACCACCGACGGGCCGGGCAGCACGGTCACCTCGAGCGCGCGGTCGATGCAGCGGCGGATCAGCTTGTAGCCGGGGTCGGATATTGCCGGCATCCCCGCGTCGGAGACGAGGGCGACGAGGTCGCCGCGCTCGATCCGCTGCGCCAGCTCAACCGCGCGCGCAGATTCGTTGCCCTCATGGAAGGAGACCATCCGCGGCGCCGGCCGGATCCGCAGCTTGTCGAGCAGCCCACCGGTGCGGCGGGTGTCCTCGCAGGCGATGTAGTCGGCGGCGACCAAGGCGTCGCGCACCCGCTGGGAGACGTCGTCGAGGTTTCCGATCGGGGTTGGGCAGACGACGAGGCGGCCGGGCATCAGGCAGATACCTTGGCAAGCTCGTGCCGGGCCATCGCCGCGGCGCCGATCATGCCGGCGTCATTGCCGAGCGTCGCCTCGAGGATCGGCGTCCGGTTCATCGGGTTCAGCGCCCGCCGGCGCAGCTCCCGCCGGGCCGGCTCCAGCAGCAGGTCACCGGCGGCGATCACACCACCCCCGACGACGATCGCGTCGGGCTGGAAGACGTTGGCGAAGATCGAGCAGGCGACGCCCAGCCGGCCACCGATCAGGTCGAAGACGCCGATCGCGATTTCGTCGCCCGCGAGGGCACACTCGGTAACGGCCTTACCGTCAACCTCGTCGCCTCCGGCGAGCACTTTGCCCAGCGCCGAGTCCGGCGCGCTTTCGGCCGCCGCCCGTCCCTCCCGACCCAGCGCCGTCCCCGAGGCAAGCGCCTCGACGCAGCCGTGGTTGGGGCAGTTGCCCTGGCAGGGAGGGCCGTCCATCTGGATCACCGTGTGGCCGAGCTCGGCCCCCGCCCCGGTCGATCCGCGGTAGACCTCGCCGCCGAGGACGAGACCGCCGCCGATCCCGGTCCCGACCGTCAGCATCACCATGTACGGCTTCCCCTGGGCCGCGCCGTAGAGGTACTCGGCGTAGGCGGCGACGTTGGCGTCGTTGTCGACGAAGACCGGCAGGCCGGTCCGCTCGCCGACCACCTGCTTGATCGGCACGTCGGAGAGCGGCAGGTTGACGGCGGAGATGGCGACGCCGCGCTCGTGGTCGATCGTCGCCGGAATCCCGAGCCCGATCGCCGCCACGTCCGGCCGCGCTTCGCGCGCCTCTTCGACCTCGCGCACCAGCAGCTCGACCAGCTCGTCCTCGGTCTGGCCGGTCGAATGCTCGCGCTGCTCGTAGAGGGGCTCGGTGTCGGAGAGGACTCCGATGAGCATCTTCGTGCCCCCGAGATCGACCCCGATCGTCTCGACGCCGCTCA
Organism: uncultured Actinomycetes bacterium; assembly: GCA_963832085.1. Lineage (GTDB taxonomy): Bacteria > Actinomycetota > Thermoleophilia > Solirubrobacterales > 70-9 > VAYN01. The sequence continues at coordinate 196,843 of CAWHSU010000001.1, read as the reverse complement.
CGAGGAGCTGGAGGCTGGGAGGCGAATGACCGGCTGCATCGCCATGATTTCTAGCCTTTCATGAGCCCCGACGACGACCAGCGGCCCTCAGAGCCGCCCGAATACAACGTCTACAGAGCCCGCAAGGGCCTGTTTTCCCGCCTGAAAGGCGCGGATCTGTCCTCGTTGCGGGACCGTGCAAGGCTGCCTTCACGCCGCCCGCGCGGCGACAAGGAGCCCGGCCGCTCGCGCCCGCGGGCGCCGTTCGACGTCCGCCGTGTTCTCAAATGGATCGGCCTCGCCGCGCTCGGCTGGATCCTGCTCAGCTTCCTCGCCTTCGCCGTCTCCGCCCAGATTCAGTCCTTCAAGCTCTCCGGCGAAGCGGCGGAGGAGCTGAACGGCAATGCGCTGCTGCTGCCGAGCGCGCAGACGATCCTCGTCCTCGGCACCGACGCGCGGCCGCCGGGCAGCGGCGATAAGGACGTCTCCGAGGAGTGCTTCGAACAGCAGTCGAAGGGCGAGGCGCCGCACACTCCCTGCTCCGAAGGCGAATTCCGCGCCGACACGCTGATGCTGATCCGCGCCGGCGGCGGCGCCTTCCGCAAACTCTCGATCCCCCGCGACGCCTTCGCCGAGATCCCCGGATCGGCGCCGACGAAGATCAACGCCGCCTTCGCCTACGGCGGCGCCGCCCTGCAGATCAAGACGATCGAGCAGTTCCTCGGGATCGAGATCGACCACGTCGCGATCGTCGACTTCACCGGCTTCGAAGAGCTGATCGACGCCGTCGGCGGGGTCAAGATCGACGTCCCAGTGAAGCTCTGCGCCGACATCTCCGGCGGCGCCGGCGGCGGCCAGGGCGGGGTCTCCCTGCGCCTGCACAAGGGGGAGAACACGCTCAACGGCGAAAAGGCCCTCGCCTACTCCCGCATCCGCCACGTCAGCGAATGCCCCGGCCCCGGCAAGAGCGTCTACTCGCTCGGCGGCTACGACGACCTCGACCGCGAGCAGGCCCAGCAGGCAGTGATCAACGGGATCAAGGACCGCCTCACCGACCCCCTGCGTCTCCCCTACAACTTCCTCCACGGTCCGATCATCGGCTGGGAGGCGCCGAAAGCGTTCGTCAGCGACATGGGCTTCCTGACGATGCCGCAGCTGGTCCTCGCCGCCGGCATCGGCGGCAGCGCGCCGGCCGAAGTCCTCTGTGCCAAGGAACTGAGCGGGTGCGGCGAAGGCCCCGAAAGCTCGATCGAAGTCCCCGAGTCGGTCCGCAAGAAGGCCGTCGACAAACTGCTCAACGGCTAGGTCGGCGCGAGTGGAGAGTTAGCCTCGCTATAGGCGGGTCAACTCGCCAATCGTCATTCGGCCGTCTGTTTCGTCCCGACCAGGGCCGAGACGATCAAGGCGGTGAAGCCCGCCGCCAGGGAGCCGGCGGTGTTCTTGAGGTCGGCGCCGGAGGATTCGCCGGTCGCCAGCACTTCGACCGCGATCCACTCGCCGAGGCCGAGCACCACCAGCACGACCAGGGCGTAGATCCGCGCCGCCAGCGTGTACCAGCGGGCCATCGAGCGGTCATCGAGGCGGCGGCCGGCGAGCTCGAGCTGCAACGGCGACTCCGGCGGCGGCGGCGGGCGGCGCGTGAAGTAGCGCTGCTCGATCGCCAGCGCCAGCAGCAGCACCGGGAGGATCTGGGAGACCGCTTCGAAGTACTCCTCCTTGGCGTGGCCATCGACCAGCAGCGCGGTGACCACGTAGGCAAGGACGGGTGCGGCGATCGCGGCGATCCCGAAGCCGAACTTCCAGATCAGGCCCGCCCGCACCTCGGTCGACATCGGTCGTTCAGTCGGCGGTCGAGGCGGCGGGCTTCGAGTCGCCAGCTCGACTCGCTCTTGCCGGACTCCGACTTCGACTCCGACGAGCCCGAGCCGCCGCTCGTCTCGGCCCCCTCGGAACCGCCGTTGCCGCCGCTCCGCTTGGTCCCGTAGTCGGTGTTGTGGAAGCCGGAGCCCTTGAAGTGAATGGCTGGCGGCGTCAGCACCCGCGAGGCGGGCGCCCCGCACTCCTCGCACTCGCGCAGCGGCTCGTCGCTCATCTTCTGGATCGTCTCGAAGACGTGGCCGTTCTCGCATTTGTACTCGTAGATGGGCATGGCGGTGCGGGATTATCGCAGCCGCTACCGTTCCCGCCATGGCGACCGAGCAGGGAACCCGACCGACCGAGGTGACGATGGAGGAGATCGTCGCGCTGTGCAAGCGTCGCGGCTTCGTCTTCCCCTCCTCGGAGATCTACGGCGGCCTCGGCTCCACCTATGACTACGGCCACTACGGCGTCCTGCTGAAGAGCAACGTCAAAGCCGAGTGGTGGAAGGCGATGCTGCAGGAGCGCGACGACATCGTCGCGCTGGACTCGGCGATCCTCCAGCACCCCCGCGTCTGGGAGGCCTCGGGCCATCTCGAGGGCTTCACCGACCCGCTGGTCCAGTGCCTCGGCAAGTGCAAGCGGCGCTGGCGCGAGGACCATCTGCGCGAGGCGGTCGAGGCCGAAGGCGGCGACCCCAGCGCCGAGCTGCGCTGCCCCGAGTGCGGCGGCGAGCTCTCCGAGCCGCGCCAGTTCAACCTGATGTTCGAAACCCACGTCGGCCCCGTCGCCGAGGAGGGCTCGACCGTCTACCTGCGCCCGGAGACGGCGCAGGGGATCTTCATCAACTTCAAGAACGTGCTCGGCTTCGCCCGCAAGAAGCCGCCGTTCGGGATCGCCCAGGTCGGCAAGTCCTTCCGCAACGAGATCACTCCCGGCAACTTCATCTTCCGCACCCGCGAGTTCGAGCAGATGGAGATGGAGTACTTCGTGCCCCCGGCCGAGGCGGAAAAGTGGCACCAGCACTGGATGGCCGAGCGCGAGCGTTGGTACACCGAGCTCGGCATCCGCCCCGACCACCTGCGGGTCCGCGCCCACGGCGCCGACGAGCTCTCCCACTACTCCTCGGCGACGAGCGACATCGAGTACCTCTTCCCGATCGGCTGGTCGGAGCTGGAGGGAGTCGCCAACCGCGGCGACTTCGACCTCACCCAGCACGCCAAGTTCTCCCGCGAGAAGCTCGAGTACTTCGACCAGCAGACCAAAGAGCGCTACGTCCCCCACGTGATCGAGCCCGCCGCCGGGGCCGACCGCGCCACCCTCGCCTTCCTCGTCGACTCCTACGAGGTCGAGGAAGTGGAGGGCCGCCAGCGGACCGTCCTCCGTCTGCACCCGCGCCTGGCGCCGGTCAAGGTCGCCGTCCTCCCCCTCGTCTCCAAGGAGGGGATGCCGGAGAAGGCCCGTGAGATCTTCCAGGGCCTGCGCCGCCGTCTCCCCACCGAGTTCGACGAGGGTGGCTCGATCGGCAAGCGCTACCGCCGCCAGGACGAGATCGGCACCCCCTGGGGCATAACCGTCGACCACCAGACGATGGAGGACGACACCGTCACCCTCCGCGACCGCGACTCGCTGGAGCAGGTCCGCGTCCCGATCGAGGGCCTGGGCGACGAGCTGGTCGGGCGGCTGGAAGCGCCCTGGCGCAGCCCGAAGCTGGGCTGAGCGTCAGCTGTCCGCCAGCGCAGCCTCGGCCGGCTAATCGGGATCGGGCTCGATCCCAGCCAAGCCGACGACATAATCGATCGTGCCGGTTCCGTAGTGGAGGTGCGAGGGGATGATCAGCTCCCGACGACCGCCCGCCTTCATTCCCACGATGCCTTCTTCCCAGGCCTCGCCGAGCCCGCCGGAGCCAAGCTGGAAGACCCGAGGTGGATCCGGTGGCCAGATGCCGAAGTACACCAGCTCGCCCGTCTCGTAATCGACCCCTACGTAGTGAACGGCTACCTGGTCTCCCGCCTGGGCGGCGGGGCCGGACCCAAGCTCGAGATCCCGGACGAGAGGCTTCTTGGGCGGTGGGCGATTCGGCGCGTCGATCTGCGGTCTCGCACCCCTCTCGATCCCGGTGACGATCGCGAAACGGGGATCCTGCTGAGGAGCGGTCGTGGAATCTCCTCCCCCGCAGCCGAGGAGCGCAAAGATGGCGCAGGCGGCGAACAAGGCAGCAAAGATATTCATTGCACAGCTCTTATAGCTGTATTTCTTGATTCAGGGGGAACCCACTTGCACCGATGCGGCTAAAGCAGGAGGCTGCAGCGACCGAAACCGCCTGAGTACCAGTCGATCAACCCAAGAACGGAGACCATTGGCCTACGAGATGAAAATTCGCGGCACCGAGCACGAGGTGAAGGTGCGCAATCCCTGGGCCGTGGCCCTGCTGCCGATCATCACCCTCGGCATCTACCACCTGGTCTGGTGGTACAAGATCAACAAGGAGCTGAAAGCCTACGGCGAGGCCAAGGGCTACGACCTCGGCCAGAACCCGACCAACTCGGTCCTGGCGCTGTTCCCAGGCGGGTTGATCATCATCCCCGCCCTGGTCACCTACTGGCGCGGCACCAAGCGTGTGCAGGGAGCCTCGAAAATCGCCGGTCGCGAGCCGCTCAGCGGCTGGATCGCGCTGATCCTCTACCTGCTGCTCTCCCCCGGCATGTGGGCCTACCTGCAGATCTCGCTCAACAACATCTGGGAGCAGGACGCCGAACCGCTGCCGGGCCACGAGGCGCCGCCCGCGGCCGCCGACGAGATGCCGCCGCGCCTCTAGGTCAAACCCAGAACCGATAGGTACCGATGGACCCGTGGTTGGGGGAACTGAGGCCCTTCAAAGGGGAGGCCAGGAGCAGCAGCGGCTGGCGGCTGGCCAAAGCTGGCTTGCGGTTGGTGCGAACCGACCGCACCGCGCTCGGCCTCACCGTCCTGCTCGCAGGACTCTGGACGGCCGTGATCGCGATCGCGATCACGGCCGATCTCGGCTACGGCCAGAACGACGACCTGCCGCTCCGCATCGCCCTCGACCTCGGAGCGGTGATCGTCTCGATCCTCCTGCTCGGCGCGATCGCAGCGGCCGCCGAGGGAGCGATCGACGGGATGCCGCTCGACCTGCGTGACGCTCTGGCCGAGGCGCGAGGCCGCCTGCAGCCGCTCAGCTGGTGGGCCCTCGTCTCGTTCGCTTTCTGGCTGGGGTCGTTCCTCCTCCTCCGCGAGATCGAGGCGCCCGGCTGGCTCTTCCTCGCCAACCTCGTCTGGTACGTCATCGCCCTCTTCGTGATCCCGATCGTCATGCTCGGCGGCTACCGGCCGGCCGCCGCCGTCCGCGAGTCCCTCGTCCTCGTCCGCCGCCGCAAGCGCGAGGTCGCCGCCGCCTTCGTCGGCATCGTTGCCTTCACCGCTGTCGCCCTCTTCCCCGGCGCAGCCGTGATCAACCACGCCGCCGCCCTCAACCGCGAAGGAGCCGGCGAGCAGCACCTCCTGGCCTTTGCCGGGTTCGGTCTGGTGATGCTGGTGACGGCGGTGGCATTCGCGACCAGGGAAGCCTTCGCCGTGATCCTGATGCGGGAGGCTCTCGGCCAGCTCCCGGGCCAGCCGCACTCGCGGCGGCGACGGACCGGCGCCAAGGTCCTGCGCCTGGCACTCGGCGTAGTGGCCGTGCTGGCGATGCTCGGAGCGGTCAGCGCCGCGACCGAGCACGACCGCGAAGTCCTCTCCGCCAGCCGGGCACCGGGCTCGGACTTCACCACCCTCGTCCCCGACGCCGCCTCCTACGATCTGCCGACGGGCACGCCCGTCCTCTACGAAGGCGACCAGATCGGCACCGTCCTCGGCTCCCGGCCCGACGGGTTCCAGCTCGAAGTCACCTTCCACGTCGAGCCCGGCTTCGGCCCCTTCACCTTCCCGGGCTCCTTCCACGTCGAAGAATCCGGCGGACACCTGACCCTGGTGCTGAAGCCCTTGGGCGAAGACGTCCCGCCTGAAAGCCAGAGCTACTACTAGCTCTGGCTGGCCGGCGGCCGGGTCGAGCCGAAGAAGCGCTCGACCTCGCGCGCATCCGCCTCGAGCGCCGCCGCCGCCTGCTTGGTCACCTTGCCGAGCGGCTCGATCGCGACCTTGCCGCCGGCGTAGCGCCAGGTCGCCACCGCCCGCCCCTCGACCAGGGCGAAGGGCCGGAAGATGCCGTTGATCGTCACCAGCCTCTTGTGCGGGCCGACGACTTCCTCGCGGGAGGTCCAGCCGAGCAGGAGCGGGTCGAAGGCGCCGAGCAGTCGCGGCGGTGGCAGCGGCGCGGCCGGCGGGCGCTTCGCCAGGTCGACCAAGCCGTCCTCGCGCTCCTCCAGCTCGGAGGCGATCGCCTCCAGCCCCGCCCGCGCGTCGCGCAGCGGCAGGCCCGCCCAGCGGGCGAGGTCGCGATCGTCGGCGGGCCCGTGGCCGGCAAGGTAGCGGCGCGCCAGATCCACCAGCGCGGTGCCGCGATCGACCGGCTTGCGCTCCCCGAGCCAGTCGCGGACGAGGACGTAGGCGTGCTGCTTGCCCACCATCGGCCCGCGGACGACGAGCCCCCTCGCCGCGGCGAGGAACATCAAGTGGATGAACACCTGGCCCTGGGTGGGGACGCCGGCGCTCGCGAGCCTCTCCCGCAGGCCCTTCCCGCTCAACGGCCCCTCCTCGGCGAGGGTCCTCTCAACCGCCTCCATCGCCCGCTCGGCATCCCTCTCCGAGACCCCCTCCTGGCTCAACCGGCGCCGACAACCGGCGAGGTGGGTCGGCGCCGTCAACGCGTGCAGCCAGGGATAGTCCTCGCTGCGCACCAGGTGGAGGGTGCCGCGGTTCAGCCAGGTGATCAGCAGCGAGCGGTCGCTCAGCGCTCGATCGACGTCGGCCGCCGTCAGGCCGCTGGTCCGCGCCCGCACCGCCAGCCGCGCTCCGCGCGGGTCCTGCCCCTGCACCGCCAACAGCCGCCCGGCCACCTCCTCCGGCGAGCGCAGCGGCTCTCCCGAGAGCCCTTGGGCGGTAAGTCGCTGCCCCAGAGGGCGGTCTATTTGACCGCTTCGAGATCGACGACGAAGATCAGCGTTTCGTTCGGACCGATCGCGGGGGGAGCGCCAGCCGGGCCGTAGGCGAGTTCAGGCGGGATGATCAGTTCGCGGCGGCCGCCGACCTTCATCCCCTGAATTCCCTGATCCCAGCCCGGGATGACTTCGCCGGCGCCGAGGTTGAAGGTGAACGGTTCCGAGCGGCTCCAGGAGGAGTCGAACTCACTGCCGGATTTGTAGCCGACCCCGACGTACTGGACGGTGACTTCGTCGCCCGCTTTGGCGGTCGCGCCGGTTCCGACTTCGAGGTCGTTCTCGACCAGCTTCTTCGGTGCGGCGCCCTTCGGGACCGTCACTTTCGGTTTGGTCTTCTGCTCGGAGCTTTCGCTCGTCGTTTCGCCGGACTGTTCTTCGGTCGTCGGCGAGGAGCTGGCGGTATCCGTGGTCGAGGAGTCGTCGCCGCAACCGGCGATCACGAGCGCCAGACAGGCGGCAATGGTCAAAAGAGCTTTCTTCACGGGCGGCATGGTAACGGGAACGGCCGGGTCTAGCGACGACGCTTCGGCAGCGAGTCGACCTCAGCGGCCTTGATCTTCAGGATCACGCCCCGCTCGTAGAGCTCGCCGACCTCGGGGGCGTCGACGAAGCGGTGGCCGCCGGGGCCCCGGCTGGTGTCGAAGATGATGCCGTCGAACAGGTTCGCCTCCGGTGCCGCCAGCACCTTGGTCACCCACCCCAGCCTCTCCCCGTCGCTGGAGAAGACGGGGATTCCGCGTTTCGCCACCAGATAGGAGACGGGCTGGCCGAGATCCTCCATCGCAGGCGAGCCTAGCGGAGCCGGTTGGCGGCTCTAGACTGGCTCGCGGGAAGAACTTAAAGACGGAGAGGAAACATGGGCCTGAATCTCGCTTCGATCGCCACCGAGAGCGCCGCCAGAACGCCGACCGCGGTCGCGGTCCGCCTCGGCGGGCTGGAGCTGACCTACGCCGACCTCGACGACCGCAGCGCGCGGCTGGCGACGCTGCTGAGCGAGATGGGGCTCGAGCCGGGCGACCGGGTAGGGGTGATGTTGCCGAACGTGCTCGAGTTCCCGATCGCCTACTACGGGGTCCTCCGCGCCGGCGGCATCGTGGTGCCGATGAACGTGCTGCTGAAGCGGCGCGAGATCGCCTTCTATCTCGAGGACTCGGGCGCGAAGCTGCTGCTGGCCTGGCACGGCTTCGGCGAGGAGGCGCGGAGCGGCGCCGCCGACGCCGGGACCGAGCTGATCGAGGTCGAGCCCGAATCGTTCGCCGAGCTGCTGGGCGATCGCGAGCCGACCACGGTGCTCGCCGACACCGACGAAGAGGAGACCGCGGTGATCCTCTACACCTCGGGCACCACCGGCAAACCCAAGGGGGCCGAGCTGACCCACTTCAACCTCGCCCGCAACGCCGAGATCGCTTCCGAGACCACCTGCGAGATCAAGGAGGGCGACGTCGTCCTCGGCTCGCTGCCGCTCTTCCACTCCTTCGGCCAGACGGTGAGCATGAACGCCTCGCTGCGGGTCGGCGCCACCCTCACCCTGTTGCCGAAATTCGATCCCGGCGAAGCGCTGGGGATCATGCAGCGCGACGGCGTCACCCACTACTACGGGGTGCCGACGATGTACGGCGCCCTACTCCATCACCCGAGCCGGGAGGACTGCGACACCTCCGCTCTGCGCACCTGCATCACCGGCGGCGCGGCGATGCCGGTCGAGGTGCTGCGCGGCTTCGAGGAGGCCTTCGGCTGCGAAGTGCTCGAGGGCTACGGCCTCTCCGAGACCTCGCCGGTGGCGAGCAGCAACCACCCGGGGCGGCCGCGCAAGCCCGGCTCGATCGGGACGCCGCTGAGGGACGTGGAGATGAAGGTCGTCGACGAGAACGACCAGGAGGTCCCCCAGGGCGAGGTCGGCGAGATCGTGATCCGCGGCCACAACGTGATGAAGGGCTACTGGCAGCGCCCGGACGCGACCGAGGAGGCGATGCGCGGCGGCTGGTTCCACAGCGGCGACATGGCCCGGGTCGACGAGGACGGCTACTTCTTCATCGTCGACCGCAAGAAGGACCTGATCATCCGCGGCGGCTACAACGTCTACCCGCGCGAGGTCGAGGAGATCCTCTACGAGCACCCGAAGATTCGCGAAGCGGCCGTCCTCGGCGTCCCCCACCCCGAGTGGGGTGAGGAGATCGGCGCCGCCGTCGTCTGTCACGAGGGCGAGGAGCTGGCCCCCGAGGAGGTCGGCGAATACGTGAAGGAGCGGATTGCCGCCTACAAGTACCCGCGGATCGTCTGGTTCATGGACGACCTGCCCAAGGGCCCGACCGGCAAGATCCTCAAGCGTGAGATCGAGGTTCCGGCGCCGGCGAAGCCTGGCGCTGGCGGCTGAAATCTGGTTAACTCAGATATCTCCGAGTACTTAACCAGTCTGCTCGGGACCAATTCACAGCAGCGCGCTCAGGGAGGCGCCTGCGTTCAACAAGGAGAGAACATTGGTCAGCAGACGCCTGTCGGCGATCGCCGTCGCGATCGCCCTATGCATCACCGGTACCGCCCTCGCATCCACGGCCTCGGCGAAAGATCCGATCCTGTTCGTCCACGGCTGGTCGGAGAGCTCATCGGTCTGGAAAACGATGATCGCCAACTTCGAAAAAGACGGCTACGCGAAATCGGAACTGAGCGCCTACAGCTACAACACCTCGACCTCGAACAAAACGTTGGCCGAAACCGAAGTCAAATCCCGCGTCGAAGCCCTGAAGAAAGCGACCGGCGCGACCAAGGTCGACATCATCGCCCACTCGATGGGCAGCCTCAACACCCGCTGGTACGTCAAGTTCGTCGCCGGCGGTGAAGCGAACGTCGACGACTGGGTCTCGCTCGGCGGGCCGAACCACGGCACCGAATTCGCCAACTGGTGCTTCAGCACCTCCTGCGTGGAGATGCGCGTCGGCTCCAAATTCCTCGGCGAACTGAACGCCGGGGACGAGACGCCGGGGGCCGTCAACTACGGCACCTGGTGGTCGCCGTGTGACGAAATCATCAACCCAGACTCGAGTGTCGCCCTCAGCGGCGCCACCAACACGCAAACGGCGTGCATGTCGCACTCCGCCCTGATGAGCGACTCCACCGTCTACGCCCAGGTGCGCGAATTCATCAAATAGCCAGTGCGTAGCTGAAGTTCCTACCGCGATCCTGGCCAGCTGGCCAGGATCGCGGTAGTCTCCTCGGTGCCCGCCTATGCACCAAAAGGAGACGAGATGAGCGTCGCTTCCCAGCGCCTGATGGACAACATCACTTACGAGGACCTCTACCAGCGCTGGGAGCAGGGGAACTGGAGCGCCTACGACCTCGACTTCTCCCAGGACCGCGCCGGCTGGGAGGCGCTGAGCGACATCCAGCGGCGCTCGGCGATGTGGATCTACTCGATGTTCTATTACGGCGAGGACCGGGTCGCCGACACCCTCGCCCCCTACGTCACCGCCGCCCCGACCGAGGAGATGTCCTACTTCCTCGCCACCCAGCAGGTCGACGAGGTCCGTCACTCGATCTTCTTCCACCGCTTCTTCAAGGAGGTGATCGGCGTCGGCGGCGACTCGATCCAGCAGACGCTCTCCTCCACCCTGCCGCAGCTGAACTGGGGCTACCGCGGGATCTTCGACCGCCTCGACCTGATGGCCGAGGAACTGCGCAAGGACCGCTCGGTGGCGAAGTTCGCCCAGGCGATCACCCTCTACCACCTGATCGTCGAGGGCAGCCTGGCCCAGCCCGGCCAGCACTTCATCGAGGACTTCTTCGCCTCCGAGGAGACGATGCCCGGATTCACCGCCGGGATGGAGAACGTCTCCCGCGACGAGCAGCGCCACATCGGCTTCGGCGTCAAGGTCCTCTCCGAGCTGCTCAACGAGCCGACCCCGGGCTGGCAGGAAAACCGTGACGCGGTGGTCGAGCTGCTGCGGGAAACGCTCCCCTACGGGCCGGCCGTCTTCTCGCCGCCGAACATGGACCGCTCCTACACCGAGTGCTACGGCTTCTCGCTCGAGGACATCTACGCCTTCGGGATGAAACTGATCCGCCAGAGGTGGCGGACGATCGGCTTCCCGACCGAGGAGTTCCCCCCGGCGTCTTCCCCTTCCCGCCCGACGACGACGAGAAGGGTCTCGCGGAGCGCCAGGTGAAGATGATGATGGCCGGCGTGATCGGCTCCCCGGAAGGGCCGCCGCCGAGCAAGGACCCCGAGATCCAGCGCCTCTACTTCGACCTGATCAGCCGTGTCGCCGACCCCGCCGCCGCCAACGGCTCGCCGTTCGTGCTGCAGTGGCGCTTCAGCGACGCCGAGCCGTGGCACCTCGTCCTCGACAACGGCTCGACCCGGGCGGAGCCCGGCGAAGCGCCGGCGCCGAACGTCACCCTCGAGTCGAGCTGGGCCGACTGGATCGCCTCCGGCAAACCGGACGCGAACCAGCTCAAGTTCATCCTCCAGCGCCGCATCCGCCCGCGCGGCAAGGTCCGCGACATCGCCCGCCTGCGCAAAGTCTTCAACGGCTGAGCAGGCCCGGGCCCACAACTCCCCCGTGAGCCGGGGGTTGAGGAGGCATGGCAACCGCCGCCAAGAGGCTCGGCTCGCGTGCTCTCCTGGCGCTGACCGCCACGGTCGCATCGCTCGCCCTCGCCACGGCGGCCGCCCGGGGCGCCGCGGTCGAAGTGGGTGAGACGCTCGGCGAAGACAACTTCGCCGAGCTGAGCTTCCAGGCGGCCGCAGGCGAGGACAACCGCCTCACCATCACCGTCGCCGCAACGGGGGACGGCTACCTCGACCTCACCGTCAAAGACGAAGGCGCCGCCCTGACGGCCGGCCCCGGGTGCAGCGGAGGCGGCGGGCCGGGCCAGGTGGCGCACTGCCGGATGCATGAGCCGAAGGGGCTGGACCGCATCTACTGCGGGAAAATGTGCGAACACACGATTCCAGGCACCAGCTGGTGGAACACCCTGCGGATCTCCCTCGGCGACGGGGACAACTCGTTCGACGGCAGCGCCCTCTCCCAGCAGTCCCCGGGCTTCGCGATGGAGGTCGACTCCGGCGCCGGCGACGACGAGATCGCCCTCGGCGCCGGCGAGGACAAGGTCGATCCGGGCGCCGGCTCGGACCGGGTCCACACCGGCCTGGGCAGCGACCGCATCGAGATAACCGCGGCGCCCGACGGTCCCGACCTCTACGACTCCGGCGCCACGACCGACTCCTCCGCCGACAGGATCAGCTACGAACGGCGCAGCGTGCCCGTGCAGGTGGCCGGCTCGGCAGCGGGCGCCGCCGGTGAGGGTGACGCCTTGGTCGGCAGCTTCCACATCACCGGCGGAATGGGGGACGACGTCATCGCCGGCGGCCCGGAGAACCAGAAGCTCTACGGCGGTCCCGGAAATGACGCTCTCTTCGGAAACGGGGTGAGGGGAACCGAGCTTTACGGAGGGCCGGGAGAAGACGAGCTGTCGACCGCCGGCGCCACCGTCAGGACCTTCAACGTCCTGTGGGGCGGAGGTGGGAACGACACCTACGTCGGCGGCGAAGGGGCCGAGGAAATCGTCGACACCTTCTACGACACCAACCTGGGGGAAAAATTCGAACCGAGTCCTCCACCTCCGATGCCTGGAGACGACGATGTCGCCTATGGAGGAGGCAGGGACGACACGATCACGCTGGGCAGCGGCGCCGACCGGCTCTTCGGCGGTTCCGGCGATGACTCGTTGAACGGCCAAAGCGGCAACGACAGGATCCGCGGCGGTGCGGGCCGCGATGCCTTGGTGGGTGCTTATGGCTTTGACCGGCTCTTCGGCGGTCACGGCGCCGACCGGCTCTTCTCCGGGCGCACGCCGTGGCCCATCCCCTACTCCGCCTTCATCGCCGTCGACGACGGGCGCGACCGGGTCGACTGCGGCCCCGGCCGCGACGTCGGCGAGGTCAACCCCTGGGACCGCCACTTCCGCTGCGAGACGACACACCTGCTGGTGCGCCGGCCCGCGGCCGATCGCTAAACGTCCCTCCTAGGAGATCGGCGGGCGGCGATCCGCCCAGGGCCGCTCGGCCTCGATCTGGGCGGCGAGCGAGAGTAGCGTCGCCTCCTCGCCGGGACGGCCGATGACCTGGATCGAGAGCGGCATCCCCTCGGCGGAGAAGCCGGCGGGCACCGCCATCGCCGGGTTGCCGAGGTGGTTCCAGGGGACGCAGTAGGGATAGAAGCGGCTCATGCCCAGCACGGTCTGCAGGGCACCCTTGCCCTCCCAGCGCCGGACCGGCAGCGCGGTGCCGCCCATCACCGGCATCACCAGGACGTCGACGGCGTCGAAGATCGCGTTTACCCGTGCCTGTTCGGCCGGACGCCGCGCCATCCCCTTCTCGTAGAGGGCGTCGGGCAGGATCTTGCCGAGGCGGCCGAAACCGCGGGTGCGGCTTTCCAGCCGCTCCGGGTGCGGCACTTTCTCGACGGTCTCGGAGACTCCCTTGAGGAACCGGGCGCTGATCGTGTCGCCGATGCTGCCCCAGCTCGGATCCCGGGGGGACACGTCGTGACCCAGCGAGCGCAGCAACTCTGCCGCGTCGGCAACCGCACCCTTGGACTCATCGGAGACGGTCGGTGGCGCCAGCGCGCGGGGGGCAAGGGTCGAATACCCAACCCGGAGTTTGCCCGGCGGGGTTTTTGCCGCCTCGACGAAGGGGCGCTCGGGCGGCGCCGGCGCCTCGGCCTCGGTGGAGCCGCCGGAGACGACGTCGAGCCAGAGGGCGGTGTCGAGGACCGAGCGGCTGACGCAGCCTTCGACCGCGAGCCCGCGCCAGCCCTCCGTGTTCGGCGCCAGCGAGACCCGGCCCCGCGAGGGCTTGAGACCGAAGAGACCGCAGCAGGCGGCGGGGATCCGGATCGATCCGGCGCCGTCGCCGGCGGAGGCGATCGGGACCAGGCCGGCGGCGACCGCCGAGGCCGAGCCGCCGCTCGACCCCCCCGGCGTCCGCTGCGGGTTCCAGGGGTTGCGGGTGACGCCGTAGGTGGCCGACTCGGTGAAGCCGCAGATCGCCATCTCCGGCAGCAGGGTCAGGCCGACGACGATCGCGCCGGCCTCGCGCAGCCGCCGCACCACCTCCGAGTCGGCCTTCGCCGGCTCGCTGAAGCCGTCGGTGCCGTGGGTGTTGACCTCGCCGGCGACGTCGATTTCATCCTTGATCGCGATCGGCACCCCCAGCAGCGGCCGCTCCTCCCCCGCCTTCAGCCGTGCCTCCGCCTGTTCGGCTTCCATCAGCGCCTTCTCGGCGAAGACCTTGCGGAAAGAGTTCAGCTCCGAGTCGAAGCGCTGGATCCGGTCGAGCGAAAGACGGACAAGCTCAGTCGGCGAGACCTCTCCCGCCCGAACCATCTCCGCCTGCCGCGCCGCGCCGGCGAACGCAATCTCATCTCCACCCATAGGCGCATCCTATTGGCTATTCAGCCAGTGTCGTTAGGGGGCGCTACGCCTTAGCCGGCTCCGGCTCGGACTTCGCCTCAACCGGGCTCCCCTCGAAGCTGAAGTCCGGAACCAGCTTGTCCAGCCAGCTCGGGAACCACCAGTTCCAGGAGCCCATCAGCTTCATCGCCGCCGGGACCAGGATCAGGCGCACGAGGGTGGCGTCGATGGCGATCGCGAAGGCGCAACCGACGCCGAGCTCCTTGATCGAGGGCACACCGGTGAGGACAAAGACCGCGAAGACCGCCGACATGATCAGCGCCGCCGAGGAGATCGTGCGGGCACTCGAGGAGAGGCCCTCGGCGACGGCGCGTTCGTTGTCGCCATGGACCATGTAGCGCTCGCGGATCCGCGACATCAGGAACACCTCGTAGTCCATCGAGAGGCCGAAGACGATCGCGAAGATCAGCGGCACGTTGATCGTGTCGAGGGCACCCTGGCTTTCGAAGCCGAGGAAGCCGTCCAGCCATCCCCACTGGAAGATCGCGACGAGGACGCCGAACGCGGCGCCGATCGAGAGCAGGTTCATCAGCACCGCCTTCAGCGGCAGGATCAGCGAGCGCAGCATCACCATCAGCACCAGGAAGCTGAGCGAGAGGACGAAGAGGATGATCTTCCACATCGAGCCGGCGATCTGATTTTTGACGTCGTGGCCGCGGGCGGTCTCGCCGCCGACGTTGACGTCCGCCGACTGCGCCAGCGGCGAGGCCGGCACGACGCTGTCGCGCAGGCGGTCGACCAGGGCGATCGCGGCGTCGGACTCGCTCCGCGCGCTCGGCGTCGCCTGGATCAGGACGGCGTCGCCGGCGTAGGTCGGCGGCGCCACCGCGCTGACCCCTGCGGCGCCCTGCAGCTCACGGATGAACTCCGCCACGGCGGCTTTGTCTGCCGCGCTCGGGGTGCCGTCGAAGTTGGCGACGATCTGGACCGGATCGGTCCCTCCGCCGAGCTGCTCCGAGGCCAGTTCGTTGCCGACGCGGACGTCGCTGTCCTTGGGGAACTGCTCGAGCGCCTCGGTCCCGGTCTCGAGCGAGAGCAGCGGGCTCGCCAGCAGCAGCAGCACCGCCGAGACCCCGATCACGGCGGTCCAGGGCCGCGCCATCACCCGTTCGGTCCAGGCGCGCCAGAAGCGGTTTTTCTCGACCGCCGCCTGCTCGGCCGTGCGGCGGCGGTAGAAGCGACGGCGGAAGAAGGCCTCGACCCGGCCGACTACCCCGCCCGGCATCACCCGGTCGCCAAGCATCGCGATCAGCGCCGGCAGCAGCGTCGTCGCGGTCAGGATCGAGACGGCGACGACGGTCATCGCCCCCAGCGCCATCGACCGCAGCGCCTGGTTGTCGACCATCCACAGCCCCGCGAAGGAGATGATCACCGCCAGGCCGGAGAAGGTGACCGCGAGCCCGGAGGTGGAGAGCGCCAGCGCCCGCGCCTGCCCTTTCTCGTGACCGGCCTCCCGCTCCTCGCGATAGCGGGCGAGGATGAAGAGCGAGTAGTCGATCGCGACGCCGATCCCGATCATCGAGGCCATGTTGGTGACGAAGACCGAGGTCGACATCTCCAGCGAGATGAAGTAGATCAGGGCGCCGGTGACCAGGACGCTGACGAAGCCGAGGGCCAGCGGCAGCGCCGCCGCCGCCAGCGAGCCGAAGACGACGAGGAGGATGATCGCGACGAGCGGGAAGCCGGTCATCTCGGCCTTGGCGAGGTCTTCCTTGGAGATCTCCTGCATCCCGGCCCAGATCGTCGGCTGCCCGACCAGGTAGGGAGTGACGCCGCCGACGGCGGTGCCGGGATCCATGTCTTCACGCAGGGTCGCAGCGGGATCGATCAGCTCGTCCGAGGAGAGGTCGCTGCGCAGCGGCACCACCACCACGTCGGCCCCCTGCAACTGCCGCCGTGCCTGCGAGGCCGCGGCGACGGACAGGGTGACGTCGTCGAGACCGGCGACTTCGTCCTGCAGGCGGGAGACCGCCGCCGAGCGCTCCGCGGCGGTAGCCCCCGGCTCGGCTTTGAGGACGGCGGCGATCCCGTCCGCCTTCGAGCCGAAGTCCTCCTGCAGCGATTCGCTCACCTGCATCGACTGGCTGCCGGGAACGTCGAAGCCGCCGCCGGTGAGGTGCTCGGTCTGCTTCGCCGCGAAGGGCATCGCCAAGACGACGATCGCGACCCAGGCCGCAACCACCCAGCGGCGCCTCCGTCCCAGGAACTCCGCCAGTGCCCTCATCGCATCTCTCATGCCGCTCTCCCTCGTGCCGGTTTTAGCCTTACGCGGGAGCCTCCCGCTCCGGCACCGCCCGAGTCTGTGAGCCGCATCACTACGTGAGCGCCGTCACGCCTATCCCATGAATGTAGAAGCGATAGCACCGGGCAGGGCGGGGTAGCCTTGTCGGGCTTCTACTTCTTCGCCACCATCCCGGACTGTAACCCTTTTCATGCGGAATCTGGTGCTACGCTGTCTTCACAGGATGGTGCCCGGAAGTGATTGGGCATTGATTTTTGAGAAGGGGTTTGGGCCGGATGCTCGAACCCCTTTCTCGTAGGAAGTTTGATGGCCAGCGACACCGCGAAGGGTGCCGCTGGCGCTCTGTTTGACTCTGCGCTACTTGGTCAAGCGGTCGATAATCAATATCGCCGCTAGCAACGCAAGAGCCAGGATGGTGCCCTCGGCCACTTTGGCCTCCTTTCCGAAGCGGCTACGCCGCCTCTTTTCTCGTCCGAGGCCGGGATTGGCCCCGAGCCCTTAGTCAGGACCTCACCCTTTACGGACGGGAAAGAAGCCAATTTCTAGGCTTCGGTCACCAAGATTTAGAGTAGCGGTTCGGCTCCCAGGTTCTCGTTAAATGCAGGCACTTCTTAAGTGCAGCAGGCATTCTTTTTCCGGCATTTGCATGGGAGTGGCCTCTGGACCTAATCGCCTATGAGTAGAAGGGATAGGCGTGAGCGCCGTCACTCGCTCGCACTACTCTGCAGCGATGATCGTCGACTGCGCGGCTTATGAGGGGGGCGGCGGCGGGAGGGCGATCTCTCGCTGGACAGGGCGGGAGAAGCGGCGGGCGAAGATGGGGCGTTCGTCTGGCTCGGCGTGGTCGAGCCGACCGAGGAGGAGTTCAAGGCGATCGCGGCCGAGTTCGGGCTGCACGAGCTGGCGGTGGAGGACGCGGTGCGGGCGCATCAGCGGCCGAAGGTGGAGGAGTACGGCGAGACGATCCACGTCGTCGTCAAGACGGCCCGCTACGTCGATCCCAAGGAGGTGATCGAAGTCGGCGAGATCTCGGTCTTCGTCGCCCCCGACTTCGTGATCACGGTCCGCCACGGCAACGCGGACCTGGCGCCGGTCCGCCACCGCCTCGAGCGGCGCCCCGACCTGCTCGAGCACGGGCCCGGCGCGGTCCTCTACGCGATCGTCGACCACGTCGTCGACCGCTACATCGAGGCCGGCCACGGCTTCGACGAGGACGTCCGCGAAGTCGAGCTGCAGGTCTTCGGCGAAGGCCAGAACCCGACCCAGCGGATCTACAAACTCGAGCGCGAGGTACTCGAGTTCCAGGCGGCTACCACGCCCCTGGGCGAAGCGCTGGAAGAACTCTGCCGCAACAACTTCGCCGTCGTCCCGGAGCCCCTCCACGAGTACTTCCGCGACGTCGAAGACCACCTGCGCCGGGTCACCACCCGGATCGAGAACTTCCGCCAGCTGCTCGACAGCGCCCTGGAAGCGAACCTGACCCAGGTCTCGATGCAGCAGAACGAAGACATGCGGAAGATCTCCGCCTGGGTGGCGATCGCCGCGGTGCCGACGATGGTGGCGGGCATCTACGGGATGAACTTCGAGCACATGCCGGAGCTGGAATGGCGCTACAGCTACCCGCTGGTGCTGGCGGCCGTCCTCACGGCCTGCCTCTACCTCTACTGGCGCTTCAAGCGCTCCGGCTGGCTGTAGGTCTTACTCGGAGGAGCCGAGCAGGTAACGCGCCGAGGCGACGCCGACGGCGAAGGCGCCGGTGGTGTCGCGCGAGGGATCCGAGAGCGCCTGCAGGGCGAAGCCGTCGCCGAGCGCGAAGAGATAGGAGACGACGTCCTCGGCCGAGAAGCGGAGGCTCAGGACCCCCTCCTCGTCCTTGCTGCGCAGGACCTCGGCGACGTGGGAGCGGGTCTTCTCGAAGAGCTGGCCGACCTCGCGCTGGATGTCGGGGTTGCGGCGGCCGGCGCTGAAGAGCTCGTAGAGGAGGAGGAAGAAGCCCGGTTCCCGCTCGATCACCTCGGTGAGGCTGGAGACGAGAGCGTTGACGACGTCGTCGATGCTCTGCGCCGGCGTCAGCCGCTCGTCGAGCCGCGTGACCCGCAGCTCGGTGTCGCGGCGGACCACCTCGACCAAGAGCCGCTCCTTGGTCCCGAAGTAGTAGTGGAGGAGGCCGCGGCTGACGCCCGCCTCGCGGGCGACGTGCTCGAAGGTGGAGCCTGCGGCGCCGCGGCTGGCGACGGAGGTGCGCATCGCGTCGACGATGCGCTGCGCCTTGTCGCCGCTGAGCTCCCGCTCTTTAGTCGCCGCCTCCACCGTCAATGGCGGGTTTTAGGACCCGTTGATGCTGGTGGTCGAGGTGTACTCGAACTCCTCTTCGGCTCCGAAGAGAGCGTCGAGGACCGCCTTGCGGGCACCCTCGCTGACCGCCATCGCGACGATTCCGCCGATCAGGGCGAGCAGCAGCAGACGGCCGATTCCGCCCTTGCGCTTCTTCGGCTTGCTGCGAATCCGCTCCGAGGCCTCCTGAAGATTCTCAGCCGCCTTGCGCAGATCCTTCTGGACCTTCTTGTCGCTGGTCACGGCCTTGACCGTGCCCTTGCCGTTGCCGGTCGCCCGGCCGTAGGCGTTCTTCGCAGCTTCGAAGGCGTCCTTGAGGCTGTCGCGCAGCTCTTCGTCCTCGATCAGTCGCTGCACGTAGGGATTCCCCCGGGCAGTCTCGTAGATGTCACCGGCGCGCGCCGTCGTCGTCTTGCTCATGCCTTCTCCTCGCTGGATTCCATAGCCGACACCACTTTAACCCTACCCCGCCTGAGCGTGGCCAAGCGTCCAAGGACGCGCCGGGGCACGGTCAGCCAGGGCCTACACCGTCCAGGAGTACTCCGTTGTTGCGGAAGTTGGTGTCGGCGTTGCGCAGCGCCCGCAGCCGCAGCGGCACCAGCTCCGGCCCGGGCGCCCGGTAGCGGCGGATGTGGAGCTCGCCGACCTCTTCGTAGGCGGTTTCGCGGAACCGCGGGCCGAGCAGGCGCTGCGGCGGCCGTGGGGCCGGGCCGAGCGAGACGAAGTTCACCTCACGCACCAGCCAGTCGTAGCCTTCCGACGGTTTCAGCTGGATCGCGCCTTCGGAGGACTTGCTCTGGGTGGCGCCGTCCTCGAGGTAGTAACGCAGGGGCGCCTCGCCGATCACCCAGGTGACCGTCGCCCGCGGCGCATCCGGCTCGCCGAGGCGCGCGGCGACCGCCTCCCAGTCGGGCCGGTGCAGGTCCGGCGAGGCGGTGACCCAGATGCAGATGCCGAGGGAGTAGACGACCAGGAGCGTGGCGAGGGCGTTGCCGAGGCGGCGGGCGCGCTCGATCGTCAGCGCGACCGCGACGGCGAGCAGGAGCGGGATCAGCGCCGGCAGCAGATTGCGGGCGAGGACGAAGTCCTTGCCGCCGGGGCCGATCGCCAGCGCCAGGGGGATAAACAGCGCCGAGGCACCCACCGCCAGTGGAATCGCGGCGGCGCGGCGCTCGACTCGGCTCCCCCGCACCGCCAGCACGACGAAGGCGACGAGGACGAGCGCCAGCGGCACCAGCGCCGGCTCGGGCTGCTCGACCCGGCCGATGATGTCGCCGGTCTCCCCGACCACGAAGGTGATCGCCGTTTCCCCGAGACGGTGGCCGAGGCTGAATTTGCCGATCCATTCGGCGTGGCCGTAGGACATCTGGCGGTAGGCGAGCGGCGCCAGCAGAGCGGCGGCGGCGCCGACGATCCAGAGGCCGGGAAGGAGCGCGCGGCCCCGCCGCCGCAGCAGGAAAAGGATCTCGGCGATGAGGGGGAAAACGGCGAAGTAATGGGTCGCCAGGGCGAGCGCCGAGAAGACCCCCCACCAGGTGAAGTCCCGCCGCCTGCCGTCCTCCAGCGCCCGCACGCAGAAAAGCAGCGAGAGCGCGCAGAAGAGACCAAGCAGAGCGTAGGCCCGCGCCTCCTGGGAGTACCAGACGAGCATCGGGTTGACGGCGACGATGGCGGCGGCGAGCAGGCCGGTGCGACTGCTCCGCAGTTCGCGGCCGATGAAGTAGGCCACGGGGATGGCGAGGACCCCGGCCAGGGCCGAGAGCGAGCGCAGCCCCCACTCGCTGGTGCCGGTGACCTGGGTCCAGAACCAGGCGAGCGCGTAGTAGAGCGGCGGCGCCGACTCGGAGAAGCCGACCGCGTCCATCGCGTGGCCGAAGCCAACCCGCAGGACGCGGCTGGCGGTGACGATCTCGTCGTGGTGGTAGGCCTGGGTGCCGAGGGTGGCGAAGCGCAGCACCGCCCCGAGGGTGGTCAGCCCGGCGACGAGCCAGAAGGCGCGGGAGCGGTTTCGCACTGTTAGGAAAGCGCGACGTCGAGGGCCTGGGAGACCTCGTTGACGTAGGCGAACTCGAGGTTGCCGAGCTCGTGCTCGGGGATCTCCGCGACGTCGCCCTCATTGCGGCCGGGGACGATCACTTTCTTGATCCCCGCCCGCTGCGCCGCCAGCGACTTCTCCTTGAGGCCGCCGATCGGCAGCACCTGCCCGGTCAGCGTCACCTCGCCGGTCATCGCCACGTCGTTGCGGACCGGGCGGCCGCTGACCAGCGAGGAGAGGGCGACGGTCATCGCCACTCCCGCCGAGGGCCCGTCCTTGGGGACCGCTCCGGCCGGCACGTGGACGTGGACGTCGTGAGTCGCGAACCAGTCCTCGCCCACCTTCGGGGCGATCTGCCCGCAGTGCCCGCGCACGTAGGAGAGCGCCGCCTGCGCCGACTCCTTCATCACCTCGCCGAGCTGGCCGGTGATCGTCAGCTTGCCGGAGCCCGGCATCGCCGTCGCCTCGATGAAGAGGACGTCGCCGCCGGTCGGGGTCCAGGCGAGACCGGTGGCGACGCCCGGGTCCTTGGTCCGCCGCCGCTGCTCGGCGAAGACGCGGCGGCGACCGAGCAGCTCGCGCGCTTTCTTGCCCGAGATCTTCACCTTTCCCTTCGCCTTGCCCTCGGCGACCTGGAGGGCGACTTTGCGGCAGACGGTGCCGATCTGGCGCTCGAGGTTGCGGACCCCGGCCTCGCGCGTGTACTCCTCGATGATCGCGGTCAGCGCCGCATCGGCGAACTCGATCTGCGAGGGCTTCAGCCCGTTGGCCTCGATCTGGCGGCGGACCAGGTAGTGGCGGGCGATGTGGCGCTTCTCCTCCAGCGTGTAGCCGGCGAGTTCGATCGTCTCCATCCGGTCCAGCAGCGGGCCGGGAATCGTGTCGAGGACGTTCGCGGTGGCGATGAAGACGACGTCGGAGAGGTCGAACTCGAGGTCGAGGTAGTGGTCGCGGAAGCCGTCGTTCTGGGCCGGGTCGAGGACCTCGAGCATCGCCGAGGCGGGGTCGCCGCGGAAGTCGGCGCCCATCTTGTCGATCTCGTCGATCATGAAGACGGGGTTGCGGGAGCCGGCGTCGCGCAGCGCCCGGACAATGGTTCCGGGCATGGCGCCGATGTAGGTGCGGCGGTGGCCGCGGATCTCGGCCTCGTCGCGGACGCCGCCGACCGAGATCCGCTCGAACTCGCGGCCGAGGGCTTTGGCGATCGATTTTCCGAGGCTGGTCTTGCCGACCCCGGGCGGGCCGACGAAGCAGAGGATCGGTCCCGGCGAGGAGGGGTTGAGCTTGCGCACCGCCAGGTACTCGAGGATCCGGTCCTTGATCTTCTCCAGGTCGTAGTGGTCGGCGTCGAGCACCTTGCGGGCGTGCTTGAGGTCGAGGTTGTCCTCCGTCTCCTTCGACCAGGGCAGCTCGACCATCCACTCCAAATAGGTGCGGATGACCCCGTGCTCGGCGGCGGCCGGCGGCAGTTTCTCCAGTCGCGAGAGCTCGCGCTCGGCGGCTTTGAGGGCGTGCTCGGGAAGTTCGGCCGCCGCGATTTTCTCGCGCAGTTCGTTTGCTTCGGCCTGCTGCTCGTCCTCCTCTCCGAGCTCCTCCTGGATCGCTTTCAGCTGCTGGCGGAGGAAGAACTCGCGCTGGCCCTTGTCGATCTCGGATTGGACCTGCGTCTGGATCTGGGTCCCGAGCTGGACCACCTCGAGCTCGCGGGCGAGGACCCGCGAGAGGTGGCGGAGCCGCTTCGCCACGTCGATCTCTTCGAGCAGTTTCTGCTTCTCCTCGACGCCGATCCGCAGCGCCCCGGCGATCAGGTGTGCCAGCGCCGCCGGGTCTTCGATGTTGGCGATCGCCATCTGCAGCTCCTCGGGCAGGTAGGGGATCTGCTCGACGATCTCCGAGAAGGTGCGCTGGACGTTGCGGCTGAGCGCCTCCAGCTCCTGGCTCGGTTTGAGGACATCGGGCAGGGCGCTGATCCGGGCGACCATGTAGGGCTGCTCGGCGACGAAGTCGCCGAGTTTCACCCGCTGCATCCCCTGGACGAGGATCCGCAGCGAGCCATCGGGAACCTTGACCATCCGGGCGACCGCGCCGACGACGCCGACGTCGTAGAGGTCGTTTGGCCCGGGGAGCTCGTTCTCCGGGTCGCGGGCGGTGACCATGACCAGCATCCGGTTGGTGCCGAGGACGTCGTCGATCAGCTGGATCGAGCGCTCCTGGCCGACGGCGAGCGGAGCCAAGGTCTCGGGGAAGGTGACGGTGTCGCGCAGCGGCAGGACCGGAAGCGCCTCCGGCAACGGTTGGTCGATGCGGATCGCGTCCTCCGCGTCCAGCGGCGCGTCGACCACCTCAAGGACGGGGGCGCCCTCCATCACTTACGGCCTATCGGAACCCGGCGGGTGGTCTCGTTGGGATCGCGCAGCGGCAGACTCGATCCGCAGGATTCCCTCCTCGTAGGTGGCGGTGGCGCGCTCGGCGTCGACCTCGACCTGGAGCTCGACGACCCGACGGAAGTGGACCGGAGGGGATCTCGATCTGCTGGTAGACCCGCCCCTCGCTCTCCTGCACCTGCCGCTCGCCGACGATCGCGAGCTGGCGGCCGCTGACCTCGATCCCGACCTCCGAGAGCTCGACCCCGGCGAGGTCGACCTTGACGATCGCCCGCTGCGGGTCGCCGCAGTAGTAGACGTCGACGTTGGGCGAGAACCCGCTCGAGCGCCGGGCGACGTACCGGGTCCGGCTCCAATCCACGAAGATGTCACGTTGGGGCATCGGGCACAAAATAATGCGCGGCGGCCGGCGGGTCCGTCTCCGATCGGGGGCTCTCCCTACCGGGAGAGTCCTCCCGATCGTCGCCACCCGCCGGAGGAGCGTCTTAAGCGGGACGCGAGGCCCAGCGCGGGGCCCGCATGAGGAGGACTGGCTGGCGGGGTGGGACAAGGCCCTCTGGTCGGTTCGGGCGGAAGGTGGTGCAGGCCTCGTTCAGCTCCAGGGCGCAGAGGAGGTTTTTGCGGAAATAGCAGTCCTCGCAGGTCGGCGGCTTTGGCTTGCGTGGCATCGGCGCGCATATTTGCATCGTCGCCGGGTAGCGCGTCGGGGCCGTTTCCGCAAATCGCCACATCTTCGAAACAGCTTCGTCACAGCTTCCCTGCGTCTTGCGGGAACGCGGGTGCTCAGCGCTAATATTGCGGCCGATGGAGAGTCATTCCCGCAGCGAGAAGCTCTCCGCTTCTCCCCCGCTTTTCAAAAGCGACTTCCTCAATTTCTTCTCCCGCGTCCACCCCGCGGTCCCGGCGATCATCTTCGTCCCGGTGGTGGTGGCGATGGAGTGGATCGGGGTCGATCGCGGCTACGCCGCCTGGCAGCTGGCGCTGCTGACCCTGGCCGGCGGTCGGCGTCTGGACCCTGACCGAGTACTGGCTGCACCGCCTCGTCTTCCACTGGGAGCCGGACAACGCCTTCGGCCGCCGCATGCACTTCATCATCCACGGCATCCACCACGACCATCCCAACGACAAGATGCGGCTGGTGATGCCGCCCTCGGTCTCGATCCCGCTGGCGGCCCTCTTCTTCCCGGCTTCTGGGCGATCCTCGGCAACGCCGCCTTCCCCCTCTTCGCCGGCTTCCTCCTCGGCTACCTCTTCTACGACTACACGCATTACTACGTCCACCACTTCGTGCCCAAGTCGGACTTCGGCAAGCGACTGCGCGAACATCACATGCGCCATCACTTCCAGGATCACGGCTACGGCTACGGCGTCTCTTCGCCGATCTGGGATCACGTCTTCCGGACGTATCCGAAGAAGCGCAGCAAGTACAGAGACTAACTCGATTTTGGTTGGCGCTGCCCTCACCAGGCAGAACGCACTGCCTAGCGAACGATATTCGACAGCCATTTCCACTCAGTCTGGCTGACTGGGCGTTGCCACCAGCCAATCGTCTGAAAGATCTCGTTGATCTGGCCCGCTGACTGTCACAGTGTGTATGACTCTGGCAGACTCTCTCCAGGGTATATCTGAACTTTGGATGGAAAGGAACTAGATGCCCCCCACCAACAATGTCCTCGATGAGGCCCGGCAGCTCGTCGAGCGACGCCTTGCCGATCTCGACGAGGAGCGTCAACGCCTCGAGCGCGCCCTTGCGGAGCTCGGTGGCAAAGCCACCCGCCGGCGGCCGGGCCGCCCCAAAGGCAGCTCGAGCAAAGCCACCGGCGGTGGCGTCACCAGTACCGGTGGTCCCAAACGCCGTCGTCGCAAAAGGCGCGGCGGCACCCGAGGCGACCAGGCAGTGAAACTGATTGAGGAGCAGCCCGGCATCAGTGCCTCCGACGTCGCCAAAGCAATGAAAATCAAGCCGAACTACCTGTACCGAGTCCTCGGCGACCTCGAGAAAGAGGGTCGTGTGAAAAAGGACGGGCGCCAGTACTACCCAGCCGGCGGTTAATAGGTACTCATAGTTACCTCAAAAAAGAGGCCGGCGATCGCTCGCCGGCCTCTTTTTTTGGAAGAGGAGAAGAACGTCTGTTAAATCAGCCCAAGCTGGCTGACCGCGTCCCGCTCTTCCTGCAACTCCATCACGCTGCGGTCGATGCGCTCACGCGAAAACTCAGGCACGTCGAGCCCTTGGACAATGCTCCACTCACCGCCGCTGCAGGTGCAGGGAACGCCGCAGACGATTCCCTCACCGATTCCGTAGGAACCATCAGCCGGAACCGCCATCGATACCCAATCTCCGTCGGGAGTACCAAGCACCCAGTCGTGAACGTGGTCGATCGCCGCGTTTGCCGCCGAGGCGGCACTGGAAGCCCCGCGCGCGTCGATGATCTCGGCGCCGCGTTTGGCCACCCGCGGGATGTACTCGTCGGCGATCCAGGCCTCGTCGTCGACCGCGTCCCAGGCGCTGCCACCGTTGACCTTGGCGTTCACCAGATCGGGGTACTGGGTCGGCGAGTGGTTCCCCCAGGCGGTCATGTTGGTGACCGAGGTGACCTGCTTGCCGAGCTTGTTCGCGAGCTGGGAGATCGCCCTGTTGTGGTCGAGCCGCATCATCGCCGTGAACCGCTCCCGGGGCACGTCCGGTGCGTTCGACATCGCGATCAGGCAGTTGGTGTTGGCCGGGTTGCCCACGACCAGCACCTTGACGTCGTCGGCGGCGCCGGCGTTGATCGCTTCGCCCTGCGGTTTGAAGATGCCGCCGTTGGCCTCGAGCAGGTCGGAGCGCTCCATGCCCGGTCCACGCGGACGCGCTCCCACCAGGAGACCGACGTTGCAGCCGTCGAAGGCCTGCTTGGGGTCGTCGGTGATCTCGATTCTGCTCAACAGCGGAAAGGCGCAGTCGTCGAGCTCCATCGCGGTGCCCTCGGCGGCTTTGATCGCCTGGGGGATCTCCAGCAGGCTCAACTCGACCGGCGTATCCGGTCCCAACATCTGGCCGCTGGCGATGCGGAACAGCAGGGCGTAGCCGATCTGGCCGGCGGCGCCGGTAACAGTGACCTTGACAGGGGGGGTGCTCACTGAATCTTCTCCTCGGAGTCGGGGGTTTGGAAGATCGCTTAGACCATCGCGCGCTGGAGGTTCTCGTCGATTGAGGCGAGAAACTCCTGCGTGGTCTGGTACTCCTGGTCGCCACCCACCAGCAGCGCCAGGTCTTTCGTCATCTTCCCGCTTTCAACGGTCTCGATGCAGACGCGCTCGAGCGCCTCGGCGAACTGTGAGACCTCTGGGGTTTCATCCATCCGGCCGCGAGCACTGAGCCCCCGGGTCCAGGCGAAAATCGAAGCGATCGGGTTGGTGGAAGTGGGGTTGCCCTGCTGGTGCTGCCGGTAGTGGCGGGTGACGGTGCCGTGGGCTGCCTCGGCCTCCACGGTCTTGCCGTCGGCGCTCATCAGCACGCTGGTCATCAGCCCGAGCGAGCCGAAGCCCTGGGCGACGGTGTCAGACTGGACGTCGCCGTCGTAGTTTTTGCAGGCCCACACGTAGCCGCCCTCCCACTTCAGGGCGGCGGCGACCATGTCGTCGATCAAGCGGTGTTCATAGGTGAGACCGGCGGCCTCGAAGTCAGCTTTGAACTCCGCCTCGTAGACCTCGGCGAAGAGGTCCTTGAAGCGCCCGTCGTAGCGCTTGAGGATCGTGTTCTTGGTCGACATGTAGACCGGGAAGCCGCGGTCGAGGCCGTAGCGCATCGAGGCGCGGGCGAACTCGCGGATCGAGTCATCGAGGTTGTACATCGCCATCGCGATGCCGCCGCCGGGGAAGTCGTAGACGTCGAGCTCGACCGGCTCCGAGCCGTCCTTGGGGGTGTAGGTCATGGTCAGCGTGCCCTCACCCGGCACCACCAGGTCGGTGGCGCGGTACTGGTCGCCGAAGGCGTGACGCCCGATCACGATCGGCTTCGTCCAACCCGGCACCAGCCGCGGGATGTTCGAGATCACGATCGGCTCGCGGAAGATGACCCCCCCGAGGATGTTGCGGATCGTCCCGTTCGGCGAGCGGTACATCTCCTTCAATCCGAACTCCTCGACCCGGGCCTCGTCCGGGGTGATCGTCGCGCACTTGACGCCGACGCCGTGGCGTTTGATCGCTTCGGCGGCTTCGACCGTGATCTGGTCTTCGGTCGCATCGCGGCTCTCGATCCCGAGGTCGTAGTACTCGAGCTCGACGTCGAGATACGGGAGGACCAACTGCTCCTTGATGAACGACCAGATGATTCGGGTCATCTCGTCGCCATCGAGCTCCACCACCGGCTTGGCGACTTTGATCTTCGGCATCGGCGCGATGCTATCTAGGACACACCGTCGCTGGAGTGCGACAATCCGAGGTCGATGGCAACTGTCGAGAGCAAGACCGTCGGCAACCACGAGGTGGTCAACCAACCGCCGCCGCTGGTCGACTACAACGTCTTCGAGGCCGACACCGTCCTCGGCGAGGCGGTGCGGCGCGAGGGGGCCGAGTGGGACCTGGAGCGGATCTCAGAGGTCGGCGCCGTCGCCGGCAGCGAGCGGGTGCAGGCGCTCGGCGCGCAGGCCAACGAAAACCCCCCGAAGCTGCGCACCCACGACCGCTACGGCAACCGGGTCGACACCGTCGACTTCCACCCCTCCTGGCACGAGCTGATGGGCGTGGGGGTGGGCTTCGAGCTCCACTCCTCGCCCTGGAAGGACCCACGGCCGGGCGCCCACGTCGCCCGCGGCGCCGCCTTCATGTGCATGTCGCAGGCGGAGGCGGGGATCGGCTGCCCGATCTCGATGACCTACTCGGTGATCCCGGCCCTGCGGACCCAGCCGGAGCTGGCGGCGGAATGGGAGCCGCGCTTCCTCTCCTCTACCTATGACCCGAACAACGCGCCGTCAGCGCAGAAGACGGGAGCGCTGGCCGGGATGGGGATGACCGAGAAGCAGGGCGGCACCGACGTCCGCGCCAACACCACCGTGGCCCAGCCCGTCAACGGCGGCGGCCCCGGGGCCGAGTACGAGCTGAGCGGCCACAAGTGGTTCATGTCGGCGCCGCAGTGCGACGCCTTCCTCGTCCTCGCCCAGGCCGACGGTGGCATCTCCTGCTTCCTCTTCCCCCGCTGGACCCCGGACGGCGAGCGCAACCGCTTCCGCCTGCAGCGGCTCAAGGACAAGCTCGGCAACCGCTCCAACGCCTCCAGCGAGATCGAGTTCGACAGCGCCTCCGCCTGGCTGGTCGGCGAAGAGGGCGGCGGGGTGCGGACGATCATCGAGATGGTCAACCACACCCGCCTCGATTGCGTCCTCGGCGGCGCCACCGGAATGCGGGCGGGTGTGGCGCAGGCGATCCACCACGCGACCCACCGTTCGGTCTTCGGGCGCGAGCTCAGCGAGCAGCCGCTGATGCGGAACGTCCTCGCCGACCTCGCGGTCGAGTCGGAGGCGGCGACGGTCAGCGCCCTGCGGCTGGCGCGCGCCTACGACGAAGCGCTCGCCGGCGACGAGGAGGCCCAACAGCTGAAGCGGATCGCCAACGCGGTGCTGAAGTACTGGATCTGCAAGCGCGCCCCGATGCACGCCGGCGAGGCGCTCGAGTGCTTGGGCGGCAACGGCTACGTCGAGGAGTCGGGGATGCCGCGCCTCTTCCGCGAGAGCCCGCTCAACTCGATCTGGGAGGGGTCGGGCAACGTCCAGTGCCTCGACGTCCTCCGGGCGATGGTCAAGAGCCCGGCCTCGGTCGAGACCTTCTTCGCCGAGGTCGAGGAGGGCGCCGTCCAGGAGCCGCGCCTGCAGGAGTTCACCGCCTCCCTGCGCACCGAACTACCTGGCGACCTGGAGACGATCGAGTCCCGCGCCCGCCGCCTGGTCGAGAAGATGGCCCTCGCCCTCCAGGCCTCGCTCCTGGTCCGCTACGGCGACGAAGCCGTCGCCGACGCCTTCTGCGCCTCACGCCTGGCCGGCGACTGGGGGCAGGCCTTCGGCACGCTCCCGGCGGGAACCGACTTCGGCCGCATCATCGAGCGCCACCGCGCGGTCGCCTAGCGACGTCGCCGCCGGTCCAGCCTCCGGAGGCGAGCTGCTCCCGGCGCTGGTCGAGGAGCCGAACGATGCGATTCATGACCTGTTGCGGTTCGCGTTCGAGACGCCTTCCGGTCACATGGGTCAGCTCGACGCCGGCGAGCTTCAAGTCCTCGTCGCGCCGGCGGTCCTCCTCGAACGGCTCGTGCGCGCCGTGAGTTGCGTAGACGTCCAGTTCGACGGCGAAGCGCAGCTCCGGCCAGTAGACGTCGAGCTCGTAGCCCGCAACGTTGAAGGCGGTAGCCGCCTGCGGGAGCCCCCTCTGTTCGGCGAGCGCGAGGAACTCCCTCTCGAGCTCTGAGCGGGTGAAGCGTGGGGGTTCATATATGTGGATAGCTCGCTCGAGAGGAAGGGCGCCTCGGTGTCCTCGATTGCGAGCCAGCACCGAGCGAAAGTCATCGAGGTCGAAAACCTTCAGCTCCTCGGACCGCCGGATGAATCGGCGGAGAGTTCGAAAGCGCACGACCGCCGCCAGGTCGAGTGCGGTGCGGGCGACGGAAGTGACAGGAATTCCTTGCTCCAGTGCTCTGTCGGCGTCGATCAGAGTCCGTGAGTGATGGATCCGAACCGAACCGCGCCGCTTGCGTGGGGCCGGCGTCGTCACGTGCACCGGCACTGGTCTGGTGGCGAGGAGACCGAGTAGCCACCCAGCGGAGTAATGGCTCAGCAGCGCCCTGGGTCCAGATGCCAAGACCGCCTCGAGGCAGCGCCCCTGCAGTGACAGGTTCGTGTGTCCGACGGCGTAGACACCACGGTGGAGTCGATGAAGCCGCCCTCCCGCTACCGCTCGGCGGACGGACTTATGAGAGTGGCCGAGCCGTTGCAGCTGACGGATCGACACCACTCCATGCTGTCGGCCGGCCAGCGCTGCCAACTGCTGCCCCGCGGCAGAGCTTTTGTACCCCATAGGGGCCATAAGCTCTGCCGCGCCAAAACTCTCCCCCTCAGCCGGGGCTCGTGCCGTCGCGCAGTGCTCGCCCGACCTGCTCGATCGTGATCACGCCGCTGAGTCGGCCTTCGGCGTCGACCGCCATCAGCGCGCCCAGGCGCCGCAGGTTCTGGTTCGCCAGCAGGGAGTCGAGCGGGGTGTCGTCGCGGACGTAGAGGCCGATGTCGTGATCGACCAGCTCGGAGACGTGGGAGCTGGCGCGGGAGACCTCGGGCACCTCGTCGGCGCGGTCGCGATCGACCAGGCCGAGGAAGCGGTGGGCGGCGTTGACGACCGGGAACCAGGGCCAGCGGTAGCGGAGGAAGTACTCGTCGAGGGCGCGCTCGACGCTGAGGTCGCCGGGGATCGCGACCGGCTCGCGGTCCATCACGTCGGCGACCCGGACGTCGCTGACGCGGCTGGTCAGCGCGGTCTGCATCGCGGCGCCGCGGGCGGAGCCGTTGATCACCATGCCGATCAGGGCGAGCCAGATGCCGCTGAAGGCATCGCCGCTGAAGGCGAGGGCGATGCCGACCCCGATGAAGAGGTAGCCGAAGCCGCGGCCGAGATTGGCGGCGAAGCGGGTCGCCGAGTTGCGGTTGCCGGATTTCCACCAGGCGATCGCGCGGGCGACCCGGCCGCCGTCCATCGGAAAGGCCGGCAGCAGGTTGAAGACGAGGACGAAGAGGTTGATCGACCGCCAGCCAGGCGATCAGCGCCAGCAGGCCGGAGGCATCGGAGCCCGTCTCCCGCAGGGACGCTTCCCTGAAATCGACCCAGCCCGCGGTCAGGGTCCCGAGCACGGCCAGGACGACGACGATCGCCAGCGTCACCGCCGGCCCTGCCAGCGCCACCTTCAGTTCGGTGCCGGGCGAATCGGCTTCGCGATCCATCCGCGCCATTCCGCCGAAGATCCAGAGCTGGATACTGGAGATGCCGATCCCGTTGCGCATCGCCACCACCGCGTGGCCGAACTCGTGCAGGAGGATCGAGCCGAAGAAGCCGACGGCGCTGAGCAGGGCGAGCAGGAAGGGCGTGCTCCCGGATTCGTCGAGCAGGCCTTCGAAGACGTTGGCCATGTAGATGATGACCAGGAAGAGGACGAGGAACCAGGACCAGTCGACGCTGACCTTGATCCCGCGGAAGTGGAAGAGGGTGATCGACCCACCGCCGAGCATGCGCCCATGGTAAGCGGCTAGCTTCGCGGAGGCGATGGCAAGCGAAGCGAATTGGCTGCGGGACCGCCTGGAGGAACTGGAGCGGATCGAGCGTCCGTCCGCCTCCGACGGCGAGCGCCGGGCGGCCGAGTGGCTGGTCGACCAGCTCGACCGAGCTCGGGGCGGAGGCGCGGATCGAGGCCGAGACCGCGCACGGCACCTACTGGTGGCCGCTCGGGATCGGCGCCGCGCTGGGAGCGCTCGGCGCTACGGCGGCGCTGCGCGGCCGCCGTTTCCTCGGGACCCTGCTCGGGGCCGCCGGCGCCGCCGGGATCGCCGACGACTTCCCGCCGGGAGAGCGGCGGCTGCGCCGATTCCTCCCCAAGCGCACCACCTACAACGTCGTCTGCGAGCTCGGCGACCCGGAAGCGAGCGGACGATCGTCCTCAGCGCCCACCACGACGCCGCCCACTCGGGCCTCGTCTTCCACCCCGTCCTGCCCGAGATCGCCGATCGCCTCGGCCTCGTCGAGGGCTCCGACACCAGTCCGCCACTGATGGCGCCGGTGGTCGGCGGGCCGATGCTGGCGACGCTGGGCGCGGCGACCGGTAGCAGGCTGCTCTCCAAGCTCGGCCTCTTCCTCGGCCTCGGCACGGTCGCGGCGATGGCCGACATCGGCCTGCGCAAGTCGGTGCCGGCGGCCAACGACAACGGCACCGCGGTCGTCGCCCTGCTGGCGCTCGCCCGCCGCTTCCTCGCCGAGCCCCCCGAGGGGATCCGCGTGATCCTCCTCTCCACCGGCTCGGAGGAGAGCTTCAGCGAGGGGATGAAGGCGTTCGGCGAGCGCCACTTCGGCGAGCTGCCGCAGGAGAGCACCTTCTTCCTCTGCCTGGAGACGCTCGGCGCCACCCACCTGCTGGCGCTGCAGGGCGAGGGCTTCCTGAAGATGCGCGACTACCCCCCACGCGCCCTCGGATTTGTCGAAGGCACTCGCGGAGGAGCTCGGCATCTGGCTCTACCCCAATCTCCGCACCTACAACGGCACCGACGGCCTCGAGCCCCGCGTCGCCGGCTACGAGACGGTCGCCCTCTGCAGCTGCACCGACCTGAAGCAGCCCGGCCGCTACCACTGGCCCAACGACGTCGCGGCCAACGTCAATTTCGAGACCGTGGAGCGGGCCATCGCCCTCGCCGACGAAGCAACTCCGCCGTCTCGGCGATCGCTGGCTCTGAGGTGACGAATTACAAAGTGACGAATTCCGACTACGTCCTCGGGATTTTGGGCTATAGCATCCGCGCTCGTGCCATCCCATGACGTTCTCGTAATCGGGGCCGGGCTCGCCGGCCAAAGAGCAGCGCTAGCCGCCGCCGAGGAAGGCGTATCGGTCGGGATCATCAGCAAGGTCCATCCGGTCCGCTCCCACTCGAATGCCGCCCAGGGCGGGATCAACGCGGCGCTCAACCCCGGCGACTCCTGGGAGTCCCACGCTTTCGACACGATCAAGGGCTCCGACTACCTCGGCGACCAGGACGCGGTCGAAATCATGACCCGCGAGGCGCCGGAGGAAATCCTCCACCTCGAGCACCTCGGCGTCACCTTCCACCGCAACGAGGAAGGCAAGCTTGGCACCCGCGCCTTCGGCGGTGCCTCCGCCGCCCGCACCTATTACGTCGCCGACATCACCGGCCAGGCGATCATGCACGTGCTCTACGAGCAGCTGATGCGGTACTCCGAGCAGATCGCCCGCTACGAGGAGTGGTTCTGCAGCTCGCTGGCGATCGACGAGAACGGCGAGTGCTGCGGCGTCGTCACCCGCAACGTCGCCGACGGCTCGATGGAGCTCTTCCAGGCGAAGTCGGTGATCCTCTGCACCGGCGGCAACGGCCAGGTCTGGCAGCCGACCACCAACGCCCTGATCTGCACCGGCGACGGGATCGCGATGGCCTACCGGGTCGGCGCCAAGCTGATGGACATGGAGATGATCCAGTACCACCCGACGACGCTGGCGGGCAAGGGCTTCCTGATCACCGAGGGCGCCCGCGGCGAGGGCGCGCACCTGCTCAACGCCAAGGGCGAACGCTTCATGGAGAAGTACGCGCCGAACAAGATGGAGCTGGCCTCGCGCGACGTCGTCTCCCGCGCCGAGCAGACCGAGATCAACGAGGGCCGCGGCTTCCCCGACGGCACCGTGGCGCTCGACATCACCGTGGTTCCGAAAAAGCGCGTGCACGAGGCGCTGCGCGAGATCGTCCTCGTCGGCCGCGACTTCGCCGGCGTCGACATCACCCGCGAACCGATCCACATCAAGCCGGGCAACCACTACACGATGGGCGGAGTCAAGACCGACGTCGACGGCCGCACCGACATCCCCGGCCTCTACTCGGCCGGCGAGACCGCCTGCGTCTCGGTCCACGGCGGCAACCGCCTCGGCGCCAACTCGCTGCTCGACACCCTGATCTTCGGCAAGCGCTCCGGCCGCGACGCCGCCGCCCGCGCCAAGCGGATGGACGCCTCCCGCCCCTCGAAGAAGGTGCTCGAGGACGAGGAGGCGATGATCGCCGACCTCGTCTCCCGCCAGAAGGGCTCCGGCCGCCGCATCTCCGAGATCAAGCGCGAGCTGGGCCAGACGATGGACGCCAAAGTCGCCGTCTTCCGCGACGAGGCCGGGATCACCGAAGCGCTGGAAATCGTCAAGCGCCTCAAGGAGGAGGCGAAGACCGCCTACATCGACGACCACGGCAGCGTCTTCAACCAGGACTTGATTGCCGCAATCGAGCTCGGGTACATGCTCGACAACGCCGAGTGCACCTGTGTCGCCGCACTGGAGCGCAAGGAGAGCCGCGGCGCCCAGTACCGCACCGACTACCCGGAGCGCAACGACGAGGAGTGGCTCAAACACATCGACCTCGAGCAGACCGACGACGGGCCCGAGATCTCCTACTCCGAGGTCACGATCACCCAGTGGGAACCGCAAGAGAGGACGTACTAGATGGCCGCGTACACGATCAAAGTCCGCCGGTTCCAGCCTGAGAGCGGCGAGGGTCCCTACTGGGAGGAGTTCAACGTCGACCTCGATCCTTCGCTCTCGGTCCTCGACGGGCTGCTGCAGGCGAAGGACGACGAGGACGGCTCGCTCGCCGTCCGCTGTTCCTGCCGCGCCGCGATCTGCGGCTCCTGCGGGATGAAGATCAACGGCCAGTCCGGGCTCGGCTGCAAGACCCAGATCGGCGAGGCCCAGGAGCTCGCGGACAAGAAGGCGAGCGCCGTCGGCAACGACTCGTCGAGCACCCCGATCGTGATCGAGCCGATGGGGAACATGCCGGTGATCAAGGACCTGATCACGGACATGGAGTCGACGCACTGGACCAAGATCCGTCGCGTCACTCCCTGGCTGCTGCCGCACGGCGAGCCGCCCGAGCGCGAGTACGTCGTCGAGCCGGAGTCGATGATCGACATCACCCAGTCGATGGCCTGCATCCAGTGCGGCGCCTGCGTCTCCTCCTGCCTCTCGATGGAAGCCGACCCCGGCTTCATCGGCCCGGCCGCGCTGGCCAAGGCCTACCGCTTCGTCGGCGACCCGCGCGACGCGGAGACGAAAGAGCGCCTGCACGACCTCGCCAACGACCCGCACGGGATCTACGACTGCACCCACTGCTTCAGCTGCATCGACGCCTGCCCGAAGGGCGTGGCGCCGATGGACCAGATCATGCGCCTGCGCCGCAAAGCCGGCGAAGAGGGGATCGAGGACCCCAACAGCGGCCACGACCACGAGATCGCCTTCGTCAAGATCATCGAGAAGAAGGGGACGTTGGACGAGGCGCTGCTGCTGCAGGAGTCCTTCGCACCCGGTGTCAAAGGCAAGCTGAAACCGAACAAGCGGGCGATCCGGGAAATGATCGGCTCGCTCCCGACGGCGATCCGCGCCTTCAAGACCGGCAAGGCTCGCTCGCTGCAGAAGCTGATCCCCGGCATGCACCACAAGCTCCCCGACAGCGCTCAGGACGACGTCAAGGCGATCTACAAGCACGCCGAGGAGCACAAAGAGGAATTCAACCTGTACATCAAGGGCGAGGAGGGCGAGCTCGCCGAGGAGAACGTCGAGAAGGGCATCGAGCGCTCGACCGACCCGGACACCGCCCAGGAGGTCAAAAATGGCTGAGAACATCAAGGTCGCCTACTGGCCCGGCTGCGTCTCCCGTGGCTTCACCCCGGAGCTGCACGGCTCGATGGCGCTGGTCGCCGAGCGGCTCGGGATCGAGCTGGTCGAACTCGACCGTGCCAACTGCTGCGGCGCCGGCGTCATCGCCGAGCACAACCAGGAGCTCGCCGACACCCTGAACGCGCGCACCTTCGCCCTCGCCCAGCAGACCGGGCTCTCGATGATGAACATCTGCTCGACCTGCCAGGGGGCGCAGTCGGAGTGCCAGCAGCGCCTCGACGCCGACTCGGCCTACCGCGCCCATGTCAACGAGGCGCTCTCCGGCCAGGGCCTCTCCTACGAGAAAGGCGAGGAGGGCGGCTGGACCAACAAAAACTTCCTCTGGCTGCTGGTCGAGGACTACGGCCTCGACAAACTTGCCGCGCAGGTCAAGCGCCCGCTCAGCGGCCTCCGCGTCGGCCCCTTCTACGGCTGCTACATCGTGCGGCCGAAGGAACGACTGGGCTACAACCACTACCCCGACCGCGACGTCTACCTGGAGAAGGTGATCGAGGTCCTCGGCGGCCAGGTCGTCGAGTACGACGGCGCCCGCAAGTGCTGCGGCTTCCCGGTGATCACGATGGCTCGCGAGACCTCGCTGCGCCAGGCCGGCACCCACGTCGGCGACGCGATCGACGCCGGCGCCGACTGCCTCGTCACCCCCTGCCCGCTCTGCCACCTCAACCTCGACATGCAGCAGCCGGAGGCGGCCAAGGTCGTCAACCGCGACCTCGGCCTCGCCGTCCTCCACCTGCCGCAGCTCGTCGGCCTCGCCCTCGGCGCCGAGCCGAAGGAACTTGGCATGAGCAAGCACATCGCCTCGACCGGCTGGGTCGAGGAGCGCCTCACCGCCGGCGCGGCGGCTTAGCCGCCGAAGACGGCCTGCAGCGCAAAGGCGAGCACTACGGTCGTCATCGAACCGATCAGCGTCTGCTGGAGGCGGTCGAACTTGGCGTCGAACTTGGCATCAAGCGAGTTGAAGCGCGCATCGATCTGTGAAGTCAGGCGATGATCGAGCTCGGTCACCCGGTCCGCCAAGTCATCCAGGCGGGCGTCAGTCCATTGGGCGCGGCTGCTCTCCATGCCAAAAACGTAGCAGACAAGATGTTACGTATTGCGCGCTGAATGAAGATTCTTTGCGACGAGATCGCAATAGCTCTCACCGATGAGATCAGCTTCTTGGATTTCGAAGGATTTCTGCAGGTCAGATAGCAGCCCCTCGAAGCGCCGCAGATCTTCTTCCCCTGGCTCAGCAACCCCCTCGAACTCGATGTAGTCCCCTAGCCCTTCAACCGAATCGAGGTGGATCCTCACCTCCTTGTAGAGGAAGAGGTGACGCGATTTATTTACAACGGCGACGACGCTGAGAGCGCCAGCAAGTGCTTCTTCCAACTCAACCGCTTTTGGCACCGCGACGATTTGGTAGCTGCTTTCTCTATTCCCTGCAACATCAGATCGCTTATAGGCGATCAGGTGAGCAATCTTGCCCTTCTCTTGGCGCAGCTTTAACCGGCCCCGGGGAACAGCGAAGTAGGTGTCTTTCTGAAGCAACGTCCCCTTGCCCTCGGCCCCTAAGTCTTCACAGACCCTGAGCGAGCGTTCCTGATCGGGGTCTCTGGCCTTCAGCTCCAGATTCCGGCGTTCGCCCTCCATCTAAGGCAGCCTAGCTGCGGCTTAGCTCTTCGTCGCGATATTGACGATCGCGAGAACCCAAATCGCCGCGATCAGAAGCCAAATGATCACCATCTCGGCCTTGAGGATCAATTCCCCAGGCCGCCTCTCCAGTGCCCAGATCTTCTGCTTGGCCTCGCGGAGGTCGTCCTCGAGGCGTTCGATGCGTTCGTCCTGCCGATTCTCTCGCCACTCTTCTGCCAT
Organism: uncultured Actinomycetes bacterium; assembly: GCA_963832085.1. Classification (GTDB taxonomy): domain Bacteria; phylum Actinomycetota; class Thermoleophilia; order Solirubrobacterales; family 70-9; genus VAYN01. The sequence continues at coordinate 159,129 of CAWHSU010000001.1, read as the reverse complement.
AACTCGACTATAGCAGACAAAACATTTCTGGTGAAAGGGGGCCGCGCCGGAGCGCGACCCCCTTTCTGGTTGCGCTATTTGCCGGCGATGTAGAGCGGCAGGCCTTCGCCCAGCCTGGTCAGGGTCAGCGGCGCGAAGCTGCTGAGCAACGTCGGACACGCCCCTTCCGGGGATTCTTCGAGGAGTTTCCAAGTCCCCTGCATCAACATCGCCGACGGGCTGGCGTTGTAGATGTCGAATTTGACCGAGCTCGGCATGTAGACGCACACCGCTGAGCTCTGGATTCTCAGCAGCGGCACTCCGCTGGATTTCGCCAGCGTGAACGAGCCGTTCGGCGATTCCGCCCCGACATAGTCGAAGTGGGAGGCGTCGAGCGGCGGGTTTTCGAGGAAGACCACGGCTTCGGGTTTTTCCGGGAAGCTCGTGGTGCAACCTTCTTTCTGGCCGAAGGCGAGTTCGAAGAGGCCACCGGCAGCGGTGCCGTCTTCGTTGAATTCACCCAGGTAGTACGCCTCCGGACAGGAGACGACCAGTTCCGGTCCTTCCACCGATTCGAAGGTGGCGACCTGTTCCGGATACATGGTGCCGGTCACTTTGCCTTCGACGAACCCTTCCCCTTTAGGGCAGGTGAGAACACCTTCGACCGCTTCCGGTTCGGCTTTGCAGAGGACGGTGCCAGTCCCGCCTTCTTCTTCTTCGCCTTCTTCTTCTTTACCGTCGATGTGAGAGATCGCCACGTTCGCGGCTTCGGCGATCGACGCGGGGAGGTCGCGGTAGCCCGCGTTCCTCACGGCCGCCTGCCCACCTTCTTTCGCCACTGCGAAGGCGAGGTAGTCGTGGACGGTCGTCGCCACTTTCTCGGTGAAGCGATCGGTGGCGGCGATGTCCCAGGTCAGGGTGCAGATCGGGTAGGCGTTTTTGGCGCTTTCCCCGATGTTCGGATCGGACCCGTAGACCTGCGACCAGTCGACGTTGACGCCGGATTCCCACCCGGCCGGACGGGTGTATTTGGCCGCCCCGCAGTTGGCTCCGTTTTCAGCCGTCGCCGGGTTGGCGTATTTGATCCCGTTGAACACGTTGACGATCTCTTTCGGTGCCCACTGCTGCGCTGCCGGCAGGCTGCCGTAGGTGATCGTGCCCGGGTTATCCGCGACGTAGAGCAGCGGCCCGGCCTCGCCTTCTCCGTATCCCGAGGCGACGGTACTGACTTTGCCTTCACCCGCCTGGCAGTCGCTGTTGCGCGGCCATTTCACGTTCGGAGACGCTTCGCCGCCGAAGGGGGCCTGGAGCTGCGCCCAGGTCCGTTTTTCTTTGCCGGTGCAGGCGAGCGGCGAGGGGTTGATCGAGTTCAGGTAGTGCTTGAACTGGTAGGTGGTGCCGGCGCCTTCGCCGCGGACGATCCTGGTGATCGCCTGGTCGCAGTCGCCGCCGATGGACGCATCGGAGGCGGTCCCGATCTGCCGCCAGTTCTTGATTTCGCCGCTGAACACTTTCTGCAGCTGCGCGCCGGTGATTTTGGGCACGAGGCAGGGCGAGTGGGCGGGAAGCGCCGGCGGGTGGGCGGCGATCGCGATCGCGGTTTGCGAGACCGGAATCACGGCGACGTCGCTGCCGAGGGCTTTTTTCATGTTCGCCAGCATCGTCCCCGCTTCGCCGACCGGGCCCGAGGGGGCGATGTCGGTGCCGAGGAAGTGGTGGGTGCTTTCGAACCCTTCGGTGTGCAGGACGCCATCGTCAGCACCCCAAACGTGCAGGGCGGCAGGACTGCCAAGGGGGACGTAGTCAACCGACGGCGTGCCGCCGCTTCCCTGGCTGCCGTTGCAGGCGAGGGGGTGCGGAGAGGCGTTGAACCCGACTTCGCTTTTGGACCCCCAGCGTTCATGAGCTTTCGTCTGCAGGAACGCTCCGAGCCCCCTGGCGTTGCTCCCGGAACACTGTTCGCCCAGCGCCGAGGCGCCGGTGGCGTTCACCGCTCCCAGCGCTGCGAGCAGAGCGAGGAGGCCGGCGAACAGCGCGCCGCGCCACCGGGCCGCTCGCGCGCGCCCTTCCATGACTTCAAGCATTGTTTCTCCCTTGTTTGGTCGCGGCGTACCGCGACTGTTTCCTGCCCGTCCAAAGACGGAGATTCCCTTTTAATCAGACCAAGCTCGTGAAGTTGCGGTTGGTAGCCTGAGCGCAGGTGAGCCGGGAAGACTGGTCGGCACTCATCTAGCCGACCCTGAAAGCACTGACGTGGACTTCGTCTCAGCCCTCCCACTCGCCGCCGCCGACACCGCCGAGGTACTTACCGACCTCTTCCTGGTCCTGCTCGCCGCGAAGCTGGGAGACGAGCTCTTCAAGCGGATCGGGCAGCCGGCGATCGTCGGTGAGATCCTCGGCGGGGTGCTGATCGGGCCCTCGGTCCTCGGCCTGGTCGAGGTGGGAGAGGTGCTGCGGGTCTTCGCGGAGCTGGGGGTCGTCTTCCTGCTCTTCTGGGTCGGGCTGAAGACGCGCCTCTCGGAGATGCGCGCGGTCGGGCGCGTCGCGGTAGCGGTAGGCAGCGCCGGCGTCGTCGTCCCCTTCCTTGCGGGGATCGGGTTCGGACTGGCGCTGGGCGAGAGTAGCGAGACCAGCGTCTTCCTCGGCGCGGCGCTGGCGGCGACCAGCGCCGGCATCACCTCGGCGACCTTCCTCGACCTCGGGATCGCACGGACGCGGGCCGCCCGGACCGTGCTCGGCGCCGCCGTCGTCGACGACGTCCTCGCCCTGATCCTGCTCTCGGTCGCGGTCGGGATGGCCGCCGACGGCGGCGTCGACGCCGGCAAGATCCTTCTGGCGCTGGGCGTCGCGGTCGCTTTCGTCGCCTTCGTCGCACTCGGGGGGACGCGCCTCCTGCAGGGCCGGCCGCAGTTGCTGGAGGCACCGCAATTCGCGAAATCGCCGCTGCTGCCGGCCGTGATCCTCTGCCTCGGGCTCGCCGCCTTTTCCGCCAAGATCGGGCTGGCGGCGCTGATCGGCGCCTTCCTCGCCGGGATGATCGTCGCCGAGACCAAGGACCAGTCCTCGATCGAGGAAGAAGTGCGGCCGCTCTACTGGTTCTTCCCGCCCTTCTTCTTCGCCTTCATCGGGATCGAGCTCGACCTCGGCGCGCTGTTCGACGGCCATGCTCTCTGGTGGCTGGCGCTGATCACCGTGCTGGCGGCGCTGACCAAGCTCGTGCCCGCCTACCTCGCGGCTCGCAGCCTCGGCCGCAACCAAGCCGCGATCGTCGGCGTCGGCATGGTCCCGCGAGGCGAGGTGGGGATCGTCATTGCCTCGATCGGTGCCGCCGAAGGGGTCGTCGACGCGGAGCTGTTCGCCGTGGTGGTGGGAATGGCGGTGCTGACGACGCTCGCGGCGCCGTTTGCGCTGCGGCGGCTCAGCCGCGGCCGAGCAGACCCTGCTCGATAAGGAGCTCGCCGAGCTGGACCGTGTTGGTAGCGGCACCCTTGCGCAGGTTGTCGGAGACGACCCAGATGTCGAGTGCGCGCTCGTTGCCGGCGTCGCGGCGGATCCGGCCGACGAAGACGTCGTCCTTGCCGGCGGCGTCGATCGCCATCGGATAGCGGCCGGCGGCGGGGTCGTCGACGACGGTCACCCCGGGGGCCGCTTCCAGCAGCTCGCGCGCCTGCTCGGGCCCGAGCGGCTCGCGCGTTTCCACGTTGACCGCCTCCGAGTGGCCGGTGATCACCGGCACCCGCACGCAGGTGGCGCTGACCTTGATCCCGGGGTCGCCGAGGATCTTGCGGGTCTCGTTGATCAGCTTGCGCTCCTCGTCGGTGTGGTCGTCCCCCTCGGGGAAGCTGCCGGCCTGGGCGAGGACGTTGAAGGCGATCTGGTGCGGGTAGCTCTGCGGCTCGGGAACGTCGTAGCCACCGACGACGGCCCGCGCCTCGGCGTTCAACGCGTCGATCGCCGCCTTGCCGGTGCCGGACACGGCCTGGTAGGTGGAGATCACCAGGCGGTCGATACCGGCCGCGTCGTAGAGCGGTTTCAGGGCGACGACCATCTGCATCGTCGAGCAGTTGGGGTTGGCGACGATGCCGTTGTGGCCGGCGAGCGCATCGGGGTTGACCTCGGAGACGACCAGCGGCACGTCGTCGTGCATCCGCCAGTAGCTGGTGTTGTCGACCACCGTCGCCCCGGCGGCGACCAGCTTCGGCGTCCACTCGGCGCTGACCGAGCCGCCGGCCGAGGAGAGGACGAGGTCGAGGCCCTGGATCGAGTCCTCGTTCAGCGACTGAATCGTGAGGACCTGCCCCTCCCACTCGATCTCCTTGCCGGCCGAACGCTCGGAGGCGAAGGGCACCAGCTCGCCGACCGGGAAGTTGCGAGCCGCGAGCAGCTCGAGGATCGTCGAGCCGACGAGCCCGGTCGCGCCCAGCACTCCAACTCTGTATCCGTCGGCGGCCATCGCTCGAGTATGACCGCGCTCAGCCGGCGACCGTGGGCCGGTGACCGGGTCCGGTCGGGTCCTCGGGCTGGATCGCCTCCTCGCCGAGGTCGAACGCCTTGTGGAGGAGGTTCACCGCCTCGGAGACGCGGTCGGCCGCGATGACGCACGAGATTTTGATCGGCGAGGTGGAGATCATCTCGATGTTGATCTCCGCCTCGCCGAGGACCTGAAAGACCCTGGCGGCGACGCCCGGGTGGGAGCGCATGCCGGCGCCGACGATCGAGACCTTGCCGATCTGCTCGTCGGCGAGGATCTTGAGCGAGACGTCGCCGAGGCCGGCGATCGTCTCGCGCGCGAGCGGCAGGTCGGCGCGGTCGACGGTGAAGGAGAGGTCGGCCAGCTGGTCGTCGCCGACGGGCTCATTCTGGATGATCACGTCGACGTTGACGTTGGCGTCGGCGAGGGCGCCGAAGACGCGGCCGGCGACGCCGGGCTCGTCGCGGAGGCCGTTCAACGTCACCCGGGCCTCCGAGTTGGAATGGGTGACTGCGGTTACGAAAGGGTTCTCCATGGTCTCTTCCTCCGAGACGACGAGGGTACCGGGGCCGTCCTCGAAGCTGCTGCGGCAGTGGATCCGGACCCCGTGGTTGCGGGCGTACTCGACCGAGCGCAGCTGCAGCACCCCCGCCCCGGAGGCCGACATCTCCAGCATCTCCTCGAAGGAGACCCGGTCGAGCTTGCGGGCGTCGGCGACGATCCGCGGGTCGGCGCTGTAGACGCCGGAGACGTCGGTGTAGATCTCGCAGACGCTGGCGCGCAGAGCCGCGGCGAGGGCGACGGCCGTGGTGTCGGAGCCGCCGCGGCCGAGGGTGGTGACGTCGCGGCTGTCGGTGGAGACGCCCTGGAAGCCGGCGACGAGGACGATCCGGTCCTGCTGCAGCGCCTCGGAGATGCGGTCGGCGCGGACGTCGATGATCCGCGCCTTGGTGTGGGAGGAGTCGGTGACGATCCCCGCCTGGGAGCCGGTCAGCGAGATCGCCTCGTGCCCCATGTCGTGGATCGCCATCGCGGCGAGCGCGCAGGAGATCCGCTCCCCGGTCGAGAGCAGCATGTCCATCTCCCGCGCCACCGGGCGCGCGGAGATCTCGTGTGCCTGGCCGACCAGTTCGTCGGTCGTCTTTCCCCGCGCCGAGAGCACGGCGACGACCCTGTTGCCCTCCTCGCGGGCGGAGACGATCCGCCCCGCGGCGCGCTTGATCCGCTCGGCATCGGCGACGGAAGTGCCGCCGAACTTCATCACGACGATGTCCGATCCATCCCCACTCATGGATGGCTGAGGATAGTCGCCGGGAGAAGCTCTTACTCCGCCGCGCCTCCGAGGTTCCCCAGCATCGCCTGTTCGGCCATCCGGATCAGGCCCAGGCCGCTGTGCGGACGCATGTCGCTGCTGCGCACCCGCACGTGCGAGCCGTGCGGCCCCACCACCTCGACGATCGTGCAGACGTCGCCGATTTCGCAATCGTCGCCGTAGTCGTTCTCGATCGCCTCCATCTGCTCGGCCACCACCCGACCGACCTTGCTCTGATCAAGCGACATCTGAAGCTCCTTCCCTCCTCGCCTTGAACACGATGTCTGACCATACAGGTGTGACGGGAATCACACTTGAGGATATATCTGAACGATATATAAATGAGATATGGAGCAACTCAACGCCACCGCCTACGTGATCCTCGGTTTCGTCCGCAACGAACCGCGGTCGGGCTACGAGATCAAAGCGCTGGTTGACAACTCGACCCGGTTCTTCTGGGCGGCCAGCTACGGGCAGATCTATCCGGAGCTGAAACGGCTCTCCGAGGCGGGGCTGATCGTCGGCTCCGACTCCCCCACCGGCGGGCGCAAACGCACCGTCTACGAGATCACCGCCGACGGCGAGGAGGAGCTGCGCAGCTGGCTGCGGCAGCGGCCGGAGACGTTCGAGATGCGCGACGAAGGGCTGCTGAAGCTCTTCTTCGCCAACGCGCTGCCGCCCGAGGAGGCGGTGGAGATCTTGCGGGCGATGCGGGCCGAGCGGCTCGCCGTCCACGAGCGCCTGCGGGCGATCGAGGAGCTGAAAGGTGAGATCGACGACCCGTTCCCGATGATCGTCCTGCGCGGAGGACTTGAGTTCACCAAGTGGTTTGCCGACTGGTGCGAGCGGATGGAGGCGCAGATCCTCGACTCCGCTCCCGAGAAAAGGAGCAGCTGATGTTCGACTCGCTGGCACGACTGGCCGATGGAAACGCGCGGAGGATCGGACTCTTCGCGATCGCCTTCTTCCTCTTCGCGGGAGCGATCGGCGGCTCCGTCGCCGATCGCCTCGACCCCTACGGCGCCGACGACCCCGATACCGAGACGGTGCAGGCGACGGAGCGGCTGGAGGCGGCGGGGCTGCGGGGAACCGCGGTGGTCGCGGTGGTGCAGGACGCGCCGGTCGCCGACCCCGCCACCAAACGGCGGGTGATGGCGCTCGAGCGCGAGGTGCGCAGACGGCCCGACGTCGCCTCGGTCAGCGGCTACTACGACACCGGCTCGCGGGCGTTCGTCTCACGCGACGGCCAGGCGACGTACTTCGCGGTGGCGCTGGTGCCGCGCGAGGACAAGGCATGGCAGGAGGCCGGCGCCGAGATCGCCGAAGAGCTCTCCGCCCGGCCCGGCGTCCTCGTCGGCGGCCCGGCGATCGCCCAGGAGCAGGTCAACAAGCAGGTCGAGGAAGACCTGAAAAAGGCGGAGATGCTGGCTTTTCCGCTCCTGTTCCTGCTCTCGCTGCTCTTCTTCCGCAGCCTCGTCGCCGCCCTGCTGCCGTTGATGATCGGCGGCCTGGCGATCATCGGCACCTTTCTCATCCTGCGAGTGGCGAGCGAATTCGCCTCGATCTCGATCTTCGCCCTCAACCTGACGACGGCGCTCGGCCTCGGCCTGGCGATCGACTACAGCCTCTTCATCGTCTCCCGCTACCGCGAGGAGATCGCCAAGAGCGGGCCAGGGCTGGATGCGATGAAGCGCGTCCTCGCCACCTCCGGGCGAACCGTCTTCTTCTCCTCGCTGACGGTGGCGGCGGCGATGGCCTCGCTGCTGGTCTTCCCGCAGCGCTTCCTCTACTCGATGGGCCTGGGCGGGGCCTTGGTGGCCCTGTTCGCGGCCCTGATCTCGCTGACCGTGCTGCCGGCTGTCCTCACCATGCTCGGCAACCGGGTCAATGCCGGGGCGCCGAAGTTCCTCCAGCGCCGGGCCGAGGCCGACGCGCGGGCGACCCAGGAGGGCTTCTGGTACCGGCTCTCGCGCTTCGTGATGCGGCGGCCGATCCCGGTGGCGACCCTCAGCGCGCTCTTCCTGATCGTCCTCGGCCTCCCCTTCTTCGGGATCAAGTTCAACACCGTCGACCCGACCGTGCTGCCGGAGTCGGCGAGCGCCTACCAGGCCTACGAGACGATCAGCGAGGAGTTCCCGCCCTACCACGACACCCCGATCTGGATCGACGTCGAAGGCGGCGGTCCCGGGGCGGCGGACCGGTTCGCGGCGCAGGTACGCAAGGTGGACGGCGTCGCCGCGGTGGCGCCGCCGCAGCAGCTGACGCCGGACGTGGCCGCCGTGCAGGTGATCTCCGAGAACCCATTCGTCTCCGACCAGAGCCAGAGCACGGTAAAGACGATCCGCGACCTGCCCGCCCCGCCCGGGACCGAGGTCCTGGTCGGCGGCGCCAGCGCCGACTTCATCGACTTCCAGGCGAGCCTCGCCAACCATCTGCCGATCGCGCTGGCGATCGTGATCGTGGCGACGCTGGTGATCCTCTTCCTGATGACCGGCTCGGTGATCCTGCCGATCAAGTCGCTGATCATGAACTTCCTCAACCTCAGCGCCGTCTTCGGCCTGCTGGTGCTGATCTTCCAGGACGGCCGCCTCGAGGGCACCCTCGACTACACCTCGCCTGGAGCGATCGAGCAGACGATGCCGATCCTGCTCTTCGCCGTCGCCTTCGGCCTCTCCACCGACTACGCGGTCTTCCTGCTCTCGCGGATCAAGGAGGCGCGCGACAACGGCGCCTCGGACTCGGAGTCGGTGGCGATCGGGCTGGAGCGGACCGGGCGGATCGTCACCGCGGCGGCGCTGCTGTTCGCGGTCGCGATGGGCGCCTTCGCCACCTCCCAGATCATCTTCATCAAGGAGAACGGCGTCGGCACCGCGCTGGCGGTCCTGATCGACGCCAGCATCATCCGCGCCCTCCTCGTCCCCTCGCTGATGGAGCTGCTCGGCAAGTGGAACTGGTGGGCACCGGCGCCGCTGCGGCGGTTGCACGAACGCTGGGGGATCTCCGAGACGGCGGAGGCCCAGGCCACTAGTCCGTAAGGAGGGGGCGGTGCACCCCCTCCAGACACCGCTCGCTATGGCTCGCGGTTGAGTGTCTGGAGGGGGTACACCGCCCCCTCTCCGACACGCATCAGCTGACGGCTGGAGATCACGAGAGCAAATCGGTAGCTCACCGCCCGAGGTCACAACAGCTCTTGAAAGCTGCCGGACCTTGCTGCGTCTGCCAGAGCACTGTCGTTGGAGGGTGCCGGTGGGGGTCTCCAGGCACTCAACCACGAGCCATAGCGAGTGGTGCCTGGAGACCCCCGCCGGCACCCTCCCTCTCAGCGAGACTTAGGCGAAAGCCTGGGTGGCGCGGCGGCGCAGATCGGCGTTGAGCATGCCGGTGACTTCGCTGGGCCGGTTGCCGGCCGGAGGCACGGCGGCGCCGATCAGGCCGTCGGCGCGGAAGCCGTAGAGCGGGGCGACGAAGCCGAGCTCGCGGATCTTGCGGACCAGCTTGACGGCGCCCTGGGTGTCGGCACCCGGGCCGCAGAGGACGATCGCGGTCGGGTCGAGGGCGCCGAGGGCGCGGCCGAGCCGCTCGTCGCCGAGCTCGTTGGAGAGGACGAGGACGCGGAAGCCGGCGCGGCGCAGAGCGAGGTCGAGGGCCTGCGTGTAGACCTCCTCGGCGCCCTGGCCGTGGCTCGAGTCGAGCAGCAGGATCCCGGCCGGACGGGCGGCGGTGGAGGCGAGGCGGCGGGCGCCGTGCAGCCAGCCGGTCGCCCAGCGGGAGGCGAACTCGAGCTCGGTCTCGCGCTCGGGGTCGGCGGCAAGCTTGTCGATCGCCGGCAGCAGCAGCTCCTCCACCGTCCGCTCCAGCGAGCGCAGGGCGAGGCTCTCCTCGACGGCGCGGTCGGCGGCGGACTCGTCGAAGCTCTCGAAGGCGGCGAAGAGGCTGTCGTCGCTGGCCGGCGCCGCCTGGCGCTGGCGCGCCAGCTCGATCGCCGAGGAGATGTTGCCGGTCTCCGCCAGCGCGTCGCGCAGCGCCTGCAGCTCCACCAGCTCGTAGTTGCGGTGGTTGCCGGTGGTCCGCTTCGGCGTCGGATAGCCGTAGCGACGCTCCCAACTACGGAGAGTGTTGGGGCTGACGCCGAGAACTTCGGCGGCGGCGTTGGTGCGGATTCCTGGCATTGGATAAAGGGGGTGAATTGGTGGACTGCGCGTCTATTCGGCAGCCCGCGGGCATTCTCCCACCGAAGTGGCAGCTTTTGGACAGATTGCGGAGGATCTGTCAGCGATCTTGCAAAGCGCCGACGCCCACCGGCTGCCCCAGCGCATGCGCCCGCCACATCGCGGCATCCGCCTTGTGCAGAAGCTCTTCGGCATCGGTGCCGTGGTCCGGACAGGCGACAACCCCGGCCGAGACCGAGATCCGCAGACCCCCGGCTTGCTCCAGCTCGTCGAGCTTGCGCAGCAGCCGCTCGGCCATCTGCACCCCTTCCACCGTCTTCAGGTTGGGAGCGAGGACGCAGATCGCGTCCTCCTCGAGACGGAAGGCTTCGTCGACGATGCGGATGCTGTCGCGGAGGGCGGCGCCGACGATCGAGAGCACCGTCTCCTGACCGCCGGCGACGTCGCCGGGGCGCGTGCCGGGACCTGAAGCGTCGAACACAGCCAGTCCAAATGGGTGCCCGTAACGACGGTTGGTCTCCAGCAGCTGTTCCAACCGACGCCGCATGTGACCCGGCTGGTAAAGGCTGGGCAGTTCTTCGGAGCCGTTGGAGTGAGTCGGGGGGACACCTTCGGGAGCAACAGCGGGGAGGCTCCCGAGAGTGTCCCCCCGACTCCCCTCAGCCGCTTCCAGTGCAGTGGCCGTGACTGAACCGAACTCGCCAGCTAACCGCTGAGCGGTATCGGCGAAGCTCTCTCCATTGGTTCCAATCTCCTCGTGCAAGCTGCCGAGAAGATCGGCGTGAAGCTCGGAGACCTTGAGGGCGATGCGGCTCGCAGGGGAGCCGCCGTTCGCGCCCGGTGCTGATTTCGACTGGTCAGGCACGCAGTGACCTTGGCGGAAACGACGGACGCTCAGGCCACCAAAACTCGCTATTTGCGAAGAGACTCCCGTCCAGGACGGATGTTCGGTCGCGCTTATTCCAGGCTTCTTCGCCCGGCGAGCGCCTTGCCCAGGGTGACCTCGTCGGCGTGCTCGAGATCGGCGCCGACCGGCAGACCACTGGCCAGCCGCGTCACCGTCACTTGGCCGCGCAGCATCTCGGCGATGTGGAGGGCGGTCGCCTCGCCGGTGGTGGTCGGGTTGGTCGCCAGCACCACCTCCTCGATCCCCCCCCGCTCGACCCGCCGCCGCAGCTCGCCGATCTTCAGGTCTTCGGCGTCGACGCCGTCGATCGGCGAGAGCGCTCCGCCGAGCACGTGGTAGAGGCCGCGGTATTCGTGGGTGCGCTCGATCGGGATCACGTCGGCGGGCTCCTCGACGACGCAGATCGTCGCCCGGTCCCGGTTCTGGTCGGCGCAGATCCGGCACAGCGGGCCCTCGGCGAGGTTGAAGCATTCCTCGCAGAGTCCGACCTTCTCCTTCACTTCGCGGATCGCGTCGCCGAGAGCGAAGGCCTCTTCGTCGGGCGCGCGCAGGAGGTGGAAGGCGAGCCGCTGCGCGGTCCGCTGGCCGATGCCCGGCAAGCGCGAGAGCTCGGCGACGAGGCGCGCGAGCGGTGCCGGGCCGTCGCTCAACCGAGCATGCCCCCCAGGCCACCGCCGAGGTCGCCGCCGATCCCGCCCATCTTCGAGCTGGCGAGCTCTTGAGCGGCGCGGAGGCCCTCGTTGACGGCCGCCTGGACCATCTCCTGGAGCATCTCCGCATCCTCGGGGTCGATCGCCTCGGGGTCGATGACGATCTCACGCAGGGTCATGTCGCCGCCCATCTTCACCTTGACCATGCCGCCGCCGGCGCTGGCCTCGACCACCTCGTCTTTGAGCTTCTCCTGCGCCTCCATCATCTCGGCCTGCATCTGCTGGGCCTGTTTCATCAAGGCGTTGATGTCCAAGCCCCCGGGTCCTCCTCCTCGAGCCACTTAGGTGACCTCCTCCGCGTCGAACTCGCTCTTCAGCCGCCGCAGCAGCTCTTCCTCATCGATTTCCTCACTGCCCGGGGCGGGCGTATCCGGCGGCGCCTCGCCCTCGAGCACTACATAAACAGGTCTCAATCCCACGCCCGTCACCGCCGCGAAAGCCGCCGCCACCGTATCCCGCCGGTCGGGACTGTCGGCCTTCTTCTTCAAGAAGGTCATGTCAGGCGAGAATCCGACTTGGAGCCCCTCGTCGCCGAAGCTGACGGGACGCGCGTTCTCCAGGGCGCCGGCAAGCGCTGGAGCAGTCTCCTCCAACTTCTTCAGGACAGCAGGCCAAACTCGCTGGATCTCGTCGAAGGACAGAGTGTCCTGGCCGGCGGGTCCTGCTGCTGCAGGGGACCCACCTCCCCCTGCGGTAGCTAAAGCTTCCTCGGGGGAGGTCCCCCCTACAGCATCACCCGCCGGAGGATCGGGGGTCTCAGACGGCGCAGGCTCGGCCTCCTCTTCTTCCGCTGGAGGTGGGTCGTCTGACGGAGGGGTCTCTGCCGTGGGTGGCGTCGTAGGGGGGACCACCTCCTGCCGCGCAGGAGGTGGTGGGTCCCCTGCGGCGACAGGACCCCCGGCCCGGGAACCTTTCTCTAGCCGCTCGATCCTCCTCAGCAGCCCAGCGGTATCTGGATCCAGATCCGGTCGGGATGCCTTCAGCAACGCGATCTCGACCGCCAGGCGGGCGTCGTCGCCCTCGCGCACGGCCGTAAGCGCGTTGGCGATCTCGTCGATGGTCCTCACCAAGGTCGCCGCTCCGATCGCGCTGGCCTGGGCCTGGAGCCGGGCGGTGTCGGTGGCGGTGACGACGAAGCTGGTCGGGACTTCACCGGTGGTCTGGGTGATCAGCAGGTGGCGGAGGTGGGCGAGCAGGTCGCGGGCGAACTGCGCGGGGTCGCGGCCGGAGCGCGCCATCTTCTCGACCCCGAGCAGGACCTCCTTCGGATCCTCGGCGATCACCGCGTCGACCGCGCCGAAGAGGAGGTCGGCGTCGGCGGCGCCGAGCATCTCCAGCACGTCTTTGAGTTCGACCTGGTTGCCGCCGAAGGCGACCAGCTGGTCGAGGGTGCCGAGGGCGTCGCGGAAGCTGCCGGAGGCCGAGCGGGCGATCATCGCCGTCGCCCCCTCGTCGACCTCGATCGACTCGGCCGCGGCGACCCGATTCAGCACCTCGGAGATCTGCTCCAGCGAGGGGCGCTGGAAGTCGAAGCGCTGGCAGCGGTCGGCGATCGTCGCCATCACCTTGTGGGACTCGGTGGTGGCGAGGACGAAGACGGTGTTCGGCGGCGGCTCCTCGAGCGTCTTCAGGAAGGCGTTCCAGGCCTCCTTGGTCAGCATGTGCGCCTCGTCGAGGATGTAGACCTTCCAACGCCCGCCGGTGGGGGCGTAGGCGACGCGCTCGCGCAGGTCGCGGACGTCGTCGACCGAGCGGTTCGAGGCCGCGTCCATCTCGATCACGTCGACCGAGGTGCCGGAGGCGATCGTCACGCAGGACTCGCATTCGCCGCAGGGGGTGACGGTCGGGCCGCCACGCTCGCAGTTCAGCGAGCGGGCGAGGATCTTCGCCATCGAGGTCTTGCCGGTGCCGCGGGAGCCGACGAAGAGGTAGGCGTGGTGGACCTTCCCCCGCTCGACCGCGTTGCGCAGGGTGCGGACGACGTGGGTCTGTCCCACGACCTCGTCGAAGGAACCGGGGCGGTGGCGGCGGTAGAGGGAAGTCGACTCGGTCACGGCTCTGGAGCCAGTGTATCCACGCCCACCCGGCACCTCGGAGGGGGTGTCTGAGGTTGACCCACATATGTGACGGGAAAACTCAGACACCCCCTCTGAGGGCGGCCCCGATACGGTGCCGCCCGTGCCGAAGGGGGTCCCCAACTGGCTGACGCCCGCCGCCTGGGTGGCTGGGGTGACGGCGGTCCTGCTGCTCCTCTTCCCCTACGGGTTCCCCAACTACGACACGATCTACGCGCTGGTCTGGGGGCGGGAACTCGCCCACGGCGAAAGCCCCGACTACGGCGCCGCGCTGCCGCCGACCCCCCATCCCCTGACCGAGCTTTGGGGGCTGGCGACGACGCCACTCGGCGACGGGATGATCACGCTGACGATGATCGGCGCCTACGTCTCGCTGGGGCTGATCGGCTACTTCGTCTACCGGCTCGGGGCGATCTGGTTCGACCGCTGGATCGGCGCCGCCGCCGCCCTGATCGTCCTCACCCGCGCCCCCTTCCTCTCCAACGGCCTCCGCGCCTACATCGACCTCCCCTACATCGCCCTCTGCCTGGCAGCTCTCCTAGTAGAGGCCAAGCGCCCAAGAGCCGGCTGGCCCGTCCTCGCCCTCCTCGCCCTCGCAGGATTGCTGAGACCTGAGGCCTGGCTATTCGCCGTCGTCTACCTGCTCTATCTGTCTCTCGATCCCGAGCGATCCGAGAAGAGGGAGAAAGAGTCCCTCGAGCTGACGGATACTCAAAGTGCCGGTCTAATTAGACCGGCCCTTGTCAGAGCGAGGGACTCTTTCTCCCTCCCCCCCGCATGGCTCGTCCTGCTTGCTCTTGCCGGCCCCCTCTTGTGGGCGGCGTTCGACTGGATCACCACCGGCAGCCCCACCTACTCCTGGACCGGGACCAAAGAAACCGTCGAGACGCTGGAACGACAGACCGGCCCGGTGGACCTGATCCTCTACGGCCCCCGCCGCCTCGGCGAGGTCCTGCAGTGGCCGGGGATGGTCGGCGCCCTCGGCGGCGTCGCCCTCGGCCTCGCCTTCCTCCGCCGCCGCTCGAGCCTCGGCGTCGCCGCCGCGGCCCTGGCCCTGCTCGCCTTCGCGATCCTCGCCTGCGGCGGCCTCGCGATCCTCCCCCGCTACACGATGCTCGCCGCCGCGATCCTGGCGATCTTCGCCGGCGTCGGCCTGCTCGGCTGGCGCCTGCTCGAGCCCGGCCACCCCTGGCGCCGCCGCTGGCAGGTCTTCGGCGGCCTCGTGCTGCTGATGTTTCTGGTCTGGCTCCCGAACCAGTGGGATCTCGACTCCCGTGTCGACACCGACCTCACCAACCAGGCCCGGATCGAGGGCGACCTCACCGACCTCGTCGACAGCGGCGCCTTCGAGCCCCTCTGCGGCAAGGTCGCCGTCCCCAACCACCGCGCCGTCCCCCGCCTCGCCTTCGGACTCGACGTCGAGCCGACGCAGATCGTCAGTGCCAGCGAGGAAGAGGTGCCGCGGCGCGGCTACTTCGTCGCCCCCGCCTCCCCCTTCGTCATCCACAACTTCATCCTTGACCCCAACGACCCGACCGATCCCTCCTTCCCCGCTCCGGACGGGTTCACCGAGGTCGCCGCCAACGACTCCTGGATCGTCTACCGCCGCTGTTAAGTCTCCTAGCCGCCGTGCTCGACTGCGGCGACCGCGGCGTGGGTCTCCGCCGCCAGATCGGGGTCGGCAAGCTCGACCGCCGGCGGCAGCTCGACGTGGAGGTCGTTGGAGGGATCGAGGCGGGCGCGGAGCGAACGCGAGCGCGAGCCGAGGACGTGGCCGCCGCGGCTGCGGTCGGCGCTGATGAAGTGCAGGTGATAGCCGCTGACCTCGATCCCCTCGACGTAGGCGGGGAAGCGGAAGCCGAGCATCGTCCCCTCGACCTCGGCGAGCTCGAAGACGTGCTGGTCGGCGACGACCTCGGTCAGCAGCCGGTAGGGCGGATCCTGCCGCGGCACCGAGCGGGCGCGGACGAGGTCGAAGCGGCCGTCGAGGCGGACCGCGCAGGAGGAGGCGTCGGCGGGAGCGAGCGCGTCGAGGCGGGCCAGCAGCTCCTCGTGGGAGACCTCCTCGGCGGGCAGCTGCTCGTCGACGGTCGGATCGAAGCGGGTGACGACGGCGAACGGCGTCCGCTCCTGCGGCGGGATCGGCTCGATCCGTCCCTCGACGTCGGCGCGGAAGAACTCGCCGTCGAGGGCGATCATCTCGCCGTCGAGGTGGTTGAGGGTCCCCAGCCCGAGGTCGCCGTGCTCGGCCAGCTCGGCGAAGCTGAGGTCGCCGTCGAAGGCGCCGTCGAGCAGCGCCCCGATCGTCGAGGCCTGGAAGAGGACGTGCGGCTCGCGCTCGCGGTGCAGGTCGGCGCGGCGCATCGACTCCACATGCAGGGACCGGATCCAGCGCTCGTCGAGCATCGGCGGCAGAGCTTATGCCCTATAGAGGGCACCTAACCTCTGCCGCAGTTTCGGCGGGATAGGCTCGCGCCGTGCTCTCCGGGGGATTCAGGCGCTCCTCGCGCTTCGGCCTGATCGGCGTCCTTGTGGTGATGGCGCTCTGCGCCACGATCGGGCTGACGATGGGCAGCGGCGAAGCGAACCCGAAGCTCGCCCTGGGTCTGATCTTCGGCGTGATCGCGGTCTTCGTCGTCGTCCTCCTAGCGCTGCAGCGCTCCGACCTCGAGCGCGTCGCCAGCGGCGACACCGCAGCGCGGAGCCGCGCCGCGGCCGGAGGCGACCGCCCGGTCGAGGACCCGACCGCCGTCGGCGAAGCGGAGCTGTGGGCGTCGCTGGCGATCGCCCCGATCGACGCCGAGGCGGTGCAGGCGCAAAGCGAGATGTGGGACGCGGGCCGGCGCAGCCTCAAGCTCGGCGCCATCGTCTTCGTGCTGATCTTCCTCACGGTCCCACCGGCGTACCTGCTCGAATCGTTCGTGCCGCTCCTGATCGGCGTGCCCCTGATCGTGATCGCCGCCCTCTACGGCGCTTTCCGCGCGATCGGCCCCGGCGGCCAGCTCGACCGTGGCTACGAGCTCACCGACCGGGCGATGAAGCCGCTGGGACTGCAGGTAACCGAGCGGCCGCAGGGCGGCTTCGAGCCGCGCGGGCCGGCGCAGCCCGGCTTCGACTACCGCCTGCGCGGGACGACCGAGCTGAGCGGCCGCCGCCACGGCCGGCGGGTGAAGGTGCGCTTCGGCGACGAAGAAGCCGGCCACAGCGAGGTCTCCATCGCCGCCCCCTGCCGCGAGTTCGAAGCCGAGTCGAAGCACCTCGCCGTCCGCAGCGGCCCCGAAGGCATCGTCGTCTCCCGCCGCAAGGCGCGGCCCAGCGACTGGCTCTGCGACCTCTGGCTGGCCGAGCGACTCGCCGCCGACTGACGTCGGCGACCTAAAAAGGTCCGGTCGTGAAACCATCAGATCGATGGCCGCGATTGAGCTACGTGACGTCGTCAAGACCTTCGGTCCGATCACCGCGGTCGACGGTCTCGACCTCGAGGTGCCGGAAGGCATCTGCCTCGGCCTGCTCGGCCCCAACGGCGCCGGCAAGTCGACGACGATGCGGCTGCTGACCGGGCAGGCGATCGCCGACTCCGGCCACCTCCGCGTCCTCGACTACGAGCTTCCCGCCGAGGCGAAGACGGCCCGCTGGCAGATGGGAGTCGTGCCCCAGCTCGACAACCTCGACGTCGATGTCACCGTCGAGGACAACCTGGCGATCTTCGCCCGCCTCTACCGCGTTCCCGACGTCGGCGCGGCGGTCGAGAAAGCGCTGAAGATCGCCCGCCTGCAGGAGCGGCGGCACGACGCCGTCGACGAGCTCTCCGGCGGGATGCGCCGGCGCCTCCTGCTCGCCCGCGGCCTCGTCCACGAGCCGCGGCTGGTGCTGCTCGACGAGCCGACCGTCGGCCTCGACCCGCAGATCCGGACCGAGCTGTGGACGCTGATCGGCGAGCTGAAAGCGCGCGGGACGACGATCCTGATGTCCACCCACTACATCGAGGAGGCCGAGCGCCTCGCCGACGAGGTGGCGGTGATGCACCAAGGCAAGATCATCAGCCGCGGCCACCCGGCCGAGCTGATCACCGAGCACGCCGGCCGCCAGACCGCCGAGGTCTACGGGCCGCCCGACCGACTCGCCGAGGCACGCGCCGAAGCCGAGTCAAAGGGCCTCAATGTGCGCCCCGCCGGCCCGGCGATCGCGATCGTCGGCTCCGAGCGCGCCGACGGGGAGATCCCCGAGGACGCCGTGATCCGCGCCGCCACGCTCGAGGACGTCTTCGTCCTTTTGACCGGCGAGGAGGCGGAGTGATGGAGGCTGCGAGCCCCGCTCAGGGACAAACCGCCCCGGGCGCCCCGCGGAAGCTGCGGCGCCTGGAATGGGCGGCGATCGCCGGGGTGATGAGCCGCGAGGTCTCGAACTTCCGCACCTACTGGAAGGGGACGACCTTCTCCAGCGTGCTGGAACCGATCGTCTACCTGCTCGCCTTCGGGCTCGGCCTCAGCGCCACCCTGGTCGACGAAGTCGACGGCATCCCCTACATCGAGTTCGTCGGCACCGGGATGGTGGCGACGGCGGTGATCTTCTCCAGCGCCCTGCCCTCGATGTTCGGGACCTTCGTCAAGCACCGCTTCCAGAACACCTACGACGCGATCCTCGCCGCCCCGGTCGACGTCGAAGAGCTGGTCAGCGCCGAGATGCTCTGGATCGGGATCCGCTCCGGCAGCTACGGCTGCGTCCCGCTGCTGGTCACGATCGCCTTCGGCCTCGACCCCGAGTGGGGCATGCTGCTGGTGCCGCTCTTCTGCTTCGTCACCGCCCTCGGCTTCGCCGGCTTCGGCGTCGCGATGGCGGCGACCGTGGCCAAGATCGACCAGTTCAACTACGTCACCGCCCTCTTCGTGACGCCGCTCTTCCTCGTCGCCGGCACCTTCTTCCCGATCGACGGGCTGCCCGAGGGCGTGCAGGTGGTGGCGCAGTTCAACCCCCTGCACCAGCTGGTCGAACTGGTCCGCGGCGGCGCCTTCGGCTTCGAGTGGGAGGATCTGCTGCGCTTCGCCTTCCTCGTCGCCTTCGCGCTGATCACCTGGCGCGTGGCGATCCACCAGATGCGCAAGCGCCTGATCGATTAGCCAGCTATTTATGGACCGTGCACCCGCCTTCGAAGTGAGGTCACCGGGCGTGTCCGTCGCTTATGGCTCGGGCCAGGCTCTCCTGCGGCACCCGCGGCATCCGCTTAAGGCTGCTTCCTTCCGGACCTGACCTGATTCGCGTGCCCACGTCGCGCAGGACCTGGCCGTCAACGCCGCCGCGACGCACTGACCCCGACGGCCAGCTCCTCGGAACGGTAGTCGGCCCCGCTAAGCGGATTTCGGGTTACAGGACACCGCTAATTCCCCGCCTAGCACGGTCCACTGCTGATCCTAGCGGGCCAGCATAGGATCACGCGCGTGATCACGGTCGACACCGACTCCTTCTTCGCGATCGTCGTCGTCGCCGCGCTCGCCGCGATCACCGTCGCCTACCTGCCGAAGCGCTTCGCGCCGCCCGTCGTCGTGCTCGAGCTGTTGCTGGGGATCCTGATCGGCCCGGAAGTGTTCGACCTCGCCGATTCCAGCGACTTCGTCGAATTCTTCGCCAACCTCGGCCTCGGGATGCTCTTCTTCTTCGCCGGCTACGAGATCGACTTCGAGCGGATCAAGGGCACGCCGATGAAGCTCGGCGCGCTCGGCTGGCTGCTCTCGGTCGGGCTTGCCTACGGGATCGGCGGCGCGCTGGCGGCGGCGGGCGTCGTCGTCTCCTTCCTCTACACCGGCTCGGCGATGGCGACGACCGCGATCGGGACCCTGATCCCGATCCTGCGCGACAACGGCGAGCTGAAGACCCGCTTCGGCACCTACCTGCTGGCGGCCGGCGGCGCCGGCGAGTTCGGGCCGATCCTGCTGGTGACGCTGGTGCTCTCGACCACCAACCCCCTGCACGAGGCGGTGATCCTGCTCGGCTTCATCGCCCTCGCCCTGATCCTCGCCGTCGCCTCGGTGCGCTTCGCCTGGCGCGGCTGGCCCGCCCTGGAGCGGACCTTCGAGGCGAGCAGCCAGCTGGCGGTGCGGGTGACGGTGGTCCTCGTCTTCGGCCTCGTCCTGCTGGCGGGAGAGCTCGGCCTCGACATCCTCCTCGGCGGCTTCGTCGCCGGGATGATCACCCGGCTGGCGCTGAAAGGCCAGGAGCTGGCCGTCTTCGAGTCGAAGCTGACCGCGGTCGGCTTCGGCTTCTTCGTGCCCTTCTTCTTCGTCACCAGCGGGATCGAGTTTGACCTCGCGGCGCTCGGCTCGGCCGAAGCGGTCGCGAAGCTGTTCCTCTTCTTCGCCCTCTTCCTGATCGTGCGCGGAGCGCCGGCGATGCTCCTCTACCGAGGGGTCCTCGCCACCCGCGAACGCGCCGCCCTCGCCTTCTACTCCGCCACCGAGCTGCCCCTGGTGGTGGCGATCACGACGATCGCCGTCGACCAGGGACACATGAAGACGAGCACCGCCGCCGGCCTGGTGGGGGCGGCGATGCTCTCGACTTTGATCTATCCCTTCGTCGGCATGGCCCTGCGCAAGCCGCAGGCGGCCACCGCCGGCTAGCGGCGGATCAGCTTCAGGCGCTTGTAGGCGGTCGCGTTGGCCTTGCCGGCGCGCACCTTCACCTTGAAGAGGAGGCGCTTACGGGTGGCGAGCTTGCCCTTCGCCCGCGGCTTCACCTTCAGCGCCAACCGCTTCGTCTTGCCCATGGCGACCTTGACCTTGCGGTTCGTCGTCGCCGGCTTGCGCTTCTTCAGCAGGCCGAGGACCGAGATCCGGCAGGCGCGGCCGACGCTTTTCGGGCAGCGGACCTTGACGAAGAGCCGCTTGCCTTTCATCTGGGCCGGGCCCACCAGGGTCCCCGGCGCCAGGCTCGCCAGCCTGGCATCGGTGAGGCTGCCACCGCCGGCGCCGGCACCGGCACCGCCGCCACCGGTTTTGCGATCGCTGTCGACGCTGAGGGAGACGTTGTCGAAGCCGGCGCTGGTCGTCCCGGAGAGGAGGCCCGTCCCGGCCACGTTGGAGGAGGTCTCCGCCCTGATCAGAATCGCGTAGGTGTGGCCGGCTTTGACCGCGGCGGCCCCGTCTTCGCCACCCCAGGCGGCGTTCCCGGGGACCGTCTCGGTGATCGAGGTCGAGCGCTTGGCGCTGGTCCGGTCGACGAGCTCCACGCTGTAGTCGAGCTGGGGCGTCAAGTCGACGAGGGAGCCGGAAGAGAAGCGCCGCTCGAGGTGGATCGTCGCCACCCCCGCCTCGCCGACCGTGAAGTCGGGCGACTGCAGGGTGACGCTCGATTTGAACAGCGAGACCAGGTTGAGCCCGATGTTCGTCTCGGCTTTCAACGATCCCGGCGGGCGACCGTCCGCAGCGTCATAGCCGCCGCTGGCGGTGCAGAGCAGCGCCACGTTGCAGCTGGCCTCGGTCACCTCCCAGCCTTCGGCGCCCCCGTTGAAGGCGCCGCCGCCCGCGGGATAGACGTTCGTGCTCGCTCCCGCCGGCGCCGCCATCGCGCAAAGCGCCAAAACCCCTGCCAGGGCAAGCCCAAGTCCTCCTTGCCAGGATCGCATTCGAAGCTCCTTTCAGAGTTGTCGCCACCCGTCAGAAGAGGGTTGGTCGCCCCGCCTAGATACCCCCTCCCACCTAAAGTCGGTGACTACTGGACGGATGCCCGACTGGGGGCCCTCGAAGTGCGGGCGTCGTACAATCCCCGGGCTCCGGGCGCGTAGCTCAGTGGGAGAGCGCTCGCTTCACACGCGAGAGGTCGCTGGTTCGAAACCAGCCGTGCCCATGTTCGGAAACCCGTACTCCTCATGTGTCGGGCTCCTGTCTCGGGGCGAGCCGTGCTCCATAAACGCTGACCCGCCTTTGCGGGTTTGAGCGGTTGCATCTAGGCTCGGAGCCTATGGACGCTGACCCAGCCCTGGTGGCCTACGAGGCTTTCGCCGCGGTCTACAACGACTTCAATCACTCCAACGACTACGAGATGTGGCTCGGCCGAGCGCTCTTGCCCGAGCTCCGGCAGCACGGGTTGAGAGAAGGCGGTAGCGCCCTAGACGTTGGATGCGGAACCGGCCGAGCGTTCCAGCCACTTCTGCGGCGGGGGTGGCGAGTTCATGGCTGCGACCTCTCGCCGGCCATGCTGAATCTCGCAGCGCAGGAAGGGGGCGCCGACGTTGCATTGCAGGTCGCGGACATGCGGGACCTGCCTCATCTAGGAGATTTCGACCTCGTCTTGTCGCTCAACGACTCCGTGAACTATCTGCTGGGCGACAAAGACCTGGTCCCTGCCCTCGTGGGGATGCGGAGGAACCTGGCGGAGAACGGCCTCCTCATCTTCGACGTGAACTCCGACTCGACCTACAGGAGCGGGTATTCAGAAGTCCGGGAGGTCGAACATCAAGACTCGCGATGGGTTTGGGCCGGCCGGGGCGAAGTTGCGCCAGCTGTCTTCGAAGCTGAGATCTCTGGCGATCGACTCGCCGAGCCGATCAGCCACATGGAGCGATTTCGACCCGAGCGCGAGGTGCTGGAGGCGATGCGGGCAGCTGGGATCGAGCCCTTGGCCACTCTGGGTATGAGCGAGTCAGATGGCGAGATAGTGCTTTCCGCGCCTGCGGACGAAGGCCGTGATTACAAGCTGGTCTTCATCGGCGCCGCCGCCGGCTAGGCAGCCCGGCGGCGACGGCAGCCAACCCGCTCGGGCGAGGAGCGCCGCCCACTAACCTGCGCTGATGCCCCGCGTCCACATCCTCGAACGCAGCCAGCGCGTCGAGCTCCCCGTCGCGGAGGCCTTCGCCTTCTACGGCGACGCGCAGAACCTCGAGCCGCTGACCCCGCCCTGGCTCCACTTCCAGGTGCTGACGCCGAAGCCGATCGTGATGGAGGCGGGGACGCTGCTCGACTACCGGCTGCGGCTGCACCGGGTTCCGATCCGCTGGCAGACGAAGATCGAGACCTGGGAGCCGCCGCGGCGCTTCGTCGACGTGCAGATCCGGGGGCCCTACTCGCTCTGGGAGCACACCCACACCTTCGAGGAGGACGGGCCGGAGGCGACGCTCATCACCGACCGGGTGCGCTACTCGATCCCCTTCGGCCCGCTCGGCCGGATCGCCGAGCGGCTGTTCGTGCGGCGGGACCTGAAGAAGATCTTCGACTACCGGGGCGACGCGGTGGCGCGCGAGCTCAAGGCTGCTGCATCACCGCGATGACGTTCCCCGACGGATCCTCGAACCAGGCGATCTGCGGACCCGGCCCGCGGACGATGCCCTTCTCGTCGTGGCTGAAGCCGTCGTAGCGCTCGAAGCTGACCCCGCGCTCGGTTAGCCCCTCGACCGCGGCGTCGATGTCGTCGACCTCGAAATTGAGCATCGTGTAGCTGGCGGGCGTCATCTCGGCGCTCAGGTACATCAGCACCTGATTTCCCTCGGCCAGCTTCAGCGCCGTCACCCCATGCTCCTCGGTCAGCACCTCGATGCCGATCCCGAGCGTGCCTTCGTAGAACTCCTTCGCCGCGTCCAGGTCCTTGACCGCGAACCCACTGGTTGCCTTGCTCGTGCTGAGCATGATTTCTCCTCTCGTTTGTTCATTCGTCGACTGAAGGCCGTCTGCGCCGCTGCTTCCGCTCCCCCTGTTGCCGCTTCTGCTCCAGCCGCCGCTGGCGCGAGGCGCGGCTCGGGCGGGTCTTGCGACGCTTGCGCGGGACCCGCAGGCCGGCGGCGATCTTCGCCGCCAGGCGCTCCAGCGCCAGCTCCCGGTTGCGCGCCTGCCCGCGGGCGTCCTGGGCGACGGCGGTGATGACGGGGCCGAGCCGCTCCAGCAGCCGCGCCCGCTGCCGCTCGTCCAGGGTGACCGAGCCCTCGACGTCGAACACCGCTTCCATCCGCGAGGCGGTGACGTTGGCGTGCTGGCCGCCGGGGCCGGAAGAGCGGCTGGCGCGCAGCTCGACCTCCGCCAGCGGCAGCGAGAGGCGGTCGTCGATCCTCAGCTCGTCGGCCACGGTCAGCCGGCGAGATCGGGGATATGCTGCGAGAGGTGCTCGGCGATCGTCTGCCGCACCCAGCGCTGCGTCTCGGCATCGGCCATCCGGTAGCGGCCGAGCAGCATCTTCTGGTCGTCCAACGGCAGCCCGGCGATCTCCCAGCGCACAGCCAGCCGCTCGAAGAGGACCTCGGAGCGGCGGCGCCAGGCGTCCTCGAGCGAGGCGGCGTCCCCCGCCGGCGGCTCGCCAACCTTGGCGATCGTCCCGGCGCTGAGCGTCTGCCGCAGGGTGAGGACGTTGCCCTCGGGATCGGCGTAGTCGACCGTCGGCGTCTTCTCCCGGCCCCGCCGCTGCTTCTTCCGCTTCGCCACGCTCAGGCGAGATCGTCGATCTTGCCGGCGAGCTCGAAGTCGGCCGCGGTGAGGCCGCCCTCGGAGTGGGTGGAGAGCGTCACCTTCACCGTGTCCCAGGAGATCGCCAGATCGGGGTGGTGGTTCATCGCCTCCGCCGGCTCGACCAGGGCTCGCGCGAAGCGAACGCTGCCGACGAAGTCGTCGCGCTTGAACTCCTTCTCGATCGCGTCCCCCGCGCGCTCCCAACCAGGGAGGGCGGCGAGCTTCGCTTCGATCTCCGCGTCGCCGAGCAGTGCCACGGGGCTTATGCTGCCAGGCAGAGGATGGCCGCGCAAACCGAACAGAAGCCGACGCTGTGGCAGATCGACATCTCCCACTACGCCGAAAAGGCCCGCTGGGCGCTGGAGTACAAGGAAGTCGACCACAGCCGTCGCAATCTGCTGCCGGGTAGCCACATCCCGATCGCCCTCTTCCTCACCCGCGGCGCCCAGCCGACGGTGCCGGTCCTGACCATCGAAGGTCGTTCGATCGGCGACTCGACCGAGATCATCGCCGCGCTGGAGTCGCGCTACCCGGAGCCCGCGCTCTACCCTTCCGACGCGGAGGAGCTCGCCCGGGCGATCGAACTGGAGGACTGGTTCGACGAGAACCTGGGACCGCACACGCGTCTGCTGCCCTTCTACGAGTTGATCCAGGAGCCGGACCTCTTCGCCGAGGTCGCCGCCGAATCCGTGCCCGGCCCCCTCGGCAAGGCGAAGCCGGTGATCGGCGCCTACGCCCGCGCCTACACCAGCGCCCGCTGGAACGCCAACAGCAGCGAGGACGCCGAGCGCGCCCGCGAGGCGATCGTCGCCGCGATGGACAAGCTCGAGGCCGAGCTGGAGAAGGGTGACGGCGAGTTCCTCGTCGGCGACCAGCTCAGCGTCGCCGACGTCACCGCCGCCTCCCTCTTCTACCCCCTGGTGGTCCCGCCGGAGGGCCCGCTCAACCCGGAGCTGCCACGGCCGCCGGCCATGGACCGCTTCCGCAAGAGCCTCAGCGACCGCCGCGGCTACAAGTGGGTCGCCGAGACCTTCCGCCGCCACCGGCACCGCTGAAGATTTTCAAAGAATTTACTTTCTCAGACAAAATGTTGCATTTTCTTCATTAGGGTGCAAGCATGCCGACGATGGCCCCGCCCGACGAAACCCAGAAGGAACGGTTCGCACGAGTCGATGAACGGTTCGACGAGATCAACCGGCGAATCACCGAGGGAAAAGAAGAGACGAACCGCCGGATCACCGATGGGAAGGAAGAGACGAACCGCCGGATCACCGAGGGCAGAGGAGAGACGAACCGCCGCTTCGACCGAGTCGAAGGCGACATCGGCGATCTGAAGAAAAGCGTCGCGTCCATCCAGAAGAGCGTCGAAGCGATCCAGGCGACCCTCACCCGCGTCGGCTTCGGCCTCGCGCTCACGTTCGCCTCCGTGATCATCACCAGGGGTCTCTGAAGCCCTCCGAGCATGCGAACGCTCCACGCGGATCGACGACGAACGGTTGAAGATGTCAGCAGGCGATTCGACGGCGGCTAGCCGCCGAGCACCATTCGCAGACAAAACCTTTCGGAACTCGTTAGTCTTCGGACATGGAGCCGAAGACTTGGGGCAGCGAGAGACTGAAAGAACGGTTCGCGCGCGTCGATGATCGCTTCGACTGGATCAGGCAGCGATTCGATGGCGTTTTGGATCTGATCGATCGCCGCTTCGAGCGGGTGGATTAGCGGTTCGAGCGGATCGAAGAAGAGATTTCCCGCAGTCGAGAAAGCCGCTGACTCAGCCCCCGATCGGCGCTCTGGGGTTGGCGCCCCAGAAGACGACGGTGCCGAGCATGCCGATGATGTGGACGGCGACGATGTTGAAGACCATGGATTTGGCCGTCGCCGTGCCGACGCCGACCGGTCCGCCGGAGGCGGTGTAGCCGTAGTAGCAGCCGACCAGCACGATCACGGTCGCCATCACCATTCCCTTGATCACGCTGAAGATCAGGTCGGGAGGGCTCTGGTACATCCAGAAGATCAGTAAGTAGCCGCCGGAGGAGACGTCGCCGACCTGGTTGACCACCGAGACGTAGCTGGCGAGGTAGATGATCCCGATCCCGACCAGGTAGAGAAACGGGATCGCGATCCAGGCCCCCAGCAGGCGGGTCGCGCAGAGGAAGGTCATCGGCTGGATCCCCATCACCTCGAGCGCGTCGATCTCGTCGGAGATCCGCATCGCCCCGAGCTCGGCGACGATTCCGGTCCCGACCTTGGCCGCGAGGATGTAGCCGAAGGCGTACGGCAGTCCCTCGCGCAGATCGCAGTAGGCCGAGAAGAGACCGGCCAGCGACGGTGCCCCGATCGAGCGGTTGAAGTAAGCGCCCTGCAGCCCACACTGCAGCCCGAGGATGAAGACGAATGCCCAGATGATCAGGGCCGAGCCGAAGATCAGGATCCCGGCCTGCCGCAGCCCCTCGCCGAAGAACCGGAACACCCGGCCCGAGTAGACCTGGCCCGCGACCCGAAGACCGAAACGGCCGATCTCCCCGAATGAGTCGAGCCAGCCACGCGGGACGTCGAGCCAGCCGATCACCGGACCGCCTGCAGGTCGGGGTTGGTGGCGAGCAGAATCGAGCTGACGACGAACTGGAAGAAGAAGACCGCGACGAGGGCGATCACCACCGCCTGATTGACGGCGCGCCCCACTCCGGCGGCGCCGCCGGAAGCCGACATCCCTTTGTAGGAGCAGACGACGGCGACGATCGCCCCGAACATCGTGCACATCATCACCGAGGACCAGAGGTCGGTGATCGTGGCGTTGGAGAAGAGCGTCGCGAAGAAGCCGCCGAGCGGCTGGTTGTAGAGCAGCATCGCGGCGATGCCGGCGGTGAGGCCGAAGACGATCGCGAAGATGTCGAGCAGGGCGGTGACGACCATCAGCGCCAGGAAGCGCGGGACCACGAGGTTCTTCACCGGGTCGACGCCGAGCACCTGCAGGGCGTCGAGCTCCTCGCGGATCTTCCGGGCTCCCAGATCGGCGGTGATCGCGGTCCCGGCCACCCCAGCCACCACCACGGCCGTGACCAGGGGGGCGATCCAGCGGATCGCGATCACGACGAAGAAGCCGCCGAGGCGGTCGAGGGCGCCGAACAGCGAAAGGATCCCGGCGGCCTGCAGGCCGGGGGCACCGAGGTTCAGCGCGAAGGTGGAGACCATCAGCGGGAACCAGGAGAGTTTGAGGACGAAGAGGAACTGCCAGACGAGCTCCTCCCCGTAGGGATAGGGGGGCTTCACGGCAGAGATCAGCGTCTTGACGGTGAGGATCATCATCACCCCCACCTCTTCGAAGACGTTCTTCACGGGCAGAAGCCCGCGACTCAGCGCTTGTCCCGCCACCGGCTCATCGCCCTGCCGAGGGGGCCGCGGCTGCGAGCCCGCTGCCGCACCTCCTGCTCGGTCTCCCGCTGCGCCTCCGCCAACTGCGCGATCAACGTGTCCCGCGTCTGCTCCAGCTCCTCGACGCCGGCCACGTGGGCGACCGCCCGGCGCGGCGCCGTCGGCAGGTCGGCTTTCAGGTGGCCAGTGTAGCTGGCCAGCTCCGCCTCGAGCCGGGCGATCTGCCGCCGCAGCTCCTGCCGCACTTCGAGGACTTCGCTCTCCTCCCCGGGCAGGCCCGCGCAGGCCATCGCGACGATCGCCAGCTCACGGGGACCGATCCCGGCTTCCTCGGCGCGGCGCAGCGCCTCGGAAGCGATCTCTTCAAGTTGCGGCGTCGCCTCGACCCCGTCGGCGACGAAGGTCCCCTGACCGTGCCGCGTCACCACCAGCCCGTCCTTCTCCAATGCCTCGTAGACGGCACGGACCGTGCCGACGTTGACCCCCGCCCACTCCGCCAGGCGCCTGAAGCTCGGCAGCCGCTCCCCCGACGCCAGCTCCCCGGTCCGCACCAGGGCACGGAGTCGCCAGCTCAGCTGCAGTCCGACCGGCAGCTCGTCGTTGTGATCGATCCGAAAGGGATTTGCCTCCAGCTGTGCCACCAGCTCGCACAGTAATCCTCCCAACTGTATGAGTCAACCCATACAGCAGCGGGACCAGTCCTTCTAGGGCGTGAGGACGATCTTCAGGGCTTCGCGGTTGTCGTAGACGCGGTAGGCCTCATCAGCCTGATCGAGCGGCATGTGGTGGGTGACCAGGGGGCTCGGGTCGAGCCTGCCGGCCTCCATCAGCCCCAGCACCCTGTCGACGTGGGCGATCACGTTGGCGAGACCGAGGCGCAGCTGCAGTCCCTTCAGCCAGGCGAGGCCGAGCGGGACCTCACCCTTGCCGGCGTAGGCGCCGATGCCGGAGACGGTGCCGGCGTCGCGGGCGAGGCTGATCGCCAGCGCCAGCGGCCCCGGGTCCCCGACCGCGTCGACCGCGACGTCGACCCCGAGGCCTTCGGTCGCCGCGCGGATCGCCTTCTTCGGCTCTTCCTCTTCAGGGTGAAGGGGCACGGCCCCGAAGGACGCAGCCATGTCCAATCTTTCCTGTACTGGGTCGATCGCGAACACCTTCACCGCTCCACCGGCAAGCGCCGCCTGCACGGCGCAGAGGCCGACCGGGCCGAGGCCAAGCACCGCGACCGTGTCGCCAGATCTCATGCCCGCGTGGGCGACGGCGTGGTAGCCGGTCCCCATCACGTCGCCGGCGAAAAGGGCGACGTCGGCCGACATCCCCTCCGGCACCCGCCGCAGGGTGAGGTTGGCCCGCGGCACCAGCAGCAGCTCCGCCTGGGCGCCCTGGAGGTTGCCGAGGTGGGCGCCGTGGCCGAAGGTCTGCTGGTCGCGGCAGCGGTGGTAGTCGCCGCGCAGGCAGGAGACGCAGGTCGCGCAGGCGGTGTGGAAGGTGCCGAGGACGCGGTCGCCGACGGCGACCCGTTCGACCTCGTCCCCGGCCGCGAGGACCGTGCCGACGAACTCGTGGCCGATCGTGAAGCCGGGCTCGACCGGGACGCGTCCGTGGTAGATGTGGAGGTCCGAGCCGCAGATCCCGCTCGCCTCGACCCGGATCAGCGCGTCGTCGGCGGCGGCGATCTCGGGATCGGCCTTCTCCTCGACCCGCACCTGCTCAGGCGCTTGGAAAGTGACGGCACGCATGGCGCGCACGCTACCGAACGCATTTCTCCCCGGTATCCGGGGACAACTGCGTTCGGTTCAGTTGACGCCGGCGACCTGGAAGCGGTTCGTCTCGCCGCCGCCCCGGGCGGTCTCTTCGATCCGGGCCTCCAGCGCCAGCTCCTTCTCGAAGTCGGCCGCCTCGCCGTGCTGGAAGGAGACGTCTTTGCCCTCGAGCAGCTCGATGAAGATCTCGACGAAGCGGGCGTCGAGCTGTTTGCCGGCGACGCGACGGAGCTCGACGATCGCGTCGTGGCTCGACATCGGCGTCCGGTAGGAGTCGCGCGCGGTCATCACGTCGTAGGTGTCGGCGACGGAGATGATCCGCGCCAGCTCTGGGATTTCGTCTCCGGCCAGGCCGCGCGGATAGCCTTTGCCGTCGATCCGCTCATGGTGGGCAAGGATGATGTCCGCCACCGGGCCGTAGCCGTCGAGCGAGGAGACGACGCGGGCCCCCTGCTGGGGGTGGCGCTTGATCAGCATCCAGTCCTCGTCGGTGAGCGGCACGTTGGCCTTGAGGATGCGGTCGGGAAGGATGAACTTGCCGATGTCGTGCAGGAGGGCGGCGATGTGGACGAGCTCCTCCTCGCTGCGCGAGTAGCCGGCCCGCTGGGCGATCGCCCGCGAATAGCGCGCGACCGCGGCGCTGTGGCGGGCGGTCATCTGGTCCCGGAGGTCGAGGGTGCGCAACATCGCGCTCAACATTCCGACCTGGAAGCTGGCCAGCTGCTTGCTGCGCAGCTCCAGCTCCCGCGCCCGCTGCTGGGAGAGCAGCAGCTGCCCGAGCAGGTACTGGAAGGTGACGAGGACGACGCCGAAAAGGGCGATCGCGGCGATCCCGATCTCAGCGTAGATGTAGGCGACGGCGACGGCGAGCATCGCGCTGGCGAACTCGGAGGGCAGCACCGGCGGCAGCACCCGCAGCTTGGTCTTGAAGGAGGAGCGCTCGACGTAGCAGCCGTAGCTGGCGATCATCAGGAAGTTGATCGCGAGGGCGAACTGGAAGAGGCCGAAGACGCAGAGGTAGAACCACGGGTCGGAGGCGGTCAGGTCGAGCGCCACGACCCCCTCGTGGAAGAGGAACCCGCCGAGTAGCGGGAACAGCGCATAGGTCAACACGTTGTCGAGCAGGTAGTGCCACTCGTCGCGCCAACGCAGCCAGCCGGTGAGGATCGTGGCGACGCCGATCAACGCCGCCGGGGTGCCGCCGAGGAAGACCATCGCGACGACCAGCGCCAGGAAGCTGCCGGAGATCTTCACCTTCGACTCGGTGGAGACGGCGGTGAGGTCGCTGAAGATGGAGAAGGCGAGCAGGACGGCGAAGAAGCCGAGGTCCCAGTTGCACTCGGGGGCATCCAGGAGGGCAGCGGCAACCGTCAGGATCAAGGCGCCGATCATGGCGACGATCGCGGTGGGGGTGGGACGAGTTTTGGCCATCTCTGATTTGGAAGTCTTCGACTGGGGAACCCGAGCCGGGAAACCCGGCTATCTCTTCCGGGCAAGATTCCTTTTCCCTGCGCGGGAGGTCTTCGGGTGGCGATCCGCTATTTGCGAACTCCAAAGTTAGACCGGTATATGAGCATCGGCAAGAAGATCTAGCCGCATGGCCAAATTCGCCCAGATTCAGATTCTCGTCCGATCAGGCCGGCGAAACCTGTGCGGGGACGAGGAGTTTGCCCCCGGAACGACGAAGGGCGCCCCCATCCGAGGCGCCCTTCAGAAGACTGGTGCAGACCAGACGATCAATCGGTCTGCTGGAAAATGCTTAGTGACGAAAGCCCATGTTTTCTGCCCCTCTCATAGTCGTTGAAGCCCGCAACGTTGTGCGCTGCATCGTGGAAACTTCTTAATTGCTGGTCACTTTGTAGCACAGCTTGGCGGAAACTTGTGCATCTGCAGGAAAAGTTGTGCAGAAATGCAGTAATACGGTTGGCTAGGCATGCCTAGCCCACGCGTAACCGCGCCCCTGCGCCGTCCCCTCTTCCGCCGCCTGGCGGCCTCCTACGCGATCAACGAGCTCGGTGACTGGATGGGAATCATCGCCCTCTCGGTCCTGGTCTACGACCAGACCGAGAGCGCCCTGGCGACGACCGCACTTTTCCTCGGCACCCGCTTCCTCCCGGCCCTCCTGGCGCCGCTCATCGTCACCCAGGCGGAGAAGCCCCCACCCCGCTTTGCGCTGCCGGTCATCTACTGCGGCGAGGCGGCCGCCTTCGCTGCCCTGGCCCTGCTCGCCGGCAGCTTCTCGCTCGTCCCGGTGGTGATCCTGGCCGCCGTCGACGGGTCCCTCGCGCTGGCCGGACGGGCGTTGACGAGGGCGGTGGTGGCAACCGCCCTGGAGCCGACCGGGGAACTGCGCGCCGGCAACGCGCTGCTCAACGTCGCCTTCACCGGCGGCGCGGCGATCGGCCCGGCCCTGGCAGGCCTCGCGGTCGCCGGCTTCGGCGTGCAGACGGCGCTGTTACTGGACGCGGTGTCCTTTTACGCGATCGCCTGGATCCTCTTCCGGGCCGGCGAGATGCCGCAGGCCGAGCCCGAACCGGGCCGGATGCGGGAACGGGTGCGGGCCGGCCTCGCCTATATCCGCAACCAGACCGCCCTGCGGCGCGTGCTCATCGCCCAAGGTGCGGCATTCGTCTTCTTCGCCGCCGTGCTGCCGGTCGAGGTCGTCTACGTCAAGGAGACGCTGGACTCGACCGACACGGGCTACGGCCTGATGCTGGCGAGCTGGGGGGCCGGCATGGTCCTCGGCAGCCTCCTCTTCGCCCGGCTCCGCCAGGGATCGCTCGCCTACCTCCTGCTCTTCAGCACCCTTGCCGTCGCCGCCGGCTACCTCGGCCTCGCCGTGGCGCCGACCCTGGCGGTCGCCTGCGCGGTCTCGATCGTCGGCGGCGCCGGCAACGGCGTCCAGTGGGTGACCGCGATCAGCGCGGTGCAGGAGCTGACGGCCGAAACGATGCAGGCGCGGGTGATGAGCGTGCTCGAGTCGATCGGCGCGGCGATGCCGGGGGTGGGCTTCGCCCTGGGCGGCCTGATCGCGACCCTGGTCAGCCCGCGGATGACGTTCTTGGTCGCGGGCGCCGGGGTGATCGCCATAGTTCTCGTCATGGCGCCATTACTTAGGGGGAATTGGCTGAAAAGCGACGAAGTGATTAAAGCTCCTTCGCTTGACGGGCGAGATGACGTTGTGGTGGAGTTGATACCAGGGGCTAAACGCAGGGACTAATCCGGCAATCCGGACGGAGGGAACACGTTGAAGAAGCTTGGCGCAGTCATTGCGGTTCTTGTTCTCGCAGCGGTTGGAGCGATTGGAGTGGCCTCATGCGGGGGCGGTGATGACGAGACCTCCGGCGGCGGCGGGGGCAAAGACGGCGGAGTCCTGAACGGGACCTACGCGTCGTTCCCCGACTACCTCGACCCGGGCCTCTCCTACACGGCCGAAGGATGGACGGCGATGGCCGACATCTACATCCCGCTGCTCACCTACAAGCACGCCAACGGCGAGGAAGGCAGCGAAGTCGTCCCCGGCCTGGCCAAAGACATGCCGGAGATCAGCAACGGCGGCAAGACCTACACCCTCTTCCTCCGACCCGGGCTCAAATACTCCGACGGGACGCCGGTCAAAGCCTCCGACTTCCCCTTCGCCGTGGAACGGATGATCGAGCTCAACTCGGGCGGTTCGCCGTTCTACCTCTCGATCGTCGGCGCCGAAGACTTCGCCAAAACCAAACAGGGTCCGATTCCGGGCATCAAAGCCAACGACAAAACCGGCGAAATCGTCATCAACCTGGAAAAGCCGCGAGGCACCTTCACCAACGAGCTCGGCCTGATGTTCGTGGCGCCGTTGCCGCAGGACACGCCGGTCGAGGACCTCTCGGCCGACCCCCCGCCCGCGACCGGGCCGTACATGATCACCAAATCGCAGCCGGGCAAGGGCTGGGACTACGAGCGCAACCCGCAGTGGGCGAAAGCCAACGGCGAGGCGATGCCGGATTACCCCGAAGGGGTCATCGACAGCGCCAAGATCACGGTCCTGCGCAACGACCAGACCCAGGTCGACGACATCGAACAGGGCACCTTCCAGTGGATGCAGAACCCGCCGCCCGCCTCGCGCTACGCGGAAGTGAAGGAAAAATTCGAGGGCACCCAGTTCCGGGTCGAGCCGACCATCAGCACCTATTACTTCTGGATGAACACGGAACGGCCGCCGTTCGACGACGTCAAAGTGAGGCAGGCGGTCAACTACGCGGTCGACGCCGAGGCGCTGGAACGGATCTACGCCGGCCAGATCGCCGCCACGCAGCAGATCCTGCCGCCGGGGATGCCGGGCTACGAAAAGTTCGAGCTCTATCCCCATGACATGGCAAAAGCCAAAGAAATGCTGAAAGAAGCCGACCCGTCGGACATGGACATCACCGTCTGGACCGACACCGAAAGCCCGAACAACGAAGCCGGCGAATATTTCAACGAGATCCTCAAGGAACTCGGCTTCAACACCACGTTCAAAATCCTCAACGCCGACAACTACTTCACGGTGATCGGCAACGAAACCACGCCGGAACTCGACGCCGGCTGGTCCGACTGGTTCCAGGACTATCCGCACCCGAACGACTTCTTCCAGCCGCTGCTGGCGGGCGAGAGCATCCTGCCGACCAACAACGCCAACTTCGCCAGGCTGAACGACCCGGCGGTCAATAAAAAGATCACCGAACTCGGCGAAGAGCAGCTCGGGCCGGAGCAGGAAGAGGCCTACAAAGAACTCGACGAAGAAATCATGGAGCTGGCTCCATGGGCTCCTTACGGAACGCGGACGCTGTCGACCTTCGTCTCCGACGAAATCGATCTCGAAAGCGTCATCTTCAATCCGACCTTCGGCCACTACCTGACCAGCTTCGAATTCAAGTAGCACCGGCGGGGTAGAAAGAAGCTCGTGCCGAACGGGGAAGCGAGCGCAGAGCGGGGACCCTGGTCCCTCGCTCTGCGTCGTTTCCTGCGCAACCGCCTCGCGGTCGCCTTCCTCGGACTCTTCGTCCTCATCGTCCTCTTCGTGCTCGCCGCCCCGCTGTGGGCGGAGCACGTCGCCGGCACCGGGCCCAACCAGGAGCACACGGTCGACACCGTCGTCGTCGACGGCGAAGAGCGCGACGTCGTCACCCCGGAAGGGAAGCCGATCGGGCCGCAGTGGTTCGGCGCCGACGGCAAGTTCTTCCTCGGCGCCGACGGCCGCCTCGGCCGCGACGAGATGGTGCGGCTGATGTACGGCGGGCGGACCTCGCTGCTGGTCGGGATCAGCGCCGCGCTGATCGCGACGATCCTCGCCGTCGTCCTCGCCCTGCTCGCCGGCTACTTCCGCGGCTGGGTCGACAGCCTGATCGCCCGCACCCTCGACACGATCTGGTCGCTGCCGGTCTTCCTGATCGGGCTGGCCGTCGGGATCGCCCTGGCGGTCGGCGGCCTGAAGCTCGGCCCGCTCGAATTGTCCAGCGGCTCGCTCTGGATCCCGATCCTGATCATCAGCATCTTCACCATCCCCTACATCGCCCGCCCGATCCGCGGCGAAGTGCTGGCGCTGAGCGAGAAGGAGTTCGTCGAGGCCGCGGTCGCGCAGGGGGCCAGCCCGCTGCGGGTGATGTTCGGCGAGATCCTCCCCAACCTCGCCTCGACGATCATCGTCTTCTTCACCCTGATGATCGCCAACGCGATGCTCTTCGAGGCCGGCCTCTCCTTCCTTGGCGCCGGCGTGCAGGCGCCCAACTCCTCCTGGGGGACGATGATCACGGTCGGGGTCGAACTGCTGAAAATCCAGCCGCTGCTGGCGATCCTCCCGGGGACGATGATCATGCTGACGGTGCTGTCGCTGAACATCATCGGCGACGCGCTGCGCGACGCGCTCGACCCCCGCGGCAAGGCGCGGATGGACGCGGCGCTGCAGTTCGAGGCGCAGACCGCCGTGGCGGGTCCCGAGAGCGGGACGGTGCTGCCGTGACCCGCTTCATCGCCAGGCGCCTGGTCGGGATGGTCGCGGTGCTCTTCGCGGTCTCGGTGATCGTCTTCGTCGTCTTCATGGTCCTGCCGAAGCAGAACCCGGCGCAGACCCTCGCCGGCAAGAACGCGACCCCGCTGCTGGTGAAGAACATCGAAGCGGAATGGGGCTTCGACGACTCGCTGCCGGAGCAGTACCTGACGATGATGAAGAAGGTCTTCACCGGCGAGCTGGTCCAATACGAACCGCGGATCCCGGTCGACGACAAGATCGTCGAAGGGATCCCGGCGACCTTCTCGCTGACGATCGGGGCGGCGGTGATCTGGCTCTTCTTCGGGCTCCTGCTCGGCTACCTCTCCGCGGTCAGAGCCGGGGGCTGGCTCGACCGCATCCTCACCGGCCTCTCGATCGCCGGAATCTCGATTCCGGTCTTCCTCCTCGGCCCCGTCCTCCTCTACTTCCTCACCTACAAGGTCGAAATCTTCCCCAACGGCCAGTACGTCCCCTTCGGCGAAGACCCGTGGGAGTGGGCGAACCACCTGATCCTGCCCTGGGTCACGCTCGCGGTCCTCTCGATCGGCTTCTACAGCCGCGTCCTGCGCTCGAACATGCTCGACGTGATGAACGAGGACTACGTCCGCACCGCCCGCGCCAAGGGCCTGAGCGAGCGGCGGGTGATGAGTCGGCACGTGCTGCGCAACTCGCTGATCCCGATCATCACCCTCTTCGGGCTCGACTTCGGCGCCACCATCGCCGGCACCGCGATCATCACCGAAGCGATCTACTCGCTCGACGGGGTCGGTAACTACGCGGCCGAAGCCGTGCTCAAATTCGAACTGCCGCCGATCATGGGCGTGGCGCTCTACGGCTCCTTCTTCGTCGTCCTCGATCAACACCCTGGTCGACGTCGTCTACGCCTACCTCGACCCGCGGGTGCGGCTGGGCGAAAGCGCCTCCTCATGAGCCAGTCCCCCCTGCTCTCGGTTCAGGACCTCCGCGTCGGCTTCGCCACCGAAGCGGGCGTCGTGCAGGCGGTCGACGGGGTCAGCTTCGACCTCCGCCCCGGCGAAGTGGTGGCGATCGTCGGCGAGTCCGGATCGGGCAAGAGCGTCACCGCGCAGACGATCATCGGCCTCACCCGGGCGAACAACGCCCGGATCGAGGGCTCGGTGAAGCTCGAGGGCGAGGAGCTGACCAGCGCCGGCGACGCGGAGATGCGACGCCTGCGCGGGGAGCGGATCGCGATGGTCTTCCAGGACCCGATGACCTCGTTCAACCCCGTCTACCGGATCGGCAGCCAGATCGTCGAGGCGATCCGGGCGCACCGGCCGGACACCTCCAAGCAGAAGGCGCGGGAACGGGTGATCGAGCTGTTCGAGGCGGTCGGGATCCCGAACGCGGAGCAGCGCGTCGACGACTACCCGCACGAGTTCTCCGGCGGGATGCGGCAGCGGGCGATGATCGCGATGGCGCTGGCGCTGGAGCCGGAGGTGCTGATCGCCGACGAGCCGACGACGGCGCTCGACGTGACGATCCAGGCCCAGATCCTCGATCTGCTCGAGCAGCTGAACCGCGAGCGCAACCTGGCGACGATCCTGATCACCCATGAC
Organism: uncultured Actinomycetes bacterium; assembly: GCA_963832085.1. Classification (GTDB taxonomy): domain Bacteria; phylum Actinomycetota; class Thermoleophilia; order Solirubrobacterales; family 70-9; genus VAYN01. The sequence goes on along the minus strand of CAWHSU010000001.1, from coordinate 122,363 downwards.
CTCGGCGTCGTCGCCGAGGTCGCCGACCGGGTCCTGGTCATGTACGCCGGCAAAGTCGTCGAGCAGGGGACGCTGGACGAGATCTTCTACGACCCCCAGCACCCCTACACCTGGGGCCTGCTGGGGTCGCTGACCAGGATCGACCGGCCGCGGCCGCGGCGGCTGCCGCAGATCGCCGGGTCGCCTCCCTCGCTGCTGGACCTGCCGGAGGGATGCCCGTTCCGCCCGCGCTGCCCGCACGAGTTCGCCAAGTGCCCGCAGTTCCCGCCGCTGGAGGCACGCCTGCCGGACTCGCCGGGGCATTGCGACCGCTGCTGGCTGAGCCCCGAGGAGAAGCAGCAGAAGCGAATGGTGGAAGGGCAGATCGGACTGGAGGCGCCGCGATGACGCCCGCTGCTCGAGGTCAACGACCTCGTCAAGCACTTCCCGATCAAGCGCGGGATCCTGATCGACCGCGAGGTCGATCAGGTGCGCGCGGTCGACGGCATCGACTTCGAGGTCCAGCAGGGCGAAACGCTGGGGCTGGTCGGCGAGTCCGGCAGCGGCAAGTCGACCGCCTGCCGGGCGGTCCTGCAGCTGATCAAGCCGACCTCCGGCTCGATCCGGTTCGAGGGCCAGGAGATCGCCGGGCTCGGTCGGCGGCAGATGCGGCCGCTGCGCCGGCAGATGCAGATGATCTTCCAGGACCCCTACGCCTCGCTGAACCCGCGCAAACGCGTCGGCCAGATCGTCGGCGACCCGCTGAAGCGGCAAGGGGTGGCGTCGGGGTCGGACCTGCGGCGCCAGGTGCAGGAGCTGCTGGAGCGGGTCGGGCTCTCCAGCGAGCATTTCAATCGCTTCCCGCACGAGTTCTCCGGCGGCCAACGGCAGCGGATCGGGATCGCCCGCGCGGTGGCGCTGAAACCGAAGCTGGTGATCTGCGACGAGCCGGTCTCCGCCCTCGACGTCTCCATCCAGGCCCAGATCGTCAACCTGCTCGACGACCTCCAGGACGAGTTCGGCCTCGCCTACCTCTTCGTCGCCCACGACATCGGCGTCGTCCGCCACATCTCCGACCGGATCGCGGTCATGCACGACGGCAAGATCGTCGAGCAGGGCAGCGCCGACGAGGTTTGCGAGCGGCCGAAAGACGACTACACGAAGAAGCTGCTCAGCGCGGTGCCGATTCCCGACCCCCGCGAGAGCCGCCAGCGAGCAAGCGGCAGGCCGCTCGCGTAGCCTCGCGAGCAGTGGCTCTCCCCCTCTCCCCGCCGATCAAACCGCAACTTGCGCTTACCCGCAAAGCGCTTCCTGAAGGGGATGAGTGGGCTTATGAGCCGAAGCTTGACGGCTTCCGGGCGATCGTCTTCGTCGACGGCAGCGAGGACTACATCCAGTCGCGCGGAGGAAAAACCTGCAGTCGTTATTTCCCCGAGCTCGAGTTCGCCCCCGGGCGCTGGGTGCTCGACGGCGAGCTGGTGATCCGCGACGCCGACGGCAACCTCGAATTCGACTCGCTGCAGGAACGGATCCACCCGGCGCAGTCGCGGATCGAGCTGCTCTCGAAGCAGATACCCGCCGACTACATCGTCTTCGACCTCCTCGCCGAGGGCGACGAGGTGCTCTGCGAGCGGCCGCTGAGCGAGCGGCGCGAGCGACTGGAGGCGATCGCCAAGGGGGCGAATCTGGAGCTGACGACGCTGAGCCCCGACGCCGAGCAGGCGGAGCGCTGGCTGAACAGCATCGAGGGCGTGATGGCAAAGGACCTGACCGCGCCCTACGTGCCCGGGAAACGCAAAGGCATGGCCAAGGTCAAGCGCGAGCGGACGATCGACTGCGTGGTGATGGGCTGGCGTCCCGGCAAAGAAGAGGGCACCGTCGGCTCGCTGATCCTCGGCCTCTACGACGGCGGGGAGCTGCGCACGGTCGGCCACATCTCCGGCTTCTCGAAAGCGGCGAAACAGAGCATGCGGGCGATGCTGGCGCCGCTGGAGACCGGGCAGAGCGGCAGCGCCGAGCCGAGCCGCTGGACCGGGGGCCGGGAGCTGGAGTGGGTCGAGTTGCGGCCGGAGTTGGTGATCGAGGTGGGCTATGACCATGCGGCCTCCGGCAGGATTCGGCATGGGGCTCGGTTTCATCGGTTCAGGGACGACAAAGAGCCTTCGGAGTGTCGGTTCGAGCAGTTGGACGAAGGGGCTTAGAACAGGCGCGCCTGGCGGACGGGTCCTGTCGCCGCAGGGGACCCACCTCCCCCTGCGGTAGCTAAAGCTTCCTCGGGGGAGGTCCCCCCTACGGCGCCACCCGTCCGAGGAGCGGTTTCTTTGACGCTCGGCCTCTGCCCCAGCCTTTTACAGCCCTCGTGGCGTGTTTTCGTTGCTCGGGACGAAGGTAGGCGCGGTTGCTGTAGAGGGCCTCGTAGCGGGGGAGGAGGTCGGGGCGTTTGGCTTCTAGCCAGGCGAAGAAGACGTCCTTGACCTCGTCGCGGAGGTGGAGGGCGCCGGCGCCTAGGAAAGTAGCGCCGGCGGCTTTGGCTCGTTCGACGATCGGGCGGACCTGGTCGGGGTCGTCGTTGATCCCCGGCATCAGCGGCGCGATCAGGACGCCGGAATCGATGCCGCGGGCGCGCAGCTCGGCGACGGCGTCGAGCCGCGCCGCCGGGCTCGGCGTATGCGGCTCGGTCGCCCGCCAGGCATCCTCGTCGAGGGTCGGCACCGAGAGGTTGACCGAGACCGGCAGCTTCTTCGCCATCCGCTCGAAGATCTCGACGTCGCGCATCACCAGCGGCGACTTGGTCAGGACCGAGACCGGCGTCTCCGCCACCTCCAGCGCCTCCAGGATCTCGGGCATCATCCGGTAGCGGCTCTCGACCCACTGGTAGGGATCGGTGTTGGTCCCCAGCGCCACCAGCTCCCGCTTCCAGCTCGGCCGCGCCAGCTCCGCCCGCAGCAGCCCCGGCGCGTTGACCTTGACGACGATCTCGCGCTCGAAGTCGCGCCCGGCGTCAAGGTCCAAAAAGGAATGGGTTCTTCGAGCAAAACAATAGGTGCAGGCATGACTGCAGCCCCTGAACGCGTTGATCGTCCAGTTGAAGCCGTAGCGGCTGCCGGGCACGTGGTTGAGGGCGGAGCGGGCTCGGACCTCGTGGAAGTTGATCCCCATCGCCTCCGGCGCGTCGAAGGTTCGGACCACGGTGCCGTCGCCAACGCCAGGCAGGCGGAGGTCGTTCTCGACTCGTTGCTCATCCCACCGCATACGAACATATGTTCGCACACGCTCCAGATGGGCAGACCGACTTAGAGGCTCGAACCCGTCTCTTCGCGCCGGTAGGTCGCGAGCTGGTCCAGCGCTTTCGCCCGGGCCTTCGAGCGGAGCGGCGGCAGCAGAGCCACCAGGTGGCCGCTCGGCCCGAGCGCCTGCTTCGCCCAGCTGCGGAAGTCGAACTCGTCGACGTGGTCGGCGATCCGGCCGTCGGGGGCGAAGCGAAAGCGGGCCTGGACGTCGTTGACCACGGGTCGCCCGGTGGAGAAGGTGTAGCGAGCGATCCAGTGGGCGCTGCCGGTCTCCTCGCCGGCCTCGTGCTCGCGCAGCTCGATCTCGAGATCGGTGGCGCGGCCGGTCAGCATCCGCCACATCGCTCCGACCTCCTCGCCCTCGAGGTCGCCGAAGGCGGGGTCGCGGAAGTGGGCGTCCGGCGCGTAGCAGGCGGTCATCGCGGCGCCGTTGCACTGCCCGAACGCCTCGTAGAAGCGCTCGATCGTCGCTCGGTTGGCCTCGGCGGACATGCACCCACCTTATGCCCCTTTTCACCGAGACCGTGAAAAACCTCCTTGAAGGAGGTTTTTTGCGGTCTCGCGATTTAGAGATGCCGGCCGGAGTTCGCTCTTTGGGAACTAGGAGCAGCGTCAGCCGGCACCGGGGTGCCGGCGGTCTGCTCCTCGAAGTGCTTGCTCAGCATCGTCACCTGGCCCTGGTAGTTCGAGCCGAGGCCGGCGCCGTAGAGCCGCTCGGCCGGAGCCGACATCCGCTCCAGCCCCAGCTTGCAGACCGGCTGGCGGTGCTCAACCATGAAGGAGACGTCGCGGGCCCGCACCTCTAGTGCCGCGCGACTGCCGTGGTGGCCGCCCTCGGGGTCGTAGCCGAAACCGGGATCGAAGAAGCCCGCGTAGTGGGTGCGGAGCTCACCGGCGGTGGGGTCGTAGGCCATCATCTCGGCGGCGATCTGCGGCGGGATGCAGACCCCCTCGGCCGAGAGCAGGAGGTAGAAGATCTCCGGCTCGAGGACGACGCGACCGCCCGGCTCGGGGTAGACGGGGTCCCAGTAGTCGGTCCAGCGATAGGCCCGGATCCGCGAGAGGTTGACCGGGAGGCTGTTCTTCTTCGCCCGGTAGCCGACGACGCGGTCGGTGGGGCCGGAGAGGTCGAGGCTGAGAAAGAGGCCGTCGGCGACGGCCAGCTCGGACTGGCGGAGCGCGTGGGAGTCCAGGTAGAGGAGCGGGAACTCGTCCTGCAGCTCGCGGATGTCCCCGTCGGAGAGACGAACGTCGCCCCGCGCCAACCGCAGCTGGTTCAGCGAAAGCCCGGTCTTCACCTGGATCGCGAAGGAGCGGGGCACGATCTCCAGGTAGAGCTTGCCCTGATAGCCGGCGCGGATGTCGTCGAAGCGGTGGTGTCGATCGGTGATCACCCGGGTGAAGACGTCGAGGCGGCCGGTTGAGCTCTTGGGGTTCGCCTTTGCGCGCACGTCCTGCGGCAGGCTCAACTCCTCGATCAGCGGCACCAGGTATGGCCGATCGCGCTCGAGCACGGCGCCGTCGCGCAGGTTGACCCGCTGGAAGGCGAGGCCGTCGATCTTCTCCTCGACGGTCGAATCGACGTCCGGCAGAAAGGAGCAGCGCAGCGCCCAGGCGAAGTCACCAAGCCGCAGATCGATGCTGGCCGGCTGCACCGCCTCAGGCCGGATGCGGTAGTCGCCGGAGCTGACCCATTCGGCGTCGATCGCCTGCTTCAGCGCCTGCGAAGGAAGAACGCCGCTTTTCGGCTCGCTCATCCCGAGGAGACTATTCGCCGAGCCTCCTCTGCGCCCAGATAGGCGGTGAGCGTGAACTCGAGGATCTCCGGAAAGAGCCCGCTCAATTTCTCGGCGTCCCCGGCAAGGACCCGGCGGCCGAGCAGGGAGGCGATCCCTCCGACCACGGCCTCAGCGGTGGCCTCGGGTACCTCGGCTCCCTCCAGGGTGGTCGGGGCCCCCTCCTCCAGGCACCCTACGAAAACCTCGACGGCAGCCTGATAGCGGTCGTACACCCCCCGCCCCGCCCGCAGCCCCTCGACCAGGGCCATGCTGGCCACGGCCGGCTCGGCCGCGAACAGCCTCAGCAGCGCGTCCAGGGCTCTTTCGACCCGTCGGGGCCACGCCTCACCTTCCTCGCAAGGGACGACAACCCGCTCCCGAATTCGCTCGACGGCCGCATCGTAGGCCGCCACGAAGCACTCGTCCTTGCTTTCGAAGTGCTTATAGAAGTCACTCTTGGAAACCGAAGCCCGCTGCCCGATGAGTGAGACGGTGGTTTTTTGATACCCCACCTCATAGAGCGCCTGGGTAAGGCCTTCGATTAGTCGCTCGCGCTGGTTGCGCGCGACAAACTCCGGCGAAAGTCCGTGGCGTCCCCGTGGCAGTCGATCCATCCCGGCATTGGAGTCTGCCACCGTACTGTCACTTTCGCCTCCCGGTATCCACCACCTTTCCTTTACCGAGGTAGGGCGAAAGGACGAATTGCGCCAGTTCGGACAGGAGCTCAGGAGCCTGCTCGGCTTCCCCCCTGCGGATCTGCAGCTGAAGAATCCAGGCCACCCCACCGACCAACGACTCCTCGATAGTCTGCGGCAGGTCGACTCCCGAAGGCGCGCTTCGGCGCAGCATCTCGACGAAGTCGTGCATGCCCGCGTCGTAGAGCCTGGCCGAGCTGGGAGTGGCCGAAATCGACTCCACCATGCACATCTTCGCGGCGGCGGGATGCTCGGCGACGAACTCGAGGAGGGCTTCGAGGCCGGCGACGATTCCCGCCCCCGGCGAGCCGTTGGTCCGTTCGCATGCCTCTTCCACCACCACTCTCATTTCGGTCAGAGTGGTGTTGATCGCGGAGAGGAAAAGATCCTCCTTACCGTCGAAGTTGTCATACAGGGTCTTGCGAGCGACCGCGGCGCGGCGGACGATGTCGGCGATCTTCGTCGCCTCATAGCCCTGCTCGGCACTGAGCTCGGAAATCGCGTCCATTATTCGCCGCCGCTTGTGGCTGGCGACAAACTCGCGCGGCAATTCGGGGCGCATCGAGCTCAAAGTTCTCCTGCCCCTACCCGACCAATGTTCTGGTACCGTGAGAAAACTTCAATTGTTTTTAATGGAAACTTGTGAATTCCTCGGTGTCCCTCGATCGAATCCAGCTGAGCCCAGAGATCCTCCTCGCTGCGATCGGTGACGACTGGCCTCCCGAGCAGGTTCAGGCGGCCCTCGATCTGCTTACCAACAGCAGCGGCAAATTTCCCTCTGGAATCCGCAAGCTGCCCGCCGACCTGGTCCGGGCGATCCAGCGAGAGCGACTGATCGTGGCGATGCTCAACGCCGCCGCTGAACTGGGATACCTGGAAACCAACGTTCAAGACGTGATCGACCGCGCCGGCGTCTCGCGTCCGACCTTCTACGAGCACTTCTCCAACAAAGAGGATTGCTTCATCGCCGCCTTCGACACCAGCGCCGGGCGTTTGTACAAAAAGTTCGACCTCGCTGCCCGGAAGGGGGGTGACGTCTGGCGCGACAGAGTCCGCTACGCGCTCGAGGCTTTGCTTCGATTTGCCAGTCGGGAGCCCGCCACGGCTCGCACGATGGTGGTCGAGGCGCGAGCCGCCAGCTCCGCAGCCGTTAGGCGTCGTGTCGAATTGATGGACGACCTTGCCAAGTGCCTTCATTCCCAGGCCCGAGAGCTTTTGCCGGCGAGTGATCCCCAGACCGTGGTGACCGCTTCGGGGATCGTCGGCGGAGTCGAATCCTTGCTCTATTCTCGCCTCTGCAAGCACGAGTACGAGCAGTTGGAGTCTCTCCTGCCCTCGCTGATGTACTTTGTAGTACTTCCTTACGAAGGTCATGAGGCGGCAAGTGAGGCGTTCGCGGTCAATGAGATCCAGAGTACTAAAACTGGACATTAAGTACAGCCCGTTATCCGGTTTCCCCGTTTAGCCTGGCCTCCATGTCCAGACCACTGATCGCCCGCCTCGCTCTCGGCCTGCTCTGGCTCGCCGCGCTCTCGATCGGGCTCACCGCCACGGTCTTTCCCCAGGCCTTCTATGAGGACTTCCCCTTCTTCACCCACTGGGTCAACCTCCTCCCTCCCTACAACGAGCATCTCGTCACCGACGTGGGGGGGCTCTATCTCGGCTTTGCCGTTCTTTTCGCCTGGGCGGCCTGGAGCCTCGAGCGGACGCTGATCCGCGCCGTCTGCAGCGCCTGGCTCCTCACCGCCGGCCTCCACCTCCTCTTCCACGCCGGCCATCTCGAGGGCTTCGACGCCGCCGACGCGATCGCGGAGATCACTTCGCTCAGCCTCCTCTTGGTCCCGGCGCCATTGGCGATCTGGGCCACCGGCGACCGGCACATCACCTGGAAGCCGCCGCGACCCTAGAATCCCTTATGGCTTCCTGGAGGGGTGCCGGAGTGGTTGAACGGGGCGGTCTCGAAAACCGTTGGCCGTCGTAAGGCGGCTCGTGGGTTCGAATCCCACCCCCTCCGCTCGTTGCGGCCGCGGGACTGGCCCGGCTCGGCGTCGAGATTGAATCGCTACTCTTGTCTAACGCGGCGGTTCGTAGAACCTGCTGCGCGGGAAGAGGAGAGGACCGGCATCATCGGCCAAGAAATGCCGGCCCTCTCGGCTTGCAACGAAGCGCTGTCCAAGAGCTTCATTACTCAGCGGAGTATAGAGTTGACCTCAATGGGTTGAGGGGTACCCAAACGAGTAACCCGCTACTTGCACGTAGCGGAGAGGGTGGGATTCGAACCCACGAGGCGGGTTAACCCCGCCCACGCGATTTCCAATCGCGCTCCTTAAGCCACTCGGACACCTCTCCGGGTCTCCACAGGGTATTGGCTCCTCAGTTACGGCGGGTCGCGAAGAAGTCGCGGAGGAGCGCCGCGCACTCCTCTTCCCGAATGCCGCTCAGGACCTCGGGGCGGTGGTTGAGGGCCGGCTCCCGCAGGACGTCGAGCACGCTCCCCGCCGCCCCGGCCTTGGGATCGGCGGTGCCGAAGACGACGAACGGGATCCGGGCGAGGACGATCGCGCCCGCGCACATCGCGCAAGGCTCGAGGGTGACGTAGAGGGTCGTTCCCGGCAGTCGCCAGCCACCGAGCACCTCCGCCGCAGCCCTGATCGTGAGGATCTCGGCATGGGCGGTGGGGTCGCGCCGCAGCTCGCGCTCGTTGCCGGCCCGCGCCAGCAGCTCGCCGTCGCGGAAAAGAGCGGCCCCGATCGGCACGTCGCCGTGATTCTCGGCTTGCCGTGCCTGCTCGATCGCGATCCCCATCTCTGCATCCAGCTTGCCCGCGTCCACGATGCGGGAGTATGTCCCGCGACAACTTCCGCGGCAGCGCGGTGTTTGAGTAGGGCCGGTCGGATGCGGGGGTTTCCGGCGGCGCCAAAGGAACAATGAGACGACTGCTTCGAATCCTCCTGCCTGCAGCTATCACGGCCCTGGCCGCCGCTTCCCCTGCCCAGGCGGCGACGGGCGTCTCGCCCGCTCGCGAGTTCGCCCCCCGGCAGCTGCTCGTCAAGTTCGAGGGGCAGCGGATGGGAGGCGCCGTCGCGCTGGCCCCCGGCGCCGGAGTGCGCCGCACCGCCCGGGCCCTGCGCCAGAACCCGAACGTCGTCTACGCCGAGCCGAACTACATCGCCACCGCCTCGGCGAGCGCCGTCGACCCCTTCGACCCGAACGACTCCGGGACTCTCGCCGAGACCACCGACTCATCCGCACCGACCGGCGACTGGGCCTTCAAGCAGTGGAACTTCCTCGCTCCAGAAGCGGCCGGCAGCGCCCAGCTGCCGACCTCACCGGGTGGAATCGACGCGGTCGGAGCATGGCGAAACCTGGTCGAAGCCGGGCGGCCGGGCGCGGTTGGGGTGACCGTCGCCGTTCTCGACAGCGGCATCGCCTACCGGTCCCTCGGCAGCCGCTTCCGCCGCAGCCCCGACTTCGGGGCGGGCCAGTTCGCCCCCGGCTACGACTTCGTCGGCGGCGACCGCTTCCCGCTTGACGAAAGCGGACACGGGACGCACGTCGCCGGCACGATCGCCGAGAAGACCGACAACGGCCTGGGGGTTACCGGGCTCGCCTACCGCGCGAAGCTGATGCCGGTGCGGGTGCTGGACCAAAACGGCTTCGGCAACGCCTTGAACATCGTCCAGGGAATCCGCTTCGCGGTCGCCCACCGCGCCCAGGTGATCAACATGAGCTTCAACTTCGAGTGCGGGAAGAAGGTCCCTCTGGTCGAGGAAGCGCTGCGGGAAGCCTACGAGCGCGGGGTGATCACGGTCGCCTCCGCCGGCAACCTCGGCTCCGAGTCCTGCGTCTCGGCGCCGGCGACCGGCCCCCGGGTGATCGGCGTCGGCGGCAGCACCGAGGGCGCCTGCCTGGGCAACTACTCCTTGGCGGGCGAGGCGATCGACCTGGTCGCCCCCGGGGGCGGAACTCCGCAAAGCCGTTGCCCCTCGGTCGCGGCCCGTCCGATCTACCAGGTGACCCTGCGTCGGGGCAGCACCAAGGCCTTCGCGATCCCGGTCGACTACGTCGGCACCTCGATGGCCGCCGCCCACGTCTCCGGCGTCGCCGCGATGCTGCTGGCAAGCGGTCGGGTCAACCCGCTGATGTCGCCCACCGCGCGGGTCCGGTTCGTGACCAAGCGCCTCCGCAACACCGCCCGCGACCTCGGCTTCCCGGCCACTCAGCAGGGAGCCGGACTCCTCGACGCGGCCGAGGCGACCGGGACCGGCCCCCGCTTCTCCGGCCCCTAACGTCGACTGGCCGAGCAGATCAAGGACGCAGGAGCGTGGCGTGCTCTGCACGCGAGCGACCGAGGACGCAGAGATGCGACGGCCAGGCGGCGTTAGGTGGTGCGGACGATGATCACGCTGCAGGGGGCGTGGTGGGAGACGTTGTTCGGCACGCTCCCGAGCAGGTAGCGCCGCGCTCCCGTCATCCCTTTGTTGCCGACCACGATCAGGTCGGCTTTGACCTCTTCGGCAACGTTGAGGATGGCGTCGGCGGGATCGGCCTCGACCGGGTGGGTCTGGACCTCGATCCCCTCCTTCCTCGCCTCGGCGGCGGCGGCGTCGAGGACGAGGTTGACGTCCTCGCGCGGCCCGATCTCGTACTGGACGTCAGCCGGAGCTTCCCGCTGCTCTCCGGAGACCCGGCGCCCGGAGACGGGGGCGTAGGCGCTGACGATGCTGAGCGTCGCGCCAGAGAGTTTTGCCAGGTCAACCGCCTGTCGCACCGCCTCAGCGGCAGTCTCAGAGCCATCGGTTCCAACCACTATGCGAGTGAACATGCGCCGATACTAACGCTGCTTCGCCGGCAGGCCGCGGAAACCGTCGCCGAGAATTTCGTTCGGCGTCGTGGCGAGGCGGTAGCTCGCGATCGCAATCGAGGCGAGGAGACAGGCGAGGAGGACCGCCATCCCGACTCTCCAGATCCTGGGCATGGGAGAACCCTAGTGACCACGTTAAGGTGAGGTCGATGGCGCTGGAGAAGGTCGCAGACGGGGTTTGGCTGCTGCGCGGGGACTTCCGCGGAGCGATGAACATCTACTTCCTCGAGGACGGGGACGGGGTCGTCCAGTTCGACGCCGGCACCAAGGCGATGCGCAAGCAGGCCAAGGCCGCAGCCGAGGAGCTCGGCGGCCTGAAGCGGGTCGTCCTCGGCCACGCCCACGCCGACCATCGTGGGGTCGCTCCCTACATGGAGGTGCCGGTCCTCTGTCATCCCGACGAGAAAGCCGATGCCGAAAGCGACGCCGCGCTGGCGCCCTACTTCGACCTCTCGCAGCTGCCAGTGGCGTGGGTGCGCTGGATCTACCCCTTCCTGCTGCGGCGCTGGGACGGCGGCGCGGTGCGGATCGCCGACACGGTGATCGAAGGCGACGAAGTTGCCGGCTTCCAGGTCCTGCACTTCCCCGGGCACGCTCCGGGTCTGATCGGGCTCTGGCGCGAGAGCGACCGGGTGGCCCTGGTCAGCGACGTCGTCTACCTGGTCGACTCGGGACGGCTGAAGCCGCTGCCGGAGGGCGAGGCGAGCGTGCCGCACCCCGCCTGGGCCTGGGATCACGCCAAGGCGAAGGAATCGCTGCGGCGGCTGGCGGCGCTGGAACCGCGGGTCGTGGGCAGCGGACACGAGCATCCGCTGCGCGGCGAGAACCTCCGCGAGACGCTCGAACGCGCCGCCGAGAAGTACTGAAAGCGCCCGCTGCCTTAAGTTGCAGCGCTGATGATCGGGACCTACGCCTCGGCGGCGTTGATCTGCGCCGTCTCGCTGCTGGTCGGCCGCGCCGTTCTCTCGCTCGCCGGCAGGCGGGAGTGGTCTTGGCTGGAGCCCGCGGTCGGGTTTGGCGCCGTGCTGACGGTGACCGGGCTGCTGGCGCGCGCGCCCGGGCACGGCACCTCGGCGACGCTGGGCGTGGTCCTGCTCGTGGCGGTCGCAGCCGCGCTCGTCTGGTGGCTCGACTACCGCGCCTCCGGGACCTGGCGAGAAGGGCTGCCGGTGGCGGCCGCGGTGCTGGTTGCGCTCTCGATCCCGTTCGCGCTCAGCGGCCGCTGGGGGCTGCTGGGCGTCGGTTTCAACAACGACCTCGGCCTGCACCTCGCCTGGGCGGAGTGGCTGCGCAGCGGCTTCGGACCGGCAGCTGAGCCGGGCTACCCGCTGGGGCCGCACGGGCTGGCGGTGGCGACGGCATCGGTGCCCGGAATCGGCCTCGGCCAGGCCTTCCTCGGCGAGATCGTCGCGATCGGGGTGATGACCGGGTTGACGGCCCTCGGGGCACTGCGGAAGCTGACGCCGGCCCGCCGCACCCTCGGCGCCGCCTTGGTCGCCCTCCCCTACCTCGCCGCCTCCTACTACGCCCAGGCCGCCTTCAAGGAGACCGCCGCCGCCCTCCTAATCCTCGCCTTCGCGATCTGGCTGACGCAGTTCGAGGGAGTGCCTTCCGGCTGGCGTAAGCGAGCGCTCTTCGCGTTACCGCCACTGGCGCTGGTGGGCGGCATCTTCTTCAGCTACAGCTTCGCGGGAGTCGCTTGGCCGGTGGCGATTCTCATCCTCTGGAGTCTCACTTTGCCAGCGGTACGAGCGATGCTGCGACCGCGCTCGCTTTTGCGCTTCCTGCTGCGGCCCTTGACGCTGCTGGCGTTGGTCGTGCTCGCCGGCCTCGCCGTCCTCGTCACCGTCGTCGGCCCCTTCGGGTTCGGCGGCGCTTTCAACAAAGTCGCCGCCAGCAACACCTACGGGCCGGTCTCGGCGCTGGAGGCGCTCGGAATCTGGCCCGCCTCCAACTACCGCCTCGACGCCGCCGGGGGCGCCCGCCTCCCCGGCCTCGCGGGAACGATCTCGATCCTCGCCCTGCTGGTCGGCGTCGCCTGGTGGACCCGCCGCCGTGAACTGACGATCCCAATCGCACTCGGCGCCGCCGCCCTCCTCTACCTCGCTTCCCTGCCCACCAGCGGCGACTACTCCCAAGCCAAGGCGCTGATGATCGTGGCCCCGCTGGCAATGCTCGTGATCATCCGCCCCCTGCTCGAAGAGTTCCCGCGGATCGGGCGAGGGGGGAGGGGGTCCGCCGGACCCTCCCCGCTGTTGTCCGCCGGACCCCCTCCCCCCTCGCCCCCCCTACGAATCGCGTGGGCAGTGCTGGCGGTAGCGTTTATCGGCGGCGCGGTCTACTCAAGCTTCCTGGCACTACGAGATGCACCTGTAAGCCCTCCGGGACACGGAGCCGAGCTGCAGGCGTTCCTGCCGACCCTGCACGGCCAGCCGGTCCTCTACGCCGGACAGGACCGGTTCGCCGCGTATGAGCTGATGGGCGCCGACACGCACGTGCCGCTGGTCGAGTTCCCCGACGACGCCGTCTCCCCCAATCCCGAAAAGCCGTTCGACACCGGCGACGCCTACAGCCCGATCGACTTCGACTCCTTCTCGCAGGGGACCCTCGACCGCTTTCCCTACCTGGTCACCAGCCGCGGAGCCTGGAACAGCCAGGCTCCGGCCAACTTCAAACGGATCGACAGCACCCCCTCCTACGTGCTCTGGGAACGGACCGGGCCGACCCCCGACAATCGCCACGTCCTGCTCGAGGGCACCGAGGCCGCCGCGCTGGCCGGCTGCGCCGCGCCGGAGATCCGGATCCTCCTCGCCAACCCGGGCCGCGCTTCGCTCTTCCCGGACGCCGTGATCGGTCAGAAAGGGGCCTGGAGCGAGGGCAGCGTCCTCGCCACCGGTGCGGAGACCTCGCAGTCGCTGGCGCTGCCGGCGGGGGCCTGGAACCTCTCGATCCAGTACTTCTCCCCCTTCGACCTCACCCTCTCGGCTCCCGGCTTCAGCGAGGAGCTGGAGGCCGCGCTCGACGGGCAGCGCCCGAACACGATCAGCCTCGGCAACAACGGCCAGTTCTGGCCCGCCGGGCGCTACGAAAGCGACGGCGGCAGGGTCCCCTTCACGCTCTCGACCGCCGAGGCGACCGGGCTGCAGAGGCTCGCCGGCTACGACGGCAAGGCCTATGTCGGCCAGCTGGTCGCGGTCCCGGCCGAGCCGCACAAAGTGGTGCCGCTCGGCCAAGCGTGCGAGGGCTGGATCGACTGGTACGAAGCCGCCGAAACGCCGTAGCTAGGCAGCTTCAGCGGCTTTTGCCGCTTGGCGCTCGGGCGAGACGCGCACGACGTCCCAGACCAGGCCGGTCTTCTCGAGGCCGTTGATGACCAGGGAGGAGATGTCGACCTGCCACCAGCGCAGGCCGTGGGTGGCCGAAGTGGGAAAGGCGTGGTGGCTGTTGTGGTAGGCCTCGCCCAGGGTCGGGATCGCGATCAGGGCCAGGTTGCGGGAGTGGTCGCTGGTGTCGAATTCGCGGCGGCCGAAGGTGTGGCAGAGCGAGTTGATGCTGTAGGTGAAGTGATGGAGGACGAAGACCCGGACCAGGCCGCCCCAGAGCAGCCCGGTCAGCCCCGCAACGACGGTGCCGCCGATGATCCAGCCGAGGAAGAAGGGAAGCAGGAGGCCGAGGATCGCCCAGTAGATGAAGGTGCGGTCGACCCAGCTGACGACCGGGTCTTTGATCAGGTCCGGCGCGAAGCGTTCCTTGTTGCCGCGCTGCGTGTGGATGAAGATCCAGCCCAGATGGGCGTGGAAGAGGCCCTTCATCGCGCCCTTGACCAGCCGCCGCCGTGGTCGACGTGGGGGCTGTGCGGGTCCCCGTGTTCGTCGGAGAAGGTGTGGTGCTTGCGGTGGTCGGCGACCCAGGAGATCACCGGCCCCTCGATCGCGGCCGAGCCGAGGATCGCGAAGAGGCCGCGCAGCCACGGGGAGGTTTTGAAGGAGCGGTGGGTGAGGAGGCGGTGGAAGCCGACGGTGATCCCGAGGCCGGTGAAGAAGTACAGCCCGACGAAGAGGAAGACGTCGGTCCAGTTCAGGGCGCTGCCCCAGACCTGCCAGCCGGCGACGATCGACGGCGACGAAGGGGATCACGGTGACCAGGCCGGTGATGATCCGGTCCCGGGTCTCGTTCTCGACGGGCTGGATGTCTGAGGGAAGCGGTCCGACGGTCGTCATGGCAGCCGATGATACGGGTGGTCGAGGTGGTCGACTTGGCCTCGCGGCCAAGCGCATGTGGGTAGGCTCCCCGCCGATGCCGTTCGCAAACACCGCGCCACTGCGACGGGAGATCGAGATCCCGCCTGCCGGAGCGCCCGTTCACGATCGAGTTCTGGGACGGTTCCAAGGTCCCTTCGACCTCCGGCGAGGGTCCCGTCTTCAGCGTCCGCTCGCCGCGCGCCGTCGCCCACGCGCTACGGGCCCCGGGCCAGCTCGGCCTCGGCCGCGCCTACGTCAGCGGCGAGCTCGAGGTCGACGACATCGACGCGGTGATCAGGGTGCTGGACGGCTGGCAGGCACGCCTCGCTCGACTCGCGCCGACAAGCGGGCGCTGATGCTGGCCGCCGTCCGCGCGATGGGGATCGTCAAGCCACCGCCCCGCCCCGCCGCCGAGCTGCGCCCGAGCGGCCGCCGCCACAGCAAGGAGCGCGACGCCCGCGCCGTCCGCCACCACTACGACGTCTCCAACGAGTTCTTCGAGCTCTTCCTCGGCCCGACGATGGTCTACAGCTGCGCGATCTGGCGCGACGGCGAGAAGAAGACGCTGGAGGAAGCCCAGGAAGAGAAGCTCGACACGGTCGCCCGCAAGCTGGCGATCAAGGAAGGGCGAGCGCGTCCTCGACGTCGGCTGCGGCTGGGGTGGCTTCCCGCTCTGGGCGGCGACGAAGTACGGCGCCAACGTCGTCGGCATCACCCTCTCGCCGCCGCAGGCCGAGAAGGCACGGCAGCGGGCCGAGGAGGCCGGCGTCGCCGACCGGGTCGAGATCCGGGTGATGGACTACCGCGACCTCGCCGGCACCGGCGAGAAGTTCGACGCGATCGCCAGCATCGGCATGGTCGAGCACGTCGGCGCCGCCCAGATCGAGGTCTACGCCGAGACCCTCGCCGGCCTGCTGGACTCCGGCGGCCGCCTGCTCAACCACGGCATCACCCGCCTGCGCCATACCGACGCCGAGGCGGGGGACTTCTCCGAGCGCTACGTCTTCCCCGACGCCGCCCCCCTCCACCTCTCGCGCAACCTGCTGGCGCTGGAACGGGCTGGATTCATCGTCCGCCACGTCGAGGACTTCGGCTCCGACTACGCGGAGACGCTGAAGCACTGGGCCCGGAACCTCGACGACAACCTGGAGGAGGCGACCCGCCTCGCCGGCCCGGAACGGATCCGCGTCTGGCGCCTCTACCTCCGGGCGGCGCAGCAACGGCTTCGAAAGCGGCTTCACCGACATCTACCAAGCGCGCTGCACTAGAGCCTGACGCCCCTGCACCAAGCAGATCAAGGACGCAGGGAGCGTGGCGTGCTCTGCACGCGAGCGACCGAGGACACGGATATGCGCAGCGTGCAGGGGCGTCAGACCGGGAAGCCGTCGGTGACGTCGCTGATCGCCCAGTCGGCGCTCGGCCTCTCTGAGCTGTTCGACGCTGTAGGAGCCGGTGGCGACGCCGACGACGGCGATGCCGGCGCCGTGGCCGGCTTTGACGTCGCGGGGGGTGTCGCCGACGGCGATCGTCTGCTCGTGGGCGAGGGGCTTGCCGGAGACCTGCTCGCCGCGCTCCAGCGCTTTCTTGTCAGTTCGGTGCGGTCGCGCGAGTCCGAGCCATAGCCGCCGAAGGCGAAGAAGCGGTTGAGGTCTGCACGGGCAAGCTTGGTGTGAGCGGCCGATTCGATGTTGCCGGTGACGACGCCGAGCAGGATCCCTTCCTCGACCAGCCGCGGGAGCAGCTCTTCTATCCCTGGCATGACGACATAGCCGTCGGATTCGGCGACGGTGTCGGTCAGATGGCCGAGGTAGGAGGCGATCACCTCCGCCCGTTCGGCGTCGCTGCCCTCCCGTCCCATCACCTCGTGGAAGACGATCTCGGTGATTTTGGGGTCGGTCATCCCGGCGTGCGTGTGCTCCTCGATATTGGCTTCGACCCCGTAGAGCTCCTCGAAGGCCCGCTGCCAGGCCACCGCCCCGGCGCCGCCGGTGACGAGCAGGGTGCCGTCGATGTCGAAGAGGACCGCGCGGGCAGCCTGCATCACCTCGCTCACGGCGTCGGCCTCAGCCCTCGAGCACGTCGCGCTGGCTCAGCGCGTAGAGCAGGAAGAGCGAGGGCAGGACGAGCACCGCGGCGGCTCCGAAGACGATGAAGATCACCGTCAGCGACGGGTCGGGAGCGGCGGCCTGGTCGATCCTCAGGCTGGTCGGCAATAGGTAGGGGAACTGGGCGACGCCCCAGCCCCAGATCACCGCGATCACCGCCCCGGCGGCGAGCGGGCGCAGCGGCCGGCGAGCGCCGCGCAGCAGCGTGACCAGGAGGCCGATCCCGCAGAGCACCGAGCCGACCACCAGCGGCAGGCCTTGATCGACGAGGCGGTCGAAGACGTAGCGCGCTTCGGCGTGCAGCTCGACCAGCCCGACCACCGCGAGGACGCCGGCGACCGCGCCGGCCGCGAGTGCCCGGCGCACGAAGTAGCTCTCCAGGTCGGCTTCGCCGGAGCGGCGGGCGTCGCCGACCAGGAAGACCGCCGCGAGGTAGGCACCGGTGGCGACGAACATCGCCCCGATCAGCAGCGGCAGCGGCTCGATCCAGCTCGAGAAAGGGTCGCCGTTGCCGTCGGCGGGGACGTTGCCGGAGGCAATCGCGCCGATCACCACGCCCATGAAGAACGGGGTCAGGACCGAGGAAAGGGCGAAGATCGCGCCGGCGGTGCGTTCCTCGTTCAGCGTCACCACCGACTTGCGGAAGGCGAAGCCGGCGCCGCGCAGGACGATTCCCAGCGCCGCCAGGGAGATCGGCACGTACAGCGTCGTGAAGATCGCGCTGACGGCCTGCGGGAAGGCGGTCCAGAGGACGACGAGGATGAAGATCAGCCAGACGTGGTTGGCCTCCCAGACAGGGGTCAGCGAGCGCTGGATCAGCGCCCGCGCTGCCCGCCCCCTCTCGGCGTCGCCGGCGAGCAGGTCCCAGAAGCCGCCGCCGAAGTCGGCGCCGCCGAAGAGCGCGTAGAAGGTCGCCCCGACCCAGAGGATCGCCGCGGCGGCGTCGGCCTTGCTCATCGTCCTTCCTCCGGCGGCCCGTAGGGAGCACCCGCCTCGACCTCGGCGCCGCCGGCCTCGCGCCAGCGCCGCGACATCCCCCGCAGGACGAGGATCGCGGTCGCCCCCAGGGCGGCGTAGAGCAGCACGACCCCGCCGAAGGCGAACCAGATCCCCTCCGCCTCGGTGACCGCTTCCTCAGTCCGCATGTAGCCGTAGACGATCCAGGGCTGGCGCCCGACCTCGGTGACGATCCAGCCGCACCACATCGCCACGATCGCGCCGGCTCCGGAGACCGCGACCGCGCGCAGGAACCACTGCGTCCGCGGGATCTCGCGCCGTTTCCACCAGGTCCAAGCCAGCCACAGGGCCAGCAGCATCAGCCCGGTCCCGATCCCGACCATCGCGTCGAAGGAGAGGTGCAGCATGGTGTGCGCGGGGGGCTCCTCGTCGTCGGGGATGTCGGTCGAGCCCGGTGACCACCGTGTCGGCGCTCCACCCGACCAGGAAGGAGTCTAGGTCGGGGATCCCGATCCCGAACTTGACCTTTTCGTCGGTGCAGATCCCGCCGACCCACTCGGTCTGGTGGTCGCCGGTCTCATAGATGCACTCCATCGCCGCGAACTTGGCCGGCTGGTGGTCGGCGACTTCCCGCGCCGCGGTGTCGCCGACGAAGAGCTGGATCGGGGTCGCGATGCAGGCGATCGTCAGCGGGATCAGCAGCCCCAGCCGGTGCAGGCGGTCGCGCCGGCCCTTCAGCATCCCGACCGCGTAGATCGAGGCGACCAGGAACCCGGTGACCATGTAGGCGGCGAGGATCATGTGCGGGACCTCGTAACCGGTCGCCGGGTTGAAGAGGACCTGCCAGCGGGTCGGTGTCGATCACCTTCCCGGCCGCGTTGAGGGTGAAGCCCTGCGGCTGGTTCATCCACGAGTTGGCGGCGACGACGGAGAAGGCTCCGCCGATCCCGGTGATCACCATCGGCACCCCGGACCAGAAGTGGGCCCAGCCGCCGAGCCGCTTCCAGCCATAGATGTAGATCGCGAGGAAGATCGCCTCGAGGAAGAAGAAGATCCCCTCGATCGCGAAGGCGACCCCGAAGACCGAGCCGAAGCGGTCCATGAACTCGGGCCAGAGCAGGCCGAACTCGAAGCTGAGCACGGTGCCGGTGACGGCGCCGACGGCGAAGGTGACCGCCATCGCCTTCGACCAGCGCTTGGCCAGCTCCATCGCCGTCCCCGTCGCCGCGTTTGAGCCCGAGGTAGTTGGCGATCAGGATCGTCGCCGGCAGCGCCACGCCGAGGGAGGCGAGGACGATGTGGAAGCCGAGCGTGAACGCCATCTGGTTCCGCGCGGCGAGCAGATTCGACGACTCCGCCGCGAGCGGGAGCACGTCGAAGGGAGACATGTCAGGAGGCTATCGACGCAGGCCGCGGTAGCGCCGGATCAGCGCGTTGGTGGAGCTGTCGTGGCGCAGCTCCGGCTCGGTCTCGGACTCGAGCTCGGGGATGATCGCCGTGGCCAGGACCTTGCCCAGCTCGACCCCCCACTGGTCGAAGGAGTCGATTCCCCAGATCGCCCCCTGGACGAAGACGCTGTGCTCGTAGAGGGCGACCAGCGCCCCCAGCGTCTCCGGGGTGAGCCGCTCGCCGAGGATCGTGTTCGAGGGACGGTTGCCCTCCATCACCCTGTGGGGCACGACCTCCTCCGGCGTCCCCTCCGCCCGCACCTGCTCGGGCGTTTTGCCGAAGGCGAGCGCTTCGCCCTGGGCGAAGACGTTCGACATCAGGATGTCGTGGTGGCGGCCGAGCGGGTTGAGCGAGTTGGCGAAGCCGATGAAGTCGCAGGGGATCAACCGCGTTCCCTGGTGGATCAGCTGGTAGAAGCTGTGCTGGCCGTTGGTGCCGGGCTCGCCCCAGTAGATGGCGCCGGTCTCGTAGTCGACGTGGGCGCCGTCGAGGGTGACGTGCTTGCCGTTCGACTCCATCGTCAGCTGCTGCAGGTAGGCGGGGAAGCGGTGCAGGTACTGGTCGTAAGGGAGGACGGCGCAGGTCTCGGCGCCGAAGAAGTCGGCGTACCAGACCCCGAGGAAGCCCATGACCATCGGCAGGTTGCCGCCGGTCGGCGCCTCGCGGAAATGCTCGTCCATCGCGTGGAACCCGGCCAGCATCTCGCCGAAGCGGGCGGGGCCGATCGCCAGCATCGTCGAGAGCCCGATCGCCGAATCCATCGAGTAGCGGCCGCCGACCCACTCCCAGAAGCCGAACATGTTCTCGGTGTCGATCCCGAACTTCGCCGACCTCGTCGGCGTTGGTCGAGACGGCGACGAAGTGCTTGGCGACCGCGGCCTCCTCGCCCCCGAGCCCGGCCAGCGACCACTCGCGCGCGGTATGGGCGTTGGTCATCGTCTCCAGCGTCGTGAAGGTCTTCGAGGAGATCACGAAAAGCGTCTCCTCGGGGTCGAGGTCGCGGGTCGCCTCGGCGAAGTCGGTGCCGTCTACGTTCGACACGAACCGGAAGGTCATCTCGCGCTCGCTGTAGTGCTTTAGCGCCTCGTAGGCCATCACCGGCCCGAGGTCGGAACCGCCGATGCCGACGTTGACGACGTTGCGGATCGGTTTGCCGGTGTGGCCGCGCCACTCGCCCGAGCGCACCCGCTCGCAGAAGGCCGCCATCCGGTCGAGCGTCTCGTGCACCTGCTTGACCACGTCCTCACCGTCGACGAGGAGCGAGCGGTTGCGGGGCATCCGCAGCGCCACGTGGAGGACGGCGCGGTCCTCGGAGACGTTGATGTGCTCGCCGGCGAACATCGATTCCCGGCGCTCCACCACCCCGCGCTGCTGGGCGAGACCGCCGAACAGCATCAGCGTCTCGTCGCTGATCCGGTTCTTCGAGAAGTCGAGGTGGAGACCGGCGCCGTCGGCGACCAGCCGCTCGCCGCGCTCGGGGTCGGCGGCGAAGAGGTCGCGCAGGTGGAAGCCGCGGATCTTCTCGAAGTGGGCTTCCAGCTGGCCCCAGGCGGGCGCCTGGCGCAAGGCCGAAGGGCCGTTCACCCGGCCGTAACTCCGCTCTGGGACTCGATCGACGCCAACAGCTCGTCCCAGGACTTGTTGAAGGCATCTTTGCCCTCCTCCTGGAGGCGCGAGGCGAGGGCGGCGACGTCGATCCCGGCCTCGACGAACTCGGCCAGGACCTGCTCGGCGTTGCCGCCGTCGGCGGGGAACAGCTCCTGGACGTCGCCGTGGTCGGCGAAGGCGTGCAGGGTCGGCTCCGGCATCGTGTTGACCGTGAAGGGCGCGGCGAAGGCCTCGATGTAGAGGGTGTCGGAGGCGTCGGGGTCCTTGGTCCCGGTGCTGGCCCAGAGCAGCCGCTGCGGTCGCGCACCCTCGTTCATCAGGCGTCGCATGCGGTCGGACTGCAGCAGCTCGTTGTAGGCGCGGAAGGCGCGGCCGCCGATCGCGATGCCGAGGCGATTGACCAGGTGGTCGGGCACCTCCTTGCCGACGGCGACGTCCCAGCGGCTGATGAAGAGCGAGGCGACGGAGACGACGTTGGGGTCGAGCCCGGCCTCGATCCGGCGCTCGATCCCGCGCATGTAGGCGTCGGCGGCGCCGAGGTACTGCTTGTCGTCGAAGAGAAGCGTGACGTTGATCGGGATGCCGGCGAAGATCGACTCCTCGATCGCCTCGCGCCCGGCCTGGGTGCCGGGGATCTTGATGAAGATGTTGTCCCGTTCGCCCTTGGCGTGGAGCGCCTTCGCCTCCTCGATCGTCGCCGCGGCGTCGTCGGCGATCAGCGGCGAGACCTCGAGCGAGACGAAGCCGTCGACCCCGGCGGTGCGCCGGTGGACGTCGGCGAAGAGGTCGGCGGCGTCGCGCAGGTCGGCCAGCGCCAGCTCGAAGAAGATCCGCTCCTGGTCGTTGGCGCCGACGCCCTCGCCGGCGGCCGCCTTCGGCGCCAGCTCGGCGATCTGCTCGTCGTAGGCGTCGCCGCTGGAGATCGCCTTTTCGAAGATCGACGGGTTCGAGGTCAGCCCGGTTACCGAGAGGTCGCGGATGTAGCCCTCGAGGACGCCTTCGGCCAGCATCGGGCGGGTGATGTTGTCGAGCCAGAGGCTCTGGCCCAGGTCGTGCAGCCGCTGAGTCGGCTTCATCAGGAGCGCTCCTTAAGTCGTGGATTTCGGGGCCGCGCGCTCGGCGACCTCACGCGCCACCCGGGTCACGTTCTCGACCGTGAACCCGAACTCGGCCTCGACGTCCGCGAACGGCGCCGACTGTCCGAAGGTGGTCATCCCCATGATGGCACCCTCCCGACCTACGTATTTGTCCCAGCCGAGCTGCGCGCCCTCCTCGATCGCCACCCGGGCGAGAACGCTCGGTGGCAGCACCTCGTCGCGGTAGGACTGGTCCTGCTTCTCGAAGATCTCCCAGCAGGGGAGGCTGACGACGCGCGAGCGGATGCCGTCTCCCTTCAGCGCCTCGTGGGCGCCGATCGCGAGCTGGACCTCGCTGCCGGTGGCGATCAGGATCAGCTCCGGGTCGCCGCCCTCGGCGTCGGCGAGGACGTAGCCGCCGCGCTGGACCCCCTCGGCCGAGGCGTACTTGGAGCGGTCGAACACAGGCACCGTCTGCCGGGTGAGAACGAGGGCGACCGGGCAGTGGGTGCGGTTGAGAGCGATCCGCCAGGCCTCGACCGCCTCGTTGGCGTCGGCGGGGCGGATCACATCGAGGTGGGGCATCGCCCGCAGCGAGGAGAGCTGCTCGATCGGCTGATGCGTCGGACCGTCCTCGCCGAGGCCGATCGAGTCGTGGGTGAAGAGATGGATGACCGGCAACTCCATCAGCGCCGAGAGCCGGATCGAGGGCCGCCCGTAGTCGGAGAAGGTGAGGTAGGTCGACCAGAGCGGGCGCAGCTTGGTCAGGGACATCCCGTTGCAGGCGGCGGCGGCGCCGTTTTCGCGGATCCCGAAGTGGATCTGGCGACCGTCGTAGCTGCCCGGCTCGAACTGGTCGATGCCGTCGAAGTTGAGGCGGACCGAGGTCGAGTCGGTGAGGTCACAGGAGCCGGCGAGCAGCCACGGCACCTTTTCGGCGATCGCGTTCTGGACCTTGTTCGAGGCCTTGCGGGTGGCGAGGCCCTTCTCTTCGTCGGCCTCGAAGGAGGGCAGGTCGGCGTCCCAACCGTCGGGAAGGCCGCGGCGCTGCATCATCTCGATCTCAGCCGCGTGCTCGGAGGTCTCCAGCTTCTCCTGCCAGGCGGAGCTGAGCTCGGCGCCGCGCTTGCCGATCACCTCGTCGAAGCGCTCGCGGACGCCGTCGGGGACGAGGAACTGCGAGTCCTCGTCGGGCCAGCCGTAGGCCCGCTTGGTCAGCTTGATCTCCTCCTCCCCCAGCGGTTCGCCGTGGGCGGACTCGGTGTCCTGCTTGTTCGGCGCGCCCCAGCCGATGTGGCTGTCGACGACGATCAGCGTCGGCCGGCCCGTCTCCGCCTTGAACTCCTCGAAGGCGCGGCCAAGCAGGCCGGTGTCGTTGGCGTCGCCGACCCGCAGCACGTTCCAGCCGTAGCCCTCGAAGCGGCTGAGCACGTCGTCGCTGAAGGCCAGCGCGGTGTCGCCGTCGATCGAGATGTGGTTGTTGTCGAAGACCCAGCAGAGGTTGTCGAGCTTCAGGTGCCCGGCAAGGGAGGCGGCTTCGTGGGAGAGCCCCTCCTGCAGGTCGCCGTCGCCGGCGAGGGCGTAGACGTCAAAGTCGAAGAGGTCCTCCCCGTAGGTGGCGCCCAGCCACTTCGAGGCCATCGCGATCCCGGTCGAGGTGCCGACGCCCTGGCCGAGCGGGCCGGTGGTCGTCTCGACCCCGGTGGTCCAGCGGTACTCGGGGTGGCCCGGCGTGCGCGAGTGCAGCTGGCGGAAGTTTTCGATCTCCTCCAGCGAGCAGGCCTCTTCATCGGTGACGTTGTAGTCGGCGTCGACCTTGCGAACGCCGCTGAGGAAGAGCATCGAGTAGAGGAGCATCGAGGCGTGGCCGGCCGAGAGCACGAAGCGGTCGCGGTTCGGCCAGACCGGGTTCGCCGGGTCGTAGCGGAGGTGGTTCTGCCAGAGCTCGTAGGCGACGGGCGCCAGCGACATCGGCGTCCCCGGATGGCCGGAGTTCGCCTTCTGGACGGCGTCCATCGAGAGGGTGCGGATCGTGTTTATGGCGAGCTGATCGATGTCCTGGGTCATGTGCTCCCGATCCTAGATGTTTGGCCGTGCCGCGCAGCGCGCGGGCCTCAGGGCTCGATCCGGGTGACCGTCCCATTTCCGTTGTTTGCGACCCAAACCGCGTCGCCGCCGACCGCGACGGCCCCCGGCTCGGGGCCGACCTCGACCGGGTCACCGTCGATCTCGCCGCTCTCGAGGTCGATCTTGGAGACCGTGTCGTCCTCGCGGTTGGCGACCCAGACGGCGCTGGTGCCACCGTCGATTCCCCCAGGATGGCCACCGACCTCGATCGAGGCGACGACGTCGCGCAGGGTGGGATCGACCTTGGAGACGGTCCCGGAGCGGCTGTTCGCGACCCAGACGTAGCCGCCGGCGACGGTGACCCCGGCGGGGCCGTTGCCGACCCGAATCGGCTCGCCGGCGAGGAGGCTGGCGGGGTCGACCCGCCGGATCGAGGCGGCGTCGGCGATCGCGACCCAGAGGCCGTGCGCCCCCCAGGCCAGGCGCAGGCCCGGCGCCTGCGGCGGCAGGCCGCTGCGGAAGAGACCGGCGCCTTCCGCGTTGACCGCGCTGATCCCCCTCCCGCCCTCGTCGGCGAGCCAGACGCGTTGGCCGCCGAGGGCGATCGGGCCGGGCGCGCCCCGGACCGGGACCGTCTTCAGGACGCGGCCAGTGCGCGGGTCGAGGCGGAGCAGCTCGCCGCGCCGGGGATTCGTCGTCCAGGTCCAGTTGCCGCCGATCGCGACGCCGGCGATGCCACGACCGAGCCGGCGCGGCTTGCCGACGACCTCTCCCGTCTCGGGGTCGAGGCGGGTGAGGGTGCCGTCGCGTTCGCTGCTCACCCAGACCGCCTTGGCGCCGGCGGCGATCCGAAGTGGCGGCGTCCCGACCTCGATCGGCTCGGAGACCTCGGGACCGTCGTCGCCGAGCAGCAGGAACAGCGCCGCCGCGACCATCGCGAGGACGAAGACCACGGCGCCGCTCGCAAACCAGGCCACCGAACGACCGCCCAAACCCCAGAAGCGCTGGGAGCGGCTGGGGACCGTGGTGCGCTCGCTGCGGTCGCGGGAGAGAACCGCGGTCGGCCGCACCTCCGATCCCTCGGCCGCGCGGGCGGTGGAGATCAGGGCGCCGGCGGTCGGATAGCGGGCGGCGGGGTCCTTGGCGACCGCGCGGCGGATCACCTCGTCCACTCCCTGCGGCATCTCCGGCGGGGTCTCGGCTTCCTCGCGCTGGAAGGGAGCGACGCCGGTGATCGTCTCGTAGAGGACGCAGCCGAGCGAGTAGACGTCGGCGGCCGGGCCGATCGAGTCGCCGCGCCACTGCTCCGGCGACATGTACTGGGCGGTGCCGACGACCGAGGCGCTGCTGGCGGCGCCGCTTTCGTCGACGGCTTTGGCGAGCCCGAAGTCCGAGAGGTAGGCGCGGTCGCCGTCGATCAGGATGTTGTGGGGCTTGACGTCGCGGTGGACGATCCCCGCCGCGTGGGCGGCGTCGAGCGCGTCGGCGACCTGGGCGAGGTAGTTGAGGGCGAGATGGGGCGGCAGCGGGCCCTCGCGGTCGATCAGCCGGCGCAGGTCGCCGCCTTTGATCAGCCGCATCGCCACGATCAGCTCGCCGTCGACCTCGCGCGAGTCGTAGATCGGGACCACGGCGGGATGCTCGAGCCGGGCCGCGAGCCGGGACTCGCGCAGGAAGCGCTCGCGGAAGCCGCGGCGGTCGACCAGCTCGCGGGCGATCACCTTCAGCGCCACCGGCCGTTCGAGGCCGAGGTGGGTGGCGCGGTAGACGACGCCCATGCCGCCGCGCGCGATCAACTCTTCGATCCGGTAGCCGGCAGCCTCGGAGCCGATAGAGAAATCCCCCACCCGGCCGTTATAGCCGGATGGGGGATGGAACCGCTGACTGGGGAAGCGATCTAGCGGCGCTGCGGCACCGGCTGCCAGTCGATCACCGGGCCGAGAACGGTGCCCTCGCCCTCGTCGAAGTTGAATCCTTCGGCGAGCTCGCTCTGGCGCCGGGTCTCGACGTCGATCGAGACGAGCTGCTGGCGGTCTTCGACCTGGACGAACGCCGCCACGCGCCTGCCGTCGGAGGAGAAGACGGAGCTGGTCTCCGACTGGTCCGGCAGGTTGCTGAGCTTGCGCGCTTTGGTCGGGCCGATCTTCTTCGCCCACAGCCCCTCGGAGCGGCGGAAGATCAGGATCCGGCCGTTCGGGGAGACGTCTTCGACGTAGGCGGAGCCGACGCCGGCGACCTGCTCTTTGACTTTGGTCCCGTTGCGGCGCATCGTGAAGATGTCCGCGTAGGCGGCAGCACCGGGCGTGCTCTCGCCGCGGCTGTAGAGGATGCCGGCGGCGAAGTAACGGGGGGCGAACTCGTCGATCCCACCGGTCTGGGTCAGCCGTGCCAGGCCAGAGCCGGTCGGCTTGATCGAGTAGAGATCGTCGTTGTTGTTGACGCCCGAGATCGTGGAGCGGACGAAGACGATCCCTTTGCCATCAGGGGCGAAGGCCGCTTCGTGGTCGTTGCCGCCTTTGGTCAGCGCCCGCAGGCCGCCGCCGGTGGCGCCGACGGTGTAGAGGCTGGCCGGCCCGTCTTTGCTCGCCCGCCGCTCGAAGACGACGTAGCGGCCGTTGGGAGCGACCTTCGGCAGCGAGTCGATCTCGGGGCCGCTGCTCAGCTGCCGCTGCCCGGAGCCGTCCGGCCGTACGGAGTAGATGTCGCCGCCTCGCGCGAAGGCGATCGTCCGCCCGTCCGGGGAGAAGTTCGGTTCGGTGTCGGTCGGGTCTTCGGTCAGCTGGTTGAGGCGGCCGTCGCGGACGGCGAAGAGGCCGCCTTTGGCCACACCTTCGACCGTCGAGGCTTTGGAGAAGACGACCGCGCCCGTGTTGGACGCCGCCGAAGCCGCTGCAGGCAGAACGAGGGCGAGCAGCGCGGACAGTGCGATCAGGGTCTTCTTGAACATCAGATGCTCCTTTCACGAGCAATCGGTGACTTGATGCACCAATGCTCGGTTCCAGAGCCGTGCCGGCCAATGACAGCCGCTGCACCGACCGGGCCACGGATGGCCCGGTTCGGGTCAGTCATTCCCCGAGACCGCAAAAACCTGCGTATATCGCACCTTTTTGCGGTCTCGCGATCAGCGGGGGCGATCTAACCCGAGCTCGATCACCCGCGCGGCGATCTGGCGGGGGCGGTCGCGGCCGGTGTCGCCGGGGACGTCGAGTTTGGCGGCGAGGGCGTCGAGGCGGCGCTGGGCGGTGCGCTCGGAGACGTGGAGCTCGGCGGCGATCTCGGCGCGGGTGGCGGGGCGGCCGGCGAAGGCGCCCTCGCTGCGGTAGGGGGCGACGAGGGCGGCGGCGGTCGCCCGCTCCTCCTCGCTCAGTGCCACCGACGGCTCGCCGGCGGCCACCGTGGCGCCCGCCGGCGTCACCGATCCCGTCTTCACTTCCAGCCGGTAGCCGCCGACGATCAGGGTGTCGCCGTCGCGCAGACGACGGGGCCGGTCCAGCGGCTCGCCGTTCAGCGCGGTGCCGTTGCGGCTGTCGAGGTCGGTCGCCATCAGCACCTCGCCTTTGCGCTCGATCTCGAGGTGGTTCCAGGAGATCGCCTCGTCCTCGAGCACGACGTCGGCCTCGGGCGAGCGCCCGACCACGGTGCGCTCAGCGGCCAGGGCGACCGAGTGCGGCGCCTCTCCCGTCCGCGAAAGCCAGAGCCGTGCCTCCATGGCTCCGAGGATATGTGGGGACGCTAGTAGCGGTAGTGCTCTGGCTTGAACGGCCCCTCGACCGGGATGCCGAGGTAGGCCGACTGCTCCGGGCTCAGCTCGGTGAGCTGAACGCCGAGCGCGGCCAGGTGCAGGCGCGCGACCTTCTCGTCGAGATGCTTGGGCAGCACGTAAACCGCCGCCTCGCCGCCGTATTTCTCCTCGCGACTGCCGAAGAGCTCGATCTGAGCGATCACCTGGTTGGTGAACGAGTTCGACATCACGAAGCTCGGGTGCCCGGTCGCGTTGCCGAGGTTGAGCAGCCGGCCTTCGGAGAGGACGATGATCGAGTGGCCGTCAGGGAAGCGCCACTCGTCGACCTGCGGCTTGATCTCGATCCGCTCGGCGTCGGAGCCTTCCAGCGTCGCCATTTCGATCTCGTTGTCGAAGTGGCCGATGTTGCCGACGATCGCGTTGTGCTTCATCCGCCGCATGTGGTCGAGGGTGATGATGTCTTTGTTGCCGGTGGCGGTGACGAAGATGTCGGCGTCCTCGACGACTTCGTCGAGGGTCCGCACCTCGTAGCCCTCCATCGCCGCCTGCAGGGCACAGATCGGGTCGATCTCGGTGACGATCACCCGCGCGCCCTGACCGCGGAGGCTGGAGGCGCAACCCTTGCCGACGTCGCCGTAGCCGCAGATGACCGCGACCTTGCCGCCGATCATCACGTCGGTGCCGCGGTTGATCCCGTCGACCAGCGAGTGGCGGCAGCCGTAGAGGTTGTCGAACTTCGACTTGGTGACCGAGTCGTTGACGTTGATCGCCGGGAACAGCAGGTCGCCGGTCTCGGCCAGCTGGTAGAGCCGGTGGACGCCGGTGGTGGTCTCCTCGGTGACGCCCTGGATGTTGGCGGCGATCCGGGTCCAGCGCTGCGAGTCCTCAGCGAGCGAGCGCTGCAGCGTCTGCAGAACGATCTTGAACTCCTCCGACTCGGCGGAGTCGGGATCGGGCACCGCGCCCGCCTTCTCGAACTCGACGCCCTTGTGGACGAGCAGGGTGGCGTCGCCGCCGTCGTCGAGGATCATGTTCGGGCCCTCGCCGTCGGGCCAGTTCAGCGCCTGCTCGGTGCACCACCAGTACTCCTCCAGGGTCTCGCCTTTCCAGGCGTAGACGGGGATGCCGGCGGCGGCGATCGCCGCGGCGGCATGGTCCTGGGTGCTGAAGATGTTGCAGCTGGCCCAGCGCACCTCGGCGCCGAGCGCGACCAGGGTCTCGATCAGGACCGCGGTCTGGATCGTCATGTGCAGGGAGCCGGTGATCCGGGCGCCCTTCAGCGGCTGCGAGGAGCCGAACTCCTCGCGCGTCTGCATCAGGCCGGGCATCTCGACCTCGGCGAGCGAGATCTCTTTGCGGCCGAACTCGGCGAGCCCGATATCGGCGACCTTGTAGTCCTGGGTATTGCTTGCGGTAACAGTGCTTGAAGTCATTCCGGCAATGTAGCGTGCCGCTCGTGAGTGCTGCCGACACGGAGAAGCGCCTGGCCGCGGAGGCCGCTGCGGAGCTGGTCGAGAGCGGGATGACGATCGGGCTCGGGACCGGTTCGACGGTGGCGCATCTGCTGCCGGCGATCGCCCGCCGCGGACTCCAGGACATCCGCTGCGTCGCCACCTCGGTGGCGACCGAGGAACAAGCGCGCGAGCTGGGAATCCCGGTCGAGGACTTCGACCGCCTGACGCGCCTCGACATCGCGATCGACGGCACCGACGAGGTCACCCCCGAGGGCTGGCTGATCAAGGGGGGCGGCGGCGCCCACCTGCGGGAGAAGATCGTCGTCGCCGCCGCCGAGCGCTTCGTCGTCATCGCCGACTCGAGCAAGCCGGTGGAGGCGCTGCAGGGGCCGGTGCCGCTGGAGCTGTTCGGCTTCGGGGCGGCTTCGACGCTGGAGCGGCTCGGCGGCGACGTGCAGCTGCGGGACGCGCCGCGCAGTCCCGACAATGGCCTGATCGCCGACTACCGCGGCGGCGGGCTCGACGACCCGGCGGCGCTGGCGGCGCGGCTGGAGGCCGACCCCGGCGTGGCCGCCCACGGCCTCTTTCCCCCGGATATGGTGAGCGAGGTTTTCGTCGCCCGGGGAGACGACGTGGACCGCACGAGCTACAGCTGACTCCAAAGGAGACCTTTAAATGACGGACTTCAGCGGGCTGGCGATCGCCGGCCGCATCGCGACCCCCGACGACGCCGACTGGGACCAGGCGCGGATGGCCTGGAACCTCGCCGCCGACCAGCGTCCCGGGGCCGTCGCCTTCGTCGAGAGCGCCGAGGACGTCGTCGCGGCGGTGCGCTTTGCCGCCGAGAACGGGCTGCGCGTCTCGGGACAGGGGACGGGCCATGGCGCCGTCGCCCTGGGCTCGCTGGAGGACGCGATCCTGATCAAGACCGAGCGGATGCGGAGCGTCGAAGTCGATGCGGGCGCGAAAACGGCGCGGGTCGAGCCCGGGGTGCTCTCGGTCGAGCTGGCCGAAGCCGCGCAGGCGCATGGCCTCAGCTCGCTGCCGGGCTCCTCGCCCGACGTCGGCGTCACCGGCTTCCACCTCGGCGGCGGCCTCAGCTGGTTCGGCCGGCAATACGGCTTCGCCTGCAACCAGTTGCGGGCGATCGAGCTGGTCACCGCCGACGGCGAGGCACGGACGGTGGATGCCGAGAAGGAGCCGGACCTCTTCTGGGCGCTGCGCGGGGGCGGGGGCGACTTCGCCATCGCCACCGCCCTGCACATCGATCTGGTCCCGGTCGCCAACGCCTACGCCGGGGCGCTGCTGTTCCCGGCTGGGGTCGGCGCCGACGCGGTCCGCCTCTACCGCGACTGGGCGTCTGAGGTCGGCGAGAACGTCACCTCCGTCGTCCGCTTCCTGCGGCCGCCCGACGTGCCCGACGTCCCCGAGCCGCTGCGCAACACGCCGCTGCTGACGATCGACGGTGCCTGCATCGGCAGCCGCGAGGAGGGCGAAGCCGCCTTCGCGCCCTTGTACGAGATCGGCGAGCCGATGATGGACACCTTCGACCAGGTCCCGCCCGCCGCGCTCTGCCGGATCCACATGGATCCCGAGCAGCCGGTCCCGGGCCTCGGCCACCACCGGGTTCTGCGCGAGCTTCCCGACGAGGCGATCGACACCTTCACCTCGATGGCTGGAGCGGACTCCGGGACCCCGCTGCTGCTGACCGAGCTCCGCCACATGGGCGGGGCCCTGGCCCGCCCGGCCGAGAACGGCGGTGCCCTCTCCCACCTCGACGCCGAGTGGGCGATGTTCGGGATCGGGATGCCGATGACGCCGGAGCTGGCGCAGGCGATCGAATCCCACCACGATCGCCTGCACGAGGCGATGGAGCCCTGGGCGGCCGACGGCGGCTACTTCAACTTCGCCGAGCGCCCCTGCGACGCCGACGCGATCCTCCCACCCGACACCTGCTCCCGCCTCACCGAGGTGAAGCGCAAGTGGGACCCCGACGGGCGGATCGTCGGCAACCACGCGGTCTCGCTCGACCCGGCGAGTTAAGGCGGGTTGGCGGCGGAGATCTCCGCCAGTCTCTTGTAGGAGGCGTCCTCCTCGCCGACGAGGACCGCAACCGCCCTGACCGCCGTGTCCACGTCCTCGGGGGTGGCCAGCGCAACCTCCTCGATGTCGCCCCAATCTCTGGTCCGCGCGAACAACGACTTGAAGATGACCAGCGAGGCGCAATCGAGAACCGGAATCTGGGTTCCTTCCATCTCAACCCACAGCACGCCGTTGGCAACCTCGTCGTGCAGAGGCAGGTTGTTGAGGAAGACATCGATCGGGACCCCGTCCCAGAAGAGGCGCACCTGCCCATCGCGCTTGACCTTTTCGACGTCGGCTTCGGCCACCACCACGCCCTCCGGGAGAGAGGCGATCACCTCCTCCCCCCTCCCCGCGTCGATGAAGATGTTGACGTCGAGGTCGCGGGTTCCCCGCGGCTCCTCGACGCAGTAGGCGAGGGCAATCGCCCCGCCGAAGGCGTGGGGCAACGCCTGCGCCTTCAGCGCCTCGTGAACCGCAAGGAGCTTTTCGATCAGCTCAGGGGTCATCCCCGGACAGCTTCTGAGAGACGGTCCTTCAACGGCGGATGATCAATCTCCGCTCGCGGCCGGTATGGAAGTGCCTCCGCCAGCCCAAGAACCTGAATCAGGATCTTGCCAGCCCGCACAGGATCGACCGGAGGCTTCCGCTTCTCGATCTCCAACTTGCCTCCGGCGGCCGAAACGATGCGCAAAAGAGTTTCCGCTCCAGGCTCTCGATGACCTCGCACATAGGCATTGAGGACCGAACGAGGCAGACCTGCTCGGCGGGCAAGCTCCGCCTGGCTGAGCTTGCTCTGGTGCAGTACGTCATCGATCAACGCTGCTGCAGACATAGACGGATGTTAGCGGATTCGCTAACCCTTATCCGGCAGCCGCCTCGTCCGCGACCACGATCATCTCCTCGTTGCGCACCCGCCCCGCCGGGATCGATTCGTCGCCGGCCAGCAGCTTCGCCAGCGGCTCGCGCTTGTCGGGGCCGGTGATTAGCCAGACGATGCGGCGGGCGTCGTTGAGGGCCGGGTAGGTGAGGGTCATCCGGGAGTGGCCCTGGTAGGAGGTGCCGGTGATCGCGACGCGGCGATCGGTCTCCTCGAGGACGGGGTCGCCGGGGACGAGGGAGGCGGTGTGGCCGTCGGGGCCGAGGCCGAGGTGGACGAGGTCGAAGCGGTCCGGCAGCGAGGCTTCGTATTCGCGGGCGGCGGCGTCGAGGTCGCGCTGGGTCACCGGCATCGGCCGCAGGGTCGCCTGGTGGTCCATCGAGAGGCCGAGGACCATGTGGGTGAGGTTGCGGTCCTCGCTGCCCGGAGAGGCGACGCGCTCGTCGACCTGAAACAGCTCGGTCTCCTCCCAGGGCATCTCCTCCAGTTCGCCGAGGATCGCCAGCATCGCCCAGGGCGAGCGGCCGCCGCTCATCGCCAGGGCGAAGCGGTCGCGCTCGGCGACTGTCTCGGCGCCCGCCGCCGCGATCACCTCGGCGGCGCGCCGCGAGGCCGCCTTTTCGTCGCCGGCGACCTCGAGCTCGATCGCCACGGTCAGCTCGCCTTCTCGTCGTGGCCGCCGAACTGCTTGCGCATCGCCGAGAGGACTTTGTCGCCGAAGTCGCCGAGCCCGCGCGAGTAGAAGCGCTCGTGCAGGGCGGTGGTGAGGACCGGCGTCGGCACCCCCTCGTCGATCGCCGCGATCGCCGTCCAGCGTCCCTCGCCGGAGTCGGAGACGCGGCCGGTGAACTCCTCCAGTTCGGGGGAGTCCTGCAGCGCCGCGGCGGTCAGGTCGAGCAGCCAGGAGCCGACCACGCTGCCGCGCCGCCAGACCTCGGCGACCTCGGGCAGGTCGAGGTCGTACTGGTAGTACTCGGGATGGTCGAGCGGCGCGGTCTCGGCGTCGGCCTCGCGCTTGACCTTGCCGGCGTTGGCGTTCTTGAGGATGTTCATCCCCTCGGCGTAGGCGGCCATGATCCCGTACTCGATCCCGTTGTGGACCATCTTCACGAAGTGGCCGGCGCCGTTGGGACCGCAGTGGAGATAGCCGTTCTCCGAGGGGGAGGGCTCGCCCTCGCGGCCCGGGGTCCGCTCCGCCGCCTCGACGCCTGGAGCGAGGCTGGCGAAGATCGGGTCGAGCCGCTCCACCGCCCGGTCGGGACCGCCGATCATCAGGCAGTAGCCGCGCTCGAGGCCGAAGACGCCGCCGCTGGTGCCGCAGTCGACGTAGTCGATCCCTTGCTCTCCCACCTTCGCGGCCCGGCGGATGTCGTCGCGGTAGTAGGAGTTGCCGCCGTTGACGATCGCATCCCCGGACTCGAGGACGGCGGCGACCGCGTCGACCGTCTGCTCGGTGATCTCCCCGGCCGGGACCATGATCCAGACCGACCGTGGCCCACTCAGCTTCGAGGCCATCTCCTCCAGCGAGGAGGCGCCCTCGGCTCCCTCGCTCGCCAGCTGCGAGACGGCGTCGGGGTTGACGTCGAAGGCGACGATCTTGTGACCGTCCCGCATCAGCCGCCGGGCCATATTCGCCCCCATGCGACCGAGACCGACGATTCCGAGTTCCATTGAGACCTCCGGGAGTGAGCGCTGCGGTGGCTGGGTTAGGCGGACGATAGCCTGCGGCGATGAGCACCGCGGCAGACGTGCTGGCGATCTTCGGGATCAGCGGCGACCTGGCAAAGAAAATGACCTTCCGGGCGCTCTACCGGCTGGAGGAGCGCGGCAGGCTCGAGTGCCCGATCGTCGGGGTGGCGATCGACGAGTGGGACGACGAGCAGCTGCGCCAGCACGCGCGGGACGCGATCGGGGCGACGGTGGCCGAGCCCGACGAGGACGTCTTCGCTCGCCTCGCCCAGCGTCTCACCTACGTGCAGGGCGACTACGCGGACGCCGACACCTTCGAGCGGGTCGGCAAGGCACTTGGCGACGCCACGCGGCCGGTCTTCTACCTCGAGATCCCGCCCTCGCTGTTCGCGACCGTCGTCCAGGGGCTGGGGAAGGCAGGGCTGACCGAGAACGCCCACGTGGTGATCGAGAAGCCCTTCGGGCACGACCTCGCCTCGGCCCGCGAGCTCAACGCCGAGCTCTGTGCGGTCCTGGGGGAGGAGCAGATCCTCCGCATCGACCATTACCTCGGCAAGGAGCCGGTGATGGACATCGCCTACCTGCGCTTCGCCAACGCGCTGCTGGAGCCGGTCTGGAACCGCGAGCACGTCTCCCACGTGCAGATGACGATCGCCGAGAACTTCGGGGTCGCCGACCGCGGCCGCTTCTACGGCGCGGTCGGGGCGATGCGCGACGTGATCCAGAACCACGCCCTGCAGGTGCTGGGGATCGTCGGCATGGAGCCGCCGACCGGCAACCACCCCGACAGCGTCCGCGACAAGAAGCTCGAGTTCTTCAAGGCGATGCGGGCGGCGAACCCGAAGCGCTACGTGCGCGGCCAGTACGAGGGCTTCCTCGAGGTCGCCGACGTCGCCGCCGACTCGACCACCGAGACCTTTGCCGCGGTCGAGCTCGAGGTCGACAACTGGCGCTGGAGCGGCGTCCCCTTCTTCGTCCGCGCCGGAAAGTGCATGCCGGTGAAGTCGAGCGAGGTGACGGTCTTCTTCAAGCGGCCGCCGAGCCTCGGCATCGGCCGCGGGAAGACGCCGGAACCGAACCAGGTGACGATCCGGATCGAGCCGAAGCCGGGAGCGCGGATCCGGCTCTACGCGAAGAAGGCGGCCGAGGAGGCCTTCCAGGCCGCCGACCTCGAGGTGCTGTTCGAGAAATCGCCCGGGGAGGATCCCGAGCCCTACGAGCGCCTGCTCGGCGATGCGATCGCCGGCGAGCACGGCCTCTTCACCCGCCAGAGCGCGATCGAAGAGACCTGGCGCGTGGTCCAACCGCTGCTCGACGAGCCGGGGCCCGTCCACGCTTACGAGCAGGGAACCTGGGGACCGAACCAGGCGGAGGGTCTCGTTCGCGGCACCGGCCAGTGGGCACAGCCCTGGCTCCCTCGCGACTGAATCCCTAGCTCCTTGCTAGGTTTTCGGGCGCCCTAATTAGGGTGGCCTAAACCAGTCGCCAGGATCCTCTTGCCCACGAACTCCTCGATCACTCGCCGCCGCTTGCTGGCTTCCGCCAGCGTCGGTGCTGCGGGGATCGGCCTCGCGGGCGGGGGGTTCCTGGCAGGCCGCGAGAGCGCCGAGGCAAACGACTCGGGCACCGGCAGCGTTCCCTTCTTCGGCGAGCACCAGGCGGGGATCGACACCGCCGCCCAGGACCGCCTCCACTTCGCCGCCTTCGACCTGCTGAGCGAAGACCCGGCGGAGCTGCGCGAACTGATGCGGGAGTGGACGCGGGCGGCGGCCGAAGCAACCGCCGGCGAGATGGTCGGCGACGTCAACGAGGTGCCGCTGGCCCCGCCCGACGACACCGGCGAGACGGTCGGCCTCCTCCCCTCCCGCCTTACCGTCACCTTCGGCTTCGGCCCGGGCCTGTTCGAGAAGCCCGGCCTCGGGCTGGCGGGCAGGCGCCCGGCGGAGCTGCAGCCGCTGCCGCCGCTCCCCGGCGACGAGCTGAACGGGGGAGAAAGCGGCGGCGACATCTGCGTCCAGGCCTGCGCCGACGACCCCCAGGTCGCCTTCCACGCGATCCGCAACCTCGCCCGGATCGGCCGCGGCACGGTGGCGATGCGCTGGTCCCAGCTCGGCTTCGGCCGCACCGCGACCACCAGCCGCAACCAGGACACGCCGCGCAATCTGATGGGGCTGAAGGACGGCACCGCCAACATCAAGGCGGAGGACACCGAGGCGATGAGCCGCTTCGTCTGGGTCGGCGACGAGGGACCGGCTTGGATGCGCGGCGGCACCTACATGGTCACGCGCCGGATCCGGATGCTGCTCGAGGTCTGGGACCGAGCCTCGCTGCAGGACCAGGAGCGGACGATCGGCCGCCACAAGTACAGCGGCGCCCCGCTGGGCGGCAGCGACGAGTTCGAGCCGCTGCCCCTCGACGCCGAGCGCAATGGCCACCCGGTGATCCCGGTCGACGCCCACGTCCGCCTCGCCTCCGCCAGGGAGAACGGCGGTGCCCGCATCCTCCGCCGCGGCTACTCCTTCACCGACGGCGTCGACGAGAGCCTCGGCGAGCTCGAAGCCGGGCTCTTCTTCATCAGCTTTCAGCGCAACCCCGAGCAGTTCGTCGCGATCCAGCGCCGGCTCGGCTCACTCGACGCGCTGGGCGAGTACATCAAGCACGTCGGCAGCGCCGTCTTCGCGGTGCCCCCCGGCGCCACGCCCGGCGGCTACGTCGGCGAATCCCTCCTCTCTTAGTCCCGTCCAACGAAAAGGAGCACCACCCCAGATGAACCGAACCCACCTCCGCGCGGCGCTCTGCGCCGCGGCACTCGCATCGCTCGCCCTCTTCCTCGCCGCCTGCGGCTCGAGCGACGACGAGACCACCGACACCACCGCCACGGCGGACACCGAGCTGGTCAGCTTCACGCTGACCGACGCCGGCTGCGATCCGGTCGACACCGAGGCCGCCGCCGGACCGATCACTTTCGAGGTGGAGAACGCGAGCTCCAACAGCGACGTGCACGAGCTCGAGGTCCTGGACGGGGAAACGGTGCTCGGGGAGACGCCGGACCTGAACGAGGGCGAGAGCGGCAGCTTCTCGCTCACCCTCGAGCAGGGCGAGTACACGCTCCTCTGCCCCGGCACCGAGGGCGAGCCGGGCACCCTCACCGTCAGCGGTGAGCTGCAGAGCGCCAACAGCCCCGAGGTGGAAGCGGCGGTCGCCGACTACCGCGGCTACCTGGAGGAAAACACGGCCGAGCTGGTCGCCGCGACGGAGCCCTTCGTCGCCGCTGTCGTCGCCGGCAACGTCGCCGAGGCGAAAAGCCTCTACCCGGCCGCCCGCGTCCCCTACGAGCGGATCGAGCCGGTGGCCGAGTCCTTCGGCAGCCTCGACCCGCGGATCGACGCACGCGAAAACGACGTCCCCGCGAGTGAATTCGAAGGCTTCCACCGGATCGAGAAAGCGCTCTGGGAAGAAGGCACCGCGAAGGGCATGGCCCCGGTCGCCGAACAGCTGCAGGCCGACGTCGAAGAGCTGGCCCAGAAGGTGAAGACGGTCGAACTGCAGGCGGTGCAGATCGCCAACGGCGCCAACGAGCTCCTCGGTGAGGTCTCGGCTTCGAAGATCACCGGCGAGGAGGAGCGCTACTCCCACATCGACCTGGTCGACTTCGAGGCCAACGTCGAAGGCTCCGAGGCGGCGTTCGAAGCGGTGAAGCCGCTGCTCGACGAAACCGACCCGGACCTCTCGGGCGAGATCGAAGCCGACTTCAAGATGGTCTTCAACTCGCTTCAGCCCTACCGGACCGCAGACGGGTTCGTCTCCTACACGGAGCTGACCAAGGCCGACACGAAGAAGCTGGCGGTGGCGATCGACACGCTGGCGGAGAAGATCAGCCAGGTTCCGGCGGCGATCGTGTCCACTGAACAGGGGTAGGGACCAGGGAGCTCTGGCCGGCGGGTCCTGTCTCCGATATTGGGCTCTCCCTAGCGGGAGAGTCCTCAATATCGTCGCCACCCGCCGGTGATTTGCCTAGGCTGACTTGCTGATGTTCGACGCCGGACAAAGAGCAGATCAGCTGTTGGCGGAGCTTGGATTCGCCGAGTGGCGGGCGGGACAGAGGGAGGCGGTGGTCGCTGCGTTGGAGGGGCGCGATTCGCTGATCGTGATGCCGACCGGGGGCGGGAAGAGCCTCTGTTACCAGCTGCCTGGGCTCGCGACCGAGGATTTGACGATCGTGGTCAGTCCGCTGATCGCGCTGATGCGGGACCAGTGGCAGAAGCTGACGGCGCAGGGGCAGTCGGTGACGATGATCTCGTCGGGGATGGAAGACGAAGTGGTGCGAGAGGCGCTCGCTGCTGTCCGCGGCGAGGCGCGGATCGTCTACTGCTCACCGGAGCGGTTCGCTTCCAACGTCTTCCTCGAGGCGCTCTCGCACCGGACCATCGATCTGATCGCGGTCGACGAGGCGCACTGCGTCTCGGAGTGGGGGCACGACTTCCGGCCCGACTACCTGCGGCTGCCGCAGGTAGTCGAGCGGCTGGGGCGGCCGACGGTGATGGCCTGCACGGCGACGGCGACGCGGCCGGTGGCGGCAGAGATCGCCTCGCGGTTCGAGATGCGGGAGCCGCTGCAGGTGCGCTCGGGCTTCGACCGCCCGAACCTCTCCTTCGACGTCGTCGCGCTCGAGGGCAAGGGTTGCAACGCGCGACGGCAGGCGCTGCTGGAGGCCGGCCTGGGCGACCCCGCCAACCGGCCCGCGATCGTCTACTGCGGCACCCGCAAGCAGACCGAAGAGGTGGCGGCGGAGCTGCGCGACGCGGAGATCGCCGCGGTCGCCTACCACGCCGGCCTCGAACCCGCGCACAGGACCGAGATCCAGGAACGGTTCATGGCGACCGACGAAGGCGTGATCTGCGCCACCAACGCCTTCGGCATGGGCGTCGACAAGGCCGACGTGCGCTCGGTCTGGCACGTGACGATCCCGACCAGCGTCGAGGCCTACTACCAGGAGGCCGGCCGCGCCGGGCGCGACGGGCTGCCGTCGCGGGCGGTGATGCTGGCGCTGAAAGCAGACCTTGGCCGCCTGGTCCGCTTCAACGAAGAGCGGGCCGGCGACCCCGATCTGGCAATCGCCCGCGAGCGCGGCTGGCGCGCCTACCACGCGATCAAAGCCTTCATCTACGGGACCGAGTGCCGCCGCCGCGCCCTGCTCGACCACTTCAGCGACCGCACGGCGGGGGCGCCACTGGAACGCTGCTGCGACGTCTGCGACCTGCTCGACTGGCTGCCGGACCCGGACACGATCGCGGTCCGCAAGCCGGCCGGGGCGAAGGCGGCAGCGCCCCCGCCACCCGACCTCACCCCCGCCGACGCACCGTTGTTCGAGGCGCTGAAAGCGTGGCGACTGCGCGCCGCCGAGGGGAAGCCCGCCTACACCGTCGCCAACAACCGCACCCTCAGCGCGATCGCCGCGGTGCGGCCGGGCGACGCCGACGCCCTGATCGCGATCAGCGGCGTCGGCCCCGGCTTCATCTCCAAATACGCGCCAGAGGTGCTGGCAATAATCGCCGAGCATCCCGCGTCGCTTGCAGAAGCCGCCTAGCTGGCCACTAATGGGCGTGCCGGTGGGGGTCCCTGGGAGCACCTCCGCCGAGAGGAGCGAATACCGGCTGACGCCTCAAACGCTGGTGGCTCGGCTCCATGCTGGAGTACCCAGGGACCCCCACCGGCACCCTCTCCACAAGCGCGCTCTGACAGACGGCAGCCACGAGACCGCAAAAAGCTGCGTATATCGCACCTTTTTGCGGTCTCGCGAACTCCCTCGATAGCCGCTGTGAACTCGGCCGCCCCGGGAGCGTGTCGTAGGAGGGGGTGGGATGTCTCCTCCAGACACTCAACATCGAGCCATAGCGAGATGTGTCTGGAGGGGGCATCCCACCCCCTCCTCCGCTAGCCCTCCCGCAGCTCCCGCTCGCGTTTCTCAGCTCGCTCCTCGTTCAGCTCGGCTTCGAGCTTGGCTCGCTCGGCGCGCTCCTCGGCGACCGCGGCTTTGGTGCGGCTCTCCTCGGCCTGCTCGTGGTGGTGGCGCACGTCGTCCCGGTGCGCCTCCGTCTGCACCTGGGCGTATTCGCGCTGCTTGCTTTTGCGACGCGCAGCCGAAACCAGCATCGCGATGGCGATCAGCACGGCGACGATGATGACTATGACCAGAACGGTCTCCATCTCTCTCCTCCTTTAGAAGGGACGGTTTATCTGGTTCCCGACCTCAGCAGGCCGAAACACGCAACCGCCGTTGCAGCAACCGTCGAAGAGCTGAGTCCGGCCCCCGCCGCTTGCGAGCATGGGACCTCTGTTGCTCCCCCGGCCAAAGCTGCGGGCCGCATTCGCGGCTGCCCTTGCCAGCGCTCTCGCGCTGGTGCTGCTCGCCGCTCCCGCGGCGTCCCCTTCCCTGCTGAAGCCGTCCGGCAAGAAGGTCTGGTGGGGCGTCTCCGACACCGGCGACCCCGGCGACTTCGGCCAGTTCTCCAACGACCTCGACAAGCACCCGGCGGTGATGCAGTCCTTCCGCACCTGGGGCACCGACTTCGACGAGGTGATCCGCCGTTGGCAGACCGCCAACGCGCGGCCGATGATCCACATCTCCACCGCCGACAACAACACCGGCGCCGAGCTGATCACCCCCGCCCAGATCGCTCAGGGCGACGGCGATGAGTACCTGGTCCGCCTCAACAAGCTCTTCGTCAACAAAGAGATGCGGGCCTACGTGCGGCCGCTCGGCGAGCCGAACCGCTGCCTCAACGTCTGGGCCGCCTACGACTGCGCCGGCGCTTCGCGCGGGCCCGAACACAGCCCGCGCGCCTACAAACGCGCCTTCCGCCGCATCTACGTGATCGTCCACGGCGGCGGCAAGCGCCGCAAGATCGACCAGCGCCTGGCCGAAGCCGGCCTGCCGCCGCTGACGGTCGACCTGCCGGGGCTGGCCAGGGCCCCGATCGCGGTGGTCTGGAGCCCGCTGCCCTCCGGCTCCCCCACCGTCCCGCACAACCGTCCGCGCCACTTCTACCCCGGCTCGCGCTGGGTCGATTGGGCGGGTACCGACTTCTACGCCGGCTACCCGGAATGGAAGTCACTGACCGGCCTCTACCGGCGCTTCTCCGGCAAGCCCTTCGCAATCACCGAGTGGGCGCTCGAAGCCGGCGACGACCCGGCCTTCGTCAGCAAGCTCTTCGCCTGGGTCCGCAGCCACCCGCGGACGAAGATGCTCGTCTACTACCAGGACTTCGGCTCCACCAGCAACTACCGGATCCAGAACTACTCGACCAGCCTCAACGTTTTGCGCGCCCGCCTCCACTCCGGCCGTTTCCCTTCTTACGCGCCGGGTGCGCCGCAGCTACCGCCACCACCGCCCGGTGGGGTCGGAGCGCCGTGATGCTCGAGTAGCCGGTGAGGTAGAGCCGGCGCCCGTCGGAGATCACCGGCGAGTAGGTGCCG
Organism: uncultured Actinomycetes bacterium; assembly: GCA_963832085.1. Lineage (GTDB taxonomy): Bacteria > Actinomycetota > Thermoleophilia > Solirubrobacterales > 70-9 > VAYN01. Next base: position 80,931 of record CAWHSU010000001.1, on the reverse strand, counting down.
TAGGGATAGCGGAAGACCCGCTTGCCGCTCCTCATCATGTAGCCGCTGGTCGTCTTGTTGGTGAACTCGGCGGCGTAGACGATGTCGCCGACGGCGGAGAGCGAGCCGATCACCTGCCCGCCCGCCCCGCGGCTCCAGCGGACGCCGCCGTCCTTGGCGTTGAGCGCGTAGACGTTGCCGTCGAAGGAGCCGATGAAGACCGTCGGCGGGCTGTGCCTGGTGGTGGCGACAGCGGGGCCCGAGTAGGCGTAGCCGCCGGTCGAGTAGGACCAGGCAAGCTCGCCGTTGCCGGTGTCGTAGCTGTAGACGCGGGCATCGTTGTTGCCGGCGTAGACGCGGCCGTAGGCGACGGCCGGAGTCGAGTAGAAGGCGCCGGAGCCGCCGAAGCCAGGGCCGAGCGAGCCACTCTGCCAGACCAGCTTCCCGGTCTTGGCCTCGACCGCGTTCATGTAGCCGCCATAGTCGCCGACGAAGAGCTTGCCGTTGGAGTAGGCAGGGGCGGCCTTGATCGCGCCGCCGAGCGGGGTCGACCAGCGCACCTGGCCTTTGCCGGTGCTGATCGCGAACAGTTCGCCGTTCTCGCAGCCGAAGTAGACGGTGCGATCGATCACCACCGGCGAGGACTCGGCCCGCCCCGGGAGGTCGCGCTTCCAGATCGTCCTGCCGGTTTTGGCGTCGAGCTTGACGATGTGGCCGGGCTCGAGGTTGACGATGTAGAGGCGGTGTTTGTAATAGGCCGGCGAGGAGGCGTTGAGGCGGCCGACCCGCCGTTTCCACAGCGTCTTGCCGGTGTCGGCGTCGAGGGCGTGGGCGAAGCCGTTGTTGTTGACGAAGTAGAGCTTGCCGCCGACGTAGATCGGCGGGAACTCGAGCAGCGGCCGGTCGGTGAAGCGCCAGATTTTGCGGAAGGGCGGCTTCACCCCCTTCACCGGCAGGTAGCGGGTGCGGGCGGGGTTGAACCCGAACATCGGCCAGTTGACGGTCTTGGGCTCTTTTGGCGGCGGCGGTTTCTGCGGTTTGAAGCGGTTGATCGCGTCCTCGTTGTGGACGTCGCCAGGGCGCTTCAGCTGCTCATAGGCGATCAAACCCCCGCTGAGGAGCAGGCCCAGCGCGAGCATGACGATCGCCACCAGCCGGTGCGACCGATGCCAGAGAGGGAGCTCGAGGAAGCGCTTAACGCGCATCCGCAGCGCGGCGCTCTGACTCTTTCGCGACGCCACCCAGCAGGTCCCTGATCGCTTTCTTCAGGACCACCATGAAGACCGGTCCGGCAAGCGGGATCGTCGGCGTCGTCTTGACCGCGTAGGTGACCTCGGTGCCGCCGTCGGCCGGCTGCATTTCCACCGTGCCGACGTGGTCGCGCACCGGCAGCCCGGAAAGGATCTTGTAGGCGAAGCGGCTGGGGCGCTCGTAGGCGAGCACCTCCTCGCGCATCGGCGGCCCGGCGACGGTGAGGACGCGGATCGCTCCGACGCCGTTCGGCGCCGGCTCGCCCTCGCGCTCGAGCTCGGCCTTGCGCAGGGGGGTGATCTCCGAATAACGCCGGTGGTCGGTGAGGACGTCGAAGACGATCTCGGGTGGGGCGGCGACCTGGCGCACGTATTTGAAGCTCGCCATCTGCGGAGAAGGCTACGTGAGGCGCCAGCGTTGCGGGTCGGTGCCCTCGATCGGCTCGACCTCGCCGGCGATCGCCAGGTGGTCGAGGCAGGAGAGGACGATCTGCAGAACCCAGGCGCTGGCCGGGGTTTTGACCATGTCAGGGCCGAGGATCTCGGCGACGATCTCGAAGGCGGTTCGCTCGCCGCCGCCGAGCGCCGCCCGCACCTTGCCGAGCAGCTCGGAGACCTGCCGCCGCGACTCGGCGATCTTCGCCTCCGGATCGCGGAAGGTGCGGCCGTGGCCGGGCAGGACGAGGTCGACGTCGAGCGGCTCGACCTCCTCGAGGCTGGCCAGGAATTCGCCGACCGGGTCGGGGCTGTGGCCGTGGTCGAAGAAGAGGACGGTGCGCCCGAGCAGGTGGTCGCCGGAGATCAGCAGCTTGCGCTCGGGCTGGTGGAGGACGACGTGCGAGGGCGCGTGGCCGGGGGTCTCGTGCACCTGCCAGGTCCCGAGGTCAGTTTCGATCTCGACCCCCGGCACCAGCTCGCGATCGGGCTCCTTCAGCGAGTCGATGCCCGGTTTCTTCGTCCCCTTCGCGGCGCTCGCGGTAGCGTTCCAGGGCCTTCGGCGGCACCCCGCTCTGCCGCGCCGCCTCGATCCGCGCCTCCAGCGCCGCTTTCGGGTCGTCGGCCTGCAGGCGCACATGTCCCCAGCGCGGGTGCATCCAGAGCTCGCATCCCGCCCGCTCGACGATCGAGCCGGCGAGCCCATAGTGGTCGGTGTGGGAGTGGGTGCAGACGACGAGGCGCACGTCCTCGACCCCGAACCCCGCCTGGGCCAGCGCCAGGTCGAGCTGGCGCAGCCTCCCCTTGCCGCCGATCCCGGTGTCGAACATGACCATGCCGCCGTCACTGGCGATCGCCCAGGCGTTCCCGTGCGGGACCCCCGGCCAGGGAAGTGGCAAGCGCAGCCGCCAGATCCCTGGCATCAAGCGTTCGGTCCGGGGCGCCTCGGCTTTCCCACCATTGGCCACGCAGCCAATCCTTTCAGAGCCTGTCTCAGAACCCGCGTGTGCGACTGGCGAGTGCCGGACCGAGCGGGGGTAGGACGCAGGGAGGCCTAATGGCGGCGCCATTCGGCCGACCGAGGACGACGCCCCGCGAAGTGTCCGGCGCCGCCAGACGTGCGCGGGGGTTCTGAGACAGGCTCTATGGACGCTCGCGCTCCTGCATCAAGCCGGCGAGGGCGAAGCAGACGGCGCCAGCGAAGGTCGCCCAGTTGGCGATTCCGACCGCCAGCTCGTCGCCGCTCGTGGGGCGGACGAAGGCGGCCACCGCGGCGACCATGAACAGCGCCGATCCGACCTGGTTGACGACGACGATCCACCAGCCCAGATCGGCTCGGCGTCCCCGCGGGCGGTCGCGGTGCATCTCGGTCAGAGCGAGATGGCCGGAGACGAGGAAGAGCACGCAACCGATGAATTCGGGAGACCAGACGAGGCGATGCAGCTGCGCCGTGGTGAGGTCGCCGATCAGCGCCGCGATCAGGCTGGCCCCGAAGTAGAGGGTGCCGAGGAAGAGGGCGACGGCGCTGGCCCAGTCGAGCCGCCCGGGCTCAGTCGACCACCAGCGCCACTCGGCGGCCCGCACGACGCCATCGGGATCGGCTCCCCGCGGAGCGTTGGCGACCTGCAGCACCGAGGCATAGCCGCCGGTGGTGAAGAAGACGCCCCCGACCGCGAAGACGGCGGCGGCGAGCCGCGGACCACCGACGTGCGCCTGCGCGATCAACGCCCCGATGGCGAACAGCGAACCCCCGACCACGAACGCGGTGGCGGCGACGGCGTTGATCCAAGTCAGCCGCCGCCGAGTAGCCGCATCCGCCCGAACCGTCGCCTCGGCCGGATCCTGCCCCCCACCAATAAGCAACCCGCGCTTGCGCAGCGCCCGCCTGTCGTGGTTCATCTGGCGGCAGCCTATTTAGGCGGATGACTCTCCCCTACCCAGCGCTAAAAGCGCCCGGATCCGGTCCGATCCGCTCGCCCGTCTCGAGCCGCTCGAGCGCCGCCATGTCGTCCTCGCTCAGCTCGAAGTCGAAGAGCTCGAAGTTCTGGCGGATCCGCTCCGGCGTCGCCGATTTCGGGATCACCACGTTGCCGAGCTGGAGGTGCCAGCGGAGGATGACCTGGGCCGGGGTGCGGTCGTGGTGGGCGGCGACCGTTTCAATCGTCCCGTCCTCGAGCAGGTCCCCCTGCGCGAGCGGGCTCCAGGCCTCGGTGGCGACGTCGTGGTCGGCGTGCCAGGCGCGCAGCTCGGCCTGCTGAAAACGCGGGTGCAGCTCGACCTGGTTCACGGTCGGCAGCTGCTCGGCCTTCGCCTCGAGCCGCTCCAGGTCCTCGACCCGAAAGTTGGAGACGCCAATCGAGCGAGCGCCATCTTCCTCCTTGATCTGCTCGAAGGCGCGCCAGGTCTCGAGGAAGAGGTCCTTGCCCGGCTGCGGCCAGTGGATCAGGTAGAGGTCGACGTGGCCGGTCCCGAGCCGCTCCAGGCTCTGGTCGAAACCGCGCAGGGCCGCGTCGTAGCCCTGCTCGGAGTTCCAGAGCTTGGTGGTGACGAAGACGTCCTCGCGACGGACGCCGGTCGCCGCGATCGCCGCCCCCACCTCCGCCTCGTTGCCGTAGGCGGCGGCGGTGTCGACGTGGCGGTAGCCGACCGCCAGCGCTTCCTCCACCCGCTCCTGCGTTTCCTCGGCCGGGATCTGGAAGACGCCGAACCCCAGCTGGGGCATCTCGACCCCGTCGCGCAGGGTCACGTCAGGGGCTTCGGTCGCGTCCATCATCCGCCCCGGCTACCCCTGGGGCGGCGTCTTTAAGCGGAGCGCCGTTAAGCGGTCGAGAGACCGATGGCAAGCAAGGGGAACGCGCTCATCACGCCCAGGTAGGCGCCCATCGCGGCGCCGCCGCCGAGGCTGGAGCTGCGCGAGCGGGCACCGGCAAAGGCGCCGACGAGCGGGAAGACCGCGGCGATTCCGAATCCGAGCCAGAAGACGGGAGGCATTGCGGCGGCGAGAATACCCGAAGCCGAGGAGGATTCGCCGCCCGCGTGGCAAAGCCGTGGGCCATGAACCAGTCACCCGCCCAGAACAGCAAACTGATCCTCGCGGCGATGATCTTCGCCGTCTCGATGACCTTCATCGACCAGACGATCGTCGCGATCGCGATTCCGACGATCCAGGACGACCTCTCGCTCACCGCCACGGGCGTGCAGTGGATCATCAACGGCTACCTGCTCTCGCTCTCGGCGCTGTTCGCCTTCGGCGGCCGCCTCGCCGACATCGCCGGCCACCGCCGCATGGTCGTCACCGGCGTCGTCATCTTCGCCGTCGCCTCCGCCCTCTGCGGCGCCACCCCGACCGGCTCTATCGACGAGACCTGGTTCATCGTCTTCCGGGTGATCCAGGGCGCCGGGGCGGCGATCATGTTCCCGGCGGCGCTGGCGATCGTCCTCAACGCCTTCCCCGTCAACGAGCGCGGCCGGGCGATGGCGATCTTCTTCGGGATCGCCGGTGGCCTCACCGCGATCGGCCCGCTCGCCGGCGGCTACCTGGTCGAGATCACCTGGCGGGCGATCTTCTGGGTCAACATCCCGGTCGCGGTCATCGCCCTGATCCTGATCTGGAAGTCGAAGCCGGCCGACGAGAAGCACCCGGGCACGATCGACTACACCGGCACCGCGCTGATCACCCTCGGCATGGGCCTCTCGGTGCTGGCGCTGCAGCAGTCGAGCGTCTGGGGCTGGGACAGCGTCGCCACCTGGGCCTGCCTCGCCGCCGGCCTGGTGATCCTCGCCGCCTTCGTCCGCAACCAGCTGAGGTCCGAGAACCCGCTGCTGCGGCTCTCGGTCTTCAAGGACCGGGCCTTCGCGATGGACAACCTCATCCTCTTCCTGCTGATGATCCCCTTCGTCCCGCTCTTCTTCTTCGCCAGCATGTACGCCCAGATCTCGCTCGGCGAAAGCGCCTCGGAAACCGGGCTCTACCTGCTGATCTTCTTCGCCGGCTTCGCCGTCGCCTCGCAGCGGGGCGGACAGCTGCTCGACAAGGTCGGCGCCCGCAGCGCCGTCGTCCCCGGCTGCGCGATCGCCGCGGTCGGCTTCTACCTCTGGGGCAACTCGATGACCGAACTCTCGGTCTCAGACCAGTGGTACTGGATCGTCCTCACCGGGGTCGGCGTCGGCCTCGTCCTCAGCCCCGCCAACACCGACGCCCTCAACCGGGTCTCGCGCGAGCGCTACGGCGAGGCGACGGGAATCACGCAGACGGTGCGGAACTTCGGCTCCAGCCTCGGCCTCGCGATCCTCGGCTCGATCCTGATCCTCGAGAACCGCTCCAACCTCGAAGCGACCGCAGCCTCCAACGGCCTCCCGAAGGAAGCCGGCAGCGAAATCGCCGACTTCATCAGCCAGGGCTCCGGCGCCGGCGAATCGCCGGAAGAACTGCCGGCCTCGATTCAGAAGGTCGTCGACAGCATCCCCCACGACTTCGCCCTCGCCTCGCGCACGGTCTTCTACGCGATGGCCGGAGTGATGGCGGTCGCCTTCGTCCTCGCCCTTGCCCGCATGCCCGGCGGCAAAGTGGAAGCCGAGGTCGAGGACTCCCGAGCTCGGCAGAGGTAGACGGACTTGGAGTGAAAGTCTTCGTCGAGGGAGGGATAGAGGTCCCCTTCCCACTCGCCGTAGCGGGCGATGCATTCCAGCCCCGCCGCCTTGATTGCCGCCAGCACCTCGGGCTCGGGGAAGTGGCGCTGGCGGTGCACCCGCTCGGAGCCGGGCTGGTCCGTCGCCTCGAACCGCGCCTCGTGGAACGAGCTCGGGGCGACGTCCTCCGCTGAGCTCTGGCCCCGCCAGACAAGGCGCCTTCCCTTCTCCTCGACGACGATCTCCCGGCTGAAACAGCCTCGATAGGGGACCAAGGTGTTGGCATCGAAGAGCGCGATCCCGTCGCCCGCGAGGTTGCGGCGCATCCCCGCCAGGGCCGCCTCGAGTTCCTCGATCGAGAGCAGGTGGTTGATCGGGTCCCCGACCGCCCAGATCAGGTCGAACCGGCCCAGCGCGGGCAGCTCGCGCATGTCGGCGACGAGCAGGTTGGCCCGATCGCCCACCTTTGCGCGCGCGACCGCGACCATCGCCGGCGAGATGTCACAGCCGGTCACCCGCCAGCCGCGCTCGAGCAGGGGGATGAAGCTGAACCCGGTCCCGCAGGCGACGTCCAGCAACTGCTTCCCGCCGATGCCCGCCTCCTCCACCTTCTCCAGCAGGACGCCGGTCCAGCGCCTGTACATGTAGCGGCGGTTGAAGCTGTCGTAGAAGGGGGCGTAGGCGTCATAGGCCTCCCTCGCCCCGTCGCCGGCCCGCCAGCGCGTCGTCGTCATCCTGCTCGCCTCCTCCAGCTGATTTGGAAGCGGCCCCTCCGAGCGGGAGCGCAAAGGAGCCGCCTGCTCGTCAATTGCCCTTCGTCACCGCGAGAAGGGGCAACGTCGAATCCGTCGTCTTCACCTTCACCCTGGCTCACCCCCTTCTTGGTTGAAGAGATTTGATTATTACTAAATAGATCGATGAGCAGACAAAGGCTTCCTGGCAAGGCGATCTCGCGATACTTTCGCCGGGTGAAAATCTGGCGCCTCGTCCTGCTGGGATTCGCCTTCCTGGCGGTGGCACCACCCTGCGCCCCGACCGCGAGCGCCGGCGACTCCGCCCAGCGGCTGGCCGAGAAGTACGTGCCGATCACGATGCTGCGCGAGCAGCGCGATCCTCCCTGCAACACGAAGGAGGAGCAGTACCAGCCGACCAGCGTCGACGCCGTCCTCGGCAACCCGACCGTCACCCTCACCCACGAACTTCCCGACGGGAAGCTGGAGGAGGTGAAGAAGGCGCCGACCGCGGCCGACATCGCCGGCCTCCGCGAGGGCTGGTACCTCGACTACGAAGGCAAGGTCCTCGGCAACACCTGCGTCTACGCCCGCGCCTTCGAGAAGCTGCTCGAGGAAGGCAGGGCGCCGGCGATCACCTACGCCCACATCGCCCGCGAACCGAATCACTCCGGCTTCGTCCTGCAGTACTGGTTCTTCTGGTACTTCAACCAGTTCAACGACCTCCACGAGGGTGATTGGGAGGGGATGCAGCTGAGCTTCGAAACCGAAACGACGACCGAGGCGCTGGAGGAAGAACCGAGCGAAATCATCCTCTTCCAGCACGCCGGCGGCGAGCGCGCCGGCTGGGACGAGGGCAAGGTCCAGAAGGAAGGCACGCACCCGATCGTCTATCCCGCCGCCGGCTCGCACGCGACCTTCTACGACTCCGCCGTCTACGTCGAGAACGGGCAGAACGGATCGGGCGTCGGCTGCGACGTCACCTCCGAACCGCTGCGCGAACTGCCGCTGCGCCCGGTCCTGCTGCCGGACACGGCGCCCGAACGTGGCGCCTTCCAGTGGCTCAGCTACCGCGGGCGCTGGGGCGAACGGGAAAAGGGCTTCAACAACGGGCCGACCGGGCCGGTGACGAAGACGGTCTGGCGCGAACCGTTCGCCTGGATGGAGAAGCAGCGGACGACCAGCCCCCGCTTCCCCGGCGGCTCGGTGGTCGGCGGCTCGGTGACCGGCGCCTTCTGCGGGGCGGTCACCGCGGTCACCGACCTCACCAACCTTGCCACCAAGTCACGGGCGGCGGCGATCGGGGTCGTCGCGGTGATCCTCCTCCTGCTCGTGGCCTTCTTCGGCTTCACCCGCTGGGGCCCGGTCGACCTCGGCCGGCTGCGGGCGCGGCGTGCCTTCGGGCAGCTGCTGCGGACGACGCGCCGGCTCTACGGCCGCCACTGGACCGTGCTGGTCCCGATCGGCCTGATCGCCTTCCCGATCGTCGGCGGGGTCAACCTGCTCGGCCAGCTGCTGGCGAACGATCGCGGCGTCAACGACGTCGCCGGCCGGGCCGGCGTCAACCTGGCGCTGGCGGACTTCTTCGAAAGCTTCGGCCGGCCGATCGCTCAGGCGCTGGTCGCGGCGATCGTGATCGTCTTCGTGCGGGAGCTGGTGCGGGGGCGGCGGGCCGGCGTCGGCGGCTCGGTGCGGGGGACGCTGGCACGATTCTGGCGGGTGGTCCTCGCCCAGCTGCTGGCGACCCTGGGGACGACCCTGCTGCTGCTGAGCGTTATCGGCGCCCCCTTCGCGGTCTGGAAATACGTCAGCTGGCTCTTCGTCCAGCAGGAAGTCCTCTTCACCGACAAGTCGATCCGCGAGGCCTTCCACGGCAGCTCGGAGCTGGTCCGCGGTCGCTGGTGGCACACCGTGCGGGTCGCCGCGCCGCTCTGGCTGCTCAGCGTCGCCGCCGGTCCGATCCTCGGCTTCGCGCTGATCTTCTCCGGCTTCCCGCTGTTCTGGATCAACGTCCTCGGCTCGGTCGTCTTCGCCCTCTTCATCCCCTACGTCGCGATCGGCCAGACGCTGCTCTACTTCGACCTCCAGGTGCGCGAGGAGGAGGAGCCTGTCCCTCATCGCCGTCGGCGCTTCTGGCGCCCGAGCCCGGTGCCGAGCAGCTAGGTTTCCGGGGGTGAAGATCCTCGCCTTCAGCGACCTCCACCGCGACCTCGATCAGGGAGCGAAGCTGGTCGAGATGTCGGCCGAGGCCGACGTCGTGATCGGCGCCGGCGACTTCGCTTCTATGCATGAGGGACTGGAGGAGACGATCGGGGTGCTGTCCGCGATCGAGAAGCCGACCGTCCTCGTCCCCGGCAACAACGAGACCGCCGACGCCCTGCGCGAGGCGGCCGCCGATTGGAGCGCCGCCACCGTCCTCCACGGCGAGGGGACGACGATCGAGGGCGCCGAGTTCTTCGGCCTCGGCGCCGGCATCCCGGTCACTCCCTGGGACTGGAGCTTCGACCTCGACGACGAGGCGGCGAGCGAGATGCTGGCCGCCTGCCCCGAGGGCGCCGTCCTCGTCCTCCACTCGCCGCCCAAGGACCATTGCGACGCCGCCGGAGACGGCGGCAACTTCGGAAGCCCCGCCCTCCTGCGCGCGATCGAGGAGAAGCGCCCCCGCCTCGCCGTCTGCGGCCACATCCACGAGTCCTGGGGCTGCGAGAGCGCGATCGGCCCGACGCCGGTCCGCAACCTCGGCCCGACCGGGACCTGGCTCGAGCTTTAGCGCGGTCTCAGCCGGCGCTACCGGTGAGCTGCGTGATCTCCACGGCGACGATGTTCGCCTGGAGAGCCCGGACCAGGATCGAGGGCCCTTCGCGATTGCATTGCAGGTTGAGGCTCTGCCCTTCACTGACTTCGAAGGCCGAGGTCAGAGTCATGTTCTCGACGGCGCTCGCCTGGAGAGGCTGGAAGCGAGTAGTCGCGGTCGAGCCCGCCCCGCCGACGCCGCTGATCAGCCGACAGTTGACGCCGCCGGCGAGACCGTCGCCGGCTTGGGCTTCGACGGTCGAGACCGCGAAATAGGAGCCCGGCGGCACCGCCAGGCTGACCACCTGGGTACCGAACAAGCTGCCGCTGAGGTCGTTGCTACTCCCCTGCGCCTGGTAGCCGTCGCTGGATCCAAGGGGCCCTTCCGGGCCGCGGCGTCCTTCCTGCCCCTGAGGTCCGGGCTCTCCCTGAGGTCCGGCGGGGCCGGACGCGCCGGGTCTCCCGATCGGCGTACGGAAGGACTTCGCGAAGTCCTTCGTCTGCAGCGACCCGTCCTTGACCTTTGCGCTCGTCACCGCGTCTTTTTTCAGTTGCGGAGTGCCGACCGTGTTCCTGCCCAGCTGACCCGCCGCGACGGCGACGCCACCGCAGAGGACGACGAAGGCGAGCAACGTGACCATCACGTTCGCGTAGGTGAGCTTGCCACGCAGCCGCTTCATCACCTGGATACTGCCGCCGACCCCGGCTGCTCATTCACCAGCCGGTGCAAAGTCTCGGGAGCGATATCGGCGCCATTGGACCAAACGATCGTCCCTAGCTCCTCGTCGAGCTCGACGGCTGCGAAGTACTTCGGATCAGCAAGAGGAGCGAACACCCCGCTCCAATCCTCCCTCGAGAAGTCGAGTTCACCCGAAGTGCCGTCGTCGAAGTCCAGGCGCAATCGATGCGCGCCCGCCGATTGAACCTGAGCTACCTGGACGATCTTCCCCACGAGGCCGATGCTAGGGAAGGGGTCGATGGTTTTCAGAGCCCGGAAGCCCCCGACACGTCTGTGGCACGCAGGATGTGCCGATTCAGGCGCGGCATAATCGCGGAGATGTCACACCGCCTGCTCAGAACCAGAGACGCCTTCTGGCGCGAGTCGAACCAGATGAAGGTGCTCAATACGAACCTGGGGGGACAGCTCGAGGCAGCGTTCCTGGGGGCGAGGCTCTGGCGTCTGAAGCCCGGGCAGGCGTCGACCAAGCACCGGCACTTCGACCAGGAGGAGCTCTACGTTCTGCTCGAGGGCGAGGGGCGTATGCGGGTCGGGGACGAGGTACTGACTCTGGATCCGCACGACACGCTGCTGGTCGACCCGGACACGGTGCGCCAGCTCTTCAACGACACCGAGGCCGATCAGCTCTGGCTGGTCGTCGGCGCTCCCCAGGAAGACATCACCAGCACCCTGGAGATGAGCGAGGAGCAGCTGCGGCACATGTACCCCGACGGACCGAAAGCGCTGCCACCGGAGCTGCAGGACTAGAGGGCGAGGGAGACGGGCTCCTCGAGCAGTGCCCTGACGCGGGCGAGGAATTCGGCGCCCTCGGCGCCGTAGAGGATGCGGTGGTCGCAGGAGAGGGTCGCCTTCATCAGGCGGGCGGGGACGACCTCGCCGTCGCGGATGGCGGGCGCTTCGCGGATCACGCCGACGGCGAGGATCGCCGCCTGGCCCATGTTGATCACGGCGCCGAACTCGTCGATCCCGAACATCCCCAGGTTGGAGACGGTGAAGGTGCCGCCCGAAAGCTCCGGCGGCGTCACCGAGCCGTCGCGGACTTTGGCGGCGACGGCGCGGGTGTCGACGGCGATCTGGCGCAGACCCTTCCGGTCGGCGTCGAAGACGGTCGGCACCACCAGCGCTTCGGAGGCCGCGACGGCGACGCCGACGTTGACCCGCGAGTAGAGCTCGAACCTGCCGTCGCGGTAGGCGCCGTTGGCTTTCGGGAACTCCCGCAGCGCGATCGCGCACGCCTTCACGACCATGTCGTTGAAGGAAGGCACCACGTCGCCCTCTTTCGAACCGGCCTTGATCGCCGCGCGAGCGTCGACCGCCTTCCCCATGTCGACCTCGATCGTCAAGTAGAAGTGCGGCGCGGTCGCCTTCGACTCGGCCATCCGGCGGGCGATCGTCTGCTGAAGCTTCGAAAGCTCGCGAGTCTCGACGTTGCCCTTGGCGGTGCCGGACGAAGCTGATTGGCCAGCGGGTCCTGCCGCCGTAGGGGACCCACCGCCCCTTCCGGTAGCTAAAGCTTCCTCAGGGGCGGTCCCCCCTACGGCGTCACCCGCTGGACCCTCCGCTCCCTCCACGTCCGACTTCACGATCCGTCCCCCAGGTCCCGAACCCTCAAGGGTGGATAGGTCCAAGCCTTTGTCTTTAGCTAGCCGACGGGCCAACGGCGACGCTTTGACCCTCTCGCCGTCAGCCTCCTCCGCCTCTGCCGGGGGTGGCGCCGTAGGGGGGACCTCCTCCGAGGAAGCTTTAGCTACCGCAGGAGGAGGTGGGTCCCCTGCGGCGACAGGACCCGCGGCCTCAGCGCTTTGTCCCTCGTCCTTGGGTGCCTCGTCCCCCTCCCCGATCCGCGCAATCGGCGATCCGATCGGAAGCGTCTCCCCCTCCTTGGCCAGGATCTCGGTGAGAGTCCCGGCGGTGTCCGATTCGTAGGCCATGTTCGCCTTGTCGGTCTCGATTTCGACCAGCTCGTCCCCGACCGCGACCTCGTCCCCCACCTGCTTCAGCCAGGAGAGGATCGTCCCCTCCTCCATCGAGTCGGAGAGGCGGGGCATCACCACCTCACTCATCGGGCAGCTCCATGCCTACAGGGTGACATTTCGCCCCGGCGGCGCTCACGATTCGGCACGGAAGGGGGCGAGGAGGAGCGAGACCGCGCCCTGGCGCAGCACGTCCGCCTGGAGCTCCCCCATCACGACCTCCTGCCGCGCCTGCAGCCGGCCAACCGTGGCGATCGGCTCGACGTCGGCTCGGGGTTCCGGCGGGGCGGTGGCGAGCGCCTGGCCGTAGGCGAGGCAGCCTTCGACTCCCTGGGCGATCAGCTGGGCGCGGTAGTCGGCGCCCTCTTCGATCGGGTGCAGGTTGTCGGCCTGCATCAGGTCCGGGCGGCTGGCCACCGTCCCCGCCCAATCCGGGACCTGAGTCCCCGGCCGCGAGGCGGCGAATTCGGCGACGACCCGGTTCTTGCCCGTGTTGTCGACACCGTTGACGGTGAAGCCGTGAACCGTCGGCACGACCATGCAGCGGTCGCCGACGATCTCCGCCACCTTCTCGAGGTTGCCGGCGAGGATCTCCGGATAGGAGGGGTTGTCGTTGGTCCCGGCGTCGAAGACGATCACGTCGACGGAGGGGTCGTAGCTTTCCTCGAAGAGGTCGAAGATCTGGAAGCTGTTGTAGCCGCCGGCCGCGTTGATCCTCAGTTCCACCCCCGGGAGGTAGCGGCTGAGATATGGGGAGGTGAGCTCCTGGAGGCTGTCTCCCACCACCAGCACCTGCGGGGTGGTCCGGGCACCTGCTCCGGGTGCGATGGCCGCAAGCAGAAGCAGAAGCGCCATTGTTGCCCCGCCGAAGCTGCCGATCCACCGCACGGGGAGTGTTTCTACACATGCCGCGGGTGTTCGCCGCCACTCGGTTCCAGCTCGCCTGCTGTGCGTTGCTTGCGGCGCTGCTCGTGTCCGGTTGCGGCGGCGATGACTCGGAGACGACCGGCGGGGCGACCGTCACCAGCCGCTCGATCACCACCACCCCGACCAAGCCTCCTCCCAAGAGGGATGGGCGCGCGCCCGCCGGCGAGCGCTGCCAGAGCCAGCTCGGCAGCTTCGTCGGCTCGATGGACGGGCTGCGGCGGCGGCTCGCGGTCGGTGTCACCTACGACCAGTACGTCGCCGAGGTGCGCGGGATCCGCTCGACCTATGGCGAGATCCCGATCGAGAGCCTGCAGATCGACTGCTTGACCCTCGTCGCCACCCCGGTCGAGAAGGCCTTCAACCGCTACATCGAAGGCGCCAACGACTGGGGCGATTGCGTCTCCGAGGTCGGTTGCGCCACGACGACGATCGAACCGGTCCTGCAGCGCCGCTGGCGGATCGCCTCCCACTTCCTCTCCAAAGCGCAGGACGGCCTGCGCGCGATCGCCGGCTGAAAGACGTCGGGGCCGCCTCTCGGCGACCCCGACCTGGTGCAAAGGAACGAACGCGGGAACTGCGACCGGGTAGGACAAAGTCCGGCCTCCTTTTGCTCGCCGGTGCCCGGGGTGGATTCCGCCGGGCGCCCAAACCAGTGCGGCGCCTAGCGGCCCTGCACCTCCAGAGTCCCAATAAGCATGTGAATCAAGTTAGGACCACCTCCTTTCTCTGGTCAGAGAAGTGAAGCAAATCCGGAGGTCGGGCTTCAGGAGGGGACCATCTCGTCCGGCAGCTCGTCGCCGAGGATGTCCTTGCCGCGGCGGCGCTGGATCCGGCGCCAGGCTTCGAAGGCGAGGCCGACGGCCATCGCGCAGGCGAACGAGGCGAGCAGCGGCAGCCAGAGGCTGTCCTTGAAGGTTTCGCCGCCGAGGTAGCCGAGCATCGAGACGTAGAGCGCCCAGATCGCCGCGGCGAAGGCGTCGGCGACGAGGAACTGGCGGTAGGGCATCTCCAGGGTGCCGGCGGCGAAGGTGGTGACGGTGCGGCCACCGGGGATGAGGCGGCCGACGCCGATCAGGATCGCCCCGCGCCGGCGCAGCGCCTGCTCGGCCCAGACCAGCCGCGCCTGTCCCTTCTCGTCGCTGAAGAGGCGGTCCGCGATCGGGTCGCCGATCTTGCGCCCGAGCCAGTAACAGAGGTTGTCGCCGACGAAGGCGCCGAGGGCGACCGCCGGCACGATCGCCCAGATGAAGAGATCGCCCTGCGCCGCCAGGACGCCGGCGGTGATCACGATCGTCTCCGAGGGGATCACGGGGAAGAGGACGTCGAGCGCAGCGGCGGCGAAGACGACGGGGTAGGTCAGGGCGCTGTGGGAGACCTCATGCGTGAGCCAGTCGAACACCCCTGCCAGCTACCCGGATCAAGTTGGTTTACCAAAGAGCAGGCGGGTATTGAGGATGAACATCGACCCAAGGGAGCCCTAGATGGTTATCGGAGTTGTAGTTGGGATCTGCGTCCTGCTGTTGATTCTCGGCTTTCTCGTGCCGAGGCTGTCCGACCACGCCAGACGGGGAACCGACAAGGGCTTCGGGATGGGGCAGCGCGCTGGCGGCAAGGCGCCGGGGCCGATCGGCCGCCTGCTGAGCAAATCGTTCGGCAAATCCCAGAGCGCCGCCGACAAAAGCCATTCGGCGGGAAAGAGCGCGCGGGACAAGCTGCCTTTTTGACTTGAGAAGACCGCTCGATAGCTATTAGGGTGGCGCGATGAAAACTTGGAGAGCCATCCTCAGCGCAGCGGCGGCCTTCGCCCTCGTCGCCCTTCCCTCGGTTTCCGCAGCGAACGACCTCTACACCCTCGACTCGAACGCGGTCTCGTCGGGCCACCTGGCCGAGGACGCTGCCGGCAACGCCTACGTCGGTTGGGTCAGCGACGGCGTCGGCATCGGCATCGAGCCGGTCAGGTTCTGCAAAATCGCGCCGGGCGGAGCCTGCTCGCCGATCACGCTCCCGGTTCCCGGGACGAGCCTCTCGGATAGCGCCTCGGTGGCGATCCCGGTGCTCGGCCCCGGCAACACCGTCTACGTCGTCGCCCCTCGCTACGCCCAGAACGACGTCATCTTCTGGACCTCGACCGACGGCGGCGCCAGCTTCGGCCCCGGCGCCGAGCGCAACTTCTACTCGAGCAAGACCGACCCCACCGACGCCTTCCTGGTGGGCTCGAGCTTCCTGATCGGCGCCTACAACGCGGGCCTCGGGTTCAGCACCGCCGAAGTCGCTGGCGGCGGCGGTTCGCTGAGCTTCGCCAATCCCGGCAGCGGCGGTGTCGGCGGCTCGAGCATGGGCCTTGCCGGCACCAACCCGGTGATCGCCTACTGGAACCTCTCCGATCCCTACCAGGTGCTCTTCTACCGTTACAAAGGCGCGGGATCGCTGAACGTAGAAGGAAGCTGGGAAGGCCCGACTCTCGTCAGCAACGGCTACGAACCGAACCTGGCCGGCGGCCCCGCCGGGCTCTTCATGGTCTCCGAGGACTACAGCGGCGGCAGCCAGTACCCCAACGCGATCAACCTCCGCCGCTACGAGGGAACCTCCTTCGGCCCGCCGCGGACGCTCGCGATCGACTCCTCCACCAGCCTCTTCGTCGGCGGCGCGATCGCCCAGTCGCCAAGCGGCAACCGGCTCGCGGTCGCCTGGCCCGGAAAACGAGCCGGCGACAACGCCAGGGTGATGCGCCTGTTCACCTCGGCCGACGGCGGCGCGACCTTCTCCGAAAGCCACATCGCCAACATCGGCAGCGCCTACTCGATCGGCCCCAACGCCGATCTGGCCACCAACGACAGCGGCTCCGGCTGGCTCCTCTACACCGACGAGACCGGGCTGCGGCTCGCCGACCTCAACCCGATCGCCGGCCTACCGCCCGCACCGCCGCCGCTGCCGCCGATCTACAAAGGCAAAACCAAGGAGGTCGTGAAGAAGGTCGGCGACTTCCTGATCGTCCTGCGGCTGCCGAAGAGCTGCCTGCAATCGCGCCAGCGGTTCTTCGTCGGCGTCGGCAAACGGAAGCGCCGCCAGCTCGCGAAAAAACTCGGCGGCAAGCTCCGCTTCACCAAGGTCGTCTTCGTCTACGACGGCAAGAAACTGAAGGTGAAGAAGAAGAAGCCCTTCCGCTACCTGGTCGATCCCGGCCCGATGGCGCCAGGCTCCGCCCACGTGGTCAAGGCGAAGGTGACGATGATCCTCACCAAGGGCAGCAAGGAAAAGAAGGTCAAAAGGGTCATCAAGGGCACCGTCAGAGCCTGCCGCTGAGCGGCAAAAGCGGCACCTACTGCTGCGGCGAACCCTCCAGAGCAACTGCCAGTTGCCGGCGAGACTGGATGTCTAGCTTGTCGTAGGCCGAGCTGAGGTGGGCCTCGACCGTCTTCACGGTGACGAAGAGGGACTGGGCGATCTGGCGATTGGTCATCCCCGAGACCGCCAGGTCGGCTACACGCCGCTCGCTCGGGGTCAATGACTCCACCCCGATCGGGGTGTACCGGCGAAGCTTCTCACCAGTCGCCTCCAGTTCGGCGTGAGCCCGCCTGGCCAGCCTCGCCGCACCGCCGCGGCGGGCGATCTCGAACGATTCACGCAGCGGCGGCCGGGCATCCCTCCGCCGTCCCGCCCGGCGCAGAGCGCTGCCGAAATCGAACAGCACCTGCGCCTGGATCAAGCGGTGCGGAGATCCCTCGACCGTTTGCGATGCCCGCTCGAGCAGCTCAACCTCCAAGTCTCCGTCGCTGATCGCAGCGGCTGCCCGCAGCACGTGAGCGGTGGTCGCGGGGGCGCCCCAGCGGCGAGCCCCCGCTGTCATCGTTTCGACGAACTCGTGGGCTCGAGCGTCGTCCCCGACGGCAAGCAGCGCGCGCACGGCGTACGGACCCGCAGTCGCGATCGGCCCCTCGCCCAAATTCATCTTCTCCGTTATCGCCGCGAGCGCGTAGAAGTCCTCGGCGGCCTCGTCCATCCGACCCTGCTCGAACCGCAGGTGCGCACGGATCATCAGCAAGAGGTTGAACAACGCGCTTTCGGGAACAGGGCCCTCGCTCAAGCCGGTCGCCAGCAGTTCTCTCTCCGCCATCTCCAGCTCGTCGCGTTCGATCAGGACCTCCATGAAGGGGGGCGTGTACATCAACACGAGCGGTGCGATCCCGGCCAACCGGGCCACGTCGATGGCTTGGCGCATATCGGCCTCCGCCGAAATCAACTCACCGTTGCCCCAGGAGACGAACCCGCTGAGGAAGTACGCCTGCGCCAACTCGGGCGTCGCGTCGCGGTCCCGTGCGATCGCCAGCGCACACTCCGTCGCCCGACGGGCTGCCTCCATCTCCTCCGCCGCCACCAAGGTCATCACCGCAAACGGGGCGGCAGCGAGTTCCGGCGCCTCGGCGAAGATGATGCCGTCGTTCCCCAGCGCCCGCTTGGCGGCCTCGGCGGCTTCCTGCGCGCTTCCTTTGGCCACCGCCTTGGAGCGCGCTTCAATCGCCGCCGCCAAACGACCAGCGGGGCTGTCCGGATCGATCCCGGTCGCGTCGTACTCACGTTCGGCATCCACCGTCGCAGGCATCAAGAGCAAAAGGGTGTTCAGCTGCGCCTTGAGCTGAAAGCCGTGCTCCACGTCGTCTTCCTCGACGGCAATCTCGACAGCCTCCTGAAGCATCGAAGCGGCTTCGTCGAAACGACCCCCGAGCGCCATCAACGCGGTCAGCTCAACAGCCCAGCCGCTGCGCAGCGCCGGTTCGCGCTTCCATTCCTTGAAGATGTCCTCTTCGAACGTCGTCAACACCGATTGGTCGGCGACGCGGAAAGCTGCAGTCAGAAGAGGGCCCAGCACTCGGGCCTGCAACTCCTCGGGCGGAGGCTCGGCCATCGCCCTGCTGAGGTAGTCGATCGCCGAGCGCGGTGCTCCGCTGGACAGCGCCTGCTCTCCAACCGCCAGCAGCGTCTCCGCCGTTTGCCGCTCGCCCCGCGGCCTGGTGGCCAGCAGTTGCGTCGCGACCTGTTCGCCGCCGGCACCGCGCCCACGGAGAAGGTCTGCTGCCCGCAGATGCGCGGCATCTCGCTCGCCGAGAGGCATCTCATCGTAGATTGCGTTGCGGACCAGCGGGTGGATGAAGCGCAGTGGATGCTGAGGCTCGACAACCGAGACAGCTCGCAGTTCATCGGCGACGCGCTCCATCGGCTGGCGGTCGATTTCTGCCAGCTCCGCCACCAGCAGAAGGTCGCCCCCCTCGCCGAGAACGGCGAGCGCCCGCGCCATCGCCCTCGCATCGGGCGAGAGTCGCGCAACCCGCTGCAAAACCATCTGCGCCACCCGCTCCGGGGCCTGCTGGCGGACCAGCTCCGCTTTCTCGACATCGGGTTCGATCCCCTTCTCCACCAGCGTCCGCGCCAGCTCGCAGAGCAGGAAGGGGTTGCCCCCGCTTACCTCGTGACAGCTCTGCACGAAAGCCGGAGCCGGAGGGTGCGCCATTTCTCGAGCCAGCAGGGCGGTCGTGGCGTCGGCGCTGAGCGGCGCCAGCTTCAGATGACGGACCGCCGGGTCAAGCAGGATCCTTCCCAGCTCCAGCGGCTGTTCTGGCTCATCCGAGCGGCTGGCGAAGACCAGCGCCACCCGCAGCTCCCCCAAGCGCGGCAACAGGAACCCGAGGTACTCGAGCGAAGCGGCGTCCGCCCAGTGGACGTCGTCGAGTGCCAGCAGCAAGGGCTCACGCTCGGCCAGGGCGGCAGTGACCCAGTAGAGCCCGTGTAAAACCGCAAAGGAATCATGCGATTCGTTTTCAGGCTCGAGACCGAGAGCGCCGCGGGCGGCTCCGGCCCCCTCAAGAAGTGGCCCTCGCTCGTCCTCATCCATCGCCGTGAGCGGCGAGAACAGTTGCCGTACCAGCGCAAACGGAAAGCTGCGCTCGAGCTCAGTCGACCGTCCCGAGAGAACACTGAGACCAGCACGCCCCCCCGCCTCGCGGGCTTCGCCCAGCAGGCTCGTCTTGCCGAGCCCGGCGGCGGCCTCGATCGCCACCGCACGCCCGGTCCCCACCTTGCTCTCGGACAAGGCTGCATCGAGCTCACCCAGCTCTCGCTCCCGCTCCAGCAACGTCATATCGCGCCCCTTCCCCCCCGACGATCAGCAAGTAGAGAGATATTAGGGTCAAGTTCAGGGTCTGACCCGGTACCCCTCAAGTCCCCGAGAGCGGAGACTCCTCTCGGTGAAGCTGACTTTGATCCCAAGCGGAGAGCTGTTCCCTTCCCCACTGCCGATTAAGGGTGCGGTGCCACCGAAGGATCGGATTGCGAGTCATCTTTCCCTTTCATCCAAAGGGGGGTCTCCGGGGACGGCAGGGTGCTTTATCCCCGGAGATCCGCCCGTCGCCCCAAAGACAGATAAGTCCGCCTAAGGCTTCCACCCCTTCCCATGCGGGTAAAGGCCCTAGGCGATGGAGGCGAGCGCCCAGGCGGAACCCGCTCCCGGAGGAGGAGAAGCGCTGCGTGAGCAGGCGCGCCAACATCCTGCCGCCGTCGCCTTCGCCGTCGTCGGCCTGATCGTCCTGGCGCTGGTCGCGGCCTACAGCCTGCACGACGTCGCGCAGGCCTCGCTCAACGGGCTGACCCTGGGAACGATCTACGCGCTCGGCGCGGTCGGGCTGACGCTCGTCTACGGAATCCTGCGGCTGGTCAACTTCGCCCATGGCGACTTCCTCGCCTTCGGCGCCTACATGGCCTACCTCGTCAACGTCACCTGGGGGATGCCGCTGGCGGCGGCGATCGTCTTCGCGATGGCGGCGACCGCGGCGCTCGGCCTCCTCTCCGAGCGGCTGATGTGGCGGCCGATGCGGGCCAAAGGGGCCGGCTTCCTGCAGCTGCTGCTGATGTCGATCGGGCTCGCCTTCGTGATCCGCTCGGTGATCCAGTGGTTCTGGGGCACCCAGATCCGCACCCTCGACGTCAACGTCGCCGACAGCGTCACCTTCCTCGGCCTGCGGATCGGGCAGACCGAGCTGCTGGTGGTGATCGTCGGCATCGCCGTCCTCGCCGCGGTCGCGCTCGTCGTCCGCTTCACGCTCCTCGGCAAACGGATGCGGGCGCTCTCCGACGACATCTCGCTTGCCGAGGTCGCCGGCATCGACACCCGCCGCGTCATCCTCTTCACCTGGCTCTTCGCCGGCGCCCTCGCCGGCCTGGCGGGCACGCTGGCCGGGGCCCTGACCAACCTGCGGCCCGAGCTCGGCTTCGAGCTGCTGCTGCCGATCTTCGCCGCGGTCATCCTCGGCGGCATCGGCAACCCCTTCGGCGCCCTCACCGCCGGGCTCGTCCTCGGGGTCGTGATCGAGCTCTCGACCCTCGTCGTCGAGCCGCGCTGGAAGGTCACCTTCGGCTTCATCGCCCTGATCATCGCCCTGATCATCCGCCCGCAGGGCATCTTCGGAAAGGCGAAGGGCGTATGACCGAGCTGCCGCTCGCGGTCACCTTCGAGGCCTTCACCAACGTCGGCTTCTGGAGCGGCGTCCTCGTCACCGCAGGGATCTACGCGGTTGTGACGCTTGGCCTCCAGCTCAACGTCGGCTACACCGGGATCGTCAACTTCGGCCAGGCCGGCTTCATGGCGGTCGGCGGCTACACGATGGCGATCCTCGTGCTCGAGGCGGGCATCTCGTTCTGGTTGGCGATGCCGCTGGCGGTCCTGGTGACGATGGCCTTCGGGGTCCTGATCGGGCTCCCCTCGCTGCGCCTGCGCGCCGACTACTTCGCGATCGTCACCCTGGCGATGGCGGAGGTGGTGCGGCTGACCGCGCAGAACGCGCAGGGGCTGACCGGCGGCAACAAAGGCCTCTACTGCGAGTTCGAAGGCGTCAACCAGACCTGCTTCGACGACGCCTGGAAATCGGTCGCCAACCCCTTCCTCGACTGGGTCCAGGGCTTCTGGCCCGACGCCGACCCGCTGCTGCCGCTGCTGCTGGTCGTCTGGGCGACGGTGATCGTCGGGATCGTCGCCCTCAACTACATCCAGCGCACCCCCTGGGGCCGCGTCCTGCGCGCGGTCCGCGAGGACGAGGACGCGGCTAGAGCCCTGGGCAAGAACACCCTCCTCTACAAGCTGCAGTCGCTGGCGATCTCGGCGATGTTCGGCGCCCTCTCGGGCTTCTTCCTGGCCCTCTTCCTGACCACGATCCAGCCCGACGACTACGAGCCGATCGTCACCTTCTACGCCTTCGGCGTGCTCGTGCTCGGTGGCCTCGCGAGCTACGGCGGCGTCGCGGTCGGCGCCGTCCTGCTCTGGACCCTGCTGGAAGGGATGCGCTTCCTCGAGCTGCCGATCACCGAGGAGCGGACGGCGGCGCTGCGCTTCGCCCTCGTCGGCCTCGTCCTGATCGGGCTGATGGCATTCCGGCCGCAGGGGCTCTTCGGCAAGAAGGAGGAGATGGTCCTTGGCCGCTGAGGGCAACGTCCGCGACCTGCTCGCGGTCGACGGCATCGTCAAGCGCTTCGGCGGCATCCACGCGGTCAACCGCGCCGGCTTCTCCGTCGCCGCGGGATCGGTGACGGCGCTGATCGGTCCCAACGGCGCCGGCAAGACGACGCTGTTCAACCTCGTCACCGGGTTCGAGCAGCCCGACACGGGCTCGGTCCGCTTCGACGGCGAGGAGGTCGCGAAGCAGCCGGCCTACGCGATCGCCCGCCGCGGCATGGTCCGAACCTTCCAGCTGACCCGCGCCCTGGCGGCGATGCCGGTGCTCGACAACATGATGCTGGCGGCACCGGACCAGCCAGGCGAGCAGTTGCGCAACGTGCTGCTGCGACCGCGGACGGTGCGCGCCCGCGAGCGCGAGGTACAAGAGCAGGCGGAAGAGCTGCTCGACGTCTTCGGCCTGCGCGAGAAGGCAGACGACTATGCCGGCACCCTCTCCGGCGGCCAGCGCAAGCTGCTGGAGCTGGCGCGGGCGCTGATGGTGCGGCCGCGGATGCTGCTGCTCGACGAGCCGATGGCGGGAATCAACCCGACGCTGGGGCGACGCCTGCTCGATCACATCCAGCGCCTGCGCAGCGAGGAGGGAATGACCTTCCTCTTCGTCGAGCACGACATGGAGGTGGTGATGAACCACTCCGACCGGGTGATCGTGATGGCGGAGGGGCGGGTGATCGCGGCGGGCGAGCCGCACGAGGTCCGCTCCGACCCCGCCGTCGTTGACGCCTACCTGGGGAGCCCGGCTTGAGCGCCGAAGGCGCGAAGGCCGGTGGCGGCGAGCCGCTGCTCGTCGCCGAGGAGCTGGTCGCCGGCTACGTGCCGGAGGCGGACATCCTCAACGGGGCCTCGCTCGAGGTGCCGGAGGGGGCGATCGCGACGGTGGTCGGCCCCAACGGGGCCGGCAAGTCGACCCTGATCAAGACGATCTTCGGACTGGTGCGGCCACGCAGCGGGCGGGTGACGCTGCGCGGCGAGGACCTCACCGACCTGCCGCCCCACTCGATCACCCGGCGGGGAATGAGCTACGTGCCCCAGCTCGACAACGTCTTCCCCTCGCTGAGCGTGGAAGAGAACCTCGAGGTCGGCTCGCTGCAGCGGTTGACGACGGGCGAGCGAATCGAGGCGATGTACGGGCTCTTCCCGCGCCTGGCCGAACGGCGCGGGCAGGCCGCGGGAACGATGAGCGGCGGCGAGCGGCAGATGCTGGCGATGGCGCGGGCGCTGATGCCGAGCCCGGACGTGCTGCTGCTCGACGAGCCCTCGGCCGGCCTGGCCCCCGCCTTCGTCGAGCAGATCTTCGACCAGGTCGGCGAGATCAACCGCGCCGGGGTGACGGTGGTGATGGTCGAGCAGAACGCCCGCCGGGCGCTCTCGATGTCCGACCTCGGCTACGTCCTCGACCTCGGCCGCAACCGCTTCGAAGGCAGTGGCCGGGAAGTGCTCGACGACCCGAAGATCGCCGAGCTCTATCTCGGTGGCACGGCGCGGATCGACCGCGCCGAGGCCTAACGCCAGCGCCTATTCATCCGCTTTCACTTCGACCGTGTCGACTTTCTCCAATTTCCCGCCTTTGAATTCGGAGATGTCGTAGATGTAGCGGCTGAGGTCGCCGTTTTCTTCCCAGTCGATCGGGCCGGAGGCACCGTCGTAGTCGATGTCCTCGCCTTTTTCGAGCGCTTCGATCGCCTGCGGCAGCTGCTCGTAGGTGTACTTGGTGCCGCCCGGGGCGGTTACGTTGACGATCGCTTCGGAGATCGCGGTTCCGTCGCTCGAGCCCGCCGCCACCGCGCCGAGGTAGCAGAGGATCACGTTGTCGAAGACGTTGGCGTCGAAGAGGTTGCGCGGCGGACCGGGCGCCCCTTCGAACAGTTTGTCGAAGGCGTTCGGGGCATCGCCCGCGAAAGCACCGGGCGCCGTGCCCTGCATCCCTTCGGTGATCTCCGGCCCGGCCAGTTCGGTCAGGTCGCTGGAGCTGAGACCGTCGGTGATGAACGTCGCTTTCGGATCCCAGCTCCCCGTGCGCGCCAGGGCCGGGCCCAGCTTCGCGAAGGTTTCCGGGAAGTCGATGATCACGTAGTTGTCCGGGTTGCCCGAGGTCAGGGTGTCGGCCTCGGAGTTGTAGCTCGGCTGTTCGGGGTCGTAGACGACCTTCTCGGCCACGGTCGCACCGCGCTCTTCCAGTTCGGCCTCGAGCGAGTCGGCGAAGCCGGTCCCGTAGAGGTCGTTGCGGGCGCCGATGTTGATCGTTTTGCCGTCGAGACTGCCGAGCTCTTTTTCCATCCGGTCGGCGAGCGCCTTGCCCTGCAGGCCGTCGGGCGGAGCCGTCCGCGCGAACAGCCCTTCGTCCTCGAGGTTAGAGAGGGCGTCGGCGGTCGAGGACGGCGAGATCAGCAGCACCTCTCCGGGAATCGTCACCGAGCGCGCCACCGCGACCGTCCCGGTCGAGGGGTAGTCGCCGGAGATGCAGGTCGCCCCGTCGGCGATCAGTTTGCGCGCCGCCTGGACGCCGCCCTGGTCGTCGGAGGCGCTGTCCTCGCTGACCAGCTCGACCGTCTGTTCGGCGCCGGCTTTTTTGATCCCGGCGTTGATCTCGTCGAACGCCAGCTCGCCGGCCTTCTGGCCCGCCGCCCCGTAAGGGGACAGGTCGCCGGTCAGCGGCACCAGGTTCCCGATCACCAGATCGAGTTGGCCGCCGGCTTCACCGCCACCGCCGTCGTCATCGCTGTCGCCACACGCGACGACGCTCAACGAGAGCACAAGCGCCGTAAACGCCACGAACAAAAGCCTCGATCGCTTCACGAAACCCTCCTTAGCCTTGGCGGCCCCTCCCCCGGGTCCGCCTGTAACCGGTTGGTGACGTGACTACCCAGAAGCGGCTTGAGGAATCCTGCGTTCAGCAGTGGCTGCTGCAGCGCATCCGCCCTTTGCCATCGCAGTAACAGGTTCGACAGTGGACGTCGTCGTAGTAACAGACCTCCCAGCCGCTGCCGGCAGCCTTCGCACGAATGTTCTCCGGAACGTTCTCGACCGACGAGTGCTCGGGGATATCTCCCTCCAGCGTGAACTCCTCGTCGGCTTCGGGCCAATCTCCTTTTACCTCAGTGATCGTCCCGTCCTCAGCAACCACGACCTCGAACTCCCCGCGGTCGGAACCAACAGTGTGCGTGGCCATCTCAACTCCTTCACCTTTTGTTTAGCAGTCAAGGAGGCTCCTACCCAGCTGCCGATTTGGAAACCGGCGCTCCTCGAGAATTCGCGACCGCCCCCAGGTGAGGGTGCGATTGGGCAGCCTAGGCCGGTGGCCGGACCGACTCCGCCTCCAGCTCCTCGCGACGGTAGCGGAGGAACTCCTTGATCCCGATCTGGATCGCCGCCGCGGTGGGAATCGCGACGAGGGCGCCGAGGATCCCGAAGAGGGTGCCGCCGAAGAGGGCGGCGACCACGACGACGAAGGGGTCGAGGTCGACGGCACGGCTCTGGATGCGCGGCTGCACCACGTAGTTCTCGAACTGCTGGTAGGCGATCGCGAAGGCCCCCCAGATGATCGGGTCGAGGGGGAAGTCGCCGAAGAGCGTCACGATCCCGACCAGGAGGGCGCCGATCGTGGCGCCGATCAGCGGGATCAGGTCGAAGACGGCGACGACCATCGCCAGGGCGAGCGGCGCCGGCACACCGAGGATCGTCAGCACGACGAAGGAGGCGGTGCCGGCGATGAAGGCCTGCACCAGCGCCCCGCTGACGTAGCTCGCGACCGCCTCGGCCATCGCATAGAGGGCGCGGCGCAGGACCCTCGCCTCCTTCTCCGGCCGCGTTCGCAGGAAGGCCTCGACCCAGTTCGGTCCGCGGGCGACCATGAACATGCTGAGGATCAGGATCGTCACCAACGCGAAGATCGCGGTGAGGAGGCCGGCACCGAAGTCGGCGAGCGCTCCCGGGGCGTCGCCGAGGGCGCTGGCGCTGGACTCTTCGGCGAAGTCTTCGACCTTGTCGGTGACGCTGAAGTTCTCGTTGATCTCCCGCAGCTGGTCGTTGTCTTCGATCGTCTCGGTCAGTTCCTCCGCGTAGCGCGGCATGTCGTTGACGAGGTCGGAGGCGGCCTCGACCCCGGGCGGGACCAGGATCGCCCCGATCCCGATCGGGATCAGGACGATGCAGCTGTAGACGATCGCGATCGCGGCGCCGCGGCGCATGTGCTGGGAGAGGACGGTGACCGGAGCGGCGGCGACGAGGGCGACGAACAAGGCGATCAGCAGGTAGCTGATCGGCGTCCGCAGCCGCCAGAGCACGAGCAGCGCCAGCGCGCTCGCCACCACCGTGAGGACGACCCGCAGGATCGCCCTGATCGGCGGCCCGGCCGAACCCGGTCCCCAGATCGAAGACTTCTCCACGGGGGCGACTGTAGTTCCGCCCCCGGCGTCTAGATCAACGGCCTACGCGTTGCCGCAGTAGCCACAGCGAGCCGTGCCGACGCGGCGATCTCGCTGGCAGCTCGAGCAGTCGGCGATCACCGCTCGCCCGCAGCCTTCGCAGTGGGGCTTGTCGCGGACGGGGAACCCGCAGAACGGACACTCGCCGCGGCGGACCCGGCGAACCGGGAGGCGCTTGGCGAGAAAGCGCTGCAGGGCCACGAAGGCGGCAAGGGTCAGGGCTACGCCGGCAACTGAGATCGCCAGCGGCCCGACCTCGTCGAACTCGATGTAGCTGTCGGTGTAGTCCGCGGCCATGACGATCGCGAGGACCGCAGTTGCCCCGATCCAGGCGAGCGCGGCGGGGAGATAGCGCGGGTTCTGAGAGCGCAGGCGGAGCAGCAACCGGTAGGACCCGGCGAGCATCAGCACCAGCAGGCCCAGGCGCAGGAGGAAGACGATGCGGTCGTGCTTGACGCGGTCGTCGTCGGCTTGCTGCGCAGCAGCCTGCCGCTGCTCGTCCACCTCCTGCTTTGCCCTCATGGCCGCCGGGCGGGTCTGCGCCGCGGTGGCGGAGGCGGCCGTCAGCTGTTTCGAGGCCGCGGCGAGCCTGGCCTGAGCGGCCTCGTATTGCGCTTGCAGGTCGGCCGAGGGCTCGTTGGCGTCCAGCGCCGTCCGGTAGGCCTCGCGGCTGAACTCCAACCGGCGAGCGGCCACCCGGCGGTCCCGCTGAGCCCTTGAGACGAGGCGATTCGCCTGCACATGACTTTCGATCGCGGCGAATTCCCCAGGGTCGAGAGCTTCCTGCCCGGAGACGTAGGAGTAGGTCGAGTCCGGCTTGGCGACCTCGTCGAGCTTGTAGTAGCCCCAGATCGCGCCGATCGCGATGAAGATTCCGAGGACGACGGCAAGGACCTTCTCGGCGCCGGTCGTTTCGATTTCCCCGTCCCCCGTCCGACCGCCCGCCGGCCGGGTCCGGCTCTTACTCTCGTTCATCCTGCTCCTCCTTGTTCGCGCCCTGAGGCGGGTTCGTTCTGGGTCGAAGCTCGATCACCAGCTCGCAGTCGAGGGCCGTGGCGATGCGGGCGAGGGTGTCGATCCGCGGCGGCCTCTTCCCCCGCTCCAAGCGGGCGATCGCCGACTGCGTCGTCCCGCAGAGTTCGGCCAGCCCCTTCTGCGAGACCCCCCAAGCCCGTCGCCGCTCGGCGACGCGCTCGGCGATCAGCTCGAACAGCTCTCGGTCTTCGGGATCGTGGGCCATAGCAATCTTGCTATGTATAGCAGGATTGCTATGTAGAGGCCCGCGACTAGGATTGCCGCGATGAGAGCCCGGGTGCAGCTATGCGGCCGGCTGCAGGTGGAATGGGACGGGGAGCGGCTGGAGCAGGCGCTCCCCGGACGCCAGGGCCGGCTCCTCTTCACGTACTTGACGCTGCACCGCGAGCGGCTGGTGCGCCGCGACGAGCTGGTCGAGGCGCTGTGGTCCGAGGAAGGCCCGCCGCCGGGGGGCGACGCGCTGCTGCGCCCGCCGCTGTCGCGGCTGCGGCGGGCACTGGGGCCCGACCGGCTGGAGGGCCGCAGCGAGCTGGCGCTGCGCTTCCCGGACGAGACCTGGATCGACCGCGAGGCGGTCGGCGACGGGTTGCGGCGCAGCCGCGCCGCCCACACGGCGGGGGACGCGCAGGCAAGCTGGGGTCAGGCCCGGGAGGCGCTGGCGATCGCCGAGAGCGGGCTGCTCCCGGGCCTCGAGGTGGGCTGGCTGGAGCCGTTCCGCTCCGAGCTGGAGGAGCAGCGGGTCGAGCTGCTGGAGACCGTCGCGCTCGCCGGAGCGCAGCTGGGCGAGGGCGAGCTGCACGAGGCCGAGCAGGCCGCCCGCCGGGCGATCGAGGCCTCGCCGTTCCGCGAGTCGGCGCGCCTGGCGCTGCTGGAAGTCCTGCGGCGGCGGGGCAACACGGCCGAAGCGCTGGTCGCCTTCGAGGAGTTCCGGACGCTCCTGCGCGAAGAGCTCGGCTCGACCCCGGGGCAGGAGCTGCGGGCGCTGCACGAGCAGCTGCTGAGCACGGAGCCGGTCGAGCGCCGCCCGGCCGCCGGCGACGCGACCCCCTCCCCTCCCCGCGAGGAGCGGCTGCCCGACCGCCTGGTCCAGGCGCTGGCCTCCCCCTGGGTCGGCCGCAGCGCGGTGCTGACGCGGCTGCGCGAGGAAGCCGCTGCCGGCCTGACCGGCCCGCTGCTGATCGTCGGCGAAGGCGGGATCGGCAAGACGCGCCTGGTCGCCGAGCTCGCCGCCGGCCTGACCGAGTTCGAGGTCCTCTACGGCCGCTGCGACGAGGAGGAGATCTTCCCCTACGGCCCCTGGGTCGAGATGCTGCGCCCGCGCCTGGAGCGCCTGACCGACATCGAGCTCGCGGCCTTGGCGGGCCCCGAGGCGGCCGACCTGACCCGGCTGCTGCCCGAGATCCGCGAACGCCTCCCCGACCGCGTCGGCGCCCCGGCCGCCGGCGACCCGGAGACCGAGCGTCGGCTGCTCTTCGTCGCGGTCCAACGCCTGCTCGGCCGCCTGGCCGAGGGCGGGCCGGTGCTGATCGTCATCGACGACCTGCACTGGGCCGACCGTTCCTCGCTGCTGCTCGGCCGACACCTCTCCCGGCAGACCCAGCTCGGCCCGGTGCTGATCGTCGGGACCTACCGCGACACCGAGCTCGAGCGCGGGCATCCACTGCCCGAGCTGATCGCCGACGTCGAGCGCTACCGCCCGGTGGCGCGGGTCCGCCTCGGCGGCATGGACGAGCGCGAAGTCGGCGCCCTGATCGGCTCCTGGCACGGCAACGAGGTCGAAGACGACGCGGTGCGGGCGATCCGGGCCGAGACCGAGGGCAACCCCTTCTTCGTCAAGCAGCTCGTGCGCCACCTCGAGGAGGCAGGGGGAGGTTCCGACCTGACCGCCGGCGACGGGCTCGCCGTCCCCGAGGGCGTGCGCGACGTAATCGCCCGACGCTTGGCGCGGCTGCCCGATCAGGGGGCTCAGGTCCTCGAGGTCGCCGCCCTGATCGGCCGCGAGTTCGAGTACGAGCTGCTCGAGCGCGTCGTCGACCTCCCCGAGGACCAGCTGCTCGACGTGCTCGACGCGGCGGTGCGCGGAGCGCTGCTGGCGGAGATCCCGAACGCGCCCGGCCGCTACTCGTTCGCCCACGCGCTGCTGCGCTCGACCGTCGAGGCCGAGCTCTCGGCGACGCGCCGGGCGCGCCTGCACCGGCGGATCGGTGAGGCGATCGAGCAGCTCCACCGCAACCGGCTCGATCCTTGGCTCGGCGAGCTCGCGCGCCACTTCGCCGCAGCCGTGCCGCAGGAGATCGACCGCGCCGTCGACTACGCCGCCCGGGCCGCCGCCCAGGCCTCGGACCGGCTCGCCTACGACGAGGCGGCCCGACTGCTGGCGCGCGCCGTGGCCTTGCGCCGCTCAGACGACCCGGTGGACCATGCCGAGCTGGCGCGGCTGGAGATCGCGCTGGCGAGGGCCGAGGCCTACGCCGGGCGCTGGGAGGCGGCGCGGGCGAGCTTCCTGCGGGCGGCCGACGTGGCGCGGGCGGCGGAGGTGGGAGCGGCCTTCGCGCAGGCCGCGCTCGGTCACTCCGGTGGCACCTGGGAGCAGTTCGGTCGCGACGACGCGGAGAGCGTGGCGCTGCTGGAGGAGGCGCTGCAGCGACTTCCCGCGGGCGACTCTTCGCTGCGCTCGCAGGTTCTCGCCCGACTCGCGGTCCTCCTCTACTACGACCCCGAGACCCCGCAGGAGCGCGTCAGCAGCGCCGCCGACACGGCGGTGGAGATCGCCCGCCGGCTGGACGACCACGACGCCCTCGTCGGGGCCCTGACTGCCGCGCTCTACGCCCACTGGCGGTACGGGCTGGCCCCGAAGCGCCTGGAGCTGACCGCCGACCTGATCGAGCTGACCGAGGCCCGCAACTCGCTGGGTGAGGCGGCCGACGCCCACTTCTGGCGCGCGGGCGCGCTGCTGGAGCTGTGCCGGTTCGAGGAGGCGGAGGTGGAGATCGCCCGCCAGGCGGAGATCGCCGAGCGCTCGCAGCAGGTCCAGCTGCTCGTGCACCGCAAAGGCGCCCGCGCAACGCAGCTTCTCCTGAGGGGCGACTACGAGGCCGCGGCGGTGGCCGTCGAGGAGGAGCTCGAAGACGCCAGACGGGCGGAGGCCCAGGGCGAGGCGCCGCTGCCCTTGCTGCTGGCCATCTACGGCGGCCACCTGATGGGTCTGCTCAACGAGCGCGATGAGCTCGGCACCGAGGTGTCGTTCTTCGAACGGCTGGTGCGCGAGATGGGAGGGCAGCCGGGGTGGCGGGCCCCGCTCGCCTGGGCCCAGGTGCAGGACGGCCAGCTCGAGCGCGGGCGCCGCGAGCTGGAGGATCTGAGCGCGGAGGAGTTCGCGGCGATCCCGCGCGACATCAACTTCGTTCCGGCCCTGGTGATCTGCTCCCACGCGATCGGGGAGCTGGAAGACGCGGAGCTGGCCCGGCGAGCCGAGCCACTGCTTGGGCCCTACCGCGAGCTTTGGACCGTCACCGGGACCGTCGGGGTGACGCTCGGCCCGGTCGCCTACGCGCTGGGCTTGCTCCAGCTCGCGCAGGACCGGCCCGACGCTGCGATCGCGAGCTTGGAGCTGGCGCTCGAGCGCGCGTCGCAGATGCGCGCTCGGCCCTACGTCGCCCGCTCGCGGGCGGGACTGGCCGCGGCGCTGCGCCGGCGGGCGCAGCCGGGCGACGGCGGGCGGGCGGAGGAGCTGGCCGAGCTCGCGGCGGCGGACGCCCGCGAGCTCGGCATGCTCCGGTTGCAGCGGGAACTCGGGTCCGCTCCCGCCGCGGAATAGGTCAGCCGGCCTTTCGGCCGACGACCACCAGATACTCGGCCCAGAGCAGCAACGACCCGTCGCTGGCCGCGTTGCGACGCTCGGCCATGGCGACGATCTCGTCGCGGCACTCCTCCCAGCGCCCCTCGGTGCCGAGGCGTTCGCGCGCCTTCAGGGTCGGGCCGTAGTGTTCCTCGAGGAACGCGACCCACCTCTCGGCCGAGTCGAACCGCCAGGGGTTGGAGCCGTAGGCGAACTCCAGCTCCAGGCCGGTCCCCGCGAAGAGGGACTGGACGTGCTCCTCGCTCCCCCACAAGGGCGGTGCGCTGACGAAATCAGGCGGTGCCGGTAGGTAGCCGCTCATGATCGTGAACAGCTCGCCGATCAGGCCGGCGGGCGTCCAGTTGACGAGGCCGACCTCCCCGCCGGGCCGGCAGACGCGCGCCAGCTCGGCCGCCACCACCTCGTGGCGCGGCGCGAACTGGACGCCGAAGACGGAGAGGACGTGGTCGAAGGAGGCGTCGGCGAACCGCAGCTCCTCCGCATCCCCCTCCACCCACTCGACGGTGACGTTCTGCTCGGTTGCCCGTCGCCGCGCGGCGACGAACAGCTCCGGAGTGAGGTCGAGGCCGACGACCCGGGCCCCGGCAGCGGCCGCCTTCAAGGCGACGTTGCCGGTTCCGGTGGCGACGTCGAGGATGTCCTGCCCGGGGTGGATCTCGACCCGGTCGAGCAGGTCGCGCGGCGGCGCCTCGTCGATGTGTTCGGCGACCTGGGCGTAGTCACCTGCCGCCCAGGTCGCGCGATGGTTTTTCTTGAGATCGATCAGCGTGGTCATCGATTTCTCCTAGAGCGCCAGGCAGGAAGCCCAGGCGTAGAGGTTGTTGCTGCCCGTGTTGACCATCCCTTCGACCACCCAGGTCGAGCTGGGGTTCGAGTCGCTGGGGGCGCTGGCGAGGACCGTGTTCTCCTCCTCGTCGGTCCAGCCGTAGCCGCCGGCGATCAGCTGCCGGTTGTCGGGGCAGGTGACCGAGGTGACCTGAGGAGCGCCGGCGCTGACGCCGACGCCGGGGCCGATGACCGCGATCACGGGCTTCAGCGCGCGGGAGCCGACGCTTTCGGTACCCATGTCCTCAGAGCCGACGTTGCCGTTGGTGATCTCGTCTCCGCCGACCGCGTTGTTGGCGATCTCTTCGGCTTCGACGGATCCGCCTTTGAGGTTTTCGGCGGTGATCGAGTCGGAGGCGATCTCGCTGTTGCCCACCGCGTCGGCCTGGATCTCCGCCGCGCCGACCGCGTTGGGCCCGATCACCGGGTTCGGAAACGTGCCGGTCAGATCTCCGCCGGCCGGACCGTTCGGCGTCCGCGGAGTGTTGACCTGCCCCTGCAGAGCGGCGATCTGCTGCCGCAGTGAGGTGACCTGTTTCTTCAGCTGCTTGACGGTTTTGGCGACCGGAGCCTGCTTGGCCCCGCCCGCCGCCCCCGCGATCGCGACCGGAGTGACGACGACGGCCAGCACCAGGGCGGCCATCGCAACGAGGATCTGCTTCGAGTTCATGACTGCACGCACTTTGGGGTCTCTCTTTCAGTTGGGTTCATCGCCGCCCAAGAGGAGGA
Source organism: uncultured Actinomycetes bacterium (assembly GCA_963832085.1). Classification (GTDB taxonomy): domain Bacteria; phylum Actinomycetota; class Thermoleophilia; order Solirubrobacterales; family 70-9; genus VAYN01. The sequence goes on along the minus strand of CAWHSU010000001.1, from coordinate 48,106 downwards.
CGACTCGATCCCAGCCTGCGAGAGGCACGTTGCGGCGGCGCTGCCGGACCGTTGCGGCGGCTGCCATAGTGGATGGATCGCGCCGACCGTCGAGGTAGCCGAGCTGCGAACGGGGGCGCGCTCGGACCGCATCCTCGGATGCCTGTTGGCCGCGACGGTTGCGGTCGTGCTGCTGACGTTGCCGGCGACGGCAGCGGCCGCGGAGACCTTCCACGCCTCCCCCGCGGGTTCCGGCGACTGCTCCGCCGGTGCGCCCTGCGAACTGAACGAGGCGCTGGCCCTGGCCCTCGCCGGGGACACCGTCTCGATGGCGGGCAACGCCGGGACCTACGGAACGCAGGCGGCGCCGCTGATGGCCGAAATCAACGTGCGCAACGGCGTCACCCTGCAGGGCGCCGCCGGCGAGCCGATGCCCCACGTCTTCTCCGCGATGCCGAGCCTGCCGGCGGTCCGGCTGGAAGGGGGAAAGGTCTCCCACCTGGCTATCCACTACCTGGGATCGCGCGGCGCGGTCACCGGGGCGGGGACGATCGCGCGCGTCCTCGCGTTGGGCGGTACCGGCATCGGCTGCGAGATCGCCCCGCCGACGACCATCGTCAACTCGGTCTGCGCAGGCACCACCGGCGTCTACTCAGTCGTCGAAGGAGGCGAGCTGACCCTGCGCAACGTAACGATCGTCGGGTCGGATACGGGGCTGCTTGCCAATGCCTCCGTCGGGCCGTTCGCGATCACCGCCGTCAACACGATCCTGCAGGGCGTCGACTGGGACGTCCGCGTCGCCCAGTCGGGCCCGGCCTCCGCCTCGGTCGTCCTCGAGCACTCCAATTACGACACGGTCAAAACCGAGGGGGGAGCCTTCGCGAGCCCTGCCGGCGTCGGCAGCAACCAGACCGCGGCGCCGCTCTTCACCGACAGCGCCGCAAGCGACTACTCACAGCTCCCCGGCTCACCGACGGTCAACGCCGGCGTCGACGAAGCCGCGAACGGAGCCCTCGACCTCGCCGGCAACCCGAGAACGCTGCCCAGCCGCATCACCTGCGACCCGCCGACCGCGGCGGTCACCGACATCGGCGCCTACGAGCTGGTCCCCACCGGACCGGCGTGCACCCCCCGGCCGGCCCTGGTGCCGCTGCCGCCGGCCGCCACCCCGCGCCCGGCCACCACCTCGATTCTCAAAGCCAAGGTCAAGGGCAGCACCGCCACCTTCCGCTTCCGGGGCAAGAACGCGACCCGCTTCGAATGCAAGCTCGACCGCAAGCCGTTCCGCTCCTGCAAATCGCCGCGTACCTACCGCCAGCTAAAGCCCGGCAAGCACCGCTTTGCGGTGAGGGCCGTGGGTACCGGCGGCAAAGACGAATCACCAGCGGTACGGAAGTTCAAGACGCCCAACTAGGCCTCGGCGCGAAGCTCCGCTCAGTACGGGTTGCGAGAAGACGCGCCCGACAGGATTTGAACCTGTGACCTTCGGTTTCGTAGACCGGGAGAGCGTGGCGCTGAAGCGGGGGCTGCGACGCCGATGTGACCGGGATGCGACCTAGAGCGCCACGGCCTCGGCCAGGATGGCATCGCGCAGGTAGGGCGAGAGGCTTCCCTCGGTCAAGACATTGACCTCGATGCCGAGTGCTTCGCATAGCTCTTGTGTGAGCCTCACGAGATCGAAGAGGCTGCGACCTTCATCCATATCCACGATGAGAAGAGGGCAGACGCGACCGGACAAGACGCGCACGTTCTGACCTCCATGGGTGGCCGCTACCTGTTTCGTGGCCCTTGCCGCGTTCTCAGACAAAACATCCCGCATGGGTGCTAGCTTAACTCAGGTGAACCCGACGAAAGACAGCGGCGAGCCCGAGATGGCGGAGCTACCGGAGAGCTGGAAGACCCTGGAGAGCGGAGCCCCGGCCCCCAACTGGGTCGCCGCCGTCGATGAGACCCGGCGAGACATCGATCTTGCCTTGAAAGACGACAAACCTGGACGCGCAGGGAACGACGACCCTCGGGAGTACCCTAGGAACATGCCCCAGGATCGAGACAACCTGAAGGTTCTCGCAGCAGGTCGCCGGAGCCGGTTGCAGAGCAACGGCCGTCCTCGCTTCGATCTGACCGACGCGGAGATCGAGCGCTCGACTCAGACGGCCATGCGTCTAGCGGATGCATCTAAGTCTCAGGCGGAAGCGCGAGCCGCCGGCAAGCCCCTGTCCGCGTAAGCACAACGAGATAGGCGGGCAGCATGCCGGGTGCTTTTGATGCGTCAGCCGAGTTTGGCCACGACCCGCTCCCGACCGCTGAGGAGATTCAGCACAGCGGGCAGAACGTCCTGCGCTGGTTGGAAGCAATTGCGACTTGGAGGCTCCCTGGGCGGTAGATGTCCGGCTTGTCCAGGAGATCCACTTCCGCTGGTTCGAGACGACCTTCCCGGCCGACGCGGGCCGCTTTCGGACTCAGATGGTCCTAAACCGCAAAGGGAGTGCAGTCGAGGTCGAGGCGATCCTCCCTGCGGTGCAGAGCGCCTGCGAGAACTGGACCTGGCGCCGCGAACGCTTCCGCCCGGCAAATGATCCGGAACTAATCCAATTCATCGTGACTGAGGCGAACACGCTGGCAATCCGCGTATACGACGTCCATCCCTTCATCGACGGAAACACGCGGGCAACCTGGCACCTGCGCAACTACCTGCTGATGCTCGATGGTATTCGGCCTCTAATCGACTTAGCCGACCCCGCTGGCTACGAACACGGCTGGTGGAACGCTAGCTCCGAGGATCACGAAGATCTCGACCAGGTCGTTCTAACCGAACTTGCTGCTCAGCAACCACGCGCGTAGCTAGCTCAATTGGATGCTCACCCGCCTGAGCTATTCCTCCACTCATTCAACGCTAACCTTTCGCTCGATGATCGACTTCGGCCCGAGCTTCGCCTGGTTCGGCCAAGCTGTCGAGCGGCGAGACGAGGCCCAGCGAGCAATTATTCCGTCCCAGTTGACCAGCCTCTGGCAGGAAGTTCGGGAAAGCATCGGCCCCGGCCGGTTTGATCCGATCCTCGGGGAGATCAGGGCAGGAAAAAGGTTTGGCCGCGACAGCAAGACTGCTTGGGCTCAGACGAATGCGGAGAAGCCCGAAGACTTTGTCAATCTAACGCTCGAGCTTGAAGCCACTGAGCTTTCGCTGAATCTCGTTGGTGGCTATAGCGAGCAATTCAAGAAGGTCGAACCCTGGCTGAGAAAACCGACAGCGTGGCGCTTCCTGAGCGAGCACCCCGAGTTTGTCCTAGTCATCTTCATACGCCACGGCACTGTCGGCTCATCAGGCAACGTGATGTGGAAAGGCGCGAAGTGGATCGAGAAAGAGCGAATGGTCCTTGGGCAGATATCACCGATGGACATCTCAACCAGGCTGACCACGATCGCCGCGCGCCTCGATAGCACGACGGAAAAGCTCGCCTTGCACATTCGCCGTGCCTGGACGCAGGCAGACGTAACTGCGATGAAGAGTGCCTCGGAGATCGCCAGGGGGGTGGAGGCTTGGTTGGAGCCAATTCAGCAGATCCGAATAACTCCCTCTCGCAACTGACCGCGACGGCGCCGGGTCTCGCCTTTGAGCGAGCTACGACGTTAGTCTTCCGCCATGCCACCCAGTTCGAAAACGAAACCCGTCAGCCTCCAGTCTCAGCTTGATCAAAACAGGCAGCGGGTGGACGTTGATCATTACGACATCACCATCAGCGAGCTTGTCCGGATGGCGGCCGACGACGAGTTGCTTATTGCCCCGGTTTATCAGCGTCATTTTCGCTGGAAGACCGAGGATGAGAGCCGGTTAATTGAGTCCCTGTTCTTGGGTCTTCCCGTGCCTTCGATTTACGTCGCAACCAATGCTGATGCAACCTGGGAGGTCGTTGATGGTCTCCAGCGACTCTCGACCATCATGCATTTCATTGCTGAGCCTGAGGGGATTCTCGCTCAGACCGGGAAGAAGGAGCCACTTGTCCTAGAAGGACTCGAAGAGCTAAGTCAGTTCAACGGCAGATCCTTTGAAGATCTCCCTGGCCCGATTCGCTTGGCATTTACCCGCAGGCCCCTGCGCGTTACCGCACTGTCCGATAAGAGTGATTATCAAGCCCGCTTTGACCTCTTCGAGAGGCTTAATCGAGGCGGAGTCATCCTTAGTCCACAAGAGGTGCGCGCTTCGATCTTTCAGGGTCCGTTCAACGACCTTCTTCGTGAACTCGCTGATGACAAGAATCTCCATTCGCTGCTGAAGCTGCAGCGAGGGGCGCAACACGATGGCACCCGTGAGGAGCAGGTTCTTAAGTTCTTTGCCTACATGAACAGTCGCTCAAAATTCAAAGGGGCCGTTACGAAGTTCCTGAATGACTACATGGCGCAGGCCAAAGAGGATGTGGACATTGACGCAAGCCGGCAACTCTTCCTCGAAGCCACGGCTGCATTGAGCGCAATCATGGACGGGAAACCTTTTCTGCGCAGCAAGGTGACCAACACGCCGTTGAATCAATTTGAGGCGGTGATCGTCGCCGCAGGCGAGCTCTTGGCTGCAGGCAAGGAGCCAAAGAACCCTGGAGCGAAATGGACTGACGACCCGGAGTTGGTCCGAGCCAGTACCCGAGGCACCAACACGGCGGCCATGCTTCGGGCCCGAATCAAACGAGCAACGGAACTACTGAGCGGTACGGCTTAGTGAGGGCGGTAGATGCCGCCTCCACGCACCACGATTGCGATCCTCGACTCTGCGGCGTTTGACTGCATCTCCCAGCTCGAAGAGATGCGCCGAGCCGCCATGGTCGTCAACGTGCACGCGATGTCCCGAAGCGCCGCTTCTCGGGACTTCGACTACATGACGCGCGCAAGCGCCTATGTCTGGGTGGCGGCCTCCCTGGAGGAGTTCGTTAAGCGCTTCGTCGGCGGCCTAGTAGATGAAATCAATGCCTCGGGCACTTCGCGGGGCAAACTGCGGCAGAGTCTTCTCGCCCTCGACAATGCCCGTCAGTTCGAGGCGCTTCATTCACTTCGCCATCCTCGGGATATCAAGAAGTGGTCCAAGCAGATCAAGATTTTGGAGAGCGCCGGGTCGACTGAGCCGGCGCTCCTATCTTCCGCAGAAGAGCACTGGCCAATCGATGGCTCCACTATTCACAAGGGACATCTTGAAGCGATCTGGGAGGTTTTCGGACTTGACCCAGATATCGTCCCTTCTACTCGCCTGTACGGCTTCCTCACCGACCTCAGCGAGAACCGGACCAGGGCTGCACATGGCGAAGAAAGCGCGGTTGGCCTGGGACGACAACAGTCCTTTCAAGACGTCATGGACCTCATAGACCGAGCGGAAGAGCTGGTTAGTCATATGCTCGGCCGAGGAACCTCCTACCTACTGAGGGACCAATATCTGCGGTAGTCAGCCGATGGCATCTCGCACTGAACCGACACTTTCCCTCACCGCATGCGTATAACGCGCCAGCATCGTCTCGACTCGATGCCCGGCGATCTCAGCTAAGTCGGCGTCGTTGACGCCAGCGGCTCGCAGGTGCTTGACGTAGCTGTGGCGGCACTCGTGGGGCGGATGTCTAGGCCGGAGGCATCTTGGGCTGCGCGCCAGAGGTCGCGGTAGAAGTTGCGCTCTCGCCACATGCGGCCGGTTGGGGTCGTAAAGAGCAGCTCGCTGTCATCGCTGACCTGGAGCTGCGCCTCCAGCATCCAGGCGAGGGTCGCCGGAACCGGGACGACGCGGCCGGCGTCGGGCTCGCCGTGGTCGGTCTTCGTTCCCTCGAGGATCTGGCCCTCGTGGGCGGTGCGGCGGACCTGGAGAGTCTCGCCGTCAAAGTTTTCGCGGCGGAGCGGAAGAACCTCGCCGAGCCGCAGACCGCAATCCGTGAAGACTCGGACCATTGCCTCGTAGTCGCCTGCGGCCTTGGCGAAGCGGTGCATTTCCTCGAAGGTGAAGACGCGGATCGGGCGGGGCTTCTTCTCCGCCCTCGGATCGTTTGCTCTGATCCGCACGCCCTTGAACGGGTTCAGGTCGCAGACTTCGTCGGTGATCGCGTCCTCGGTCATCGCCGAGAGAGAGCGGAGGATGCCTACAGCTCCGGTGGTGGCTCGGCCTTCGACCCTGAGCATGTGGTTGACCAAGGCCAGAGCGTGGCGGCGGCGCAGCTCGCGCATCGGCCAGTCTTTCAAGCGGATGCCCTCAATGGCTACGTCGGTGACGCGGCTGATGCGGTGCTCGTTCGTCACGTTGGTTCGCTCGGAGCGTGGGTGCCTCGGTCCAGGTGGCGAAGTAGTCCCCCAGGGTGTCGGGACGATCCGAAAGGCCGTACGCCTCGTCAATTGCCTTTGCGCTTCGCCTTTGCGGGCGAAGGTTCCTTTGCCTCGGTTCCAAGACGGTTTGGCGATGTGGCGGCGACCGTCGCGGCGGATGTACCGGGCGACCCACACGACCTGTCCGGAAGGATTGCGGCGCTTGACGGGGGTGTCGCGCCTCACGATGCCTCATCTCTGTGGCGCGCAAGGAAGTCCTCGACGTCGGCGGGGTCGATCCTACGTGCGGCGCCGAGCTTGTAGCTGGGCAGCTCGCCGCGCCTGATCCAGTTGCGGACGGTTCGATCCGAGACGGCGAGGAAGTCCGCCAGCGTCCGCTCGGTGAAGAAGCTCGGCGATGGCGATTTCCGCTCCATGCCACCTAAAGTGCCTTCTGCGAGCGAGGGGTTCCGCGCGGTCCTGCTCCATGCCTCCGAAATGCCGTTGTCGCCACGAACGCCCCCGGCAGGTTCGCTGGGTTCCGTCTACGACCACCACCGGGAGCGCCTCCCCACCCGCCAAACGCGCGGCGCAGCCGCACCACAATTGGCGGTGGGGAGGCCGACCGAAGGTCAAGGAATCCCGGTGAGACGAAAGCGCAGTCTCAGGCACGAAAATCGAACTCCCGTTCGGGGTTCATAATGTGTCGGGGGGTTGCAGTTGGAGGTCCGAGAGGTGGAGTGGCGTCGGCACTACGCCTCCTTGTCTTCTTCTTCGGACCTCTTGAGGGCTTCCAGGATGGGACGGTCTTCCTCTAGGCGTTTCTGGAGGCGCTCCATGAACTCGGTGTCCTTGCGGTGCTCTTCGATGTGTTCCTTCAGTGACCGCACCAGCAGCGCTTTCCGCGCCCACGGCACCACGTCCACCAGCCCGGTCTCGCAGCGTAAAAGTGCTCGACCGCGCCACGCACCTGTCGCTGGCCGACCAGCACCACGGCGCGGTGCTTGGCAAGGACGCGGACGTGGCAGGCGACGTTGTCCAGCGGTGCCTTCGTGTAGTCGGCGAGTTCCTTGGGGCTCAGCGGCTCGTCTGATTCGACATAGAGCGCGAGCAGGCGTCTACGGAGCGGATGCTGGAGGAGGAAGATCATCCGCCCTTCGGCTGCTTTGATCCCTGCCTCTACTTCGGCTTGATTCATCCCCTCACCTCGCGACGGCGAAGGAGCCGGGTCGGGTCGGGGCCGGGACGATCCACTCGATCCCGGCCACCAGATCGCCCACCGGGACCCCCAGGGAGAAGGCGAGCTTCAAGAGCGTCTCCACTCGCGGCAGGCGGCGGTCGCTCTCGATGAAGCCGATCTCGGTTCGGTGCAGACCCGCGGGGGAGCCGAGTTCTTCTTGCGAGAACCCGGCGCGACGGCGAGCCATGAACAGGTTCCGGCCGAGGCGCCTGGCGGCTGCCTCGTCCACCCGACGGCCGTCCATCAGAGTTCCTCCAGCTCGTGGAACAGCAGCGCCGCCCTGGTCGGGATGACGCGCTTGGTCTCAGCGTCGAGCAGGCCACCCCTTGCGAGATCGCGGACCGCTCGTCGGTAGCGGTCGCGCTCGGAGAACGCCTCCTCCCCACCGCCGGTCATTTCCTTCAACAGCTCAGGCTCCGTCAGCGTCTGCGGGTAGAGCGAGAGGACGTGTCTCAGGACCGCTGCCTGGTCGCGAACGTCCAGCTCGGCGGTGGTCGCGGCGCCGTCATCTTCAGCGCCTCTAGGCTTGTTGTGCATGGGAGGGAATACCTCCTGTGCCATGCCCCCGGCTGTTCCACCAGCGCGGGGGCGCTTTATTGGATCGGCAGAGCCTAGCAGGGTCGTAGAGACCCCTCTACACGCTCCTAGTCCTTGCGGAGGATCTGCGCTACTCGGGTGAAGTGCAAGCCGGTCTCGCTGGCGATGTCTCGCGTTGAGAGCCCGGCGGCCTGCGCCTCTTCAAAAGACTTGCGCCGAGCCTCGCGGAGCGCTTCGAGCTTGTCCTGGGCCTTCTCGAAATCAGCCTGTGCGCGCCGCACGGACGTCCGCGCTTTGGCCTGTGGATCTCCCGCCATAGCCGGGGACCCTATTGGGACTGAGCGATGAGACCAGGATGCGACCAAGACGACGCGGAACCCTGCGGAACCGATTGGAAGCCAGCGGAACGGAGAAACAGAGGGAAGCCGACGATCTCGCTCTGTACCGGGAAACTCGCGGCGTCCCCTGGAACAGCAAGGAACGCGCCCGACAGGATTTGAACCTGTGACCTTCGGTTTCGTAGACCGACGCTCTATCCAGCTGAGCTACGGGCGCATGAGTCGGGGTGGCTCCCCGGGGGGACGATTCTAGGGCTTTGGGGAACCGGCGGGCTAAGCGCTGGGCTGTTTGAGCCGCACGTGCCAGCGGACGCTGGCGGTGGCGACGAGGGTGCCGTCGGCGTCGGTCAGCTCGATCTCGCAGGGGAATTCGACCTTGCCCTCGGCGTCGAGGGTCGCGAGGGCGTCGGCGGCGGGCATCGCGAGACGGCCACGGGCCGTGATCACGCCTTTGGCGATCTTCTCGTAGGAGATCTCGGCGCTGCGGGCGAGCGGGGTGACGTCACCCATCCGCTCTGCAAAAGCGCCGACGAAGGCGGCGCCGCTGGCGGTCTCCGCCGCGGTGAAGAGGGCGCCGGCGTGCTGGGAGCCGACGTGGTTCAGCAGCTCCGGCCGCTCAGGCAAAAGAACGGTCGCCTCCCCCTCGGAGACCTCGGTGATCTCGAGGTTGAGGTGGCCGGCGAAGGGCACCGCCTGGGTCATCCCTTTGGCGATCAGGTCGAAATCGGTCATCGGCGCACCCTAACGGCCATGGAACTCGGCGTGCCCGGGCCCGCCCTGCTCGAGGAAGGTGCGGACGGCGTTCTGCAGGTCCTCGCTGGCGAAGAGCTCGGCGGCTTCGGTCCGCACCGCCTCGTCAGCGGCGGTCATCCCGCCCTCGCGGAAGCGGCGGAGGATGTGCTTGGTCATCGCGTGCGCCTTCGTCGGCCCTGCCGCCAGCTCCTCGGCCAGCTTCCGCGACGCCGCCTCGAAGTCCTGGTCCTCGAAGAGCAGGTTGACGACGCCCCAGCGCTCCATCTCCTTCGGCGCTCGAAGATCCCGCCCGACATCACGAAGTGCCGCGCCCGGCCGCTGCCGGCGCGCTCGGCCAGCCGCTGGGTGCCGCCCATCGACGGCGTCAGCCCCACGACTTTCTCCACCAGCCCGAACTTGGCTTTCGGCGAGGCGACGATCAGATCGCAGGCGAGCGCCAGCTCGAAGGCCGCGGTCAGGGTCAGCGCGTGGGCGGCGAAGACGACCGGGGCCGGCAACGCCTCGACCTGTGTCGATCATCCCCAGCAGCTCGCTCCAGAGCGCGCTCCCCTGCTCCGGGGTCAGCCCGGCGAAGACGTTGACGTCGACCCCGCCGGAGACGGCGCGGCCCTCGGCGCGGATCAGCAGCGCCCGCGGCGGCGTCGCGCGCGACCGCGTCGACCGCCGCGCGCAGGTCGTCCATCATCCGCTGGTCGAAGAGGTTGAGCGGCGGGCTGTCGAGGGTGATCGTCGCGAGGCCGCTCTCCTCGCGCTCCAGTCTTGCCGCCGCGCTCATAGCTCCGGCACCCTATGGACCTCGAACAGGTTCGTGCCGAGTTCCTGGCCGTCGAGCCCGGCGGTGATCGCGACCAGCTCGCCGGGCGCGGCGATCCCGTGCTTGGCGGCGAGCCCGGCGCAGTGGCCGAGCAGGCTGCGCAGCTCGGTCCCGAAGTCGCTCTGCACGGCGGTGACGCCGAACAGCAGGCTGAGCCGGCGCACCGTCTCTATATATGGGGAGACCGCCAGCACCGGCACGTCGGGCCGGTGGGCGGAGACGAGGCGGGCGGTGCGGCCGCTGTTGGTCGGCACCACCAGCGCTTTGAGGCCGAGCCGGTAGACGGCGCCGACGGCGCTCTGGGCGACCGAGTCGGCGACGTCCTGGGTCGCCTGGTCGGTGCGGGTGAAGAGCCACTCGCCGTAGCGCAGGTCGGGCTCGGTGGCGCGGGCGATCCGGTCCATCACTTCCACCGCCTCGACCGGGTGCTGGCCGACCGCGGTCTCCTCGGAGAGCATCACCGCGTCGGTGCCGTCGTAGATCGCGTTGGCGACGTCGGTCACCTCGGCCCGGGTCGGGCGCCGCTCGGTCACCATCGAGGCCAGCATCTGGGTCGCCGTGATCGCCGGTTTCGAGCGCTAGGCCGGCGAGGCGGATCAGCCGCTTCTGCTCGACCGGCATCCGCTCCAGCGGGATTTCGATCCCGAGGTCGCCGCGGGCGACCATGATCCCGCCGTTGGCGACGCGGACGATCTCCTCGGCGTGCTCGGCCGCCTCCTGCTTCTCGATCTTGGCGACCAGGGGAATGCGGGAGTCGAGCTCTTTCAGGCGCGCCGCAACCGGCTCCAGATCGGCGGCGGTGGAGACGAAGGAGACGGCGAGAAGGTCGACGCCGTTCTTCACCGCGAAATCGACCCAGTCGAGGTCGACGCCGGTGGTCGCCGGCAGGTCGACGCCACCGGGGATGTTCATCCCCTTGTGGGAGGAGAGGGTGCCGCCGACCTCGACCTCGGCGCCGACGCCCTCGTTCTCCTTGTCGCCGACCCGCAGCCGGATCGCGCCGTCGGCGAGGTAGACGAGCTGGTCCTCCTCGAGGTCGCCCACCCCTGACCAGGAGACCGGGATCGTCTCGCGTCCCCCTCGACCTCGCTCCGGGGTCAGGGTCACGTGCATCCCCGTCTTCAGTTCGGCGAAGTCGTTGCGCAGCGAGCCGATCCGCAGCTTCGGCCCCGGCAGGTCGCCGAGGATCGCCACCTCGCGCCCGACCCGTTCGGCCGCGCCCCGGATCGCCGCGATCGTCTCCGCCTGCCGCTCGGGCCCGGCGTGGGAGAAGTTGAGGCGGAAGACGTCGGCACCGGCCGCGACCAGCTGTTCCAGCACCGCCGGCTCCCAGCTCGCCGGCCCGACGGTGGCGATGATCTTGGTCCGGCGCCCGAGGTGGGCGCCGGGGCTGGGGTCGGCTTGCGAGTTCATCCCTGCGGAGGGTAGACGGAGCCGTCCCGCCCGGCCTTCAGTACCTACAATCGTCCTTGCGCCGCGCGCGCACGTGGAGAGGTGGCCGAGTGGCTGAAGGCACTCGCCTGCTAAGCGAGTAGGGGGCGCAAGCTCTCTCGAGGGTTCGAATCCCTCCCTCTCCGCTCGGGGAGGCGTGGGTGATGCGCGTGGATCGTGGCGACGGCAAATTCGTAAAGGAGCAGGGCTGAGCAATGGACACGCGCATGTTCTCGCTGTTCGATGACTCGAATGTTGGGGCCTACGACAAACGAGATGATCGATATCCAGCGGTCCTGGAAGCGGGACTTGCTCAGCACGGACTCGATTTCGACGAGGTCTTGGCCGTTACCAAGGGCTTCGGCTTCTGGGCAATCTGCAAGAAGGGCATCTTTCACGCCCGGCTGAGGGGAGTGTTCAACAAGCAGCCGGAGGTTGATGACTTCATTCCCTATTCGCAAATCCTGGAGGCGCGAGTTGAGCAGATCTTCAGACCGGAAGGGGCAAAGATCGTTCTCTACGACAACAACGAGAGGGAGTTCGCCCAGATCGAGTTCGCACCCAGTGGGGGGCGGTTCAGCAGCACGTCCGAAGACGAACGGGCGCAGTGCCAGCGCATTCTCCAGATCATGGAGGGTGCTTGGCGGACGGCTGGCGCGTAGGCCCCTTCCCGTTCGGTCCCACGGATAGGCTGGCGCCGTGCCCGCCCCTCCCCAGTCGCACCAGCGCTACGAGCAGGTCTTCGCCGAGGTGGAGGCGCCGTTCGCCTTCGTCGACCTCGAGGCGATGTGGGCGAATGCGGAGGAGATGCTGGGCCGCGCTGGGAGCAAGCCGATCCGGGTCGCCTCGAAGTCGATCCGCTGCCGGGCGCTGCTGGAGGCGATCCTGGCGCGGGACCCGCGCTTCCAAGGCCTCATGACCTTCACGCTGCCGGAGACGCTCTGGCTCACCGAGCAGGGGTTCGAGAACCTGCTGCTCGCCTACCCGACCGCCGACATCGGGGCCCTGGAGGAACTGGCGCTGCGCTCGGCGGCCGGCCCCGACGGGGCGCCGATCGTGATGGTCGACTGCGTCGAGCACCTGGAGATGATCGAGTCGGTGTTGGGGACGGGGGCGCCGCCGCTGCGGGTCTGCATCGACGTCGACGCGAGCTGGTGGTGGCTAGGCGGCCGGGTCAGGGTGGGGCCGAAACGCTCGCCGATCCACACCGTCGAGCAGGCGGTGGCGCTGGCGCGGGAGATCGAAAAGCGGCCGCAGATCGAACTCGACGCGCTGATGGCCTACGAGGGGCAGATCGCCGGCGTCGGCGACCGGCCGCCGGGGCAATGGCGCCGCGGCGCGGCGATCCGCTTCATGCAGAAGCGCTCGGCGGAGGAGCTGGCCCAACGGCGGCGGGCGATCGTCTCCGCCCTCGGCGAATTCGTCGAGCTGGAGATCGTCAACGGCGGCGGCACCGGCAGCCTCGACCTCACCGCCGCCGAGGAATCGGTGACCGAGGTGACCGCCGGCTCGGGCTTCTACGCCCCCGGCCTCTTCGACCACTACAGCCGCTTCAGCCTCACCCCCGCGGCCGGGTTCGTGCTGCCAATCGTGCGCAAGCCCGATAGTGGGACGGCGACCGCGCTGGGCGGGGGCTACCTCGCCTCGGGCAGCGGCGACGAGGCGCGGCTGCCGGTCCCGTGGCTGCCCACCGGGCTCGAGCTCGACGGCGACGAGGGCGCTGGCGAGGTCCAGACCCCCCTGCTCGGCCGCGCCGCCGAATCGCTCCAGGTGGGCGACCGCGCCTACTTCCGCCACGCCAAGGCCGGCGAGCTCTGCGAGCGCTTCGACACCCTCTACCTGGTTGAGGGCGACGCGATCGTCGACGCGGTCCCGACGTACCGCGGTGAGGGCAAGACGTTCCTCTAGGGGCCGAGTACCCGCTCGGTGTACTCGTTGCTGAAGGTGCGGGTCGGGTCGAGGGTGTCGCGGGCGCGCTGGAACTCGTCCCATGCGGGGTAGAGCGGCGCCAGCGTCGCCGCGGTCTGGAAGTGGCGCTTGCCCCAGTGGGGGCGCCCCTCGTACTCGTTCATGATCGCCTCCACCGCCTCGAAGTAAGGACGCCACTCCATCCCCCGGTACTGGTGGACGGCGATGTAGGCGCTGTCGCGCTGGTGCGAGGGACTGAGCGAAGCGTCGTCCCCGGCGGCCACCCGCATCTCGATCGGGAAGAAGACCGGGTAGCGGTTCGCCCGCACCCACTCGATCACCCGCCGCGCCGCCTCCGGCCCGTGCTGCCGGGGTACCGAGTACTCCATCTCGGTGAAGCGCACCCGCCGCTCGTTGGCGAAGACCCGGTCGCTGCGATCGCTGGTGCGGCTGCCGGAGGCGAGGCGGCCCGCCAGCCGCGAAAGGGATGGGATCGTCTTCGGGATCGCCTTACCCGTAGCCGACAGCAGCTCCAGCGCCCAGTTCTCGAGGACTACGTCGTTGAGGAAGGCGGCGCGGCGGCTGCGCGGGTGCGGCGGCCCGTCGAGCCGGTTGCGCTCCAGCACCAGCGCCGAATCCGCGTAGGGGAAGGTGAAGAGCTCGAAGTGCTCATGGGCCTCAGCCCGCTCCTCGAAGCTGTCGAGGACCTCCTCGCGCGGGTGCGGCGCGTTGACCCGCAGCAGGCTGAAGGCGGGAACGCAGCGCAGGGTCACCGCCGAGATCGCCCCCAGAGCCCCGATCCCGACCCGGGCCGCCCGCAGCAGCTCGGGGTGGGTGGTCGCGCTGAGGTGCCGCACCGTGCCGTCAGCGAGGACCAGCTCCAGCCCTTCGACCTGGGCCGAGATGTTGCGCAGGCGGGCGCCGGTCCCGTGGGTACCGGTGGAGATCGCACCGGCGATCGTCTGGCTGTCGATGTCGCCGAGGTTCTCCATCGCCAGCCCGAGCCGGAACAGCTCCTCGTTGAGGTCAGCCAGCACCGTGCCGCCGCCGACCCGGACCAGGCCGGACTCGGGATCGGCGTCGAGGACGCCGCTCAACCCCTCGACCTGGACCATCGTCCCCTCGGTCAGAGCCGCCTCGGTGAAGGAGTGGCCCGAGCCCGGCACCCGCACCTTCTGCCCCGCCGCGGAGGCGGCGGCGATCGTCTCCGCCAGCTCCTCGCGGTTGCGAGGTCGGGCGATCTGCCCGGGCCGGCAGGACTGATCTCCCGCCCAGTTGACCCACTGGCCACTCGCCGTGCGACGCCGTCTCGCCATCGCCCGAGCCTAGACCAGCTTGCTCGCCGCCGGCGGGGGTTCGGTCCCCTGCATCCGCCGAAATGCGTACAGGACCGTCAGCGCCAGCAGCAGGGCGATCACCAGGCTCGGTGCCGCGTTCCCGGTGAAGCCGGCGATCACCCCACCGCCGATCCCGCCGAGCACCTGCCCCGACGCCCAGGCCATGTTCGAGAGCCCGGCGGCAAAGCCCTGGTGGAGACCGCTGAGGTCGGCGACGTCGGAGATCAGGGTCAGGGCGGGGGCGAAGCAGAGCCCGGCTCCGAGCGAGGTCAGGATCAACCCCCCCAGCACCTGCTCGAGGGTGGGGACGATCGCGATCAGGATCATCGCCACCGCGCAGATCGAGAGGCCGGTCATGTAAGGGAGCCGGCGTCCGACGCGATCGGAAAGCCGACCTGCGACCGGTGCCAGCGTCGCCTCCAGGGCGGCTCCCGCGATGAAGCCGCCGGCGATCAGCGCGTGGCCGCCGCCGAGGTCGTCGATCCGCAAGGGCACCAGCACCTCGATCGCCCCGAACATCAACGATGGCACCGCGACGAAGGCCGCCGACTCGAGGACTGGTCGGCTGACCAAGGTCGCCCCCACTTCGCCCAGGCCCTGGCGCTCCGGCACCCTCGTCTCGGGCAGCCGCGAGGCGGCCCAGGCGAGGGCGAGGGTGATCACGAGGACGGAGCTGAAGACGGGCTCGGTTCCGATTTCACCTGCGGCCGCGCCCAGGGCCGGTCCGAGCAGCGCTCCGGCCACCGCGGTCCCCAGGGCGCTGCCGATGATCGAGCCGCGCCTCTCCTCCGGCGCGCTGGTGATCAGCCAGGTGAGCGCGCCCGACCAAATCAGCGCTCCCGCGATTCCCTGGACGAACCTGCTCGCGTCGAGCAGGAAGATCTGCTCTCCAAAGCCAAAGACGAAGCTGGAGCAGCCGAGGAGAATCAGCCCGGCGATGACCGTGCGGCGGGGTCCCGCCCGACTGGCGACGTAACCCGCCGGCAACGATGCCAGCAGCGTGCCGGCCGCGTAGGCCGCCGAGAGAATCCCGGCTTCGGCCTTGGTCAACCCCAGCGCGTCGACGTACTCCGGCAGCAGCGGCGCGATCGCCGCAAAAAAAGCGACGTCGAAGAAGATCATCGCCGAAGCGAGGAAGAGCAGCCTGCGCATCGGGGAATCCAATCAGTGAAGGGGGTCCCGAGCGGGCTTCGTGACCATTAGCATTCGCGTTGCGTTATCTCGGAGGGGTGGCAGAGCGGTTGAATGCGGCGGCCTTGAAAGCCGTTAGGCGTCTTTCGGCGTCTCGTGGGTTCGAATCCCACCCCCTCCGCCTGCTCGATTGCCAGAATGCTACTTATAAGTCTGTAGACCTTCAAGTAGCAGGGCGGGAGCGTTCCCGCTCATGGATGGCAACCTGCAGCGGACCATCGGCCGGAACTTGCGTGCCTACCGGCTGGCGCGTGGTCTCAGCCAGGAGGCGTTCGCCGAGATCCTCGGCGTCCATCGCACCTACATGGGCAGCGTCGAGCGCGGTGAGCGCAACCTGACCTTGAAGAGCGTAGAGCGGATCGCCGCCCGCATCGACGAGGAGCCGCTGACGTTGCTCCGTCCCTCGCAGAACCCCTGATTGAGAGCAATCGAAGCGATCCTGTGAGAGGGTCAGCGCGTGAACTTCCTCAAGATCCTGCCGCTGGCCTTCGTGATGATCGCCGGCCCTCAGATCATCAGCTCCTTCCTCTTCGCGACGAGCCCGTCGTGGAAGCGGATCTCGGCGGCGTACGTGCTGGGCGCGGCGCTCGCGATCCCACTCGTGGTCGGTGCCTCCTACCTGCTGACGAAGGGAGCGGGCGAAGGGGGTGAAGCCAGTGGCTCAGGGCTGACCACGACCGACTACGTCATCCTCGCGCTGCTGCTGTTCGCGATCGTGCACACCTACTTGAAGCGCACCGAGAGCGAGCCGCCGAAGTGGATGGGGAAACTGCAGTCCATCACCCCGAAGACGGCGTTCGTCCTCGGCTTCCTCCTGCTCGGCTTCTTTCCCAGCGATCTCGTCACCTCAGCCAGCATCGGCGGCTTCCTCTCCAGCCACGGCGACCCCTTCTGGCACGTGCTGCCCTTCCTATTCCTGACGCTGCTGTTCCTTGCGTTCCCGGCGCTGCTCGTGGTCGGGATGGGAGAGCGGGCCAAGACCTTCCTGCCCAAGGTCCGCGACTGGATGAACCAGAACTCCTGGATCGTCAGTGAGGTCGTGCTGGTCTTTTTCATCGCGATCATCCTCAGCAGCTGAGGATGGGCGCCCGCGGGCGCCTAGCTCTCGTCGAGCTCGACCCGTTCGATCGTCTGCGACTCGAGCGGCTTGTCGGAGGCGTCGGTCGGGGTCGACTCGATCGCGTTGACCACGTCCATCCCGTCGATCACCTCGCCGAAGACGGTGTGCTTGCCGTCGAGCCAAGGAGCGGCCCCGGTCGTGACGATGAAGAACTGGGAGCCGTTGGTGTTCGGCCCGGCGTTTGCCATCGCCAGGGCACCGCGGACGATTTTGTGCTCGTTGATCTCGTCCTCGAAGGTGTAGCCGGGACCGCCCCGGCCGGATCCCTCCGGACAACCGCCCTGGATCATGAAGTCGGGGATCACCCGGTGGAAGACGAGCTGGTCGTAGAACCCGTCCGCGGAGAGCTTGCGGAAGTTCTCGACGGTTTTCGGCGCGTCCTCGTCGTGAAGCTCGAGCACGATCGCCCCGGCGCTGGTGTGAAGGGTCGCTTGCGACATGGGGGCAAACCCTAGTGGGGATTGGCGGAACCCGCGTGTGCGGCTGGCGAGCGCCGGACCGAGCGGGGCAAGGACGCAGGGAGGCCGAATAGCAGCGCTATTTGGCCGACTGAGGACGCCGCACCGCGAAGCGTCCGCCGCCGCCAGGCGTGCGCGGGGGTTCCGCCAATCCCCACTAACGATCCCTCAGCCGTGAACCCGGACGGTGACCGGCGGCGAAGAGCCCGGTGCATAGGGCCAGCGCTCCTCCGCCAGAGCGGTCGCCCGCAGGCGGATCGCAGCACGGCCGCTGACGTAGCGGAAGCGGTAGTGGGCGCGGTAACGGCCATGGTGATCGGTGCGGGTGACGAGCACCGGGCGCCAGCGCTGCGTCTTCTCCTCCAGGTACTGGATCGCGATCAGCTTGCCGCGGCGCGGGATCGGGGCACCCCGGCTCATCACCTTGCCGCTGAGCCGCACCGCTTGGCCGTTGCGCAGGCTTCGGGGGACGGCTCGCATCGAGACCCCGGCGCGCACGCGCAGCTCCAGCCCGCGGCGGCTCGCCTCCTCGAGCCCGCCGTCGCCGGGGAAAGTGACGGTGACGCGGCGGGAGGGACCTGGCGGCAGTTGCAGCTCGAACCCTCCCTGCTCCCCGGTCTGAACCGTCTCCGTCGCAACCGGCAGCAGCGCTCCATGGGAGGGGCGCGAGACCACGCGCAGCTGCCGATCGGCGACCCCGGCACCGTCGGCGCGGGTGAGCCGGCCGCTCAGCAACGCCGCAGCGGCGAAGCGGACCGTCAGCGAGTCGCCGCGACCGTGGCCCCCGCGCAAACGCGCGAAGAGCCGGGACTTCGCCCTGGGGGGCCGTTGAACGTGCGGCGGCGGCACCCTGCGAATCGCCATCTGGGTGCCGTCGCTTCGCAAGGTCGTCGAGGCGGTGTTGCCGGCGACATCGGCGACATCGGCACGGAAGACGAAGGTGCCGTAACCGAGCTGGGGCATGGGGGCGACCAGGTGGGCGCGATCGGCGGCGTCACCGCGCACCAGCTTGGTCGGAAGCTCGGTCCAGTCCGCTGCGTCCACGCGGCGGTAGAGGAGCTGCCCCGAGGCGGGCCCGGAGTGGGCATCGGTGACGTCCGCCTTCACCTGCGTCTCCGGCGCGTCGGCGAAGCCGACGCTGGGATGGAGATCGTCGAAGCGCAGCGGCACCGTCACCGCCGAGGAGGGATTCTCGTTCCCGGCCTCGTCGCGCAGCCACAGCTGCAGCGAGTAGGAGCCGGCGGCGGGAACGGTGAGATCGGCAAGGGAATTGCGGTCCCTCCCCGCCGTGAACCTGGCGCCCGTGTCGAAGCCCGCTCCACCCAGGAGGCGCCAGGAGGCGCCGCCGATCGGGCTGCCCGACCCCTGATCGGGGTTCTCCCAGCTGAGGTCGAAGTCGGCGGAGCGGCGCCAGCCGTCGCCCCCGGCGATCCCGACCGCGCGGGGATGAGTCGGCGGATGGTTGTCGACCAGGAACGAAAGATGCCTGGAGCAGAGGCCGTTCCCGGCGAAGTCGGTGACGCAGTGGACGACGACGTGGGGACCGTCGCTGAGGGAGGTCGTGTTCACCCAGTGGGTGGTGGAGACGTTGGTCATGCAGGGCCGCATCCGGGTGGCCGCCCACTGGCCCCCGATCGAGACCTTGTCGCAGGGGAACTCGCTGCGCTCCACCCGGCTGCCGTCGACAAAGGTTTCATCCAAACGAACACCGGAGCCGCCATCGACGCCGCCGACCACGATGTGTTCGGTGCCGCGGCGCCAGCCACCGGAGACCAGGATTCCTCCGGGCTCAAGAGCCGCCGGCTGGATGTCGTCCTGAACCGTCAGCGTCACCGCCCGCAGGCCCGACCACGACCCGGGCTCAAGCGAGCACCACTTGCTCTCGGCCCGAGCGCAGAGCAGGCGGTCCTCGAACGCGGGCACGGGGGAGTTGAACCCGATGACGAAGTTACGAGGGGCGGTGTCGGTACCGGCTGCCGTCAGCGAGGGGACGAAGTCGCCGGCCCAGTTGACCGCCCCCAGTCGCTGCTCCATCCCGTCGTGGAGGGCGTGCCACCAGGTGCCGCGCACCTGCGTGATGCCGGTGCCGGGGGGCGCCGTCCAGCGCCAGCGGGCAAAGCGCGTTCCCGAGACCGTGCCCTGGCCCTCGCGGGTGAAGCTCTTGAGGTGGGCGCCATCGAATGGATCGGCGCCGGCGGGCGGTACGCAGTAGGCGTCGGGGCGGAACTTGGCACCACCGGTGGTGTCGGCCCAGTCGGCGTCGGCGCCGACGTACCAGCCGCACTGGGCGACGGCGTATTTGCCTGCTTCGGCCTTCGAGGCCGCCAAGAGGAGCACGCTGAGAGCCAGCAGGACCCCCAGCCCAACGATCCTCGCGATTCCACTTTTGCTGCCTACCATCGGTCCTCCTTCGCTCGACTGCGTTCCGGAGGGTCAAGGGAGCAGCGCCGCTAACTCTCCCCCCTCGCGGCTCCCGAAAGAGCGGCTTTGCGAGAATCGGGTCAATGCCACTTCCCAGCCAGGATCAGATAACCGAGAAGCTGCGCGCCGTCATCGACCCCGAGCTGCGGCGCTCGATCGTCGAGCTGGGCATGGTCCGCTCGATCGAGGTCAAGGAGAGCGGGCGCGTCGAGGTGGTGGTCTCGCTGACCACCGCCGGCTGCCCGATCCGCTCCCACTTCGAACAGGCGGTCGCCCAGAACGTCTCCCAGCTGGAAGGGGTGACCGAGGTCGCGGTCGGCTTCGACGTCCTCTCCGACGAGGAGAAAGGCAACCTCCAGCAGACGCTCGGGCGCAGCAAGCTGCCGCAGGGCGCGCTGGCGAAGGTGAAGAACGTGATCTGTGTCTCCTCCGGCAAGGGAGGCGTCGGCAAGTCGACGATGACCGCCAACCTGGCCGCGGCGCTGACCGCCGAAGGCCACCCGGCCGGAGCGCTCGACTGCGACGTCTACGGCTACTCGATCCCGCGCATGCTCGGCGTCAACCGCAAACCGGAAGTCAACGGCGAGCGCAAGATCCTGCCGCTGGACTCGCCCAGCGGGGTGAAGGTGATGTCGATCGGCTTCTTCGTCGAGGACAACTCGGCCGTCGTCTGGCGCGGCCCGATGCTGCACAAGGCGATCCAGCAGTTCCTCGAGGACGTCGCCTGGGAGGACCTCGAGTACCTGCTGCTGGACCTGCCGCCCGGAACCGGCGACGTCTCGATGACGCTCGCCCAGCTGCTGCCGCAGGCCAAATTCGTCGTCGTGACGACGCCGCAGCCGGCAGCGCAGTCGGTCGCCCACCGCGGGGCCGAGATGGCGAAGAAGTTCGACCTCGAGATCCTCGGGGTGATCGAGAACATGTCCGGCTTCACGACGCCGGACGGGGAGCGGTTCACGATCTTCGGCGAGGGCGGCGGCCAGCTGCTCTCCGACGAGCTCGACGTGCCGCTGCTGGGCAAGGTGCCGCTCTCGGAGCCCTTGCGGGAGCACGCCGACAACGGCACGCCGCTGGTGATCGCCGAGCCCGATGCGCCGGCCTCGCAGGCGATCCGCCAGGCGGCGCGCGGGATCGTCGCCGCGACGCCGCAGGAGCTGCCGGTGCTGCAGTCGACGCCGGCCGCCGCGGAAGCGCCGCCGGTCGGCGGCACGCCGCTTCCCGTCGTCCAGTAGCGCCCTCCGTGACCAAGCGCACACTGGGAAGCGAAACTTCCGGCATCCTGCAACGTTAAGGTCTGCACATAAACGCCTAATCCTCGGCTAACCGAGGAGCGGGGGAACCAAGTTTCCGGGGCTAACTCACCTTCGAGTGAGGGCGCAGGCTCCTTCAGCGCCAGCCCGTCAGCTAACCCCGCCGGCCGACGAAGGAGGAGTAAATGACGAACGCCCTTGGGGCGGCCCGAAGAACGCCCGCCCCTTGCATCTCCCTCGCAGTACTGGCCCTGGTTGCGGTTGCATCGCTGCTACCCGCGATGGCCCGGGCCGACACCCCCGGCGGAGTCGCCACGACCACGCCGGAAGTCGTCGAACCGACCGCACCCCCCGGGAAGGCAATGCTGGTCAACGGCCGGGCAATTCCGCCGGCGAACGCCCCGGCGGCGGTGAGGAAGGTGATCGCCGCGGCGAACAAGATCCGCACCAAGCCCTACGTCTACGGCGGCGGCCACGCCCGCTGGTGGGACTCCGGCTACGACTGCTCGGGCGCGGTCAGCTTCGCCCTCCGCGGCGCCGGCCTGATCCCCAGCCCGATGCCCTCCGGATCCCTTGCCGGTTGGGGCAGCGCCGGCAAAGGCCGCTGGATCACCGTCTACGCCAACGGCGGCCACGCCTACGCCGTCATAGCCGGCCTCCGCTGGGACACCGCCGGCGTCACCAACGGCACCGGCCCCCGCTGGCACAAAAGCCTGAGAGCGCAAGCGAGTGGGCCCTTCACCGCCAGACACCCCGAAGGGTTCTAGAGCAGCTGAGGCGATAGCAGGAGGGGCGGGACCCCTTCTCCAGACACTCAACCTCGAGCCGTAGGCGAGAGGTGTCTGGAGAAGGGGTCCCGCCCTCCCTAACTACGCAGCCTGATTCTTAAAGTAGTTGGCGTTGATCTCGGCGAATTTGGCCCACTCGGCCGGAAGCTGATCCTCGGCGAAGCAGGCATCCACCGGGCAGGCCTCGACGCAGGCGTCGCAGTCGATGCACTCGTCCGGGTCGATGTAGAGCTGCTCGACGTTGTCGTAATCGGCCTCGTCGGGCGTTGGGTGGATGCAGTCGACGGGACAAACCTCGACGCACGAGTTGTCCTTCTGGCCTATGCAGGGCTCGGCGATGACGTAGGTCATGAAGGTTTCTCCTAGCTCGTTTTCCGGGGTGCCTGCCGGGGGCCCCGGCCAAGCGCGAGCGCACATTTTAGGGATGATGCGGAGATGCTGCTGTTGACGGGGGCGACTGGAAGTATCGGATCACGGCTCTTGCCGCTGCTCCTGGAGCAGGGCGAGGAGGTCCGCTGCCTGGTGCGGGAGCCGCGCCGGCTGGGGTCGCGGCGGGTCGACGTGCAGATCGCACTCGGGGACCTGGGCGAGATGTCGGATCCCTACCTGGTGCGCCAGGCGCTGCGGGGCGTCGACACCGTGGTCCACCTGGCCGCCTCGATCCGCGACCAGCCGCCGAAGCGGATCGAGGAGCTGAACGGCCTGGCGACGGTGCGGCTGCTGCGGGCGGCCGAGCGCAGCGGGGTCGAGAGCTTCCACTTCTTCAGCGCCCTCGACGCGCAGGCGGCGCAGCGGACCCGGTTCTTCCGCGCGAAGTGGCTGGCCGAGCAGGCGGTCCACTCCTCGCCCCTGCAGACGACGGTCTTCGCCCCCTCGATCGTCTACGACCACAGCGACCCCTGGATCACGCTGCTGCGTCGCTTCTCCTTCCTGCCGGTGCTGCCGGTCTCGGGCGAGGGGCAGGCGGAGTTCCAGCCGATCTGGGCTGCGGACGTGGCGCGGTGCGTGGTCAACGCCCTCGCGGCGAGGGAGCCGCGCGGCCGCTACGAGCTCGCGGGGCCGGAGACGCTCACCTACGACCAGATGTCCGACCTGGTCAGCCGCATCGCCGGGCGGCCACGGCCGCTGGTGCACATGCCCCTGCCGCTGGTGCGGGCGGGTTTGATCGCGCTGCGCTCTTTCTTCGGCGAGGCCGTGTTCGCTACTTGGGAGGAGGCCGAGCTGATGGAGGTCTCGATGGCTGAGCGAGCGGGGGCCGGCCGACGCGCAGGCCCTCGGGGTCGAACCGCGAAGGATGAGCGATGTACTGGAGAGCACTTAGACGACTGACGGTGGCGGTGGCCTGCCGTGGCGCTGCTGGGCGCCGGCGGCGAGCGACCGCCGTCTCCCTGGTGCCGCCGAAGCCGAACGTCTTCCTCGGCGTCAGCGACCGCGGGACGACGACCGAGTTCAACGAATTCGCCGGGCTGACCGGCAAAGCACCCGGCGCTGCTGGAGACCTTCCATCCCTGGGGCAACAGCCTCAACGCGGCCTACGAACGCTGGCGGGAAACCGCGACGCGGCCGATCCTCCACATCTCCACCGCCGACGACCAGACCCTGGCGGAGCTGATCACCCCGCAGCAGATCGCCCTCGGCGGCGGCGACGACTACCTGCTGCAGCTGAACGACTTCTTCGCGCGAACGGGGCTGCCGGCCTACATCCGGCCGCTGGGCGAGCCGAACCGCTGCCTCAACGCCTGGTCGGCGGTCTACTGCGACGGCTCCCAGAAAGGCGGCGAACACACGACCGGCTGGTACAAGCAGGCCTTCCGCCGCATCGTCGCGATCGTGCGCGGCGGCCAGAGCCTGGAAGGCGTCAACGCGACGCTGGCGGAAATCGGGCTGCCGCCGGTCAACCGGACCAAAGGCCCGCCGCCGGCGAGCCTGCCGGTGGCGCCGGTGAGCATCATCTGGAGCCCGCTGCCCGGCGGCTCGCCGCGGGTGAAAGGCAACTTCCCCGGCAACTACTGGCCGGGACGCCGCTGGGTCGACTGGGTCGGCACCGACTTCTACTCGCAGTATCCGGTCTGGAAGGACCTCAACCGCTTCTACGCCGGCAAGCAGTGGAAGGGCAAACCGGTGGCGATCACCGAGTGGGCGGTCTCCGGCGAGGACGACCCGCGCTGGGTCAAGCAGATGATCGCCTGGACCGTCAAGCACCCCCGGGTGCGGATGCTCGTCTACTACCGCGGCTTCGGCCCCGGCAACCCCTACGACCTCAACCTCTACCCCCGCACCACCAACACCCTGCGCCTGAAGATCCGCCGCGCCAACTTCCTCGCAACGGCCGACTACAACGCCGGCCTCTTCCCCCCGCTGCCGCCGAAACCGCCGAAAAAATAGGCGCGTCGCTTTTGTCTCCCTATAGAGGACAAAAGCGACCACTAAAAAGAGAGGCCCGGTCTCCCGGGCCTCTCGAAACTGCTCCGCCGTTAGCGGGTCGCTACATCATGCCCGCCCATACCGCCCATGTCGGGCATGCCGCCGGCATCCGCCGCCGCCGTTCTCCTCCGGCGGTTCGGCGATGATCGCCTCGGTCACGAGGATGTTCTTCGCGATCGAGGCCGCGTTCTCCAGAGCGGAGCGGGTGACCTTGGTCGGGTCGATGACGCCGGCCTTGATCAGGTCGCCGTACTCGCCGGTCGCCGCGTTCAGGCCTTCGCCCTCCTTCAGGTCACGGACCTTGTTGACGACGACCGAGCCCTCGAGGCCGGAGTTCTCGGCGATCTGCCGCACCGGCTCCTCGAGCGAGCGGTGGATGATCCGGGCGCCGGTGATCTCGTCCGGCTCGTCCGAGCTTCTCCGGGTCGAGGCCGGCCTGCGCGTTCAGCAGCGCCACGCCGCCACCCGGCACGACACCCTCCTCGAGCGCGGCGCGGGTCGCCTGCAGCGCGTCCTCGACGCGGTGCTTTTTCTCCTTCATCTCGGTCTCGGTGGCGGCGCCGACCTTGACCACGGCGACGCCTCCGGCCAGCTTGGCCAGACGCTCCTGGAGCTTCTCGCGATCGAAGTCGGAGTCGGTGTTCTCGACCTCCGATTTGATCTGCTTGATCCGGCCCTTGATGTCCTCGGCGTCACCGGCACCGTCGATGATCGTGGTGGTGTCCTTGGAGACGACGACGCGTGCGGGCCTTGACCGAGCTGGGCGAGCTGGGTGTTCTCCAGTTTCAGACCCATCTCCTCGGTGATCACCTCGCCGCCGCTGAGGATCGCGATGTCCTCGAGCATCCGCTTGCGACGGTCGCCGAAGCCGGGGGCTTTGACGGCGACGCCGGTGAAGGTGCCGCGGAGCTTGTTCACGACCAGGGTCGCGAGGCACTCGCCCTCGACGTCCTCGGCCACGATCAGCAGCGGTTTGCCGCCCTGCATCACCTGCTCGAGCACCGGCAGGATGTCCCGCACGGAGCCGATTTTCTGGTTGGCGATGAGGATGTAGGGGTCTTCCAGCACCGCCTCCATGCGGTCCTGGTCGGTGACCATGTACGGCGAGATGTAGCCCTTGTCGAACTGCATCCCCTCGGTGAACTCGAGCTCCATCCCGAAGGTCTGGCCCTCCTCGACGTTCACGACGCCGTCTTTGCCGACTTTCTCGATCGCGTCGGCGATCACGTTGCCGATCTCGTCGTCGCCGGCGGAGATGGCGGCGACACGGGCGATCTGGTCTTTGCCCGGCGACCTCTTTCGACTGCTTGTTGCGCAGGTTGTCGACGACCTCCTCGACAGCCTTCTCGATCCCGCGGCGCAGGGCCAGCGGGTTGGCGCCGGCGGCGACGTTCTTCAGGCCCTGGCGAACGATCGTCTGGGCCAGCAGGGTGGCGGTGGTGGTGCCGTCACCGGCGACGTCGTTGGTCGCGGTCGCGACCTCGCGGACGAGCTGGGCGCCCTGGTTCTCGAAGACGTCCTCGACCTCGACCTCGCGGGCGATGGTGACGCCGTCGTTGGTGATCGTCGGCGCGCCGAACTTTTTGTCGAGCACGACGTAACGGCCTTTCGGGCCGAGGGTGACCTTGACGGCGTTGGCGACGGAATCGACGCCGGCCTGCAGGGCCCCTCGGGCCTCCTCTGCGTACTTCAGCTCCTTGTGAGCCATCTGTTTCCAGTCCTCCTTAGTTGCGTAAGTCCGTGTGGGAGCTCAGCCGACCTTGGCCAGGACGTCCGACTCGCGCAGCACGAGCAGCTCGTCGCCCTCGACGGTCACCTCGGTGCCGCCGTATTTGGAGTAGAGGACCTCGTCCCCCTCCGCGACGTCGAGCGGGATGCGCTTCTCGCCGTCCTCGTCCCATTCGCCGTCGCCGACAGCGACGACCTTGCCCTTCTGCGGCTTCTCTTTGGCCGTGTCGGGAAGGACGATGCCGCTGGCGGTCGTCTCCTCCTCCTCGATCGGCTTGACGATCAGCCGGTCCCCGAGGGGCTTCAGCTTCATCCGTGAACCTCCGTTATCGGTGTGGTGTGGTGTGAAAGTTGAGAAATCGCCGCTGCAGAGCCAAATCCTGCGCTCCTGCGACGGTTGGCACTCTCAGGGTGAGAGTGCCAACGAACTGAAAGATAGCGAAGCGTCTCAGTCGCATGCGCCAAGAGGCGGCAGCCGAGCAGGGCGGCGATTCCCTCGCCGCCGCGCGCGCATCACCCAGTCGTGGTTCCACTCGAAGGCGGGGCGCAGCAGCGGCGCCAGCAGGTTCATCCAGGCCTTGGTCGTCCGCACGTTCCACTCGTAGAGGACCGCGGTGACCCCGTCCTGCTCGTAGAGGCGCCAGCGGCCGACCCCTTCCAGCTCCCCCACCGCGTGCGCCCTCCATCAGGGTCGGGTGCTCGATCCGGGTCGTCGTCACCTCGAACTCGACCCGGTAGGGCAGGAGGCTTCTCCAGACCATCCGCGAGACGGCTGCCGACGCCGTCTCGTCGCCGCCGTCGCAGCTCGCTCGCCTCCTCGACCCCGCGCCACCAGCTCGGCCACTCCGCCTGGTCGTGGATCGCCTCCCAGACCGGCTCGCGCGGGAGACTCCAGCAGCCAGGTGGTGAGGAAGGCGTACTCGGCCATCGGCGCCGCCTCAGTTGTGGTGCGGCGTCTCTCCGTTGCCCAGGTGCGCGCGCGGCGGCTCGACGATCTGCGAGAAGCGGATCACCGTCACCTGGTCGTCCTCGGAGACCGGGCGGCTGTAGATCTGTTCGAGGAAGCGGGTCGTCTCCTCGAGGCGGCGGAACTCCGGGTTGTCGTGCTCGATGTCGCGCCGGCTGAGGTCGCCGGCCCGCTTCACCTCGACGTCGTCGATCACCGCGGTGAAGATCTTCTCGCGCGGGCTGTGGCGGAAGCCGACCGTGATCCAGACGACCTGGCCGCGCTCGTACTTGTTGCTCTTGTCGCCGAGCCGGATCGTCGCGGTCTTGCGGCCGCGCTTCAGCTGGTCGATGAAGACCGCCGAGTAGAAGTTCAAGACGTAGATGCCGCCCTTCATGCGCTGCGAGCGTATAGGAGAGCGGTTCCCGGGCGGGAACTGGACGGCTGTTTGAGGCAACTGGACGAGTTTTGGGTGATTTCCCCTCGGCTGAAGGTTCTGGAGGTCGGAACCGATGTGCTCAGGGATGCCGACCTCAATCGAAGCTCTCCGCGCTCCTGTCCTCGCCTTCCTCGCGACCTCTGCGCTGCTGCTCCTCTTCGCCGCCCAGGCGCAGGCGATGAAGTGCGACGGCAAGAAGGTGACGATCAAGGGCACCGCCGGCGACGACCACATCGTCGGCAAAAAAGCCAGCGACGTGATCTACGGCGGCGGCGGCGACGACGTCATCACCGGCGGCCCCAACGGCAACGACACGATCTGCGGCGGCCCCGGCAACGACAACGATCAACGGCGGCCGCGGCTTCGACTCCCTCCATGGCGACGGTGGCGACGACAAGCTTCTCGGCGACACCGGCTCCGACAGCCTCGACGGCGGCGAGGGCGACGACGAGCTCTCCGGCTCCAAGGGCGCCGACGGTCTCCACGGCGGCGGCGGCGACGACGTCCTCATCGGCTTCAAAGGGCCCAGACAAGATCGACGGCGGCGGCGGCGACGACTACGTCGACGGCCAGCAGGGCAGCGACAAGATCGACGGCGACGGTGGCGACGACAAACTTCTCGGCGACAAGGGCAACGACCAGATCGACGGCGGTGCGGGCGACGACCACATCGAAGGCGGCCCCGGCGACGAGCCCGACCTGCAGCGGCGGCGGCGACGCCGACGAAGTCTTCGGCGGCGCCGGCATCGACCACGCCGACGGCGGACCGGGCGACGGCGACATCGTCCGCGGCGACTCCGGCACCGACATCCTCTCCGGCGGCGAAGGCGCCAACGACATCGTCTCCTACGCCAGCGCCACCCGCGGCGGCATCGATCGTCAACCTCGCCGCCAACAAGGCCAAAGGCGACGGCCACGACGACCTCAGCGGCTTCGAGGACGTGGTCGGCTCGCCCCAGGGCGACGAAATCGTCGGCGACGGCGCAGCCCAACCGGATCGACGGCGGCGTCGGCAACGACGACCTGCAGAGCGGCGGCGGCGGCGGCCAGGCGTTCGGCGGCCCCGGCACCGACACCTGCGACGGCTTCGCAGCCGAAACCTCCTGCGGCCCGGAAGCGACTCCGCCGCCCCGAGCCTCGCCTACGGGATCCTCAACCAGGGCCTCGACGGCTCCAGCCTGATCGTCCAGGGCAGCCCGCAGAACGACGACATCCGCATCTCCCGCAGCGGCGACGCCTGGGTCGTCTCCTCGGCGATCCCGATCTTCGCCGGCGACGGCTGCGAGACCCCGTCCTCCAACGGCCAGCGCGATGATCTGCCCGGACTCCGGCGCGATGCCGCTGATCGTCGTCACCGGCGGCGACGGCAACGACACGATCGTCGTCGACCCGAGCGTCCCGGCCGGCGCCAAAGTGCGGATCAACGGCAACGCCGGCGACGACAACCTGGTCGGCGGCAACGGCGACGACGTGCTCGAAGCGGGCGAGAACTACAACAGCCCCGACAACGGCAACGACCGGCTCGAGGGCAACGGCGGCAGCGACGTCCTCTACGCCGACCCGGGCGGCGACACCCTGCTCGGCGGCAACGGCAACGACCTGCTGGTCAACTCGGTCCCCACCTGCCAGGGCCACGTCTACGACGGCGGCGCCGGCGAGGACACCGTCTCCTACGCCCGCTCCAAGGACAACCTGCGGGTCGACCCTCGGCGGCAGCGGCGGCCCTCCCGGCTGCGGCAACGCCGACAAGGTCCTCGCCGACAACGAGAGCCTCGAGGGATCCGACGGCCCCGACGTCCTGGTCGGCGACAACGGCGACAACAGCATCATGGGCCACATCGGCAACGACACCCTGATCGGCAAGGGCGGCAGCGACTTCATCGAAGCCCTCGACGGCCAGCGCGACAAGATCGAGTGCGGCGGGCGGCGGCGACGACGTCGTCAAGGACGGCAACGACGTCGCTCTCCAGCTGCTGAACCGTCGGCTACCCGAGGCCTCCGAACCCCTCCTCGCCGATCAGCGGCACGAAGCGGCAGGGACTGATCGGCTCGCGCTCGAAGTCGCTCCCCGCGGCGGCGCAGCAGCGTCAGCATGTCGGCGTCTCCGGCGGCGATCGGGACGACCAGGCGGCCGCCCTCGGCCAGCTGAGCCGAGCAGCGCCGGCGGCGGCGCCGGGGCGGTGGCGTGGACGGCGATCGCGTCGAAGGGGCCCGCTCGGGGACGCCGAGGCTGCCGTCGCCGACGACCAGCTCGACGTTGCGGACGCCCAGCGACGCCAGCGCCGCGGCCGCGCCGCGCGAGAGCGCCTCGGTGGCGCTCGACGCTGACCACGTGGCTGGCGAGCAGCGACAGCACCGCGGCCGAGTAGCCGGAGCCGGTGCCGACCTCCAGCACCAGCTCGGAGCCGCTGCAGCTGCAGCGCCTGGCAGATCGCGGCGACGATCCAGGGCTGGGAGATCGTCTGCTCCTCGCCGATCGGCAGGGCCGAGTCGGCGTAGGCGCGGCCGCGCAGCTGCTCGCGGGCACGAACGCCTCCCGCGGCACCTCGGCCATCGCCGCCAGCACCCGCTCGTCCTCGATCCCCCGCGCCCGCAGCTGGCGCTCGACCATGCGCCGGCGTGCGGCGGCGGCGTTCACGGCAGCGGGTGCGTCGAAGAAGCCCGGCCGGGAAGGTCCAGTCCCGCTCGGAGAACGCTCGGGCGCAGATAGTGCGAGGTGGCGGTTCCAGTCCTCGCCTGAGAGCGGTGCCGGCTCGAGCGAGCTCGATCCGGCTCCCGCGCTTCGAGAACCCCCAGCTGAAGCCGAGCATGGCCCGGACTTCCCGGCGCTTCGCTTGCGATCTGTTCGAGCAGGGTCGCCGCCGAGGCCGCAGAGAAAGGTGTGGGCGACGAAGTCCCAGTCCGGAAGGGTCGGTGTGGGGGCAATCGAACAAGGCGGGGAGTACCCGAAGAAGGTGAATGGGTGCGGGACCGTCGCCGAGCGGTTCGAACTGATCGATGTGGAAACCCTCCCGCCGAGTCGCTCGATGTTGACCATCTGCACCCAGCCGATCATCTGCTTGTAGCCGGTGGCCGGCGGATCGATGGTCGCGCGGCAGTAGGGAAAGCCGCGGGCGAACTGCTTCGCCAGCCGAACCGATCCGGATCGTCGTTGACGCCGAACTCGACCCGCACCAGGCCGTCGACCATCGTTCCACCGGTAAGGCAACTCCAGCTTTCTCTGGGCAGGCAGCACGGACACGGCTGCTCGTCAGTAGATGTAGTTGCGGAGCTTCGCCGGCTCCAGCACGGTGACGCGGCCGCGGCCGGAGCGGACGACGCCGGCGCGCTCGAGCTCGGCGAGGAAGCGGCTGACCGACTCGCGCGAGGTGCCGGCGAGCTGGGCGAGGTCGGTCTGGTTCATCTGGATCGTCACCTCTTCGGTCGCCGGCCGCCCTCGCCGTCCTGGGCCTCGCGGCTGAGCTGGGCGAGGATGCCGGCGACGCGGCTGGGGACGGTCTGGAAGGACTGGCGCGAGAGGCGGACGTTGGCGGCGCGCAGGCGGCGGACGAGGCCGGCGACGAGCTTCAGCGAGATCTCGGGATGGCGCGCGAGCAGGGCGCGCACGTCGTTGGCCGGCAGCGCCAGCAGCTCGCCGTCGCTCAGCGCCTCGGCGCTGGCCGAGCGCTGGTCGCCGTCGAGCATCGCCAGCTCGCCGAAGATCTCGCCCGGGCCCGAGGGTGGCGAGGGTGATCGCGCGACCGTCGGAGTGTTCGCGGGTGACCCGGAAGCTGCCCTCCTTGACGATGTAGCAGGCGTCGGAGTCGTCGCCCTCGTGGAAGACCCGGGTGCCGGCCGGAAAGGTGCGCGGCACGGCGACGTGGGAGAAGCGCTCCAGCTCCCCCTCCTCCAAGTCGGCGAAGAGCGTGACGCTCTTCAGCAGCTCGACCGCGCTCTGGTCTGCCTCAGGCACTGCACCGATTATGGCAATGGTTTGGCCAGGCAACCAACCCGGATCGGAGTTGGCCCGGCAGGGTGTGCAGAAACTAGGCCGAGGCGGTCAGTTTGCGCGGGCCGCGGCTGAAGCCGGCGCCGATCAGCGCCTCCTCGTGGCCGGAGCCGATCACTGGCTTCGCCGTCGAGTTTCTCGATCGCCAGTTTCGGCAGCTGGCCGGCGCCGACGGCGTCGGCGAGGGCGCGCATCGCCTCCTCCAGCTCCTGGCCCGTCGAGCGGGCTTGAGGCGCAGCAGGCCGCGGCCGCCGCGCTCGACGAAGACGAGCGGCTCGCCGTCGCGCAGCAGCAGGTGGGCGCCGGGGGTGCGGCCGGGACGGCGGCCGCCCTCGAGCTTCGGCCAGGGCAGCGAGGCGCCGTAGGGGTTGGCCGGGTCGGTGGCGGCGAGGACGAGGTAGGAGCCGTCGCGTTCGGGCAGCGAGCGCAGCCGCTCGACCGCGCCGGGGAGGGCGAACTGGGCGCCGCCGAGGCCCTCGACGAAGTAGCCGCGGCGGGCGGTGCCGAGCAGCTCGAGGTTGCCGAGCTCCCCGTAGAGGGTCGAGAAGCCGCCGGGGACGCCCTCGGCGAGGACCGTCTCGCGGGTGACGATCCCGTAGCGCTCGAGCATCAGCTCGGCCTGGGCGCGGAGCTTGGCGCCGGGGCCGGGCGCGTTGGCGAAGAGCGGCGCGGTCAGCGACCAGCGGCCCTGGACGGCGGCGCCGGTGGTCGAGCGGCGGCGGGCGAAGCGGCGGCCGGGGCGTTCCGAGGGCGGCACCGCGCGCAGGCGCGGCGCCCGCAGCGGCGCGAAGGCGTCGTTGGTCACCTCGCCGCGTCCAGACCAGGTCCCAGAGGGCGTTGTGGATGTCCTCGGCCGGGTGGTCGAGGTCGACGACGAGGTCGAGCCAGAAGGAGGGGCCGGCGGCGAGCCGCTCGCGGATCGCGTCGTGGACCTCGCCCGGCGGCGAACTCGAGCTTCGCGTTGGCCGGCGGCGGGCCGGCGAGGCGGACGTCCTCGCGGAAGTAGAGGGCGACGCGGCCGTCGTTGCGGCCGAGGGCGCCGGCGCCGACCCAGACCAGCTCGCCGCTGGTGCAGAGCTCGTCGAGCCAGCTCTGCGAGTAGGCGCCGAGGCGGCGCGGCAGCACGTCGCCCTCCCAGACTTTCGGCGTCAGCGCCACCCCCTGCAGCGGCACCAGCGCCTCGCGCAGGCGGTCGAGCCCGGCGCCGGTGCGGCGGAAGGCGTCGACGTTCTGCCAGCTCGGCAGGAAGCGGGCCAGCTCGCGCGTGTCGGCCGCCTCGACCTCCTTGCGCAGGCGGGCGAGGCTGGCGCGGCGGACCCGGCGCAGGACTTCGGAGTCGCACCACTCGCGCTCGGTCCCGCCGGGCAGCAGCTCGCCGCGGACCATCGCCCCTTCGGACTCGAGCTCGCGCAGCGCCGGCGTGGGGTCGACGCCGTAGCGCTCGGCCAGCTGCGCGGTCGGGAAGGGACCGTGGGTGCGGCCGTAGCGGCGGACCAGGGCGCGCATCGCGTCGGGGTGCTCCTCGAGGAAGGTCTCCGGCAGGCCGGGCGGCTCCGGCACGCCGAGCGCGTCGCGGTAGAGGCCGGCGTCCTCGGCGGCGATGTAGCGCTCCTCGCCGGCGACCCGAACCTTGGCGACGCGGCGCTCGGCGACCAGTTTCTCCAGCATCGATTTCGCCGAGTAGCCCTCGGCGACGCGCGCCTCGCACTCCTCCGCGGTGAGGTCGCCGAGGTTGCGCAGCAGCTGCTGGAGGGCGTCGCGGTCGCCGGCGCGGCCGGCCTCGGTGCGGTGCTGCAGCTGCGCCTCGACTTCTTCCAGCGCCTCGGGGTCGATCAGCTCGCGCAGCTCCTCCTGGCCGAGCAGCTCGCGCAGCAGGTCGCGGTCGAGGGCCAGCGCCGCCGCCCGCCGCTCGGCGTTCGGCGTGTCCCCCTCGTACATGTAGGTGGCGACGTAGTCGAAGAGCAGCGAGGAGGCGAAGGGCGAGGCGGTCGGCGTCTCCACCTCGACCAGGCTGAGCGCCCGCGAGTGCAGCTTGCCGAGCAGCTCGGCGAGGGCGGGCAGGTCGAGGACGTCCTGCAGGCACTCGCGGTAGGTCTCGAGGATGACCGGGAAGCGGGGGAAGTCCCGCGCCACCTCGAGCAGGCTCTGCGACTTCAGACGCTGCTGCCAGAGCGGCGTGCGCTTGCCGGGGTAGGCGCGCGGGATCAGCAGCGAGCGCGAGGCGTTCTCGCGGAAGCGGGCGCCGAACAGGGCCGAGCCGGAGAGCTCGGAGACGATCAGGTCCTCGATTTCGTCGGGGTCGATCAGGACCAGGTCGGCGGAGGGCGGCTCGTCGGCGTCGGGGAGGTGGATGACGATCCCGTCGTCGGACCAGATCGCGTCGGCCTCGAGGTCGTGCTCGGCGCGGATCTTGGCCGCCAGCGCCAGGCCCCAGGCGGAGTGGACGCGGCCGCCGTAGGGCGAGAGGATGCAGAGCCGCCAGTCGCCGATCTCGTCGCGGAAGCGCTCGACGACGATCGTCTCGTCGGAGGGGACGACGCGGGTCGCCTGCTGCTGCTCGCGCAGGTAGCTGACGAGGTTGTTGGCGGCGCGCTCGTCGAGGTCGTACTCCTTGGCCAGCTCGGCGGGCTCGCGGTTGACCGCCTCGCGGGCGAAGGCGCCGATCGCCCGGCCGAGCTCGGCCGGGCGGCCGATCCCGTCGCCCTTCCAGAAGGGGACGGCGCCGGGGGCGCCGGGGGCCGGGGTGACGATCACCCGGTCGCGGGTGATTTCCTCGATCCGCCAGGTGCTCGAGCCGAGCAGGAAGGTCTGGCCGGCGCGGGCCTCGTAGACCATCTCCTCGTCGAGCTCGCCGACCCGGCGGCCGTCGGGCAGGTGGACGCCGTAGAGGCCGCGGTCGGGGATCGTGCCGGCGTTGGTGACGACCAGCTGGCGGGCGCCTTTGCGGCCGTGGATCGTGCCTTCGGTGCGGTCCCAGACGATCCGCGGCCGCAGCTCGGCGAAGCGGTCGGAGGGGTAGCGGCCGTCGAGCATGTCGAGCACGTTCTCCAGCTGTTCGCGGGAGAGATCGTGGAAGGACTCGGTAGCGGTGACGAGTCGCTCGACCTCGTCGACCTCCCACTCTTTGTGCGCGGCCAGCGAGACGAGGTGCTGGGCGAGGACGTCGAGCGGGTTCTGCGGGATCGTCGTCTCCTCGATCTCGGCCTTCGCGCATGCGGCGGGCGACGACCGCGCACTCGAGCAGGTCGCCGCGGTATTTGGGGAAGATCCGGCCTTTGGAGACTTCGCCCATGCGGTGGCCGGCGCGGCCGATCCGCTGCAGGCCGCGGGTCACCGACTTCGGCGACTCGACCTGGATCACGAGGTCGACGGCGCCCATGTCGATCCCCAGCTCCAGGGAGCTGGTGGCGACGAGGCAGGGCAGCTGGCCGGACTTGAGCATCTCCTCGACGACCGTGCGCTCCTCGTGGGATAAGGAGCCATGGTGGGCGCGGGCGATCTCGACTTTCGCTCGCAGGGGCTCGCCGGTGTCCTCGTCGGTGACCAGCGTGCTCGGTCGCCGGCAGCTCCTCTTCGCCTTCGCCGTTAGCAAGCTCGTTCAGGCTCTTCGCCAGGCGCTCGGCGGCGCGGCGGTTGTTGACGAAGATCATCGTCGAGGTGTGTTCCTGGACCAGCTCCAGGAGCTTGGGGTAGATCGCGGGCCAGATCGACCTCACATGGGCGACTGGGCTCGATTTCAGTCGGAGGCGGCCCGTCCTCGCTCGGATAAGCCGGCGCCCCCGGATCGGCCATGTCCTCGACCGGCACCACGATCTCCAGATCGAGCGCCTTCTTCTGCCCCGCATCGACGATCCGGCACTCCCGCTTCGGCCCGACGAGGAACTTCCGATCCGCTCCAGCGGCCGCTGCGTAGCCGAAAGCCCGATCCGCTGGACCAGCGCGCGGCCCGAGGAGGGGTCGGGGGTGTCCTCTCCGGACCCTCCCAGGCTGTTGTCCGGAGAGGACACCCCCGACCCCTCCCCCGCAGCCGACTCCCTCACCAACCATCGAGCCGCTCCAGCGTCAGCGCCAGATGCGACCCGCGCTTGGTCTGCGCCACAGCATGAATCTCGTCGACGATCACCGCTTCGACCCCGGTGAGGATCTCGCGCACGTTGGAGGAGAGCATCAGGTAGAGCGACTCCGGCGTGGTGATGAGGATGTCCGGCGGCGTTTTCGCCATCGCCCGCCGTTCTTTCTGCGAGGTGTCGCCGGTGCGCAGGCCGACGGCGATCTCGGCGCCGATCCCGCGCAGCGGCGCCCGCAGGTTGCGCTCGATGTCGTAGGAGAGCGCTTTCAGCGGCGAGACGTAGACGAGCTTGACGCCCGGTCCCGAGGTCTGTCTCGCGCGGGCCAGCTTGTCGATCCCCCAGAGGAAGCTGGCGAGGGTCTTCCCCGACCCGGTCGGGGCGCAGATCAGCGCGTGCTCGCCGCTGGAGATCGCCTCCCAGCCGCCCGCCTGCGCCGGCGTCGGCCCCTCGAAGGAGGCCTCGAACCAGCGCCGCACCGCCGCGCTGAACGGCGCCAGCGGATCGGAGTTCGTGCTCTGCTTTCGCCTTGGTGGCCAACCCACCGATCTTACGCAGATCGGCTCGGGTCGAGAGCTCTTGGGCGGATGAGGCGACCGCGTCAGGCGGACTACGGGGTGCCGCCGGCGAACTTGACGTATGCGAACCAGGACTTCTTCGGCACGAAGCCTTTGCCGAAGAGGCCGGAGCCGTCGCAGAAGTTGCAGGCGCCGGGCAGGTCGTCGACCGAGAACCAGTAGACGCCGCTGCATCCGCCATTTGCGCCTGGTTGCTTGCGCAGCAGCTTGAAGGCGCCCTTCAGCTGCGGCGCCTGGCCCGCGCGGGCCTTTGGCGAACAGGTTGGCGCGGCTCGGCGGCTTGCCGGAGCTCCAGCCGAGCTCGGTGATCCAGAGGCCCTTGCCGGCGTCGTGGTCTGCTGTCAGCACGTCGCGCACTTCTTCGATCTCCGGCGTCAGTTCGCTGGTAGCTGCCGTGTAGGGGTGCAGGGCGACGCCGTTGAACTTGCGTCTTGATGCCCGGGGTCGTCTTGTACATCTGTTCGAGGAAGTCGCTGGCGAACCAGTAGGCCTTGGTGGCTTGCCGGTTTGCGCGTCGCCTGCGCCCTTCGGCCTGGCGAAGAGCCCGGCGAGGATCACCTTGGCGCCCGGGTCGACGCCTTTGATCGCGCGTGGAGGAGATCTTCACCAGCTTGCCGTATTCGGCCGGGTTGGGCTTGGCGACGAAGTACTTGAAGTTCGGCTCGTTCCAGATCTGCCAGTTGCGGAGCGGCCGTTCGGGCACGTCGGGTGTTCGCGCCCAGAAGGTGCCGTTCGGCCCGTAGCGGGCGACCGCCGCTGTGCAGGAAGGCGACCCAGCCGGCGCGGCCGCGCCGGTCGACCGGCAGGTGCGCCGGCGCCTTGGCGCCGCCGCGACCGGTGACCGTACCGCGGCGACCGCCCAGGTCGGGCGCGCCGGCGAGGAACGGCAGCACGTCGATGCCGGCCTGCGCCGCGCGCTTCGAGCTGGTGTCGAGCGCCGGCCCAGTCGAATGCGCCGCCGCGCTCGGCTGCGACCGCGCCCCAGTCGACCGGGAGGCGGACGCTTTCGACGCCGCCGGCTGCAGGCGCTGGAACTGTTCGGCGCTCAGGTCGGCCTGCGGGACCACGCCCCAGAACTTCGCCGGCAGCGCCTGCGGCGGCGGCAGCGAAGGCAGGCGGCGAACGCGCAGACCGCGAGCGACGCGACCAGCGCGCGCAGCTTCCAAGCGATGGGACTCCCTCGCTCTCGGCATCGGCTCAGCTCGCCTTCGGGCGAGACCGGGGGCCGGGCCGTCGCCGCTGGCGGCGCTGCCGGATCGACGACGGCGCCGATCGAGATCGCGGCGAGCACGGCGATCGCGATCAGGATCGGGACCAGCGGCGAGGAGCCGCTGCCGTCGTCGGAGCTGTTGGCTGCTGGCCGGGACGCTGCGAGCCTGGCCGGCTGGGTGCTCTGCGTCCTTGCCGGCCACTCTGCTGTTGGCGCTGTTGCCTTGGCTACCCTGGCCGCTCGCCTGCCGCCGTTGCCCGGCCGGCGTGCCCCGCAGCTGCCACCTTCAGATGATCACTTCCTCCAGAATCAGAGCCACCGCCTCCGCCGGTCGAGCCGCCGCCTCGGTGGACGCTTCGCGTTGTCACCGTCTTCGATCCTCGCGGAGTTCGTCGGAGCTTTGTGAGCGTGCGCTTCGCCTTCGGCGGTGGGATCGGCGTCGTTCGTACTCGTAGCCGGACGAGTCTTCGGCCTGAGCGAGCACCGGGAAAGCAAGCCAATGCCAGCAGAGCAAGCACTGACAGAAGCAAGAAAGCAGGTCGGCCCGAGCGCAGGGCCGGGTGGCGGCGGCTCCGATGCATGGCGCGCAAGGTTAGAGGAATCAGCGGCGTTGCTGCGCCCGCTCTCGCTGATCGGCGGCCTGGCGCTGGCCGGCGGCGGCTTCGCGCTGAGCGACCGCCACATCGCCGGCCTGGCCGTATGGCTGCTGGTGGCGGCGCTGCTGGTGCTCGGCGCCGCCGGCCGGGCGACGCTTGGGCGGCCGTTCTACTGGGCGAGCGGGCTGATTCTGGCGCTGGCGCTTTTCTCCGCATTCTCATCTCTCTGGTCGGGGTCGATTGAGCTCAGCGTGATCGAGGCGGACCGCGTCCTGGTCTACCTCGGGTTCTTCCTTGCCGCTTTCCTGATCGCCCAAACCGACCAAAGGCGCCAACGTTTCGGTGAAGGGATCGCAATTGCCCTGATTGCGGTCGCGCTGCTCGGCCTCGGCAGCCGCCTGCTGCCCGCATGTTCTCGACGTCGCCGAAGGCGCTCGGCAGCGGCCCGCGGCTCGCGCTATCCGCTCGGCTACTGGAACGCCAACGGGCGTCGCTTTCGGCGATCGCCGCGGCGCTGCTGCTCTGGATGAGCCGGCGCTCGCTCGAGCTCGGCGCTGCGCTGGATCGCGGTCGCGGCTGCTGCCGGCGGTCGCTGCTGGCCCTCTACTTCACCTACTCGCGCGGCGGCCTGCTCGCGCTGCTGGTCGCCTGCGGCTGCCTGATCGCCCTCTCCCACGACCGCCTCTGGCTGCTCGGCGACGCTGGCGATCGGGGCGATCGGGGCGCTGCCGGCGGTGCTGGCGGTGCAGGCCGCCACAGCCTCGCCGAAAACCTCGACGACCCCAGGCGGCCGTCGACCAGGGCGTCACGGTGCTGCTGATCCTGCTCGCCGGCATCGCCTGCTGGCGCTGCCGCTCTTCGCCGGGCTGCGGCGGCTCGAGCAGCGGCGCGGGGCCGCTGACCGGGCGGGCGGTGGCGCTCTCGCGCAACCCGCGCGTGCTGCAGCGGATCGCGCTGGTCGCGGCGCGTGCTGGCGATCGGCGCCGCGGTCGCCGTCGGCGGCCGCGCCTGGGACCAGTTCTCCAGCTCCGACATCCAGTTCCCCAGCAACCCGCAGGCAGCACTTCGGCGACCTCTCCGGCGCCGGCCGCCACGAATTCTGGCGCGTCGCGATCGACGCCTTCGGCGAAGAGCCGCTGCTCGGCCACGGCGCCGGCACCTACCAGTTCTCCTGGGACCGAGCTGCGCTCGATCGACCTGCCCGTCCACGACGCCCACTCGCTCTACCTGCGAGGCGTTCGCCGAGCTGGGGCTGATCGGCGGGCTGCTGGTGCTGGCGCTGGTCGGCTTCCTGCTCTGGACCGGGTTCGCGGCCTGGCGCGCGCGCCAGCGGCGCCGCAGCGCGAGCTCTACGCGGCGCTGCTCGCCGTCGCTGCTCGCCTTCGCGGTCGGCGCCGCGATCGACTGGTTCTGGGAGATCGCCGGCGCTGGGCGCGGTCTTCTTCCTCGCCAGCGGCGTCGCTCGTCGCCGCCCGCTGCGCCCAGCTCGCGCGCGCCCGCGCCGCAGCCGAACGGCGAGGCGAGCACGCGCCGCTTCGGGCTCGCGGTCGCCGGCCTGGCGGTCGCCTGGATCACCGCGCTGGCGCTGGTCGGCCCGCTGCTGGTCGACCGCGAGATCAACGCCAGCCAGGCCGCCGCGGCCGACGGCAACTTCGGCGTCGCCGTCGACCACGCCGACACCGCCCGCTCGATCGAGCCCTGGGCGGCCTCCCCCTACGTCCAGCTCGGCCTGCTGGCCGAGCGCGAAGGCGACTACGCGACCGCGCGCCGAGCAGCTCGAGCGAGGCGATCGACCGCGAGGAAGGCAACTGGCTCCTCTACTACCTGCGCGCGCGGGTCGAGCACGAGGCCGGCGAACGACGCCGCGGCGAGGCCGACCTGCCGAAGCGCAGCGAGCTGAACCCGCTAGAAAGCTGCCTGCGGCAAGGGTGGAACGGCTGCGGATGAGCGCGACCGGTCGACACCGAACGCCGCGCGGCGGCAGCGCCGAGCCGCGCGCGGCCGGCCCCGGCCGAGCTGGCGCAGCCGGCTCGGCGCTGACCGGCGCCGCAGCGGCTCGCGCCGCCGCGGCGCGCTGCTGCGGCGCCTGCTCGCCGCGCGGCGACTGGGTGGCGCTGGTCGCGCGCCCTCTGCGTCGTCACCGCCGCGACCTCGACCACCGACGTCGCCACGCTCTTCTGGGCGGTGCTCTTCAGCCCCGCCTGGATCCTCGTCGTCAAGCTCCACGGCCTCTACGACAACGACCACCGCCGGATCCGCCACAGCACCCTCGACGAGCTGCCCTCGCTGGTCTCGGCCAGCGCGCTCGGCACGCTCGTCCTCGACGGCCTGCTGGCGCTGAGCCCGGTCGGCCCGCTCTCGCCGCAGAGCGCGATCGCGGTCGGCGTCGGCACCCTCGCCGGCAGCTTCGTCGCGCGCGGCGTCGCTCCGCTTCCTCTGGCACCGGCTGACCGGCGCTCGCGACCGGGATCGTGATCGGCCCCGCCGGCGGCGTCGACATGGTCGCGCGCCGCGTCTCCACCCACCCCGAGACGCGGCTGGCGCTGGTCGGCTACCTCTCGGCCAGCGAGCGAGGAGCGCCGCGCCGCGAGCTGCCGCGGCTGGGCTCGGTCGCCGACATCTCGCAGGTCGCCCGCGAGCACGCGATCGAGCGCGTCGTCGTCACCGAACAGGAGATGAGCGAGCCCGACGCCGAGCGCCTGATCGAGGAGTGCAAGGCGGCCGGCCTGGGCCTGACCTTCCTGCCCCAGCACTACGGCCTGCTCGGCCCGGGGATCGAGCTCAACCGCCTCGCCGAGCTGCCGGTGCTCGACTTCCGCTTCAGCGACCCGCCGCGCTCGACCGTGGCGATGAAGCGGGCGATGGACGTCGTCGTCTCGGCGCCTGCTGCTGGCTGCTGCTCTCGCCGCTGCTGGCTGGCGATCGCGCTCTGGATCCTGCTCGACTCCGGCCGGCCGGTCTTCTTCCGCCAGCGCCGCGCCGGCAAGGACGGCGACGCCGTTCACGATGCTCAAGTTCCGCACGATGGTCACCGACGCCGAGCAGCGGCTGCCGAGCTGGTCGACCTCGAGAAGCTCGACCAGCCCGCCTTCAAGATCCCCGACGACCCGCGGGTCACCCGCAGCGGCCGCATCCTGCGCCGCACCAGCATCGACGAGCTGCCGCAGCTGATCAACGTCCTGCGCGGCGACATGTCGCTGGTCGGGCCGCGGCCCGAGGAGGAGAGCGTCGTCGCCCTCTACGACGAGCGCCAGCGCGGCCGGCTCGCGATCAAGCCGGGGATGACCGGGCCGATGCAGGTCTACGGCCGCAGCGACCTCACCTTCGAGGAGCGGCTGGCGATGGAGCGCGACTACCTCGACAACCTCTCGCTGCTGACCGACCTGGCGATCCTGCTGCGGACGCCGCGGGCGATGGTCCGCGGCGAAGGCGCCTACTGAGCTTCCGCGATGCCGCATCGCCCGACCTCGAGGTCGTGATCGTCAGCCACGGCGCCGAAGCGCTGCTGCGCCGCTGCCTGCGCTCGCTGCGCGAGCACCCGCCCGCCGAGCGGCGAGATGCGGGTGACCGTCGTCGACAGCGGCAGCCCCGACGGGACGCCGGACATGGTCGAGCGCGAGTTCCCGCGCGGTGCGGCTGCTGCGCCGCGAGCAACATCGGCTTCTCCGCCGCCAACAACCTGGTCCTGCGCGAGAGCGAGGCCGACGGCGGTGCTGCTGCTCAACCCCGACACCGAGGTCTACGCGGGGACGCTCGACGCGGCGCTGGCGCGGCTGCGCTCCGAGCCGCGGATCGGGATGGTCGGGGTGAAGCTGGTGACCGAGACGGGCGAGCTCGACCACGCCTGCAAGCGCTCCTTCCCGACCCCGCTCAGCGCCCTCGCCCACTTCACCGGCGATCGGCCGCGGCGAGGGCGCCGGCGTGCCCTCAGCCAGTACCGGGCGACCCACCTCGGCGACGACGAGCCGGGCGAGGTCGACGCGGTCAACGGCGCCTTCATGCTCTGCCGCGCCGAGGCGGTCCGCGAGGTCGGCCTGCTCGACGAGGGCTACTGGCTCTACATGGAGGACCTCGACTGGTGCCACCGCTTCTGGGACGCCGGCTGGAAGGTCTTCTACGAGCCGGCCGGCGTGGCGCTGCACGTCAAGGGCGGCTCCAGCGGCAGCCGCCGCGCCCCACGCCAGGAGATCGCCTTCCACCGCGGCATGGCCCGCTTCTACCGCCGCTTCGACGCCGCCGAGCACAACCCGCTGCTGAACGCCGCGGTCTACGCCGGCATCGGCGCCAAGCTCGGCGTCAGCCTGGCGATCACCGCGATCCGCGGCCGCATCGCCGCTGACGGCCGATAGCCGGTTAGAAGTTTCGTCCCGTCGGCGTCTAGAAGGGAGCGTCGCGGACTTCGGCGAGGGTCGGGGCGCTCTTGTCGCGCTCGGTGAGCAGCGGCTCGCTGACCTGCCAGTCGACGCCGACGTCGGGGTCGTCCCAGGCGATGCCGGCCTCGGTCGCCGGGTCGTAGTAGCTGGAGACCGGTAGGCGACGTCGGCGACGTCGCTGAGGACGGCGAAGCCGTGGCCGAAGCCGACCGGGACGAAGAGCTGGCGGTGCTTGATCGTCGTCGAGGACGTGCGCCTCCCACTGGCCGTAGGTGGGCGAGCCGCGGCGGAGGTCGACGGCGACGTCGAGGATCTCGCCGCGCGGGCAGCGGACCAGCTTCGCCTGGCCCGGCTCGGTCTGGAAGTGGATCCCGCGCAGCGTCCCCTGCGAGGAGCGCGAGTGGTTGTGCTGGACGAACTCGACCTCGACCCCGAGCTCGGCCCAGGCGTCGCGGCTGTAGGACTCGACCATGAAGCCGCGCTCGTCGCCGTGGACGACCGGCTCGAGCAGGACGACGCCCGTCGAGCTTGGTCTGCAGCCGCTCAGCCATCAGCCGAGTGCCTTGCCGTACTGCTTTTCGT
Organism: uncultured Actinomycetes bacterium; assembly: GCA_963832085.1. Taxonomy (GTDB): domain Bacteria; phylum Actinomycetota; class Thermoleophilia; order Solirubrobacterales; family 70-9; genus VAYN01. Next base: position 5,349 of record CAWHSU010000001.1, on the reverse strand, counting down.
AGTACTCGCGGTACTCGCCGGAGCGGATCGGGCCCCACCACTCCTCGTTGTCGCGGTACCAGTTGACGGTCCGCTCGAGGCCCTCGGCGAAGTGGACCTGCGCCTCCCAGCCGAGCTCCTCCTTCAGCTTCGCCGAGGAGAGCGAGTAGCGGCGGTCGTGGCCGGGGCGGTCCTTGACGTACTCGATCAGCGACTCGTCGCCGCCGGTCAGCTCGATCACCCGCTTGACGACCTCGATGTTCTCGCACTCGTCGGGGCCGCCGACGTTGTAGGCCTCGCCGGCCTCGCCCTTCGTCAGCACCGTGTGGATGCCGCGGCAGAAGTCCTCGACGTAGAGCCAGTTGCGGACCTGGCGTGCCGTCGCCGTAGACCGGCAGCGAGTCGCCGTGCAGGGCGTTCAGGACGATCAGCGGGATCAGCTTCTCCGGGTACTGGCGCGGGCCGTAGTTGTTGGAGCCGCGGACGATCGAGGCGTCGATGCCGTAGGTGTGGAAGTGGGCGGAGACGAGCAGGTCGCCGGCGGCCTTGGTCGCCGAGTAGGGCGAGGAGGGGTCGAGCGGCGAGGTCTCGGTGAAGGAGCCCGACTCGATCGAGCCGTAGACCTCGTCGGTGGAGACCTGCAGGTAGCGCCCGACGCCGAGCTCGCGGGCCGCGTCGAGCAGCGTGCCGGTGCCGATCACGTGGGTGCGGGCGAAGGCGTCCTGGTCGTCGATCGAGCGGTCGACGTGGGACTCGGCGGCGAAGTTGACGACGGCGTCGCAGCCCTGCATCGCCTCGCGGACGACCGCCGGGTCCTCGATCGCGCCCTCGACCAGCTCGGTCCCCTCGGGCAGGTTCTCGCGCCGCCCGGCGTAGGTGAGCTTGTCGAGCACGACGCACCTCGTGCTCGTCGCCGACCAGGCGCACGTAGGTGGAGCCGATGAAACCGGCGGCGCCGGTGACGAGGAGCTCTCATGCCGTGCCTCCTCTCGCTTGGCGTTGGGCGAGATAGCCGGCCAGGCCGTCCTGCCAGGTGGGCAGCTGGATCGCGTGCTCGCGCTGGCTGGCCAGGGCCGAGAAGGCCGGGCCGCGGCGCCGGGCGGCCGAGCATCTCGGTGGTCGATCGAGAGCACCCTGCACTCGACCTTGGCCTGCTCGAAGATCTCGCGGGCGAACTCGTACCAGGAGCACTGCGCCGGCGGCGGCCATGTGGTGGATGCCGAACTCGATCCCCTCGATCAGGCGGACGATCCCGTAGGCGAGGTGCCAGGTGTAGGTCGGCGAGCCGACCTGGTCGCGGACGACGAGCGACCTCGTTCTGGGTCGTCGGCGAGGCGCAGCATCGTCTCGACGAAGTTGCAGCCGCCGATGCCGAAGAGCCAGGAGGAGCGGACGATGAAGTGGCGCTTGTTGGCGGCGGCGGTCGCCTCCTCGCCGGCGAGCTTGGTGCGGCCGTAGGCCGAGAGCGGCGCCGGTCTGGTCGGTCTCGACGTAGGGCGCGCCCTTGGCGCCGTCGAAGACGTAGTCGCTGGAGACGTAGACGACGCTGGCGCCGACCTCGGCGGCGGCGGCGGCGACGTTGCCGGCGCCGGTGCCGTTGACCGCGAACGCCGCCTCCTCGGCCTCCTCGGCGCCGTCGACGTCGGTCCAGGCGGCGCAGTTGATGACGACGTCGGGCCGCTCGAGCTCGAGCTTGCGCGCCGAGCGCGCCGGGTCGGTGACGTCGAGCTCGGTGCGGCCGAAGCCGACGACGTCGTGGCCGGCGTTGCCGGCGGCGAGCATCACGTCGCGGCCGAGCATCCCGGCGGCGCCGGTGACCAGCACCTTCATCGCGCGCCCCCATCAGACGATCTTGATCTCGGACTTGTCGCCGACCAGCATCCGCAGCGTCTTCGGCATCCCGTCGCTGCGGGTCAGCTTCACTTCGCGGCCGAGCAGGCTCGCCTCCATCCGGGTGCCGAGGTCCTCGACCACCGAGCCGGAGAGGACGATCGAGTGCTCGACTTCGGAGCGGCGGACGTGGACGTCGTCGCCGATCGAGGTGTAGGGGCCGATGTAGGCGTCCTCGATGCAGGCGCCGGCGCCGATCACGGCCGGGCCGCGGACGACCGAGCGCTCCAGCCGCGCGCCCGGGCTCGATCACGACCCGGCCCTCGACCCGCGAGTCCTCGTCGACCTCGCCCTCGACCGCGGTGCTCGATCTCCTCGAGCACGAGCCGGTTGGCCTCGAGCATGTCGGCGAGCTGGCCGGTGTCCTTCCACCAGCCGCTCGACCACCTCGGAGCGGACCGCGCGGCCGTCTTCGATCAGGCTCTGGATCGCCTCGGTGATCTCCAGCTCGCCGCGCCAGGAGGGCTCGAGCGCAGCGGGCGGCGTCGAAGATCGGCGGGCTGAAGAGGTAGACGCCGACCAGGGCGAGGTTCGAGGGCGGGTCTTTCGGCTTCTCGACCAGCCGCACGATCCGCTCGCCGTCGAGCTCGGCGACGCCGTAGGACTGCGGGTCGTCGACCGGCGTGAGCAGGATCAGCGCGTCGGGCTCGTCCTCGCGGAAGGTCGAGACGAGGCCGCGCAGGCCGTCGGCGAGGAGGTTGTCGCCGAGGTACATGACGAAGGGCGAGCCGCCGATGAACTCCTCCGCGGTCAGCACCGCGTGGGCGAGGCCGGCGGGCTTGTCCTGGACGATGTAGGTGATCTCGGCGCCGAACGCGGAGCCGTCGCCGGCGGCCTCGCGGATCTCCTCGCCGGTCTCCGGGGCGATGATGATCCCGATCTCGGTGACCCCGGCGTCGACCAGCGCCTCGATCCCGTAGAAGAGCACGGGCTTGTTGGCGACGGGCACGAGCTGCTTCGCCGAGGTGTGGGTGATCGGGCGCAGCCGGGTACCCGGCGCCGCCGGAGAGGATCAGTCCCTTCAGGGGCTCCATGCGAGGCTGCAACCCTACCTGCTGCGATCCCACCTGAGGATGCGCCGAGGTCGATGGGCGCCGAGCACCGATCAGGAGCCGAGACGAGCTGACGGCGCTCCGGCGAGCCAGCGCGAGGCGCTGCACCGCGAGCTGTCCGCAAGACTTCCGCATCGGCGAGCTCGAAGAAGGAGATCGCCGAGGTCGCCCGCACCTACGAGGAAAGCCTCAGCTGGAGGGTCACCCGGCCGCTGCGCGTGCTGAAGCCGACGCTGAAGAAGCTGCTCCGCTCAGCGATGCGACGCGACCTGCGGGTCTGAAAAAGATCCTGCCGGCATGGGCGATCGCGCTTCCTGCGGCGGCTGCGGGAGCTGGGCCGGCGCGGCACGCCTGCGCCTGCACACCCGCCGCGGCCGCCGCGAAGCCGCCCTGCAGGAACTGCAGGCGCTGCCGGCGCGGCCGCTGATCTCGCTGGTGATGCCCACCTACAAGACCGAGCTCGGCTACCTGCGCGAGGCGGTCGACTCGGTGAGCGCGCCAGCACTACCCCGAGTGGGAGCTGTGCATCGTCGACGACGGCTCCGGCCAGCCGGAGCTGGAGCGAGCGCTGCAGCGCCTATGCCGCGCCGACAACGCGGATCAAGTTCAAACCACTGCCGAGAACGTCGGCATCTCGGCCGCCTCCAACGACGGCCTGGCGCTGTGCAGCGGCGAGTTCGTCGGCTTCCTCGACCACGACGACACCCTCACCGCGGACGCGCTGCTGCGGGTCGCCCAGGCGCTCGCCGCCGACCCCGAGCTCGACGTCGTCTACTCCGACTCCGACAAGCTGACGATCGACGGCTCCGCGCCGACCCCTTCCTCAAGCCCGACTGGTCGCCGGTCTACGCGCTCGGGGCGATGTACATCGGCCACCTGCTGGTCGTCCGCACCTCGGTCGCCGAGGCCGCCGGCGGGCTTCGACTCCGCCTTCGACACGATCCAGGACTTCGAGTTCATGCTGCGGGTCTCCGAGCGCACCGAGCGGATCCACCACATCCCCCAGATCCTCTACCACTGGCGGGCAATCCCGGGCAGCATCGCCGCCGGCACCGACAGAAGGTCCGGCGTCCCGGAGCTGCAGGCGCGGGCGGTCTCGGCCACCTCGAGCGGCTCGGCTGCCGGCGCCGGTCGGTCCCACGCGACGATCCCCACCGCGCGGTACTGGCCCCCGCCAACGGCTCGGCGCCGCAGCCGCAGGTCAGCATCATCGTCGCCGCCCGCGGCGGCCGCGATCTCGCGTCTGCTCAGCTCGCTGTTGGACGCGACCTCCGACCCGGACGTCAAGCTGTGTCACCCGCGAGCCATGCGACGGACGATCGTGGTCGACGGAGGGCAGGCCTCGCCGCGCGCGGCCAACAACCTCGGCGCCGCCCAGGCCGCCGGCGAGTACCTGCTCTTCCTCGCCCCCGAGACCGAGATCGTCGACCCCGACTGGATCGAGCAGATGGTCCTCCACGCCGCGCTGCCCGGTGTCGCCGCGGTCGGGCCGAAGCTGGTACGCCCCGACGGCAAGGTCGAGCAAGCCGGCACGCGATCGGCCTGCGCGACCCGGCGGCGCCGATGCTGGCCGGGTTCAGCGCCGAGGGCGACGGCTATTACGGGGCGGCTGCCCTGCGCCCGCGAGGTTTCCGGCGCTGAGCGCGGAGTGCCTGCTGGTCGCCCGCCAAGACTTCGAGGCCGAGGACGGGTTCGTCGAGTTCTACGCCCACGAATACGAGGATCTCGACCTCTGCCAGCGGCTCGCCCGCAGCGGCCGTAAGTGCGTCTACGTGCCGACGGCGACCGTGGTCACGCAGCGCAAGCGATGCCGCTCGCCGCAGCGCCAGCGACATCGTTGACCGCGCCCTCTTCGTTGACACCTGGTAACGACCAGCTCCCTCGCCCGGCGACCCCTACTTCAATGGTGGTTTTGCCCGCCAGCGGGCCGACTTCGTCCCCTCCCGGCTGGCTGGAGCCGGTCCACCCGGGCGGTGGGGGCGATGAGGTCCAGCGATGAGGGTCGTCTTCGTCCTACTTCGGGCCGCTCGACGTCAACAGCGCGATCCAGGCCTTCCACTTCGGCAACGAGATGACCGAGCAGGGCTGGGAGGTGACGCATGGCCGGCCTCGGCGACCCGCGCCGGATCGAGGCGGTTGGCCAACCCACTCTTCGAGTGCATCTCCCACGAGACGTTGGAGGAGCGGGTCCGGGCGGGCTCGATCCCGCGCAAAGGCGACGATCGTCACCGGCTGGACCCCGCGCGAGCCGGTCCCCGCCGCAGACGATGAATCTGGTCTCGAAACTGCGGGTCCCCTACAACGATCCACCTCGAGGACAACGAGAACTATCTGGTCGAGACGATCACCGGGATGCTCGCTGGAGGAACTGCAGCGGCTGCCGCTGCGGGCGCAGGATCGGCTGGCGCCGCCCGACCTGATCCACCCC